>NZ_SMMI01000006.1 GCF_009733535.1 Sphingobacterium endophyticum | reverse complement strand
ACTCCTTCAGGAATGATAAGCGGCATTAAAGCTTTAAATGAATCGTGCATCTCTATATAAGTTCAAAGCACAAATATCTAATTATTTTTTATCCCCTCCACAACTTTTGTACATGATCCTGAATCAGTGATTTGAATGCATTTCAGTGAGTACTTCAATCAAATTTAATGACTCACCGAATGAGTCACTAAAAGTTTGCGAATTTCTGAACATTTTGACCTGCCTTAAAAATAAAAAAGCCTGCAAACGTTCAATTTGCAAGCTTTTGTATGTTTTGATCTTCGATGTGGTAGCCCGTAGGGGAATCGAACCCCTGTTTCAAGAATGAAAATCTTGCGTCCTAACCCCTAGACGAACGGGCCATTTTGCTTTGGTGATGCAAATATAGAAGCTTTATCTATTCTTCCAAAATATTTTCACCGGCAAAAATATAACTCATTGGCTTTGAAATCAATATTTTTATATTAAATCAAATCCTATATCTGTTCTGAAGTATTTTCCTTCGAAAAATATACGTCCTGCATCAGCGGTTGCCTGTTGCAATGCTGAGAATAAATCATCTTCCAATGCAGTTACTGCAAGTACACGTCCACCAGCAGTCAATACATTTATCCCATCCTGTTTAGTCCCCGCATGAAAAACAATAGACTCCTTAACGTTTTCCATATTTGATATCACCTTACCTGTTTCGTAGTTTCCAGGGTATCCTCCTGAAACAATAACAACAGTAGCAGCAGTCTTATCCGTTACAGTATATGAACGTTTATCCAAATCAACCTTCGCAACACCTTCTAATAGATCCACTAAATCTGATTCAATACGCACCAATACCGACTCTGTTTCTGGATCTCCCATGCGAACATTATACTCAATAACATAAGGATCACCGCCCACATTCATTAATCCGATAAAAATAAAGCCTTTGTAAGGAATCCCATCTTTCTTCAAACCATCAACTGTAGGTTTGATAATACGGCTTTCTACCTTATCTAAGAACGCTTGATCTGCAAATGGAACTGGAGAGACAGATCCCATACCACCTGTATTCAATCCTGTATCACCTTCACCAATCCGTTTATAGTCTTTTGCCGAAGGCAAAACTTTATAATTTTCACCATCTGTCAATACGAAAACAGACAATTCAATTCCTTTTAAAAACTCTTCAACCACAACCACATCACTTGCTGCCCCAAACTTGGAGTCGCTGATCATCGCCTTGAGTTCCGCTTTTGCTTCATCATAGGACTCAAGGATTAAGACTCCTTTTCCTTGCGCCAAACCATCAGCTTTCAAGACAATAGGAAGATTTTGAGTATCTAAATACGCTAATCCTTCCTCCAAATTTGATTTGTTGAATGACTTAAACGCAGCTGTAGGAATATCATGACGGATCATAAATTCCTTCGAAAAATCTTTAGAACCTTCTAATTGTGCCCCTTCTTGTTGTGGACCAATAACTGCGATTCCTTTTAAATCTTCCCTCGAAAGGAAAAAATCATGAATACCCTTTACTAATGGCTCTTCCGGACCTACAACAATAATTTCTACATTATTTTTTAACGCAAAATCAGCGATTCCTTCGAAATCCGTAACTTTTAATGCTACATTTTCACCATACTGTTCTGTACCAGCATTCCCTGGTGCGATATATAATTTGCTTAATTTTGGGCTTTGTGAGATCTTATAGGCAAAGGCAGACTCTCTACCTCCAGAGCCGATGATTAGAATATTCATACCGCAAAGATATTGAAGCAGATGAGAAATCCGCTCCCAAAAAAATAATTTACAAACTTTCCCTCGAAATTTTCGTATAATTATAAAGAATTAGCCAGCTTAATTATGAAGAAACTCACCGTCCTCTTAGGTCTTCTCTGTGTATTCAGTGTATTTTTTCGTTTATCTGCTCAAACTACTGATGTATTTCAAGAAAGAATGACTCAGTATGCAAATAAATTTCCCCAAGAAAAAATTCATATACAGACCGATAGAGATAATTATGGTGCCGGTGAAACCATCTGGTATAAAGCTTATACTACAATTGATATCGAAAATAAACTCTCCATTTTATCCAGAATAGCTTATGTCGAACTAATCAGTCCAACAGGAGAAATAGTCAGTCAAAAAATAAATTCACTGTTTTCTGGTATCTCCGTTGGTGATATCGCGCTCTCCGATACTTTGGTTGAAGGTTCCTATAGAATGAGGGCCTATACAAATTGGATGAGAAACAGTAGTGCTGACTACTATTTTGAAAAAGTTCTCAACATTGGTAATCTACGTTCGGATAATATCATCAGCAGCAGCCAAATGATAACCGAGGGAAACAATGAATATTATCTCCTAAACTTTAAAAACCCCGAGAATCAAGATTGGGCGAAAACATCCGTGGGATATGAGGTTCTGGAAGGTGAAAAGGTAGTTGACAGGGGCAGGGAATCGATGCAGCCGGATGGAACTATAAAAATAAAGGTTACTGAAAAGATAAAAGGAAAACCAATTTCCATCCGTTTCAGAAATGTAGATCAATCCACAGTAAAGAAATTAATCAATACCGATATCTTCAATAAACAAAACAGTTTGCAATATTTCCCTGAAGGGGGCCAGATTGTTGGAAATGAACTTAATAGAATTGCCTTCAAGGCCCTAAATCCAAAAGGTTTAGGAACCAAAGCCCGTATTCAAATTTTTACTTCTACAAAAGACACCGCAGCATCTGTCAGCACAAATGATCTGGGAATGGGATCTGTACCTGTTTATCTAGCTGCAGGAGAACATTATGATATTCAAGCAACCTTTGAAGATGGTTCAGTCGCAAATTTAGAATTGCCAGAAATAACCGCAGATAAATTATCCCTAGCCGTTAATATCAGCAATCCTGATAAATTGTTTATCCAGGTAAATATCGGTGAAGAAAGAATAAATGATCAAGATTTATATGTGGTCTTACAGCACTTAGGAAATATTTTTTATTTGGCTAAAAATAAAGCAAACCAAAACTCGGTGCTATTTACAGTCCCTAAAGACAAATTACCTACAGGCCTTTTGACAGTCACTTTATTAAATAAGAACTTTCAGGCAGTTGCGGAAAGACCTGTCTTCAATTTTAACAATAAAAGCTATCTACCTGCAGATATTAAGCTAGATAAGGACTCTTATGGAACAAGGGAAAAGGTAACTACAGAAATTGCAGTAGATGGAAGCCAAGACAGCACGAATATGGCCATTCTTTCTGCCTCAATTGTCAATTTAAAAAACTATAAAGACGATGTTCCTGATGCCGTTAGCATCTTAAGTTCCTTATATCTGAATGCGGACCTAAAGGGTTTCATTGAAAAACCAAGTTATTACTTTAACCAGGATGGAACAATTAAGGCATTAGACCTTGACAATTTAATTCTTACCCAGGGTTGGCGAAAAATAATAATCAGTAAACTAGATTCAATATCAGATTTAGTTCCTCAATATAACGCTGAAAAGGGTCTTAAGATTTCTGGAGCAATCAACAAGGTGGGACGTAAAGTGCCTGTCCCTAATGCCAAAATTCAGTTGATTTCCACAAATAATTTCATGGACTTTATTGATACTATTTCCAATGAAAATGGAAAATTTGAATTTGACAACCTCATCTTTCCAGACAGTGTCAAGTTTCTTCTATCTGCCAGAAATGAAAAAGGTAAAAATTTTGTCGATATATTGTATGCACCTACCGAACCTCCTCTAATAAATTTTGATAAAAATGCTCCTCTAATCCTTAACGACATAAATAAGTTAAATGAGGATCAGCTGTTAGCGAATAAAAAGTTTTATGATCAACTGGAGAAGAAGGGGATTATGGATAAGGTCTTTCAAATACAGGAAGTTACCATCCGGGCACAAAGACCAAAAGCTTCTACCAATTCTTCTAATCTAAATGGACCAGGAAATGCGGATCAGGTCATTACTGCTGATGACTTAAGCACCTGTGCAACGCTTGAGATGTGTTTGAACGGTAGGTTAACTGGTGTTTATTTCTCTAATGGTATTCCGCACAGCACAAGAGGAAATAGTCCAATGCAAGTGGTTGTGGACGGGATGTACATGGAAGCTGATATTTTGAACACAATTAGTCCAATGGATGTACAAAGTGTTGAAGTTCTTAGAAACGTGAACTATACGGCTATCTATGGTGTCTACGGCGCATCTGGTTTAATCATTATCACCTCCAAAACAGGTCGTGATGCTCGCTCATCCGCATATCAACCTACCGGAATACTTTCAATTGCCCCTAAAGGAATTTCATTAGTAAAGGAATTTTATAAACCTGCTTATGAGGTAAGTTCTGAAAATCAATTCCAAAATGATTTAAGAACAACAATACATTGGGAACCAGGAATTATAACGAATAAAGGAAAAGCTAGCTTTAACTTTTACACTTCGGATGAAGCCGGAACCTACAGGATGATTATTGAAGGGCTCGACTTTAATGGCAGGCTCTTAAGGAAGATTGTCAACTTCGAAGTTAAATAAACAAGGATATCCCAGATTATGGGGTAGCATGATTTCTTCGAATGGTCTAATCCAATCAAATAATATCCACAATTGTTATGATATGCGCTAATTTTTTGTTGATAAGACTAATTTTTCCGTAAATTTCGATACTTAACAAATGGAACTTACATGGGTACATTCTTAAATACTCAAATTTCTGAGAACATCTGCTATATCCAATTAGATAGAGGAAAATCAAACGCGATGCACTTAGAGATGATCGAAGAAATATCGGCCACCTTTAAGTCTTTAAAAGATGATCCCGCCATATTTGCGGTGATTTTGCAAGGTAAGGAGGGCTTCTTTACCTCAGGATTAGACCTTATCACGCTCTTTCAATATGATGAAGCTCAAATGAGAACGTTTTGGGATAAATTCATCAATTTAATTGAAGAACTGGCATCATTCCCTAAACCATTTATTACTGCTGTAACAGGACATAGCCCGGCAGGAGGCTGTGTACTTGCACTTTGCTCTGACTATCGGGTTATGGCTGCTGGAGAATATATCATTGGATTAAACGAAGTTCCTGTTGGAATTATCGTTCCATCGAGTATTTTCGAGCTTTACAGCTTCTGGATAGGCTCTGGAAATGCAGCTCGATTCTTATTAGAAGGTAAACTCTTAACCCCTCAAGAAGCCTTAAACATCGGTTTGATTGACGAAGTCGTCAATTTTGATAGAATTCAAAATACCGCTACTAGAAAAGCTAAGCAATATCTTCAGTTTGAGCCTAATGCTTGGAAAGCCTCAAAGATTAATATCCGTAAAAACATCATCAAGCAAATTCAGGAAACTAAAGGTCCTGCTATCGAACAGGTTTTGGAACGTTGGTGGGCACCATCTACTCGAGCGATATTAAAAGCAATTATCGACAATCTAACTAAAAAATAATATGGCAGTACAAGGAGCATTACAAACGGATGCATTAAAAGGAAAAACTGTTGTCGTTACTGGAGGAGGAACTGGACTTGGTAAAGCCATGTCAACTTATTTTTCAGAGTTAGGGGCGAATGTTGTCATCAGCAGCAGAAAGCTTGATGTACTCGAAGAAACAGCCAAAGAAATACAGGCAAAGACCGGCAACCCTGTCCTTCCTGTTGCTTGTGACATACGAAATACGGAAGAAATTACGCTCTTGAGAGAAAAGGCCGTGAAGCTTTTCGGAAGGGTTGATGTCTTAGTGAACAATGCTGCAGGAAACTTTATTTCTCCTACTGAGCGGCTTTCTGCAAATGCGTTCTCAACCATTATTGACATCGTGCTTAAAGGAACGGTCAATTGCACCCTTGAATTTGGAAAACATTGGATAGAGAACAAACAACCCGCTAATGTCTTGAATATTGTGACCACCTATGCTTTTACGGGCTCTGGTTACGTGGTACCCTCTGCTGTCGCTAAAGGCGGAGTGGTAACTTTGACAAAATCATTGGCAGTGGAATGGGGGAAATATGGCATTAGACATAATGCGATTGCTCCAGGACCATTCCCAACCAAAGGTGCTTGGGATCGATTATTGCCTGGTGAACTGGCTAAAAAGTTTGACTTCAAAAATAGAGTTCCTTTGAAACGTGTAGGCGAACATCAAGAATTAGCGAATTTAGCAGCTTTTTTAATTTCAGACTTCGCAGGATATATTAATGGCGAAATCATTAGCATTGACGGTGGAGAATGGCTACAAGGTGCTGGCCAAATGAATGGAATGGAAGCTATCCCCGCTGAAATGTGGGACAGTATTGAACAAACTATCCGGAAAAACAATAAATAATCATGATTAAAAATTACGGAATCGCCCTTATTGCATTTATTGTGCTATTGGGCTCATGTAATAACTCACAGAAATCCGCTTCCGCGCAACAAGATACTGTAACGCGCGCCAGATTGAACAAACCTGAGGAAATTCAACAGATCTCAGAAGTTATAACTCGTTTCGCTCGTGCTTATCTAAGCCAAGACAATGAAAAAGTAAATGCGCTGATCCATCCACAACATGGGCTTGCCGTTATCTACCGCCCAGGTGTCATGGACGATTTTATACTTGTCGATAGCTTTGATTTTAAATCTCCGGTTCCTGAATCATATCCTTATGTCACATTTGAAAACGATAAGATGTTAACCTTTGAACCTCTTCCAGAATTTTTATGTGATACTGATAAATGGACAAAATATGGCTTCTCAAGTGATACAACCGCAACTAGTGTTACGCATTTGCTGGATACCATTATGAAATATCAAGGTGAATATAATGAGGTAAAATATGATGACACCGTTAAAACCAAGGCTTCTGTACTGGAGGATGGTAGTTATCGTGTGATTTTAAACCCTTCTGACGAACACTTTTTAATTTTTCATGTTAAACAATTTGATGGAGCATGGTATGTCACCCTACTGGACCGTTCCTATGGAAACTGTGACGCCTAATAATTACAATTTATACACTGACTTAAATCAAACCACATGGGTACTTTAGATAAAGAAACACAAGCAAGAATTAATCAATGGCTTTCTGCTGAATATGACAAAGATACGGTCGCTAAAGTTCAGTCATTAGTTGACAACAATGAGGAAACCGAATTACTTGATTCATTTTATAAGGAATTAGAATTCGGAACTGGTGGATTACGTGGGATCATGGGAGTAGGATCTAACCGAATGAATAAATATACAATCGGAAAAGCGACCCAAGGTCTTGCTAATTACCTCATCAAACAATTCCCAAATCAGGAAATCAAGGTTGCTGTTTCCTATGATAGCAGAAATAATTCCCAATCATTTGGTCATTTGGTTGCCGATGTTTTTTCGGCTAACGGATTTCAGGTCTACCTATTCAAAGAATTAAGACCTACTCCAATGCTTTCATTTGCAGTACGTTATTTCAATTGCCAAGGTGGAGTTATGCTGACAGCTTCGCATAATCCCAAAGAATACAACGGCTATAAAGCTTACTGGAATGATGGCGGACAATTAGTTGCTCCTCACGACGAAAATGTAATCACAGAAGTCAATGCCATTACTTCTGTAAATGATATCAAATTTGATAGAGTTGAAAAGAATATTCACTTGGTAGATGAGGATTTTGATCAGATTTATATCGATGCAAATTTAAAATTAAGCATTCATCCGGAAGCGGTAAAAGCTCAGAATGACCTAAAAATCGTTTATTCCCCGATTCATGGAACAGGGATTACCATAGTTCCAAAAATGCTGGAAGCATGGGGTTTCAAGAATATTCAGGTTGTTGAAGAGCAAGCTAAACCCGACGGAAACTTCCCTACGGTGGTTTACCCTAATCCGGAAGAAGAAGAAGCTATGTCTAAAGCTATGCAGAAAGGTCAGGAAATCGATGCTGACGTAGTCATGGCAACAGATCCGGATGCTGACCGTGTGGGTGTCGCAATCAAATTGCCTTCAGGTGAATTTCAATTAATAAATGGCAACCAGATTGGTAGTTTATTAACTTATTATGTGCTATCTAGCAAAAAAGATTTAGGACAATTAAAGCCAAACCAATATATCGTAAAAACAATCGTAACATCCAACCTATTCTCCGATATCGCAAAATCATATGGAGTGAAGAGCTATGAGACATTGACTGGCTTTAAATTTATCGGCGAGGTGATGACTAAATTAGTGGGCAAGGAAACTTACCTGGTTGGAGGTGAAGAGAGTTACGGTTTCCTAGTAGGAGATTTAGTAAGAGATAAAGATGCGGTTAATTCATGTGCCTTTATTGCTGAAATGACGGCTTACTTTAAAAACCAAGGAAAATCCTTGTATGATGTGTTGTTGAAGCTGTACCTTGACTATGGTTATTATAAAGAAAAATTGATTTCCTTAACCAAAAAAGGCAAAGCCGGTGCGGATGAAATTAAACAAATGATGGCCGACCTTCGTGCAAACCTTCCAAAAACATTAGGTACAATTGAAGTAGTTGAGGTTAGAGACTATGAAAGTAGCGAAGCTACCGATATGGCATCAGGAAAGAAATCCAAAATTGACCTGCCAAAATCGGATGTATTACAATTTATTACGAAAGACGGTGATGTAATTTCTGCTAGACCCTCGGGAACTGAGCCAAAAATTAAGTTTTATTGCTCTGTTCGTGAAAATTTGGAATTTACTTCTGAATTTGGACAGATCTCAAACCGCCTTGACGATAAGGTTAGGGAAATGATGAACGATATAGTGAAAGATTAATGAATAAATGGAAAATATTAGATTCTAAATATATTATTCAACGTCCTTGGGCAACTCTACGTGTAGATAAACTAGAGATGCCCAATGGCAATATAAAAGATGAATATTATGTTTTAGAATACCCCACCTGGGTAAATATGGTGGCATTAACGGAAGACAATCAGGTGATTTTTGTTCGACAATACCGTCATGGTGCCGGGCAGATTATGGTTGAATTACCCGCTGGAGTTGTTGAAGAAAATGAAGAACCCGAAATCGCAGCTAGACGCGAACTATTGGAAGAGACTGGCTATGCATTTGATGATATAACCTATGTATGTGAGCTTTATGCAAACCCTGCTACATCGGGAAATATAACCTATACCTATTTGCTTACTGGAGGCAAAAAAGTTCAGGAACAAGAATTAGATCCTTCTGAAGATATTGAAGTTGTTTTAATGGATTTAGAAGAGGCCAAGAATTTTCTTTTTGAGAATAAAATCGGGCAGGCATTACATACTTCTGCCCTATTCTACACCTTTAAAAAGTTAGGCGTGCTTTAGTCTCGCCTAACTTTATTCTTTATATCCCCAACTTTACACAATAATTAACGCCGTTTTCGTACCTTTGCCGCATGGCAAGAGAAATTTACGAAACCAAGCGGAAAGCGCTTAAAATTAACCTTAACCCTGATATTTACGGAACATTCGCAGAAATTGGAGCAGGACAGGAAGTTGCTCGAAATTTCTTTGAAGCCGGGGCCGCATCGGGGACTATTGCAAAGACCATGTCTGCCTATGACATGGCATTCAGCGACGCCATTTATGGCGTTGAAGAATCTGGCCGATACGTGAGCAGAACTAGGCTCACCAAAATGTTGGACCATGAGTATAGTCTTTTAACCGAACGCCTGCAAGGGGAAAAATATTGCAGTAAAAAATTCTTTGCTTTTGCCGATACTGTAACTACTTTAAACTTTACCAAAACCAATGAACCTCACGGATGGATCGGTATAAGATTCCAACATGAAGTCGATGGTCCTACTAATGATATCATCATCCACGTCCGTTTATTGGACAGCGATAACAGGCTGCAAACAAAAGTTTTGGGAATATTAGGTGTTAACCTTGTATTTGCAGCTTACTATTATTCTGACAACCCTCAGACCATGATTGAATCTTTAGTAGACAACCTCTCTGTAGGTTCTGTTGAAATTGATTTAGTTAAGGTTTCTGGTCCTTTATTCGAAAAGGCAAATGAAAGATTACTGAATCTATACCTTATCGCAAAAGGATTCTCCAAAGCAGCAATCTTCAAACCAGATGGAAAGGCTGCACAAATTAAAGAATACCTGTATAAGAAGAATATCATTATTCTTCGTACAAAATACCGTCAAAAGTCAAACCCTAACTTTGACCTCTTTAATCTTGCCGTTGAAGAGTTCCTAAAAAACACAAAGGCTGTACCGGAAGATACGGTTGTACTCATTGAGGTATTAATGGGAAATGTGCTTGATGAGAATATTAACATCTCCGATGAAGATTTAATCTATTTTGCAGAAAGAGCCGAATACTTATGTTCCACAGGAAACAACATCTTGGTTTCTAACTTTAGAAGGAATAATCACCTTGCAGAATTTGTGCAGACATTCAAACCTAAACATGTCGGTATTGCAACAAACACAGCGAACTTGAAAAATATTTTTAATACGGATAATTATAATAAGGAAAACTATACCAACGAATTGCTTAGCTATATTTCCGGAATGTTCAGCAAAAATGTGAAGCTTTACGCTTACCCATATCTAGATAAGAAATCAGATACCATCATTACAACGAAAAACCTTCCTGTTTCTGAAGAAGCCAAACCTTTATTCGACTTCTTAATTAACAATCGATATATCGTAGACATTGAAAACTACGATGAGAAGTTTGTAAAAACGGTCTAAGAATAAAAAAAGGGGCAAAAATAATTTTGTCCCTTTTAAATGTTATAAAAACTTCTTAAAAATCGAATATAATATCTTGAGATCATGTTCGGTCAATAAAGCGCTATTTACATCCATCTGCGTATAATGTTGCTTAAAGCCCTTGATTGCAGCATCTAAATTCTTTACATCATATCCGATAATTCTCAACGCGATCTTAGGATCAAAACCAACAGGTGGATCTTCTAACACCTCATCATACCAATAACCAAATCCCTTATCCGCCAAAATTTTCCAAGGAAACCTTGAGGGGTCATTCTTGCGAGTTGGTGCATAATCCATATGACCAATAAAATTCGCCTGCGGAATCTTATAGGTTTCTTTTAAATAAGACAATAACTGCACTAATGCATTGATCTGAACCTCAGGCCATGGATCACTGATCCCATTATTGTCAAGTTCAATGCCTATGGAAGAAGAGTTTAAGTCTGTATCGTTTCCCCATCGACCTAAACCGGCATGATGAGCCCTATATAGGTCATTTACCATTTGAACGACCTTACCATCCCTGCCTATAACATAATGTGAGCTTACCCCAACCTTTTCATTATGGAATGTCTTTACCGTTTGATCAAGATCTTTCTGAGCTGTATGGTGAATCATCACATAGTTTGGCTTACGAACTCCAAAATTAGTCGAAGCGATCCACTCCTTATCCTTATAATTTATCTTTTCTAACTGCCCTTTTACAGGTGCTTCTTTATAAACTTCAGAAAAGTCCTTTGCTTTTTTCTTATAGATCTTTTCGGTTGTGGCATATTTACCTCCAGCACAAGAACCCATTAATGCTACAATCGAAAAGTAGATTGCATATTTCTTTATCATCATATCCTTTTTGCGTTTGTCAAACCATTATAAAGCATCCACTACAAACTCTGGACGTTCCATCCCTGGTTCCAATTCGATAATCTGAAGATTACGGAACTCCATCTTCGCACCTTCCGCTTCTAGACAAAGATAACCTTTTCGCTTTGACGCTAATCGAATACTGTTTACGAATTTACCGTTTACGGCAAGCTTAACAGTTCCATCTATACATACCACAGTGTATTTGTTCCACTCCCCAACTCCCAAACATCGGTTCTCCAATGATTTGCTCCTTTCTCCTCTTGGATTATCTGGCGATGCCGTCATCCCGCCGGCCCCAAATAATTCCCCATGTACATAGGCAATAGGCTGCTGCTTTCCATCCACCGCATGTATATTCACCCATTCTAATTCAAGCATTTGAACCTCCATACCCATCGGAAGCCTTGAGTTTGGATCTGCCTTCGCATCGCACCATACAAAAACACCTGAATTGCCCCCCTTCTCCAAATGCCTCCACTCAACATGCATAATGAAATTTTCATACATCTTTTCTGATCGAACAACTCCAATAGGATTTCCACTGTTCTGCAATAAATTGCCTTTGGCCTTCCATGTCGAATCAGAGGTATTGACATCAAACCATTGAATGGGTTTACCTTTAGCTGTCTTGCCCAATATGGACTCGTCAAAACTCTTCTCAACCCCAAACTGAAACAACTTCTTCTGTGCTTCAGCAAATTGAGTACCTAAAACAAGGGTATAAAATATAATAAGATAAAAAGAATAGGTTTTCATGATCGCTAATCTATTAATTGAAAACCTAAAATAAGAAAAACTTACCTTAAAAACTCATTTCCATAAGGACCGCCCGATGATCTGTTGGCCATTCTGAAATCACTAAATCCGAAGTCTCGGAACTCTCACCAACTATTTTTGCTGATTTGGTCTTAACCTTGGAATTAGCAAAGATCAAATCTATCCGATCATAAACCTCGTTTTCTATAGATCCTCCAGGTATCGATGTCCACGTATAGGCTGGACGCTTGTTTACATCCTTATATATCTTTCTGTAGGCATCATAAAACCCATTTTCAACCAACAGTGAAGTACTAGGCCATTTTACAGAAAAAGGAAGTCTTGGATCATTTCTATCCTTCATGTATTTCGCTGTCCAATCAAAATAACTGGGTTCATTAAAGTCTCCTAAAATAACACAGGGATAGTTTTCAAACCCTTTCAATTCATCTACAACAGAATGGATCTGCTTACCTCTTGATTTTTGTGCCGAAGCAATGGCAGAAGCTTCATCTGATAACTTCTTTTCAGCAATATCATAGGGTTCATATGGATATGCCGGTAAATGCACATCTCCCACCAACAATGTTTTACCAGCAATATCAACTTTTAAAATCTGAGATTTATCATCCTTTAACCTACTTAATGGATATTTACTGATTACAGCACGGCTCCTGTCAATGATTATACAGTTCCAACCCAAGCTATCCGCCAATAATTGGGCCCTTGAATGTTCGCCAAATTTGAAGCTTGTTTGCTCCTGAAAAGCAACAATCTCCGCACCCGATTTTCGGATAACCAACAACTGGTTCCTTACGCTCTTCTCTTTATCAAACCCTGAACCGTCTCCACCGACCCAAATATTGAAAGATAAAATCTTGAAACTCGTCTTTGCATACCCAACATGGATGTTACCTATTAAAATCAAGGTCATTAAAACTAACCTTGGAATAAATCTGATCGTTCTTTTCATAATTATTACTATTGATTAATAAATAAAAATGTCGTCAATACCGCAGCGTGATCCGATGGATAGCGGACAGGATGAGTATCGATAACCTTAGAATCTAGAGTCTTTAAACCCTTTCCTTTAAAAAATATATAATCGATTCGATCTTGATGGGTATGTGGATTGATGGGAGTCCAAGTGATTCCTCTGAATCTTTTTGGATCTTTATACACTTCCCTAAAAGTATCCTTAAAACCCAAACTTTCCATGTACTTGCTGGTAGGAAAAGGCATCACATAACCCGAGTTTTTATCTTTTACAGACTCGACCCAGTCCAAATGTGATCCCGAATTAAAATCACCTCCCAAGATAATCGGAACGCGATTGCTCGCAGCAATTTCAGGAGAAAGGCTCTGAATTATACCCTCCATGGTCCTTCGATTACCTTCCTGTTTTTCCATCCATTCTTTGAGATTCATTTGACGGCCATTATCAATTTCTGACCAATAATCAACTGGGTAATTTAACCACACCGAAGATACAACAACAAGTTGCTTCCCAATTTCTATCAATGCATTCCCGTTATTAAATGCCGTAGAACTCTTTAATGTCTCCTTGATTGGATATCGGCTCATGATAGAAATGTTGCTACTCCTTAAATAAAAGTAATAGCCTAACTCATCCGCAATTCTCGCTCCTGAACCGTAGGTTTCCTGCATCGTGATAATATCTGCCGCGGATGCTTTGATTATCTCCGCAATCCTTTTATATCCTATACCTTTTCCGGTTTCATTTCCACCATGCCAAATGTTATAGGTCATTACCCTTAAGCTGTCAACCGTTTTGGATAAAGTAAGATCTCGTTCTGAAGGAAAGTATGTATTGTAAATCTCCCTAATCTGATCGCTGCTTAAATCGGTATTATAAAGGCTTATATCATCAATATATCCATTAAAAACTTCCCATTCTCCTAAATCTCCTTGCTTTTCCCCACCAATCGTTAAGCCTATGGTTTCTACTTCGGATACTGGCTCCATTCCTTCCAATGAATAGATGGCTACCTGCTTACCGTTATAGTAGAGTGCAACCTCCTGCTTTTGGGAATCATAGCTCATACTAATCAGCGTCCAACCTTCTGTAATCAATTGCCTTGTAGGACCCGGTTTATAATCAAGGCTCTTTTTCGCCTTGATTAGCTCCCATGCCCAAGTATGGTTAGCCTGCTTATTGAACTTCCAATTCAACATAGTTGAATCGGCATATTTTATTTCCAAGTCAAGAAGATTATAAGATTCGAAGTCTTTCTCTCCCTTGACCCACATTGAAATAGTAAAAGACTTCTTCCATTTTGTTTGATCGATCACATAACTCAGGCGCTGACGATATTCTGCACTTTGAGTCAGGTTCAATCCATTGCCCCGAACTCCAGAAATTGCCTGGGCTTGCGATAGGGAATTAAATTCTTCTTTGAAAATAATCTCCTGACCAAATAGTGAAGAATGAATCGCCCAAGTAAATAAAACAAAAATGAAAAAAGTCCTTACCATCAATTATTTTTTTGCTACCACCCAGCCATAATCTATATAATCCCATCCAAAATCATCTCCATCAATATTGACCTGCAGATAACCTTCCTCTGTTCCATGAAAGGAACCGCCCCACCATCCGGCACAAATCGCTCCCGCAGTGATATATTGAACTCCTTTTACCTTTATCTCCTCATATAGATGCTGATGCCCTTGCAATACCAGTTTTAAGTTATGCTTATCAAACAGGCTCCTAACATCTTTTTGATTGATGAATGTATCTGCATCGGTATAATATCCTTCCAAAACAGGGTAATATAATGATAGAAATGGCACATGGGAAGACACGATGATAGGCTGATCTGCTGGAGTCTTTTCCAATTCAGAAATTAGCCAATTCTTCTGTACATCCGAAATGCAATACTTTCCATTACAAATCTCTGTACTGTTCAACGTAATAAATTTCCAGCCCTTATGCTCAAAACTATAATATGTTTTACCAAAGAAACTACTGAATAGTCCTGATCCATGCTCCCCTTCTGAAAACCAATAGCGATCGTGATTTCCAATTGTGTAAAACCATTTTAAACCCGAATTTGTGACAATATCTTTATAGCGTTGAAACAAACTTTTAGCAAGCTCCAAATTCTCTGCCTTCATCGCATCAACATCAACATTGTCACCGCCAGTTAAAACAAAATCAACTTTGCTTTTCTTCGCTACTCCAATTGCTTGTTCTAACCCCTTAAAGGATTGATTTGCTTCATCCTTATTCAAATGTAAATCAGTAAAATAAGCAAATGAAAACTTCTTCTGTGCTAATACGCTCGAAACCGAAAAAAGGAATACAATTAAATAAATTAGTCTTTTCATAAATAGTGTTATTTCCAACCAAATGGCTGTTTCAAATTAGGGTTTAAAATCATTTGTGTTTCTGGTATAGGCCTGTAATAATACATAGGTTCTATAAAAGTACGTTTTCTTACGTCAGTTACCATGCTTCCTCCAGCAGTTCCATTACTTAGATAAACACCGGCGGTGCTATCAAACTTTCCAATTGTATAATACACTAACGCCACACCCAAAGAATTCTTCTCCCGATCCGATGGAATAGTCTGGCCTTCTGGAATTAGTTTAATGTCGGGAATTCCATCGCCCGTAAGGTCATAATTGCCAACTGATGGAAAATACATCCCTTCAGGAATTTTCTCTAACAGTTTTCCTGCATTCCAGCGCATTAAATCATTCAAACGAGAATTCTCAAAGGCTAATTCAACTCGACGTTCACGACGAATCTCTAATATCACCCCAGCATTCGTCCCGGTAACTTTGGGGAAGTCCATTTTCAGCTTTGGATCTGGATTTCCATTCGCCTCCGCAAGCATTAAATCAGGTAAATCAACTCGCTTCCTCAGCAGATTAATGGATGAATTCAAATCCACTTGTGTCAAGGTCCCTAATTCAGCCTTTGCCTCTGCAAACATCAGAAGAACTTCAGCATAACGATGTACCGGAAAATCAATGCTGTTGTAGACGTTTTGATCCGTACTGTTCACATAGCCCTTACGTTGATGATAGCCTGTGAAATTCTTATTTAAGCGCTGAACATACGTAGTCGAACCAGGCTCTCTTTTCCATTCTGGATAAATATACGTTTGGTTCAATCTAGGATCCCTGTTTTTAAACTCTTCAACAAAACCAAACTTTGAATAGTTAGGTAAATCCGTGAACCTCTTCCCGTCTTTCATTAAGTATGTCTGAACCAAATCCCTTGAAGGAGATTGCTCATAATCCCCAAAAACTACGCCGTTAACATTCTGGGTGACATTCTTCCCTTGGTCAAAAGCATTGACTAAAATCACCTCTTTATTGTTGGTTAGATCTAAGGACTCAAATAATGTGGCATAATCTTGATCCGGTTTTCCTGAACTGAAGATCACATATTTACCCGACTTCATAATCTCCTCACTTGCCGTCACTGCCACCTGAAGAAACTCATTCGCCGTATTCTTTAAATTAAGTTCATCATGGTATTTCCGATAGGTTCCTTCATGTAAGGCAATCTTTGCCTGCATAAAATATACAGCCCATTTCCCCGGAGTGCCCGTTGGAACATTTTCCCGAACGTGCTTTACCGCAAAATCTAGATCCTCCATCACCTTTTTCATGACCTCTGTCCTAGGTGCAGCAGGATCTTTCAAGGCTTCATCTGTGGGATTTAATGTTTTATCGTACCATGGAACATCCGAATAGCGGTTAACCATATTAGAATAAAATATGGCCCTATAATATCTTGCCAAACCTACATAATGGTTTTTGATATCATCGCTGACTGCAGCCTTCTGATAGTTCTCCAAGAAGTAATTGATATCTCTCAAACGGCTCCAAGACCATCCTCCTGTAATCGTTTGTGACGATGGACTACCGGTCATCATACTCTTAATCTCTACTGCCGCTGTTGTAGCCGCATTGTCTGTAGACTGATCATTTAAATAGGTGTTCCGATTTGGAAGGCTTAACATTCCGTTCATATAAAGGGCTAAGTCCTCCTCAGTGTTAAAGAATACTTCTGGAGTAATCTGTGTCTGTGGAAAACGATCCAGAAAATCCTTCTTACATGCTGTCGAAAAGCATAGTATCGTGGCTACTGGAATTATATATATAGACTTAAATCGTTTCATAACATATTGTTTTTAGGTCGTTCATTAAAAATCAAGATTAATACCTGCAGCAAACTTCCGCTGGAATGGGTATGCCCAAGCACTATTATCCGCATTATTATTAATAGCTTCCGGATCTACGTATTTCTTCACCTCCGAGAATTCAAATATATTTTCTCCCGTTACGAAAAATCTTACCCGGCCAAGTTTCCATCTTTCCAGAACATGTGCTGGCAATGAATATCCCAATGTGATATTTTTAATCCTTAAATAAGCTCCATTTAACAGGTACTGCGTATTTGGGATAGCCAAACCTTTCCCATCGTTTACATCTGCTAACCATGACTGTAAGACAGGATAGGCTGCATCATGATTCGCGTCCGCCAATCCGGCGTCCAAATAGGCTTGTGAATGCTTAGCCCGCTGTTCTGGAGTGTCTGAATTCTCACGATAGAAATCTAAATGCCATGGATAAATATTCGCATATGGCTGTTGATATGGGCCCCAAAATAAATAATGCCTTGGATAAAAATCTCGCCTTAATACTCCCTGTAAGAAAACAGATGCATCAAACCCATTCCAATCCATATTCACGTTAAAACCAATTCTTAATCGATCATCCGAATTACCAATGATCTTACGATCCTTCATTTCCTTCTCCGTCAACCCCAACTCTATCTTTCCATTGCCGTCCAAATCCTTGAATTTTGGCCAACCATTGATGATACTCAACGCTCCCCATGGTACGATGGCCGTTTCATCCAAGGCATCAATCTCTGCCTGGCTCTTAAACAAACCATCTCCCTCTAAACCGTAAATCGTACCAAACTCATATCCTTCAAAGTAATTGGACAATAATCTTTGATCGTTCTGAAACTTCGTAATTCTTGCCCTGGAATCAGATAAAACTACTTTTGCATCAAATCGGAAAGGCTTGTCAGCAATATTAAACTGGTCTTTATAATTGACGCTTAACTCCCAGCCTTTCGTCTTTAAATCTGCTGAGTTCTGTCTTGGAACTCCTGTTCCTAATACGCCTGGCAGTTCTTGCCCTTGGGTCAACATACCGGATGTTTCGCGCACATAATAATCGAAACTCGTAAAAAACTTGTCATTGAATAATCCGATGTCTGTACCAAAGTTGATGGTAGATACATTTTCCCATGTATAGGTGTTTGGATCTATGGTTAATGGAGGTGCTCCGGTGACAACCTGCTGTTGAGCCCCATTGATGAGGTATGGTGATAAACCAGTACCCATCGTTTGGATATAAGAAAAGTCGCCTACGCTCTGGTTCCCTAAACTACCGTAGGAAGCCCTTAATTTAAGATTTGAAAATGTTGGCTTTACTTGCTCAAAGAACTTCTCATTACTTACAATCCACGCTCCTGATACCGATGGAAAAAATCCCCAACGACTATCTTTTGGAAATCTCGACGATCCATCATAACGGCCTGTTGCTTCAAAAATGTATTTGTCGTCAAAGGTATAATTCAATCGACCAAACGCACTTTGAGTGGCATATGAACTATAGGCAGCATTCACCCTCGGATCACCATATGTAAGTGCCAAATATGGTAATGTAGAGGATATTAATTTATCCCTATAAGCTGTCGTCGTGGCATAAGTGTACTCTTCTTGATTTACCCCCAAAGTACCTCCTAATGCATGCTTCCCAATTTTCTTGTTATAATTGGCATATAGATTGAAAACATCATTATAGATTTCGCCCCTACGATCCTGAACATATCCATTTCCACCTTCCTCTCGCACATCATTCGGACCAAAACCAATCTTAAATTTTTTAGCATAATCTGGATATCTCCAATATTCTCGCTTAAAACTTGCATCTCCTGTAACCGTTAAATCCCCATTTAAAAAGGTCCCAACCGCATTGAATATATTTTGAAACCCAAACATATTCTCATTCAATTTTCCTCCGTCTACCAGGCGAGCAGCTAACCGACCTGCATCATTATTCCCCCAGGTCCCATCTGGGTTCTTCGCCACATCTGTAGGTCGCAAATAATAAATATCTGTTAGGTTTGAATTTGGCCTGTCCCTATTAGTCTGATAGATATTCATATTATTATCCACCTTCAACCATGACATCGGCGCAAATGAAAACCTTCCTCGAATACCTTTTCTCTGCCAATAATCAGATGCCAGCTTATTTAAACCATTCTCCTTCGTGTAGTCCGCAGACAGGTAATAATTTAAGGGTCTATTATTAATCTGTGCACCACCTGAAAATGTCAAGGAATGTACATGTGAAAAAGAAGATTTATGCAGAAAGTAGTCGTTCCAGTTGTTTCCGCCCATATATGCCCACAAAGTCGGGTCATCAGGATTTTCCCTGACATCTGGTAGGGATGGATTTTCTGAACGTTCCTTCGCCCATTGATAATGCGCATCGCTATAGTTCACATAATCCCATGGTGTATTATCTGTGGAAATCTCAAGGAGTCTTGAGAAAATATAAGGGTCAGTCACTGGATCCGGCATCTCTGTTGGTCTTCCCCATGATGAAGTTACATTATAGGATACGACTTGACGCCCCTGTTGACCTGTCTTTGTTGTGATTAAGATAACTCCGTAGGTTGCGCGAGCACCATAAATCGCCGCAGATGCCGCATCCCGCAATACCGTATAGGTTGCTATATCACTTGGACTTAATCGGATCATATCCCAATTGTCTGATACTGGAATACCGTCAATAACAATCAGCGGGCTTCCCCCATTAATAGAGGTTGTACCTCGAATATTGATGTTTGGAATGCCTCCAGGACTTCCGTTACCATAGGTAATGTTCAACCCAGGACTCACTCCTTGTAGACCTTGCATGATATTTGTTACAGGCCGAGACTCTAATTGCTTTCCTGATATTTGATCCACTGCACCCGTTAGATTAATCTTTTTCCTTGTACCAAATCCAACTACTACAACTTCATCTAAGTTGCTGGCATCAGTCTCCATTTTTATATTCAATACATCTCCAGGTTTAGAAATAGCTTCCTGTGTTTTGTACCCGAGGTACCTAAATACTAACATCGTGTTATTGCTAATTCCTTCAATTTTGAACTGTCCGTCGTTATTGCTGGATGTCGCCTTATTGGTCCCCTTAACAATTACACTCACTCCAGTAAGTGGTTTCCCATCTACATCTGACACTGTTCCGGTGACCGAAGTCTCCTGTGCCATCAATGAAATTGGAATAATCCATACCAGTAGTACGAACAAGGTTCTAATCAACATGCTGCATGTTGAATGATTTAGATTATGGTTAGTTATCATTTATAAATTAATTGAACATTCATTCAAACTTCAAAAGTAATTTCCCGATGTTAATTCAATATTATCTTAAAATAAAGATGTGTTTAAGTTTAGTTTGCTAAGAATTGTACGCTTTAAATTGGTTAGAGGATTTCCCCGTTATTTCCTCTAAATTAGAGGAATAAAAAAATTAATCAAAGATTTTTTTTCAAAAATTAAAAATATCTATTGATATTAGGCTTTATTTATATTAATTGAACAACCATTCAATATAAAACAATGTAACATGGGTAGAAATAGTTTAAAGGACGAAAGGCAAAAAGAGATTATTCATCAATATTATCTGGTCGCAAAAAAAGAAGGTTTAGAAAATACTTCTATTGCTAAGATTGCTTCTGAAATGAATATCAACCCTAGTCTAATTATTCACTATTTCAAAAATAAGGAGGAACTGAATTATGCCCTGATTGATTACATTCTTGAAAAATATCTTGTCATATACAAAAGACAGAAAATTGCAGAGGAAGACCTTAAAGGTTACCTTATACAATTAATTGATAAGTTGTTCTCTAAAAAATGGAACGCCCTATTCAATGATAGTATTTTCTATAGCTGTTATGCAATGGGTTTTAGAGATAAGAAGATTAAGGCAAAATTTAAGAAACTGCAAGATTCCTTACGCTTCCACCTTGCCGAAGTTTTGGATAGGTGCAAAGAAGCGGGAATAATAAATATTGACTCTTCTGAAGAAATGGCAGATTTAATTTATGTCCTTGTTGATGGGGCTTATTATTATTTAAGCCTTGTTTCTGAGAAAGAAGAATATGAAGAAAAGCTTAAAATTCATCGGCAATATGCCTTTAGAGCATTAAAGATCTAAGTATTCCTAGGCAACACCTTTCCTCCGACTTTCTCTTCTACTAAAATAAGGTTTCAAGAGTCCATATAATGCTATGATTACCCAAATGGAATTCGAGGTTATATTCGGCATATCACGGAAGTAAAGTGCACTGGTGACCAGACCCAATCCTCCAATGACATTTATTGCCTGGTAAATCCATGAATCAAAACGAACAGTTCTAGTATTCAGCAATAAAAATCCAATTGTACAAAAGGTTACTCCAATCCAACCAATAATGGATACAAGGTTTTCTACGTTCATAATATTTGGCAGTAAGTATTATAAACTAATATAGCCTTTACTCAGCAATTTAGAGTAAAGGCTATATTAAGTTTTTTATTTTAGAGCGATTAAATCTCTGCGTAAGCTTCCATTGGAGGACAAGAACAGATTAAGGTTCTATCCCCTTGTGAATCGTTAACTCGACCAACAGATGGCCAAAATTTGTTGATGCGCAAATATTCAATCGGATATGCAGCAGTTTGACGTGAATATGGTCTATCCCATTCGTCTCCTGTAACAACTCTCGCCGTATGTGGAGCATGCTTCAATACATTGTCTTTCTGATCTGCTTCTCCGTTCTCAACCGCAGCGATCTCGGAACGAATGCCGATCAACGCATCACAGAATCTATCCAATTCGGCTTTCGACTCAGATTCTGTAGGCTCTACCATGAGTGTACCTGCAACTGGGAAAGAAACTGTTGGAGCATGGAAGCCATAATCCATTAATCGCTTAGCAATATCTGCAACCTCAATTCCAGCATTTTTAAATCCACGGCAATCTAAGATCATCTCGTGTGCACAACGTCCATTTGAACCCGCGTACAATACCGGATAGTGTTGTTCCAATCTAGCCTTGATATAATTCGCATTTAAAATCGCTGTTTTAGTAGCATTTGTTAATCCCTCTCCACCCATCATAGCGATGTATGCATGGGAAATTACCAAGATAGAAGCTGATCCAAACGGTGCTGCAGAAACTGCCGAGATCCCTTCCTCGCCTGAAATCTCAATGATTTCATGGTTAGGTAAGAATGGAACTAAGTGCTTAGCTACTCCAATTGGACCCATTCCTGGACCTCCTCCACCATGTGGAATACAGAATGTCTTATGTAAATTCAGGTGACATACGTCAGCACCAATATAGCCCGGACTCGTTAATCCTACTTGAGCATTCATATTAGCACCATCCATATAAACCTGACCTCCATGTTCATGGATGATATTACAGATCTCTACAATTGGCTCTTCAAAGACACCGTGTGTAGATGGATAGGTAACCATCAAGGAATTTAAGTTTGCAGAATGCTCTGTAGCTTTTGCCTTTAAGTCCTCAACGTCAATATTTCCACGGTCATCACATTTAACTACCACAACTTTCAACCCTGCCATTGAAGCAGATGCCGGGTTAGTTCCATGTGCTGAAGCAGGAATTAAACAAATATTTCGCTCAAAATCTCCACGGCTATAGTGATATGCGCGAATAACCATTAATCCCGCATATTCTCCTTGAGCTCCTGAATTGGGCTGGAAGGACATCTTAGCAAAACCTGTGATTTCACATAACCAATCATTAAGCTCATTAATCAATTGCATATAACCAGTAGTTTGGTCTACGGGTGCAAATGGATGCAAACCTCCAAAACGTGCCCAGGTAACTGGAACCATCTCAGTCGTTGCATTTAATTTCATCGTACATGAACCCAATGGAATCATAGAATGACATAAAGAAAGATCTTTTGCCTCTAATGATTTGATATAACGCAACATTTCGCTTTCAGAATGATAACTGTTGAAAACTGGATGCGTTAAGTATTCCGACGATCTTTCTAAGTGCTCAGGAATGGAAGTACCTATCTCCTTAACGAAAACATCTAAATCAACATCATTTGTTGACTTTCCTTTAATCTTAGCAAATACCTTTACGATAGTCTCAATATCAGCAAACGTCGTTGTCTCATCAATTGAGATTCCTACAACACCGTCTTGATAGTAGAAGTTCAATTCGTTGTTTAAGGCTTCGCTCTTCAATCCTACCAATTCTTCACCAACGTCGAAACGCAATGTGTCAAAGTAAGATTCATTCAATTGTTTATAGCCTAATGCTTGTATAGCTTTGTCAGCCAATTTAGTCAAATCATTGATTCGTTGAGCAATGTTCTTAATTCCTTTAGGTCCATGATAAACCGCATAGAATGAAGCCATAATTGCCAATAAAGCCTGTGCTGTACAAATGTTCGAAGATGCTTTGTCTCTACGAATGTGTTGCTCACGGGTCTGAAGTGCCATACGCAATGCATATTCACCATTCGAGTCAGAGGTTACCCCAATAATTCTTCCGGGGATATTACGTTTATAGCTATCTTTTGTAGCAAAGAAAGCAGCATGTGGTCCACCAAATCCCATCGGTACTCCGAAACGTTGTGAGTTTCCTACAACAACATCCGCTCCCCATTCTCCCGGAGGAGTCAATAATGCCAAAGACATTAAATCAGTCGCTACGCAAACTGTAATATCTTTATCATGTGCATATGCCGTAAATTCTTTATAATCATTTACCGTACCATCTGCAGCAGGATATTGAAGGAAGGTAGCAAATACATCATCCGTCAAATTCTCAACGGTAATATCAGCTACGCGAATCTCAACAGCAAATGGAACTGCTCTTGTCTGAAGTACATCTAATGTTTGCGGATACACATTTGGAGTTACCAAAAACACATTCGCATCTTTATTCTTACGCGTACTGTACAACATAAACATTCCTTCTGCTGCTGCGGTAGCTTCATCCAATAAGGATGCATTGGCAATTTCCAATCCTGTTAGGTCTGAAACCATAGTTTGGAAGTTTAACAATGCCTGTAATCGACCTTGTGCAATCTCAGCTTGATATGGAGTGTATTGTGTATACCATCCTGGATTCTCAAAAACGTTACGCTGAATAACAGCAGGTAGGATTACATCATTGTATCCCTGTCCGATATAGGATTTGAAAACCTTATTCTTTTCCGCTATTTGAGCGATTTTTTCCAAATAAGCAACTTCGCTTAGAGCTGGAGGAAGTTTTAATGCTTGCTTCTTACGGATTTGCGCAGGAACCGTTTGATCTATTAATTCATCAACGGAACCTACTGAAAGCACATTTAACATTTCCTCTACCTGAGCAGGGCTTGGACCATTATGACGATCCTCAAATTTTTCTTGGTAAAATACGTTACTCATTTTAAGTATTGATTCTAACTTTTGAGACTGATTAACTATCTGTTATCCAAATTATTCATTCATATTTCCTGTTTGAAAATTTAGATGTGCAAAGATACGGATTTTAAGGGTAATTTTTATGTACCCCGCACTCGCAAACACTTTTATTATCACATCAATCGATTGCATATTTTTTTAAATAACATATAATATTTCCCCTAATAAATTATCAATGTTTTAGTCAATCCAACCTTTTGTTTTAAATGAAGAAATTAATATCGTTTTCTTCACCCTTTAATTCATAATCAATATGACTTAACTATTAAAAAAAAGGCAAATATTCGCCAAAAACATTCAATTATCCGCATAAAAAGCCACTACTTCAATGCTTTAATCTTATTATTAAAGCTCTTAAAATTAAATATTTACAATAATTTTTATACTCTTATTTAAAATGAGAATCTTTACTAATTTAGGCTTGAATCAATTTATAAATTTATGCTTAAGTTAAACGTGAGGAATGAAACTGGGCGACTTTCTGCTGTGATTTTAGGTATTGCGAATAGCAATGGTCCAACCCCAACAGCTGAAGAGGCTTATGACCCAAAATCCCTCGAACATATACTTGCCGGTACTTATCCTGTCGAATCTGACATGGTCTATGAACTCTCCCATTTTAAAGATGTCCTAAATCGATACGGTGTCGAGGTATATAGACCCGATACCATTGAAAACCTAAACCAAATATTTACTAGAGATATTGGCTTTGTGATCGATGATTTCTTCATCAAATCTAATATTCTGCCGGAACGGGCATCCGAATGGGAAGCAATCCTCTATATTTTAGACCAGATCGACCCCAGTAAAATTATTACCGCCCCAGAAAATGTCCACATGGAGGGGGGAGATGTAATCCTCTGGAAGGATTATATCTTCGTCGGAACCTATACTGACAGTGATTATTCTCAAATCAATACCGCAAGAACAAATACCGCTGGTGTCAATTTCTTAAAAAACACCTTCCCAAATAAAACCGTCATAAGTTTTGACTTGATAAAATCAATGAAAAATCCACGGGAAAATGCGCTTCATTTAGATTGTTGTTTTCAACCTGTAGCTGAAAACAAAGCAATCATATACACGGGTGGATTTCGTAATCCTGAGGAACTTCAATTCCTATTGGACCTTTTCCCCGACAATAATCTGTTTAAAATTACTGCAGATGAAATGTACGAAATGTTCTCAAACGTATTCTCTATAGCCCCGAACGTCGTGGTCAGTGAACAGAAATTCACCAGATTAAATAACTGGTTAAGGGAACAGAATATAATCGTTGAAGAGATCCCTTATCACGAAATCGGAAAACAAGAAGGTCTACTCCGTTGTTCTACTTTACCTTTAATACGTAAATAATCATGCAAACTACCAATACAATTCTCATGGTCAGGCCTTTTTTCTTCCGCAGGAATGAAGAAACAGCTGTCAATAACTTCTTTCAAGCTGAAAATGAAAGAACAGATAGATTATCAGACCTTGCTGTTGCTGAGTTTGATAACTTCGTAAAGATCCTAAAAGCTGCTGCTATAAAAGTATTTGTCGTTCAAGATCCCGGAAAACTGGATACTCCGGATAGTATTTTCCCAAACAATGTCATTTCTTTTCATACCAATAAGGCTATCCTATACCCTATGTTTGCCCTAAATAGGAGAAACGAAAGGCTCTTGAATTACTTGGGGAAATTGGACCAATCCGGTATTCATTTTGAAACTATTCAGGACTATACCGCCTACGAAAACGCGAATAAATTCCTGGAAGGAACTGGTTCTATAGTCCTAGACCGAGTACATAAAATTGCCTACTGCTCCTTATCGGAAAGAGCAAATGAGGAACTTTTCCATATCTTCTGTAAAGATCAAGGCTTGAAGCCGGTGGTATTCCATGCAACCCAAACAGTGAATGGAACTTTCTTTCCTATCTACCATACCAATGTTATGATGGCAGTAGGAACTAATTTTAGTGTCATCTGCCTTGATTCTATCAGGAATGCCGAAGAAAGAAATCTAGTAAGATCCACTTTACAATCTACAGGGAAGGAAATTATTGAAATTTCAGAGGAACAGATGAATCACTTTGCTGGTAATATTTTAGAGGTCAAAAACGTGGAAGGCGACCCGATTATCTGTATGAGCTCGCAAGCATTTGATTCATTCTCAGACGATCAGATAGAATTATTGGAGGTACATGCTAAGTTATTGCACGCTCCTTTGTTTAGCATCGAAAAATATGGTGGTGGAAGTGCAAGGTGTATGATAGCTGAGGTTTTCCATTAGAAAACATCACATTATTAGAAACTATCTTTCGCTATTTCGCGACGAACTCGACTTAAGCTTTCTGGTGTAATGCCAAGATATGAAGCTATCATCCACTGAGGAACACGCAACAATAAATTTGGATACAACTCGATGAACTCCAGGTATCGCTCCTTTGCCGTCATCGCCAACAAAGAATTAATCCTACGTTGTAGATAGTAAATGCTTCTTTGAAGTGATTTTTCCGTAAACCTCGAAAACTCAAACCTTAACTTCGCTGCTTCTGAAAAAAATTGGGGATGCAAAAAAACTACCTTACTGGGCTCGATAGCCTTAATATAATAGAGCGATGGCTCGTCGAAATACATACTTGAACGATCGGCCATTAACCAGTTTTCTGGAGCAAATTGTAAAATATGTTCAACCCCCTTCTCATCCAATGACAAAAACTGCAACAGTCCCTCATCTACAAATAAAAAATGTTTGCATACCTCTCCTGCTCTCAATATATATTGATTATGGGCAAGATCCCTAAATTCAATATAAGGTAGCAATTGCTCAAAATCATTGTCATCCAATAAAGCCTTCTCCGTATAGTATTTATAGAAATTACTTTCCAACAGTTCCGTCTTGTCCATTATTAATAAAGTATAGTGAATTTAAAATCTAATGGATTGAAACTTTTTACAAGATCTGGAATTAAATCAGGACCATGCTTCAAATACAATTCTGCAAAATTCTCAGATCTTTCTTGAAGCCCTCCATTTGGAAACAATTTGTCCTTTATCCGATCCACTTGTATCAACGCATCTTGATGATTTCTTTTCTCAGCTTTTAGCAATTTCTTCTCTAAATTGTTTATCGCCTTTTTAAGCCTTGCTTTTACAGCATCTGTGCTTGGACCCAAACTTGGATCAATCTTATGCGTACGAAGCTTAATCTTTCCGAAAATCGCATTAAACTCCATCCACTCATCTTGAAGATTTAACCGATGCTTCGTAATCCGCTTTACATATTCCTTCTTAAGTGTTTCCCCCGATTTAAAGATACTCTTGAATGTAAAATCCAACCTAAATATTTTGCCCGCCATCTGATCATCGGTGATTAATGCCGAATTTCTTGGAATAAGAATCGGAAATTGAACCTTATATTGATCAAAATTAGCTTTCAGTTGTAGCCAATAAACAATTTCAGCACCCCCGCCAATATAAGCGAGATTTGGAAGGATCACCTCCTCATACATCGGACGCATCACTACATTTGGACTAAACCTCTCCGGGTGGTTATGTATCTCTTTTTTTAACTCCTCCTCAGTGAAATAAATATCCTGGTGCAATACTTCAAATCGACCATCTCCCGTTCGGACAATACGTTCTCTAAATTCATCAGTCAAATAAAAAAAATTGATTTCTCGAGCATGTACTTGAGTGGCAAAACCCTTCTCTAACAATTCTTCCGAAGTCTTCTCTATCGCTTTAAAACTCTTCTCCTCCAGGATATCTTCCTCCATTATGGGCACAAATAATTTCTTGAGCTCTTTACGGTCGGCATCCAAAATAATCAATCCGTACTGTTTAAATAACGAGTTCACAAAAACCCGAGTCGAATCGGCTAAATTCCTTCCCTTAAGGTATGCCTCTTCGACGAGATTGGTTAATTCGGTAGCATTCTCCGAAAGACCAAAAGTATTGCAGTATTGTTTTACAGCATCAACAATGCTTTGGGTGCTTAACCGTCCTGTGGCAGAATGGGATTCTACATCCCAGGAAATTTTTTTGCCAAATGCACGTGTATGGTTAATTTCTTCAAAATCGTGATCTTCCGTAGCCATCCAATAAACTGGCACAAAATCATGCTCTGGATATTTCTCCTTCAGATCCTGAGCTAATTTGATGGCCGTAACGATTTTAAAAATAAAATATAATGGTCCTGTGAAAATATTTAATTGATGACCTGTGGTTATGGTATAGGTATTTTCATCCTTTAAACGGATAATATTTTGAGCAACCTCTGGCGAGCTGTCCAACAAATCCCCGTATTGATCGCTTAAAACCTGAGTAAGCAACTCTCTATGGGAAAATTTCTTCTTTTGATTTATTTGATCCTTAAATCCTGCAATAGTAGGTCTATTGCCGTAAAATGAAGCTAACTGCTCATTATTGTTGAGATAGGCAATTAAGGTTTTGGAAAAACTATTGGTGTCGCTGTAATCAATATATGTGGCTTTCATCTACCGTTTTTAAACTTTTACAAATGTATACGCATTCAATATACAAAATACTAAAATTTAAAAAAAGCACGACTACTTGCCACAAATGTTATAGTTATTTGACAATGTTTCCGTACAAATCAAAATCTTCTGCACGATCAACCTTTACCTGTACAAAATCACCGATTCTTGCATAATTCGTCTTAGATTCCAATACAACTTCGTTATCAACCTCCGGAGAGTCGTATTCGGTTCTTCCTATGAAATAATCTCCATCAACACGGTCAATCAAAACTTTATACGTTTTACCAACTTTCTCCTGATTAATATCGTATGAAATCCCCTGTTGAACTTCCATAATTTGATCTACCCGATCCTGCTTTACTTCTTCAGGTACATTATCCTCTAAATTATGAGCATGTGTTTTTTCTTCATGCGAATAGGTAAAACATCCTAATCGATCAAACCTAGTTTCTTCAACCCATTCCAACATCTCTTGGAAATCTGCCTCCGTTTCATCAGGATAACCACAGATTAATGTCGTTCTCAACGCAATATCTGGAACCTTATCACGGATCTGATTGACCAAATCTATTTGCTTTTGCTTGCTTGTGCCTCTGCGCATGGAAGTTAACATACGATCTGATATATGTTGCAATGGCATATCCAGATAATTACAGATATTCGAACGCTCGTTCATGGCATCTAAGATATCCATCGGAAATCCAGATGGGTAGGCATATTGCAACCTAATCCATTCTATTCCATCAACATCTGAAAGATGACGCATTAAATCCGATAGATTACGCTTACCATAAATATCCAATCCATAATACGTTAAATCTTGAGCAATTAGAATCAATTCCTTGGTACCGTTCTTTGCCAAAAATTTCGCCTCATTAACTAAATCATCAATGGATTTTGAAACATGCTTCCCGCGCATTAATGGAATTGCACAGAATGAACATGGTCTATTACATCCCTCAGCAATCTTAAAATAGGAAAAATGTGATGGTGTGGTCAACAATCGTTCCCCTAAAAGTTCATGACGATAATCTGCTCCGATCGTTGAAAGCAATTCTGGAAGATCATTGGTGCCAAAAAAAGCATCAACGCTAGGGATTTCCGATTCTAATTCAGGTTTGTACCTTTCCGACAAACATCCCGTTACGATTACTTTATTAACCTTTCCTTGATCTTTTAGTTCTGAGAACTGTAAGATCGTATCAATGGATTCCTGTTTTGCATTATCAATAAATCCGCAGGTATTGATAACCACAATATCATTTGCCTGAATATTCGTTGCTTCATGTACAACCTCCATTTGGTTGCCTTTTAACTGGCCCATCAATACCTCACTGTCGTGAATATTCTTGGAGCACCCTAAGGTAACCACATTTACACGTGGCTTAATTACATTAGGAGCTATTTTAGATTGTTTCGTTTTCATATTAATATGTAGCCTACTTAAATAGCGAGTCTACAAAGTCTTTTTTGTTAAATAACTGTAAATCACCGATCTTCTCTCCCACTCCAATATATTTTACAGGAATTTTAAACTGATCCGATATGCCAATTACTACACCACCTTTCGCAGTACCATCAAGCTTCGTCAAGGCCAATGCATTTACATCAGTTGCCTGAGTGAACTGTGTTGCCTGCTCTATCGCATTTTGTCCTGTTGAGGCGTCCAATACCAATAAAATTTCATGTGGTGCATCAGGAATAACTTTCTGCATCACATTCTTGATTTTGGTAAGTTCATTCATCAAGCCCACCTTATTATGTAAACGCCCAGCTGTATCGATAATAGCAACGTCATCTCCATTTGCAACTGCAGATTTAACCGTGTCAAAAGCAACTGAAGCTGGATCTGAACCCATGGGTTGTGCTACAACACGAACTCCTACCCGATCTCCCCACAATTGAATCTGATCTACTGCCGCTGCTCTAAAGGTATCTGCCGCTCCCAAAACAACCTGATTGCCCGCCTCTTTTAGTTGATGGGCCAGTTTACCGATGGTAGTCGTCTTCCCAACTCCATTAACACCAACAACCATAATAACATAGGGTTTTTGATTTCCATACTCAAAAGACTCAAAGTCGTTGCTGTTGTTCTCCGCCAACAAACCTTGAATCTCGTCCTTTAAAAGTCGGTTCAAGTCATCGGTCGTCACATATTTATCTTGAGCAGCACGCTTCTGGATTCGATCAACGATTTTAAGAGTCGTCGTTACACCAACATCTGATGTCACTAAAACCTCTTCTAAGTTATCCAAAACTTCGTCGTCGATGGTAGATTTACCGACCACCGCCTTCGTAATTTTAGAGAAAAAACCCTCTTTCGTTTTTTCTAATCCTTTGTCTAAAGCCTCTTGGGCCTCAGGTGTCTCTTGCTTCTTTTTGAAAAAATCAAATAATCCCATGTTGGATAGTTATAGATAATGGATCCTAATCGTATCAAAGATACTTAAATAGAGAATACTAAAAAAGCCCTTTTGGTACACCCAAAACGGCTATTTATAAGATTTTTAAAGAAAAACTTTAAAAAAAGGAATATCTAACTGCTTATTTAGAAGCCGCAGCAACAACCTCTTTTACTTTGTCGTTGTGTACCATACTTTCTTTGAAAGTATAAGCGCCAGTTTTTGCAGATTTTGTAGTGATAACAACTTTGGTAAATTCTTTACCACCACCTTTTTGTAATGATGCAACTGCCTTTTTTGCCATGGTATTATATTTTTAATAGGGCTGATTAAAACCCAATTTGTTAATTACTTAATTTCTTTGTGAACTGTTACTTTTCTCAATACAGGGTTGAATTTTTTCAACTCTAAACGCTCAGTTGTGTTCTTTTTGTTCTTTGTGGTAATGTAACGAGACATTCCTGGAAGACCACTTTCTTTGTGCTCAGTACATTCTAAGATAACTTGTACTCTATTTCCTTTTTTTGCCATTGCCTTACTTATTTATGCCCTCACGGGTGAATTTCATGATTCTGTTTTCTGTTGATATAACAGGCTAATATCTATTAAATATGTCCTTTTTTAATAAACTTATCGATAGCTGCTGTAATACCGTTCTTGTTGATGGTTTTAATTGCTGAAGTAGATACTTTTAGCGTAATCCAACGATCTTCTTCTGGAATATAAAAACGCTTAGTCTGTAAATTAGGATAGAATTTACGTTTTGTCTTAACGTTCGAGTGTGATACGTTATTTCCTTTTAATGCCGTCTTGCCTGTTAAATCACAAATTCTTGACATGATATTCGATTTTTATTGTTGTCTTTATTCAATTATCGTCCCTTAGAAACGAGTGTGCAAATATCTATATTTCTTTTGGGAAATACAACAATAATTCTCGAATTATTTTAAAATAATCGCAGAAAGGAGTCTGATTCAACAAAATTACTGTATTTTGCACTATTATTTTAAAGCTGCCGGACAATAGTTTTCAACAATTCACAATGAACAAATATTTAATTAGAGGGATCGCCTTTTTAGCCATTGGGATAATATGCCTTTATTACGGCATCAATTTAATGCAAACTGACCATTTTTGGTATAAACCTCTCTTAATTGCAGGCGTTGTTTTCTTTGGATTCGGATTCTTAACGCTTATCTATCGAATATTTCGGAAAATTGACCGAAATAGCATTATCGATCAGCGCAATGAAAAGAAAAAATAGAGGATAGTCAATGCTTCAACAAACAAAAGGTATCACGCTTAGGGTAACTAATTACTCAGAAAGCAGTGTCGTCGCACAAATCTATACCGAAACACTCGGCTTGCAGTCTTATTTAATTAATGGAGCAAAGAAACCCAAAGCAAAAATTAACTACAATATGTTGCAACCCTTCCATATTCTCGAAATGGTTGTGTACAATAAGGAAAACAATAACCTCCAGCGTATTAAGGAAGCCCATCAGATTCCACCTTTAAAAAGCATACCCCTAAACATTGTAAAGAGTTCAATCGCCATGTTTTTAAATGAGGTGCTATATAAAGTCCTAAGACACCAGCATCCAGAACCTCAACTTTTTCAATTCCTGGAAAATGCAATTATTTGGCTCGACGAAACCGATGATGGACTCGCTAACTATCACCTGGTCTTCTTGGCAAAACTAAGTCATTACTTAGGATTTAAACCCATCATTAGCAACCTGCCTTATTTTGATTTGATGGAAGGACAGTTCTCAAACAACCTCCCAGCCCATTTCCACGTCCTCCAGGAACCATATAGTTCATATCTCCGTGAAATATTGCAAACTAGCTTCAGCAATTGTAACAAAATAAAACTGAATAAGCCGGATAGAACCTATTTACTCCAAAAATTAATAGATTATTATCGCCTTCATACTGAGAACTTTGGAGAGGTAAATTCTCTCTATATTTTGGAAGAGATTTTCGGAAATTAAGCCATGAAAAAACCCGCTGAGTTTTGTTTTCAACGGGTTTCCACAATAAATATATATTGAATCTAATTTTTAGATAAGCTTTACATTTACCGCGTTTAGTCCCTTACGACCTTGTTGTACTTCGTAAGAAACATGGTCGTTTTCACGAACCTTGTCTACTAATCCAGATACGTGAACAAAGATTTCACTCTCGCCCGAATTTGGAATGATGAAGCCGAAACCTTTGGCTTCATTAAAGAATTTTACTACTCCTTCTTGCATAATAATTACTATTGTTTTTTTTTAAAGGTATCATTATTTTTTGAATACCAATTAAATTTAATCGTTAAATGTACTAAACATTTTCAATTTTTTAGCGTCTAAAATTTCATCCAAAGAATTTGGAAAGGTTTTTGTCAATTACAATTTATTTAAACGCAAATGAAAAAACTATTTACACTAATTGCTTTTATCGGACTGTTTACGTCCCTAAATGCACAATCGACAATTATGGAAAACACTAGGAGAGTCGCTACTCGTGGGTATGCTGAAAAAGAAATAACACCTGACATCGTTTATCTTTCTATTTCTTTAAAAGAATATTATCTGGATGGCAATACCAAGAAAAAAGTAGCTATCGATCAACTAGAAAAACAACTTTATGATGCCGCAATTAAAAATGGTGTTAAGAAAGAAGATTTAACCATTCGAAACATCTATAGCTATAATCCTGAAGCAAAAAAGAAAAACAATGAACTTCTGCAAGCTAGGCAATATAGAATCAAAGTTTCAAACTTGAAAAACCTAAATACTTTGCTTGATGAGCTGGATGCTAAAGGATTACAGAGCACCGATATTATGGGATACGATCACTCTCAAAAGAAAGAAATTGATAAAGAACTTAAAACCTTAGCGGTTCGGGATGCAAGATCAAATGCTGAAATCCTTGCTGCAGCAGATGCTGAAAACGTTGGAAAGGTCATTGCAATCAATGATAATAGCTCTTTCAATTGGAATGATATCATACCTCAACCAAGGGCTTACACCATGAAAGCCGAAGCTATTTTGATGGATTCTGGAGATGAAGGCCTAAACCTTGAAGTTCGTCCTATAAAATTAACCTGCAATATTGATGCAGTTTTCGAATTAAAATAATAATGATTAAGAACACTTCTTATAATTTAGAAAAGATAGATAAAGATTTTAAATGGGTTAAACGACTATCCGTATTAATGGATAGTCGTTTCCGCATTGGTAATTTCCGCTTTGGATTAGACCCAATCCTTAACTTTATCCCTTTTGCTGGTCAAATTGCAACTTTTATTATTTCGCTCGTATTGGTTTCTGTTATGATTAGAAATGGAGCCAGTAGCAAAGTAGCTGTAAAAATGTTGCTTAATGTTACTTGGGATGCAATTCTTGGTTCAATTCCTCTGTTTGGAAATATCTTCGACTTCTTTAATAAAGCAAATGAGAAAAACATCAATCTCCTTCAGGAACATTACTACGACAATAAGCATCAAGGTAGTGCAAAAAGAATCCTAATCACCCTTGGCATCATTCTCTTTATAATCATCGTATTATTTATTTATGCAATGTATGCCTTTACTGTTTGGCTGTTTGGATTAATGTTTTAGAACGAACTGACTTATTTATACTACTTTTGTTTCCATGAGTAAAACTAGAATTTTTGCATTATTAGGTGTCGTTATCATGCTAACAGCGGTTTTTACAAACCCCTCAAAAGAAAAGATGAACGAGAAACTAACCTTAAAAGCAAAAGAAATCCTAAAGAAACAACTGGCTTATGAACACAAAGACGCCGTTGACTTTGGTATGATGCTTTTTGGTGATCAAGTGGTAAAGGAATTCATTAACAACTATACATATACTGAAAACTACTATCTTTTTTCATTGACAAAAATAAATTGGAATAGCGAAAAGCTAGTTATTGGGGGAGGAGCATTTGGTCAAGTATGGATTAGTTCCAAGATTGACGAAAAGGCCGGATTGTTGATGGATGCCTTAAAGAAACAATAATGCTTGAAATTCTATTCGAGGATGAGGAATTAATTGCAATCAACAAACCTCACGGCTTACTCGTTCATCGATCATCTATTGCCGCCGACACTTCCGAATTCGCCCTTCAAATTCTTCGAGATCAAATTGGGAAAACCGTATTTCCAGCTCACCGATTAGACAGAAAAACGGCCGGCGTCCTTCTATTTTCATTAAACAAGGAAATGGACAGCGGCATTCAAACTGCATTCTCCCAAAATCTAATCAAAAAAGAATATTTAGCTGTCCTCAGAGGCCATACCATACCCGATGGGACAATTGATTATCCCTTAAAGAAGGAGAATGGAACAATACAGGATGCTTTAACAAATTATACAACCCTAGCTCTAACAGAGATTGATTTGCCTTTCGGAAATTTTCCAACTTCTCGCTATTCATTGGTGCTGGCAAAGCCCCAAACCGGCAGAATGCATCAAATCAGAAAGCATTTCGCCCATATTTTCCATCCGATAATAGGGGATAGACCTCATGGTTGCAACAAACAAAATAAACTCTGGAAGGAAACTTTTCAGCATGATACCATGTTGCTTCACGCCAAGTCCTTAGAATTCCAACATCCTAAAACGAAAGAAAACATCCTTATTCAAGCCAATGTTCAACCGGAGTTCCAAAGAGCACTAGAGATTTTGGGACTACAGGGTTCTGATGTCCGTTAATCTAAAGTAAATTTCCTATTTTTGCAGGAACTAAAACTCATTGAAATAATATGAAAAATACTGCGTTATCAAACGTTCATATTGCATTAGGAGCGAAAATGGTTCCTTTCGCCGGATTTAATATGCCTGTTCAATATTCGGGTATCAACGATGAACATGAAACCGTTCGTACTGCGGTTGGTATGTTCGATGTATCCCACATGGGCGAGTTTATCTTAAAAGGCGAGAAAGCCCTTGACCTTATCCAAAAAGTATCTTCTAACGATGCATCTAAACTTTATGATGGTAAAGTTCAATACGGATACTTACCTAATGAAAATGGTGGTATTGTCGATGACTTTTTAACCTATAAAATTGATGACACAACCTATTTACTTGTTGTGAATGCTTCTAATATTGAGAAAGATTGGAATTGGATTAGCAAATTCAATACAGATCATGTTGAAATGAAAGACATTTCCGATGAAACCTCTTTATTTGCCGTTCAAGGACCTAAAGCTGCTGACGCACTTCAAGGATTAACCGATATAGAACTTGCTCCTATGGAATACTATTCCTTCCAAAAAGGTACGTTCGCCGGCGTTGATAATGTATTAGTTTCTGCAACTGGATATACAGGGGCTGGTGGATTTGAAATCTACGTTGCTAATGAAAACGCTGAAAAAGTTTGGAATGCTATTATGGAAGCAGGAAATCCTTATGGAATCAAACCTATTGGATTAGGTGCTAGAGATACGCTACGCCTTGAGATGGGTTTCTGTCTATACGGAAATGACATAGATGATAATACTTCTCCTTTAGCAGCTGGATTAGGTTGGGTTACTAAATTTACAAAAGACTTTGTAAACGCTGATAATCTTAAAGCTGAAAAAGAAAAAGGTGTTTCCCAAAAATTAGTTGGATTCGAAATGATTGCTAGAGGTATACCTCGTCATGATTATGAAATCCATGATGCTGATGGAAACAAAATTGGTCGTGTTACCTCTGGTACGCAGTCCTCGTCCCTTAAAAAATCAATCGGTTTAGGTTATGTGGATACCGCTTTTGCTAAAGATGGTACCGAAATCTTTATTTCAATCCGTAATCAGCCAATTAAAGCTGTGGTTAGAAAACCTCCTTTTGTTAAGTAATCAAATCTTTAAAAATAATAAAGGGCTATTTTTTAGCCCTTTTCTTTTGTTTCATTTCTTGCTGTGCCAACCTTGCCTTTTCCTCTTGCTTCAACCGCACATCTCTATTAACCTGTTTTAACAAAACAACTTTCAAATAGATCAATACAACCAATAAGGCAATGGAAATACCCAAATAAAGCATTTGACCACTATTATAACCTGCCCAAGCACTCAATACCAAAAACACAATCCCTAGATTGAGCAATAAATTCAATATAAACTTCTTCGTCATTTCTTCTTAATTACTTTGTAACCCGTAACGCGTTCCCGCAGGAAATAAAAATACACTATTCCCGCTAAAATATTTCCCATTATCACGAATAAAACCATTAATAATCTTTCCAAATCCGAAATTCTGGGAGATTTAATAATTTCCAACAAAACCATGATAACCCAGACCAAAGATAGAAGGCCAGAAATACTCAATAGGATAGGAGCAAACCAAACTCTGAGGATAAACAGCAGGATGGAGAGGATATAAAAAACCAGACTAAATAGAAATGCCTGTTTAGTCTGGTGAAATAATTTATTCATAGAACAAAGTTAAGGATAAAATCCCTCTATTGTCTATGGGAAAATTCCCAATTCTTTGTATGATTCTCCAACCTTATTGATTGCACATATAAATGCCGCAGTTCGAAGATCCTCAACGCCTTCCATGTTTTTCCAGATTTGATGAATTTCTTGGTAAGAACCGATCATCGTATCTTCTAATCCAGAATAAACTAAATCTACTTCATCAGGGCCCCTTAAAATTATCTTGCGCTCTAATTTGGTAACCTTTTGATTGGTCATCGATTCAATGATATTCAAGATCTCAGCATACATATTTTCACTGAATCTTTTCTCCAAACGGCCATACCGAACATGACTTAAATTCTTTAACCATTCAAAATATGACACAGTAACTCCTCCAGCATTCAGATAAATATCTGGAATGACTAATTTTCCCTTTCGATTAAAGACCTCATCCGCCTCAGGTGTTAATGGGCCATTGGCCGCTTCACCTATGATTTGTGCCTGAATACGTTCCGCATTATCCCCGTTAATTACGGATTCTAAAGCTGCTGGAATTAATATATCGCAGGGATACTCCAATCCTTTTGCAGACTCTTGAATACTCGTCGATCCAGGAAAATTTAAAATCGAACCCGTTGTTTTCCGGTGCGCAACAACTTCCTCCAAATCCAAACCGTTTTCATTATAGATGGCTCCTTCATATTCAATCAGTCCAACTAAAATAGATCCAGCTTCTTGAAAGTATTTGGCAGCATGATAGCCAACATTCCCCAATCCTTGCACTATAACCTTTTTCCCTTCAACACCAGTCGTCAGACCTAGCCTTTCCATGTCTTCTTCATTTTTACAAGCTTCCCGAGTCCCAAAGAAAACACCTAATCCGGTTGCTTCAGCTCGCCCTCTTACTCCGCCTTGCGATACAGGTTTTCCTGTTACACAGGCTTGTGCATTAATCTCATTAGGGTTTAAGGTGGTATAAGTATCCACAATCCAGCTCATTTCTCTTGCACCTGTACCATAATCGGGGGCTGGTACATCTGTTCCTGGGCCTATAAAATTTTTCTTTACCAATTCTGTGGTATAACGACGGGTAATCTTTTCCAAGTCATATTCTGAATATTTCTTGCTATCGATTTTTATCCCTCCTTTGGCTCCTCCAAAGGGAACATTCACTATCGCACATTTATAGGTCATTAAAGACGCCAAGGCCATCACTTCATCCTGATCAACCTCCATACTAAAACGAATACCACCTTTACATGGTAGTTTATGGTGTGAATGCTGAACCCGATAAGCTTCGATTACTTCAACATTGTCTCCAATTTTTACAGGAAATTTTACCCTCAAAATTGAATTACATGCCTTGATCTGTTCTAAGATGCCAGATGAGAATTTAGTGAACTTGGCCGCTTTGTCAAAATTACGACCCACTCCCTGAAAGAAGCTGTAAGTTGTGTTGGATGGATTTGACATAAAATTATGTTTTTGTTTACGCTTGGTACAATACTATAAAGTTAGTTCTTTTATCATTTTAATAATGCACAAACCGATAAAAACATAATTATTTCACAAATTATAATGAGAACCCCTAATGATTAGCATTTAAGCAAAAAAATGCCCTAAAAATAAAAAGCTCAAGACATTCTTGAGCTTTTTATTGATTTACTGTTTCTTAATAAACATCCATTTCTGGATCAAACTCTTCTTTCCAAGCTAAAATTCCGCCTTGAAGGTTCGATAAATTCGTAAATCCTTCCTGCTCTAATAGCATAACTGCTTGAGCACTACGCTTTCCGGAACGACAATGAATTACTACGGGAATGTCCTTTGAAATCTTATCCGACTCGATAACAACTCCTGATAATGGAATATTTACTCCATTAAGATTAGATACTTCATATTCAAAAGGTTCACGAACGTCGATTAATTGAAACTCGACATTATGATCCATCATGTCCTTTAACTCTTGAACGCTAATTTCTTTCATAGTGGGCTTTTTATCAAATATAAATATTTTACAATCAAACAGCCTGCCATTCGTTTAGAATTTTTGTATTTTCATCGCAAACATTATGCTCATGAGAAAACAATTCTTTTCCCTACTGGTCTTTGGTCTTCTATTCCATCTTGCATGCGCTCAGGATAAGCAAATTACCAGTACTGAAAATATTTCTAGAATATTAAATACCCTCGCATCAGACGATATGAGAGGTAGGTCTGCTTTAAATCAAATCGATATCGGAAAAGCTGCTGATTTTATTGCTGATGAGTTTAAACAAATTGGTCTTAAACCTTATAAAGAAGATAATTTTAGACAATCCTTTATCGTTGACCGATCTAAAGTATCCGAACAGAATGTAACATTCGGTAAAAAATCAATACCTGAGGATGAATTCCTTATTATTGGCGAACTAAATACTCCTATTACCGAAAAGGATCAGGATCTCAAGCAATATACCATTACAGAGGCTGATGATTTTTCACAAAGATTTAGAGAAATCGTACAAAAAGACACATCAAAAGCCATTATTCTTGTAGATAAAAAACATGCGCCTTTTCTAGCAAGGTTCAAAAGAATTTATAATAGAGAAAGCATTACTTTTACCGACCAAAAGAAACCCTCTGCTGGTGCAAAAGTCTTTGTTATTGCTGATGGCATTTCGAATACTTATACGGTTTCTCAATCTCGAAGTAATTCAAAATTCCCAATGTTCAATGTGGCTGCCATCATTCCAGGAAAATCTAAACCGGATGAATATGTAATCTTTTCCTGCCATTACGACCATATCGGAATAATTCAGGCCGTAGGACAGGATTCAATTGCAAATGGAGCTGATGACGATGCATCGGGGACAACCGCAATGATTGAATTAGCTAGGTATTATAAAAAACTTAACAATAATGAACGTACGCTTATTTTCGTAGCTTTCACCGGTGAAGAAATAGGTATGTTTGGTTCTAAATTTTTCTCAAATAATATCGACCCTGAAAAGGTGGTAGCCATGATCAATATTGAAATGATTGGCAAAGACTCTAAATTTGGTCCCAATAGTCTTTATATTACGGGTTACGATGCATCTAATTTGGGCAAATTAATGCAAGAGAATTTGAAAGGCTCTGAATTTACATTCCACCCAGACCCTTACACTACTCAAAACTTATTCTACCGCAGCGACAATGCTGTCTTGGCAGCATTGGGAGTTCCTGCACATACATTCTCAACTTCCCAGATCGATAAAGATCAATATTATCATACTGTAGATGATGAAGTGGAAACATTGGATATTAATAATATTAAATCCAGCATTGAGGCTATTGCTACGGGAGCAATTGGAATAATCAATGGAAAACAGACCCCAAGTCGGGTGGAAAAGTTAAGAGATTAAGCTTTTACGCATTACATAATCATTAAGAATAAACTCGTAGTAGGGGATATCAACTTCCTCTACTACTTGAAATCCTTGTTTCAGATAAAATAAATACGCATTATTTCCGCGGTTTACATTTAGCTCTAGCTCGTTAAAACCCATTTTCCTCGCTAGATCTCCCGCAAAATCAATCAATAGTTTACCAAAACCTTTTCCCTGGGTACTAGGCAGCAAATAAATCTTTTCTATTCTTAATCGATCTGCCTTGGGATCAACCCCCATAAAGCCTACCGCATTTCCTTCCTCATAAAGAAGATAAAAGGAACTACTCCCTAACATTGAAGATTGAAGTGAATCTATCGAATAAATATTCTCTAGCATAAAATCAATTTGCTTCTTACTTAGGATAGAGCCATAAGTCGGATACCAAATAGCATAAGCCAACTCTTGAATCAACTTTGAATCTTCTATCCCTGCCTTTAAAATCTCAATCATATTTCCTCCGATATGAATATATAATCTTCTTGTGCAGGAATGGAGATAAACCCATCTTCCTTTACATGAAATTCATTTCCTCCGGTATGTACTAAATTGATCAATTTTGAATAATCTCCTTTGAATCGCTCAATTATCAACGAAAACCCTTTGGGAAGCCATTTTTCGTACTTCTTTACCATTAAGGTTTTCCTCGATCCATTTAATAATATAACAACAAACTCAGAAAGGTAGGATAGGTATTTTTCCCCATCGGGTTCATCTGTTACTATATTTACGGCAAAATTCTTCTTCTCTCTTAAATAAGTAAATAAAGAATTTAAAAATGAAGTCGTATAAGGGATTACAGTTATGTTTTCTTCTAATAAATCAGCTGGAAATTGCTGATTGTCCAAAATAACATCGACTTTTATTTCCCTAGATCTAAGGATATCATATTGAGAAGAAGTGCTGATTAGGGTAGGACTCCATTCTAATAGTTGGTTTAAATATTTAGTTGATAAAGCTGTTGAATCAAAGATGAAGAGTGCTGGTTCCTGATTCTCCCGTACGATATGGTGAGAGGACATAATTTATTCTCCTAAATAACGAACAGCAATATAAGACATTAAGCCTATGCTAGTTTCAAGGGCTGTTTCTTCTATATCAAATGTTGGTGTATGAACTCCCGAGGTAATTCCTTTTGCTTTGTTTCCGGTTCCTAATCGATAGAAACAGGCATTTGTTTCTTGGGAATAATAGGAAAAGTCTTCTGCTGCTGGCCACAAATCCAATTCAACAACGTTTTCGGCACCGAGGTAGTCCACAGCATAAGACTGTGCTGCAGCTGTGATTTTTGCTTCATTAATTAAAAAAGGATATCCTTTTCTTACTTCAAAATCACAGATTGCGCCCATGCTCTCAGCAATACCAACCGCCATTTTTACCATCTTTTCATGCGCTTCAACTCTCCAGGCCTCATCAAAGGTGCGGAATGTACCCTCTAGGTAAACTTCATCTGGAATGACATTTGTCGCTCCATTTCCAACAATCTTTCCCCAAGATAAAACAGAGGGAGTTCTTGGATCAGCATTTCGGCTAACAATTTGTTGCATTGCCGTTATAATCTGTGCAGTAATGGCAATAGGATCAATATTTTGATGGGGATGTGCTCCATGACCGCCCTTTCCTTTTACCGTCATGAACAATTCATCACAGGAAGCCATGTATTTTCCTGAACGAAATCCTACTTTTCCTGCCTCAATTAATGGCATCACATGTTGGCCAACAATTCCTTGCGGTTCTGGATTTTGAAGTACTCCTTCTTTAATCATTAAAGAAGCTCCTCCTGGTAGTCTTTCTTCTCCAGGTTGGAAGATTAATTTTATTGTACCTCCAATTTCCGACTTCAGATCATTTAAAATCTTGGCAATACCCAATAATGAAGATGTATGAACATCATGCCCACAAGCATGCATCACACCGATATTCTTAGAGCCGTATGATCTGCCTTCTACCTCCGTAATTGGAAGGGCATCCATATCCGCTCGTAACGCCAAAACTTTGTCCGAAGGAATTTCACCTTTAATCAAGGCTACAACACCCGTATTCGCCATCGATTCAAACGGAATGTTTAAATCCGTTAAAATCTGTTTTACGAATGCCGAAGTATTATATTCTTCAAATGAAAGCTCAGGGTTCTCGTGTAAAAACCTTCTGTTATTTACCGTATCTTGAAAATAGGATTTGGCTAATTCTTGAATTCTCTGTTTTGATATAGACATGTCGTTCCTCCACTATTGCCAGGTCCAGACATCTTCGACAAACACAAAAACATTTCTGTATGTACCGCGAAGCTTTCTCATATATTCCGTTGCTGCGGAACGGCTTGTAAAGTCACCAACTTTGACCCTGTAGTTTGGTTCTACATAATCTAGGTAAGCATTAATTTCAGAGTTCTGGCTTTGAAATCCTCGCTGAACATTCTCAGCTTCCCGACGGCTTGAACCTGAAAAAATCTGAACCCTAAAACCACGGACTTTTACTCGGGTTGCCCTCGATTTGTCAATGGTTTTAGGCTCCAAACTTACTGCTTTGTTCGCAGATGGATTTATTGCGTAAAATGATCGGTATTCCTGTAAAAGACCTATTAATGAATCTTTTTCAACGTTTACCTTGTTTTCTTGCGCTTTCGATACTGATACCAAAGCGAATAGAATTAAACAGCTTACTATAAATCCCTTGTATTTCATTGTTTTATTAACCTTGTTTTCCGTGACAGTTTTTATACTTCAACCCAGAACCACAAGGACATTCATCATTTCTTCCAATAGCCTGCTCTTTACGAATTGGCTGAGTTATCTGAGGATCTTGCGTATTCAAGTCTTCTTCAGAAACTCCTGTCGGAGAACTTAACTCTTCTTTTGTTTCTTTAACCTTTACCTTAGGTGCCTCTGGGCGTGCTGCTTGAATGTTTTGAGGTTCTTGCTGCTGTCCAGGAATCTCGCCTTTGAACAAGAAACTTACAATATCTTTATTCATGCCGGCCAACATGGTTTTAAACAAGTTGTAAGCCTCCATTTTATAGATAATGATCGGATCCTTCTGCTCATATCTAGCATTCTGTACAGATTGTTTCAAATCATCCATTTCTCGTAGATGCTCTTTCCATGCCTCATCGATCAAAGCTAATACAATGCCTTTTTCAAATGATTTGAAAACTTCTTTCCCCTTACTTTCTACAGCTTTTTGAAGATTTGTAGCAACTTGAATGCCACGAATTCCATCTGAAAAAGGAACAATGATATTTTCTATCATGCTTCCACGCTCAGCAAGTACATTTGTCAATACCGGTAAGGTCTGCTCCGCAACGTTAATTGCTTTGCGATGGTAATAACCTATTACTTGGTCAAATAGCTTATCAACTAGGCTAGGAACGGATTCACTAGCAAATTCTTCTTGGGTAATTTCAGGATTGATTGCAAATACACGGATAACTTCTATTTGAAATTCATCAAATGAATTGTCTTCTTTTGCCTGCAAAACAACATCCTCAACAACATCGTAAATTGTGTTGTTCAAATCAACATCTAAACGCTCTCCAAATAATGCATTCTTCCGTTTAGTATAGATTACTGTACGCTGTGAGTTCATCACATCGTCATATTCTAACAAATGCTTACGCGTTCCAAAGTTGTTCTCTTCTACTTTGCGCTGTGCTCTTTCGATAGATTTGGTCAACATACCATGTTGCATCACTTCTCCATCTTCAACACCCATCTTAACCATCAAGTTAGAAATACGCTCAGATGCAAATAAACGCATCAACGGATCCTCTAATGAAACAAAGAATTGGGATGATCCTGGGTCACCTTGACGTCCTGCACGACCTCTTAACTGACGGTCAACACGACGTGACTCGTGACGCTCGGTACCAATAATTGCCAATCCTCCCGCGTTAATAACTTCCTCCGTAAGCTTAATATCCGTACCACGACCCGCCATGTTGGTAGCAATAGTTACCTGTCCTGGACGACCAGCCTCTGCAACGATATCAGCCTCTTTCTGGTGTAATTTAGCGTTCAATACATTGTGTTTTACACCGCGTAATTTCAACATACGGCTTAATAATTCCGAAATCTCAACCGACGTAGTACCAACCAATACCGGACGGCCTTGTTCAGTCAATGTTTGGATTTCTTGTGCTACCGCATTATATTTTTCACGTGCCGTACGATAGATCAAATCTTGACGGTCATCACGTTGTATTCCTTTGTTAGTAGGGATCTCAACAACATCTAATTTGTAGATTTCCCAAAGCTCTCCCGCCTCTGTAGATGCTGTACCTGTCATTCCTGATAACTTATGGTACATACGGAAGTAGTTCTGTAAGGTAATGGTCGCATAAGTTTGTGTCGCGTCCTCTACTTTAACATTTTCCTTAGCCTCAATTGCCTGGTGCAATCCGTCTGAATAACGACGGCCATCCATAATACGACCCGTTTGTTCATCAACAATCTTAACCTTACCCTCGTCAACGATATATTGATCGTCAATTTCAAATAAAGTATAAGCCTTCAATAACTGGTTGATGGAATGGATACGCTCAGCTTTGATCGAGTAATCACGCATTAACTCTTCTTTCTTCTGCGCTTTTTCCTCAACAGGGATTTCTGATTTTTCAATCTCCGCAATCTCAGTACCTACATCCGGTAGAATGAAGAAATTTGGATCTTCTCCTGTTGCCGTAATTAACTCAATACCTTTTTCTGTTAATTCTACCTGATTGTTTTTCTCGTCAATTACAAAGAACAATTCAGCATCTGCCTTTGGCATATGGCGGTTTTGCTCCTGCATGTAATAATTTTCAACCTTTTGAAGAATCTGACGGTGATTGCTTTCAGATAGATATTTGATCAACGCTTTGTTTTTAGGCAAACCACGATATGCACGGAATAATGCCAATCCTCCTTTTTCAGGATCGGTGTCATTATCAGCAATTGCTTTTTTCGCTTGGTTTAATACGGTGTTGATATATGCTTTTTGAGCGTTTACTAAACGTTCAATTCTTGGTTTCAATTGATAGAACTCATGTTGGTCACCCATTGGAATAGGACCGGAGATAATCAATGGCGTACGAGCGTCATCGATCAATACAGAATCCACCTCATCAATCATTGCAAAGTGCAATTTACGCTGTACCATCGACTCTTTCGTGTTCGTCATGTTGTCACGTAGGTAATCGAAACCAAACTCATTGTTCGTTCCATAAACGACGTCACTCAAATAAGCCTGACGACGTTGTGGTGAGTTCGGCTGATACTTGTCAATACAGTCTACGCTCATTCCATGGAATTCGAAGATTGGACCATTCCATTCCGAGTCACGACGTGCTAAGTAATCATTCACCGTTACGATGTGAATACCTTGACCTGCTAATGCATTAAGATAGGTTGGCAACGTACCTACTAAGGTTTTACCCTCACCCGTAGACATCTCAGCGATTTTACCTTGATGTAGCACGATACCACCGATCAACTGTACATCGTAGTGAACCATATTCCAGGTAACCTCTGTTCCTGCAGCAGTCCAGGTGTTTTTCCAAAATGCTTTATCACCTTGAATGCTAACGTTAGGTTTACGAGCTGCGATGTCCCTATCGAACTGTGATGCCGTAACCTCAATTTCTTTATTTTCAGTAAAGCGACGTGCAGTATCCTTAACAACAGCAAAAGCTTCAGGTAATATCTCTAATAATACTTCCTCAAGCTTCTTGTCGCGATCTTTTGTCAATTTGTCAATCTTGTCGTAGGTTGAAGTTTTTAGCTCCATATCCTCTGTAGCTTCAGCAGACTCTTTTAAACCGTTGATCTCAGTGTCGATCTCCTGCAAATAGTCGCTGATTCTCTGTTTAAAATCTAGGGTCTTTCCGCGTAACTCATCGTGCGTTAATCCAGATAATTTCTCGTATTCTTCCTTGATTTTATTTACTAATGGTTGTACTCCTTTAACATCTCTTTCAGACTTACTACCAAATAATTTGCTTAAAAACTTTAACATAATTTTTTATTTCTCTATTCGCATGTACAATAATGAATCCAATTCAAATTGACAGACATTTTGACATTAATCGGGCAAATTTAGTTATTAAGGTTGATAACTAATACGTTCCTGATTCTTTTTTATTAATTATTTTACTAAAAACAAGTTTTTCTCCGTATTGGGCACTAAGTTCAATTCCCTAGCCTTCTCGAACATCTGTCTAATCGCCTTTTTGCCTTCATCACCCAAGTTCTCAGAATATTTATTGACATATAATTCTATATGTTTATACATCACGGATTCATCCATTTCCTGAGCATGAGAACGGATATATTCCAATCCAGACTTTGGATTTTCGAAACCAAATTGAACACTCTCTGAAATCAATTGATTCACTTTATCTTTTACCTCTTGTGGCAGGGTTCTTTTGATCACGATACCTCCCAATGGAATAGGAGAGCCTGTTGTCTTTTCCCAATAGTCACCCAGGTCAACAATTTTTTGAAGACCCTTTTCCATATAAGTAAATCTATTTTCATGAATAATTAGGCCAACATCGATGCTTCCATCCAGCAAAGACTTTTCGATATCGGAAAATACCATAATCTCTTTATTGCTTAGTTCAGGAAATGCCAGGCCCAGCAAAAAATTCGCTGTTGTATATTTTCCGGGAATTCCAACACGTAATGACTTGAATTTCTCGGGCATTTCTGCCTTTCCAACAAATGCGGCTAATTCTTTCGCCAAATGCTCATCCTTGCAAATTAGCAACGGCCCTACGCCAAAACCTAGTGCAGAACCCGAATCTAGCAACTCATAATCCTCAACCGCATAGGCAAAAGCATGATAGCTTAATTTCGTGATATCCAAGTCCCCACGGAATGCTTTTGCATTCAGGGTCTCAACATCATGGTATTCCACGTGAAACTGCAAACCTTCACAATCAATCTTATTGTGAATTAATGCATCAAAAATAAATGTATCATTTGGACAGGGTGAAAAACCCAAGGATAGTTCCATATTATCTTAATTAAAAAATGCTGATGTTCTTCGTAAAAACCAATAACATCATCCCTAAAAATGTCGCCAATACCAAGCCATTTCCAAACTTATCCATTTCCTTCTTATAACTAATCCAACAGCCAACTAAATTAATTGCAGCCGCAATGACATAAAGTCCTGTCGGTTTATCAGGAAATAATTGTGACTGAACATCCGTATAACGCATCAAAATAAAGGCAAGTAATGGAAAGATTAATCCCAATAAAAAGCCTACTAAAACACTGTTCTTCATTCTATTTATCAAAAGACCAAGAATTCAATTCTGGAATCACATGATGAGCGGTCATATCAAACTGCGTAGGAACTATAGATACATAGCCATTATTAATGGCATAAGCATCCGTATCCTCCCCGCGATCTTGCAGATCGAAATTACCCGTCATCCAAAAATATTCCCGGTTGTATGGGTCCAAACGCTCGTCAAATTCCTCAAACCACTTCGCATTAGCCTGCCTACAGATTTTTATTCCCTTAATTTCAACACTCTTATTCGGGAAATTAACATTCAACAGTGAGTTTTTAGGTAACCCATTTAATAATACTTGCTCAGCTATCGTTTTAACCCACGAACGAGTATGTGAGAAATCTGCATTATAGGCAAAATCATCTAATGAATATCCAATTGAAGGTATGCCCTCAATAGCACCTTCTACCGCAGCAGACATCGTTCCTGAATACAATACATTAATCGAATAATTCAATCCATGGTTAATCCCCGATACGCACAGATCCGGCTTTTTTCCTTTAAAGATTTTATTAACTGCCAATTTTACACAGTCAACCGGAGTTCCTGAACATTTGTACATTTCAACGCCTTCATAAAGGTCAATTTTGTCTAACCTTAAAGGCTTACCAATGGTTATTGCATGTCCCATTCCAGATTGTGGACTGTCTGGCGCAACAACAACCACATTTCCAATCTCCTGCATCACCTCCAACAAAACCTTAATTCCCGGAGCGGTTATGCCATCATCATTCACAACTAATATGGTGGGTTTCTTTTTCGTCATACTGCTAAGTTAACAAATTATAGCTTCAACTTATTCAATTTATGCTTGTGCTTGATTTTGGTTTTGGTCGTGTTTTGCTCTGCTCTCATCCGCACAATGTTATGACCTTGTCCACAGCTGGTCCGCTGATATCCGGACGAGCTGTGGATCACCGCTGGATGAGGTGTGGACGAGACACGAGCAAAACACGACTAAAACACGAGCAAAGACAAAATGAAACCCCCAAAAAAACAACAAAAAAAGGTTGGCATAAATGCCAACCTTTTATATGTTTTATGGAATTAACCTAGTTTATTCAACCAGTCAACAACTTCTTCTCTGGTCTTGCCTAACTTCTGTTGTAGCTTTCCTAATAATTCATCATCCTTACCTTCTTCGTAAGCTAAATCATCATCAGTCCATTCCGCGTATTCTTGTTTGATTTTACCTTTAAGTTCGTTCCACTTACCTTTTAAATCTAATTTATCCATTTCTTATTTCCTCCTATTGTTTAATATGATATATAAGTAAAACAAGAAGTATTTGAAATAGTTTTGGAGACTCTGAGTTTTTTCATGAAACTCAAGAAATTAAAATTAAGAGTATAGTCCTTTTTTATCTATAAAATCAATAACCGGATCTGGGGTGTAAAATTTTACTGATTTTCCTTCTTTGATAGCATTTCTCAAAAATGTAGAAGATAATTCCATAACCGGAGTGTCGGTCATGCTAATTGCTGGATGGTTTCTCATTTCTCCGGCATCATAGCCTGGACGGGGATAGACAATAATTTTATAGTCCCGGAGTAAAATATCGGCATTCTTCCATTTTGTGAGTCCCATTAAATTGTCCTCTCCCATAATCAGGAGGAACTCTTTGGTTGGGTATTTTTCAGAAAGATGTGTTAGGGTATCTATAGTATACGAAGGTTGAGGAAGGCTGAATTCGATATCACTAGCTCTCAGATTGTCGGCACCATCAATTGCAAGGTTGACCATTTCTAGTCGGTCATACATATTTCCCAAGCTTTTTTTATCCTTAAACGGATTTTGAGGGGAAACTACGAACCAAACTTCATCAAGGAAAGTATAATTGGCCATATAATTGGCGATGATCAAATGACCTATATGTATCGGGTTGAAGGAGCCAAAAAATAAACCAACTTTACTATTTGCCATAATTAGGAATTAATAAAATCTAAAACTAGTTTTTCAGCTTCGGCACAAGCGGTTTCTAAGTCGTTATTTTGAAGGATTACATCAAATTTATCGGCGAATGTTAATTCGTGTTCTGCCTTTGCAAATCTTTCTTTAAGTTTTTCTTCAGAATCCGTTCCTCTTCCTGTCAATCTTTCCTTTAGTACCTCAATTGAAGGAGGATTTACAAAAATCGCTAATGCCTGTTCAGGGAATTTTGATTTCAATCGAAGTCCTCCAACAACGTCAATATCAAAAATAACGTGTTTTCCTTCATTCCAAATACGCTCTACCTCTGAACGCAAGGTTCCATAAAAGGTACCTGAATAAACTTCTTCAAATTCAATAAATTCGTGTTTAGCAACTTTATGAAGGAAATCTTCTTTAGAGATGAAATAATAATCTTCACCGTTCACTTCATTACCGCGAGGAGCACGGGTGCTGGCAGAAATGGAAAAGGAAATTTTGTCTCCGTGTTTTTCTAGCAACCTTCTTACGATAGTGGTTTTGCCCGCTCCTGATGGAGCAGAAAAAATAATTAGTTTGCCGCTCATTCTATAAGACGTTTAATAGTTGTTCTTTCACCTTCTCCAATTCATCTTTCATCTTAACGACGATTTGTTGGATCTGCGCGTTATTAGCTTTTGAACCTAAGGTATTGATTTCACGACCCATTTCTTGGGAAATAAATCCTAATTTCTTACCATTGGAATCCTGACTATTTAATGCTTCAACAAAGTAATTGCAGTGTGAGCGGAGGCGGACCTTTTCTTCAGTAATATCTAACTTTTCAATATAGAAAACCAGTTCCTGCTCGAAACGATTCATATCTACATTTTCTTTTCCTACGGCGTCTTCCATGTATTGATTGATTCTTTCGCGAATCAAAGGAATACGGCTACCTTCCACAGCTTCAACTTCGGTCAGGTATGATAAAATCAAGGAAACGCGATATTCTAGGTCTTTTTTCAGGACAGACCCTTCATCTTCTCTAAATTTATTGAATTTCTTAATTGCGGCATGAAATGCATCAACCAATACTTTTCCCTCCTCTTCGTCAACCTCATCATCATGGCTGATTACTTCAGGCATATTTAATGCTAATTCAAACATGTTTGATTTCGTATCGCCGAGTTGAAATGCGATATCCTGCAATTGCTTATAATATGCTTTTAATAGATCGGCGTTAATTGTTGCACCTTTTGCGGTTTGGTCAACGTATTCCGTTGAAATATTGATATTTACCTTACCACGTTCAATCAATTTACTACACTCCCCACGAAGTAATAGTTCTTTATCAGATACAGCCTTTGGCAAACGAAGGTTCAGTTCTAAGAACTTAGAATTTAAGGATTTGATCTCTACAGTATATTTAACCGTACTATTATCAGCAGTACCAATACCGTAACCTGTCATTGATTTTATCATATGCAAAGGTATAAAAATTAAGAAAAGAAATTACCAATCATGTTTTGCGATTAACACGCATAAATAAGTTTTATAGGCAGCACCTCTTTTCACGTGGACAAATCCAATCCCGACGTCTTGTAAAGAACCGTTCCATTGGTCTAATCCCAGCATGTGCTTTCTATGCATGAAGCCTGGAGAACCACGTCCAATGATGAATGATTTAATTCCGTCGATTGCCGTTTCATGGTTTGCTGCAATGGACTCAAAGTTATTTGTGGAGCGTTTCTTCAGCCAGTCGGGGTTGAGGTAATATCCAGCTTCGCTAATATGAAAGTTAGGGCCGTATCCGTCCGGATCGGTATGATCGAAGTAATTTCTTCTAGCCATGTCCTTAGCTCTTTCTTCAGCAACACGAGCTAGTTTGTCGTTCCATATGAGTTTGGTTTGTTTGACATTCTTTAGATTGTTCACTTTAATCTCCTTGCCGTATTTTTTGGGGTTCATACGAAAGGCATTCAGGTAATTGAAAGCTTGTTTCGCTTCTCTACGATCGACTTTGATGTTTTGGGCTAAAATGGGCTGTGCCCATAGGATAAAAGCAAATAAAATATATCTCATAGAAATGTTTAAGATAAAGACTGCGATTTAAACTCAACGTTTAAACAAGCTTTTGAATTAAACAGATTTTTTTGTGAATTTCTCTTTGATTACTTCAATGATTGGGGGCAGTAGCGAGATTCCAATGATGGCGAGAACGACGATAGAAAAGTTATTCTTGACAAATGAAATCTGTCCGAAAAAGAATCCTCCTAAAAGGAACAAGGTTACCCAAAGAATCCCACCGACAATATTGTATAAACCAAATTTAGAGTATGGCATCTTGACAACTCCTGCTACAAAAGGAGCAAATGTTCTTACGATTGGGACAAAACGAGCGTAAATAATTGTTTTTAACCCGTACTTGTCGTAAAAACCCTGGGTTTTTTCTAAGTATGAGGGTTTAAAGATCTTGGAATCTTTTCTGAATACCCTTTGTCCAAAATGTTTCCCAATTTCATAGTTTACGAAATCACCGAGTATCGCTGCTGCGATAAGCAGAACCAGCATCACGATTAGATTTAAATTTGTTTCTGGCTTTGCTATTAGGGCACCCATTGCAAAAAGTACGGAATCTCCGGGAAGGAATGGCGTAACGACCAGCCCTGTTTCAGCAAAAATGATTAAGAAAAGTATCAGATAGGTCCACATTTGATATTCTTGGGTAATATCGATTAGATGTTTGTCGATATGAAGAATGAAATCGATTAAGGCAGATATTAATTCCATGACTATAAATTCAATTCTAATAAGCAACAATTGAACCAAGCTCCCTCCAAAAAGAATAAATTATAGATAAAAAAATTAGCCCTGCATTCAGGGCTAATTTCATATTTCTTATAAAGATCGAATAGATGTCTAAAACTTATTTAGCATCTTTTTTTCTATATTTTTCCCTTACGACTTCAATAACCGGAGGTAAGATTGAAAGGATTATAATTGCAAAAACTACAATTGTAAAGTTGTCCTTGATAATAGGAAGACCTCCGAAGAAATAGCCTATAAACAAGAAAGAAGTAACCCAAAGGATTGCACCAATAACATTGTAAGATGCAAATTTAGCGTATGACATAGATCCGACACCAGCTACGAAAGGAGCAAAAGTTCTTATAATCGGGACAAAACGAGCATATATAATGGTTTTACCGCCATATTTTTCATAAAACTTTTCAGTTTTATCAAGATATTCTTTTTTGAGGAATTTATATTTTCCGGAGAAAGCTTTGGGTCCGATGTATTTACCGATATGGTAATTGACCAAATCCCCTAAAATTCCAGCAATCATTAACAGTCCCCACATCAGAAAAATGTTAAGATCTGTTTCTGGTTTAGCAATAATAGCACCAGCTGCAAATAATAAGGAGTCACCCGGTAAGAAAGGAGTAACAACAAGTCCAGTTTCGGCAAAAATAATCAGGAACAGGATCAAATAGGTCCATGTCTGATAATTATTAACGATTTCCACCAGATGGTCATCAATGTGGAGGATAAAGTCAATAAGGGCAGAGATTAAATCCAAGGTTGTGTTTTATTAGATATTGTTCAACATTACAGGCATAACCAACATCAAGATGTCTTCATGATCTTCTTTGATTGCTGGAACCAATAAACCGGCACGATTTGGAGTACTCATTTCGAGCACAACCTCTTCGCAGTTTAAGTTATTAAGCATTTCAACCAGGAATTTGGCATTGAAACCGATCTCCATGTCTTCCCCTTCAAATTGACAGCTTAATCTTTCGTGAGCCTCATTAGAGAAATCAAGATCTTCAGCAGAGATATGAAGTTCACTTCCCGAGATTTTTAAACGTACCTGATGGGTAGTTTTGTTGGCGAAAATAACTACACGACGTAGTGTGTTTAAGAACAAAGAACGGTCAACGGTAAGTTTATTAGGGTTTAAACGCGGAATTACGGCTTCATAATCAGGATATCTCTCATCAATTAAACGGCAGATCAGATTGATTGTTCCAAATTGGAAGAATGCATTTGTATTGTTGTATTCCACTGAAACATTCACATCATCAGAAGGGAGTGAAGATTTCAATAGTGTTAGTGCTTTTTTAGGTAAGATTATAGAAGTTGCTTTTTCAGCACCTACATCGGTACGGCGATAACGTACAAGTTTATGGGCATCAGTTGCTACAAAAGTAATGGACTGTTCAGCCAATTGAACGAATACACCGGACATTGCAGGTCGCAATTCATCATTGCTTACTGCGAAAATTGTTTTGTTAATAGCTTCCAATAAAATTGGTGCAGAAATATTGACTGTTGAAATATTTTCAACGACAGGGATTTTAGGGAAATCATCGGCATTTTCACCGCTTAATTTGTACTTACCATCACCGGCGGAAATTTCGATAGCCAGAGTTTTCGTATCGACTGAGAATGCCACTGGTTGATCAGGGAGCGTTTTTAGCGTTTCGATCAAGATTTTGGATGGCATTGCTACACGTCCTTCTTCTTTTGCTTCGATTTGCAAAGTCGTCACCATGCTGGTTTGCAAATCCGTAGCGGAAATGGTCAGGATGTTTTCTTTGATTTCGAACAGAAAATTCTCAAGGATTGGTAGCACTGTGCTGGAGCTAGAGGCGCCACTAATAGCCTGTAATTGTTTCAGTAATATGGACGTTGATACAATAAATCTCATTTCTTTTAGCTAATAGATTTTACTGCAATAATACAGAAAAGAATCTAATTTTTTGCAATTCAAATTAGACTTCAAGCGCATAAACATTAAAAAGCACTGCATTAAAATTTGTACATTTGTAAGATTAGGTATGCAATTTAAAAATATCGTAGGCCATCAGGCGCTCAAAGAGCATCTTATTTCGACGGTTCATGAAAATCGTGTGAGCCATGCGCAGCTATTTTTAGGGCCTGAAGGTTCTGGAAGTTTGGCATTAGCATTGGCCTACGCACAATTCATAAACTGTGAGGAGCCATTAGCGAGCGATAGTTGCGGAAGATGTCCTTCCTGTATCAAGTATGAAAAATTGATACATCCTGATTTGCATTTTTCCTATCCATTTTTCGCCAAGAAAGCGGATGAAACAGCCAGTACCTATATGGAAGATTGGCGGAAGGCATTTTTGGAAAACCCATACATGAGCCTAGGGCATTGGCGAAATCAATTGGAGGCGGAGAATAAACAGGCGAACATCAATATTGCGGAAGCCCATGATATCATAAAAAAGCTGAGCTTAAAATCTTTTGAAGCTGAATATAAAGTTTTAATCATGTGGTTGCCAGAATATTTGGATACCCAAGGGAATGCGTTATTAAAACTTATTGAGGAACCACCGGCCAAGACCTTGTTTTTGTTGGTCGCTGAGAACCAGGATAAAATATTAAATACGATCATCTCCAGAACCCAATTGGTAAAAGTCAATAAACTTTCCAATGATGAGATTCTGCAGTTTTTGGTTAATGACAAGCATATTGATGTCAATCGAGCGAATGAGATCGCCTTTATTGCAGATGGAAATGTACAGTCGGCGATTAATCAGCTTGAAGAGGCAACAAATGAGAATTTTGATCTGTTAATTCGGTGGTTACGCTGTATCGTAACAGATGCTGGCTTGAACATTATACAGATCTGTGATGAGGAAATCAGCAAATTAGGGCGTGAGAATCAAAAATTATTTTTGCTCTACAGCATTAATGTTTTAAGACAGATTGTGTTATTAAACCAAGGTTTAGACAATTTAGTCTTTTTAAAGGATGCAGAGTTGGGGTTTGTCAAAAAGTTTAGTGAAATCAGCAGTTTAGAGCAGCTGGAGGTTGCGATCGATCTTTTGGAGAAAACGCATTATTCTGTTGAAAGAAATGCAAATCCTAAAATATTATTTTTAGATTTATCTTTGCAGTTAGTTTTACTATTTAAATATAATACGTTCCCTCAGGGGACTCAATATATATAATTATAAAAATATGGGATGTGGCAGTTGCTCATCCGGGGGTGGTTGCGGAAGTCAATCACTAGGCACGGTACCGGCAGGTTGTAATAACAATGGTACGTGCATGACCAGCGGATGTAATAAATTAGATATTTACGATTGGTTAGTCGATATGGACTTACCATCTAACTATAAACCTTTTGACATTGTTGAAGTTCGTTTTAAAGGCTCTAGAAAGGAGTTTTTTATTAATACGGACAATATTTACCTAGAAATGGGAGAGATGGTCGTTGTAGAGCCCAATACGGGGGGATATGACATTGGCCATGTTTCGCTGACGGGTGAATTGGTTCGGCTTCAACTGAAAAAGAATAACGTCAAACCTGAAGACGTTTTAAAGAAAGTTTACCGAAAGGCGAACGAGAATGATGTTGCCAAATATAATCTGGCAAAGGAATTAGAATGGGAAACTATGCATCGCGCAAGGAATCTAGCGCTAGAGCTTGGTTTATCTATGAAGATATCCGATGTTGATTATCAAGGAGACAAGACCAAGGCGACTTTTTACTATACCGCAGAAGGTCGTGTTGATTTCCGGGAGTTGATTAAAAGAATGGCCGAAGCCTTTCGCATCCGGATTGAAATGCGACAAATTGGTATGCGTCAAGAGGCGAGCCGACTGGGAGGTATTGGTTCCTGTGGAAGGGAGCTATGCTGTTCTACCTGGTTGACAGATTTCAAAACAGTTTCTACCTCAGCCGCACGGTATCAAAACCTATCGTTGAATACGCTGAAATTGGCGGGCCAATGTGGTAAATTAAAGTGCTGTTTGAACTATGAGCTTGACAGCTATATGGATGCCCTTAAGGACATTCCAAATAATGTTGACCGTATAGAAACACATTCTGGCGTTGCCTACTTACAAAAGACAGATATATTCAAGAAAACAATGTGGTTTACTTACCCACATGCAGAGTCTTGGATTCCACTATCTGTAGAACAGGTAAGAGAGTTTGCTGAAATGAATTCACAAGGCAAAAAGCCACAGGAGTTATTCATTCCTGAGAAAGAAGAAACGGTAAATGTTCCTAACCCGGATTATGAAAATGTAGTTGGGCAGGATAGTTTAACACGACTTGATGACCGTAATAGGAAGAAAAAGAAGCGTAAGCCTAAGCGTAATCCTGAGGGAGCTCAAAACCCTAATGGGGAGAAACAACCTCAGAAACCTAGGAATGAGCAAAGACCAAGCAACAATAACGGTCCACAAAAGCCTAAGGAGAATAACGGCAACTCTAATTCCAGTGATGAAGCTACCCAAAATCGTAGAAGACCGCAAAACAGGAATAGAAAAAACAATAATAACAGAAATAAAGACAATAATTCAGAGGGGTAATTATTAATCCCATGCGAAGAAATATATTCATAGGTATTATTGTTCTCTTACTGGCTTCGTGCCAGGAAGGACCGTTCTATGAAAAGAATTCCGTTATTCCAGGACAACTCTGGGATAACGGATTTAAACCAGAATTCCAAGTTGAAGTGAAGGATAAGCAGAATCGGTATGATCTGTATTTTAACCTTAGACATACAGCTTATTATCCCTATACCTCATTCTCATTTCAAGTAAATCAGCGCGGAAAATCAAGTCAGGACAGCAGTCTACGCTATGAGTTTAAATTAGCAGAATCTGATGGGAGCTGGACAGGTAAATCAGCTGGAAACATTTATGAACAGAGCCAATTAATAAAGGAGAATATTTCATTTCCCGATACGGGCATCTATGTGTTTTCAATAGAACAAAACATGAATGACAATCCTTTAAGAGGGATAAATGACGTTGGTATTAAGCTTATTAAAAAATAATTATGCAACTCCTCCGATGGATATTATTTCCATTTACTATCCTGTATACCCTTGTGATCTGGGTAAGGAATAAGTTGTATGACCATCGCATTCTCAAATCAAGGAGTTTTGAAATTCCTACCATTGTTATAGGAAATTTAGCAGTAGGGGGAGCTGGAAAAAGCCCATTAGCTCAAAAATTAATCAGTTATTTTCAGGGGAGATATAAGGTCGCTACTTTAAGCAGGGGATATGGACGGAAAACCAAAGGCTTTCGATATGTACAAATCGCAGATCAAGCAAGCCAAGTAGGAGATGAGCCCTTACAATTCAAAAAGAATTTTCCAGATGTGAGCATATCAGTTGATGAAAATCGAATTAAGGGAATTGAAATCCTTGAGAAGGATCATGATTTGATTATATTGGATGATGCCTATCAACACAGGAAAGTTAAACCCCGGTGTTCCATCTTGCTATTTGAATACCAATCGCTATTACAGCCAATTTATCTGCTTCCAACAGGAAATTTTAGAGATACTTTTGATCAAACAAGAAGAGCTGACCTGGTACTTATTACAAAATGTCCAGCTGATATCCCTATTGAGAATCAAAAAATTATTGAAGATAAAATCAGAAAGCATAATCAGAAGGCATCCGTTTATTATAGTAAAATTGGCTATAAGCCAATAAAGCCTTTGAATAAAGGATCTGAGGATAAGGAATTAAGCCAAATTCCAAAACATATTTTACTTCTGACGGGGATTGCCAATCCAAGACCATTAGTTGAATATTTAATCAATGCAGAAATAAAAAGCGAGCATTTAAAATTCCCAGACCATCATCAATTCGATGAATTCGATTATAAGGTAATTCGGTCAAGGTTTGAGAAAATGCAAAGCCAACATAATGATGTCATTGTGCTTACTACGGAAAAAGATGCACAGCGCCTTTCCTTAGATGAAATTGCAGATATTCCATTTTATTATATTCCTATAGATATCCATATCAATCAAGAAGAGGATTTCTTTAGAGACCTTGAAAAAGCATTACAATTTTAGAGAAAATTATAACCTAAGACATTCAAAATTTCTGATTCTTTCATTAGATATTTTGTCACATTCCAATTTTTTTTTGATTCAACTGAAATAAATAAAAATTAACTGAAATCTTGCTTAAGATATATGTTAAGCCATTATTTGGACAATAAATTCCCTATAGAAGAATAAATTATCCTGTTAAGAAATGTTAAAAAGTAACAAACATGATACAATTACACAATAAAAGATACAATTCGGCTGTTATTTATTGTACAGAAACGGAGTAAATAATAAAAGTTAAAAACAAAAAAATTAAAATCATGAAAAAGTTATTTTTAGCAGTATCCGCAGTATTATTTTCATTAACTCTGACATTTGCTCAGGAAGTAAACCCTGAAGAAAAAGCAAAAGCAACAGTAACAGAATGGACAGAAACATTACAACTGACACCAGAACAACAAACACAGATTTACACAATTGTTTTAGAGCACAAAAAATCTAAACTAGCATTAAAATCTGATAGTACGGTTGCAGACGATGCAAAAGCAACTCAAATTGAGGCATTGACTGCAGATTTAGACAAAAAAGTCAGTGAAATATTGACAGATGAACAAAAACCATTGTATGTAAAAATTGTGGAAGCACGTGCAGCGAAGAAAACACAACTTCCAGAACCTAAAGTACAATAAGCTATCTAATATTCATGTTTCATAAATAAAAAAAAGGTATTGCACCTGGTGCAATACCTTTTTTAATTTATATATATTAAAAACAAAAAGCTTGGGATTATCTCCCAAGCTTAATAATTTCTTTTCTTTACAATGTTTTTGTCTTGACTTAAGACGCTTTTAATTTCTTTTGAATGTCTTGCACGTAAGTTTTGAATTTCTTATCTGTTTCGATAAGGTCTTCAACTGTTTGGCAAGCATAAATTACGGTAGAGTGGTCACGTCCGCCAAAGAAATTACCGATAGATTTCAAAGAAGATTTGGTGTGGTTCTTTGCCAAATACATAGAAATCTGTCTAGCTTGTACGATTTCACGTTTACGAACTTTAGATTTAACCATTTCAACTGGTACCTCGAAGTATTCACATACTAATTTTTGAATGTACTCCATTGAGATTTCCTTATGGGTATTCTTAACAAAGTTCTTTAACATAGACTTTGCTAAGTTTAGATCAATCTCTCTTTTGTTAAGGGTAGATTGTGCTAATAAAGATACCATAGCACCTTCTAATTCTCTTACACTGTTATCAATCTGATTAGCCACATATTCCACTACATTTTCAGGGAGTTCAATACCATCGGAATACATTTTTTTCTTCAGGATTGCCATTCTAGTTTCTAGATCAGGCACTTGAATATCGGCAGATAATCCCCATTTAAAGCGGCTCAACAATCTTTCTTCGAGACCAGAAAGATCTTTAGGCGCTTTATCCGAAGTAAGGATAATTTGCTTTCCTGTTTGATGTAGGTGGTTAAAAATGTGGAAGAAAATATCCTGAGTTTTTTCTTTACCGGCGAAATTATGCACATCATCCATGATAATAACATCCATCGCTTGGTAAAAATTGACGAAATCATTGATTGTATTGTTCTTTAATGAATCAACGAATTGCTGACAGAACTTTTCACAAGAAACATAGATTACCAATTTATCCGGTAAGTTACGTTTGATTTCATTCCCTATTGCTTGGGCCAAATGGGTTTTACCCAAACCAACATCACCATAGACCATCAATGGGTTGAAAGAAGTACCTCCTGGTTTATTTGCGACAGCATATCCAGCAGAACGTGCCAAACGGTTACATTCTCCTTCAATAAAATTGTCGAAAGTGTAATTTTGATTTAATTGAGGATCAACTTGCAATTTCTTTAATCCCGGAATCACGAAAGGATTCTTGATGTTCTTATTTAATGCAACAGGAACAGGAATAGATTGTTTCTTTCCCTCAGCACCATTACCATTCGAAGGAATGTTGGTGGTGTAGGGTGGGTTAGCAGAAGATTTTTCAACAACGATGTTGTATTCTAAACGACCTTGCTCTCCCAAGAACTTTTTAACAGTTTTTCTGAGAATACCTACATAGTGTTCTTCCAACCACTCATAGAAGAACAAACTTGGTACTTGAATAGTTAAAACGTTTCCTTCAAGACGTACAGCTTTAACGGGCTCGAACCATGTTTTAAAACTTTGCGTTGGTATATTATCTTTTATGACTGCAAGACAACTTTCCCAAACACTTGTACACGTTTTTTCCATTCTGAATTTGTTAATAACTTGAAAACCAATATTTGACAAAAATTCTGTTCATAACTTTTGCCTACAACGAATATGACAAAAAAAAATGAGCTAAAAAATTAAAAAAGTAAAAAAAAGCCAAGTCGCTAATAAACAAGATTTTAATTGTAATTTTTAGCATATTTTATCCAAAAACATAGCGCAAAATTATTTTATTAACACATAAAATTTGCTTTCCATTTTTGGTCAGATTTTAAAGCAAAAATTAAGCAAGACATAATAAATGTGGAAAACTTTTAATAAAAAAAGGAAGCCTGTTAGGCTTCCTTATATAGACTCTTGATTGTCTTTGAAATAACCGCTTTTAGTTAAGCAATTATCCTACCAAAGTTTCGGTTTTAATGCCTTTCGTTAATTTACGAACTTGTTCTTCAATTCCAGCAGCATCATATCCGCAAATATGCCAAAGCTCAGCTTGTTCACCATGCTCTACAATACCATCGGGAATACCTAATCTTACAACATGTGCATCATAGCCATGATCAGCCATGAATTCTAAGACTGCTGAACCCACACCTCCCGGTAAACAACCATCTTCAACTGTAATAACATTTTTATACTTTTTGAAAACCTCGTGTAACAAATCTTCATCCAGAGGCTTAGCAAATCTTAAATCATAATGTGCAGGATGTATAGCATCCTCTCTTAAATTTAAAATTGCCTTACTTGCTTCATTACCAATGCTTCCAAAGGTCAGTATAGCAGTTTCCTCGCCATCACAGATTTTCCTTCCTTTACCGATAGGAATTTCTTTAAAAGGAAGTTTCCAATCGGGCATAACTCCATTACCTCGAGGATAACGAATTGTAAAAGGCCCTTTATCAGGTAATTGAGCTGTATACATAAGATTCCTTAATTCCTCTTCGTTCATTGGCGAAGTAACGATCATATTAGGAACACAGCGCATATAAGCAATATCATAAGCGCCATGATGTGTAGGACCATCAGCACCCACTAAACCCGCTCTATCCAAACAGAAAATAACGTTTAGTTTTTGAAGAGCCACATCATGAACAACCTGATCATAGGCTCTTTGCATAAAAGAGGAGTAGATGTTACAGAAAGGCACGAGACCTTGAGCTGCCAAACCAGCACTAAATGTAACGGCATGCTGTTCAGCAATACCAACATCGAATGCTCTATCAGGCATGGCTTTCATCATAATATTCATGGAAGATCCAGAAGGCATAGCTGGAGTAATACCCATTATTTTATTATTTTTTTCAGCCAATTCAACCAGGGTATGACCAAATACATCTTGGTATTTAGGAGGTTGAGGTTTTTCAGAAATAGATTTTTTTATTTCCCCGGTTATTTTATCAAAAAGACCCGGAGCATGCCATTTTGTTTGATCTTTTTCAGCCAGTGCATAACCTTTACCTTTAACAGTAACAACATGCAATAGCTTAGGACCATTAATATGTTTCAAATCTTCAATTGTCTTCACCAATTTATTGACATCATGACCATCAACCGGTCCAAAATATCTAAAATTTAAAGATTCAAAAAGATTGGAATTTTTCAATAAAGTTCCTTTAATGCTTTGTTCAAGTTTTTTAGCCCATCCATAAGCGTTCGGTCCTTTTTTAGATATCTTTTCTAATACAGATACTAAATCATCTCTAAACCTGTTATAGCTTTTTGATGTAGTAATACTGGTTAAATATTCCTTCATTGCCCCAACATTAGGGTCAATGGACATACAATTATCATTAAGGATTACGAGAAGGTTTGATTTTTCAATACCAGCATGATTCAGGGCTTCAAAAGCCATTCCGCCGGTTAGTGCACCATCGCCAATAATAGCAACATGCTGCCTATCGGTTTCACCTTTATACGCTGAGGCCACTGCCATTCCTAAAGCGGCAGAAATAGATGTTGAGGAGTGACCAACTCCAAAAGAATCATATTCGCTTTCGCCACGTTTTGGGAAACCCGACAATCCACCTAAAATTCTATTGGTATGAAATTGATCTCTTCGTCCTGTTAAAATCTTATGTCCGTAAGCCTGGTGTCCAACGTCAAAGATAATCTGATCATAGGGTGTATTCAACGCATAATGCAACGCCACGGTTAATTCTACTACACCTAAACTCGCTGCAAAATGTCCGCCGTTTACAGAAACGATATCAATGATAAACTGTCTCAGCTCCTTACAAACCTCCTCAAGTTCCGATTCTTTAAGATTCCTTAAATCAGATGGAAATTGAATTTTTTGTAATAGCGGTCCTGCTTCTACCTGCATAAATGAAAAATTTCAAAATAAGATACAAAGTAACAATTTATTCTTTTAACTATAGAATATATATACAATTTAATCTACCGCATTGTTTTGTTTAAATCAAATCATTTAAGTGAAATTATTCTACCAAATCCTTATTTTTGAGGATATTCTATGGAAGCTACAAACTACGAGATTAAACTGGCGCAATTCGAAGGACCATTCGACTTATTGTTATTTTTTATAGAGCGCGATGAGCTTAATATTCATGATATTCCTATTTCAAAAATAACGGATGATTTCTTGGCATATATCAAACATATGCAATCCCTAAATATAGAATTAGCATCAGAATTTATTTTTGTGGCATCAACCTTAATGCGTATCAAAGCAAAAATGTTGCTTCCACGTCCAGATCTCGATGAAAACGAAAATGAAATTGACTTAAAGAAGGAGTTAGTCCAAAAGCTACTCCTATATAAACAATTTAAGGAAGTTTGTGAGGAACTGAAGGTATTGGAAGATACTCGAAGTAAATATTATGAGCGCGGAAATACAGAAACAGACTTAAAGATAGCCCGAGATACCAAAGCCCAAACCATTGATGAGGAACTCTCCACATTTGACCTGTATAAACTGATGCTTGTTTACGAACGTGTGATGTACAATTATGCACATCGTGTACAGGATGTGGTGCATACCGTAGTAAAATATCCCTATACGATTGAACAACAAAAGAAAGCAATTGCTGAACTTATAGAAATTAATAAATCATTAGATTTTTCAGCATTGGCGAAAAACTCTGAAAATAAAGTTCAATTCGTCTATAATTTTTTGGCCATGTTAGAAATGCTGCAGCAGAAACTATTGGATATAGAAATAGGTTTAGGTTTCAATAACTTCTGGATTGAGAAAAAAGTATCTTAATTCTTATTTAATTTTTCAGCAATATACTTTTTAACTTCTGGTCTGTTTTTCAACTTATCTAAGGCCTCCAATAAATAATTATATTGATTTGAGGAATCCATTTCACGAATAGCTTTTAAACTTTCGAATCCTGCCTTCATGGCTATGCTACTTTTATCTGCAAAAGATGCTATCAAACTATCTATCTTAATAGGATCCAATAAGTCATCCACGATTCCTAATTCTAAGGCTTTAATGGTATCAAAAGGTTCAGAATCAAGACATAACTGCAAGAGCTTTTTTTCTGGCATAATCCTTCTTAAGCCAGCCATTACTTGAAATGGGAAAATTCCTAATGCAATTTCTGGTAACCTAAAGTTTAGTCCTTCTTTAGCAAATACATAGGTACAGCCCAGAATAAAAAGGAATCCACCAGCAATCACATCGCCTTCTACAATGGCAATACTCGGTTTATTGAATCTGTCAAAGACTTCTCCTAAAGATATCTCCTGATTTGGAATTTCAGGATTTGGAATATCTAATTCCCGATTCTGATATGTTTTCAAGTCCATTCCCGCACAGAACACCGGACCATTAGCTTTCAATACCAATACATGAATATACTGATTGTCGTTAGCTATTTTAAGAGCGTGAGCAACTTCATTCACCATCGTTGGGGTAAATGCATTCCTTTTGTTTTCTCGATCAAGAACGAGCGTAAAAACATGGTTATTGCTATTTGTTTGGATGAACTTATAATTCATTGTTAATCAAATTTTGAAATCCCTGCATTAACACGGAAACCTTCTCAAAAGAACCTTTATTAAATCTATCCAGCAGTAATTCAGAAGGAATATTACCTACTAATTCATCTTTCGCAAAAGGACAACCACCATATCCTAAAATTGCACCTTCAAATCTCCTACATCCAGCAGAATATGCGGCATCAATTTTCAATAATGCGCTTTCAATCGCTGAATGAAAATGTGCACTAAAAGGTATATCTGGAAATTCTGAGTTCAATTTATGAAATAAATCTTTAATCAATATTGGCGTAGCTTCTGATGTAGTATCAGCAATAGAGAAATTCCTAACACCTATAGCATTTAATTTATATACCCATTCAGAGACTAAATCCATGCTCCAAGGATCATTATAGGGATTTCCAAATGCCATAGAAATATAAACTACTAAGTCCTGATTGCCATTCCTATCCATAATATCCAATATGTTCCTTACTGTTTGATAAGCATCTGCAATGCTGGAATTGGTATTTTTATTTTGGAAGGTTTCTGAAATAGAGAAAGGATAACCTAAAAAATCTATTTTATCTAGGACAGAACCTATTTCAGCCCCCCTTTTATTAGCTATGATAGCCAATAACTTCACCTTATCATTTTTTTCCAATCCATCCAATACCTTTATGGTATCACTGAGTTGAGGCACTGCTTTTGGAGAGACAAAGCTTCCAAAATCAATGCAATCAAACAAGTTGCTTTTTATCAATTGATTGATATAAGCAATCTTTTTATGAGTTGGGATAAAATGTTGAATACCCTGGATAGCATCTCTAGGACAGTCAACTAAGGTTAAAGTTTCTATTTTAGGCATCTTTTTTAATTTCTCTAGCGATTACCATTCTTTGTATAGAGCTGGTACCTTCGCCAATAGTGCACAATTTAGCATCTCTAAAGAACTTTTCCGCGGGAAAATCTTTTGTAAATCCATAACCACCAAGAATTTGAACAGCATCATTAGATACTTCTACAGCAGTTTCAGAAGCGAATAACTTAGCCATTGCACCCTCTTTAGTAACTTTAAGACCATTATCTTTAAGATCACCTGCCTGACGGATCAATAATTCTGAGGCATTAATCTTGGTAGCCATATCAGCTAAATTAAAACCAACGGCTTGGAAATCAAAAATTTTAGTTTGAAACTGTTCGCGTTCGTTTGCATATTTCAATGCACATTCATAAGCACCCCTGGCAATACCTAAAGAAAGTGCCGCAATAGAAATTCTACCACCATCCAATAATTTCAGGGCTTGAACAAATCCATCACCAATTTCACCAATCAATTGATCTTTATGTATTCTACAATGGTCAAAAAATAGAGATCCAGTTTCAGAGGCACGCATACCTAATTTATCCATTTTAGCACCTGCAGAAAATCCTTCAGTTCCTTTTTCGACGATGAAAGCAGAGATTCCTTTTTTATCACCTTTTTCACCCGTTCTAGCCATTACAACAGCTACATCGCCTGAAATAGCATGGGTAATAAAAGTTTTATCACCATTAAGAATAAAATAGTCTCCATCTTGGACAGCAGTTGTATTCATTCCCCCTGCATCAGATCCAGAACCAGGTTCTGTTAATCCCCAAGCGCCAATCCATTCCGCAGTAGCTAATTTAGGCAGGTATTTTCTTTTCTGTTCTTCATTTCCAAAACTTAGGATATGATTAGTACATAGAGAATTATGGGCAGCAACAGATAAACCTATAGATCCACATACTTTAGAAATTTCATCCAGAATGGTTATATATTCTTGATAATTAAGTCCAGATCCCCCATATTCTTCAGGAACTAAAATGCCCATAAACCCATGATCCCCTAAATTCTTAAATAATTCAATAGGAAATATTTGGGACTCATCCCATTTCATTACGTTAGGTTTTATGTAGGTATTAGCAAAGTTTCGAGCACTTTCCCTAACTAAGGTTAATTGTTCTTTAGAACCTAGGTTATACATAATATTATTTTAATTAAGTTTATATTTGGGTTATTATTATTTTTTACAAATATTATAAAAAACAAATTATATTTTATGATATTTATAATAATTAAAATAATTATACCATTATAAATTACATTATTTCAATATAATTATGCGAGGCCAATTAGAAGAACTGCAAAAAAAAAGGGAAAAACTATTGCTAGGGGGAGGCTTGGATAAAATCCAAAAACAGCACGAAAAGGGTAAATTATCTGCATGGGAACGGGTTATGTACTTGTTGGATGATGACCGTAATTTCACGGAGATTGGTGTATTTGCGGCAGATGGTCAATATGAAGAACACGGAGGCTGTCCGAATGCGGGAGTAGTTGTGGTGATGGGCTATGTAAAAGGAAGGATATGTATCATTGTATCAAACGATGCGACAGTTAAAGCAGGGGCCTGGTTTCCAATGACCTGCAAGAAAAATCTGAGGGCTCAAGAAATCGCAATGGAAAATCATATTCCAATCATATATTTAGTTGATTCAGCGGGGGTTTATTTACCAATGCAATCGGAAATATTTCCAGATAAAGAACATTTTGGAAGGATATTTAGGAATAATGCAAAGATATCCTCGATGGGAATTCCACAAATTTCTGCTATAATGGGATCTTGTGTTGCTGGAGGAGCCTATTTACCAATCATGTCAGATTATGCTCTAATAGTGGAGGGAACTGGATCAGTATTTCTTGCGGGCTCTTATTTAGTTCGCTCTTCAATAGGAGAGGTAATAGACAATGAAACGCTAGGTGGAGCTGAAACACATTGTGAAATATCGGGGGTAACAGATAACAAATATCCAAATGATGAAAGTTGTTTAGATGCTATCAAGAATATCGTTGATAAATTTGGTTCAGAACCTACTTTTCAATATTCAAGAATTGAATCAAAATCAGCAGAATATCCGATAGAAAGGTTATATGAATATATGCCAGAAGACCGATTGAAGCCTTATAATATGGTTGAAATCCTGAAGTGCATAGTAGATAGAGATTCCTTAGAGGAATATAAACAAGACTACGGTAAAACCTTGATTTGTGCATTAGCACGGGTTGATGGTTGGGCAGTAGGCATTGTAGCCAATCAAAGGGAAGTAGTAAAGGCAAAAAAGCCAGGTAATTCTACAGAAATGCAAATGGGAGGGGTTATATATTCAGATTCGGCGGACAAGGCTGCTCGATTTATCATGAATTGTAATCAACAGAAAATACCATTGATATTTTTTCAGGATATAACGGGATTCATGGTAGGATCCAGAGCAGAGCATGGAGGAATAATAAAAGACGGTGCAAAAATGGTTAATGCCATGGCCAATTCTATTGTTCCTAAATTTACCTTTATCGTTGGAAATAGTTATGGAGCAGGAAATTATGCCATGTGTGGAAAAGCATATGACCCAAGATTGATTTATGCATGGCCTACAGCAAAAATAGCTGTTATGAGCGGTGCTTCAGCAGGAAAAACCCTCTTACAAATTCAAGAAGCTGCATTAAAATCAAAAGGTGTAGCGCTCAGTGATGAGGATAAAAATAAATTATTAAAAGAAATTGAAGACCAATACAATATTCAACTAAGTCCTTATTATGCAGCTTCGCGATTATGGGTAGACGGAGTTATCGATCCTGTAGAAACCAGAAAGATCATATCGATGGGCATTGAGGCTGCAAGCCATAATACAGATATTGGAAAATATAATGTCGGAGTCATTCAGACCTAATTCATACTTCATAAAAAAGGACTTCGCTGGAAGTCCTTTTTCTATATCATTTTAAGATTCTTTACTATTTTTAATAGATCAATCGTATTTTCACAACCTGTTTTTTGAAGGATATTTTTACGATGAGTTCTAACGGTGTGAATACTGATGAATAACTCATTCGCTATTTCTTCACTTGTTTTTGCTTCATCAAGTAATTTAATGATTTGAATTTCTCTTTTAGTAAATTTTAGACTTGATTGTATATTAATATCCGCTTTGGATTGAATATTATAATAAGAAGGAAATCCATTAGACCCAATGAAATGTAATTCTGGAATATCTGAAGTTTTAATATTACTTACATCCATATGTTGCACAATCGTTTTTAGGACCGCTTTGTCGCTAATTTCATAAGCAGCAGTTTGTTGCATTATTCTAATATATTCTGAATTAGCATGTCTCAGACGATAATCATGGATTATCTTATAATGTTTTTGCTGTTCGATAGGTAATGATAAGCAGAAATCAAGAGCTAAATGCTCATGTTTCATAAATATTTCCTTGTCTTGCGGATGAATAATATCAAAAAGATGCTCCAAGGAAAAATATTCAGCCTTATATCCTAAAACCTGGAATACTTCATTGGAACAGGTAATAATTTTTGGTTCTATACAATCATAAATAAAGTAATATAGATCCAATTTCAGGTCTAAATGATCGTTAAATTCCTTAGATTCCACCAGCTTCAACCTTTCAATAAGGTTATTAGCAGTTTTTAAAAATTCATTCCATTCCAAAACTCAACAATTCAAACTACTTAGTTTTCCTGTTTAAAAGCATTCCATCCCTGTGCTTTGATCTCGTAAACATTTCCAGATTTAGAAATCATCATACAACCTTCAGAAGGTTCTGTGATATGTCCAATAATACTGATATCCATGTTGTTTTTGATTTTTTCAAAATCACTTTGAGGGACAGTAAATAGCAATTCGTAGTCTTCACCGCCACTTAAGGCACATACAGTAGGGTCTAAACCAAATTCACGAGCAGTTTCATAAGTCATTGGATCAATAGGTATTTTCTCTTCATATAACTTACAACCTACATTCGATTCTCTACAAATATGCAGTATTTCAGAAGCTAAACCGTCAGAAACATCAATCATTGCATGCGGTATGACATCAATTGAAGCTAGAAGTTCTACAATATCCTTTCGTGCCTCTGGTTTTAATTGTCGTTCGATAATATAATCTTTACCTTCCAAATCGGGTTGAATATTGGGATTTTCAAGGTAGATTTGTTTTTCTCTTTCTAATAATTGAAGACCAACATAAGCTGCACCTAGATCTCCTGAAACACAGATTAGGTCACCTTCCTTGGCAGCAGATCGATAAGCGATATGTTCAGTATCTGCATAACCAATGCTAGTAACAGAAATTACCAATCCTTGAGTTGAGGTACTAGTATCCCCTCCAACGAGGTCAACATTATAATTCTGACAAGCTAGAAGAGCACCTTCATAAATTTCTTCAACAGCCTCAAGCGGAAATTTCGATGATAAACCAATAGAAATAGTAACTTGACTAGCGATTCCATTCATAGCATATATATCACTTAAATTAACTTGTATAGCTTTATAACCCAAGTGTTTAAGAGGAACGTATCTTAAGTCGAAATGTACATTTTCTAATAAAAGGTCAGTAGAAATTAATGTTTTCTTATTGTTAAAATCCAATACAGCCGCATCATCACCAATTCCTTTTACAGTACTTTTTTGGGTTAATTCTACAGCTTGTGTGAGATGGTAGATTAAACCAAATTCACCGATTTCATTTAAATTTGTTTTCTCGCTATTTTCAAATATGCTCATCTTATAATCCTAGTTTAGCTGAAATATCCAACATGCGTTCAATAGGTTTCTGAGCGCGTTTAATAATATCTTCAGGCAAAGTAATTTCAGGTTGTTCGTAATACAAACAATTATATAGTTTTTCCAAGGTATTTAATTTCATGTGCGGACAATCATTGCAAGCACATAAATTATTTGGAGGAGCTGGAATAAAAGTTTTAGAAGGACTTGCTTTTTGCATTTGATGCAAAATACCGGATTCGGTAGCAACGATAAAAGTATCAGTAGGATCCTCAATGGTAAATTTAAGCATACCAGAAGTTGATCCAATATAATCAGCCTGAGCTAAAATATGTTCTTCACATTCAGGATGCGCAATAAACTTGGCATTAGGATATTCAGCTCTCAATGCATCGATTTTTTCTTGAGAGAAAATCTCATGCACCATACAGGCCCCATTCCAAAGGACCAGGTCTCTACCTGTTTTTTTCTTAACGTAATCACCAAGATTACGGTCGGGTCCAAAGATTATCTTTTGATCAGCAGGAAGGCTTTCAACAATTTGTACGGCATTACTAGAGGTACAGACTATATCAGAAAGAGCCTTTAATTCAGCGGTACAATTGACATAAGTTATCACTAAATGATCAGGGTATTTTTCTTTGAATTTAGCAAATAGGTGAGGAGGGCAGCTATCAGACAATGAACATCCAGCTTTTAAGTCAGGAAGAAGGACTTTCTTAGATGGTGATAATATTTTAGCAGTTTCAGCCATAAAATGTACACCAGCAAAGACAATTACCTCAGCATCTGTCTTAGCAGCTTGTTGAGATAAGCCTAAACTATCGCCAATATAATCTGCAATATCTTGAATTTCAGACTCTTGATAATAATGTGCTAAAATAACAGCATTTTTTTCTTTTTTAAGTCTTTCGATTTCTTTTACCAGATCAAGGCTTGGGTCTATTGCAACATCAATATATCCTTTAGCCACTAAGTCTGTTTCAAATGTTGTATTCATTTGGTTTTTCTAAATTGATTTCTGCCTGTTTGACTATCTAATACCACAAAAGTAAAGAAAGAAAACGAAACGAAATCCACATTCCTTTTTTTCAATAAATAATAACTCTTTTTTTAAAGAAGAATCTTGTTGTTTATTAGTCTGTGGAAAATGGGGAAAATTCGGTATGATTTTATTTTTTTTAGTGGAAGTTATATAGTTATTCACAACTTATCCACAGGAATTATAGTCTTAAGTATTGATTTTCAATCCTGTTATTTTTGAGCATTTATTTTTTCAATATTTTTCTGTGAATTATAAGTTGTTCGTAAGTTGTTAATATTTCTATCATATTCTCTTAATATTTAGGTAATACATGTGTGTAAAAAGAGAGAATTGTTGAAATAAAAGAAGTTTTACATTTTAATTCACTAGTTATTTACACGTTTTGCACATATTTTGTTAATTTGTTGGTTTATTAGTCATTAAGCTAAACGTCTACACTCTATAATACATGTTAGATAGAAAAGTTGATTTTTTGATTGTAGGTTCGGGTATTGCCGGACTGAGTTTTGCACTTAAAGCTGCAAAACTGGGAAAAGTGTTAATCGTAACGAAATCCAATGAGGATGAGTCAAATACGAAATATGCACAGGGAGGAGTTGCCGTAGTTACGGATGTAGATGATAGTTTTGAGAAGCATATAAAGGATACCTTAATAGCAGGGGATGGTTTATGTGATGCACATGTTGTGGAAAACGTTGTTAAAGAAGGTCCGGAACGTATAGCAGAATTAATATCTTACGGTACTTCATTCGATAAAGAAGATTCTGGTGAATATGACTTAGCTCGGGAAGGAGGACATTCTGAGCATAGAATTCTGCATTATAAAGATATTACAGGTTATGAAATTGAGCGTGCTTTACTTGAAAAAGTACATGCAGAACCTAATATTGAGATATTAACACATTATTTTGCGGTTGATCTGATTACCCAACATCATTTAGGCGTTCATGTTGATAAGCGTACTCAAGATATCAATTGTTATGGTATCTACGCATTTAACACGGAAACCGGACATGTGGAAAAGATACTTTCTAAGATTACCTTAATGGCTACCGGTGGTGCCGGACATGTTTATTCTACGACAACGAATCCTACAATTGCTACAGGTGATGGGATTGCCATGGTATATAGAGCAAAGGGTAAAGTAAGAAATATGGAGTTTATTCAATTTCACCCAACTGCTTTATATAATCCAAGGGAATATCCTGCATTTTTAATATCAGAAGCTGTACGCGGTTTTGGAGGTATTCTTAAAAGGGCAACAGGTGAGTCTTTTATGGAAGAATATGATGAAAGAGGTTCGTTGGCGCCGAGAGATATTGTTGCAAGAGCAATAGATGCAGAGATGAAGAAATCGGGTTTAGATTACGTTTATTTAGATATTCGACATCGATCCAAGGCTGATATATTATCTCATTTTCCAAATATTTATGAGAAATGTCTATCTATTGGTTTAGATATGACAAAGGATCTAATTCCAGTTACGCCAGCTGCACATTATTTATGTGGTGGAATATTAGTTGATGATTATGGTGCCACTTCCATTAAAAATCTATATGCCTGTGGAGAATGTTCTTCAACTGGATTACACGGAGCTAACCGGTTGGCATCCAATTCTTTATTAGAAGCAGCAGTTTATGCCCACCGTATTTTTGAAGATGCTGCAAAAGGAGTAGATAAATTAGATTTTCAAGACCATGTTCCTTCTTGGGATGAGTCGAATACCCAACTTTCTAATGAAGATATCTTAGTAACACATAATCTACGTGAAACACAGAAGTTAATGAGCGATTATGTTGGTATCGTAAGATCAGATTTTAGACTTGAAAGGGCGATGCGGAGGTTAGGACTTTTGCATGAAGAAACAGAATCATTTTATAAGGGTACAAAATTATCGGTTAAATTGTGTGAATTGAGAAATGTTATTCAAGTTGCTTATTTAGTTGTTAAGTCTGCCATGCAGAGAAAGGAGAGTAGGGGATTACATTACACAACTGATTATCCTCAGCATGCAGATCAATTAGAAGATACAATTCTTTAATTTCTTTAATTTAAGCGTTTTATGGCCACGATATTAGCAGTTAAAGGTAAATTACCACAAATAGGTTCAGATTGCTTTATAGCACCTAATAGTACATTAGTAGGTGACATTACAATTGGTGATCATTGTTCCATTTGGTTCAATGCTGTAGTGAGAGGAGATGTAAATTATATCAGGATTGGAGATTATTCCAATATTCAAGATAATGTAACTATTCATGGCACTTATGAGAAGAACGGAACTGATGTTGGTAACTATGTTAATATCGGTCATAATGCTATTATACATGGTTGTGTGATTGATGATTATGTGTTGATAGGTATGGGAGCTATAGTTATGGATAAGGCCCATATTCAATCCAATGTTATTATAGCAGCAGGAAGTGTTGTATTAGAGAATAGTATTTCTGAGGGTGGATTCCTATATGCCGGAGTACCAGCAAAAAAAATTAAGCCACTCACGGATGAGCAGCTTAATTTGCTTAAAAAATTGCCGCACAATTATGTGCTTTATTCTTCTTGGTTTATGGAATAGATGATTTCATTATTTGAATGATACATCTATTGTTTCATTTTGTTCCCAGTTAGCTCTTATTGTGAAGGTTCGGTCTAGATACCAAATCCTTTCTGCCTGCCTTCCTTTATAAACATCCCCGGAATCCCATTTTCCATTGTTATTTGCATCCTCAATTAATCGAATACTGTATTTGCCACCAGGAAATTTTATATATTTTAAAATTTTGTTTTCAGGAAGTTTTCCTACATCAAAAATCTTTTCTTTAGGTTCATCAATTAATTCAACAATATAATTCTGAGCAGAATCCAACCCTGTAAATGTTAAATTGATATCACCATAATTTTCAGTTTCGTTAAGTGTAAACTGCGATTTAAATTCCTTATTTGTTTCGTCAAATGGGCCTAAAATAGCACCAGGTTGCAGAACTAATTCATAGTTCCTATTAGGTCTCCAGTTAAATCGAATGTGGTACAATTCCCTATTGATGGAATCTTGTTGAAGTTGGAAGTTCCTTCTAGAAACAGAATCTTCCATAATTAATACCTTGTTCTTATCAACAGATGCTATAGGATATTCAGAGAATAATTCAATGTGCTTAACACGGTCAACTTTGTTGCTAATATTTAACTTAGGAATAATTGTATTATCCACTTTTAAGTTTCTAGCTTTTCGTAAGCTTACCGTATCAATTGGAATTCTATTTTCCAATATTTCTACCTTCAATGAATCGAAATCCAAGTTTTCCAAGTATACTTTTACGGAATCCTGAGTGGGTTTAAATCTAACTAATTTATTGTTATCCAATTCATTAGGATTGATAATTCGTATATCGGGGGATTCTATAGGTCGATTGAAAGTAAATAGAATTGATCCATCATTTTCTAACTTTTTTTCAAGATTTCTAAAGACATTGGGTACTCCTTTAGTATATTCCAATTCCAGCCCGGAAACATTTTGATTGAGTGAAATACTATCATTTAAGAATCCTATCCATTCATCATTGCCATTGAATATTTTGTCATTATTCATATCCTTTAAGGCATATACCCTATAGGTGTCTTCCCGCAGGTTATTGAATTTAAAATTTCCGGTTGAGTCTACTGTAGTATAATATGATGCTTTCTTTTTACCGAATATTGAATCTCTGCTCGTTGGGATTAAAATGGCGATTACCTCTTTATCTTTTTCGAGGTCGAAAGTTTTGGTATATCCATTTTTTACTTTTCCAGATATGCTCAATGAATCCAATTCTTTTCCTGTGGCAAAAACATAATTATAATTTATGAAAGGATTGCCTTCATTATAATCCACCAAGCCTTTTCCGAAGTTTATGGTGTATGTTGTATTTTCCTCTAAAGAATCTGGTAATTCAATAATAAATTTTTTCTTTTTCACCTTGTAAATTGGTTGAATACCAACGTCGGGAGAAATATTAAATTCTTTTCCAGGATTTACAGTTTTAATAAATTCATCAAAAGTCATTTCGATGATTTTCTCCTTAAAATTTTTGGAGAGGTTAGGAGGGGTGACACTCAGCAATTTTGGTGCAATAGAATCTTTTGGTCCACCTGTAGGCTTTTGCATGTTGGCACATTGAATAAAACTCAATGATACCATGATTGCTAGGCCTAAAAAGAATATGTTTTGAAATAAAGCTCTTTTTAGTCGATTTGACGAAATATTATCTTTTTTGGATAGCTGAGTCATAAATTTAAAAATAGTGTCTTAAATCGTTTTATTTTAGCTTGATTGTAAATTACTATAAAATATTGATTATCAGTGTTTTAACTCATATGAACCATTAAAACACTAATATCTGCTGGAGAAACACCAGAAATACGAGAGGCCTGCCCTAAGGTTCTTGGTTTCACTTTTAGTAGTTTTTGACGTGCTTCAATTGATAATGAAGTTAAGGAATTATAATCAAAATCGGGATTGATTTCTTTGTCTTCCATTTTCTTCATTTTATTGACGATTTCCATTTCCTTTTCAAAGTAGCTATCATACTTCACTTTTATTCCGGCCTGCTCAATTGTGTCTTCATCAAATTGAGAGATGTAGCTTGCAAAATTTTCATCGGCTTTAATGATGTCTTCGATTTCGATTTGCGGTCTACTAAGTATTCCGAACAGTCTCGATTTTTGTGTGATTGCACTTGAACCTTTTTCTTCAAGAATTGGGTTCATTTCAGAAGTTCCTATTGAGTTATTTTTCAGATAATCTACGATGGCATCAGAGTTTCTGATTTTATCATTTACTTTATCTAATCGTTCATCGGACACCAAACCTAATTTATGGGCCATTGGTGTCAAACGTATATCTGCATTATCCTGACGTAGGAGAAGTCTGTGCTCAGCTCTAGAGGTAAACATTCTATAAGGTTCGTCGGTTCCTTTGGTAACAAGATCATCAATTAGAACACCAATATATGATTCAGATCTTTTTAGGATTAACTCATGTTTATCATTAATTTTTTGGTGTGCATTTATACCTGCTATGAAACCTTGAGCGGCTGCTTCTTCATAACCAGTTGTACCATTAATTTGGCCAGCGAAAAATAAATGTTTAACGGTTAGAGTTTCTAATGTTAAATCCAACTGCATAGGAGGGAAGTAGTCATATTCGATGGCATAACCTGGTCTATACATTTTAGCATTTTCGAATCCGGGAATTAATTGTAATGCTTTTAATTGAACATCTTCGGGAAGGGAAGTTGAGAATCCATTTACATAGATTTCCACTGTTTTAAATCCTTCAGGTTCTACGAATATTTGGTGTCTATCGCGTTCTGCGAAGCGATTAATTTTGTCTTCTATCGATGGGCAGTAACGTGGTCCGAGTCCTTTTATTCTACCGGTGAACATTGGGGATTTTTCGAAGCCTGTTTTTAATATTTCATGTACAGCTGAGTTGGTATAGGTAATCCAGCAGCATCTTTGTTCTTGTGGAATTTCCACATCGGTATATGAGAATCTTCCACGGGAATCATCGCCCCACTGTTCTTCCATTAATGCATAATTCAAGCTTCTTCCGTCTACACGAGGAGGGGTTCCTGTCTTCATTCTTCCGGATTCAAATCCTAGGGACACCAACTGTTCTGTTAGACCAGTTGCTGCTTTTTCACCTGTACGGCCGCCTCCGAATTTCTTTTCACCGACATGGATAACACCATTAAGGAATGTTCCGTTTGTTAGTACTACAGAATCTGCTTCGATACGAATTCCCATAGAAGTCACTACACCTTTTGCTCTACCATTTTCTACGATCACTTCTTTAACGGTATCTTGCCACATATCTAAGTTTGGGATTGACTCGAGGGTTAATCTCCATTCTTCAGCAAATCGCATTCTATCGTTTTGGGTTCTTGGGCTCCACATAGCAGGGCCTTTAGATTTATTGAGCATTCGGAATTGTATAGTTGATTTATCGGCAATGATTCCGGTATATCCTCCCATGGCGTCAATCTCTCTTACGATTTGACCTTTAGCCACTCCGCCGATAGCTGGGTTGCAGCTCATTTGTGCAATGACACCCATGTTCATGGTAATGAGTAAAACCGATGAACCCAAATTAGCAGCTGCTGCTGCCGCCTCACATCCGGCGTGGCCGGCACCAACTACAATGACGTTATATTTATTAAACATATATCTTATTCTAGTTTCACGTGAAACTTATTCTATAGTTCAGATTAGTTTCACGTGGAACGCTATATTAACTCTGCTAGTTCCATCCAACGCTCTGTTTTTTCGTCGAGCGTGGTTTTTGTTTTTTCGATCTTCTCGGCGATCTTTTGTAGCTCTACATGATCGCTTGTATTTGAAAGTTCTTCTGTTAATGAATTTACTGTTTCTTCTAATTCTGCAATTTCATTTTCTAGTCCTTCAAATTCTTTTTGTTCTTTGAAGCTTAATTTCGCTTTCTTCTCTTGCGCCTTTGGTTTCTCAATTTTCTTTTCTGGCTTTTTATTGAGAAGTTCCTGCTCCAATTTATAGTCTGCATAGTTACCGTTATAGATAACGATCTCACCATTTCCTGGAAAGATAAATAGCTGTTCGGTTAGCTTATCTATTAAGTAACGGTCGTGTGAAACGAGGACCAAAACTCCTGGATAATTTTCAAGGAATTCTTCCAAAACATTTAAGGTGTCGATATCCAAATCATTGGAAGGCTCATCGAGGATTAGAAAATTTGGATTGGCCATCAATACTCGCATCAACTGCAGTCTTTTCTTTTCTCCACCGCTTAGCTTATTTACAAAACCAAACTGTTTTTCTGGCGGGAATAAAAATTTCGTCAATAATTGTGAAGCGGTGATAACCTCACCGTTTTTCATTTCAATATAGTCCGCTACATTCTTTACGATATCTAGAACTCTTTCATCTGTTTTGAAACTTAATCCTTCTTGTTTGTAGTAACCATATTTTGTCGTTTCTCCGACAGAAACCGTCCCTTCGGTAGGAGAGATTCCACCCGTAATTAAGTTTAGGAAAGTAGTTTTGCCACTACCATTTTTTCCTGCTAATCCAATACGATCTGCTTTCTTAAATGTATAGGTAAAAGGGGAGAGGATCTTTTTGTTTGGCACAGAAAAACCTGCATCTTCAAGTTCGAGTATTTTGTTACCCTGCCTAGATACTTGCATGCTAAGTTCAACTTGATCTTTCTTTTTCGGACCTTTTGATTTTTCCTCCAGATCATAGAAGGATTCAATTCTTGCCTTTGCCTTTGTGCCCCGAGCTTGAGGTTGTCGGCGCATCCATTCGAGCTCTTTGCGCCATAAATTTCTAGCCTTATCTGCCGCTAAAATTTCATTAGCTTCCCTTTCGGCTTTCTTCTCTAAAAAGTAAGCATAGTTACCTTTATATAGATAGACCTGACCCTTGTCAAGTTCTCTAATTTCTGTACAAATATTATCAAGGAAATAACGATCATGGGAAACCAATAGGACCGTCTTGCTACCTGATGTTAATAGTTTTTCTAACCATTCGATAGTCTCAATATCCAAATGGTTGGTAGGTTCATCAAGAATATAAATATCAGGTTCGTCAATTAGAAGTTTTGCTAGCGCAAGACGTTTTTTCTGACCACCGCTTAAAGACTCAATATGTTGTTCAAAATTATTAATCTGAAACCTACTTAGAATAGTCTTAATGTTATTTTCATATTCCCAAGCATTTAATGCAGTAAGCTTCTCAGTTATATCTAAGAATTTTTTTGAGGTAACATCCTCATTTTCAATTAATTGTTCATATTCCTTAATTAATTGTTGTTGCTCATTGTCTGCGCTAAATATAAAATCATTAATTGTTTTAAGATCTGAGAAGTCAGGTTCTTGAGGAAGATATCCGATACGTAATCCTTTCTCCTTCACAACCTTACCTTTGTTTGGGATTACAATTTCTGCTAAAATTTTTAATAGTGTAGACTTGCCTGTTCCGTTGATACCAACTAATGCTACCCGATCTCCCTTTTGTAAGGCAAAATGAAGGTCAGTAAATAACCATTTATCGTTGTACGAATGGCTTACTTGTTCTGTGCTTAAAATACTCACTTGATGTGTTGACGTAAAAATCCAAGCACAAAATTATTAAATATTTGTTAGTTATGAGTTTTAATATGAAAAGTATACAGAAAGCTGACTTTAAAGAGTCTTCTAGTTCAAGCGATAGTTAGTGATTAGATTAAATCTGGGGATATGTACATGGAAGATGGAGTTATCCATTTCACGAATCATTTCATAATATCCTTCCATAAATCCCATGTCGCTTTTGAGGTTGCATCCGGAGACATATTGATGGATATCACCCGGAGCGAGGATAGGTTGTTCACCTACGACCCCATCACCGTCAACCTGTTTGTTAAGGCCAATAGAATCATAAATTTTCCAATGACGACGAACTAACTGTACGGTATACTCACTTAGGTTTTCTATCGTAATACGATAGGCGAACATAAAATGTTCGTTTTCCGGATTGGAGTATTCTGACTGATATGTTGATTCAACCGAAATTTTTACGCCTGAAGTAGTTTGTGTTGTCATAGTCAACCAAATATATATATTCTCTCCATTTACACAAAAATATAGAGATTAAGGTTTATCTAATTTACAATTAATAGACAATAAAATCTCATAAGTGTTTGAAATAAAGTAACAAACAATAATTTATATCGGCAAGAATTAGTTAAAAGAATTACTTTATGTAAAAAATTAGTGCACGGAAAGGTTTCAAATAATGTTTAATTCCTATACAAATGATTAGGTTTGTACTATGGCAAAAGGCAATTTATATCTGATTCCAGTTCCTTTGGCAGAGCATGCAGAGAAAGCATCCTACACAATTCTTCATCAAGATATTATCAATAATATCAAAGAATATGTTGTGGAGAATGAAAAAACTGCTCGAAAGTTTTTGAAAGAAGCTGGATTAAAAACACCACAAAGCGAATTGATTATTCATGATTATGGAAAACATAAACGTGAAAAGATGAATTATGCGGAGGTATTTCGGTTAGCGGAAACTGGTTCTGATATTGGATTGATGTCAGAAGCGGGATGTCCTGGTGTAGCAGACCCAGGAGCAGATATTGTTTATGAAGCTCACAGGAGAGGTATCAGAGTTATTCCCTTGGTTGGGCCAAGTTCCATTTTATTGGGGCTGATGGCTTCTGGCTTTAATGGTCAAAACTTTAGCTTTAAGGGTTATCTTCCCATCGACAAAGGAGATAGAACAAAGGCTATAAAAGAATTGGAGTTTTTAAGCCAAAAAGAAAGAAGCACTCAGATTTTTATAGAGACACCTTTTAGAAATAATCAAATGCTTTCAGAATTAATTAAAACATGTAAGCCGCAAACAAAACTCTGTGTTGCATGCAATGTGACAGGATTAGAGGAATATATCTTAACACAGACTATAGCTCAATGGAAGTCAACATCCATAGATTTGCATAAGAAGCCATGTATATTTTTATTATTTGCCCCATAAAATTGTATTTTTATAGGTGATGAAAAATCAATTTGGAATATGGCTAATCAAGGATACATGAAATCATAATCCTCAAAGCAATAAATTAGAAGATTTAGTGAAAATATTAATCAACGAAAAATAGATGAACGACGTACTTACTCCAGAATTGACCGCAGAAATACAAAGGATAGGTATTTTTTTCATAGTCGTAATCTTAATAATATGGGCCCTATTTGCAAATACGGTTAGAAATACTTTAAAATTGATTGCAAAGGAGAATCAGTGTATACTGCCTAACCAAGCTTGGTTTTTAATTATCCCATTTTTTAATATCTACTGGAATTTTGAGGTGGCGAGACGCTTGTCTTATTCATTGAATAATGAGTTTTTTGACCGTAAAATTCCAGTTGAGGAAAACCCAGCCTTAGGAGCAGGTATGACGTATGCTTTTTCATTTTTAGCCTATAATTTTCCATTTCCTCCGTTTTACAGGATTTTAGCGATGATAGTTAGTTTTGTGTATTTTATTACCTATTGGTTTAAGATTAACCAATTTAGAGTGTTGTTAATAGAACACAATAAGTGGTTGGAGTCCGATGAGGCAAAACAGATTAATAATGAGAATTAAAGAAATAATAGAACATTTAGAAGGGATTGCACCCTTGAATTATCAAGAAAGTTATGATAATTCTGGTTTAATAGTTGGGGACGCGAATCAAGAAGTTCACAAAGCCATGATTTCCTTAGATTGTACAGAAGAAGTTGTGGAAGATGCAATTTCAAAAGGATGCAATCTGATCATCTCTCATCATCCCATTGTTTTTTCAGGATTAAAGCGTTTTACTGGAAAGAACTATGTAGAGCGTACGGTCATAAAAGCTATAAAAAATAACATTGCACTCTATGCTATTCATACGAATTTGGATAATATTTTAGGCGGTGTAAGTTCAAAAATGGCTGATAAATTAGGTTTGGATAATCAAGCTATCTTACGACCAAAGGCTGGTTTATTAAAGAAATTAGTTGTTTATGTACCCAGGACTCAAGTTGAAGAAGTTAGAACTGCGTTATTTGAAGCTGGAGCAGGTTCCATTGGGGATTATGATCAATGCAGTTATAATACAGCAGGATACGGGACATTTAGACCCTTGGAAGGAGCTAATCCAACTATTGGTAAGGTAGGGGAGCAAGAAAGAGTAGAAGAGACAAAGATTGAAGTTATTTTTCCTGCTCAATTAGAGCGAAAAATTTTGGTTTCCATGCTGTCCGCCCATCCCTATGAAGAAGTTGCCTACCAGATTGTTGGGATTGAAAACCCACATTCATATGTTGGATCAGGGGTCATAGGGAATTTAAAAGTTCCCATGTCAGAATCCGATTTTTTAGGATATCTAAAAGAAAAGATGAACTTAAATGTTATTAGACATACACAAACTTTAGGCAAAGAAATCAGTAGGGTAGCGGTTTGTGGAGGTGCAGGGGGCTTTTTGTTGGGGGATGCGAAACGATCAGGTGCGGACATTTTTATCACTTCGGACTATAAATACCATGAGTTTTTTGATGCAGAAGGAGAATTAATCATAGCAGATATCGGACATTTTGAAAGTGAACAATTTACACAAGAATTATTGTTAGATATAATTCAGAAAAAATTTGCTAACTTTGCTGTCCTATTGACGGAAATAGACACAAATCCAATAAAATACTACAGTTAATGGAACAAACCGTAGAACAAAAACTAAAAGCATTATGGGCGTGGCAATCAATCGAAACTGAGATTGATAAAATTCGCCAGGTACGTGGAGAACTACCTATTGAGGTGGCAGACCTAGAGGATGAGATCGCAGGTTTAGATACACGTATCGAGAAAATTCGTAATGAGCTTGACGAATTAGAAGATTCTATTGTTAAGCGCAAGAACATGATCAAAGATTCGCAGGCAGCAATCAAAAAATACGAAACACAATTAAATGAAGTAAAGAATAACCGTGAATATGATGCGATTTCGAAAGAGATTGAGATTCAAGGGTTAGAGATTCAAGTTTGTGAAAAACGTATTCGTGAGGCTGAATTCGAAATCAAGAACAAAACTGAAGCATACGAAGCAACTGCTAAGAATGTAGATTTCAGCAAAGGTGAACTAGATGCTAAGAAGCAAGAATTAGAAACTATTACTTCTGAGACTCAAAAAGACGAAGATAAATTAGTTGCTGAGGTTGAGAAAGCTGAGAAAAACATTGAAGAACGCCTTCTAAAGGTTATAAAGAAATTACGCAAGTCATTCCGTAATGGATTGGCAGTAGTTTCAATTGAGCGTGATAGCTGTTCAGGTTGTCACAATAAAATACCACCTCAATTGCAATCCGAGATTCGCCAAAGAAAAAAGATTATCATCTGTGAACACTGTGGTAGAATTTTAGTAGACGAGGAAATTGCCTCTGAAGAAGCATAGTTAATAATTACTATATCGTAACGCCGACACCCATGTGCCGGCGTTTTTTTTGAAGATTAAATTATTTTTTAGGGCTAATTATTAATAAATGGCTACTAAATACTATTTTTATCGAACATACCAATTAAATTAAAATGCTAAAAAATATATTGACACTTGTTGCTTTAGCTGCTGGACACTTAAGTTTTGCCCAAACAGCTGGAGAAACCCTATTATTGCGCAACCCAAGTATTAGCAAAAACCATATTAGCTTTGTCTATGGTGGAGATATTTGGATAGCAGATAAGAACGGTCAGAACCCACGTAGACTAACAGTAAACCCTGCTGTTGAACAAAACCCTATTTTTTCTCCAGATGGATCAAAAATTGCATTTACGGGGAATTATGATGGAAATACTGATGTTTATGTTATTTCTATCCAAGGAGGAGATCCAAAGAGGGTTACAAGCCACCCTGCAGGTGATATTTTAAGAGGCTGGCTTTCGAATGATGAGGTTTATTTTACGACTCAAAGGGAATTAAACTATTCATTGGGACTTCGAATGTATAGAACAAAGATTAATGGTTCCGTAGACTATCCATTAATTATGCCCGAGGCAAATCAAGGATCGCCATCGGCAGATGGAAGGTATTGGGCCTATATTAAGAATGGTGACCCTACAGAACGAGATCGCGTAGCATTTAAACGCTATCGCGGAGGGGGCATGCCATCTATTTGGATTTTTGATTCAAAAACTCATGATGTGCAAGTCGTTCCAGGTGAAAAATGTAATGATGTAAAACCAATCTGGTTAGGTGATAAAGTATATTTTCTTTCGGATAGGGATAAGATTGTTAACGTTTTTAGCTATGACGTTAAATCTAAGCAAGTAGAGAAACTTACGAATTTTAAGGAGTATGATGTTCGTACTTTACAAGGACAGGGAAATGAGTTGGTTTTTGAGCAAGCGGGTAAACTACATGTCTTAAATACAGGAAGTAAGTCTACGACTCCAATTAGCATTCAGATACAAGCAGATGCCCTTTCAAAGCGGGGACATTATGTTGATTTGAAAGATGATGTTAGAGGATTTGACATTTCACCAACAGGACAACGCGCCTTGTTTGAGTCAAGAGGAGAGATCTTTTCTGTTCCAAAAGAGAAAGGGGATGCCAGAAATATTTCAAGCTCTCCGGGATCTCATGAAAAAAACGCCTCTTGGTCTCCGGATGGGAAATGGATTTCCTATGTTTCAGATAAGAATGGTAAATATGAATTGGTAATAAGAGATCAAAAAGGAGTGGATGAACCTAAATTTTTTGACTTAGGTTCTTCAAACTTTTATTTCCAACCAACATGGTCTCCAGATAGCAAAAAATTATTCTACAATGATTCCCATCTAAATTTATTTTATGTTGACATAGCCAGCAAAAACATTACGAAAGTAGATGATGATTATCTAGGATCCCATACAGGTCGCTCATATAATTATTTTCAATCTAGCTGGTCACCGGATTCGAAATGGATTGCTTATGTTAAAACGTTGAGTAATGGTTTAGATGCTGTCCATATGTATAATTTAGATAGCAAAAAATCCCAAAGGATTACTGATGGGATGAGTTCCGTTAATGAACCTAAGTTCACGAGAGACGGCAAATATTTAATCTTCACGGCAAGTACAGATGTTGGTTTAACTAATTCGGGATTGCATATGACTGCATACGATAGGAATACGCAATTCTCAGCATATGCCTTTATTTTGTCGAGTGATTCACCGTCTATATTTAAGAATGAGAGTGATGAGGAAACAGTGAAGGGAGATGAGTCCAAAGACGATAAATCAAAAGATGAAAAATCGGAGGAAAAGAACGGAAAGAAAGAGGATAAAAAAGAATCTAAAAGCGAGGAAAATAAGGACGCTGTTAAACCTATTAAAGTAGATTTTGAAAATATAAACAATAGAATAATTGCGCTATCTATACCAAGTGGTTCCTACGGTTTTGACGGCCAAGTGGAGAATACGTTAATCTATAAGCGTGGATCAAATATATATGCTTACGATCTTAAGAAATTAGAGGAGAAAGTGTTGGTAGAGAATGCTGGTAGTTTTTCGATTAGCAGTGATGGTAAGCAGATGATTTACAGTAATAGACAGGGATATTACATTGTTGCTGCAGGTCAAAAACCAGCGGGAGATGCCGGAAAGTTAAAATTAGATGATATCAAGTTGAGGGTTGAGCCAGAACAAGAATGGAAACAAATCTTTAATGAGGTTTGGGCAATGCAAAAAGACTTTTTCTACGTTGAGAATATGCATGGAGCAGATTGGAATGCTGTGAAGAAAAAGTATGAGAAGTTCTTACCATATGTGAATCACCGGTCGGACTTAAGCTATCTATTGAATGAAATGTTGGGAGAGCTTGTTGTTGGACATAGCTATATATACCCTGGAGACGAGCCTTCTGCACCGTCTGTATCATCAGGTGTATTGGGTGCTGATTTTGAAATCGTAAATAATCGCTATAGAATCAAAAAGATCTACGATAGGATGGATTGGAATCCGACTTTCAAAGCTCCATTATCTGAGCCAGGATTGGGAGTAAAAGAGGGTATGTATATCTTGGCAGTGAATGGCAAGGAACTAACTGCAGATATAGATATCTATAGTTTATTTGATTTTACCGTGGATAAACAAGTAGGTTTAAAAGTAAATGACAAGCCGAGTTTATCAGGTGCGAAGGATATTACGGTTAAACCTATTTCATTTGGAAATGAGGTAGCATTGAGACGTCAATTTTGGGTTGAAAACAACCGTAAAAAGGTAGACTCCTTGAGTAATGGGCAAATTGCCTATGTATATATGCCTAACACAGGGAGAGAAGGATATGTATCATTCAACCGTTATTACTTCTCACAGATGGACAAGAAAGCATTGTTGTTGGACGAAAGGAATAATGGTGGTGGATCAGTAGCGGATTATGTTGTTGATCTATTGTCTAGGGAATTAATTTCAGGATGGGGCATCCGCGACGGGAAAAGTTTTACGACGCCAGGAAATGGAATTTTTGGACCAAAGGCAATGATTATTAATGAAAACGCGGGTTCAGGAGGAGATATGATGCCATATATGTTCCGATTCAAAGGATTAGGTAAATTAGTTGGCCGAACTACGATGGGGATTTTAGTTGGAATTTCTGGTTATCCGCGGTTATTGGATGGAGGAATGGTTACCTCTCCAAATTTTGGTGTGTTTGACCTTAATGGGAACTACATCATAGAAAATGAAGGTGTTGCACCGGATGTTTTTGTAGAACAAATGCCAAAAGAATTGTTGCAAGGAAAAGATCCACAACTGGAGAAGACCGTTCAAATCCTCTTAGAAGAAATGAAAACTTATCCATATAAAGAATTGAAGAAACCGAAAGATCCAATTCGAGTAAATTAAAATAAATGAAAGCCAAGTGATTCCACTTGGCTTTCGTTCTTTTTACTGATTTAAAACCGTATTTTTGGGTATGTTAATAGAAATTTGGTCGGATATTATGTGTCCTTTCTGTTATATCGGGAAGCATCACTTTGAGAAAGCACTTCATTCAGTAGGATTTAAGGATGAAATTAAAGTAGTTTACAAGAGCTACCAATTAGATCCAACATATCACTATGTTGAAGGTGATACTACCTACAAATATTTAAGCCAATCGAAAGGCATGCCCATGGAACAGGTTAAAGAGATGACGAGCCAAGTTGAGGAGATGGGTCGAAATGCAGGTGTTCATATTAACTTCAGTTCAAACATTCCAGCAAACACGTTTAAAGCGCATGAGTTGATACATTTTGCATCGACCATGGGTAAGGGTTCAGAGATGAAAGAGAGGTTGTTTAAGGCGCATTTTGAGGAAGGATTAAATATCGAAAATGATTCTGTTCTATTAAATTTGGCCACAGAAATAGGACTTCAAGAAAATTCAGCAAAAGAAGCCATCGATAGTGATAAATATGCCTACGAGGTAAAACAAGATTTGGCAGAGGCGAGACAGATTGGTGTGCGTGGTGTACCTTTTTTCCTGTTCAATAGGAAATATGCAGTTTCAGGCGCTCAGCCTGTAGATGTCTTTGTAGAAGTCTTGGAGAAGAGCTTTGGGGAGTGGAAAGAAAGTAATCCGGATATTACTTTTTTAGGAGGAAACGGATCTGGACCAAGCTGCACAGATGATAAATGTGATATTTAGACCAAAATAGATAAATGATAGAACCTAAAAAGAACTCCCCTTGGTTATCCATGATGATCCTTTTGGGATTAACATTTGCCTGCGCATTTGTATTGCAGCTCGTTGTTGTATTGGGAATTCTAATTGGAACTGGTGATATTAATAGTCTTGTCAATTCAGGAGGTTCAATTTATCCTGAGGATACAATGATGCTTTACCTTTTATTGGGAATAAGCAGTATAGCCACTTTTCTTTTGCCAGCACTTTTCCTTCAAATAATTGAAAAAAGACAGGTTGATTATTTCCCTAATGAATCAGCTCATTTCGGAAAGTATTTAGTTCTAAGCCTATTGTTTTTATTAGCATGTAACCCCGCTATGGAATTGGTTAGCAGGTGGAATATGGATATGACCCTTCCTGAGAGTTTTCAGGGAATGGAGGTTTGGATGCGAGGTAAAGAGGATGAAATGGCAGACTTAACAGAGAAGCTTGTCATGGTGGAAAGCTTGGAATATTTGCTATTAAATCTATTTGTAATGGCAGTTATCCCGGCAATCGTCGAAGAGTTTTATTTTCGGGGGGCACTGCAGAAGATATTTATTCGACTTTTCAAAAACGCCCATGTTGCCATTTGGGTAACAGCAATTATTTTTTCTGCTATCCATGTACAATTTTATGGTTTCTTTCCAAGAATGTTATTAGGACTGATTTTCGGATATGCATTTTTGTGGTCAAGAAACATTTGGGTTCCTGTTTTTGCCCATTTTCTAAATAATGCTTCAGTTACTTTAATCGCCTATTTCTATGCAAGGGAAGGCAAAACCTATTATGATTTGCAAAACAGCAATCCATATTCATTACCTCTTTATATTGGGAGTATAATTTTGAGTATTGGTATTGCTTATTATTTTTATATGATTTCTCAAAATAAAAACAAACAAAATGGACTCGAACTGGATTAAAATAAAGGTTTATAATCAATCTTTTGAAGCAGAAATTGTAAGAAATATGCTTGTGGAAAATGGAATTCCAGCGGTAGTATTGAATAAAAAGGATTCATCCTATCTATTTGGTATTATAGAGCTGTATGTTGGAAAAGAGGATGCAGATACTGCCCTTCAATTAATAAATTCTTTTGGGGAAGAGGAAGAATAAATGAAAACAAGAGCTATTACTGGTTTTTTCTTTGTTGTGGCATTGGTTTGTGCTACAATTTTTAATCCTTTTGTATTTGCCATATTCTTTAGTATAGTTGGCATTTTAGCTTCTAGAGAATTCTTTAATATCTGTAAAACTGAGGAAACCAATCCCTTAATGGAGCTTGGAATTTTAACTTCAGTTGTTCTAGCATCTTTATCCTCAGCTTATTTTTTAGGCATTTTACCGTTAGTTTATTTAATTCTAATTATACCGTTCATTTCGCTTCTTTTTATTGCTTCCTTATACCTGAAGCGAGAAAAGCCTTTTAATGATATTGCCTATACTTTATTGGGTATCTGGTATGGCACGGTTCCTTTCTTGTTTTTTATTGGATTGGGATTTTTAGAAAGTACATTTAATCCAAATATTCCGATGGGCTTTTTGATTCTCCTGTGGGCAAATGACACAGGTGCCTATCTTACTGGTAGGGCATTTGGCAGAAAGAAACTTTTTGAGAGAATTAGTCCCAATAAAACCTGGGAAGGGTTTATCGGTGGAGTAATTCTAGCCATGGGCATTGCTTATGGACTTTCGTATTGGTTTGGTACTCTTAGTAAAGTTGAGTGGGTTCTTATGGCTTCGATAATCGGTATTTTTGGAACGCTTGGAGATTTGGTTGAATCGATGTTAAAACGAAGCTTGGGAATTAAGGATTCTGGAAACATTCTTCCAGGACATGGAGGTTTCCTGGATCGGTTTGATGGCCTTTTGATTGCCGCCCCATTAGTTTATATTTTGCTTACCTTATTTTAAATGATTATGAAAATTGAAAAGGCAACCTTTGACTTCCTGAATAATCTAAAAGAAAACAATAATCGAGAATGGTTTCAAGACCATAAATCGGAATATGATGCGGCATTGCAAAATGTGACCTCATTTATTGAACAAATTATTGTCAAGCTATCGGGTTTGGATCCGCATATCAATCAAGAAATTTCAGCAAAAAAATGTCTTTTCAGAATTTATAGGGATGTGAGGTTTTCTAAAAATAAAGATCCATATAAATCCTGGTTTGCTGCGGGAATATCAGTTGATGGGCGAAAACTCGCTGGTCCGGAGTATTATATTCATATAGAACCTAATGGAACTTTTATTGCCGTGGGTTACTGGCGACCTGAAAAAAATCATTTAGAGGCCATTCGTCAAGAAATTGACTATAGTTCAGAGGAATTTTTTAAGGCATTGAAAAAGGGAGGATGGAAAGCAGAGGATCTTTCGTCAGAGGATAAACTTCAAAGGCCACCAGCTGGGTATGCTGCCGACAACGAACATATAGAGCTTTTAAAGCATCGAAGCTTTATTTTGTCCACTAACCTTAGCAGGAAGGAAATGGAGTCTTCCAAGGCGCTAGAAACCGTTATATCAAGCTATGCTACAATGATTCCGTTTAAGGAATTTATACATCAGGCATTAGATCAATAGGGAAGACTAATCTTACCCATACATACAGCAGGTGAGTCTTGTATTCTAGAAACAGAATAGGGGTCACCTGATAAAGTTTCGTTTGCCAAAACAGCAAACAAACAAGCCTCTTTAGCATCAGGGTTCAATCCTAAATCGTTGAATGACGTTACTTGCGATGGAAATCCCTGACGTAGCTGTTCCATCAATAAAGGATTGTGCAGCCCACCTCCGCTAACATATATACGAAAATCATCAATTCCATCTGTAGCTTTCCTTATCCCATTTATCATGGTTTGTGCTGAAAAGCTATTCAATGTTGCCATAATGTCCTCTGGACTCAAATCATTTAACCCAGATTTTGAAATAGCCATATTTAAATATTCTAAATTGAATAATTCGGGACCGGTTGTTTTCGGAAAGCCTAGTGTTAGGAAATGATTGTTTTCAAGCTCCTGAAGAAGACCATTATGCAGCTTACCTTTTTTCGCTATTTCGGCATCTTTATCCATTTCCAGGTTAAACTTCATTTCCATAAACTGATTCATCATGGTATTTCCTGGGCCCAAATCAGTTGCATAAGCCTTTAATGAAGAATCGGTTTTTGGGAGAAAAGTAAAGTTTGAAATTCCACCAATATTCAGTAGGATACGGTTTTCATTAGCTGATGAAAAAAGTAAATAATCACCATAAGCAGCTAATGGAGCACCTTCTCCACCTGCTGCCAAATGTTTTTGTCGGAAGTCAGAGATACAGATGATTCCGGTTTTTACAGCGATATGGTCACCGTCACCTAATTGAAGAGTACTGTTTGGTAAAGAGATATCCCCGGTTAAAGATTGAGGAGCGTGAAATACCGTCTGGCCATGACTAGCAATTGCATCAATGGATTGAGGTTGGATTGACCATTTTTTAAGGGCTTTTATAATAAGGTCAGCATGAACCTGAGCAATATAAGGGTTAAGACCGCAAAGTATCTGTTGGTCTATTGATCTTTTGGCGAAAACCTGTCGAATCCATTGCCTGAATGCTGGTTGATACTCCATTGTATCAAATTGCAATAAGTCGAGCTGGGTTGATGTGCCGTTGCCTTTGATTTTACATAAGGCGATATCTAGGCCGTCAAGCGATGTTCCCGACATTAATCCTATGATTAATCTATCTTCTTTTTGGGCAATATCTGATAGTTTGGCGATGCTTGGATTCATAGGATAAAAATACAATAACTTTTGTATTGTCCGTTCTTAATCCTATTTTTGGGGGAAAAACAAATAGAAAAGACATGAATTTTCCTTCAGAATTAAAATACACCAAAGATCACGAATGGGTTCGTGTAGAAGGTGATGAAGCGGTTATTGGTATTACAGACTTCGCTCAAAGAGAATTAGGTGATATCGTATTTGTGGACATCAACACAGTAGGTGATGAAGTTGCTGCAAATGAGGTTTTCGGTTCAGTTGAAGCAGTAAAAACTGTTTCTGATCTTTTTATGCCAGTTACAGCGACTGTATTATCAGTAAATGATGCAATCGACGCTAACCCTGAATTGGTAAACTCTGATCCTTATGGAGAAGGATGGATTATCCGTGTTAAATTGAACAATGCTGCTGATGTTGATGGATTATTATCAGCAGAGGCATACCAAGCAGAAGTTAACGCATAATCGCGAAAATGAAATAAACAAAAAGCCCGATATCTCAGATCTCGGGCTTTTTGTTTATTTGGATAAATTATTTTGTAACGGTCATGACCATATCCGTAATCACTTTCTGGCCTTCTACTTCCATATCCATTTTAATAGTTGCGGACTTGGTGAAGAATGTTTCTGAATCAACAATATAGTTGGCAGTAAAGCTGCCTATTTTTTTGTCAGCTTCATCAAATAATTCACCTATGGTTTCAACTTGATATCCTTCAGCAACTTTACCAATATACTTGTTGTTTGCTTTGGTCTTAACTCCTTTGGAGTCAGCTTCAGAAGGCCAAGTATCTCCGGGTTTAACTTTTTTGTCAGGGTAAGTAGCTGTCATACCTAAATTGTCAAAAGCACTGTCCATGCCTTCAATTCCTTCAGAACTAATTAATTTTCCTTTATCAGTCGTTACCATGATCATCTTCTTACCGATCAATTTTTCAAATTGGGCACCCATCATAGCACTAGATGGGTCATCGGAAGGGTTTTCAGAATCATAACTCAAAGTCATCATTCCTGCATCCATATCTACTTTAACAGCATCGGTTACATTTTCAAAAGTATAATTTGGTGATTCGAATTTGGTTGCGGTAATGGAACTCTTGGTAGACATATCCATAATCATACTTTGCTGCCCATCAACATCCATTTTCATTGTAGTAACCGCTTTGTATGGTTGGTTTAAAGGTAACTTCATTTTAAACTCTACCTCTTGTGCCTTTGTCGCTAAAACTCCTGAAGAAAGTAGGAATAATACTAATAGTTTTTTCATCTTTTTGATTTTAAATTAACTAAAAATACAAATTATTTGCACAAAAAAAACCTCAGTAAACATTTACTGAGGTTTTCCTATATTTTGGTTTTCTTATTTTTTAATGTAAGAAACTTCTTTTACAGCTTTAACTACTTTTGCAACACTTGGCAAAGCAGCTTCTACCAAAGTAGGAGCATATCCAAGAGGAACGTCTGCTGAAGTTACACGTATGATAGGAGCATCTAAATAATCAAATGCATTTTTCTGAACGTGGAACGTTACTTCAGAAGAGATTGAAGCCAATGGCCATGCCTCTTCTACAATCACTAAACGGTTGGTTTTCTTAACTGACTCCAGAATAGCAGGGAAATCAATAGGACGAACTGAACGTAAGTCAATTAATTCAACGCTAATTCCTTCTTTTTCTAATTCGTCGATAGCAGGAAGGACAACACGAGAAATCATTTTACCAAATGAAACGATGGTTACATCAGTTCCTTCTTTTACAATATTTGATTTTCCGATAGGGAGGTAATATTCTTCTTCGGGCACTTCTCCTTTGTCGCCATACATTACTTCAGACTCCATGAAAATTACAGGATCTGGATCGATGATAGAAGATTTTAATAAACCTTTTGCATCATATGGGTTTGAAGGAACAACTACTTTCAATCCTGGAGTATTAGCATACCAGTTTTCAAAGTTTTGAGAGTGCTGAGCACCTAATTGTCCAGCATTACCTGTAGGACCTCTAAATACAATTGGACAAGAAAACTGACCGCCACTCATCTGACGAAGTTTAGCTGCCGCATTAATAACTTGGTCGATAGCAACCAATGAGAAGTTGAAAGTCATGAATTCAACAATTGGTTTTAAACCGTTCATTGCTGCACCAACACCGATACCAGCAAAGCCTAATTCAGCAATTGGAGTATCGATAACACGTTTAGCACCAAACTCATCAAGCATACCTTGACTCACTTTATAGGCACCATTATATTCAGCGACTTCCTCGCCCATTAAAAAGATTGTTTCGTCTTTGCGCATCTCTTCGTTCATTGCTTCGCGAAGCGCTTCTCTGAATTGTATTTCTCTCATCAGTATTACAGATAGTGAATTTTGTTTAGATAGGCAAAAATACTATTATTTCTCGAATTTACGTAGGCACATTGTACTATTTTCGATGCAACCACTTCTACACAATCGATTTACAGAGGGTTTTATCCTGCATTCAATGTACGTACATAGCTTTGTAGCCAAATATTAAGCTCTTTTAATGCCAATGGTATATTCCAATTTTCAATATTTCTTTTCTCAACAAGATTGGAAATTGACCTAATTTGGACACAAGGGATTCTTAATTTATTTGCGGCATAGAAAAAAGCAGCCCCTTCCATGCTTTCTAATAGGCTGATTCCATATTCATCCATAATCTTGGAAACACTTGAGTCAGAACCATGCACTTTATTAACTGTAATAGCATCGATGTAAGGGATGTCGTAAAATTCAGAAGGTAAGGTTGTATTGGGTAGACTTTCAAAAAAAACAGAGCTGCCGAATCCCAATGTGTCAATAGGAATAAACTCTTGGTCACTTTCTGCTCCAAATTGGTAAACTCGATCTGTTTTCACCTTGAAAATAGATCCTAATTTATGGTAAGGGTTAAACGTTCCTGCAATTCCCACATTAATCAATAAATCATAGGATTTTCCTGAAAGGTATTGCCCCATTGAAAAAGCGGTGGCGACCATACCTACTCCTGTTATTAAGTAATCTGTTTTGGTTTCAACTAAAGTAGGGATTGATTCTGCAATTTCTAATTCTGTTGCAGCAACGACAAGAGTTTTCATATATGTACCTCAAAGTACTAATTTACGGTAATTTACTTTATCTTTGTCATTATGATTTATATTACACGACGCGAACGCTTTAATGCAGCCCACAAGCTCTATCGTGAAGACTGGTCAGCTGAGGAAAATGAGCGAGTTTTTGGAAATTGCTCCAACCCAAACTGGCATGGTCACAACTATGACTTATTTGTGACGGTTAAAGGTCATATCAACCCTGAAACTGGATTTTTAATCGATCTTAAATTGATGAAAGACATCATCATCAGAGAAGTTATAGATAAGTTGGACCATAAAAATGTCAATCTTGATGTAGATTTTATGAAAGATAAAATGGCGTCAACAGAGGTTATCGCCATGGAAATATTCCACATCCTTAAGCCATTTTTCGATCAAGAAAAGGTAATTCTACATGCGGTTAGACTTCATGAAACTGAAAATAATTATGTCGAGTATTTCGGCGAATAAATCACCCAAAACGATTAGTTAGAATGAGCAAATTTCAACAATTTGAAGAAGAAGAACAGGACGGTTATTTAAAAATCGACCAATACAACGAAAAGAATGTTGAACGTATTGCAGAACATTATAAAGATATTCTTCAAGCTATAGGGGAAGATCCAAACCGGGAAGGTTTGATCAAAACCCCAGAACGTGTTGCTAAGGCACTTCAATTTTTAACTCACGGATACGATGTAAACCCATCTGAATTATTGCGTGGTGCTATGTTCGAAGAAGAATATAGTCAAATGGTTGTTGTAAAAGATATCGAAGTATATTCTATGTGCGAGCATCATATGCTTCCATTCTTTGGAAAAGCGCATATTGCTTATATTCCCAATGGTCATATTGTTGGGTTGAGCAAAATACCTCGTGTAGTTGATGTTTTCGCAAGAAGGCTTCAGGTGCAGGAACGCTTAACCAATGAAATTCGTGATTGCATACAGGAAACACTAAATCCTGCGGGTGTTGCTGTTGTTATTGAATGTAAGCATATGTGTATGGCTATGCGTGGGGTACAGAAGCAAAACTCTGTAACCACAACTTCAGCTTTTACAGGAGCATTTCAAAACGATGTAACCAGATCAGAATTCTTAAGGCTGATTACGGCTTCTTTAGATTAAGATTTTAAATAGAAATTTACAAAGGCAACATTCAATGTTGCCTTTTTTTGTCTTCTTATTTTTTCAAATCATTGAAGATTTATCTCTTGAAATTGGTCAGAAATATGACGTAAATTAAATAAAAGGAAAAAAAGTTGACATTTTTCAAACTGCATTTAAAGGCTTTAAACAGTGTTTTAAGTATCTCATGTTACGAACTAATATGCTGATTAATAGCTGTTTGTAAAATATATCTTGTTTGGTTATGTGGCTAATATTTATCTTTGCGCAGTATGTTTGAAGAGTCTAATCCATTAAACAACTATCTGGAAGATACTACGGACGAAGAAAATCCGTTGTTAAAAAAGGTCAATAGAGAGACCTATCTGAAAGAGACTATGCCTCATATGTTATCGGGGCATTATCAGGGAAGAGTACTTGCTATGTTAAGCAAAATGGTACATCCCAAGTTGGCTTTAGAGATTGGTACTTTTACAGGATATGCGACCCTGTGTTTGGCAGAGGGGTTGGAAGATACGGGTGTATTGCACACTATTGATATAAATGAGGAGCAGCAGGAGAGGGTTCAGTCATATTTTGATGAATCGCCTTATGCAAACCAGATCAAATATCATATCGGAGATGCATCAGACGTTATCCCAACGATCGAAGGGACTTTTGATTTGGTATTTATCGATGCCGATAAGAAAAGAAACCTTTACTACTTTAATACATTGATTGATCGAGTTAGGCCGGGAGGTTTAATTTTAGTAGACAATGTTTTATGGAAAGGCAAGGTTTTTGATGAGAACCCGGACAAACAAACACAGCAAGTAATTGAATTAAATCAAACCTTGGCAGGGGATAAAAGAGTTGAAAAACTTATTCTGCCAATTAGAGATGGGCTTTTTGTGCTACGCAAAAAGTAGTGTTAAACTAAAACAAGTTTTATGCTAAATTATTGTAGAAAGATTTTCGTAGTATGTATACTTACTACTCTTTCAACATTAGGGCTTCAAGCTCAAGATTATACGACAAAGTCGTACATTGAGAAACATAGCCCGGCAGCTCAAACGCTAATGCGTGAAACAGGAGTTCCGGCTTCTGTAATCCTAGCAGTAGCAATTCATGAAAGTGCCTATGGCAACAGTAGAATTGCACGCTATTTGAACAACCATTTTGGAATCAAAGGTAAAAACAATAGCATGAAAATACGTTCCGCATATAAAGGATACGGTTCTGTATTGGACTCTTACCGCGATTTTGTTGGACTTCTGCAAAGAAGAAAAGCAACAAAACCATTGTTCGAAAATCACAATTCTGATGACTATAAAGGTTGGGTAAAAGGAATAGCTAAGTCAGGTTATTCTGAAACTGGAGACTGGTCGAGAAAAGTAATCTCTACCATCGATAGATATGACCTTGAAAAGTACGACGAAAAGACTAATCTTAACTAATCGCATTTATCAAGTAGATGAAGAAGGTTTTATTGGCCAGTTTAATATTGGCCTTATTTTTTGCTGCCTGCGGATCTAAAAGATCCACTGTATTAAAACATCCAAATGGAACCTCTTCGGGGTCTGTTAATAAGCCAAACTCTTCTTCATCTGGCAATAAAGGCACATCTGTCAGCGGAATTGCATATATCGACCGATATAAGGGAATCGCTATCGAGGAAATGAACAAGTATGGTATTCCTGCAAGTATAAAATTGGCTCAAGCAATTTTAGAGTCTGGAAATGGGAATAGTTATCTTGCCACCAATGCTAACAATCACTTTGGGATAAAATGCGGAGGAACTTGGAATGGAAAATCAGTAAATCGACCTGATGATACTGATAATGACTGTTTCCGCGTATATAACGACCCTGAACAATCTTTTCGCGATCACTCACAATTCTTACTTCGTAAACGGTACGAAAACCTCTTTACATTGAGGAAAGACGACTACAAAGGATGGGCTCGTGGGTTAAAGGCTGCTGGTTATGCCACAAACCCTCGTTATCCAGAATTATTGATCGATCTTATTGAACGGTACAACCTTCAACAGTACGATCAAGCCGAAGCTCCAGTTGAAGTAGTGGCAAGAGTTGAGAAAGTAGAAGAAGTTATTGAAGAAAAAGAAGTTGAAGAACCTCAAACTCAAGTTGAGGAAATAAAAAAGCCGGTTGCTATGGCTATCTATGAAGTAAAAGCAACTGATACCATGTATTCAATCGCTAAAAAATACAGTGTCACTGTGGATGCCATCAAGCAATGGAATGGCCTTGCGACCGATACAGTTTCCCTAGGTCAATTATTGGTCGTATCAAAATAGTTACAACCCCTATTAAAAGATGTTAAATATTAGCAAGGTATTCTTCTATAATGTAGTTTTATAGAAGTGAAAAATCTTGTCATTTTTTTTCTTTTTTTATCCATGTTCTGCCCAGTTTTGTTGTTTGCCCAACAGAACCTGGAAGGGATTGTATATGATAAAGATAGTAAGCGAAGACTTGGAGAAGTGCAGATACGTAACCTAAACACTCAAAAATACATTTATAACGATGCCCGTGGTGAGTTCCGAACACCAGCAAAGTCTGGCGATGTATTAGTTTTTAAAAAGTTGGGTTATTTCCCTGACACCATCATTTATAATAATCAAACCGCATTAATCATCAATTTAAAAGAGAATGTTTCGGCAATAGAGACGGTAACTGTTATCGGCAGGAAGAACCCAGAGGATGTGTTGAATGAGATAAAAAGAGATTATGGCAAGGCTTTTGATTTAGCAAAACCCGGTGATTTGTTTTCTGTTGGTATGACCGGAGCGGGATTGAACATCAATTCCCTTTATAATATGATCAGCAAAGAAGGTAAAAATGCGCGTCGATTCACACAGTTTATCGGGAAGCTGCATGAAGAAAATATCATAGATTTTCATTTTACACCAGAATTAGTACGGAATTTGATAGGATTAGAAGGTGAGGATTTAAAGGCATTTATGCAGCTGTTTAGGCCTACATACGAATTTGTATCCACCTCTAACTATTATCAAATGGTAAATTATATAAAAAGTAAGTATGAAGTGTTTAAACTACACCCAAATTTACGACCTTTGCGAGAATTGCCTGATATAAAATTAGATGTAAAAAAAGAAAATTAATATGAATATAAAACTTTACCTATTACCTGTTTTCATTTTTATTTTCGGAATCGTTATGGTTCAAGCACAGGATTTACGGGAATTACGCGTAAAACCGGACAGCACCATTTCTGAGGAAGCCGACGCTGAAGCTCTTGCTATTAAGAATATCAATGTTCCAATTCCTAAATTGGATCTTAAAGTTAATTATTGGAAACATTGGACCCGTTTGGGAGTAAACTTTAACCAAGCTGCTTTTAGTGACAACTGGAAGCTGGGAGGGTTAAATTCCTTTGCTATTGGAGGTCTCCTTTGGCATAAATCTGAATTTAATAGGAATAACTTCAACTTTACCACTGAGGCTGATATGAAATATGGTAAAGTGAAAAATGAGGGTCAATTAGCAAAACCTAATAATGACCGTATTTTTTGGGATAACAAACTTGCTTATAAATTGACTAAATCATGGGCGGTGTATGTTTCCTTGACCTATGAAACTCAGTTTGATAATGCGTTCCATTATGCCATGGTTGATGGAGAAGAAGTTATTACGGGTTTAAAATCTTCATTTATGGCTCCTGGTTACTTCACAGAATCATTCGGTTTGGAGTTTAAGCCAGATGAAACTTTCTCTTTAAGGTTTGGTACAGGTACGGCAAGACAGACATTAATTTTAGACGATCGTTTGAAACCTTTAAATGCATCAGACTATTATAGAAAGCATGGCAGATTCTTTGACCCTAACGATGCAACCAAAGGAACCGGCCCAATCTTCGGTGTTGATGAAGGTAAAAATTTCAATAACGAACTCGCTTTTCAGTTAACAGCAAATTTAGACAGGAACATCGCTAAAAACCTTCATTTAAAGGCTCGTTATAACTTATTTGCTGATTACGAAGATATTACCGATCCAACTCATCGTTTAGATGCTACATTGACAGCTAAAGTTACTTCTTTAGTAAATGTGGCGCTAGGAGGAGTAGTTTTATATGATTCTGCCTTGGATGGCAAAGTTCAATGGAACCAAATGCTTTCTATGGGCTTGCTAGTTAATTTACCAAAATAGATTAGATGAGAAAAATTTCAGTGCGACTGATTGTTGCGGTGTGTGGGATGTTGTTTTTGGTAGGCTGTTCAACTGCCAAAAAATCGAAGGTATTGCAATCAAAAACATCTGTTATTACACCATCGGTTATAGTAGAGAATTCAGCGCCAAAGCTGGATACAATGAATAAAACTTCAACTGTTGTTGAACAAGCTAAAGTTGCTCCGGTAATTTCTGCTGAGGCAGCACTTACTCCTGAGCAAATAGCTTGGAATATGTTTCTTCAGGGAACCAATAAACAGTATGATTTTGCCAGCGCAATCCATTATGATGTAAGGAAACCTTCGTTTGTTATGATTCATCATACTTCTCAGGCAAATCTTGCTCAAACGATTCGTACCTTTCAGCTACCGCATACAAAGGTTTCCAGCCATTATGTGATTGGTAGGGACGGTCGTGTTGTTCAAATGCTGAATGATTATTTGCGAGGCTGGCATGCTGGAAGAGGAAAGTGGGGCAGCATTACGGACATGAACTCGGTATCTATCGGGATTGAGTTAGATAATAATGGTAGTGAACCTTTCCCAGACGCTCAAATAAACTCCTTGTTGGTGTTATTGGACACTTTGAAGACAAGATACAGCATTCCACAAAAAAACTTCATTGGACACGCTGATTTTGCCCCTGGAAGGAAAGACGATCCAAATGTATTCTTTCCATGGCAGGTTTTAGCAGAAAGAGGATTTGGAATATGGTATAATCCCAACTACCTAGTCGCTCCTCCAATGAACTTTAATCCTATCGATGCACTGAAGCTAATGGGATATGATATGACTAATCAGGATTATGCTATAAAATCTTTCAAAAGAAAATATGTAAAATCAGACCTTTCCCCTGTATTGACAGATCGAGATAAAGCGATTTTATATGATCTCTATCGAAAATATTATTAATTCATGGTAAGCCGTTTAGAAGAAAATCTAAACGGTTTTTATTTCACCGGTATTTTTGCCAATAAAAAACTGTAGGATTAAGCTGATTAGAATTAGCAGGGCGCAGCCAATAAGGTTTAACCATAAGAAAGCAACTACATCTAAACTCCAAATTCCTATGATTATGATTTCTGTTATTATTGCTGACCAAAAGACAGCCTTACCGCCAATTCCTTTAACATAAAAAGCGACTAAGAAAATTCCAAGAATAGTGCCGTAGAATAGGGAACCTAAGATATTAACGGCTTCCAAAAGATTGCCCAGTTGACTTGAATACAGGGCTATTCCTATTGTAAATACTCCCCAGCATAATGTTGTAATCCTAGAAACCTTTAAATAGTGTGAATCCTGGGCGGTTTTTTTAACAAAACGCTTATAAATGTCAATTACAGTAGTGGAAGACAATGAATTAATGGCGCTGGCCGTAGCTCCCATAGATGCCAAGAAAATAATGGCTATCAACAATCCAATTAAGCCCTTAGGAAACGTATCGGTCACAAATCGCAGGAAGATATAATTGTTGTCATTGGTATCTGCGGTGGGGTCGTTTTTTTCGATCAGAGCAACCAGGTCTTCGCGAAGTTTTTTATCATCCTCATTGAATTTCAACAGTTCAGCCCTTGCGGCATCAATCTTATCCTCTTCATCTGCCTTTAGAGCGTCTGTAAGTTGGTTAATATAAACCGTTTTTTCCTGGCTTAATGACTCATGTTTTTGCTTGATAACCTCATATTCCTGTCGATGTTCGCTGTTCTCAAGCTTGTTGATTACCCGTTCATTGAAAAATAAAGGTGGAGTATGGTATTGATAATAAGCAAATACTAAGATCCCGATCAATAGAATACAAAATTGCATAGGAACCTTTAAGAGTCCATTCATCAATAGTCCCAACCGACTTTCTTTTACAGATGAACCAGTTAAATATCTCCCCACCTGACTTTGGTCAGTTCCAAAATAGGAGAGTTGTAGGAAAAATCCACCGATTAACCCTGTCCATACAGTGTATTGATTGTTTAGATCAAACTTGAAGTCAATAGCGTTTGCTTTTCCTGATTTTCCGGCTATGTGAAGGGCCTCCTTGAAACCAATATCTTCTGGCAACAAATGAACGACCAAAACTCCTGCTAATAATAATCCTCCAAAGATGATGGACATCTGCAATAGTTGGGTGTATGACACTGCTTTTGTTCCTCCATAAACCGTGTAGATAACTACTAAAGTCCCTATTCCAATGGTAGTCATTACTAAATCAATGTTCAGTATGGTTGAAAGGATTATGGCAGGAGCGAAAATGGTTATCCCTGTTGAGATACCGCGTTGGATGAGAAATAGAGCCGCGGTTAATACCCTTGTATTTACATCAAACCTCTTTTCCAAAAACTCATAAGCTGTGTAAACTTTAAGTTTATGAAATATGGGGACAAAAGTAATACAGAGTACAATCATTGCCAATGGTAGCCCAAAATAGAATTGAGCGAAGCTCATTCCAGAAGAATAGGCAAGTCCAGGTGCGGAAAGAAAGGTGATAGCGCTGGCTTGTGTTGCCATTACTGATAGACCGACTGTGTACCAAGGTAAGGAACGGTCACTAAGGATATAACCGTCAATAGTTTTGACGTTCTTGCTTTTGTAAAGACCATACAAAACGATGGTCAGCAAGGTAAGGATGAGTACTATCCAATCGATACTACTCATCCAAAATATTCAGTAAAAATATACATGAGAACTATGCAAACGACTAACCAGAGTACAATTATCCAGTAAAATTGTCTCCAGCTTCGTACGAATGGCGGTAGTCCTTTATCTGTCATGCGTTTTATTTGGTAATAAAGCCGTAATGAAGATAATTGCGAAAATTAATCCACCAACTAAACCTCCTACTAAGCCCAAAAATGTTTCATTAGCAACCCAAGCTGTAAGTGCACCTAATACGGTACCTACTAATAAGATAATTCCTTTAACGTTGATTTCTTTTGAGTTTTCGATCTGATTTTCCATTATATTTTTAGTTTTTTTCGTTCTTAGCCAGCAAATTTACAAATAATCTTGTTGCTCCGGGTACTCCTGCGGGCAATTGTCTAAAAAATGCCAATGGCGCATAAACGAACTTTCCTTTTCCATAGTTTGCAACGAGTAATGACCCCTTGTTTTGCTGCTCATTTTTATCTCCCATGATCAACGGAGTGCGGTACTCTGGAGATATATTCGTTGCGAAATATAAGCCTCTTTCTTGTACCCATCCTTCAAAATCCTTTTCTGTGATTTTGTTAGGATAATTCAATATCGGGTCTCCAGGATCGGTAAAAGTTACTTTTGCATCTTCCTCCGTAACCCTCTCTCTATTTATTTCAAATGGATATGGCCCAAGTTTATTTGTGCTCATCCGCGAATTCACATTATATTGTGCTAACACGGTGCCACCATTTTCTACATAATTTAATAGAATAGGAAACCATTGGTTGGCATTTGGACTTACATTAAATGCCCTGATCCCAATAATAATTGCATCGTATTGATTTAAGTTAGTGCTTGCAAGTAAATTGCTATTTAACAGGTCTACTTGCACTCCAATGTTTTCCAATGCTGAAGGAACTAAATCTCCAGCCCCATGAATATAACCAATTTTTTTCAAAGGATTGCTAATTTCTAACGCTTTCACCTTCAAACTTACCGGAGGAAACCAAGTTATATCCGGAATATGCTGATAAGCTATCTTCTTAAAGTCGAAAATAGGTTGATTATTCAGCATAGGTTGAACTGCGCTAGCAGCCGTATTTTTTGGATTTGATAGTTCAAAAGTTTTACTGACACTTTGGTTTGGAGCAAGCTCAATGGATGTCGAATTTGGTGAAATCAATAAGCCATCGCTCTGTTTAAATGTAAGTTCTGCTTTTTGAGTTTGGTCACTATTGTTTTTAATGGTCAAGCTGATTGACTTTTTATCTCCAGTTTTTAGTAATGCCTGATTAGAACTAATACTTCCAGTTAAAATAGGTGATATGGATATAGGTTGGTATACCTCGCCACGAACAGGGTCAACAAATCTAAATTCAATAGGTCGATTGATCTGAATAGGTAACCCGGCAACTTCAAGGATAAATATTGTCTGCGGATTATCCGTGTTTTCAGGATGCCCAAAGTTTTTGTCTTCAATATCAAATTTGCCCAATGAGTTAGGTTTTTCTAACCAATAAGGCTGTGTCCAATGTTTGATTGATTTAGTTTCTGTATATTTTTTAGTTTCATTGGCAGGCAGGACTTCTGAGATGTTCTTTCCGTCTATAGAAAGAACTTTGACCTCAACATCGGCAACTCTTTTGATCACCTCATTATTTACCGGGAATGCTTGATCAATTACAAAGTTTGGCTGAGAAACTATAGACTCAGCGACAATACCTGCACAGGAAAGGATAATGTCTTCAATATCTTGGATTTTATTGTCACGGTATACAGAGGGATTTAATTTTTTAACCATTCCATGTAATTCTATTAAATTACGGATGGAATTTTCAGGATGGTTAATGTTGTATGTCGATTGAATTTCTTGAATCTTTTGCTCAATATTTTTTGTTGGTTCGGCAAGTCGTTCCCAAGTCGTGTTGACTCCATCAAAGAGATCCTCCTTAGCTTTTTCTCCAGCAACATGGTCAAAGTATTCCGTCGTTGAGCCTCTGTTGGCTGCAGATCCGAATCCCTGGCTTTTATGCTGCGATCTACTCATAGCCGATAATTCACCATAAGAATAGCCTAGAAGGGGGTTATAATCGCTTAAAACAACCTTTAGCTGGCTGTCGGAAGTATTATTCATTCCTCCAAAATTTGCGGTATTCCATACCAGGCGCTTTGCCTTCCATGGTTTTAGATCTTTAAGTTGTTCAGGGAATTTTGTGGGATCTCCAGCGGCCTCAAAAGCTTCCTTGGCAAGAATGGCTGATGCTTGGTGGTGACCGTGGCCTCCACGACTATCTGGTGGAAACCTATTGATGATGACATCAGGTTGTAATTTCCTTATTAGGAATACTGCCTCGCGGAGAATATCGTCTTTTTTCCAAAACGAAAATGTTTCCTCATGGGTTTTTGAAAATCCGAAATCATAAGCTGCAGAGAATAATTGCTCACCCTGATCAATTCGCCTTGCCGCCAAAAGTTCCTGTGTCCTTACCAATCCAAGCTCAATGCCCTGTTCTGTCCCCAAAAGATTTTGACCACCATCACCTCGTGTTAAGGATAGGTAGGCTGTTCTATATTTGCGATCATTTGCTAAGTAAGCAATCAGCCGGGTATTTTCATCATCCGGGTGTGCTGCAAAATAAAGTGCGGTACCTAAGGTGTTTAATTTATCAATCTTGAGTTTGATAAGGGCTGAAGAGTTGCTCTGCTGGGCATTAGCAACGGTTAAAAAAGAAATAAATAGGAAAAATAGGCCTAAGAATCTGTTATTCATATTTAAAAGTAATAAGATTCGACCTAAAAAAATAAAAGGAACCAAAATATTTTGATTCCTTTTACCAACAATTAAAAATCTTCGACTTGAAACCAAGGGAATTAACCATGGTTCATTTTTAGCAGGATGATGCGCTTTTTTTTGGTCTAACCTTTAATGAATATAAAAGTAATATAATTCAATCTCTTTATAGGAGGTATTTAAAAAAAACTTTTCCACAAAAACACAGTTATGCACAGGTTTTTGTGGAAAAGAATAATTGTCAACTTAATGACTTTATGAGTTGTTTATGTGAATTACTTGTCAATTGAACCTAAAACACGCTTCATAAAGGTGTTTAAGGCTTCTTTTTGCGGCATTCCTTCTTGAACCAATTTGTTGACTTCAATGGCGCCATACATATTGGAGATTAATTCACCAATAACATCTAGTTCTTCATCTTTAAGTTGCGAAACTTCAGTCAACGACTCTAGTGTTTCAATAGTTTCTAAAACGAAGTCAGCGTCGTTCTCTGCAATAAATTCTGTAAGATGTTTAATTATTGGTAACTTCATTTAATAGATCTGTTAATCCTTCGATTTTATTTGTTTGTACTTGATTTACCAATTTTCCGCCTTTAAAAGCTGCAAATGTAGGTAAGTTGTTTACGTTAGCTAATTTTCTTGATTCAGGGAATTTCTCTGCATCAACGATTACGAATTTAACATTTTCATTCTCGCCAGCTAATTTTTTGAATTTAGGCTTCATAATGCGGCAGTTACCACACCAAGAAGCAGCATATTGAACCATCACAGTATCGTTACTGTTGATGACATCCTGTAAGTTGTCTGAGCTTAATTCTTCTAACATGATATTTCTTTTTAAATGGGTAGAATAAAAAAGAGGAGGATAATCCTCCTCTTCTGTTAGGGGGAATATTAGTTGTGTGATAAGTATGAAGCAACGCCATCACGTGTAGCGCTCATCGCTTCTTTACCTTCTTCCCAGTTTGCTGGGCACACTTCTCCGTGTTTTTGAACATGTGTATATGCATCAATTAAACGGATGTATTCTTTTACGTTACGACCTAAAGGCATATCGTTTACTGACTCATGGAATACTTTACCAGTCTCATCGATCAGGTAAGTAGCACGGTATGATACTGCTGAACCTTCAACTAATGTTCCGTACTCAGGGTGCTCGATCTCTTTCATCTCTAAAATACCTAACACACTAGATAAATTACGGTTTGTGTCAGCAATGATAGGGTATTCAACACCTTCGATACCACCGTTGTCTTTCGCAGTGTTTAACCATGCAAAGTGAACCTCTGCTGAATCACATGATGCGCCGATTACGATTGTGTTTCTTTTCTCGAACTCCGCAACAGCTTCTTGGAATGCATGTAACTCTGTAGGACAAACAAAAGTGAAGTCTTTTGGATACCAAAATAAAATAATCTTCTTGTTCTCTTGTTGTGCTTTTTCAAACAAATTCAATGTGAAGTTGTCACCTAAATAGTCAATAGCATCTACTGTAATGTTCGGAAAATTTTTACCTGTAAAACTCATAATATTTTTCTTTTCTTTTTTGTGATACAAAGATACGACTTTTAACGTCCTTTTTCTATTGATATTAGCTATTAACTATTGGTTTTGTCTATTTAAAAGCAGTGTCATTTATAAATATGATTTATATCACAAAATTGATTTAATTTGATTATCAAATAGTTCTATGTTTTAGTTGAATTTTACCATTGATATCTAATATTCAATGTTCAATTCATTTGTGGCGTTATTATAGTAAGATATGACATAATTATTTTAAGCTACATTGAAAATAAATTTGCGCAAAGTCTATAAAATAATAATTTTGCAGCTCGGCCCTGTAGTTCAACGGATAGAATAGATGTTTCCTAAACATTTGATAGCAGTTCGATTCTGCTCGGGGCTACAAAAAAAGGAGAACTGACTCATTGAATCAGTTCTCCTTTTTTATTCCAAAACTTTTTTACATCACTTCGTGACCTTCATCACGCCATTCATAATTCTCCAGTGACCAGGAAATGTACAGGCAAAAGGATAATCACCAACCTGATTAGGTACTTTAATATTCAATTCGAATGTTTTACCCGGATCTACTAACGGTGTGCTGAACAAAACATCTGTGCTGTTTGGAATATATTGCAATTCTGCAGCATTTTGTTGAGTAGCTAATTCATCAGCAGCTTTTCCAACTCTTTCAAGGCTTCCCTGTTTTAAAATCAGGATGTTATGTTGCATATGATCAGGGTTTTCGAAAACAATTTTCAAAGTAGATCCTGCTTTGACAGAAAAGTTATTAACATCATATTCCATCTTGTTAATCACTGTTTTAATTTTGATTTCCTTATCTGCCAGGGTTGTTTCTGTTTGTGAAGCAGAGCTTTTATTCATGGCTACCAATCTTGCATCTTCCAGTTCACCTGTAAAATTAAAATCGTTGGAAAAATCACCGGGACTATCGGTAAAGTCCTTGTTATTCCCTCTTGAAGGACTCGCTTTACCGAACATGATAAAGCCATTAGGTTTCTCCTTGAATGTCCCTGAGCTTTGACCTTCAGCTTCCTTATTCCCGTCAATATTTATGACCATTTTACCGTCTGAGAGCAAAGAGGTCTTAACATTAAATGCGGCAGGAAGTTGTTTGGTCGTCTTAATGATGGATTGTCTGCCCATTTGGTTAACCCGGAATTGAAGATTTCCATCCTTGACAAATACAATATATCCATTTGTTTTGTTTCCATAAGACATTAATACTCCTTCTTTAGGCTTCTTATCTTTTTGTTTTACAGCAGCAGTAAAATGAATTTCTTGACCCGACAAGTCTGGAACTTGATTAGGAGGAATCACTCCAGAAAACGACGTTCCGGATGAGAAGACGGTCATATTGTTGCCCAAGATAATACGTTCCGCCAATGAACCTGAAACATTGGAAAGATCTAAATTCCCAAGTTTATTTTGGTATTCATCAACAAACGCCTGTTGATGAACCGCACCAGCAATCAATAGACTATGGAACAACCATTTATCCTTTTCATTTTCAGGCTGCTGTACGGCTTCAAAAATAGCCTTTCCGATTTGAGGACTAGGACTGGAATCTGCTAGATATAATATGGCCGCTAATCGAACCCTTAGATCCTTATCAGTAAGCATTCCTGAAGAAATAATTTTCTGAGCATTTTCAGGAGTGTTTGGCAAAGCTTGGATAGCCGCCTTTCTAACGCCTGCTGCTGGATGCCTCAAGGCTTCCAAAACTACCGTTGTGCTCGCATCATCTTCACCAGATAATAAGCCCAAACCATGAAGAGTCCAAATAGCATGAATCGCACCACCATTTACATTTACTTCATCAACATTTTTATTGCCTATTAATTTGTGAAGGCTTTTTGCCACAGATTTATCTTTTCCTTCAACTAAAAGTCGCTGAGCCGTTAAGCGCCAAAACATATTGTCGCTTTCCAAAGCATTTAGTAAATCACTAGTTTTCTTGCGATCCAGCTTATAGGTTTTTTGTTTCCCTGCATCTTCATAGACCAGTCGGTAAATTCTTCCTTTCTTGTTATCTCGCAGAGGGTCTATATAAGCATTACCCTCGCCGTTGTCAAATCCCTCGGGGGTTGGGTTATGCTGAATGATGAAATTGTACCAATCCAAAAACCACAGAGAACCATCAGGACCCACTTTCGCTTCTACAGGACCGAACCAATTATCTGAACTGGCAACCACATTCCAGCCATCGCCCTTTTCTTTAAAACCGGATCCATGTTGTTCAAGGATATGGCGGTGAATCAATCGACCTGTTGGCTCGGCAATAAATGCCACTCTGTTCCAATATTCTTTTGGAAATGCTCGCGCTGTATACAGGTTGTGCCCTGTTGCTGCGGTGAATCCACCAAAAACATCTACCTGGCGAAGCTCCTTGGTAAGTTCATGAATTTTATAATGGCCGTCAATTTTTTCAATTCCCCGCTCTCTTAAATTCGCTTTTTCATAATATCGTGCAGAAATTGCCAAAAAGTTACTGTGTTCATTGTTCGCTGTAGAAATGAAAACATCGGCATCCTCTGAAAATCCTAAACCCCATGTATTGTTGGTTGTATTTCCCAAGTATTCAAAATCCTTTACCAAAGGATCAAATTTATATGCTCCAGAACCAAATTTAAGCGGTTTGCCTGCTATTGTTCCTTCAAAACCAGAATATCCTACAGTACCCCAAATTTTATTGTCAATACCATACTTTAAATTGGATGGCCCAGCATGTGTATCAAATGTGCCCCAGCCATCAATCAAAACTTTTCGAACGTCAGCTTTATCATCTCCGTTGGTGTCTTTTAGAAAGAGAAAATGAGGTGCTTGAGCAACAATTACTCCTCCATCTGCAAAAACCAACGAGGTAGGCAGATTAAGCCCCTCAGCAAAAACAGTGAATTTATCCGCTTTGCCATCATTGTCTGTATCTTCACAGATCGTAATTCTATCTCCTCCTTTTCCCTTATCGCTTTTTACCGTATTTGGATAGTCAATCGTTTCAATAATCCATAACCTACCTCTTTCGTCCCAATCCATTGCTATGGGTTTTTTAATTTCGGGTTCGCTCGCAAAAAGCTCTAACCGAAATCCTACTGGAACCTGTACTAAAGTTTGGGATTCTTCAGGACTTAAAGGGTGTTGGTACCTAGGTGGTGGATTTCTGCGTTCGTAATTTGGCATCCGCGCTTCTTCGTATGTAGGTTTTGCGATGACGTATTTTTTCATTCTGTCCACTGCTTTTTCCCCAACTGCCCAAAGGATTCCATTTTTAACCAACTTTATAAAACCTGGATTTCTGAAAGTCCGCTCATCATGTCCGAATGCTGTATAGAACACCCGGCCTTTACCATAATCTTTAACCCATGTATACGGTTCTCTATGGGAAGTGTCCACACGTTCCATTAACACATCAATATCGTCTGCTAATAAATGGTGTACATAAGTTTCATCCCATTCGGTAACAAAGGGTGAAAGGCCTTGCATGGCAGGATGTTCCGGTTTGATGATCTCAGCGCCAAATGAGCCACCTTCATGACTTTTAAACTGACCTCCAATTAATTTCACGACTTCATCCGAATTCCGAAAACAGAAGGATGCCGAATGTATCGGGATAAATCCTTTTCCAGAAGCAACATAATCCAATAGTGCCTTTGCCTGCGATGAACTGATCGTATCATGGTTCGCATACAAGATTAAACCATCAAACTTCTCTAGATCTGGACGTAAAAGATCCTCCGGATCATTTGAATATGTTATATTGATACCATCTTCAAAATATTCTTTTGACAAGATATCGGCCAACAATTCCGAATCATGATGTTTGCTATCATGGCCTAAGAAGAACAATTCAAGTCTTCTCGGTTTATTATCTTCGTTGCATCCCCAAGCTGTCAATGCAATGAGAAAAATGAGCAACAATTTAAATATCCTATTCATTTTTATTCAAATAAATTTATCTATGACCTATTCAAAATGATTATTGAACTTCCCATGTAAATGATGGCAAATAAATGATTTCACCACCTTTAAGAGCGGATTCATGGGCTAATATACCTACGCAAGTAATATTGGCAGACTGCCTCGCATTTGGAAATGGTTGACGACCTGTTTTCAAAGCGTCTATGAATTCATGGACTAAATGCGGATGTGAACCCCCATGGCCAGCTCCCTGACTGAAAGATAAATGTTGGTTCTCGTCTTCATCATAGACCCCAGCCTGCGTAAAATGCTGAATGGGTTGAGGTAGTAAATGCGCATAGTCAGGACATTTCACCTCCTCAGGAATTTCAGGTTCCGGTCTTTTAGCGACATGTAATACCAAAGGTTCTCCTTCTATCAACGGCCATTCTACCGAACTTTTCGATCCATAAACCTCGAAACTTTCCCTATACTGTCGTGCTGTATCAAACAAGGAACGATAAACATGTGCACTTAAATCAGAATCCTTAAACTTGATATGTGCCGTTTCAACTGCAAATGGAGAATTGTATTGTCCAATCAAATCTTCCCTGATCGTCCCTGAACCAAAGCAGGAGACATATTCAGCTTCGCTTCTTGTCAATCCCAATACCGGACCTACGCAGTGTGTTGCATAGTGCATGGGCGGTAATCCCGGCCAATAATTTGGCCATCCATCCATATCCTGCTGGTGACTCGCTTTCAAAAACTGAATCTTCCCTAAATCACCCTTCTCATAAAGTTCTTTCATAAAAAGAAATTCGCGGGCATAAACTACAGTTTCCATCATCATGTAAGTTAGGCCAGTTTCTTCTACGGCCTCGACGATTTGCCTACATTCCTCAACAGTAGTCGCCATAGGAACTGTACAGGCCACATGCTTTCCTGCCCTCAATGCCTTAATTGATTGTTCTGCATGATTAGGGATCGGGGTATTGATATGAACCGCATCGATCAGTTCATCTTTCAACATTTCATCAAAATCTGTATATCTTTTTTCTACGCCAAAAGCGTCCCCAATCTCATTAAGCTTTTCTACATTCCGTTGGCAAATTGCATACATGTTTGCATCGGGATGCTGTTGGTATATAGGTATAAATTCTGCTCCAAACCCTAATCCAACTATTGCTACATTAATTTTTTCATTGCTACTCATAAAATATCGGTTTTGTGGTTATACATTATTTTCTTTCCAATTCTTTAAGAAGGAATATCCTTCTCGGGCAAAAGTGTCCTGATCCTCTGCTAGCTTCCGCCAGATGCATACGGCTCCTGCCAGCTCTTTATTTGCTGGCGTAAAACTTTCAATTGAAATGGCCCCTTTGTAATCGATTGATGCTAATGCTTGATGATATTTATCCCAACTTGCATTACCTGTTCCTGGGATTCCTCGGTAATTCTCAGAAACTTGAAGATGTAAAAGTTTATCTCCTGCTTTTTGAATGGCTAATGCTGGGTCCCATTCTTCAATATTCATATGGAACATATCTAGACAGATTTTTGCCGCTGGATGATCAATCTGTTCAATCAATCGCAGTACATCATCCACATTATTCACCAAGTCGGATTCAAACCTATTTAATGGCTCCAAAGCTATTTCTAAACCTTTAGATGAGGCCATTTCACAAACTGTCTTTAGGTTTTTTACAGCACGATTCCATTCTATTTCCCTTTGTGCATCTGGAACCATCCTTGCCTTCCCAACAGCTGAATACATCGGGCCTGCAAAAAATTTGGCCCCTAAAAGCTTCGTTATATTTAAACATTCTTCTATGTATTCGAGTGAGTTTCTTTGAAGTTCGGGATCATCACTGGTTAAATCCCGGGTACTACCAAACGCTCCACAAACGATGGCACTTAATCCGTTACGCTCTAATTCAGCGGAGATTTTTTGCGTATCTATCAATTTTGGATCTTCTACCGCTATTTCGACTATTTCGTACCCTAATGCTGCAATCTTTTCAAATAAGGCTGTAGCCTCCTCAGTCTGGAATGGTGAGGTCCATATCCAGGTGCTTATGCCCAATTTTACATGTAATCCCATATTTTTTATAATATATTTTTGATGTGGTATGGAACGTTGAGTCGTTCATCATAACCTGTTTTTAATTGATTAAGGAAATCCTTAGACCCTAAATTAGTAGATGTAAACTTTTTTCAATACCTATGAATAACCCAAAACTGACTGTATTTTGTCAAATTTGTCCCTTTGAAGCTTAAACTTTGGAAAATAATCAAGCATTTTTTAATAAATTGCTTGAAAATTGTCTTTTGAACACTTAATTTAGATAACCAATATTTGATAAACCTTATTCAGGTATGCAACTAATCAATCGACTATGGATATAAACTTTAAAAAACCCGCAGTCCAGAAAACCAGAATCCCGGCTTCCCGAATTTTTGCCATCAGAAAACTCAATGACAAACACTTTGATACAACCTGGCATGCACACCTTGAATATCAACTATTCTTGGTGATTGAAGGTTCAGGAACAAAATTTATTGGTAATACCATGAAAGCGTTTGATTGTGGTGACCTAACGTTTGTTGGACCTAATATCCCACATCTTTGGCGTAGCGAAGATTGTTATTTTGACCCAAAGTCAAATAAATCCAGCATGGGATTGGTTATTTATTTTAATGGATCAGCACTTGAAAAGTTTATTGAAAAAGATGAATTTAATCAGCTAAAAATACTCTTGGGAAAGGTGCGGCGTGGAATGGAAATTCATGGAGATACTGCCGCAGAAACCATCAAACTAATGCACGGACTTTTACATCTCCATGGAATGGATAGTATCATTCAATTATTGAAGATCTTAGGCGTCCTTGCAAAGAGTAATGAATACAGCTTGCTCAACTACGGTGAGATATTGGAAGAACCGAAAGAAGTTGAAACCAATCGTATAAACATTGTTTATAATTATGCATTCACAAATTTCAGAAAGAAGATCACACTTGATGAGGTATCAGCCTTGCTGAGCATGACTTCAACATCTTTTAGCCGGTATTTTACTGCTAAAACCAGTAAGACCTTTTCTTATTTTCTTGCAGAACTACGTTTAAGTCATGCTTGTAAATTGCTTTCAAACTCAGAAAATATGAGTATTGCACAAATATGTTATGATTCAGGATTCAATACCCTGTCTAATTTTAATAAACAATTCAAAACATTTATTGGAGTAACCCCAAAAGAATATCGAGAAAAGTATTTAACCTTCTAAACTACCTCACTTTCATAATACCATGCATAATTTGCCAATGGCCTGGAAAAGTACATACAAAAGGATAATCACCTTTTTCTTTTGGAGCGGTAAACTGCAGTTGATAACTCTGTCCGGCCTGCACCAATACTGTTGCAAATAGAACTTCTGGAATTTTTGGAACAAAGTTCTGTTCATAGGCATCGGGTTCAATGGACATCTTATCTGCTGCCTGCCCAACTTTTTCTCGTGACCCTGGTTTTGTAAACACAATATTATGAGGCATCTGATCATTGTTGTCAAACTCCAATACGATTTTTTCACCTGCATTAACTTCAAAGGCTTCTAAATCAAATGCCATTTTCCCAGGAAGAGTCTTAATGATATGAGTTGGTTTTAAACCCTTCGATTTTGAAGTTTGAGATTCTGAATCTGGCTTCTGAGCCGTATTTTCATCCATCAAGATTTCCTTATTCTCCTTCATAAATTTCTGAACTGCAAATGAACCTTTCATCTGTTCATATTCAGAAGCCGAAAGCTTTGGCTCGCTATATTTTGCAACTGTAGGATCTTCTGCTACAAAACCAATATAAAGAGATTCACGCTTCGTGGCCACAGAACCCAACAGTCGATCTGCCCTCTCGGGTTCATGCTCTAAATATTTGCTATCCTTCTCAAACATTCCAACCCACACTGGCCGTAAATGACGGAAGGACTCATTTAAAGCATAGTTAATATAATCATCGGTAGGTAACTCCGCCGCATCTAACAATGCATTAACGGCTTTCTCATCCTTTTGGTAACTTAATGATATGATCGCTTCAAGCCGAACTTTCTCAGATGTGTCTTTTGACATCTTAATGATCTGCTCCATAGCATTGGGAATCCGATCAAACCAATAATGAAGTACTCGTGTAGCTGCCGCACGAACCGCCGATTGCTTGCTGTTTAAAAGTTCTTTAAGCAGCTGCTCATTTGGCTTGTTAAACTGTTGATAGATCCAAAGTCCTTCCATTCTATGCTGCTCAATTTCAGGATCAGAAACTTCTAAACCCTTTAGCCATTTGTCAACCTCTGGCAATACCTCCTTTGATGAATATTCGCGCAACATTCGGCGTGCCCTATATCGAGCTCGGTCTTCATGTAGTTTTAACTGATCTAAAACTTCGGCAATACTCAACTTTGTCAGGTCGACAGGTTTTAAGGTGGATTTGTCCTTATGCGTAATCTTCCAAATTCTTCCCTTCGTATGATCTCGTTTTTCATCACGGAAATTCTGTTCTCCGTGTTGAATAATAGGATTATACCAATCAACAACATATAGCGCAGCGTCTGGTCCGAACTGTAAATCTACAGGCCTAAAGTTTGGATCTTTAGATTGTAGGAGAGGGGTAGTCTCCGTTCCAACAATGCCACTGCCTTCCGCCGTAATCTTATGCTGCCTAATTCCTTGGAAACCTATAAACGTATTGAAAAGCACATTTCCCTGTAAGCTATCTGGAAACGCTCGGCTCGATATAATTTCCAAACCACAAGTTTTGGGTTTTGAACCAGAGGTTAAGAAGTCTTTCATCTCCAAATGCTTTTTGGGGTAATCTATAGCCACTGTAAGAGGGGGTGCAAAATAGTTTAATCCGGTAGATACATCTGCAATCAACTGCGTACCGTCGCGCATAAACACATCCCCCCAAGGATTAGCAAAGAGATAGGATATATGCTGATCAAACTTCCTGGTTCGTGGTTCATATCGCCATACCATTCCGTAGTCACCTCTTCTAGGTCCATAAGCAGTTTCAACCTGGGTATGTAAAAAAGTACCCATATTCATATAAAGGGCTCCGTCTGGCCCCCAGGTATAGGTGTTTAAGGTATGGTGCGAATCCTCCGTACCAAAACCCGACAGTAATACCTCACGGTAATCTGCCTTGCCGTCCCCATCAGTATCTTTTAGATAAACAAAATCTGGTGCCTGGGTGACATAAACGCCGCCATCTCCTAATTCGAACCCTAAAGGCAGATATAAGCTATCTGCAAATACCGTATGTTTATCAGCTTTGCCATCCCCGTCGCTGTCCTCCAAGATTAGTATTTTGTCGTTCGGAGGGTTGCCTGGAGTATAATTAGGGTATGAAGGCATCGACGCCACCCATAATCTTCCTTGACTATCAAAGCGAGCAGCAACTGGGTTTGCCATCGGAAAATCCTTCTCAGATGCAAACAGGTTAATCTCAAATCCTTCAGGTAATACAAATTGAGATTTTGCCAATGCCAAATCTGCTTCTGTCGTTGGGACTATCTTCTCCTCTTCAACCTTAGCCTTTCCGGATTGAATGATGGCTGAAGCAAGGCTTAAATCAACCTCTTTCCCCGGTTTTGCACTTTCCCAAACAAGGCTATCCAATTGTTCTACAATCTGGTCTATTTTCGTTAATTCCAATGGCAATGCCTGACCTCCCGCCCATTCACGTCGACGGCCATAGATGTATTCCCCATTCTGAGACCTGTAACGGTAGAAATAATGTTGGTTCTTAATTTGAATAAGCTTCCTTAATTGTTCAAGTTTTGAATCATTCGACCAACTATTTAATGGGAGATCCAGTGTCTTCGCCATGATTTCACTGACGAATTTATAGCCAGCATCGTTAAGATGGATCCCATCTGTGGTTAATGGTTTTTTTGACCGATTCATCTCTTCTTTTGTAGATTCATATAGGTCAATAAAAGGTATCTGAAGCTCTTTCGCGATTCTGGACATCCCTTCGCTGTACAATTTTAGGTTTTTGTTATGTGTAGCAGGATCAGGAAGTTCCCCATCAATCTTTTCGTGGGCTATAGGTGATACTAAAATAATCTTGGGAATATCTTTTCCATTAGGCTTAAGCTGCTGAAGGTTTTCTAATAGCGATTTAAGATCCCTATTAAAAGTTTCAAGACTATCTAGACCTTTAAAGGATTCATTCATTCCAAAGCAAGCAAAGATAACGTCCGCTTGCTGAGCTTTTAGATGTTCTTGAATAGTTCCGAAGTTCAACGGTCTGGGCCTTAGATTCACTTCATCTGCGTCCCAACCAAGGTTCCGCACATGAAGCTTTAACTCTGGAAAACTTCCATGAAGCAAGGTCTCAAAGTAATTGTTTCGTTGCATGCGTTCCGCAAATGAATTTCCAAGGATGACGATGCTGCTATTCGCTGTAGGCTTGAATGGAAATACCTCATGTTTTTTCTGACATGATATGAGCAGAAATAGTATTAAAATTAAACTCAAATAGGAATAACTTTTCATATGCAACGAATTTAACCTGGCTGAGGTTGATAAATAATGGTTATCTAAAGGAAAGAAATAAATTGTGCATTCCCGTCCTGTACTTGCCTGTAATATATTTGCTCGATTTTTGAAACGAAAATTAAAAATTATCAACCTCGAGTTTAAAAGTTTAAACGTCAATTTCTATGAAAAGAATTTCAATTCAACCTTTAATTATTTTTTTATTTGTTCTTTTTGGTTCTTGCAGCAAAGATTCAGAGAATAATCCTGATATAGATCAACCTGAAAAATTGATTGCTCCTTATATCACGATGAAAATTGATGGTAAATTATGGACATCTGAAAGGTCTAAAGAAGCTGGATTCTTTTATTTTGATTTAAATACTGATAAATATGGCAATGTAAAGAAATTCCTAGTCAACATCAGAGGCACTAGTACCAATGAATTTACTCAGGACCAAGATTTTTTTGCTATTAATTTTGATCTTTTGAGTCCGACAGAAATAAAGCAGTATGAATTGCCCTTACTGGATGGAACGGAGAGTCTGAATTACTTCGTGCAATTAGGCCATTGGAAAAAGGAAAGTGATAATTCTTCAAGCTTAATCCCATATGCCGTAAATCAATATCACAAACCCGCAGGACCTTTTAAAGTAAATATTACAGCATTGACTCCAGATGCTAAAACGCAAAACCTTAAATATTTATCAGGGACTTTTGAAGGCGACCTGAAAAAAGAAGATGGTACTTTGATTAAAATAACCGAAGGAAAATTCGTTTGGGAAGAATAAAAAAAGAGCCTGTGTTAACAGGCTCTTGCATATACTAAAAAATTCTTTGGTCTTCTTGATTATAGACCATTGCCAATAATTTAGGCCAATAATCTTGAATTTTTCCGTTTTTTATTTCCGCCTGCAGTGCACTTAATTGTGTTGCGAGCTCAGGTGATCTTGCAATCAGAGCCGAACGCTCCTTATTGGCTGATTCTTGATTGCCTAATTGATCATTGGCCTCCGCCTTTAATAAAATATAAGCCACCGATCTGCCCGACTCAGATTCACTGATTTTCTTCAATAATTCTTTTGACTTTGTCGCATCTTCGTTCTTATATAATTGTGCTTCTAACCAATCAGCTAAAAACTCTTGTTTTTCATCTTGATATGGTTCACCAACCCCCAATTCTTTTGGCCAAAGCCGACTCTCATCTATTTTCTGTTTAGCTAGTTTGGAATTGTTTTTTATCAAGGCATCATAAGCCATCATTAATTTTGCTTGCTCATAATAACGATGACCATCTGTTGCCCCTTCAAAAGGAAGGATATGTAATTTTGACAAAATGTTATCTGCCTCTTGATAATTTTTGTTTAACAACAACATTCTACTATAGTTCATACCTAAGATGTAATTCGTCGGATCTGCCTTAAAATATTTCGATGCAATTTCAAGAGCCTTCTTATAATCCTTTTGAATACGATACTGATTGGACAGGAGCTTACCATAACGCCATTCTTTTGGATCCAATTTCGAGGCTAAGATTAAATCCTCAATTGATTCACTCGGATTCGCCTTGGATTCAAGTTCGCTCCGAACTGCAAAATAGGGTGCAAAATCTACGCTTCCGGAATTGTTTTTTGAAAGTAAACTTAATGCTTTTTCGCCCTGATTTCGATATCTATATAACAAAGCCTGTAAGTAATCAGACCTCCAATTTTTACTGCTTTGGGAAGCCCATTCAAATATAGGTTGACTTTCCTCTCTAAATGGAAAAACATATTCAGGACTAGATTGCTCGGCCTTATTTAACCAGTTTTTCCCACTATTATTTTCTTTGTTCAGCCATGTTAACCAATATAGTGTTTCCGTATTTTGAGGGGCAACTTCCAATACTTTTATGGCCCTATCCTGTAATTGCATAGAATGATACCAAATAGCCAATTCTAAAAATGCCTCCGTTCTCAATTCCTGTTTCACGGAACTCAAAAACTGTTTCTCTGCTTCAGCAGTTTTGTTAAGCCATAGGCTTTCAAAATTTAAGAAAGGGTTCAGCGGATCGATACTTTCAAGCGCTAATTGACTGCTTTTAATCGCTGATTCATTATTTAGTATTTTCCCTGCTAAGTATTGAATTTGAAGAGCGTCAATATTTTCCGCACCCATTTTTAAGGCCTTCTGCGCATAGCTTATCGCTTCAGCATAATCTTTTACCTTGAAATGCATCCGTGAAAGCGCCGTAAATGCCGATGCCCGCCAAGCCGCATCCATACTCGCAACTTGGTAGCCATCTCTAGCATCATATTCCCTGCCCAACTTTTCATTGATCAAACCATAATAATAGTTTGCTTCAGCGTTGTAAGTGTCCAGCTCTAATGCTTTCGATGCATATTCTAAAGCCTTCTCATACTCCATCCTGAACCATGAAAGCTTGATCATGGAACTCAGGATTGATGTGTTATTTGGATCTAGATCATATCCTTTTCGAATCAAAGGTTCTGCCTGACTAAACAATCGAAACCTTAATAGATCTCTACCAAGAAATGCTAATGAATCGACTTCATTTAGTTTAACCTTAATTTCAACAGGTCTTTTTAATTCATATTTATCTTGTTCCAAGTCTAAACGGTTTCCATGGAGGACAATCGAATGAACCTCTTCATCATTTTTTAAAGCCAAATTGACCTTTACCGCTGTTCCAATCTTCGCCGAAACTAGTGTTGCTCCAATTCGTTCGCAAGCGGCATTATAGACAATCAATGAGTCGTTGAAACTTTGTTTAGGATCAATTAGGATCTCTAAATTTTGACCATTTTGGTTCAATTTAAAGGCTCCTACAAGATTAATTGCCGTTGCTTTACCGATGCCATGATATGGAAGCCAATTTTCTTCCCATCGGTCGGTTTGATAGGGTTGAAATCCAATCTGTTTAAAAGGAGTTTCACTGCTTGTGCCCATATTTTGATTGAAGAGGCGACCACTTTGAATCTCCACATATTGACCGCTGTTGTCTGTCAATAGGTCTTCCCAGATCTGTCCAGAGCCCGATTGTGCCCACAGAAAAATTTTCTTTCCCAGTTTGTCTTCGCGGTTCGCATAACGCGCCATTCCATAATCCGAATCTGACCAGTACGCTCCAAACGTATTGCTGGCAGCACCAAGGACATGGTACGATTTTGAATCCCCAAATGCATTGCCAGTATAAGTGGAAAGGTCCCTGCCCTCCGAATCGATTGGCCAATTGTGCTGTTCTCCTCCATGACCGATATACTTATGTCCAGGATAAACAAATTGGAGGTCATTTCCGGCAGGTATGCCAAGATTCATCCAGGTATAGTAAGGCTGCTCAATTGGATTGCTATTTGACCAAAAAGACTTCGTTGTAAAGTAACCTTTATCTTTTTCTAGTCGGATCTCTAATGTCCATTGTGTTCTTGATAGTAAATCCAATGTGTGGATAATACAGCTGGCGCTTCCGTCAGCATTCGTTCGTATCAAATAATCAACCGGTGTTGAAGTGTTCGGTGTGTGCCCAATTACGCCATAATTGGCCTCAATTCCGCCACTAGTCCATGGGCCACGCATAGCAATGTCCCGAAATTTGACTACAGCATTATTATATAGATAGTCCCTTTTATTAACCTTATCATAGGCTGTCCAGATTTTTCCGCCAATCTCTGGCATGATCTGAACTTTTATATAATCATTCTCCAAATTGACAACATTCCATTTCTTTTGGATAGGAGTATTGGAGAAACCATCAAACCGAAAGTAGGGATATAGCTTTTGGTTTGATGCAATAGGATCCGGATCTGAAAAAGGATAGGTCGTCATACTCACTATCTCTTCCGTTACCTTTGATGGCTGCTGAGCATATCCCTGCCCAGCAAAGAACAAAGTTATTGCAATGCCTAATAGGCTCTTTTTGACATTGTTTTTTACCATAGTTTAGATCTTTATTCGATGATTAGTAACCAGCCTTGATTCTTCTTAACTGCTATGCTTGATTGCGGATCAAAAGTCTTTTCTTCTTGAAAATCCTTAATAAATGGACTTCTAATTTTTACCTTTTTAGGGTCCAATCCAAGTTTCTCCCAATCTATTTTTAATTTAAAATCTGTATCATTTGGAGCCCAGCTTGCTATGGCAACCATGGTCTTTCCATTTTTCTGGAATACCGTCGTTAAAACATCCGCTCTGTCTGTTTTAACCGGGTTATTTGGAGACCAATATCCTATCATTTTTGAACCTACTATTCCAAAATCATCCCATACTTTCCATAATCCCTGTGGTCCGCTTTTCTGGTACGGCAAACGATTTGTCATCCCGTAGATCATGCCACGATAGGGATTACCTCCGTCCTGTAGCATTTCCCCCATTAAACCGAAAGGAATTCCACTGACCTCAGTTAAAAAGAAATCTGGATTATTTTTCTCATAATCAAAGTATTCCCCAAACCATAATCTATTAATATAAGGAAAATGTTCCATATATAGATTGGCACTGTTGTTAAAACCATCGCGTTCATTATACTGATTTGCTGAGTGCAGGTCAATTAATCCCGGGTGTCCATTCTTGGTCATGACGCGTTTAATCCGTTTCATGGTGATGCGGTCAAAAGCTACGTCATCAAGGTAAATACCATCGATCCCAATCTTGTCAACCAGCCAATTCATACCTTCAACATAATAGTTGTGCCACCTGTTCATGCCGCTATTGATTAAAGCAGCATCTTGATATTTTGGAACATACCATGCTGCAATATAATCCTCGCCAACATGCTCCTGAAGCCATGAATAACCCTTACCTGGTCCCGCAGAAAAGACCTCGTGACCCAAACTTCGTAGTGGATAAAGTTCATAAACTCGGTTGGAAACCTCCCTTACCGTATTGTAGATTTTTACCTTTAAACCCTCCTGATGCGCTGAATCAATGTAGTTTTTCATTTCTTTCGTCGCAATAAAAGGATAATTGATATATGGGTTCAAATCATTTGCATGATGGATGTTGATTACATTTGCACCCCCTTTCTTTACAGAGTCAACAGGGTGATAGGCATGATAATAACGCTCATTCCATTGCTCATCTGTTTGAATAGGATGGAATGGTGTAATCAGCAAGTTAAAATTGTAATAAAGAACATCGCCCTTTTTAAGAGTTCTGGCACCACTATATCCCTTAACCAACACTCTTTTATTAATATCCTTAATAGTTATTCCGCCTTTGTTCTCATTTCCCCATGAGGTCGGCAACTTTAATGGTTTCTGTAGGTAGAAGTTGGTGTTTAATGGACGTTCATAATGTTCATCTCTAAGTGAAAATTGTAATCCTGCATTCACAGCTCCAATCCATGCGCCATCTTGATTTTTATGAGCAACATCCCATTTCCAATCAATATTCGAAGGTCTATAACCACCTTTTTGGCCCAACCCCATTAAATATGCTGCTTGATCTTTTTGAAAAGGAATTTCCAAGCTGATGTCTGATAGGTCAATATCCTGTAGAGCTTGTACCTTGACAACATAATGCATATAACCATCAAACTCTAAAGTTCCATCCAAATCAACTTGAAGGTTCTGGTTTTTAAGCTGAGATTTCCAGCCATATAAGCCCTCTTCTTTTTGTGTGAATTGAAATCCTTGGCCTGAAAGCTGTTCATCCTTCCCGTTTACACCTGTAAACTTGAAATGCATCGCTTGCTCCAAAATTGAATTGGCTTGATCGGATATTTCCGTCATTTCAGGAGTAAAATAGGTCCGTATTTGTTTAGGAAGTCCCGACGAATTCAGTACTACTTCACGACCAAGAATGGATAAAATAGAATCCTGTTTGACCTGAACTGCCGTATAGGGAGGAAGAATGGTATTTGCATGCGCTAAAGTAGAATTCAACCATGGCAGTCGCGTCATTTTCCACGGCTCATCATAACCTTTGTTTGTCAACTTAGTTGCACCAACTTCAATTTCCAGTTCAATTGTTTTTGGCTTGCCATTGTCAGCAGTTAGGGTAACTATACCTTTATATGTGCCTGGCTTTGTATCTTCAGGAATAGTAAATCCACACCACAATGACTGAACCTGACCTTTTGTTACATTCACCTTGTTGATTAATGGTAAACCAGTATAGGCAATTCCTTCTTGGTTGATACAATCAAAATTCGATTTAGAAATTGTCTGTCCGCTCTCATTTTTTAAGTCACTTGCCGCTACATGTAAATTCTTTAAATCCGTTTTTATAGGATAAACAGCAACCTGAAAAGCATGATATCCGCCCAATTCAGCACGATCTCTTAAAAGGCGATTGTTAAAATTCTTTTCTGTCCATCGTTTCGGGAGATAATCCCGCATTTTTACTGGATTATCGCGAGTTTCAGGAAATACTAAATAGTCCTCGTTCTTATGTAAATTCAATAGAAAATTTACCTCTTGCTCGGAGGCAATGGTTTCCATTGCAGTATTTGCGTTAAAATTATCAACGGATTCAAGTCTGAGAAACTTTGCCTTTGGGTTTTTTGTCTTAATCTCAGTATTGGAAGCTGAAGATGTATTTTTTAAATAGGTTGCCGTGGGGTAGTTAGTCCGACCGTCCAATTCGTAAGGTAGATAGTAGATGTAATAGATTCCTTTGCCAGATTGTGGCTGAAAACTTATTCCTCCAGAGACATTGTTAATCCATAGATAGGAGGAAGGATCATAACTTTTATTTGTAGCACTATCAACGATGATTATTTTCTGATCTGCTTTAACCCAGCGATTTCTCCAGGGAATTGTAGCTTCTACTAATTTGTCGTCTTTTTCAACTTTCAGCACCGCTCGTTGGTTTCCTAATTGATCCGGATTCCATTTTAATGGTTGCGGGGGGAAGGGTTGTTGTTGTGAATATGCTGTTTGAGCCGCAATGCTGCTTGCGGAAAATAAAATAATATGTAGGTACTTTTTTAGGTTGATTTTCATGTTAATTAGATTTTATTCTAAAATTTGCCCAAAAACTTTCAGGCACTTCTACAGCTCGATAAGGTATGAAATGACTATTTAATTCCCAGAGAACTTTTCCCTGCTTATCGGTAACTATGGCACTTCCTGTTTTGGAGCTCGTCTGTAGGATATTTCCTTTGCCGATTAAAAATGCACTCCCCATTCTGGCAGTGTATTGTTTGATGGGCAATGGTGCTTGGTAAGTTCTTTTTGCTACCATGTTTTTGCTATCCAGGCTAAAGGCAATTGCCCTAGATCTTTTCTGAAGCTTCGCTGTATCCTGTGGGGCATAATCTCCATTGTCAAATAAGAGCAAATCCCCGTCCTTCGTTATATGAGGGGCATGTTGGAAATAAAAATAATCTTTAGGGTCCATTTTAAAATCCCCGTTTTTACCTAATTTCCAAACAATCTTTCCCGTAGTCGGATTAATCTTCCAAACCTGGTTTTCAATAGGCGAGGAGGTCAGGTAATTTCCATCTTTATCAAATGAAATGGTATTAAAATGGAAGCGATCATGTTTGAAACTATCCAATCGGGCATCCTTTTGAATATCCCAATCTGTCCAGGGTGTCCATTTATGTTGAATGTTTCCTAAACTGTCAATTCTTACAATAGCGTCACCCCAAAGTGTATCTTTCTTGGAATTGGGACGATCATCTATTCTAAAATCTCTAACGACCGCATATATTTCATTCAGATTGTTCATCTGAACATCATGATGCATGATGATCCCTTTTTCTTGTAGGTTGCATCGCCAAAGTACTTTCCCTGTCTGTGAGATTTCCACTAATTCAGTTCCGCCCATAAAACCAAGTCTTCCGCTCCGTAAGTAATATCTTTGTGGAAGGGCTTTCCCTTCTTTCTTGGTAGGTTCCTTCTTAAATTCATCTTTGTTTGCCGGAGCTAACAGTGCAAGAATGGTACCTCGAGGAGTTAAAGATGCTAATCTAACACCCATCTTATCGTCTTGCCAATACCATCTCACTGTACCCTTTCCGTCTACAATCGAAATATTTCCCGGATAACCTCGAAAGCAAAGCATGATCAGGTCATCTCCCAATGCTTTTGCATCATGAGGGTGTTTTTCCTTAATCCAGTTATGGACCATCCATGGCGATTGCTCTCTAGTTTCAAAACTCATTTGTTTGGACTTAACTGGAAACCATTTATCGATAACAACTTGATAATTGTATTTTGTAGAAGGTTCGAGTAATAGTAAATTAATCAGATGGATATCACTTGATTTAGTTAGGGGAGTTCTGAACCTTTCAGTTTCTCCTTCTTTCCAGTATTCTAGGTACAAAGGTGCCGATGTATTAAGTTTTATCCTGACATCTTCCTTGATCGATTGATTATCTGGTGAACTTAAAGATATTTCTTGAATTTCAACACGTTGGCTAAAATAGTAGTAACCGCCTAAAACGGCTACTACCAATATAATTAGGAAAACAATAATTTTAATTCTCATCGATTATTTAGGAATTCTACTTGCGTTAGCACTAGACATTTCTTGGTGTTGACGGGCCTCATCCAATGGGTAAGGGAAATAACGCAATGCTGCAGTAGCAACTGGTTTTAATCCTCTTGACTGCAAATATTCATTGGTTACTTTCTCATACCTTCCTAATCGGATTAAATCTTGACGACGTTTGTATTCAAATACAAATTCAAATCCTCGCTCATCAACCAAAGCATCGATCATCGCTTCTTTCGATCCTGGAACAGGGAAGCTGGCGTGCTTTCCATATTCTGGTGCTCCTGCACGCGCTCTAACTTCATTGATATATGGCAATGCCGCCTGAGGTCCATTCAATGCATTCTCTATCTCTGCCTTACAAAGGATAACGTCTGCAATTCTGAATACCTGTATAGTTCTTCCGTCCAGATAAGAATTGTTCGTCATATCGTAAGAGTACTTCTTCGTCGCTACGTTTTGTAATAACTTAACGGTGTCGCTTGGTGGGGCAGTTTGACCTAATTTAGGCATCATATAAAAGAATCCATGCGTTGTATTCTTGTCCCTAGGTGCCAGTCCTTCATAATCATAATAAAAGAATTTCTTGCGAGGGTCCAAATCACTGTATTTCCTCCAGAACTGAAGAGATACCCCATAATATTGCCATCTGTCAGGAACCTCCCTGTTGTCTGATGGACCAAAGTGGTTGGTAATTTCTCCTCCGTTCAAAGTCGGTTCATGTAGAATACCGAAGATTAAGCCCATATCAACTTTATTGTTATCGGACCACTCATTCTTGAAATCAGGATTCAAACGATACACACCTTTTGATCGTAACGCTAATACCTCATCGATTAATGGTTTTGCCTTGTCATACTTATGCGATCGCATATACATTTTGCCAAGTAAGGTTAAGGCTGCTCCTTTGGTAGCACGACCAATACCTAAATCTGCTGACCATTTCTCTGGTAAGTTGTCAATTGCATATTGACAATCCTGTGTGATTAAGTTTTCTACCTCTTCAACTGGAGCCAATGGAAGATTATGGCTCTCCGAAGGATTCTGAACTTCTGTAATTAAGGGAACGGGACCAAATGCATCTGTAAGATCCATATAGGACAACGCTCTTAAAAATCGAGCTTGTGCTATCACCTGTTTTTTCTTTGCATCTCCAATCGCTACATTTTCGATATTCGAAAGAAGCATATTCGAATTACTGATAACCTGATACATGTTCTGGTAATTAAATTTAAAATACCGATTGTTATCATCATAGGTCAAATTGCTCATTTTCGTAGGATCTCCTGCAGCAGTAGAAAAACCCATGTCTGTAGAATAGTCCGTAATCATGACTAAATAACCCGCATAATACAGATATGCATCTCCTGGATATGGAGATAAACTTGCATAAACGCCTGTCAATGCAGCGTCAATGTCACTCTCCGAGGAATACGCATTCTTGGTAGTTAAGTCGCTATAAAGTTTAGGCTCCAATTTGGTGCAGCTAATTGTGCTGCTCAAACACATAGATGCAATGGCAATTGCACCTAAGGATTTATATATATTTTTTGAAAGATATTTCATTTTCATAATTGTATTTAGATTAGAAATTGGCACTTACTCCAAACGTAAATGAACGCATCGATGGATAAGAGTTGAAGTCTAGACCGGCACCTGCATTTGCTGTCTGCGGATTTCCACTGTATTTCACCAAACCATCATTCTCGTAGGCTTTCGTATCTACTTCCGGATCCCATCCGCTATACTTGCTTATGGTAAATAAATTTTCTCCCATGACATAAACCCTTAATGATCGGATTGCCTTCGTCTTAAATGGAACCGTGTAACCTAGGGTAACATTTCTTAAACGAAGAAAGGATGCATTTTCAATAAAGTGATCATTGATATAACCGCCATATTTGGAATAAAAGAAACCATTTCTCGGTAAGTCAGTATCCTGATTCTGAGGCGTCCAACGGTTCAATGCCTCCTCGGTACGCTTCCACTCCATGTTCATCCGGGTCATATTCAATAAGTCACTGCCGATATTTCCATAAATAAATGCAGTCAAATCAAAGTTTTTGTAGGATAGGTTATTCGTTAAACCAAACGTCATCTTTGGATATGCCGAACCAATAATGGCACGATCCGCAGAACTGATTGTTCCATCATTATTCATATCCTTGAACTTAGGATCTCCAGCTTTTGAATTTGGCTGGGGAGCATAATTTTCCCCCTCTTGGATAACACCTAAATAGGTATAACCAAATAATGATCCCAACGGTTGACCTTCCCGAATAATAGCATAGGCCTCCTCAGATACCGTACCGATTGGTTTTGAAGACGTCAAAAGGATGTCGTTCTGCCCGCCAAGTGACAAAACCTTATTACGGTTCATCGAAATATTTAATTTGGTATCCCAGGTAAAGTCACCCACAAAGTTTTTACTGTTTAAGGCGAATTCTAAACCTTTATTCTCAACCGACCCAACATTACTCTGACCAGAACTATATCCTGTATAGTAAGGCAATGTAACTTTAATCAATAAGTCAGAAGTTTTCTTGTAATATGCATCTACCGTAAGGGAAAGGCGGTCATTTAAAAACGCCATATCTAATCCAGCATTGAATTGGGACGTAGTTTCCCAACGTAGTTTTGTGTTCTCCGGAGAATTTGGATTTAATGTGGTTCCGGAGTTATTGGTCTTGCCATCAAATGTATAGTGTGAATTGCTTACCAAGCCATAGGATGCATAATCCGCAATTCGTTCATTACCAGTTCGACCATATCCTAAACGTAACTTAAAGTCAGTAAAGAATGTTTGATCCTGCATAAAGGATTCATTGATCGCCTTCCATGCAAACGCCGCAGATGGAAATGTTCCCCATTGGTTCTCTGAACCAAATCGAGATGAACCATCACGACGAACTGTTGCAGTTAATAAATATCTATCATCGTATGAATAATTTACACGACCAAAAACGGATGCCATCATGTTTTCAGATCGATAGGAGTTAACTCCTGTAATCGTTGAGGCAGCACCTAAATTATAATATTTAAATAAGTCCGTGGAAAATCCGTAAACATCAATACCTTTTCGATTGTTCGTGAATTTTTCGTAAGCATAACCTCCCATTGCACTAAAATTGTGCTTTTCGTTAAACGTTTTGTTATAGGTTACGAATAAATCAAATAGATTATGTGTTAGGCTGTAATCGGCAACGCGTGCAACACCATCATCGATACTTCCTTGGTATGATTCCCGACTTAGGTATGACCCCAATTCATCCTTGGTTATCTCAGTTCCTGCGTCCATACGAATCGTAATATCTTGGATTGGTTTTACTTCTAAGAATAGGTTTCCATTCAATTTATCACGTTGTACATCATTGGTTCTTGACATTAAGTTCGCTAAAGGGTTGTCTCCTTTACCTCCCGGAGGACGACCAAAGGTTCCGTCTGGATTATAAACTGGAACAGTTGGATCATATGTCAAAATCCCATAAAGTACATTCGAGTTTAATATGTTTCCATCATAAACCTGAATGTTTGAGTTCTCCCGCTGTGCGAAAATGGTAGCGCCTGCCTTGATATAGTCATTTACAGTTTGGTCAACATTTACTCGGCCAGAAATCCTTGAAAAATCAGTGTTTTTCAAAATACCTGCTTGGTCAAAATATCCTATACTACTTAATACCTTGGTTTTCTCACCTCCTCCGGTAAATTGTAAATTATGACTTTGTAAGATTCCTCGCCTGGTAGTTGCAGTAACCCAATCCGTATTCACATCTGACTCTAACTGTGATTTTGTATAGGCTCCAAACTCCTGGCTCTCCTGACCATCAATTTCCTTATATAGCGCATTTGCCAATAACATATAATTTTGTCCATTCAACATTTTAAAAGGACTATATGGCTTTTGGGTACCGACATAACCTGTATAGGCAATGTTATTCTCCCCAGCTTTACCTCTTTTTGTAGTAATTAAAACCACCCCATTGGCACCACGTGAACCATAAATTGCAGTAGCCGAAGCGTCCTTTAATATCTCCATAGAGGCGATATCATCTGGATTAATGTTTACACCATTATTACTTGGGAAACCATCAATGACATAAAGCGGCTCATTGGTACTACTGATTGAGTTGACACCACGGATACGAATCGAAATACTTCCACCTGGTGCCTTGGAGTTCTGTGTGACCACAACCCCTGCGGCCTTCCCTTGAAGTGCTTGACCGACATTGCTAACCGCTCCGCCCTTTGTTAATTCATCACCCTTTAAGGAAGTTATCGAACCTGTCAAATCCCCCCGTCGTTGCTGTCCATATCCAACCACCACAACCTCTTCTAAGTCAGATTCCGAAAATTCTAACTTAATTTCAATGGCAGAGGATGAATAAGCAACTTCCGCAGGACTATATCCCAACATTCGAATTGTAAATATGGCCGAGCTATTGGACACGGTTAAACTAAAATTACCTTGAGCATCCGTTTGTGCTGCATTTGAGGTACCCTTTTCTGTAACCGTGGCCCCTGCAATGGCTGCACCAAATTGACTGTCAATAACTTTTCCCCGCATGGTCAATTGTTGACCCTCTACATTTGTATTCGTTATTGTTGGATTTCCATTTCTTACGACAACAGTATTTTCATGAATCGTGAAGTCAAAATTGTTGTCCCTCAAAAGTTTATTTAGAGAAGTCTTTAGCGTGACATTTTTAAAGTCAACATCTGAAATAACATTCTTTAAAAGTCCTTCTTGATATATAAAACGATAGCCGGTCTGTTCGGTGATGGTCTTCAATGCCTGCTCTACCTTCACATTTTTTCCTTTTAATGTGATCTGAGCATGGGTGGATCCATATGAAACCATGAAAGATGCTGCAAGTAATAGTCCAGTGAGTTTCATTTTAATTAGATTGTTCAAAAGCCGATCCTTGTCCTTGAAGCATAGAACCCCTTTTGAATAAAAAGATTTATTCATAATTTGCTGAAGATTTAATGGTTTTTAATTAAACTATGTAAACTGAGCAGGGGTATTGCCGTACCTCTGCTTCATTTTTATAATAATATGCTACGCTGTTTCTTTTTGGCCTCCTTATTTTAGGTTTTTATCGGAGAATAAGGATATTATTCTATGTACAAATCATCATTCTCAATTCTGAAATTATAATTAGTTAGATCCTTAAGTACATTGCAAACTTCTGCTAATGAGGTATGCTTTGATATGCTACCGAAGTATCGTGTTTGGTTTATTTTCTTATTGTAATTGATGTTCACCCCATACCAACGTTTTACCTCTTCCAAAATCTGATTTAAGTTTTTGTTGTCGAAATAGAAGTATCCGTTTTTCCATGCTAAGGCTTCTTCCATATTCAGAATTGGGCCAACTTTCATCATTTGGCCTGTAATTTCAACCTCTTCTCCTGCATTTAAGTCTATTTCACCATCTTTCGCAGAAACTTTCACCTTCCCCTCAATTAACTTTACGTTAAAATCCTTTGAATATGAATTAACATCAAACTCGGTCCCTACAGCTTGGACTGAAACTCCGTTACTCTCTACTATAAATGGACGGTTCTTATCCTTTGCAACATCAAAATACGCCTGTCCCTCTAAAATAACCCGACGCTCATCTTTAGAAAAGTTGGCCAAATACTTAATTTTTGATTCTGCATTCACCCATACTTTTGTTCCATCACTTAGAATTACCTCATAGGTTGCCCTAATCGGTATTCTAAGTGTATGAAAAGGGTTCAGGGTATGATTAATATTTTTGTAAATCAATGTATTACTGCTCGCAATAAGTCCATTTTTTAACATTAAACTGCCTTTGATGTCGTTTAAGGAGACCGACTCTTCGCCCTCTATCTCTAAAACAGCCCCAGATTTGCCCGGTAGGATATCATTCTTCTGTCCATAAACTTTATCCTCAACGATATAGTCCTTAGTCGGACCTTGTTGCCGAATAATAAAAAATGCAATCAATAAAATGGCTGCTGCGGTTCCTAACCACCAGCTGTACTTGTAAATGCCAGAACGCTTTTTGCTGTAAAGTTCTGGGTTGTTGGCTTGAAATTTAGATAACTCTTGGTCAACGTCAATACGACCAATTGCATAAGGAACTTCTAATATTCCATCTTGGATAGTTTTCTCTATAACTGCCTTTGAATCGGGATACTTTTCTAATAATTCTTGGAAAATAAGCTCCTGTTTGGCAGTGAGCTCATTGCCTTTAACTATTTCTGCAGCCAATTCTGCCAAAAGAATTTTGTCTTCTGATATCATAATTCGTCTATAAGTAACTTAAAAAGAAAAAAAGGGTGACTAAAAAAGATGATTTTTATTAAAAAAGACGTAAGTGGCTGTAAATCAACCATAATATTTTAATAAAAAATATAAAGGTGAGGACTGCCAAAAATTTTGATTTAAGGTATTTCAGGGCTCGTTGTCTTTGGGTTTTTACGGTATTTATGCTGAGATCCATTTCGTCGGCAACTTCTTCGTAACTCTTTTCCTCCAAATAAATCAATTCGCAAATCCGTTTACATTGTTTGGGTAAACGAGATAGTTCTTTGTGAAGTTCTCCGAAAATCTCCGCCTTAATCAGTTCATTTAAATAATCCGAATGCTCCAAACCATCCGAAACGGACTCATTCTGTATTCTATGGCCTATATTTCTATGCCTGACATGGTTCAAGCAAATATTCCTAACAGATCCATATAGAAAACTCTTAATTGATATTTCGGGTTTCTCTAAAACCTCCTTATTTTGTGACAGGACAATAAAAGCCTCTTGTACCATATCCTCTGCAACACCCTCGCTTCCTATTATCGAATGTGCATATGAACATAGCCGAACAAAATAGTCCTTAAAAATCCTGTCAAATTGGTCCATTATTCTGATGAACAAATAATTTAATTAGTTCGTGTAGTAATCTTGAGATACTAATTTAACATACATTTTTGGTATTTTTATAGTTGCTTAAATTCTTGTATCAATTTATCCCCGAGAATCTTGTCCGAGATCGAAATTTTATTAATCTATTTTTCGTATCCTTACTTCTCAATAAACACAATGCATGGGGCATCAAGGGGATTATGTAATTCAGCATTCCAATATCAGTAAACTTTCTTTGTTTGAATTACTCAAGCATGTAGATCATGCTGGTTTTATGGAGAATCGAAACTTTAAAAACGTTTACCCCATAACACTCAATTTGAACTTAGGTGTTTTTTCAAAATCAGATCCAGGTAAACCCTATCCCTCCGTGGTTGTACGCCAAGTTGGAGATTCAATTGTTGCATCTTGTACCTGTAACCACGCAGCCAAAAAAATGTGTGAACATCAAGGGGAGATTATTTATAGTATTATTGAAGAAAAAAACTTCCGTATCTTCTTTGATGACCAACTGAGACATTCAATCCTTGAACAGCATGCCAAACCCTATGGTCTTGAAAATGAAAAAAAACTAGATGATTATTTTGAAATTAAATATCATGAGAGATCGCTTGTTATTGAACCCAAAATAAAAGGCTTAATCCCTGCCGCTAAACCTGAGTTAAGGAATGATTTAATCCCTAGGCAACAATCCAAATTTAAGAGACTTGCTCATCAGGAATCTGCAAAAAAGAGAATATTACTGATCAGTAAACATAGATATTATAATCAGCTCAATTTTCTGCTGATGGAAGCGGAAACAACAAAGGCAGGAAAGGTCAAAAATCCTATCGATAATCTGGATCCAATACCTTTAATTTGGAGCAGTGAAGATCCCAATGTGCTTAAATTTTATACCGCTATATACAATTTCCAAAACAAGTTTACGGATGATCAATTAGAGTCGGATATCGATGCATTAAATCTAATCGTGAAAAACCCTCTGAATCTTGAGGTTTTCCTCCATGACAGAAATATCTCTGAGAATGTAACCCTGAAATCAATCAGCCCAGTTAATTTAAAATTTTTAAGACCTGAAGTAATTCTTAACGTATTCAAAAAGGAACCTTATTATGAAATCACTGCTGACCTTTTAGTAAATGATAAATCAATTTCCTTCAATGATTTGACCATAAAAAATGATTACTTTTTGTTCTTCAAAAAAACAATGTATTTAATCGATAACCTTGATTTAATGCGTGTTATCAAATATTTCAGGTCGAATAATGAAATTATGTTGTTGCATCCTTCAAAGTATGATCAATTTCTGGAAACCGTCCTAGCTCCTTTAGAGCAAATTCTGAAAATTAATTACACCTTCATCAAAGCAGCGACTCCTGTACAGTTAAAGGAAAAAGACTATACACTATCTAAGATAATTTATTTACAACAGGAAGGTAGTTATGTTTCCATTACACCTGTAATGGCTTACGGTGAAATTGAAGTTCCCTTATATTCTCATAAACAGATTTTTGACAAAGACCTTAATGGAAATGTGTTCAAATTGAAAAGAAATCTTGATGCTGAAGAGCGCTTTATTTCATCTATTATAGACAAACATCCTGAATTTAGGGAACAATTAAATGAACCGCAATACTTCTACCTGCATAAAAATAAATTCTTGGATGCAGATTGGTTTATTGAAACTTTCGAACATTGGCGAAACGACAATATCACTATTTTAGGTTTTAATGAACTGAATAAAAACAATATTAACCCCAATAAGGCAAAAATTACTGTGGAGATTATTTCTGGAATAGATTGGTACAATGCGAAACTGAAAGTGAATTTTGGAGAGCATCAAGCATCATTGAAGCAGATTCACCGATCTATCCGTAATAAAAGCAAATTTGTCCTCCTGGATGACGGTAGCCATGGTATTATACCTGATGAATGGCTCGCCAAAATCGTGCAATATTTTAGAATAGGGGAGATGAATCAGGACTTTATTACCATTCCAAAGATCAATTTCTCCGAAGTGGAAGAATTGTTTGGCAATGAACTGTTGAGTACAGAAGTACAACATGAAATAGAATTGTTAAAAAGAGAGTTTGCAGATGATTATCGGATCCCTCATATTGAAGTGCCTATAGGATTAAATACAAAGCTTCGTAATTACCAACATCAGGGATTGAATTGGATGAACTTTCTTGATGACCATAACTTTGGCGGTTGTTTGGCAGATGATATGGGGCTTGGAAAAACAATTCAGGTTATTGCATTTATACTTTCCCAAAAAGAGAAACATGGCCCTCAACCAAATCTGATCGTGGTCCCTACTTCTTTGCTGTTTAATTGGACAGAGGAAATAGAAAAATTTGCCCCATCCTTAAAGATTTGGAAACATTATGGACCCGACAGGAATAAAAGCACTAAAGCATTTGAAAACCACGATGTGATTTTAACTACATATGGGATGTTGCTTTCAGATATTCGCTTTCTCAAAGAGTTTAAATTCAACTATATCTTCCTGGATGAATCGCAAGCGATAAAAAACCCTAACTCTGAACGATATAAGGCAGCCCGACTCCTAAATGCAAGAAACAGAATCGTCTTGACAGGTACTCCTGTTGAAAATAATACCTTCGACATCTATGGTCAGCTTTCTTTTGCTTGTCCGGGCCTTCTTGGAAGTAAGCAATTCTTTAAGGACACTTATGCGATCCCAATAGATCAATTCCAATACAGCAAAAGAGCAGTCGAACTACAAGAAAAGATTCAACCTTTTGTCCTTCGAAGAACCAAAAAGCAAGTGGTTAAGGAACTTCCTGAAAAAACGGAAATGCTTATTTACTGTGAAATGGATAGTGAACAGCGAAAGATCTATGAATCTTATGAAGCACAATTGCGGGAGTTTATTGCTGCAAATGAAGAAAATGATATCCAGGATAACAGTATGCACGTCCTTGCTGGATTAACGAAATTAAGGCAGATATGTAATTCGCCAATTCTGTTAGGAGATGGTCATTCGGGTGATAATGCCGTAAAGATAAAGGTGCTACTTGAACAAATTGAAAATAAGTCTCAGGATCATAAAATTCTGGTTTTCTCTCAATTTGTTGGGATGTTGGACTTGATCAAAATAGAATTAGAATCTAAGGGTATACCTTTTGAATACCTTACCGGTCAAACAAAAAATCGTGGCAACAAAGTGCATAATTTTCAGAATAATCAAGAAGTACGGGTATTTTTGATAAGCCTAAAAGCAGGAGGGGTGGGACTCAATCTAACTGCAGCAGATTATGTCTATTTAGTGGATCCATGGTGGAATCCTGCCGCTGAAAATCAGGCAATAGATCGTTCCTATAGAATCGGACAAAACAAAAATGTTGTTGCTGTTCGATTGATTTGTTCCAACAGTATCGAAGAAAAAATAATGAAACTCCAAGATAGGAAAAGTAAGCTTGCTCAGGATTTGGTACAGACCGAAAACTCATTTTTCAATAATTTAAGTAAGGATGAATTATTAGGATTGCTATAGACATTTCGTCCATTCCAAATATTTCTTGTGCATACAGCTCCCACAAGGACGAAAACCATGTTCAAGAGCATCTTCCTCCGTTTCAAAAAATACTCGGTTTACTCTTTTCATCCTTTTCCCTGATTTACAGTCCAGTGTGCCATATATCTTTAAATGCTGATTGCCTCCAGATTTTATTGCCCCAGATCTAATTAAGGTTCTGAGCTTTTCGTCCGAAATGTTTTGATGTTCGATCATATTAACTTAATGCATCATGAAAGATAATTCCCAATGTATGTCTAATTCCAGTCTTGACCTCACTGACACCATGTTTCATATTTACCCGATAATATCCCTTACTTCCCCTTTCAGGCTTGAAATTCGTCGTAAATATTAATGCATCTCCTTGCTTGGGTTTTAGTACAATCGCCTTGGATTGGGCGCGAGGAACCTGCTGTGTTATCACAAATTCACCACCCGTATAATCTTCTTCAGGCTTATTTAAACATAAAACCATTTGGAGCGGAAAAAAAACCTCTCCATATAAATCTTGATGCAAAGTGTTGAATCCCCCTTCAGAATATCGAAGAATTAATACAGTCGCCTCATGTTGACCATTGGCTTTACATTCATTTATTAACTCCGAATGTTCCATGGGAAACATTTTATTGAGCTTCAATGCGCTAAACCATTCATTTGCTATTGGTGCAAGGTATGGGTAGACCCCCTTTCGCAAATTATCAATGATGGACGGAAGCGGATAGTTAAAGTATTTGTACTCCCCTAAACCAAATCGATATCGTGCCATCACTACCGTTTTTCTGTATAATTCCTCCTGTTGATATAGATTGATTATGTCTTTACATTCTGACTCTGTTAATAGTTGCTCAATGACTGCATACCCTTTTTGATGCATCGAATCCCTAATTAAATTCCAATCTAAATCCGCTATTTTTTGTGACAGTTCAATCATCTTAATCCTTATAATTTCTCAAAACTAAATTTCTGAATTTCTCAACCCATAAAAAATCCGAATGTTGCTGTGTTTTCTCTAAATTTTAATTCCTTCTAAAATTTATAAGACCTGATTCCCTTGAACATTTCGTCCTAATTCAATATCTTAGTTATGACACAACTATGTATAAGTAAAAACTGACTGTTCTCTTTTATGAAATACCTAATCCTACTTTGCTGTCTTCTTTGTTCTGGAATCAAATCTAATGCACAGCTACCTGTCAAACTGGTGGAGGATGGCCCTTATCTGCAGAAGTTGGAACAAAGACTTATGGAGGGAAAAACGGACAGCGCCAAGGCCATGACCGCTTTTCGGCTCGCTAATTTCTATAAAAAGTACGGAAATATGGATTTGGCAAAACAACGCCTTCAACAGGGTATATCCCTCGCAAAAGGGGATAACTTTCTCGTGGGGGCATCAAAATACTTTGAAGCTTATCTTGAGTTGGGGGTTGTAGATTTTCCAACCATTGAGACCAAGATAAATCTTGGAGATAGTCTTTTAAAAACCGTAAACCATTTTGAATCAAAAAAAGCGCAATCCGGAATATGGTTAATCAGGGGTATTATCCAACAATTGACCGGAAACGAAAAAGGTGGGTTAGAGGCCTATATCAATCATGCTCTTCCACTGGCCATCGAATCTAAAGATAAATTTACAGAAGGAAATGCCAATAAGTTTGTCGCTACCAGCTTGATTAATGCTAAGGAGCGCAAAAGAGCAAATGAATACCTGAAAAAAGCCCTTCACCTTTTTAAAGAAGCGCCTTCAGAAAGTGAAATAACAAAATTGGAAGGTATTCTTGAGGTTACCCTGATCCTCGCCGAAAATAATATATATCTCGAGGAATATCCCGAAAGTAAAATGTATTTAGATGCTGCACATTCTGTCCTCAGAGATTATCCGAAATCCAATGTTTTCTTAATTTATTATTATCCTGAAGGTGTTTATTATGAAAAAATAGGTGATTACGAGCAGGCATTAAAAAGCTTTAACAAAGCAATAGCATTTCAAGGTGGAATACAGGAGAACTTTTATATCAATCGCTCCAAATTCGCGAAGTTCCACACCTTAAGGTTAATGGGAAGGAACAATGAAGCTATAGATGTAATGCAAGACCTGCTTAAAAGTACAATCCTCCTACCGGCCGATCGCAACTCTTATGCAAACCTATTGGCCGAAGCCTATGCGCAGGTGGGTAACATGCAGGCAGCTTATGAATGGTCTCAAAAATATATTGCCATTAGTGACAGCCTGCATACTGCAGGATATAAAAAGGATATGTTGGATATGGAAACCAAATATCAAACTGCAGAAAAAGAACAGAAGATAAACCAATTACAGGCAGAAAATAAAGCCGCTGAACTGGTTCAAAAGAACCAAAGTCTTTGGGTTTGGCTCCTAGCTGTAGGCGCCGCAGTTTTTTTATTGGCCATTCTTTATCTGAATGATATCCTTAAAAATCAAAAACGTGCCAATGCATTTAAGCTTAAGGAAGTGGAACAGCAGCAGGAACTCCGGGTGACTAAAGCGTTCTTGGAAGGCGAGGATAAAGAAAGGCAACGCATTGCACAGGATTTGCATGACGGACTTGGAGGCGCCTTATCGGGTATCAGGATGAAGTTGTCAGGGGTTCAGGCACAAGTGGGAAGCTCGGAAATTGAAAACTCGGTTGACCAACTCGACCGATCCATTGTCGAACTCCGAAGAATTGCCCACAATATGATGCCAGCGAATCTGCTCCGCAACGGGCTGGCGGTTGCTCTTAGAGACCTGTGCACGGCCCTTTCAAACCATAAAACCAGAATAGAACTCCAGACAGACGGTTTGGATCAAAGATTAAATCAACATTATCAAATTAATATTTATCGAATTATTCAAGAGCTCCTCGGAAATGCCCTGAAACATGCCGATGCCGATCATATTCTGGTACAATGCCTGCAAAATGAAAATCAAATCCTGATAACCGTTGAAGATAATGGTAAAGGATTTGATCTCAAGCTAGCTCAGAAATCAAATGGAATGGGATTAGGTAATATTCAAAATCGTGTAAATCTTATGAGAGGGACCTTAGATTATGACGTGATGCCGGGTGAAGGTACCATTGTGAACATTGAACTTGCCGTTTAGGGATAAAATAATTTCAAATGTTACATTAAATACATGTAATTACGACTATTTGTGTTTTATTGACTTGTAATAAATCCGATTTTACAATCAAATTTTAATTTTTATTGCTTTTTTATTCTGTTGTTATTCAAATACTTGCCTCTTAAAGGCCTAGTAGCCTTACTTTGTTCCAATTTCTTAACGATAATTTAACATTATTTGACAAATTCTGTTGAAACCTCAGAAAAATTAATAGTTTTGCACCCGAATAACAAAATTCAACCTAACAACATACTTCAATGACAAACAAAACTGCTTTAATCAAGTATTTGATTATGGCTGCAACCTTGGGAAGTGCAAGTTCATCATTTGCTCATGCAAATAATGTACACAGTCCTTGGTTACAGTCTAAACTTGAGGGGACTATCCGTGATGATAACGGGCCGGTTGCTGGTGCTTCGATCACGGTGAAGGGAACGGGGATTTCTACTTTTTCTGATGCTAACGGTCATTTTAGCTTATCAGACGTTAAAAGCGGATCTACCTTAGTAATTAGCTTCATTGGCTACAAAACACAAGAGGTAGTCATCAACAATCAAACAAACCTAAACATTAGCCTAGAATCAACGATGGCTGACCTTGATGAGGTGGTCGTAGTTGCTTATGGAACAACTAAAAAGTCTACCTTTACTGGTTCTGCATCAGTTGTGAAATCAGAACAGATTGAAAAAATCTCAGGATCTGGTTTTGCGGAAGCTCTGCAGGGTGCTAGTGCCGGTGTGAATGTAACAAACAACGAAGGTAATCCGGGTGGTGATACGCGTATCCAAATCCGTGGTATTTCCTCCATGTCGGGATCTTCAAATCCACTTTATGTTGTCGATGGAATGCCTTTCGATGGTCAATTAAACTCAATCGCTCAAAATGATATTGAGTCAATTACTGTATTGAAAGATGCAGCGGCGTCTTCTCTTTATGGTTCTCGTGCAGCAAATGGTGTTGTCGTAATTACAACTAAAAAAGGAAAATCTAGCAAGCCTCAAATCAATTTTAGATCGACTTGGGGAACAGCTGATAATGCCGTGGTAAACCCTACAAAGGCTAATCCTTATGAGCAATTGCTGAATACTTGGGAAGGTATGTACAATGACCAATTCTATAAGTATGGACTTAGCGAACAAGCCGCCGGAGACTGGGCTTCAACAAACCTTTTAGGTAAATTATTGAAGGCAGTAAAAACTACGGATGGTCAAAATTCATATGTTTCTCCATTCCAGAACATTAATGAAAACTACGTATTGCATGATGGTAAAGGTAACCCTTTCGTAAATCCAAACCTGAAAATGATCTGGAATGAAAGTGATTACGATTTCTATGGTGCTGTTTTCTCAAGAAAATTAAGACAGGATTATACCGTTGATTTAAGCGGTACAGCAAATGAAGGAAAAACAAACTATTTCCTTTCCGCAGGATACCTGGATGATAATGGTTTTGCAAGCCGCCAATACTTTAAACGTCATAATTTTAGAGCTAATGTAACTTCTCAAATTACAGATTGGTTACAGGTTGGTGGTAACTTATCCTATTCAGGTTCCAAACAGAACTTATCCGGTGCATCAAGAGCATTGGTATTTACCAATACCTTACAATCGCCTTGGTTGAGAAATGTGGATAATACGGATTGGGTTTATTCTCAAAAAACCGGTGAAAGAATGTTCGACTATGGTTCTTATACCAACAACTTCTTTGGAATTCAGGTATTGAACAATGGTGGTGATTATTGGGACAATCCTAATGATGAGTCCTTCAATAATAACATGAGAAATATGATTTCCTCAAGATTCTTTGCGGATTTCACTCTTCCATTCAATTTGAAGTTCAAAACCTCCTTGGGTATTGATAACAATATTTATAAATTCTTCGGTTATGGATCAGCGATACATGACGCGTCACAACAGGCACCTTATGGCATTACAGTTATCACCAATGGCGGTAATGCAACTAGATCCAATTCTGATACGAAGTCTGTTACTTTCAATAATATCTTAAGTTGGGAACAAAGCTTTGGACTGCATAATTTCTCAGCATTAGCAGGTCAGGAATCATACTCTAAAAACTATTATTATGATACGGCCTATGGTGAAGGTATTATGCAAATGGGGCAGTTTGAGTTAGGTTCTACAACTAGGAACTGGAGCAACAGCTCTTTGAGAGACCGTTATGCCCTATTATCTTACTTAGGTAAAATCGACTATAACTATAATAACAAGTATTTCGTGTCGGGATCTGTTCGTCGTGATGGTTCTTCAAGGTTCAGTCCGGATAACCGTTGGGGTAACTTTTTCTCAGGTGGTTTGTCCTGGAGAATCAGCCAAGAGGATTTCTTGAAAGATGCTACTTGGTTAAACAACTTATCATTACGCGCTAGTTATGGTACAACTGGTAATGATAAATTGATTATGCGTAATTCCGCGGGTATTTCTGGTGGAGAGATTCTTTATGCTTACCAAGGTGTATATTCTTCCGATGACCTGTATACTGTTGCTGGTTTAAGACCTTCGGCGGTTGCTACTCCAAATTTAATCTGGGAAAAAAACCAACAATATAACGTCGGCCTTGACTTTGGTCTATTCAACAGAATCAATGGTACAATCGAATATTACCACCGGAATGCGTTAGACTTATTGTTCTATAAGGATTTCCCATTATCGGCGCAAGTAGGTTCTGCAATTGGTCAGAACACCAACCTTGGTAACTTGACGAATAGAGGAATTGAATTTACCCTTTCCGCAGATGTAATTCGTAAAGAAAACTTCAACTGGAAAGCAGATTTCAATATTTCAACATTGAAAAACGAAATCACTTACTTGCCTACAGGAGCATTTACTTACGAAAACAGAACAGCGGGATATAAAGTAGAAGAAGGTAAATCACTTTTTGAATTCTATATGGTTAAAAATGCTGGTGTGAATACCGAAACAGGTAATATGCAGTACTATATCAAGGGAGATAATAACAATTGGGATATTACTGAAGACTATAGTTTAGTAACAACTGATGATTATCAATATGTAGGTTCTGCTCTTCCAAAGGCATTCGGTGCCTTGACAAATAGCTTCAGCTATAAAGGTCTAGACCTTTCGTTCATGCTTTACTATTCAATCGGAGGTCATATGTATGACTATGGTTATATTGAGCGTACCGCATTGCGAGGAGGGGTTGGTGTAATCCAAGACCTGGTGGAAGACAGATGGAAAAAACCCGGTGACAATGCATTATTGCCCAAATGGTCTAACGACGATTATTCAAGCACAAGAAAAGCTTCTGATTTCTATGTATTCAAAAATGATTACTTGAGATTGAGAAACGTGACTTTAGGATATAACCTTCCAAAAACATTATTGGAAAGAATGTCATTGTCCAATGTTAGAGTCTTTGTTTCAGGAGACAACCTATTAACCTTCGGTGCCGCGAAAAATAGATATTCGGATCCTGAAACTGGTTTATCCGGTAACAATTACAATGGTAGTGCAGATACTGATAATGGTATTCAAGGTTCTAGAAGAGTTTATACAGGTGGTTTACAGATCTCATTTTAATTCGAGTCATGAAAAAAGTATTTAAGAAAATTCAAATATTAGCGCTTGCCGCAGCTCTAGGATTAAATAGCGGTTGTAGTGACTTTTTGGAGACTAGTTCTTCAGTTGACACTTCGGATGAAGTTGCCTTATCCAACACTTCTGGATTACAAATGATCCTGACATCGGCTTACAAACAATTATATTTCAATAGCCAAGGGGCGGACCGTGTGTACGCGGGTCTTCCTGGCCTTCAAATGTATGTAGATTTAGGTGGTTCAGATGTACTTAGCCATACCAATATGGGCGGTAACCAATTGACGGCCTATCGTTATGAGCCCCTGAAAACGCAAGCTAATGGCCTTTCCGATGCCATTTGGTCTATGATGTATAAAGTCATCAACCAGGTGAATATCGTGATCGACAATGTGGAAACAGCACAAGGTGACCAAGCAACAAAGGATGCTATCCTGGGTCAAGCAAAAGCAATCCGTGGAATCTGTTATTTCCACCTGATCCAAAACTACCAGCAAACTTATGCCATCGCCAAACAAAAACCCGGCGTAATTTTGAGACTTTCATCTACTGAAGATCAAAACCTTCCTCGTGCAACCGTACAGGCTACTTACGACCAAATCGTGAAGGATCTGACAGAGGCGAAATCTTTGCTTAATACATTCGATCGCGAAGGTAAATGGTTCATTAATCAAGATGTCGTTACAGGTCAGTTAGCACGTGTTTATTTGGTTATGAATGATTGGTCAAAAGCACTAGCTGAATCTACTGCGCTTTACAATAAGTACCCTACATTAATGACAAAAGAACAATACCGCGGAGGTTTTGACGATGTAATCAGCAAAAACTACCCTGAAGTCGTTTGGGCAGTTAAATTTACAGATCAAAATAACCTAGGTGGTGGTACTCAGTTCAACTTTTGGTACAATCAAGATGCTAGTTATGGCGAAGGTTTTACGGATGGTCCAATCTATGCTTTCTTAGATTTCTTCGCAGACGGTAAATATGAACAACTATTCGAGAAAACTGAAGATAGATACCAATTCTGGAAAAGAACAAACAATGCAAGTGCTGAGTGGTCTACGAAATGGGCTTATGATAAGTATAAGCATTATGGAGATGGAAATGGCGCTAAACAAAGTAATACACGTCCTGAAATCTCTTTAATGAGAAGTTCTGAAATGTTGTTAATTATGGCGGAAGCATCAGCTCAGTTGAACAACGGACAGGGGTTGGCCCATTTAACAAAACTTCAAAAAGCTAGAGGTGTTAAAAATCTAACAACGGCAGCAGCTGGTACAAACTTGCTTGAAGCTATCTATGTCGAGAGAAGGAAAGAACTTCTATGTGAGGGTGTAACGGGTCTTTATGACCTGCTAAGACTGCAGAAACCTTTAATTAGGTATCAAGAAACCGCTTCTTACAAAGAAGGTCACTATACTTGGGGGGTATCTTACCTGAATGGATACGTTGCGAACTCTGCAAATCCAACTGGAACTTTCCCTTCCAATGACTATAGATTATTGTGTCAAATTCCTCAGCTGGAAATTGTTAACAATGATGCTCTATCTGAATCAGATCAGAATCCTTACAGTGGAACAAAATAATTTTTTGTTATCATGATTTTTGTAAACCCCGATTGTCTGACAATCGGGGTTTGTTTTTTGTGATTCAGAACACATATAATTTAGCTAATCTTGATTATATTTGGTTAAATCAACAAACCCAAACCATGCTTAATAAACTTTTTCCTATTATCGTATTAATTTGCTTTGCTTTTTCCACCCATGCCCAAAACCAGGATTCTGCCTATATATTCTCCTATTTTAGAGGTAATGGTGAAGATGGACTCCATTTAGCCTATAGTGAGGATGGATTAAAATGGGCGCCTTTAAAAAATGACCAATCTTTCCTGAGCCCAAAGCTAAGTCCGGATAAACTGATGCGCGATCCCTGTATCATCAAAGGTCCAGATGGATTATATCATATGGTCTGGACAGTCAGTTGGACGCAAAAGGGAATAGGCTATGCTTCTTCTAAGGACCTTATCAATTGGTCGGAACAGCTATATGTCCCGGTAATGGAACATGAAGAAAATGCAAGGAATACTTGGGCTCCCGAAATAACTTATGACCCGGTTACCAAACAATATATGATCTATTGGGCAACCACAATTACCGGAGAATTTCCGGAAACGCAAGTGGAAGCCGATAATGGTTATAACCACCGCATGTATTACACCTTAACCAAGGATTTCAAATCCTTCACCGAAACAATGCTCCTCTACGAACCCGGATTTAATTGCATCGATGCGACAATCCAAAAAAATGCAGATAAATGGATGATGGTAATCAAGGATGAAACCAGGGAACCCGCTGAAAAGAATTTGAAATTAGCTTTTGCTGACCATCTAGAAGGGCCATATTCTGAAGCGAGTGAAAAGATTACCGGTGACTATTGGGCCGAAGGTCCAACTATGATAAAAATCAATGATGAATGGCATGTTTATTTTGATCGGTACATTGACAATCATTTTGGACTCATTAAATCCAAAGACCTTAAAACCTGGACGGACGTGACTGATCAATTGGACTTCCCCAAAGGTATCAGGCATGGTACAATTTTGAAAATCTCTCAAAAGGAACTAAACAAGCTTAAAGCTGTCAAGCCTTAAAATCTTATTTTTCCCGGAAGACACTAAGGCGGCTGGTCATGATAAACATCAAAAAGCCAAATAGTGAAAAGATTGCAAAGGAATAACGCAAACTGAATAATTCAGCAATATATCCGATTAAAGGCGGACCCATCAGAAATCCAAGATAAGAAATACTCGAGACCATCGCCAATGCAACACCTGCTGGGATGGTCTTGTGTTTTCCAGTAACACTATATACTGTCGGTACGTTGCATGCAACCCCCAATCCAACGAGCATAAAAGCAAAGGTACAAACCCATAAATTAGGGAAAATTACCGATGCAAGCATACCTACAAACATCAGAATTCCACTTACCTGTAAGGTTCTCTGCCTTCCAAAGCGGGAAATTACAGCATCCCCTATAAATCGACCTAATGCCATCATAATCATAAAAGATGCATAGCCTAGGATAACCAGTTTTTCTGGTGCTTTTACAACATCACTAAAATAAACTCCGCTCCAATCAAACATGGCGCCTTCTGTGGCCATACTGAAAAAGCCAATAATTCCCAGCTGAACAATCAATGAATCAGGTTTGAATTTGCTCTTTTCCTTAGTTTCTTTTTTGCTGCCTTCTTCAGGAACTAGATAGTTTTTATTCAACAAAATATTGATAACCAACAATACAATGATACCCACGAAATGGCCAATGGTGTTGATGTTGAAATTTAATGTTAACAAGCCTATTAATGCTCCTGTGAATCCTGCTAATGACCATGCACCATGGAAGGAGGACATAATGGACCTGCCATAAAGCTCCTCGGCTAAAACGCCCTGGGTATTGACGGAGATATTACATAAGTTACCCGTAACCCCAAATAGAAATAACGAGGCACCCAACATCCAGGCATTTCCCGAAAAACCAATTAATAGTAAAACCAAAGCATAGAAAAACGCAGCCCATGACAGCACTTTATGGCTTCCATAACGATTTACCAATGCTGCTGAGATAGGCATTGTAACCAATTGGCCAATAGGTAGCATCAATAAGATCGTTCCCAATTGTGCCTCTGATAGCTCTAATGCGTTCTTAATTGTTGGAATTCTACTTGCCCAACTCGCAAAGGCTAATCCCTGTCCAAAATAAAATAATGTTACAGCTACTCGGATTCTGCTTTTCACGGATTGAGAGACACTGCTGCTTGCCTCACCTAATGATGTCATTCTTGATCTGATTTGATGCAAATGTAGAACAATTTTAGCATTTCATAATAACATAAGTGTAAAAAATACACACTTATAACTATTTATTAATCTTTATGTTATAAAACATAATTTTATTTTCTTTAGAATAGTTAAAATATGTTTAGCCTGACTTTATTTACCCTTTTAATTAGCAAAATCATTGCTGGATAATAAATCTGAATTGTACATTTGTTCTGTATCAATTTTAAATTGACCTTTATTTATGAACAAATCATTATTAACCCTTGCATTAATGCTGGCTGGTTCCATGTCATTGATGGCTCAGGTTCAGCCGACCTTTTTATCCAATCCTACAATTAGCCCCGATGCTCAGACCGTGGTCTTTAGCTTTGAAGGCGATTTATGGAAAGTACCAACTGCTGGTGGACCTGCCCTGCGCATGACTGCCATGGAAGGAAATGAAATTATGCCGCGTATTTCTCCGGATGGACAATGGATCGCTTTTTCCTCCAATCAAAATGGAAATATGGATGTGTACGTTATGCCAATGACAGGTGGAAATATAAAACAGATTACTTTCCATGAATCTACGGACGAAGTAGACTCCTGGAGCTGGGATAGCAAACAAATCTATTTTACTTCCGGACGTGCTAATCGACTTTCCAGTTATAAAGTAAGTAAAGATGGCGGAACTGCAGAACGTATTTTCCCTCATTTCTTCAACTATATCCATAATATGGTAGAAACTCCTGCCGGTGAATTGTTGTACACGGATTCTTGGGAAAGTTATTCAGCGGCCAATAGAAAAAGATATAAAGGGGCCTTTAATCCCGATATCAAAGGATATAACCCTAAAACAAATGTTTATAAAGATTATACGACCTATGAAGGGAAAGATCTTTGGCCGACCGTAGATAAAAACGGAACCATATATTTTGCTTCCGATGAAGCTAATGATGAATATAATCTTTATAGCATCAATAATGGAAATAAGACTTCTTTAACGCAGTTCAATGAGTCGATACGTAATCCTCAAGCGGCCGCAAATGGAACTGCCGTTGTATTTGAGAAGGGGTATCAACTTTTTGTCTATGATGTCGCCAGTAAGAAAACTACTCAACCTGCAATTAGCCTAAGTCGCAATCAAATCCTTGGAAAGTCCAAAGAATTTGACGTGAAAGGAACGATTAGCAACTTCGATATTTCACCGGATGCTAAAAAAATGGCCTTCATTTCCAGAGGCGAACTTTTCGTAAGTGATATTGATGGTAAATTCATTCGCCAAATGCCTACCCGGGGGGAAAGAATTACTGAAGTCAAATGGTTAAAGGACAACAAAACCATTGTGTACAATCAAACATTAGATGGTTATCTGAATTGGTATTCGCGCTCCGGAGACGGTAAAGGTGAAGCAAAGCAACTTACTCAAGACAAAAGGAATAATCGCGATATTACATTCAACAAGGACCTTAGCAAGGCTGTTTATTTAAGTGGTAGGGATGAAGTAAGATTGTTAGATCTCAGCAGTTTGAAGAGCGAAACAATTGTAAAGGATGAACTTTGGGCTTTCCAAAATTCTTCACCTTCATTTTCCCCTGATGGAAAGTATGTGCTATTCACGGCAATCCGCAATTTCGAACAGGATATTTTTGTCTATCATATCGCTGATAAAAAAGCCATAAATTTAACGAATACAGGAGTAACTGAAGCAACGCCGGTCTGGTCCCCTGATGGTAAGTATATCTTCTTCTCCAGCAACCGAACTAAGCCTTCCTATCCTACCGGTATGGAAAATGCAAGCCTATATCGCATGGCCCTGGAAAACTTTGATGAACCATATAGAATTTCTAAGTTCGATGATTTGTTTAAAGATCCCGAAAAGGATAAAGAGAAAAAAGATTCTACAGTTACCAAAGACAATAAGAACGTAAAAGAAAAAGATAAAAAAGAAAAAGCTGCCGAGAAAGACGATAAAAAGAAAATGCTGGTAACTATTGATGTGCAAGGCCTTTCGGACCGGATCACACAAGTCAGCCCTAATGCAGGAACACAATATAACCCACAGGTATTTGCAAAAGGTGAGAAAACTTATCTGTTCTATATGTCAAACCATGAAGGGAAATGGGCAACCTATAGAATTACCTTTGAACCTTTTACAAATTCTAAAACCGACAAGGTATTTGACGGTGGGATGTCGGGATTGATGGAGGTTGACGCTAAGTTTTTTGCTTTGGTCAATGGAAACATTCAAAAATATAACCTCGATCAAAATAAATTGGATGCCATTGATGCCAACTTCAAATTTACCCGCGATCTGGATAAAGAATTTAAGCAGATGTTCTATGAAACCTGGGCAAATGTGGAAGAGAACTATTACGATGAAAAGTTCCATGGTGTGGATTGGGAAGGAATGAAAAAGAAATATGGAAATTACCTCTCTGGAATCAATAATAGAATGGACCTCCGAATCTTATTGAACGATATGTTAGGCGAATTGAATTCCTCCCATATGGGCTTTAGCACTTTTGGAACGGATGAACGTAAGCAATATAACTTTGTAACCAATGAATTGGGTGTTGTTTATGATAATAAGGATCCATATAAAATTGCGCAGATCGTTGCGAACGGACCGGCTTCAAGAAAAGATGTCAACCTGAAGGTAGGCGATGTGTTGGTAGCTGTGAATGGAAATAAAATCGATAAAAACCTAGACCGTGATTCCTATTTTACCTGGCCATCCCTAGCTAATGAAATTCAACTCACGGTTAGCCGTGGAGGAAAGGACGAAATTATCAATATCAGACCTCAAAGCAATGCTGCCTTTAAAGATTTGCTATATGATGAATGGATCAAGGGTAATAAATCCAAAGTCAATCAATTGAGCAACAACCGCATTGCCTATTCACACATGAAGAATATGGGCGGGGATGAACTGCAATCTTTTTTAATTGATATGGCCGAACAGGAAAACAATAAGGATGCGGTTATTCTCGACCTTCGCTATAATACAGGTGGAAATGTACATGATGAAGTTTTACGCTTCTTATCGCAAAGACCCTACTTGAAGTGGCAATACCGGGGTGGACAACTTTCTCCTCAAAGTAGTTTTGCTCCTGCAGGAAAGCCGATCGTTCTTTTAATTAATGAACAGTCCTTAAGTGATGCCGAAATGACGGCCGCAGGATTTAAAGCCCTCAAGCTCGGAAAGATCATCGGTACTGAAACCTACCGTTGGATTATCTTTACCTCCGGAAAAGGATTGGTGGACGGTTCATTCTATCGCCTACCATCTTGGGGCTGTTATACGCTTGATGGAAAGGACTTGGAATTAACTGGAGTGGCGCCTGATATTGCTGTGAAAAATACAGTTGCCGATCGCGTCGCCGACAAGGATCCACAGCTGGAAAGAGCGGTCCAGGAAATTCTGAAAGATTTAAAATAGAGATTTCAAGGGGTGGGTATAATTATTCACCCTTTTTTATTGTCTTTCAATACACAGATCAATTATTTTTTAAAAAAGTAATAATAAAGTTGCAAAAATGATTTTAACCCCTATTTTTACAATAAATTATACATAATACCTAAATCCTACTTAACCAGATGAATCCTTTGCCATTAGTTTATGAACTTTCTTGGGAAGATTTTGACCTCATCTCGAGGCTAAAAAACAACGATAACTCCGCGTTTTCAGAGATTTACTTCAAACATTGGGAGCAATTTTATGATTTTTGTCTAGGATTCTTAAAGGATGATGACCTTGCAAAGGATGTTGTGCATGATGTGTTCTTGGACTTCTGGAAAATCCGACATAAACTAGCTATTCGCTATTCAATTAAAGCATACCTTAGTGTTTGTATTAAAAACAAATGTATTTTTGTCATGAAGGAAAGAAAGAAAGTTGAGATGACGAACATTGAAAACTTGGAAATCATGACTTCGGAATACGACCAATTGGCTATCAAGGATATTGAACAGCAGCTAAATTATGTTCTGAAAAACAAGATAAACCATAAGAGCAGAACAATTTTTGAACTGAACCGTTACGAAGACCTCAGTTATAAAGAGATTGCCAGCCGAATGAATCTGAGTGTAAAGTCCGTTGAATATCATATGTCCAAGGTCTTAACTTTGCTGAGAAAGTCAATTTTAGTGATAACCTCAATTTTATTCTTCTAAGAACTGGAGAATATGCATGAAAAGAACAAAGAAGATTTAGGGTTAGAAATCCACGACAGAATTATTAAGTCCATTAGGAAGGAGAACAGGAAGAGAAATAGGAAGAATTTCTCTATGCTCTCGATCTTAGTGCTGATTTTGCTATGCGGCAGCTTTTACTTTTCATACCGTGATGAAATCCTTTCCTTTGTCCAAAAAAACAATGGCCGTGAAATTACCGCCGATTTCCTAACAGGAACCATTACTGAAAAAGAAGCATCTAAATCCACTACCGAAAACCTACAGATTGGTAAAGATAATACCCAAGCCATCTATCGGGATGAAAAGGACAATAAGATGGTTCTGAATGTCGCCAAATTAGATCTTGCCGATGACGATGTACTCAACATCAAAACCGGTATCGGGGGTTTCTATCGTGTGGAACTACCCGACGGATCCATCGTAAATCTAAATGCCAACTCCAACCTGCATTATACAGCATCATACCTGAAAGACAGAAAACTAACGCTTTCGGGAGAAGCCTATTTTGAAGTTAAGAAATTGCTTGCAGGAAAGAAAAGAGTACCATTTGAAGTCAAAACAAACCAACAGTCCATTAAAGTTTTGGGAACGGAATTCAATGTTAAAACCTCCGGAGAATTTGATGAAACCCTGTTGTTTGAAGGAAAGTTAAATGTCAAAGGGGTAAACTCCGGAAAGGAAAATCTCCTTGCTCCTGGGGATCTAATCCGAGTGGGTTCCAACGGTTCCGTAGTAAAAGAATTATCTGAGGGTGAAATCGAGGAACTTCTGGCCTGGAAAGAGGGATTCCTTTATTATGAAAACCGTAGCCTTGCGCATATTCTATCCGATTTACAGAAATACTATGACTTTGATTTCGACAGGAAACTAGTCCCAAAGGAAAATTTCACTATTTACCTGGCTCGTGAAAATAACCTCGGTGAATTGATTGCTATGCTCGATGCTTCTAGTTTGGCAGGCTTGAAACTCAATAATAAGTCCCTGATTTTTAGTAAATAAAATTTATTTTATTTTTTTTTAGGGTAGCCCCCAATTTTATACTCTATATAGGTGAGAAGATCATAAAAGAACCATTTTATAATCCTAACACCTAAATATGTATGAATAAAAAATTCTTTACTCATTTACAGAGCTATGGAAAGTTTGGAAGCTTATCAATCCCTAGGATACATAGAGCATCTAAATTAGCTGTAATCATTTCCTGTTTAGCTCTAAATGGTTTTGCACTGGGCTTTAGCCAAACCATTTCATTAAACCTGAAAAACGCTTCAACAAAAGAAGCGCTGACAGAAATCCGCAAAAAAAGTGGATACCAAATCGTTTACAACGAATCATTATTGTCAAATAGTGCGAAGGTAACCATCGTAGATTCCAAAATAAGCCTTCAAGCTGCCCTCAACAAAATATTGGCCAATCAAGATGTCACGTTTGAAGTTAAGGATAAAGTTATCCTGATCAAGCCTGCGATCCGAAATGCTGTTGTCGAAGCACATGCCAATACCGGTCGTGAAGCATTGCAAGCTACTGTGAGGGGACGTGTGGTAAACAAAGAAGGACAGCCGATTCCAATGGTAACTGTTACTGAAAAGGGAACCAGCAATAAAACCTCTACCAATGAAGATGGCGAGTTTACTTTGAATGTTGCAAAACCAGATGTGGTATTGGAAGTTACTTCAATTGGTTATTCCCCGCAAACTGCCGCAGCTACAGGACAAACCCTGACCATAACCTTGGTGGAGCAGGAAAACCAAATGGATGAAGTTATTGTCGTTGGTTACGGTCAACAAAAGAAAGTCAACCTAACAGGGGCCGTTTCGACCGTAAGCGCGAAAGAACTGGAAGCACGACCTGTTCAAAATGCCGCACAGGCGCTTCAGGGATTGGTCCCGGGATTAAATGTTCAGACCTCTGGATTAGGTGGTGAATTAAATCAAACGATGAACATCAATATCCGTGGTGCGGGTACAATCGGTGTAGGATCTAGTTCTGCCGTCTTGGTATTGATTGATGGAATGGAGGGTGATATCAATGCCCTGAATCCTAATGATATCGAAAATATTACCGTTTTGAAAGATGCTGCTGCGTCCTCCATCTATGGCTCTCGGGCTCCTTTTGGGGTAATCCTGGTAACAACAAAATCAGGTAAATCCGGTAAAACATTAGTTAATTATAATAATAACTTCCGCTTTAGCAAACCTCGTGGATTACCGACCATGCTCGATTCTAAAACATTTGCCTATTACTTTAATGAGGTTAAAGCAAATGATGGTGAACAGGCCGTGTTCTCCCAGGAGGCTCTGGAAAGAATTATTGCTTATCAAAAGGGTGAAATAACATCGGTAAGTCAGCCGGATGCCAATGGTAAATGGCAATATTACGGCGGATCCAATGGAAATACGAACTGGTTCGATGAAGTCTATCGCGACTATTCGCCCTCTCATGAGCATACCCTAAGCGCCAATGGCGGGACGGATAAGGTAAATTTCTATAGTTCCTTAAACCTGATGGACCAAACCGGGTTGAATAAATATGCCGATGATAAGTTCAAACGCTACTCATTCTCGAATAAGGTGAATGTCAAGCTTCATGAAAAAATTGACCTCATGTCAAACACAAGGTTCGTACGTGAAGACTATGGTAAAGCCGGTCACATGAATGACCTCTATTATCATAACATTGCTAGACGCTGGCCAACAGTTCCTGTGAGGGATGATAACGGTCATTTTTCGGACCCTAGTGAACTTGCCCAAATGACTGAAGGTGGACGGTCCAAATTGGTAAAGGACTACCTATACCAACAATTGCAGCTACAGGTAAAACCTACGCAAAATTGGAACATCACGGGTAATGTCAACTATAGGACGATCAACCATAATGGCCATAATGAAGTATTAAAAGCCTTTGCCTATGACAAGGACAACAATCCATATCCAGTGGCCGTTGGCTGGAATTCCGCTGGATATACCAGTGTTTCAGAAAGCAACCGTAAGGACGAATACTTTAGCACAAACTTATTTACAGATTATTCTTTGAATGTTGCCGATGACCATAACTTTAAATTCCTACTGGGATTCAACTCGGAGCTTAACAAATACAGCACCCTGAATGGAAGTATGAGTGATCTGATCTCTGACAATGTTCCTACCTTAAATACAGCAACCCTGAACCCATTGACATCCGGTCAATATCAACATTGGGCAACTGCGGGTTTCTTCGGCCGTATCAACTATAACTACAAAGAGAAATACCTGTTTGAAGCGAATGGTCGGTACGATGGTTCATCCCGTTTCCCTCAAGATTTGAGATGGAATCTTTTCCCTTCATTCTCCGCAGGATGGAACGTCGCAAATGAAGATTTCTGGACTTTGGATGATGCAATCTCCGTATTCAAACTGAGAGGATCTTACGGTGAATTGGGGAACCAATATACCGATAACTGGTATCCATTCTATCCAACATTACCGTTTACCGTAAATGGAAATACTTGGTTGTTGAACGGTCAGAAACAGAACCTTGCCGGTGCGCCAGGTTTGATCGCCTCATCGTTAACTTGGGAAAGGGTTTCAAGCTGGAACGTTGGGTTTGACCTACAGGCATTGAACAATAGATTGGGAATTGGCTTTGAACTCTATCAAAGAAATACCTATAACATGATCGGTCCTGCTCCGGAACTGCCCGTAATCTTGGGAACTGCAGTTCCTCGCCTCAACAATGCTGAAATGAATTCTAAAGGAGTTGAGCTGGAGGTGAACTGGAAAGATAACATCGGCAATTTCAACTATGCAGTAAGAGGTGTATTCTCAGATGATAGACAAACAGTAACAGAGTATCCTAATCTTACAGGTACCCTTGATACTTGGTACAACGGTCAACGAGTAGGCGAAATTTGGGGGTATACAACCGTTGGCCTCGCTAAAACGCAGGAAGAAATGGATGCTCACTTAGCACATACCAAGCAAAACTTTGCAAGTCAATGGCTGGCTGGAGATATCATGTACCAGGATTTGAATGGTGACGGAATGGTTTCGGCAGGCTCCAATACAATCACGGAACATGGTGACTTGAGCATTATTGGAAACAGAATGCCTAGATACCGCTATAGCTTGGATTTGAGCGGGTCTTATAAAGGATTTGATTTTCGTATGTTCTTCCAGGGTGTAGGAAAACGTGACCATATGCCGAATGGACCTTACTTCTGGGGAGCAAACGGAGGAATGTGGCAGTCCGCTGGATTTGAGGAAAACCTTGATTTCTTCCGTGATGAAAATTCAGTTATGGTTCAGAATGGTGTGCTAGGTGTCAACCTGGATTCTTACCTGCCTCGACCTTACTTCAATACAGGAAAGAACCAGAATACTCAAACTAGATATTTACAGAACGCAGCTTATTTAAGATTAAAGAATGCGCAGATTGGTTATACCTTCAATTCAGCTCGGTTGAGCAGTATCGGGGTGTCGAAAATTCGACTATACCTTTCCGGTGAGAACCTATTGACCTTTACTAAAATGGCAAAGGTATTCGATCCTGAAACAGTGGGCCTTGGGGGATGGAATGATGGTAAAACCTACCCATTCTCTACTGTTTATTCGTTCGGTCTAAACATTAATTTTTAATCCAATTGCTTTATGAAAACAACATTCAAACATATATTATTCATGGGCCTGGCAGTTGGCAGTTTGCTTAGCAGCAGCTGTAACAAATACTTGGACCGTGCGCCTTTATCCAATGTTACTCCAGGAGATTATCTAAACACAGAACCTGATCTAGCAACTTATACACTTTCTCGATATGCCTTTCCATCCCATGGGGGATGGGGACTGGGTACCTTTGCAAATGATAACCACACAGACAACCAGTTGACGAGTTCTTATGCAACCCGTTGGGTTCCCGGTGAATGGAAAGTACCTACCTCTGGTGGTGATTATTCTTTTTCCGCAATCCGTGAGATGAATTATTTCTTTGAGCAGGTCCTTCCAAAATGGAAAGAAAATAAGATCTCAGGGGCAACCAATAATATTGAACATTATATCGGCGAAGCCTATTTCCTACGTGCCTATGAATATTTTAATAAGGTTCAGACGCTAGGGGACTTTCCGATAGTGAAAACAACCCTAAAGGATGAATTAGGCCAATTAGTCGAAGCTTCGGTCAGACAACCTAGAAATCAAGTGGCGAGATTCATTCTTTCTGACCTTGACTCGGCAATCATGCTATTGAAAACTCCGTCTCCTAATCAACAGAACCGTATTTCTAAAAATGTAGCTTTACTGTTTAAATCGCGTGTCGCTTTACATGAAGCAACCTGGCTAACCTACCATAAGAACACAGCGTTGGTTCCGGGAACTTCCAATTGGCCAGGAAAGAAATCTCACCCTTCTTTTACCTTGCAGATCGACAGCGAAATCGACTTCTTCTTAACTCAGGCAATGTCTGCTGCAGAACAGGTTGCCGATGTCGTTCCTCTTGTTGAAAACAGAATGGATAATGGCTATAACTCTTCGGCAAATCCATACTTTGCCATGTTCGCAGATCTTGATTTGAACAAATACAGTGAAGTTCTGTTATGGAGAAGCTATAACGCATCATTAAGTGTAAACCATAACGTGAGCAACTATATGAATGGAGGTGGCGGTAACTCAGGCTATTCACGCGGCTTGGTGGAAACCTTCCCTATGGCAAATGGATTGCCTATTTATGCCCCAGGTTCGGGGTATAAGGGTGACGACTCCGTTTCAATGGTAAAAGCTGGCCGTGATAATCGCCTGCAATTATTCATGAAAAACCCGGGAGAGCTTAGATTTACAGATCGTAATAATACGAACGGAAGACCGATGCTCGAAGGATATCCCGATATCACCGGACTCGCTGAAACTCGTTATGTTACAGGATACGCTTTGAAAAAGGGAATGAGCTATCTAGCAGCACAGTCTGAAGGTTCAGCAGGAACGACGGGTTCCATCATTTTCAGGGCGACAGAAGCTTATTTGAACTATATCGAGGCCAGCTACCTGAAGAACAAATCCATCAACAGCAAAGCCGCTGATTATTGGAGAAGGATCCGTACGCGTGCTGGTGTCAATCCAGACTTCAATATTACCATCAATAGCACCAACATGACCGAAGAAGCCAAACGTGACTTGGGAGCGTATAGTGCCGGTGAAGTCTTAACGGATAAAATCCTTTACAACATCCGTAGGGAAAGAAGGCTTGAATTTATGGCCGAGGGTTTCCGTTATGCTGACTTGAAGCGTTGGAGATCTTTAGATCAGTTAAAAACGAATCCTTTAATCCTTGAAGGTATTAAAGTGTGGGGACCTATGGAAAAATGGTTTGTTCGTGAGGGTAAGACCCTATTGATCCAACCCAATACTTCTGGAGCAACAGCGAATGTATCTGCAAAATCGGAGAGTCCATATTTGAGACCATACCGCATCAACCTAAGCGGTAATAATTTGGTGTTGAATGGTTACAGATGGACCGAAGCACACTACTTGAGTCCGATTGCCTTCAACCATTTTTCGATTACCTCACCTGATGGAACAGCACAGAATTCATCATTATATCAGAACCCAGGCTGGCCTTTGGTCGCAGATCAAGGTGCCATTCAATAAGTTTTAGGTTTTTTGTTAGTTAGGGGGAAGGTGACCGTACGGTCACCTTCTTTTGTTTCAATCTAGATTTCTTTGTGCCCTAGCCGTCCCTTTTTCGGACGAGCAGTGGATAGGGTCATAACAAGATGTGGATGCATGCAGAACAGGACTCGAAGTAAACATGAAAGATGGAAAAATAATGGACAATACGCTGTTATGTAGATAAAATGCTGGTGTTCAATAGATCTTCGTACAGTTATTTAGGAATGTATTAACAAGAACTTATTGAAAGAGGGTAGGATTTTGGCCCGGTTGTAATTCGGAGAAATAGAAAAGGCATCGAAATGACTGACTCACCAATGGGTTTGAAGGAGAAAGTTTAAACACATTAATTATCCTGAAATAGACCCCTGAGCATCGTGTACGAGCAAATGGAATGCAAAGAATGCCAAAAGATGAAGGAGATAGCCCCCTTACTTCTTTATTGAAGCGATGCTGTAAAAAATTTCAATAGATCCTATTGGGACGAAATAATGTCAATTGTTGTAAATGTTAATTAATGAGAGATAACTCATTTTAAGTATAGGTTGAGAATCTAAATGTTTAGAACTCCAGGTCATAAATTCTTAACTTAACATTCCCTTAATCCTATATTAAACCTCAACACCTATGTTTGGCACAAACAACCCCATAAACATGAAAAAATTATATTGGTCTTTGCTTGCTTGTTTGTTTACAGGAACTGCCATTGGTCAGGAGCTTGCAATAGGAACGGTTTACATCGATGCAAATTCAAACGGCAAACAGGATAGCAAGGAAATTGGTCTTGCTGGAGTAAGTGTTAGTAACGGAAGACAGGTTGTCCAAACCGATAAGAATGGTCGGTATGAACTTCCTGTTCAAAATGATAATATAATTTTTGTGATCAAGCCATCTGGCTATGAGTTGGTATTGGACACCGATAATCATCCAAAATTCTATTATATTCATAAACCTCATGGTGCTCCGGCGTTGAAATATCCGGGTGTGGCCGCAACAGGACCATTGCCTAAACAGATTGATTTTGCATTGAAAGTTAAGGAAGAGCCTAAATCCTTTTCTGCATTTGTATTTGGTGATCCGCAGGCCTACACGCCAGAGGAGATGGAATTTTTCAAAAATGGCGTCGTAGCAGAGGCAAAAACCAAAGCTGGACCTCTCTTTGGAATTAGTTTGGGGGATTTGGTGGGAGATGATCTATCCTTGCACCCAAGTTATAAACAAACGATCGCTCAGATGGGATTGCCATGGTATAATGTTATGGGTAATCATGACATGAATTACGATGTTACCCAAGATTCTCTTGCTGATGAAGGGTTTGAGAAAGTTTTTGGTCCGGCAAATTACTCATTCAATGTGGGGGATGCACATTTTATAATCTTGGATAACATTATCTATCCGCATCCTGAAACAGGCAAGGGATACCAAGGTGGATTCAGAAAGGATCAGGTTGAGTTTGTAGCGAATGATTTAAAGTTTGTTCCTAAGGAAAAACTGATTGTATTGGCTTTTCACATTCCATTAAATCCAGAAAATAGCAAATCATTCCGGAACGATGATCGTCAGCAATTGTTTGATATCCTTGGCGAGTATCCAAATTTACTGGGGCTTTCGGCACACACGCATTATCAGCAACAAAATATTTATGGACCTGAACATGGATGGAATGGAGCCAAACCTTTTCATGAATACAATGTAGGAACCACATCGGGAGACTGGTATTCAGGATTGCCGAATGAGAAAGGTATTCCGACCTCAACGATGCGAGATGGTACACCCAAAGGATATGCAACGCTTATGATCGACGGAAATCAGTATAAGTTTGATTATAAAGTTGTCGGTAAGGATGAAAATTATACGATTAATTTGTTTGGCCCTTCAGTGGTTAAAGAGAAATACACGGGACGGTATAATCTATATGCAAACTTTTTCCTAGGTTCTGCAAACGATCAGGTACGATATAGGATTGGACAAGCGGATTGGACAATGATGGAAAAAGTTGAGGGTGAGGATCCTGAATATATGAAGGGATTATTGGCATATGAGGGTGCAACTACTTTGGTTGCTGGAAGAAAGCCGAGCGATCCTGTAAAATCGGCCCATCTTTGGAAGTTGAAATTACCTAAATTGAAGCCAGGCAAACACATTGTTGAGGTTGAAGCAGTGGATATGTTTGGCCGAAATCATGCCGCACAGAAGGAGATCGAAGTTGTTCAATAAAGAATCAAAAATCATGAAGTTGCCAATTTGAAATTTATTCCTTCTTATATAACATTCATTGCGGGAACTATAGGTTTGAAAGCATAGCGCCTTTCCATTAAATTGGGAAAGTTTAAGGTTGTTCAGTTTTCGGATATCCACCTTGTGTCGAATGCTGAGGTTTCAAAGAAGTCTATTGCCGGCCATGCAGTCGACGTTAGATGCGGAAAGGCCAGATCTTGTTGTGGAAGCGCCAAGTAAGCAAGGTGTGGATGAAGTGCTTGAAGTGGTGATATCTCGAAAGATTCCCTGTATGGTGCCTTTGGGAAACCATTATGATGAGAGTGAAATGACACGTCAAGGTGCCTATTATTTAGTAAATACCTTTGATATTGAATAAGTAGAAAGTAAATAGTTTTAAAGTTGAGGGCCATATCCTCACATCGGTCCCTGAGCTCCTCGAAGGGCGATGTTAGGATAAAGGCCTTTTGCAACCCATTGACAAGATCAGGGCGTGGATCAAGGGTACCGGCTCAGTGCCCGATTATTCTTTTGTCTGAATAGTTCGATAAAATTTTTAATTTTAGCCAAACGAGTTCAACCAATTAATCATTATATGAGGAAAGCCATATTAATTATCCTAGGTTCTGTTTCCATTTTGATTTTTATTTCAAGTTTATACCACATTAGTGTTGTTAAAAGGAGAAAAAAGATGATGGATAGAGCACAATTTTATGAGACGAGGGACCTTTATAATAAACTAGAAAATGGCCAAAATATCAGCAGAGAAGAAATCTATCCGTTTGTAGAAGATAAGTGGACAAGAGTAAACGCTTACAGACTTTTGGCTAAATATGGGATTTTGGAACTTTTCCCATCTGAATATCTAAGTTTTCAGAAAGCTGCTGAAGCGAACTTATGCTGGTGGTTAAGATTTCCTTCTGAGTTAGATGCAATTCCTGATGAAATCGAACACGTGAAACAAGTATCTTTTGATAGTGATGGGAAGCAAAATTTTGTCTATTACGAGGTTTTTAAATTCAGGACAGATTCACCTCATTGGGCCTCTGAAAAAGGTTGGATGATAGGAGTAGTTGGGCCATATTACGATTATAGCAAACCTTATGATTTTCCAGGGGCTACGTATAGTAGGTTGAAAAAGATTACGGATATTACCCCGGAGGAGGAAGTAAAATGGGCTTATGAGAATAGGTCGAAATTTTAGTTGGCCTACTTCTATTTTTCTAATATCCTAAAGATTACTTCCTTATTCTCTATATAATTTTCCGATCTTGGAAAAGGGTCGTTTTGGATCGTTTCGACCTCACCGATTTTTATTCCATTGATTGTTGTTTCAGCTGTAGCTTTTGTTAGGAAGAAATGATATTCCAGTTCTAAGTATCCAGTGTCAATTGCTCGGAAACCATCCTTTGCTAAATCATAGGCCAATACAGCTGCGGTAGGACCCAATGAAATGAGGATAAGTTTATCTTTACCGAATTTTCTTGCTGCATCAAGAATCTCATTATAATATTGGAAGGTATTGTAATTTGGACATTCAATTCTTTGAATGCACGAGGCATGTTCATAAAGTCTGCTGTCCTTTCCTAAATTGCTGCCTACACTTTCGATAATAAGTAGGTCTTGATCTTTCCAAAGCTGTTTCCACTTATTTACATTGTTCTCGATAACCGCCTGATTTTTATTCCTGTCATCTAAATAAAACCTACTAATTTGAGAGCTTAGATAGGTATAATCCTTTCTCAAGAGCTTATAAACTTTATAGAATAATTCATGTAGATAGTTCTGCCAAAATCCAATTGAAGTATCTACAAGATTATTACGGTCAATTTCAACTAAGGTTCTTGGAATAGCAATTTTTAAATTATACTGATCGACAGATCTATCCTTTAGTATGTTTTTTAATCTATTTTTTAAATGCGGATCTGCTTGCTGGAATTTTAGTGAGTTGTTCCTTGGAGAAAGGAATTCTCCGTTCAACATTAGTGTAAACTCTCCATCCCCAAATCTTGATAGTGAACATTTTGAATCTATTAAATAATCTAGGCTATCCTTATAGTTTAGGACAAGGAGTTTGTTGTTTTTGAGCTCCTTTTGGGATCTTGAAACATTGATTTTCCAGTCTATTTTATTCAATATTTTGTGAAAAATGTTCATGTTAATAATTGTGGGGTATGGATATTAATAGTATGTGTTATAAATGTATATTAATTATTAGGCTTAATGAATGAATAATTAAGCGATTTTAATTATTGTAGATTTTTTTCGAATTATCAGGTAAATGAAATAATCAAATTAATTATTTGATTTTTTTGTGATGTCTTGTACCTTTGACTCAACAAAAGACTTCGTAGCTCAGTTGGTAGAGCAACAGACTCTTAATCTGTGGGTCCTGAGTTCGAGCCTCAGCGGGGTCACCACTTGGGACAAGTTCAAAAATAGCGAACTTGTCCCTTTTTTATTTCCTTATAATTTACTGATATTCTGATAGATATACGTTGACTTGAAAATCATCTTCGGGGTTCGATGTTGTGTCTCATAAAATCACCTAAATTTAGGGGAGATCGAACCCGTTTTTAATTTTTCTTTTGTAATACTATTGTTTATCAGCTATTTAATGAATTTTATCACAAGTCGGTATGCTATTCGTTCCATTTTCAAGGGCAAAGGTAAATCAGTGTCCTTTACGCTTTACAAGGTCGAGCCTTCGGTTTGCTAAAAAATCTCCAACCTGCGGATAGTATTTTTCAGTCAAAACCTTGTTTCAGCTAAACACTGACCTTTTTAGCCCATGAAACGAAACATAGCATACTCCGACCTTTGAACGAATAAATGGTAGTGATAGAGAAACAAAACAGCACCTCCTCTCATTACCGAATAAATCAAAAGAAGTTAATTAGGTCAGACTGATATATTGAAAGCCGTCATGCCCTCCTGCAATATTGCCCTCTATCTATCAAGGCAGTCGTATGGCTTGAACGCAAGCAGGCTCGGCTGATGGCCGTCTTAAAAACTCAGAAACTTTCTGTTCGCCTAAACAGAGCAAGTTATGTTTTGAGGTGCTCGAAATATATACTGCACCTCAAAAAATGTTCACCTGAACAGAGCAAGTTGTGTTTTGAGGCACTCGAAACTCATTCTGTGCCTCAAAACTACTTGCCCTTGCAGGTGATATTAACACCCTCCGAAGTCGGTCGCATAACTATTTTAGAACCTATTAAATTGAACTTTACTTTTCGTCCTGCTCGTCCATTCTTCGTATAAGTTCCTCCCGAAGCGCATCAAGGAATTTTGTACGGTTCATCTTCCGGTTTCTCAACTCCAAATAAGTCTGATAAAAGTTGCCTAAATCAATACCAAAGGTACTTTCAAAATATTGGGCTACTTCCCTTATGTCATTGTTCCCGTTGTCAAACACGCCTTGATAGTGCAGGGCATAAATCAGTTCTATCAATGCCACTTTGCTACCTGTCCATTTCAGCTTCTTTTGGGCTTTCGATTTGTCTTTTTGGAATTTGTTATATAACTGGTCTTCGATGTAAACCTGTATCAAATCATTGGCCATTATCTTGGCGACTTTATAATCATGTGAGGTGGAAAAGGTTTGGTCAGACTGGAAATAATAAGTGTCCAATCACAGCTTTATATCATGCTTGCCCCGTAAAAACATTTTTTCGTCAAGGAACGAATTATTGCTCCGGTAATACTTATAAAAATCGAGATTATTGTCAAAGAATCTTTTTAGCTTTTTCAGTTCTTTGTTGAGGTATTTCCTTATAGGTTTTGCGCCATACGGCTTTTTTGTCTCGATTTTGTAAATGGCATTGTAGTAGATGAGTTTAGCTACAATGGCAGGTTTCTGATATTTGAAAAAGCGGATTTCTTCATCAGTATTCTTAAACCCTCTTTTCAGGACATACCCTTTCATTTCGGACAGGCATTCAAGAATATGGTGTATAACGGTTTCTATCCGTTGTATGGAACAATCTGCTTCAATCTCGAAGTCATTGATGACTGTTTCCAGTTTGTGTAACTTATCATTGTAAAATTTATCCATTTACTCGCATTTATTCTCCTATTGAGTTCCGACCGGAGCGTGCCGATCCGCTCTTACGTTAGTATTTGTTAACCCATTAGCATAATTTTAGACGGTTCCCTATTGGTTGGAGAATAATTGTTTAGAATGCAGAAATAAGGCATTAAAAAAATTATTCTTCAAGATGATTTAAGATGGCTGAATTTTATTCAGCCATCATTGAAAACTACTTCACATGGATTGTGGGTGTGTTATTTATTATTTTCCAATGCTCATTATCCCGAATACATATTATCAATGAATGAAAGATAAGAAACTCACTTTCCAACGTCGTGTGTGCAATAGCCATATGGTCTGATTGCTTTATGTTGTTTATCACCAAGCTCCTTGGGCTTCCTCCGAATCGCTTGGTACGGATGAGTTCGATATAGTCAGATTTCGAGAATACAAAAATCCCCTTCTCATCGAAAAACCCGTCCTGTATATTCTGAAAGCCGGGATGTAAGATACTTTCCAATGCTGCTACATCACGATTGTCGCCAGCTTTTACAAATGCTTCGATTGCTTTTTCTGCCTGTTCCATTTTTATTTGTTTAAGATGTTCGTAAATAATTCTTTTTGATGGTTTAGTTGTTGTTTGACAGATTCTTTATCATCCGTACCGTCCAATGAATAATAGTAAATTTCACTAATGCCAATAAAGTTCAATATCTGCTGCAGGTGCATTTCCACTAGATTGGGCAAAGCTGAATCCAGTTCCCCCATAGCGGAGAGAACGTATGCTTTTTTATTCTGAAGCAATCCGATTGCTTTGTCCTCGTCGTATCTGAAAGTTTTACCTGTCCGCAGCACAAGGTCGAAATACGCTTTCAGCGAAGAGGGTATGCCAAAATTATACATAGGCACTGTGATAAGGATTTCATCACACCCGAATAGTTCTGCTATCAACTGGTCAGACAATTTTAGGCGGTCTGAAGTATCCCCGGCAGTATAAAATTTCTCAAGTACTTCCTGCTCAAGATGAGGAATGTGGGAGGTGCCTACTTCCCGTATACTGATGCTCCCTTCCGGATTCAGTTCTTTCCATGCCCGTACAAAATTGTCTCCCGCATTGCGGGAATAGGAGTTTTTTAAACGTAAGCTACTGTCAATTCTCAATAATGTCTTCATCTTTTTTACTCTTTCTATGGAAGACCATTTGAGTACTAAATATGTGACAGCTTGGTAATATTTTTTAGCTTATCCGGGTCTACAATGGAATATATTTCCTGGATCAATCCATCTTCACTTAATTGGAGTATATGACAGTTATGGAGCTTTTCATGCTCCCAAAAGCAGACAGCAGGTTGATGATTGAAAAATTGAAAGGTAAATGTTTTTCCCATAAGAAAATGCTGCTGTACATAAACCAATAAAGTGGCCGTAGCTGTTTTCCCTATTTCCGAACCGCTCACTACCTGCACCTTCGTACCTCCGTCAGCACTGAGTTTTATGTCGTCTACCAATAAGTTCTGCAATTCCACGATGTCAGCCTGAGCCAACGCTTTCTGATACCTGCCTACAGTCTCAAATGAGTGACCCAAATGTGGGCTATAACTTGAGTATTTACTGTCTTTCAATTGTTTGTTGGCCCTGCTCAATAGCTGGCGTGAATTTTCGGTGCTTATTTCAAGCAGTTCGGCTATCTCAGCATGTGAATAATTGAAGCCCTCTTTCAATATGAAAGCCGCTCTTTCTTTTGGGTTCAGGTACTCGAACAGCACGAGCATGGTATAGCTTGCCGTTTCGTCCCTAATAAGTTTTGCATCGGCATTATCAAATGAAACAGGTTCGGGGAGCCATTCGCCGAAAACTTCTTTTTTGCTTTGGCGGGTTTTAAAATTTATAGCATGATTAATCGTGGTTTTAATCAGAAAGTTGGATTCGTGGCGGATGCTCGATTTATCCAATGTAATGTATTTTTCCAGTATATCCTGTACCAGATCTTTCGCATCTTCATAAGAACCGACAATATTGTAGGCATAGGTCAATAACTTATTATAATGTTTCTCCATCTTTTTATTCTATTTTTGATATTAGCAAATTTCAGGCTTTATGTTCCTTTATCGGCCAGAACTTCCTGCACCATAATCCTATTAAATTTTTCCGGTTCTACAAAAGCTGCATAATGCCCTGAGTTTTCAAACCAGATGAATTGTTTTTGAGGCGCTTTTAGTTTCCTGAAAAATTTATAAGCAAGTGTGGAGGGGGTATTATAGTCACACCGCCCTGCGATAAAGTAAACGGGGACTTTTACTTCCCGAACCGTTTTAAATAAATCTACCTGCATTACTTCATCCCACATGGCATTCATTGTGAAGGCTTGTCCCTTAGCTATCAGGCTATCTTTGTAATATTGCCTGGCAAAGGAATCCATATTTTTATAGAGCTGGCCAACATTGGTACCTTCACAAAAATCACCATGAAAGTGCCGGAGCCATTTTCTTGATAAATACAGGTATGATATTTCATTTTTTGAGCGGGACGGGTAATGCTTACGGAGTTTTTGCAATTGAGCCATTGCTACGCTGTCTTTTTTTAACCTGGCCTGTTGAATTGAATAATCGAGCGAAACCTTTTCATTCAAATACATACTGGTAACCTGTCCCACGCCAATATAAGCCTGAAATAGCGATGGATACTTTTGAATCAGATGCATACCCATAATAGAACCAAAAGAATAACCAACCAAATATATTTTCTCTTTCTTAAAACGCTCTTTAAGAATATGTATTAAACTTAGCGCATCATCTTCCAGCTGTTCAATAGTGATGCTTCCGGGAGGCAGGGTATCGTTGTAGGATAAACCCGTTCCCCTTTGGTCGTAGGTAACCACCGTGAAGTGCTGTTCCAGTTCCTTATTGTGTGTTTGCCAAAAATAAAAATCAGAAAACCCAGGGCCACCGTGCAATATGAGCAAAACAGGGTTCAGGGCATTTTCCCCTTTAATAAATACGCTGTGCCTGGCACCATTTAATTTAATACGGTTGTATTCATTGATGGAATTAATTTGGGCTGTACAAAACTGCCAGCTGATTGAGGTAATTATCAAGGTTATGAGGAACTTTTCTTTCATCTTATTTATATACAATGCAAATAGAAGCATAATCGCATCGTCCTGTTTTGTAAATCTTTACTGTTTTGCCGATTTCCTGTGTCTTATACAGGCTTTTGATTAAATAGCCATTCCGCTTCCGCCAACTACTTTTATGCCTTCGGGAAACTTTTTCCAAAAACGGATATATTTATATTTAGCTTCAAAAGGCTCGTTATTATAATTCCCTTTTAACTCCATCTGCAAAGTAATAACTGCCAGATCCGCTATGATATGCAGTTCTTCTACTTTGGGAGTGATTTCGTTTACTTTTAAGTTTCCCTCACGATACGTTTGCAAATCCATTTCTTTGGTTATCGTCTGACCGCCGGGAATTATAAAAAGCAGATCAGTATGCAATAGGTTGTCGAGCACTTCCGTATCCCTATTTTGGATGGCTCCGTAAAGTGTGTTCTCGAGATTTAAAATTTCGTCCTTTGTTATCATTTCTTAGTCATTATTTTTGTTTTCACTAAACTTCCTCCTGTGCTGATTTTCTATCGTTGGTATTGTATAAAATTTCAGGAATTTCTGCGAGCGTCGATTCATGTGCTTTATCGCCAAGTGTATAAAACTCCTGGAAACTCATAATGAGAGGTTTCCACTTATCGGGATCAACCCGGTTTGTATAATTATCCATAATAATTGATTGATCGAGATATACCCTGTTTATCTTTAGTTCAAATGTGATGATCTTGCCCTGCTCTAATGGTTCATCCTCTGCCAATTTATGAATGGCCATGACAACAGCTTCCATTTGTACAGGGCATTCGTTCACCCGGCAGGCATTGATGGTTTCGGAAGGGGTTCCCGTCAATCCTGCTATTTCAAATTTATTTTCTTCGAAACGATACCCCTTTAACATTTTAGATTGGGGCACTGGATTAGAACCCGTGGTTCTGGCCAGTAGGTTCACTGCCTTTGCCTCGTTTACCGAAGGCAGGTTTAATACGATCTCTTTGGTTACCAAAAGGTTTTTGGCAGTTTGGGAGGAAGCCCCAAGACCAATGATACAACGCCACCCCAACCAGAAAATCGAAGATATCGGTGCAAGATTATCTGTACCATTAGGGTTTTTGGTACTGATAAGTACTACCGGAGTGCCGAAGTACAGAATGGAAGGATAACTTTTAATGTGCATGTTAGAATACCTTTTATGATTTCATTACTCAGCTTTGCTGTTTCTTTTAAAATTAACGATACCATGCATCTATTGAAATCCGTTTCTTGCGGAATCCGGTCAAGTTCTCTTATAGACATTAAGACATCACTGTTTTATACTTTCTTGAAGATAATTATCAAGTCTGGTATAAATCTATAAGACTCACTCCTCGACCATCTGATAGATACCCCTTTCCATCGTAATACCATGTTGTTCTAAAAAGGCGGGCATTTTAATCCCTGCTTTTTGCATTGCCTCCCGTATGACCACTCTGGCATCGTCCATCCGCTGTCGGTCTGCCCAAGTGGCAACCGTAATGACCCGAAGGTCTCCACTATCGCCTGTCTGTTGAAAGATTTCATATTTTACAAAGCCGGGCTGCTGCCGAAGTGTATTTCTGATGAAAAGCGATTTTTGGGAATACTCCGCGATAGCTTTTTTGGGAATGCTGATTTTATCGATGACGGCGACATGTTCCGTAACAGTACGTTCTTCTCTGTTATTCTGTTCCATTTTTAATCGATTTTGATGTTGACCAAAAGTATTCACCGCCATAAGAATGGGGATGATAAGGATGATGGTTTTTAATGTCTATTTCATAAGACTTGAGTTTATTGTTTCCAGTTCAGCTTACCATCTTTGTCAAACATTTCGATGGACGGGTTACCCACACTATCAACCTTTAGAATAATTCTCGGTATTTCATTGTGATCCTTCATTACCAAAGCCGCATTCCCGTTTTCCGTTATCAGGTTGATACGGTTGATATTATGTCCGGGTTTCCCCGACAGGTCTTTGTCATTTATCACCAGCCCAGCCCTGAAATAATTGTCGCTTTTATTATCCTGTGCGAGAATTCCAATGGCATCTGCATTCTGGTAATCGAATGATAGGGCATTTAAGTTAGTCTGCTCATTATCGGTAATAGCAAGACCGCCTCTTTCGTCGCCGTTCTTGTCATAGAATATAAGACCTGCTGGGGCGTAAGCTCTTTTATACGTTTTTCCATCAATAATGGGCTCGGGAATGTGTTCTGTGTTTGCAATAACGACACGATTTTTTCCCGAAGCATCATTGATATTTATTCTTTCTGCATTAAAGTTTGGCCTGTTATTTAAATGTAGGTAGACAATACAAATCATCAACACGACATTGGAAACTACAAGGACAGATACCAGGATTTTGAATGGTTTAGGAATTGTTTGCATAATTGAGTATCTTTTTTAGTTCATTATTCTTTTTATACTACCGTTTTCTTGGTGCTGATTACAATCCTGTTCCATGCATTTATCGTAACAACCGCCATTATGATCTGTGCAATTTGATTTCCATCAAAAAGTTGTTCGGCCTGTCTGTACGTTTCATCGCTTAACCCGTTTTGGCTGATTAAGGTTACTTCCTCGGTTATGGCTAAAATTGTTTTCTCTTCCTCGGTAAATAATCCGGTTTCTTTCCAGGCGTTGAGCAGGAAAATTCGCTGTGCGGTTTCACCCTGCTTTAATGCATCCGTAGTGTGCATGTTGATACAAAAAGCGCAACCGTTGATTTGCGAAGCACGAATTTTAATCAGATAGAAATGCGCTTTAGAAAGTCCTGAATTGTGTAGGTAATTTTCCAGAGCGAACATTGCCTTGAATGCATCCGGCTCAAGCTGCTGTATGTCTATTCTGTTTTCCATATTTATTTTTTGTTTGTCATTATTTAGCTTTTGAAAGCACCATTTTTATGGCTAAAAAAGTCAGTACACTGGCCATAAACCATTTTTGCGTCCTTACCCAAAGTGGATTTCTTGTAAGGAAAGAAGCCATTTTTGCAGCGGTCATTACAATAATAAAATTGATAGTGAAGCTGATAGAAATCTGTGTAATACCCAATGCCATACTCTGACCTAATATAGAGCCATATTCCGGTTTGATAAATTGAGGAAAAAAAGACAGGTAAAATACAGCCATTTTAGGATTCAACAGGTTGGTAAAAAAGCCCATCAGGAACAGTTTTCGAGGCTTGTCTTTGGCAATATGCTCATTCACTTCAAAAAATGTTTTGCCATTGGGTTTAATGGCCTGATACGCCAAATACAACAAGTAAATAGCGCCCGAAATTTTCAGTATTCCGTAAGCAAACGGAACAGCCAGTAATATAGCCGTCAATCCAAATCCCGCCAGGACGATATGAAATAAAAAACCACAGATAACGCCAACTAATGAAACAAGCCCGGCTGTTTTACCCTGCGTAATGCTTCTTGAAATAAGATAAATCATATTCGGCCCCGGGCTGATAACCATCAGGAAGGCAGCCAAAGCAAACCACAAAAGTTCATGAATCGGGATCATCGTTGTTTAAATTTAAGCTGTGAGTTTTTTGGATATCAAATTGTCCAGTGAATATTTTCCACTTCCCTGAATGAACAGTGCCAGACATAAGCCGAGCATCAGCAAATGATATTCGAATCCTTCACCTTCCTTATCGCCAAACCAGTTCATGAAAAAGCCATGCTCGAGATGTCCGCCAAATAAAATTATTCCGATAAAAAGTCCACCCAATGCAATTGCCCAAAAACGGGAGGCAAAGCCCATTATTATAAAAATGGGTGCAAAGAACTCTATTAATATAACTAATAGCCCCACCAGCCATGGGTGTCCCATCTGTTGCAGCCCCTCCAAAGTTTGGGTAAACCCAAAGCCACCAAACCAGCCCAACATAGCCCGCGCTCCGTGTGGAAACATAACGATACCGATTGTCAGTCGAATGATCAGACCTGTATAATCATTGTGCGTATTAAAAATTTTCTGTTTCATTATTTTCCTTTTTTATTCTAGTTATATCTTGTTTGTATCCCCTTTAAATATTGTGGTCAATGCTGGTAGTTGCTATTGTTTCCCTAGTAGTTCGAATAAACTCGAAAATCCCTGCGCTCCATGCCCATCAGCTATTCTACGGTCCATGAGGTTTTTGATTTCTTGCATGCGCAGAGTTTCCACATTTTTTGATTTTCGATGATTGATGAGGTCATCAAACATCGCGGCTTGAACCTGAAGCGGCCCCAAGTCGGGCTGGTATGTACCCAACTTAATTTCATTGACCATTAGGGACAGCAGCGGGCCATAGCCCTGTAGCGTGCCCGCAACCCGATGTGCAAAAGCGGCCAAATCCACTCCTTCCTGATGCACCAATTGAAGGGTATGCAAAAAACCTATTAAAAATTCATAGCCAATAGCTACCTGCGCTAAAAAATCTACAGCCGCGGCTCCTGCGTCTTCTCCGTAGTAAGTAATGGCACCTAGCTTTTCCAACAGCGGATACTGCGCATCAAAAACGGTTGGCTTACCACTGAATAATAACTGTGCTTTGGCGGTTCCGATGTCTATTGGGTCAGCCAATATTTTGCCATCGATATAGGAAGCGTTCTGTTTTTCAGCCCACTCAGCAAAATCACGAGCCTGAGCAGGTGTGCCGCTCGTTAAATTGATGAATACTTTTCCGGCAACCGCACCAGCTACCTGTTTGAGTACTTCATCCACAGCCGTATTGTTTAACAAGCAGATCACAATCTGATTACTGGCAACAACTGCCTCACTAAGTATTTCTATACCCGCTGCACCTGCTTGAACTAGTGGTTTACATTTTTCCGCATTACGGTTCCACACAACCGTATCATAACCTTGATTGATAAATGTATAGGCTATCGCGGCTCCCATATTACCCAATCCAAGTACCGTTACGCTCTTCCTTTTGTTGTGAGGTATTTCAGTTTTGATGTTATCTATATTCATATTTAATTGTATTTTAAAAGTTCTGTTAGAATACTCTTCGCACAAAAAGTCCAAAGTTGCTGTAGTGTTCCGTATTTGGCCCGTATTGGTCAAAGTTTACACCCAAACCATATTGTACACCTTTATTGTCCACTCCTAATCTTGCATATTGAACACTCTTTAAGTGCCCGTTCCAATGCATTGAAGTAATATATTGAAGCTGCAAACGCGCATAAAGATTGAAATTCTGATTTTTGCTACCTTGATATTCCACAGAACCGAACAGCTCAAGACTGGGGTTAGACCAAACATCCATTCTCGTAAAAATGAGATACGATAAGTCATTTTTTTTATTGAAATACCAAACAAAAGCCGAAGGCACAAACCGATTTCCCGGTGCATAGATAGAACCCAAACCGGTTGCCCAGCGATTATTTATTTCGTAAGTAAGATACGACTGGCTCATCACTTCAATCCCCCGCTTTTTGTCGTAAGGAAGCAAAATAGAAGACGTGTTAAAAAATCCAAACGGCTTTTCCGCAATGATTTTGCCGGAAAACATATGCTGATAATAGTAACTCGAATGCCCTGCAGTGATTTCCACAGGGACTTGCGCCTCGCTGTGCAAGCACCACATGCAGAAAAACAGGCAGGCCAGCAAGTTTTTTATTTTCGTTGTTTCTTTCATCGTTCCCTTCAAATTTCTTTTTGTTAGGCTGTGGTCGGATAATTATTACAGTCAACCACTGTTTAAAATATGGACACATGAAGTGCTGAAAACGTGACAACCTATTCAGGATATTTTCTTCCGTTGGTGATTTGTCTTGTCTTTTCGTAACGAAAGAAATGCATCTTATCTAAACTTCATTGTACGTTTTCTGTAATACCATACGAAGATATGAAGGAGCCTAGCCGTCAATACTGTAAGTATGACGGCAAAAAATGTAGTTTTTTCTGTTTTTGATGTAGAACCCGCGATTATGCAGGAATTTCAATTGTATTTTTGAACTCAGTGGGGAGCTGACCTTCGTAGCTTCTGAATGCCCGGGAAAAATGAGAAGAGTCTGTGTAGCCAAGTTGAAACGACACCTCTTTGACAGACATATTCCAAAAGCTCAACAGGTACTTGGCCTCCTGCATGATATGAAACTCAATCCATTTTTTCGCCGAAAGCCCGGTGTATTCTACTAATATTTCGCTCAGGTATTTTGGTGATATATGCAACTGTTCCGCATAAAAAGCAACATCTTTATACTGCGAGAAATTCTTTGAAACTAATTCTCTAAACTTTACAACGGTATGTTCTTTACCGTTGAGTTCCTTTTTATTGCCCCGGTACAGGTTCCAGAAATATTTCTGTGAAATAATCAGGATTGAATATAGTATGCCCGATACTGCTTCGGGCTTATCAGCTATTGCCCGAAGTGTGCTGAAAAGCTGTTGCATTTCCTCGAATTGCCTATCGGTGAGTTGCATCACACTCTTTTCATCGGGGCAAAAAAATTCGAGAGAATAGAAAAACGACCTGCTGAAATTATTTACAAAAATATCATCATAAAAAAATAACGTGTCATTTGAGGGAAAACTGGTATTGAGCCATTGACAGGTCATTCCGGGGCCAATCGTCAACAGGCTTCCTCGTGTTAAATCATAATCGGTAGTGCCTATCCTGATGCGCGCTCCCTCACCATAATACAGACCGATAGTATAAAAGTAGTTTTTAAAGGGATTGGTGATTTTCAAGTCTTCAAGACACGTTTTTGATGCCAGATAATAAGGCGCTATATGGCCATCATTTTTTTGAGACCTTAAATATCTGAGCAGATCAAAGTTATCTGAATGTTTTTGTATCATAAGGAAGATGTCTAAAAATTAGTATAATCCTGGGAATGCTTTTCCGTCCAGATTGAAAAATAATAATTATGAAATGTGAAGTTTATTCTCATGTCAAACTTAGTATATCAGAAAATACTAAAATACGCAATTATTATCATTTGATGATGTATGGTTATTTATACTTCGTTGTATATAAATGTCCAAAATAAACAAGGAGTAGATACTACTTATCCACTCCTTACTGTGACTGGTTTTATTTTCGTATTACTTTTCCCAATCTGCCAGCGCATCCGCCACAGCAATGGCTTCAATCTCAATCAATGCATCCGGCGAAAACAATGACGATACTTCAAAAATAGTATCTGCCGGATATGGGGGAGTAAAGTATTTGCCTCTCAATTCGACAATCTTCTCAAAGTTCTTCATGTCACGGAGCATGATAGTGACCTTAACCACGTTTTTCAAACTTGAACCTCCAGCACTCAATACCTTGTCCAGATTTTCAAAAGCCATTTTTGCCTGTGCATCAAAGTCACCTATGCCTATAAGCTTTCCATCCTTGCCAATAGCGGTCTGTCCCGAAATAAACAACAGATCGCCTACACGATGTCCCTGAGCCAGACGGAATGGTTCATAAGCGTCCGGCGTAATTTTAATTTGTGAAATTTTCATGATAATAATTTGTTTTTTAATGGCAATGAAGCTTGCTTGAGTTGATTTTTATATATCCTTTTTTCGATGGTGACACAAGCAGGTTTCATTTTTTATTTATTTGATTTATAGATGTGTTCCTTTGTGCGAACGTTTTTCCTGTGATGTCTATACTGAAAGTAAAGTCCCAATTATCAAGAATCTGTTCATTTTCATTGTTCTCTTTCTAACTATTTTCAAGATTTAATTCTTTGACGATTTTCCGGGTATGGCTAAGGGTTGCCTCCGGCCATAACATTTCACGGTGAAAAGGAATCAAGGGTAACCCGTTCATGGTTTTCATTACCCAATGGGGATCTGCTAAGGCTGCTTTTCCGATAGCAACCAGCGTTGCGTGGGTGTCCTTCAAGGCAACTTCCGCCTTTTCAACATTATGGAAACCACCGTTGGCAATGACAGGAATGCCCGTTGCCTGCCGGATAACCAATGCCAATGATATTCCGTCTCCAAAAAAGCTGTCCCGTTCCCATTCGCCCGTCTGCACCGCTACGTGAACAAAATCGGGTTTGCTCACCTTTATTTCTTCTGCCAGTTCTTTAGCTGTTTCAATACCATGTTTCCAACGGTAGGTAAGGTCATTTACTTTCCCCTCTGAAACCCGTAAACCGACAATGAAACTCTGTGGCACGGAAGCCTTTATACCAGCAATAATTTCAGCAATAACACGGAAACGGTTCTGCATAGTGCCACCATATTGGTCGTTTCTGTGGTTCAGTTCCGGTGTGAGGAACTGGTCTAACAAATAACCATTTGCCCCATGAATTTCTACGCCGTCAAAGCCTGCCTTATAAGCGTTTACAGCTCCATTGATAAAGCCCTGTTTCATTCTTTCAATATCCGTCAAGTCCATTTCTTTAGGGGTAGGAAATGTCCCCTCGCCACCGTAGGAAGACATCTTTGTGCCAACAGGTTTTAGGGCAGACGGAGCTAAGGTGTTCTCACTATATTGCGATAAAGCACCTGCGTGCATCAACTGAGCGAAAATAAGGGAGGGAGATTGATGGACAGCACGGGTTACCTTTTCCCAAGAAGCGCTTTGCGCTTCGTTTACAAGTGCAGGTTGGTTGTTATAACTCTGGCTACCGTATACATCAGTGTAGATACCCTCGGTAATGATAACTGCAAATCCTCCAATTGCAAATGCGGAATAATAGTCCTTCATTTCGTGCGTAGCCAAGCCGTCCGCCGTAGCGCTCACGCGTGACATGGGGGCAACTACCGTCCGGTTGATCAATTCTCTTTGCCATGTAATGGCGTTCTGAAAAATAGGATGATGTTTCATTTGCTTCTTAATATTATGAAGCAAAGTTGACGGTAAATGATGGAGAAAAAATTGATCTAGGTCAAGACGGTTTATTTTTTTTCTTAATGCGGCTTATAAATTCAGCTGATACACCCAAATACGATGCAATCAGATATTGGGGTACTTTGGATGCTATGTTTGGGTAGTTTTCCAAAAAGGCATAATATCTGCTTTCGGCATCCTGAACATTGTTATAGATAATTCTTTTTTGCAATGCGCCCAGATAACTTTCTAATATTATCCGAAAGTACCGCTCCAAACGGGGAAGTTCAGCCAGTAACTGCTGAAAAGAATAGTGGCTAATCTGTAAAACGGTCGTTCTTTCTATGGCTTGTATGTTGTATATTGAGGGCTTCTGTTTGGAAAAGCTATCTAAGTCAGAAGCCCACCAGTCGTCGATAGCGAAAAACAAGATTTCCTCATTGCCATTGTCAGCGTTGATGTAAAATGCTTTTAATGCTCCCGAAACGACATAACTATCATAACGACAGGTATCGCCATTATGCAAAAGATAGTCCCCCTTTTCCAATGTTTTCTCCGTCCAAAAACGCTCGAAAGTTGAAATTTCATCCTGCGTAAGATCTATATATTTCGAGATGTTTTTTAATAAAGTATTTTCGACCATATAAGTATTCCGTTTTCGTTCACAATTTAGTAATTATAAATACCTGTCAGCCTCTTTTATTTCGAGGTCATTGATACTAGCGTACCGTTTTTTCATTAAGCCGTTTTCATCAAACTCCCAATTCTCGTTTCCGTAGGCTCTAAACCATTTACCCTCTTTGTTTCTGTACTCATATTCAAACCTAACGGCAATTCTATTATCGGTATGCGCCCAATACTCTTTTTTGAGCTTGTAATCCAATTCTTTTTCCCATTTCTCGGTCAAAAATCTTACAATTTCTTCCCGACCATTGATAAACAGGTTTCGATTTCGCCATTCACTATCAATGGTATAAGCCATTGATATCTTTTCGGGATTTTTGGTATTCCAAGCATCTTCTGCCATTTGGATTTTTTGCTTGGCTGTCTCCAAAGTAAATGGAGGTAAAGGATGTTTCTGTTCCATTGTTTTAAGCCTTAAATTAAGCTGTTTACGATTTTTTTTGATTTCTTGACCAACTCATTTGATTTAAAGAGTTGGCTTTCTATAATTGAACTTTCAAATAACAGGTAGATGTGAGCGGATAGCAATTCCTCTCCAAGTTCTTTTTCAAAGAATTTTCTAAGGTCGTTTTTGTGTGCCTGTATAACTGAAAGTATAGTACCTTGTTCTTTTGATATTTCCGACAGGATGTTCAAAAAACTGCACCCCCTAAAACCTTCCTTTTCGTTCATATAAACAATGAAATCAAAGGCTTTCAATATTCTTTTTTTGGTGCTTTTCGATTTTGATACGTATGTTATCAATTCAGAAAACCAATATCCATGTCTTGCATTTAAAAACGCAACACATAGGTCATCTTTTGATTTAAAGTGTTGGTAAAAACTTGCTTTGGCAACATTGGCTTCACTGATAATCTGATTAATTCCAGTGCTATTATATCCCTGTTGATGGAACAGTAGTGAAGCGGTATCAATAATTCTTTCTCTTGGGGTATCCATGTTTATATCCTTTATGAAAGCAAATGTATAGAATAATAAATGAACAGACAAGTCTGTCTATTTACTTTTTTTAGAATACCCATTATTTTAGCCGTTATCCATCTTGCTGTATCAAATGTTGTAAATCGGGGTCATTCTTAATCCGCTCCATTTCGCTTTCCACAATATGTACAACGTCCGCTTTGACCTGCCTGTAATTGGCTTCGATGACCTGCTTCATATTGTCGTTGCCGTCTTCATCGGTAAAAGATAATATCTGCGGTATCTTTTTGTAGGCTTTGGTTTCGGCAGACACCTTTTCGTTATCCACCACGATAAATAATCTTTCAGTACGTTTAATAACTATTAATCTTCCAAAAAAGAGTTCGAGTTTCGTACCAGTAAGTTCACTGGAAAGCTTCTCTAGAATTAGGGGAGCTTTTTTGTTTTATTTGTAGCGCAAAGAAATTATTAAGCGTTTATATAAATTATTAACCAAGCATTCACCCTATGAAACAATTAATCTTAACATTTTCAGCATTATTTATAGTATTATTTACTTTTAATTCTTGTAAAAAAGATCAAATACATGTAAATGAACTTTCTGGAAGATGGATGGTAAAATCTAAAGCAGCGCCTGAAGCCGTTGATGGACTTGCATATTATACATTTAATGATAATGGGTCATATACCTTAGAGGTTATAGATTATTTGGAAGATAATAGCGGAACCTATACTGGTACATATAAACTAACTGATAATAATACTATTATCACTTTGTATAGGGATGATATGGAACCCATCAAAAACAAAATTTTAATCTTTAATAAGAACTATATTAAATGGACATGGTTAGATGAACAAAATAAAACTTCTGAATATACTGAATTAAATAAAATGAATTAAAATATAGGACTGCCATCACAATTTAGGGTTTGGAAATTAATAGAGTTTCAATTCTCCAACTCAATATCCTGAAAATATCCGTGGTCCAAAAATAAAGGCCGCGACTATTAATGCAATGAGGGCAGTCACTAGGACGGCTGCTGCTGCCAGGTCTTTTATGATCTTGATCCTTTGGTGATATTCCGGAGAGATATGATCACAGATGTTCTCAATGGATGTGTTGAATATTTCGGCAGATAAAACCATTCCAATGCACATTAGGACGGCAATCCACTCCATTCTGTCAATGTCGAAATACCATGAAGCAAGTAAAACAAAGATAGTGGCCAACAAATGTATCCGCGCATTTGGTTCTTGAAGAAAAAGGGACCGTAGGCCATGGATAGCATGCTTAAAGCTCTCGATCCGCTTTGATGGACTGAATGTTTCTTTTGGTTTTGCCATAGTTTTTTGATTTAGGTAACTTCACACTTCTAGAATTGGAGAGCAAAGAACTTACAGTAAACCTACGAAACATTTCTGCTCATTTTATCTGTCATATTTAGGATTGCTGGGAAATTTTAAATCGAATGAATTTGCTTCTAAAAGGAAATTCAAAGAATGATCGTTTAAGCTTTTGTTTTGAGGATATTTTGATTGAATAAAGTTCGTTTTACTTATATTTCAAATAGGCTAATATAAAGGATAACGCAGCTATAGTAGAAAAAATTTGACCCGGTAGGGCAAAATAATACCACATCAATCCGCAAATAAGGGTACTTCCAATTGTTAATATGAGCAATGTTTGCTTATTTATTTCCTTTAATGTAAGAAGCAGCAGAGCTATGAATATGATCAATAACCCCATCATAACACTATAGCCCTGATGGAATTTATATAAACTAAATGCAGAGCCAAAAAGTTTAAAATCAAACTTATCTAAATGAGCCTCTATTGAGCCATCTTTACTCATTTGCATTTCTCCATATAGATGGCCAATTCCAAGTATTAAGAAGAAGATAATGCCTATTCTTAGGTAAGTTTTGTAGGAGAATTTGGTCTTCATAAATCCTGATCGTTATAAATTTTCCCTATCTGAGGGACCTTAAGTATTTAAGGATTTATCTTTTGATTGACAATAAATATATAGAAAAACATTTAGGGATTGGCTCTTTCATTTATAACTGTTTTTTTGGTGAAAATAAGTCTTATGATTTAGTTTCTAACTTTACTATTCTTAAATTAAAATATGAACTTGGTTTTTCTAATGGACTATTCTGGAATATTAATTTGCGATATAATCATTATAACAATTCCCATTCTGATGTATTTGTTTCCAAAGAGGGATATTAATTTTTTTATTGGATACAGAACCCCTAGATCAATGAAAAATCAAAAGACTTGGGATTTTTCACAGAGATTTTACTTTAAAAAATGGTTAATGGTAATTCCGCTAGTGATTATTTTCCAATTCATAATGATTGGCATTTTGGAGTTCAAAAACTATGATCTAATTGAATCTCTTTCTATGGGGATTTTCTTGATTTATTCAATCATATTGATATTTATTACAGAAAGAAGGTTAATAAAGCTCAAAGAATAACCTCTCCATTCATTAAATACCTGAAGATTAAGATTAGTTTTTGCATATATTTAAATGAAAAATATACATTTTGATTTATATGAAATGGAAGACCATCTTAATAATAATTACGATTTTAAATATATCGAATTTACCGATTATCAATAAAAACATATTATTGGTAGCTGATGGTCAAAATCCATTTAGGTATTCAAATTCAAATGCTTCCTATACTAAAGAAGACACATTTGGTTTCAAAGATTTATTTATCAATGATTGGTCCATCAATCGTTTTATTGAAGAGGCTCGTCCATCCAAGGAAAACCAACAAATCTTTCGATTATATAAAATAAACCCTCTGTGCTTTTGGCGGTGGTCCTATTATATATCTATTAGTAGAAAATTTCCATATAAATCTTGGGATGAAATTGAGCCCAAACGGGTTCCTTTTGATGCAGAAAATATGTGGCAGGAATTTTAATAGGGCAGGGAATTTAAGTCTTAATTTTCATATTATTACAAATAATTTAAATCTAGGAATGGGACACTATAGGGCAAATTCAACAGATTCTTACAAATTTAATGTGAAGTCCGACAACATTAAGGTAGGAGATCTAGTTTATAAAAAATGGTATTCATTTGAGGCAGATATTCTGATGCCTGATGGCAGTAAATTTCAGCTTAGACCCAAAGGGTTTTGGGATTCGAAAGTAGAATTGACAGATGGTTCTATAACCTTATTGGAAATTAAAATGGGATGGAAAGGAATCGTTATTAAGACTTATTTTGATCAACAAGAAAAGCACTACTTATTAAAACTTAAAGGTCTCTTAGGTGACAAGTTTATTCTCATTGACGATTCGAATCAAGAATTAATGAGGGCAAAAACCGATTTTAAATGGAGAACCTTAAACTATGAATATTCGATTGAAACAACAGAAAGTTTTGACCATTTAGGGTATAGAAATTTACTGTTGCTAGCCCTGTTGCATAGTATGAATTATTATATGACCTTAATAAGTTCAGCCTCATAATCGGAAGAGCTGATTAATCTTTATTCTGAATTTTAATAAACCTAAGAGACAAGGTAGCTAGAAGCAATAAAACTGCAACAACTTGAAAAGTGATTGCAAGACTTACATTTGCATCCTTCAATGCGCCACCTACATAGACCATTATTCCTCCGACAATTGTACTTAGGAAGTTTAGAAATCCATATCCTGTTGCGATGTATTTAGGATTGATTACTTGACGCAGCAAAGGCATCAGATTGGCGTCATTGAAACCTCTTGCTAAACCAAAAATAATCATTCCACAAATTGCTAAACCAAAAACTGTGGTTGAAGATAACAGGAACAAAAATGGGGTTCCAATACAAAAGCCAAGTAAAATAACATTCATCCTGCCCTTTGGATTCTTTTGTACCCACTTATCTGCTAGGATTCCTCCAATAATTACTCCAATGAATGACCCAACTTGCATATATCCCGTGGCAGAAATTCCAGCACTCCCTAAACCAAGATGAAATTGTTCCTTAATGAAGGTAGGTAACCAGCCATTAATTAACCAATTTGCCATCCCTAAGACCGAAAAGAAAATTAAAATAATATAATATGAGGGTATTTTAAATAATGATCCCAAAGCTTCTTTCAAACTAAAAGAATCTTTGATATCTTCTTGTAAGTTAAGTCTTTCTTCTTTCTTTTTATCCTTCAATAAAAACAGTAGCAGGAATGAATAGAGAACCCCAAAGGCGCCAAATACATGAAACCCATATCTCCAACCCCATAATTCAGCAATATATCCCCCTAGACCTCCTAATGCTAAACCTGTATATAATCCGCACATATGAAGGCCAGTTGCAAGAGATCGTGTTCTACCTGAATGGTAATCAGTAATTAAAGCTAAAGCAGCAGGAATATAACATGCCTCACTAATCCCCATAAGTACACGAGTAAAGAGCATTTCTGAAAATGATTGTGTGTATCCAGTCCAAAGAGTAACAGCTGACCAAACTCCAACGGAAAAAATTATGACCATCTTTCGAGAGTACTTATCAGCCAAATAGCCTCCAAATGGACTAACCAAACCGTAAGACCAAAGAAATACAGACGTTAATAAACCAAATTGAGCATCGTTAATGTGAAAATCTGCAACTATTGGATCTCGCATTGAGGTTATCAATAACCTATCAAAGTAATTTAAGAAAGCAACTACCCACAATAAGGCAACCACCAACCATGGATAATATGATTTGTTCAATTGGGTTTTCATAATTTATTTTGATTTATTACTTAAATTTTAGTACCTGATTAGTTCTAACCGATGGCTTAGCTTCTCCTCCAATAATAACAACACTATTATTCCAATGAATAGCTGTCGCAGTCACCGGTGCAATTATCTTTTTTAGTTCTCCTCTTTCTGTTTTTATTTGAGAAGGTATTTCATAAGTGATTTCCCAAGTATTTTTTTCGGCGTTATAGGTAAATACTTTTCTTGAAAATCCAGGATGATTTTCTCTTAATTCTGAATCAACTAATTCTCCATTATCTCCAGAAAGAAATGTAAATTGATTTTTTTGAAGTTCAACTCCAGGATTGGAGACAGCAGTAATAGCTTCTGGGCAACCTTCAATCTCAACCCACTTTACCCCATTGAACTTGAAACCATCTTTTAAATATTTTCTTTTCCCATCATTTAATGAAGCCCCAGAAAAAACAAATAAACCTAATTCATTTACAGCAGAAGCAGAAAGTATCCTTCCATTGTCGGGTAATGGAGGCAACTCAACCCAACCTGACTTAACATCTTCAAGATCAAGTTTAAAAACTCTATTTAAAGCAGTCTTTGAATCAACATTTTCTTGTCCACCTAACACAAACCAATTACTACCGTATTGCGAAAAGGAACAGTTTGCTAGGGAAATTGGCAACTTTGGTAATTCTACAAAATTAATTTGCTGATTATCAATTGAAATCTCAAATACCTTGTTAAAGTGCACCTTCTGATTGCTTCCTCCAGCAATATAGAATTTACCATTAAAGCTAGCTGAAGCTCCATATCCAACTTTAAATGGCAGCTTACCTAATTCTACCCATGTAGATTTTTCATTTTCAAGGTAAAACAGCTTATCTGTCCAGATTTTTACACCCGAATCCCAAGGCGGGACACCATCTTTGAATTGTGCCCCTCCTGCGCTGACAATTCCATTACCTAATTTCCCGCCAAAAGATCCAGCAAAACCTAATTTATCAGGAATAGTATCTAATAATTCCAAATGCTTTTCCTGGCCTTTGGATGTTAAATAAATCATCATAATTGATATAGTGATTAGGCTTTTCCAGAGGTTCTGCATAACTCCAATGTTTTAAAGAAACCAATACCGTCTAACTCCTCTTTCAATTCATGATATTGCTCGTTTGCCAAAGTTAGCAATGGTAATCTTGAGGAACCCATTTCAAAACCTATCATTTGCATAATTGCCCTCTGTGCAGGAATTGGTCCATATTTAACAATTAACTTGATCATTTTCACCGCTTCATATTGCAGTTGCTGTGCAGATTCAATCTGACCGGATGAAAACAGGTCTATGACTTTTAAGTAAATGGGCGCAGCATAATTATAGGTGCTTCCGATAGCTCCTTTTGCACCAACTGATAATGCTGGTAACAATAACTCATCAAACCCAAAGAGCATATCGAAATCTTCTCCACAAATTTGAATTCCATCTTGATACTCATGAATGGCAGATGAAGTAAATTTTATACCTGCAAAATTATCTACCAACTTAGAAAAGTTTGTAATAAAATTTTCAAGATTGATGTTGACACCCGTAATATGCGGTATATGATAATAGTAAAATGGTAATTTAGGTGCAGCATTTGCAATTTCCGCCAAACTATGCATTAACACTGTTTCATTAGCAGGTTTAAAATAAAATGCACAAACTGAAGAGAAACCGTCAGCATTGATCTCTTGGGCATGAATAGCTAAATGTTTAGCTTCCTCTATTGAACTATGTCCAACATGGATAATAATTTTAACTCTCCCCTGAGCTACTCGGACAAATTCAGATGCAATTTTTTTCCGTTCTGCAATAGTAAGGCTCAAGCCTTCCCCATTTGTACCACAAACAAAGACTCCTGAAATCCCAATATCAATTAAATGATCAACTAACTTTGGAATGTATTCATAATTAACTTCTCCTGTGGGATAATATGCGGTAAAAGCAGCGGCTAATAATCCTTTTACTTTATTGGTAGATTGAAATCTCATGTTTTTTATTTATTTATATTGGCAAGAGCATCTAAATGTGGTCTTAAATGTTCTTCCATTCCCTTTTTAAATTCGTCAATATTTCCTTTTCGAATCAGTTCAACCAAATCAGCATGACTTACTTTAGGTGCAACCACTCTCTTCTCAGTCTTTAGCACAAAATCAAACAAAGGCATGAGCATAGATTGAAACCTTTTTAAGGTTTGATTACCTGTAATTTCATATAACTTCCCATGGAAGGCTATCTCATTTTTTATACGAAATGATGGATTGGTGGAATCATCGTTTTTAACAATCTTATCTAACTCTTCCAAATGTTGCTCCTCTATTCTCATAAAAAGTAAATCGGCCATTCCCAATTCTAATACAAGTCTAAGTTCAAAAATGTCATGTAGCGTATTTTTATCTACAAGCTGAGGCTGCAAAACTTTTTCTAGACTTCCTAATACATCTGGATGCGTAAGAACCATTCCTCTTTTCTTTTTGGAAGTTATTATTCCAAGCATTCTCAATCGACTTAAGGCTTCTCTAAGAATATTTCTACTTACCCCTAAAGCCTCAGCAATCTCCATTTCAGTTGGGAGACTATCTCCAGCCTTAAGTTTTTTCTCCTGAAGAAAATCTCTCAGTTTAAGTTCTACTAAATCTGTTAAAGATGTAGCCTCAATGGGCTTAAATCCCATGCTTGTTTCTTTTGTGCTCATTTATTTCAATTAGTGCAATAATTTCTATTTAATCTTTCATTACCTCTTCTATAGGAATCCTCTGAAAAACCATATCTGATTGACTACCTTCATACAAGACCCCTAAACTTTTGTCATCAACAGAAGTAATACAAGAATATCCTCTTCCGCTCCATTCATCTAGCAAAATTTGTTTTTCAATAGGCCAAGTTTTTCCATAATCAAAACTGGTTTGCAAGGTAATATGATCTCTTTTTGCAATAGAATGTGGATTACAAAAGAATAAAATTTCCTTCATTTTGCCACTTTTTTTAACTTGATGCTTGTGTAAACTGGCCATACAAGTCGGCTCAATTAAGGTATTTAGTGATGTCGCATGTGTTTCCCAGGTTTTTCCAAAGTCGGATGTAATAGCAACTGCCCTACCATTATTTGGTGTTGCGGTCCCTCTATTCCGATTCGCTCGCATATTTAACATCAATACGCCAGGTTCTAATTCAACTACAGCACATTCAGTGGTTCCCTTTTCTATTAATACGGCTTCGGAAGAACTATGCCATGTTTTTCCAGAATCCTTACTATAAGTTATATTTGAAAATGGATTACCATCTTTATCTCTACCTTGGGTAGGAAAAACCAATGTTCCATCCTTCATAGTTATTCCTTGGCCAGGTGCAGGGGCCCATAGCCACCATTCTTCCTTTTTCCCTTGTTTAGTAATATTCACAGGTTCCGACCATGTTTTACCATCATCAGTACTCTTTGTAATTAAAAATTGGGCCGTCTGTTTGACATCGAATCCAGGTTGAGAACCTTTCGTTAGCCATTGATGATTCCAAATCTTACTTGTGTCCGTTAATCCTTCAACCCACTCTCCATCTTTATTTTTCACACCATACATCCATAAACCTGCAATATAAATATCACCAGATTTTTGATCCACTAAAATACAGGCGTCTGATACTCCATTGAACTTTTCAGGTAAATTACCCCAAGTTTTCATATCTAAAGCTATTTGGATTGGTTCCCAAGTTTGTCCTTTATCAAAACTTCGTTGGACAGCAATATCCATGTGCCCTTGCAGATCCCTTGAACTTTCATATCTCGCATCATAGATCGCTAACAAGGTGCCTTCCTTGGATGTCGCTAATCCGGGAATTCTTGAGGTATTTACCCCATCTTGCATATGTTCGCGAACTGAAAACGCAGGTCTAAAAACCTTTTTTTCTTTATAATTTCCTATAATTTTATTATTAGTTGAAATTGAATTAACCTGAACTACTATTTTATTTAACAAATCAACATCCTTTCTTAAACCTAAGCTAATCCAAAAATATTGTTTACCTTCCATTTGGATTTTATAATTTAATGGAATAATAATTTTAGGACTTGAAGGCTCCATACTAGTAATCAGATCCAATTTATCTAAGTCTGGTTGAATCGTAGAATCTATCTTGGAAGCGTATAAACTAATAGATGTTAAATCTTTGAAGTTTGTACTCCCTTCAAATGAAATTGATAGATTTCCAATTTCTTTTCCAACATCCTCCTTCTTTGCTTCTATTGTAATTCTGGCAATCGGATTATTTTTCTTTCCCAATAATAGTGGGAGTTGATAATATCGTATTTCAATAACTGATGCTTGTACAAATACTGAACTGCAAACAAATATTAATAACATAAAAATGCCTAACCTTTTCATATTGTTTTTTATTAATTGTAACCTTCTGTTTGTTTGATGTTTGGATTAGTATTGATTGAACTATCATGGACCGGCCAAAAAAGAACATTAGGTTTGTCTTTTTGGGATTTCAAAGATTCCACCTCTGTAAACACAACACCCATACGAATAAAATCCCACCATAATTTACCTTCCGCTACAAACTCTCTTTTTCTTTCTAAAAGTATGGACTGATCAATTTGTAATTTATTTAATCCAATGTATTTATTGTCAATTCCATATGCTCTTTTAGCGATAAGATTCAGGTTCTGCAGAGCCAATGTAGGATTATTTAAGGCATTTTCTATTTCCGCACTCAATAATAGTGCATCAGCGTAACGGTAAACAACTAAATCAGAATCAAAAATCCTAGTTCCATTTTCCCATGTTCCAGAATACTTATTAATCCATTGAAATGAAGACTGTTTTCCAACATCAAAATACGATTCATAGCTAACTTTTGTCCGTTGATCTGTAGGTTCAACAGCCAGGAATTCCTTATATTCATTTGTTAGAAAAACCCATTGTTGATGGGATCCAACCTTAATCGGATTCTCAATGACAGATGCAGAAACATATTGAAGTGGGACCAAATAATCACTTGGATATCCACCCGTTGCTTCATCCATAATCATTCTCCAACAAAAGATAATCTCTGGATTCAATTCTGTCTTAAATACATTTGCAAAATTTGGTAACAGTGAAAACTTCCCACTACTGATAACCTTATCAATTGCTACCTTTGCTTTATTCAAAGCGTCCTGACCAGCATTATTTACTTTAGACATCCATAGATAGTAATCTGCCTGAAGAATTTGTACTGCCGATTTTGTTGCTACTTGGGGTTTATTATTACCCGCTGGAATCAATTGTTCTGCAAGTATTAAATCTTTCTCCACTTGACTAAACACCTCTTTCATTGGACTTCTTGTTGGGTACAAATCTTCTTGGGTACTTGATTCGAATCCACTCAATACAATAGGAGCGTCTCCCCAAATTCGAGCAATCCAATAGTAACAAAACGCTCTGATATAATGAGCTTGTCCAATAACATTGTTTTTTTCTTCATCAGAGGTAAATGTAATTTCAGGAACATACTTCAATATTAAATTACAATCATTAATCGTTGTATACAAATCCTTCCAGTTTGCCTGAGCATGGGTACTGTTAATTTGATTTGAGAAAGCGTTACTATATCCTGCACTGGTCTCTAAACCTTTACCCCATAAGCCCGTTCTATATTCTCCCCAAAATATATAAGCCGTTGAAAAGGTCGAACGCATCCTAACATAAGCACCATAAATTGCTGCTTTTGCATCACTTTCGTCTTTCCACATTGAATTTGCTGTAATAGCGCTCTCCAAGTCCACTTCTAATTTATCTGAACAACCAGGCATAAATAAACTAGTTGTTAGAAATAATATGCTGTAAAAAAATCTTTTTTTCATAATCATTCAATTAAAGGGTTAGTTTAATTCCAAGAGAATATCTGCGGATAGCTGGATAGTTAAAATAGGAAGCGCTGTAGGTTGAACTTGTACCTACCTCTGGCGAAATTCCTTTACCCGCACCTTCCCAGAAATACATTAAATTTTGGCCTGACAAAGCTATTTGTAGATTTGATGCCCCAATTTTCTTTGTCAAGTTTTCTGGCAGGTTATAAAGGAAAGTGACCTCTCTAATGGCCAAATAATCTCCTTTATAATTAAAGGCTGATGAGGTCCTTGAAAAATTTGAATTTCCGACATCAGGATCATTTGCAAAGAATCTAGCATACTGAGCATTATCACCAGGCTGTTTCCATGTGTTTTTCACATCATTTACTAGGGTGTAATTATCCGCGAATGTGTTCATGAAATAGCGCATGTAAGCATTGTGATTTATACTATGGCCAAGTGCCCAATCAACAAATACATTTAAACTAAAAGATTTATAAGTAAAGGTATTCTGAAGCCCTCCTGTACTATGTGGAACAGTCATTCCAAGTTCAAATTGATCCTTACTGGTTATGACTCCATCGCCATCTCGATCTACCCATTCATAATCACCGGGCATTTTTCTTCCTTTAATACTTTTACCATCTTCTGGGTCCCAACCCCTAGCTGATTCATCATATAGAGCATTGGCTGCCTCCTCTTTCGTTTGGATGATATGATCGACTTGATAGCCATAATATCTGTATAAAGATTCACCTTCAGCTGTCCCGCCAAACGCCGATCCATCTGCCAATTGAATTCCTCCAATTCTGTTATTTTCGCGACCATTGGTTGGTAACTTAAGTACTTTATTTTTAACAAAACTCCAGGTCAACTTAGAGTCCCAACTAAAATTCTCCTTCTTTATATTTTGGGAACCAACCTCAAAATCAAAACCATGAAACTTCACCTTACCAACATTCGTTTGCACGGTTGAATACCCAGATGTATTGGGTAAATCCATACTGAACAACAAGTTCTCTGTTATTTTGTTGAAGTAATCTACTTGGAAACTTAATCTGTTATTCCAAACATTAAAATCTATTCCTGCGTCGAATTGGGTAGAGGTTTCCCATGTTAGATCTCGGTTTGGCATAATTGAAGGCATTATTCCTGCATTACCATCATATCGAGTATCAGCTACATATCTACCTAATGCATCATACAGACCGATGGAATTATTTCCTGTTTGACCAAAACTACTTCTTAGTTTCATGTAATTTATGGCATTTTGGTTCTTGAAAAAATCCTCCTCAGATACTATCCATCCAGCTGATACCCCGGGAAAGAACCCCCATCTATTTTGTTCGGCAAACAAAGATGAACCATCATATCGAAATGTACCCATTAATAAATAACGTTGCTTATAACTGTAGTTTGCTCTTCCAAAATAACCGATCAATACCTGCCTCCATTTATCACTATCAGCATCTGTTTTATTTGGGCCTGCTGATAATGAAGGGACTTTATCTGAACTAGCTCCATTAACTGCTGCGGAAAAATTGGAATTATCAGTTTGTTGGTAGGAATAACCAACCATAGCTGACAAATCATGATTTTGAGCAAAATTTTTGGAATAATTCAATAATCCATCAAACTTCAATCGATCTAATTGGCCATTACTTTGTCTGGTTGTTCTTAAGCCACTAAATTCATGGGCTTTTTCAAAATAGCTATAGTTGTTGGTATGTGAAAAGTTTGAAACCACAACCTGTGCTTTTAACGATTCCAAAACCTGATAATCCAGTCCTCCAGACAAAGAAAACCTTTTGTCTTTATTGCCAATATCCCTTGTAGCCTCCCACCACACGGGGTTTGGCGAGCTTGCATTATATCCTGGGGTTGGTTTTCCATTGTCATAGTATATTTTTTGTGTTGGTGGGGTTGCTAAACCCCTCGCGATAACATTCATTTGATTTTCGAATGCTGATGACAGGGTATTTGAATAATCAAACATGGTGTTAAAGGTCAACTTTTTATTGATACTGACATCTACCTTTCCGCGTGCAGTAAAGCGGTCAAAATTTGTCCCTAATGCAACCCCGTCATCTTTGGTGTAACCTGTACTTCCAGCATATCGAACAGTCTGATTACCTCCATCTAAGCCAATGTAATAGTTTTGCCAATTTGTATTTCTAAACAATAAAGATTGAAAATCATTATCTTGGAAAATTATAGTTTTGCTAGGGTCCAATGGATCAGCCATACTTTGATAACCAGCAGGAACACTTTCTCCGTTTTTTAAATATCGAGTGGAATAAATGGAAGTAAGATCATTCCCAGAACTTGCTGAATAACCAGAATTGAAATTATAATTCTTGTTTGGGCTTAATGCAACAGCCGGTCTTACTGTGGAAATATAATCTCGAGAATTCATGAAATCTATCAATGATTCTGGTGTCTGATATGCGTAATTCGCATCAAATGTAATTCTAGCAGAGCCGGTATCTTTTCCCTTCTTGGTTGTAATTAAAACAACCCCATTAGAAGCCCGAGAACCATAAATAGCTGTAGATGCCGCATCTTTTAAAACCTCTATTGATTCAACATCATTTGGGTTTATTCCTGAAAAAGCTCGTTCAACTCCATCTACTAATACTAATGGATCATTAGTTTTATTGATAGACGATCCCCCGCGGATTCTAAAAACCGCATCTGCTCCAGGGGTATTATTAGATTGATAAATTCGAGCTCCAGCAACTTTACCTCGAAGTCCTTCTCCAATTGTGCTGATTGGTATATTCTCTAAGACTTTCCCGTCCACTTTGGAAATAGCTGTCGTTAAAGTTCTCCTGCTTTGGGTTCCATATCCCACAACTACAATCTCATCAATATTAGTATCTGAAGGCTTTAATTGAATCGATAAATAATTTTGACCTGCAAAGACTTGCTGTTCAAGTGTTTCATATCCAACACTGCTAAATATTATTGTACTTGGAAATGAATTAATTTCAATTTCAAACTGTCCTAAATCATTGGAGGTAACTTGAGTTTGGCTACCTTTTATCCCAATCGTCACTCCCATCAATGCTTGATTCTTATCATCCAAAATTTTCCCGGTAATTTTTGATTGAGAATAAGATGGATAACCAACAAGAAGCAAAAGAAAGCAGCTTAAGCAACTGATTAACATGGTTTTCATAATAATTGAGTTTATATTGATTAGTATTTATGTACTACATAAAGACAAATATAAAATTTTTATATTATCTGCCAATTATTTTTATAATTTTTTTAATAAAAAATATAACTTCTCTCTAAAAATGCAATCAATAGTAATGTTCAATTTCAAACAGTTAGTGTTCAGTATCGAACAATTACAAAATATGTAACAATCTTATTATTAGATATTTACTTGTTTGGCAATGCTATTGTTATTTTCATGCTGAGCTAGATTTATCAAAATATTATATACATATTTTGATTGCCTACCTCATCATTTACATTTCCACCATTCATGTTGAGATATGATACTTAATCACTTGAAAATTGCAATTCGGAGTTTGCTGAAGAACAAAGGTTTTTCTGCGATAAATATTATTGGATTGGCCATTGGTCTAGCCTCGGTTTTATTGATAGCCTTATGGGTTCAAAATCAATTTCTATATGATAATTTCTATAAGAATAAGGAGAATATCTATAAGTTGATGAACAGGACCGATAAGAACAATGTTGTTAATATTCATGGAATAACCATGCCAGCAGCGGCTCCCGCGCTTGAATCTGAGTTTCCTGAGGTAGAGCATGCTGCAAGGATGCTTTGGACAGAGGACCAGCTTTTAACTTATGGGGAATTGAACTTAAAGGCAAAGGGAAATTCTGTCGATCCAGGCTTCATAGAACTCTTTGATTTTCATATTATAGAAGGAGCAAAAGATCACGCCCTTAGTGAGCCGAATAGTATCGTGATCACTGAGGGATTGGCGAAAAGTATTTTTGGAAATGACAATCCTATCGGAAAGATGGTTTTGATCAAGAACGAGACACCGTATAAGGTGACTGCAGTTATGGAAGACCTACCAATCTATACGGACTTTGATTTTAAGTATTTGAAGCCAATTGATTTAGAACGATCAAAAAGTCTAAATACCTGGAACAATAACTCTTTGATAACCTATGTATCGCTTAAACCCCAAACAGACGTTGATGCTTTTAATGAGAAAATAAAATCATTGGTAACGAAGAATGAAGGATATTTGAAATGGACTTCTGTATTTCTATATCCCATGTCCAAGGTGCATCTGTATTCAGAGTTTGAAAATGGAGTTGTAGCAGGAGGAAGGATTGACAGGGTGCGTTTGGTAGGAGGGATAGGGTTATTGATTCTATTGATTGCCTGTATCAATTTCATGAACCTAAGTACTGCTCGCAGTCAGAAAAGAAGTAAAGAGGTGGGTGTAAGAAAAGTTATAGGGGCAAAGAAAAAGACATTAATCAGTTAATTTTTGTTTGAGTCCATTTTATTGGCGTTGAGCGCGGGATTAGTGGCTATAGCTTTGACTATTGTGTTTTTGCCGATCTTTAATAGCATATTGGACAAACCTTTACAAGTTGCATGGACCAATCCTTTGATTTGGATTACCGGTTTAAGTTTTATTTTGCTCACCGGCTTTCTAGCGGGTGTCTATCCAGCTTTTGTACTGTCTTCCTTTAAACCGATCAAGGTCTTGAAAGGTGATGCCCTTCGACCCAAGGGTTTATTCAATCTACGTGAAAGTTTAGTGGTTATACAGTTTGCCATTGCTATATTTCTGATTGTGGCGACCATGGTCATTCGGATGCAGATAAAATTTGGTGGTGAACGTACTGTTGGCTATGAATCATCGCAGTTGATCGAGGTTCCGGCAGAAGGAGACTTGGAGAAGAATTTTGAGTCCTTCAAAAATGAATTGGTCAGTCAGGGATATGCTGAGAGTGTTGCCCGAACGGTAGGCTGGACCATTGCAGAGAGATCGGGTTCCGCTGGAGGAAATTTCTCCTGGGAAGGTGCGACTCCAGATCAGGTTAGCAATAGTTTTTTTGGTTTGATTTCTACAGAAAGTGATTTTGTAAAGACCCTTGGTCTGGACTTGATAGCTGGCCGGGACATTGATTATGCTCGAATAAAAGCTGATAGTGCTTCAATTTTGATCAATGAAAGTGCTGTTAAGCAAATGGGTATTAAGGATCCGGTAGGAAAGATAATTAAATGGGGGGATGATCCATTGACTATTGTTGGAGTGATTTCAGATTATATTTTAGGATCTCCCTATGAAGAGGTACAGCCTTTAATGGTACTTGCTAGAGATAAGTATCTTTATAATATTGTAATCCGCACTAAGGCCAAAGCTTCTATGTCTGAAACAGTCGCCGGAATAGAGAAAATCACTAAGAAATTCAACCCATCATATCCATTCTATTATAAATTTGTTGACCAGCAGTTTGCCAAGAAATTCAATGATGAGGAACAGATGGGCCGTTTAGCCTTTATATTCTCGTTGTTGGCCATTTTTATTTCATGCCTAGGTCTATTTGGCCTAGCTTCATATATTGCAGAGACCAGGGTTAAAGAAATTGGCATACGTAAAGTCCTTGGTGCTTCAGTTGCAGGAATCTGTGCCATGCTCTCGAAAGAGTTTGTCAAATTGGTCATTATCGGCTTACTTATAGCCTCACCAATAGCTTGGATATCAATGAATAAATGGCTTGATGGATTTACCTATCATATCGAGTTACAATGGTGGATGTTGGCCGTTGCTGGTGGAGTTGCTATATTAATTGCTTTGGTTACCGTCAGTTCCCAATCTATCAAAGCTGCTTGGAGAAATCCGGTAGATAGCCTCAAGAACGAGTGATTCTAGAGGGATGCTTTTCTAGCTCCTTCATAGTGAGATTATTTCTGATGCCAAAATGTGCATATTTGAATCCAGTGAAATTATAGGGCTCAATGATTATAGAACTCCTATAACCGGTGAGATGGATCGGGGAAAATAACAGGGTCCAGAACATATCAGGTTGGTCAGATCGGATTTTAGCCTGATTTCCGTGTTGATAGTTTTTCTGAATTAATCAAAACCCTAACCATACACTTTGAAGTCAAAGCTGGCAAAGGGCGGAGGATAGACTGATAGTATAGGATGAACAATACGGCCGCACAGAAAATGTTTCTATTTAATGCTTTTATATCAACCTTCAACTGAGAATTCAATAATATACGCACCCCCGAATCTTACAGCAGTACTTTGTGACCCCAAAAAACGTTACGATTCGATGGTTTATAACAAGGGTGATGGAACTTTTAAGTGTACGATATTGCCACGCATTTGGCAAGAGTACCTCCTTTCCCTTCAAGACTTAGTATATCTTGAAGGGCTTTTCCAATTTATTTCAATGGTTAATGCATTATGGGAAGGACAGGCCCAACCTCCGGACTCTATATCTAATTATCTTAAACAAAGGGAGGTTGCGTCAGTTTTTTTAGCTAAATCAAAAAAGAATGAATTTGTAAAAGATAAGTTTCTTAAGGAATGTTTTATGGTTCTGAGAAGAGACTCTAAATCCTGAGGTGGGTTCTAGCCGGAAAGGTAGTCCTTGTAGGTGAATCTTACTGGGTTCCCTTTTGTCCAAAATCTTATTTAAAAGGCCTTCTAGTATATTTGCTGCGTTTTCCATATCCCCAGTCGTTAATCAACAGGTCAAATATAAGCGAGTCTCCTGATAAAGTTCGGTGCATGTGCGGTTTTTTAGTCAGTATTTTAACTTAAAGCCCAACTTTTGATTTGAGGTAGATTCGTGGATATAAATTAGCCAAGGCATCTTTGGGTCGTTATCTTCTGCAATTTTTTCCGGGAAAAGTCTTGGAGACATAACTTAATTGTAAACATTCTTCGTTTGGTTGTCGTCTGGCCCGCATCGATTTCGATGTAACCTGAATACCAATATGGTTAGTTTTATTTTTTTCTCCCTTTTAGTTAACGGCGCTGATGTCGGCTATTTGCTACAAAAAAAAATTAACAGGGGTTTAAAATCCTGTCGGTAAAATTTATTTTTCACCAAAAGATTACCTTTGCCGGCGTAGATAAATTAATAGAGAAAGATAACCGACTTTCCAGTTTGGTCAGTTGGTAGATTTTAAAGGTAATTAAAATGAAAAAATGTTACAGTCGTCCTTCTATCGTATTTGTTAATATTCAATTAGAGGAGGGAATAGCGGCAGGGTCAGCTTCGGTAAAACCCTACAACAGTTCTGGTCAGGTAATGGAGCAATGGTATGAAGAGGACAACCAGACCAAGGAATTTGATTGGAATGAAATATAATTAATAAGGAATTGAGTAAAATGAACGATAAATCAAGATTATTTAGGAGTTTCAGCTACGCATTTAAAGCCATGGTTTTATTCCTAGTGCTTACATCCTGCCAGAAATCCCAAGAGGATACGGTAGGAAATGCGGATGCCATGTTAAAGGTAAACCTTACAGTCGGGGAGCCTGAGGAAGAAAAGATTCTTGTTGCAGGGAAGAGTACTACACGCAGAATTAATTACGATATCCAAAAGTCTGAGATTCAACTTAACGGTGGGGTTTCCATGGAAGTTTCGGTCGTTAGGGGAGCCGTTAATGGGGATTCCGGATCTAGCGGTGCTTCTGCAGAGGCGGGATTGAAAGCCGCGGCACAGCCTGTGGTTAAAACCTTGGAAAAAGGGGTTAAGTACAAACTTGTCGCCTATACTGAAGGTGGGCAATATGTAAGTTCTGTCGATTATACCTATGGTAGCGAATCCTCTGTACCGGGCTTACAGCTGGATGCAGGAAAGACCTACACCTTTATTGTCTATTCGGTCAATAGCAAGCTGGAATTACCTTCGGTTTACAACAAGGACTTAATTTCCACGGCAGGCCTTAAGGATATATCTGGCGACTTGATGTTTTTCAAGAAGACCATGAAGCTGAATTTTGGTGACAACAACCTGAACGCTGTTCTACAGCATAAGTTCAGCCAGATAACCACCTACATAGAAATGGACGACAGCATGACCGGATCGATCGAGGCAATTTCAGGTACTCAATTCAACCCTACAAAGGTTACCGGTTCGATCAATTTCTCGGATGGTGCCCTATCTTTTCCAAATGTGGACGGTTCGACGAACGTTTCCTTTCCCGCTGTTATACCGGGATCACGTTCTTTAGTCAGTACGCCCTCATTTCTGATAAGCCCAGGGACGGAATCAGCCAGCTTTAAGATCGGCTCTATAAGGATCGATTCCGAGACTAAGACCAATATTAGCGTTCCTAATATTAAGATTATGCCCGGACAGCGATATAACCTAATCATCAAGTTCAGGTCGTGTTCTGAAGACGTCACTGCCGAAGGGATGAACTGGAGCTATCCACAGACTTCTTGGAAGGAGGGATGGACGACCTATACAGGTATATACAAAACCGACGAAAAAAGATATTATAAGAATAATGAAGTCATACAGAACACCTTCATAGCGCCACAGGCTAATTATGGATTCCAATTTGACATAACGGAACTCGACAACGCCTTCAATATGAAGGTGAACGGGAAGCATATATTCAAGGCCTCCGATTTGGAGCAGATCCAGTTCGAGACGGCAAGTTCTCTGGGTATAGTGCGTAACATTCAGTTTGCCGATGGATCTGATTATGCTACCAATGGCATCGACCAGATATACAATATGAAAGGCTCCCTTGCGACACCTTTGGTCAGGATCCTGATAAGTAGAAACGGCGAGGTGACCATGCTGGGTAGCAAGGTGAATAACGGACCGTTGTTTCCGCTGAAGCTAAAAAATAACCTGACCTTTAATAAGGTAACCTGGAACTCAACTGGAGACAATACGGTGGTAGTTACCCAAAAGGTAGCGGGAAGAACGATCATAATCGGTAAAGGCTCTGGAAAGAAAAGGATTACATGTAAGTAGGGATAGTTGGGAATTTGCGAAAGGGTTACCTACAGGTGGCCCTTTCTCTATTGGCCCGGAACCTAAGTTAGTACAGGAAACCTTCATTCTATCGCCTTATGCTGGAAGGATGGAAAATCCGGCAGCGAGCGGGGGCCGGATGAATGAAATTGAGAGGCTTTTCTATGTTGGCTGAGTTTAGGTGCCCAAGGTCCCTAGGTCTTGGGCCGGCAATCTGCGATGGTCGGTCCTTATATATTTACTGCATTTTAAGTTTAAGCATAGAGTTCATACGCCATAAAAAAATAAAATGGCAGAAAATGCAGCGTCCTCCTTTTTTCATCCGGGTATGGAGGTTCTTGAGTGCCATCAGAATACTTCCCCTGGAAACCGAGGAAATAGCAGTTCGCCCTTCGGATTCAAGGAATTTTCTCATTATAACTCGATTATTTGCTCCTTTATGGCACGCTTGCCGGCTTTCGATAAATCCGATGTTCCACCCTGCGTAAACGGCCTCTTGGGATCAAACAGTTCAGAGATTCCAAAAACTTCAGGATATTATATATCTTTGTCAACAGATTACCTGAATCGCCATGGACCATGAATATATTAAAAGCCGACTCGCCGAAAGGCTCAGTTCCCTTTTCGACACTTTCGAGATATTTCATACGTTACAAGATAATTCGGTTGGCCAAACCTCAGACGGAACGGAACTCTTTATAGTCATTGGGCTTATAGAAATGGACCGGTATTCAAGGCCTCTCTATATTGCTAAGGACGCAGAGAGGTGGGTCATAGACCAAGAAATTGAGTTGATGGCGGAGAAATTGAGTCAGGATGTCTTAAGGATGCCATAAGGCCAACCGGCCTACCGTTCAATGTGAAGTTCTTCCGAATTACAGGTCATGGGTGGGATGGAATAATTCAGATAGAACATCGGATCCTATGAAGATTACGATAGTAACGGACATCATGGAGTTCCATTTTGGCTCTTTATCGATAGAGGATGGATTCCAGGAAATGTCCTTTTTCTTTTGTTTTTGGTCTTGTCGGGACTATTTTCTTCTTTATTGGTCGGAACTTTTACTTGTTTTTCTTTCTGCGCTTAAAATTTGGTGAAGCTTCATATCCTGGTTCAATCCTATTTTGACAGGATGTTAAAAAGCTCTTTCTGGCTGATAGGTTTGGTAAGGATTCCTCTTAAAATACGTACCCTTGTGGCCGTGGTCCTCTCTCGCTCTCTGATTGATGAGCTGATAATGTAGATGGGAGTCAGCGCGGGATCCAGGAGACCCTCCTGCTGAATATGTTCCAGTAGCTCCCAACCGTCCATAATGGGCATATTGATGTCCACAAATACAACTAGGTTTTCTTTGTTACTATATTCTTTGTTGGCCCTGAAAAATCTGAGTGCTTCACTACCGTTCGGAAACGTCCTAAGGAAGATGTCTCTTTCTGGGAAATTTCGAGAAATCAGCCTTATTACGGTACAGAAGATCTGGTCATCGTCCACTAATATAAATTCTAATTTATCTATATCTGCCATCTAATCATAGTATTATGTCTTGGGAATCGAAATGAGAAGGATTGCTTTAGCATCTCTATCAGGATTGAACTTTACAGAGCCTCCAAAGGAAGTGATCTGATGTTCAGAAATGTATTCGTCCATGATGAGTTCGTCACTAATCTTTATGGAGGGAGTCTGATCGCGGGTTCGGTTGATGGGTGGTGGTATCTCTAGCCAATTAAGCTGGATTTCGACAGCAGAATCAGTAGCCTTTGAGCTAAGCCTGAATCTGTGGACAGGACCTAATTGCCTGTAGGTAAGTGATTGAAGCACTGCAAAGATCAAGATCTTCCTAACGTAGTAGGCGGGGAAATAGATCTTCTTTTCATAGGTTTCCGTCACGGGAATTGCCCTGACCGTATGTCCGATTAATCTGGTAATCTCAGTGAAGGCATCTTTAATGATTTTGTTGATATCGTTGTCCCTGAAGCTTAAGTCCTTATCTTCAGTTCTCTCCAAAAAACCTATTAGATTGTCGAAAAGCTTAAGGTATTTTGAATTGTTAATTTTTAGAAGGCCCACCATTTCTTGCAGGTCCGTTCCTTTGACGTGCATCTGGTCTATGATCATTGCGTTGTTTGCAATTGGTGCACGTAATGTATGGGAGAGTACCTGATTGAAAATTTCAAGCTGCCGGAGCCGGACATTGAGTTCGAAGTTGGACTTTTCGAGCATCTCCTTTTGGATCTTTAGCCTCCTGCTGTTCTCCTTCACAAGGGATAGATCCTGGAGTTGGCAGATAAGGTAGAGCACATCCTTTTTGGATGACCTTACTGCCGATAGGCTGAGCAAGCACCATATGGGGATTCCGTTCAGTCCAATAAATTCACATTCCAGTCTAAATTTGTCCTGCTGGCCACTAAAAATTTTCTTAATCCCATTCTCCAGCCCCTTTCTATAGCTGGGAGAGATAAGAGGCAAGATAGCCTGTCGGTGTTCACAGATGTCGAAGTTTGTTCCTAAGATCCGATAGAACTCACTGTTGCATTCGGTAATAAGCAGCTCCCTGTCCAACAGAAGCATTCCTACGGAGGAATCCATAAAGGCATGGTTAAATTTTTCCTCCTTGATCTTTACCAGGGATTCCAGGTTTATTTGGGGGGTTATATCCCTGACAATGATTGCAAGGCTCTGATCGTTCCCTTTTAGGATCTTGGTCTGGAGCTCGTACCATCTTCCAGTTTGATTTTCGAAAGGAGAGCTGTACTTCAATCTGTACGATCGAGTATTGCGGAATGAACTGTCGATGAGTTCCTGGACCTTCTCTGCAAATAATCTGGGAAAGATCTCATGAATGGAGCTATTAAGAAACCGAAGGGAATCCATAAAAAGCTTTTCAGGGTCGGAGGTCCAGCAGTTTAGGATGGAACCATCTGATTTTACTTCAAAGATAATATCCTCCAAAGACTCGATTAAGGTGTCATGTTCCTGTTTCAATCTGTTTGGATCGAAATCGTCATTTTTCATAGATTCAGTCTTGTTTTGTATAGTCCTGGCTATTTTTAGATGGTCCAGTGAACCTAAATTAGCTCAACTGACCGATATTTCCTATGAAATTTTCCTATTTTATATCGGCGGTCATAAATCGCGTATCTCAGGACGATTCCTTCCGCACATTATCCTAATGGGCCGATAATTGAAAATTAAGTGTTTTAATCTAAATCCAAAAGTATAAAAAGCTAATATTCAGGACCCAACCAAAGGTAGGGAAAAATATCAGGTTTGATTCTATTATTCAGCAAATGCATCGGCCGAATAAATAGCTTAATGTATAATTGGTAAATAAGTCCCTTTTGCCGGGGAGGCCAAAAGGGACACCAAACCAATTATTAACCTAAATATTTATTTAGTATTTGCCTAAGTGCAATTTATATGCCGAAAAACCATGAAATGGCTGTGATGTATTTGATTCCGGGAAAGTTTGTAGGGCGATCGGCTTGAGAGTTTGTATTTTAAAGGGCAAGTTTTTTTAATAGGTAAGGATTGGGCTATGCGGCCGGGAAATCTGGACGGAAGATCTATGCAGTTTAACTATCCTTCATCCAGTCAAACATCATATATTATTATTTTGGCCGAATCTCTAGAGATTAAATAGCCAAATACGCTTAGGAATGTTTTTTTTTATCAGATATTTATATTTTTGTTAACCTAGCCGCGATATAATCTATTTTTTTTCTGAAATTTAGCCCTACATTACCAACAAATGTTATGCAATCCGGATCATGAGTCATAAAATACCTACAAGTTTCAGTTCAGGAATCGGATCAGGAGCTATTCGGTTCCCTTCATCACAGTTTCTGGAAAATTTGCGGGCCGAGGCAATAAGCATGTCCCGAGCGCTTCCCATTGAAACTGCGGAGCAATACATTAGGTTGTCCCTATTGGAATGGCCGGATATAATCGATTCCGAGGTTAAGAAATTTAGGGAGGAACTAAAAAAATAAGGTTGGTCAATGTTTTAGAGTTCCTATTTGGCTGCTGTGAGAATAGAATGGTTAATAGTATGGTTGCCTGTAGATTCTCTGGGAAGGCTCTAACATCTCCGGATTCGGAAACTTCCCCTTAGGGAACTGGTTTTCCCTTCTGCGAGCAAGCTGTGTCTTTTGTTTTCCAGGTGCCATAATAGGGACCAAACTCCAGTAGTTGGCTTCTGCGATTAACAACGTCCAAAGCTGGGCATCATCCTTCGGAAGTTCTGAACCCGTGGATGTCCTGTCTGCCTGAATACGCTTGATTACTAACCGAACAACAGAGGTCACAATTTATACTGGAGTGGGGCTCATGAACAAAGTTTGGGGTGCAATTTCAATTGAATCGAAAACATGACAAAGTGTTTCCAGGCTTTTAAAGCCTGGAATAATTAACTAAACGATTGGCATTGGGAATGCCATTATTGTATGACAATAGACCATGAATATAAATAAAGATATTTATAGATCGGCCTGGTTTGAAAAAAAAGCTTAGCAAATGGAAATTGGGAACTTCGTTTCAAAAGATTTGTTGGGATCGTTTAGGGTAAAAATTAAAATCTGGTTGAATTGAAGGTTGGGAAATGTTGGAACTTCTTTTCCCAGAAATCATTTAATAGGCACGGATTGGAGCTGATATTCACTTCCCTGAATACCCAAATCAGGTCCTAATTAATTGAAATAATTTTTACCTCCGTCATATGTGTAAAATTTTTGATACGGACTCGGGGGCGGTGGATGGGTGATTTCTTTAAAAATGCCTATCCTCTATTTCTGCTGTCAACTTAGCTGGGCTTTGGGAAAACTCCGGTCTAAATTTGATTATCGATGGGGGTTACTACTCCTTGGTCCCTTTGGATATGAAATAATCTCTTGGGCTCCTTCCGAATGTGTTTTTTACATAGTGCGAAAATTTAAAATAGCTTGAGAATCCCGATAGTCTTGCCAAGGAAGTTAGGTTCAGATCAGACACTGAGTTTAGATCGTTAATTATTTCCTGCATAAACTGTATCCGGAGATTATTAACATAGCCAGAAAAGTTTACCCCGAAATGATCGTTTATCACGCTGGAAAGGTATTTCCTGTTAATCCCTAGATCCTTAGAAAATCTGTCTATATTATAGTTCTGATCCTTGTAGAGCCTTTTTCTTTCCCATTCTTTGATAGATCTTAGGATCTTTTTCTCAGCATTGGCGGAGATATTCAATGACCTGGTCTTAGTGTGTTTTTCAATTGGTTTCATCTTGATTGAATAATTGTTGGTGCCATGTCCAAATCTACGATTTTCAGACATTTTTCCTCATTTAATATGAAGTTGTTCATCTCCAAACCTTACTTGGCCTATCATTGTAATATGTATTCCGCGGTTTGATTTAACCCCTTGAGTTTCCTATTTGTTCTTTTTGACCAGATCCCTGAGAATGCTCAAAAAGAAAAGGATAAGAAGTGCAGCCAGGATTTTTTCAGAGAAGTTTTCCTTGAAAGTGTCCACTATCGAAAATATAATATTTATGGTCATGAAGGTCATTGAAAATACGAAATCATAAATTTATCCCTACCCTGTCCTCTTCTACAATTTGTTCTTCATATTAAACAATTTACCGGTTCTAATGTTTTCTCTCCATTCAATGACTGAGTAAGAATGGTCCGGATGACAAACCACAATTAGGTTTTAGCCTTCAATACAATCCATTCCGAGTTTCAAGTATTTTGGGGCCCTTCCAACCGTCTCCCACTTTATATTTCCTTTTATTGTAACCTAATGATAATGGTAGCTTCTTGTGAATTGACCTACTGTCCAGCCCTGCTCTGAGTTATGTTCCTGAAATGAAATGACCTTAATCAGGAAATGAAAAAAATTCCAGTAATTGAAGTTGAGGTGAAGATGCCGAATTGCTGATTCAGGGGTTTGAAGGAGACTGGCTCTGGATAGGGAGAACATGGAATACGATCTGTCGTTGGTATTGCTGGGCAGCAAGTAATTCGATTCAGTATGGTGGCCCTTCTCCCTAAATGAATAGCTTAGGAATGTGTAAGGGAACATGGAGCCCAAAGGAATGAACCCAATCAGTTTAAAAGCAGAGTTCAGCGCATTAAAGGTAATAGCTTAGGATACCCAATACAAAAAGGAATGTTCCAATAAACAGTAAAACCGTTCTAATGTGCTTAAAAAAAATAGTTTTCATTAGTAAACGTGCGTAAAACACTTAATAACTGGCTAAGGTATAAAAAAAATTAAATAAAAAACACTTTGGTTCTCCAGCTAATCTACTGGGATTTATACATTTTAGCTATGGAGATATTGAAAGCGTTGAGAACATGGGCTGGAACTAAAAAAGATGACCTTCGAAAGGAAGGTACTGAAAAGTTCTATTGAAAAATTTTTTCGGTTCAGAAAATGCTGGAAATCACGTGTCAAACCCTTCGGGAATCGATTATTTAAGGAACAAAAGATAGAGGCTTCCAAATAGACAACAGAAAAGGGCTTAAGACCATAAGAATTCCTAAGCCCTTTTCTATCGGGTACTTTTTCAGTGCCCTCTTCGAAAGGCAGGTACTTTTGTGTGGGCAATTTTGAAGGCTAAAGGTTACATATTCATACTAAATGCAGAGGGAATTCACAATTTGCATATTATGAAATAGTCTGCTCTTCCATCAACGATATGCATCAATCTAAAATTTGTAACCTTGGTGAGTTCCCATATTTCTTTTTCCAGATCTTCAGATGCAGTTAAAAAATCTATTTCATGTAAATTGAATTTATAATTCCTCTCCTTAAACTTTCTTTCGAAAAACTCTTCCAGCAGATTAGCCCTCTGTTTCTTTGAACCGTACATTGTATACCCCCATGACTTAGGGCGCAATTTTATAAAATTTTATTTTAGTTGACAAGGCTTAATTATTGCTTAAGGGTTAAGTGTTGCAACAGTTAAATTAATGTATTGATATAGAGGTTGTTTTTTATCTGCCGTGCAGCGCCACGCTCTTTAAAAAACATGTATTGTAACCCCACTCCAACCATATTCCACAGGAACCTTTCGGAAGGGATGGAACCATTCTGCTTACTTTGTTCTCAGACCTGGGGAAGGTGCGAGGTAATGGCTCACCAGGCGCGGAAATCTAGGCTCAAGGCCACTCCCTTTGATTCAAGTGATGTCCTTCCGTAACCAACGCCCTTAACAGGTATCTGAAAGAATGGTCTAATACCGATCTTGAGCTTATCTGATACTTTGTGCTGGATTGAAACCGTTAAATCTATGGTGCTAAATAAATGTTTGTTTTCGTTGCTAACCGTATAAGTCCTATCTTCCATTTCCGAATAGGAAATGATGTACTCCTCCTTGAGCATAAATAGACTCGATGTACCCAGACCGACACTTAATTCGGTATCCTTTAACTTGGCCACCTTCATATTGACAGATATCGGAATGCTGAGTATATCGCAAGCTGCGTCTACATTCGTTGGATTGTAATGCGCCGGAATTGGATTGAGGGGTCTGTACAGGCTGTAGTTGGATGAATAGTTCTTCTTGGCGTAGGCAATACCCGTTGTGAGGCTGAAACGTTTTCCAAAGGGTTGAGAAAATACTAAAGCAAAATTGGTGCTTACGGAATTTGTTTTAGATCCTGCTACCCTTGTCAGGTCAGGTCCCGCCATTATGCTTAGGGTTGCAGGCTGAAGGAGTGACCTAGCATTCTGCTGTTTCTGTGATTTATGCGACGGTCTCTGTTCATGTGAGATAGAAGCGGGCGGTGTTCCTATATCATAGCGGGGGAAAACCGGTCTGGTTTCCAGATTTGCGCTTAAACCTACTAAGTAAAGCCCATGAGGCTGCTGTATGTCGATAGTTGCGGAACGGGCAGAATTCGAGCCGGGAATCAGTCTAGAGCTTCTGCTTTCAATTTTTTTGGCATCGAGCTCGTCCCCGCCTAAAGACATAATCGGGCTATCCGTGGACGGACGGATTCCGACTGTTTTTTGATCGGACTTCCTAAATTCATCATTCTTAAGATCCTCGGGGAAGGGCGATGTCCCTTTTGATTGCATCCTAGCGGCAATTTCCCCTTTATTTGAATAATATCTGTTAAGGCCGATCAATAGAAGTGAAGCGATGCATGCAGCAACGGAAGCTACCTTCCAAAAAGTAACCTGTCGGGTATTTCGGGACTTCCTGGAGATCCTCTCCTCTAGGACCTTCCAATGATCCTCTTCAAAGGGATGCTCCTGTTGGTCCAATACTCTCTTAAAAAGACCGTCTATTTTATTTTTATCCATCCGTGTCAATCGTTATGTATGCCGGCATTCGATCGCTCGGACCGCCGGATTAATTCTGCCAATTTTGCCCTGGCCTTATAGAGGTTTGATTTGGATGTTCCAATGGATATTCCTAATAAAGCTGCAATCTCCTCATGGGAATACCCTTCAATGGCATACAGATTAAATACTGTCCTAAATCCTGGGGTCAATGATTGGACCATCTTCAATAGGTCCTGGTAATGAAGCATCTGCAATGTGGATTCATTTAAGACTTCATGTTCCTCCACTATGTCAAGTTCAACAGTTTGGTTTACGAATCTCAATGTCGATCTATAATAGTCAATCGCGGTATTGGTCATAATTCTCCTTAACCAGGTCACAAAGGGACGGTTAAAATCATATGAATTAATATGATCAAAAACTTTAAAAAAACCTTCATTTATTATGGTTGCTGCCTCCTCCCTGTTTTTTGCATATCTTAGACAAATACCCATGGACAATGAGTAGAAGCTACGATATAGTTCCTTCTGCGATCTTCTGTCATTCACGATGCATCCTTCAATAAGTTTGATTAGTTTTTCATTTGGATCCTCAACCACAGAATTCAGTCTTTATTGAACAGTAAATTTTCATTAGGTACACATCTTACAATCTTTAATAGAATACGAGCTCAAAAGCAAATTGGTTGCCTGCCTGGTATAATTTAACCAATTGACATCCAGTCTTTTGAATTTATTTTTTAGAAAGCAACCATTCCTTTCCAGAGGACGTAGTTAATGATAAGCAAAATGAAATAATTTCAAATGTATGAATACTAAGTTTAAATTTTATAGGAAGGCCCTATTGATGGGGACATTGTTGCTTTCTTTCATTTCATGTTCCAAAGACAATGGCTCAGACATCGATAATCTTGAGGTTGGGATTCTCATAAAGGAGAGCCAAACCCACGGAAAAATTCTGACTGACGATAAGGGTAGAACGCTCTATTTTTTCTCAAATGATAGCAAAGGACAATCGAGCTGTTCGGGTAGCTGCATGAATAATTGGCCGGCTTATTATGATCACGGCGCCAAGGATTCAAAATTTCTAGACCAAAAGGAGATTGGCGAGATTACCCGGACTGACGGCAGTAAGCAGACCACATACAGGGGCTGGCCTCTGTATTATTTTATCGGAGACGGGGATGCTGGGAAGGTTGGTGGCGATGGGATAAACGATAATTGGTATGTCGCCAAACCGGACTATTTGCTGATGGTTTGCAATGCTCAATTAGTTGGACATGATGGTGAAAACTATAGATCCGATTTCGGTTTAGGCGGTGGGAAGACAATATATTTTACGGATGGGAATGGCAGGACCTTATACGCCTTTAGGTCCGATAGGTTCAACGATAATACATTTACCAAGGCGGATTTCAGCAACGATGGCATCTGGCCGATATACCAATCCGTTTCGGGATCATTTCCTTCGATAGTTTCTGCTTCAGATATCGCCTCTATCGATGTTTTTGGGAAGAAGCAGCTGACCTATAGGGGCTGGCCGCTATATTATTTTGGAAATGACCTGAACCGGGGAGATAATAAAGGGATCAGTTTCCCTGCTCCGGGAGTGTGGCCGATCGTTAACCTTGACACCCAAGTTGCCTCCAGTACAGAATAAATTGGTGTGCGATATCCCTAGTGCAATACATTTATTAATAAATCATCATATAGCCATGAAAAGAAATAGATTGACTTTTATTCTCCCTTTGTTGTTGCTCGCGGCCAGTTTAACGGGCTGTGGAAAGGACCAGGCAGAAAATGTTGAACCTAAGCCGGAAGGAGGCGACATTACAGCGGGTAACGTTAGTTATTCGAACTATGTTGGAAAACTGCTGGAAAGTAGGTGCAATTCGTGCCATAATGTAGGCGGGAGCGGCAGCTCAAAGTGGACATTCTCAGGAATAGAGTCGGTAAAATCCAATTCGGATAGGATTAAGAATGCCGTTCTGGTTACGATGACTATGCCGATGGGCTCTTCGCTTTCCGCAAAGGAAAAGGAGTTATTGGATGCCTGGTTTAAAAGGAATATGCCCTGACACTTTTGTGAAACATTATGAAAAAGCTTTATTATAGCATACTGTTGATCCTAATAATAATCCCGGTACGGTCCAGGTCACAGTCCAATATTTTGGTCAGTAGAACAGCACAGGTTTCATTTTTCAGTAGCGCTCCATTAGAAGATATTCAGGCCGTCAGTACGTTGGGCGCATCTGCTATCAATATCTCCACAGGTGATATAATCTTTAAAGTGAGAATCAATACCTTTCAATTTGAAAAAAAATTAATGCAAGAACATTTTAATGAAAATTATATGGAAAGCGAGAAGTACCCAACCTCCGAATTCAAGGGTAAGATATCGGATGTTGCCAAATTGCGGAAGGAGGGTAGATATGTAAATCTTGTCTCTGGAACATTGAATATTCATGGAGTGACTAAAAGATACGAGACATCCGTCGAGTTTTTGGTCAAAGGCAGAGAAATAACGGTAAAGGCAAGTTTCCCCATAAAATTAGCAGACCATCAAATTAAAATCCCTTCGGTCGCCTGGAAAAAAATTGCCGAGACGGTCAAGGTCAATCTTTCTGCTGATTTCTCAGGGGAAGCCCAATAGGATGCATGATGCCGACTAACTCTAATAATGGAAAGAATATGAAAAATATATTTTTCTGGATCATTGTATCTATCGTCCTATCTGTGCCCATCATTTCCTTTGGTCAGGATGATTTGGAAATGCTTGCAGGTTTCGACTCTGTACAACGCGATAAGGTAATTTCAACCTTTAAATCCGGTTCGATAATCAATTTGAAGACGATTGAGACTTTGGGAAAAGGGGAATTAGACTTTCGTGTCGACCACCGATTCGGTGACATCGCCGGCAAGGCCGGTGGTGCGAAGAACTTCTTTGGATTGGACAATTCAACAGATATCAAGATAGGGTTTGACTATGGATTAACCGATGAGCTTAATTTCGGTATTTATAGGGCCAAGGGAGCCTCTGATGCTACACAGCTTTATGAGGGGGCCGTGAAATATCGTTTTCTCGATCAAACTCAGGATGACAGGATTCCGGTTAGTCTTGCTTTCTTCGCAAGTGCAACGCTATCTGCCGCCAAGTCGGATCCGAACCTGAACTCACCGGTCAGTTTCCGCCGGTTTAAAGATAGATTCGTGTATGTGGGACAATTAATCATCGCTAGAAAGTTTAGTTCGCGATTGTCCATTCTTGTTTCCCCTAGCTATGTGCATCGCAATTATACAGCCTATGGAGATCAGAACGCATTTTTTGCCATCGGGTTTGCTGGTCGGATAAAAATTACCCGTCGTATTTCGCTATTGGCTGATTATTTTCTACCCTTTAGGAATGGGCTAAAAAAGACCTTAATGGAATCAACATGGGGGGAGACTTATTACAACCCATTGGGAATAGGACTGGAAATAGAAACTGGAGGCCACGTATTCAGTCTTAATTTTACGAATTCTAAGTCTATCCAGGAAGGACAACTTATCCCAGAAACCTACTCTTCTTGGGGAAAAGGACAATTTAGATGGGGGTTCGGGATTACGAGGAGGTTTTCCCTTACCGGAGGTTAGCAGTGGGGTAAATGGGGAGGCTGTATGATTACCTCTCATTTCATTTTAATGGAATTAAAAGCAATTTTATCTGTAGCTTTTAGATCAGATCTTTCGTTTTTATTTTAATTGTTTACCAACCAATTAGAATAATTATGAAATTCAAAGGAATTCTATCAACAACTTTTTTTGTCGCAGCACAATTTATTATTTCGAATCTATATGCTCAGGTAAATTGGGGGTTAAACGTAGGGCTCAACTACAGCAATATTAATGCAATCAGCGAACTTCGGAATGAAATAGAAAGTCATGCTATTCCTAGGATGAATGTGGGATTAAGTGTCGATATTCCCATCTATGGAGATTTATATGTTCAGCCGACGTTAATGTATTCCGGAAAGGGATACAAGTCAGATGCCGGAGAGATAGGCTTTACAAAGGATTTTAAAGCCAGGGTGACCTATCTTGAATTGCCCGTTCAGATCCTTTTTAAGCCTGAAGTAAGTTCTGGTAGTATGGTCATAGGTTTCGGTCCATATATTGCCTATGGTCTTGGCGGAAAATGGAAATCTCCAGAGGATGTGCTGATCGGAGATATTTTGATCTCTAATCAGGGAGATATAGAATTTAACAAAAATGGCGATGAGGCGGATTATGGAACATATGTTTATGGGAGGCCCTGGGACTATGGGGGTAAAGCCGTCCTAGGTTATGAGTTTCTCAGGAAATATTTGTTGCAATTTAACTATCAATGGGGGATGGCCGATATCATGTCCAGTTGGGGAGACGATGAACGTAATGGGAGTATCAAAACGAAAGGTTTCGGCCTAAGTGTTGGGTATAAATTTTAAAAAAAGCTTTATGCCATATTTATTTAATTTGCCATAAGCAAAAGCCTTGGTTTTTAGGACAAAAAATATCTTGTATATACAAACTCTTGAATAATTTGTATATTTAGATAACCAAAATCCTAAACCTATGAATGAAAAACATCTTACATCCAGAAGGAGCTTTATCCGTACCGTTACTGCAGCAGCAGTTGGAGCGCCGCTAATTTTAGATTCCGTATTTGCTTCAGTTCCGGCAAAAAAACTAAGACATGCCTGTATCGGAGTTGGGGGTATGGGCGCTTATGACTTACAGAACTTTAAATCGCATCCTGATGTAGAAATCGTTGCCCTTTGTGATGTAGATGAGAATCATTTGAGGAAAGCTGCAGAATTAATTCCTGGAGCAAGGTTATATACAGATTGGCGGGAATTACTAAAACAGGAGAAGAATAACATTGATTCAGTCAATGTAACCGTGCCAGATCACAACCATTTTATCGTTGCAATGAAGGCCATTGAACTCGGGAAGAATGTGTATTGTCAAAAACCGATGTGCCATGATGTTGCAGAAGTCAGGGTGCTTACTCAAGCCGCGGTCAAAAAGGGAGTCGTTACTCAGTTAGGAACACAAATAGCTTCTTCAATTGGAGATCGTACCGCTGTGCAGTGGATCAAGGAAGGCCATATCGGAAAAATAAAACATGCCTATTTATGTTCGAATCGTTCAGGTATTGCGGGATACAGGTTAGCAGGTCCACGGCCATCTGCTGCGGAAGCTGTTCCCTCGACATTAGATTGGGATAAATGGCTGGGAACTGCCCCTGAACGGGCTTATGCTTCCAATATTTATCATCCTGGTATTTGGCGCACCTGGCAGGATTTTGGAACCGGCTGGTCCGGCGATATCGGATGCCATATCTTCGATGCAGTCTGGAAAGGATTGGGTCTCAAGGCCCCACTGACGGTTGTAGCGGAAGTGCAGAAGTCCTGGAAAGATGATAAAAGCCGCCGCGCTGATACTTGGGCACAAGGTAATCATATTACCTGGAGCTTCCCGGGAAATGAAAAAATAGCTGGAGAAGTACTGCCATTGGAATGGTTTGATGGGGAATTCTACCCTCCCAATGAAATACAAGCACTTTTTAATAATGGAGTAAACTATCCCGAGGAGGCCGCCATGCTAATTGGTACAGAGGGCGCATTGCTCATTCCGCATGGTGGAACCCCTGTACTATTACCGGAAAGTAAATTTGGAAAAGATAAGTACCCAGATCTTGAAGAAAGAAATCACTATCACCATTTTGTTGAAGGTTGTTTGGGAAGGGCTGAGCCTGAATCTCACTTCGCACAATCTGGTCCAATGACAGAAGCGATTCTTCTAGGAACAGTGGCGATTAGGATTCCGGAAACGTTATTGCAATGGGATTCTTCCAATATGAAGTTTCCAAACAATCCAGAAGCTGAAAAATACTTAAAAAGGACCTATAGAAAGGGTTGGGAGGTGAAGGGATTTAGTTGACAGAAATTTTAAACTATTCAATATGCTGTATTGTTCTTCTTTCAAAAGGCTTGATCAGTCATTTGGATTGATTGGCCGATGTGTTAATTAATTTGAAAGTTATGGCAAAGTATTCAAAAAAGGCATCTGAGAAGGTAGAAAGAGCGATGCACGAAATGAAAGAAGGAAAGTTGAAATCTGGAAGCGGCAAAAAAGTTACCACTAGAAAACAGGCAGTTGCCATTGGATTATCGGAAGCTCGGGAAGCAGGAGCAAAGGTTCCTAAAAAGAAAGAGTCATAGGGATATTCAAATATTTATGGATAAAAGGGTATTTCATTAAATTTATTTCTTTTCCTAGTCCAAATAATTGTAATTTCATCAGGTTATATAAAATCAATCAAAAGATGATCATCATAAACGGTTATGAAGAGTATAAGGCTCATGAAGGAAAAGTATTAGGTGTTTCCAAATGGCATAAAATCGATCAAGGGCAGATTAACAAATTTGCAGATGCGACATTAGACCACCAATGGATACATACCGATGAGGAAAGAGCACAAAATGAAGGTCCCTTTAAATCCACGATTGCCCATGGGTACCTTACCTTGTCTCTCATTCCATACCTATGGAAGCAGATTGCAGATGTAAGAAATGTGAAGATGGAAATCAATTATGGGATTGAAAACTTTAAATTCGGGCAGGCGGTTACTGTTGACAGTGAGGTTCAGTTACAAGCAACTGTAAGAACAGTGACGAACTTAAGAGGAACAATTAAAGTTGCTATTCAGGCACGTTTAGACATTAAAGATCAGCCTAAACCTGCATATGTTGGCGATGTGATCTTTCTGTACCATTTCAATTAACATTTCCTAATTTTTGCATTTTTAGCTGATGAGATCAAAGATTATAGGCACTGGAGCATATATTCCCGAATTAATAATTGATAATGATTATTTTTTGGGACATACCTTCTATGGACCGGATAAAAAGAAGATCGTTCAACCACAAGAGACGATTATTCGAAAGTTTAAGGAGATTACAGGCATTTCACAGAGGCGTTATGCTGCAGCGGGAATTACCTCTTCCGATATGGGTTCAATGGCTGCAGAAGAAGCTATTGAAAAGGCTCAGATTGACCGTGAAGACATTGATTTAATTGTCGTTGCGCACAATTATGGGGATATGAGCCATAATGGGGCTCCACGGGACATGGTTCCGTCCGTTGCTTCAAGAGTTAAACATAAATTAGGCATCAAAAATCCCAACTGCATTGCATACGATGTTATTTTTGGATGTCCAGGATGGTTGCACGCACTGATTCAAGCCGATCTATATATTCAGACAGGCCGTGCAGTAAATTGCTTGGTAATCGGCTCCGAAACTCTATCACGCGTATTGGATCCCAATGACCGGGACAGTTTAATCTTTTCGGATGGGGCAGGGGCTACCCTTGTTCAAAAAACGGCAGGAGATAATGGTCTTTTTAATTCTGCCACTATTACCCATAGCTTTGATGAAATCGACTACATTGTTTCAGCAGAAGGTGTGGCTGGAGAGGTGACAGATCCTCAATTTATCAGAATGAAGGGTAGAAAAGTGTATGAGTATGCACTTAAACATGTTCCTCAGGCTATGAAAGACTGCTTTGATAGCAGCGGGCAAGACATCAAGGATCTCAAGATGATCTTTATTCATCAAGCGAATGAGAAGATGGACGAGGCTATTGTCAAGCGATTTTTTGAGTTGTATGGAATTTCGGAACTTCCAGATCATATCATGCCGATGAATATCGGATCGATGGGGAATAGTTCCGTTGCGACGATTCCGACCTTATTGAATCAGGTGTTGGAAGGAGAATTGCCGGGTTATTCCTTAGGGCAAGGCGATATAATCTTATTTGCTTCAGTTGGAGCGGGCATGAATATTAATGCAGCTACCTATAAATTTTAATCAAAGTCTTGAAGTTCCTGTAAATAAGCAATAAAGCATCTGTATAAAACTATTTCATTTTCAATTAATTGCAGTATCTTTGCGGATATGTGAGGACCTCTATGGCCCTTCTGCCTATAGTCAAGCGTTTCTTCACTTGCTATATGGGGTCTCGCAGCGGCGCTTTTTGCTGCCCTTTCCCCAAAAAAGTAGGGAGAGGTATTAAATGAAATTAAATGGAATTTAAAGAAATCGGGGTCATAGCTCCCATATTAAGTGCTATTCAGGATTTAAAATATACCAATCCTACAGAAATTCAAAAACAAACTATCCCAGCTATTCTCAATGGTAGAGATCTTATAGGATGCGCACAAACTGGAACCGGTAAAACCGGGGCCTTTGCCATTCCTTTGTTACAGCGAATGGCCTCAAAGCCAAATGCAAAGAGAGTTCCCCGTACATTAATTTTGGTTCCCACACGGGAGCTTGCTATTCAGATAGACCAGAATATGGCGGCATTGGGAATGTATCTTAAGCTCAGTCAGCTGGTAATCTATGGAGGTGTTTCTCAGAATAAGCAAGTCGATGCCTTAAGAAAAGGTGTTGATACCATCGTTGCTACGCCGGGTCGTTTGATGGACCTTTTGGGTCAGGGACATGTTAACCTGAATTCAATTGAAGCGCTTGTTTTAGACGAGGCCGATAATATGCTTGATATGGGTTTTATCCATGACATTAAAAGAATATTAAAAGTTGTTCCTAAAAACCGTCAAACCTTACTTTTCTCGGCAACCATGCCCACGGCAATCAGAAAGCTCGCTGGAGAAATCATGAAATCTCCTGTTGAAATTAGTGTTTCACCTGTTTCCTCAACGGCAGAAATCATTTCTCAGTCTGTTTATTTTATCGAGAAGAAGCAAAAGACGGCCTTACTTGCGAAAGTTCTAAATGAGGACTCCAATGTTCAGACCTTGGTTTTTATGCGTACGAAACATGGTGCTGACCGTCTGTCAAAGACCTTAGGGAAACAAGGCGTTCAATCGGTCTGTATTCACGGGAATAAATCTCAAAATGCAAGACAGAATGCCCTCAATTCCTTTAAGGATGGTAAGATCAATGTTTTGATTGCAACGGATATTGCGGCAAGAGGAATTGACATCAAAGAACTTCCTCGAGTGATCAACTTTGACCTTCCCGAAGATTCAGAAACATATGTTCACCGTATTGGTCGGACGGGCCGAGCTGGAAATGCCGGAAAGGCTCTTTCCTTCTGCAGTGAGGAAGAGAAGCCTTTACTTAACAAAATTCAAAAATTGATCGGTTTCCAAGTTCCGGTCGTGATATAACCCCTTTTGGGGAGTTGCTCATCATTCCTATAAACTGGGCGTAAAGAGCCTAATATCAGTTGATTTGTTCCCATTTGTAGGTATGGTGATCCTTTTTCACCCATAACATTTTTCGTTATACAAGCGTCAATTCAAGATGGCATCATGGAAACGGTAAAAATTAACCTAGGTAAAAACCCTTTATCAAGTTCTGTTTTATTTTCTGGATTTTTTTTAAGCCGGCTGAAGCAAGGAGGATGGTCCAAATGTGGCTGGCGCAGGAAACTTAGATGAAGTCATTGCGACAAATAGAGGTATATTTTAGTCCTAACAATGACTATTTTGAAGCTGGGATCGAGGTGACTTTAGCAGGAAAAGATAAGGTATAAGTAGCGACTTAAGCTGGGAAAGAATATTCCAATGTTACTCCTAAAATTTTAGTAGTTGATTTTATTTGGCGGCGAAGCGATCGCCCCCTACAAAGAGCGTTGAGGGACAATTCTTATATCCCTTCAAAAACAAGGAGCTTTCTTTCCTTATCAAGGCAAAGGGTTCAACTAAAATGGTATAGCATTTGGAAGTGGGAAAACAATAAACCAGGGTATATAGTAATGATCGGATATTAATTTCCCATCAAAACAAAGGTGTAAAAATCTGATGCGTTGGGATTTTTGCTTTTAGGTATTTTATTTCACATGGAACGTCCATGAGATTAGGCAGGATAAGTTATATGCTGTATATTGCAGTTCATATCAACACTTAACCAAAGACATGAAACATATCATTTTTGCAGGACTATTTGCAGGTATTTTATTATCTGGATGTGCAAGTAATAAAGCCAATAAGGATGACAAAGAATGGAGGCCATTGTTTAATGGCAAAGACATTAAGGACTGGTTTGTAAAAATCCATCATCATGAAGTTGGAGAGAATTATGGCAATACCTTTCGCGTGGAGGATGGAACCATTAAAATTAGATATGATCAATACGGGGATTTTAACAATCAATTCGGCCATCTCTATTATAAAACCCCATTCTCCTATTATCATTTAAAATTTGAATACCGTTTTGCTGGAGAATTACAACAGGGTGCTCCAGAATATACTTTATTGAACAGTGGCGTTATGTTTCATTCTCAGGATCCCAGAACTATGCTTAAGGAACAGGATTGGCCAATTTCAGTTGAAATGCAGCTGCTTGCAGGATTAGGAGACGGAAAGCCGAGGCCAACCGGTAATATGTGCTCACCTGGGACCAATGTGGTTTATCAAGGAAAGATTGCAGCTTCCCATTGTCTAAATTCTACCTCCAAGACTTATCCTGCAGATCAATGGGTGCAAGGTGAGTTAATTGTATATGGAGATTCCTTAATTCAACATGTTATAGAAGGAGAAGTTGTCCTTGAGTATTCTAAACCTCAGATCGGAGGTGGAACAGCAAATGGATATGATCCGAAAATGAAAGTTGACGGTAAATTCTTAAGCGAGGGATTTATTGCTTTGCAGAGCGAGGGGCAACCTGTGGACTTTAGAAATATTTATATTAAAGATCTATCCAAGGAAAAGAGGTAGATATTCATATCGGCCAATTATTTTATTTATTAACAATTATTTAACATTGTAAAAATTAACATACAGTCAATTCTCTGCGTAAAATTAGAGTTTTTTTTTACACCCAACTTGGGAATTTCATTCTAATTTCTTGTTTTATAAAGGCTTTATTAATGTTTTTTTTACTTTAAATATCTTTTAAATTCTCTCTAGGGTTAATATTGGATTTTGGAATTTGGGCTTATTTAGGCGCCATTATACCTGTTCAAATAACACATTGTTAATATTTAAATCACTTAATCTTAATTTAATACTTGTAGGTTTGGGCTTGATCTAAATCATCCAAAACTATGAAATTGAAAAACAAACAGCTCTTATTGTTTGTCTCTTGCATGTCACTAGTTTCCTTCAGTCCTTCGATAGCTTCAGGACTGTCGGTGAAGCTTGAAATTGCGAAAGGCCAACAGAAAGAAATCAATGGAAAGGTTTATGATGCAGCCGGAGTTCCCCTTTCTGGAGTGACCATCATCAACCTACAGAGCCAAGCCTCTGCTCAATCAAGTGAAGACGGATCCTTCAGCATTACTGCGGAACGCGGTCAACGAATTCGTTTATCATTTTTAGGCTTTATCTCCCAAGAATTAACTGTTCAGGACCAGACCGATGTAACCATCAGGTTGGAACCTGACAATACTGCTCTTGATGAAGTTGTTGTGGTGGGGTACGGTACTCAAAAGAAAGCTAACCTAACCGGAGCGGTGGATCAAGTAGGGTCTGAAGTATTTGAAGGAAGACCGCTGGCCAATGTAAGTCAAATGTTGCAGGGAGCTGTTCCTAACTTGAACATTACACCTGCAGACGGGAAACCGACCCGTGCCCCAGGATTCAACATACGGGGTACAACCTCCATCGGACAGGGGGGTAGTGCGTTAATTCTTATTGACGGGGTGGAAGGTGATCCTTCTATTCTAAACCCAAATGATATCGAATCGGTTTCTGTACTTAAGGATGCCTCATCCGCGGCAATTTATGGGTCTCGCGGTACATTTGGAGTCGTGCTGATTACCACCAAACGTGCAAAGGAAGGACGTAGCACGATAAATTATTCTGGAGGCCTGACTTCTCAAAAGCCAACCACACTTCCGGATTTTGTAACCGATGGCTATACGTACGCCGAACGTTTCTTTGAAGCATATAATGCCTGGAACAACTATTCTTCAATTCCAAGTAAATTAAATAAGACCCAAATTTTCACGCTTGACTGGCTTGAGGAGTTCAAAAAGAGAAAGGAAGCAGGGAATACCGAAGAAGTTACGTTAAATAGTAATGGTGAATACGTCTATTATGGAAATGAAGATTACTACGGAGCATTAATTAAAGACAATACATTCGTTCAGGATCATAACCTTTCGGCAAGTGGAACTTCAGGCAAGATAGATTATTTCTTGTCGGGTCGTTTATTTGACAACAAAGGACTATATAGATACAATACCGATACCTATAAGAGCTATAATACAAGAGCGAAAGCTGGCCTACAGGTAACGGATTGGTTGAGGGTAGAGAATAACATTGATTATGCCTTCATGAAATATCATGATCCTTCAACAGCTGGAGAAGGGGGAAATATCTGGCGTAACATCGCTGACGAAGGGCACCCTTCCTCACCGATTTACAATCCCGACGGGAGTTTCTCATTTTCTGCAGCATACACACTAGGAGATTTTATATATGGAAAGAATGGTACGGATTTCGAAAAGAAAGATTTACGGAATACGACCTCCTTTTCCACTAAATTCTTTAACAATACGTTCCGCATTAAAGGAGATCTAACCTTCCGTAATAGAGATTATGGCTCAACCCGAGTAAGGGTGCCGGTTCCCTACAGTGTGAAAGAAGGCGTTATCGTTCCCTTAAAGACAGGGATGAACGATAATATCTATCAAGTTGCCCAAGAGAACAATTATTTGTTCACCAACTTATATGGTGAATATGAGAACACCTTTGCAGAGAACCATTACTTCAAGGGGTTGATCGGATATAACTATGAGCAACAGCGCTATAATGCAACTTATATCACTAAGAACGGCCTTTTAACAGAGAATACTGAAAACATAAATCTAGCCTTGGGCGATGCTGTTCAGGCAACAGCTGGCTATAACCGATATAGGTTAGCCGGTTTATTCTTCCGTGTGAACTACATCTTTAAGGATCGTTATCTTTTTGAGGCAAACGGACGTTATGATGGATCTTCTAAATTCCCGACCAACGAACAGTGGGCATTCTTCCCTTCGGTGTCCGCCGGATGGAGAGTTTCTCAGGAACCTTTCTGGACTGTGAATCCGAATGCAATTTCAGAATTCAAAATCCGTGCTTCCTATGGATCATTGGGTAACGGTAATATTTCACCTTATTCATTCTTGGATATATATAATATCTCTACATCGGGCAGGGTGTTGAACGGGATGAAAAACATGTACACAAGCGTTCCCGGCGTAATTCCTGATAACTTGACTTGGGAAACGGCAAGAACGGCAAACATCGGTGTTGATTTAACATTCTTGAATAATAAGCTAACCTTTACCGGGGATATGTACCGTAGAGAAACCTTGAACATGTATACGGTAGGGCAACAGCTCCCCGAAATCTTTGGGGCAACCTCTCCAAAGGGAAACTATGCCGATATGACAACCTCTGGTTTTGAACTTACACTGTCCTATCGCGATCGCTTTCAGGTGGGATCCAAGGAGTTAGGGTTTGGCTTAAAAGCGACTCTTGCGGACTACAGGTCGACCATAGACAGATTTAATAATGAAACGGGAAATCTTGGTGACTATTATGCAGGCAAAAGATACGGTGAGATCTGGGGCTATTCGACTCAAGGCCTTTTTGCCTCACAGGAGGAAATTGATGGAGCTCCTAAACAGACCCTAATCAAATCTTCTAACTCAGGAAAGATCTACCCTGGAGATATTAGGTTTGCTGATATCGATGGAAATGGGGTGATTGATTATGGAAGTAATACGCTTAACGATCATGGTGATTTGTCTATCATTGGCAATGAAGAGCCAAGATATATCTATGGGTTCAATTTAAATCTGGATTATTCTAATGTGTATTTCTCTGCATTCATTCAGGGCGTAGGAAAACAGGATTGGTATCCAAGTAATGAATCTATTTTTTGGGGACAATACAACAGGCCATATAACAATCTGCCAACATGGCATCTAGACAATTATTGGACTGAGGACAATAAAGGTGCTTACTTCCCAAGATATGCTGGATATAATACTTCTTTAAAGCAGACAACGCAAACCCGATACCTTCAAAATGCGGCCTATGTTCGTTTGAAGAACATTCAGCTGGGTTATAGCTTTCCTCAGAGTTTTGTTTCCAAGTTAAAGTTACAGGGATTGAGGGCAGGACTTTCTGCGGAGAACTTATGGACATGGTCGCCTTTATATAAGAACACCAGAGATATCGATGTGGCCAACATCGGTAATTCAGATCCCGATATTGGAACAGGTAGTGGGGACGGGTTTAACTATCCGACCATGAGAAGTGTGAGTTTTAACCTATCGATTAATTTTTAAGAAGGAAAACATGAAAAAAGTATTTTTAGCACTGGGGATTACTGCACTTCTATTTACTTCTTGTGAATTGAGTGAGACCCCGAAGGCAACTGCTACCGAGGACGATATCTTTGGAACAGAGAGCGGTTTGAAAACATATAGCTATTCATTTTACAATAACATTACATCCGGTTCCGATGCGTTTAAAGGTGATGCAATGGCCGATTATGGTGCCGTAAACAGTTTGAACAATTTCTTGATGGATGGATCCTATTCGGCAGAAACAAGTTCAGGCTGGTCATGGTCCGCACTGAGAAACATCAACCATTTCATCACGAAATTGGAGGGCTCTGATTTAGGCCAGGACGTAAAGAATAATTATCTGGGGATTGCCCGGTTTTTCCGTGCATGGTTCTATTATGATAAGGTTGTTCGGTTTGGCGATGTGCCATGGGTAGAAACACCACTGAGTGTGGATGATAAAGAGGTATTGTATGGTAAACGTGATTCTCGTGTATTGGTCATGGATAAGATCATGGCAGATCTTGATTTTGCCTATGCAAATATAGCTTCAGGTTCATCTGATGGAACCCTCATCACAAAATGGACAGCGATGGGGTTAAAGTCAAGAATCGCACTTTTTGAAGGGACCTACAGGAAATATCATAATGAACTGAATCTCGGCTCTTCGGCAAATCAATATCTGCAGTTAGCTGCGGCAGCCGCAGAGGAAGTGATGTCCAAAGGTCCGCATTCCCTGAACACGGCGCAAGGGGTAGAACTATCTCAGCGTCAGTTGTTCATCAGTGAGAAACCTGTTACGAACGAAGTTATGTTGGCTGTAGCATTTAGCAGTGAATTGGCTATCTTGAACGATGCGAACTGGTGGTGGACATCTGCAACCTATGGACCTCGATATAGTTTGGTTCGTCCATTTATTAATATCATTCTTAATGAAGATGGAACACCCTATACAGACCGTCCAGGATTTATGGCCGAGGAGTTCTTCGAGGAAACCCAAAATCGCGATACGAGACTTTCGCAGTTGATCCGTACACCCGGTTATACTAGGGCAGGAGTTGCAACACCTCCAAATTTCGCAAGTCATACCTATACGGGATACCAAGCAATTAAATATACAATGGACGATCCTTCCTATGACAATGGCGGAACAAATACCAACTCGGTTCCATTAATGAGGTTTGCAGAGATTCTTCTAAATTTTGCCGAGGCTAAAGCTGAATTGGGAACACTATCTGTAGCTGATTGGACACGGTCAATCGGTGCTCTTCGCGAAAGAAGCGGAATAACCGGAGGAACAAAAGTCCTTCCTACAAAAGTAGACACATACCTTCAGAAAACGTTCTTTCCAAGTGTAACAAATCCAATTTTATTAGAAATTAGGAGAGAAAGACAAGTGGAGTTAGCTTTAGAGGGTTTTCGTTTTAACGACCTTAAAAGATGGAAGCGTGGTGAATTAATGGCTCAATTACCTTGGACTGGTATCTATGTACCGGCTTTGGATAAGTTGATGGATTTGGATCATGATGGTAAACCGGACGTTGTTTTCTATGATGGTAGCAAATCAGGGCCTAGTATTACTGTCCCTGCTGGGGTTGCCAAAGTAGCCATTGGTGGAAAAGCAAGTAATTTCCAGACAATGACTTCAACAAACCACTTGGAGTGGTTCAAAGCACAGCCTAGGACTTGGTATTCGGATGGAAGACAATATTTATATCCAATCCCTGCCAACTCCTTAGTCCTAAACCCTGACCTGGGGCAGAACCCTGGCTGGTAAAAAATAATCTTTTAAAAGAAACCCTAACACCCATATGGAAACATATGGGTGTTTTTTTATTTACCCCAACCAGGACAAAAAACGGTTTGGGAATTATATAATTACTGCATAATATTTTGGCATGCCGATTTTTATGGATCGACGGTCTTTTTTAGGAGGGTCAAACCTTTTTCAATAACTGCATTCCAAAGCCGGGTAATTTAGGAGGCACTAACTTTCCATCCTTAATGGTATATGCAGTTAGATCCATATCATCTGAAGCGCTGGTAACGCCTTCTATCGTGACGGTATTGCCCAGGCCGCCTGCCAAATGCGCTGTATAGTTTGTTTTCAATAACGAACCCCATGCATGCGGAGAAGCTTGTGTTCCCATTTTTACTAATTCCGGCATCATATTTCTCCAGTTCGTGAATCCCAAGCCCTCGATGTCGGTGAGTTGAACGTCCAATAGCTTCTGCTCGAAGAGTTTCTTTAAAAATTGTTGATCCGGATCAGCCTCGCCATCAGCCAAAAGTGTGTCCAACTTTTCTATCCGTACATATTCGCGGAGTTTCTTATAATCAGCAATCGTTTCATGGAACGGCTCCTCAATCCAGAAAAGTTTTATCCCGGCGACTCCCTGTAGATATTTTATAAAATCATCACTTGAAAATCCATTGTTGCCATCAACGAGGATTTCGCAATCAGGAAATGATGCCGCAACCGCTTTGGTCACTTCGATATCCCTTTGGAGACCTTCTGCTGCTGGCATCCACTTATGCCCCCGTCCGATCTTTAATTTGAACTGACGATAGCCAACTCCATAATCAAAGCGGCATTCTTCTAAAATCTTATCGATTCCAGAGGGACTTCCTTTCGGTTCCAGATCGTCGAAATAGATCATTCCGCTATAGTACTTCGTGATAAATGGCTCTTTTCTACCCAACAGTTCATAAACAGGTTTCTGCAGGATCACCCCAGCTAAATCATGCAAGGCCATATCGAAAGCTATGTTCTTATCCAACAAGGTTCCCTGTTTAGGCAAAAATAATTCAGACACCTTTCTTCCGATAAGTTGGGGGACTAATTGTTCCGCATCTTTTTTAGAACCCCGAAGGGACGCCCATCCCATTGCCCCCTGGTCTGTCCTTATCGCGCATATCTCCAAATCAGGGCCATGTCCATGTAAATCTAATTTAGCATTCTTGCCCACTAATCGCGGATAATTAAGCTTTACCCTTGAGAACACCACGGAATCGATGGTATGCTGTGAAAGTTCTTTTTCATCCTGCGTGAGTGCTAGATCTAAGAATTGATCAACAGCAAAAGATTTGGAAGGAATTAATAGGGAAGAAGCCAAACCAATGTTTATGCTGTTTATAAATGTTCTTCTTTTCATATGGAATTAAGGTTGATTTATGACAATGTTCTGATGGATAACAGCATACCAAGGTTTTTGTTTTCAACTGGTTTTAACTTTTCGTGTTTAAACCTTCAGATTCATAAAGTTTTAGATGCATAACTTATTAAAAATGCTTAGATTGGATGCGTAAACCTAAGACTTCAAATAATTACATTAGCAGATCATTGTCATGATTCCCTCAAAGTGACATAAGTTAGTCTACGGTTCGCAACCACAAATTCTAATTCATTAATTTTAAGAATCATGAAACACAGCATTATTATTGTCCTTATTATCTATTGCTTTTTCAATGTAACGGCCCAAGAAAAAATAATTTTTGAACTTGGCAAAAAGGACAATAGTTCTAGTGAATTTGCATTATCTCCAAAAGATTATGAGAGTTTTCTAGCTAATTTTTCGGGAGAAAGTATATTTAATGTTGGATATTCAGACATTTCCAAGGACTGGCCATATGTTTTGCCAGGACCATTGGATGGTTTTGCTGGTGGAGGCTACTGGGCAGGATATCACCCCCGGCATTTTCCAATATTGATGTTTGACCTTAAATCAACACCTAATAAAGGGCAAAGCTCACTTTTATTGCGTTTTACAGGCATAAGTTCTAAAACACCCTCAAAAATTAGAATTGAAATCAATGGGAAAAGATATGAAAGAGAATTAATCGGTAGAAGTTCAGATTCCTTATTAAAAGGTAATGCAATTCATGTTGAACCCCAAGATCTAAGGATTGATTTTGCAAATGACCTTCTTAAGGAAGGAATGAATAAAATCCAGATGGGTATTGTTTCTGGACATTGGGCTCTTTTTGATTATATCGCCTTAAGCAGCCGTTCTAAAATGGAGCTCAATCCTACAACGTCCACATTGATCAAGTCTGTTGAACAAGCTCCATTTGAATATATACGCGGAAATAAAAGGTTTCAATCGATATTGGTAGATCTTAAACAATTTGACCGACCGCAGGAATTATCTTTTTATCTGGATGGAACTTTAGTTTCAAATAAGAATATTGAAGTAGGGGAGAGCATTCAGGAGGTCAATGTCCCTGCTTCCACTGCTAAATCCAAAAAGATTTCAAAATTTATTGTTAAAAACAAGTCTAAGATCTTATTTGACGGAAATATTGAGCTTTCCCCAAAAAGATTGCATGAATATGTAGATTATGTTGATTTATTGGTTGGAACAGGGAATTCTAGATGGATGTTTAAACCATCGCCAGTACTTCCATTAAGCATGGTACAGATTGCGCCTGACAATCAAGATGAAACATGGAAAGCAGGATATGAATACAGCATAGAAAATGTTATGGGATTTAGCCACTTTAGTGACTGGACAATGATTGGTTTGCTCATGCAGCCTACTGTTGGGGAAATTAAAGTAAATCCGGGACGTGAGAATTTCCCTGATGAAGGCTATAGATCACGTATTGATAAATCATCGGAAATTGCCAAGGTAGGCTATTACTCCGTTTTCATGACCGATACAAGAATTAAGGCTGAGTTAACTGCAACAAGAAGGGCAGCCTTACAGAGATATACCTTTCCTAAAAGCGATAGTTCAAGAGTCTTGATCGATATGTTTACCCCCAATGAATACCCTCATAACCTGACCGATGCGAAGATCACCAAAGTCTCTGATACTGAGATTGAAGGGTATGCGTCATATTACAATGCATTCACAGGATATTCCCTTCAACAGGAGTATACCCTATATTTTGTTATACAATTTAATAAGCCTTTTAAATCTCTTTCGGGCTGGAAGAATGAAACCATCGAAGCAGTTAAGGGATATATTCCAGGATGGAATAGGAATCATGAGTATCTAGAAGGAAATGAGATTTTTTCAAAAATAGGCCAAATCAACGGTAAAGGTGATCTGGGAGTTTTAGCGAATTTCTCAACTTCGGATGGGGAAGAAATTATGGTAAGGACCGGAGTTTCATTAGTTGATCTTCAAGGGGCAAGAAATAATCTGGAAAGGGAGATCATTCAACCATTTAATTGGGATTTTAACGCGGTTGTCAACAATTCCCGTAAAATCTGGAATGAGTATTTAGGAAGAATTGAAATTGAAACTTCAGATTATCTCCAAAAAAAGAAATTCTATACTAATTTCTATCGGGCAATTGCTGCCAAGGCCATTTGGAGTGACTACGATGGTCGATATAGGGATGAGAATGAGCATATTCAACAGCTTGATGATCCCGAGGATGTCATTATCTCAGGGGAGTATTGGAATACTTTCTGGGATAATCAAATTTTATTCAACCTGGTTGCCCCAGAGATCTCCTCTGCATGGGCAAAATCTGCAATTTCTCTCTACAAGAATTCAGGATGGTTTAATACAGATCCTGCGGGAATTGAACATACTGGGGTTATGGTTGCTATGCACGTTATTTCGCAGATTCAAGGGGCTTGGCAAAGTGGAATAAGGGACTTTGATCTGAAAACAGCTTATCGGGGGCTTAAGAAAATGATGACTGTAGATCCGCAGAAATATACGGGTGGGGGAACAGTTGGCGTAGAACACTTACCTGCTTATATCAAATATGGTTATATCCCTGCAGGTAAGGGCTATGTGTCTAATACGCTAGAATATGCATATGATGATTGGAGTTTGAGCCAAATGGCCAAATCGTTAGGCAACACGGAGGATTATCTATTTTTCAAGAACAGATCGCAGAATTGGAAGAATATTTTTGATAGAACAATTGGATTTATGAGACCAAAAGATGAACAGGGCAAATGGATAGAGCCATTCGATCCCTATCATACTCCGGGATTTGTTGAAGGTAATTCCTTTAACTATTCATGGTTTGTTCCTCATCAGCCATTGGAATTAGTAGATGGAATAGGGAAAGAAAAATTTGTGAATAGATTGAATGACGCTATGGAAAAATCAGCTAAGGCGAATTTTAATGCTGCAGGAGATAACTTTAGCTTATTTCCTGTAAACCACGGAAATCAAACATCTATGGAAGTTTCATATCTTTTTAATTGGGCAGATGCGCCATGGTTGACTCAGAAATGGAACCGTGCGATCCAAGAACAATATTATGGAACATCACCCTACAATGCGTATCCAGGAGATGAAGACCTTGGACAAATGAGCAGTTGGTTTGTTATGAGTGCCTTGGGATTGTTTCAACTGGATGGTGGAGTAACTGAAATCCCAACATACGAGCTGGGCTCACCGAGGTATGAAAAAATTACAATAGACCTGGGTAATAAATATGGGAGAGGAGCTAAGTTTACTATTTATGCCCGCAATGCATCCAAGGTAAACAAGTATATACAACATGTAACATTGAATGGGAAAACGGTTGACAGTTATTTAATTCCCCAGTCAGAAATTCTCAAGGGTGGGGAAATGATAATCGAGATGGGTGACCAACCAAATAAATTATGGGGAATAAAATAGATTATTACTCATTATTTTTGTTTTTTAGGTTTCCTAATAAATCATCCAATTGGTTAAATCGTGTTTCCCAAATCTTCCGAAACTGTTCTATCCATTGGTCAATTTCCTTCATTTTATCTAATTCTAGTTGGTAGTAAATCTCCCGACCTTTTTGCTCTGATTTGATTATTTCACATTCAGTTAAGATCCTTAAATGTTTGGAAATAGCCTGTCTCGAACTCTCAAAATGTTCAGCAATAGCGTTGGGAGTCATCGCCTGTATTGCAATCAACGCGATGATCGATCTTCGTGTGGGGTCAGCGATTGCCTGGAATATATCCCTTCTTGTTTCCATTGTGCAATTATTTGGTTTCAAATATAGTTGCAATCATTTGGTTTCGCAAATTATTTTGCAAAAACCCATTCAAATAACCAGTGTACTCTTATGCTAATCCTTTCTAAATTAATTATCGAGCTTACTGAGTGAGAATGGCCTTGCCGAAAGCTCTGTTCCCCGGCTTTTATTAGGAACATTGCTCATTTCAAATTCAAGAACGCCACCTTTCAAAATATCTTCATAAGTAATATAGTTCTTATTAAATGGCTGACCATTGAGGCTAGCGGTTTTTATATATACGTTCTCAGAGCTATTATTCGGGGCATTGATGATAAATTTTTTGCCGTTTTCCAATGTTATGGTTGCTTTTTGAAAAACAGGAGAACCAATTACATATTCATCGGTGCCAGGACATACACTATAGATACCTAAAGCGCTCAAAACATACCAGGAAGACATTTGGCCCTGATCTTCATCTCCTGGATAGCCTTTCTCTGTTGCATTATATAGTTCGGAACAAACCAGCCTAACTTGTCTTTGGGATTTCCAGGGTTCTCCACTGAAGTTATAAAGATATGGTACATGTTGAGTGGGCTGGTTTCCATGTGCATATTGACCCATCTTTGCCAGAAGCATTTCTCTCATTTCATGTATTTCCTGTTTGTAGGTTCCGTATTTAATCCGCTGATCCATTGTAAAGAAGGCATCGAGCTTTGAATTGAACTTATCGACACCACCTATTAGGTTAATTAAACCATTGACATCATGTAATACTGACCAGGTATATTGCCAAGAATTAGCTTCAGTAAAAGGCCCTCCCCATTCAACAGGATCAAAATCTTTTAGCCATTCCCCGTTTTCTAGACGGCCTCGAACAAAATTAACTTCAGGATCAAAAACATTTCTATAATTGTACATTTGCCTGGCAAAGATATTTTCGTAGAATTTGTTCCCGGTTAGCCTCGCCAATTGATAGGCACAAAAATCATCGTATGCATATTCTAGGGTCTTTGCCGTGCTTTCATGAATTTCACCGTAAGGAATATAGCCTTTCGTATAGTATTCTTTCCACCCTTCGCGACCATTTGAACCTCCCCAAAAGCCCTTATTTGTAGTTTCATGGTAATATGCACGAAGGGCACTGTCCGGATTGAACGTTCGAATCCCCTTTATCCATGCGTCAGTCAGTAGGGAAATGGCATGATTTCCAATCATGACTCCGGACATCCCCGGATTAGACCAAGTGGGAAAGAAGCCCGCCTGCTGCTGTGCATCCAACAGGGACTGCATATACTTACCCTGCATATCGGTATGTAGAATATTACTCAATGGAAATTGGGCCCTAAAAGTATCCCAAAAACCATTGTCCGTAAACATATAGCCTTGATGTATTTTTCCGTCGTAGGGACTAAAATAATAGGGTTGTCCATTTGAATCCATTTCATAGAATTTTCTGGAAAACAAATTCGCACGAAATAAACATGAATAGAATGTCGCCTTTTCATCCTCTGATCCTCCTTCAACTAAGACCCGATTTAATAATTTGTTCCAAACATGAAAGGCATTGTTTTTTGTCTGCTCAAATTTCTTGTTCCCTCTTAATTCTTGATTATAATTTAATATCGCTTGTTCTTGGCTTATGTAGGAAGATGCGAGTTTCACCTCTACTTTGCTTCCAGGCCTAAATTCTAGATAGGCCCCAACACCCTTGCCGGAATCCATTGAATTCCCTGTATTTATAGAACCCTTTTCATTTTCCCATGTACCATAAGATTTAAAGTCTTGGTCGAAGATCAGTACAAAATAACTCCTAAAATTTTCTGGGACGAACCGTCCATTGTTGACCCATCCAATTATTTTTCGTTCTTCGGGAATGATTTTTATTTCACAATCTTTGATGTAACCATCCAAAATAAGATGAGCTTTATCCCGTTTGGGAAAAGTGAAACGCATATGTGCACCTCTTTCAACCGGACTGATCTCTGTTTGAATCCCATTGTCAAATTTAACGGAATAGTAATGTGGTTTAGCAATTTCATTTTTATGGGAAAAAGACAAAGCCCTTTCATGTTCATCAACCACCAAATCACCTGTTCCGGGCATCAAGGAAAATACAGCATAGTCATTCATCCATGGACTGCACTGATGAACCTGCTGAAATCCTCGAATTTTGTCCGCTTGATATTGATATTTCCAGCCGTCACCATTTTTTCCTGTTTGTGCTGAAAAGAAATGAACGGCAAAGGGAAGCCCGATTGTGGGATATGTATTTCCATAAGAAAGCGAATATTCAGAATGTGTGCCTTGAAGCGTATTTACATATTTTACGAGATCCTGTTCTTGGCCGTTGAGCTTGCTAATGGTCGATATGAATAACAGAATTAATAGGTACGGGTTTAGTCTCATTTTCAATTATAGGTTTATGTTGGTACAAAATAATTAAATTAGTTCAAGAAACTATATTTGTAATTGCACCAAAACAAAGATTACATTGTCCAGTTTATAATATATAACCTTATAGAGATTGATATGTCAAATAAATATTTACTACATGGGAAATTAACGGCTAAAGCAGGTCAAGTTGAGGAACTTGCGAAGATATTGTTGGAAGCCTCTAAATTAGTTTCCAAGGCAAAAGGTTGTAGCCTTTATGCGATTGGACTTGATTCAAATGATAGCAATTCTGTTGTTGTTACAGAAATATGGGATAGCAAAGAAGACCATGCTAACTCATTGAAGGTAGAAGGTGTAAAGGAATTAATTTCCCAAGCGATGCCAATTTTGGATGGTCAACCCCCTAAAGGACAGGAAATTGAACTTCTGGGAGGGCATGGAATTTAAAAAGATAGGCCCACCCTTAGATACGGTAAGACGGCTTCCTTACTTGCACCAACGGTAGCTTGAATAACCATTAAATCTCCAGGCATAAAATAGAATCCTCCACCCGAACCCATATGCCATTTATTAGAAGGGTCATCAGTCATCCAAACTCTACCTATATCATAAAATCCAATAACACCTACAGTTCCCGGAACTAAATATGAACTAAAACTGAATAGTTTTAACCGTACGTCAAGGTTATTGTACAAGGCGGTTTTTCCAGTAAATCTTTGTGAATTATATCCCCGTAGACTCATCTCTCCACCAATCATGGCATGCTGATAAAAATAAGGATTTCCCCAAACCGCTTTTAAGCCAGTTCGGTTTGCAATGGTTAAATTCTCATTGAAAATAGTTTTATATAAACTGATTGAATTGTCCAAAGCCGTGAAGTTTCGACCCTGGCCATTCACTTCCCCTTTCCAATCTAAGCGAGTAAATATTCTGAAACCAGCTTTTGGATTCGATTTATTATCTCTAGTATCATAATCTACACCAATTGTCGCACCGGTAAAAAACTTATTATCAAAAATATTTTCTAGAGGCTGGTCCAAATTAAACTCGTGGAAAAACCTTTCTTCATTATTCTTTGATTGACTATGATAATATTCTGAACTAGAGCCATAGAATATTTTAGCCCTTGAAAAAGGGGAATATTCTAGGAAAATATCAGCATTGACTAAGTCATATCTGTTACGGTAATAGTCTATTTCATAATCGTCTTCCTTCTTATAAATGCTGTTGTTCCCATATCCAAAAAAATTGCTTTGGTTGAACGGTCCTAATGCTCGAAAATCTATAGCAAGGTCCTGTTCTCCAAAAACCTTTTTGACATTACCTTTATATTCAAATATGAATGACTGTCTTCCGGTCAAATAGCTGGCAAGGAATTCATGTTTGTAGGCAAAGGGGTTCTTTCGAAACCCTTGGTTTTCGATAAGGTATCCAGCTCCAATAATTAAGCCTCTGTCTATGCCATAATTCATATTTACTAAGAACCCTTTCCGGTCATATACAAAATTATCATATTGGAATTTATGTACTGAACTATCTTTTTTTAGTCGATAACGGATGTTTTGTAAGTTATTAAAGGTGTTCGCTGTATCTGATCGATCATCATATAGAAAAGTTCTTTTGGCATTTTTGAATGCATCCGTTGCTAAGAATCTATCATGTCCTTTTCCGCCAATTAATCTCAGCTTTATAGGAGAATGACCTGCTCCATGCAATTTATACTCATCCTGGCCATCAATTCCATAGATACAGATCTCTTTGGTCTCCAAGGGATTGAATTTTCTTTTTAAAATCCTAGCCCCTTCGGTACCATCTTTCTTTTTGTTGTGAACATCAATGCCGATACTTCCGTCATGTTCTATATCTATATCGATAAATTCTCGTTTTCCGGATAGCGGAAGGTCCACAACTTTAGCAAGTGACCTGTAATAGGTAATTCCCGTCGTCATTAGTTCATCACGACGTGATTGTATGTTGGTTTCAAGTTCTGCTGCGCTTAATTTGACAATGCTGTCCGGCATTTGAAGCATCGCCTGCTGTATTAATGAATCGGTCAAGGTCTCTTGAACATATAAAATCTCCGTCTTCCAATCATTTTCACTTAAGTGGTTTAAGAAAAATCTATCGAAATGTCGGGCATTAAAATTCCAATGGGAAACATTTCTGATGTGTGGGCTAAATGGTTGTAAATGTGCTTTCAACCATTGGTATGATAACAATACTGGGAAAATTCCGGATGTCTTATAATATACTTTGTCCCGATCACGCGGAACCGGGGAGTACGTTTTCTTTCCTTTTTCCTTTTCGGGATCCCAACGCCAGTTATCTTCATGGCGATCCCAATCCCCTAGAACAAAATCCAAAAGTCTGGCACGAAGTGTTAGCTTTTGATCTACTTTCGTGTCATTATCATCAATTAATTTATCAATGACCTTAAGGGTATTGTCTGTTTTTTCATTTTCAAAAGGCATCCTGGCCTCGAACATATACGCACGGTTCTTGAATATGGGTCTATATTCTCCGAATAGAGGATCATCACCTACATACACAAGCTCCGGCGCAACATGTGGAATTTCTAAAGCTCTATTAAACGTTGGAACTGTCAGGGCTCCAAATGGATGAGCAATAGAAATTTGATCCTGTACAATGTCCTTGGCGATGGTTTTGCGAAGACTTTCCGGTAAGCTACGTTCCGGATATTTCTGAATCGAACGTAGTACCCATTCAACTCCATTTGAATCGGCAAGCCTTAGGGATTGTGTCTGCATCCCGCCACCTAATTTGATAATCTTTAAGCCTCCTTTTTCCTTAGAAAGATCCATAACACGCATCTTAACCGGGGTGTTATAGAGTTTTCTATAGCTGTCTCCCAACCAAAACCTATGAACCCCGCCGACATTATCATATTCTGGAGCAATGACGGTGACAATACTATCACCAGTTTGGGCAAAAGAATTTCCCCAAAATAGCGTTAGAAAAAAGGTTATGTATTTTTTTATTAAAGAAGGCATATCATTTCATTAGATTAAAGATGATCGTCTAATTTTATTTTAACACGTATTGCTTTTAAATCACTTACACCCTGAAGGTTTTCAAGTTCAAATTCTTCATAGTCGGGAAACAGGTATCCTAAAGCCGAAACTTCTGCCAAGCATGATTTTAAATCCTTCGATACTTGATTCCTGCTATAAACAATTGAAATTGTTCCTGGTTTAACCAACCGCTCAGCACTGTTTTTGATAAATGCCTTGTCGATCCGTTTTTTTATGATTTGATATCTGATATTATAGGAACCCTCAACATCAAACCTTCGTTCGTCTTCCCTGAAACTAATATCGATCGGGTTTGGATGTATGAATATAAGTTGCGTCGTTTCTAGCGGAATTTCAAGTTTTGCTTTCAAAGCATGGGTATTTCGGCCAATCTTTGCAATATTGATGATTTGTTGTTTTCTGACCTCCTTTAATAATTTTGTGTCAAATCGTTTCAATGGAGCTATCGATTGCCCCATGTACAGGTCATATTCAATTCCATCGGTGCGAAAAGATTCAAAATACGACGGGAAAATTTGCTGTATCGCTGCGTTGAATTCAGCTAATTCCAGTTTGATGGTTTTGTTTATCCGCTGGAGAGAACGCTCAAATAACTCACTGCTAGATTGTAGATCCTCATAACTGTATTTTAATTTACTCCTACAATCGTTTAAATAAGGAATGGCTTCTGGGGATTTGTCGCCTATTTTATTAAGAAATGAAGGAACATAATCTTGAAAGAATGATAAAATGTCCAATAGGTAATGATCTAGGTTTGGACCATGTATCCAGCCCTTTGTTACATTGAAGCGGTGCAAAAAATCAGCATCTATTTTTATGCTTTCATGGTTTTTGAGCCCATGAATAAGTTTTTCTACAAATTCGATTCTGATGACGAGGTCATCTCTATAAGACTTATTCCTTAGAAAACTTGAATCCTTAACATCTATTGCTGCATAGAAGGGGTAAACCTCTTTGAAGATGATTTTCTCTTGCTCGGGTTCAGGTAGTTGACTAAGCACATCGCCTAAATACTGTGCAGCTACTTGATTGAACTTCCACTCCACTGCAGGCTGTAATGCCGTGTAACGATGTAATATGACGTTGTTCAGCTCATTCTTAAAACTTAATATAATCTCATTTGCGAGTTGGGTCATCAGATTATAGAAGGACTGAACCTGAATAAGCATATTTCGGGTAAGGCTTACCTCATTCTTACTGTATACCTCAAATATGCCAACCAAGTTTTCATTATGAATTAATGGAAGACAAACATAGGAGCTGATTCCAGTCTTTTGCAATGCTTGTTTTAATGCTGAGTCATCAGATTCGAACCCTTCTTGTACTCCAAAGGACAATATGGATGGATCTTCTAAATATTGATAGAGTTCACCTTGATTGAAATAATGTTCATAGAAAACCTGATCGCTCAGTAGAACGCTGTTCTTTCCTAATTCTGTCGATAAGATTGGGGCTTCATTAAGTTTTAAAATAGGATAAAATGATGTCTTTACCCCTTCAATTGCAAGCATGCCATTTAAAATCTCATTTAATTTTAATAACCCATCAGCCCCTTTATAGATGCTCAGGTTATTGATAAGGTCCTGAAGGCTTTCTGTAATAAATTCGTTCTGACAATCTCTTAAGCTACAGATTGTGAAGCCAGAGAAAATAAAATTACTCAAGTCAAATTTTTCGAGAATAGGAGCAACATCTTCGTAACCAATAGAATCTTTCTCTTTTATCGATGATAGATCAATCTGTGGAAGGTCTTTTTTCGCCTGTATATTTACAAAAGTGAAGTCTATGTCGAGCTCATAATAATGGTCGAATCGTTCTTCTTTTTTTATAAACCGTAGATTTTTCTTAATTGATCTTATATTATAAAAGCGTTCTAAAACTAAAAGGAATAATTGCTTATTTGTAAAGTCCAAGTCCCAAATACCATGAACTTGACGTGGTTTAATTTTATGAAAATCTTTTTCAAATAGATTGTAAAAGGGATTGGTGCCATAAAATACACGATCGGCAATAGGAAAACCTAAACCCCATTTGACATGCTGGTCCGATGGAATTCCTTTGGCAAGATGATACATCGCCTCAAAAACTTCTCTGAAGTTCTCTAAGTTGTTTTCTGTGATATCTCCGAACTCATCAATTTTTTCCCGAACAAGCTTATCTGCCATTTTTGGCAGATACATCTCCGATTCTTTAATTCGATTCTCTAAATGTTGAATGAATGGCCACAAAGACAACTTTTCTTCAATATTTCCATCTTGAAGAATGTCATTATCTATATGTAATTTTCTAAGCAGCATAAAATTTGGTTTGGATATTTTTATTGCTCAGCAGCAAAATCAACAATAGTCTCAAAGTCCTTTGTTAATTTGTTTTTTGGTTTGTCAATGTAAAATGTTACTCGGATGTCATCATTTTCCAATATGTCAACAACACAAAATCCTTGTTTGTTATAGCCATATTTTAAGGGCTTTCTTTGATGTATATCGGATTGCTTGGAACCAGATCCGCTTACGATCTGGCGGATATTATCATTTGAAATATATTGTAGACCATGGTCATGTCCTGAAATGAACAATACTCGAGGATGATCTTTTGTTATAGAGGTAACACTTTGAATCAAATCCGCATATAGTGGATGTTTTAAATCCTCTGGAGATCTAAAGACTTTGGATCGCAACAATGGATAAAGGGATCCCAATCCAGGCAAGGGAATGTATAATGAGGGACTGACATCAGTTAGCGGGAAAATATGATCCTTCCAATTATAAATTAAACTATGGTCACCATAGGAACTCATCGGATGATGGGAAACCAATAGAATGGTTTTATCCTTATTTTGGTCTATAAGGTTCTTTAAATCTGCAATAAACTGATTTTTTTCCTGATCTATATTCTGTTCATGATGGGGGAATAACCAATATTCACTATCATATACAATAGCCACCACATTCTTATTAATGCTTATTGTCTTTGGCCCCATGCTGCCTGCTGTCGGCAAGAACTGTAGGAAGGGATCCCGAAAATCATTAATATAGCGTTCTTGGGCTCTCAGTTTAGCAAGTCCGTTCTTTCCGGAATGATCCCAATCATGGTTCCCTGCCAAAAAATATACAGGTACACCTAAATTCCTAAATCCTTCAAATTGAGATTTTAGTATATCCTCTGTTCTACTCCGCTCTGGCTCCTCAAGCCCCATCCCTGAAGGATAAATATTATCACCAATAAAAAAGGCCTTCGTTTTTTGGGGTATTTGAAGATCATATGAACTTTCAATCAAAAAGCTCTGCTTGTTGTTCATTTCGCCGGCATCTCCAAAAATTATTAACCGTCGGTCAATTTCTTGAGAAAATGATAGCTGATAGACGAAGAAAGTAAGTATGAAAAAGATTCTCCTCATTATTTTTCAATGTTAACCTGATAGATAAATGCATTTTCAGTATTCCCTTTTTCACTGCTGATATACATTTGGCCTTTGGAGTCAAAAGCTATCCCTTCGGGCTGAGCAAACTGTTTCTTCTTGAATAGTGTTACTTCTTTGGGTGTAAATTGTTCATCCAATGAGATTAACATATTATCAACGGATGATAATAGATTCCATGTATTATCAGCATTTCCTTTGCTAATTGCTGACGGTTTTAAGGATTTTAAGTTTTTTGGAAGGAGTTGGTTAATCTCTTCCAATCTAATGCTGAATTGATTCTTTAAACTTAATTCACCTTGCTCAAGAATCTTAATCACATATCCCGTTAGCGTAGCGTTCCCTTTATCTGTTTGGCAGGATTTACACAGCACCACCAAGCTTTTATTTTCAGGGTCATATCCCATAGATTCATATTCCCCTTTCCCCAACTTGCCCTTAAATTCCGAAACCTTGGCTTGGTCTACATCCATGCTTACCGGAATGCTGAAAATATCTCCATTGCTTTTTAATACATAAAAATATTCACCATCATTGGTTATCTCTTCATAATCTCCATCTTCCCCAAATTCAAATTGTGAAGTTATAGTTCCTGATGAAAGATCATAGGTATAGATTAAGCCCGCCTCATCTTGAACCGCATATACTACTTGGTTACTATTGTTAAGAAAGGTGATTCCCGAAATTTCATTCAATGTTTTGGGCAAAACATAGGATTTACTCTTTATCAATGAGTTTGAAGATGCCTCAACATCCTGTAATTTTCCATTTTCCTGTTTGGAGGATTGGGATTGACAGGATGAGATGCTGGAAATGAATAAAAGATAGAGTATGAATTTTATTTTCATCGTTATTTGGATATTAGAACAGCAATGCAGAATGCAAGGACTGAGATGATTAAACCACACATAAAGATTCCGTAAGCTATGCGTAGGAGCTGGTATTTTCTTCCCAGGACCACTCCCTGTGAATAAACATCTTTTGTTAGCATGCCATATAGAAATTCTTTGTCATCCATGGCCTTATTCATTGCATTTTGATATTCATTGTATTTGGTTTTATAAAAATTCCCAAAAAACAATAGATTGACTGATTTATTCCTTACCTCCTCATCACTAAAATGACCTTTCGGTATTTTAGGAATAGTAGCAAGGATCGCAAGGACCATGGTGGATACAGAGGTCCCCATTAATAGCACGGTAGGAATGATTAAGTGTGGATTACTATCAAGTGCCTTCAATAAAACAGCAACAATGATCGAAAGTATAATTGAATTGACAGTTAGAAGTATATTGGCTTTGTTATCCGCCATATCGCTAAGCCGCTGACTATTTGAGGATGTAATCCGGAACATAGTTTCTATTCCACGTTCAGGTTTCTTCAGCTTATCGGCTTCATCCTCAAGTTTGTTTAAACTCTTTCTCTGTTTCTTTAGCAAGGATTCAAGATTATTAGCTTTCCCTTGATTTAATTTTTCTTGTGCATAATCCGTATGAAATGCATGCTGTTGCATAAGTTCAATAGTTCTCCTTCGCCAAGTGGACTTGTCTATTTTCACACCCTTAACATGCTCCGCCTCTTGTTGCATCAACTTATTTCTTTCCTCAAAATCTGATGTGCCGAGGTGAAAAAGATCTGCGTCACACAGTATACTTTCTAATAAGTTTCGTGGAGATTGAGGCATCTTGGTGGCTAATATGCAGGATTTAACTTTTTCAATGACCAACGCATGTACCTTTTCCTCTTTTAAGAATTGCTCAGCAATCTCCGCACTGCGAATCTCGTGATCTTTAGCACCACCTGATAAATAGCCCGTATCATGAAAATATGCCGCTGCAACCACAATGAATTTTTCTTCAGAATTCAGGGAATAATGGTCAGACATTTCTTGAGCCGCATCAACAACATCTTGGGTATGATGGCTGTTGTGGAAACAATAATCAGCTCGCTCTTCAGATACTAATTTTGTTAGGTAATCGAGAATTTTCGGAATCAGTAGGTCATAATCCATGGAATTCATTTTATAGCCAAACTATTTTTTTTCTCAAAATTACAGAGTTATTCCTTTATACATGCATAAGAACCAAAATATGACGCTATCTAGGCAAATTAATCGCTATAAAGGAAAAAAAAATTCCTTTTTGTTGCGCTGGAGTTGATTGATAGACCATTACTACCTAAAAAAGGCGAACCTATTGGATCGCCTTTCTTTATTATTTTTTGCTGGATTTATTTTTCCCACCAAACTTTCGTGTGGAAAGTATCTCCACCCATCTGCTTAACAGCTTTTTCGTAATTCTCCGGATTGAATCTCCTCACTTCATTTTTGTACATGAATCGAGTAGGCATTACCCCATCATGAAGCATGAATTCTGTCTTGGGTAATTTTGGAAATCCTGTCCTGCGATATTCAAACCATTGTTGATAATCAACCATAAACAATGCTAGGTATTTCTGTAGCATTATCTTCTCAAGTGTTCCATCAAAGGCAGCCGCTGGACTATCAAAATAATCCGCCTGAACAATACCTCCATACTGTTCTATCGATGCTTTAACGCCTTTTTCATAGGCAGACTTTGATTCTGATGTTAATCCTAATGCCAAATAGGTTTCAGCTTTAATAAATTCTACTTCCGAATAAGGCATGATTAACTCCTGAATGGGAGTTCCAACATTGCTGGGATACATTAAATCTCCATTTGGAGTACTTGGACTATATTTAATAGCTGATAGGTCCCCAGAATGACCTGCCGGTATTCCCTTAAATCCAATGGGTACAATCTTACCATCCACTAATTCGGTGGCTTGGGTCATGATAAATGGTCTCCTGGGATCCTCAAGAGAATTTAATTGATCTACAAAAAATGAGGCCATTGCCGTAAAGTTCACATAATCTTGACGTCTACCCCACGCATAATCATAGGGTGACAATCCATTTACCTTTAAAATAGCAGCCTCATCATTTGAGCTAAAGATTGGATATTTTGCAGGATCATCTAAAATTGCTTTAATCTTAGCATAAGCATTCGTCTTTTTTGATGTCCTTAAGATAAATCGCAATAGAATTGAATTATTGAATTTTTGCCATTTCTTTTTATCATTGTTGTAAAGAAGGTCATTCCCGTCCATTTCTGATGGATCTGAATACAGGGTATTGGCCTTTTCCAGGGCAGCAATCATATCTGTATAGATTTTCTCTTGCGTATCAAAGACAGGTTGGTCTACCCCTTGCTCGGCCTTCATGGCCTCAGATACTGGGACATCCCCAAAGCTATCCGTTAAAATTCCAACGATATAAGCTTTCAATGTAGTGGCGACTGCTTCATAGACAGGTAGTTTTGTATTTCCGTTGATGGCCGCGTCTTCCATCTCCCGGATGTTCCTTAAAAATCTATAACAATTGTTCCAGGTCCCATCGCCCGACTGTTCTGTAAAATAATACCTGTGAACCCCATTGGCAGCACTTGGGTTGGCAAGTCCATCCTGCATTATTTCCCAAGTAAAGTCATTGCTGCGGACGGTAAAGTAGGTCGCCATACCGTAAACAGTGGGAGTAACTAGCGTTCCTGGTGCTACACTTTCCAGTTTGTTCGGATTTGTGTTGATGTCTGTGAAGTCCTTGGTACAGCTGGCCATCCCTACAGTTAGGGCTGCGAATAAAGCAAAGTTTTTATAGTTGATTTTCATTGTTGTTCAGATTAAAAGTTAACTTTCAAGTTCATGCCAAAAGTCCTAGTGCTTGGCATTTGTCCCATTTCAACACCCGGCATGATGGTCGCACCATTTAATGCCGCAGTCTCTGGATCATACATCGGAAAATCTGTAATCATGAAGAGGTCACGGCCAAAAAATGCGATCGAAGCAGAATTCATTTTCCATCTTGAAACCAAAGTCTTTGGTAATGAATACTCGAACCTTACTTCCCGAAGTTTTAAATAGGAAGCATCAAAGCTGTTGGTTTCAACATTAGCTCTTCTGTAATAGTCACCATAATAGGTGTTAATTGCGACCTCTTTGCTGTTCTGACTAAATGATCCATCCTCGTTTTGAATGACACCATCACCTACGATCGTTCCTGTTTCGCGTCCTCTTAATGTATGCTCTAACTTACCTTGTTCGGTCATTTTATGGTGTGTCTGGGAATACACGATACCACCATATTGACCGTCGATAAGTGCACTTAATGAAAAATTCTTATATCTGAACTCATTGTGGAAACCACCGCGCCAATCAGCATAAGCGTTTCCTATTTTTACCTTATCCGTAGGACGGACCGGCAAGCCTGTACTTGCATCATAGATAACCTGTCCTTGATCATTCCTTACCAGCCCATATCCCCAAAGATCTCCCGTCGATCCGCCGACTGTTGCAATTATCTCTGCAGCACCAGAGCCGCTTGAGGCTATCACTTGCTGCGGTGTTTCTACGCCTTCGCTCAATTCTAAAATCCTGTTCTTATTCTTCGCCCAGTTAGCCGTAACATTCCATTGAAAGTTCTCATTGCGGACTGGTGTTCCTGTTAAACTGACTTCCCATCCCTTGTTTTCAATTAAGCCTCCATTGATTACCTCCGAACTGTAGCCTGTAGTTACATCTCGGGGAACAATTAGTATCTGATTCCTTGATCGATTGCTGTAATAGTTTACATCTGCAGTTAACCTATTGTTAAAGAATGCGACATTTACACCGGCTTCTACAGAATTTGAAATTTCAGGCTTTAGGTTAGCATTGTGCAGTAATGAAGGTGCTTCAGCCGATCCTGGAAAAATGGAGGAATTGAAGTATTTGATCGTTTGATAAGGGTCGGCATCATTTCCTACTTGAGCCCACGATAAACGAAGTTTGGCAAAGGATACCTGACTAGGCATTTCCATCATTTCACTTAAGACAAAACTACTGCTTACCGAAGGATAGAAATAAGATCTGCTGCTATTGGGAAGGGTAGATGACCAGTCATTCCTAGCGGTGACGTCCACAAAAACCATATCTCTCCATGCTAAATTGACCATTCCGAAAACACTCTGAATTTCCTTTTGAGTAGCATTGTTTTCAGCCAGGGCATTTGTTAAAGCATTGGATAGTTTATAGACGCCCGGAGAGGTCAAACCTCTGGCAACACCAACATCCTCTTTAATGTCCCGCTTCATAATATTTCCCCCTAACGATGCGCGTATGTTGAAATCTTCGCTGATCTGATCGTTATAGGAAAGCAATGCGTCGGTATTGGACTCCATATAGAACAAATCCTGCTGCTTATAATATCCTTTGGGAAAGTTTGCCGTATCCCAAGGTCGGCGCTGCTCTCTAATATCCGAACGCATGCTCAATCCCGAACGTAGCATAATTTCCCATTTTGGATTGAATGTGTATGTTCCTTGTAGCATTCCGTCAATGCCATGGCTTTTTAAACTATTGGTCATTTCATACGCAATAACAAAAGGATTTTCTATGTATGAACTGAACGGATGGATCTGCTCAATGTCCTCTCTATCTTTCTTCCACATGGGCCTATACCAATCCAAACTGATACTTGGATTTTGGAAGATCATAAAATATCCGATGGATTGATTATTATAGCCCGTACCTGGTAAATTGTCAGAATTCTTATTGGTATAATTCGCCTTCATGTTAATCTTTAACTTGTCGCTCAGTTTTGCCGAGCTGTTCAATGAAGCAACGAGCCTGTCAAATCCGGTATTGGGCATGATCCAACTATTCTTAGTGTGCGTTAAGGAAGCTCTTGTTGTAAAGCTGTCATTTCCTCCATCAAAGGATACACTGTTCATATAGGTGGAACCCGTTCCAAAAAAATCCTTAACCCCTCCTTTATAAGGTACCCAAGGGGTTCTTGAAGTTCCTCCGGTTTCCGTACTTGGATCGTATTGAAAATATTCTTGTCCATTAAATTTAGGCCCGAATGCACTTGAGGTAGATCCGGTATTTCTTCCATCTTCTGTAAGGCCATAGGAATAATATTGTTCACCAGCTGCATTCCTTTCCAGGTTACCTTGTCCATATTCATACTGAAATGCCGGCCACTTAAGGACAGATTGAAAACTTGTGTTCGAATTGACGGTGATTCCGATTCCGTTTTTATTGTTTCTGCCCGATTTTGTAGTAATGATTAAGGCCCCATTCCCGGCCCGACTTCCATAGAGTGCTGTAGCAGCAGCTCCCTTCAATACGGAAATGGATTCTATGTCGTCGGGGTTGATATCACCCAATCCATTTCCGAAATCTACGGGTATGTCCTTATCTGCACCGCTTGAACCTGCACCGTAGGCATCAGTTACCCCGGAGCTAAATTTTCCATTCACCATGGGGATACCGTCTACCACGATGAGGGCCTCATTCTTTCCTGGATCCAAGGAACGGTCTCCCCGTAGGTTGATCCTGGCTGTATTTAAAGGCCCCGAACTCGCCTGAGTGATATTTAATCCAGCAACCTTTCCCTTCATCGCATCCACCCAATTACTTGGGGTGGCTTCTGTCATTTGCTCTCCCGTTACCTTACTTACTGCATATCCCAAAGATTTCTCTTCTCTTTTGATTCCCAATGCTGTGACAACGACTTCCTGGATTGATTCATCTGTTGCACGAAGATAAATTTTAACGGATTTATTATCGCTATTCCACTGTTGGCTGTGTGTTTCATAACCTAAGCTTTGAAAACTAACCGCCTTTCCTGCGTCAACTTCTATAGAAAACTCACCTAGTGCGTTACTGCTTGAAATAGCTTTGCCGTCAACCAAGATGGTTACAGAACCTAATGCCGATTGGTTGCTCTGGTCATAAACAGTACCCGATACGGTTACCTTTTTTTGTTTCAGCCATTCAAGGTTATTATTTGAATGTGATGAATACGAAATGATAGGAGAGAATCCAAGGCCGATCAGGAGCAGCAAGGCACGTGAAGATCTTGCAGAGCTTCGATGAAAATGAGGGAATGTTTTTTTCATATTAAATTGGATGTTAGAATCTGAGGCCTTCAGTAGCGGACCTCATGTCGGTCAAAATTAATCAGGCAATGTTAAGACAGTGTTACCTGATGGTTAACAATTAATAAATAGTTTTTCAACAGAATTGTTTTAAGGTTGAGTATTATTCAAGAATAGCGCTTATTTGGTAAGTCGTTGATGGCTGTTTATTTTAATGTGAAAAATATGTTAATCAATAGTTGCTAAGTCTCATCCATTGCAATGGGTATAGAATATTCATTGCAATGTGCATCAGGAATGAACGAAATAGAGTTCTAAGTGTTAGATTGTGTGAACATCATAAGCTATGATCGATTATGAAAAAAAGTTTTTTTTACAGAAACGGCTTGTCCATTTTTTTCTTGGGCATTTTTATTTTGGCTCTGTGCGGCCAATCGTATTTTGGTTGGAAGGAATTTAACGAACAGATAAGAGAACTTGGGGCCAGGGAACAATCAATTACCGAGTATTTTTCTTCCGGCCATTTTCTTTCTTCGACATTCGAAAATTTTCAAAGTGAATTCCTTCAGATGTCCCTGTATGTAATTCTAACGATTTCTTTACGGCAGGCTGGCTCTGCAGAATCCAAAGATCTGGAAAAAAGGGAAGAAGTTGATAGGGAGCCGGATCCCAATAGAGAGGGAGCGCCTTTGCCGGTTAAAAAGGGAGGGTGGAGATTGTATGTTTACCAGAGGTCCTTATCTTTGGCTTTTGTAATCTTATTCCTATTGAGCTGGATCGCACACCTTTACGGAAGTTATAAAGAACTTAATTTCGAAAATTCATTAAAACAAGAACCAATGTTAGGTCTAATAGAATTTCTAAAAGAACCAAAGTTTTGGTTCGAGTCTTTTCAAAACTGGCAAAGCGAATTTATTTCTGTTGCATCCATAGTCATTTTGAGCATTTTCTTGAGGCAGAAAGGATCACCGGAATCAAAGCCAGTCGATGCTGCTGACTCTGAAACCGGCAAATAAGTTGGAGATGGGCCTGACCTCAAAATATATTTCAAGCCTTTGTATAATTGTGCTCACTTAAATTTTTGATAGAAGAAATTTTTATATTTCTTTCTTTAAAGTAGCTTTGCGACAAATTTGTTGTAGATCCTTTTGAGAATTGGCTTTTTTCGTTTTGATTCGTCAAAAGCCGTCCATGCTGATGAGTCCTCGGAAGAATCCTTTCGCTTGACGAAAATAGAATTGTGTCCCCCCTTAAAGGCAATTGCTTCCGCCTCTGGCCTTCCATATGAATAATAATATAAGGCAAGTGATTTTCTGCTCATATCTTCTGGACAATTTAAGGGGTTGGGAAGTCCATGATAGGAAATTGATGTTGTCGAAAACATCGCGATGGAGTTGAATGTAGGAGCAAACTTATTTACACATCCTGTCATCTCCTCGTCCCAAAGTTCGAAATGGCCGCCATATTCATCCTTCCAATCCTTATTTAGATAGATGATCATGTTTACCCTTCGGTCAAGCGCGTTTATTGGATGCTTGTTGAAATCTGCATGGACTTTCAACAATCCTCCGCGTTTACACTCATGTAGTCCCGCACCCGAGAAATATGGATCTCCAAAGAGCGTTTCATCGATACTGGTAATTTCATTTACGAATTTTAAGAAGGGTTCGGAATTCAGGAAATGCATCAGCTTCCTAGTCTCAGGGCCGAATAATTCCTCTCCATTTCCTGCCAGCTTCTTCTGTAAGGGATCGTTGTAAACAATATTATTCCCTTTTGAAAGGTCTGGAAATTCCTCCAGAACAGCTGTTAAGAAATCTGGATTGAAGAAATTGTCAAATGAGATGCTTGGAAAAGGTTGCGCATCTCTATACTTGGCCTTATGCTGTTTAGCATATTCCATGAGATCTTGATTTTGTGAATTAAGATATGGATTCATTGCAGTAAGTGTGAAAAGGGCAGATAGCCGGTTAAGTTAAAATTGTGTTTGATACATTAAAGTTCGATAAATAAACCTCTTGACAGTATGGGGTTTATCTACTAAACTTTCATTTGTAAATTTTAAGCCACAGTAGATTAGTCCTAATATTTTACCCTCATTTATTTTTTACCGACAAGTAGGAATTTCTTGGCTTTAAGTAGTTTTGTTTATCGTTCTTGCAGCCTGTTAAATCAAAACATTTGTTCCGGCAAACTGTTATTATTCAAATTATAAGTCATAAATTATTAGATATGGAAGGAAATTGTATTTTTAAATTGCGTCCGTCGGTATTATTGACGCTTTTATTTGTTTCTGTGCAAAGTTGGGCCCAGGACAAAGGATTGGATATCAATGTGGATATTGACAAAGGCGATGAAGGAATGTTTGCTAAACCATGGGTTTGGATTGTAGGCGGGGCTGTATTTATCCTGCTATTAGTCGCTTTATTAAGGGGTGGTGGTAAGAAGTAATTTAGGGTAATAGAAGGCCGTTCAAAAATAAAAATTGAACGGCTTTTTTATTTTGCAATATAAATATACTAAAAGGTACTGCTTATTTCCCAACCGTATGTTGATACTCTTGAACTATAATTAAGACCTGTTTGTTCAATTTCTAATTTTTTTAGATCAACCATTCCTTCCTTATAGTTCCCAATTAAGATTATTGAATTATTCATTTTTTTCAGCCACGTGGCTAACTCTCCTTTGGAAAAAGTTAGAAAACTTAAACTCAGGATAATGCTAATACTTAAGCTCTTTATTTTTTTAATCTTAAACATCGTTGAATCTCCTTTTTTTGGATATTCAAATGTTCTCTAAACTATTCAAGATTAAAAATAATGCAGTTGCTGATTTATATATATCAAGGAATTTCCTTAATTAAATTATATAATTTCAATAGTGAAGTTTAGGAAAATAGAGGTTGATTAGTTTAACTTTTTAATAGAAATAATGTGTATCCCGGCAAACGGGCATCCTCAATATTCGTGTAACTCTTGCCTGCTAAGGATATCATCCCCTGATTTTCAACCTTAAGGGCAACTAACATGTTTTTTTGGATTTACAATTGTTTCAGTTCGTACATTTCCAATGTAGGAAAATGTATTCTGTTGAACGATAAATTTATAGCTGTTACTGCTTGACCTCTTAAAGGCTCCCCATGTTTTAAGACTTTTAATAATCGTTTTTAATTGGGGGTCAACATCTTTTGAACAGCTCATTAAGAGCATACTAAACAGGAAGGTTATTGAATAAAAGAATGATTTTTTCATAGTGCTAATTTTAAGTTTAATTAGTGGTTAGCAATGATACGGGTCTAAATACATATTATGCGACAATAAAATGGATTTATGAAAATTTATTATATTCAATCAACTAAACCTAATTCAAAACATATGAAATACAATAATCGTTTATCAATCTCCAGAATCATAATGATTCTCATTATTTCATTTTTATCCAATCAAAGATTGATTGGAGCAGAAACAAGTTTTTCAGATAATAGAAGAATTAAGGTGATCTTTGACACCGACATGGGACCTGATTATGATGACATTGGAGCAATTGCATTATTGCATGCGTTTGCAGATCAGGGTAAAATAGAAATTTTGGCAACTTTAGCCAGTGACGCTCATAAAGATATTCCGGCAACCATAGAAGTCTACAACAGATATTTTGGGCGAGGAGAAATACCTGTCGGAAGAACGACGAATCCTACTGCTCCAGAATTTACTGCTGGAAATAATTGGAATGAAGCTATAATCAAACAATTTGCTCCAGAACTAGCCAATAAAGATTATCCTTTGGCTGTTGATATCTACCGTTGGGAATTGGCAAAGCAGCCCGATAATAGCGTCACTATTATTACCGTTGGATTTATGACTAATATCAGTGATCTATTAAAGTCCAAACCTGATCAATATTCAAAACTTAACGGAGTGCAGTTAGTAAATCAAAAAGTTAAAAATTGGGTTGCTATGGCCGCAGCTTTCCCGCAAGGAAAAGAATTTAATGTGCACCAAGATGCTGGGTCCGCAATCTATGCTTTTGAAAATTTCCCTAGACCAATCTTGTTTTCGGGATTCGAAATCGGTGATAAAATTAAAACGGGAGGGAAGGTTGCCGGGTTGAATAAAAGTGATAGCCCAGTTTCTATCGGTTATAAAATCAATCTAGAAACTTATGAAAAACAAAAAGTCGAATCAAGGAAATCTTGGGATCAAACTGCCGTATTAATTGCGGCCGAAAATTCTGAAAAATACTTCTATATCAGTGGACCTGGAAAAATTAGATTGGAAGATGACGGCTCAAATTATTGGGAGCCCATGGAAAAAGGGAATCATAGATTTATTATACATAAATATCCTTACCAAAAACTCGAAGAAGTTATCGATGAATTAATGCTCCATGAACCTCATAAAAAATAATAGGATGCCCATTTCCTTTAAAATTTACTGTGTTATAGGGATGGATCATGCTTGCGAGAAAGCATAGTTGGCCTGAGTATAGGATTTTCCAACACGTTGAATAGGCAATCGGGCGATAACCTTTCTGGGTCTTAGTAATGCTATACGAAACGTTTAAATTAGAAATAATTGCTTTAACGAGCGTTAGTGTGATAACTCATTAAATTAAGCTCTGTCACGTAAAATATAAGAAGATTTGTTGCATTGATTGCAAGCATATCTCTTTACGGGCAAGAAAAATAAAAATGATCTTACCCACCATGGTCTACGTACTCTTGAATAGAGGTAAGCTTCTCCACAATGAGGACATAAAGGATGGGATTGACACAAAGCCATACTTTTTAAACTGATAATTTTCATACAATAATTGTAAAAAATTTAAAGAATTAATTAATGCCATATACCTGGAAAAGAATGGTATGGTTTAGGGCTTATTATCTAGTTAAACGCCGAAACTGAGTAATTATTTTTTCTTTTTTCAGGCAGATCGATTACATGCAATAACATGTAAGGTTAAACTCGTTTTTGCCAAACGATTTAACGTGTTGAAATTTAGATGTTTGAAATTAAGTTCTTGTTAAGAAATTAGTAAAAATAAATTAATTGTTTTTGGTGCATGCTACCCCAATTTTATCAATTGGAAGTAGTACGTGTGCTGAAAAACAGATGTTTGAACATGCTTTGTTGTTTTCCTGTAATAGTATTGTGTGATTGTGATTTACATTTTAAAAGTAACAAAAATCATGGAACTTTGTTTAATTATTATTGTAAATTTTTAAAAGCAGTCGATGAGAAGATTCTATTCCATTCTAATATTCATTTGTACAATAAATAGCTTTGGTTATTCCCAGCAAAAAGCGGAACAGGCTGATGGTTGGATATTTGGTCCTTCAGTAGGTTATCAATACCAGAGTGGTAGCTTTCTGAAAGCATCTGCATGGACATTATTTGCTCCCAATCAATCTCAATATATCAAGTTCGATGCCGGAGCAAATTTTACATGGATGATGGATCAATCCACCATAATTCCAGAATTCGGAATTACATACTACCTCAATAATGTTGCGGTCTGGCCATTTGTTAAAGGCGAAATTACACCTTATACCGCGACAGCTAAAGCTGGTATCAGCGTATTCTCCATATTGGAGCTTTCTGCAGGATATGGCTTTGATATCAATACCAAAAAGAATTTCAAACCTATTGATGGATTTACCCTTGGGGTAGGGGTTAATGTTCCCCTGAAATTTCATCTGTTCTGATCGAATCAACCTCAACCAAAGAATTTCCGTGGCCCCGTTCCTTTAAATGCTTTTCAGTACATTTGACTCCAGAAAATATTTACCATGACTGCCTTTAGAAACCTGAAACAAACTACGGGAAGAAAGATTAGCTTGGAAGGAACTGACTATCTGTTTTTTGGTGGAACAGCTTACTTAGGCCTTTTGACAGACCCTGAATACATCGATCTCTTTAAAAAAGGGATTGATATCTATGGGTTAAACAATGGAACTTCTAGATCCAATAACATTCAGATAGGCGTTTATGATGAAGCGGAGCATCATCTTGCCAATCGGTTTGGATTTGCTGCTGCAGCTGTTTTGTCAAGCGGATACCTTGCGGCCCAAGCGGCTGTACTGGCATTGACAAGAAATAAATATATAGTTTATGCTCCTGGAAGCCACCCCGCGCTATGGCGTAATACCCAGCCAGAACAACAAGGGAATTTCAAGGATTGGTCCGAAAGGACCGTTCATGATATCAATAGCTCCCAGGACACGGATTTTGCCATAATCTCTAACTGCATTGACAATCTTATTCCAAGTCATCTTGACTTTTCTTTTTTAGATAGGATATTGCCAAATAAGTACATCACCCTAATCTTGGACGACTCGCACGGTCTTGGAATATTGAAAAGGAACCAGGTTTCCACGAATTTGATTGAATTAAATCTTCCAAATATAAATGTTACAGTGGTCGCTTCATTGGCCAAGGGCTTAGGGACTGATGCCGGGGTGGTCCTAGGGGATTTAGAAAACATTGCTCAGGTCAAAAGGCATCCGATATTTAACGGTGCTTCTCCCAGTTCTCCAGCATCTATGTATGCTTTAATTCATGCTGAAGATATTTATTTGAGGGCATTTGAAAAGATGCAAGAAAATACGAATCTCTTGAGAGAGTCCACAAAAAGATTGAAGTTAAATCATATTGAAGATTTTCCAGTCTTTAGCTCAAAGGATCCTTTCCTTTACAAGCATTTGCTGCAAAAAAAAATATTAATATCGAGCTTTCCCTATCCATTAACTTCAAGTCCGATGTTAAATCGAATCGTGGTGTCTGCCCAGCACGAAGAAAATGACATACGTCATTTGGCTGAAATTTTAAGCTTAGAAAGTTCATTAATACTTTGATTGTCAATAAAATAATTGTAGCTTTGCAAGCCTTTTGAAATGTAATATTGGGGAGTAAACTACTAATTCATTGAATGATAGTGGGTTGGATTTGAAAAAAACACAAAAATATTTCCATTACTCATTTTAAAAAGATACTTTTGCATCCCCAAACGGGCTGATTAGCTTAGGGTATAGATTAATATAGAGTAAAATAGATATGACTAAAGCAGAAATTATTGCAGAAATCTCTAACAAGACTGGTTTAGAGAAGGTTGATGTACAAGAAACCGTTGAAGCATTCTTCAAAGTAGTTAAAAGCGCTATGATTGGCGGCGAGAATGTTTATGTAAGAGGTTTTGGTAGTTTTGTGGTTAAAAAGAGAGCCGAAAAAACAGCACGTAACATCTCTAAGAACACAGCTATTATCATTCCTGAGCACTACGTGCCTAGCTTCAAACCTGCAAAAGTATTTGTAGAGAAAGTTAAGAACGGAAATAAAAAATAATCATCTACATGAATAAAACCAGGCAAATCCAGATCATCGTTATTGCAGCAGTTGTCCTTGTTGTAGGATTCCTATTGTTTAAACCTGTGAAGGGCTTGGTCAATGAAGATGAAAAAACTGCAGAAGCATCCACTTCCTCTGAAGCGAGTGCTTCTGCAGCTCAGTTCAACCTGAGCTCCGTTTCTGAGGCAGCTAAAAGAGGATTGAATCCTGCGATTGTCAATGAAATCTCCGCCCTGGAAGCTAAGGCTAATAAAGCGGATGGTTCCGAAAAATTGTCCATCTACCAGCAACTTGCCGATAAATGGAACGATGTGGAAAAACCCGCGCCTCAAGCTTATATTTATGAGCAGATGGCCAGCATAGAACCTAAGTTTGAGTATTTCTTGAAATCTGGGGATAATTTCCGTAAAGGATATACGAATCTTCAAGATAGCACCCTTGCATCTGCACTAAATCAAAAAGCTATTGAAGTTTATCAAAAAGCCGTAGATTTGAATGGTTCTAGCTTAGAGGCTAAAACCGGGCTGGGTGCTGCAATGGTGACCGGGACTAATAATCCAATGGCCGGTATCGCCTTCTTGAGAGAAGTTGTCCAAGCTGACCCAAAAAACCTAGAGGCTAATAAAACCTTAGGTTTGTTCTCATTACAGTCGCGTCAATTCGATCGGGCGATCGATCGTTTTAAAATTGTAATTGAACAGAAACCTGACGCCGAATCATATTTTTATTTGGCGACAGGATATGAAAATATAGGGATGAAGAACGAAGCTATTGCCGCTTTTCAAAAAAGCAAGGAAATGGCTGCAGATCCGAGTCTCTCCCAGTTCATCGATCGTAGGATCGAAGAACTAAGTAAGTAATTAACACATTTTTTAAAATCATTTAAAAACATTAAAGCTATGCCAAGCGGAAAAAAAAGAAAAAGACACAAAATGGCTACTCACAAACGTAAAAAACGTTTAAGAAAAAATAGACACAAGAAAAAATAAATATAAAGCGTAAGCTTTATGATTCAAGTGATACAATCTATGATCGATTATTCATCATAGATTGTTTTTTTCATTAAACGGTTTTATGTTTAACCGGACATTATGAGTTGTGGAGCGAGTCCACAGCTGTCCTTAATTTAGTAGCTGTTGGTAAAGGAATTAATTATCGATTCAGTCCCCGATAAGGGGGTGACTATTGCTTTACTACAGGACAAACAACTTGTTGAGTTAAACAGGGAACAAGCTGGTAATAATTATGCCGTGGGCGATATTTACTTAGGGAGAGTAAAGAAAATCATGCCCGGCTTAAATGCAGCTTTCGTAGATGTAGGCTACGAAAAAGATGCTTTCCTGCATTACCTCGACTTGGGGCCTCAAGTACAATCCTTGATCAAATTAACAAGGGTAGTAAAGAATGGCAGTTATCAAGAAAAACTGCTCAATAGTTTGAAGCTTGAAAAGGACATTGACAAGGCTGGAAAAATATCTGATGTTTTAAGCCGAAATATGCTTCTACCCGTGCAGATAGCGAAAGAACCTATCTCAACGAAAGGTCCGCGATTAAGTTCCGACTTATCCATCGCTGGACGCTTTGTGGTATTAGTACCTTTTTCAAGTTCGGTTTCCATTTCCAAAAAGATTAAAGGTAGTGCCGAAAGGAATAGATTAAAGAAAATTGTAGAAAGTATTAAACCTGCAAATTTTGGCGTAATCATCCGGACAGTATCTGAAGGTAAAGGTGTAGAAGAACTACAAAAAGACCTCCTGGACCTAATCTCTAAATGGGAATTGTTTACCAAACGTCTTAAATCTGCTGAACCCCCTCAGAAAGTACTAGGTGAAATGGATCGTGCATCCACTATCCTGCGTGATATCCTCACCGATGAATTTACCCACATTTATGTGAATGATAATGAAATCTTTGAGGAAGTAAAGTCATATATTCAAGAGATTTCACCCGATCTTGAAAAAATTGTAAAATTCTATAAAGGAAAAGAACCAATTTTTGACCACTTCGGCGTTGAAAAGCAAATTAAGGCGTCTTTCGGCAAAACTGTAAATCTACAAGGCGGTGCTTATCTAGTGGTGGAACACACCGAAGCGCTCCACGTCATCGACGTCAATAGTGGAAATAGAATTGCCAATAAAGAAAATCAAGAAGATAACGCTCTCCTGGTTAATAAGGAAGCGGCAAAAGAAATTGCCCGCCAGCTTAGGCTGAGGGATATGGGTGGAATTGTCGTCATCGATTTTATCGATATGCATAAAGCATCCAACCGGAAAGAATTATATGGATTCTTGAAGGAAGCAATGGCCAGCGACAGAGCTCGCCATACAATTCTCCCTCCTAGTAAGTTTGGACTCGTCCAGATAACAAGGCAAAGAGTTCGGCCGGAAATGAGCATCGTGACCAATGAAAAATGTCCCGCTTGTGATGGTACCGGCGAAATTAGGTCCAGTATCGTTTTATTGGATGATATAGAAAGCAATTTGAGTTTTATTCTTCAGGAACAGAACGAAGTCGGAGTTACACTCTGTGTACACCCCTACATCGCAGCCTACATCAAATCTGGTCTTATATCCAGAAGAATGAAATGGTTTCTAAAATATTGGAAATGGATTAAGGTAAAGGAAGTGAGCTCTTATTATTTGACTGAATTCCACTTCTTTAACTCCAAGGACGAAGAGATTAAATTGTAAAGAAAGCAGGTTGTTTCGGCAACCTGCTTTTTTTTATACCCACTTTATCCAGTTTATCTTAATCCCATCCTTCTCCATCTTCCTAAAATATGTCATCTGACGCTTGGCATACCTATGAATTTCTGTCCTTAATTTCTTCAAAAACTCTTCCTCATCAATTTTTCCGAGCAGATAATATGAAGCATATTTATATTCAAGGCCAAACCATTGTAAAGCTTCATGGCTCACGCCTTCGTTTATTAAAGATTTTACTTCATCTATAAAACCTTCCTCCATTCGATTCGCTAACCTTAAATCTATCTTCGCCCTTCTATCGACTGCCGTTGGATTTAATCCAAAGATTAAATAATTCTTAATTAGTGGGCCTGTCGGTACCGGTATGCGATTCTTATCAAGGTAGTTTAAAATTTCAAGGGCTCTAACCAATCTTTTATGGTTTTTCCAATCGATCTGGAAATCTTGCGGAATTAGCTTCTTTCGGATTTCATCCTTCAGGTCCTCTGTGCTTAATTTGGAGAATTTTTCCTGCAATTCCCGGTCTCTTGGGATCTTACTATACCTATTTTCTTGTAAAATGCTCTGTATGTAGGATCCAGTACCACCACATAAGATGGCCATCTTTCCCAAGGTGTTTATTTTTTTGTAGGCAGCGTCAAAATCTTCCTTAAATTGTTGTACATCATACTGTCCTGTCGGTTCGACGATGTCAATAAGGTGATAGGGGATAGAATGGTACTCGGAGAGATCTTTTCCGGTGCCAATATCAAGTTTTTTATATACCTGCCTTGAGTCGGCTGATATGATTTCAGCATCCATCATCTTTGCAAGATTTACAGCAAGCCTCGTTTTTCCTGATGCTGTTGGACCTAATATGATAATAAGAAAATCAGGCGAAAGATGTCCTTTCGCCTGATCTATAATTTCAACAAGTTCTTGCAGATTTTTTATATCACGAACTTCGTCCATTTTTCATTCGTAGCGTTGCTAGCAACAACGGTATCAATAAATGCCATACCACGAACGCCATCATTTACATTTGGAAAATCCAACTGTTCAGCGGTTGGTGTTTTACCATCCTTTTTAGCGGCAACTGTTGCCGCAAAATTACGGTAAATGTTAGCAAAAGATTCTAATAACCCTTCAGGGTGACCTGCAGGTATTCTAGTGTTATGTGTTGCAAATGTACTTAAGGTAAAAGGTGCCGCATATGCGTTTCCTGTGCGGAAATACTGTCTTGGTTGATCCAGCATCTTAACGATTAAATTATTTGGGTCTTCATTCGCCCATTCAATTCCGCCTTTTTCACCGTAAACCCGAATACGAACGGCATTCTCTTCTCCGGCACAGATTTGAGATGCAGTTAAGGTTCCTTTTGCGCCTTCAGTAAATCGCAATAATACCGACCCGTCATCGTCTAATTGTCTGCCTTCTACAAATGAGGTTAGGTCCGCACATACTTCTGTAATTCTCAAACCTGTAACATATTCAGCTAAATGTGCTACGTGCGTACCGATATCGCCCATGGCTAATGACTTTCCGGAGCGTTTAGGATCTGTGCGCCATGCTGCACCGGCATTGCCTTCACGTTCTGTTAGTCGGCTTAACCATCCCTGTGGATATTCAACCATAATCTTACGGATCTTACCTAAAAATCCATCTTTGATCATCGCTTTTGCTTGTTTTACCATCGGATACCCTGAATAGGTGTGCGTCAAACAAAGCGTACGACCTGTGCGCTCCACGATCTGCTGTAATTCCAAAGCTTCCTCCAAATTTAAAGTCATCGGTTTCTCTACGACAACATCGAATCCGTTTTCTAAGGCTAATTTCGCCGGTCCAAAGTGCAGGAAGTTCGGTGTAACGATCGTGACGAAGTCCATGCGTTCCCCTTCAGGAAGCTTTGCCTCTTGTTCGATCATCTCTTGGTATGATGGGTAAACTCTCTCTTCCGGAACAAATAAATCCTCGCCAGATTGTAAGGAAATCTCTCTGTTTACACTGAAAGCACCACAAACTAATTCTATTTTACCGTCCATAAAGGCTGCAATGCGGTGTACCGCTCCTATAAAGGCATCGTTTCCACCACCGACCATGCCCATGCGAAGTTTTCGTTTCATAAGGAATAAATTTCGATTGATTAAGCTATAAATATAATAAAATTAAGCTTCTTTTATAAAGACATTACTAATTTAATACTTCCTAGGTTACGGTATAAATAACCATTCGGATGGTTATCAGCTATTTCCAGCAGTTCCTCTTCTTTCCCGATAATATATTGTATCCCTTCGCTCACCCAAAATGTTTCCCCTTTCCTCATCCCCCTTTCTTCAAAGCCGATGGCTTTTAGCGATGAATCCTGTGCCCAGTCCATATCCACATAGGTCATAATATCATCGGGATTAAAATCCTTTTTGAACGCCTTGATCAGTTTGGAGAGCCCCCCGATTACAATATGGTCAGACTTGTGACAGAATCGTAGGAGTTCGAACGACCTATATTCCTCTGCATAATCACGCATTTTCCTACCCCCGCTGAATACGGCTACTGAAACCAGTTCCCCTTGGTAAAAGAGCCCATAACGATACTTGCCGGGCAGGACAATCTGTAAATGATGTTCCTCTTGAAAAGCCAGGGCCTGTTTTTTATCGATCCGGGCCAATACGGTTTCACGGGCATAGATCTTAACCGCCTTCCCTGAAAGTGCCTTGATGCGGTTCTTTATTTTTGGTAACTGAAGGCCTAATTGCTGTTCGGAAATGATAATCCTTCTTTTAGAATCAATTTCATGAACATCAACCCCCAGCCGCTGAATAATATAGAGGTCAAAGGGTAATCCGGGACAAAAGAACCGAATAAATCCATCGGATTGTTCCATAGAAAGTGAAGGGTCTAGCTGATCCTTCATAAAATGAAATAAAGAGGTAATGCTTGGACTATCCATGTGGCAAAAATAAGTCAATTCAATCAATATGGATCCTCTTCTAAATTATTAATATCTTTGCACTGTAAATAAAAACAAATGAAATTACCAATAGTAGCATATGGAGATCCTGTTTTACGTCAGAGAACAGAAGAGATTGATGAGGAATATCCAGAATTAAAGCAGCTTTTAGATAATATGTTTGAAACAATGTATGCTGCCAATGGCGTGGGATTAGCTGCTCCACAGGTTGGATTGCCGATCAGGTTGTTTGTAATTGACGCTTCTCCATTCGGCGAAGATGACGAGGATGGTCCGGGTGACCCAACCGCAAAGGATTTTAAGCGGGTTTTTATTAACCCAATCCTGGTAGAAGAATCAGGTGAAAAATGGGCATTCTCTGAAGGCTGTTTGAGTATTCCAAATATCAATGAAGAGGTGTTGAGAAAGAAAAATGTCATTATCAACTACTTGGATGAGAATTTTGAAGAACAGGAGGAAGAACTAACAGGACTCGCTGCGAGGGTAGTCCAGCATGAATATGACCATATCGAGGGAAAGTTGTTCATCGATAAGCTTGGGCCTCTGAAAAAAGCTATGCTTAAAAGTAAGCTCGATAATATTTCAAAAGGCCAAATAAGGGTCTCGTATAAAATGACTTTTCCACAGCTGAAAAAGAAAAGGTAAAACAGAAGCCAGGTCGAAGATCTGGCTTTTTTATCACCTGTATATTTAATACATATTCCGATATTTAAGGCGGCTATTCCTTTTGCTGTACAGGGGTAACGGCAGGTAAGGATAGGTTGTATCTAACGGATAAAAACCGAATCCCAAACACAACACCTGCACTCACAAAATAATTAACATCATCACTGACCGGTGTCATCTGTAAGATTACAAACGTTAGGGAGCCAGCTAAGCAGGCGGAAGCGTAGATTTCTTTTCGAAGTATTAATGGAGTGACATTCATTAATACGTCCCGTATGACCCCGCCCATACAGGCTGAAAACATCCCCAGCATTACGGCCGAAATCGCACTGCTCTCATATGCCAATGATTTTTCAACTCCTACTACCGTGAAAAAACCAATTCCCAATGCATCAAATAGAAAAAGTGTCCGTGCAAACCGATCTAAATTCTTGTTAAAAAATATGGATATCAGGACACCTATTAGGATGGCCAATAGGTAATTCCCATCCTCCACCCAAACCGGCCTTAAGTTTAAAAAGACATCCCTAAGGGACCCACCTCCGATAGCGGTGACAAACCCCATAAATGTGGCTCCAAAAATATCAATACCTTTTCTGTTTGCTGCCATAGCGCCAGAAATGGCAAAAACCATGGTTCCCAATAAATCAATCCAATAAATTAGCTCCATTCATTTAGTTTTTCTTACAATGCAATATTACTAATTTATAGCTTTCCCTAACATCAAAAAAGAAAGGCCCCAATTGAGGCCTCCTAAAACTAAACAACGAAACAATAAATTATAAGCTTTTAAATCTTTGAAATCCCTTTCTTATTTCTTAGCTCTTCTAAATCTTTCTGATACTTCTGGTTGATCTCTTTATACTCCGGAGAGTTTTGAAGCTTTTTCCATTCTTCCTCTTTCTTTTTCCACTCGGGACTCCTAAAATACTCATCTAATTTTTTACCATCTGCTTCTATTTTTTCAATCTGTTTCCTCCACTCAGGCGAGTTGAAGTGATCCTGAACCTTGGAGGCTTCCTTTTCAATGTTTGCCATTTGTTGCTTCCATTCCGGGCTTTCGAAATATGCAGTTACTTTTTTGCTGTCTTCTTCAATCTTTTTTATCTGATTGTTCCATTCGGCAGAATTGAAATACTCCTGAACTTTTGAGGCTTCCTTCTCAATGTTTGCCATTTGCTTCTTCCATTCCGGGCTTTCGAAATAAGCCGTTACTTTCTTGCTGTTTTCCTCAACTTGCTTCATCTGTGCCTTCCATTCAGGCGAATTAAATTTTTCCTGGACTTTCATAGCATTTGCATTGATTTCAGCAATCTTATCCTTCCACTCCTTAGAATCGTAGTATTCCTGCATTTTCTTAGAATTAGCTTCAATCGAACGGATTTTATTCCTGACCTCTAAGGGTAGCTCCACGGTGTCAATTATCATATTGTTTTGCTGTATGACCATTGCCTTAGGCTCCTTTGCGTTCAATGGAACCTGAGCAGGTTCAGGAATTTCCGGCCTGATGGTGTCATAAACTATCTTATTCGTGGCTTGTACCTTTGCTTCCGAAGCTTGTTGTTCCTGAGCATTGCTTTTATTTATAGGTAATAGGAATGCCAAGGTTAATATCCCAATCCCACTCATTAATACCGCAATCAATTGTGGCCTTACATTTTTATAATTCGTTTCCATTTTTGTGATTCTTTTGATTCTATTTAATAGGTGGTTTTTATTTCCAGTTGCTGCTAATGTCAATGCTGGATTTAATCGCATGCGCAAATCTTCCAATTTCACTAAGGCCTGTGCATAGGATAATGGCGTGGAAATATGTTCCACCACCATATCATCGCAGGCATGTTCTCTTTCCCTTTCCATAACTTTTGATAATGCCCATATAAATGGATTAAAGAACATAACCGTTTCTATGCCTACCTTCAATAGATTGAAAAGGTAATCCTGCCTTTTTACATGGGCTAGCTCATGTAGTATGATGGCTTCCACGTGGGCCAGGTCCATTTTGTTCGCATAAGCTATAGGAAAGAGAATGAAGGGCCTGATATGTCCGAGTGTAATCGGAACCGAAATATTGTTGGACAGATATAGGCCAACGGATTTCCTAACGTCTAATTTTTGCTTTGCCCCTTCATATAGCTTGTTCCAATTTTCGGGGATCGAATCCAGGCCTTTGTACTTCAATGTCCTTAATCTTATTAAGCTGTTGGTTAATAACAAGATCTGCACGATAAACCCTATCAAATAGCCCGATACAACATATGGCAATAAATTTTCAAACCTAAATTGCTCATCGCCGATTTGACCAACAATGTTTTTAAAATCTTCTGGACGGATATTCCTTAAATCAATTGATTGATTTCCTAACTGGTAGAAATAGATAAATGTGAAGATAAAGCTGACGAAAATTGAGATTTGAGTCGCAAATGCAGCATTGTGCTTTGCTTTTGCCGTAAGCTGTGGATAAAACATCGTATATAAACTATAGATAATAAACCAAATGGATGCCTGCCACAAGGAATGTGTAATGCTCCAGCCTAGGGCGTGACTAAAATTGATGATGAAATTTTCCATGTCTAATTCAATTCAAGGGTTTTTAAAAATGCCTTAATCTCATCCAACTCCTCTTGGCTTGTTCTCTCGTTTCCTAAGGCCTGCATAACCAATCGAGATGTTGATCCGTTATATACAGAGTCAATCATTTTATCCAACATTTTTTCTTGGATCTCTTCCTTAACTAATTTCGCTTGGTAAAGGTGGGTCTTCGAGCTTGTGTCTCTAATTACCATTCCTTTGTCATGCATGATCTGCATAAGTTTTAATATAGTGGTATATCCAACGTCCTTTTTGTCCAAGGTCTCAAAAACTTCTCTAACACTGCTTTGTCCCTTATCCCAAAGGACCTGCAAGATTTCCATTTCGCTTTCTGTCGGTTTCATACGTTATCTATTAGTATCTACGAATGTTTTCGTATTCAAATGTACGAAGGGTTTCGTATAATCAAAATATTTTTTTGAATTTTTATCAGAAAACTCATTAAGTATCTGATAATGAGGTTAAAAAAAATAAAAAAAAGTTCCTTTTCTTAATAATAAATGTTAAATTCAAAACTATATCCTTTTCTGGTGATTTATTAAATACAATAGTTCTACTATGAAAGCAATCCTCTATAGTGAATTTGGAGATATTGAGAATGGGAGATATGAAAGTATCCATGATCCTGAATTAAAGGCTGGGACTGCCTTAATCCATGTACTCTATGCAGGTATAGTTCCTTTCGATGTTAAGGTCCTGGAAAAGACAATTCCGATGCCGCACATTAAATTTCCATTTATTCCGGGTGCAGAATTCTCCGGTGTAATTGTTCAAATCTCTAATACAGAGGATGGATTTCAGGTCGGTGATTATGTCTGTGCCAATCCCAGAAGCTATGGTGGTGCATTTGCGGAACAGATTGTGGTCAATACGGGGGAATTAAGTAAGATCCCCATCGGCCTGGCCTTTGAGTCGGCTGCCGCTTGTCCCGTTTCTTCCTTAGCTGCCTGGCATGCATTGTTTGATAAAGGAAAATTGAGGGAGGGGCAGAGTGCATTAGTTGTAGGAGCTTCTGGTAATGTGGGCTCCTATGCCGTTCAATTTGCGAATAAGGCCGGTGCTACTACCTATGCCGTCGGTTCTCAGCAATATCAGTTTGCCGTGCTCGATATGGGCGCTAACTTCTATCTCGATTATAAAGTGGAAAATTATCTAGAAGGTTTGCCAGAAATGGATCTGGTAGTCGATCTTATCGGAACAGCAGATCAAAATAAACTTATTCCTTTAATTAAGGAAGGTGGAACGATTGTGAGTCTTGTTCAACAGCCGGATCCGGAATTACTGAATCTTTATAACGTAAATGGATTCCTTTTAAACTCTGGGCCAAATCCAAAGCAGCTAAATGAAATATTGGATCAGATTCATAAAGGTGAAATTAAAATCAATATCTCCAAGGTTCTTTTGATGCAGGATGCCGTTGTTGGTTTGAAAGAGGTTAGGAGCGGTAAACAGAACGGTAAAGTATTGTTGAAAAACTAATTTTATTTTCATGGTTCAGTTGATTTCAGTTTAAACTTTATTATATCAGCTTTTGTATGGCATATGATCTAAATCTTGCAAATAAGGTGAGGGAATATCTAACTGAGGCCACGGCATTAGAAGTGCAAGAGAAAACCATGTTCGGAGGAATTGCATTTTTAGTTGACGGTAAAATGTGTGTCAATGTTTCTGGGGAACATTTGATGTGCCGGATCGACCCTAAGCAAGCTGACCAATTAAATAAAAGGAGTGGGGTAGAGCCTATGGTTATGCGAGGGAGAAAATTGGATGGTTATTGTTTGGTGAACTTTGATGGTTATAAGGATAAGAAAGATTTAGAGTTTTGGATTGATGCCTGTTTGAAATTTAATCATCTTGCTGAAAGATCAAAGAAAAAATAGCTCAGCTGTTTTTGGTTGGCTGTCCCTGCTATCTTTATCGCAGGAGCAATTTTGCCCTGTAAAAATTCTCTTCGGGTACATATTTCAGTCTAAGCATAAAAATTATCGGCCAATGGGATAGCGAGTTACGGTTCCTGGGTAAAAATACTTTGCCGCGGGGCTTGGAAGTGAATGTAATTTGTCCCTATCTTTGCACCACTCCGCAAGGGAGGGACGGCCCACGGGCCACTGAAATAAGGGAAGCGCACGGGTAGCCGGCAGGATCCGAGAGGTCCTCTGGAAACCGGGAGAAAACCACCGCGAAAATTATTTTAAAATAAATTTTGCGGATTCAAAAAAAGCTTCTACCTTTGCAGTCCCAACCAGGGAATACGGCACAGGGCGCGACGCCCGGGCCGATAAAAAGTGAAAGTTTGGAAGTGCCGAAAGGTACTTTACGACATACAGCCGAAGCGCGAAGCGGAGGCGAGGAAAGTTCTTTAAATGATCATGTAGCGCAGCGAAGTTCCCAGTGATGGGAGCATAGCTGAAAAGATAAACAAGATAATCGATTCAGATATCCCGGAGCGGGAGGAAAACATAAAACAAGAC
>NZ_SMMI01000005.1 GCF_009733535.1 Sphingobacterium endophyticum | reverse complement strand
GTATTGAAGAACAAAGCAATAAGCACCGTTACCAAATCGTTACCTGACTTCTTTGAGAATCTCTATAAAAGCTTAGTATTCACCCGATACAGCTTTTTCCTGAAAACTTTAAAATATAAATATGTACCATCTGATTTGGGGCGATTTTCCAACAGTTTGGAGTATAGTTTCGATGATTGGACAGTCGGACAATTTGCAAAATCCTTAAATAAAGATGCGGATTATCAGTATTTCAATGATCGTGGAAATTGGTGGAAGAATGCAATTGATGTTGAGACGGGTTATGCAAGGATGAAGGATTCAAAAGGAGAATGGTTAAAGGATTTTGATCCATTTAAATCTGGTGCAAACCATCATTATGTGGAAGGGAATGCTTGGCAGTTAACATTTTTTGTTCCTCAGGATATTCCAGGGTTAGCGAACTGGATTGGTTCGGATGTTTTTTCAAAACGGTTGGAATGGGGATTTGATGAAAGTGTAAAATGGAGGTATAATGGTCCAAATGATCAATATTGGGACTATCCAGTAGTTCAAGGTAATCAACAGTCCATGCATTTTGCCTATCTGTTTAATTACTTGGGTAAGCCATGGTTGACTCAAAAATGGAGCCGTTCGATTGCAGAACGATATTATGGTCAAGGTATTTCTAATGCTTATTTAGGGGATGAGGATCAAGGACAGATGAGTGCTTGGTATGTGATGACCGCAATTGGATTGTTCCAGATAGATGGAGGAACCCATAGTATACCTATGTATGAAATAGGAAGCCCAATGTTTGAGGAGATAAAAATTGATTTAGGGAAGCAGTATGGTAGGGGTAAGCAGTTTATCATTAGGACTAAGAACAATAGTAAAGAAAATCTATATGTACAAAGTGCGACCTTAAATGGAAAGGCTCTAGATAGTTTTAATTTTAAGGCAGAGGAGTTATTGAATGGAGGTGAGCTTCTGTTGGAAATGGGAAGTGAACCAAATAAACAATGGGGATTGAGAAATATGGCTGAACAGAAGGATTTAGCTAAATAAATTATTAAAAATCGAAATGTGAAAATATCAAACTCACAGCTTGCATTTATTGCCATAATAGCTTCTTTAGGTGGCTTTATTTTTGGCTTCGACATGGCCGTTGTTTCTGGGGTACTTCCGCTAGTGAAGATGCAGTTTCATTTAGATACCTTTATGGAAGGATGGTTTGTTTCATCTGCTCTATTGGGTTGTATCATTGGTGTGTTAATTTCAGGATCTCTTTCCGATCAATATGGAAGAAAAAGGACTATGCAAACAGCAGCAGCAATTTTTGTTCTAGCAACTTTTGCATGTATTTTCTTAGAATCATTTTCATTAATTATATGGACTAGAATTCTTACGGGAATAGGAATTGGAATTGCTTCCAATGTAGTCCCTTTGTATCTATCTGAGATTGCTCCAATAAAGGATCGAGGGAAATTGGTTACATTTTACCAATTAGCTTTGACCTTTGGTATAGTCCTCGCATATACTTCCAATGCGTTAATTATTAAATATCAAGATGAATTAGGTCAAATAGTTTCACATTCATTGTTTCAATATGTTTTTGTTGAAGAAGAATGGCGTGCTATGATTGGCATGTCAGTCATACCTTCCTTAGCTTTTTTTATTGGATTATTGATAGTACCAGAAAGCCCAAGTTGGTCAAAGGATCAAAGTAAATCAGACCAATCAGGATATTCAGAATTGTTAAAACCGATTTATAGGAAAGCAATGGTCATCGGTTTATTCTTACCTATATTCTCCCAATTCTGTGGAATCAATGTGATAATTTATTATGGTCCTACGATTTTAAAAACCTTAGGTTTTAGTTTAGATAATTCCCTTTATGGGCAGATTATTATCGGCGTTGCAAACATGTTGTTTACCTTAATAGCGATTTGGAAAGTTGATAGTTGGGGTCGTCGACCACTATATCTTGTCGGAACAATTGGAGGGGCAGCCTCTTTATTTTTGACTAGTTTGCTTTTTTATTTTGGCATGGCTGAAAGTTGGCTTTTGGTGATATCAGTGGTCTGTTTTTTGGCATTTTTTGCCTTTTCAATAGGACCGTTGAAGTTTGTAGTTGCTTCTGAGATTTTTCCAAGTAATATCCGAGCGAAAGCGATGGGAGTGAGTATTTTGGCTATGTGGGTATCAGATTTTTTAATGGGGCAGATAACTCCATTTCTCTTGGATGACGTAGGTGTTTCTGGAACATTTTTATTTTTGGGTTTAGTTTGTTTGCTGGGGTTTGTATTCGTAATTCGAAAATTACCGGAGACTAAAGGGAAAAGTCCCGACGTAATTCATGAATTATTAAATATGGATAAACGATGATGAAAAATTTAGTTTCGGGTATATTCTTTTGGGTTACTTTATTTACTACAGTATATGGTCAAAATCCAATCGATTATGTAGATCCATTAATAGGTACTGCGCACGCTCGGTACTTTCATTTTGCTCCTGGTGCAATGCCATTTGGTATGGCTAAGCCAGGCCCTTCAACCAATGGGACTTTAGGTAATAAAAGTGGATGGGAGGCAACTGGTTATGATTATAGGGATCGTACGATAGAAAATTTCCCCAATTTCCACGAATTCCAAATTGGTGGAGTAGCATTAATGGCGACAAAAGGTGTATTGAAAACCATTCCTGGGAAAGAAGATATTCCGCACTCGGGATATAGATCATCGTTTGATAGAAGAGATGAAGTTGCTGAGGCAGGATATTATAGTGTATTATTAAAGGACTATGCCATAAAAGCCGAGTTGACTGCCACAGAAAGAGTTGCTTTTCATCGGTATACATTTCCAAAAAGTAATGAATCTCATATTTTATTTGATATAGGAAATATGATGGGAGAAAGTGGCCCGGTTAAAGATGCATCAATTAAGATCAATCCCGACGGAACGGTAGAAGGTTATGTAATTACTTCACCTTTTTATGTTGAAAAATATCAATCTGGTGCTGATATTCGGATGTATTTTTTTGCTGAATTGAATAAGGATGCGAATGAGTATGGTGTATTTCAAGGTGAGAAAGTCTTTGAAAATAAATCAGAAATAACAGGTAAATCAAGCGGAGCATATTTCACCTATTCAACGAACGAAGGAGAATCCATAGAGATCAAAATAGGTCTTTCCTACACATCAATTGATGCTGCTAAATCTAACTATCTATCAGAAGGAAGGAAAAGAGATTTTGATGAAGCAAGGAGATATAATCAAGAAACATGGAACAGCATGTTAAATCGAATTAAAGTTGAAGGAGGGAGGAAGGAGGATATGACAAAATTCTACACTGGATTATACCATGCTTTATTAGGAAGAGGATTGGCAAGTGATGTTGTTGGATCTTACCCTAAGAATGATGGATCCATCGGTCATATTGCATTAGGAGATAATGGCGAACCTATACATCATCATTATAATACAGACGCGGTTTGGGGAGCATTTTGGAATTTAACACAGGTTTGGGCTATTGCATATCCTGAATATCTCTCGGAATTTGTCAACTCCCAACTTTTGGTTTATAAAGATTCGGGATGGTTGGCAGATGGAATTGCTAATAGTAAATATGTTTCTGGTGTCGGGACTAATTTTGTAAGTCTTGTTATATCCAGTGCCTATTTACAAGGTATTAGGGATTTTGATGTTGCTTTAGGGTATGAGGCGGCATTAAAAAATGAAATTGAAAGTAAAGATAGACCTCGAGGAGCCGGCAAGTTGGATGTAGGTCGATTTGTTGAAAATGGATATGTTGGACAAATTGATAAGTCAGATAATGAGATCCATGAATCATGGATGTTTTCTGCATCACATACTTTAGAATATTCATTTAGTAGTTATGCAGTAGGTCAGTTTGCAAAGGCATTAGGGAAAACGTCAGATTATAAAAAGCTCAATAAGCTTTCTCATGGATGGAAGTATTTATTTGATCCTGAGCTAAAGTTGATTCGCCCAAAATATGAAGATGGAAAATTTGTCGAGAATTTTAATCCAAGTCAAGCATGGAGAGGTTTTCAAGAAGGAAACTCTTATCAATATACCTTTTATGTTCCGCATGATGCAAAAGGATTGATTGGTTCAATCGGGAAAGAGGAATTTAATAATCGGTTGGACAGTATATTTATTAAAGCTGAACCATTGGAGTTTGGAGGAGGAAAAACCATAGATGCCTTTAGTGGTTTAGAAGGAATGTACAATCAAGGTAATCAACCAAACCTTCATGTTGCTTGGATGTTCAATTTTGCTGGAAGACCTTCTTTAACACAGAAATGGGTTCAGGAAATTTGCAATAAATTTTATGGGACAGAAGGTGTACATGGGTATGGATATGGCCAAGATGAGGATCAAGGTCAGTTAGGTGCTTGGTATGTATTGGGAGGAATCGGGTTATTTGATGTGGCTGGACTTACAGAGTCTAATTCTAAAATGGGATTGTCTTCCCCTTTATTTAATAAAATAACCATCACTTTAAATCCTAAATACTATTCAGGCAAAGAGTTTGTCATTAAGAAAAAAGATGGAAATGCTGTCGGGAATTATATTGAAAACATGAAGTTAAACAACAAAAAACTACAGGAACCATTTATTCCTTTCAAAGCAATTACCTCAGGGGGTATTCTTGAATTAGAAATGGGGAATGTGGCAAAAGATAAATATCATTAATCAACCCTAACCTTTGAAAGACTGGGATTAATTCCCAGTCTTTTCCAATAATAGAATAGCATCATAAAGTACTCCAGCTTCACCTCTAAATGTACCAGAACCTTCAGGTTTATTATCTTTAGTATACCATTCATAAAATCCATTGTTTTTAACTACTCGATCTACCATTGGTTTTAGTTGTTCTATTGCATCATTACGGAATCCATTTTTAACCAATTGCTGAATCATACGTCCACCAAACCAAGTCCAATCTCCACCATTTTGATATCCATATGGATACATACCCTTATTTTTAAAATAACCTTCTGGATAGGTTGGATATACGGTTAAACCGATGGTTGCTGCTCCTGATTCTTTTACATTGCTGATCATTTTGTTTAATGACGTTTTAATCTGTTCTTTGGAAAGTAAATTTGCTTCAATAGCAATTGCAGTTCCCCCATGGAAATATATTTTATTCTCATCAAAATCTGTTGGAAAAGGAGAACCCTTTAAATAGATATGAGGTATAAATTTTTGATTATTTTCATCCCAAAGGTGTTTCATTGTATTGGTTGCAATATCATTTCGAATAGATTGCCAATTGCTTTTCTTTGATGGGAAGAGTTCCATTAGGTTATCTAATGCAATTAAGAACATGGCATTGTCGTAAATATCAATTGCCAAATGTGAGCTGCTGTCAAGATGTACACCCCAATCGTGTTCAGGTTGAACATCGCCCCAATCTACAGTTGTTGCGCCCCATAATAAACCATGGCTTTTATCGAATCTATGTTCCATTAAAAATTGCATTGCCATATCCATCCTTTGTTCAATAGATAGGTTTCCAACTTTTAGATTTAAAAAATCAGTATCCTGAGTAGCTTGAATATATTTATATACAGCTTGAATCAGTGATGATTCCTGATCAGTTTCAACGGTGTTTTTATGAGCTGCCAATGCTGGTGCTAAAGTTGAGGTAATGCTGTAATAATCACTTGATTTTCCTTTTAAACTTTCCTTAGTTACAAAGCCATCAGCAATATTTCCATCATCACCTTGAAGTTCAAAAAAGGCTAATAAGTTCTTTTTGATCTGTTCTTGAGGTTGTACTTCGGTAGCAAGAGTAATGAAAGTATTATAATCTCGAATCCAGACTTCTTGATAACCATCACCTGCATTAAATCCCGTTTTTACGATTTCTTTTGCCATCTCCTTAACTTTTAAATAGTTGCTGTCTGTTGGGATTGTCTGCTGCTGGTCCTGATTTTTGGAGTTAGTATTGGAATTGCAAGCAGATAAAAAAACTGCTACTCCAAGGGTTAAAATGAAGTTTTTCATTGATTTTATTGGTTAAATTCATTTAAACATAAAACATTTGGCATGTATTCATATGTATACACAAACATACATAATTTGGTATTTAAAAAAGAATTCTCTTACTTTAAGTTCCAATAAAAATAACATGAATCTTAAGATAGATCACAACAGTTCGATTCCCTTACATGTTCAGGTTGAAAGCTTGTTAAGAGATTTAATAAAACGGCCAGAATATCAAGATGGAAAATATTTGCCAAATGAAATTGAATTAGCAAAAACATTAGCAATTTCAAGGTCAACCTTGCGGTTGGTCATAAACCGTTTGGTTTATGAAGAACTATTGGTTAGAAAAAAGGGAGTTGGGACAAAAGTCGCACAACAAAAGTTCAGTTCGAAGTCAAAAAATTGGTTAAGTTTTTCTCAGGAGATGAAAAATAGGGGATTGGAAGTAAAGAATTTTGAATTACATGTTCGATGGGTTTTACCAGAACCTGCTGTTGCTAAGTTTTTTGAGATTTCTGAGGAGCAAAAAGTATTAAAATTGGAAAGGCTTCGAGGAAAGCCAGGAGATCCATTTGTTTATTTTATCTCTTATTTTCATCCTAGAGTAGGTTTAACAGGAGAAGAAGATTTTAAGCTTCCTTTATACGATATCTTAGAACAACAATGTCAAATCATAGCTGATTTATCACAGGAGGAAATTGATGCAAAGGCTGCAAATAAGTTTATTGCGGAAAAATTAGAAATTGCAATTGGGGAACCTATTTTATCACGCAAGAGGTTTGTATTTGACCAATCAGGTAAACCCATTGAATACAATTTAGGTTATTATCGGGCAGAAAGTTTTACCTATAAAGTTGAAAGCAGAAGAGGAGAAGGATAAATTGGAGCGCTAGAGAGGATAACGCAGATTCGTTTTTGTCGGTTATTTTTTGTATCTTTGTATTCATTCAAGAAGGCATCTATATCTTATTCCTCAGCCATTCCAGCGCAATTAAGACATACTCCTTTCATTATTTAACTTAATTCATTTTAATGCCCAGAAATCAACTTACATTCAAGAAAAAAGAACTAGCAAAAAGAAAACAACAGAAGCTTAACGAAAAGCAAGAAAAGCGCGAGCAAAACAAAGCAAATAATAATAAGGGAAAAACCTTAGAAGAAATGTTCGCTTATGTGGATGAGTTTGGTAATATCTCAGATACTCCGCCAACTGAAAAATACAAGTTTAAACCAGAAGATTTAGAACGACCTAAAGATCCTGAGGATGAATTTTTATTTGGAAAGGTTTCTTACTATAATGAGGTCGGACACTATGGTTTTATCCGAGATAATGATACCAGAGAAACAGTTTATTTTAATGATACTATCGCTGGTAAAGTTCTCGCTTTACATCAGAACGTCAAGTATAAATCTATTCGTACTAAGCAGGGAAACCAAATTTCTGAAGTTGAATTAGTTTAGTATTATTTTCAAAGATATAAAGCAAAAAAGCAGCAATTATTAATAATTGCTGCTTTTTTTATATCAAATAACTTACTTATACAGACATCTGCTTGATAACCTGTACATGAGAATTCAGGGCTTGCCAAAAAGATCCAAATTCATTGTATTTAATGTTATGCTTTTCACAAGTTTCTCGAACAATTCGATTCAGTGCGGGATAATGTACATGACTTATTTTTGGGAAAAGGTGATGTTCAACTTGAAAATTCAAACCACCTAATAACCAAGTCAACACGCTATTTTTAGTGGAGAAATTAGAAGTAGTCTGAATTTGATGGATCATCCATTCCTCTTCAATTTTCGGTTGATCGCCTGACTTAAATTCAGTGCCTACCACAACATGTGCCAACTGAAAAACTATAGCTAGACAGATCCCACATACGGCTCCAACGATTAATATACCTAATAAAGTCTGTATCCAGCCCACAAAAATAATGGGAATAAGAATAAATATTATTGCATGAATTGCTTTGCTGATCCAAAAAATCACCTTTTCTCTTAAAGGAAAATCAAAATCAAATTTATCCTTTAATCCAGTCTTCTTCTGACGGAAATATTTTTCATAATCTTGGTAAAATATCCATGCTAAATAGGATAGACCGTACAAAAATATAAAATAAATTGGTTGATATTTATGATGTTTTTTAAGTTCCTGATCGTGATGAATTCGCATAAAACTAACTTCGATATCAGGATCTTCTCCATCAATATTGGTGTAGGTATGATGCGCAATATTATGTTTTTGTTTCCAGAAATAAATATTACCTCCCAATAAATTTAGTGAATAAGACATAATGCTATTTACCTGTTTATTCCCTGAAAAAGAATTATGGCCAGCATCATGCATAATATTAAACCCGATTGCAGCTAGGTTAACTCCAAATAGAATGCATAAAAAAATGCTAATCAACCAATGAGGCTGAACAAAAACTAATAGGGAATAAAGAATAATGAAGCTAAGGATGAGAATTGTAGCTTTTAAAAACAACTTTCTATTACCTGTTTTTTTCTGGATGCTACTATTGAAATAATCATTAATATTTTGTTTTAAAGACTTTGAAAATAAGGTGTTTATATTATTAAACTTAATTGTAGACTTCATTCTAAATAATAAAAAATTTGCTCTAACTTAACCATCAATAGATAAGCATGAGCAAACTTACATTTTTCTGTTGATTTCTTTGTTTATAAGGCGTCAATTTATTCAATTAATTAACCTTCAGATTCAAGCTTAAAATTTTCAATATCATCTACAGTTCTTATCAAATCCGGTCCCAATAGTTTATATCCATTTTCCTCAATTAAGAAATTGTCTTCAATGCGTATACCAGAAAAATTTCGATAACTTTCCAATACCTCGTAATTTATAAATTCTTGATGTTTTTTGTCGGCCTTCCACATGTCAATTAAATCAGGAATGATATAAATTCCAGGTTCAACAGTCAGTACATAACCGGCTTCCAGCTCCTTTCCTAAACGCAGGGATTTTAATCCGAAAGTCTTTTTATCTTTCGGTTCATTTTCAGTATATCCAACGTACTGCTCTCCCAAATCCTCCATGTCATGAACATCCAATCCCATCATATGACCAAGTCCACATTGGAAGAACATTGTATGTGCGTGATTTGCCACAGCGTCCTCCGCATTACCTTTCATTAATCCCACGTCAATCAATCCTTCGACCAATGTTTTTGCAGCTTTCAAATGAATTTCCTTGAATTTTATACCAGGTTTTAGAAGGTCGCGAGCATCATAATAGGATTGCAAAACAATATTATATAAGTCGCGTTGCCTATCCGTAAATTTATTGGATACCGGAAAAGTTCTGGTTAAATCACCAGCATAACCCATTGGAGTTTCTGCACCTGAATCATTCAATATCAATTGTCCTTCCTCCAGGGTGTTTTCCCGAAATTGATTATGTAAAATTTCTCCATGAATCGTTACGATAGGGGGATAGGCAAAGGTGAAATTCTGATCGGCCGCATATTTTTGAATAGCATTTACAATTTCATATTCCTTCATGCCAGATTTTGCGATTCTCATGGCCAATAAATGCATTTCGCTGGACACCCGTAATGCCTTCTCAATTTCAATAATTTCTTGGGCTTCTTTGATTGACCTTTGTTGAACGACTGCTTTAATTAATTCTTCGGAAGGTGTTAATTCATCTAAATGCCTATCTAGAACCCTGCTTAGTAATATTTTATTAAAAGATTGGTATGGAGGAAGGAAATGAATAGCGCGGTGGCCTTCTTTTGCTTTAAGAATATAATTTTCTAAGTCTTTAAAAGGACGAGTCTCAGAAACTCCTGATTTTAAGCTTTTATCTTTTAAGGTTTCCTGTCTGCCGGTCCATACCAAAGCATCCATATCTAATTCATCTCCAAAGATTGTGACTTTGTCTTCATCTACATCAATTATGGCAGCTAGGTTAGGAGCTTTTATTCCAAAATAATAAAGAAAAGTACTGTCCTGTCGGAAGGGATATGCATTGTGTTCAAAATTTATTGGATTTTCGATATTTCCCAAGAGTAATATTACACCATTTGAAACTTTTTTTGCCAATTGGTTTCTTCTATTTTGGTATGTAGTTGTTGAAAACATGAATTCTTTTTTTTAACGAATTTAATTAAAAAACTGCGGAACTTAAATTAAGACCGCAGTTTCAATACTAAGGTATTTAACAAACTATATTATGATTCTTTACTTTATTTTGTTCAATTGAATTTCTTTGGTATTTGTTGGAATTACGTACCTACCTTGAGCATCTTTATTAAAGCCTGATAATTCATATCCACTTTCTGGATTTATGCGTAACAGCGTAGCATTTAGATTTTGACCATTATTTGAATTAATCGCTAGCCAAACTTTCTTATTTTTCACATCGTATTTTAGTTGGTCAATTTCACCAGCATCAGAAGTTATCCATAGATTTTCTTTAGCAAGAAATACCCTCCCTTTTGATGCATTAGTTAATTGTACCTCAATCAAGTTTTTATTATTTATAAGGTTGCCAGAGAAAGCCAACCAGCCATACTCAGGGTGATCAATGATATAAGTTCCAGAATTTACTGCATATCCATAGAATCCAGATCCATAATCACCAGTAATTCCATCATTGGCAAGGGTCGAAGGAAAGGAATGGAATGCTGCGGGACCGAATCCTTCCTGAGTTACATTAGCTAAAGCTCCCATCATTCCTGCATGCCCAACACGCAATAAATAAAAATCCTCAGGATTATTTCTATAATCAGTTAATACGGGAATAGAATTTAATGCGGACCCATAATGATGTAATTGACGTTCAATTCTAGATAGTTTACCACCATAAACGAAATCCCAGTATCTCCTGGCACTACCATTATAACCCCAATGTGGGACAGTAGGCATATAAGCTAAGATTGCGTTTAAGGTAACTTGTGCTTTTTCGTCAAAACCAAAATATTTTGACCATAAGTATACTTCTTCCTGTCCTGTGGAGTCCCAAGGCATTTCACTACCAAAAGGATAATTTAGAGTCTTCCAATGGTCTGCACGTTTTTTCATTTCTGCCTCTAGACGATTTGCAGATTGTGTTAATCCTTCATTTCGTAAATCATTTAGTATTAATAAGAAAATACTACCTTCCATTTGACCGAATTGTGCATAATAAGGTGCTTTTTCTACCATGGCAATTGCTGTCTGAAATGCCCTGTCTAAATAGGTATCCCAAGTTTCTTCTGAAACCAGGTTATTGTAATTTCGAGCCAAGCGATACATCACCCAATGTGCTGCAGCAACATGGGGATAATTATAAGACCTTCCAATATTGTCGGCTTCTTTTTTTGGCCACGCTGACCATACTTTCCAATTGATATCATTTCTATAAGTACCCTGAGGTAGGGAATCAGGTTCATAATAGAAAAGACTTTTCACTACGCCATATTTTTTATCTCCGTCGGAATGTTGGATTCTTCCATAGAGGGTTTCTTTTACAAATCTTTTTAGTTTTTCAATTTCCGTTTTATTTGGAATTATGATTTGTTTCATCATGGCTGCCAACCAACTCGCAGCACCTGCTTCATCACTTAATCCTGCGTACCAAGCTCTTTGTTCCTGTGTTACAGGACGATTTTCTTCGATATCATAAGTGATTACAGAGGGGGACCTTTTAAAGGGGTCATTCGGAACTTCAAACCATTGTTTTTCGGTTAAGAATTTTCCTAGGTCACTCACAACCTCCTTTTCTGGTTTAATAACTTTATATTGAATGGTCTGTTGGATACCATCCTGATATGTGATGGTCAACCTAGCACGTCCCCAATTATTTCCTACAATTTCATATTGATTCCAATTGTGCTTAGTCTTTTTAAGGTGATTAACAGTTAAAGCATCTTTCGGGTATACTTCGATATTTTTGACCTTTTTATTGTGTTTTAAGAAAAGTTTTCCAGGATTATCCATTGGAATAACATAACCTGGAGCTCCAACAGCAACAGGACGATTATTTAATAAAAGTGTATTTTCAATTTCCTTAATGCTAGGTGCTAATGTGAACTTTAAAGCGAATGTTTTACTTTGCCCTGGTCTGAGTATGGATGAAGTGGGGCTGTTCCATTGTTCGACACCTTTCCATTCAGTTTCTGCTAATGCTTTACTGTGAACCATCCATTCGTGAAATCCTTCAAACGTTATGCTACGTGGAGTTGGATCAGAATTTAGGGGGTTATAGGCTTCAAAAGCAGCATTTTCATAAGGTAGAACCAATAAACTTTCACCATTGCCATGCAACCTGTTTACTTGAAGATAGCCTGCATCTTTTCCGATGTAAGGATCAAAAAATACATTCTTAGCATGTGCTTCATCCAAGTTCTTCCAATCCATATTGTTGTTAAAGGGAAGTGGAATTCCTAGTCCACCAATTTCATAGGTTTGATTCGTTGTATTCGTAACTACAAAACTTAAAACTAAATCTCCTTCGACATTCTCCCATTTACGAATAACTTGTAATGGGATACCATCCAAGGTTGCGGTGATGTCAGCTGCAGCAAAAGAGTGTTCTGTTGGTGTAATTTCGGTAACATTTTTACGGTCCTTTGCCGAGGAGTATGCTTTCCAGTCATTTGTCTGATCAGTTTTTAAAGAAATGTTTATATCACCAATATGGAAAAAGCCATTTCTATCTCTTTTATTTAAGAGTTCTGTTACAGTGTAATCAAATTCAGGATCAGCATTCAGAAATTTTAAGGAAGATAATGTTTGTGAAGAATTCAAAATTTGTAGCTTAAAATTTTTGAGGTCAAATGATTTATTACCCATATCAATGCCTAGAGTGGCAGGTTTCTGAGCTGTAGCCTTCCATACGGGATGTTCATTTTGCTGAGCAAAAATATTAGTTCCGCAAAAAGTTGGAGCGATAGTGAGGAGTAAATAACAAAAATTTTTTAACTTCATAATGCTAGATGTATGGATGACTATTAATAATCAATTTAATTAATCTCTCTTTTAAAAGTATTCACCATAAGTCGGTGTCCTGTTACAAATATGGATGATTATATTCTTTTTGTAGAGCCGGATTTTAGCTTTCTATGGCATTTTATTCGCCAATTTGTTGAATTATTTTGCTTAATATTCCTTTAATATATAAATTTAGTGTTAAATTGACATTTAATAAACTATTTAAATTATGAAACCAATACAATATAATGTTCCAGTACCTAAGGATAGGACTGTATTTGTGCAGGAAGACATATTAGATAAGTTTTATCCTTATATGCACAGACATGTTGAATATCAGATTATTTGGATTGTCGAAGGATTTGGTCAATTATTGGTCGATGATAATTTGCATAATTTTCAGAAAGGAGATATTTTTTTAGTTGGGTCCAACCAAGCTCACGTTTTTAAGAATGAAGATACTAGCGGGGGTGTTGTTCAATCCATTTCTGTGTTTTTCAATTTAGAAGGTGCTTTGGTGAATATGTTGAATTTGCCGGAGCTACATGTATTATTGGAATTTATCAGTAACAATTGCAGAGGTTTTCGGGTACCTGAACAGCACTTATCACAAATAAGACGGCGAATTGAAATACTAAAGAAATCGGATCGAATGGATCAGTTAGTCAATTTCTTTTACCTATTGAAATCCTTAAATATGGTTTCTTCAGATTTGACCCCCTTATCAGGAGTCTCACATGCTGACCATGAAGTTATGGGAGGGTTTAAAATAAATACGCTATGTCGGTATATTGAAGACAATTTTAAAGAAAACATAAGTTTATGCGATGTTGCGGAGAAAGCAAATCTTACCCCACAAGCTTTCTGTCGATATTTTAAGAAAAGTACAGGGAAGACCTTTGTTTCCTATCTTAACGAAGTTCGGGTACGTGAGGCTTGTCGATTATTAGGCAATGATAAATATGATTGTGTGTCGATTGTTGCCTATAGCAGCGGATTTAATAGCATTACGAACTTCAATAGGGTATTTCGGAGCGTTATAGGTACTTCTCCAAAAGAATATGCAATTAATTACAAGAATTTTCTATATCAATAAAGCAAGAGGTTAATATACAGTAAACAATTATTAAAAGGCGGTTAGACATCGATGTATTTAGTCGGTAGTTTTGGTTGTACAATTATTATTTAAACAATTAAACTGACTATGGCTGAATTAAATTGGAAGGGAATCTACCCGGCGGTATTAACTCCATTTAAAGAGAATGGGGAGATCGATTTTGAAATGTTTGCTAAGAACACGGAAGCGCAAATTGCTGCAGGCGTACATGGAATTATTATTGCAGGAACTTTAGGAGATGCTGCAGTCTTAGAAAACGATGAGAAATTCGAATTGTTGAGTTATGCTAAGAAAGTTGTGGCAGGCCGTATTCCTTTAATCCTTAATATTGCTGAAAACACCACTAAAAATGCAGTTGATTTTGCAATAAAAGCTAAAGAACTAGGAGCAGATGGATTAATGTTATTACCACCGATGCGCTACAAAGCAGACGATCGCGAAGTAGTTACTTATTTTAAAGCCGTTGCAGATGCTACAGACCTTCCGATATTGATCTATAACAATCCGGTAGATTATGCTACTTATGTTTCGCTGGATATGTTCGAAGAACTAAAATCTAGCCCAACTATTGTTGCTGTAAAAGAGTCTACGCGTGATCTTTCAAACATTACTCGTATGAAAAATAGATTCGGAGACCGTTTTAAAGTATTAGGCGGGGTTGATACCATTTCTTTGGAGACTATTTTTTTAGGAGCAGACGGACTGGTTGCGGGTTTGGTAGATGCATTTCCGAATGAAACAATGGCGATGTATAACCTAGCTTTAAATGGAGAAATTGATAAAGCAGTTGAAATTTACAGATGGTTTATGCCATTACTTGAATTAGATATTCACCCAAAACTTATACAGTATATCAAATTAGCTGCTACAGCTGAAGGTATTTGTACCCCACATGTACGCGCACCTCGATTACCACTAATTGGTTCAGAGGCAGAACGCGTTGAAAAGATAATTGCAGATGGAATTGCAAATCGTCCAGTATTAAATTAATTCTGTTCGACTTGCAATAGGAGAAACTGTAGGTATGGTTAAAGAACCTTACCTACAGTTCAATTTTATGATAACCCCTATTGATTATGAACCAAAAGAAAGAATACTTAGACAGATGTGTTGAATTGGCAGCTGAGGCTTATCAATTTTTAAAAAACAGCACAGTCAAAGACCGGGCAGCCTTTATGTATGCGGTTGCAGATAAAATTGAAAAATTAGGGCCTGAATTAATTGAAACGGCAAATCAAGAATCTGCCCTGCCTTTTCCAAGATTGGAGGGAGAAAAGGGGAGAACGATAGGGCAATGGCGAAGTTATGCCGATGCGATCACCACTGGACTTTATACGGAAGCAAGAATTGATCTTGCAAATCCAGAAAAAGGAAAGAATGATATTCGCAAATATAGCATAGGAATTGGTCCTGTTGTTGTATTTGGGGCTAGCAACTTTCCTTTTGCTTTTTCAACGGCAGGCGGTGATACTGCAAGTGCGATTGCTGCTGGATGTCCTGTTATCGTTAAAGGACATTCTGGTCATCAAAAAACATCTAGTATAATGGCTGCAGTGATCTTGGAGACAGTCCAAGAATTTGGATGGCCAGAAGGGGTTTTTGGTCATGTGTTAGGAAATGAAGTTGAAGGAACAAATACTAAAATAGGCGCCTATTTAGTAGGACATGAGTTAATCAAAGCAGTTGGGTTTACAGGTTCATATTGGGGTGGAAAGTCACTCTTTGATATTGCAAACCAACGTAAAGAACCCATTCCGGTATTTGCAGAGATGGGCAGTATTAACCCTGTATTTGCATTTTCTCATATCCTTGAAGAAAACCCCGAACAACTTGCTAAAGATTATGCTGCATCATTAACCTTGGGAGTAGGACAATTTTGTACAAATCCAGGTTTATTTATTGCAGTCAAAGGTGATGGCTTGAATAAATTTAAAAAGGCTTTGCAGGAAGCTGTGATAGGAATTTCTCCTGCGAAAATGCTTAATCAAGGTATCTATGATCATTTCGAGAAAAATAAATCTCTTTTAAGCAACCAACCTTCTGTTGAAGTACTTTCAGAATCAAATACCCTTGCAGAAAATGGACAAGGCAGACCTACAGTGGTACATACCAATGCGAAGAATTTTTTGGAGAATGAAATATTAAGTGAAGAAGTTTTTGGTCCATTCGGATTATTAATCGAGGCAGATACTTATGAAGAAGTTGAGAAAATAGCAAAAGAACTAAATGGTCAACTAACCATAACATTTGCAGGAACTTCAGCAGATGTTAAAGAGCATCTAAACATTTTTAATATTATTAAGGATAAAGCTGGAAGATTATTATTCAACGGAATGCCAACGGGGGTTGAAGTCGTTTATGCGATGCAGCATGGAGGTCCATTTCCTTCAAGCACGGATCCTAGATTCACTTCGGTAGGTCCTGATTCTGTTAAGAGATTTGTAAGACCTTTATCATTTCAAAATTGGCCAAACGAATTTCTTCCTGAAGAATTGAAAAATGAAAATACACTTGGCATTCAACGTATCGTTAATGGCTCATCTACACAAAATCCTATAAACTCTCAATCCTAATAAAAGATGAAGAAAACATTTTTTTGCATCGATTCACACACCTGTGGCTGTCCAGTAAGGTTAGTTGCAGGAGGAGGACCTGTTTTGCATGGAAATACCATGATGGAACGTAGGCTTCATTTTATGGAGGAATATGATTGGATCCGTAAAGGACTGATGTTTGAACCACGTGGACACGATATGATGAGCGGAAGTATCCTTTATCCGGCCACCGATCCTAACAATGATACAGGGGTGCTTTACATTGAAACCAGTGGTTGTTTACCAATGTGTGGTCACGGTACAATCGGCACAGTAACTATAGCAATTGAAGAGGGTTTAGTAATTCCAAAAGTACCGGGGAAGCTACGTTTAGAAACGCCTGCAGGATTAATCCTGATTGATTATGTTCAAGAAGGGCCAAAGGTAAAAACAGTGAAATTAACCAATGTAAAGTCGTTTTTATACAAAGACGAGTTGACAGTTAATTGTCCAGATTTGGGGGAAATTGTTGCAGATGTGGCTTATGGTGGGAATTTCTATGCCATTATCGACCCTCAAAAGAACTTTAGGGATATCAGTGATTTTTCAGCTAGCAAATTAATTCATTATGGAAAATTGATCCGATCACTATTAAATGAGAAGTATGAATTTATCCATCCTGAAAATGAAAATATCCATGGCTTAAGCCATATTCAATGGACTGGAAAACCTACAAAAGAAAATTCAACTGGAAGAAATGCTGTTTTAGTTGGGGAAAATGCATTAGACCGATCTCCCTGTGGGACTGGGACCTCCGCGAGAATGGCCCAATGGTATGCCAAAGGTAAACTTAAGGCTGGTGATGAATTTATCCATGAAAGTTATATCGGTTCACAATTCATAGGTCGAATTGAAGCTGAAACGACGCTGGGTGAAAGATCTGCTATTGTACCATCTATTGAAGGTTGGGCAAGAATAACAGGTTATAGTCAAATAATTATTGACGATGAAGACCCCTATAAAGAAGGATTTCAAGTGATGTAAACATAGAATTATAAAAGGTGTTAAATAATAACAAAGGAAATGTCATAATAATTGGCGCAGGGATAGCTGGTTTATCTGCTGCATATTATTTAGTAAATGAAGGTTGGCAAGTTTCAATTTTGGAAAAAGATGACGGAGCGAATAATTGTTCTTTTGGGAATGCAGGAATGATTGTTCCCAGTCATTTTACTCCTTTGGCGGCTCCCGGAATTGTAGCTCAAGGAGTAAAATGGATGTTGGATAGCAAAAGTCCTTTCTATGTGCGTCCATCGTTAAATCTTTCTCTAATCGATTGGGGGATGAAGTTTTTAAAACATGCCAACGAAAAGCATGTTGAAAGAAATGCTGAAGCTATTCGTGATTTAAACCTTGAGAGCAGTAAACTATACGATCAATTAGCATCTAAGGAAGGTTTTGACTTTGAATTAAGACAAAACGGAATTTTAATGCTTTATAAATCTAAGGAAGTAGAACATGAAGAAATTGAACTAGCCGAAAAAGCGAGTTCATTAGGTTTAGATACACAGGTTTTAGATCGTAATGCTGTACAGGCTTTGGAACCAAATCTAAGGATTGATACGTTAGGAGGTGTTCTATATCAATGTGATGGAATCATGTACCCACCAAAACTTATGCAGTTACTGTCAGCATATTTGGTGTCCAAAGGAGTAGCATTTCATTTCCATACAGAAGTTCAGGGATTTCAGCAATCTGGTCACCGAATTGCTTCTATTCAAACCAATAAAGGAGAATTCAAAGCCGATGAGATTGTAGTCACAGGCGGAGCAAGTCTCGGTAAATTAGGTTCAAAGCTAAATTTGAAATTACCATTAATGCCAGGAAAAGGATATTCATTTATGTATTCCCCAGATTCAGGTACCTCCATGATTCATGCAGCCTTGCTTTTGGAGGCACGCGTTGCTGTTACCCCGATGAATAATCAGATAAGGTTTAGTGGAACTATGGAATTAGGGCCAGCAAATGATAAAATTTATAGCAATAGAGTTAAAGGAATTGTGGAATCTATTCCAAAATATTATCCAGATTTAAAAGTTGAGTATCCAAACGATGTTTGGTTCGGATACAGACCTTGTTCTCCAGATGGACTACCATATTTAGGGCGGACCAAGAAATATAGCAATGTGAGTATTGCAGGTGGAGGAGGTATGATGGGGTTGAGTTTAGGCCCAGCATTTGGGAAATCAATTGCCCATATACTATCAGGCCAAAGTCCTGTTTCGGATATTTCTGGATTTAGTCCAGATCGTTTTCAATAAAACCATTGAACCTAAATAATGATTATGAAAAACAAAATAAACCAAACAGTTAAAACAGTTATTGGGATTGGCATTCTATCGATGTCAAGTTCAACTATAATCGCACAAGAAATGGATTTGTACACGCATACAACACCTATTGAACCGTTTATTATTCAATATGGTCATGATTTGCAAGCCATCAATTATTTTTATGGCCCTATGCCAAAAGGTTGGGGATTCCAGCGAGCATCTGCTTCGCCGGAACAAATAGACCGATTGCTTCTTTTGGATCAAGAATATATCAATAAACTTAAAGCCTTTGATTATAAAAAACTAAATACCAATGGTCAGGTAGATTATATACTTCTAAACCAAAAAATTAGGAAGCATGAAGAACAGCTTAAGGAAACATTAGTGATCCATAATCGAGTAAAACCCTACGTACCATTTGCAGAAACCATTTTATCTTTTGAAAAAAAACGTAGAAGGGGTGCATCTATCAATGCTAAAGAGATAGCGACTTCTATGGAAAATGCTACAGAACAAGTAGAAACCGAGATTAAGAAATTAGAAAACATAAAATCAATTGAATCAGCAGATGTTGATTATTTAATAGAACTTATTGAATCGTTAAAGAAACGGTTGGAGAGTTCATTTGATTTTTACAACGGATATGAACCGGAATTCACATGGTGGGCACCAAAATCTCACGAAGCACTTCAATCAAAACTAAGTGAATACAAAGCAGCACTTTCTTCAAAAACAAACCTTAAACCATTTGAGGATGGAAGCCAAATATCAGGAAAACCAGTTGGCAAGGCTGTATTGAATAAAATGCTGAAGGATGAAATGATAGCCTACAACTCTGATGAGCTTTTAAAAATTGCAGACAAAGAGTGGCAATGGTGCGTAGCAGAATTATTAAAGGCATCTAAAGAAATGGGGTTTGGAGATGACTGGAAAAAGGCTCAGGAGAAGGTCAAGAATTCTTATGTTCCAGAAGGAAAACAACCGGAACTGATTAATGAACTTTATGATAAAGCTCAGAATTTCATTAAAGATAATCAATTGATCGATATTCCACCTTTGGCAGACGAAACCTGGGGGATGATTATGATGACACCTGAGCGCCAGTTGGTCAATCCATTTTTTACTGGGGGTAGAGAGATTAGTATTTCATATCCGACGAATACCATGACTTACGACCAAAAAATGATGAGTATGCGAGGTAATAATCCATATTTTTCATTAGGAACTGTACAACACGAATTGATTCCCGGCCATCATCTTCAATACTTTATGAATAGGAGATATAAACCTTACCGTGAGGATCATTTCAATACACCATTTTGGACAGAAGGATGGACTTTGTATTGGGAGTTATTGCTTTACAGAATGGGTTTCCCAAAAACGCCTGAGGAAAGAATTGGGATGTTGTTTTGGCGTATGCATCGATGTGCCCGCATTACCTTCAGTATTAAATTTCATACTGGTGAATGGACTCCACAGCAATGTATCGATTATCTAGTAGATCAGGTTGGACATGAACCAGCGAATGCACACGGGGAGGTAAAGCGTTCGTTTGAAGGGTCTTATGACCCATTATATCAATTAGCTTATATGATTGGAGGTCTACAACTTCTAAGTATTAGTGATGAACTGGTTGGAGAAGGAAAAATGTCCTACAAGGAATTCCATGACCGAGTTATTAAAGAAAATTATATGCCTATGGAAATGTTAAGAGCAATTCTGACCAATCAAAATCTTGACCCTAACCATCAGGCAAAATGGAAATTCTATAAATTTTAACCTTCCATGCCTAAATTATGAATAACAATAACCAAGAATTTAAAAAATCATTAGGCTTACTGGATGCGACGATGTTAGTTGCTGGGAGTATGATCGGTTCAGGAATCTTTATTGTCTCATCGGATATAGCTAGAAATACTGGTTCTGCGGGATGGATGATGGTTGTCTGGGCAATTTCAGGGTTTATGACATTAGCAGCTGCATTAAGCTATGGGGAGCTCAGTTCCATGTTTCCTCGTGCCGGTGGACAGTATGTTTATTTAAAGGAAGCATACGGACCATTAGTCAGCTTTACTTTTGGATGGACTTTTTTCGCAGTCATTCAGACAGCAACCATTGCGGCTGTGGGTGTGGCCTTTGCAAAGTTTACTGCTTACCTATTTCCATACTTGGATGAAGATGTATATTTATTGACAATTGGAAATTATCATATCTCCTCTGCACAAATTGTTGCCATAGGAGTTATTTTATTGCTGACTTTCATCAATACCCTTGGAGTTCAAAATGGGAAAACTGTACAAACTACACTGACTATCATTAAAATTTTAAGCTTAATTATATTGGTCATGTTTGGGTTTGCGGCTTTTGATAAAGAGATATGGAATGCTAACTGGTCGTCGGACAGCACATGGAATTTAAGCCGATTGAATGCGGATGGATCTACCGCGGACTATACTTTGATGGCCGGCCTCGGTGCTATCTCAGCGGCATTGGTCGGCGCATTATTCAGTAGTGATTCCTGGCATTCTTCATCTGCCGTTGCTGGAGAAATTAAAAATCCACAACGTAATATTGGACTTAGTTTGGCTTTGGGAACCATCATTGTAACCTTCATTTATTTATTGACCAATCTTATGTACACCGGAGTATTAAGTATGCAAGAAATGGCGAGTGCACCAAAAGATCGTGTAGCTATGGTTGCTGCACAGGAAATCTTCGGACCTTTTGGAATTACAATACTTGCCATTATGATTATGGTGAGTACATTCGGTTGTAATAATGGATTGATTATGGCAGGTGCAAGGATTTATTACTCAATGGCTAAAGACGGATTATTCTTTAAGAAAACAAAAGTGTTGAACAAACATGCCGTTCCAGGATATGCCTTATGGTTACAAGGATTTATTGCCTGCGTCTGGTGTTTAACTGGGAAATACGGTGATTTATTGGATATGATAACCTGTGTTGTTGTCATTTTTTATGTCTTATGCATCATTGGAATTTTTATACTCCGCAAAAAAAGACCGAATGAACCTAGACCTTACAGAGCCTTCGGGTTTCCTTTTATTCCAGCAATTTACATTGTTTTGGGACTTTCGTTTATTTTGTTGTTAGTAATTTATAAACCCCAATTTACTTGGCCAGGAATTATTATTACCTTATTGGGAATACCTCTTTACTATTTTGTAAAACCTAAAAATTCTTAAAAAATGAAATTGAGAATAACGACCTTATTGCTAATAATTTTTCAATTTTCTGCTACAGCGCAGGGGACATTGGATGATTATAAACGTGCGAAAGAAGTGCGAAATAACTTTGGAAAAGTATATAATATTCCCCAACAAATCGTTTGGTCTGATGATGGAGAAAACTTTATTTATCGTGTAAAACAAAAAGATAATAAGAGTTTTCTGTATTTGGTTGACAGTAAGTCTGTCAATAAGAAGCAGATTGATTTGGATGAGGTATCGAAACAGATGAGTACTCAGCTTTCAGAGACTGTTCCGATTAATTCTAGTTTTTTGATTGGTTTGAAACCTATTAATAACAATGAGATAGAATTTACTGAAAAAAAGAAGATTTGGCGATGGAATATCTTGGAGAATAAGCTTTCAATTCAAAAAGATTTAGGAGATTCAAACCGTTCTGGAGGATATTGGGGTGCGAAATGGGATGATAGTAAAGGCGAACCTATTGAATCACCTGACAAAGTTTATCTGGCATATATAAAGAATAACAATATTTATGTCAGAAAAAAGAATGACTTAAACAGCGAAAAACAATTAACTTTTGATGGAAGTCCTGGTTTTTATTATTCAGCCCGAATTGATTGGGCCGATGATTCTAAAAAATTAAGTAGCTCAAAAGTTCGAAAAGCTGAAGTTCGACAATTGACCCTATTGGAATCCTCACCAACAGACCAATTACAGCCCAAATTACAGTACCGTGATTATGCAAAACCTGGAGATGCTTTATCTCAATACTATCCAGTAATTGTAAATATAGAGACTGGTAAAGTAGTGGAAGTAGATCCTAAGCAGGTTGAAAATCAGTTTTCATTATCTTATTTCAACTGGAGGCCCGACAACAATGCTATAACATTTGAATATAATCAACGAGGTCATCAACGTTATGAATTATTGGAATTAAATGCAAATACTGGGGTTACAAGACCAATAATTTCTGAGACTAGCAAAACTTTTATTGACTACAGCGGGAAGAAGTTTAGAAAAGATATTCTTAAAACGAATGAAGTTATCTGGAGCTCAGAACGTGATGGCTGGAATCACCTATATTTATTTGATTACCAAACAGGAAAGCTGAAAAATCAAATTACTAAAGGAGAATGGGTTGTTAGGAAAGTTATATATGTAGATGAAGCAAATCGAAAAATAATTTTTGAGGGAAGCGGAAAGAATAAAAATGAAGATCCTTACTTAGTTCGTTATTATTCAATTGGGTTTGATGGGAATAAATTAATGGAATTAACCTCTGAAACTGCAAATCATCAAGGATATTTCAATAAGGATTTCACAAAATTCATCGATGTTTACTCCATGGTTGATGAAGCACCTAAGGCAGTACTCAGAGATTCACATAATGGAAAAGTATTGATGGAGCTTGAACAAGGAGATTTGACAGAATTAACTTCTTCTGGTTGGAAAGCACCTGAGGTTTTCAATTCAAAGGGGAGGGATGGTAAAACAGATATTTGGGGTATTATAATTAGACCAAATAATTTTGATCCAAATAAAAAGTATCCCGTGATTGAATACATCTATGCGGGCCCTCATAGTTCCTTCGTACCGAAGTCATTCTCTACAAGTCTATCCGGAATGTATGAATTGGCGGAATTAGGGTTTATTGTTGTTCAAATTGATGGGATGGGGACTTCCAATCGGTCTAAAGCATTTCATGATGTAGCATGGAAGAATTTAAAGGATGCCGGGTTTCCTGATCGCATAGCTTGGATGAAATCAGCAGCGGCAAAGTATCCATCAATGAATTTAGAAAAAGTTGGAATTTACGGAACTTCAGCTGGAGGTCAATCTTCCACAGGTGCTGTACTATTTCATCCAGAATTCTATAAAGTTGCCGTATCATCTTGTGGATGTCACGACAATAGAATGGACAAAATATGGTGGAATGAACAATGGATGGGTTGGCCAATCGGACCTCATTATGCAGAATGTTCAAATATTGAAAATGCAAACCGACTTGAAGGGAAATTGATGCTTATCGTCGGTGAGCTGGACGATAACGTTGATCCTGCTTCAACATATCAATTGGTTAATCAACTCATTAAAAATGGTAAAGATCATGAATTGATTGTTGTTCCAGGAATGGGGCACTCCTCTGGAGGTGATTATGGTGAAAAGAAAAGACGGGATTTCTTTGTGAAAAACCTGCTAGACGTAAATCCTCCTGCCTGGAATCTCTATTAATAATTAGTAATTTTTAAAAATATTAAAGCTAAGAATGATGATAAATATTGATAACAAGACAATTGATTCTGTATTGAAATATGATAAGATGTTAGAGGCATTACGTCAGATTTTCATTTCGAAATTTAATATGCCTGTAAGACATCATCATTTTTATAATCGAGCTGATGGTTCTGATAATGCATTGATTTTAATGCCGGCTTGGACCGATAAATATTTAGGTTGTAAACAAGTGATTGTTGCACCGACAAATTCAAATCAGAATCTTCCAGCAATTCATGCATTATATACGCTTTTTGATTCTCAAACTGGTGTTCCGTTAGCAATAATGGATGCCTCCAAATTAACATCTGTTCGGACAGCATGCACTTCTGCATTAGCGGCGAGTTATTTAGCAAGGAAAGATGCCGAAACATTGCTGGTCATTGGAAGTGGAGGGGTAGCTAAGCATTTAGTTCAAGCACATTCAGTGGTAAGGAATTATAAAAAAATTTATATCTGGGCCAGAAACAAAGAAAAAGCTGGCGAATTGATTGAAGGACTAAGAAATACTGGCTACAATAATGTAACTCTTGCCACAGATTTACAGCAAGGAATTGAATCTGCTGACGTTATTTCAAGCGCAACACTTTCTAAAGACCCAATTATAAAAGGAGAATGGATAAAAGAAGGTACACATTTGGATTTAATCGGTTCTCACACCCCTTATACAAGAGAAGCAGATGATGATGCCATCAAGAAAAGTTCAATATTTGTAGACTCAAGAGAAGGTGCTTTGCATGAAACAGGAGAGCTGGCTATTCCTATCAAAACTGGGATATTAGACCCAAATACCATAAAAGCGAACCTGGTAGAGTTATGTACCGAAATGCATTCCGGAAGACAGAATCAAAAGGAAATAACAGTATTTAAATCAGCAGGTTTAGCTATTGAAGATCTTGCAGCTGCCTTATTGGTTTATGAATCGATTGCAAAATAATCCAGCCATTCATATTTGAATATATTAAGAAATTAAGAACTGATAGTACGGATCTAAAAAATGTAAAAAGGGAGTGATTTTCACTCCCTTTTTTATATATAACTGTGAATCAATGCTATTCAACGGTGATTTTTAATTAAAATTTCTTTAAAATGTGATTAATTCTTTCATAAATAAGGGTTAAAAAATGATTAGTACTAGGTAAAATCTGTGTTACCTCGATAAGAAATCGTCTCTATCTTAGGAATAATTGTCTAAAATACATTTAACCATTATGAAGAAACCAATATTACTTATTTTTATGCTGCTTGCCACGATTCAAATTTTATTTGCTCAGGATAAAATTAAATTAGATGGTCAGGTTGTAAATTCAACAGGGGAGAAGTTGTCGGGAGTGACAATTTCCTTAAGCAATACCAATCAAAAATTTATTACAGATGCCAATGGTAATTTCAGTTTAGAATATATACCAGGCACCTCACTAAGCACAAGTTTTTTAGGATATAATGCCAAGCATGTATCACTAGCTAGCCAGACAAAATTAACCATTACACTGGATGAGTCTTCGGAAGATCTGGAGCAAGTTATTGTTGTAGGTTATGGAACGCAGAAAAAAGGGGAGACGACCGGATCTGTAGCAAGTGTTAAATCCGAAAGTTTTAATCAAGGTGCTGTTAAAGATGCTGGTCAATTAATTCAAGGCAAAGTGGCCGGATTACGCATCACAACACCGAGTGGAGATCCTAATGGATCTACCCAAATTAATCTAAGGGGATTGAATTCCATTCAAGGCTCAGTAAATCCATTAGTTATTATTGATGGCGTGCCTGGGGATTTTAATTCTGTAGCTCCGGAGGATATTGAGTCTGTCGACGTGATGAAAGATGGATCAGCTGCAGCGATCTATGGTACCCGAGCAACTGGGGGTGTAATCTTTATCACTACGCGCCAAAATAGATCTACCGATGGTAAAACTACAATTGAATATAATAACTATGCTTCTTTACAGACCTTATTCAGAGTTCCAGACCTTCTTAATGCTGATGATTATCGTCGTTTGATCTCCGAAGGTAAAGCTTATGAAGACTTAGGGCATAACACAAATTGGATAGAGGAAGTTACTCAAAATCCTTTTTCACATAATCATAACCTTTCTCTTTTTGGTGGAAATGCACGTACGAATTTCACAGGTACGGTAAATTATAGAGATTGGGATGGGGTTCTTTTGAAGAGTGGACAAGAGCGATTAAATATTCGCGCTGATTTAAACCATGAAATGTTTGATGGTAAACTAAGAAGTCGAATTCAACTTATCAGTAATAGTATCAAAGCACTTCAAGGGGGAAGTTCTGAATATATGTGGCGACAAGCTATGATTAGAAATCCTACAGATAGAATTTATAATGACGAAGGTAAATGGCAGGAGAATAATGCTTATATGTATGATAATCCACTTGGAATGATTAATGAAACAACAAATGACCGTATTTTCCGAGAAACCAGATTGAATGGTTCATTGGATTACCGGCCAATTGATGCTTTGAGTTTTAAAGCTTTGTTTTCAAGAGTGCAGGACAATGATTTAACTGGCACAAGTACCACATTTGATCATATTAATACAACTAAAAATAATTTAAATGGTACTGCAGGAAGATTTACTCAAGCTGGAGTTGAGAATTTGATGGAGTTAACTGCTAACTATAACAAATCTTTTAATGATCATCGATTCAATGTGTTGGGAGGTTACAGTTGGCAAAGAAACACTTTTGAGAATTTTTATGCATATAACTTCAATTTTCCTACCGATCAATACAGTTATAACTTTTTGGAATCTGGTTTAGCCTTAAAAGAGGGTTTGGCTACAATGGAAAGTTACAAACAAGAGTCGACCCTTGTTGGATTTTTTGGAAGATTAACTTATAACTATAAAGAGAAGTATATGGCGATGGTTAGTTTACGCCGAGAAGGGTCGAGTACTTTTGGTGAAAATAACAAATGGGGTAATTTCCCAGCTGTTTCTATCGGTTGGGATATGGCGAAGGAGGATTTCTTTGCAGAACAAACAGTAGTCAACCAATTAAAATGGAGAGCAGGGTATGGGGTTACAGGGACTATTGCTGGATCACCCTACAATTCTCAGATCAGTTATAATTATACCTTAACTCAAGGCGCTTATATCAATGGAAATTGGGTGCCTGGGTTTGTTCCGGCTCGAAACTTTAATCCAGACCTGAGATGGGAAAGAAAAAATGAATTCAACGTTGGAGTGGATTATAGTTTTGCAAACAATAGAGTATATGGATCATTGGATTATTACAATAGAAGGGTTAAGGATTTGTTATACTGGTTCGAAGTTCCAGTTCCTCCATATTTGACTTCTACCATGTTTATCAATGCAGGTGAAATGAGTAACTCAGGATTTGAGGCATTAGTAAATGTAGATGTTCTAACAAAAGAAGAAGGCCTAAAATGGAAAACAGGAGTTGTATTTTCTAGTAATAAAAATAAGTTAATTAATCTGTCAAATGATCGATTTGGCGTAACTCAAGAATATTTTGATTCTGGATATACTGGAGAGCCAATTCAAACATTTACCCACCGTGTAGAAGTTGGGAGAAGTATTGGAGATTTCTATGTATGGAAAACTGTTGGATTGGATGATAATGGAAAATGGTTAGTAGAATCTAAGAATGGGGAAGTTATTCCTATTGCGGATGCCAGCGTTGAGGACAGACAATATTATGGAAATGGAATTCCTGACTTTAACCTAGGATGGAACAATAACTTTCAATTTAAGAATGTTGATTTGACTTTGAATTGGAGAGGTGCGTTTGGTCACCAAATGTTGAACATGCCTAGAATGTATTATGAGAATCCAGTTAATAAAGCTTACAATGCTTTAAAATCAGCTTATGATCCTATTGACGGAAAGGTTTTAAATAATGATTTGGTTTATGTATCTCATTATATTGAAAATGCAGATTATTTCAAATTAGACAATCTTACCTTAGGATATACGTTTAAGCCACAGGCTATTAAAGGCATTAACAATCTAAGAATTTATGTATCTGGATTAAACCTAGTCACTTTTACTAAATATTCTGGTTTAGATCCTGAAGCTACAAGCTTTGAAGGAGATTTTCAATTTGCACCAGGAATTGAACATCGTGATCGTTATCCGACCACAAGGACTTACACAATTGGCTTGAATGTAAAATTCTAATCCTGTCGAGATAACTATTTAATAATCAAATTAAACGATGAGAAAATGAAAAACTTAAAATTTAAACATATTCTACTTCTAAGTGGTTTGTTCGGATCCACGCTCACTTTCAATTCATGTACAGATTTGAATGAAGAAGTTTATTCAGAGGTTCTAGGAAGTACGGTAAATCCGACAGAAAGGGATCTTCCATTTATTGTAGCTCCAACCTATAGTTCTTTGCGTGCACTCATGTTTGGGTGGCAAGGATACTTCGATCTTCAAGAAGAAAGTGCTGACCATATCATAACTCCTGTTAGACCAAATGGCTGGGATGATGGAGGAACTTACCGCAGGATGCATCAACATACCTGGACTTCCGAGCAGTGGCAACCATACAACACTTGGAATCAGGCATTTGCTACGATTACAAAAGTAAACATGGTGGTTATGCAAATTGAGGATGGCTTGTTAGCTTTACCAGAGGAAACTGGAAATGCAGCAATTGCAGAATTGCGAGCTACACGAGCTTTAGCTTATTATTTATTATTAGATAATCATGGAAATGTTCCTATTGTAACAGATTATCGTGACGATAGCTTACCTCAGCAAAAGACACGAAAAGAGGTCTATGATTTTGTAGTAAAAGAATTGACTGAGGTTATGCCATTGTTATCAAAAGAAGTGAGCTCAATGTATGGTAGAATCAATTTCTGGGGAGCAAAAGCTTTATTGGCCAAGGTATATCTGAATGCCGAAGTTTATACTGGCACTGCTCAATGGGACAAAGTCATTCAGGAAACGAATGAAATTATCAATAGCAATCAATATAGATTGGATGAGCTCTACCCGAATATCTTTTCTGCAACCAATCAGAACTCGCCAGAAATTATTTTTGCTGTTCCCTACGACGAAGTCTATGGAACAGGAAATCAAATACATATGAAAACTTTGGACCCTCTAAGCCGCTTAGTTTATAGTATGGCTGCCGGTCCTTGGGGCGGAAATTGTGCAGTGCCTCAATTTATTGATACCTATGATAAGGATGATACTCGTCTTTATGATTCTTGGATCCAAGGACCGCAATTAAATTCAAGTACAGGACAGGAGGTCATCAATTATGTAAAACAAGTTCCTGGAATTGGTGGAGATGGAACCGTTGCAGCTTCAAATGCTGGTTATCGCATAGGTAAATATGCAATCAAACAAGGAGCTACAAACAATCTTGATAATGATTATCCAATGCTTCGATATGCAGATGTTTTGTTAATGAAAGCGGAAGCATTATTAAGGACCAATAAAGCCGAAGAAGCTGCGACTTTAGTAACGCAAGTTCGAGAAAGAGCTTTCAAAGAAAATCCTACCAAAGCCAGAGTAACTGCTGCACAATTGATGCAAGGAAGTTCTTATAATTATGGATGGCAAGAAAAGAATAATACAGTAACCACTTCGAATGGTGGAGCAGACATTAAATATGGAAGATTCTTAGACGAGTTGGGTTGGGAATTTGCTGCGGAAGCTAGGAGAAGGCAAGATATTATCAGGTTTGGCGTATTTCAAACAAAGTCTTGGTTTAATCACAAACCTCATGCAAATGAACAAGCACGAACTTTATTTCCAATTCCAAATGCGGAGATTACCAAAAATCCAAATTTAAAACAGAATCCAGGATATTAAGTTAGTAAATAGTTTTAGTATTAGTGAAGGTTGCCCATTCCAAAATTTTGGAATGGGCTATTTTTTTTTAATGTTTTAAAAACTAACGTTATTTCGATATATTAAGATGGAAAATCGCTGAGGATGTATTAAATAAGCCTGCTTATGGAATTAATAGTAATGAAAAAGACCAAGTTGGCGATTGGACTAAGCCTAAATATTTAGCTCAAAATCGTGTGTTTGATAAGAGTAAACATTATTTATGGCCAATTCCGCAAACTGCAATTGATAGAAACCAAAATTTATTACCTCAAAACGCAGGCTGGTAGTAATTAATGCAAAATAATTATGGATAGAAGAAATTTTTTGAAGAATACAAGTTTATTAGGCTTAGGAGTGATTGCTGTTAATTTTCCAGTTTGGTCTACAAGCATGTTTGCTTGGAATCAAGTGATTCACAATATACCATTAGATAAAGGGTATGATTCATCTTGGATAAAATCCTTATATAAAAAGGATGAAAAACTTCAATATAAAAAAAGTCGAAATGAATTAAAGTATATCGGAATGCCAGTAGGAGGGCTTCATACAGGTACGGTATATATTGGGGGTGACGGGAGACTTTGGTTATGGCAGGTCTTCAACGATGCTTACGACGGTTCAAGAGAAGGTATTGAAGGAAAAGTAATCCAATGGGATAATGGTAAAGAAATGGTTCGTGTTAGGCCTAGGGACGGATCTGCATTCGTTGAACCTGCAATAGCTGATAATTTGCGAAAATTTGAACAAGGTTTTTTGGTAGCGGTGAAAAGAGATGGAAAAGTCCTTCAAAAAGAACTTAAAGAAAGCCATTGGGACGAAGTGATTTTTGAACCATCTTACCCATCTTGTAAAGTGATATTTTCTAGTAATTCATTTCCTGTTGATGTTGAACTAACGGCATTTTCTCCTTTTATTCCCCTGGATGAAGATAATTCTTCATTGCCATTAACTAACTTTCATATTGAAATCAAAAATAAATTTGATCAAAATATTGAAGTTGAGCTCATAGGATGGATGGAAAATGGAGTTCATAAGGGCAGGAAAGAATTTAATGATGTAAAAAAGGTAGCTAGGATAGATAAGGTGAATTCTGGATCCAAGCTAGTTTATTTTTCAGCAGATCAAGTTCCTGTTGAGTTTCAATCTGCAGGAGACCATGGGAATATGGCCTTTATGAGCCATGATCCAAACGCAAAGGTTAGTACTAAAGTTGAACAATGGCCGATATCCCCGGATTCTGTTGAAAATAATATTGATAATCATGTTGATGAATTTGGGCGCATGCAAATAGCGGCTATTAGTTCCAGTAGATTGTTAAATGGATCAGGCAAAGAGCATTTTGATTATACCGTTTCTTGGTTTTTTAATAATCCTCATCCGAAACTCAGAGAACATCTAATTGATGCAAAAGAAGGATATTGGTATGGGACAAAGTTTAAGGATGCTGCTGAAGTATTGAAGTTTTATTCAATTAATAAATCAAAATTGGATGCAGATACATTGAGTTGGGTGAAAACCTGGAATGATACGACCTTGCCAAATTGGTTTATTGACAGGACATTTGTCAATATAGGTACACTAGCCACAGCAAATACAATGCGTTTTGGAACCGGAAGGTTTTGGGGTTGGGAAGGAGTAGGAGCCTGTGCCGGTACTTGCACACATGTTTGGCAATATGGACAGTCAATGGGTAGGATATTTCCTGGACTTGAACGTAATTTAAGAGAACAAACTGATTTTGGAGTTGGGTTCAAGCCAGATTCAGGCGCAATTATTTTTAGGGCAGAATATGAATCAAGACCAGCAATTGATGGACAGGCAGGAGTTATCTTAAGATGTTTTCGTGATCATCAAACAAGTAAAGATAATACCTTCTTGAAAAAAAATTGGCAATCCATTAAAAAAGCAACCCAGTTTATTTTAAATCAGGATAAGAACGGTGATGGAATGACTGATACTCCGATGGAAAATACCTTAGATGCGGTTTGGGAAGGGGAAATTGCATGGATAGTTGGACTTTGTTTAGCGGCAGTAAAAGCTGCGGAACGGATGGCAGCAGAAATGGGAGACTCTTCTTTCCAAAAGGTATGTGCAGATTATTTCCAAATAGGATCGAGAAATATGGATGAACAGCTCTTTAATGGCGAGTATTATATTCATTGTCCCAACAAGGAATTTGGAAGAAAGAAACTTGGTTCCTATAACACATGTCATATCGATCAGGTTTATGGACAGGCATGGACATTTCAGTTAGGATTGCCAAGAATCAACTCGAAAGAAAAAACAATGTCAGCACTGAGGGCTTTATGGAATTATAATTTCACACCGGATGTTGGACCTTATATTAAAACACATCTTCAAGGAAGACCTTATGCATTAGCAGGGGATGCTGGAATGGTGATGAATACTAATCCAAAGAATGAAAAAAAAGCATATGGAGAAAATGAAACCTGGCAACTTGGATATTTCCATGAATGTATGAGTGGATTTGAACATCAAGTTGCCGCACATATGATGGGAGAGGGGATGATTGATGAAAGCCTAATCCTAACACGCAAAATTCATGAAAGATACCATGCATCTAAAAGAAATCCTTTCAATGAAATTGAATGCAGCGATCATTATGCAAGAGCAATGGCGAGTTATGGAACTTTTATCAATGCCTGTGGATTTACATTCCATGGACCTAAAAAACAAATCGGATTTGATCCAAAAATAAATCCTCAAGATTTTAAAGCCGCATTTACTGGTTCTGAAGGTTGGGGAAGTTATTCTCAAAAATCTAGTTCGGAAAAATTAAATGCAATTTTAAAATTAGAGAAAGGGCTCTTAGAGGTTGAAGAGATCACATTGAATGCGATAGGGAAATCTAAAATTCCTACTCAAGATGTTAAAGTACTTCTAATGGGACAAAATACTGTTGTTAAGGAAGTGGCCGTGGAAAATGGAAAGGCTAAAATTAAATTTAATAAATCAATTCAAATAAATCAGGGTGAGGAACTAACGATTCAAATAGGATGAAAGGATTAATTCAATATTTATTTTACGTTGTTATTTTGCTTGGTTCCTGTAAGCAACATACGAAGGAACCAAAAGCAAATAAGGATAAACAAAATTGGAAGGTGGAATTAGCAACAGAATTACCCAAACTTGGACACCGAAATTGGGTGCTTATTGTGGATAAGGCTTTTCCTGAACTTGCCAGTGAAAACATTCAAATAATTGAAACAAATGAACCCCTGTTATCTGTATTAAATGAAGTTAAGGCACAATTAGATTCGCAAAGCCATGTAAAACCGATTTTGTATAAAGATCTCGAGTTAGATGTGCTTAATGACGAATTATCACCTGGTTCTAATAAATTTAAAGAAGAATTGTATACCATTTATCCAAATAACGCATATTCCTCTATTTTGCATCAAGACGTATTTTCAAAAATGGATTCAGCTTCAAATTTATTTAAGATTCTTGTTTTGAAATCAGAAACTACCATTCCTTATAGTTCCATATTTATGGAACTGGAATGTAAATATTGGAATGAAACTTCAGAAAATCAATTGAGAGAAATGATGATTTCCAAGAAATAATCTTCTTCTAAAGATTAAGGCTTTTATTTATTAGGTATTTTTGCGATCAAAGAATTTTCTTCGATCGCTTTTTCCTTCTTTAACTGAAGAAAAAATCTTTAATTAATAAACTAGTGAAAAAAGAATCAAAAAAGACTCTAAGAAACGACAAAATGTCCATTTCCATATTTTTTATTTTCGATTCAATTAGAGGTTAAAAACAAAATTTTAAGGCAATAGATTGACAAGTAAGCAATGCCTAATTTATTTTATTTTTGAAATTAATGATTATTAGGATACCCAATCCTTACTCAATTCTTTTGCGGTATCTATACCACCTTGATAAAGAAATGGATATTCTAAAGTATGCAGAAAGCGATTTTTTAATTCATGATTTTCAATGATCAGAATATTTTCGGATTTAGCACATTTTATTAATAATCGGTCCTCATCTCTCATAATCGAGAATGAAAAAAATTCATTGCTTTCGGTACGAACAGCATGGTACAATGTCCATACTTGATTAATGTTAGAAAGCTTAACATTTTGGTTTAGCCAAACGTTAAAATCTGTAGTCTCCATTGTGTTAGTGTGATGAAACTAATGTAGATATTTTAACAAGAAATACATTACGGTTTCCCATATATCCATATGTATGTTACAATAATTACCGAATATAAATACCTGTTTTTCATTTTGTTATTGATAATCGGTAACATGTTTAAACATCTATCGATGATTTAAAAAGTGAAGCAGTTTATTCTCTTCAAATTCCTATAATTTCCATCAATTTATTAATCTGTTTTCTACGGTTTTATTGTATTGGGAAATAGACAATTATTAAATAATTTGTAACTTAATTCAAATTACATTTGATACACCTATACCAATATTGAATTTTAAATACATGAAAAGAATATACCTTTATTTAAGTTTGGTAATTTCATCCATATTGCTCACTAATTCAGTTTTTTCAACTGAATTTGAACAGGATAATCTGGTTCCTCTTGGCGACCCCTTTATAATGTTATATAAAGAAAAATATTATGCATATGGCACAAATTCATCACAAGGAATTGAAGTTTATACTTCAGACAATCTTAAAGAATGGAAAAAGGAATCAAAATTGGCACTTTCTTCTGAGGACTCTTGGGGTGGAAAATGGTTTTGGGCTCCTGAAGTATATTATATTAAAGAAAAGAAAAAGTTCTTTATGTATTATTCTGCAAATGAACATATTTGCGTTGGTACTTCAAATTCTCCATTGGGACCATTTGTTCAACAAAAAAAAGTTCCAATGTTACCTCACGAAAAAGCAATAGACAATTCTTTGTTCATTGATTCTGATGGAAAACCTTACTTGTTTTTTGACCGATTTAACGATGGGCTTAATATCTGGGTAGCAAAGCTTCAAAAAGATTTGATAACTATCGATACGAATTCAATGAAGCCTAGTATACATGTTTCTCAAGATTGGGAAACTGTTTGGCCAAGGGTTAATGAGGGGTCATTTGTAATAAAGCATCAAGGGATTTATTACATGACTTATTCTGCAAACAGTTATGAAAGTCAGTATTATGGAATTGGCTTTGCTACCTCAAATTCTATCATGGGACCCTGGAGAAAATACAATAAGAACCCTATTCTTCAAATGCCAAATGGATTGGTAGGTGTAGGACATAGTGCTATGTTTAAGGATAAGGATGGGAAATTAAAAATCGTATTTCATGCCCATCATTCTAAAGATAAAATTCACCCTAGGGCGATGTATATTGCCGAAGTAAGTTTTTCACAAGATAAAATACCAATTATGAAAATTGCTGATATTATGCACCCTATATTGAAATAAACGATATAATCTTGATAACATTTATATAAAATGAATATTAACCTCAAACTAGCCTTATTTGCCCTAGCTTTTTGCTATTCAGCACATTCCCAGGAAATGAAACAATCTATTACTTTTAAATCTCCTGGAAATCCTTCAAGAAAAATCGAACTCCAATCAAATGGAACCTCCCTTATTGCTCAACAAAATATGCCTGTTGATATTAAACAGAATATGGTTGAAAGTACCAATAAGACACGATTTGAAGTGATAATTACAGCCAAGGAGAAAGTATATTATAATTTTGAGAACAGCTATAAAATCCTTGATTATAAACACTCAGAAAGTGAGTTTTTAATGCCTGGGTTTTGGTATCATAAGAACCTGAGATCTCCCAAGGAAGCTCCATCATTTGCAACAAGTGATAGTTGGCAGGTGCGGGAAGATAGGTTAAGTACACCATTGACTGGTATTTTTAGTTCGCAGAATGGTTCTTATTATTCAGTAATTCGGTTAGATGAATTAAACCAAGATGCTATTGCACAACATCAATCAGGGGAAGTCATACTAAGTTCAAAAACTGATTTAGGATATACTGGCTTCAAGAATGAATCCGGATCCTCGGCTTTAGTATTTGGTTTTCCTTATCATGAAGCCCCGAAATCATATATCCGTAAATTAACTTTAATTCCTGAAATCATAGCCTTTGAAAAATTGGAAAAGGGTGAAACACGCAGATTGACCTGGGAGATATCAAAGGGTGTAGCTCATGATTACAGTGATTTTGTGTCAAAAACATGGACTTATTCCTATGATATCCAAAAACCAATGCCATTGGCACCTAAATTAAGTACCGATGAAGCCAAAAAATTTCTGTCGAACTTCTTTCGAGAAAGCTACATGAGCAAATTTGACCTGAAGTATTATTCAGGAGTTCATATGCGGACTGATGATTGTACGAGTACTGGCGCAACCGAAGTCGGTTTTATCGGACGTGTACTCTTGAATGCTTATAATTCCTTGGAATATGCGGAACAAAACGGAGATCAAAAATTAATTGACCAGGCTAATTCGATCTTTGATAGTTATCTGAAACATGGTTTTACAAATAATGGTTTTTTCAGAGAATATGTTGATTTTACAAAAAATCAGGAAGAAACCAATTTAAGTATTCGAAGACAGTCTGAGGGAGTATTTGCCATTTTGAATTATTTACATTATGAAAAGACAAAAGGTAGAAAACATATTCAATGGGAGAAAAGAATACAAACTATTCTGGAGAATTTTGCTAAGCTTCAGAAATCAGATGGTAGCTTTCCGAGGAAATTTGATGATAATTTTGTAGTTAAAGATGAAAGTGGAGGAAGTACTCCTTCAGCTACGCTTCCATTAGCCATGGCGTATAAATATTTTAAGAATAAAGATTATCTAATTCACGCAAAGAAATCAGGAAACTATCTAGAAAACGAAATCATTAATAAATCAGATTACTTTTCATCTACCCTTGATGCCAATTGTGAAGATAAAGAGGCTTCTTTATATGCTTCTACAGCAATGCATTACCTTGCAATGGTAACAAAAGGAAATGAAAAACAACATTATATTGACCAAAGCATGAAAGCGGCATATTTTTGCCTTACTTGGTATTATACCTGGGATGTTCCTTTCGCTCAGGGACAAATGCTAGGGGATGTTGGATTTCAATCAAGAGGATGGGGGAATGTGTCAGTGGAAAATAACCATATTGATGTTTTTATTTTTGAATTTGCTGCCGTATTGGAATGGTTAGCGAAGGAGAGAAAGGAAAGTAGATTTTCTGATTTTTCAAAGGTTATTAAATCTTCAATGCTACAATTAATGCCTAGACCAGATCATATGTTCAATATTGCAAAAGTTGGGTATTACCCAGAGGTTGTCCAACATACAAATTGGGATTATGGAAAGAATGGTAAAGGTTTTTATAACGATATATTCGCTCCCGGATGGACCGTCGCATCCCTCTGGCAAATGCTTTCGCCTAATAGGGTAGAAGATTTTTTTAGATAAGTAAAAATAATTAAAAAGAAGTTGAACTAATATTCAACTTCTTTTTAATTATTTATTGAAAAAACCAGAATTTACCCCATCAACCATAATTTACTGCTTTATCTTCTCGATACATTAAAATTAATGGATAAAAAACTGCAACTGGTATACTCAATCCAAAAACAAAAGAAATAATTGGGTTTAATTCTAAATGATTAAATAGATTAACAAGTTTTATTCCTATATCAATAGATGGAACAAATGCTCCAAGCATTATTATCCAAGTAATTATCCTAAATAGAAAATCATTTCCTTCTTTAGGTGATAAATTTGAGTTTTTATTTATCCATTCCTGAATTGAAATAAGAATAGATAAAATAGAACCTAAATTTTCAATAAATAAAGTTTGCCTTCTCATAAAATTAAAACAATTAGTGTATGCTAAATATAATAGTAATTTTTTAAATATTGCTAATAATTTTATTATTTCACTTTTTCTTTAAAAGTGTCTTTTCAACTTATTAGGTTAATTAAAGGAACTTTAATAAAATTAATAATCTATATAAATATGATTTTGTTCTGAAATTACTATTTCATCTATTTTAATCAGCTAGAAATTTTATCCAAAAAAGAAACATAAGAAGGAATTTCTATCTTGTCAAATATCCAAAATATAAAAAAAGTACCTTTCAGGATAAAATGAATTCAATTGGAAAATTTTATTCGATTTATTTTTTTCAGAAATAATAAAATTTATTAAATTTTTAGCTATTTCATGATCTCCATGTTCTATATGAGGGGAGTATATACAGTTATTTGTAATTACAAATGAAACAATAACATCGGAATCAATTTTACCAAATCTTTTAGGCTGAATTGCAACAATTTTATTTTGAAATATTGATGGTAATACAATCTTGGATTCTTCTATATCAAAATTGATCATACCATGCTCCATATATTCGACTTTTTTTATAATTGAAGTTTTTACATAGGACGATGTTGGATACCCATCATATATTTGAGGATGCCATTTCTTTAAATACATACTGTCAATTAATGTGGCTATATTATTTTTTTCAATAAATTTCACATTACCTTCAGCATTAACAATAAATTTTAAAGGCTTATTCCAATCATATTCATCAATTTTATTAAGATCAATTTTTTTTCTAAAATCCTGATTTATTAATTTCTTAAATCTATTAAAACCTCCTGAAAATGAAAGTTGCATATAATATTGAGTAAAATCTCCAACTCCTTCATAAAAATAGGTAGAATATATCCTATTTCTAATCGAGTCATTTAAAAGGTGAAAGGAATGATAATTATTTTTTAAGAAAATATTTTTATTTGGTTTAATCTTTTGAACTATCAGTTTTCGAAATTCATTATTCTCCTTAACAATTAAATTATTATTGGAATCAATTATGAAAGCTATCGTTATTTTTTCTCCCAATTTTAATTTTCCATCAAAATATCTTTCAAATTCCTTCTGAAGAAACTTAATCTTAGGATCTGTTTGTCCAAAACCTTTGAAAATGATAAAACAAAATAAAATAACAATAATGGTTCTCATATAAATATTGATTCAAATCTTCCCTCATTTGCATAAAGAATTTCTCATTATTTTAAAATTTCTTATCTTCCCATTTCAATCTAATCCTATGCCTAAATACCTTTTGTCTTTTTTATTTCTTTGTCTATTTTCTTTTCAGCTATTTGGTCAAAAAAAACCCAACATTATTATTTTTATGATTGATGATATGGGTTGGCAGGACACTTCTTATCCATTTGCTAATGAGAAAAGTGATTTCAATAAGCTTTATCATACCCCAAATATGGAGCGATTGGCAAAAATTGGGGTAGCTTTTACTGATGCATATAGTACCCCTGTATGTACACCTACACGTGTCAGTTTAATTACTGGGATGAATGCTAGCAAACATCATGTTACAAATTGGACGGCCCCAATGAAAGATAAGCCTACTGGCAACCAGGATAATCAAATGCAGGAACCTGTATGGAACCATAACGGAATGAGCCCTGAACCTAATATTCCTCACACAATATATGCAACAGCATTACCGCAGATTTTAAAAGACCATGGATATTTTACAATTCATGCAGGCAAGGCGCACTGGGCATCTGCAGGTACTCCGGGATCAAACCCTTATTCTTTAGGTTTTACGGTGAATATCGCCGGAACCTCAACAGGACGCCCTGCAAGTTATTGGGGAGAAGATAATTTCGGTAGAACTGGAAGTGATTACCATGCTGTTGAAAACCTACAAGAGTATTTTGGTCAGAATATTAACCTTACAGAAGCATTAACGAGAGAAGCCCTGAAGACCTTAGAATTTCCTGTCAAAAACCATATCCCTTTTTTCTTGAATTTCTGTCACTATGCCCTTCATGATCCCTTAATGGAAGATCATCGCTTTATTCAAAAATATATCGACAAAGGAATGTCCTCCAACGAAGCAAAATATGCTTCTATGATTGTAGGAATGGATAAGAGTTTAGGTGATGTGTTGGATTTTTTAGAAAAAAATAAGATTGAAGATGAAACTTATTTAGTATTTATCAGTGATAATGGCGGGCTTAGCAATGTACCCTCAAGAGATGGAAAACCATATACTCATAATAAACCCCTAAGGTCTGGTAAAGGATCTATTTATGAAGGTGGTATTCGAGTACCCTTAATTATTAAAGGAAATAATAAGGATGGAAAAAATGTTCGAAACTCTAATCCTGTGATCATTGAAGATATGTTTCCTACTATTCTTGAAATAGCGGGTATAAAAATTCCCAAAACCGTTCAAACCATTGATGGGATAAGTATGCTGAAGGGACTAAAGAATTGGAAGACAGTAACAAAAGATCGTGCATTGGTTTTTCATATACCAAATAAGTGGACAGCAACGGATGGTGATGGATATAATTATAGATCAGCAATACGAAAAGGACAGTATAAATTAATATGGTCCTTAAGAAATGACTCCTTTGAATTATATGACCTTCAAAATGATTTGGGCGAACAAGATAATATCATTCAAAATCCGGGCATGCCTTCAAAGGCAGAAGAATTGAAGTTGGAACTGAAATCTATCTTAGAGAGAAATCAAGCCCCAATGCCGAAAAAAAAGAATATTAATTAAATTGATTAATTCTGGAAAAAAGCAAGATTTAGTCCAACTCTTTTATGTCCTCTTCCATTTGATGATTATGTCTTTGTACATGGACGGTAATAAAACTTAACCACTCAAATCTTGTGAAAAACCCCATCCGAGGAAACTCCATATCCTTACATAAAAGCATGAGGTCCTTGTCTTTTATATCAATAAGTAAATTGGTTTTACAATCTTTTAACTTCAAAACAAGTTCCTCTTTTTTATAATGATCCTGTCTTGGTAATAGACTTTTGTCTGCATCATATTTCACATTAAAATCTAAGAAAATTTGTTTTATTGCAGGGACCTGATCATCAAATGCTCGATTAATTTCTTCAGTTTTATTATCGGGAATTCCAGAACTGCAGATAAGTATGTGTTCTGCAATCTGTCCAACTGTCCAGCCTTGATCTTTTGGAATTGTATTTATTTGCTCTTCAGATAGACACATAACCATTTTAATGGTTTGGTCAAATGTATCATTTAGTACTTTGGATATTTGCTGATTGATTTCCATAATTAGTGATAATTTATACTAATTTCCTAATTATTGATCATAAATGACTTGTCTTAAGACAAGATTTATTCCGAAGATTTATAGGGTATCGCAAGGCTGTTTTTTGCTTTTCTATCCTTTGAAAATTGTTTTGATAATTCTTCAGCTTGCAAGATTAAGTTATTTATATGCCTTATTTTTTCATCCATTAGTTCTGGATTTAATGTTAAGCCAAGTTTAGTCATGTTTACAGACAATCCAACGAGTAGGGCATTGATGCGATAAACTAAATTCTGGAAATGAACAATATCTTCTTTTAAACTTTTGCCCCTAAGCGGTTCTTTGGCTAGTTGTTCTAATGCATCATAACATTGTGCCAATGAGGATTGTGTAAATTTCCTAAACAACCTTAAATCGTAAAAATTCAGATTCTTTGATTCATAGCTTTCTTGAATCTTGAATAAATAAGATTGAAAATGTTGTAGTAATGAATTTGTACTCTGCTGAACCGAACGATAATGATTAATTGGAATTGCTAGGCATCCTAGGACTGCAAATATTGATCCCAATAAAGTGAAGACAAATCTACTGCCAAGAATGTCCTGAATTTCTCCTTCGTAAACATGCTGTCCCAAAAGAATACTGATCGTAATAAAAATTACACAGATCAGATAATTGGGTTTGTTGAATAATAAAAATAAATAGAGACAAAACGCCGCAATGCTTATTAGAACCAAGATGTTATCAATCCATATTAATAGTAATAAACTAATTGCAATTCCTATTATGGAACCAATAATTCTTTGATAATTTCTTTTTTGGGTATTGGTATAACTCGGTCTAGCTACAAGTATAATTGTTAAGAGTATCCAGGAAGCGTAGCGATATTCTGGCAATAAGAAGCCAATCAAACCACCTGCCATAAGTAGTGCAGACATGCGAATGGCATAAGCAAATATTGGCGATTTAAAGGTAAGATTGTTGATTATAGTTTTTAAAGTACTTTTTGGAGCAACAAAATCAATGTAATTTTTACTATCCACCAAGGTATTTTCATGATATTCTTGCTGAACTTCAAATTTTTGGAGAATATCTGAAACATGCCTTAATTGAGTGCTAATGGAACATATTAATGTCCATTTTTGAGGAGTTGCATCTGCTTGGTCAGTCTCTAATTGGAGAAGTAATTCCTCTAATTTATACCTTTTTGTTGGTCTATTTTTTTTAATTGAGCTGGTGGCGGTCAATCTTTGAGTTTCTTTATAAAGTAAATGAAGAGATTGACGAATTAATTTTAAGGTGTTTCCTCCCCGCAATGTGTTTCGAATTTCCTCATAATCATTATCAATCGCCATTAACAATTCATAGAGATCAACTAAATGGTATAATTTTGCAAGCCAAATTTTGCTCTCTTCATCATGCTTAGAATGAAGTTTTTTATCCCTTAATAAAATAAATCGGATAGATTCAAGTTGATCACTTACCTTGACATGGAAGGAACTTAATGCTTTATAGGCAATATTTAAAGAAACCTTTTCATCATAACAGTCTACTTTCAAGCGGATTAGGTTGCCCATAGTTTTAATGCCTCCTTCAACAGCATACCTCAATGATCTATTCGGGGTCAAATAAACCTGAATAATACAAATAATAAAGAAGAACAATGCCCCAGCAGTAACTGCTAAGCTAAACTGAATTGGATCATTAGGTCTTAATCCTATGGTAAAACTTGCCACAATTAACCCTAGATTTCCTACAACATTAACCCTGAAACCTAAAACAGCAATGATTGTATAGAGAAAACCAAACGCCCCCAATAATAATAGGATTGTCCAGGAATGATAAAATAGAGCAAATGAAGTAGTTATTGAAGTAATAAAAAAGATAGGTAGACAATAGATGGCTGTTGATAATTTATCATTTTTATTTCCTGGAACATCAGTTAATGCAGCCAATAAAACACCAACAGCAAATGCAATAGCGATATGCCCGTCCAAAAAATAAAAGATAAGGATGCTTGGAATTAAAATTACCAAAATATTTCGAAGTGCATCAAGGCTTGATTCACTTTTCAGAAATGTCTTAACCTTTGATAATGAAGCTGAAACCAATATTTTATAATTGAATTTATTTATTAATGCGCAAAAATAATAAAATCAATCATATTTTGAAATATGATATTGAGTAATATTTTTATATCAAAATAATATTTTGTATTACATTTATATTTCTTTATTTAATTCTGTTTAGTTTTGATTTTTATATTTCGATTTTATGTTTTTTATTGATAAAATTATTCAAAAAATAGCCCCAACTTATGCTGGGGCCATGTTTTAAAGTGTAGATGTAGTGGTCTTAAATTATGCAGGAATCATTCCATGAGGGTCGATAACATATTTTCTTGCTGCCCCCTTATCAAAATCGGCATAACCTTTTGGTGCCTCATTTAATTCAATGACTTGTACATTGACTGCGTCTGCTATTTTAATTTTATCATATAGTATTGCATTCATCAATTGCCTGTGATATTTCATTACCGGGCATTGACCTGTATGGAAACAATGTGATTTTGCCCAACCTAGCCCAAATCTAATTTTAAGATTTCCTTGTTTTGCTGCACCATCAACCGCTCCTGGATCTTCTGTCACATAAAGTCCTGGAATACCTATCGCTCCACCAGCCCTTGTGATTTCCATTGCTTGATTTAATACGACCGCCGGCTGTTCTTCGGAATTCCCACTATGTGAATGTGCTCTGGCTTCAAAACCTACACAATCCACAAAACAATCAACTTCAGGCACACCTACAATCGCTGCAATCTGTTCTGATAATTCTACATCAGTATTAAGATTTACTGTTTCGCATCCAAAACTCCTTGCCTGAGCCAATCTTTCCTCATTAAGATCGCCAACAATGACAACAGCTGCCCCTAAAAGATGACAGCTCGCTGCACAGGCTAACCCTACGGGTCCAGCTCCAGCAACATATACTATTGATCCTGGGCCTACACCAGCGGATACAGCGCCATGAAATCCAGTAGGGAAGATGTCAGAAAGCATAGTCAGATCTTTGATATATGCTATAGCTTGATCATTATCTGGAAATTTCAATAAATTGAAATCAGCATAAGGAACCATGACATACTCCGCCTGACCTCCAATCCATCCACCCATATCTACATAACCATAGGCAGCTCCAGGACGCGAAGGATTTACATTCAAACAGATTCCTGTTTTGCCTTCCTTGCAATTTCGACACCTTCCGCACGCTATATTGAAGGGTACTGAAACAATATCTCCAACCTTTATAAATTCTACATCTCTCCCAACCTCAACTACCTGGCCTGTTATTTCATGACCAAGTACAAGCCCCGCTGAAGCTGTCGTTCGACCTCGGACCATATGTTGGTCAGATCCACAAATATTCGTAGATACGATTTTTAAAATGACTCCATGTTCGCATTTTCTGTCCCCTAATGCTAGTTTAGGGTAATCTATTTCTTGTACCTGAACCTCACCCGGCCCCATGTACACTACTCCATGATTTTGACACATAATGAATAATTTTAATAAGGTGAATAGAAATATTGGACCTACACGGCCGATGCTCCCGCAGCAGCTACCGCATGATCATCCTCGACCGTACTGCCACTAACTCCTACTGCTCCGATAATATTCCCACTTGAATCCTTAATTACAACTCCTCCAGGAAAAGTTATCAATCCATTGTTTGAATGTTCTATATTATATAAAGATCCTCCCGGTTGTGACAATTTCCCGATTTCCCCTGTATCCATGTTGAAATACCTAGCTGTTCTAGCTTTCTTTTGTGAGATGTCAATTGAACCTAGCCAAGCGTCATCCATTTTATTAAAGGCCACTAAATTTGTTCCTGAATCAACTACTGCGATATTCATTTTTACACCTAATTCCTGCGATTTTTTAATAGCTGCATCAACTACTTTTCTTGCTTGTTCTAATGTGATGTTACTCATAGTATTGATATTTTAAGTTTATATACCTTAAAGTTATCTCATGTGAAATTGGATTGGTGTAAGTATAGTTTCATTAAGTATAAAGATAGTTTCAAAATAAAATTTAACTTAGTAAAAGCGTTAATCAGGATTAAATATGAGTTATACAATCGACCTATTGTCCATCCAAACCCCCGAACATCTGAGGAGTGGACAAGAAAATCAAACACGTTTCGATTGTGGCGAGTTTGAAATAAATATCTTTGAAACCTTCCAATCTTCAACAAAAGTGAAAATCACTTATGAAGGACTATCTATTTCAAGTATGATTCGAGGATATAAAACCGTTCATACTAAAGATGCCGAACAATTTAAGTTTATGCCAGGATCGTCGTTAGTACTTCCAGAAGGAGAAACTATTTTTGCTGATTTCCCAGAAGCGGATGAAAAAAACCCAGTTCAATGTGCTACTATATTAATCTCTAAAGAATCGATAGAAAAACAATTGGAATTTTTAAACCAGAATTACCCTGAAGGTGAAAACTGGTCATTGGATTTTTCCAATTTTCATTTCAATAATAATTCGGGGCTTGTTAGGGCATTTAGTGAACTTTTACAAGTTGCTACACAGGAGCAACCCAATATCGCCCTGAGCGATCTTCTATTAAAATCTTTATTAATCAGAATCATTGAATCGCAAAAGGAACATATCCAAGCTAAGAATCCAATATTAGTTAATAGCCAATTGCATGCAATCAAGAACTTTATTAAGGGAAATCTAGGTCAGACTCTGAATACGGAAATATTAATGAGAATTGGGAATTGTAGTAAAAGCAAATTGCATCGTATGTTCGAAGCATATTGTGGTAAGACTCCTGGAACTTATATTTTGGAAGAAAGAATGGTTAACGCCAGAAATTTACTTCTACAGACGGATTCAAATATTTCAGATGTTGCCTACAAAACTGGATTTAGTTCTTTAAGTTATTTCGTCAAGCAATTTAAAGCGTTTCATAATTGCACCCCAGGGGATTTCATAAAAAAGTTTGGTAAATAAAAAGCCCTAACTTCTGTCAGGGCAATTTTATCTCATTTTCAATAATTAATTATTTGACTTATTTATAATAACTGTATGTGGAATCGGACCCTTAATTCCGTTTTGGTCAAAAGCATTTTTCACCAATTCTTGGGTTTCAAAAAATACATTCCAATAATTATCTTGGGTAGTGTAGGGTCTTATTGCTAAAGTGGTCATGCCATTGGCTACTTCCAAAACGCTAACCTCAGGTTGAGGTTCATTCAATACATTCGGATGTTGCTTCATTGCCCCAATTGCAACTTCACGTGCATATTCAATGTTTTGATCTAAGGCAATCGCCATTTTTAAATCTACCCTTAAATTTCCATGTGTGTTAAAATTTGTGATTACTCCAGTTGATAGAGCTCCATTAGGAAGAATAATCGTTTTGTTTTCTGGAGACAAAAGGGTTGTATTAAAAATTCCAATTTCTGTTACTAAACCAACGCTTCCTTGTGCTTCAATTAAATCACCAACCTTAAAGGGTTTGAAAATCATAAGCATGACTCCTCCAGCCAAATTCCCCAAAGATCCATTTAATGCAGCTCCAATTGCTAATCCAGCTCCCGCTAATAGTGCAGCAAAACTAGTAATGTTTACCCCCAACATGCCAATTATCGCCAAAAACATTAATACCGTTAAGGTTACTTTGACAATGGAAACTAAAAACTTTTGCAGTGAGATGTCAAACTTCTTGTTCGATAAAACCTTTTTAATTAAAATTCCAATTCGACCAATGATCCATTGACCAATTAAATAAACTAAAATAGCGCCAAGAACCTTAGGTGCATATTCTAGAGCCATGTCCTTAATTTTTAGCATCCAAATTCCTCCTTGATCTAAAAGTTGATTTGAAGCCTCAATTTCAGTGTTGATTTGTAGTAATTCCATAATAATGTATTGTAGTATTTTGAAAATCACATCAAGAATAATCATGCCACAATACATAAAGGTTGTGGATAGATTTCTACTAATTTTAAATAATAAGAGAAAATCTGTTTTAGTTGTTATAACATAATCATTAGAGTTGATTTCAAATAAGTCTGTCAACTGGAAAAATCCGAAATAAATGGATTGAAAGAATTAGTAATATTGGAACATTAATGAAATAAAAATTTTAATGAATAAATGCTTTTTTAATATGCATTTTATCGCTTAAATGCATCATATTAATAAAATAACAATATTCATTAGGCAAAAATCGTATTTTTAATACGATGGCTTTATCAATCTTTGAAAAACCTAAATTATACAATAGTTATGAGCGATAAATTTTTGATAGATGAACAAACTTTAAAAGACATTCAATTACGAGATAGGCACAGCCGGACTATTTTGGAATACTTTGATCATACCATTACGGATGGAGGAATGTTCTTTCTGAGAGATATATTTTATAATCCTATTGTTGATGTTAATGAAATAAAAGATAGACAAATAAAAATACGTCGTTTAGAGCCAGTCGCAGATGAAGACTTTTTATTTTATAGAGTGATCGTAAGTGACCTTGAAAAATATGTTCGATCATCACATTCAGGAAGAACTGCTTCATTAACCTTAATGGATTTTGTTGGGGTAAGAACCCCTGCTTACTACTATCGGAAAAGATCAATCATTGAGGCATGTGACTTTATGATTAAATGCCAAAATTATTATAAAAAAATTAATCATGATGTTGCTTATGCCGATGTAGAAGAAATTATTCAGTTGATTGAAGATTGTCTTGCCATGATTTTCAAAAACAAGAAATATGATGCTGAGAAATTGAGAATTAATATTTTCAATATTGAAAATTTCGACAAAATGATCAGATATACCCTAGCACCTAAGATCAAGAAAATTATTACTTTTTTTTATCAAATCGATGCTTATCTATCAGTAGCCAAAGTTTCTAAAGCAAATGGTTTTAGCTATCCTGAAGTTTTTCCGAAAAACCAAACTGGGGCAATTGAGATGAAAGGTGTTTATCATATTTTCCATAAAAATCCAGTTAATAATGATATAAGAATGTCCAGAGATAAAAAGGTCTGGTTTCTTACTGGTGCAAATATGGCAGGTAAATCATCCATCATTAAAACTATATCAACTGCCCTTTACCTTACCCACATTGGTTTTCCTGTGCCCGCAGAATCTATTAAAACTGATATCATAGATGGGGTATTTACAAGTATAAATCTTCAAGATAATTTAGACCTTGGTTACAGCCATTTTTATGTGGAAGCTATGCGTTTGAAAACGATTGTTGACCAGTTACCAAAGGATTCCAATGCTGTTATTATTTTAGATGAATTGTTCAAGGGTACAAACCATTTGGATGCTTCAAATGCTATTTTAAAAGTGCTTGAAAATCTTGCAGACGTGGACGGTCCTTATGTTATTGTCTCCTCGCATATTACAGAATTGGCTAATGAATTAAAAAAAATCCCGGCAGTTGGATTCTTTAAAATGAATATTGAATCAGACCCTGATGGATTGCCAATCTTTACTTACAAAATAAAAGAAGGAATTGCTGAAGAAAAATTAGGAATGTGGTTGCTTAAGAAAAGTGGTGCCTTTGAATCAATCGATAAATTGAAAGCCTAAAAATTAAAAATTTACAACAAAGTCTTTTTTCACAACACTTTCAATTTAATAATTGAAAATTAGTTCAGAATAATAAACAGTAACATATTTATTTCAAAAAATACACCTTCAATCATAGTGAGGGTGTATTTTTTTTTGTTTAAATTTAGTTTCAATCTTTTAATAATGCTTATTCAAAACAATTGAAAAAGTATTAAACCATATAAACAAATTGAATAATTCATTATTTCAATGTATTAAATCAGTAATAAAAATTTATCTTATGAAATTTCGAATATTCCCCATCCTGATTGTATTGAATATATTAGTATTAAGCATTTTTTTTATTTCATGCAATCATTCCACTGCTCATAAAAAGATTGAAACCAATTCAGATTCTTTAAAAAACCTATCGGTTAAAATTGGGGTTGCTTTATATTCATTTAATCATTTTTCTTTCGAAGAGGCAGTAAGAAAATCAAAGTCTACAGGCGTTAATTATGTCGAAGGTTTTTCATTTCATGAATTAGGGGAGTCTTATAGAAATGAAAGAATTGCTAATTTACCTGAACAAGACCTATTGCAATTAAAGGAGATTTTAGATTCAAATAAAATCAAAATGGTTTCCATGTATGCAGATGCTAAAACTCTTGCTGAATGGGAGCAATTATTCAGGCAGGGAAAACGCTTAGGGTTGGAATTTTTAGTAGGAGAACCTGATATTTCATTTTTGGACGACATAAATAGGCTTGCGGGTGAAAATAATATAAAATTTGCCATCCATGAACATGCTAAAGGAATCAGTAAATATTGGCATCCGGATTCTGCATTATCAGCTATTAAGGACCGCGGAAATTTAAAAATCTGCGCAGACATTGGCCATTGGGTACGAAGCGGACTCGATCCTGTAGAATGTTTGAAAAAATTGGAAGGGAATATTATCAGTCTACATGTGAAAGATTTGGATTCATTCGGAAATATTAATGCCAAGGATGTTAATATAAGTAATGGAATTATAGAGTATCCAAAAGTAATGGCAGAATTAAAACGACAAGCTTTTTCTGGTTACATCTTTATCGAATGCGAACATGATTGGGAGAATAACTTAAAAGATGTACAAGAATCTGTAAATTATATAACCAAAATATCACAAGAATAAACAATTTTCATTTAGCCTATGATTTAGAAAGGAATAAAATTTCTTTAAAATTTTTAGCCAAATGATTAATAAAAATATTGATTAAAAAATAAACAGTTCATTATGAAGTTAAGAAGCAAGGAATGGTTTGCAAGAAAAGGAAAGGATGGTTTTATTTACCGTGCCTGGATGAAAAATCAAGGTATTCCAGCAGATATGTTCGAGGGGAAACCTGTTATTGGAATATGTAATACATGGTCGGAATTAACACCTTGTAATGCACACCTTCGCGATTTAGCAGAGGCTGTTAAAAAAGGAGTATTGGAAGCTGGAGGTTTTCCATTAGAGTTTCCTGTCATGTCGCTTGGTGAAACATTAATGAAACCTACTGCTATGTTGTTTCGAAATCTAGCTAGCATGGACGTGGAGGAATCTATTCGTGCCAATCCAATTGATGGTGTTATCTTGTTATGCGGCTGCGATAAAACTACTCCTTCTTTAGTTATGGGAGCCTGCAGTGTAGACCTGCCAACTATTGTTGTATCTGGGGGCGCCATGCTTACGGGAAAATATCAAGGAAAGGATATTGGAACAAGTGATTTATGGCGATTTGCTGATGAGTCAAAAAAAGGATTACTTACTGAGGAGGAAATGAATTTGGCTGAAGCTGGAATGTGCCGTAGTATCGGTCATTGCGCAGTTATGGGAACCGCCTCTTCAATGGCTAGCATGGTTGAAGCATTGGGACTCACTCTACCTAATAATGCTGCAATACCTGCAGCAGACTCCAATCGGAAAGTGTTAGCGAGACTCTCCGGAAGAAGAATTGTCCAAATGATTAAAGATGATATCAAAATATCCCAAATCTTGAAACGAGAATCCTTCGAAAATGCCATTAAAGTTAATGCGGCAATCGGTGGATCTACAAATTTTGCTATTCATCTAATGGCAATCGCAGGAAGAATCGGAGTCGAGTTAAAACTTGAAGATTTTGATCATTATTCTAAAAATATTCCGCTCGTAGCTAATCTTCAGCCTTCTGGTCAATATTTTATGGAAGATCTTTATTATGCCGGAGGGATTCCCGCAGTTATGAATAGTATTCAAGAATTTTTAAATAAAGATGCTTTAACCGTTAATGGAAAGACTATCAATGAAAATTCGGCAAACCAGAAAAGCTTGAATGAAAACGTAATTTCATCTGTGAATACACCCTTTAATAAACAATCAGGAATCGTGGTCCTAAAAGGAAACCTTTGTGAAAATGGTGCGGTTATAAAACCGTCCGCTGCTACCGCTAAATTAATGAAACATAAAGGAAAGGCTGTTGTCTTTGAAGATATTGAAGACTATAAAAAGAAAATTGATTCGGATGACTTGGATGTTGATGAGAATAGTGTCTTAGTACTTAAAAATGTTGGACCAAAAGGCTATCCTGGAATGCCTGAGGTTGGCAATATGGGCATACCTAAAAAGCTGCTGGAAAAAGGGGTTACTGACATGGTTAGAATTTCTGATGGTCGTATGAGTGGAACGGGGTTCGGTACCGTAATTCTTCATGTATCTCCTGAATCTGCTGTAGGTGGACTTTTAGCAGTTGTACAGAATGGAGACTTAATAGAATTGGATGTAGATGCACGACAATTAAATCTTTTAGTAGAAGCAGCTGAGCTGGAAAAAAGAAAACAAAACTTGAAGTTAGACCTTAATAAATATACCCGTGGATACGTCAAGTTATATGTTGACCACGTTGAACAAGCTCATTTGGGAGCAGATTTAGATTTCTTGAAAGGTGGGTCTGGATCTGAAGTATTAAGAGATTCTCATTAACATCTAGCAATTTATAAATGGAAAGAAAAAGATTTGAAAAAAAAACTGCAATCGTCACAGGGGCAGGCAAAGGAATTGGTTATGAAATTGCGAAAAGTTTATTACTTGAAGGAGCAACCGTCATATTAAATGATTTAGATTATGAATTAAGTGAAAAATCTGCCGCTGCTCTATCTGAATTTGGAACCTGTCTAGCATTCGCAGGAGATGTAAGTGATCCTGATTTCAATAGGGAAATTGTTGATTTTGCTGTAGCAAGAACAAAAACATTAGATATTGTATTGGCAAATGCGGGAATAACTTTGTTTGGAAGCTTTTTAGAATATCAACCTAAGGATTTATACCAAGTTTTACAAGTAAATATTGGAGGAGCATTTTTTCTTGCTCAATCTGCTGGTAAATATTTTATATCCAATAATAAAAAAGGTTCAATTTTATTTACCTCATCAGTAACTGGCCATCAGGCACATAAAGATCTTGCTGCTTATGGTATGACGAAAGCTGCGGTGGAGTTATTGGCAAAACATCTTGTTCTTGAGTTGTCACCTTATGGAATTAATGTGAATGCTATTGCTCCTGGTGCAACATTAACTGAAAGAACATTGGAGGATCCCGAATACGTAAAAACATGGGCAAACCTAACTCCAATTGGAACTGCAGCTTATCCCACAGATATTGCAAAAGTTGCTTTATTTCTAGTTAGTGAGGATGCTCGTCATATTACTGGACAAACAATAGTGGTTGATGGTGGATGGACATCCGTGAGCCCTTCACCTTTTTAAAAAAAAAATTTAGGGTTAAAATTTTGATTATGGAAAACAGAAAGTTAAGGATGGGAATGATTGGTGGAGGACAAGGTTCATTTATTGGTGCTGTACACCGTTCAGCAGCATTATTAGATGGCAAAATTGAACTAGTATGTGGAGCATTTAGTTCAAGACCAGATGTTGCTATTCAATCTGGAAAGGAATTGGCTCTATCAAGTGATAGAGTGTACACGTCTTTTCAGGAAATGATTGAAAAAGAAAAGGAATTGTCTGAAGATATTCGCATGGATTTCGTTTCAATTGTTACTCCGAATAATGTACATTTTGAACCTGCAGTTCTAGCTTTAAGAAATGGATTTCATGTGGTTATTGATAAACCAGTAACCTTCACTCTTGCAGAAGCCGAAGAATTGGCCAAAGTAGTGGAAGAAACTGGATTGATGCTTTGCCTTACTCATACTTATGTAGGATATCCTATGGTAAAACAAGCAAAAGACCTAGTGGACCAGAAAGCAATCGGCAAGATTAGAAAGGTTATGGTTGAATATCCACAAGGATGGTTAAGTAAAGGAATTGAAAATACCGGAAGTGTACAAGCTGCATGGAGAACTGATCCAGAAAGAAGTGGTAAAAGTGGATGTATGGCCGATATTGGAACACATGCGGCTCATTTGGCTGAACACATATCTGGTTTAAAAATAACCCATCTCTGTGCTAATCTTAATATTTATGGGGAAGGAAGGCTATTAGATGATGATGGTGATGTTCTATTAAAATTTGAAGAGGGCGCTACTGGAGTTCTCAGTGCATCTCAAGTCGCAACAGGTGAAGAGAATGCTTTAAAAATTAGGATCTATGGTGAAAAAGCAGGATTAGAATGGAGACAGGAGGAACCTAATACCTTATTAGTTAAATGGGTAGATCAACCCATCCAGATTTACAGGGTAGGGGGAAATCAAGGTTATCCATTATCAAAATTTACTGCTGCATTTACTAGGACTCCAACTGGACACCCTGAAGGTTATCTGGAAGCATTTGCCAATATATATCAATCTTTTGCTGCTAGACTCTTAAATAAAATTTCAGGAAATAATGATGATGTGAATTTTCCAGAGTATCCAACCATTGAAGAAGGAATACGTGGAATGAAATTTATTGACCGAGTATTGGTATCTAATGATTCCCAAGAAAAATGGACCTCATTTTAATAATATTTAGAAAAAAAATATTTTCCTACTCACTGAAAATATACCTTGATTTCAATAATTCTTACATAGAAATTGAATCCATTAATTAATAATTTTTTCTAAAAATTGTATTGTTAATAATTTATATAATTTATAGAATTTATAGAATTTAAATTCTATAAATTATTAACAATCAGTTTGTTGTAATCTTTAATTTTACCGTTTTCATTGACTTGATTGATTAGTTTACTTATCTTTATCAACTAAACTAATCGATTATGCTAAGTAGAAAGGAATGTCAAATTGCATTGAAAAAATGGCAATCTTCTAAAAGAAATGTGAATGAAGTATTACGGTTAATTCCGGCTAATTATGTAGTCAAGATCTCTCCAAAAGATATCAAATGGTTGAAGGAGCATAATAAGGTTAATCGTTTTCATGCTTATATGGGCGTACATGAAAATAAAGCTATTATGATGTTTTTCCCATTAGACTCCTCAGGAAAAGAAATAAGATTGAAAGAACATCCATATTCTACTTTAGAAAGATTGGATTCTGAGATTAAGTTTGTTGAACAAGAAGTCAAAACCCTGACAAAAATTGCAGTTCTATCAGCTGATATTCAAGTTATCTCTAGAGTTGTCAAAGAAACTGTTCCTTTATTTCAACATAATATTGATTGTCAAGATACAATTCTCGTTGAAATTGAAGATTGGAGAAATGATTCTCCGGATTGGTTTTACAAACAAATTCATGAACATCAAGGAGAAACTATTTTTAATGTATTTAATATTCCAATAGAAGATCTTTCCGATGGAAGTACAGAAGTAATTGGGCTATTTGCATTTAAATACTCCAAAATTTATACGGAAGTTATTCCAACAATTATTTTTGTTCAAGATGAAAGTTGTCTTCTAGAAAATAATAAAGTGCATTCGATACAGACTAATTTATACAATTGGTCACAACCTTGCCCGCCATTTTGCAGGCCAAAGGATGATTATATTTTACTTCAAGATTAATTATGTTATTTTTTTACCTGACTATTGGACTTTCCAATGTCTTGTTATTAATTGCCAGCATCTGGAATATTAAAAATCATTTTCAATTTTCTAATGCAGCTCAGAATCTAAGATATTTCTTAATATTTCTACTAGCAATTGAATTGATTTCAAAATTATTGATCTATGTATTCTGGGCGCAGAAAACTGAGTTTCTGTTCAATATATTTGTTGCTGGAGAATTGTTATTATTAACTAACTTTACAAATAGTGTTTTATCTAAAAAAAGCAGACTTTCAGTGCTTTACATCGGTTTGTTTCTGTTTTTGATTGCTGCTTCTTTTATCCATAGTTATATACAGCCTGTATCTTGGATAAAATGGATAAAACCCATTTCTAATATTATTATTGTTTTTGAATTAGGAAGATGTTTATTGTATGCATTGAAGTCTGGATTTCAAAACCATGATCGCGGACTTTTCAATGTCTTATTTGCCCTATTACTCTATTACTTTGTTTCTACAATTTTATTTCTGATTTTAAATCAGCTATCCACATTGAAATTAGAGTATGCGGCTTATCTGTGGTCAATAAACAATTTATTGTCTTTTAGCCTATATGCAGTATGTCTCTATTATTTTTATACTATTCCAAAATCTACCTTGAAATTTATGAAATCATAATTTTATTGGTATTAGCTTTTCTTTTTATTGTATTCGTTATCATTCTTTATAATCAATATTATAAAAAAATTCAGGAAGAAAATAATTTGAGGCACCAGCAAGAATTGCAATTCCAAACGGAATCTAAAGCATTAGCTGTGAAAACTCAGGAAGAAGAAAGGAAGAGAATTGCAAGGACTCTACATGATGAAATTGGCAATAAACTTCAATTACTTAAATTAAACCTTGTTTCGCATCAGAAACATATTGAACAATATCAGTTTAATATTCTCATAGAAAAGGTTGAACAACTAATAGATTCGTCCAGAGAAATTTCTCATAGCATGTATCCAGTAAACCTAGAATATTTTGGACTCATTTTAACTTTAGATGAAATGAAACAAAACTTAGTAGGCTATGAATACAATCTCTATGACCTTTCAAAATATTTGGAACGTCCTATATCCTTTGAAGTTCAAATCTATCGAATTATTTTAGAATTTGTTAGTAATACCCTCAAACATGCGAAGGCGAATAGAATCGATATCTTAGTTCGGGAGGGAGACAAAACTTTAAGTTTTCTGTTAAAAGACAATGGGATAGGGTTCGAAATGAAAAAGAGTAATGGAATGGGACTTTCAAATATAAAAGCAAGAATCGAACTTCTAGATGGTCACTCGAAAATTAATTCCTCGGTGGGTAAAGGAACAAGACTAACAATGGTATTTCCAAAAAATGTTGCGGCATGAGTGAATTGAAAATAGCGTTAATGGATGATGAATCATTATTCATTGAAGGATTAAGCTTATTAATTCATAAGATACCAAATTGTAGGGTTGTATATAAAAATACAAATCCATCAACGCTGATTTCTGATTTTTCTGAAATGGGAGACAATCAAATTCCAGATATTCTCTTATTAGATATCCAAATGGAACCTATCTCAGGCTTAGTACTTGTTGAACAGCTTCTTCCAAAATTTCCAAATATTAAGATCCTTATCCTATCATCACATTATAAATCAAATATGATAGGTCATATGCTCAAACTGGGAGTTTCTGGATTCCTGCCCAAAATAATAGATTTAGATACTCTTAAAGTTGCATTGGAGACAGTCTATAAAACAGGTGTATATGTCACTGCATCCGATTATCAGCTTTTACATCAATATTTGAATAATCCTAACAAAAAAGTTTCTTTCGATTTGAAAGATCAATTAACTGATCGTGAAATTGAAGTAATTAGACTAATTTGCCAAGAATTCACAAATAAGGAAATAGCAGACCAGTTATTTTTAAGTAAACGTACTGTCGAAAGTCATAGAATTAGAATTCTAGAAAAATTAGCACTTAAAAATACAGTAGGTTTAGTTATTTATGCGCTAGCAAATGAAATTTTTGTCCCACAAAAACATCTCTAAATTATTTTTTTATCACCTATTCCGTATAAATACTTAATCGAAAAATACAGTTTTTTCACTCTATTTTGAATAGGGAGTCCTTATTAACTTTGATATATCAAATACAACGAGTATTTAATTATTAATCTAATATTGATTCCGAGATGTCACATGTAATTAAAAATAAATTTATGAAGAGCTTCGAAGAGAAGCAAAATTCAATCGGTTATGATGTAAACATGTGTAATTATATTAATTCAATTATTGCCTATAATTATCTTTACAATTATCACTTAGAGGAGATGAATTCTGAATCTTCAATACTAAGTATCGATTCTGCCCAAAAATGGGAGGGAATGGTTGGAAAATTAGAAAATAATATAAAAAATGCCTTTCAAAAATTGGTTATAGATAACAGTAAATTTGTTGATCAGGCAATGCAAATTCTAGAGAAAACTATTACAAATGGTTCTCGCATTGCTACCTCTGGAGCATCCAGCAACAAAGAAAATTTTGGTACCAAACCATTATTCCAAGCTTAGGATTTGTGTAGCTAATAAAAATATCCTGAGTAATTTTAGATTAAGTATTTTCAAATTTGGTTCTTAACTGGGGAGTTAAGAACCTTCTTTTTTTAAAGATCCGCAATTCTTTTTCCTTCCAAACTTGAGAATCTACTGTTCTTTGGTTCTCCTATCTGTTGCTTTTTATAGATGCTATTGTTTCCAGAAAGCAAATATGAAACGACACAAGCGATTGCAACATAAACTCCACATTCAGCCCCAAACAATTCTATCGCCATGAGTGAACAGGCTATCGGAGTATTTGTTGCTCCAGCGAATACAGCTACAAAACCCATTCCTGCCAATAATCCAATTGGTAAGGGGAGGAATAAGGCTAATGCATTGCCTAATGTTGCCCCAATAAAAAATAAAGGTGTTACTTCACCTCCTTTAAATCCTGCCGAAAGTGTTACGATAGTGAATATCATTTTTACTGCAAAATCATAAAAGGGCAACTGTTCATCAAAAGAATCCACAATTACTGGAATACCTAAACCAATGTATTTACTTGTACCTATGAAAAAAACTGCAAACGCAACTAATATTCCTCCTACAAAAGGTCGGAGAGGAGGGTAGCTAATTTTTGACTTAAATAAATCTCCCGTTTTGTGCATTAATTTACTAAAAGTCGCAGCGCATATCCCAAAAATGGCACCTGCAAGAATTGCATATAGAATATTGGGTACTGAAATGTCAGGAATGATTTCAATATGATAGTGTGTGTGCTCGGCTTGCCAAAGCTTGGTTACTAAATCAGCAAAAATTGCGGTTATAAATGCAGGAAATATAGCGTTATATCTTAGTCTTCCTAAAAGAAAGAATTCCATCCCAAAAATTGCCCCAGCCAGAGGTGTGCCGAAAACCGACCCAAATCCTCCAGCAACAGCTGCAATTAATAATATCTTTCTATCTGAGGTAGATAGTTTGAAAGGCTTTGTAAATTGATCCGCAATTGCAGCCGCCATTTGTAAAGCAGTGCCTTCACGGCCAGCAGAACCGCCAAAGAAGTGAGTCACAATGGTTCCCAAATAAACAAAAGGAGCCATCTTAAATGGTATGATTTCTTTAGGTTGATGGATGTTATCAATTAACAGATTATTTCCTGCCTCAACTGATTTCCCATAATAATGATAAAGTAATCCTATTAATAATCCAGCAAAAGGCAAAATCCAGATAAGCCAAAGATGGCTCTCCCTAAAGTTTGTTGCCCAATCCAATGTTATCAAAAATCCTGCTGATGCACTACCTATGCATGATCCTGTAACTAAACTAATCAAAGTCCATTTTAGGATATAGATAAAACCAGGATACTGACGGAAAAATAACTGTATGGATAATTTAGATTTATTAAAAGCTGATCGTTGCACCTTTGATGACATAATATACCTGATAAAATTATAAAAATTTATTTAATCAGGCGTCATCAGCTTTTTTAAGCGGTTGGGTAAGGAAGAACACCATTTCCTTTTTCGTATTTATCTAAAATAAGAATAAATATGTAATTTTTAGAAATATATCAATGTATATTTTTATTCTATAAATAATAATCTAAAAACCCTACTTTTAAACTTTATTTTTAGAATAAAAGAAAAAAATAATAATAATCTAAACCTATAAAAACTAAAATGTTATACATGATTACATCGATGAACAATCGGCTTAGGATTTTCATGATATTGATTTTCATCAGTATCCTTTCCAGCTCATTTGCGTCAGCAAAAACAATTTATTTTCAATTGAAAGTTTATCACTTTCAAACTGTTGAACAGGAACAGGTAATTGATCGTTATCTTGAAAAAACCTATTTACCTGCTATGCACAAATTAGGATTTAAGGAGCTTGCAGTGTTTAAACCAATAGATAATATTGACAAAGCAGATAAAATAATTTATGTATTTAGTTCCTCCCCAAAACTCGAAAAATTCGCAAGCCTTGATGAACTAATTTTAAAAGATAATCAATATTTACAGTCAGGAAAAGAATATTTGGATGCATCATACAATAATGCGCCATTTTCAAGAGTTGAAACAATAATAATGAAGGCTTTCAAAGGCATGCCATTTGTTTCTGTACCAAAGCTAAAAGCAAATAAAAGTGAACGAGTTTATGAGCTCAGAAGTTATGAAGGTCCGACCGAAAAATTATCTGCCAATAAAATATCCATGTTTAATAATGGCGAAATTGAAATCTTTGAAAAATTAAATTTTAATGCTGTTTTTTATGGACAAGTTATTTCCGGAAGTACAATGCCTAATCTAATGTACCTGACTACTTTTGAGAATATGACAGACCGTGAAGCGCATTGGAAAGCTTTTGGACCACTTTATAAACCAATGGCAGAAATGCCCCAATACCAAAATAATGTGTCTAAAAATGTAACTATTCTTTGTAGACCAACAGAATACTCTGATATATAATAATTTTGAGGTTTTAATACAGCAACCATTTAATTGCTGTATTAAAACCTTTCTTCTGTTAGTTCCATATTTACCATTGCTCCTGCAAAATTACCCGCAGCTACAGCATTAGCTACTGAACGCATAGGACTACTACAATCTCCGATGGCATAAATGCCTGGAATATTAGTCTTTTGAAAAGCATCAATCTTAATGTACCCTTGCTCATTTAATTCGCATCCAAGTTCTACGGGAATATTACAGTGCTGCTCAAAAGGAACTGATGAATAAATCGCATCAAAACTTACCTTTTTATCACCCTCAAGAATTACGTTTTTAATTTGGCCATGTTTGTGCTCAAATGCTATAACTTGGTCTTCAATGATGGATATTTGATGCTTTCCTAACTTTTCAAGTTGTTCAACAGTAAATATGGAAACTCCAGAGGTCAAAATACTTAGTTTATCAGTGAGATTGTTAACCAATTGTGTCAAATGAAATGCGCGTTCATTATTAATAAATATTCCAGTTTTTTTATTTCTATGTTCATATCCGTGACAGTAGGGACAATGAATCACTGACTTTCCCCAACATTCAGAAAATCCCCTAATATCTGGCATTATATCACGAATTCCAGTCGCAAATATTAGTTTGTTGGAAGTGAATTTGTCCCCTTGTTGAGTCGTGATTTCAAATCCTTTTCCCAAGATTTTGCCTTTCTCTGCTATACCTTCATAAAATTCGATCGACTGATATCTTGAAACTTGTTGTTTTGCCTTTTTAGCAATTTCAGATGGTTTCTCGCCATCCTGAGTTATAAAGTTTTGGGAATGGGGAGTTTGTCTGTTGCAGGGCAATCCACTATCAATAATCAAAACCTGTTTTAAAGACCTACCTAATGACATACCGGCAGATAAACCAGCATAACTTCCACCTACTATTATGACGTCAAACTCTTTATTATTGCTCATAATCATTATTTCATTATTCAATGTTAATTCATTGATAACTCAAAGGTAAAAAAAAATACACAATTGCAACTTAATTGCAATTGTGTATTTTTTTCACCTTTAGTATAAAATAATCTTAAAAATACTTTAGCATGTTTTTAGGATTCAGGACTTATTATGTCAGGTAATTTTTGAGTGCTAATGGCAATTCGGTTCCAACCATTTATCGTAACAACAGCCATTATTACTTGAGCTATATAATGGTCATCAAAATATTTTTTAGCAGTTTCATAACTTGCATCAGATAATCCATGTTGGTTAATTAGAGTAACCTCTTCTGTAATTGCTAATATAGATCGCTCTTCTTCCGTATAACTTTCTGTTTCTCTCCATGCATCTAACAAAACAATTCTTGTAATCGTTTCTCCATCCTTCAATGCATCCTGAGTATGCATATTTATACAAAATGCACATCCGTTGATCTGAGACGCCCTTATTTTAATAAGATGAAGATGTGTTTTTGACAAGCCGCAATTTTGTAAGTAACTTTCCAAAACCAGCATTCCTCTATAACCTTTTGGTTCTAACTCCTGAATATCGATTCTTTTATTCATCTTTTTTATTTTTCCAAACATCTGAATAAGTATTTTGTTCTTCAAAATTTCTACTTAAAAGTTTTAGAATTATAAGAATTTATTCCTGTTTGTAATTTGTATATGGTTCGTAGATATTATTTACAATAATGTATATAGATTGTTTAAATTTTTATAAAGGTTCTGAATTTTAATTTCAGAAATTTAATTATTGAAAATTAAGGTATTAAAAGAAATGTAAGATTATGAGTGATAAAAAGATTACTGAACTGGATGTAAGAAAATTATTTGATAATGTGAAGTTCCCTCCAATAATAAATGAAATTTATAATGGAAAAATATCAGATCCGATTTTTAGAGAGGAATTAGCATATGACTATAATAAGCCAGATTCTATATTCAATTTGGGTGCTGAAGAACAATTCACGTATCAGACAGAAAGATTCAGGCCTATTTTGGAAATTAGAAATTCAGAAATTATTGCCTATGACTTGAAGACATATGGATTTATCAAGTATTTCCTAGAAGAAGGAATTTCAGATCCAACCATTTTTACTTGGGATGGAGTTTTTTTAGAAGAACTTACTTTCTGGTTTGAAAATGATATAAGTGAGGAACATATTGATCATCTTTCAGATTTACTTCAGCTGAAATACAGTAGAATAATTATTCAAAAATTGGAAGAAGCAGAAAACAATAATGAAATATCGACTTTTGAAGAAAAGAAGGAATGGTTATTAATGAAATATAAACAATTTGATCTCATCGTAAGATAAGTCATTTAATAATTAACTGATTATCAATTTGTATTACTAAAAGTCGTTTTATATTTTTATAAAACGACTTTTGTTTTTTCAAATATTTACCAATTTATAATACAGTTTTTTAGTGGATGTAAATTTACCTTGGAAACCGCTAACCTAATATAAAAACCTATGTTGAATAAAAATCTTTATGTACGGTATTTCTCTATAAACCTCTTATTGATCCTATTTATATCTTGCTCAAAAGATAAATTGCCTGATCTATCTTCTGAAAATGAACTGACTAACTTTATTATTAAGAAAGAAAAGCAGCCACATTTGTGGTTTGATATGACTTCGGAAATTATCGGTGATACAATTTTTGTAAGGACTTTAAAAGGAACTGATGTCAGTGCGCTAGTCCCAGAATTTGAACATAAAGGAGTAAAAATAACAGTCAATAACCTTGAACAGATCAGCGGTACTAGTAAACAAGATTTTTCGAAAATAGTCAAGTATGATGTTGTTGCCGAAAATGGAAATAACAAGACTTATATTGTTAAGGTAATCGATACAGGCTTGCCGGCAATCTATTTAACAACTGATGGGAAACCTATTGATAGTAAAGATGTGTATGTGGAAGGTAATATTACAATTACTCGTGGTTTCGAAGGAACTGTTATCTATGAGGGAAAAACAGAGGTTAAGGGTAGGGGAAATTCTACTTGGTGGATGCCTAAAAAACCATACCGAATTAAATTGGATAAGAAAGCTGAACTATTGGGAATGCCTGCTGACAAAAGTTGGGCCTTGATGGCAAATTATGGCGATCAATCTTTATTAAGAAATGATGTCGCCTTTGAAGTTAGCAGAAGATTAGGACTAGAATATACTCCACGTCAACATTATGTAGAGTTCTTTTTAAATGGTGAATATATGGGTAATTACACCTTGACTGAACATGTTAAAGAAGGCGAAAATAGAATCCCAATAGATGAAGACAATGGCGGTTTTATTATTGAAGAAGATGGATATGCCTATTCTGAACCTGTAAACTTTACGACTAACAAAGGAATGCCCATTACTGTTAAATTTCCCGATGAGGATGATATTACTGATGAACAATTCAATTATATCAAAGACTATATCACTTCTTTTGAGAACAGTTTGTTTAATTCCAATAACGATCCATCATTGGACTATCAAAAATATTTTGACCTTAAGAGTTTCGTGAATTATTATCTTATCAATGAAATATGTGGTAATCCGGATATGTTATGGAGTATGAGAATGTATAAAAAGAGCAATATTGATCCTAAAATTTATGTAGGTCCAGTATGGGATTTTGACCTTGCATTCAATAATGACAAAAGACTTCAGGATGCACAGAATAAACTGATGCTATTTCATGCCCATGAACCAAGAGCATGGACGAATAAATTCTTGGAAGACCCAGAATTCAAAAAATTAGTTCGCAGAAGATGGAAAGAAGTAAAAAGCAATTTAACATCTCTACCTGAATATATAGACCAAAGAAATAAACTTATTTCTTTTAGCCAGCCTTATAATTTTATTAAATGGGAAATCTTAGGGATTAACATCAACCAAAGCTGGTATATAGGCGTTTCTCACCAAGATTATGTTGATTTTATTAAGAATTTTATTACTGCCCGTCTAACTTGGCTTGATACTCAATTTTCAGACCCACAATTTGATTGATAGTGGATAGACAATAGATTAATAGACATAAGACATTAGATTGATATGTCTCCTGTCTATCCTCAGCTTTACAATTCAGCGGATTGTTTCCAAATATTTAGACCTCCGTCTTTTGCAAATTTGTCTATTTCGTCTAATTCTTCTTTTGTGAAATTTAAATTGTTTACAGCTCCTGCGCAATCAATAACTTGTTGCGGTCTGCTTGCGCCAATTAAAGCAGATGTAACTTTTCCCTCTCGTAAAACCCATGCAATTGCCATCTGAGCTAAGGTCTGATTTCTGCTTTCAGCAATATGATTTAATGCTTTGATATTATTAATGTTATCCTCTGAAAGAAAATCACTGCTTAATGATTTCCCTTGATTTACTCGACTATTTTTTGGTGTCTCTCCCAAATATTTATTTGTCAACATCCCTTGAGCAAGTGGTGAAAACACGATCGATCCCAATCCAAGATCTTCCAATGTGTTCAGTAGACCATCAGATTCTACCCAACGGTTCAACATAGAATAACTTGGCTGATGAATGATAAAAGGCGTGCCTAATGATTTTAAAATGTCATAAGCTTCCTGTGTTCGTTGTGAATTATATGATGAAATTCCTACATATAGCGCTTTCCCTGATTTTACTAGCTGATCTAAAGCCATCATGGTTTCTTCCAAAGGTGTGTTGGGGTCAAACCTATGGGAATAGAATATATCAACATAATCAACTCCCATTCTCTTTAAAGATTGATCACAACTCGCAATTACATATTTTCTACTTCCCCATTCCCCATAAGGGCCCGGCCACATCAAATATCCTGCTTTCGATGAAATAATTAATTCATCCCTTAAACCTGAAAATTCTTCCTTAAGAATTCGTCCAAATGCTGACTCAGCACTCCCAGGAGGAGGTCCATAGTTGTTTGCTAAATCAAAATGATTGATCCCCAAGTCAAATGCTGTTGTACAAATATCAACCTTAGTGCTATGTGGGGTATCATCACCGAAGTTATGCCATAATCCTAAAGATATCGCAGGTAGTTTCAATCCGCTCGTTCCACAGCGATTGTAAATCATGTGATCGTATCGATCACTCTTCGCAGTCCATTCCATTATTTTAGTTTAGCTTGTTCTTTCAAAATTAATATCTTCAACAGAATCTTTAAAAAATTGTTTAACAAAATAGAAACCGATAAAGATCATATCCTTATTTAAAAATACGAATTAAGTTATTTGCATTTGAAAAATTCAAAGGCAATTATGAAGAGTTGTTTTATTTATTTACCCAAATTAATACTGACATTTTTATTTTAAACCATTTATTCAGATTTTTATGTAAAAGCAAATTTAAATGGCTAAAATCAATCACATATTATTTTACTTTCCTTTTGTAATCCTTTGTCTATTACAAAATTCATGTAATCAAAGCTCTAAGCAAGTTGAAAACAATACAAAGGATTCAACTAATATTCAGATTGATACTCTCCAAAGCATTTTAAGGCCAGGTATAAAACTCAAAATCAATACGGTGTTGATCGATACTGTGAGATATATTGGATTTGAGGATACTGCGGACGAGCCTATATTATTTGTTGAAAATCTAAATTCAAAAGATACAGTAGGGATTATTTATAAAACCGAAAATCCTGATTATGTAAGAGGAGACATTATAGAAATTCAATGGAGAATGGATAGTATCCGTTATGCAGGGGATCCTGAATTCTTAAATTTTACTGAATTTTTAACGAGGTCGAAGATGGTTAAACCACTTCAACTGACTAATAAAAATATTAAATTCCTTTGGCGCGAGAATAGATACAACAAAGAGATTGATACTGAAGTTAATTCCATCATTCTTAACGAAGAGTACATTAAAACAATTACAGAACCTGAAAAGGCAGCTGTCGCATTTGTCTCAACTTTTGTTGGAAATGAATGTTCTTGGGATGGTCAAGCAAATGAAAATCGTTCAAATCTCAAGTGTAAAATTCCTTGGGCCTTGAATTTAGGATATCAATGCTCTTCAAAACAAATGGAATTATTGAAGTATTGGTTTCGAAACAATCCACAAATATTAAAAGAATTGGAAAATTGCCCTACTACTCCCGATGGAGCGACCATTCAAGATACATTTGATGAAATTAATATAGAGGTAAAGGATAATTTGATTATCATTTTCTTTAAAGCAAGCGGAATTAATTTAAGAGAATCCAAAGGCTGGGAATGGTCCGAAAAACATACTTATGAATTCAAGAAGAATGAACTTATCCTTTTGAAAAAAGATGTTTCTCCTATTATCCAAAAAAAGATTGAAGTTGGGGGAAGTTAATTTATGTCCATATTGGATTATTGGTTTTTAATTTAATAAATATTAATAATTATGAAATTACTATTAATGCTTTTAAGCTTGTGTTATGGAACATTGCTATTGGGCCAAGAAATTAAGCCAACTCAATCAAATATTGAAATTTTTGATAGGGATGGGAAAAAGAAATTTCCATTAATTGAAATTAATGGAGTTACTTATGAAAACATTGAAAAATTTAGGTTGGATCCTAATTCAATAGATTCCTTGGATGTAATTAAAGATTTTAATAAATCAAATTTTTCCGGAATTATTAAAATTAAATTGAAGAACAATAAAAAAGTTGAATTAAGAACCCTACCTGATATTAGAAAATTGAATGGAGATGAAACAAACTCTCCAATTATTTATATTGTTGATAATAACTTAGTAACCATTAATCCCAATCATTTTTTAATTGATAAAGAATTTATTTTGAGCATAAGCAAAGGAAAGCTAAGAGTCGAAGGATTGGAACAAGAACTTAGTACCTTAACTGTATTGACCAAAACAGCAGAGAATATTAAAGAAAAAAATAAGATAATGATCAGATAACCTGTACTTATTAACCTTTTCTCAAAATTTTATCCATTGCTTTTCCTTTGGCTAATTCATCAATCATCTTATCTAAGTATCTTAACTTTTGCATCAAAGGATCTTCAATATCTTCCACACGGTACCCGCAAATTACACCAGTAATTAATTTTGCATTCGGATTAAAGTTTGGAGCATTATAATAAAAGTCTTCAAAGTTTGTTTTATCCTCCAAAACCCTTTTCAAATCCTTTTCATTATAACCTGTTAACCAAAAAATAATCTCATCAACCTCTTCCTTCGTACGACCTTTTTTCTCAGCTTTTGTGATATAATGCGGATAAACTCCCGCAAAAGACATTTTATAAACCCTGGTGTTTGCTGATGCTTTCATAATTAAAACGTTCGATTGTTGAAGATAAATTTAATATTATTTGAGGGTTAATTCAAAATAAAACATCATTATTAGCCTACCATTGTCAACCCAGTAAAAACGTCTACAGATAATAGAGGGGAACTGTTACACACAATCCCCCTTCAATTTTTATTTTGAGCTTAACTCTTAAAATGTAAATACTATTTTTCCTCTAGTATGTCCTTCTAAAACTTTTGTATATGCTTTAGCTGCCTCCGAAAATGGAAATGTTGCATCAATTTCCCAATTGAATTTTCCAGATGCAATTCCATCTACTACATGTTGTAAGTTTTTTGGATTACGCTTTACCCATATTGGAATTACACGAGGTGATGAAGATCTTTTACCAGCTATGCTACTGATAATTCCATTTTCTTTAACAGTAGCTAATGAGGCTTGGGTAGCTTCTTCAGTCCCCGCCATATCAACTGAAGCATCAAATGCCTCTGGGTGAACTTCTTTAATTCGCTCAATTAAACCATCACCATACTCAATTGCCGTTGCACCTAATTGTTTAACATAGTCAAGATTTCTTTTGGATGCTGTTCCAACCACCTTAATCCCTCTTTCTATTGCCAATTGAACTGTGATTGAACCAACACCTCCCGATGCACCATGGATTAACAAAGATTGTATAGGACCCAATTCGTCCAAAATAGTCATCGCCGTCTGTGCAACACCAGGAATTGATCCTGCAACTTCAAAGGATATATTTTCAGGTTTCCTGATGAGATTCCCAATAGGTATATCAATAACCGTTGCATGAGTAAATCCACCCCCTGAACCTAAAACAATATCGCCAATCTTAAATCCTTCTGGATTGTCACCAATAGCAATAATTTCACCGCTAAACTCGGTCCCAAATGTTTGTGGCAAGGCTGCATGTTTAAATTCTCCAGTCATCCTGCGAGCATCAATCGGATTGATTCCTGCTACCTTAGTTTTTATTCTTGCAAAGCCATTTTCCAAACCTTCAAATTTGTAATCCTGAAAAGATAACACATCGGATTGTCCATAGGAATTAGCGATGAGTATAGTAGAAATTGTATTTTGATTTTCCATTGTTCTTCAATTTGTTGATACAAAATTAAATATACAAATGCTATTAAATGGTATTACTTACCTTCTGGTAACCACTATCCTAAAGGTAACTAATACCCATTAACTAGCCATAAAATAGTTGTTTCCAATTTTTTTAAACACTTTCTATCTATAACCTGTTGTTTATTAAACGTTAAGGTATGAAGGTTTTAGTGATTTTAGGGCACCCGAGAAAGGATAGTTATAATGCAGAATTAGCAGAGGCATATATTTCTGGAGCTAAAGAGGCGGGTGTCGAAATTGAATACTTAGCCTTGGCAGACCTCGAATTTGAAATAAATGTAAGTACTCCTTCTTCACAAGATCAATTCATGGAGAAGGATTTAATCAAATCTCAGAAGTTAATAAAATGGGCAGACCACCTCGTCTTTGTTTTTCCAACTTGGTGGGGAAATATGCCAGCCTTATTGAAAGGCTTTATTGACCGTGTTTTTACACCTGGATTTGCCTTCTATGAAATTCAACCCGATGCTTTTCAAAAATTACTCAGTCCTCGAACTGCACAACTAATTATAACCATGGATACCCCTGTTATTATTGATAGATTAGTGAATGGTGCGCCTTCAACAAAGTCAATCAGCAATGCAACCCTTAAATTCTGTGGTGTGAAACCCGTCAGAAAAATAATCTTTAGCCCTATCAAGCATTCTTCATTGGAAAAGAAACAAAAATGGATTCAACAAGTCTACGAATTAGGCAAAAACCTTGAAAATGGAGTGCTTGGCCCCTGGGAAAAACTTTGGAAAAATGTCAGCCCTTGGATTCAGGCAGTGCGATTCCAATTCTATCCAATGACATTTTTTGCCTATGGAGTTGGCTCATTGATCTATTCCAATATTTTTAATCAATTTGATTATCAGGTATTTATTTTAGGGTATCTCGTATTGTTCTTAATAGAAGTAATAACTGTTTTCAGCAATGATTATTTTGATAAAACAACAGATCGATTAAACAAATATTTCAGCACTTTTTCGGGAGGATCTAGAGTACTTGTAAATGGATTGATTTCCGATGCTCAGATTAAAAAAGCCATGATTATCCTATTTAGTTTAGGATGTATTGCCACAGTACTATTGGGGTTTTTATCCCTATCAGCATTCCATCATGTCATATTAACTATAGTTGCATTATTTCTCATAGCAATTTCTTATACGGCTCCTCCTTTAAAATTCTCTTATAATGGATTGGGAGAACTTGTTGTCGGATTTACTCATAGCTTTGCAGTTATATTATGCGGATTTATTTTCCAAGGTGGAAATATTGCAAATCCAACGCCTTGGATTGTTGGAATCCCATTGTTCTTTTCAATAGTTCCAGCTATTATTATGGCAGGTATTCCAGATTATTATGCTGATAAACAAGCAGGAAAAGGCACTTTAGTCGTTAGAATGGGTGTGAAAAATGCAATTTTTCTGGCAATCATTTTTGTGTGTCTTTCATTGGTATCCGCCATGCTAATTATTCATGACTCTGCTTTCGAAATATTTTTTGACGATATTATTTACTTATCAATTGCTCATGCTTTATTACTAATTTATATGCTATTGAATTTCATAGGTAAAAGAAAAAAACCAAAGAGAATTGATGGAATGATGGCAATTGCTTTAATGTATATTCTTTGGTTCGTCTTGGTACCCTTTTTTAAATTGGTTTAAAACTGAAGTATTTGTCTTTCTCAATTTAAATCGCTAAATATTTTGATAAATATTTACCCTACAGTTAAACTATTTTTTTGTTTTCTGGTCATATTTTTAGATTAACGTATAACCAGATCCAAATGAAATTATTATTATCCCAGAAAATACAAATACTATCTATCCTATTCCTTCTTTTATTTTTATCTAACACTTTATTTGCTCAGAAATTATGGGTCGGTGGAAATAGTCAATCTCCTAGAATATGCATAATTGAAGATGCTCTTTACCTTTATCTTGACTTTAAAGGCAACATCAAAGAGATTGAACCAGCTTTCGGAATTAAAGGAAACGATCATATACAAACTGATATTAGAAGAAGGATTATACAAGTTGCTGACTTAAAATTTTCGTATGATCTAAGAAATAAACTAATAAAAGTTGGCAATACAACAATCGAATATGACTTAAATGATTTCATCGATAAAATTGGAAAAAGCAAAATTGTATATGATATCCAGGGACGAATTATAAAAATTGGAGATAACCCCGTTTTGTATGATTTCTTTTCTGGAAAAGTTAATCAAATGGGTATTCAAAAGGTCGAATATGATTTAGATGGTAGAGTCAGGAAATTTGGATCTCTAGAGATTGACTATGATTTAAATAATCGAATTAATAAAATCGGAGAGGTTTCTATAGCCTATGATTTAAATAAACGTATCGAAAAAATTGGAAATCAATTGATTCATTATGATTTGCATAATCGAATTGTATTAATTGGAGATCGAAAAATCGAATATGATATGAAAGGAAAAATTCAATCAGTAAGCGGACACACCGAAGATAAATTTGTTCAACTTTTCAGATTAATATCAAGAATGAACTTAGAGTCCTAAAAATTCCAGAAAATACTCATCGAATAAATGCTATATTTATTTTAATCATTTTACCTTTTCAAATTATGGTTCTGAATAAAATAATCCTGATCTCCCTTTTTATTTCTGTATGTTTCGGAAGTGATACTCCTGTTAATAAATATAGTCAGAAAGAGCAATGGAAATTGGTCTGGCATGATGAATTCAATTACAAAGGTTTACCAGATTCAACCAAATGGAATTTCGACACAGCAGGAAATGCTTACGACTGGGGGAACCAAGAATCCCAATTTTATACAGATAAAGATACTTCAAATGCTTATGTGGATGGAAAATCATTAACCATTACCGCTCTGCGAAAAAATGTTGGTAAGAAGAATTATACATCAGCCCGATTGACAAGTAAGAATAAAGGTGATTGGAAGTACGGTAAATTAGAAATTCGTGCAAAAGTTCCTACTGGCCGAGGCACTTGGCCAGCAATTTGGATGCTACCTACCGACGAAAAGTTTGGTGGATGGCCTAAAAGCGGAGAAATTGATATCATGGAGTACGTAGGTTGGAATCCAGATTATTTATTTGGAACAGTACATACTGAAAGCTTTAACCATACCAAAAATACCCAAAGAGGAGATTCCATTAGAGTTCAAGGATTGGACAAGTCTTTTCATATTTTTGAAGTAGAGTGGGACCAGGACTCATTTAAGTTTGAAATCGATAATCAACCCTATTTTACATATAAAAAAGAAGGCGATACAGCTCAAGAGTGGCCTTTTGATGAACGATTTCACCTTTTATTGAACCTAGCTATTGGTGGCTCATGGGGTGGAGAGAAAGGAATAGACGATGAATTATTCCCGCATAAGTTTGTTATTGATTATGTTAGAGTATATCAGAAAATGTAAAAACTTGCCCTATGTCAAGTATATATCAATAGGTTACCAATAACTTTGAAATACATTTAAACTCTAACGTTATGGACAAGGCAAAATCATCTCAATTAAATATTGTTATTCCTGCATACAGAATGCATACACAGACATTTTTGAATGTCCTTCAGGATATATCTGATGCAGATGCTGCTAAAAGAATCGATAATAGAACAAACCATTTAATATGGATGGCAGGAAATTATGTTAATGTACGTTACGGCATGGGGTCAGTGTTAGGTTTAACAGATGTTGACCCTTATCAGGACCTATTTTTCATGGGAAAGGCATTAGACACAACTAAAGAATATCCTTCCTTAAATCAATTACTTAACAATTTTCATCAAATATCTCCAAAAGTTTACCAAGCTCTGTTATCAGTAAGTGATGACACCCTTGCAGAAATGTTCGAGATCCATATGGATATTCCATTTATCAAAGAAGATAAATTGAATTTTATTGGAATGTGTATTGGCAGACAGGATTATTTATGCGGCCAAATGGCCCTGATGAGGCGAATACTTGATTATCCAAGTATGAAATACGACGTTGATGAAAAAATAAATTATTAAGATCCCCCAAAGGGTTGAATAAATCGTGAAAGCGGATGTTGTCCAGCGCTTTAGCTCTGGAAACTATTTCCTATTGACGATACTGGAATGTAGTTTAAGTACTGGTGAATTAATCCTATAAATATTAAAATTAAAAACATCCATGAATATTTTAAATCCATGGCTGTTTTAATGAGTTTTTTCAATTAAATCAATGAACTTCTTACTTCTTTAATTTCGCTAAAAGTTCATCTAATTGGTATAAATCTTGGGTCATGCCTTCTTTGAATCCCATGGAAATCGTAGATTCAAGATCTGCTAATTTTTCGAACGTCAATACGATGTCAACCTTCGATTTATCATCAGATGCACTAAAAGTGTTTTCCCATAAATTCTCGGGCATATCTTGGTTTACAGTACCATTTTCATCGCAAAAACCATCTTTGGACTTAAAAGATTTTCCTTCATTTATCGCGATATAGCTGGATTTACTCCAATGTTTCTCACCCTCTGGACTAACCATAGCATATAACCATGAACCACCCTCACGGAAATCCATCTTCTTTGTCTCGGCACGCCATGGTTCGGGACCCCACCATTGATCCAATAATTCTGCCTTGGTCCATGCGTCCCAAACTAATTTTAATTCCGCATCAAATTCCTTTTGAATATGAATGCTGTTGTTTTCTTTGTTGACTTTAAAGTCAAATAATAAATTGCTTTTCATCTTCTTGCGTTTTAATCGTTAGAATTAGCTATCCATTTTCATACTAGTAGAAGTATCTAAAATTGGATAAGTTTTCATTTTTTTAAATTAATAAATGAAACCATGTAGTTGCAAATATAATTGCAACCATTCGGTTTCGCAAGAATTTTTTTATTTTTTTTTATTCAAGTAGGATAGAAGTAATTAAAGGATGAAGCTTACGAGTTCAACCGATTTCCTTTCAAAATCCAATTCTAAAAAGAAGCCGCACCTAAATTTTTAATTTTGATGCGGCCTTTTCGAGTAATCCCAAATAAACAAAATTCAATTCTTTTCTTTCGGATTTTCATTTTTAGAACCGTAGTTCTTAATATATAGTTAGTGTGACTTCATTGCTTTTTTTAACGATATATTTTCACCGGTCTTACATTAATCTATAAGCTTTAAAATAATCTGCTTTTAAAAAGGTATGATAGCTCACGATAAATCCACATTCATCTAATGTCACTTTTTCTTCTGGAACCATTTCATATACTTTCGTTCCATTTATAAAGAAAATTAGTTTATCATTCCGTAATTCAACCCTTACAACATTCATTGCTTTATTTTTAATTACTTTATTATAAAGCCAATCTTGGTGAACCACATATTCTTCACCTACACTTTCATCTACCCGAAACTTACTTATCCCATTTAAGGTAATCCGGTAAAAAGTTTTATCAGATTTTTTATAATTAAATATCAATCCTGCCGATCCAGGATTATCTCCTCCTGTATTAGTCAAGGAATAACGTGCTTCTATTGCGGTCCTCGGCAGCGATTGATCAAATATCGCTGGTATAGTAATATGGTAGGTATATTCGCTATCCTCATTTAAGTAATTATAATAGCCATCTTTTATATCAATCGTAACAGGTCCCTTTGTCCCAGTCCAGAATATACCAGTAGCATCATTAAAATTATCTTCATAAACTATAGTCTCCTCAAAGGAGGCTGTGCCATCCTTGCTACAGGAATTAAAAAGCAGAACTAATATCGAAGCAAATAATAAGGTTAACTTTCTCATAATTATATTATTTTCTTAATCAAAGTTCCCGAGTTATCCATTTGATTACAATACTCCGTAGGGAGTATTTTTAACTGTGGGTAGGTATCAATAGCAAATTTTGATTAATATTATACTATGTATTCTATTAGACTGCTTATCCTTTTTCTTCTTGCATTACGCGTATCCTATGCATCTGCCCAGGATAATAGATATTCTGGTCTAAATCAAAAACTACAAAGGACAAATTCTAATGCTGAAAAATCCAGAATATATTTTTTAACGGCTGATACAATTGCTTTTGCTGATAGTTTGAAAGCAATAAAAATGATTAGAGAGGGTATTCAACTTAGTAAAAATAATCCGATGTATGTGGGGATGGGTTATTTTTATTTGGGAAGAAGATACCTGGATTATTCCCTGCCACAAGCTAATTCTGTTCTGGATTCTGCAATTGAAATATTGAATACAATCAAAACAAAGGAAGCATACCTTTATTTAAGCAGGGCATGGGCAAATAAGGCTTTATTGGCTCAAATGGCAGAGGATAATCAGACTTTTGTAAGGCTTTATTTGGAAAAAGTAATCCCATTTGCTGGATTGGCAGATGATAGCCTCCGCATGGCTGATGGATATAGCAATATCGCCATACCATTTCTAAATCATGAAAATTTTGATAGAGCAACCTTTTATCTCCAAAAATCAATAGACATCTTTAAACGTTTGGCACCCAACGACCCTCGAGCTATTGATGTCTATGCCCACCTAGCCAAAGTTTATCTTTTGCAAAAGAGACCAATTGATGCTGAAAAATATATCCTGGCTGGAAATTCACTTCTCAAAAAAAATCAAGAATCAATATATGGACCTAACTTCTATTCCATGGAGGCTATGTATTATATAATGATCAGGAAATGGAATCAAGCCGAAAATAGCATAAAAGCTGGTTTAGAAATTGCTGAAAAGCTCAATAGTAGATTTGAAATAAAGTTATTGTACTATCAACGATCTGAGTTGTTAATGGCTCAAAACAAATGGTCCGAAGCCAAAGAGGTACTGCTCATGCTGCTTGACAAAGGTCATGTTGAGTTCGATACAGATAAGAAAAAATTATTTGCTGCATTAAGTTTTCTTGAGGTTCAAATGGGGAATTATAAAGAAGCATATGAATGGACAACTAAGCAACTCGATGCTTCCGAGAAAATATATCAAAGAGAAACCAAAACTAAAATTGCCGATCTGGAAGCAAAGTACAATTTTGTCCAAAAGGAAAAAGAATTGATAATTGAACGAGAAAAGGCAAAAAAACAACAAATCCTCATCTGGATAATTATTTTTTCTTTGTTAATATCCTTGATACTATTCTACTATTGGTGGAGAAATCGTAAAATAAAAAATGAACGAGAGGTACAGAACTTGAAACAACAGCAGCAAATTGAATTAGGAAAAGCCTTATTGCAAGGGGAGGAGAATGAACGAAAAAGATTGGCAAGGGACCTTCATGATGGACTTGGAGGAATGCTCGCTGGAATAAAGCTGAACCTTTCACATATGGTCAATGATAAGCAAGACCTGCAACAGGTAGACCTCCAACAGACCATTGATAGATTGGGGAAATCAGTACATGAATTACGTAGAATTTCCCGCAATATGATGCCTGAATCCCTTCTTCAATCAGGATTAGAAGTAGCCCTGAGAGATCTTTGTGAAGATGCAATAGTTCCCGGAACCCAGATATCATCCTCTTTTTTTGACCTCCATGAGCGTCTAGCGCCTCAAGTTAAGGTTATGATTTATAGAATAATCCAAGAACTATTGACAAATGCAATAAAACATGCCCATGCATCTAAAATTATAGTGCAATGCAGCCAAGCTGATGAGTATTTTTTTATCACCATTGAAGATAATGGAAAAGGATTTGATTTAGACCAAAAAAAACGTACTAGCCAGGGCTTAGGGAACATTCAAAACAGAGTGGAAATATTGAAAGGAAAATTAGATATAGATTCTTCAAAAGAAGGGACTGTAATCAACATAGAACTTTATGTCGGATAATATAAAAAAACGGAAAGTTGTCATTGTAGATGACCATCCTTTAGTAATTGAGGGGTTTAAAAATGTACTGAAGGACCATTTAGATTTTCAAATAGTCGGACAATTTAGAAAGGCAGAAGATTTCCAGAATTTTATGGCAACCGAAGTTGTGGATATCATACTTTTGGATATCACCCTTCCAGATGGAAATGGAATACATATTTGCAGGGAAGTTAAACAGGCAAATCCTGAAATCATTGTTTTGGGAATTAGTAATTTGAGCGAAAGAAGTATTGTAAAGCAGATGCTTCAAAATGGAGCTAACGGATATTTATTAAAGACTGCTGATTCAAATGATATTTTATATTGTTTGCAAGCAGCAATTGATGGTGAAATTGTCCTGAGCCAAGAAATAAGGGAATTGTTTGATATGGCAGACCTACGTAAACCCGAAGATATTCCAGAACTTACAAAACGTGAAAAACAGATCCTACAATTACTAGCAGAAGGAAAAAAATCGCTTGAAATAGCGGAAAGCTTATTTATAAGCCCACTGACAGTGAAAACCCATCGAGCAACTCTTCTTCAGAAATTCCAGACGGGTAGCCTCGTAATCCTAATCAATAAAGCAAAAGAATATGGTTTGTTGTAGTTTGTTTAATAATGCATTTATTTGTTAATTATTGAGATTGCTTTTTCCAAAATTTCATCTTTTCCCTGCCTAATTCCTAATATAGTAGGCTTTACATTGATATCTGGAATGATTCCTACCCTTTGTGTCTCCTTCCCATTAGGGTAATAAATTCCCATACCCGAAAATGCCGTCGAAATATTACCGGGTAAGCTCAAATACGAAACATTTCCATCAGCTCCTGCTGTTGTACTTCCAATTACTGTCGTATTTTTACCTGCCTGGAAGGCCATTGTTGTAAATTCTGATTGACTTTGAGAATATTCATTAATAAGAACTATAATCTTTCCATTATAGACTGGGAATGTTGGAGAAATAATACTTCCATTTCTTAAAATAAACTCACCGGGATTCTTTGAATTAGCAATGGAAACCTTTGCAAATATTGCTGGTGCCTCTACTAAATATGAACCTAATATATAGGGTACAAATTCATTGGGGTAATTACGAATATCAATAATAATGGCCTTAGTATTCTTAAAAGTTTTCATAATTTCACGTATTTCGTATGTCTTGATACTTTCAAGTGTAATATATCCTATATTATCTGCTAACAGCTTATATGATTTTTTCTCTTTCCTTGTCTTCATTGAATTATTCCATCCCAATTTTTCATAGCTAAATAATGGCACGGTAACAGATTTATTTTGATTTGAAGTAATTACTTTTAAATTAAGATGATCCTTTGATGACCTTAAAAGATCCCTAGAAATGTCTCTCAATTTGACATCTTCATTAGAAGCAGGATAAAAATCACTAATACTCTCAATGATAGCTCTAATTTCTTTTCCGTCTATATGAGTAATGATATCACCAATCTTAAGCTTGCCTGATTTTTTCAATGCAGGATTTGGATATTCAACAACTACCAGTTTGTTTTCAATAAACCTGGCAATAAATGGAAGAGATTTGTCCCCCCTAATTTCCTGTATCTTATCATGTCCAGCATAAATATTTCCATGAGTATCATTAATTTCTCCGATAATTCGTAGCACTGCAAACTCATATTCCAATTCATTCTTTGCATTTAAGAAAATTGGGATATATAATTTCAATATTTCATTCCAATTCTTGTCAGTCAAATATTTATATGGAAAGAAATATTCAATCATATTCCAATATCTAAACAGTGATAATAATCTAAACCCGGGGTCCGGATAGGGCATTTCAGGATAAGCATTTTCATTTGTAAATTCTGGATTACCTATTTTTGGATGAAACTTAACATAATAATTATCAAGCTGATTTCGATTTTTGTAAATTTCAATTAATCTATTTTTTAAGTCATTCGATAAATTGTAATTATTCAACCAAGAATGGTCTGCTTTTAAAAATGCTTTTTTTGCAGACTCCTGACAGGTTTTGCATGTAGGGATTGTTCCGAGTTTATCTATCCAATGAATTAGTATGATATCTCTATTTTTATTATCTGAAGCATTTAAATAAGCGGGTAAAATCCTAAAAAGTTCATAATCCCAATTATAATCGCCTGAAGAAACCTTCGGATGATGATATTTAAGAAATCCCCAAATTCTACCCAATAATTCAAGATTTCGCACTTTGTTCTCATCTATAGCTATAAAATCCAGCTTTGAACTATTATCAAATTCCTTGTCGATATTAGGGACAACAGCTTGGATGTCTTTATGATTGAGTGGTTTTCCGTCAATTAGAACTTGAAAATTGTCAAACCATAACTTTCCCGAACCAAATAGATATCCTCCTATAATTATCTTTTCAGTTCTTTCAGGATTTAAAGGTAGTTTGATGGAATATTCCTGCCAATCTCTCTTACCCTTAATTAGGTTATAACTATCTAAGCTTTTATAAATATTATTAGGTTCCAACTTAATCGAAAGGCTCCCAAAACCATCATTTGAAATTTCAGATTTTATATATCCTTTTAATACTATTTCCTTTCCTTTATAGTTGGCAGGTAGGTCAAGAGCAATCTCCTTAAATTTTCTTATTGAATCAATATTTTCAATTAAAATGGAATATTTTCCTTGTTGTTTGTTTAATGTATCAACCGTAATAATAACACTAGAATCTCCTGAATTCTTCCAATTCAGCGGAATATTATCTTTTACAAGTTCAATGTCTAAATTTATCTGTTTTAGGGTAGAATCATTTGAAATCTGCCTACAGCTGAAAAATATAAGGAAAGATATTAGAAAGATTGCTCTAGGAGTAGTTTTCACAAATAAATTATTAATGTTAGCAAATGATAAATATTATCATACTTTTTTTGAGACATTCTAAAATTTAACAGAATTGTTTCTATGAAGTTACAATTTATTATTGAACATTATTTTTTTATAGCTATCAGCAAAACTCTTAATTATTTCAGTTTTCCAGTGCCATTTTTATATAAATCCGTTAGTATTCGATTTAATAAAAAGCCTAATTGGCTGTTTCTTTGTTTAAATATCAATAAAGGAATTTTATGAAGGATTTAAATTTGAAGTCGATAATATTTGTTTTAGGCATACTGATATTCCTTGCTTCATGTAGCAAGAACGAGGTTGAAGATCAGGATCCGGGTGAAATCGATACTCCGATCACAAAGCCTCCAACAGCAAAACCTCTAACTTTTTTCTATGCAGGTTATAAATATAATAACGATTATAAATCTGCTGATCGATACGCAATATTGAGTATAGGTGATTCGCTAATTAACCTCTCGCCAAACTTACGTTCTGATGCGGTTGCCATCGCAGCTGTAAATAATAAAGAAGCCCACCTAACAGGGTATCAGTTGAATGCAGCAGGGAAGAAGAGGGTTACATATTGGAAAAACAATAAGTTAACATACCTGACAACTGCCGGTAACAATAATACAGGTACAGCAATCGGCGTTTTTGGTTCAAAAGTGTATGTTGCAGGGAGTAGAGATAATTTGAGTTTATACGGACTATTTCTTTGGACCAATACTATTGAATCAAGGCTAGCTTGTTGTCTGGCTCAATCAAAAGTAACCTCAATAACGGAAGCTGCAGGTAAGCCTTATTCAACAGGTAGATTTGCCAGTAATGCCCATATGTTTACTGTGGGAAGTGCAATGGCATTGGCTGGCCCCAATACCTATGCCGATTATATACATGCAATCGATAAGGATATCTATGTTATTGGGCATGAAAATTATAATAGCAATTCAGATGCAGCAGTAGTTTGGAAAAATGATGTAGAAATATTCAAGCTTCCACTTGGAGATTTGGTATCAAACGTTGTAGGAACCATGTCGGGAAAGGATTACTATTTTGTGGCTAACTTTTACAAGAATAATAAAGGAACAACAGTTGTTTACAAAAACAAAACCAAGCTTTATCAACTTAGTCCTGATAAAAGCATTGCTGCAAATGCAATTCAAGTTGTATCAGGAAAGGTATATATTGTCGGAAATTATTTAAATGGAACTAAATCGACTCCTATACTTTGGACAGATGGAAAAGCTAAAGTATTATTCGCAGAAGGTAAAAAAATCTATCTGAATGATTTTGTGGTAAAATAAACAGGTAAAAAATAACGAAAAATAGTATTGATAGCTTCAAAAATGGAACAATTGTTCAGTTTGAAAGATTAATAGTTTTTGATATTATTGGCATGAAAGTTAGGATTTATATTCTAACTTTTTCTTTTGGCAAAAACGAAATAAGAAATTAAAAATTTTGAATCAATTGCATTTAATAAAAAATCCTATTTCATATATTGTTGGAATTATCAAGTTTATAGCATTTTAAAAACAAAAAAACTCAAAACAACCAACTATGAATAATGATAAAACAGAACCCGAAAAATTTCAACATAACCCATTTACACAGACTTTCTTTCATGGTACAAAAGCCGATTTAAAAATCGGCGATTATATTTCACCAGGATATCAATGTAATTACATGGAAAATAGAAAATTAAATCATATTTATGTTGCCTCAACATTGACGGCTGCAATATGGGGAGCAGAATTGGCAATAGGGGATGCACCCCAAAGAATTTATTTAGTTGAGCCTACAGGAGAAATTGAGAATGACCCAAATGTAACCGACAAAAAGTTCCCTGGAAATCCTACCATGCCCTACAGATCAACACAACCATTTAAAATCATAGGAGAGGTAAAGACTTGGCAGCCCCATTCGAGCGAAGAAATCAAAGCAATGAAAAATGGTCTGCGAAATCTTAGAGAGCAGGGTATTGATTTGATAATTGATTGATTCCAACTAAATAATAACCAATGAATGTTGAATTAAGTACCCCAAGGTTGTTTATCAAAGCCTTAGATTTATCTGACGCTCCATTTATTTACAATTTGCTAAATACAGATGGATGGAAAAAATATATTGGAGACAAGAATATTCAGAGCACTGAAGACGCCGCAAATTACATTTCAAAGATTTTAGAAAATAAGAACTACCATTACTTTGTTTTTTCTTTGAAGGAAGCAAAATCCCCTTTAGGTTTAATTACTTTTCTATTCCGTGATACGCAGGACTTTCCCGATTTAGGATTTGCTATTTTACCACAATATGAAGGCTTTGGATATGCATACGAAGCAGCTGAACGGGTTCTAGAGTTTGCAAAAGAAAAACTTAACCCCGAAAAGATTATTGCGATATTATATCCCGACAATTCAAAATCCATACATTTATTGACCAGGCTAAATTTCAAATTTCAAGAAAATTTTATTGAAGGTGATTTGACCTTAGCAAAATATGTATATTTAGACAGGACATCAATCTAAATGCATGGAAATTAAAAAATTATGTCATTTATTTTGCTTCGTCATTGACAGCAGTCAATGACGAAGATTTTTATAAAACCTAATTTATAACGCTTTTAAGTGTTTTAATATTAATGCGTTGGTTTAATAAGGAAGTTCCTTGCAATTGTATCCAAGTACTTGAACTGCTGCAGAAATATCAACAGCCTTGATTTCCTCACCTTCAATACGTAAGATCTTGTCGCAATCCTCCAAATCAAAATTTATCTTCAGTTCTGGATAACAAGTTATTAGCTCCTGTATAACTAAATTAGCTTGTCTACTTGTTTGCACATTTGTTTCAAATACAATAACCATATATAATGCTCCTTTTGCTATTTTTTTTTCTTACCAAATTGATTCAAAGATATACCTGCATTAAAATAGAATGCGGCACCTGGAGTTGCCTGTAGGATGTAATCTCTTTGTGCAGCTGTTTTTTCAAAAACCCTGGAATTTGGAGAATTTCTATATCCTGTTTTGAAGGTGGCAATAAAAGATTTCCCAAGTTTGTATTCATAAGTTAAACCAGAATTTATATCAATCTGATATAGAGCATAAGTCTTTTTAGTCTCATCTATATTATGTAAATAAAAATAGGTACTTCCTAATTCACTCCCGATGGACAATCTTCCATTTTGACCTATATTTTTTCGTAAATAAGATCCTTTAGGCAATAATATATCAGCTATAAGTCCTTTTCCGAAATCTTGCCTGTAAGTAAAGGAAGGCAAAGCTGGAAGCAAAGCACTTGGATCAAGAAACGCAATTATTCCAACACTTAATAGGGATTCTCGTGAAGCTTTTAATAAGATGTTTGCTGATGCCATACCACGCATGCGTTCGTGAAATCTTTTATCACTGCCATCAGTAATGAGACTTCCTGAGTAAATAACAGTTTTACCGAAAACCTTGGAAAAATAGGTCAGGTTTAGTGATTGCGAATGATAGTGATATTGTTCATTTTTCATTTGCCCCGCATTCATTGAAAGATATCTATAGAATAATGTAGTACCTACAACAAAATTGTTCTTCTTGAAAAAGTTTAAATTGGCACTGCCTTGAAAGTGGTATAAATTATTTATTTCGGTTTCAGGAATATCTGCCCCCATATACTTGGATGAAAATTTGTAAGGTGTTAATTGTTTGTATTCCAAATTAATCACACTTGTCACTGGGAATTTATTAGAAAAATAGGATATTCCTTTACGACTAGTGCTATCCTGGCCTTGAGCTAGAACTACATTGTACTTTATCATGATGCTGCCAACCACTAATATTTTTTTTAATCTATTAATAAATTTGTACATTATCTGTCAAGGCGTAAAATAGTTGAATTTGGATAATCCATCAGGAAGTAACGATCGTGGATTCTATCTTCGGGTTTTTCTTTAAAGTGTAACGCTAATAACTCGAAGTTATGACTCTGAGGTTCGTTAACAAACACATGCCATAATTCTTTCAAATCAACATGGTCTTTATACAATTGGATAGAAAAATGTCCAGAAAATAAGTCTGCGATATCGTAAAATACAATTCCTATTCTGACGTTATCATAGTAAGTGTGATTGACCTTTCCCTGAATTGAGTTCTCGTTGAAAATCAATAAACCTAAAGATTCCTCATCTGAATTATAAGAATGAATAAAGCGGCACAAATCAGCCAATTGAACCATTTTTTGTATCTTTTCAGAATCTGATAATGAAATCTCATCATCTATGTACTGAGCGAGTGTTGTGAAGTTTTCAAGTGTCATATTTACTTAATTGATGGAACAAAGGAAATAAATAGGATAATTTGATTTTTCCTTTTTATACTAACCCCTTTAAATTTTATACAAACCATGCGCTAATAGCACCTTTGTATAAAAGGTGGATTGTTTGGTATAATATCTAACATGCATCCACCTTATATTTTAATTTTGTCCATTATTGATGACAATATGTAATGAAAAAGTTCATGCAAGATTTCCAAAACAATAATATAATCACCTACCTCATAGATGATCGATATCGCTTCTTAAGACATGTAAGCTTTCTTTTCGGTTTTTTGTTAGTCTTCTATTATAGGGCTCACATCACGCAACAGTTGACTGATGAGTTTAGGCTCTATTTTTTGTTCTCTATTTGGTCAATATTTATGCTGATGTTTTATTTAAATATGTATTTTCTTGTTCCTGTTTTTTTCTTCAATTCACAGTATTTAATATATCTATTAATGCTAATAGCACTGGTAATTTTATGTCTGACCTTGACAGCATATCTCACAGAGCAGTATTTAGTCTTACCAAGAACTTCTAGTGGAGGTGTAGAACAACAGCGTTTCAGAACCTTACATGAAGGAATCATCATTTCTATTCCAATAATATTGCTTACAACTGCCTTAAAATTATTTCAAAGGTGGATTAAGGATAATGAACGGATTTTAGAACTAAAAAATATAGCTTTAACAATGGAGCTTAATGAATTGAAAAATCAGATTAATCCACATTTCCTTTTTAACAGCCTTAATAATGTGAAGGCATTGATACGTAAAAATCCAGAGAAAGCTACAGAAACCATATTAAAATTATCCGATTTCTTAAGATATCTGCTTTATGAAAATAACGAAGATAAGACTTCACTCGCGTCTGAAATCAAGTTTATTTCAAATTTTCTAAATCTTGAAGAAATTAGAAGAGAAAAGTTTTCTATTCAGATCATAGCTGAGATAGAGAATGTAACTCTAAACAGTATTAAGGTGCCTCCAAATCTTTTTACGACCTTTGTGGAAAATGCAGTAAAGCATAGTAGGCTTGAAGATGATATTCAAACTTTCGTCAAAATTCGCTTTTACCTCCAAGATGATGAACTGTATTTTATCTGTAGAAATTCCAAAACTCAAACACCAATTAATATTAAACATTGTGGATTAGGTCTCAAAAATATAAGCAGGCGTTTGAAACTTTTATATGCAGATACGTATGATCTAAAAATAGAAAGCGATGAAAATGTGTACAATGTAAAACTAAAAATTCCTCTAAGATGAAATGTATTATTATAGATGACGAACCTTTAGCAAGAGAAGAGCTACAGATATTAATTAATGAAGTCTCTAAATTAGAAATAATAGGTGACTTTTCTACTGCGAGATCAGCGCTTGATTTTATCCAAAAGAACCAGGTCGATCTAATTTTTCTAGATATCCAGATGCCAGGAATTTCGGGTTTGGAATTTGCAGAGAAAATTGATGGTAATACTTTAATCATTTTCACAACAGCGTATTCAAAATATGCCGTAAAGTGTTTCGAGTTTGATGCACTGGATTATATATTGAAACCGGTTAATTCTACCCGCCTTAAAAAAGCTATAGACAAGGCTTTTACATATTCAAGATTACTATCATTAAATACTGCTAAAAGTGAGATTGAGGAAGCAGGTACTGAGTTTTTGCTTATAAAAGCAGAAAGAAGATTTTACAAAGTTTTGTTTTCCGATATTCGATATATTGAGGGATTGAAAGATTATGTAATTATCCACACGCATAATCAGAAACTGATAACCGCAATGAACCTCAAATCTGTCTATCAAAAATTACCATGCAATCTATTTATTAGAGTGAGTAAATCATATATAGTAAACTTCAACTATGTTATTTCTTTTGACCATTATTCCATTTTTGTTGAAGAGCAAGAGATACCATTGGGTGAAGTTTTTAAAAAGGATTTTTTCAGTAGGTATTCTGCTGGACTTTTATCAGGAAAATGATTTTAACTGGTAATTTCATATCCTAGATAAAAATCAACCGAAAACGCAGAGTTAATAGACTCAATAAGGTTTTTGAAAGTTTCATCAATAAATCTCAAATGCTGCATCAAACACTCTTGCTTCTTCTATCTCCCAAATATGATTTACAACTTGATTTTCTCAATAAAATAAAAAACTTATTTGTTCTGCTTTCTATTAGTTAGATTATGGTAAGACGAAAAATATTAATAGTAAAGCATAAGAATGCCTTTTAAAACAAAAAAATGAAACTATTATTTATATTTATTGTTAATTAAGAACCAATATATAAACTATTATGAAGCTATATTCCTTAATTTTTTCATTTTTATTTTTATATACTAACCTAACTTTTTCACAAGAACTTACAGTTATAAAAGGAGTGATTAAAAATCTGCCGGACAGTATAAAATTCATAAATCTTTCAACTGACTCGGGCTATCATTATATGAAATTAAATCATGGGAAATTTGATTTTAAGATAAATAATGATCATGGAAAAGATAAATTGAACCATGCTTATTTTGTTCTTAGTAAAACAGAATTTCCGACACTTCAGATCTTACAAGATGAGTTATTTAAAAGATCTGAGATTTCTTGGGAAAAGGATCCAATATCTATTTTAATTGACTCCAATTTATTAGAAATAGAAATTGATGCTAATGAAAAGATAGCTTTAATAAATGGAAGCAAACTCAACGTGCAGAACTCCGAGATGGTAAAGTTGTCCAAAGAAGTGCGGAAAAGATATAAACAAAAAATCATGCCTGATGAAGAAGTAGGTAACTGGTCTGTTTCAGAAAACTTGAAAATTGCACAGAGATACCCTGCTTCTTTGCTTACAATAAACTATTTAAATAGAATATTAGATGATCCTATTATGGCAGCTGGTCTTCAGCAACTCACTCATGGAAGCTTAGATACCATAAATAATCTGATAACAGATTTAAAAACTTATCAACTACCTAAAGGAAGTTTAGATGAATTGCTCAAAAACCAAGAATTGGTAAACAACAGATACCAACTTAAGGATGGAATCCCTTTTCCAGAGATTATGATAAGCAATGTAAAGAACGAACAATTCAATATAAAAGATGTCTTGAAGCAAACAGATTATGTGGTGGTTGATTTTTGGGCGACGTGGTGTAAGCCTTGTTTGGCTCAACATCCCGAATTCGAAAGAATAGCTCTTGGAAGTAAAAAGAACATCAAGTTTATTGGAATATCGGTAGATAAACAAATAGATACCTGGAATTCTCACTTAAATAATCATCCATTTAAGTATGATAACTTTTGGTTTGGAGATGATTCAGAAAATATTCTCAAAAATTCATTGGGATTAAATAGCTTTCCAACTTATATGATTATTGAAAGCAATTCTGGCAAGGTAATCCGGACAGGATTTACAATCGACAAGTTGGAAGAATTATTGGCAGCGTTGGAATAATTTTTTGATAATGAATCTTTAATTAATAGTAACTTAATAACATTCGCTGCAATGAAAACTCTGGCTTCTGCAAATCGAAATTCGTAATTTACTATTTTAGAAATACAATTAAATGATCCTACATCAATATAAAGACTTTACAATTGAGGTTATTGATGAACCGACTTACATAAATGGTTCTGAAGACAATAATTTCAATTTTTCAAAAACCTACTTAGCTGATATTGAAGGACAAACTCCAACTTCGAAACACGGGATAAAAATTTATAGAGAAAACCAAATTATTGAAAGTTGTATAGTCATTGGAACAGGTGCTGCGACAGGTGTTAATCAAAATTCAACTCTTGTAGACAATGACAGATTATTAATCTGTTGTTGCGACTCCGTATTCAGCTTGTCACTCCCTAACCTCGAATTAAATTGGAGAACCCAAGCGGATCTAGCGACTTGTTTTCAAATTTTCCTACATCAATCAGACTACATTGTACATGGTGAACTTCAGATAACTAAACTTGACAAAGACGGAAATAAAAAATGGGAATTTGAAGGAGCTGACATTTTTGTTTCTATTGACAATGAAGAAGTATTTACAATTGAAAGTGACGGAATTTTATTAACTGATTTCGCCAAAACAAAATACAAAATAGATTTTGACGGAAATCTACTCTGGGATACATATCAGCGGACATAAAAACATACTTCACATTTCTATGAAGCATATTCTTGTGATCCATATGAAACAAAACTCGATTTTTTTTAATCATTATTCGTTAAATAACTTCCCATTTTGTACCCATCTATATTTCTTTCCATATTTTTTGTCGTCAGTTATAATACGGAAATTAACTTTTGGTCGGTTCTGAATTAAATAATATGGGATTAACTCTGCAAATTGAGAATTGGAGTAAAATTCAAGTTCATTATCTTTTGTCCAAGTTCCATAAAATATGTAATCTGAATAAGTATCTGCAATGAAGTAGTTACCATATTTAGGAATTTGTTCCCCAAATTTAATTAAAGAAATATGAATGAAATTTAAGTTATCTCTCTCTTTAATATAGCGAAATACGACAAGTTCATACAATCCATTCGGAGAAACTTCTCGATACTCAACTATTTGTTGAGCTCCTTGATCAATATAGTCTAATGCTGAAACATGAATTAAAATATTATTTATTTCAAGATTTTTGGTTTTGACTTTTAAACCTGCTCTTATGGAGGGTATAATGTCAAATTGGGCTGAAATATTTTTGTTATCAATCCATTTCACTCGGGTGTATTCATTTGCTAATGTGTATTCCCTGAGATTTTTTGTTGTATCAACTGTTTTCAAAATTGCAGTTCCTACATAACCATAGCCAAAGGCACCATGATCTAAACTATAATTTATTAAAACCATCGAACTATCGGGAGAAAACTCACGATAATTTTCAACAAAATCATTGTCAGTAATAAGAACCTCTTCTTTTCTTTCGTATAAATTACACGAAGATAATAGGGCAAATATTAACAAGTGAAATACTTTTCGCACGATCGTTGCTCCAAATTTTTAGGTATAACACTCGAATTTACTTAAAAACCTTCAAGATTCATCCCATATAAAATTAGGGTTTTATAATAAACAAATGTTAATGCTAGGTGGAGACTTAGAAATGTATAAATGAAACAATTTGTATCTTAGATTGCGTAATCAATTGTTATAAAATAGTTTTCCCCAACATTCCAACAAATGAAAGTTTATTTAATAAATCAACATAACAGGCTCCACAAACACCTCGAGAACTTTAAGTCAAAAAGTGTTATGAAATATGATAAAAGTAAACTTGTTGAGAAAATTACAGAAATTAGAATTGAGACAAAAAAATCATTAAACGAGTTGAATCTAGATTTTTTCTTTCATTATAATATTTTTCCTTCTAATATTTTAATTTATGAAACTCAGTGGAATTTAGAGAATAGAACAATGAATATTGGCGATACAATTGTTCAACAAGCCTTTTTGCCCCCAATTAAAAGGCTGTCTCAAAAAGTTATTTTTGCTGTTCGCATTAACCAAATAATTAACGAAGAAGACAAAAAGGGGTTTTCTTATGAAACAATAGAAGGACACGTAGAAAAGGGCATTTCAATATTTACAATTGAGCAAGTAGGTGATGAACTTAAATTTAAGATCCAGACATTTTCTGAGCCCGGAAATTTTTTAACAAAATTATTCGGTCCAATAATTACAGTTCCGTACCAGAGATATTGTACAAAAAAAGCTTTAGCTTTTGTAAGAGATCAGTTAGAAAAGCAATAGAGCCGTATTTATATTGAAATGCAATAAAATTTCAAACATTGGTTCTCTCTAATTGTTAAATTAAAAATTGTGTTATTTAAAATAACTCCTTATATCACAGCAATTATTGCTATAGTTACATTTTCCATTTGGATTAATTTCGTAGTATGATAAAAAATAATTTTCCATTCATATTTAAATTAGAATCAGTATCGTATTTAAGCAATCGAAACGAAATATTAAAGGATATAACTCTTCAAGTAGATCCAAATGAAAAATGGTTTATATTAGGTAATAATGGATCTGGAAAATCTACGCTTCTAGACGTTTTATTAGGCAATTTAAAAGCTTCGGGGAACATTCAAAGAAATTTATCAAACAAGGATAAAATTGGTTTAATGCTAGATGGATATCCTTTTTCAAATATTTTAAGGGTTAAAGAGATTATAAAACTATATCGATTATTATATTCAATTTCAGAAGAAAAAGATCGTTCCATTTATGAAATATTGGAATTAGATGGAATTAAGGATAAGCAAATCGGAAAGTTATCTACCGGAGAAAAAAAGAGAGTTGGCTTATTTACAGCTTTATTTCATTTTCCTGAGTTAATAATTTTGGATGAACCAATGAGTGGCATTGATCCAAATAGTCAATTTAAAATCCATAAGTTAATTTTTGATCTACCTAGAACTGTGCTTATAGCTTCTCATGATTGGGAAGCAGCTAAGAAATTTGCTGATAAAATATTCTTTATTTATAGAGGCAAACAATTATTTTCAAATGGTATTTCTGTTGAAACTCTTTTATCTGATCAATATATTCCGTTTAAGGAAAAACTAGTTATTCAGGAAGGAGAGATTGAGGATTTGTCTGTTGTTTACTCAAAGGTTGAATTATATCTTAAATATGATCAACAAATTATGTTATTCGGATTTAATGAAGACCTTATTTCTTGGCTAAATGAAAATGATATTGTATTTACGCGAACTCAGAAATCATTAAATGATGTATATTATTATCTGATAAAAAATGAAAGTTAAAACATTTCTATATAGCGTTTATTTAGATATTCTTAGTTTTTTTAGGTTAAGGATAGCCGTGTTTTTTTCAATTCTTTTTCCTCTATTATTGTTTATAATTTTTAGTGCCATTTGGTCTGCAGATAATCCAAATTATGTTGGATTTATCTTGCCAGGATTGTTTGTTTTAATGGGAATGAGTGAGGGATTGTTTTCTATTGGACCCGTGATTAAAGAGTACTTTTCTTCTGGCCGTATCAGGTATATGAAATTTATGCCAGTAGATATTTCTTATTTTTTTATTTCTTTTTTATTGGGACGTATGCTATTCTTTATTATTTCCGTCCTTTTACTATTAGTTTTATCCCATTTTATTTACGATTTTAATGTTTGGAAGGAAATGCCACGGTATTTAATCGGTAGCATCAGTAGTTTAGTGATATTTTCTTTATTAGGATTATGCATTTCTTTTTTAAGCAAAAAAGATACTGGCAGAACACTGACCAATATTGTTTATTTTATATTAATGTTTGTCGGCGACATTTTTTATAGCATGACAAATGCTCATCCTATCTTAAAATTTATAAAGGAATTATTGCCGACAACCCAGTTATTGTCTTATATGAGACATGAAAACTTTAGTGTTCTGACATTATTGATATGGTTTATTACCCTTGCAGTTATATTCAGACTATTAATTCACAATTTAAAAATTCCAAGAACCATTTGAGAATATTAAAATTATAAATTGCCGAAATGAGGTTTGCACTGTTTTTAATTATCAGTCTTTTTTATCTTCAAGGTTACTTGTATGCTCAAGAGGATGTGCATTTCCATACTGACAGATCAGCATAGACCATCTCTATCACAAATATCCAAAACTCCGGAGCATTCAAGCAGAATTTCTCGTGAACAACCGTCACAACTATCAGGGAGGCGAGATTCCTATGCACGTTTCAGAAATAGAATATATAAGGATCTACGAAAAATATATTCACAATAAAATGGGCGGAGGAGCGATTATGTTTTACACTTCTGGAGTCGATTCTCGGAATAAAGATATAGGGACTTCCAAGATACGGATAGAAAAGATTCCTGGTTATTCAGGTTTTCTAGATTATTATTTACCCACATACGGAGCTCAAAACAGACCTAAATATGACGATAGACAGACCTTGTTTTGGGAAGCCGATCAAAGTTTAGAAGGTGGAATAAAAAATAACTTCAAATTTTTTAACAATAGTATTTCGAATTCTTATTATATCCATATGAATATGATTTCAGAAGGAGGCTCCTTTATATCTCTATGGAAGAAAGTTATGGAGTAACTCCTGTTTTATGAAAATAAGTTACGCCAGGTCAGTTTTATAATTATCTTTCAACAAGGTTAAGTCCTGAACTCTGATTTTAATAAAAAATTCAAAGATTTTATTCTTCTTTTCTTTATTGTAAGTTGAAAACTGTACCTGCGGGGTCCTGAATCCAATGCATATTTTCCGGCAACTCTTCCAATTCATCGCATGTTTCGACACCCTTAGACAGTAAATAATCGGTAGCTTCAGCCACATTTGGAACGGTGAGTTGTAACCAAGTTTCTGAATGAGTATAGTTATCCACACAGTCTAGCCAAATTATATTATTTCCGAATTTTACTTCGTGTGTTCTGGAGACAGTAGGATTGTCTATGGGCTTTTCCATAACTTCAAGTTTCAGTATATCCCTGTAGAAAGAAATTGTTTTTTCGTATTTACCTTTAGGTATCTTGATAGCAATATTAATTCCTGCTTCGAATTTCTGATTCATATAGTCTTTGTTTTTAGATAAATTAAATCCTTACACATTCTCGTTATATATACAAATATAACCTCTCAACATCTTAAGAATACTTATCATATGGCAAGAAGTTTTCAAATCAATACTTGATTCATGTTGGACAATATTTGTTTATTGGCAAAACCATTTATTATTCAACCCACATATCCGCAGCTCAAATCTGAAAAAGAAAGATAACCTGATTTGAAATCTCGTCCGAAACCTGATGTCCAATAGGTGGTATGCTTAAAAGAAAAGGTTAAGCATTTTTCTTAACCTTTTCTTTAATATTTATCCTCAATTACCAGCCTTCATTTTGTGAAATACCAGAATTGGTAATATCCTGCGGCGGTATTGGCCACACATTATGAATGGACGGATTGAACACTCTGCCAGGCCAAACTTGAATAACCGTAAAAGTTGAGTTAGGATTAGTTTTGTCTGCATGCTGTCTTCCGGTTGCCGGTTTGGAATAAACAGATTTTGCATCTCCCCATCTAACTAAATCACTATGTCTGTCAGTGTATTCTGCAGCAAATTCTGACCTACGTTCTTTTTTCAAATCTGCCAAGGTAGCAGCGGTAATGCTTTTTAATCCTGCGCGGTTTCTAACCTTATTTAGGTCTAAATCACCATTTTTGCCTTGCATGATTAGTGCTTCTGATTTCATAAGCAGTATATCTGCATATCGCACTAATGGAATATTTAAATCAGAAGTTGGATAATCACCATTTGGATTCAAATGCTGATCTTTTGGAAATCTAAATGGCTGCATATACTTTTTGAATTGGAATCCAGTCTGGGAATTCGAAGAATAATATTTTCTTTCTTGCCCAAATAGGGTATAGGTATCACCAAATTCCAGAATAGTTGCTTTTTTGCGCTGATCTCCGGCTTCAAATGAATTGTACAGTTCCAAGGTTGGATGGAAATATCCCCATCCATTATATAATCCATAACCTGTATTTTCAAAAAGCACAGCTGGTAAAATACTGCCATAGACTTTATTGCTGACCACTGAAAATATATATTCCGATGAATAATTATTCTCAACATAAAACACACTAGCAAAATCTGTTTCAGGTTTTCCAGTATTTAATAGCTTCCTGTTAGATCCAGAATTCGTTACCATATCACAATATTTAACGACCTGTTCCCATTTAGTTTTATCATAACGGGCCCATTGTACGTTTGTTTTTGCCAGGTAAGCAAATGCTGCGTCTTTGTTCGCACGCCCCAGGTCAGTTGCACTATAAGTGGTCATTAATGGAAGCATTTCAGCAGCTTTCAACAAATCCGCTTCGATCTGTTTGAAATTTTCTTGAACATTTGCAGGGCGTTTGAATTTACTTTCATTCATATTTTGTTCTGTCACGATCGGAACTCCCGCTCGCTGATCCCCATAATATTGAGATAGATAGAAATAAGAATAAGCGCGCATAAAATAAGCCTCACCGAGCACTTGCTTTTTCACATCATCAGCGATTTGCATTCCAGGGACATTAGCAATAATGCTGTTTGCTCTTTGGATTATAGCATAGAATTTTTTGTACATGCTGTTGATACGGCTTTCGTTTCCGGTTGCTGTAAAATTCCTAACAGCTGCAGAATTTGCGTCTGTTCTACCTGTAACCATATCATCAGATGCATTGACAAACCAAAACAAGCCTCTACCGAACATATTGTCATCGTTAAAATGTTCGTATAGGCCATTTGATGCAAAGATGGCATCTGATTCTGTTTTCCAATAATTGGCAACCGTTGTTGAACCTTGTGGAGTAAGGTCGGTAAAACTCTTACTACATGATTGTATTCCTACTGCTAGACCAAGGAAGGCCACTGGAACATAGATATATTTTTTTATGAATTGATTTTTCATGATTGATACTTGATTAGAAATTGACATTTATACCAATGGAATACGTTTTGGCAACTGGGTAATTTGCAACGTCCAAGCCGATTCTTCCTACCTCAGGATCAATACCCGAATATTTAGTTGCTGTAAACAGGTTCTCTGCTGATAGATAGATTCGTGACGATAGATTACCTACGAAATTTGGCAATGAATACCCTAAGGTTATGTTTTTTATCCTAAAGAAATCTCCATTTTCTAAATACCAATCAGAGATAGTTCCAAAATTGCCATTAGGGTCTTGATTTGATAACCTTGGAATATCTGTATTCCTGTTTTCTTCAGACCAAGCATTCAATACACGACTGTCTAAATTATATCCTTGAAGACCTGCGTTATAAGCTGAGAATTTATATCCATTGAAAATTTTTGATCCAGATACTCCGTATGTTAGCACATTCAGATCAAATTTTTTGTAATTCATGTTCAATGAAAATCCATAGGTAAACTTAGGAACTGCACTACCCATATACTGACGGTCATCGTCGTTTATTTTTCCGTCACCATTCACATCTATAAATTTAAGATCTCCGGGTTTTGCATTTTTCTGTATCAGTTCTCCATTGACAGCATGAGCATTTATTTCTTCTTGAGATTGAAAAATACCTGCTGATTTAATTAAATTATAAGAATATAGAGGTTGACCTTTTGTTGAACGATAAGGTAATAATGTTCCTCTGACATGATCACCATGCAATATCGATGAGTTATAATAATCATCAATATTTAGAACTTTATTATCATTGATACCAAGATTTCCTTGTACATTGAAATTGACATCGCCTACTTGATCTTGGTATTTCAACGTTGCCTCAAAACCTTGATTCAGAACATCACCTACGTTTGAAGGTGCAACAGCAGTCATACCAATATGTGGGTCTGGTTGATTTGCCAAGATCATCCCCAGGGTCTTCTTCCGATAGAAATCAGCGGTTAATGTAAGTTTATTGGCAATTGTCATGTCCAACCCAATATCAAAAGATTCAGATCTTTCCCAGATAAGGTTAGGGTTAGGTTGTGTAGTCAATGCAAAATGCCTTACCAAGGCACCTTCGCTACCTAATGGAGTAACCATCCCTGTATTTAATGGTAGATTAAAAGCGTATGGATCAACGGACTGTATATTTCCAATCTGTCCCCAGGAAGCACGAATCTTCAGGTCATTTACAAGACTGATATTAAAGAATGGCTCAGATGATATTTTCCATGCTGCAGAAACTGAAGGAAAAACATCAGAACGATTGTTCGCTGATAAACGAGAAGTTCTATCCTGACGAATACTTGCAGAAAGGAAATATCGATTATCATAATTATAGTTTGCACGTCCAATAGCGGATGTTAAAGCATCTTCATAAACACTGCTTGTAGGCAATTTTGGAATTGAAGAAGCATTTCCAATATATTGATACCACTCATCTTCTCTTTCAAAGCCCATTCCTTGTACATAATAATAATCATATCTGGTATGCTGTGCAGAATATACTGCTACTAAATCCAGATTATGAGCTCCAAATTGTTTAGTATAGTTCAATTGCTGATCCCAAATCCAGCGGTTTTCATTAGCTTCAGAATGTGTCAAATAGTTATTTCCGTTGGCGCGACCAATTTCCGGGATTTTAGGATCGAACCGTTTGTAAGAATCTCTATCTAGATTTACTCCGAAGTTTGACTTAAAGGAAAGACCGTCAAGGATGTCCACTTTGATAAAGGCATTACCATTGATATTCAACTGAGGATTGTGCACTCTAGGCCTTAACAATAAAGCAACCGGATTGTAAGTATCACCATAAGTTCCTGAAAATCCTGAAAGATTGAAAGGAACTGTTCCATGAAACAATCCATTTTCATCATATACCGGAGCAGCAGGGTTCATATAAATTGCATTGATGATTGAACCACTATAGGAACTTTCTGTATTTGTACCAAGAGTGCTGAGATGGTTTAAATAGAAATTTTGACCTACTGTCAGTCTATCAAAAAATTCAAACTCTGATTTCAGTCTATAGCTAAACCTTTTATATCCAGTATTTAACAGCAATCCTTCTTTATCATGGTACCCGAATGAAGAACTATATTTTGATTTTTCAGATCCACCAGAAACCTGAACATTGCTATTCAGTATATTTCCTGTTTGAAATATTTCGTCAATCCAGTTTGTACGTGTTTCTTGTCCCCAAGGGTTCAATGCGGCGTCGTGTCCTGGCTTACCTGCAATGCCATCATTTTTAGCGGCAGTATTATATACATTTGAATATTGCACTGCATTTAAAGCAGTTGGTAGATTGCTTGCCGTCTGCCATCCACGATAAACATCTGCCTGAACACGTGGTGCGCCTGATTTACCGCTTTTTGTTGTAATTACGATAACCCCTGAAGCTGCTTGAGCTCCATAAATTGCCGCAGATGCTGCATCTTTAAGGATGCTTACACTTTCTATATCATTTGGATTTATTGGTCCACCATAATAGGGCATTCCATCTACCACGTATAATGGAGATTCCGCATTCAAGGTTCCCATTCCCCTGATCATCACACTCGGCATTTTGGAAGGATCACCCCCTGATGACATCACGGTAATACCCGCAACATTACCTTGAAGCATTTCAGAAACATTCGTTAATGGCCTAGCCACCTGTTCGTCAACATTATTTAAACTTGATACAGCCGTTGTTAAATCACCTTTTTTCTGTTGTCCATATCCGATGACCACCACCTCGTCCAAATCAGAAGTTTGCTCCTCCAATCTGACCAGCATTGATTTGGTTTCAGGTTGGCTTGATGTTTTTATATCAGTTTCATAATTGTTATAACCCAACATTTTTACTCTGAGTTTATAACTTGATGAATTCTGAAGCCCTGACAATTCAAATATTCCATTTGAATTTGAAGAAGTTTGAGCTATAATTTGCCCTGTAGAATTAATTAATTCAACCGTTGCTCCTGGGAGGGCCTTTCCTTCCGTTCCGACCACCGTCCCTTTGAGGTTACTTGCAGTTTGAGCTACAACTGTCGATACGACAAAAATTGCCATACCCGTTAAAAGTAACCGTAGCATTTTCATGATACTCTTCATTTTGCGTTAATAATTTGTGATTAGTTAATTGTTATTTTGTCCTGTTTTTTGATTCTGAATAATGATTTTTTCATCTAAATGTTGAAATGATAATTCATTCATCAGGCAAATAATATTCAATATTTCATCGATTGATTCCGTCTTTGAAAATTCGCCTGTAAATGTCCTTCCGCTATTATTTTCTACTGTAAATTCTATTTTAACTCCTTTTAACTGTTCTAGTCTAGAGAAGACATCCTCCAACTTCAAATCAGTAAATGTTATTTTATCTTCTTCTGGATGAGGGGTTAAGTTCTTTGGTTTAAGGATATCTCTTTCTTTTTCCAGCTGTTTTTTAACAGGTATTAATTTTATCTCATCATTTTCAATTTCGACTTTTTCGCCAGCAAGCAGATAGATAGGATTGGTCATTGGGGTTTTTAGATCCTTTGCATTGACCATAACTTTCCCCTCCAAAAGATTAATGGAGATTTTTTTATTTGGATAGGACTCAACAATAAATGTTGTTCCCAGCGCTGTGGTAGTATACCCTTGTGAAATGACCACAAAAGGAAGCTTCTGGTCATGTGCGACCCTGAATTTCACCATACCATGCATCTCGATATTACGATCGGATTTTCCAAATTGTGGACCGTAAGCAATCTGGCTGTTTGGGGAAATTTCGATTTCGGATTGGTCGGGTAGGGTAGCAATCTGAATGATATCCTTGTTATTTATTAGGATCGTACTATCATTCTGAGCTAAAACTGCATTGCTGGAATTTCTGCTATTTATCTGTTGTAGAATAACAAAGCTGCTGATTGCACAAATTATAAAAATACTTGCTGCAACCGCCCATTTGTTGGAAACAAGCTTTCTAAATTTTCCAGGTTTTTCTTGTATTAGAGTTTTCTCGAAAACATTTTGAAGAATATCATGATAGAATTCTTCGGAGAAATTGTGTTCGGAATTTTCAATTCTCGCATCGAATTCTTTTTTCAGTTCGTTGAATAAAAGTTCATGGTCATTCTGAAGTTTTGACAATAACTCTTTTTGCTCCTCAACTGTGAGTTTTCCTTTCCAGAAAAGTTCAATCTTTTGTTTTATTTCCTCCTTCATCAATTATAAATACAGCGAAGTAGGAAAAAGGGGATGGAATAAGGTGTTAAGAAATTATTAATTAATTTTAAACTTAATTATTACTTCAAGAATGCGCTTGATAGGATGATGAGAATATATTTTGCAATTTGTTCTGGGTAACGGTTTAGAATATATTTTCGAATAGCTTGGTTTGCCTGCTTCAAATAGTCATTTACAGATTGTAAGCTTATACCCATTGCCAAAGCAACTTCTTCTTTAGATCGGCCTTCAAAGCGGCAGAGTTTAAAGACTTCTTTTTTACGGGCTGGTAAATAACTAACAGCTTCGTCCAAAACCTTAAGTTGCACCTGGTATTGAACTTCAAAGTCTGTCGTTTCAGTTTCATCTACAAACTCTTTATTTAACTCCTCCAAATAGGAAATGGAGCCTTTTAGATTGTTTTTTAGAGCATTTAAGGATTTGTTATAGCTTACAACAAATAACCATCCTCCAACCGACTTTTCCGTACAGATTTTGTGCCTGTTTTGCCATAGTGCAACAAATACATCTTGAAGGATTTCTGCTGATGAATGAGGACACTTAATTAACTTCAATATATTTGCATGTACCGTTCTATTATAATGATTGTACAACAAATTAAAAGAGGATATATCACCATTAACCATGCCTTGGATCGCTTCCAATTCGTTAAATTCAATAGAATTACCCCCTTGATTTATCATCATGATTTTTATTCGATATTAGCGCGACAAAACTAAGGTTTTGCTTAAGTTAATTGATCAATAATAATATTAACAAATTGTAAAATTTTGTTCAAGAAAAACTATATGTTGAAAATTAAAAACAAGTAGGTTTAAATAGTAGGGAATGGTTGCTACATAGATATTAAAATTCCATTCTGAACCAAAATCCTGATTTAATAATTCCATTAGTTTAATTTTTTTAATATCGATGTAATATTTTACAACAGCTGTTCACTTACGAACAAAATATGTTCGTAAGTGAACACTTTGTGCCTCATATTGATGTATAAATTATTGACTAATAATGTTTTATGGAAGTGGCAGAATGATTGTCAAAAATATTTGAGATAAATTTATCTTTAACCGTTATGAACAAAAACTATTTTAAACAATATTTTAAAATCTTTAATTCTGACAGCATCGTATCTATTACTATTCAGTTTTTGGAATTTAGAAACTTGTTATAAGACCTGCAATAAAAAATAATTGCATTTAAAAATTAACTCAGAAAATTTTTAATATGAAAAAGCTAACTCAAATAATTAGGCATCTTTGGCGAAATAGACTGTTTACCAGCTTAAATATAGCTGGATTAGCAGTTGGAATTTCAATATGTTGGGTTATTTTTCGACTGGTGAATTATGAATTCAGTTTTGATAGGGATCTTCCGGAAAGGGAGCAAATATATAGAGTTGCAATAAATTTTTCTTCTGATGGAAATGATACTTCTCTTGATTATATTCCATTAGGTTTACCACCATTTATACAGGATTACGTATCAAACAGTGAATTAACTGTTCCGATCTATGGCAAGTATATAACAGAGGCAATTATTGGTCATGAAAATGGAGAGACCTCAATCCATGAGGAGCCATCAAATGTGGTTTCAGTAAACAAAAATTATTTTGAGCTAATAAATTATAATTGGCTAGCAGGGAATAAATATAAAATTTTTAGTAATCCTTTTGATCTTATTTTAACATCAGCAAGGGCAAAATTGTACTTTCCGGAATTAAAAACTGAAGAGATCATAGGGAAGTCTGTAATGTATGATACAGTTCAATATACTGTCTCCGGAATTGTAGATGATCTTAACATAGCAAGCAATTTTTCAGGAAAAGAGTTCATTAAAATTAGTAAGAGTGAATGGAGCGATTCAAATTTTTTAGGAGGATCTTCTCAAAATCAACTTTATGTTAAAGTCAGTTCAGAAAAAAACAAGTTAAACCTTCTAAAAATTATCAATAATAAATTAGCATCCGAAAATGCTAGAGTAGGTTATACTAAAAAATCAAAATTTATTTTTGTTCCTCTATCGGATGTTCATTTCTCCACTTTTATGGAAAATTCTGTAGATAAAAAGACTATTTATGGAATAGTTGGCATTGGATTTTTTTTGTTAGCCTTATCTGTAATCAATTTTATAAATATTTCAACCTCACAAATTCCCGAGAGAGCAAAAAATATTGGGATACGAAAAACCATGGGAGAAAGTCCGAGGCATTTAGCATTTAGTTTTGCATTAGAAACCATAATTATTTGTTTAGCTGCTTTCTTTTTAGCATATTTTCTAAAAGATTTAATTTTTTTCCAAATTCAAGAGTACATTCCTGAAAATTTCCATTTTGTAAAGGATACAAAAGAAGTTGTTTTATTTCTTTTTATTTTACTTATTGTACTTGTCATCATTACAAGTATCTATCCGATATATCTATCGAATAAGGTCCAAGTAGTAGAAGTATTAAAACATAAATCCATCACCCATATTAAATTTGGAAATTTATCATTTAAAAAATTATTGATAGTCTTGCAATTTGTTGTTGCCCAATTTTTTGTCATCGCATCTTTACTTATTGGATTACAGTTGAAATTTATGATGAATAAAGACTTAGGATTTGAACATAATGCTATTGTAAACATACCGCTCCCAAATACAATCCGATCTGGATTAAATAAAGATCCTAATGTATTCGTTAATTCCTTGAAATCAGATGCTAAAATTCAGGATGTTGCATTGGGCAGAATGCCATTAAGCAAATATTATTCAGCATTAGATTTAAAGATTGATGATGTGACAAAAATTCAAACAAATCGGAAGATTGTAGGTGAAAGATATGGAAGATTATTTAATCTGAAATTACTAGCCGGTCGAGATTTATTAATTAAAGACTCAATAAGTGGTATTGCAATTACAAGGCGAACATCAGAATTACTTGGTTTCAATAATCCGACCTCAGCTATTGGTAAAATAATACAAACCAATGAAAGTAAAATTGAGTCAAGAGAAATTGTTGGAGTATACAACGATTTCAATAGTAATTCTTTGCATTCAGAAATAAAGCCAGTTACGTTTACAACAGAATACAATCACCCATCACTTTATTATATGAACATTAAACTTTCTCAAAATACTAAGGACTGGACTGAAGCTTTATTATTCATTGAAAAAGAATGGAAAGCATATTATAAGGATGACTCTTTTAGTCTTCAATTTTATGAGGATAACATTAAAAAGCTTTATGAAAACGATAGAAAGTTTGCTAAAATCATTAATTCATCAGCAATAATTACGATATTTTTAAGTTGCCTCGGCTTAATTGGTTTGATTACGATTACGACTTCACAAAGGACCAAAGAAATTGGAATTAGAAAAGTCTTGGGTAGTACTATCAACGGAATTATTCGATTGCTCTCCATGGATTACATTCTATTAATTGTAGTTTCAATTCTTATTGCAACTCCAATTGCATGGTGGTTTATTAACCACTGGCTATCTGATTTTTCATATAAAATAACAGTAAGCTGGTGGATGTTTACTATTCCAGCATTCGGAACTTTATCAATTGCATTTTTAACCATGTTCTACCATACCTTGAACGCTGCAAAAGCCAATCCAGTAGAAAGCCTTAGAGATGAGTAAAGAATTCCACGATATTTATTCCAAATATAGTATGAAAAAAATATTTAGATTCTTCAAGTTTACTCTACTAGCCATACTTAGAATAATTTTGCTTCTTATTTTCTATTTTTTTGTGAGTAACCGGATTTTTATAGGGGGTCAGGATCAAAAATTCACAGATTACCTTAAAACTAATCAGGAACAGATTTCTGACAATATTGACGGGATGTTATTTGATGAAAAATTTTATAATTCGCAGATCTTCCTTTATGGGGAAGTGCATGGATTTGCTGATAACCAAAAAATGGATGCGATTTTTCTCAAATTTTTGAATAAAAAAGAGGGGGTAAGATATTATGTGGCTGAAATGGACAGTACCAATTCAGATAAGCTCAACCGTTTTCTACTTGGAAGTACTAAAGATCAGAATTTACTCACAGAAGTTGTGACAGCAGTCAGAAAACGGATTCCGCAGCAATCCAGCATCGAATTACTAGAAAAATGGAATGCTGTTTATGATTATAATCAAACTCTGGCGGATTCGCTTAAGATATCCGTCCTCGGCGTGGATACGGATTTCGACAATAATTCACCTAAGGTTTCCAGGGATTCGGCAATGATGGTGAATTTTACCAATTCGCTGAAAAAACTGAACATTGAAAATGAAAAGTTTTATGGACTGTTTGGGTTTTACCATGTACTCCAACGAGGAACAAATGGAGGCAAAAAACCTTTTGCTGAGCGTCTTAAGAATTCAGGCTTTAAGGTGTCAAGCATAGTCTGTTACACTCTTGACAGCGAAATGTACCTTCCTAAAAATCCGCAATTCCCAACGCCAGCTGACCAGAAAATAAACATCATCAATGCAGATGGGCCGTTTATGTTAGTGAAGGGTATCAATGATTTTTCCAAGTTGGTACAACCCAATTCCATAAATTTATTTAAGCTTGATGCTAAAGATTCGCCTTATAGTAAGTCTGACAAGCTGATAACGATTAAGTCCAGAATATTCGGTGAGAGTTTTAATCCGCGGCAGGGAACTTCTACCCTAGATTATTTTCAATACATTGTACTGCTCAAAAATTCCAAGGCACTTACACCATTAATGTAGACAATTGGAAAGCCAATTTTTATATAAAAAACTAATATGCTAGATGTCAATTTCTCTACATTTCCTGAACTTGAAACGGAAAGGTTAAAGCTTAGATGGGCTGATTTAAATGATATAGACCAACTCTATAGCTTACGTTCTGACAAAGAAATAATGTAGTAAGTTGGTTCACTTCAAAGTTTATCAAATCGAAATTTACTCGATTAAATAATTCAAGTTAAGTCGAAAATAAATTTCAATATTCGAAATTCCAGCATTAAACGTTGGCGGTTTTCAATTGTCAAATTGATAATTGTTAACCTTATTTCGGCATATGAAATCTCTCATTTTTTCATTCCTACTCTTCATTTTCTCGACCTACTTGCATGCGCAAAAAATCTCTTTAGAACTTATCGATGTCATAAATAATAATGTCATTACACTTCAGAGAGGAAACTCTAAAATTCTGCTGGATGGAAAAGGAAATCTAGTGAATACACTTCCATTATATGCTGGACAAGCTAGTATAGCTGGTAATAATCGCGTCGAGTATGATCTATCTGGACGCATTAGCCGTATTGGGGACGATCACTTAGACTATGATCTTCGAGGTCGATTATCGCAGATTGGTGACCAAAGAATCATGTACGATTTAAGAGACCGTGTGAGCCAAATCGGAGATCATAGGATAGATTATGACCTTCGGGGAAGAATTACTCAGGTGGGTGATCAAAGAATTGAATATGATCTTAGAAATAGGATTTCTAAGGTTGGTGATCAGGATATCGAATATGATCTTCGCGGACGTGTGGAAAGAATAGGTAATCAGGATGTTGAATATGATCTTCGTGGACGTTTGGAAAGAATAGGTGATCAGGATATTGAATATGATCTACGAGGACGTGTAGAGCGTATAGGCGATCAGCGTATCGAGTATGATCTTCGAGGCAGAGTTGAAAGAATAGGAGATAAGCGTATCGATTATGATCTTCGTGGTAGGGTTATCCAAATCGGGAACACCCGGATAGATTATGATCTAAGAGGACGAATTGACCGTATTGAGAATAGCGAGGAAAATGGAGTCCTTGAACTATATAGGATGGTAGAGGCTTTTAATAAGCGATAGGGGTTTTGCTATCTGCCTGAAAAACAAATTAAGTATTACTGGACCTCAGTGAATAAAGTGGACTTTTTTTTCTGATGGAAAATTCATCCTCCGGTTAATCGATTGATGTCCTGAAGGCAATGGGTAAAACCTTGGTTCATATACCAATTGACACTGAATAGAATTTAGTAAGGAGCCGAATTAGTACCGTGTTGCTGTTATTTCTATTGATTATTTTCTGTGGCTTTAGCTAGTTTCCTTGTTATATTTGTTTTTATACTCCAAAGGTGAAATACCAGTAATTTTCCTGAACACCTCCCGAAACGCTTTTAGGTCCGAATAACCCACTTCATACATAATCTCGCTAACAGTTTTGCGCGTAGTTTCTAGAGATTTTTTGGCAGATTCAATTTTTAACCTTTGCAGGTATTCCACTGGTGTATTACCCGTAGCCCTTATAAAACGACGATCAAAGTTCCTTCTACCGATTGCGAGCTCTTTAGAAAGCTTTTCAACTGATATTTTTTCGCAAAAGTTGCTTTCCATATACGCTTGAGCTTTATGTACGATATCATCCCCATGGGATTTCTGTCCTGAGAAAATCACAAAATCCGATTGCGATTGCCTATCAATCTCAATTTGAAGTACCTTTGAGCAATATATAGCAGTTTCCCGATTATAATACTTTTCGATTAGGTAAATAAGCAGGTTCAAAAATGAAAATCCACCTCCATTTGTATAAATGCCATGCTCATCGGTGATTAGTTTTTCCACCTTTAAATGCACCTTAGGAAATAACTTTCTAAAGTGCTCAACAGAATCCCAATGAATAGAACAACTCCTGCCATTTAGTAATTCCGTTGCCGCTAAAAGATAGGCACCGGTACACATGCTGGCGATTTCTGCACCCACTTTATATTGTCCTCGAATCCAATCAGCCAATAACTTATTTTGTTGCTTAGCCATTTTAAACTCACCATTTAATGCCGGAATAATGATAAGGTCAGTTTTATGGACCGACTGAATAGTGAACTGCGGTCTAATAGTCAGCAAGCCGTTTACAAATTCCGAAGAATTTGATGTTCCGACCAACTCTATTTTAAATACCGATGGCTTCCCTAGCTTGTTAAAGTAACTATTCGCTTCACTAAAAGCATGGTAGGCTCCAATAATACAGGACACAGTATTTGGTCCTGTCTGAACATCGGGTATTAATAGGGTTAGATGTTTCATATATTCCGTTTTTAGTATTCAGGTTCGAAATAAAATTGCCTCTAATTGTAAAGTTAGTTTTATTAGTTGTCTAAATCAACCTAGCGTAAAGTCTATTTTGCACCCTGTTAAGTATATTATCTGTCTGTATCTTTGATATAATAAATGGTTAGATACCCAATATTTATCGAATAAAAGGATGAATTATGAGACAGCAAGATTTCACAACAAAGATTATAGTGAGGGCTACAGCACAACAGGTTTTTGATGCCATCAATAATGTTCGAGGCTGGTGGTCAGAAAACATTCAAGGCGATACAACCAAGTCCGGTAGTGTATTTATCTATCGTGATAAATATCTTACCACAAAAATTAGGATTACCGAACTCAACCAACAGAGAATTGAGTGGCTGATTCTAGAGGCAACCAATCATTATTTTGAAAATAAAACAGAATGGAAAGGGACTAAGATTATTTTTGATATATCTGAAAATAATAATACCAAGCTGGTTTTTACGCACCAGGGACTGGTACCTGCCCAGGAATGTTATGAAGTTTGTGGTAATGCTTGGACCCATTATATACAAGACAGTTTGAAGAGCCTTATTGTTACCGGGAATGGAAATCCCACAGCAAAGGATAAAGAGGATCCTTTAACTACAATGCCATCAGTTACTCCAGAAGATAGATATGACTATCCGGCTATTCATCATCGGTTACTTATTAATCAGTCCGTTGAAAAAGTATATGAAGCCATTACCACACAAGAAGGCCTTTCAGGCTGGTGGACACCAAATACTGTGGCAAGGCACGAAGTAGGAAGCGTGCTGAAGTTCACTTTCGAACCCGAATATACAAAGGAAATGCAGGTGGAAGCCTTGCATCCATATAGGCTAGTAAAGTGGCGTTGCCTGAAAGCTTACGAAGATTGGATCGGTACCAGCCTGATTTTTGAACTGGAACCTCATGTTAAAGGAACCGTCTTGATTTTTCATCACCAAGGATGGAAAAATTATAATGATCATGTCGCGTCCTGCAGTTTTGATTGGGCACTATTCCTTCGCAGCATGAGGTTATTGTGTGAAACAGGGAAGGGGACCCCATATCCAAGGTATAAACAATAAAAAAACGTCTGTATAGGCAGGCGATAATAAATAAAAAAAATGAACATAAGAATTGTCCAACATAAGGATGAAGCGCGAGCTATAAGCGCTTTGACTCTTGCCTTTAGCATTGATCCCATGATGCGATGGTCACTGCCAAATGCTGAAAAATATCTGGAAATTTTTTCTTCCATCGGAATGGCATTTGGTGGAAATGCATTCGAAAAGGGTACTGCTTATATGGCCGAAAGCTTCGCCGGTATTGCCCTATGGCTACCGCCTGGACTGGGATCTGATGAGGAAGAATTAACTAAGTTGTTTAACGAAAATGTATGCAAGGAGATAAAACAGGATATGACAAATATTTTTCAACAGATGGAGAAATTCCGTCCTTCGGAACCACACTGGTATTTGCCGATGATTGGTGTAGATCCGGCATATCAAAATATGGGAGTGGGTTCTGCACTGATGATTGAAGCATTAAAGATAGTTGACCATGATGGATCAATGGCTTACCTCGAATCATCAAACCCTAAAAATATCTCACTATACGAACGTCATGGTTTTGAAGTTATCGGAGAGATTCAATCGGGTAGCTCTCCCATCTTACGTCCCATGATGAGAAAAGCACGATAATATAATCGATTATTATGAAAATGAAACAGGGAGAATTTATTGCGCTATCGGCTTCAACAATGATGCTGACCGCTTTAGGAATTGATATCATGCTTCCAGCATTCAGTGAATTGAGAAAAGATTTTGGACTTGACCCTAAATCAACGGAAACTGCAAAAATCATCTCCTACTTTTTCCTTGGCCAGATTTCTCAGATTGTCTTTGGAGTGCTCTCTGATCGTTTTGGACGCTTACCTATTCTTCGAATTGGCTTCCCCCTTTATATATTTGGCGGGATTGCTGCAGCTTTTGCCCCATGTTTGTCGTTAATGTTTGCTGCGCGCTTTATAGCCGGGGTAGGAGCTTCAGCGGTTTTTATGACCACTATCGCTGGTGTAAGGGATCGCTTTGCAGGAAATGAAATGGCACGTATCATGTCCCTTATTTTCACCATTTTTCTCTTTACGCCTGTCATTGCTCCATTTTTAGGATCGGCAATTTTGCATATCGCTTCATGGCAAGCTGTATTTTTAGCACCTCCTTTATTTGCTGTAATCGTTTTTTTATGGTCGCTAAGGCTAAAAGAATCTTTGCCAAAGATTAAAAGAATACCCCTGAATTTTTTCAGCATTGGTAAATCGATAGGCTCAGTTCTACGGAATCGAACTTTCCTTCGATATACTGGAATTACTACCCTGCTTTTTACCGCACTCAGTTCTTATGTGTCTAGCTCGGAGCATATCATTGGCGGGATTTATGGCAAACCTTCGTTATTCCCATGAATATTTGGTAGCATGGGTTTCTTTATGGCTTTATCAACTTTTATCAACTCGTACTTAGCAACAAAATATGGAGCTAGACGAACAATAAAATTTTTGCTCATTTTTTATACCCTCATAGCAGCATGCTTGATGTTAGTCTTAATAAGCTTTGGAGATCCTCCATCAATGCTCTTATTTTTCATTTCAGTTACATTGATGATGGCTATTAACCTGAGTATTGAACCTAATAGCAGTGCACTGGCACTTGAACCTTTAGGAAATGTTGCAGGAATGGCTTCCTCAATCTATGGCACGATATTTTTCTCAGTTGGTGCAGCTTTGGGCTCTATAATAAGCAATCTGATGGACAGTGGTGTTAAACCGCTTGTATTGAGCTATTTTGTTATCGGGATCTGAGGGTTGCTTTTAGCTTATAATGAACGAGATCATGCTGATGACCTATAGATGTTTCGGGGAGGTTAATTTGAATTCATTGGCAAATATTATGGAAGGAGTAAGACTGAAGATATATTTATTAGAAATATATACAGAAATTTTTTAAAGGAATCGTTCGATTTATTAAATTTCCAACCACTTCTGTTTCCGTACATTTTAATTAAAATGAAACATGATATATATCAGCAAGATACGAAACAATAGACCATTGGTTGGTCGTACATCATATCCCTATAATATTCCGTCTATTATCAATCTGGAAGAGCTGAAGTTTCGCAAAGAAGTAACTTTTATTATCGGAGAAAACGGATCCGGAAAATCTACCTTAGTGGAAGCTATTGCGATCAATGCAGGTTTCAATCCGGAGGGAGGAAGCCGTAATTTTAATTTTTCCACACAGGATTCCCATTCTGCGTTGTTCGAAGACATCCAGCTGATACGTACCGCAAATCGGAATAAAGACGGTTTTTTTCTGCGTGCCGAAAGTTTTTATAACGTTGCTACGGCAGTAGACGAATATATTGTTCAGGATTCTTACGGAGGCTCTTTGCACGAGCGTTCGCATGGCGAGAGCTTTCTTGCCCTTTTGCATCATCGGCTGAACGGAAAGGGCCTCTATATTTTTGACGAACCGGAATCTGCACTATCTATTATCAGCCAATTGAATATGCTGACCCGTATCCGACAATTAGTGGAAAAGTCTTCCCAATTTATTATCGCGACCCATTCACCTATATTAATGGCTTATCCCGATGCGGACATCTACCAAGTCTCCGCTGAAGGGATTAATCTGGTCGCTTATGAAGATACAGAACAATACAGATTGACCAAATATTTTATGAATAATCGAACAAAGATGCTTTCCGAACTAGGCATAGATCTTTAGGTTTTAAAATTTTCGACAGATGTATAAGGCAGATGAATTCTTTACATAAGTTTATTCTCATATTATTGTTCTCGTTCATGTTCTTGATTCTAGGATATTTTATGATTGAAAAGATTATAAAGAAATAGTACTTCTGATCCAAGAGGCATTATTGGCATTTACCTATAATCAACTAGTTCTTCCAATTTCGTTTCTTTGAATTGTCTAATAAATTTATTCCCTAATTATGAAAAAGATTTTTTTATTTATTTTGGTCATCCTTGTTAATATAGAACATCTTGAGGAACAAGAAACTATTGATACTACTGTATTTAGGCTACTTCATTTTGAAATTATTCCTACTTCAATTGCTATAAGCTTATACAGAAAATAAATGCTGAGGAGAAATTCATTACAGATTTATATTTGAAGCCTGATGAGGGTAAATTATTTGTAATTGATGAGTCATCTAAGGCATTCGTACTTTTTAAGTTCTCCATACATGTGTTATTGGAAATTCGTATATAAGTCCAAGCTTAATACCCCCTACATTTCTTGTCATAAGGAAATTCAAAAACAACTTATTCTTGGTAACTTGAAATTTATTTAGGGAAAGAAATAGTTCACATTTTCTAATGTTAACAAATATAGTTATGCATATAAAAGAGCAAATTGAACAATATATTGGGAGCTTAGAAGGTTTCAAGAGAACTGAAATGCAATCCCTTCATCAACGTATATTAGGAATTCTCCCCGAATGTAAATTATGGTATCTGGATGGTAAGGATGTTAATGGGAAAATTGTTTCGAATCCTCAAATAGGCTATGGTGTGCAGAGAAGTAATCTAACTAGTGCTAAGACCAAAGAACTTTTCCAAATAGGAATTAGTTCAAATTCTTCTGGAATATCTGTCTATATTTTAGGGCTTGAGGATAAATTGTATTTGATTAATACCTTTGGAAAATCAATTGGAAAGGCCATCTTAACCGGATATTGCATTAAGTTTAAAAAACTAAGTGATATAATTATAGAGGTTTTAGACCAGGCCATTGTCTATGGATATAAGAAAACCTCTCAAACCTAGGTTTCTTTATCTGAGAATTCTTTTATGTCGAGAAAAACCCAAACATTCGTTATTATTAGATTAATCAAGAAAACTAAAAGACATTTCTAAGAAATTTAAAAGCTGCAGTATCCTATTTAGTTAAGATGAAAACATTTTTTTGCTAAACTCGAAAAATTGTTTTAGGATTCTATGCATTTAATTCGATCTCACAATAATCTACTAATTACTTACTAAAAAAGAAACTCCTAATAAGTTGCTTTTTCGTGATCCCGCTCGGACAAAACACAAACTATTTATTGGAAGATTTGAGGCGATTAAATTTCTTTAAACATTGGTGTAAAGTCAGACCAATCCTCAATTTTGAATGTTCGAATATCACGAACAGATTTTTTGAACCAATCGATTTTGTTAAGGGCATTCATCGCCATCGTTACGGCAATCAGACTTTTCTCGGTTATATATGTACTGCCTTGTATCCAATAAAAATCATTATCGCCCATTATATTTTTGACTTCAGAATAGGCACTATGGCACTGTTCGCCATAATGCGTTTTCAAATTCGAAATCCCCACATCGAAAGCTATTGCGTACATATTTCGTTGTCCAAAAGTCTAAACATATCTTTTTTTTCAAAGAAAATCTCCCCATCATCAGCTTTTGCGGTAATCACAATTCCCACATAGGGATTTTGTTCAACTTCAGTAACGGTAGCTTCTGTCCAATCTGCTCTTCCCGTAACTTGGGGAGCTATTAAAACTCTATCGCCTGTTTTCATAACAGTTTCATTTTTATCAAAAATACAAAATTTTGAAAAATGGATTCGAATTCCGCGGGCACAAAAAAAGCCTCACATTTCTGTGAAGCTTTTTTTCGTGATCCCGCTGGGATTCGAACCCAGGACCCATACATTAAAAGTGTATTGCTCTACCAGCTGAGCTACGGAATCGTTGTTCTTTTAACAAGAACCCTTCGTTGTTTGAAGTGATGCAAAGGTAGAAAAAACCTCAATACGTGCCAAATCTTTTGAACTTAAATTTGTGTTTAATCAAATAAGTCGCTGTTTTTCAGTTTGAAAAAATGAATAAAATATTCATCGTACACGATAATAATACTCATTTATTCTCATTTTTGAGCTTTTCCTTTTCATGCTGGACCTTAATTTCTCTCTAAACCCTATATATCCTAAAGCATTTTTTCCGAAATCATTAAATTTTTGCAGGATCATTTCAGCTATTTGATTGAGTTAAGCTCGTGTCTTGCTCGTGTTTTGCTCGTGTCTCGTCCGCAGCTCAGCTTGAACTAATCCACAGCTCGTCCGCTTGTGAGCGGACGAGCTGTGGACGATGTCCTCGCAAGGTGCGGACCAGTCTCGACCAAAACACGACTGAAACACGACTGAAACCCAACCAAAACATGGTCACATTAGGTCAAAAACCAGAGATATACCAAAATGGAAAGCCATAAAGAAATCCAGGCTTTTGCCTTTAGATTGTGAAAGGAAGGGAAATTTAAAATTTGGCGCGAATCATCCTGGGAACCGCATTGATGTCGTTGATAATATCCACCTTGGAAAAACCTTTCTTGCTTAGAAGGTCGCTTGTTTCTTGAGAAAGATATTGATTGATTTCAAAGTAGAGAGTTCCATCTTTTTTAAGCTGTTTAAGGGCGAATGAGGAAATATGGTCGTAAAATAGGAGTGGGGCAGCATCTTCCACAAATAACGCGCTGTGTGGCTCGAAATGTATGACATTGCGATGCATATCCTTTTTCTCCTCTCGGGTAATATAGGGTGGATTGCTTACAATAATATCGAAATACTCATTTTCATCAAATACAACATTCCATTCTAAAATATCGAGACAGCGAAAATCAATGGCCGTTTCGTTATTTTTGGCATTTTCCTTTGCTATGGCAATTGCCTCCGCAGAAATATCCACAGCAGATACTCTGGCCTCTTTCAGGTGCTTCTTAAGGCTGATCGCAATACAGCCAGTTCCGGTGCCGATATCTATAATTTTGAGATTTTCCTTGCCCTTGTTTTCTGCAATAATTAGATCTACTAATTCTTCAGTTTCAGGTCGCGGAATCAAGGTGTCTTCGGAAACTATAAAATCCATTCCGTAAAAGGGGGCGTGCCCTAAAATATGTTGTATAGGACGGCCAGTTTGTAATTGTTGTAGGATAGTGTTGAATTGGTTTTCAAGCTCAGACGATAGGGCTTCTTGCAATTTCATTGAAATTTGGACACGGTTTAATCCCAGAATCTTTTCGGCAGTAATTTGAAATAGGCTTAAGACTTCGTCCTGATCATAGATGGATGATAATTCAGCGATAAATTTTTGTCGAATACTGCCAATGTTGTTCATGCAGGTAAAAATAGGAAAAAAACGAAAGGGGAAGATGATTTGATTTTTTACCTTTGGTACATGCACGAACAATTTATGAAGCGATGTTTGGATTTGGCTGTCTTAGGGGCAGGCAAAACCAGTCCGAATCCGATGGTTGGGGCAGTGATTGTCCATGGAGAAGATATTATTGGAGAGGGTTATACATCGCCGTATGGTGGTCCGCATGCCGAGGTAAATGCGGTTCGGTCTGTGGTTGAGCGGTTGGGAGAGGAAAAGGCGAGGGAATTGTTTCAAGAAAGTACGATTTATGTGAGTTTGGAGCCCTGTGCCCATTTTGGAAAGACCCCACCATGTGCAGATATGATCGTGGAAATGGGCTTTCAAAGGGCAGTGATTGCCTGTTTGGATCCCTTTGCTAAAGTTAACGGCTTGGGTTTGAAAAAACTTCAATATGCGGGGATAGAGACCTTGGTTGGAGTTTTGGAGGAGGAGGCCAAGTGGGTTAATAGGAGGTTCTTTACGAAGCTGAAGGAATTCCGGCCGTATGTGATTTTGAAATGGGCAGAAACGGCAGATGGATATTTTGCACCCTTGGAAGGGCAGAGATGGATTAGCAATAATGCCAGCAAGCAGTTGGTGCATAAGTGGCGTTCGGAAGAGGACGCAATTTTGGTAGGAAAAAGAACGGCAGAGATCGACAATCCAAGTCTGACAGTAAGAGATTGGGTTGGTCGCAATCCCAAAAGAATTTTGATCGATAAGCACCTGGAGATTTCAACAGATTCTGCGATTTTCGATGATGCTGCCGAAACGATAGTTTTCAATGCTGTAAAAACCGATTGGCAGGGGAATAGGAAGTATATCGAATTAGAAAATTTTGATCTGTATCTGCCGCAGCAGATCTTATATCAACTCTATCTGATGGATGTGCAGTCTATTCTCGTTGAGGGCGGCAGGAAAACCCTGGATCAATTTATCGAAGCCGGTCTTTGGGATGAAGCAAGGATTTTTACCGGTTCAGAGTCCTGGACGGAGGGAATAGAAGCTCCGAAAGTTATTGGAAAAACCGTTGAAGAAGTTATGGTAGGAAATGATAATTTAAGGATTCTTAAGAAGATTTAATTTATATATATACCTATAAAACAACCAAATTAAACTATTTAATTCTATAAAAAATACAAAGATCTATCTACTAGATTTAAAAAATATATCTCTATGGGATTTAATTTTCTTTACAACAAATGTTTTTCAACTATCTCGGAAAAGTCTTAAGTCTCTTATCTTATGTCAAAATATTTTCCTATAAGGAAAATTTTACCTACTTTTAATTATGAAAATTCCCGAGCAGATCCTTCATTTTATCTGGCGATTTAGGTTGTTTAAGCCATTTCATTTAGTTTGTCAGGGGTCTGAAGAAATTGAGGTGATTTATCCTGGGAATTATAATACAGATGCTGGACCGGACCTTCTTTTTGCGCAGTTGAAAATCAATGGAGATAATTGGCATGGTCATGTAGAAATACATGTTGATGCGGAGGATTGGGTGCAGCATGGGCATGACATCAATGAGGCCTATAATGCGGTAATCCTACATGTTGTTTGGGAGCAGGGGAAGAAGTGCTTTTCGGCAGACGGACAGCTGATTCCGTGTTTAGAACTGAAGTGCTTGGTGGATGTGGATCTGTTGGATAAAATTGAGAGGTTGCTGCAGAATACACATTGGCTACCATGTAGTTATGGATTGAGGGAAGTTTCGGAATATCAGAAGATTCAGGTACTGAATAGAATGGGGGTTGAGCGATTGGAGCATAGGTATGAGCAGGTGTTGATGTTGTTAAAAAGCTATCGAGGAGATTGGGAGAGGTTATGTTTAAGTCTGTTGGCAGGTTCTTTTGGGATGCGGGTCAATAAGCAGGCTTTTCAGGATTTAAGTCAGATCATTAATTTGAAGCTGCTTCAGAAGCTGAAAGGGAATTCGGAGGCGATACATAGTTTATTTTTTGGTCAGGCCGGATTTTTGAAATCATACAAGGGACATGAGGCATATATATTGGAGTTGAAGGAGCAGTACCAGTATCTAAAAATATGCATAAGCTCAATGAGATGAATTCCTTTCAATGGAAGTTAATGCGTATGCGGCCACAAAACTTTCCGACAATTAAATTGGCACAATTGGCAGCCATGTACAGCCAGTTTTCATCTTGGTTTTCCTTGCTGGGTTCCGCGATCAATTTGGAAGAGTTGAAAGGATATTGCCAGTCATTGATGATTCCCGGATTTTGGGAAAACCACTTTCATTTAGAAAAGGAAACGAAGATTCACAGTCCAAAGATAACCGATCAGTTCTTTGATATTTTGGCTATCAATGGTTTTGTATTGGTTCTGTTCGCTTATGGTAAGTATATTGGAAGTCAGGAGTATATGGATAGAGCCATTTCATGGCTGGAAGAGTTGAAGCCGGAAGTAAATTCAGTCAGCAAAAGGTATATAGGTTATGGGCTGAGCATCAGTAATTCGATGGAGAGCCAGGCGGTTTTGCACTTGCGGGCGAATTATTGCAATCCAAAGCGATGTTTGGAATGTGGAATAGGATTGGCGATTATAAAGCGAGATTAAGCTTTAAGGATTTCAGCAATTTCCAGGAATCCTTTTTCTGAAGCCATATCCGATGCGGTTTGACCGAAATCATTTCTGATGGATATATTGGCACCATGTTCAAGGAGGATGATAATCAGGTCAATATTTCCCTGTTGTGCAGCGAGATGTAATGGGCTGATTCTGGAGGATTGCAAAACATTAACTTCAGCACCTGCTTCGATCAGCATTTTAGCGATATTGTCGAAACCGTTGCTCAGTGCGGAGTGAAGGGGAAATACTTGATATCCGTTTTGGGATGAAGAATTCGGGTTAGCTCGATTTCTCAATAAAATTCTGACGATATCTTCTTTTCCGAAGTGAGATGCGATTCCCAAGGGATAAAATCCATGTCCGGATAGTTCGTTGATAACATCAGGCTTTTGATCGATCATGAATTGGACCTGTTCGGTTAGTCCGGCGGCGCTAGCTTCATGGATTGTAATGCTTTTGATATACTTGAGGATCACCTGTACGATTTGATTTTTTTGGTAATAGCAAGCCAGCAAAAGGGGAGATATGTCATGGCTGGTATTTTCCTTAACAAGGTCTGGGTTTTGGCTAAGCAATAAATCTAAATCTTGGTAATTTCCGGTTTCTATATATTCTTCAAGTACTGTTAAACTCATAGTCCTAATTTTGCGTTACGAAATAAATAAAAAAAAGTTAAAATAATATTACCAAAGCCTTAATTTTCTACTGATTCCTATAAAATTTTTTCTGTTAATAAATGTAATCTATACAATTTTTTTTGGTCGGTAACGAACACTATTTAATATTTGTAGCTATCCATCTACAAAATCCGAATTGTAAAAGGTTGTTTTATAACTTTTCTGATGATTTTTTTACTTTTGTAATGCCCTCCCCAAGGGCATGTTTTTCATAGGTAGATGTAGGGTCGAATAAATCTTATTCGACCCTTTTTTATTCAATATATCCATTGAATTGCTCAAAATACGTTTTTTTGATATTTTCTGGGTTAGGATCCTAAATTCTGGATGTTGAGATTTAAAGGGAATTCTATGGTCTTTAATTGCTTAAGGTTTTATAGTTTTGTAACATGAGGAAGAAAAAAGTTGTTGTAGCTGTTACAGGAGCATCAGGTTCCATCTATGCGAAGGTATTGTTAGATAAGCTTGAACAGCTATCAGAGCAGATTGAGGCGGTTGGATTAGTGATGTCCGACAATGCAAAAGATGTTTGGCGATTTGAGTTGGATAACAATTCGTACGAGAACTATGATTTTCCGACTTATGAGAAGCATGATTTCATGGCGCCATTTGCCTCCGGCTCGGCAAAGTATGAGACGATGTTTGTTGTACCCTGTTCGATGGGGACGATGGCACGCATAGCGAATGGTATTTCTTCAGACCTTACGACGAGGGCGGCTGATGTTATTCTGAAGGAGCGACGTAAGTTGATCCTTTTAACAAGAGAGACGCCATTAAGCAGCATTCACATACAGAATATGGCGACCATAACTCAGGCAGGTGGGATTATTTGTCCTGCATCGCCATCCTTTTACAGCAGGCCACAAACCTTTGAGGAGCTGGCAGCCACAGTAATTGACAGGGCGTTGGATATGGCAGGATTTGACTTAGAGACATTCCGTTGGGGAAAATAGGTTTTTATGTTTTTTCTGAGAGTATTCAAGTGAAATTTGTATTTTTGTTTTTTAATGAAACAGCTGTTAATATCTTCGAATAAGGAGTTTTTATACTTGAAGAAGGTTTTTGAAAATGCTCATTGGAAAAATACCTTTGGAATGGTTGGTTGTTTCTTCAACTTAAACACAGTCTTTCAGCACAATTTTTTGATTTTCAATTCAATTCATGGCTACAATATTAATTAATTCTGCGACTTTGGTGTCGGCGGGACATCCACTTCATTTGACTACGGTAGACGTACTTGTAAGGAATGGCAAGATCGAACAGATTGGCAAGAACATCAAGACGGATGACAAGAAGCTTCAGTTAATCGATGGCAAGGGTTCATTTCTATCGGTTGGATTTTTGGATTTGAACGTTAATTTCGGGGAACCGGGATATGAAACGAAAGAAGATATCCAAACGGGAACAGCAGCATCAGCGGCGGGCGGATTTACGGCCGTTGCTGTTCAGCCCAATACAAATCCACCTATACATAGCCGTTCTGAGGTTGCCTTGATCGTTAATTCATCGAAGGGAAACCTTGTTGATGTGTATCCCATTGGAACCGTCAGTAAGAAACGTGAAGGAAATGAATTGGCGGAGCTTTACGATATGAAAGTAACCGGAGCTGTTGCATTTAGTGACGGTACGCATAGCATACAACAAGCAGGATTAATGTCAAGAGCATTGCTCTATGCAAAAGGATTTTCAGGATTGATTATGGCCTTTCCTGAAGATGATTCTATCGCTGCAGACAGTAAAATGAATGAAGGGGAGGTTAGTACATACCTCGGGATGAAAGGCATTCCAAATCTAGCTGAATCTGTAATGATTTCCCGGGATTTGTTCTTGGCCGAATACAATGAGGCTCCAATTCATTTTGCTACTATCTCAACAGAAGAAGGAGTTGACCTGATTAAAAAGGCTAAGGCTAAAGGAATTAAGGTTACTTGCGATGTAGCAGCACATAATCTGGTTTTTACAGATGAGGATGTCAAAGGATTTGACAGCAATTATAAAGTAAGTCCACCATTACGTACCAAGAGAGATGTTAAAGCATTGCTTAAGGGCTTAAAGGATGGAGTCATTGATACGGTGGTTTCACAGCATACACCACAGGAAATTGAATTTAAACAGGTGGAATTCCAGATTGCCAAAAATGGGATTATTGCATCACAGACTGTATTGCCTTTGTTAATTAGAGCAGGTTTAAGCCCAGAGCAGATTGTGGAGAAACTTTCCATTAATTCGAGAAAAATCTTAGGACTTGACATTCCTGCACTTTCAGAAGGAGCAGAAGCTAATTTAGTCTTGTTTAGTCCAACGAAAAAATGGATATTTGATAAGAAGACAAATAAATCAAAGTCAGCAAACAGCCCATTATTTGGCCAGGAACTGACCGGCCAGGTTTTGGCGGTAATAAACAACAATAAATTGCACATCAATTAATACATATGGATAATAAAGTTAAAAATGCCCTTGAGGCGGCTGTAAACAGCTATGCAGCAATAGACCAGCTAGACGGACAAGAGATCCTTCCAGGTTTGGCGGCAGCTTTCGAACTGGAAAAGCCCTTTATGGAAAAGGTTGGTGCGATGGATGCTGTATTTGATGATCATTTACGTTTCGATGAATTACGTGAGTATTGTTTCGATTTGTTGATGATTAATTTCTTTGCAGAGGATGTTCAGAAATTAGAAGAGGATTATTTAGATTCAGAGGAATGGGAAACGATCGAAGAAGATACATTGGACCGAGGCTCAGAATTATTGAATATCCTATTATACCTTAAGGAGTGTGACGATGATGAGGTTGAACCATCATTAGATGACTTTTTAAAGGAATTTTTGCTTGTTGAGGAAGATGAGTTTCAAGATGAATATAGAATTTACGAGAAGGTAATCGCTAACCAAATCTTAGTTGAGAGCAATTATGCAGAGATTGCAAAAATTGCGAAGGGCTTAAGAGAGGATGATGAATTAGTGGATCTATTTTATCCATTAATATCGTTTTTCAATGAGCAATCACCAAGTCAGGGGCAATTGGATGCGTATTCAGAAGCTGCTCCAAACAAAGCACTTGATCTTGCTTTATTACAACTAATTATAAAATATAACGCATAAATTATGGATTCTACTCAAGTAATCAACAACGATGTTAAGAAAAAAGCTATTATTTATGGTTTAATTCTTGGCGTGATATCGCTTGTTCTATCAATACTTTCCTTATATCTATCCAAATCAGCAACCGCATTAATGTTATCATCTGTCATTAATGTAATTGTGAATTATGTGGTTTTTTTAGCAATAGCAGTATATTTTGTACTTCAATTAAGGAAAGCAATTGGAGGTTATTGGGACTTTTCAACAGCTTTAAAAAATATCTTCATTATGTTTGCTGTTACTGCGACAATTGGTTTAATCGGAATTAATATTTTCAATATGATTTATCCATCACTTCAATTTGAAGCGATTGAGAATACACAAAACCTGACCATTGAAATGATGGAAGCTAATAATATTCCGGATGAGCAAATTGATACAACCTTAAAGATGTTGGATGACCAGAAAGAAGCATTAGGTTCACTATCTATTGGTCAGGTGTTGAAAGGTTTGGCGATTTCATTATTGCTATATTTTGTGTTAGCATTAATTTTTGCGGCAATATTCAAGAAAGAAAGGCCATTGTTCAAACCCGTATCTTCAGATTCAGGGGATGCACATCCATGGCAGAATAACGACAATAACAACAATAACGACAGCAACGTATAATATAAACGGATAAGTTTAAATGATAAAGGTATCATCCAAAAATGATACCTTTGTTCTTTATTAATTATGGACATTTCAGTAGTAATACCATTATACAACGAGGAAGAATCACTTCCTGAATTAACGGCTTGGATCAAGCGCGTTATGGACGCAAATCATTTTACATATGAGATCGTATTGGTCGATGATGGGAGTAAAGATGGATCATGGAAAGTAATTAAGGATTTGAAGAAGGAGAATGAGCATATTATAGGCATTCGATTTCGGAGGAATTATGGGAAATCAGCGGCTTTGAATGTTGGTTTTGCGGCGGCAGAAGGGGATGTTGTTATCACGATGGATGCTGACCTTCAAGATAGCCCTGATGAGATTCCAGAGCTTTATGATCGCATCAAAAATCAAGGTGCCGACTTAGTTTCTGGTTGGAAGAAGAAGCGTTATGATCCATTGACCAAAACTATTCCGACGAAGCTATTTAATTCGGTTACCCGAAGCATGTCCGGAATCGATAATCTCCACGATTTCAATTGCGGCCTTAAAGCCTATAGGAAAGATGTTGTTAAAAGTATAGAGGTTTACGGAGAGATGCACCGTTATATTCCGGTTTTGGCCAAATGGGCGGGATTTAATAATATTCAGGAACAAGTTGTACAACACTATCCTCGAAAATATGGTACTACGAAATTTGGTCCGGGCAGGTTTGTGAAAGGTTTTTTGGATTTAATGTCCATTTTCTTTGTGGGAAAATTCGCGAAGAGACCGATGCACTTTTTTGGACCATTGGGGGTAATAAGTTTTCTGTTAGGATTCTTCATTACCATTTGGTTAATCTGTGAAAAGCTGATGAGCATTGCCAATGGGACGGTTTACAGGAATATCACAGATCAGCCGCTGTTTTTCTTGGCATTGGTAGCAATTATAATAGGATCACAGATGTTTTTAACGGGATTTGTAGCAGAACTTGTTTCCAGGAATGGTTCTGACCGCAATAAATATCACGTAGATCAAGTCATTTAATATGTTTTTTTCGGTAATCGTACCTTTATACAATAGACCAGCAGAGATCAAAGAGATGTTGACCTCTCTTTTAGATCAAACGTATCAGAATTTTGAGGTTATTATTGTTGAGGATGGTTCTAAGAATAAAGCAGAAGATATTGTAAATAAGTTTAAAGACAAGCTTAATATACAGTATTACTTCAAAAAGAATGAAGGTCAGGGTTTTGCTCGAAATTACGGATTTGAACGAGCGAAAGGTGATTTTTTTATCGTTTTTGATTCAGATATCATCGTACCAAAAGATTACTTTATTAAGGTCATGGAAGACATCAGGGAAAATAACTTAGATGCATTTGGAGGACCGGATGCGGCGCATGAATCATTTACGCCGATACAGAAGGCCATAAGCTACTCGATGACGAGTCCATTTACCACAGGTGGAATTCGAGGTAATAAAAATCATGTAGGACAATTCCATCCAAGGAGTTTTAATCTAGGAATTTCCAGAGAAGTATGGGAAAAAACAGGAGGATTCAAACTTTCTAGGCGATCGGAGGATATAGAATTCAGTATTCGAATGATTAATTCCGGATTTAAGGTAAGGTTGATCCCCGATGCATTTGTTTATCACAAACGCAGGACAAGTTTTAAACAGTTCTACAAACAAACCCATAATTTTGGAAAGGGGAGGATTGACATCTATTGTTTGTACCCAAAGGAATTAAAACCAGTTCATGCATTGCCGGCGGTCTTTGTTTTGGGATTAATATTTTTATTTATGATCAATGTGATCAATCTTTTGACGATGGATGAGATGTATTTCTTGCATATGATGGGATTGATAGGGAATCTTTTTTTAATTCTGTATACATTGATGTTGTTTTTGCATGCATTGTTCACGACTAAAAACCTAAAGGTTGCCATATTATCGGTTATTGCTGCATACACGCAGTTAATAGCCTACGGGTCAGGTTTTTTAAGCCAATATGCCCATAAATTTATTACGAACAAGAAAGAGTCATGAATTGAATAATTCTTGCAGTATTGTTAAATTGTGATGAGGAACTGATATGATTTCATTAACACAGGGAAGTTTAGATAAGTTGGAGGCGTTGTTTGGCGACCTCGGTTATAAATTAAGATACGAGAAAGGATCGTTTAGGACCGGGGCTTGCGTATTGCAAAATTCAAGAGTTGTTGTGGTCAATAAGTTTTCAACGGTCGATATGAAAGTAGTTTCATTGCTTCAGATTCTAGAGACGATGGATGTAGATGAGGATTTGATTCAGGAGAAGTTGAGATCTTTTTATCAAAATATCAAAAAATCAAGGATTACGGTTTGAGAATAACATTTTTAGGTACAGGAACTTCGCAAGGAGTTCCGGTTATAGCATGTCCATGTTCGGTCTGTCATTCTGAGGATAGGCGTGATAAGCGTCTTCGTTCTTCTATTTTGATGGATTATAATGATCATACGGTTATTGTTGATACAGGGCCAGACTTCAGGTATCAGATGTTGCGTGCGGATGTTCAGCGATTAGATGCTGTGTTAATGACTCATTCTCACAAAGACCATATTGCGGGTTTAGACGATGTAAGGGCGTTTAATTATCAGCAACAACAATCTATTCCGATCTATTCAAACAAAGCTACACATGATGCATTAAGGAAGGAATTTTATTATGCATTTAGCGATTATAAATATCCGGGTGTACCACAATTGGAATTGGAGGAAATTTTTCCTGCAGAACCTTTTGAACTTTATGGTAAGGCAATCATGCCCTTAGAGGTCATGCATTATAAAATGCCTGTTTTGGGGTTTAGAATTGACAATTTCGCCTATATTACCGATGCGAAGACTATTTCAGAGGAAACCTATGAATTGCTGGAGGGTGTGGAAATATTAGTTTTGAATGCCTTGCAGCAAGAACCCCATATTTCGCATCTAACATTGGATGAAGCTATTGAAGTTTCCAATCGTATCCAACCCAATCAAACCTACCTAACCCATATTTCGCATCGTTTTGGAAAACATATTGATATTGAAAATATGCTTCCAGACGGATTTTTTGTAGCTTATGATCAATTAGTACTAGAATTTTAGTAAAAATAAATAGTTGTTTAAAACAATTTGTTCTCTAGGGTTGTTTATCCTTTTGAAATTACAATCATTGAATAAACTATTTAAACAAAATTCAAATTTTTACTATTATGGGAAATATTTTGTATTTAATCGCTGTTATTCTCGTCATTATTTGGGCAATTAGCTTCTTTGGAGGTTATGCATCTGGCGGTATTATTCACATTTTGTTGGTAATTGCCATCATTGTGGTATTATTAAGAATAATCAGAGGTAACGCTTAGATTTATCAAATAAATGTTGAGCAATGACCAAATCTTCCTGAAAGGTAATTTTCATATTTTGAGGATCTCCTGGGATTAGATAGACGTTATTGCTCAACTTTTCTACGACCGATGCATCATCAGTAAAGGTACTTTCCTCTTCTTGTTGATATGCTTGGACCAACAAATCCGCCATAAAAACTTGCGGTGTCTGAACTAGCCAGACAGTTTCCCTGTCGACGGCATGACTATCATTTTGATTTCCTATCCTAACAGAATTGCTACTTTTTACAGCTGGAATAATTGCTGGTTTAGCGAGGTTGCAATTTTGAAACAGTTCGTCTATTAAATGGCTGCTCACCAATGGCCTTGCTGCATCATGAACAGCTATCTTGCAATTCTCATCTATTTTATAATTCGACTTGATAAATTCCAGGCCACTATTAACACTTTGAAATCTAGTTAATCCACCGACTGTTTTGCTATGGGGAATCGTAAAATTAAATTCCTTGCATTGTGAATCCCAAAAATCTTGCATTAGATTAGAAAGGACCAGAATAATTTCCGGTTTGCTTGCTGAATTCTCAAATTTTTCAATTGTATGCATCAGGATAGGTTTATTATCCAAATTCAAGAATTGTTTAGGAAGGTTCCCACCGATTCTAGAACCGGTCCCTGCAGCAACTATAATGACGAAATTCTGTGGCATTCGTAATGAGTTAAATAGATGGGTAAATTAAGGAAAATAAAAATCAAATCCTTGCTGATTGTTTTCTGAATCGGTAAAGGACAAAAAAAACGCAGGTACAAGGACCTGCGTTGAGTATATAAGGAGTAATACTTTAATTAGATAATTAACATGGCATCGCCATAGCTGTAGAAGCGGTATTTTTCTTTAACAGCGACTTCGTAAGCATTCATTACATTTTCATATCCTGCGAAGGCAGCAATCATTACTAGAAGTGTTGATTGCGGTGTATGGAAATTAGTAATCATCGAATTGGCGATACTGAAATCGTAAGGGGGATAGATAAATTTTGAAGTCCAGTCGTTTGCTGCTTTCAAATGTTTATCAGCTGAAACAGAAGATTCGATTGCGCGCATAGAGGTTGTACCGACCGCACAGATTTTACGTTTGTTGTCGATTCCTTTGTTTACGATTCGAGCCGCTTCATCGGAAATGATGAACTGTTCAGAATCCATCTTATGTTTAGTCAGGTCTTCTACCTCAACTGTACGGAAAGTACCAAGGCCTACATGTAAAGTTACTTCTGCAAAATCCACACCTTTTAGTTCAAGGCGTTTCATCAATTCACGTGAGAAGTGAAGACCAGCAGTTGGAGCTGCAACAGCACCTTCATTTTTCGCGTAAATGGTTTGATAACGGAATTTATCTTCTGGAGTAGCTTTTCTTTTGATGTATTTAGGAAGTGGAGTTTCGCCTAAGATTTCAATATTCTTACGGAATTCTTCATCTGTACCATCAAAAAGGAAACGGATTGTACGTCCACGAGAAGTTGTGTTGTCAACAACTTCAGCAACCAATAAATCATCATCACCAAAATATAATTTATTTCCAACACGGATCTTACGAGCCGGATCAACTAAAACATCCCAAAGACGTAGTTCTTTATTAAGTTCTCTTAACAAGAATACTTCGATAGTAGCACCAGTTTTTTCTTTATTACCGTACATTCTTGCAGGAAATACTTTGGTGTTGTTTAAGATCATTACATCTTTATCATCGAAATAATCAAGAACATCTTTAAAAATCTTGTGTTCGATTTTTCCGCTATCACGGTGTAAAACCATTAAACGAGATTCATCCCTTTGTTCTGAGGGTTCAGATGCTAGTAATGATTCAGGAAGATTAAAGTTGAATTGAGATAATTTCATGTTATTCTACTGATGTATTATTATGCCCTCTAGCCTTACTGGGGCTAGAATTTAAAAAGGCTCACAAAATTACGAATTTTTAAGGTAATTCTTGTTTTTTTCTTGTATTACAACAATAGGATGATATTATCAGGTAAAATCATGTAGCTAAGCAGGTACAATTTGTGATATGTGGTAGTGAATTTTTTTAATAACATTGTTTTATTTAAAATATATTGTAAATTAAAACTGACATTAACACTGTCTATTACCTATTTAGATTAAAAATTTTATGGCAGATACTACAAAGAAGGAAGATTTCGCAAATGACTTGCTCCCTAACCCTGATATTTTAGATGAAGGAATACATCATGTAAACAATCCTGTTCTCGATTTACCAAATATTGAAAAGCTTTATTTAACTGAGGTTAAGGGTTATACCCAAGAATTGAATTCTTTTTATTTTTCAGATGGACGTTCCAAGGTTGAGGTAAAGGTTTTTTCTGAAGATATTATTAGAGTAAGATTAGCACCGGAAGGTTCATTTTTAGTTGATTTTTCTTATGCAATAAGCTTTAAGGGCGACAATTACGTAAGTTATGAACTGGTTGAAGACGATACTTATTATAAAGTCAAGACAAATTCAGTTGTATGTTTGATTCGTAAATCTGATTTCAATATTGCATTTGCGGATACGGATGAGAAAATTATGAACCGCGACCATTCTCCGATGCATTGGGAGGAGAATGTTGATTTTGGAGGTTACTATGTTTATTGCACCAAACATGCTGAATCTGATGAAGCCTTTTTTGGATTAGGAGATAAGGCGACAAACTTAAATTTAAGGGGAAAACGCGTAAAAAATTGGAACTCGGATACCTATTCTTATGCATTTAATCAAGATCCATTATATAAGACGATTCCTTTTTACATTGGAGTAACTGAAGGTTCGGCCTATGGGATATTCTTTGACAATACCTTTAAGACCTATTTTGATTTTGCAGCAGAACATCAAGATCAAACTAGTTTTTGGTCGGAAGGTGGTGAGTTGCAATATTACTATATACATGGTCCAAAAATGATGGATGTTGTAAAACGTTATCATAAATTAACAGGTACTCACTATATGCCACCTATGTGGGGTTTAGGTTACCATCAATGTAGATGGAGCTATTATCCTGAAAATAAAGTTAGAGAAACAGCCTACGAATTTAGGAAGCGAGAAATTCCATGTGATGCTATTTATTTAGATATCGATTATATGGATGGGTATCGTTGTTTCACTTGGAACAAGCGTTATTTTCCAGATCCTAAGAAAATGATTTCCGATTTGAATGCCAATGGTTTTAAGACGGTGGTGATGATCGATCCGGGAATCAAGGTTGATGAGAATTATTGGGTTTTCAAACAAGGGAAGGACAACAACTATTTTTGCCGTCGTGGGGATGATTATTTCATGGAAGGATTTGTATGGCCAGGTCGCTGTCAGTTTCCGGATTATACCAATCCGGAGGTTAGGGAATGGTGGGGAACCTTATACAAAGGATTAGTTGAAGATGGTGTAGCAGGATTCTGGAATGATATGAATGAACCGGCAGTTTTTGGTCGAGGAACATTTCCGAATGATGTAAGGCATCAATTTGAAGGTCATCGTGGGTCGCACCGTAAAGCACATAATGTTTATGGTATGCAGATGGTTAGGGCGACGTACGACGGGTTAAAGAAATTATACAAGAACAAGCGTCCATTTACGATTACTCGGGCAGCATATGCAGGTACACAGCGATATTCTTCTGTTTGGACAGGTGACAACATTGCAACTTGGGAACATCTACGCATAGGAACTTTACAGTTACAGCGTTTGTCGGTTTCAGGTTTATCCTTCTGTGGAACCGATATTGGAGGTTTTACGGGGGAACCAGATGGGGAATTGTACACGAGATGGATGCAATTTGGGGTATTTTCACCATTTATGCGTGTTCACTCTGCGGGGGATACACGTGACCGCGAGCCTTGGAGTTTCGGTCCGGAATGGGAAGCTATATGTAAGAAATTTATCGAATTACGATATAAACTTTTACCTTATATCTATTCAACCTTTTGGTTGCAACATAAATATGGGGAACCAATTTTAAGGCCAATTGCCCTGATGGAGCAAGAGAAAGCTAAGAATATGGTAAGGGAAGAAGAATTTGGATTTGGAAATCAGTTATTGGTATCTCCGGTTCTTCATCCCGGTCAGCAAAATAAAATTGTTTATCTTCCTGAAGGAACGTGGTATTATTATTTTGATAATAGCTACTATGTTGGAGGGCAAGAATATACGATTGATACACCAATGGATGAGATGCCATTTTTTGTTAGTGGTGGATCGATTATTCCGGAATATCCAGTCATGCAGTTTACTGGAGAGCAAAGGATAGAGTCTTTGAGACTGAATTTCTATTATTCTGAGGGTGAACATGAATCCAATCTATATTCAGACCATGGAGAAACATTTGCTTATGAGCAAGGCGTATATGTGGAAAAACATTTTATTGCCACCTCGGACTCAGGTCAAGTCAATATCGTACAAGGTGAAGACGGGATTTACACGCCGAATTATTCTGATTTTCATTTGTATTTGATTGGTTTACCATTTGAAGTGAAACAAGTGACAGTGGACGGCGTTAAGGTTGCGTTTCAGCAAGATGACCAGGGCCATAATTATATAGTCCTAGAGCGAGATTTTAAAAAGATTAATATTCAATAATAGCTATTAAAAGACCTAATTTTATGCCTCAACCAGTTGAAGTACACTCCTTATTGTCGGAATTTGATGTTTTTTTATTCAAGGCGGGACGGCATTTTAAGCTTTATGAGAAGTTTGGTTCTCATGAGCTGTTGATTAACGGGGTAAAGGGAGTATATTTTGCGGTATGGGCGCCGAATGCCCAGACAGTATCGGTAGTTGGAAATTTTAACGGGTGGAATCCACATGCACATGTCCTGAATGTTCGTTGGGACAGTAGCGGTATATGGGAGGGATTTATTCCGGGATTGAAAAATGGTGAGGTTTATAAATATCATATTCACTCCAACACAGGGGAACATTTAGAGAAATCTGATCCTTTTGCATTGCTGACTGAAATTCCTCCAAAAACAGCATCTATTGTAGCGACGACCTATTTTGATTGGAACGACTCAGAATGGATGTTTAATAGGCGGGAGCATAATGCATTGGATCGTCCGATGTCAGTATATGAAATGCATCTAGGTTCATGGATGCGAGATCCGCAAGATCCAGATCGGTTCTTGAGCTATACGGAAATTGCGGAACGCTTAATTCCATATATCCAAGAAACGGGCTTTACGCATGTGGAGTTTATGCCTATAATGGAACATCCCTATTATCCTTCTTGGGGATATCAGATAACGGGTTATTATGCTTCGAGTTCAAGATTCGGATCGCCACAAGACCTGATGAAGCTTATCGAATTATTACATGAGCATAATATTGGAGTTATTTTGGATTGGGTTCCATCACATTTTCCTGGCGATGCACATGGGTTATATAATTTTGACGGTACCCATTTGTATGAGCATGCGGATCCAAGAAAGGGTTTTCACCCGGATTGGCAATCGTATATCTTTAATTATGGGCGTAATGAGGTCAAATCCTTTTTAATCAGTAATGCATTCTTTTGGTTGGACCGCTACCATATCGATGGTCTACGGGTAGATGCAGTAGCTTCGATGCTTTATTTGGATTATTCTAGAAAGGCAGGCGAATGGGAAGCCAATGAACTTGGAGGAAATGAGAACTTAGAAGCTGTTTCCTTTTTAAAAGCCTTTAATGAAGCGGTATCAAAATACTTTCCAAATGTTCAGACAATTGCAGAAGAGTCGACGTCTTGGTCAGGAGTAAGTAGGGCAACGTTTAATGGTGGTCTTGGCTTTGGCATGAAATGGATGATGGGCTGGATGCATGATACATTAGCATATTTTAAAGAAGATCCAATCAACAGGTCTCATCATCATGATAAAATGACCTTTGCGACTGTTTATGGATTTACAGAAAACTTTATGTTGCCTTTGTCACATGACGAGGTTGTTTATGGAAAGCAATCATTGATCTATAAAATGCCTGGAGATGAATGGCAAAAATTTGCCAATTTAAGGTCGCTCTACCTATACATGTTTACATTCATAGGTACGAAACTTTTATTTATGGGTGGGGAATTTGGTCAGACATCAGAGTGGAATGTCAACCAATCCTTAGACTGGCATTTATTGGATTATAAGCCACATCAAGGCATCAAAAAATTTATATCAAAATTAAATGAAGTTTATAAGAGTTATCCAGCTTTGTATGAAAAAGCATTTAGTCCGGAGGGATTTTTCTGGATTGAGTTGGATGATAGGAATAACAGTGTTTTTGCTTACTGTCGTCGAGGACATGATTTAGAAAATGATTTAATAATTGTATTGAATCTTACACCGATTGTTAGGAGGAGTTTTAAAGTTGGAGTTCCCCATGCTGGTCAATGGGAATTGGTATTGAACTCGGATGATGTGAACTTCAATGGTAGTGGTGTACGGGTTAGGGATGTAGTAACTGCAGATAGAATGTCATGGATGGGGCAAGATCAATCAATTGAGATTGATTTACCACCATTGAGCGGTTTAGTATTTAAAAGAAAATTAGGGTAATGAAAGTCATACATTTAAGCGTTGAATGTTTTCCTGTAGCAAAAGTAGGAGGTTTGGCAGATGTGGTTGGTGCATTGCCTAAATACCAGCGGGAGTTAGGTGTTGATTCCTCGGTAATAATGCCTTACTTCAATCGGAAATTTGTTCATGAGCATTCTTTTGATGTTGTTGCAAAAGGTGAGATTTATCAGGGTTCTGCTCTTTTGGAATATGAGGTTCTGAAGGAAATGGATGATACTTTAGGATTTCCATTATATTTAATTCGAATACCAAATTTATTGGATCGTGAAGAAGTATATTGCTACCAAGATGAGGCGGATCAATGGATTGCATTCCAACATGCGGTTTTACATTACCTGAACTATAACAAAATTCAACCAGATGTGCTTCATTGTCACGATCATCATGTAGGATTAGTGCCATTCTTGACTAAATGGAGCAATGAATTCGATGAGCTAAAGGATGTGAAGACGGTATTTACGGTTCATAACGGTCAATATCAAGGGTGGATGTCTTGGAGTAAAAGTTTATTTATTCCGTCATTTGATACGTGGAAATGGGGATTGTTGGACTGGGATGGACTTATTAATCCACTAGCTACGGCGATAAAATGCTGTGATGCCTATACGACCGTATCGGAAGGATACCTCAAGGAATTATATGTTGAGGCAAATGGTTTGCAGCATTTGTTTTATGATGAAAGGGCAAAATCTATTGGTATAGTTAATGGGATAGATACTGAATTTTGGGATCCTGCATTAGATTCATTAATAGATCAGAATTATGCAATTCAGGATGTTGATGAGGGGAAAGCAGGGAATAAGCTGAAGTTCTGTAATGAATTTGGATTAGATCCGACGAAGCCATTGTTAAGTTATATTGGCAGGTTTGCGACGGAAAAGGGGGCTGATATTTTGCCAGAAGTAATAGATAATCTGTTGAGGCAAAGTTCAGGTAAAATAAGTATATTTATATTAGGCTCGGGAGATTCCGGGATACAGGAAAAGATTCAAGAAGTTACTGGTATTTATCAGCGTGATTTAGCTGTTTTCTTCGGCTATAACGAACAATTAGCGCATCGAGTTTATGCTGCTTCGGATATGTTGATAATGCCATCTCGGGTTGAGCCATGTGGATTGAACCAACTATATGCTTTAAAATATGGTACCATTCCAGTCGTGCGGAAGATAGGTGGTTTGAAAGATACAGTGATAGATGTTGAGGAGGGTGGATATGGATTCCTATTCAACGATGTAAATGCAGAAGAAGCTGCTGACACAGTGAAGAGAGCGATTAAATACTTGAGCTATGCGGATAACTTAACAAAAACGAGGGATGCGGCGATGGGATTAGATTATTCTTGGAATAAATCAGCACAGAAATATATAGAGTTATATAACCAATTACTTAAATAATATGTCGCATAAAGTTGTTTCTATAGTATTAGGTGGGGGTCGAGGAACCCGCTTATTTCCGTTGACAGATCAACGTTCTAAACCGGCAGTTCCAATTGCTGGGAAATACCGATTGGTTGATATTCCAATTTCAAATTGTCTTAATTCTGGCTATAATAAGATATTTGTATTGACGCAATATAACTCGGCATCATTAAATAAGCATATCAAGAATTCTTACAACTTCAGTATTTTTAGTAAGGGATTTGTAGATATTCTAGCTGCTGAGCAGACCAATGAGGGAGATCGCTGGTTTGAGGGTACTGCTGATGCGGTTCGCAGAACGCAAAAGAATTTGGTCAATGTTGATTACGATTATGTATTGATTCTATCTGGGGATCAATTGTATCAGATGGATTATTCTGCTATGGTTGATTTTCATGTGAAGAATGGCGGTGAAATTACGATTGGAACCATTCCGGTGACAGCGAAGGAAGCGCCAGGCTTTGGTATCCTAAAGTCTGATGAGCATAATAATGTTGTTTCCTTCATTGAGAAACCGACGAAGGATTTATTAGCTGATTGGACATCGGAAGTTTCAGAAGATTTAGAGAAACAGGGGAGGAATTATTTGGCTTCAATGGGTATCTATGTTTTCTCGAAAGGGGTGATGACAAGGATGCTGGCTGAGAATAATGGAATGGACTTCGGTAAAGAGATTATCCCTGATGCCATTGAAAATTCAAAGGTACTAAGTTATCCATTTGATAGTTATTGGACAGATATTGGTACCATTTCCTCTTTTTTCGAAGCGAATATAGGCTTGACGGATGATATTCCTGAATTCAATTTATTTGGAGAAACTGTTTACACCAGAGCACGTATGTTGCCGCCATCAAAAGTTTCGGGAACTACCTTAAACAATGCTATTATTGCAGATGGATGTATTATTTTGGCAGAGAAGATTCAGCGATCGGTAATCGGGATTCGTTCCAGGGTAGGAGAAGGGACCGTAATTAAGATGACGTACATGATGGGTTCGGATTATTACGAGGAATTAAATGAGGTGATGGAATTAACGACCTCACAGGAACCTCCTCCAATAGGAGTTGGGGAGCGTTGCTACATTGAGAATGCTATATTGGATAAAAACTGTAGGATTGGTAATGATGTACGGATAAAGGGGGGAAAGCAGTTGAAAGATGGTGATTTTCCAGAATATACGATCTGTGATGGTATTATTGTAATCAAGAAAAATGCCGTGATAGAACATGGCAGAACAATTGGTTTTTAAACAGATATTATAAGTTAACAAGAAAGGCTGTTCGTGAGAACAGCCTTTCTTGTTAACTTATTGGCCTTTTAAGACCATTTCATATATGAAATAAATAACTGCCAATAATATAATTGCAATGATTATTGTTCTTTTTAAATTATTGGCTGCAGGCTGATCGTCCTTTTCCTTAATTACCGTTTCTGGCACTTTCGTTGGATCGACATCTTCAGCATTATTTATTTTATTTCCATGTTCATCTTCTTTTTCTTGCATAACATCTAAAGTTGGTTATATGGATAGAACAATTAACATGGCGAAAGGTTTGGGATTATTCCTTAGGTAGACACCTCACGGATTAATCCATATTCATATGCCAATTTTATTGCAGAACTTAAGTTTGAAGTTCTAAATTTTTCAATTAGATTTTTCCGATGGCTTTCAACCGTGTGTGGACTAATAAAAAGTTTGTCAGCGATTTGGGTTGTGGTCAGTCCTAATGCTGCTGTGGCGAGTATTTCCTTTTCACGTCTTGTCAGTTTAGGAACGCTTTTTAGTTCAGCGCTATTTTTTCTGTCGATTATGCGTTTTGTTTGTGAACAGAGGAATTTTTTCCCCAACAAGATTTCTTGGATACCTGTGATTATCTCATCAATGGAAGCATTTTTTTGAATGTACCCATGTGCTCCTTCCTCAAATGCGCTATTAATCACCGCATACTCATTATGTACACTGAGCATAATAATCTTCAATCCCGCATTTTTTTTAAGTAAGGAATTAATCAGCTCCAATCCATTTGCATCAGAAAGATTGATATCTAACAAAAGCACATCAATCTGCGTACTTTTTAATTCTTCAATCAATTTAGCTGCAGTAGGATAACAACCAATAATATTGAGATCTGGTTCCTGAGCTAAAATATTTTTCAATCCTTCAGACAATAAAGGATGGTCATCAGTAATTGCGATATTTATCATATTAAATTGATTTTGGAATAAAGATGTCAAAACTGCTTCCTTGTCCAATATCTGAATTCACCTGTAATCTTCCCTTGAGGAATTCTATTCGTGATTCAATATTCTGCAGGCCTGCAGATTTTATATTACTTAAATTATTATAGTTAAAACCTGTGCCATCGTCCTCTACGGTAAGATGGAATTCATGATCTTCTTCCGCGATTTGAATAATGATTTGGGAAGGTTGCGCGTGCTTAATTGCATTATTTACCAATTCCTGGATGATTCTGTAAATGATTAATTGCTGTTCTTTGTTTAAGGGATTTACATAGTGTAAGAATTGCACATCAATATCGATTTTTTCATTGGACATCCTAGAAGCGTAATCACTAAGGGCTTCTTGAATACCGAATTTTTCCAACAAATCGGGGGTAAGGTTATGAGCGACTCTTCTTAATTCATCAACTGCTAAATCAATATGGGCAATACCTTTTTGCATTTTTTCTTTGACTATCATATTTTCCTGATCATTGAGTTGAGAAAGCTGCATTTTTGTTCCCGACAATAACCCGCCCAGTCCGTCGTGAAGGTCACGAGCGATCCGAGCTCTTTCCTGCTCTTGTCCATCTAATAATGCGGTCAGGGTAGCAATTTTTGCATGCTGTCTTTCCTGTTCAAATGCGAGGTTTAGGAGATTTTCACGTTGTTTCATATGCTTTGAACGCTGACTATAAGCATAGAAAAGTAAAGCAGATAGAAGCAAGACAGCTCCTGTCAAAGCAATATAATATTTGTTTAATTTATCTTTAAGGGAGATTTGTTTTTGATAATTATTAATTTCCTGGGCCCTATTGTCCGATTCAAGTTTAGACATACGGAGTTGTTGAACTTGTTTTTCTGAGATCAATTTAGAAAGCTCAAGTTCTTTTGTTTGGTTATCCTGAAAAAGTCTCATGTTTTCCAGTTCTTGTTTTTGTTGGATACCTAATGCTTCCATCAATTGGATCTGTTGTTCCTTTTTTTCTGTCTCGACCTTCAGTGTTGCCAATTGTTGTTCCTGTTTACCTTTTTCGAATTGGGCATCCAATCTCTTGCTGAGATTCAATTTATCTTGGTCATAGATGGATGTAAAGATTTGTATGTATTCCTTATAGTATTTGATTGCTTCTTGAAAATTTCCTTCCTGTTCGCTGATATGGGAAAGTGTTTGATAAATGCTTAATAGGATTTGTTGGTCCTGAACTTGAGACTTGTTTATTTCTACTAGGGATGCCAGAAGATTTTCTTTTGCCTGTTTTGTGTTGCCATCCTGTAGTGACATTTCAGACATGATTCCATAGGACGAAGCAACAAGGTTATATTGCTTGGATTCGAGAGCTTGGATTTTAGCTAATTCTGCATATTGCTCGGCTTTATCCCGATATTCTTTCGGGAAATGCTTGAAATATAGATGAGCAAGATTATTTGCAACAAATGCTAAGTTTGAGGGAATTGAAATATTATCTTTATTTTTATTATAGATTCCTAATGCATAGAGATAATATTTTTCAGCAAGATCCCTGTATCGATTTTCAGCAGGGTAGTCAAGGTATTTCTGCTCATACATATATCCGAGGGACATATAGGAGTCAAAAATAGTGGCCGGATCATTCTGTTCAATGGCCAGGTCCAAAGCTAGTTTGCTGTATTTTTCTTGGAGATCAAATTCATTCCAATTGGCATAAATTGATGTTAATTCTTTGTAGACACTTGCTTTTCTATTATTGAGGGTTTTGGAATTCTTTGCTTGATCTAAATAACTTAGAGCAATCAGAAATTGTTTTACGGCATCTACTTCTTGTTGTTGACGGGATAAAATCCAACCATATCCATAATAGACATAACCTTTGATTTCCATATCCTTGCTGCGGTCGGCTAGACCTTTAGCTTTTAGAATCGTTTGTTTTGAATAGGTTTCCTTCTCATCAATAAGTTGGTTTATTGCTAAGACGGTATTCAAATAGGCGGCATATTTTGGATCATTTAATTTTTCTGCGATGTCAAGGTCTTTCCTTAATAAGGCAAATGCCTTGATTTCTTGTTGGTTGAAAAATAGTGCCTGAGCTAATTTACCAGTTAAGAAAAACTTGTTGGGGTCTGTGGTTTTATACTGATTATATTCGTTTTGAAGGTTATTTAAGAAATCCTGACCATCACTTTTAGAAATTCCGAAACTCAACAGAAGAAGCATAATTATATATTTCTTCCAGGTAACCGATTTTCTAAATTTGAAGTTCATGCTTATGTTTTCTAAAGATTATTGAGCTGTAAAATTACACAAACAGAGCCTATTATTATAGGCTCCATTTTGCGGTAAACTATATGAATTTTGATTAGTTTGTTTCAACTATTTCACCATTTGTGTTGATGCTGTAAACATCGGAGTCTTCATTATCGGCTACTGAAGCAACACCATCTTCAAATGAAGTGGCAATACTATATTTGATTGGAATTACAATCTTACCTTCATTGTTGATGTACCCATATTTTTCCCCTTTTTGAACCAAATGGATAGAATCCTTTGATAAAGAAATGAGATCGAATCCTTCGCTAATTTTTCTGTTGCCTTTAATACTGAACAATACATAACTATCATCTAATGCCGAAACAAAAACTTGGTCATTGAATTCGATTATAATAGGATAGGAAATAGGAACTATGATATTTCCTTTGCTGTCTATAATTCCAGTTTTATCATTCAGCTGCGCAGCAATATATCCATCGTTCATGTGGCTGACCATATCATATTCAGCTTTGATAATTGGTTTGTCGTTTGCGGAAAGAATTCCAAATTTTTCGCCTTCTGCGTAAATGTACTGTTGGTATTCATCATCATATGCCAAGAAATCGTATTTAAAAGGAATCTTAATGTTACCATTTTTATCCATAGAACCGAATTTGCTGTCATCATTGATGACGGTTGAAATCCCACCTCGGAAATAGTCAAAATATGAATAAATAGGTTTTGTTATTATATTATCATTTTCATCTTTCAGTCCAAGGTAGGTTTCCGTCCCGTCGTAATAAAGAAATCTATCTTCATCTACAGGCATTTCTTCTTGGTTAGGTTCTTCCAGCTCTAAAGAATCATCTTCGTTATAAATTTCCCCTGTTTCTACTTCATATTCAGTATAGCTTTCAGGAATTGAAAATTCATTTTCTTTTAGGGTTTCTTGAGTAATATTAGTAGCAATAAAACCATTTCCATCTAAGGAAACCTGTAACACAGCGCCGGGGATTTGTTTAAGAAATGAAAATTGACTCCAATAGATGGTAGGAATTTTTTCGGTATACCAAATTTCAATGACATAGTCCTCCATATCCTCTACATTAAAATCAGTTTTTATGAGGGCCATTTTACAATCGTAACCAGCAATATTCTTTGATTTTTCGGTTATTAATTCTACGTTTAAGTCGGTGTCCTCAGAGGCATACATCTCTGTACCATCATTCGTTATATGGTATTGTTCTAGAGCAGGGAAGATCATAAATGATTTGGAGGATTTTTTATTGATGATTTCAATACCATTGTCCACATCCTGCGGAGATACCTTAATATAATCAGCATTCACCCATGCTCTCATGGCGTATTCAGCAGAATTATCAATCTGATCAATATTTTGATCTTGTACAAAACCATGATAATCAATTTTAAATACTTTTTGGGTTTGGGCTTGCAAGTTTAACGCGTAAAATGCAATGCATGTAATTGCTATAAAAATCCTTTTCATTCAAATAAATATTATGCAACAAAAATGGGAAGTTTTGATATTAATAAATATCCCTGATAACCGCTAATTTTTATATACGCATGTATTAATTAAAACTTGCTTAATAAATTAAAGGTTTTTTAAGCGTTATTGTTAGAGTTTTAGCGATTTGTATCAGCAGTTTATTGAATTATTGTGATAAATATTTAAAATTATTATTTCTTCTTATCAGATTAGCTGCATTTCATTGTTTTATAAAAGGCTATAATAGAAGGTAATAAGAGTTATTAAAGAATTTTATTTTATATATAGTAAAATAATTAAAAAATAATATAATAATTGGATAGTAGTTAATTATTAAGTTTAAAAATGTTTTTTATTCTTTATTTCATTATTTATTTTATTATTTTTATATTAATTTAAACTAATCAATAACAATTTATTAACAGCTTAATTATTTGGTAACAAATAATTAACTCAAATCCAATATTGTAAACCTTTCTTTGCACGCAAAGAATTATTTAACTGAAACCATGAAAAAGAACTCTGCATTTGTACCCATTTTGGTGGGTTTATCGGTACTTTCTTGGTCTGCTGCACATGCAACTTATAGGGATGTGAATCGAGACCGAGTATATGAAATCACCCAAAACATTATTCGCGGAAAAGTTACCAACGAGAATGGCGAAGCTGTTGTAGGGGCATCAGTAACGAACATGACATTAAATTCAAGTGCCCAAACTGATGGGGATGGGAATTTTGAATTATCGGGAAGCGTTGGTAATGAATTAAGAATTACGATGGTAGGTTATACTACTAAGACTGTAAATGTTACAGGGACACAGGTTAATGTAAGCATAGTCTCTGCTGACCAAAATTTAGATGAGGTCGTTGTAGTTGGGTATGGTAAACAAAAGAAAGTGAATCTTACCGGAGCTGTAGCTCAGATTGATTCCAAAGTTTTACAGGATAGGCCAGTTGCCAATGCTACACAAGCCTTACAAGGGGCGGTACCAAATTTGAATATTAACTTTACGAATGGACGACCTGGGGGAGAAGGTAAGGTAAATATTCGTGGATTTGCATCTATTAACTCAGCGAATGCTGCTCCGTTGGTCCTAATTGATGGTGTTCCTGGTAATATCAATACTATAAACCCTAAGGATATAGAATCTATTTCCGTCCTTAAAGATGCTTCGGCAGCAGCCATTTATGGAGCTAGGGGAGCATTTGGGGTGATGTTGGTGACGACAAAAAAAGGTCAGGCAGGAAAGATGAGTATTGGCTATAGCAATAATTTTGGTTCTTCAGATTTAACGGTAAGTACGGATTTCATGACTATCGGGTACGATGCTGCAAAATTAAATGACGAAGCCTTTTTGCGGGCAACCGGTAATAGCTACACCAACTATAACGAAGATGATTATGCTGAATTATTAAAACGCAAGAACGACCCTTCCTTGCCGTCGGTTGTGATTCAAAACAGAAATGGTAAAGACCAATATGTTTATTATGCAAACACAGATTGGTGGAACACCTTTTATCGGGAAAAAATGAACTCAATGGAGCATGCCCTGACCTTTTCAGGAGGTTCAGAAAAAATGGATTATTACATTTCTGGAAGAATGTATCAGAAAGGTGGCCTGATGAAAGTACAGCAGGATAAATTTGAAGGTTATAATCTAAGGGCAAGATTGAATGGGCAGGTAGCTAATTGGCTAAAGGTTAGCAATAATTCACAGATCAATTATCAGAATTATACCTATCCGGGATGGAATAGTAGTGTTGATGCAAATAATAACTTTATTTCGACTACAGTCCACGCCCTTCCATCTTATGTGCCACAAAATCCGGATGGAACAGCAACCTATCGGACTGAATTAAACAATTATAATATTGGTGATGGTATCATGGCGGATTTACTGTATGGTAAATCTAAAGGTGGAGAAAAGGAATACGAATTTGTCAACCTATTTGAAGCAGTAGCACAGATTGTTCCAGGCCTAACGGTTACGGGAAATTATACCTTTACTTATAATCCTATTGATAAGTTTCAAAGAAGGGTTCAAGCTCCATGGTCGATCTATCCAGGGGTTATCAATTATTTAGGAAATGACCAGTTGGTAGAAAATGCCGAAAATTATAAAAAACATTCATTGAACATTTTTGCCAATTTCAACAAGAAATTTGGAGACCATAACTTAGGAGCAACAGCAGGATATAATCAAGAGCTAAGTACATGGAATAATATTGGCGGTACACAGACAAATTTGTTGTCAGAGAATTTAAATGATTTTAATCTAGGAACAGGGGTTCCACTATTAAGAGGAGGAGAGGAATCATGGGCCTTACAGGGATTCTTTGGGAGAATCAATTATGATTATAAAGGAAGATATCTGTTGGAAGTAAATGGTCGATATGACGGTACATCCAAATTCCCGACTGGACAGCGCTATGGATTCTTTCCTTCCTTTTCAGCGGGCTGGCGAATCATGGAAGAGCCATTCTTAGAATCGGCAAAGCAATATGTTAACGAGGCGAAATTACGTGTTTCCTATGGTTCATTAGGTAATGCTCAAGAAGCTTCACCGTATGGATATATTCCATTATTGGGAGCAGGGAATGCTGCATATATCATGAATGGAGGTCGAGCACAATATCTTAGTTCAGCATCACCTATTTCAGGGGATTTAACTTGGGAAAGAACGAGTACTTTGAATTTTGGTGCCGATTTTGAGTTTGCTCAGAATCGTTTAACAGCATCATTTGATTATTTTATTCGGGAAACATTGGATATGTTAATCCCTGGAAAGACCCTACCTGCTGTATTTGGAGCCAGCTCACCAAAAACCAATGCTGGAGATTTGAGGAATGTAGGTTGGGAATTATCACTTGCATGGCGAGATCGATTTGACGTGGCGGACAAGCCCTTTGGATATAGTTTTGGTTTAGGCTTATCAGATTCTAAAGCTAAGATTACAAGATTTGATAATACGGAAATGCTGTTGAACAACTATTATGTTGGTCAAGAATTAGGGGAGATTTGGGGTTATAAGATTGATGGATTGTTCAAGACGAATGAGGAAGCAGCGAATTGGGATGTGAATCAAGATCGTGTTGATGCGCGGAGGTTATCTGCACCAGGTGATTGGTCCAAGTTGCAGGCGGGTGATCCAAGATTTGTCGACATCAATGGTGATAAGGAGGTGAACCAGGGCAAGAATACTTTAACAGATCCAGGAGATCAGATTATTATTGGCAATAGTAGAGCCCGTTATAATTTTGGAGTAAACTTAGGGGCGAATTGGCAAGGCTTTGATGTTTCAGCATTTTTCCAAGGAATTGGCAGGCAACATTGGTGGCCGGGATCTAATGCTGATAAATTCTGGGGGCCATATTCAAGACCATATTATTCATTTGTTCCAAGAGAATTTGAAGAAGATGTTTGGACACCTGAGAATCCAGATGCCTATTTCCCATTGTTGCGCGGCTATATAGCATTAGATGGAAATAGCTCATTAAATGTTAAGTCTGATCGTTATTTACAAGATTTAGCGTATATCAGGTTGAAAAATCTAACGATTGGATATTCCTTACCGACTTCGGTTATGAGCAAACTAAAGTTGAGCAATGCAAGGATTTATTTATCTGGAGAGAACTTATGGACAGCGACCAAATTAAGATCTAAGTACATAGATCCAGAGCAAGCTTCACAAGAATCAAATGGTAGAGCTTACCCATATTCTAGAACATTTTCATTTGGACTTGACTTCACATTTTAAATCATGAAAAACTCATTAATACTATATATTCTATTTGCTGTACTATGTGCAAGCTGTAGTAAAGATTATTTGGATAGGCAGCCTGGGGCGAGTATATCTCCAGATGTATCATTTAAAAGCGTAAAAGATTTGGAGTTATTCAGTAATTCCTTTTATAACGGAGCGATTCCTTCTGCGGAAGGTATTTATAATGAAGCGATTGATAATATTGTCAAGAATACGCTTCAGGATGAATTAACGGGGAAACGGATTGTTCCGACGAGTGGCGGTGGCTGGTCATGGAGCGAATTGAGGAATATCAATTTTTTCCTTGAGAATTGTTATAATACGTTGTCCTTTCAGGACGCGGCGCCATATGCTGGTGTAGCTAAATTTTTTCGAGCATATTTTTATTTTGAAAAGGTCAAACGATTCGGAGATGTTCCATGGTATGGTAAGGTTCTGGATGTCAATGATGAAGCGGAATTGATGAAGGGTCGCGATCCAAGAACGCTTATTGTTGATTCAATTATGGCCGATTTAGATTTTGCCATAAAATATATGTCAGATTCGAAATCAGATGAGAAGGCGACTAAATGGACGGCAATAGCTTTAAAATCTAGAGTTGCATTATTTGAAGGAACATTTAGGAAATATCATCCTGAATTTAATCTTCCGAATGCCAACAAATATCTAGAGTTAGCTGCAGAGGCTTCTAAACAATTGATGGATGGCGGCCAATACAGCCTTTATGCTGGTGCAGGAGCAGAATCCTATGGGAAATTATTTAATTCGGTGAACAGCATTTCTCAAGAAGTTATTCTATCAAGGAAGTTTTCAGATGCCTTGCAGATTTGGCATAATGTAAATTATTATACGATTACAGCCTCTTATGGAAAGCCGGGATTAGAGAAGGATTTAGTTAATTCATATTTAATGAAGGACGGATCTAGATTTACGGACAAGGCGAACTATGATAAAATGACCTTTTTAGAAGAAATCAAGGATAGAGATCCACGATTAGGACAGACGATTCGTACGCCCGGATATACGAGAATTGGCGGTGCTGCACCAATAGCTCCAAATTTTGGACATTCTGTTACGGGATATCAATTGATCAAGTTTGTTGGAGATGTAAAATATGATAATTTTAATCGTTCTGAGAATGATATGCCAATTTTTAGGTATGCAGAGGCCTTATTGAATTATGCTGAAGCAAAAGCTGAACTGGGAATATTAACACAAGCAGATTTAGACTTATCCATTAATTTAGTTAGAAGTAGGGCAGAGATGCCAGCATTGCAACTAGCTGCGGCCAACAGTAATCCAGATGCATATATTGCGAAGGACTATCCTAATGTAACTGGGTCGATGAAGGGTGTGATTTTAGAAATCCGTCGCGAGCGCAGGATAGAACTTGTTATGGAATCTTATCGTTGGGATGATATTCTTAGATGGAAAAGCGGAAAACTATTGACACGTCAGTTTAAAGGAATGTACTTTCCTGGAATTGGAAAATATGATTTGGATGGAGATGGAAAAGATGATGTCTGGATCTATGAAGGCACGAAACCTACTGCCCCAGGCGTACAATTGTTGAAATTGGGTTCTGAAATATTATTGGAAAATGGCAATAGTGGTAATGTCATTATTAATGCCCATATTAAGAAGGTTTTTGATGAAGGGAAAGATTATTTCTATCCACTTCCAATACAAGAATTGGAGTTAAATAAAAACTTAACTCAAAATCCTGGTTGGAAATAGGATTAAATTTATTGAGATAAATTATTAGAAATAGTTTCCAAGATGAAAGACTTGGAAACTATTTTATTTTACCCTGTGGCTATGTTATAGTCTCTTTTGAAGGATTATTCAGTTTAGAATGTTTATATCCATAAAAGAAGTAAACGATTAGTCCAATTGCTAACCAAATAAGGAATATCACCCAATTGCTTGTTCCGAGTTCGGTCATCAGATATAGGTTAATCAAAATTCCTATCACAGGCAGTAAGGAGAAATTATATTTAAATGCCATTCCTGCTAAAACAATCCAAACCAACCAAAAGATAATAATCAATGATTTATGTTCCAGTATATACATAAATTCATAGTCTTTCCATTGATAAATAGCATCTTGATTATATTTCCATATGAATACCCAAGCCAATATGAATGCGATTGCAATCAGGTATTTACCATTGATGTATGGAACTCTAAATTTGGATTGCTGAGAAAGACCTGAATAATCCATATAAAGAACTCCGGCACAGACTAAAATAAACGCGAAGAAAGTTCCTACGGAAGTTAGATCGACAAAGAAATCCATTTTAAAGAACATGGAAGGGATTGCGACTACAAATCCTGTTATGATAGTTGCAAATGAAGGGGTTTTGTGTTTTGGGTGTATGGTTGAGAATTTCTTCCAAAGCAGGCCATCTCTACTCATAGTCATCCATATTCTTGGTTGTGCCAGTTGATACACTAAAAGAGCGCTGGTTATAGCGACTACCGATGTGACGGAAATAATGCCGGCCAAGTAATCTGCTCCAATATATTTAAAGACAAATGCTAGAGGGTCTTTAACATTTAATTCCTTAAAGTTGACCATCCCCGTAAGGACGAGGGTTATTGCTACGTATAGAATTGTACAGATTAATAATGTTATGATCATTGCTCGGGGCAGGTCTCTTTGTGGATTTTTACATTCTTCGGCAGTTGTTGAAATTGAATCAAAGCCTATGAATGCAAAGAATACAGCAGCTACGGATCCCATTACACCAGATAGGCCATTTGGAGCAAATGGAGTCCAATTCTCTGGATTTACGAAAAATGCTCCACCAACAATAATGGCAAGAATGACTCCGATTTTAACCAAGACCATTATATTGCTAGCCTTTCTTGACTCTTTGATTCCACGATAAACCAGCCATGTTATTAAAGCAATAATGATCCCTGAAGGTAAATCAAAAATTAAGGGTATGTCTCCAATTCTTGGTGCAGATTCATAGGCTTTCAAGCCAATTTTATCAGCTACATTCAAAGATTCCAACCCTTGACTTAAGAGTTTCTCATGAGCTTCAATTGCATACTGTGGAGCCATTGATAACCAGTGTGGTATGTGGATTCCAAATCCTTCCAGCATCGTGACAAAATATTGTGACCATGAAATTGATACGACTATATTTGAAACGGCATATTCCAATACGAGTGCCCATCCGATAATCCATGCGAATAACTCACCAAAAGCAACATACGCATAGGTATATGCACTTCCAGAAACAGGTATAGTACTTGCGAACTGGGCATAGGATAAAGCTGTAAATACGCATGCAAATGCAACGAAAACAAAGAGTAAGGATATTGCAGGGCCGCCTTCATAACTAGCTAATCCGATTGTACTAAATATGCCGGCACCTACAATTGCTGCAATACCTAAGGAAACTAAGTCTCGGACAGTAAGGACTTTATTTAGACTTTCAGATTCACCTTTTTCTTTGATGATTAATTCTAGACTCTTCCTCTTGAAAAGTTTATTTCTCATTTGCTATGGATTGAATAAAGGGCCAACAAAAGTAGATATAAAAATGAAACCCTAGGTTGATATTTCGGAGGAAATTCAATCTAGGGTTTATTTAATAAATGCTAGGCATTTAATTTTATTCGGTAGCAGTATAATTATCTAACATATCTTGGGTGGGAACAAAAAATAGGGTTCCGGTTTCTGGCGTACTAAAATCTAGAATTCTATCGTAGTTTCCAATTGGATTCCCGATATACATATTTTCTAACATCTTATGAGTTGTTGAAAACTTATTGGCATAAGAGATAAAATACGTTCCAAATTCTCCTTTAGAAGGGTTCGAAAAGGGGAGATTATCTCTAACTATTTTAAGATCATTTCCATTTTCGTCAGTAATGCTGGTTAAAGCGCTATGGGAGTTTTTTGGTTTTACTTCATCGGTCATTTCGACATCTGTTGCTTTATATCTTCCAAAAGCTTTTTCTTGATCCGATGTCGGAAGATTTTCCCATGCTTTAAGGTTATGTATATATTTTTGTACGAATAAATAACTTCCGCCTTTATATTGAGGATCTTCATCTCCAACCATAGCGAATGTTTTTCTTTCGTCGCCAATAGGGTTTTCAGTACCATCGACAAATCCTAAAATGGATCTGCCATCCCAATAACGAAATCCATGGACCTCAACCAAATTATCAGCAACTGGGCTGATAATGTCATAGATATCTTTAGCCATTTCATAACATATACCTGCATTTATTGCGCGTAAGTGAAAGTGGAGATCACCTTCGGTTGAAATGGCTGTATATTTTGACCCAATAATGGGTTCAAAGGTTTTAAGTTCTTTTGGCAAAGGAGTTGGCATTCCCAGTTTTTTCCAAGCATCGTGTCCAACGCCCATAATACAGCTGGTTCTGCCATCTGGAATTCTTACTACAAATGAATGGTTTAAATTGGAAACCAATGCGCAAAGCCTTTGAAAGACCGATTTGAAATTAGTTCCTTCTTTAAATTTCCAAACTGAGAAGATGGTGTTATTATTTGGGTAATCCGTTACATTTTGAGATTGAGCTGCCATATTCTAATAGTTGTGAAATCTAATTTATGTAATTCTCCATAAAAATTCATCAAAAATATTATTCAGAATTATTCTATTGTGTAGAAAAAGGAAAGCCAATATTTTATTGGCTTTTCTAATTTATTTAATAATTCATAACCTTATCTAATTCATTTTCATCAATGGTTTCCTCATTGAGATATCTTTCTAAACTATCGTCCATTTCTTTCATCCATGGGGTATGGTGAGGTTCAGCTTTTGTACCGTCCATAACGGATTGATAGACCTGATCACGATAATTCAAGATATTGATTTCTTTGTCGTTTAACCAACTTTTGAACATCTCAGAAACATGATCAAGGTTAAAATTTGGATAATCGGTAAAACTGATGAGGTCTTTAATGTAATCCGTTTGAAAATCGACATGATCAGGACCAGTGAAAGTTTTAGCTTCATATTCCATCCATTTTTGAATATCCTTGTCACGTTCGGCTTTAGTCGGATGGTTTATTCTTCCCAACATATAATCTCTGGCATACCAAGCTTGGGTGTCAAACATGTTAAAGGTGTAGTATTGATCCTGCATTCCAAGGAAAAGGAGTCTTTCGTTTTCATTAAAGACTACGCCTTTATATAGGTTATCAGGATATAGGCAATTCTTTGTTTTTAACCGTAGCTGGTCTGGGAGGAAAGGGAATTTATGTTGGTAACCAGTACATAGAATAACGGCGTCATATTCTTCAACAGAACCGTCTTTAAAGAAGGCTTTATTATCTTCAAAGTGTGTTACTAAAGGTTTTTCTTGAATTCCTAATGGCCATTTTGTTCCAATAGGGTTTGTTCTATAAGATATGGTGACAGAATCACTTCCGTGTTTGAAGCACTGCACGGCAATATCTTCAGCGGAATAGCTGCTACCAATCAGCAGTAACTTTTGATTGATAAATTGGTCGGCACCACGAAAATCATGGGCGTGCATAACTGCCCCCGGGAAGTTGTCAATTCCTTTAAAGTAAGGCATGTTTGGAGTGGAAAAATGTCCAGTACCCACTACTAAGTAATCAAAATATTCTTCAAAGGTTTGATTTTTCTGAAGGTCATCAAAGACGACTCTAAATTGTTTTTTATCTTCTAAATAATCAACCCAGCGAGCTACCGTATTGAATTGTATAAAATCTCTAGCATTACTTTTCTTTATACGCCCCTGAATGTAGTCGAAAAGAACTTCTCTAGGTGGATAAGAAGAAATAGCTTGTCCAAAATGCTCAGTAAAAGTATAATCTGCAAATTCAAGGCATTCTTTAGGTCCGTTAGACCAAAGGTATTTGTACATGCTACCATGCAATGGTTCGCCATATTTACCTACACCCGTTCTCCAGGTATAATTCCACATGCCGCCCCAATTATCTTGTTTTTCATAACATTTAATTTCTGGGATGGGATTACCTTTTTTTTGTTCTGATTCAAATGCTCTTAACATAGCCAAACCACTTGGGCCAGCTCCAATAATTCCAACTTTAAAATTTGTCATACTTTATATTTAATTAATTTATGTGTATCCAGGTCTATTTAATAGAAACAGAAATCCTGGATTTAGCAATATTGCTTTAAGGTTCCTCGAATAGAGGAATAAGAAATCGTCATAAAAAAATGCATTCAGGTGCATGTTTTAAAAAACGAAAAAACAAAGGAAGATTTTAATTAGGTGATGCTGAATGATCATTATACACTATAAGTGTTTTTTTCCTTCACTGTTGCGAATATACAAAATATATTCAATAATTAAAAATTTTAATAAAGTGTATTCTTTGTTAATTATAGCTATTAAAAATAAAAACTAATGGTTAATAAAAAAAGTCCTGGCTTTTATATTTGAATATTTAATTGAAAATGAGGAATTAAAAAAGGTTTTTTGGTTTGAATCTTGGTATTTGATTTGCGTGAATGAGAAAACTTTAACTGTTGGGGTTGAAATTTTACAAAAACTAATTAATTTTAGAGGAATTAAAAGAAATCTATATGGCATCAGGAATATTTGCGGTTTTGGATGATATCGCTGCTTTAATGGACGACGTAGCAGTAGCAAGTAAAATTGCTACTCGGAAGACTGCAGGTATTTTGGGTGATGATTTAGCTGTTAATGCAGAAAAGGCAACAGGATTCTTAGCATCAAGGGAATTGCCGGTATTATGGGCAATTACAAAGGGATCCTTTGTGAATAAGCTAATTATTGTTCCCATTGCCTTACTATTGAATGCATTTTTACCGGTATTAATTAAATATATACTATTGGTTGGCGGGGCGTATCTTGCCTATGAGGGTGCGGAAAAGGTAATTCATTATTTATTTCATCGGAAGAAGGAGGGGCAGGAAGTGATTGCGGAGCAAGCATTGGAAGGAGAGGCTGCTGAAAGTGCGAAGATTAAATCTGCGGTCACCACAGATTTCATACTTTCCGTTGAGATTGTGATTATCGCCTTAGGGACGGTTTTGGAAGAGCCCCTTGCTATTCAGATATTAACCGTTTCTGTCGTTGCTATCTTAGCTACAGTAGGAGTTTATGGTATAGTTGCATTAATTGTGAGAATGGATGATGCAGGACATAGTTTGATTAAAAAATCTAATGGGAAAGGAATTGCTTCACAATTAGGTAATCTTCTGGTTAAAATGCTTCCTATTGTTATTAAAGCGTTGGGATTTATAGGGACTATTGCCTTACTTCTTGTCGCAGGTGGTATTTTTGTACATAATATTGATTATTTCCATCATTTTCTTCCTGGGGTTCCTTCGATAATTAAAGAATTTGGAATTGGACTTTTAGCAGGATTTATTGTATTGGGTATTGTACTTTTGGTTCAGAAATTGATAGGAAGAGGGAAAGGAAAGCATTAATAATTTGTTATAGGCATAAATTTTTAGCAATTTGTGCCTCTAAGCGACCAAGTGTTCCTAAGCCTTAATAAACACGGGTCATGATTTAAAGAAATATGAAGAAAATATTAAATATCGTTAGTATCCTTACTTTGGCTGTAGGTATTATTTCATGTAGCAAGAGTGATGAAGAGGTCCGTACGCCATTAGAAAACACAGAATTAGTAGGGAAATGGGCAAAAGTTGAAAGTATTCGAAATACGGATAGTATCATTGTTGATGGACCACATTTAGATACAGTCAAGGTTTTGGAGATCACTGCGGAAAATACTTTGAAAGTTAGCCGTGGCTTATTTTGTTCATTAACTACAGATAAGGGTAAAAATCAAGATGGTTCATATGAATACTATTCGGTAAATAACAAAGATAATGCAGGGACTTCCAATCGTATTAAATTGGATAAATGTGGAAAAGGAATGCCCGTGAGTGTTCAGGGAGATGTTCTAATATTAGGTTATGGCAATCAAACCGGGGCAAATGAAGAGTATAGACGGGTTAAACCAGCTACAACACCAGAGGAACCAGAAGTTCCAGAAGTTCCAGAAGAACCCATTGACCCAGGAACTGGGGAATAAAAATATTAATATTACATGCCCGATTTATCAATCGGGCTTTTTTATTGCTGTTTATTTTTATGATTCCAGTTAATATAATCCTATTAAAACTCTGAAGGTGTAGCAATTGAGTTTTTTTTATCGTTCATTATTTTAAATATTTACCACTAGTCTATTTTTAGGTTATAAACAAAACTCTATCTTATGAAATATTTAATTAGTTTATTGACTTTAATAATTATATCCACAATGATTTTTTCTTGTGATAAAGACGATGAAGGAATTGTTGAATTAGATCGCAAAGAATTAATTGGTTTATGGGAACGAATAGATGAATCGAAAGAGGGTTCTATAGATTCGGAAAGTAAATCATTGATTTTTACTGAAGACAAGGTTATCATTATCAATGGGGATTTTTGTTCGGACCAATTTATATTAGGCAAAAAAGACACGAGCACTTATCAATATTATACTTATAAAGCGGAGCCAAATGAGCTTAAACCTACAATTTTTTCAATTAGTAAATGTGGAAAGGAATATTCAATTGGAGTTCAAGGAAATAAATTGCATTTACTTAGAATTGGATTTGAGGGTGAAGAATTTACCAAATCAGCATATCTAATAGATTAAATAATCTGTTTTCAATATAGTATGTAAGTCGGTCCCAAGAAATTGGGACTTTTTTGTTTAAAAATTCACCTGAAAATTTTCCGAGCTGATAGGTGAAAAAAATCCCTGAATATAGGTTCAGGGATTAAAAGTCGGCATACAGCCGGAACTATTGTTAAACTGAGTTTCTTTTTGTTATGTTAGCATAATAAAAGTACGAAATTAATTGGGTTTAGGAATGCGAAAATTCAAATTAAAAAATTGGTATTCACTATTTGTTTCGTGCTTAAAATTATGTAAATTGTTGGTAATTAGTTGATTGAAGGATAATAATTTATCCTTTACAATCTATTTTACTAACATAGTTATTAACAATTTCTAAAGATCAATTGAAAGGAGCTATAATATGGAAAGTTTAAAATTTGAAATAGGGGAGGTTTCCCTTCATCAGCTGAATAAAGTAAAGGACACATTAAATGAGATTGCTAATATCAATGATTGGCAAATTGCTCCTTATATCAATGGATATTTATTATCTGTGAAAGGCATCAATATCGTAAGTTATTCCATTTTACAATCTATTCTTGCATTAGGAATATATGTAGAACAATTATATGAGGAGTAGAATTATATAATTGAATTTTTAGAATAAAAGAATATTTTTAAGCCAAAGCAACATAATTAGATTTTCTGAGTGATTGATAAAATTTAATAAGCAATTAAATTTGCTTTAATTTGGCATATAAACATTCAATTTTTTTCTAAGAATTCTTCTAATCATATGAATTCTTGTTTTAATTGTTCCTTCCTTAATATTCATATAATCGGCTATTTCATGATATTTATAACCTTCTAAATACATACTGATGATTTGATAATTTTCATCAGATAAAGATTTAATTGAGTTTTCAATATCATTTAAAATGAATTTTGATTCAGCTTTATTTCTAGAGTTATTATTCTCACCTGTTTGGCTTAACTCTTTTTCTGCAATTCTATGTAAAGCAACTCGACGATATTTGTTTAAATAGACATTTTTCATGATTACATATAACCATGAAACAATTTTTGGATGATTAATAAACTTTTCAATAGTCTTTAATGACCGAATGAATGTTTCTTGAACTAATTCTTCCTTTTCATTGGGATCGTGCGTAAAGTTATTTGCTAATCTATTTAGGATAGGTGAGTTTTCTAATATCACATTATTTATAAGATTTTTCATTATAGGGCGTTATTATGTTAACAGTATATATATAACGTGTTGTTTATGAGTATGTTTTAATGATTTTAGGTTTAGAGTAAAAAGGGGTATTAATACAATTTTTTCGCTATTTATACTCTATAAAAAGCATAAATAATAGAAATCTAATTCATCTGAACAAAATTTTTAGAAGAAGCGTGTTCAATGGCTGTATATCAAGTTTATTTAAAATTTTTATAAAATAAATTGTAGCTGCATTGCGACAAATACCTGAAATGGACAACATAATACTTAAATCCTGCATCTGTCCAGGCAGTTTAAGAGTGCAAAAGATTTTTTTAAGTAATTTTAATTGTTTTAAAAATCTTTAAAAGATCTGAAAACCATATCAATCCAGTACAGGTACGATCATACAAACTATTGACTTATTAAGAGAGGTCCACTAATTAAAAAATTTATACATCAACATTAATTAGTCATGCTAACTTCAAAAGATAATATCAACAAATGGAGTGGAAGAAAGTACACTCTTTTAGAAGAAACCTGCAAAAATGATTTCTTATGTTTTGATGTTTTTTTTCAAGAAGGCCCTTTTGCCATCATCGTTTTGGGAAAATCGTTTCATGTTATTCGAGTAAATGGTCGTTTTGATTATATTATTGGTTTAACTGGAAAGGCCTTAATAGGACGGGATATTTTTGAGTTTTTAGATTCGGAGGATGCCACGACATTGAGGAATATATTTGAAAATAGAGATTCTTTTAGGAAACCATTATTAATAAGTTTAGGATTTCGGCAAATAGGTAAGGCTAAACTAAGCATAGAAACATTTGTAAAGAAATTTAACAACTCATTTAATCAACCTCAATATTGCTTATTGCTATTTGATAAAGAATTTTATCCACATCATCATTGGATAGAATTAAAAAAGGAAGTTTTTCAGGCTATTGTTGAAACCCAAGAACAAGAGCGAAATAGGATAGGCCATCAACTTCATGATAGCGTTGCACAGACCTTATACGCGATAAAGCTGAATTGTCAACGGTTAATCAATGAAAAACATTTAGAAAATTCAGTAGAATTAGATTCCATCAAGGATATGTTAAATTCTGCTATAAATCAGGTCAGAAATATTTCAACAGATTTAGTACCGGCAGTATTACATGATTTTGGATTAAAGGCAGCTATAGATTTTATGATAAAGCGATTAAGCATGCCTGAATTTAGTATACAAAGTAAGATGTCAAAAAAGGCAGAAGAGTTAGGGGATGATATGAAGTTAGCCATTTATCGAATTATTCAAGAGTTATTAAATAATTGCCTTAAGCATTCCAAAGCGAGCCAAGTTGATTTAAAGGTAGTTTACAATTCTTTGAAAGTAAAAATTCAGATTAAGGATAATGGGATTGGTTTTTCAAAATCATTACTAGAAAGTATGAAAAATGGAACAGGATTGCGAAGTATAAAAAATAGAATTGATTTGTACCAGGGAGAAATAAGTGTGGATCAAATAAAAACAGGAAGTTTAGTGGAAATAACATTCAATACAGAAATATAATGAGCAAAATAAGAATACTTTTAGCAGAGGACCATTTGGTAGTTAGAAATGGCATAAAATTGCTCTTAGACGGTCAAGCAAATTTTGAAGTTGTAGCTGATGTCGATAACGGCAAAGATGCAATTGATAAGATTACCTCTGGATTAGCTGTAGATGTTGTTATTACTGATTTAAGCATGAATAATATGGATGGATTACAATTAATCAAAGAAGTATCCTTGAATTTTCCAAGTATTCATGTTATCGTATTGACCATGTTAGATTGTGAACAGCACGTATTAAAAGCATTCGAATATGGGGCTAAGGGTTATTTGGTTAAAAATATTGGTTCGGAGGAATTGATATTTTGTATTAACCATATTGCAAAAGGTGGAAGGTATCTCAGTGAAGAAGTCACTATGGGATTAATCAATAAAAGTATTGCCTACAGTAAAATGAAGAATATAGAGGTTGACCCTATAGATATTGATTTATCATCTCGAGAGTTAGAAGTATTAGAATTGTTGGGGGAAGGATATACCAATTTAGAGATTTCAAAGAAATTGTTTTTATCAAAGCGGACAGTAGAAGGACATAGACAGAATCTAATTGATAAGACGAAATCGAAGAATACGCCAGCGTTGATTAAGTTTGCTGTTTTGAAGGGATTGATTCAATAATAAAAAACCAATTGGAGGTTCGATTTGTTCAATTGAAAAAGAGCATGTCGGATTTAAAAACTTATAATAATAAACGAGATTTTTCACAAACATCTGAGCCGAAGGCTGATAAGCATTTGGCAGAAGAAGATGGACATCGGTTTGTGGTGCAACGACATGATGCGAGCAGGTTGCATTATGATTTTAGATTAGAAATAGGTGGGGCATTGAAAAGTTGGGCGGTACCTAAAGGCCCATCCATGCATTCAAAAGACAGACGGCTTGCGGTACAAGTTGAAGACCACCCCATATCATACGGCACATTTGAAGGAGAAATTCCGAAAGGAAATTATGGGGCAGGTACTGTCTCCATATTTGATGAGGGGGAATATTTACGATTAGAAGTAAAATCAGACAAGGAATTCTTAAACGCTTGGAAAAATGGAAGCATTAAATTTCAATTAAAAGGTAAAATTCTTAAAGGTGATTTTGCTTTGGTTCGAATGAAAAGCGATAGTCCTGAGAATTGGTTGTTAATAAAACATAAAGATGCTTATTCCACGGAGAAACCTTTTTCTTCTGAGGATCTGGTTGGTCAAGGGATAAAGGATGCAGGAAAAGCATTCAAAAAAAAAGCCGCATCAAATAGTAAAAAAGCCACATCAAATCAAAAAGCTACTATAAATTCTAAGGATACAGAATATTTGCCAATGTTGGCAAAACTTGAGAAAGTGGTTCCTGATTCAAAAGAATGGATTTATGAAAAGAAATTTGACGGCTTCCGAGCTCTTTCAAAATTGGATAAAAAACCAGAACTTATTTCAAGAAATGGTAAAAGTTTAAACTCTAAATTTCCAACAATACTTAAGGATTTATTAACTATTCAAAATAAATGTATTCTGGATGGTGAAATTGTTATTGAGGATAAAAAAGGAATATCCCAGTTTCAATTATTACAATCGGGGGAGGATAATTTAAAAGGCAATATTTTAAAATATTATGTTTTTGATATCCTTGAACTTGATGGTCATGATTTAAGGCTGTATTCACTCTTAGAAAGAAAACAATTATTAAAGCTTTTGATGGATAAGTATGAGCTTAAGCATTTAGAATATGTAGAAGCTGAATATGTAGACCAATCCGAGATTTTAGAGTTTGCCTCAAAACATAAATGGGAAGGAATAATTGCCAAAATGAAAGAAAGCACTTATCAAGGAGGAAAGCGCAATGGTAATTGGTTAAAAATTAAGTTAAGGCAAACTCAAGAAGCCATAATTTGTGGATTTACAAAGCCTGAAGGATCTAGGTCCTATTTTGGAGCCATAGTATTAGGTTTAATAAAAAATAATGAACTAAAATATATTGGTAACTGTGGAACAGGATTTAATGAAAAAAGCTTAAAGGACCTTTATGTTCAATTTGAAGAATATATACAAGAACAGAAACCTTTTAAAAATCAGGAAGTTGCGAAAGAAAAGCAGGTGACCTGGCTAACCCCAAGCTTAGTATGTGATATTTATTATTCGGAGTGGACAAGAGATGGGCATTTAAGACATCCTGTTTTTAAAGGTTTAAGAGAGGATAAATCTATGGAAGATGTTTCGGTTGAAGATAAAGCAGGATTTGATATGGAAAAGGATAAAGAATTGAAATTTGGCAATAAAAAGGTTCGTCTTAGTAATTTAGATAAAATTTACTGGCCAAAAGAAGGGATTAGCAAAGGCGATTTACTGAATTATTATGAATGGGTATCTGATTATATTCTACCATTTTTGAAGGATAAGCCGATTTCAATGAACAGGTATCCAAATGGAATCGAATCTCCAAATTTTTTTCAAAAGGATGTGGATCCTACCAAAATTCCAAAATGGTTAAAAACTACTGAGGTCTTTTCAGAAAGTACGAATAAAACAATTGACTATTTGCTCTGCAATGATAAGGCAAGTTTACTTTATATTGTAAATTTAGGTTCCATTGAAATTAACCCATGGCTTTCTACTTATAAAAATCCTAATAAACCAGAGTTTGTAGTATTGGATTTAGATCCAAATGGCGCTAAATGGGAGGATGTTATTTCGGTGGCATTGACAGCAAAATCTATATTTGATCATGCAGAAATATCTACATATATAAAAACTTCGGGCTCTTCTGGGTTACACATATTAGTTCATCTTGGAGGGAAGTATGAGTATGAGATTGCCAGGAATTTTATTCAATTCATTGCTGAGATGATTCATCAAGAACATGATAGTAGTACGAGTCTTGTTCGTGACCCTAAAAAAAGAAAAGGGTTAATTTATTTAGATTACCTTCAAAATAAAGAGGGTCAAACGATAGTTGCACCTTATTCAGCTCGTCCAAAGCCCTTAGCCACTGTTAGTACTCCATTATACTGGGAAGAAGTGACCAATGATTTATCAATTCAAGATTTTACTATTTTCAATATTAAAGATCGCGTTGAAAATATTGAAGATCCTTGGAAAAATATTCGGAAGAGTAAAGCAGATATCAAAAAAGCGTTATCAAAATTTTAAGCCAAACTTGCTTTTAATTTTTCAAGAAGATCTGTCGCCTTTGTATTTTCCACATTAATTTTGCGTATAGTTGCTCTTTTACCTTTACTTTTTTGATTGATTATTTTTAATAATTCTTTAGAATATTCATTTTTAAAAGCAGAGATATCAAAATCCTGGCTATTCATTTTTATAAGTTGAAGTGCCATATCCATTTCGGCTTTTGATATTTTGACAGATTTGGGTGTATTAAGTTCTTCAGTGTCTCTAATTTCTTCTTCGAAACGTAGTTTATTCAGCAATAAAATATTATTATAGGGTTTTATTATGGCTAGATTTTCAACACTTCTCATGACAAACGTACCTAATCCTGCCATTTTACTTTTTTCTAAAGCCTGTAATAATAATTGATATGCTTTTTCACCGGATTTTTGTGGTTCAAGATAATACGGAATATCAAAATACACGCTGTCGATATCTTGAAGTTTAACAAAGGATTGAAGATTAATCATTTTATTTTTTTCAGGCATTGCATCTTCAAAGTCTGCATCTTCTAGCACTACATATTTATCCTTTAATAAGTATCCCTTGACAATATTATCCCAGGAAACTTCTTTACCAGAATTTTCATTGACTCTTTTATATTTAATATTTGCATGATCTTTCCGGTCAAGCATATCAAAATCTAAACTACTTGTTTGGGTTGCTGAATATATTTTAATTGGAATGTTTACAAGTCCAAATCCAATAGCACCTGTCCAAATTGCTCTCATAAATATGTTTTTATAAATAAACACTAATATTCATAATTAGTTCATCACAATATTAAAACGATTCGATTTTTCAATTGTTCAAGTTTTAAAATTTACACACATCAATTTATGAGAATCGACGAGAAGAAGTTAAATAAGCTTGGGGAGAAAATATCCGCAGCAGGTTTAAAAATGTCAATAGTAGAAAGTATGACTGCAGGATTTTTTTCTACTATTTGGAGTCTTCAGACAGAATCAGGAGATTATTTTAAAGGTTCGATTATATGTTTTGATGAAAGTGTAAAAGCTGGATTATTAAAAATTCCAAAGGAATTGATTACTGAATTTTCTGCCGAATCAATGGAGGTGACTGTGGCAATGTTAAAGGGTGTTTCTAACTTAATTCCAGCTGATATTTATATGTCAATTACGGGGAAAGCTTATGATGATGATAAAAAAGATGGACCCTCGGAACCTGGAGATGTATATATTGTTGTTTCAGGTTTAGGAAAAGTAGTATCTAGAAAATTTAAATTTCAGGGGAAGAATGCTGCCGAAGTTTTTATATTATCATTTAATGCCAGTTTAGATATGTTGAGTAATTTCTTTGGAAAAGAGGGTTAAATTGTTATTCTACCTCCAGTTGCAGGAATTGTAGCACCGGAAATATAAGATGCGGCTTCGGAAGCTAAGAATACATATATGGGAGCTATTTCTGCTGGTTGTCCAGGTCTTCCTATAGGAGTATTATTTCCAAACTTTTCATGATCAGGTATTGTACTTGGAATAAGAGGAGTCCAAATTGGGCCAGGAGCAACAGCATTAACTCTGATTCCTGTGCCTTCCTCTAAAAATTTTTCTGCCAAGCTTGATGTGAAATTTTGAATAGCGGCTTTACTTGCCGCATAAGGCAAAAGTGTTGGATTAGGGTCATAGGCATTAACAGATGTTGTATTAATAATACTTCCTCCCTTTGGAATAAATTTTTTTGCAAATTTTATAAGATAAAACATGACACTTAGATTTACTTCGAATGTTTTATTCCATTCTTCAGCTGTAATATCTTCAATGTCTTTATAAGTCATTTGATAAGCTGCATTATTTATAAGGATATCGATGGTTTTAAATTCAGTTACAGCAGTATCAATTAATTTTTTACAATTCACTTCTTCTCGCAAATCGGCTTTAAACAATACAGCATGGCTACCGGCCTGTTTAACCCATTCTGCAGTATCATAAGCATCTTCATTTTCAATTTCCTCCTTATAGGCGATTACAATATTAGCACCTTCTCTGGCCATTGCAATAGCAATGGCTTTACCAATACCTGAATCGGCTCCTGTGATTATAGCAGTTTTATTATTTAATAGGCCATGTCCAACATATGATTCTTCTCCATGATCTGGTTTAGGATCCATAAGTTTTGTTTCGCCTGGAGGGGATTGGGGTTGAGATTTAAAAGGAGGTTTAGGATATTTATTTTCAGGATTTTGATTTTTCATAACAAATTTTTATCGATTGAACTGTATATAGAACAATTTGATTTATTAATCGTTCAATTAAAAATAAATCAATTGAAAATGCTTGATAAAAGTTTATATGAAATTTTATTTGACGGTGCTAGTCCCAATCTTTTAATAGAAATAATCATCAGGACATTTATTATGTTTCTTTTGATATTAGTTATTCTCCGAATTTCGGGAAGGAGAGGAGTTAGGCAATTAACGTTATTTGAGGTTGCAATTATTTTGGGTTTAGGTTCAGCGGCGGGAGATCCGATGTTTCAGGATGACTTACCCATATTTCATGCTATTTTAGTATTTCTGACGGTTATTTTACTATATAAATTGATTACATGGTTAGCAGCAAAATCTAAATGGATAAATCGGATATTAGAAGGTGAACCATTTGTAGTTGTCCGAGATGGTAAATTTGCTGTTAATGAAGATAATATAGGTAGTTTTTCGAAAATGGAATTTTTTGCGGAATTGCGGAATGGATCTATAGAACATTTAGGCCAGTTAAGGGTTGCTGTTTTAGAAACAGATGGGTCCATGAGCGTATTGCGTTATAAAAAGGAAGAAATCAAATATGGACTTCCCTTATTTCCCGATGATTTTAAAGAGATTAAGGATTTTAAAAATATTGAAGGGCCATTTGCGTGCATGTATTGTGGTCATATTATTGAGGTTATGGATCGAAATTTAGTTTGTCCAATATGTTATAAGGATAAATGGACAATGGCCATAAATACCAAATATCCTTAAATTAATTGTTAGGAAAGAATAAATGCACTTCCGTTCCTTTATCCAATTTGCTGGAAATTTTGATACTGCCATTTAAGCGTTCTAAAATACATTTCACAATAAAAAGTCCCATGCCATGTCCTTGATAATTTTTCGAATTAGATCCTCTTTTCATATTTAGGAAAATATCTTCAATTTCTGAATGGGCAATTCCGATTCCATTGTCACGTATTATATATTCAATACCATTTGGGGATTGAAAGCTGTCAACAAAGATTTCTGGATTTTCTTGATTTGATGAATATTTCACAGCATTTCCAATTAGATTCGTGAATATTTGAATTACTCCACTTAGGTCAGCATAGATTGGTAAAATATTTCCAGTTAATAATTTAGAATGGGGACTGTTATTTAGCAGTTTTGCTTCCTTAAACCAAGAATTAATTTTGGGTTCGATCGGAATTTGTTTTTTTGAGATCTTATAAGTTCTTGCTTCACTTAATAATGTTGTTTTATCTATTATGAGATTTAAGCTTAAAATTGCTTCATCAATAATACTTAACCATTTATTAATTATTAAAGGGTCATTTTTTATGTTATTCTTTAATGCTTCAATTGCAATTTTAGCTATTGATATTGGGTTTTTAGCATCATGAGCCAATGTATGAGTAATTAACACTAATTCATTATTAAAAGATAGTTGTTGTTCCTGAGAACGAACCTTCTTAAGAACAATGTTTCTTTCTGTTACATCAATCGATGTATGAATAATAGCATAAGTCTGATTTTTGTCATTCAACAAAGCTTTATATTGAAAATCAAAGAATCTACGTTCTTTAATTCCATTTCTTATTATGTCAGCAGGGGTATTGGTAGCACGATAAGATTTTCCAGTTTTCCAAACATTTTCAAGTATTTTGGAAAAACCTTCTTCTTTAAAAGAAGGAAAGACTGCACTAAAAGATTTACCTACAATATTTTCTTCTGCGGCCCACATATTTATCATTTCGTAATTCACAAATGCAATATTCAAACTTGGGCTATCATATATAGCAGTAGCTAATGGTGAATATGAAAGAATATCAAGTAAAAATTTGTATTTATTTTCAAGCATAAATATATCCTGGAACTTTATATGAATTGAATAAATATATTAAAATTGGAAACAGAAACCATGCCACTGGATTTTGAATAAATGGATGAAGAATATCATTTAGAGGACAATTTTAAAAGGATAAAATGGATTTTTAGAATTTAGGATATTTTTAAAAAGCAATCCCCAAACGGGGAGTTCGGGGAGCTTTGGAAAATGAATTGTTTATTATAATAAACAAGTGCAAATTAATATAAATTGTAGTCTGAATTTTATTTCCTTTTATTCCAGATGATTATATCACTCACTATTAAAATTTTATTAATTTTTCTTTTGTCTATTTGAGCGAATATTGTAAATAGTAAATCCAATTACCAGAATTACAACGATGAAAAAAAATATGTTTAATAGGCTTGAGTCCATAATAATTATCAACCTTTTAAATATAGAATGATTGTTCCTATGTTATCAATTATCAATAAAAAAACCGTATTTAACATCACAAAAACCGTATTAAATAATTAAATACCTATTTAAATTTCTTATAATTTCAAATTATAAATCTCTTAGTTCTTTAATGTGTTGGTGGGCTTCAATTTGTTTAGAAAGTTGCATTTGTAAGATATCGACAAGATTTCTGTAATCATCGAGGCTTTCACTTAGAATTTCCTTATAAGTTTCTTTAAATTCATCTTCTCCACGTTCACAAGTATCTAATATTGCTTGTGATATGGAAGGGGAGATGGCCGATTTAATATCCATCCAGATTCTGAATATTTTACCTGTCAAGTTTGTTCCTGATTCTGGTTCAACATGATACTGTTTTAATAATGGCTTTAATTCCATAATAAATTGTTGAGACTGCTCGATATAACTTTTAAATAAAGTTTGTAATTCTCTTAAGTTTGCATCAGCAGCAATTTCAATAGCTTTTTCATAGCCTTTAATTCGGTCATTATTAATTTCAATGGCTTCATTAAGTAGGTCAATTTTTTTATCTGTGTTTTCCATGATTTTAAATACTTTATTAATAAAAACCTTGAGAGTCAAATAGGTTTTATTTATTTATTAATCAAGTATTTATACTATAGAGTGTAGTATGTTTTATAGATATAGATTACTTTAAAATTTTCAATAATTTCTTTTGAATTATTGATTTTCTGACTTTTGTTTTTTTATTTCTGCTTAACCAAGTATCTAGTTTTTCATTTTCAAATTCTTGAATAATCCTAGGTGCGATATAGTTCTTTTTCGCAACTGCCACTGTATTTCCAAGATTAGAGGCTACAAATTCAATTAACTGTTTGGATGTTTTATTTCTTTTCTGATTAGCTTGGTAGTTATTTAGTAGAAATTCAAGACTTAAATAACAGGCATTCCAAGTACGAATAGTTTTATTGGTCGTGTTATTTTGATATATGTTTTGGAGGTATGAGTTTAAAATAGCAGGACTTATTGGTCGTATTTTTTTGTTGTCATCATAAAATTGCAGAAATCTGCTGCCAGGTATTGATTTAACTTTCTTTATTAAATTAAATAGAGCTTTGTCCTTAATTTGTTTTTCTTGTTTAACAGCCTTTTTACCTACAAATTTAAATGTGACTATTCCATTCTTCAAACTGACATGTTTATTTTGAAGAGTTGTCAATCCATATGACCCATTAGATTTTTTATACACTTCATTACCCGGCCTTATTGAAGTTTTTAATATAATCTTTATAGCTAAAGCGGCAATAAAATTGACATCAATTTGCTTTTTCTTCAAATCTTTGTTAATTCTCTTTTTTAAGGTAGGCAAGCCTTTACCAAATTGATATAGATGTATGTATTTGTTTGTATTTTGATGTTGAATCCATAAATGATGATAGATATACTGTTTTCTTTTTCTATCATCTAATCCGGTTGCTTGGATATGGCCATTTTTAAACGGACAGATCCATACATTTTTCCAATTCGGTGGTATTACTAAATTATTTATTCTAGCAATAATCTTTTGATTGGTTATTTTTTTATTCTTATGGTCAAAAAAAGAAAATCCTTTACCATTTTTCTTCCTCGAAAAACCTTGTAAGTTACTGTCAACATATTTTAAGGCATTATTTGAAAAAGATTTTTTGGTAAAGGATTTTGCCATTATTTTAAATTGTTCCTTATTGCGTGGATTAGATTATTTTTATTCAATTGATGTCTACCTTTAATGCCTGCATTTTTAGCTTCGGCTAACAATTCGATTTTAGTTTTATTTTCCAGTTTATCAATTGGATATTCATTTCTTTTTTTAGAAGTCGTGTGAACATCATTTTTTCCATCCATTGGGTGTTTTGTTTTATTTTCATTTTTCATAGCATCTCCTTTTTGGTTGCTTCTTTTATTAAAACAAATGGACAGTGAAATCGTTCAATTGAATTTTATAAAACGTTTTTAACGTGGATGTAAGAAATCCAAAAAGCTATGTTACTTTCTGCACCCATATTTCCATTTATTCCATAAGGTTCTAAGCCATCATAACAAGCCATATTTTCAAAATTAAATAAGCAATAATTATGATCGTTAATTCCTAAAAACCAAAGAAAGGAAAGCTTTATTTTTTCTAAATATTCATTTTCAGAAGTAATAAGAAATAATTCCTTGTTTAAGAGGATTATGCTTGATACTTCAATTGGTTGTTGACCAACATTACTAAAATTGGAATTTTTTGCTAACCAATTTTCATTACCAATAAGTGATAAATAATTATTTTTAAAGAGGATATTGTCTAAAAATTTGGCGCTTTTAATTCCAATATTTTTAAATCTCTCTATATTAAAAAACCTTCCTGCTCTGAGAAGACTTAAAGGTATTATAGCATTATCATAAGAGATTATTTCTTCAAACCAGTGCCAGTTATCTTCTGCGGCAGCATTAAATTCATCTTCTAAGAATGATAATAACTTATTTATCTGATTCAACTGGGATTGTTGGTTTGGATATGTATTAAGAAAGTATAAAATACCTAAGACACTATAAGATATTGCTCTAATTGATTTAAAATTGATAACATGATTGATAGCTTTATCAAACATTTCCTTCGCAATAGCATGGAACTTTTTGAATTTATGATGTCCAATTAAGTATCCCAACGACCAAATTGTTCTTCCTATTGAATCTTCGGATCCAATTGTTTCTAAAAATTTCAAATCATAACCCATAAAATTTATAAAATATCCACTTTCAGTTTGAGAATAAAAGATATATGATAAATAAGTTGAGATTAAATCATCTTGAATGGGTTCATCTAATTCTTGGGATGCCATTAAAATGAGAAGTAAAGCTCTTGAGTTATCGTCTAAACAATAGCCGTGATGATAATCTGGGATATTGAATTTAGCGTGTTGTAGGATTCCTGTTCTGTTGGTTAAGGATTTGATGTATGCTAAGTCAATATTAGGGACTTTTCTAAAAAAGTCCCTTAAAGTATTGTTATATTCTTCTTTTAGCAAAACCTATAGTTATGATGAGATAAGAAAATTAGATTTACCTGGATTTAGGAATTTAACTGGTTCTTGCTTTCTTTTTATTTCTTGAATTTTATTTCTTGGATTTATTAATTTAGATATAAGTTGAAGATGCATATTTCCAACATTTTTCCAAGACATTGATTTCCCGAATTGTAGTGCATTTTCTTTATACCTGTTTAATTTTTTAGGATTTTTTAATAAATCATTGATGTGATTTGCTAATTCATTTGAATCATTAAAATCAAATAGTAGACCTCTATCATTTGCTAATAAGTCAATAGCATACCAGTAAGGGGTAGAAATTACTGCTGCACCAGCACCTATTGCAAAGGATAACGTTCCGCTACTCATTTGATTTTTATTTGGATAAGGAGTAACATATATATCACAAGCTTTTAAGTACAATTGCAACATTTCATCACTGACAAAATGATCAATAAAAAAGACTTTTCCAGATAATTTTAAATCTCGAGCTTGCTGTATTAAGCTGTTTTTATAAGATTCACCTTCTTCTTTTAAAACATTAGGATGAGTAGCTCCGAGAATGATATAGATGAAATTGTCATCTTCAACAAGGGATGAAGCTTTAATGGCTACTTCGTATCCTTTGCTACGACCTAATAGTCCAAATGATAACATAACTTTTTTATCTTCATATCCTAATCTTGCTTTTGCTTGCTCGTGGGTAAGATTAAAATCTGGAACACCATGAGGAATAAGCTCAAGTTTGAAAGGGTTTAATGAATAGACATCTTTTAGCATTTCTATTCCCCTGCTTGTCATTGCAGTGATTTTAATACTCAACGAGGCTAATTCTTTAATAGCATTGAACTCATCAATACTAGGATTTTCTAATATTGTGTGAAGGTTTGTAATTATTGGAATATTAAGGTTTTTAACAAAATCAAGGATAAAATCTCCAGCATTTCCACCAAAAATTCCAAATTCATGCTGGAGGATACAACAGTCATAATTCTGGCTTTCTACCCATTTTGCTGCTTCGATATAACTTTCTTTCTCATCTCTAGAAATGATTCTTTTAACTTCTCTAGGAAAGGCTGACTCAGAACCATCAGAAATTGTCAAAATGTTTATTTCATTATTCTTTATGGAGATTGATTTATATAAATCATGCGTAAATGTTGCTATTCCACATTTTCTAGGCATGTAAGTACCAATAATTAATATTTTCATAGATGTCCTTTTGCAAATTTGATTTCCAAATTATTCATTTGGTATATCCTGAACATTTTAGAGATATAAATTGTTCTGAACGACGATGAAATCTTAATAAAATGACAAATAATAAACAACTCTTTATTTAATACGTTTAATGATAGAATGTTTTAAAAAGATAATAGATGCAATGGGAATAACAGTAAATAGAAAGAATATATATTTCAAACCAAAATTGGATCGCGTATTAGCACGAAGATTCAATTTATCTTCAGATCGTTCAAAGAGAATAATTCAAAGGGTTTTAGGTCTGAGTGAAGAGCAAAAATATAGTTTGATTACACAAATTTTAAGGAATTACGCTCGTAGGCATCGTAGTGTTCTGAATGTATTAGAACGAAACTTTAAATTTAAGGAGCAAGAACTGAAAGAGCTTAAAATTGACAAGCAGAAGCTTTCTGATGTAGAGAAACTATTAATAGGTTCATATTTCACTATGGAATATTCTATTGAGGCAGCTGCATATTTTAATCCCTCTATTGTTATCTCTCCAGATCAATCTCAAACCCATGAAGGAGAAAAGAGGGTTGTACTCAGTTTTAGAGCAGTGGGCGAGGGTCATCTATCATCAATTGTATTTAGGTCGGGCATAATTGATAAAAACTTAAATATTACATTAGATGAAGTCGGAATCTTATTAGACAAACCAAAACATGTCAAAAACTATAGATATAAGAAGGAGGAGTTTTTAGAAAAGTTATTGCAAATGCATAATCCTGAAAAGGATATTATAAAGATCATTGATGAGAAATTTGCTGATACCTTTATTTATGATGAGTTAGTCAGGTTTGTTAATGAAATAGAGGAAGAAAATGAGTTAAGTCATGATAGCCAGATATTGATGCAGCAGATATTATGGCTTGCTTCTTCACATTATGAAATAGCTTACTCCTTGGATACATCCATTTCAGAACGTGTTATTTTTCCAATTAGTGATACTGAAAAAAACGGTATTGAAGATGCAAGATTTGTAGGATTTAAGAATGAAAAGGGGAAAATCACATATTACGCTACATATACCGCCTATGATGGCCATTCTATTCTCCCTAAACTATTGTCAACCAAGGATTTTATAAATTTTAAAATTCAACCTATTAATGGGAAAATAGCGAATAAAGGGGCTGCATTATTTCCTCGTAAGGTTAATGGAAAATATGCGATGTTATGTAGGGTAGATGGAGAAAATAGTTATGTTTCATTTTCTGATTCTTTAACAAATTGGCATGGAGAAATCCATGTTGTATCTGAGCCAGAGTTTCCATGGGAATTTATTCAGGTTGGCAATTGTGGATCGCCATTAGAAACTGAAAAGGGATGGTTGGTTATTACCCATTCGGTTGGTCCTATGCGTGAATATGTAATTGGGGCGATGTTACTGGATCTTAAAGACCCTACCAAAGTAATAGGAAAGCTGAAGGAACCTTTGTTGTTTGCCAATGAAGAAGAAAGGAACGGATATGTTCCGAATGTTTTATATTCCTGTGGTCAGATTATTCATAATAACCAATTGATTTTACCATATGCTTATTCTGATCATGAATCCACATATGCTACAATTTGTGTTGAAGAATTACTTTCCACATTAATGGGAGAAAGTGAACAATAGGTTACTTATTCAAAATCCCAGATATTAAGGACTTCCATTGAGGATAAGATGCTCCTAACTTGGCTCCAAATGCGACAAAAAGGTTTCTTATCCTATCAATTAAAGAATCTAACTCTGTGTTTATTAGTTCATTTCTTCCAAAATAATTGGCTTCAACAATTCTCCCATTTCTTTTAACTTGAAATGTTGAACTTGCTAAATTCTTAAAGAAATGTTTTGTTTCATGATCATCTTCGTCATCAGGTTTGCTAGATGGTCTGAGGGTCATAGTTATTAAGTCATTATTAGGCTCATTCGTTTCCGATATTTGTTCAATTTTCACAAAGTCGTATCCACCTGTACTGTATAATCCAGGACCAGGAATATCAATTTTTATATAGTCACCTTCTTCTGGCTTTTCATTAGAATAATTTCCGAATGAATCTAAATGTTGGAAAGTAGAGGCGGATACTTTTGCAATATCATCCCAATTATTGATTTGTAATAATCTATTTTTAGCATCTAAATAAAAGTTCTTAGCAGCAATTTCATTTTCAAATTCAACAGAATCAGAAATATTCAAATCTTTCCCTTCGTATTGGGGAGGAATATTATGTTTCATATTCATTTTTTTGTTAATGAACAACTGAAACATAGTATGGTTCAGTTGTTCATTATTCTTTTTCAATTAGGGAATTGGATTTTAGTGGCTATGTCCAACAGTTCCGCTCATTTTAGCGTTTATAAAAAAAGCATTTTTAATAACTACTTTGCTGTCAGAGGGAATTTCATTAATCGGAGTGATGCCTGTGAATCCCATATTTGAAACTCCTCTTATGACTTCAATTTTTTCAAAATTCACCTTATTTGAAGAAGATTTTTCAATTTGACTATGGTCATGAACTTCGTCTTCATTATGAACAGGTAATTCTTTAGATTCATTTTCAGCTGCATGGTCATGTTCATGGTCCTCGTGTTCTTCAGCTACCTTTTTCGTTTCAATGAAAATATAAGTTTTTCCTTCAGATTCTACAATTGCCTCATTTGGAACGGCTTCACTTGTTATATTATCTACACTAATGGATCCAGATGTATTCATTCCATCGATTAAACCTGTTTTATCGCCGATAACTAAACAATGTATTGCAATAGTCTTACTTTTATTTTCAAAGGATGCGCCAATTCTAGAAATCTTTGCGGAAAAAGTTTTAGCGGGATTATTTGTGGTAGTAAAATTAATTTCCTGACCTAATTTTAGTTTAGGTAAATCTCTTTCAAATACCTGTAAGTCCAAATGTATCATGCTATTGTCTACGACTTCCACAATAGGAGATGCGACATCGACATAGCTCCCTAATTTTGCGTAGACGTTGGAGACAACTCCATTAATTGGACTTGAAATGGATAAAGCAGACTTTATAGAGGATGTTGAAATGGAGTTGGGGTTAATTCCCAATAGTTGAAGTTGTTTTGCTGTAGCAGCTTTTTTTGTTCTGAGTATATTTAAATTACTGCTAGCATTTTGAAGATTTCTTTTTACACCGGCATTTCCGGCATTCAATTCTTGTTGTCGTTGTAATTCTTGTTCTGCAGCAATAATTTCATTACTAGCATTTAAGTAATCTTCTTGTATTTGGATGAATTGAGGATTTATGATGGTTGCAATTGTTTGGCCTTTACGAACATGATCACCTAATTGTACTAAAAGGTTTTGAATAACCCCACCATACAATGGAGTTACATTTGAACGATTGTTATTTGGAACATTTAAGACGCCATTAGCAGTAATTTGGGCGGTTAGATTTTTTTGTTCAATCTTTCCAAATTGGATTCCAACTTCTTTAATTTGATCTTCGGTTAAAGATGCAATTGTTGATTTTTCAGAATCAGTATGTTCATGTTCATGTTCAGATTCTGCTGAATGTTCAGAGGTTTCTGAAGCTTGCTTATTATCTGATTTGCATGCGTTCAAGGATAAGGCAATAGCCATGCTTATGAACATTAATTTGATAATATATTGAGTTCTCATATTTTTATTGATTGGCTATTGAATAAATTGAAATTACGGTTTCGTTTATGCTTTGAATACTTCGTAAATAATTGAGGTATATATCCGTAGTTGTTTGAAGGGCAAAAAGATATTCAACATAAGAGATATCTCCTGCAGAATATCCTAGTTTTGCAGCGTTTATTATTTCATTTGCATTCGGTAGTGCATTTTCTTTGAAATAGCTGTACTGATTTAAGTTTTGTTCATATTGGTTCATTAAATTTTGATAATCAATAAGCATTTTTTGTTTTTGCCATTCAGCAGACTTTTCTGCTGCTTGTTTTTCATAATCTAACGATCTGATTTTAGCTTTTGTAGTACCGTATGTTAATGGGATAGCTATACCTATGTCGAAAGAATGAAATCTCTGACCTCGGTCGTAATATTGCTCTATACCGTTTCGTTGGTGCATCCCTATTAAGGATGTGTTTGTATATCCTATTTTAAAATCGGGCAATCCATTTGCTTTTTCAACCTTTTTATTGGCTTCAGCTATTTTGGCTTGTTGATAAAGCGCAAGAATCTGAGGGTGATCTTCAATTTTTGAAGTATTGATTAATTCTGAGATTTTCAGTGGGACAAATTCATCAGGAGAATCAATGAAAAAATCCTCCTTGTATTGCATAAGGTTCTTTAAACTGTTATATGCATTTCTTATCATCATATTATTCTGTTTCAGGAGTAAGTTTATTTCGCCTCTTTTGGCCTGAGCAGTATTAATATCTACTTTTTTTGTATCACCGGCATTGAATCTGACTTCAGCTATACGAATAAAATCAACGTATATACTATCTAATGATTGCAGTTCTTTTTCATTATTTTCTAAATATGCAATTTGAAAGAAGTACGTCCTTACCTGTGTTTTTAATTGATTGATATTCAATTCTTTTAAAAGTGTTTTATCCTTGATTTGTTCACGTATTAATTCTCGTTTAGAATTAAATAAAGTTGGAAAGGGAATAGTTTGAGCAATTGAAATGGCGTCATTTTTTTCGAAACCGTCATTTTGGCCGTATTGGAAATTCAGATCAGTCTTGGGGAGTTCTGATGTGGTTTTTAATAGGCTTTCTGATGCTTTTATTTGAAGGTCATTAGATTGAATTCCTTTATTATTTTCCAAGGTAAATTGAATAGCTTGATCAATATTTATTTTTTGTTGAGCATTAGCAGTTAAACAACCTAAGGTTATGAAAGCCATTATGGAAACTATTGTTTTCATTGTTCTTCCTTTAAGATTAATTTTAGAATTGAAAATGATATATAGGAGAGGAAGTACAAATAAGGTTAATATCGTTGCAGTGACCAAACCGCCAATAACTACAGTTGCTAAAGGCTTTTGAACTTCAGCACCAGCACTTGTACTGATTGCCATGGGAAGAAATCCTAAAGATGCTACCGTAGCAGTCATCAATACTGGTCTTAATCTTACTTCAGTCCCTTCTTTTACTCTTTTAATTATGTCAGTTATTCCTTCTTTTTCAAGTTGATTGAATTTTCCGATGAGGACAATACCATTCAATACTGCTACACCAAATAAAGCGATAAAACCTACGCCAGCACTAATACTGAAAGGCATATCCCGAATTAATAGAGCGAATACACCACCAATTGCACTCATAGGTATTGCGGTAAAAATTAACAAAGCCTGTTTAAATGAATGAAATGTAAAGTAGAGCAATAAAAATATAAGGAATAAAGAAATTGGCACAGCAATCATTAGTCTTGCGCTTGCCATTTGTAGATTTTCAAATTGCCCTCCATAAGTAAAATAATAACCAGATGGTAATTTTACTTGATTACTAAGTTTTTCTTGAATTTCTTCGACGACAGATTGCACATCTCTTCCAGAAACATTAAATCCAATTACTATTCTTCGTTTTCCTTCTTCGCGACTTATTTGAGCAGGACCGATACTGAAATCGATTTTAGCTACTTGAGACAATGGAATCATCTGATGATTTTTGGTTGGGATTAGTAATTCACTTACATCATCAATGTTATTTCTGTGTTCATCATGCAGTCTTACCACAAGATCAAATCGGCGTTCATTTTCATACACCAATCCAGTGCTTTTTCCTGCAAAAGCAGTACTAACCATATCATTTACATCCTGAATGGTTAGGCCATAATTTGCCATTTTTACACGGTCGTATTGAATATTGATTTGGGGCAAACCAGTAACTTGTTCAACCTGAGGGGTGGTAGCGCCTTGAACAGATTGTATGATAGCATTTACTTTATTTGCATAATTCATTAAGCTATCCAAATTTTCACCAAAAATTTTCACTGCAACATCTTGACGAATCCCAGTCATTAATTCGTTAAAACGCATTTGAATCGGTTGGTTTTTTTCAAAGAAAACTCCAGGGATAACTTGGAGCTTTTGCATAATAGCATCTCCCAATTCTTCATAAGACCTACCAGAGGTCCATTCTTCTTGAGGTTTTAAAATTACCATCATATCCGTTGCTTCAGGTGGCATAGGGTCTGTTGGCACTTCTGCTGAACCAGTTTTTCCTACCACCATTTTGACTTCTTCAAATTCTTTAATTATTCTGGAAGCTTGCATGGAAGTTTCGATGCTTTGGCTTAAGGAAGTTCCTGGAGGTAAAATACAATGGAAAGCATAATCACCTTCTTGGAGCTGAGGGATAAATTCTCCACCCATTCTATTGAAGAGGAACAAACTAAATAAGAAAATTGCAAGTGCAATGGATACAATAATGTATTTTATTTGAATTGCCTTATCTAGCAGGGGCGCATATATATCGTGTAATTTATCTATAAATTTGTCACTGAAAGTTTTCTTTTCATGCCCTTTTCTAGGTAAGAAAAGCGCACACATCATAGGGATATAAGTCAGGGAAAGGATTAGTGCGCCAAAAATTGCAAATCCTACCGTTTTTGCCATAGGAGTAAACATTTTACCTTCCACTCCGACGAGTGTTAAAATGGGGATATAGACGATTAGAATAATAATTTCCCCAAAGGCAGCTTGGGTCCTAATTTTGGATGCAGAATCAAAAACTTCTTGATCCATTTCCAATTGACTTAATTTGTGGGTGGATTTTCTAAGGCCAAGATGATGTAAAGTTGCTTCAACGACAATAACGGCACCATCGACTATCAATCCAAAATCAATTGCCCCCAAACTCATCAGATTAGCACTTACACCAAAGACATTCATCATCCCTAAAGCAAAAAGAAGAGATAATGGGATTGCAGAAGCAACAATTAAACCAGCTCTTAAGTTTCCTAGGAAAAGAACCAGGACAAAAATTACTATTAACGCACCTTCGATAAGATTTTTTTGAACGGTGCTGATTGCACGATCAATGAGATCAGTCCGATCGAGATAAGGTTCAATTAAAACATCATTAGGAAGAGATTTTTGAATGGTTGGCAATTTTTCTTTGATGCGGTTAACCACATCATTACTGTTTTCTCCTTTCAGCATCATGACAACGCCACCAACAGCATCGACTTCACCGTTATAAGTCAAAGCCCCATATCGAACGGCACTACCCAAACGTACATCTGCCACATCTTTGATAAATATTGGGACAATTCCATCAGTTTTAACAGGAATATTTCCAACATCCTCTAGGGAAGTTACTAATCCTATTCCTCGGATAAAATAGGCATTAGGTTTTTTATCGATATAAGCACCACCGGTATTTTGGTTGTTTTGTTCTAATGCGGTAAATATTTCTGGGATGCTCACACCCATTGCCCGAAGTTGATCAGGATGAACAGCCACTTCGTACTGTTTTAGTTCACCACCAAAACTATTCACCTCAGCGACACCTGGAGTACCATAAAGTTGCCGGGCTACAATCCAATCTTGCATTTCCCGCAAATCCATTGAGGAGTATTTCTTTTCGCTACCCTTTTTTGGGTGTATAATATACTGATAGACTTCTCCTAGACCTGTACTTACAGGCGCCATTTCTGGTGTACCAATACCTTTGGGAATATTTTCCGATACATCCCCTAATTTTTCATTGATAAGTTGCCTAGCAAAATAAATATCGACTTCCTCTTTAAATACAACCGTAATAACAGAAAGGCCAAACCTAGAAATAGATCTGATTTCTTCAATGTCAGGAATATTTGCGAGGCTTTGTTCAATAGGGAATGTAACCAAACGTTCTACCTCTTGTCCAGCTAGAGTAGGGGTGGTAGTAAAGATCTGTACCTGATTATTCGTGATATCAGGGACAGCATCAATTGGAAGTTTAGTAGCTGACCAAACTCCCCATATAATAAGAACTAATGTCATTATTCCAATAATGATCTTGTTCTTGATACTAAATTTTATAATATGATCTAGCACATGATGTAGATTAAATTCAACATTTAATTAGGATATGAAATTTTGAAAATTTCATAAATCAGAATTTTATTCTAAACTAATTCGCTCAGAATATTTAAATAATTGAATTTTAAACTCTAGGCGGTTGCCAGATGTTTTCTTGGAAGATGCTAATTAATGGATAAGGTTTATGAGTTAAATCCTGGTAAGTAAAGGATTCAAAAGGTTTTTCAAGTTTGAATATATGAAAATCGGCTGCGCTTAATGCGATTCCGCAGCATGAACAAGTACAAAAAGGAGTACAGGTATCCTTTCCACAGTCATGATTTTCATGCTGATGATCTTTTTGGTTTTCAGAATGATTGTGATGATGTTGTGTGTTAGAGGATTCAAATAAATGATCACTGCAAGGTATTAAAGTTAATACCATGACGTACATCATTAATATAATAGAAATGAATCGCATTACAACAAATATAAGGATTTTCTATTAATGCATTTTATGCTTAAAATCATGAAAGGACAAAATGGTTGTAACAAAAAAGTTGCAATGTTAATGTATCAAATCCTAATTGGCATCGTTTTTTTAATATCTACTTTTCGAGTTAAATACCAATCAACATATTTTATTCATGGTAAAAAATCCTAGTAAAATATTAGTAGCTACAAATCATTTAGATCAAATAGGAGGTTCCGAGGCATATACCTACGATTTATTAAAAGCACTGAAGCAAATTGAAGGGTTACAATTAGAATATTTTGCATTTAACAGGGGATTAGTATCCGATAAAATTGAGTCTGAATTACAAATTCCATTTATGTCTAATGAAAAGTATGATTTAATAATTGCGAATCATAGGACTTCAGTTTTCGAATTATATAATAAGGGAAAAATAATTCAAGTTTGTCATGGAATAATTCCAGATTTGGAACAACCATCTCCATTAGCAGATTATCATATTGGAATTTCGGAAGAAGTATCAAATCATCTCACAAAACTGGGGTATCCAAATTCGGTTATCTTAAATGGGGTTGATGTTCAACAAAAAATTTCTTTATCTGATCCTAAAAATCAGATAGAAAGTGTATTATCCTTGTGTCAAAGTGAAAGGGCAAATGAGATATTAAAGAAAATCTGTAACCATAAAGGATGGGAATTTAGGTCGTATAACAAACTTGTAAATCCTACTTTGGATATCGAAGAACATATTAATAAATCAGACATTGTAGTTGGAGTTGGAAGGTCTATATATGATGCCATGGCTTGTGGGAGACCCTGTTTAATCTATGACAATAGAGGATATAATGGAAATAAAGCAGATGGATATCTTCAACCCAAGAATTTTTGGAAGTATATTAGAAATAATTGTTCCGGGAGGTATTTAAACCGAAAATATACAGAAAAGGATTTGATAAGGGAATTTGGCAAATACAATGCTGATCATGGCAAAGAATTACGGGATATTGCTGTTGATAATTTAAATTCTAATAAAATGGCAGTTGAACTCCTTTCTATGACCAAGAATTTTACCATTGGGAATAAACTTAAAAAGTTACTTCGATACAAGGATCACGGGAAACTAATTAAAAGAGTTATGTTATATAAACCCCTATATGAGTTAACAGGAATACCATATTTCAATAAACCTTCATATTAGCATTCACCTGAGTTCAAAAAATAATTTTAAAAATTCACTTAAGTGAAAAAATGCTGTTCGAATTTGGCTGATTTTTGTTTCAAACAATAAAGGAAAAATCATGAAAAGAACAGCAAATGCCATTTGGAATGGCAACATCAAATCAGGATCAGGAAAGATCAGCACTCAGAGCGGGGTTTTAAATTCTACCCAATATTCATTTAACACAAGATTTGCAGATGGGATTGGAACAAATCCAGAGGAATTATTAGGAGCAGCACATGCTGGATGTTTTACAATGGCAATGTCCTTGGCATTGACCCAATTGGGATATGAGCCAGGCAATTTGAATACGACTGCCAATGTATATTTTGACATGGAGAAGGGTAAAATCGAAATGGTTGAGTTAAATCTTACTGCAGATACTATTGCGGGTCTTTCTTCAAAGGAATTTGAAGAGATTGCAAGAGGAGCTAAAGAAAATTGTTTGATTTCAAAAGCTCTAACAGGATTAGATATAACTCTTTCGGTTGAATATAAGGAAGGATAAGCGATGGGACTTACAGGCTTAGGAGTATTTCATACTCTAATCGGTATTCTTTCAATATTTGCGGGTTTGTTTTCCTTTGTAAAATTCGGTAAGATTCATTTGGATAAGCTGAGTGGGAGAATTTACTTTTATGGTACTTTGATTACCAGTGTTACGGCATTGGGTATCAGTAAACATGGAGGTTTCAACCCAGGCCATGGGATTTCAATTGTTATTTTAATTTTAATCATAGTTGCACTCATCATTAATAAGAAGGTTAAAAAGCCTAATGGTAAGTATTTTGAAAATTTTTTCTTGAGCTTAAGCTTTTTCTTGTCTATGATTCCTACGACAAATGAAACTTTGACTAGAATTCCAGTAGGAAATCCTTTGGCTAAGGATGTTAGTGATCCATTGGTGGTAAAGACTTTAGGGATAATTTTATTGTTATTTATTGTTGGTTCCATCTATCAATTCATAAAACAAAGAAAACATAATCGAATTTCTTAACTTTAAGATATACGGAATATTTAATGACAGAAAAACTAGAATACCTTAAGAAAATTCTGAATGGAATAGGTGATTTATCGGATGAGGATATTTCGATGAGTCTTCCATTTTGGAATAAAAAGATAATTAAGAAAAATGATTATTTCAATCAGCAGAATATTGTTTGTAAAGATTTAGGAATAATTGTCAAAGGTATTTTTAGGATTTACTATTATGATGATGATTCTGGTGAAGAGAAGAATATTTTTTTCTTTTCTGAAGATCAGTTTGTTGTTTCATTTCGAAGTTTCGTTTTTCAGCATCCATGCAGATACTTTATAGAAGCTCTTGAAGATTCGGAGATTATTTATATCAGTTATGAGAAATTACAAAACTTATATGAATCTCATAAAAATTGGGAGAGGTTTGGTCGTATGTTGGCGGAACATTTTTTCAATAATTCTCAAGTTAGAACTGAAGAGCTTCTTTTTTTAAGTCATGAAGAACGCTATTTGAATTTAATAGCAGAGCACCCAAATATTTTACAAAGAATAAATGCATATCACATTGCTTCATTTCTAGGAATAAAAAATCAATCTCTAAGTCGAATCAGAAAGAGGTTGCTATCTAAATAAAATGATGTATTTTAGGTTTATTTTTCAACCTAAAAGAACTCTATTATGCAAAAATATGTAGATAGGACCAAACAATCTGCAGATAAGATATTTGATGCCAGGACATTGCAGCATGATTACAAGACGGTTGTTCCCTTAATTAAGCCGGGTATGATCGTATTGGATGTAGGTTGTGGAACAGGAGCGATCACAAAGGGTATTGCTGAGCTTGTTGGTCCAACCGGCAAGGTTGTAGGAATTGATCACACATTAGAATTTATTAATTCAGGAAATCAAATGAATTCCGATATTGAAAATCTTGAATTAATACATATAGATTTAATGGATTTCTCTCCGAACGAAAAGTTTGATTTAATTGTATCAGCAAGGACATTGCAATGGTTGACAAACCAAAAGGAGGCTATTGTTAAGATGAAAAGCCTTTTAAAAACGAATGGTATATTGTCAGTATTGGATTATATACATGAAGATATTGCTTGGCATCCAAAGGTTCCTGATAGCATGCAAAGATTTTATCAATCTTGGTTAACATGGCGAAGAGATTCGGGAATGAATAACAGGATGGCTGATGATTTGCCTGACTTATTTCGAGAAACAGGTTTTCAAAATATTGAAATTTATGAAGCCAATGAATATTACCCTAATAATCATCCCTTGTTTGTTGATAAATTAAAAATCTGGTTAAAGGTTGCGAGCTCTAAACAGTTAGTTGAGGAAGGTTATGTGTCTGAAGACTTAAGACAAACAGCTATCCATGATTATCAAAACTGGATCGATGAAGAAGCTTTATCTATGGAAATGGTTTTAAAAGAGGTTAGGGGACTAAGTTTATAGGTGTAAATCTTTTCGATATTCTCGTGGACTTTTATTCATAATTGATTTAAAAAATTTATTGAAATTTGTTAAATTTTGATATCCACTCAAGTAGCAAATTTCCGATATACTGTATGTTTTATCCAATAATAATTTACATGCATGTCCTATTCTCATCTCATTGACAAATCTTGAAAATGATTTTTGGGTATGTCTTTTAAAGAATCTACAAAAAGCATTTGGTGTCATGTTTAATATTTCCGCTGCTTCATTTAAGGATACATTTTCTTTGAAATTCGACATGACGTAAACATAAATTTGGTTTATTCTATTTGTCTCCTGTTGGCCGAAATGAGCTTTGTAAGCATCCGTTGCTAAAGTTTCATATTCCTTACTGTCATGTAATAATTCAATAAGATTTAAAAAGCCAGTTATTCTAGAAATACTTAATTTTTCAGGTAAATCTTCAATCATTTTTCTGGCTTTATCTTTAGTTTCTCCATAAAACCTAATTCCTTGTTTTGCTTTGTTAATAAAATTCTGCATTGCTTGAATCGTTTTTTGTTCATCTGTTAACCTAATTAAAAAATCAGAAGGGAAATAAATAACAATTGCTTTTGCTCTAAGCTTACTCTCCGGTTCAAGAAAAATTTCATCATTTCTCCAGATATGAGGAATGTTTGGTCCCATCAATACCAAGTCACCAGAGGAAAAGCTATCTACGTGGTTTCCAACAATTCTTCTCCCAAAACTTTCTTGGACTAACACCAATTCACACAATTCATGAAAATGTAAAGGATTACTTAAAAATTCCTGGTTAACTTGTTTAATGTGAATTGTCTTCTCAGTTGGAGGAGATAATTCTATAAATTGAGCTTTCATATTCAAAGTATATTGATACTAAACACAAATAAAGCATTAATATGCTGAAATTCAACTATAATACCATAAGTTATATTAATTAATTAAATATTGGGTATATATAGTTTTAAAATTTGTGTAGAGAGTTTTAGTATCATGGAAAATATGACGGTAATTTTGTTCAATTGAAATTGTAATTTTTTTAAAAATTTATAACCATTAAAAAGGCCATGAAGGAATTATTGTTACTTTTCTTATTCATTTTACAATTAAAAATTAGTGCTCAGGAAATATCTTATCAATTACCATTAAAGTATGATAAGGTAGATAATCCAATTATTTCTTTAAATGGTATTTGGCAGTTTCAATTTGATGAAAATTCAAATTGGGAAGATGTTATAGTTCCTGGAGAATTAGTAATGCAGGGATATGGCATAGAGCATGATAAAGCTTATGAGTATAAAAAGAGTTTTCTCGTGCCAGAATCTTTTAAAGGGCAGCGAATTATTTTAAGGTTTGATGGGGTTTATTCTGAGGCTGAATTAACGATAAATGGCCAGTTTATTAGAAAACATAATGGTGGTTTTACAAGATGGGAGACAGATATAGCTGATTATGTTCAAGTTGGTAAAGAAAATTTAATTGAATTAAAAGTAACCGATCGTTTGAATGATATTTCATATGCATCTGGCTATGCTCATCATCCAATAGGGGGGATTTTACGAGATGTGACCTTATTTGCTACTCCTAAAATCTCATTAACCGATTTTAATTATGAAATTGATCTAGACGATAATTATGTGAATGGACAAATTGATATTTCATTTTTCCAAGAAACTACAGATAAATCAATTGTTGAATATTCTTTAATCGATCCACAAGGAGATAAAATTTCACTTGAAAACAACAAATTTAACCTAAAAAGCGGTGTAAATTTAAATTCCTTATCAGTAAAGAATCCAAAAAAATGGGACGCTGAGCATCCGAATCTTTATAAATTATTAGTTGAGGTTAAAAGAAGGGACAAATTAGTCTATTCTTTTATAAAACAGGTAGGATTTAGAGAGGTAAAGATTGTGAAAGATCAGTTCTTGGTGAATGGCAGCCCAATAAAATTGAGAGGAGCGAATCGACATGATATTCATCCTAAATTAGGTAGGGTGTCAACTGCAGAATATGATAAATTAGATGTTGAGCTTTTTAAGGAATCTCATATTAATTTTGTTCGAACATCGCATTACCCACCTACAGAGCGGTTTGTTGAATATTGTAATGAACAAGGAATTTATGTTGAGGTTGAGACAGCGGTATGTTTTGTTGACACATATCGACAAAAGAATTATGCCCCTGGAGCCTCTCAGAATGATTCATCCTTTAGAGATCAATATATTAGCCAATGTAGGGAAATGGTCAATACTTTTAAATCTCATCCATCGGTAATTATTTGGTCAATTGGAAATGAATCGATTTATGGGAGAAATTTTCAGGAAAGTTTTGACTTTGTAAAATCAAAAGATACATCTAGACCAATTATTTGGAGCTATCCAGGTAGTCAAAAGGAAGGAGATAAAATTTATGAGATTCTGAGTATGCATTACCAAGATGTCTATGGTAATATTTCTCAATTTGGAATGAGTACAAAGAATTTTCAAGGGCATGGGATACCAGCACTATTTGATGAGTGGGCACATCCAGCCTGTTATACTTACCAAACTTTAAGAAATGATCCCAATATTAGGGAGTTTTGGGGATTATCAATGGACATGATGTGGGGAGGATTATTTCCAACACAGGGCGGATTAGGGGGTGCGATCTGGGGTTATGTAGATGAGGTTTTTTATATTCCTAAAGAGTTAAAAAAAGGGAGTCCATACTGGAAGGAGTTTTCAAAGACTGCAAAACCTGTTGATTTTCAGGGTTCTGCTGTAGGGTATGGAGAATGGGGGATTGTCGATGTTTGGCGAAGGAAGAAACCTGAATTTTGGTCGACAAAAAAGGCTCATTCTCCGATCAGAGTTTTGATAGAAGGAAATTCAATAAAAGAATTTAAAAAAACTGAAGATTTGATTCTTCCAATCTATAATAGATTTGACCATACAAATCTGAATGAGATTATTCTAAAGTATAACTATTTGGGTCAAGAGAAAGCAATAGAATTGACAAGTTTAAAACCACATTCCAAAGGTGAAATTGTCATACCTGCAGAAGAATGGAAAAATGGAGAGCCTTTGTTATTAAGTTTTGTCGATAAGAATGGTTTAGAAATTGATACTTACAAGTATTATTTTGGATCTAAGCCGATCGAATTTCCATTAACTACAATTAATCAGCAATTTGAATTAGAAGAAACAGAAGAGTTTATTATGATTAAGGGAAATGGTCTTATAATTCCTGTTTCAAAAAAAAGCGGGTTAATTGAGAATGCAAAAATTAATGGTAAGCAATTTATTAGCAAAGGTCCATTTTTAAATCTTGACATTAATTTAAATCATCTTTCTGGGGCAGAAGTTCGCAAGATTGCGGATAATTATAAAGTAAGGGATGCTGATTGGAAGAAAACAAAATTAGATGTCAAAATTGAAAATAAGATTGTAAAAGTTAATATCGAAGGGAATTACAAGGAATTAAAAGTTGCTTTTGAAATTGCGATTTATCCAAATGGTGAAATTAAGACTAGTTACAAATCTGAAGGGGAGCCGAATGGATATTTAAGGGAAATGGGATTAAAGTACTATTTATCAGACCATATTGATCGTTTAAAATGGTCTAGAAACGGACTTTGGAATTATTATCCAGATGATGAATTTGCGGGGAATGAGGGAGATGTTGCATTTTACAACCCAAATCAAGTTGAATATGGATTACAACCGAAAAATACCTGGAATAAAGATACCCACAACTATTATTACTGGTCCGATAAAGGTGCAGGTAGTAAAAATCCATTAACTCAAGAATCAAAAGGGATGAAGGAAAATATCTATTTCTACAGTTTGTATGAAGGAAACAATAGATTAATGTCTGTGATATCCAACTCAGGAGATGTAGCATGCAGACTGGATCGGCTTGAAAATGAGCAACTTGTTTTATTCAGCAATAATAAGTGGGACTATCCTGAAATTGCCTGGGGCAATTACTGCAAAATGTTAGAGGCAAACCCATGTCGTGGAGAAATTATTTTAAGATTTTAATAAAAATATCATGATTAATAATACCTATGAAGTTGAATGGTCAAATGACCAAGAATTGTTTTCTCTCATAAAATCTGAATTGTATACTGCTGTAGTTGGGGATATTATGGATATGATGGGATTATTAAATCAATTCTTACCGGCAAATATTAGACCTCTACATGATCATATGATTATTGTAGGTAGGGCGATGACAGTCTTGGAAGCAGACGTAAAATCAGTTGGGGAGCAAGTTTCCAAAAATCCAGTATTGCAGAAACCATTTGGACTGATGTTAGAGGCATTGGATGATTTAAAGGAGGGGGAAGTCTATATATGCAGTGGAGCAAGTCCAGATTTTGCATTATGGGGAGAAATTATGAGTGCTCGAGCTAAAGTGCTAGGTGCGCAAGGAGCAGTTGTAAACGGTTATTCTCGGGACACAAATGGTATCTTAAATTTGGGATTTCCATGTTTTTCGATGGGATGTTATGCGCAGGATCAGGCACCACGAGGCAAAGTAATTGATTGGCGAGTGCCTATTCAATTCGGTAATGTGATGATTAATGATGGTGATATTATCTTGGGTGATATTGATGGTGTTTGTATTGTTCCAAAAGAACATGTAGTTGAAGTTTTTTCCAGAGCACTTGAGAAATCCAGGAGTGAAAAAGTTGTACTAAATAAAGTGTTGCAGGGCATGAGTGCTCAGGAGGCGTTTTCTGAATTTGGAATATTATAAAGTGAATGTTTAAAAAAAATATTTTTCATATCAATTTTATATAATTGTGTTAGGTAGACTATCCAATTGACTCAAAAAATATGGGAAGTAATTTTAATATTCAAGTAGAAAATTAAATCAATGAAAATAATAGACGTAAAAGTTTGGTTGGTAGAAGGGGTCAAATATAATTGGACTTTGATAAAAATATATACAGATACTGGGCTCACAGGCGTTGGAGAAGCGACAAATTGGCCTGGGAGTCCAATTGTTTATGAGGCTGCAAAACATGTGGGTCAGCGAATCCTTGGTCTAGATCCAATGCGAACGGATTTTATATGGACCAAACTATATAGAGATCTAAACTGGGTTGGACCTTATGGTGCGAGTATGTGTGCTATATCAGGAATTGATATGGCATTATTAGATCTAAAAGGAAAAGTTTTAGGAGTTCCATGTTACGATTTATTAGGAGGAGCATTTCGAAAAGAGATATTATTATATGCCAATTATTGGTTTACAGGTGGTGGGCACAATGCTGAAGACTATGCTAAACAGGCATATAAGGTTAAGGAAGCTGGATTTACGGGGCTGAAATTTGATCCATTTGCTCATACAAACTATCTCTACGGTGAAGATTTGTCTTCTAATTTGGCTTTAAGTCCTAGACAGCAGGATTTAGCTTTTGAGGTTAGTAAAGCTGTTCGTGAAGCAGTTGGGGAGGATTTTGATATCATGATTGAGACTCATGCTATGTTGAATAATCGTGTTGCAGTTATTATGGCTGAACGACTTTCAGAATTAGGGATTACCTGGTATGAGGAACCAGCAGGTCCGGAGAATGCTGATAATTTGAGGGCAATGCGGGATCGAATTCCTTCCAATGTTTCAATATGTGTTGGGGAACGACATTATACGCGACATGGAATTCGACCAGTTCTCGAAAAGAATATATGCGATGTTATGATGCCTGATATTACACGTTGTGGAGGACCATCGGAAATGAAAAGAATGGCAACAATGATGGAAACATATAATGTACTATTGGCGCCGCATAATCCCAATGGGCCATTGTCAACATTAGCAAGTGCCCATGTTTGTGCATGTGTTCCAAATTTCTTTAGGCAGGAGTTTATGTTTAACGATGTTCCTTGGAGAGATACAGTTATAGATTATCCAATAGGCGATATGATTAAAAATGGGCATTTGGTTTTAAGTGATAGACCGGGTTTAGGGGTAGATCTTTTAGAAGAAGAAATGGAAAGACATCCTGGTATATTAGAATCAAAGCCCGGATTTTATATATAATTTTATGTTATGGCGTTAACAATAGATTTTCAAGGAAAAGTTGTTTTTATTACGGGTGGTATTTCTGGTATAGGGTTGGGAATAAGTCGAAGGTTTGTAGAAGCAGGAGCAGAAATTATTGTCTGTTCTGAGAGAAATGTAGAGGATGTATTGGTGAAAGAATTTATTGTTGAGATGGAAAGTTTAAATGCTAAATATAGCTATTTTGAGTTTGATGTTACCGATAATTCTAAAAGGCATGATTTCTATATGTTACTAGCATTAAAATATAAAAAAATCGACGTTTTTATTTCAAATGCGGGGAAAAATGTCTTTAAAGGTGTGGATGAATGCAGCGAATCAGATTGGGATTTTAACTTTAACTTGAATTTAGAATCACATTGGCAACTCGCCAAATTAATCAAGCCACTGTTACAAGAATCTCCATCTCCTGTTGTTTTAATGATGGCGTCTAATCATGCTTATTCAACTCTTAAAGGTTGTTTTCCCTATAATGTGTCGAAAGCTGCGATGTTGTCCATAATACAATCGATCGCTATTGAATGGGCTCCAAAAATAAGGGTTTTGGGAATTGCACCAGGATTTATAGAAACTGAAGGAAACCAATCATGGTTTGACTCTTTTGAAGATCCAATTGCAGCAAAGGCTGAAACCATAAATCTTCATTTGGTACAAAGAATTGGGACAATTGAGGAAATTGGAGCATGGTGTGTGTTTTTGTCAAGCGAATATGCGGGTTTTGCCTCGGGAACCACATATCTTGTTGATGGGGGAAGAAGTGCATTGATGCAAGATTAAATTATAAAACCGAACTAAATAGTTACAAATCAAGTCAATAGATTGATAAAATTAATTAATAAATCAGAATTGATAAATAATCGATTTTGGAGTTATTTATTTAAGATCAGTACTAAATTAACCTAGATTGATAAGAATTTACGAAAAATTTTAGTTTTCATAGTTAAAATAGTGTTATTAATTGGCAATTGAGTTTTAGTTGTTTTAACATTTGTAAACTAACTTTACAAATGATAAGTATGTATAGACATATTATACTTATCTTTAAAATGAACCTAATAATAGAATAGTAATATAAGCCTGAAATGAAAAGAAAATTATTAGTTTTTTCTGCTGTTGCTGCGGTTATTGTGGCTGTCGGTTTTCTTACTTTTCATGAGAGTGAAGAAGTAGACTTTAGTAATGATGTAAAGCCCATTCTGAATAAACATTGCATTACCTGTCATGGAGGAGTTAAGAAGAATGGTGGATTCAGTTTATTGTTTGAAGAGGAAGCCTTTGCAAAAGCTGAGTCAGGGGAAGTTCCTATTAAGCCTGGGGATGCGGATCACAGTCCATTTATCCAACGGTTAACGGAAGAGGATCCTGAATTGAGAATGCCCTATAATGCACCAAAATTGGATGACAAAGAAATTGAGATTTTGAGGAAATGGGTTAATCAAGGTGCTAAATGGGGAGAACACTGGGCATATCGTCTACCTGAGGAGGTAGAAGTTCCAAAATCATTTTCATTTGCATCTTTATTTGGTTTCAATCCAAGTGGAATCAGCAATAACATTGACTATTTTATTAAAGATAAGTTCGATGAAAAGGGTTTGTCCTTTTCGGAAGAAGCAGATAAAGAGACTCTATTAAGAAGGGCCTATTTGGATTTGACTGGAGTTCCACCAAGTTTAGAAGAAGTTTTGTCTTTTAAAGAGGATAGTAGGGATGATGCTTATGAGATTCGGGTAGATAGTTTATTGAGTTCTCCAAAGTTTGGCGAAAAGTGGGCTTCCTGGTGGCTTGATATGGCAAGATATGCGGATACCAAAGGATATGAAAAAGATGTTTCAAGACAGATTTGGGAGTATAGGGATTGGGTGATTAAAGCTTTTAATAAAGACATGCCATATGATCAATTTACGATTGAGCAATTGGCTGGAGATCTTTTGCCAGATCCGACAAAAGATCAATTAATTGCCACTGCATTTCATCGTAATACGATGAATAATGATGAGGGAGGAACAGACAGTGAGGAATTTAGGGTAGCAGCAGTTTTGGATCGTGTCAATACTACTTATCAAGTTTGGTTAAGCACAACTTTTGAATGTGTGCAATGCCATAGTCACACTTATGATCCATTTAAATTTGAGGAATACTATAAATCAGTTGCATTTTTCAATAATACTAGGGATGAAGACACAGAGGGAGATCATCCTAGATTAAGATTTTATAATGCTCATGAACAACTGCAAGTTGATAGTATTAAAACTTGGCTTAGCAGTTATGGGAATGAAAAATTATTGAAATCAACGGACCTGTTTTTAAAAAGTTTAGAACCCAAAATACATGCACATTACTCTGACCAATTAGAGAATGCTGCATTATATGATACCAAATGGTTAGGGGTAAGGAATGGTGGTCATGCTAGATTGAGAGATATTCAATTAGATGGTAAAAAACTGATTTATTTAAATTATTGGACGGGCAATACAGGAGGTAAATTAGAAATACATAAGGATAAAATTGGAGGCGAAATAATTGCAAATATTGATTTGGCGAATACACAAGGTAAACAAGTTATTCAAGCACCGATTGCAGATGTTCAAGGTCGACACGATTTATTTTTAGTATTTAAGAATCCAAACTTAGGCAAGGACCAACCAGTTTGTATGGTGGAGTGGTTAGCATTTAGAGAGCCATTTCCAGGAAATAATGTTCCAAACTCTGAACATATTCAAAAAAGCATATTACAACTTGTTAATACAAATCCAGCTTCAGTTCCTATCATGATTGAGAACCCTGTTGAAATGAAAAGAAAAACTCAAGTATTCGAGCGAGGAAATCGATTGGCCTTAGGCGATGTCGTTGAACCTACAGTTCCAGCATCCTTAAATCCATTTCCAAAAGATGCGCCTAATAACAGACTAGGATTTGCGCAGTGGTTGGTTAGTAAAGACAATCCATTAACTGCTAGAACGCTTGTGAATAGGGTTTGGGCTCAAATTTTTGGAAGAGGATTGGTTGAACCATTGGGAGATATGGGAACTCAAAGTAATCCACCGATTCATCGGGAACTATTGGATTATCTAGCCTTGGATTTAATGCATGAAAAGAATTGGAGCATGAAATCTTTGATTCGCGATTTAGTATTATCATCAACATATAAACAAGGTTCGTCTTTGAATTCGAAGGATGCGAAGAAAGACCCAGAGAATTATTATTATGCTAGAGGGCCTAGATTTAGATTATCAGCTGAGCAAATCAGGGATCAAGCATTAACCGTAAGTGGACTGTTAAGTTCTAAAATGTTCGGACCGAGTGTGATGCCTATGCAACCAGATGGTGTTTGGATGACCGTTTATAGTGGTGAATCTTGGAAAAAGAGTGAAGGCGAAGATCAATTTAGAAGAGGAATTTATACCTTTCTGAAGAGAACCAGTCCTTATCCATCCTTTATTTCTTTTGACGCTTCTAGTAGAGAGGTTTGTTTAGTGGATCGGATTCGAACAAATACACCATTACAAGCATTAACCACGTTGAATGATCCGGTTTATATTGAAGCTGCAAAAAATTTGGCTGCAATTATGAAGAAAGAGGGTAAGGGAGATTTGAAGAATAGTATCGCTGCGGGTTATCAAAGGACGATGTTTAAAAGTGCCAGCGAAGACAAATTAGTTGCGTTGGAAAAATTATACGCACAGGCTTATGAAAATTTTGAAAAGAGACCAGGTGAGGTAGAAAAATTTATGGGTAAAGACCATAAAGCATCGAATCACAAAGAACTATTGACGGATGCAGCCTACACTTTAGTTGCAAATGCATTATTAAATTTAGATGAATTTTTAACCAAATCATAAGGTGATGAAAGACTTAGATAAGTTAGTTAAAGAAGCTTACCAAACCCAATTACAAGCAGAAACTCGGAGGCATTTTTTAAAGAAATGTGTTGCAGGAATAGGGAGTATTGCACTAGGTAGTATGATGGCAAATTGTATTGGGCCGAGTTCTTCAGCGAATGGTGAGGGTGTTGATTTGAATTCACTGAATCCATTAGCGCCAAGAAGTCCTCATTTTGCTGGTAAGGCTAAAAACGTGATATACTTGCATATGGCAGGAGCACCGTCGCAGTTGGAACTGTTTGATTATAAACCGGCTTTACATAAACTACACAATCAACCATGTCCAGAATCATTATTGGCAGGAAAGACCTTTGCATTTATTCGTGGAGTTCCTAAAATGTTAGGTCCTCAGGCAACTTTCAATCAATATGGTCAAAGTGGTGCATGGGTTTCTGATCATCTTCCTCATTTTACTAAAGTTGTGGATGAGGTAAGCTTTTTAAAAGCGGTTCATACGGATCAATTTAATCATGGTCCTGCGCAGCTTTTTATGCAAACAGGAAGTGCTAGACTAGGACGTCCGAGTATTGGATCATGGGTTACCTATGGGCTTGGCTCTGAGAATAGCAATCTTCCAGGCTTTGTTGTATTGACATCTGGGGGGAAAACGCCGGATGCAGGAAAAAGTGTTTGGGGCAGTGGTTTCTTACCTTCTGTGTATCAAGGTGTGCAATGCCGCTCAAAAGGGGATCCGGTTCTTTATATCGCAGATCCAGAAGGGATGGATCGTGACTTAAAACGTAACGCTATTGATGCAATAAACACGGTGAATAAGGAAGAATTTGAAACATTCAAAGATCCTGAAACATTATCAAGAATTGCACAGTATGAAATGGCATATAAAATGCAGGTAGCTGTTCCCGAAGTAATGGATATCAACAACGAGCCAGAATATATACATGAGTTATATGGTACAGAACCAGGAAAGGAATCGTTTGCAAATAACTGTTTATTAGCACGGAAATTAGTTGAGAAAGGAGTGAGATATGTTCAATTGTTTGATTGGGGTTGGGATAGCCATGGCACGAATCCATCAGATTCTATTGATTTGGGATTTAGAAATAAATGTCGGGAAATAGATCGACCTATGACGGCATTAATAATGGATCTTAAGCAAAGAGGTTTATTGGATGAGACGCTTGTCGTATGGGGTGGTGAATTTGGAAGAACGCCGATGCAAGAAAATCGCGACAACAATGATATGCCATTTTTAGGTCGTGATCACCATACAGATGCGTATACGATTTGGATGGCAGGTGGAGGAATCCGAAATGGAATCAGTTATGGTGAAACGGATGAAATAGGTTTTACAGGTGTAAGCGGTCGTTCTTCTGTTCATGATGTTCATGCAACCATGCTTCATTTATTGGGTTTCGATCATGAAAAATTCACCTACGAATTCCAAGGTCGTCCATTCCGATTAACAGATGTGGAGGGAATAGTTATTAAAGATATTATCTAACCAAAATGAAATTAGTTTATAGTTTGTTATTGTTTTTGATTTGCCAGATTAATATATCAATGGCACAATCAAAAGGAGATTTAAAAATTAAATATTATTGTACAAATTGGGGCATGACTGATAGCTGGGATACCTTTTGTTTCAGAGTTAAAGAAGCTGGTTATGATGGTGTTGAGACTTGGTTGCCGGGAGGAGAAGCTCGAGAGGAAATGTTGGCCGCATTAAAAAAATATAATCTTGCATTAGGGCTGCTTTCGGGCGGTGGTGGTCAGGATTTTGGTTCATACTTTAATAGCTTCAGTAATAATCTTGATGAAGCAATTAAAGTTAAGCCCGATTATATTAATTGTCATACAGGAAAAGAGTATTATAGTTTTGATCAGAACAAAAAGTTGATTTTAATAGCTTCTGAGAAAAGTAAGAGTTCTGGTATTCCTATCTATCATGAAACCCATCGTGGGAGGTTTAGTTTTGCTGCCCACATTACCAAGGATTTTTTAGAAAAAATACCTGAATTGAGCCTTGCATTGGATATTTCACATTGGTGTGCTGTTCATGAATCACTATTAGCAGACCAAAAGGAAAGCGTTAATTTAGCATTGTCTCGGACAGGTCATATACATACACGTGTTGGCCAACCTCAAGCTCCCCAGGTAAACGATCCTTCAGCTCCAGAATGGAAATCAACATTAGATCAGCATTTAGCATGGTGGGACCAAGTAGTTGAAAATCATAAAAAGCAAGGTAAAACTCAATTAACGATGTGCATGGAGTTTGGTCCGTCAGGATATTTACCGACGCTTCCATTTACTCAACAGCCTGTAGCCGACCAATGGACAATTAATAAATATATGTTGGACCTCCTGAAGAATAGATATAAATCATTATGATTTTTTTAGAAGAGTTAGGTTCATTTATTGGAAGGTTTCATCCAATCTTAGTCCATTTGCCTATTGGAATGTTGGTACTAGCATTTATGATGGCTTTAGGTGAGAAATTAAATAAGAATGCGAATTATAATCAAGCCATTCGTTTTTCATTATTGCTTGGTTCCATTGCTGCTGTATTTGCTGGAATAACGGGTTACCTTCTTTCTAGAAATGGGGGCTATGAAACTGATGTTTTAGATTTCCACCAATGGTTGGGAATTGCAGTTGCAGTATTTAGTTTGTTTACTTATTGGTTATACAAAACGGATGGCAAATCAACCAGATTTAATAAAATTCGATCACAAAAGTTTGTATTGTTATTGGTCATTGTATTATTAATTGGATTTACTGGTCATTATGGTGGGACTTTAACACACGGGAAGGGGTATATTAAAGATGCTGTGCCAACAAATATCAAAGCTGTCTTAGGCATAAAAGCAGAGGAAGAAGAAATCGCCGTTCTGGAAAATGTCCAAGAAGCACAGGTTTATCAAGAAGTCATTCATCCAATATTAAAAGCACGCTGTCAAAGCTGCCATGGTGAAAAGAAAAAGGAAGGTGGCTTTGCTTTACATTCTCAAGAAAGTTTATTGAAGGGCGGAGATTCGGGTTCATTGTTAAGTAAAGGAAGTAAAGAAAAGAGTGAATTATATGCAAGATTAATTTTACCCGAAGGTCATGAAGATCGGATGCCGCCGAAAGGAAGGACGCCAATTACTGAAAATCAGATTAAGCTGATTGCTTGGTGGATCGATTCAGGTCTTGATTTCGAAAAAAAGGTGAAAGAGATCAGCCAAACTGAGGAAATTGCTGGGATACTTAAAAAATTAGAAAGTGCTGAAGATGAGGGTGATGTAGAAATGCTATATGCAAATCTCCCTGAAGCCCCGTCATTACCAGAAAATAAGATTAATGCTTGGCAAGCAAAGGGAATTAAAATTATGCCGATTTCTGATAATAATAATTATGTCGTAATCAATGCTATCAATTATCCGGAACTTAGCGATAAGGACATTGATGAATTAATGGAAATTAAGGATAATATTGTTCAATTAAAGTTAGGCCATACAAATATTACTGATAATAGCTTGGTCAAGATAGCTTCATTGCCAAATCTAATACGCTTGCATTTGGAATATTCTCAAATTACCGATAAAGGACTTGAAAGTTTAGGTGTTGCAAAGCAATTAAATTATGTGAACCTCGTAGGGACAAAAATTACAGAATCTGGACTAAGCCATTTGGAAGGTATTAAATCATTACAACATATTTATGCATTTCAAACAGGTGGTAAGTTTGATTCACAAAAATCAAATTCCAAGATTGATACCGGTAATTATATGTTGCCATTTTTGGAAAGCGATACTGTAAAATATTAATTCATCTAAACAAAAAGAGCCTTCAAATTACTTGAAGGCTCTTTTTGTTTAGATAATTTTATTGATGCTTTCTAATGCATAACCCGCACTAGCTGTCATACCTTTCCCTCCAATTCCTGTTCGAATATGAATTCTATCGGTAACATCAATTTCTAGAATTTGATTTTTATGTTGAGAATAGAATCCTGCCCAACTTGATGAGATTAAATCTTCAGACAATGGTAAAATCCTGTTTGCTTCATCAATCATTAAGCGATTTATATGGGAATTGATTGAGAAACCTAATTCATCAATCTGATTTCCTTTTGAATATTCGTGTGAATCACCAACAATTATACTTCCATCTATTCCTTGTTTGAATAGAATATGGATGCCATTAGCTTTCAGTTCTTGATAACGTTCTGGAAGTTGAATTGTATGAAAGGAAGGGCAATATTCTTCGAAACTCTCGTACCTTCTAATGGTGAGACCGGTTAAGATGTTTCCTGGCAGTTTAATGTTTTGCAGCGGTTTGGTTTTCATCATTTGAAGCTTACTGATTTGTAAACCGCTATCATCAAACAATTCCTTAAATAAAATTTTAAACTCATAACCATTGCAAATTATGACTTGATCGGCCATAAATTTTTCATTTCTGGAAGAGTGTAGAATGACCTGATCTCCAATTTCTTCGCATCCAATAATGGCTGTATCATATAATAGACTAAAATTCGGATATTGATTTGCTAAATACTCATGGATTTTTCGAACCATGAATTCCGGTTCTGCGCTAAGTTCTTGTTTAAAAACAATGGCTTCTTTGATATAATCGGATCTTAAATCTGGATATTTTTTTAAGACCATTTCTTTGGTCCATATTTCATGGTCATAGGCTTTTGTTTGATAATGTTGACTTAATTCATGAATGATCTGGACCTCATCATTATCAGATGCTATGTAGATTGATCCATTATTTCTTATTCCAATATCAGTTTTAGATTGAATTTCTTGATAAATTTCCAGTCCTTTCACAGCATAATCAAACCATCTATCGGCCATTCCAGAAGGTACAACTTGTCCAAAATTTCTTACCGTAGAACCAACAGGGAAATTGTCTTTTTCAATTTGTAAAACCTTTAATCCTTTTTTTAATGCATGGAGTGCGTGAAAAGTTCCTAAAATTCCTCCTCCAACAACGATTAAATCCACTTTTTTTATGTCCATTATTAGTTATTTATGAAATTTAAATTTGTAATAGCCGTATTTTGTTTATCTAAATTTGTTGAATCGTTTTTGGGATAGATAGATTTTTTTCCTTTTCTAATAAAGTAACTCAAAGAGAAAATCACTAAAAAAATACCAACTGAAGACACAAATAATACTAGATCAATAAAATAAGCTCCCCAACTTACTTCTGAAGGAATTAATTCTTTATTAATCAATACTAAGAAACTGAATAGATATCCAATAGAATCAGCGAGATACATTATAAAACCAATATTACCTTTAATCCGAAATGTTGCAATCATTCTCTCGAAAAAAATGGCGTTATAGGGTATATATGCCATATATAATCCTAATCCAACCAGGATCATCCATGATAATCCATCTAGGGTATTATTAGTATAGAGAAGGGTAGAGCTCCCCATAATTATAAATCCTATCAAAATTTGATAATGGATTAACTTAAAAGCTTTTGTATTGTCTTTCACATAGATAAGTAAACTGATCATGATTAGGATGATTATTGTAATTGTTCCATCCACTTTTGCAAAAATCCCTGCACCTTTAAGATGTAACATTTGCCAAATTTCCACTTCAAAATTATCTCTAACATCTCTTAAAACGGTTAGCAAGGTGTAAATGATTATAGTTAAAGTTATACCTGGAAAAAAGGACCTTAGCAATTTTTTACGCATATCCTTAGTCATTGGGATTCTCTCATTTCGCAGTTTTTGGTCTTCATTATTCGCTTTCGGTGAAATCTCAAGTATAGCAACGCAGAGAATGAATGGTACAAAAAAAATCAATCCTACTAAAAAGGGCATCCAATATTCGTTTATTCCAAAATCAGTAATTAACCATCTGCCTGTAGTTTTTACAAGGCCAGAAGCAAATACAAGACTAACGGCCATTGTTGCACCCATTAATTCTGTGTTTTTCCTACCCTCAAGGTAGCTAAAGACTAATCCCCAAATCATTCCTAGCGGAAAACCATTGATTAACATAAAAAATATATTGTAAGGACTTGGAGTTATAGCGAATCCTAATAGTCCAAACCATGAAATGCATATTAATGTGATTAGAACTTTTCCTCTACTCATATTGTTCATTTCAGAAATAAAGCGAATTCCATAAAACTTGCTTAGCATGTAACCGAGCATTTGAGTAATCACCAAAAGAACTTTTAAATGAATTCCAAAGAGTTCCATCTCGTCAAAATTTGCTGCAGTGAAAGACTTTCTAAATGCATACATACTCGTATAACATAAAAAGGCTGCTAAAGAAATTACCAACGTAATAATCCTATCATCACATTTTTCAAAAGTTGCTCTTAATTGTTGAATGCTCTTCATATGAGTTTAAATTTAGATGTAGCTTGACATCCAAAAGTAAAACTCTAACATTACCATAAAACTAAACTTTTGTTAAGTATATGTAAACAAATATAGCTAATATATATTTTAGTTTAATTGAGCAGGAGATTAAATTAGAAGGGTATATAATAAAAATAGGTCTAATAAAACTTTCCAATTCGTTTTATTAGACCTATTTCAAGGAGAATTAAATTTCGTTTATGCTTTTCTATCAAAGAAGTACACTATTAACATAATGCAAGGCTCTTTATATTTGTTTTTAGGAGTATGAGAGAGTTTACCGTCAAAGAAAATAGAATCACCTTGTTCTAATGTTACTATTTGGTCTTCGAATTGATAATCAACTTTACCGCTGATAATATATTTATATTCAAATGCATCAGTTTCTACCATTGGGCGTTCAGCATTTGGTTCGAGTTCTAATAATACTATATCTATTGTTGAATTATCAATATTAGAGCTCAGAATTCTCTTATAAAAAAATCCAATTGCATGTTCTTTTTCAAAAGCTATATAATCTTCTTTTTTTAGAACTAATATTGGTCCCTGGTCCTGACTAGTTTTAAAATCTTCAAAAAATTCATTAAGATCTACTTCTAAAGAATTAATAATATTAATTAATACTAATAGGGAGGGAACTGTTCTATTGTTTTCGATTTGGGAAATTAAACCTTTGCTTACTCCGGCTTTATCAGCTAGCTCTTGAATGGTAATGCTCTTGTTCTTTCTGATTTCTTTTATTTTACTACTAATTTTAAATATAGTATTGTCTTGCATCTCATTAAAATATTATTTGTAAACCAAGCAAAGGTAAACTTTCTTAGATTAGAATGTACATGTACTTAGTGGATTTTATGCCTGCAAATTAAATAATAACAAAAAATTAACATAAAATATAGTTAGTATAGATAAACTTTGTTTAGTATTGTATAACTTTAGTCATTAACCGTATGGAAAGTATTGGACGTTATTTCGTTTTTAACTCAGAGCAAGGGACACTTTCGGAAGAAAAAAGATCCTTACCTGAGGTAGGGGATTTCGAATTATTAGTAAAAATAGATTACTGTAGTCTTTGCGGTAGTGACCTTCATACCTATTGTGGGATAAGGAAGGAGGCAAATCCTACAATCTTAGGGCATGAGATCGTTGGAACTGTCATTGAATTAGACAAAAAAAATGAAATTCTGGATTTGTCAGGAAGCCCTATTCACATAAATGATAGAATTACTTGGACGGTTTTTGCAAGTAATCCAAAGACAGAAGGATATAATCCTGAAACACCACAAAAAAATTCCGGGCTATATAAATATGGTCATCGTCAGCTAACTGAGGATGACAATTTCCATGGTGGTTTGGCAAGTCATATCTTATTAAAAAAGGATACAGGTATCAGAATACTTCCAAAAGAATTACCGCTACCTATTGCAGCAACAATAAACTGTGCTATAGCAACCTCTGCTGGTGCAATAAGATTGTGTTCAAGCATTAATGCTAAAGTAATTTTTATTTCTGGAATGGGCATGTTGGGATTAACAGCTGTGGCTATGTGTAAAGAATTTGGAGCTGAGAAAATTATTGTTTCGGATACTGATTATTCCAGACTAGAATTGGCTAAGGAATTTGGAGCAGATCTGGCTTTTAATTCGAAGGATAATATAGTTTCTAGTTTATTAAACCTACCAATTGATCGTTTTATTGATATGAGTGGTTCTCCTGAAGCGATGGAAACAGGTTTACAGATTTTAGGTGTAAATGGGGTTGCTGTATTCGTAGGTGCAGTTTTCAAACAGAGAGCGATTGAAATAGATGCAGAACAAGTTATCCGTAAATTATTGCAGATTAAAGGTTTGCATAACTATAATTACGATGATTTTAATACAGCTACTGATTTTATTATAGAAAACTATAATAAATACCCTTTTGCCCATTTAATTGAAAAGGAATTTGATTTTGATCAAATAGAGGAGGCATTTGAATTTGCAGTAAAAAATAAGCCAGTAAGAACCGGAATCAAGATTGACTAACCAAATGACTAACGAAAATATAAATCCGATAATTAGGAAAGAGCAATGGAAAATGCTGTTTCTTACTATGTTTTGTTACTTATTTTTCTACACTGGGCGTCACAATTTTGGATGGGCAACTAAAGGGATGACTGCTGAGCTCGGAATAAATTTTGAACAAATCGGTTGGATAAGTTTTTCTATGTTATTGGGATATGCCATTGGACAATTTATTAATGGTAATCTAGCAGATCGGTTTAGTCCAAAGTTCATGATATTAACTGGAGGTTTTTTATCTGTACTTTGTAATATAGCGATTAGTTTTTCAAGTTCTTATTGGACTATCCTTATTTTATGGACATTGAATGGCTACTTCCAATCTATGGCCTGGGGAGCGGGGGGAAGAATCATATCAAATTGGTGGCAAGCATCTGAAAGGGGTAAGGCGTTCGGATTTTATACCATGGCTGCAGGATCTTCCTCAGTATTAACATTTTTTCTTGCTATGTTATTGGTGCATCAAGAAGAAAGCTGGAGATCACTTTTTAGATATCCTGTACTTTTTTTATTTTTTGCACTGATAATCTTTATGATTTTCGCCTATAGCCATCCAAAACTTAAAGGTTATCAATTAGAAGACGAAGAATCAATCAAGCAGAAAAAGTTAAATTGGTCAGAATCTTACTTAAAAGTATTCAAGAACAAGAATTTCATGTTGGCTTGTTGTGCTATAGGATTTCAAAGCATGGCTAGATATGGATTGATTTTTTGGGCTCCAATCCATTTTCTTGGAACAGACTATAAATCTTCAACTAGTAATTTATGGATATCTCTATTTATACCAATTGGAATGGCAATTGGGGCATTAATGTTTGGGATATTATCAGATTCAGTATTTAAAGGTAAAAGAAATTATTCCATCGCTGTTGGAATGTTGTTGAGCTGTATTATTTCCATTGTTATATATTTTACAGAAACTCATAATCTTATTTTGGTCTCCATATTAATGTTTTTAGTAGGATTTTTTGTCTATGGAGTTCAATCGAATTTCTGGACATTTAGCCCGGATTTATTAGGTAATAAGTTAGTGGGAACGGGAATGGGCGTTATGAATATGTTCGCTTATGTTTTTGCAGCAATTGGAGAGCCTATTTTTGGTAAAGTCTTAGATATCAGTAAAGACAGTTCAATCTTATTTTTAATGGTTTCAGTAATCTGTCTTTTATGTTCAGTATTAGTCACACAAGTTAAAACAAATAAAATTTAATCTCTAATGAGTAAAGTAAAGCTGGCCATTTTTGATATGGCAGGAACAACCGTTCAAGATGAGCGTGAGGTGGAAAAATGTTTTTATGATGCTATAAAGGCAACTAATCTTGAAATATCAAGAGAAAAGATTAATAGTATGATGGGTTGGTCAAAAATATTAGTTTTTGAAACCATTTGGAAAGATGAAATTGGATTGGATCATCCCGATTATAGTAAAAAGGTTCAAGAGTCATACGACTATTTTACTAGTACTTTAGAATCACATTATGAAAAGGTTGGTGCAAAACCTTATGATGGAGTACTTGAAGTTTTTAATTATTGCAGAGAACAGGGGATTAAAATTGCTTTAACAACTGGATTTTATAGAAAAGTTACGGATATTATTCTTTCGAAATTAGGTTGGGATAAGGAATTAGATAAAGGTTATATGTGTTTGGTGAATAACGGAGAAAATACCATCAATTGTTCTATTTCAAGTTCTGATGTAGAAGATGGAAGACCTGCACCTGATATGATTCAACTAGCAATGAAAAAGTGTTTGATTGAGGATCCAAAGCAAGTAATTAATTTGGGAGATACTCCTTCAGATCTACAATCTGCAGAAGCTGCTAATGTCTTGTATTCCGTGGGTTCTCTATATGGAACACATAGCGAGGAAGAATTAAAATCCTATAAATTCGATCAGTTAATTTCAAAACCTATTGAAATGATTGAAATAATTAAAAGTTTGAATGGCTAATAATCCTAATAATTCAGGAAATTTTTCAAGGAAAGATTTTTTGAAAATTTCTGGAATTGGTATAGGTAGTTTTCTTTTACCGAATTCATTATCTGCAAATACTGGTTCGTTTGATAAAAGCAAAGGGATTAGGTTTGGAGTAATATCGGATTTGCATTTCGATTTGATGCATGATGGAGCTGATCGTGCTCAAAAATTTGTTGAAAGTATGATTTCCGAAAGACCTGATTTTATTATTCAATTGGGTGATTTTTGCGTGCCTAAGCCACAAAATAAAAAACTCATGGATATATGGAATCAATTTCCTGGAGATAAATACCATGTTTTAGGAAATCATGATACAGATTCAGGTTTTACTAAAGATCAGGTACTTAATTTTTGGAATAGTCCTTCACCGTATTATTCTTTTGATAAAGATGGATTTCATTTTGTGGTATTGGACGGTAATGAAAAAATTGAGAACTCGAAAGTTAAAGGATACCCACGTGAAATAGGAAATGTTCAATTAGATTGGTTGAAAGAGGATCTTTCGAAAACAAAATTGAGAACAATAATATTTTGTCACCAAGCATTTGATAATACGAACAATGGAATAGAGAATGGTATGAAAGTTCGTTATTTATTTGAACAGATCAACAAAGAAGCAGGTTTCAAAAAAGTGATTTTGGTTTTAAGCGGTCACCATCATTCTAATTACCATAATGAGATCAATGGAATTCATTATGTTCAAATTAATAGCTCATCCTATTATTGGGTTAATGAAAACCATAACAGCACTGCCTTTAACGAAGAATTTTACAAGCAATATCCTATTTTAAAATATACAATTGTTTATAAAGAACCAATTTGGGCATTAGTTAATATTGATCATAAAAACAATATTACGATAAAAGGTAAGGAGAGTAAATTTGCAGGAGATAACCAATCTGTACCTGAGGGTTTAGAGGATATTTATCCTGTTTCTGCTAAGATTGATTCCCGGAAATTGAAATATTAAATATTAATGAATTTAATTTAAAAGGGTTGAGGTGATTAAATCTCAACCCTTTTAAAATTTTATTAGAGCTTAATACAATGAATGTTTCCTGCGAAATCTGCTATATAGATTTGTCCATTTGCTATAACGGGATCAGCAAGAATTGGTGCGCCAATTTTCTTCTCAGAAATAAGCTTACCATTATGATCAATGATATATAGATAACCATCCGAAGCAGCAAAAATTAAATTTTCACCTATAGGAATAACTCTACTTTCAACAGTACCAACGTGTCTTAAAGAATTAGGGTTCGAATAGGATGAAGTAAAAATCAAAGCATCTCTCGTGTCAAACCTCCATTTTTCCATTAATGTATTTTTATCAAATGAAGCTACACCATTTAATGAAGTTCCAGTAATAAATGAATCTGAAGTAATCAATGGTGCCCCCATTACTTTAAAGTCCAAATTGTGTTTCTTTTGAATTATGACCTTTCCATCTTTTTTGTCCAAGACAAACAAACCATCTAAACCAGTAATATAAACCTTATTGTCTACTACCGTTGCGCCAGAACTTCTAAACCTAACTCCATCATCGTTCTTTTTCCAGAGTAGGTCTCCCGTCTGACGATTATGTACAAATAATGCATTCCAATTTGATCCTGTAATGACTTGATCTTCCGTAACCAATATTTCACCAGGCATAGCCTCCCCTCCATTTTCAACTTTATTTTTCCAGATGACTTCCCCAGTTTCTGCATTAAGTGCAGTTAGGTAACTGCCAGCACCCGCATAGTAAATTCCGTCTTTTAAAACAGAACCAGTCACATAATTAGGTAAACTTAATTCCCTTAGGTTTTTGGTCCACACTGTTTTTCCAGATTTATTTTCTAAGGCATATACAGTTCCCTCAACATCCGTAGCAAGAATTAAATTATTGTGTATGTATAATTTTTGTTTAATTGAATTTTTAACAGGAGCTGACCAAACCAATGATCCATCTTTGCTATCTAATGCTACGATTTGCGCCCTTCCTAAACCTGTATCATCAAATGAAGCTGTATAGAGTAGTCCATCGTTTATTAAAGGACTAGTTTTCCAGATCCCACCTGAAATATTACTTGACCATATAGTCTCAAGGTTAGATTTATTAGTTAAATTGATTTTCTCTTTTTTTATCATTGAAGAACCATCCTGAAAAAGAACTTCAATCAGTATTTCTTCGATTTTCTTTGCTTCTTTTGTAGGGAGTTCTTTGCTCCAAGTCCAAGTACTTTTGGCCTCAAATGCCCCGGTTATTATATGATTACCTTTCTTATCATAAGCCAACATATTAACTTGATTGATTTTTCTGCCACTGTCGTAAATGTTTACATTAAAATCAACATTATTTTCTTTAATAATAGGATCAGATAATTCTACATATTCATCTAAATTTGTGTAAATAGGCGTTACATTCTGAACTCCCTCTTTATTTATTTTAATATGCAAGAATTGGCCGACAGAATGGTCAATTCCTCCTTTATCGGGGGCATTGGTTGAAATAACATGAACCTTACTATTCGGTTCTATAAAACTGAAGTTATTATGCCAATGACCGAATAACCAGGCTTTAAGGTTATATTTTTTAAGGTCTATTTCTTCATTTTTACCTTTTAAAATGAAATCTTTCCCAATTGAGAAATCGTGATTGATTATTACCAACGCTTTTGAAGGATCTTTTTCTGACAGATCCTTTTTTAACCATTGAATCACTTGATCTTTTGTATAACTTGGAGAGTAATCACCTCCCCACATAGGAGTTACGACAAAATGAACTGGACCTTTTTCAAAAGAGTAATAAGTAGGACCGAAAAGTTGTTCAAATAATTCCTCGCCATATTTTCCCTTAACTAAATCGTGATTTCCAACTGCATAATTGATAGACGTGCCTAAAAGTGCGGAATTTAAATGTTTTGCATGAAATTTCATTCCATCTTCATAACATATATCCCCTGTATGCATTATTAAAGGTATTTCTTGATTTTTCGAATAGTCTTTAATGTTATCTATCCACGTCCCATATAATCCTGTTTCGGTATCTGTAATTTGAATAAAATCCAGGACATCTTGTTTTTGTTTAGGATCAACGATTATTGGGAAATCATAGGCTTGTTGCTTTTCATCAATTTTTAGGTAGTGATTTCCTAGAGTTTTAAATCCAGATGGAACTTTCAAGAAAATAAATCGGCCATTTTCATTTGGTGAAAATGTATATTCACCTGCCTTGTTGCTTCTGATTACTTGATATCCATCTGAAATAATAGCATTTTCGATTGATTTCTCTGAATTATCGAATTTATTGTTTTGATTTTCATCAATATAAATTCTACCCTTGACTTGCCCAAATGTTTGTGCGATAGTTAAGAGAAATCCAATGGTTATTAAATATTTCATTGTAAAATTTGAATTGGTTTTTGGAAATTTTATCTTCCATTTTTAGCTCGTTATAAACAAAAATGAACAAATTCCCTGATTAAGCAAAGTCAATCAGGGAACCTGGTATTAATTCATTATGATTTGAAAATTTACCATCCTAAAGGTTGTTTTAAGTTGGGGTTTAACACTATCTGCTGGATCGGGATAGGGCGGTAGTAATATTTTGGACCCGCTTCCCATTTCCGTGGCTGGTTCCTGTCCCTTACGAATTTAATGTGTCCCTTTGTCCCTTCCGAAAGATAGATGACGTTGTCGTCCAGGTAGTGCATGACTAGTCTCTTCCTGTCTTCCTCTGAAACTCCAGCCAGCGGTCCAGTCTCGTTCTTGTTCTTGAGGATCGCAATGTCCACACGTCCATCGCCGGTAACATCAATAGCACCAAGTCCATTCACGTACATTCCCTCCGGATCCTTTGCAAACTGTTCTCCAACCGACCAGCGGTTCAGGTCATTGAAGCGGAAACCTTCGGCAGCCAGTTCAACCCTTCTTTCCCTCCTGATCTCTAATGTTATACCTTTATTATTTTTCACATTTGGATATTTGGCAGCCAATGTATTATCAACATTGCTATTTGCTACACTAAGCAGTAGGCTAGGTAAACCAACACGCTGTCTAATTTTTCCGATGGACAGGTCCAGGTCCGCCTGGGTGATCGTTCCGAGTTCTGCCTTCGCTTCGGCATAATTTAGCAGCACCTCTGCATACCTCATGATCGGTAGGTCTGTATAATTCAGATCCCAACCTAATCGTTGGCTCGGGTTCCTTGGATAGAACTTGACCTGAAGGTAACCGCCAAAAGTCGGCTTAAGGACATGCGGTATGTCAAGGTCAGGGTTGGTCTTAAATCCCGGCTGCATAATGACCTCTGCCAGGCGAGGGTCTCTATCTTTGAATATGTCCAGAACTGTTTTTGAAGCATATCCCGGCTGGTCTGTAAACCTGCTTCCGTCCTTCATCAGGTATTCTTCCATGAGGTCACGGCTAAGTGCCCACTGATAGTCGAAGACGGTATGGCTGTTGTTTCCCACGCCCTCTGAAAGGGAGTTTTTCTTGTAGAAAATGATTTCCTTGTTTGCAGAGATGTCCGTGCTTACGAATAGAGCGCGGTAGTCCTCTGCAGGCTTTCCAGTACTGCTGATGCTAAATCCACCTTCGTCGATGACCTTTTTGGCAGCTTCCGCCGATTTTGTAAAGAACCTGTCCGCTGTACCTTCGAGTTTCAGGTAGGTGTGGTATTTCCTGTAGGAACCTTCGTACAGGGCAATTCTGGAAAGCAGGTTCAGGGCAGCCCACTTTGTGATTCGGGTATTGGTGCCTTCTGGTTTGATATTTTCTGCTGCAAATTCCAGGTCCGCCATGATCGAGTCCACGACCAGGGTCCTAGGGTCCTGAGGCTTCATCATCTGTTCCTCGTCATTGTCCTTTAGCACCGATCCGTACCATGGGACATCGCCATAGGTGATGACCATGTTGTAGTACCAGTTGGCGCGGTAGAATCTTGCGATTCCGATAAAATGGTTGATGGCCGCGGCATCACCCTGGGTCTTGCCGACATTCTGGAGCATGAAGTTGATCCTCCTGAGGTTGCCCCAGCTGTCCCATCCGGACGCATTGTTGATATTTAATGTTCCTCGGACCATGTTATCTGTTGTAGATGATCCACTTAATCCGGCAATGTTGTCAGTAAAGCCATCGGAATAACTTGGCCCCAGCATTCCGTACATACTGTTTGTATAGATTTCTAAATCAGATGGGGTTTTGAATGTGTTCTCTTCCGTTACGCTGGTTTGCGGCATACGGTCTAAGAAGTCCTTATTACAAGCCGAAAGCAAAAGCAGGGAAGTTATAGGTATTAAAATGTTCTTTATTTTCATGACAGTTTGGATTAAAAGCTAACATTCATTCCGAATGAATAAGTTCGTTGAAAGGGATAGATCTGTCCATTAAGGCCTTCCGGATCAAGGCTAACCTTGAGGTTTGTCTTTTCGAAAAGGTTTTCACCGCTGAAGTAGACAAAGACACGTCCCAGTCCAATTTTTTGGACCACAGTGTTTGGGATGGAATAACCAAAGGTCAGGTTCTTCACCCTAAGGTAGCTTGCATCCTGAAGATAATGGTCGTTGGCTGCACCCAAAGATCGGCCACTGACTTCAGCAGCATATGCACGAACTGCAGGGAAGTAACCTCCCGGATTTTCAGGGGACCAGTGGTCCAGGTTCTGTACTGTAACATTGGTCCATGGCTGCGCATAGATACCCCAGAAATAAACATGGTTACCTCCTGGGTACCAATCCTTCTTGCCTACACCCTGCAGGAACACCCTTAAAGAGAACCCCTTGTACGAACCGTTCAGGTCGAAGCTATATGGCAACTGGGTGTAACTATTTCCGATAATGTCCATATCTCCATGGTCATCGAGTGTATTCTTTCCTGAATTAATTCTTGCATCTCCATTTTTATCCAAAAATTTGATGTCACCTATATATGAATTGTTACCCACATTTGAGTTACCAATATCTACCATACTCAAGGCGTCCAACTGTGCCTGGTTCTCAAATACCCCATCATAGGTATATCCCCAGATCTCGCCCAATCTCTGGCCTACATAATAATCCCCTAGGGAATTGGTCGGGTTGTCATACCTGGTAATGGTGGCTTTGTAATTTGAAAGTACAAAGGCCATGTCGTATGAAAATGGAGATCCTCCAAGGTCAAACTGGTCCTTCCATCCCAGACGCATGTCCCATCCGTCGGTCTTCAGGTCTCCTGCGTTCATTTTAGGCGATCCCGTTCCAAAGACCCCGGGCAGTGTTCTGCCCTTGACCAACATGTCCTTCGTGGTCCTTGTATATTTGTCGAATGTCAGGTTCAGCCTGTTGTCCAGGAGTGCCAGGTCGACACCGAAATTCACGGTCGATACCTTTTCCCAGGTGAAGGAAGATGAAACTGCGCCCGGAGGGTTGAGTCCCGAAGGTCGTTCGCTTCCAAGTACCCAGCCGATCTTTCCTACGCCCAATGTCGGTACAAAGGAATAGTTGGCTACGTTCTGGTTGCCCAGGTTACCATAGGATGCCCTGAATTTCAGGTGGTTGACAGTTGGTTTTATGGCATTGAAAAATGGCTCTTCAGAAACGACCCATCCTGCAGATGCAGAGGGGAAGAATCCCCAACGGTCCCCATCGGGGAACTTGGAGGAACCGTCGTAGCGACCGTTGAATTCCAGCAGGTATCTGTTGTTGAAGGCATAGTTCAATCTGTAGAACAGTCCCTGTACCGCCCAGTCGTCAACCGTATTTCTAGTTGTCATCGTGCCTGATGCCAGTTCCAACGTTGGAAGGTCAGGGGAGAGGAGGTTGTTCCTGCTCATGGACGTCCATTCGTTCTTACGGTATTCCTGATTATAACCAAGGACTGCGGTTATACTATGATTTTCAATGACCTTCTTGAATGTCGTGAAGATATTGAATACATCGTATCTGTTGTTGTCATTAGCTTTAGAGGCATAGGAGGTTGTTGACCCTGCATACTTGACCTCTGTTTCTGGTCCAGTCCTGTAGGGAATTGGAACATCGTAAGAACTCGTATTACCAGAGGTCCTTCGAAAGGTTGCATCTCCCTGAATGTCCCAGATCCCCTTTATTATCGACGCTTTTGCAAAGAACGAGGTCTGGAATTCATTGATCTTACTGATCTTCCGTCCACCGTCCTGCATCCTCCCTAATAATCCAGCACCTGCCGATGTCCAACTTCCGTCCGGATTTTTAGGAACGTCCAGTGAACTTGTCCTATTCACATTCCAGAAGAAATCTCCATCCATAAAAACCGGCGAATTGTAATCACGCATGGTTAAAAGAGTATTGGTTCCGAAAGAGAGCCAGTCGGTCAACTGAAGGTCGGCCTTTCCTCGGATATTGTACCTGTTGAGTACGTCCTCGCCATATTTCAGCATACCGTCCTGACGGTAATATTCTCCGGAAAACAGGTAGGAAAGATTTTCCGAGCGCTTACCAATGTTCAAGTTGAATGTGTTGGTCGGAGCAACCTTTTTATATGCTTCTTCCATCCAGTCCGTCGAACCGTAGTACATATAGTTCAGTTTGTTGGTCGGGTCGATGATTACCCTCGGTAGGCTTGGATCGTTTTGAATCTGCTGTGCATATTCGCGAACTGCATCGGGAAATAGGTCATATAAAGGAGCGGCAGCCTGCCTTTTGTATTCCATGACCGTCAGCGGGTCGGTTACCACCTCCGGCATCTTGCCGACGGTCCTATAGGAAGAGTTGTAGCCAAAATCTACTTGTACCTTATCGGTCTTGGCATTCTTTGTTGTGATGAGCACGATTCCAAAGGCCGCCCTTGCTCCGTAAATTGCCGCGGATGAGGCGTCCTTCAGGACGGTCACCGATTCAAAGTCATTGGGGTTCAGCCTTGCGACCTCGTCCTCAGAATACGGAACGTTGTCCACTAGGATCAGTGGTCCGCCGCCATTGATGGAGGTTGTACCCCGGATATTGAAGGATGCGCCTTGGGATGGATTCCCGCTGGGATTGGTTATGTTCAGGTTGGGGATCAGTCCCTGCAGGGCGGAACCCAGGTTTGTAACTGGCCTGTTCTCCAGTTGTTTGGAGGTGATCTGGTCCACGGCGCCTGTGAGGTTGACCTTCTTCTGTGTCCCGTATCCCACTACCACCATCTCGTCCAGCGCGGCAACCTTTTCAAAAAGCTGAACGTGCAGGTTTTCCTTGGCTAGAACTTCCTGGGTTTCATAGCCAATGGAGCTCACGATGAGGACTGCGTCCTTGGGAACCCTGACCTCAAACTTTCCGTCGGATCCCGTTTTGGTAATTGCATTCGCACTGCTTTTTAAAGTAACCGAGGCTCCCGCCAAAGGTTTCCCATCTGCTGTTACCGAGCCCTGGACAGTGATCTCTTCTTGTTGGAAATAATAATTTGTGGAATGTGGATTGGTTTCGGCAAATGCTCCGTTGCTGCTCAATAGCAGGGCGATTGAAAGCATTGAACCAAAATTTGTTGCTCGAAAAATTGGACAGACGATTACCTTCCCCAATTTTGAAACGAGGTGATTATTTTTCATATTTGAACAATAAAAATTAATTAATAAAAGCTTGATCGATTTTTTTAGGGGATGTTGCAGCATCTCCTTTTTTTTCTCTAATTGACTTTATTCATACGCAGGTTGTTTATTCTTTTTGGTTAGCTCATTTTTGGTTTATATAAAACGAATGAACTCAAAAAAGTTTATATATACTAATTATTTCTTCAAATTTTATTCAAAAAAACAATTTAAAGTTTAGTATAACTTAAAATTCAAATTAAGAAATTGTTAATATTTATCTAATTTGAAAGCGACTTTTTAAAAATATTTGGAAATCAATAAAAATGAGTTAATGGAGTTTTAGTTTTTGCTAAAATAGGTTCAATTTATGCCAAGGTGATCCTGTAATTTTAAAAATATTTTGACCTTATATAGCCGAAAACAAAAAAATGAACAAAAGAATCAATCTACTATTGCTCTTAAGTTGTGTAACAACCATAGGGATTAGCCAAGAACTATTAAAAGGTAATTCGCTTCCAATAAAAAATACATATAGTATTAATCAATCTGATACTCCTGAAGAAATAATCAGAAAAGCAGCACATGTGGTTCCAACAAAAAATCAATATGATGCCTTGAAAGATGAATTTATTGCCTTTATACATGTTGGGCCGAATACATTTACTAAAATGGAGTGGGGAAATGGTAAAGAGGACCCTGCGATTTTTGATCTAAAAACATTGGATACAGATCAATGGTGCAAAAGCATGAAAGACGCAGGGATGACCAAAGTTATTTTTACTGCAAAACATCATGATGGATTTGTTTTGTGGCAAAGTCGATATACTAAGCACGGCGTTATGTCCACAGGTTTTAGAAATGGGGAAGGAGATGTTTTAAAAGATCTGGCTGCATCCTGTCAAAAGTTTGGACTTAAATTGGGAATATATTTGTCACCAGCCGACCTATTCCAAATAGAAAATCCAGATGGTTTATATGGTAACTTAAGTAAATATTCAGATAGGTCCATCCCTAGAAAAGTAGAAGGTCGTCCATTTAGTAATAACAAAACCTTTACATTTAATGTAGATGATTATAATGAATATTTCCTAAATCAATTATTCGAACTATTAACAGAATATGGACCTATCCATGAGGTCTGGTTTGATGGTGCACATCCAAAAACAAAGGGTGGGCAAAAATATAATCGTACTGCCTGGAAAGAATTAATTCATACTCTTGCACCTGATGCTATCATATTTGGAATGGAAGATTTACGTTGGTGCGGGAATGAATCGGGAGGAACTAGGTCAAGTGAATGGAATGTAATTCCATATGCCCAAGATCCTTATACTTTAGATACTCATAAAGATTTAACTGATGAAGACTTAGGAAGTAGAGAGGCAATTCAGGGAGCTAAATTTCTTCATTATCAGCCTGCCGAAACTAATACATCCATCCGTGAAGGTTGGTTTTATCGAGATGATAATTTTCAAAAAGTAAGAAGCACGGATGATGTATTTGATATCTATGAAAGATCTGTAGGTGGAAATTCAATTTTCTTATTGAATATTCCTCCTAATCGTGACGGTAAATTCTCTCCTGAAGATGTCAATGTTTTAAAAGAAGTAGGTACAAGAATTAAATCAACGTATTCAAATAATCTATTAAAAAATGCTAAGGTTGATAAATCGTTAATTGACAATGATTTAAAAACAAAATTAGTTTTAAAGGCCAATCAGGATCAAATTGAAATTCCTTTATCAAAGGAAACAACTTTGAATAGGTTTGTGATACAAGAAGCTATCGATACCAATGGTGAACGAATTGAAAAGCTTGCATTAGATGCTTGGATTGATGGAAACTGGAAAGAAATCAGCCATAGTACAAATGTAGGTTTTAAAAGGATATTACGTTTTCCACAAATCAAAACAAATAAATTACGTTTGAGAATATTAGAAAGCCGAGCGATTCCTGTATTGAGTAATTTAGGAGCTTATTTGGCACCTAATACTCCTCCGCAATTGGCAATTTTACGTAATGTGGATGGGAAAATTAAAATTGAACCTAAAAAGCATGAATTTGGATGGAAACCACACGGTGAAGATATTTTAAAAAATCTGAGTGCAGATTTTAAAATATTTTATACAACTGATGGAACTACCCCAAATAAAAACTCAAATTTGTACCAAGGAGAATTCATTCCTAAAAGTAATCAAATTAAAGCCATTGCTATCTCTAAAGAAGGGCAAATTGGATCAGTCGTTTCAAAGGAAATTGGAATTGAAAAAAAGACTTGGAAAATAATTGAAAAGAGCTCTGAAACTAAAGGGCATGAATCAAATTTAATATTTGACGAAAATCCGGATACCTATTGGAATTCCCAATCGAATAATAATGGGCTGTTTGTAATCATTGATTTAGGAAAATCCGAACTTTTAAAGAGTTTTGCTTATACACCACAACGCCAAAATGAAAAGGGAATGCTTGAGCTAGGGAAAATTTATAGTAGTAATGATGGTACCAATTGGAAATTAATTGATTCGTTTGAATTTGGAAATCTTATTAACGACCCTAGCACTAGGACATTCAGGTTTAAAAATCCTGTGAATACAAAATTTATTAAAATTGAAGCTGATAAAATAGCAAGAGATGATAAATCACTTAGTATTGCTGAGTTAGACTTCTACAACTAATTTATTAAGCTAAACTGGAAATATAATCATGCATATATATAATTGCAAATCTATTTTGATTTCCATTTTGTTCATGTTGTATGTTAATTGGGGTTTATTTGCTCAAAATCAATCAAATAACAAACCCAATATTATTTATATCTACGCAGATGATATGGGTTATGCTGAACTAGGTTCTTATGGACAAAAGTTAATTCATACCCCAAATTTGGATAAATTAGCTAAGGAAGGGGTTCGTTTTACCCAGCATTACAGTTCAGCTCCAGTTTGTGCTCCTTCACGTGCAATGTTGATGACGGGGAAGCATTCGGGGAATTCTTATATCCGTGGTAATTATGAATTAGGAGGGTTTCAGGATGAAAAAGAAGCTGGACAAATGCCACTTCCAGAAGGAATTTATACAATTCCCAAAATGTTAAAATCAGTTGGATATAAAACTGGGATTGTTGGCAAATGGGGGTTAGGTATGGCCAATACTACAGGGGATCCTCAAAAACAAGGCTTTGATTATGCATACGGATATCTTGATCAAAAACAAGCCCATAATTTTTATCCGACACACCTTTGGGAAAACGGAAGATGGGATACTTTAGAAAACGAATATCGCTTTGTTCATGAGCAATTAGATCCTGAAAATTTCAAAAATGAGGACTTTGAAAAATTTAAAGGAAAGGTTTATGCTCCTGAAAAAATGACTTCAAAAGCATTGAAGTTTATTAAAGAAAATAGCAATAGTCCATTTTTTCTGTATTTACCTTATACCATTCCGCATGTCTCTTTGCAAGCTCCAGACTCATATATCAAAAAATATATCGGTAAATTCCCTGGTGAAAAGCCTTATTTTGGTCAAAATGGGTATGTACCTTCACAATACCCACTGTCAACTTATGCTGCAATGATTACTTATCTCGATGATCAGGTTGGGATTATTCTAAATAAACTTGAAGAACTGGGTCTAGAGGATAATACCATTGTCATGTTTTCAAGTGATAATGGAGCAACATTCAATGGTGGTGTACAACCTGAGTATTTCAAAAGTGTTGGAAATTTGAGAGGTCTAAAAATGGATGTCTACGAAGGTGGAATCAGGGTCCCATTTATTGCAAAATGGCCTAATAAATTTCCGAAAAATAAAGTTTCTAATCATATTTCAGTTCAATATGACTTAATGGCAACATTGGCTGATATACTGAAAATTGATCATATAAAAACAGATGGAGAATCTATGGTGCCAGCTTTGCTTGGGCAAGAAGATAGTCTAAATAAACGGTATTTATATTTTGAATATCCAGAAAAGGGCGGTCAAATTGCGATTCGAAGGGGTAAATGGAAGGCTGTAAAAACAAATGTTAAAGAGAAAGGCTCTAATAATACAGATTGGCAACTGTACAATCTTGCGAATGATCCAATGGAAGAAAAGGATATTGCAGAGGATAATTTAAATTTTTTAAAAACCTTTGATGATATTGTAATAAAAGAGCATCATCCTTCACATATAAAAGAATGGGAGTTTATCAATCCTCTTTTTAATTAAAGGAGTTGATAAAAAAATAAGGCTGTCCGATTTGTCGGTCAGCCTTATTTTTTTTATCGATTTTTTTATTTGTTTTCTTTAGCCCATTCGCGGAATAGTTGGATAGATTTGCTCAAAACCCCTGCTGATCCTTTGAATTTTCCGGAACCACTCGGTACATCATTCATGCCATACCATTCATAAAACCCTTGATTTTTGATCACACGGTCTAACATTGGACGAACTTCCACATATGCTTCTTCAATAAAGCCATTTTTGATTAATTGTTGAATCATTCTTCCACCAAACCATGTCCAATCACCACCATTTTGGTAGTGGTAAGGCTTTTCCATCCAGCCTTTAAAAAAACCTTCAGGATAAGTTGGATAAATTGTTAACCCTATACTGGGCATCCCTGATTTTTTTACATTTTCAACCATCTTCTTATTAACAATTGCAATCTCTTCCTTGTTTAAAAAGCCTGCTTCTATTGCAACACTTGTTCCGCCATGATAATGGATTTGATTTTCATCGAAATCTTTTGGAAGTGGTGATTCTTCAGGATAGATATGTGGAATGAATTTTTGATTTTTTTTGTCCCATAAATGTGTTTTTGAATTCTTTGCAATTTGATCTTTTAGCACTTTCCATTCTTCTGCCTTAGGATTATTTGCTGCAAATTTGATTAGATAATCTAAAGCAATTACAAACATTGCATTATCATAAACATCAATCGCCTCATTGGAAAGGTTATTCCAATCACATCCAAAATCATCATGCGGTTGTACATCACCCCAATCTGCAGTCATTGCACCCCATAATAAGCCATACTCCTTATTATACCTTTCCTTCATCAGATATTGAATCATCAAATCAATTCTGCTGATCACATCAATACCTCCAATTTTTTCGGAAAGAATTGTTGTATCGCCTGTCTTTTCAATGTATTTCCCTAATAGCTGAATTAAAGAGGTTTCCTGATCAGTTTCAACAGTATTCTTAAATCCTACATGTTCCGGAGCATTTTTCGAATAATATGGTGTATCATCAAACCATGTAAAATCTTTCTTAACAACATATCCATCTACCATTTCCCCATTTTCTTGCTGCAATTTGAAAAACATCAAAACCGCACCCCTAACTTCATCTTTGCTTCTCTCATCTACTGCGGTTTCAATAAAAGTATTTAAATCCCTTGCCCAAATTTGAGAATAACCACTTCCTGCATTAAAACCCTCTTTAATTACTGCTCTTGCTAAACTATCGACTTGATTTAAGCTGGAGTCATTTAATATTTTTTCTGCTAAGGCTTTGTTGGCCCTCTCATTCTCTGATTGACAGGATTGAAACAATAGTGTGATTCCTAAAAATCCAATAAAAATTCTTTTCATTTTATGATTTGTATATACATACAATATAATCATAAAATTTTGTTTTATTCCAATTTTTGACGTGTTAAAAATATATAAATATGATTTATTGAAAAAATTAGATTTTAAATAGAGGATTTTTAATAAAGTTTGTGTAAACATTCGTTTACAGCTTTGCTATTGTTATTTTGGTTTGATTAATTCAACGTGGGTAAATTTGAATTATATGCCTCAATCTCTCGAAATAAGGTGCCGAAGGTTATTGGTTTTGTGAGGTAACTTATAGGTGGAATGCCAATTTTGCTATGATCCAAATCGGCTTTGCTAATGGAAGAACTAATAATATACATTTTAACTTGCTCATTATTTAATAACTCCTCGTTATAGATAGTCTCAAGTAATTCCCAGCCGTTCATAAGAGGCATATTGATATCAATAAATAATAATTGAGGTTGATTTTGGGGAATATTTTTATTGTTACGTAATGATTCTGCAGCACTATAACCGTCTGGAAATATTTCTAGGTCAATTGAAAAATTTGGGTATTGTTCAATCAACTTTTTGAATAAGAAGCAAAAAATAGAGTCATCATCAACTAAGGTTATTCTTAATTTATTCATATCATCCTAGTTTAAAAGGATTTGGGTAAAGAAATAATAATTTTATTTCCAACATCAGCAATTCGAAATATTTTGATGTTGCCCCCAAAAAAATAAATTTGTTGTTTGGCTATATGTAGTTCCATCTGGATATTTTCATCCATGGGTTCATTGCTATTTAGGACTTCTGAGGCAATTTCAAAACAGTGTTGTGAACTACAGTTATTTTCCATTGAAATAAGGATATCGTTTTCGTTTTCATTTGTACTTGCAATTATTTCGATAACCTTTCCTGGAACATATGTTTTTAATGATGAACTGATTAGATATTTAAAAATACTAAAAATATAATCCCCAGGAAATGAAATAACTTTTGTTTTAAAATCCTCAATAATTTGCAATTTATTGGTAGAAATTTCCTCAGTAAAAAATAATTTTACTTTATTAAACACCTCTTCAATTTGGGTGGTTTGACTTAGATTTTTATTTGAATTCTGCACATCAATTGTTTCAATCAAGTTATCAAATAAATTGAGAAACTTTTTGTTGCTAATTCTGAGTAATTCAATCAAATTTTTTTGCTGTTCATGACTTGTTTCGATTTCAAGTTGATTAATAATCATCTCGATATTACTAATAGGAGTCCTTAAGTTATGAGCTAGTATTTGATTGAATGTTTCTAATTGATTGATTTTTACTTTTAATTCGTAATTGATCTTTTCAAGTAGTTCATTCTGATGATTCAATTTAGTTTCATTGCTTTTGAAAAGGGAAAGGTCTTGAATTTGACAGAGGAAGTAGACGACCTTACCATGTTTATCTCGAACAGATGAAATATTTATTAAGCACCATATTACTTTATTTCCCCTTGCATAACATTCCGCTTCGATCATTGCTTTTTCCCGAATACCATGCTTTACTTCATCAAAAGCAACTTGGACATTTTCATGATGTGATTCGAGAATAAATTCTGGAACCTCCTTTTTCAACATTTCCTCAGGTTCATTATAACCTAAAATGTGTTGAAGTTCCATGCTATATTCTATAACTTTTAAAGATTTGCTAAGTAATAGCATGCCTATGGATGAATTCTGAAAAGCACGATTAAACTTTTCTTCCTTGATCTGAATTTTAGAGAGTAATTTTTGCTCCCTTGTTATATTGGTAATAACAACTGTTAATCTGTCAAATTTATTACTGATTATTTTGGTCTTAAGTTTATACCAGTGATCGTGATCCTCGTCAAAAGGGGATTTGTATTTAAGTACATATCCAGTCCGTTTTCGAATTGATTTTTCTATTATATACATGATAGTATTAGAAAATTCTGTAGGAAAAAGTTCTTTAACGGATTTATTGATGAGAAAGTTCTTATCGTAAAATAATTGTTCAGGATTTGCTGTCCAGCAATTTAATATAACACCTTGGTCGCTAACCTCAAATATAATATCATCTATAGATGAAACCAAGGAGTTAAAGTCTTTTATTCTTTCCTTTAGTTCATTTATTTCATCAAACATCTGATGCGTTTTCATAGTTCTAAAACTAAAACCCAAACTAATTAATAGTGGATGACATTAATAGTTAATAATAATTGTTTTTCTTCCGATAGACCGAGAATAAACAAATATAATAATATTAAATATAGAAAATATTCAATTCCTAATTATTTTAAAAATCCCTAAAATCGATACTTCATCCTTTAATTTTTATTAAATAAGATTAAAAAAAATTGTAACTTGCTCGTGTTAACCTAAGTACATTATTTAATGTTGCACAACTATTATTAAGACGTATAAAGTAAATCTAAAAAATGGGTAATTCGTTCTTTATTAGATGTTTTGTTGAAAGTTTATCTGCAAAATCTTTATTAGAAAGACCTGTAAGTAGATTGTGAAAAGCTGAATTTCTGAATTAAAAAAACAGAAGAAAGTAATTGGATATTTTTTTCGAGAATTTAATAAATTAAAGGTAGTTTAAATAAATTAACTTAAAAATTTTACTTCTTGATTTCAATCCAAATCTTATCTCTAATTCCTGTAAAAATCTAGGTAATGTTTTTTAGTGATTTTCAGTTAAAATACCAAACTAGGACCATCAATAATCTATAATTGGGTCATTATTAACTATAGAATTAAGGTAATTTTTCAATGGACAAAAATGGTTTTAAATAACTTACTTGTGAAGTGTTTAACTATAATGTTAAAGTACACAGTCGTTTTAATTGTGTATTTTTAGCTTTAAAATAAATTTTATTTTATTATTAAAATTAGCCAACAGAAAAGTGACATTAATAATTAAAAATGGTAGGCCTGTAGTTAGGTTAAGGGCATTTAGAGCGATTGATGACCCGGAAACATGTTTACGATTTATTAAAGGACACGAGCATGTATTGACTGCTATAGGTGTTAAAAAAGTAACGTCTTCAAAAGATGAATGGATGTATAATCCTGCAGCATTTGTTTTGATTGTAGAATCCTTAGATGGTGAAAATGTTTACGGAGGTGCTCGAATCCATGTAGCTGGTGGTACTCAATCTCTACCGATAGAGGAGGCTACTGGTATGATGGATGAAAAAATATTTGATCTCGTATGGTCATATGCTCAGAATGGAACGGGCGAAGGATGTGGCTTGTGGAATTCTAGAGAAATTGCAGGGTATGGTATAGGTAGTATTTTTTTGACAAGAGCTGCCATAGCAATTGCCCCAAAAATTGGTCTACATACTTTATTTGCTCTTTGTGCCCCATATACAGTCAACCTCACAAAAGCTGTAGGTTATAGGCAGGAAACAGGCGTAGGTAATAATGGAACATTCTATTATCCAAAATTAGACCTCTTGGCAACAACAATGCTTCTGGATGATGTTATTAACCTCCCTACTGCCTCTGAAGAAGACCGTGATGCAATCTTGGCATTAAGGGATTTAGATGTAGGTCCCAGAATCGAAACCCTTAGATCCAAAGAAATTGAAATTCATTATGACCTTAGTCTCAATGATTTAAAGGATTGGGATTTGAAATCCATAATTAATATGGCAAAGGGCCCTAGAACCTTGAATAAAAATATTAATCCTGATGATGTTATAATCTTGTAATACCTAATGAAAAAGACGAATACTTCCGTAAACTTATCTTACCAACCTATCTTCTTCGATAAATCAAATCCTAATGATATTTTAAAAATATCTGAATTAAAAGAAAATGGAAGCATATTGTTCGAGTTTGATGAAATCGAAAGGCAATTGAAAGATCTCTTTATTTGTCGATTTCCAAATTTTAATGCAAACGAAGAACATTTTTCCAATTTTATAGGTTCTATCGCTAATGGAAAGCATTTTGATGAAATTGGAGTTTGGGTTTTTTATCCATGGAAATATTCTTTAGTACATCTTTTAGATAAGCAAGACTTCCTTGAGGTTCGAACAAATCGTAACAAACAAAAGATCACGGAAGAAGAACAACAAATCTTGGAATCTAAAACGTTGGGAATAATTGGTCTTTCAGTAGGGCAGTCTGTTGCATTGACAATCGCATTGGAGAGAGGGTGTGGTAGGATGAAGCTTGCTGATTATGATACCCTAGATTTAAGTAATTTAAATCGGTTACGTACAGGTGTGTTTAATATTGGAGTTTCTAAAGTGATCCTAGCCGCTCGTGAAATTGCTGAAATTGACCCTTATATGGAAGTTGAGGTATTTCCTGAAGGAATAACTGACGATAATATGAATAACTTCCTTCAAGGAGATCATAAACTGAATCTGCTGATTGAGGTTTGCGATAACTTTGAGGTTAAAGTTGAAAGCCGTATAAAAGCTCGAGAATTGAATATCCCTGTGATTATGGAGACCAATGATCGAGGAATGCTAGATGTTGAAAGATTCGACCTAAACCCTACAATGCCTATTTTTCATGGACTTGCAGGTGATTTAAATATAAAGGATGTTAAATCCCTTGATAGTATTTCGAGAATGGGATTGTTGATGAAAATTGTCAATGCCAAAGATCTTTCGGAACGAATGAAGAATTCTTTACCAGAAATAGGTAAGTCTTTAAAATCATGGCCTCAACTAGCTTCTGAAGTCGTCCTTGGAGGTGGCATCACAGCTTGGGCATCAAGAAAATTGCTTTTAGGGTATCCGTTGAATTCGGGTAGAGTATATGTAGATATAGAAAAAATAATGAATATAAATGTCAATGATTAGTTGTTAAGATGAGTAGGTTAATTGCTTTTTCATTTTCTATAATTTTAATATTAGTAGGGCTTCGAACTGAGGCCGCTAATGACCCCGTTGTTTCTTTTGAAGGTCATGATTTAATGAATATTGGTAAATATTTATCTATTTACCAAGATGAATCTGGCAAAATGAATATTCAGGATGTCTTAAAGAACCCAAACCTATTTGTCCCGAGTAATTCTGAAGTGCCAAACCTTGGGATAGCAAATAATCCTAATTGGGTTAAGTTTGAAGTCGTCAATAATTCTGAAGAAAACAAAATTATAATTGATCTATCGCATCCAAATTTAGATTCTGTTAAATTTTACAGCATTATAAATTCTAAAATTGACAGTACCATTTACAAGGTTGGATCTGCTTATTCTGATCGAAAATTTCCTCATCAATTTTACCTTTTTGAATTGAAACTAAACAAAGGAGAAAAAGCTGAATGTTATTTTCAATTGCAGAATCAGACTCAAATCATTTTGCCTATTTCGATTCAGTCAGAAGCTGGCTTGTTTAAATTCTTGCAAAGAGAGGATATTCTTTCTGCAATTTATATTGGTTTGATGTTATCCTTGGTTTTGTATAATGCATTTTTATATCTAGCAACGGGAGAGAAACATTATCTAAATTATGTCAATTATATTTTTTGGGTTTTTGTTGCTCAAATGGCCGTTCTTGGTTTGATTGAGCGTGTTTTTGAAATTAGGAATGCATGGATATCTTCTCGAATATTGACTTTTTCTGGTGCACTTTCTGGAATCGGAGCGATCTTATTTGTGAAGTCATTTTTACATACTGCAGCTGAAGCTAAAAACTTCAATAAATTGTTGAATATCTTTCTTCTAGGGTATTTGTTTGCAATTGGACTACTACTTTTTGGATATATTTTACCTGCTTATAAAATTGTAAATATAGTAGCTGGAGGGGGAGCTGCAATTGTACTTATTTTCGCATTTGAGCTATCCAGAAGGAAATTTAGACAGACCAAATTTTTCCTATTTGCATGGTGTATTTTCTTAATTAGTGTGCTGGTATTTGTTCTAAAAGATTATGGTGTTTTACCAACAAATTTATTTACAGCCCGATCAGTTCAAATTGGCTCCGTTATCGAAGCATTATTGCTTTCTTTTGCATTAGCCGACAAGATAAATACATATCGTAAGGAAATGTTAGAGCTTCAGGTTCGGGAATTGGCTATCTCTCAAGAAAATGAAAAGTTAATTCGAGAACAAAATATTGTCTTAGAGCAAAAGGTAAAAGAGCGTACCGAAGAACTTCAGGAGTCAAATAAATCACTAAGCCTAACTTTAACAAACTTGAAAGAGGCTCAAGCACAGCTTGTGGAATCTGAAAAAATGGCCTCTTTAGGGCAATTAACTGCAGGAGTCGCCCATGAGATTAATAATCCCATCAATTTTGTCACCTCAAATGTTTCCCCCCTTAGAAGGGATGTGGGGATTTTACAGGATATCATAAATCAAATTGAGGAAATTGCATTGAACCAGGACTTAAGTATCGAAGAAAAACAAATCCAAATTCAGAATATAAAGCGCTTGAACGATTTGGATTACTTAAAGTCAGAAATTGACTTTTTATTGAAAGGTATAAAAGAGGGAGCTGAAAGAACGGCTGAAATTGTTAAAAGCTTGAGAATATTTTCTAGGATAGATGAAGATACCTTAAAGAAAGCTGATGTGAATGAATGCTTAGATTCTACTTTAGTCATATTGAACACGATGACAAAAGAAAAGATCATAGTTGAGAAGGTCTATCAAGACATTCCTATGATAGAATGTTATGCAGGTAAATTGAATCAGGTGTTTATGAATATTTTATCAAATGGCATATATGCTATTGAGAAAAAATATCATGAAAATCTTGAGGGTGTGTTAAGGATTGAGACGAAAATGAATAGTGATGATTCGAAAATTGAAATAAAAATAAAAGATAATGGTACGGGTATTCCTGATGAGGTTAAAAGCCGTATCTTTGAACCATTTTTTACTACCAAAGAAGTAGGTGAGGGAACCGGCCTAGGGATGTCAATTGCCTATAAAACAATTGAAAGGCATAATGGAAAGATCATTTTAGATTCAGAATTGGGTGTAGGAACAGAGTTCACAATTATTCTTCCTATTAGACAGGAAGTTTAAGTAAAAGAATTAATGGGTAGAAGGTCACATTAAAGGGTATATTATGGATAAGAATTATGAGATTTTGTACATTGATGATGAGTACAATAATTTAGTTGGGTTTAAGGCGGCATTGCGTTTTCGATATAATATTCATATTGCAAGTAATACTACTGATGCAGAAAATATTTTGATGACAAATCCGAATATAAGGGTAATATTCTGTGACCAAAAAATGCCAGGTGAAAATGGTATTGACTTCTTTAGTAGAATCAAGAAAGAATTTCCAAGACCAATACGTATTCTGATAACTGCATATGCAGATATGGATACCGTAATCGATTCCATTAACCGTGGTCATATTTTTAGATTTGTTAGAAAACCTTGGGAGGAAGCCGAAATAATTTCATGTATAGAAGAAGCAAACAAATTCTATGTAACGAATTCTTTATTGGATATAAGAAATGCTGAATTGCAAAAGGCATATGAGGAACTGGATAAATTTGCTTACAGCGTAAGTCATGATTTAAGAGACCCTTTAGCCGGAGTACTTGGAGCAATTAGAATAGCATTGGATTTCAAAAGCGTTGAACAAGTTCATGAGATTTTATTCCTCATGAAGAATTCCATTGTGAAACTTGAAGATTATATCAACAGTTTGCGCGATTATTACTTATTGAGAAGGGGAGAACTTAATCTGTCAAAAATAGATTTCAATTTAATATTTGATGATATTGTCGATTTCTATAAAATATATACTCAAAGTTCTGGTGTAGATATAATTATTGAGGTTTCGCAGGATAAAACATTCATAAACGATAAATCTATTCTTGAACTTATACTTCATAACCTTGTTTCAAATGCCATAAAGTATCAAAAATTAGATGGTTTAGAAAAGCAGGTTAAACTATCTGTTGAGACTGAAAATGGTCAAGCTATATTGTCAGTTGCTGATAATGGAATAGGGATTCCCCAAGCATTACAAGATGATATTTTCAAGTTATTTTTCAGGGCTAGTGATCAGGCGGCTGGAATGGGATTCGGTCTATATAATGTGAGAACCGCAGTGCAGAAATTAAAAGGAAATATTAGGGTAGAATCATCACCCGATTTAGGGTCCAAGTTTATAGTGACTATTCCTTCTAAGGAATAGTCATATTAAATCTTCAATTAGGATAATAATCTTTGGCGAAGTAAAAATTCAAGTTGTTCGTTTGAAATCTCTAATTTCGATTTTTGATCGATGATATTCATTTTGTTTTGAAAGATTTCAAAGGCACGATTAATGGTTTGACTTAATTCTTCTTCTTTCCAAGGTTTGTTCAAATAATGAAAAATCTTACCCTTATTAATGGCATCAACAACAGCACCCATATCTGTATAACCGGTTAATAGAATTCGCATAGGATCAGGCTTAATTTTTATAACCTTCTCTAAAAACTCTACACCAGTCATTTCAGGCATTCTCTGGTCCGTTATGATGACTTGAATATCATTATTACGAATAATATCTAATGCCTCTGCACCAGTGAGCGCAGTAAAAACATTATATTTAAACCTAAAAGTGGCTTTAAAAGAAAATAAATTGTTCTCTTCATCATCCAAATACAACACATTGATTTTATTTTCTGTATTCATTACTTTCTTTCTTGAAAAACTGTTTCAAAATTAGTAAATATTTGTGGTCACTTATAATTGATTTGAATATAATGAGAAAATTCATTAAATCTTTACGAATTAATGAATTTTGTTATTTAGTAATGAATATTTTGAGTTTTAATTACAATTTTTACTTTTTCAATTCTTTTAACCGAGTTAATCCTTCCAAAAAGTAATAATCTGCATATACTAGTGGACCATCTACCTCTGAGTTATGAGGTAAGCTTCCAACACTATGTTTCAATAAAAATCCTGAATTTGTTCCTGGATCGGCAAAATATGTCGGGCTAGACAATGTTTTTAAGGTTTCTTTTGCAAAATTTAGAAACATTTTTTTGTCCTTTCCTTCGCTGAAACTCGAAAGATCTATCAAAGCTGAGGCAGTGATAGCAGCAGCAGATGCGTCCCTAGGAATATAAGTAAGTTTTCTTGCAGAAAAGTCAACATCTGATTGATATCCTTTTTCATTTGCATTAAAATCCCAATAAGGAATCTTATCTTTTGGTAAATTAGGATGATAAATATAAAATTTTGCAGCTTCTTGAGCGGTCTTTAAATAGGCTGGATTATTTGTTTCCTTATACATCATTGTAAATCCATAAATAGCCCATGCCTGTCCTCTTGCCCAAGTTGATTGATCTGAGAAACCTTGATTAGTTTGTTTATGAATTGCCTTTCCTTTATCATCATAATCAACGACATGATAGGTGCTGAAATCTTCTCTAAAATGGTTTTCCATTGTTTTATGAGCATGACTATTTGCAACATCTATATATCTTGAATTTCCTGTTTCCTTTGTGGCATAGCTCAACATTTCCAAATTCATCATGTTGTCAATAATAACTGGGTATTTCCAAATTGTCTTATTATCCCAAGCCTTCTTTTCATTCCATGACTTGATGAGTCCTACCTTTTCATCGAATCTTTTTAATGCAGTGTTGGAGGAATGAAGGATGATGTCTCTGTATTCTGTTACCTTTTGAGGATTATCTAAGTATTTAATTGCATTTCCGTAAGAACAAAACATGACAAAGCCAATATCATGATGCTGGTCTAGGTCTTTTGCTTTTTCCAAAGCTTCTGTCCATTTGATAGCATCATTTTTTATTTTTTCAGATCCTGTCTGATGATAAATCAACCATAATGATCCAGGAAAAAAACCTCCAGTCCAGTCCCATTCATTTGTAACTATAAGTTTACCTTCTTTTTCCGTCCTCGGGAATTTATTAGTCTGATTTGATTCCTTTATTAAAAGCTCGTATTGCTTTTCAGCTTTTTTAAATGTTTCATCAATAAAATCTGTTTTTTGTGGGGTCATTCCCAAAGTCAATGCTAGAATAAGGGTAGTTAATAAGTATTTCTTTATCATGAAATTTGTCGGATTTAATATTCATTTAGTATTTAACTTGATAATCTTTTGGAAATTTCTTTCCTGAAAAGGCTTTTTTTGAAGTCCAATCTTCAGGGTCTGAAATCCAGAATTCATCATCTGCAGGTAATCCCAAAGGTAGAAAGGATAGTGAAGCTTCATAAAGAGATCCGGCATTAGTATAAGTATCGGCTATGTTTCCTTGTTCAGAAGTTGTAAAACCTAAAATCAACCATCCATGTTTATCATAGAGATCAAATTTGTAAATGTTTTTTAAAATGGCAGTAAGTCCAGCGCGTATTTGACCGTAGGAAATACCTTCAGGAATTTTTTTGTCTAACGCAACTTGTGCTAGTGGTTGGAATGCTCCATTTCTATATGTGGAACTTCTTCCAATTATGGGATAGAAACCTTCTGGAGAGATCAGTCTTTCCTGCTGTTGTGCATATCTTTGCATCCTTTTATAAGCACGGTCGTACTTTTCCTGATACTTTCCTTCCTTAAGGTTATGTTTTAAAGTCTCAACTAACATGCAATGTATGATATAGCCATTGTAATAATCGAAAGCAAAATGATTTCCGTCGCTATACCAGCCGTCTCCAACATACCAATCTTGATCGAATTTATTGATGGCTTCATCAATCTTTTCACGTTGTGGTTCAACTCCAACGCTGTACAGAAAGGTTTCTGTTATTGCTGAAAACAAAAGCCAATTATTTTGACCTGGTTTAATCCAGCGAATATGCTTTAGTTCTTCAATTAAATGTTGTTTGGTTTCATTAGATAATGGTTCCCATAATGCATGTGGTGCCCTTAATATTCCTAAAGCTAAATGTGCTGCATCAACTAAGGTTTGACTTGAATTATCTCTCCAGGCAAAGTAATCAGGAGATCTTGGATCGACACAATTTTTGATCCCAAGTAATGCTTGTTCCTTGAATTTCAGCCTTAACTTTCCCTCCTCTGTTTGATCATCTTTTAAGCCTAACCATGGCCCCATACCAGCGAGGAGCCTCCCAAAAGCCTCAAGATACCCTACTTTAGGATTTCTACTGTCGTAAGATTCTGAAACAACCATAGGCATGTTTTTTTGAAAAGTCCCTTTACTTAAATTCTCCAATATTGGAGTCGCCATAGTGCTCAATATTGATACCCAATAAGAACGGTCATTTGTTTTTTTTGACAAGGAATCGGATTGGTTTGAGGGATGGTGGTTGGGCAAAGCACTTTTTATTGGGAGTGTCATACTACTCAATAATAATCCAGCATGCTGTAACCAGGTTCTTCTTTTCATTTTTTGGAAATTTATTGGGTATAGGTTTTTTAAACTTATTCCAATATACTTTTTTTCGAATTAATAATCTTGTAATATTTATGATATTGCCCATCTTCCTTCAAATTTGTTAAGTTTGTTTTCATAGATCTATATTAAAATGGACAAAAACAAAATCAATGCAGACGAATTTGTAGAGAAGTTTATGGATGGTTCTTTAAATCATCTAACATATATACAAACCCCAATTAAAATTTTTCCACTGCACGATATCGCACCATATTTAAAGACACCAATTCCACCTATTTTTTTTGGTTATAATTTGATTATTTACATAAATAAAGGACATTTTAAACATCAAATAGAATCAACCTCTTATATGGTTCAAGCACCAGCAATCCTTATTTCTAACTATGGTAATATTTCTGCTATCGACTCAGTAGATAAATCTGCCCAAGGATTTTGTGTTTTAATCAAGGAACAGGCAATGACATCGCTCTTCCGAGAACAGGAAATATTAAATATTTTTACAATTTCTCCGCTTATAAATCTTATCGATCAAGATGATTTAGAATTGAATAACTTATTAGGACTCCTCTACAAAGAAATCTATTCTGATAAACCTTATAAGGAATATTATGAAAGCATATTCAAAACCGTTATGCTTAAAATTATTAAAATTTCAGACTCAAACAGATCATTGGCAAGGCGCCAGGAAATAGCAATTTCATTTAAGCAACTCGTTCATTTACATTATAGTAAAGAAAAGTCTGTTAGTTTCTATGCAGATAAACTTTTGGTTTCCGTTAATTACCTGAATCGCTGTGTGTCTTCCGTATTTAAAAAAACATCCAAACAATTGATTTTAGAAGTCGCAATTATTCATAGCCAATTATTGTTACTAGAGACAAATAAAAGTGTAGCTTCAATTGCTTATGAACTAGAATTTGATGACCCATCTTATTTTACGAGATTGTTCAAAAAAATTGTTGGAATATCCCCGTCCGAATATAGAAATAGAATAATTTAACCAAATTTAACGTCAATGCACGATTTGTCCTATTTATTGACGGATTTCTCATAGCCTTTCTATACATATCATACTAATTTTACAATTGAAGTTTATTTTCGGAAAATAATCTTTAGCTGGCATACGATTTTATGCCCAATAAATTGATTGTAAAAAATAAAAAATAATATGAACGGAGTAATAGAGCACATAGATTTTGACAGCTATATCTCATCATTTAGAAAACATTTATATCACATCTTTAGAGAAGAATTTGATTATAGTTCAATTAGCTTAAAAAGGGATTTTCCTGCAGAATTTCTTTCTGAAATAATGAAGAAAAAACCACTTGCAGTTGCTATTCCTAAAATCCACGGAGGTAGAGGAGTTTCAGTTAAAGAATGTTTGGGGGTTTTGTCTGCTGCATCCTACGAATCATTGGCGCTTTCATTAATGTTTGGAATTAATATCGCATTATTCTTAGAGCCGCTTGCTAAATATGGTAATTTTTCAGTACAGGAGAGAGTGTTTAAACAATTCCTCGAAAACAATGCAATGGGTGGCTTAATGATTACTGAAAAGGCTTATGGAAGTGATGCATTAAACATGAAGACTGGATATGAACAAATTGCCGATTCTTATAAAATTAAAGGTGAAAAACATTGGCAAGGATTAAGTGGTGCTGCTGATTTTTGGTTGGTAACTGCTCGTAAATATTCAGCAAATGGTGAATTGACCAGAGATATCGATTTTTTCTTAACAGAAAATAAAAAATCTGAGCAACACATTCCGATGGTTGAACGATATAATAACTTAGGATTATATGCAATTCCTTATGGAGTAAATCCGATTGATGTAGTTGTTCCTGAGGACCAAAAATTAATTCCTGAAAGTACGGGTATTAAATTGATGCTGGACATGCTTCATAGAAGCAGATTGCAGTTTCCAGGTATGGGACTTGGTTTTATTAAAAGATTAATGGATGAATCTTTGCAGCATTGTCAGACTAGAATTGTAGGCGGAAATCCCTTGCTAAACATTGATGCTGTAAAATATCAGTTAGCAAGAATTCAAGCTGCATTTACTATTTGTTCTGGAATGTGTGCATTTAGCGTTGAAACAAGTGGTATTGAAAATGACCTCGCTTCAATGAGTATCGAGGCAAATACATTAAAGGCTTTGGTAACTGATTTAATGCAAGAATCTGCCCAGATAAGTCTGCAGTTAGCAGGTGCTAATGGATATCGATTGGATCATATCGCTGGAAGATCCGTTGTGGATAGTAGACCATTCCAGATTTTTGAAGGTTCTAATGAAATGTTATATTCACAAATCGCAGAAGCGGTGCTTAAATTGATGCGTAAATCCAAAGAATCTAATCTTTACCAATTCTTAAATGGATATACCAATTCGAATATGAGTGCTTCATATTTTAAATCCCAATTAGACTTCAATGTCGATTCAAATATTAGTCAAAGAGATTTAGTAACAATAGGAAGAATGATTGCCCGCGTTTTAAGCTTCCAGTTTGTTCTTAAAATGAATGGCTTTAATTCTGAACTTGTCGAAATAACACGTCAACATATGTTAATGGATTTGAATATGTTCTTAGGACAATTATCAAGTAAAAATACAGCTAATCCAATAGTTGATTACCAAGATAATTCTGATTGGATGAAATTCTTGTCATAAACGTTTGTACAAAAAAAATCAAATATTTTTATTTAGAGAAATGCCCCAAAAGTTAGACACTTATTTGGGGCATTTTTATGTGTAAAAACCAAAGGCACAATTTCGAATTTCCTAAATTGGAATTTATTATCTTATTTTTAACTGATCATACACAAAGCTATACGGTTATCAATTAAAAATATTTATTTCAGCTATTTTCATGAAACCACAAAAGGACGCTATAATTAATGAGACTGAGAGGAAAGCACGAAACCTTGATGTATATTATAAAGTAGATATCGTTGTCATAGGCGCCGGGCAAGCAGGGCTTTCCGCAGCGTATCACTTAAAACGTGAAGGAATAGAGCCGGGAAAAGGATTTGTTGTTTTAGATGATGAATTTGGTTCGGGTGGAGCATGGCAGCATCGCTGGGATTCTTTGACACTGAGTAATGTCAACGGTATTAATGATTTGCCGGGTATGAGTTTTGAAGAGGCAGTGAATAAAAATGATCCAGAAATTCAAGCGAATGTAGCAATCCCTCAGTATTATGAAAAATATGAAAAGGAAAATCAACTACCTATTATCCGTCCAATTCGAGTTGTCGAAGTAACAGAACGCAATGGTCGATTCCTGATTCATACAAATGGAGTCCAATTTTCTGCAAGGGGAATAATAAACGCAACTGGTACATGGAAAACACCAAATTGTCCCCATTACCCAGGTTGGGAGAAATTTAAAGGAAGACAATTACACACAGGAGAATATAAAAACGCAAAAGAATTTATTGGTAAACATGTCATTATTGTTGGAGGAGGCATATCAGCTGTTCAGCTTTTAGGGGAAATATCAAAAGTCACCGAAACGACTTGGGTAACTAGAAAACCGCCTGACTTCAGGCATTACGAATTCAATCCTGAATTAGGTCGTGAAGCTGTTGCAATGGTAGAAGATCGTGTACGAGAAGGATTGCCGCCTAAATCAGTTGTCTCTGTTACTGGATTGCCTATAACTCCTGCTATTGAAGGGATGCTTAAAAATGGAATATTGGAAAGGAAACCAATGTTTCAAGAAATAACTGAAAAGGGTGTAAAATGGGAAGATGGAACTACGCTCGATGCTGATGTAATTTTTTGGAATACTGGGTTTAAACATTCCTTAGACCATTTGGCTCCACTTAATCTCATAAACGAATTGGGGGGAGTAGTAATGTCAGGGCAATTGGCGACTCAGGTAGAAAAAGATCATAGAATTCACTTAACTGGATATGGACCTTCTTCTTCAACAATTGGTGCAAATCGGGCAGGGAGAGCTGCAGCTAAAGAATTAATTGCTGAATTAAAATTAAAGTAAGAGTTGTAAAATTTTTAGTGATGTTGTTTGCAGTGAAATAAATAATTGCATATTTGTTTTTTTGCTAACATTTGCTAATTTGGTAAAACGGATTAGCAAAACCTAAACACAAAAATTTAATAAACTCAAATATGATTAAACAATGTTTTACCAAGTTTCTTCTCCTGCTTCTAGTAATGGCAGTTGTAAGTTCTTGTCAACAAAAACGTTCTGGAAAACCTAAGGTTTTGGTTTTCAGCAAAACTTCAGGCTTTCATCATGCCTCAATTGCTAAAGGTAATGAGGCAATCCAAAAATTAGGGCTAGAAAACAATTTTGATGTAGATACTACTTCAAATGCCGATCTTTTTCTAGAAGATTCATTGAAAAACTATTCAGCTGTCATCTTTTTAAATACATCCGGAGATGTGTTAAACAATTATCAAGAGGCAGATTTTGAACGTTATATTCAGGCAGGAGGGGGCTTCGTGGGAATTCACTCTGCAGCTGATTCTGAAATCGATTGGGGCTGGTACGGAAGACTTGTTGGTGGATATTTTGGATCATCTCCTGTTGTCAAAAAAGCAACCCTGACAATTACAGACAAAAATCATCCAGCAACTAAATCTATCGGTGATACTTGGGAGGTTACAGATGAATGGTATACATTTAAAAAGTTATATGAACCTGTAAAAGTTTTAATGACTGTAGATAAGGCAGTTTTTGATAATCCAAATGAAGTTCAAGAAACACCAGTTGCATGGTATCATGAATTTGATGGTGGTCGATCATTCTATACAAGCTTAGGTAATGAAGATGCTGAGTATTCAGAATCTAATTTCTTAAAACATATATTAGGTGGTATTGAATATGCAATAGGTAAAAACTATGTGTTGGATTATAAAAAAGCAAAAACCAAACAAGTTCCTGCTGCGGATCAATTCAAAAAAGTAACCATGGTAGAAGGAGAATTCTTCGAGCCAACTGAAATGGCAATTCTTCCTAATCTAGATATTTTAGTTGCTCAACGCCGCGGTGAATTGCTCCTATTTAATAAGGCAACCAATAAAGTATCGCAGGTTGGTTTATTGAATGTTTATCATAAAACAGAAGTGCCTAATGTAAATGCTGAAGAAGGATTTATGGGATTGACTGTCGATCCAGATTTTGCAAAAAACAATTTTATTTACGCATTTTACAGCCCAAAAGATACCTCTGTCAATAGACTTTCCCGCTTTGTATTCAAGGATAATAAACTTGATTTAGCTTCTGAAAAAGTTGTTTTACAATTTTATTCTCAACGTGATATTTGCTGTCATACTGGTGGATCATTAGCATTTGGAAAAGATAGGACCTTATTTATTTCAACAGGTGATAATTCTACGCCATTTGATGAACCTAACCAAAAGTATGTTAGTAATGGATATTCTCCACGTGACTCTAGAGAAGGTCATGAACAATATGATGTAGCACGTGCTTCTGGAAATACAAATGATTTACGCGGAAAAATCCTAAGAATCACTGTTAAAGAAGATGGTACTTATGATATTCCTGCAGGAAACTTATTTGCTAAAGGTCAAGAAAAGACTAAGCCTGAAATTTATGTCATGGGAAATAGAAATCCATATAGAATTTCAATCGATAAGAAAAATGGGTTTTTATATTGGGGTGAAGTTGGTCCTGATGCCAATAAAGATTCTGTTGGGCGAGGTCCTAGAGGTTATGATGAAGTTAACCAAGCAAGAAAAGCTGGATTTTTTGGTTGGCCATATTTTGTAGGAAATAACTATGCTTATAATGCTTACAATTATGAAACTGGCGTTTCTGGAAATGCTTATGATCCTAAAAAGCCAATTAATGATTCTCGCAATAATACAGGATTGACTGAATTACCAGAAGCTAATCCAGCCTTTATTTGGTATCCGTATGGTGATTCTCCTGATTTTCCTCAAGTTGGATCAGGTGGTAGAAATGCAATGGCGGGTCCAATTTATTATTCAGACCTATTCCCACAAGAAACTAGATATCCTGATTATTATGATGGTAAATTAATTATCTATGACTGGATCCGTGGTTGGATTAAAGCCGTAACGATGTTGCCAAATGGTGATTTCGACAAGATGGAGCCTTTTATGGCAGGCACGAAATTCAATAGCCCTATTGATATGGAGGTTGGTCCTGACGGTAAGATTTATGTTTTGGAGTATGGCTCAGGATGGTTTACTCAAAATCCAGATGCAGCCATTTCAAGAATCGATTTTACTCCTACAAATAGCAATTCAAAAACTGATAAAAATATAGCCGCTGAAAATGGAGCTGCAGGACCTATGGGACATCAACAAGGACCAGCAAAACCTAAAGGTGAAAGCTTAATTGAAGCGTCTGATTGTAAATCATGTCATGCTATAGATAAAAAATCGGTTGGTCCTTCTTACGTAGAAGTTGCGAAACACTACAAGGATAATAAAGATGCTCAAGCCATCTTGGTTAAGAAAATCAAAAATGGTGGAAGTGGTGTTTGGGGGGAAGTAGCTATGGCTGCCCATCCAAATATTAAGGATGAAGATTTAAATGAAATGGTAAAATGGATTTTATCGCATAAATAGAATAAACTATATAAAATTTAAAGCATGGATCATTTCGATCCATGCTTTTTTTTTGCCTTTTCGACTGAATAATTCTTGTTGATTATTCAATTTAAATAGGAGATAAATTTATTAAAAGAATAATTTTTTATTATCTAAATATTCATTGACATTAAGTTGTAGAGGCTCAGCTACATATGGAATTACAAAAACATTTTTAATGCTTTTGATGAGTATATTTCACTCTTAACGAAATATTTTATTTGATTGTCTTTTAATTTGGTTAATTATTTTTATAATCATAAAAAAATTTTAGAACTAAACGGTAAATTTTTGGTTTTAATTAATGTGATAACATGTTATGAGCTTAGATATTCCTATATTCGGAATGTATTAATCTACCAGAAAATTATCTATGAATATCCCTGTGGTTCCGGAAAATGAGTCGGAGAGGCTAGACAATCTTTATTCCTTTGGCTTAATTGGATTAGGAAAGATGCCTGAATTAGATGTGTTTGCAGAAATAGCTTGTCGTATTTGTAATTGCCCAAGCTCAATTATTGCAATCATGGAACAGGATATTCAAAGAATCCAAAGTTGTTTCGGTATTGAATTAGAAACTGTAGAAAGAAAAAACACAGTTTGCCAATATACTTTATTAAGTGAAAATCCACTCATGATTGAGGATACTTTTCAAGATGAAAGAACTGCCCTTAATCCCTTAGTTCAGGCTGGTCATATTAGATTTTATGCTGGTGTTCCTCTCTTAGATGATCGTGGTATTGCTTTAGGTACACTGTGTGTTATTGATTATATCCCAAAAAATCTAAATACAGAACAGTTAGATGAACTCCAAAAATTGGCAAAAGCCATCGTTGCGGTTCTGCTTGCAAAACGGAAATTGAATCAAGCCACATATTTTAGAGATATACTTTCAGTAACTCAAAATATGATTTGTGTATTGAATGATGATTTTACAATTAAGGAAGTAAATCCTGCTTTTGCAGCATTAATGCAAGTGCCAGTAAAAGAATTTTCTGGACTGAATTTATTAGATATACTTCAAGTACATGACTCAAATATTCAAACAAAATTTAGATCCATTAAAAATGGAGAAAAACATATTCAAGTACAAACTCAAACTTTATTGGATGGTGAAACCAATGTAACCATTGATTGGCATCTTAAGTTAGATTCTGACAATAAAGAAATCTTTGCTTTCGGGAGAAATATTACCAAGGAAAATGCAGAAAAATTAAAACTCGAAATATCTGAAAGGAAATTTAGAAATTTCTTTGAAAATGGTATTGGGCTTATGAGTATGCATGACCTTCATGGAAATATCCTTGAAGTAAATGATAAAGGAAGAAAAACCCTTGGATATAATAAAGATGAGGTGCCACATCTGAATTTATTGGATCTAGTTCCCGAAGAAAATAAAAGTTTAATCGAACCCTACCTCAATAGAATTAGCAATCTAGGGGAGGATAGTGGGATGATGGTTATGAAGCATAAAAATGGAGAGTGGATTTATTGGTTATATAATAATATTCTCGAAGAAGATGTCAACGGAAAGAAATATGTCGTAAGTACTGCTTTAAACTTATCAGAACGTATACTTCTGGAAAAGGATTTGCTCAATACAAAACAGGTCTTAGAACAGACAAATCTAGTTGCGCAAGTAGGGGGATGGGAAGTTGATTTAGTCAAGAATGAGGTAAAATGGTCAGACTCAACAAAGTTAATACACGGTGTACCATTAGATTTTCAACCAAATTTAAATAATGTGTTTTCCTTCTATGATGAGGAAGATAAAGGTAATATAGAACAAACTTTCCTAGAAGCCATAAAAACAGGCAAATCCTATGATTTTGAAATAAAATTACGCAGACCAGATTCTGAAGAAATCTGGGTTCGAATTAAAGGAATTCCTGAAGTGGTTGATGGTCAATGTAATCGTATTTTTGGAATTATTCAGGACATTGACCAAAGCAAAGAAATTTTTGTAGACCTTGAATTAAAGGAAGCTATCCTTCAAACTTTCGTTAAGCATGTGCCAGCAAGTGTAGCGATGTTTGATAATAATTTAAACTATATAACCATTAGTGAACAGTGGCGAGAAGAATTTCATCCAGAAACGGAAATTACCAATGATACCAATATCTATGATGTTTTTCCGAATGTCCCTCAGAATAGAAGGGATATTTATCTAGAAGCCTTACAAGGAAAATCATATAAAAATGCAAATGAAATAGTTAGGTCAGGTAATCAAGAGTTTGAACAGCATTATAATTGGGAAGTTCGCCCTTGGAAATTTTCAGACCAATCTATTGGAGGAATTATCATTTTCTCCCAAAATATTTCCGATCAGGTTAAAATCAATGAAGAACTTAAAAATGCCAAGAAATTAGCAGATTTCGCGAGTAAAGCAAAATCCGAGTTTCTAGCGAATATGAGTCATGAAATTCGTACTCCTTTAAATGGTGTGATAGGCTTTTCAGATTTACTCCTTAAAACACCTTTAAATGAACTTCAAAAACAATATTTAAAATATGTCAATGAATCAGGGAATAACCTCCTTTCCATCATCAATGATATCCTAGATTTCTCCAAAATTGAATCTGGTAAGTTAGAGTTCTATATTGATCGTTTTAATATTTATGAGCTTGTCAACCAAGTGATACATGTCATAATTTATCAAGCCCAGAAAAAAGGTGTTGAACTTCTTCTAAATATTGAGCAAGGACTGCCACCTTATATTTTTATTGATGAATCTAGAATAAAACAAGTCTTGATAAACCTGCTCGGAAATGCCATTAAATTTACTGATTCCGGGGAAATCGAATTAAGAGTAGAACAAGTCGATTTAAATAATGATGAAGTAAGTCTTCGATTTACAGTGAGGGATACAGGTATAGGGATTCCTGAAGAAAAACAGCAGCGAATTTTTGATGCTTTTATGCAGGAAGATAGCTCTGTGAGTAAAAGATTTGGTGGTACTGGACTTGGACTGACCATCTCAAATAATATTCTTAAATACATGAAGTCTGAACTTGTTCTTAAGAGCACTGTAGGAATCGGTTCCGAATTCTCATTTGATATAACTGTTCCATTTGAAACCACTGTGGAGCAAGAAAAGGAGTTGAATATTAAAACAGCATTAATTGTAGATGATAATGCATCTAATCGAATGATTTTGGATCATATGCTCAATTATAAAAACGTTCAGACCAAAAATGTTTCTAATGGGTTTGAAGCCTTACAATTGATAGCAAGAGGTGAGCGTTATGACGCAATATTAATGGATTATAGAATGCCGATCCTTAATGGTTTGGAAACTATAGAGAAAATTAAAAGCATCTATGCTCAAAATGAAGAACAATTACCAATCCTTGTACTTCATACTTCATCAGACGATCAAGATCATATTGGAGCCTTTCGTATTGAACCAAATTCATATATCCTTCCCAAACCAATAATCTCTGAGGATTTATATCGTGTTTTAAGTAATTCAATTGCAACTCCTATAACAAAGAATATTGCGAAAGACCAGGAAGAAAAGACTTTACCTACGAATTTGTTCAATGTTGATTTTAAGGTTCTCCTAGCAGATGACAATCCCGTTAATATGGCGCTAAATTTAAGGCTTATTGAAAGCATTCTACCTAATTGTAGTACAGTGTCAGTGGAAAATGGATTAAAAGCTCTTGAAGAATGCGCACGTAAACAATTTGACCTAATCCTTATGGATATCCAAATGCCAGTCATGGATGGATTAGAGGCAACTAAGAAAATAAGGCAACTTGATGGTTATGGTCAAATTCCAATAGTAGGAATTACTGCAGGTAATGTAGTGGGAGAAAGGGAAAGATGTTTACAAGTAGGAGTCTCTGATTTTCTAACAAAACCAATTAAAACGGAAGAGTTTAAAAATGTTGTCCATAAATCCCTTTCAAATTCTCTGTTTAATTCAACATTTGATGAACCCCAAATTCAGCATATTGATTTTAATAAAATTGAAGAGGTTACTGATAATGACTCCATTTTTAAACAAGAATTCCTTGGTTTGATAATCAATGAACTACAGTTATTGGAAGTGGACCTAAATCAGGTCTTGAATGACCGAGATTCAGATTCCTTAAATAGGATTTTACATAAAATAAAAGGGACTTCAAGTACTGCTGGATTGCTTGAATTGAATAAGATGATAGTTCATTTTGAAAATAAAATTGATGGTCATTCCGATGTTTGGAATGATATTCCATCATTATTCACTGAAATTGAAATTTTACTTAAACTATTAATTGATATAAAGGAGTAGATATGATTGCGTTATTAGCCGAAGACGATGAATTAATCCTCAAAACTATTGAGCATAAACTAAAAAAAGAAGGATTCTCAGTCACTTTAACCCGAAATGGACTTGAAGCAATTGAATTGTTGAAAAAAGAAAACTTCGATTTAATAATTAGTGACATTATGATGCCATTTGCATCTGGAATTGAGATTCTTGCCGAATTAAAGGCCTTGAAAAAAGAAATACCAGTATTAATGCTTTCCAGCATGGGGCAGGAAGAAATTGTTTTGGAAGCTTTTGATTTAGGAGCCTCAGATTTTATGATTAAACCCTTTAGTCCAAATGAATTAATCATCAGGATTAATCGTCTGTTGAAAATAAAATAAGCCAATGGAAAAGGCATTGACCCTTCATGATTTAAACTTAAGTATACTCGTCATCCTGATCCTTGTATTCATATTTATTTTGGGTCTGTTGATTTATTCCTTTCGGGAATATAAACTCGAAGCAAATCGACAGCAGTGGAAAAATAAATTGGATAGTTTCCTCATGGAGGCCATAGTAGAGAATAATATCACCAATATTCCTTTACAGCATGAATTAGTGGAACTTTCTAGATATGCCGGGTTTAGGAGATTTTTCCTAAACCAATTGATATCTTCTGAACGAAAGTTCTCGGGTGTAGCAAGTAATGTACTACAAGCTGTGTTCCATCAATATAATTTAGACGAGGAGTCATTTCGTTTACTAAATAGTTCAAAAGCACATCTAATTGCCCGTGGGATTCAGGCATTAACAATCATGAAAGTCAACAGTGCTTATCCAACCATTTTAAATTTTCAACAATACAAAAATGAACTAGTTCTTCATGAAGTACAGTATGCAATGGTTCAGTTTGATGGATTTAATGGACTCGCATTCTTAAATCAACTCCAACTAAAGCTGTCAGATTGGCAACAATTGAGAATCTTAAATTCCATCAAATCATACCCTCAAAATTCCTCGGATAAATTGAGTGAATGGCTGGATTCCTCAAATCCTTCAGTGATTATTTTCGTACTTAAAATGATCCGTAAATTCCAAATCTTTGAATTGCATCCAAAATTAATGAAAATGCTACCCTTGCATAAGGATCGTATTCAAACAGAGATCATCAAAACATTATTTGTGATCGAAACTGACCAGACTTTCGATTTATTGGTTAATGAGTTTTCCAAGTTAACTGAGAAAAGTCAACAAGAAGTGATTGAGGGATTTGGACATAACCGTGCTTATGACCAATTGAATTTTCTAAAGGACCAGTTATTAAATAATCCAAATAAACAAATAAAAGTATTTGCTGCTGAAGCATTGTACAACCTAGTTGAAGTAAATTATTTAATCAATTTAAGCGACACTTTACAACCACAAGATCCTACTGTGTTAGTATTAAACCATGCTTTGCAAAGAAAAATATAATGGAAACTACTAAAATCATCTATCATATTATTTTATGGTTATTCTTTTTGTATTCCATGGGTATTTTCAGTGTATATACCTGGATTGCTCTATTTTCTTATGGTGCCGTTTTACGTTATAAACATGGAAATATTTTTACTGATTATTCTATAATAGCTTCTAACCCTAATGCTCCAAGTTTCAGCTTGATCGCTCCAGCTTACAATGAAGGAAAAACAATAGTTGAAAATGTTAGGTCTTTACTGTCTTTATATTATCATAAGCTGGAGATTATTATTGTGAATGATGGGTCAAAGGATGATTCAATTGAAAGGTTAGTTGAAGCTTACCAGTTAGAAAAAGTTTCATATATCATACCCGGAAACTTACCTACTCAAGAGGTAATCCAAGTTTATAAAAGCAAGAACCCGGCATTTAAAAAATTAATTGTTGTTGATAAGAAAAATGGAGGCAAAGCCGATGCATTAAATGTAGGTATCAATATCTCCAAAAGTGATTATATCGTTTGTATTGATGTTGATTGTATTATTGAGCAGGATGCCATATTAAAACTTGCAAAACCATTCATGGAGCAAACGGATAAGAGATTGATTGCATGTGGTGGTGCTATTCGTTTAGCAAATAATTGTGTAGTTGAAAATGGAAAGGTTTTGGAGGTTAACCTGCCTAAAAGTTGGATAGGGAGGAGTCAGGCATTAGAATATATCCGTGCATTTGTTTTGGGAAGGATGGCATGGTCTAGAGCAAGTGGGTTGATCTTAATTTCAGGAGCTTTTGGAGCCTTCGATAAAGAAATTGTACTCGCATGTGCTGGCTATGACCATAAAACAGTAGGTGAGGATATGGAACTTGTGGTCAGAATGCGAAGATATATGATCGAGAATAATCTCCCTCATCAAGTCATTAATATTCCGGATCCACTTTGCTGGACAGAAGTTCCCGAAGATAAAGAAATCCTGAAAAAACAGAGAAATCGATGGATGAGAGGTACGATGGAAACTTTATGGAAACATCGTAAATTAATGTTTAACCCCAAATATGGGAAGTTAGGAATGATTAGTTTACCATATTGGTTCTTTTTTGAGTTTCTAGGACCATTAGTAGAGTTTTCAGGTTATGTGATTTTCTGGTTATTCCTTTTTATGGGGCTGTTAAACGGGACCTTCTTTTTATCTCTGTTTACCTTAGTCGTTTTCTCCAGCGTCTTATATTCTATTTATGCCATTTTCGTAGACTTATTAAGCCACCAAGTCTACTCCAAACGAAAGGATTTAACTAAATTAATTGTAACTGCTATCCTGGAGCCATTTTATTTCCATCCATTGGTTACTTGGTCAGGAATTAATGGAATAAAGGATTTTTTTGGCAAGAAAAAAGCCTGGGGAGACATGGCCAGAAAAGGTTTTTCCCAAGAAGCTGATGAAAATTTCAAGGAAAAAGCTCTTCGATATCTAAAATTTATATTGAAAGAACTTAGCTCAATTGCACTTATATTTATTCTTCTGATTTCGATATTTACTGTTGTGGAGTATTTAATTTATTCAAACTCTATCCAACAGTTTAGTAATATAGTTTCTTTTTTGGTATTGTTAGCAAATAACCTGCTTTACGGTTTTTCACTACTTTTCATCATCATAATTATTTACTCCTTATTGAACCTTTTCAGTAGAACCTTGTCGAAGTCATTCATTCTCTTAACTATTGCCACCGTTTTACTAGCTCAATTGTTATTAGCCTTTTATTTTTCTGAATCAAAAAATTTATTAGGTCCTGATTTATTCTTTTATTCGTTTGAAGAATTTAAGAATATCCTTCAGGCAAGCGGTGTATTAAGTTTAATAAATATATTTTTGCTATTAGTCTCTTTCTTTGGTTTGTACTTCTTAATCAGGTGGTTTTGGTGGAAGAAAAGTTTTTCGATAAAACTGGTAAGCTTTATCCTTATACTTTCTATCCTCTCCATATCCATATTATCTTTATTTGGGGAATTCAAAAGCGCTGGAGCCAATGATTTTTTAGAAACCACAGAACGGAGTAAAATTGGATACTTTGTAAAAAGTAATTCTGAAATGGTATTAAATAATTGGGAAGACCAATTATCTATTAATTCAAACAATCAGGCTTATGCAAAAATTACTTCCGAATATCCATTTTTAGTCGAAGATCAAACCAAGGACTTTCTAGGACCATATTTTAACTATAGTAAAAAAACACCAAATCTAGTTTTAATAATTGTGGAAGGCTTAGGAGCAGCATATTCCAATCCTACAGGATACATTGGCGATTTTACTCCATTTTTATCCAATTTAAAAACTCGTTCTTTGGTATGGGAAAATAATCTAAGTTCTTCCGGAAGAACATTTTCTGTATTGCCAACGATTCTAGGTTCACTACCTTTTGCAAATTCAGGATTTTTAGAATTGAAAGTTTACCCCAACCATTTTAATCTTATCAATATCCTAGCAAAAAATTCATTTAAAACCGGCTTTTATTATGGTGGAGATGCTGAATTTGATTTTATGAAAAAATATTTGACATTCAATAAGATAAATGAAATATTGGATCAGTCAAATTTCCCTAATACCTATCAAAAATTACCCAGTAATTCAGGCGAAAGTTGGGGCTATGAGGATCAAGCAGTTTTTGATCAACTGGCAAAATACCCAGTGGATGGTTCCAATCCTTACTTTAATATTGCATTGACACTGTCTACACATAATCCATTTTTAATTAACAATGAACCTAAATATGCAAAAATGTTTGAAAGTAATTTGAGTACCCAAAAAATGACAAAAACTCAAAAGGATTTTGCTATAAGTAATAAGAAACAACTTATTTCAGTATTGAATTTGGACGATGCCTTGAGGGAATTCTTCGAAAAATATCAGAAAAGAGAAGATTTTGATGAGACTATTTTTATTATTACTGGTGATCATAGTATGCCTGAAATTCCTCTTCAAAATAAAATCGACAGATACCATGTTCCTCTAATAATATATTCTCCATTATTAAAAAAGCATCAGAAGTTTAACAATATTGTAAGCCATTTTGACATTGCTCCAACCATACTTGCTTTTTATAAAGCAAATTATAATATGAATATTCCTGAAAAAGTCACTTGGCTTGGAAAAGGTTTGGATATTGGAGCTGATAAAAATGCTTGGGGCGCTCCAATGATGCAAAGTAAATCACAGTTAATTGATTTTGTTCAAGGAAAAATCCATATCAATGAAAATAAATCTTTTGTCCTTAACAATAGATTGGAGGAAGATGAATCAAATAATAACCAAAGTTCAAATACTGCAATTGAAGATTTCAATACGTTTAAGAAACTGAACAAAAAATTTGCATCTGATCTAAAATTATTACCAGATTCAATATATAGGTCATACTTTGCTGACAAACCTTAGAATCTTCTTCGATAACCAATACTAATATCAAGTTGATTATCTCTTACCTCAGGTTTGTATTCTACGTTATAATATGTTCCAGTTATGGAGAAGATATTTTTAGATTTAACTGAGAAATTATAATCCAAACCTGTTTTAAATGTTTTAAGTTGGTAGGTTGCATCATCCCATAGATTTTCACGGTTTTCCTCTGGACTAAATCCTGATCCGACAATAAATCCTAAATAGTCATCGGAACCTTTAGTGTAGTATCTTATCGTTGCAGCATAGGACTGTGAAATATTTTGATCACCCGGAGTTAAATAGGTGCGAGCATTAAACCAGAAGTTTTTATAATATTTGCCGACAGAAGCTGTATACATCCAAATATTTTCGGTGAACCTTAATTGACGATAACCGATTTCAGCCTCAAAACTAGCCGGTAGGTTTGCATATAAGGATGCACCGGATCTAAATTTCGGAAATATACCATTGTTGTTTGAATAGCCTGCCCCTAAATACATATAGAAAATTTTCGATAGGCGAGGGTATGCCTCCAACTCAAACTGTGTACCATTGCTGCCAAACTTGTTTGCAAAATTTGTTCTGAAAATAAAAGAACCAATGCTAGTTCCTCTTTTATATTGAAGCCCTACAATATGCCAATTATCATCAAATTGTTTGTCAAAGTACATCCAATTATAGTTTATTCCAACCTCATTTATGGCAACCTGATCTTTTATCGAAACCTGTAATTTTCTCGCATCTGAATTTTGAGGATCAATAGATAAAACTTCATCTAATGTGTTTTTAGCACCGCTAAATTCTTTTGTCGAAGCTTGAATTTTAGCTTTTAATATCAATAAATCCACAGACTTATCATCGATAGCTAAACCTTGGTCAACTATCCTTAATGCTTCAGGATAACTATCTTCCCAATATTCTAATGATCCGTAGGCAAAATAAAAATCCGAATCTTTTACCTTTTTTGCTTCTAAGGATTTAAATACCATTCTAGCAGAATCAACCTTATCCATCCATGTATAAAGTCTCCCTAAAAATATACTGATATCTGTGTAATCCGGACTTTTAATCAATGCAGTTGTCGACAGCTCTACAGCAGCAGGATAGTTTTTGTGCTCAAATGCTTGTGTTCTTGCACGCTGGAATAATTCATCAGAATTTAATTCGCTATTCTGTGCGAAAACAAACATTTGGTTAGAACTGAAAAATAATAGTAATGCAAATAATAATGCCGATTTGATTTTCATATTAGACTGCTTTGATAGCTTTCAAAGGTAAGATGTTTAAACGTATATACACATTTTTTAAGCAAAAATTTCTCTGTATTTTAATTTATTACCTATTGTAATTGATACGTTTAAGGTCTAATATTCTCTGCAATTATCGATATCATTAAAAATAAAATCAAAATAATACCCTATGAAAAGATAGATCTCGAAAGAGTACTTTCATAGGGTAAATTTTTTTAAATATTTAAGACAATAATTATCTCTTTTTTATCTGATTATATAATTTGTTTTTTGCCTTAGCGGCATTATCGCTTACTTTTCTGAATACACCTCCGTAGCTACCTTTAATCGCTTCATTCCCTTTTGAAACTAAATCAAACTCTACTTTGAAGTTTTCACCATCCCTTGATACTTTCACTGTTCCATCTGTTATCTCAACAACCTCATCAGCTTTATTCGTATCAATATTCATATTCCGGATAAAGATAGCATCATTTAAAAAGTATTTCCCTTCTACATTTTCTTCCCCTTTAACATATTTAAAAGTACCTCCTTTAAACTCTTTTTCAGGAGAAAATAGATCCAAATAAATATATACTGGAATCAGTGGATCGCTATCCGATTTAATGTTAAAAAGATATAATTCGGTATTGCTAAACCCTTCATCATACCCTAAGTCATCATAACCTCCAGCGTTTATTGGATAACTGGTCCCTTTGTAGGTGACTTCATCATGGGTTTCAACATCTGGATTGGAATTATCCTTGTCCTTGGAGCAAGAGATCATTCCGAAAATCATTACCGCAATGACCAAGATTTTGTTAATTGCATTTAGTGGGTTAGTTCTCATAAATTAAATTTTAGATGAATATTTAATAGTAAGTGTTGTGATTATTATGTGATATTGTCCGAAAAGATTATCTACATAACACTTAATATAAACATTTTTTAATTTATGTTCAAATTTTTTCTAACCGTTAAAAATTTAATCTCTATTAATTAATGGATCTGTAAAACTTTCTTTTCCTGTTTCTATTCTTCCGGCAAATCGTTGGTAAAAATTTTGATCTGAATCACTACTAACCTTAAAATCATACCATCCGAAACTACTAACTAAATCAATCACTATAGTTTGTGACGAATTTGCAAGAATTTCTTTGTTGAATAGTTCTCCTTTTTTATAACTTTTGTCGGTAATCTTTATTTTGATAGGTTTATTTCCTGAATTTCGAATATTAACTTCGATGTTTCCAGTAGGTAGTTTTGTAACTTTTTTTACAGACGCCTGCAAACTTATTTGAATGTTTGGATCTGCTTCTGGACCTGAAAACTCCCTGTAAAATCCATTTGGTCCATATAAATGCAACAAATACTTTCCATGATCGAATGCTTCTATCGGCCATTCATATTGAATTTCGTCACCTGCTTTAACAGCAAAAGACCAATTCTTACAGACTTCCACATTCTCAGAATTTACTTTATAGTTCTCTGGCGCATAAACTGTAAATGCTGAACCTGCAGATTTTTTTCCAAAAATTGCATTTCCTGCTTTCATGGAAAGTCTAAATTTACTTTTATTAATCAAATTGCCGCTTACATTTAATTCATAAGGCAACGCAGTAGAAACCCTTTTGCCAATTTCTTGCTGCGACATTAATTTAGAATAATCCCCCGTTTTCTTTGCTTCAAAGATTTGCTGTTCACTCAACTCCTTGAAATTCCCCGGATCTTCCTTGAACTTTGCACTATAAATAGTTTCGAGAAAAGGATTCCGTTCGATAAATTTAATCTGTTCTTCTTTTGGTTGAAAGGGTGAAAAAGCAGACGTCAAATCTCCACAAATAGTTCTTCTCCAGGCACTGATATTACTTAAATGAATGTTCTTTTTATATTTTTGATTTACAAAAGTTTCCAAAAACTGTAGGGTTGAGGTATGATCAAATAATTGAGAACAAACCTTTCCTCCACGGCTCCAAGGTGATGCTATAATCATTGGAACACGAAATCCTAGACCTACTGCACCTTCACGAGCTTGTTTTTCTGGAACACCTTGTTTAATCTCATTGGCGAGACGGACAATTTCTATTTCTGTATCAATACCATTCGATACTTTTCCTGTTTCAGGTTTATTATTATCAGGAATGCTGAATGGAGGTATATGATCATAATAACCATCATTCTCATCATAGGTAACAATAAAAATTGTTTTCTTCCAGACTTCTGGATTCTTAGTCAGTATATCTAAGATCTCCGAAACATACCATGCACCATACCATGGGGCGCTTGGATGGTCCGAAAAATTCTGGGGACCTGCTAACCAGGATACAGTTGGAAGTTTTCCTGATTTTACATCCTCTTGAAATTGATAAAATAAATTGCCCTTTGGAACAGCTAGTTCACGATCGGTATCCTTGTCTTTATAGGTTAGTTTATCTAAAGTACGATAATCAACATCGCCTTCATTTGTGATAAAGGCACGTTTGTAAAGGCTTTTCTGCTTGGCACTTAGCTTTTCAAAATTAACCTTATCCCATTTTGCTATTTCTGCATGTGCATCATCCAATGCTTTCTGCTTATCTCTAATACTTGCCTGAACTTTTTTTGCACGATCTTCACTAGAAGGACTTTCTTCTTGAAGTTTATTGATTTCACCAGGTAATGTTTCTATGCGAGTTTGTAAACTCTCGATATACCGATCTCGAAATTTAACTTGGTAAACCTCAAAGAATTCCAAAAGGTTACATCCAAAATTACTTAACCAAGAACGCTCTTCGCCTTGGAATCCTCCGCCAGAACTCAGCTCATTTTGATAGAAACCCCAGCTAATTCCATTGTCCTCTAAAAGTTCTGGAAATGTCTTCCATTTCTGTTTTCCATAAGAATAATCTTCATTGCGGATGTTTGCCTTTTGCAGATTATCTTCTTCACTCATGATCTTGCCGGTCCAGAAAAATGAACGATTCGGTGTGGTACTCGTCATAGCTGAACAAAAGTTCTGATCACAAATCGTAAAGGCATCAGCCATTGCATAATTAAAAGATAAATCTTCGCGTGAATAATGTCCTAAGGTTAAAGGCATTTCCGCGTATTTCTTATTTCCAGACCTTTTGGAAGGAAGCCAATTGTCGTATTTTCCAAAATGATAAGCATCCACCTGACTTGCACGTGAATGCGGAAGGTCTCCCGTCCAAGTACTCTTGCTGTCTTTAATATTTAATCGAAACGGGGCATAAGTCTTCCCGTTGAGGTCTGTTTGAAACCAAACTGGCATTTTATTCGGAAGTAGGACCGCCCTTGGGTCATTGAATCCTCGAACTCCCGACAAGGTGCCAAATGCATGGTCAAATGATCGGTTTTCCTGCATTAGAATAACAATATGCTCTGCATCTAAATAGGTGCTTCCAGGTTCTGGATCTATTGCCATTGCCCTTTGTATCGAGGATGGAAGTACATTGACCACCCCTGTAGCTCCTGAAAGCATGATGACTTTCCGCAAGAATTCTCTTCTATTATCCATGGTTTATTTGTTTAGGTAAAACTAATTTAAACCTTTAAAAAGAGTTTTAAAGCAGAATGAACATATTATTTTATTGTTAAGATATAATTGTTACGGATTTATTTGATTACCTAATTATCGATATAATGCTCTAAATGAGTTAGGTACTCTATAAATATGAAAAGGACCTAATGCGCTAGGTCCTTTTCATTTATGTATAGAATTATTCTGTCCTTAATGATTAAGGTTTATCGATTTCCTTATCAAAATTGTAACTAGCAAACCTACCTGAATCTTTAGGATTAACTAGGTCTGTTTCTTGATCTCCCCAAGGCCAGCCCCCAAATTGAGTCCTACGATAATCATTAAAGGCTTCTTGAAGCTCTTTCTCGGAACTCATAACAAAAGGTCCGTATGCAAATACTGGCTCATTGATAGGTTCTCCTTCCAATATTAAAATCTTAGCCTTTTGATCAGCATTCGTAATAACGATTTCCTCATCTCCAGAAAGGTCAGCAATAAATCGCTCCTGCATTGTATGGCTATCTACTGAAATAGTGGAGGTACCATCATAAAAGAATACAAATCTATTCATGGTTTTAGATACCGGCTTAAGCGTAAATTTTGCTCCAGGATCTAATTCAACCAAAGCAATTCCTACATGATGCGATGGGTCTATTGCCCAAGAATTTTCTAATGCTTCCTGTCCTTTTATTCCATAATATTCTCCTAAAATAACCTTTAGGTTGATATTTGCTCCATTTTCATCCTTAAATTGACCCCTTGGAATCTTTTCATTCCACAACATTTTATAATCTGGTTCCGTGAATTTACTTTGAGAAGGTAGGTTTAACCAAATTTGAAATAAACGGAATGGGTTGTCATTTTCATCGTCCAATAACGGAAACATTTCTCCGTGTAAAACACCTGATCCTGCACTCATCAATTGAACATCTCCATTACCGTAACGTCCTTTTGAACCTTTTGAGTCAAAGTGGTCAGCAAATCCTTCCTCAACAATAGTCACAATTTCAAAACCTCGATGTGGATGGTGTGGGAAGCCAGGAATTGTTTCCCCATGGTACATACGCCATTTAGCCTCACGATCAAAATCATTTCCAAGGTTTTTGCCTTTTAGTAGAGAAGGGTCGGGCCCCATTTGGCCATTTCCTTTTGGATATTGGTCGTAATGGTAAGCTCCCAAAATATATGGATCACGGATTGGCATTGGACCAACTACTTTTGTAATATTTTTAACTTTCATAATGTTTAAATTTAATTTATAATAAGATAACAAATGGCACACCAAACTGGTCTATTTGTCAGTTAGTTACCCTTTGGTAACCTAGTTACCTGAGGGTAACTCTTGATTGATCTGCGATACAATCCGTTTTTCAAATCTTTAATAATCCATTATGTTTTATCATTTGAAGTGTTTGTCAGCAAAATTTAAATAACAGTACCAATCATATGAATTTACGTCATGTATCCCTGCTCGTATATGATATCCAATATCATTGTAAATAGGTTGATGAATACCTGGAGGAGATTCATTCATTAATCCTTTCTTTCTGTAAAGTTGGTAAACCGGACTTGCAAAATAGGCAGACTGATATTCACCTTTAGGATCAGCCCAAAGATCTTCCTCTGCACTGGCAACATAAACTGGTCTTGGTGCAATTAAAGCAATTAACATATGTTGATCAAATGGCATTTCCTCTTCTTTGTTGTGATATTTATTAAGTGACTTCGCAAACCAGAATGGTTTGATGCTACTGACTACCGCAATCGTTTCTCCAAATTTCCTTTTTGCTAATGCAGCTCCACCTTCTCCTGAATTATTAGAAATTACCAAACTGAATCTTAAATCCTGCGCTCCAGCCCATAGAGCCGCTTTCCCCTGTCTAGAATGCCCTAACAAAGCAATTTTACTCTGATCAACCTCTTTAATGGTCTCTAAATAGTCAACTATTCTCGAGGATCCCCATGCCCAAACTCCAATCGCCTCCCAATTGTCCTCTTGACTCTGTCTTTCTTCATAATCCGAAAATAATGCCGCAGCACTTTGATTCTTAAAACCTTCCTCATCTGGAAACATATCATGATAGCACATCGTTGCTATGCCATATCCTCGACCAATAATTTGTTCATAATCCCAACGATTTGACTGAATACCTCGAATCCAATCGTTGTGGCTTGGCTTCCGGACTAGTTTGAAATTATCACTATAAAGAATAGATGAATCCGCAATTGTACTATGGTTGCCTTTAAAGTTATATCCGACTATAACTGGAATTTTCTTCTTTACATGATTGGGTAAGATTAATAATAGGAGGGTATTTAATGTTTTTCCGTTTTTTGAAAAGGACATTTTAACCTGTCTCATCGTGGCTTTACCATTTAGGAAATCCTTATTTTCACTCAATAGTTCATATGTCACCGGTATATGCTCATTCGATGTTTTCCCATACATTTCTGAACTGTATAAATCTAGTATTTCCGGTCTACGTATCGTTTCCCATTGTTTTTTATTGCTAATCTGTTGTCCACTATTCGATTTTAACAGTTCCGGAAGTGTATAATCTGGGACTTTTGATTCATCATAATTAATGACCTGTCCATTAGCCATTGAAAAGATAAAAATGCTGAGAATAAAAGTTTGAATCACTATTAGGATTTTCATAATTCAAGATTAGGTTGAGATGTTTCTCATTAATTTATGGAAAATAAATGGATAACAAGGAAATATGATTCTTAAAATTTTAAAAAATAATTCTAAATATTGTTTCCATTTAGCTTTCTTTTTTCGACTAATATACAAGAAGATTATATGTTGTAACTTGCTAAAACAAAACAGTTTAAATTAATGTATTATGATTAAATATTATTAGATTTATATAACCTAAATTTTTAAAATGTGGATTTCTCTAGGTAGAAGTAACTTCGATGAGGATTGCATAAAAGGAATTCAACAAAACTATCCTCAGCGACAGATTTGGGAAAATAAATTATATATGGCTTATCGATATATGATTAAAGATGCCATCTATAAGCATAAATTAAATGAAGATGAAGCATCAATGGCTTATTCTGATGCAATATTAGCTACTATCCATCAAATTGATTCCAATAAATTCCAACAGCGAAGTTCTTTAAAAACATATATTTTTAAAATTTTTCAATTTAAATGTATCGACCTTTTGAGAGCTAATCAGACTCAAAAAAGTGGTCACAATAAAACTGAAATGTTAGAAGATTATTTAGAATTATTGCCTGATGAACAGCAAGATATATTAAGAATGTTAAGTGTGAAATATGAAGTTGATTTGCTAAAAACAAAGATCCAAGCTATGGATGAACGTTGTAAGACCATTATACTGGCATGGGGGGAAGGTTATAAGGATAGCGAAATTGCGGAGGAATTAGGCTATCAATCTTCTGCAGTTGCTAAAACCTCTAGACTTAGATGCTTGGAGAAACTAAAAAAACTTTATCATATAATTAGAAACTGATAAATCATGAAAGAGCAGATTGAAGATTATTTTAATGGAACCTTGTCCGAAGATGAAAGGAAGCAATTTGAATTAGAATTACTTTCTAACGCTATGCTTGCGGAAGATGTTGCATTCTACCTTCAAGCTAAACAAGCTGCAAAAGCTATTGCTCATGATAATTTATTGCAAGAAAAACATCAACAGTGGACAATGCTTTCCCAAAAGAAAGATCGTAGCAAAAGAAATCAGTGGATTGGAATTGCAGCATCCCTTTTATTAATCATTAGCATCGGTTTCTATTTTAATTGGTTTCAATCGAATCTTAGTGCTGAAGCAAATGCCATTGTTAGTAACAATCTTAAAAACTACCCTGTTCATTTAGGTGAAGAAAAAAGTAATTTAAAAGAAGCTATTCATTTATATAATGAACAACAGTATGAAGAGAGCTCTTTAATCGCGATGAATATCCTTAAGGAAAACCCCAATGATGCCGAAGGTTTAAAAATATTGGGATTGTCCCAGATGCAATTGAAGGCCTATGATGAGGCTATAAATACTTTTACACAATTAGATAAACAAAATGAATTAATCAATAATCCTGCAAAGTATTATATGGCTCTTGCCCATTTAGTCAGAAATCAAAAGGATGATGAATTGAAAGGTAAAGAATTATTAGAAATTGTCCTGAAAGAGAATCTTCCTGGTAAACAAGAAGCTATTAAATTATTAGAATAACCAAAAAATTAATCAATACAAAATTACTAAAGCTATGACACAAAATGCGTTGATTCGGAAAAACGGTGAATTTATAATTAAAGATCAAATAATCTTTAAATATTCAAAACCAGTAACTGCTCAGGAAGTAAAACAACAAGCCGGTTATTTTTTAGGTAAGAAAGCCATTGAGAATGGCATCGGAATTAAATCATTGGATAAGAAAAAGCATGTTTTTTTAGTTGCCGCAAAGGGAGCCCATCTGCTAAATGGGGAGGAAGTGGCTAGTGGATTTGTTAAAGGTGGAACAATTCCTCCGCCGCCAAGACCCATTTACCCATCGGACATCATGTTTAACACACTAATCATTAAACAAACCGGATTGAAAAATGAATCATTTTTCAAAGCTTCTTCCTTCATGAAATGATTTGATGAAATTATTCTTATTGATCTTGTTGTTTATCCTTTCTTTCATACCCAGTAAAGGACAGACTTCTTTTTCATCGAAAGTATGGAACCGATTCTACGAATTGGTACAGCTTCCTATTGACCAGCAGGTTGATGGATTCAAAAAATTACAACATGAATGCATTAAACAAAATTTAACTAATGATTCTACCTATACCAATTTGCTTTTCTTATATGCTACGGCTCAATTTGATTCGAATAAAATAGATACCGCAATTTCATTACTCAAAGAATCTATTCAAATCAGTAAAAATAATCCATCCAAAAATCCAATCCCATATCTCTCTAAATATCATTTTTACTTGGGTTATTACCAAAGCCAAATCAGCAAGTTCGAAAGTGCCGTAAGCAACTATCATATAGCCTATGACCTAGGAGTCAAAAAATATAATAAATGGGGAATTCCTTCTTTGGCCTGTCAACAGCTGTCTCATCTTTACTATGAAATTGGGGATTATAAACTTGGGTTAAAATATGCTACTTTGGGTGTGCAGCTTGATGAAAAAAACCAAGATGTCAATCAGTTCATAAATAATCTTTATGAGCAATGTATAAACCTACATGCATTAGATCTTCATATTGACCTTCAACCCAAATTGGATTCCTTATTGTCTTTTTCCGAATTGTATGCCGATCCTTTTAAAAAAGGTCTTTTCTATACCCTTTTGGCAAAGGTTGAAACGAATAACAAAGAATATGAAAAGGCAGAAAAAGCTTTTTTACAAGCAAATGAATTCTTTCATCAAAGTAATGAACAGGAATATAGCGTTATGAATTATGTAGCATTACAATATTTATCCATTTTAAGGCAAGATTATTCGAAAAGCTTATATTATGAAAAACTGGCAACTTCAAAGACAGAAATACCCTTTATCAAATCGGTTTTATTTGCTAATAAATCATTGTACTTTAAACAAATCCACGATTATGGAAATGCTTTAAAATATATAGATCAGTCCTTAAAAGCATTGCCAATTGATTTTTCCATTCAATCGAAAAACAACAACCCTTCTGCCGAACAACTTCGAAAACTTCCACAAAAGGAATATGCTTTTAATGCCCTGTTTGAAAAAGCGGAAATACTTTCCCTAAATAGAAATACCTGGCAACAATCGCTTGAAACTTACACCTTGCTGGACAGCTTGGTAGATTTAATGCGATGGCAGCACCAAGATATTGGCTCCAAATTGTTTTGGCGGGAAAAATTAAACTCTCTGTATGAAAAAGCTATCGAAACATGTTTCAATCTGAATAAACCCGAAATGGTGTTCTTCTTTATGGAAAAGAGTCGCTCAGCACTTTTAGTTGATCAGCTCAATCATAATATGGCAAATTTTAGCCTTCCATTAAATGTAGCAAATAAAGAGACTGCCTTGAGATTGGAGGTAATTCGAAATCAGTATGCAAATAATAAACAGGAACTAGCAGATTATTTACAAGCTAGATCCAAATTTGATGATTATGTAAATTACTTGGAACAAAATTATCCTCAATATTATGAATTAAAATATGGCAATAAAGTTCCTTCAGTATCTGAAGTGAAACAATATTTGTCTAAAAACAAACAGAGTATCTACAGTTATTTTGAGGGAAAGAATTACCTATACGCTTTATTAATTAATGAAAAAACGCTTTCATTAAAAAAGATTCCATCCAATTCCTACCAAAAGAATAAACTTGATTTTTCAACTATGTTAGCCAATTCAAATTGGTCAAAATCAGATTTAAATCAATTTTTATCCTGTGCTAATAATTTGTACGAGTTAGTATGGAAACCATTTGAAAAAGAAGCAACTTCTCGAATAATTATTTCCACAAGTGGAAATATCATTCCTTTTGCTGCATTTTCAACTTCAAATAATAAACCTGATTATTTGCTGAATAAGTATGCTTTTAGTTATATCTACTCAGCACGTGCCCTGTTGGCTCAATCCAATCAGAATAGCAAACAGAGTTCAAAGAAACCCGAGTTTTTAGGCATTGCTCCAGTTAATTTTCCCTATAATCAATCCTTAATAAGCTTAAATGGTTCTGCTCAAGCTATTGAAAATAATGCCAATTTGTTCCATTCTTCAAAGACCTTTCTAGAAAATGAAGCTAACCTGTCCAATTTTGAAATCTATTGGCCACAGGCTAAAGTTGTCCAAATAATCAGTCATGCATATGCTGATTCAGAACTTGGAAAGCCTACAATTTATTTTGCGGATGAAGGCCTATCATTAGAAAACATCAAAACACAGGAGGTGCAGACCCAATTATTGATGCTCTCTGCATGCCGGACAGGCATTGGTAAGGACTATAAGGGAGAAGGTGTTTTTAGTTTATCCCGAGGTTTTTTTGGCACTGGAGTTCCTAGTATTTACAGTACCCTTTGGGATATTTTGGATGTAGATGCCTATGCAATTTCAAATATGATCCTTGCACTTGTCAAATCAAAAGTTCCTTTAGATATCGCCTTGCAAAAAGCTCAAATAGAGTGGATGAAGGATGCAGATCAAAATAAGCAATTACCGCATGCCTGGGCAGGAATTATCCTATTAGGTGATAGTGCTCCTCTTAGCGAAGAATCTAATTTCAAAATATGGATTTACTTCGCTTTCGCAGTTGGATTGCTAATCATCATTGGAACTTATATAGGTCTGAGATCACGCAAAAAAAGAAAACTTAACCATTAATCCTATTCAATGGAAAATAAATTATGGTAAATGGTATCAACCTTTTCAACTCTTGAAAATACATTTCCAATTCTTAGTACCTTACAATCATGATTTAATACTTGGACGGAAAACAAAGGAAATTCCTTATTCTTAGAAATAAAATATAGGGCTTGGGATCTGATAACTGCATTATATAAGGCTGTATCTCTTGTTGCTAATGATTGTATATGACTAACCCGAGCTTGATTTAACTTGTGAACAGCTGATTTAATAGATCCATTTCTCGTGAGGACCTTTTCTTGGATTAATTGATGGTCCGATTTCAAAAGAATCATATTATTTGTAGTATAACTATATTTTCCAGTCTTTAACGGGTCAGTAAAAAAATTGTACATATGATTAACTTTCGTAATGCTGAATAAAATTCTAGTTAGGATTTCAGCTGTATACGAATTGAACTTAAATTGACTCGGCAGGGTATGTAGGACAACCATTAATTGACAAGTCAAAAAAACATAGACAAATGATTTATAATATATAGTTTTCATGATTTCTTATTTTGAAAAATTGTTATGAAATCTTTTCTAAACAAAGGATACCAAGCTATCAGGTTAATGATAATTAATAAGGTTCCAAAGGGGACTAAACCCATAAATAGAACGATAAATGCATGCATTCCAACTATACCAATCAACAAAAGGCTTCTGATCATCGGAATGAATATCAACAAAGGATAAAATAATTCCATAAAAACCACTATACATCCTGAGATGGCAAAGAAGGATGCAGCAAAATAATTCGGAAAAGGAATCAATTGGTAAGTTGGGTCAGATATGCTTAAAAATAAGAATTCGCCATTAAGCCAACTCGGCATCTGCACTTTACCGATACCTGCCGAAAAATAGGTAATCATCAGGTAAATCTGAATGGCTCGAACTGCAATTTGTTGGATAGAATTAGTAGTTGGTTTTATCTTTTTCTGAAATAGAGATTTTGAATATCCACTAGGGAAAATACATAGGAAGAAAAGTAAAACACTCTGATATAAATCAACACCATATAGATAGGGATATAGCTGAAATGAAAATAACAGAAAGCATAAAAAAGATATAATCGAGGTAATGCCTGTTTTGTATCCTATTGCTAAAAGACTTAAAGAAAGAATGTAGGTAAATGATAGGATATTCAATAATAGGGTAGGACTGATGAAATTGGTGAATTTTTGTAAATGGGGTTCAAACCAAAATGAATTGGCATTGGTAACTTCCCAATTGATCATCCCATTATAGGCCAATAGCACATCATAGTCCAATAAGAAAAGTAGAAAATTGAATAATGAAAATAAGGCTATTCCTATTCGGAAATATTCGAATTGCGATGTCGCATATCCATACGAAGGATATGCAAAAATGTTCGCTTTAACTTGATATGGAATTTGAAAGTTCATGATGATGAGAATTATAGATATAAATAAGAAAAATGAGCTACAGTTCTGATTTCTAGTATGTTTTATATGTTAATGTAATTTTTTGCCAATAGCATAGGTAGAAAAAGATATTGTAGCTCATTTGTAATTCCGAAGCTTGATTAGCTTTTGGAATAGGTTGATTATTTGGATACAATCGCTTCCAATTGATTGAAACGTTGAGCTCCGAGTTTGGACTTCATAGCTTCTAGGACATTTTTGGAAGTTGCCAACACCCATCCTGAATGGATCAGGATATTATTGGCAACACTGCCCGGATTTTTGGAGAATCCACCTCCCAAAGCTCTAACATGTTTTACTGACCTTGCTGTCGCAATGGACAATTCACCTCGTTCATTGAATACAGGTATATAATCCTTACCTAAAATCTTTTTAATCTCGGCTTGTTCTGTTTTACTGAATGTTGGAGCAATTGCCCTTACTTTAATAAACTCCCCGTTTTGATTGAGTTGATCTTTAACTTTTACTTGAGCATTTGCTGTAAATGATAGCGCAGTCAATAGTGCTGAAAATAAAACAACTGATTTCATGATTATAATTAATTATTTATCGCCCTACTCTTTACAGGATTTTCGGATACTCCTTAAAACTTTAACCGTTTCAAAATCTTAGTCGAAAAGCGTAATAAGGAGGGAAACAAAAATTTTAAAAAATTTAAAAGTTTGTTTGTTTAAACCTGATGCATGGTAAATGAGTTAAAATTCCAAAGAGAATGGGATGTTAAGATTTCTGGACAGATCTTAATTAGGAAACATTTTTTAGATTATCATGTTGTTAATGTTAGTGCTTAAATATTAAGGTAAAGCCTATATAGTTTAAGAACTTTGAGCTTTTTTAAAAAAAAACTAAATCCTCTTACTTTTATGTCTTTGAAAATTAACCCTCTACAGATCCTTGCTGAAAAATCTTATTTTATGATTTTTTCATTTGATTCCTTGACAGGGAGGATGGAGTATATGAATAATTCATCCCGCACATTTTTAGATTTTGACCGTAACAACTCCAATTTCTCAGAATTTTTGAAACAAATTGATACTAAGGATAAAGAACTAATCTTAAATGAACTCAAGAATGTAGAGGAAACATCCATAGAAAAAATGGTTATCAAGTTAAAAAAAAATGAAAAGCTTTATTTCTTAAGTTTAAACTTTTACCATTATATAGAATCAGGTCATGGAAAGATTATAGCTTTAATAGATGACATAACAGAAGAAATCGAGTTCCAGCATAATATTCTTACACACAATGCTAAAAAAAATGCGATTTTAAATATTTTAAGTCATGATATTGCAGGTTCTCTTGCAACCATTAATAATCTGGTTGATTATTCTGTAAGACAAGCCGAAAAGGATGATCAAAAATCTTTTAAGTCTGCATTAAAAGGTATTAAAGATATTGGTTCAAGTAATATGTCGTTAATTAGAAGCTTCTTGAAAAAAGAATTTCTAACCACTTTAAGCGTTCCGCTGAATTTTGTTAAAACAGATCTTGTTAAATGCCTGCAAGGATTTCTTGAACAGTATATGATTAGAGAACCCGAATTAGGAGTGAAGTTTCACTTTATAACAGATTCTCCATCAATTTCCATGGATCTCGATGAAGATAAATTTATTCAGGTAATCAATAATTTACTTTCCAACTCTTTAAAATTTACTCCCGAAGATGGTGATATTACCATCTCAGTGAAAAATTTCGATGAAATGGTTGAAGTTTCAATAAGAGATACAGGGATAGGAATTCCTGATAATTTGAAAACCAATTTATTTGAAAAGTTCAATCCTCAAAAGAGGGAAGGACTTCATGGAGAATCATCTCATGGAATGGGCCTCTGGATAGTGAAGACTGTCATAGAGTGGATGGGTGGAACCATGGATTTTGAAAGCAGCGAACAGAATGGAACGGTTTTCAATATTCAATTGCCTAAATTCAAAATCAAAATATAAAATGAAATCCTTAATATTTTATACTATTTTTAATATATAAGCTTAATAATGTAATACCAATCCAATTAAACTTTATTGATTATGATGAAGCTGATTTTTATTGTTTTAACTACTCTTTTCCTCATTTCATGTAGCAAGGACGATGTGGAGTCAAGTGGCCTCGTTGGAAAATGGAAAAGCGAAAATAGTGATGGATACCCAAAATTTTCCTTTGCAGCGAATAAAACCTTTGAATGGTCGGTAAATGATCAAATGTCCAGTAAGGGGACCTATTCAATTTCAGGCTCACATCTATATCTTAAACATGGGAATCGATATAAATTCATTTTTAAAGTGGATGAAAATATTCTTTCATTTTCAAGATCCGATGGAGAGTTTGGACAAGATTTTTCAAGCAGCTATTACCTTGTTAGAGAATAGAGAATTTTTCATTTACAATTTTTCCTGTATATGAAGAGGTATCGATTTACTTATTGGAATGTAATAGTATTTTTATGTTATATTATTATTAGAATTGGTATCTGTTTGCTACCTGTTTATTTATTTGATTTACCTGATTTATTTAATATTATTTGTTTCACTGGAATTGTTTTTCCTACTGTTTATTTGTTTCTGAAGTTTATTTATGAAGATGATGGAAAAACATTATTGATTAATGAGGAAAATGAGATAGTTTTGATTCAAAAAAACAAGAATGAAATTATTTTAACAAATTCTACAAAAGTAATCGTCAATTGTTCTGTTGCTTTGAAACGTAAAGTGTTTCCTTTATTGATTGAAAAAAACATGTATTATATTCTTTTTCAAGACCATAATAATCAAGAAGTGATTGTTACCTCAATTTTAAACAAGGATTTAATTAAATTAATTGAAGATCGAATTGACCCCCATAAAATAGAGTATAATTATTTTATGAAATATTAAAATCATACATCTATAAGGGATAATATAGGAAAAGTTTCCCTCAGTAAAATAGAGCATTTTAATGCAAATAATGGTTCCTATCCACTACTATTTTTTTATAACCAATACAGAGGTCATTTCAGATTGCCAAATTTTGTTGTTTTCTACTAATTCTCGCCAGCTCTCAGCACTAATCAATAATAAATCATGCTCTTTAAATAATTTGCCATCCAATTCTGTCGCTTCAAATTTGCTAATATGATTAGGTGCTTGCAAACCAATGGCTCGAATCATTTCAGCGGCTTTTTTATCATTCTGAAGAATATGATGTAAATCAATGATAGTTACCTGAGATTGAGAATTATGGATGAATTTTTGGATATAGGGCAATAATTCCAAATCTTTATTTCCATAAATTGGAAGTAAGATTTTATCCAAATTCTTTAATCCCTTGTCCATGAAAATCCCTACAGGTACTTTTGTTTTATGCATAATCTGTATGGTACTATCAGAAAATGAAGAATTATTAAAAGGACTTTCCTTTTCCTTTGCCCTATAAATCAAATTTTCTGGATTAATTATTCTGGTAGTAACTCCAAGGATTTTACCTAGAAATGTTCCATCATAAATAGATTGTCCAATTCCAATCAGAAGTAGATCAAAATCTCCATCATTGGCTATTTCTGCAACATCTGCCTCCAGGTTACTGGATGCTTTAAATAGGGTACTGATCTTTTGTTCTAAGAACCTTGATTCTTTTAAAATCGGTTCAAATGTGTCAAATTCATATAAATCTGAATTTAGATAGGTCAAATCACTTGTTGGAGTGAGGTGCATCGCGGTAATGGATGAACTTTGGTCCAATTGCTTTACCATTCCACTGGCAACTTTCAGTAGTGAAGGACTTGTTTCTGGATTCCCGAAAGATATTAGGATATTATACTTGCCTTGTCGACTGATTTCCTCTGGTATCACATCAGAAGTTGATTTAAAGATTCTATTGAATAAGTCGATTGCTGGACCAGTCATAAAAGTTGTTACCAGAGCCATTATCACCATCATGGCAAATATTTCAGCGTCTAAAACTCCTAAATCAAAACCAATATTTAATACGATAAGTTCCATTAATCCACGGGTATTCATCAATGCACCAATGGTCAAACTGTCTTTCCAGTTCTGTCCCATAAATTTGGCTGCTAGGGAACTTCCTACAAATTTGCCAACAACGGCAACTAAAATAATCCAGCCGGTTACTTTCCATAAGTAGGGTTCATTTAACAGTCCTATTTCTGTCCTTAATCCTGTAAATACAAAGAATAGGGGTAAGAGCAGGACTAAGGCTACGTCTTCTACCTTTTCGATAAATATATTCCTGAACCTGGAGTTTTCGGGCATAATAGCACCTGCCATAAATGCTCCAAATAGAGCATGTATTCCGATAACCTCTGTAAGATATGAGGATACCAATAAGGTCAAAAAGAAGATCGCAACAATGGATTTATTAAGGTTTTCTCGAGTAGAATGAATATCACCAATCCTTTTAAGAAATGGGCGTACAACCTTAATCATTAATAATACATAGGCTATTGCCAATGCAATCACATACAGTGAGCTAACAAATGATCCTGCTTTCACGATAGCAATAACGGCGGCTAAAAGACACCAAGCAGTAATGTCGTCTGCAGCTGCACAGGTGATGGCAATGGTTCCAACCCTGGTTTTCTGCATATTACGTTCTTGAACAATCCTTGCTAATACTGGAAAGGCTGTTATGCTCATGGAAATACCAATAAACAAGGCGAATGAAGAGAAAGCAATTCCTTCGGGAGCAAAGCTTTGATAGATAAAATAGGCCAATCCAACACCTAATGCGAACGGAAGTATTATGCTTGCATGGCTAATGACTACGGCATCATGAGCTTTTTTCTGAAGTACTTTTAAATCCAGCTCCATGCCAATAACGAACATAAACAGGATCAATCCAATCTGGCTCAAAAACTGAAGGTTCCCAAAAGAGGCTTCTGGAAACAATGCAGCAGAAAAGTCTGGAAAATACATGCCCAAGAAGGATGGACCTAAGGCTATACCTGCAATGATTTCACCAATTACGGAGGGTTGGCCAATTTTTTTGAAAAGCCAACCAAATAGCCTTGCAACTAATATAATGACAATAATCTGTACCAATAAAATAGCAAGGGGATGTTGTAAGTTATGCAACATGGAACTCTGAAACTCTTCCCAATTGGAAAGGTTGGAGCCCATATTTTCAACATGCCTTCCTTCTTCCATAAATGAACCATGGTTGATGATCCAATAAATTAATGAGGAAAATCCTCCAATAATGACAATATAAAAGAAGCTACTTTTTAAATTCTTCATACACTAATTCCTCTTTCTATTTTAGTTTTGGCGTCTTTTCTGCGCAGTCAGACGGGATGAAAATAGAAATTAATAAATTTAAAAAACCTGCTTAACAGCTTCTAAAGGCAAAAAATGTAACGAAAGGGAGCTTTTTTGTAGCGAAACTATAAACTCAACTTTTGAATAAAGGTGGTTTTATAGATTTCACTCAAAGTAAAGACAAGAGGAGCATCAGTTCCTAAACTGAAGTTTGATTTGATTTCATCATGTGAAAAAGAACTGATGATGTTCATGGATATGATTTCTTTTTTATTGATTCTACAAAACTGCATTTCTGGAAGAATCTCTATTAACTTATCAAAGGAAATATTTTTTAAGGTTACTTCCTTCTGATCAAGGAGGCGAACGATTTTATCTCTGCTATCAAGTGAAGAGGTCTGTATATATGCAATTTGATCAAAGTATAGAAGATACTTACCTTGATCGGTATTTAATTGTACAAAATTTTTCTCCTCAATGGGTTTGCTACCTCGAATACTTAATAGCTTTTGGATGGCTTGTTTTAAGCGATCTATCTTTAGAGGCTTCCGGATATAATCTACGGCCTGTAGGTCAAATGCATCTGCTGCATATTCAGCATATGCAGTAATAAAGATAATCGGCTTATCTCTTAATTGTTCCGCTAATTCAAGTCCGTTTAAGTCCGGCATTTCAATATCGGAGATCAATAAATCATATTCCAACATAGGAAGTTCTGCCAATAAATCTTTCGGTGAAATAAAGGATTTAACGATTTCCAGATCTGGAATCTGCTGACATAATAATTTCAGATATTGTAAGCTTGGCAACTCATCATCGAGCAGCAAGCACCTTAGCTTTGTAGTCAAGTAGATTGATTTTTAAATGTGCGATATAAACATCTCCTTCAATGAATTTATCTAGTTTGTAATTTTCTTTGTAGACAATGTTCAATCTTTGCTCCAACATTTTGGATCCATAGCCGTCATTATTTTTCTGTATTGGCTCTTTATTTGATATTTTATTAGCTACTGTCAATGAGAATACATTGTCATTAAATTCAAAAGTAACGGAAATAAAAGAATTTGGACTTTGGATATCAGCATGTTTGAAAGCGTTTTCGATCAAGTCCGTACTTAACATAGGAACCATCAATTTTTGATTTAATAGCGGTTCATTTTCCCTGATTTTCTGTTTGACTTTTAAATCGAATAATGGACTGAGTTTTATCTTATTGATTTCTATCAAGCTCATTGCAAATGAAATCTCCTGCTGTGGCGTAACAAATTTCTTGCTGCTTTCATACAATATATAATCCAGTACATTAGAAAGAGAATCTAAGGAGTGGAAAGTCTGATAGGCATGTGACTGAATAGAGTTCAATACATTTTTAAATAGATGAGGATTTAACTTGTAATCAATGTCTTTCAATTGATGGCTATGTAATTCTCCTTCAATCTTATTGAGCTTATTGGTCAGGGATTTGACCTGTTTTTGGTTTCTGAACAAATAGACCAAAAGCAGAATTATGACAAGCAAAAGGGCCGTCATTATAATAACTGAATAGGTATTAAATTGAACTTGTACCAGTAACATATGGGTTTAAATATACTGGATTTAGAATGGTATCCAAAAATATTTCTCCAGCTTTTCAGTAAAAGATAGGCTGGTTTTGAACAGATTATAACTATTTTAGTTCTATATGAAAAAGTATCATTTATTAATCTACAGCTTTCTAATAGTGGGACTTGCGCAAGCGCAGCATGCCCATGAAAAACCGACAAGTTCCATAAATTTTGCACAAAAATTCTCAGAACTTCCAAAACAAGATAACCATTACCACCGATGATCCTTTTAATTTTAAATTTAACAAGGAACATGGCCACATACAAGGCATACAGTTGCATAAAGAATCAGGTACCGATTATTTATATATGACAAGGAGCAGTCCAGAAGCATCCTACATGATAAAGACGAAACTTGAAGGCACAAAGGCAACTGTTGTTGCTATCGATACACTCATGCTCGCACCTTATAAACACCCTGGAGGATTTCAAATATTCGAAGATTATCTTGCAGTGGGTATAGAAGACGACGATATGAGAAATACCTCTCGGGTAACAGTCTATAATTTGAAAAATGAAGGAAACCCATGGGAAACTCCATTGCACATTATTAAAAGAGATGGCAAATATGAACGGGTTACGGCAGGCTGTGTCGGAATGACTAGGGTTGGCAAAAACATATTAATAGTTGTCGGAAACTGGCATAGCCGGGATCTTGATTTTTATGTCTGCCCAATGGATAAATTTAAAAAAGGAGAAAACGGGTTTCAGCTTATCCAAAGTATCAATATGGCCCAAGTATCAAAAGAAGGATGGTCCGATCCTACATGGAGGGGATATCAGAACATCAACCTGTTTTCTGAAGGCAAAGATAATTTGTATCTCGTAGGCTTTGATGGCAATGGAACAGATCTATACGAATTTAAAATCACCAAAGCTTCTTTGGATGCCACTAAAAAACCGTCCAGCAATTCAATCCAAATTAAAAAGCTTAGTTCTGTGTTGTTTAAGCCTTCAGGAAATGCCTCCTTTGGCTCTGGGGCAGGAATTTTTAGTTCCCCAAAAGGGGAGATGATGCTCTTTGCTGCTCCTAGTGATGTTGGAGGTGAATCTACGATTAGCGTTTTTAGTAAGGATTATAAAAAATAGGTAAACATGAATAAGCTAAACAACTTTATTGAGAGATTAACTGAGTTTGAAAGAAACATAAGTGTGATTTCTACCGATTTAAGCAATAGAGTTAATAATGATACTTCATTCTTCAAATATTTGAACAGTGTTGATCCAAAGTATTTAAACGATATAAGGTTAATTTTAATTATGACAGCTGCCTTACAGCTTTCGGATACGGAGTCCATATATGATTCTTATGAGTTAACAGATATAGCTAAAATATTTGATATCCTTTTAAAGCAGCATAAATCTAATTTAGACCTAAATTTAGAAGCTATATACTTTAATTACAACGTAATGTCAGATAATAATAAGGCACTCGCCTTAATAAATGAGCTGGAAGAAAGACTGACTACAGAATTATCAAAAATTAACGAAATTAAAAATGAAATACGAAAAGAATTATAGAACACTGCCTAAATTATCACTGATACTTTTTTTGTTTTTCTCTAGTAAAAACGAACTGTAATGACATTTGTTCTTTAAGATGTTTTCCTCTTTTATAAATAACTGGTAGTTGTGTAATTGACCGAGCTACTCTTAAAGCTTCTTGTTTATAGATATCGGACTTCCCATTTATTTCTATTACAGAATCTACTTGCCCCAATTCGTTTGATGATACAAGTAAATAAACACGTTCTGGTTCTTCAATTGTAGGAAGCAATTTCCAATCTATAAGTGAGTCAATTGTCGTTCTTAGAGGAGATAGGTCCATAAAGAAGGGGGTGTTTTTAGATTTGGTATTGTCAAAATACAATGAATTTTTTAATAAACCTCTTTCAAAAACATACTCAAATTCATGTTCAAAAATAGATGAAAATCCCATATGTCTATAATATAAGAGTTTGCCTTTGTAAGCAGTTACTGTGTCTGAAAACCAATAGGCATGAACCTTTCCATTCGTAATTTTACCTTCAAAAAGAGTATTCAAATCTGCTTTTGCTGTTAAAGCCTCATTGTAAATATCAGTTAAATACAATTTGTCATTTATCAACTCCCAAAATGCAATATATCCTCTCCAGCAACCTGTAGAAGTAGAACTTAAAGAATCTGGAAACATTGGTTTTTCCCAAATATTGTGATCCTTCAAATCATATAGTGGTAAAGCATGCAAGTCCATTGTATCACCTTTAATAATCAAGCGATCTGGAGTTTGTTCGGTTGCATAAGTTTGAAAACATATGAAAAGGGAGAAAATCAATGTAATAATGGTTGTATATTTCATAATCATATGGATTTACTTTATGATGTATTACAATCATTTATTCCATAAATTTTTTAATTAGATTTTATTCTCACTTTAAAAAACTCATAGAAAAATTGAATATAGCTAACCTATAGTGCATTATTTCAGATAATAATTACCCCCTCACTTTAATAAACGAGAAGGAAGTAAGACTTAAATAGAATTATAAAGAATTACTGAAATAAAAATGAAATTAAAGAAGATATATAGCTAATATCATCATACTAAAATATTTGCCAAGAACTAAATTCATTTCTACTGATAATGGTTCCAGGCATTTGCTTAGCTATGGATTTTAGATTTTCAATTGGTATTTGAAAATTCTGGTGTAAATCTATCTTGCTAACAAGTCCTTTCAACCTAATAACCTCATCGGGAAGCATTTTAATATTATTATCATCAAGGATAAGTACAACAGTTTCCTTGAGTTTTGTTAATGCCAAAGGAAATTCTGTAAACTTGTTTTTAGATAAATTAATCTGATGGGCTTTTAATTCTGAAAAGCTTTCAGGTAGTGAAGATAGATTATTCTGTTCTAGATTAATTTCTTTCAAATTTACCATGGAACTAAATGACTTAGGTAAAGAATATAGACCAGAATTAAGGGATAGATAAGTTAAGCTCTGAAGTTTACCGAAACTCTCAGGTACGGATTTTAAATTTTTCCCAGTTATAGATAGGAATTTTAAATTGGATAGATTTCCAAAACTTTCTGGTAGTTTATCTGCTGAAGTATGGATAAGAATGAATGATATTTTCTTAAGGTTACCAAAATTATTACCCAAATACCCAACGGAAGGGCCAAAGCTCCAAATGCTATCTAATTTTTCCAATTCAGAGAAGGAGTCAGGTAAATTATTAATGTTTCCTGATCCTAATAGCCCCAAATAACTCAAGTTTTTTAAATTTCCAAAATCTTGAGGTAATGATTTAGTGCTTCCAGAACCGATATGTAACATAATCCTTTTCAATGAAGTGGCCTGACTTATAGAGGGAGCGATCTCTCCGTCTCTAAATGTTGCTTCTAAATCAGTCAATTTCTTTAAATTTCCGATTTCCTTTGGCATACTTTGGTAGAAACCCGAAAATATCTTTAGGTTTTTCAATTTTGAAAAAGACCTTGGCAACACAATTCCCTCTTCCCAACGGGTATGGAGCTCTTCTAAGCTTTCTAATTCACCAAACTCTTCCGGAAAATAAATTTGTCCAAGAGGAACATGGGAACCATAAAGGTTACTCCATCTAAACTTTTTCAGTTTTTTTAAATTCTTGATGCTTTCAGGAATAATAACTTTGTAGCCTGTGCTGCCCATGTTAAGTTCTTCCAATTCTAAATAATGCTGGGTGAAAATTTCTGGAAGTCCGTTTAATGAAGAACTGCTTACATTTAACTTTTGAAGATGCTTCAGTGCTACTAATGTTGGATAACGTTTCCATTCATCAAACACGAACGCTCTACCATTACTGTGCATATTAATTTCTACGACCTCTCCTTTATTATTCCAAGTTACATATCTACTGTGAGGAGAAAAGCCTAAATCCGCTAGTGCTTCTTCTTGCGTATATTGCCCAGTTTTAATGACTGTATCCAACTCAAATTCCTTGTCAAATAATGTATAGGTCCATTTAATATGATATTCTGTATTTTCAAAACCTTGGATTTCAACTGAAGTTCTACCATCTAATTCCTGCGATCCACCAGAGTGCTCAAGAGGATTGATATAAGCAATACCTTTGTTAAAGGTCCATTTTCCTTGCAAATGTTGGTAAACTCTCAAGTGGATCTTGGTCTTGAATGTGCTTGGTGTAAAGTTTTCAATTACAAATGGAGGTTCTTTAATTTGAACAGTAACTTCCTCTTTTAGTTCTTTATCCTTACGATTAACCACCCATTCAAGGACATATTTCTCTCCTGGAATCCCATAAAATTTGGTGATCGGATTGTTTTTGTTTCCAAAACGGACATATTCTGAATGAGCACGTCCTGATTTAACTTTCCATTCAGCTTTATCACCAATTTGTAAGGGTTTCCCATTCAACTCTACATAGTATTCGTTATTATTGCCAATTTCAGGAAAATATCCAGTTGAATCGCCTGGTACGGGATTGTTCTCTAAAATTTTTTGATCAGTTGCTAATTCGAAAACCTCCTTAGTGCATGAATTCATTGTTAAAATCAATCCTAAAATAATAGAATATAAAATGTATGGTCTTATCTTATTCATAATCAACAAATGAAAATTCAAATAGTCCTTCACTAAAAGCGCCCCTCCCGAAATAATATTTATTATTTACATAATATACATGTCCAGTCCACTCTTCATGGTCTAATACATCGAAAGGAAAAGTATTATAAAATTGTTCGTAACTGGTTACGGAAAAATCCTTGAGATTTAATCTTGCAATGACGCGGTCGCGGCCTACCATAATTAAGTCATTATTATGCACACTGAAGTGAAAAAAGTATGTTTTTAATTCAGGAAATGATTTAAGCGGCTTCAATTCAGCTGTTTTAGGATTAAATTCACTTAATGTGTAAAAAAACTCTCCAGCGCCATTTTGAATGTGATAAAACCAATATACCCTACCGTTATATTCAAATATCTTTCCTTTAATTTTGCTGTCAATTTTACCAACAAATTTTCCTTGCCGAGATTCCCAATCAATCGAATACAAATACTTATGATTTTCATAAGTTTCAGAATCAGTAACAGTCAGGATTGCAATCATTTTACCACCTAATTCATAATAATTGATTAATGCTTGATCACGATAACTTGGAAATATTTTATCTAATGTGATGTATTCTTCTTTTGTATTTAAATTTTTAATATCTAATGCAACTATGCGAACTTGTTTGTTTTCGAAATCAATATATAGCCTATCATCTTGGATCGATCCAGTGAAGAAGAATGTATCCCCCAAATTAAATGCAGTTTCATTATAAAAACCAAATCTAGGGTCAATAGCCTTTTCCCTGAACCACATGTTATTATTAAAATAATATTTTTGGATCATTCCATTGCCAATGGTATATAACTCATTATTATATTGGAATCCAATGTTACCTGTATTTGGGTTTCCGTTTATTCTTTTCAAGGTATAATGACCATAACCCTTAGGTTGAGCAATTTTTATTTGGGTATCCGTAAAAATTGGTTTGTTCTTATAATGAAGAGTAAATCCGATAAATTGGTTATTGCGCATCGGGGATACCTGACCACTCAGATGAATTTCAAAAGTTCCAGATTCATTTTTAATAACTTTAGTAACTGCCAAGTTAATGACGTTGTCATCTGTAACAGTATACTGCTTAATATCATCATCTATATTTTCCCCAAGTAGAATCACCGTAAAGCGACTTTGAGCATCCGGAATTACCCATTTGCTTGAATCTTTTCTTATCAAAGAGTATTTTCTTGGTATTATTTCGTAGATGCTGGATAGAACGGTTTCTCCTTTTAATTTAGCATAGACTCTATAATAAAGAATCTCAGTTTCATCAAATGCTGATAAAAGCCCTGAATATTCCTTACCATTTTTCTGAAGCAATAAGGTGTTTTTCATGGTTCCCATTGCTAAGTCAGTTTTATTTAGTCCATAAGAAACACCGACCTCATCATACGAATAGTCTGCCAATTGAACCGTAAACTTTGCTGTCTGATTGCCTACAACCACCTCTGGCATCCCCATGGAGCCAAAAGGATTGATACTAATTAACTTTTCCTTTTTACAGCCACTAATACTACAAACCAGTATGATTAGAGTTAATTGGAGATAAAATTTCACAAATAAATTGATTAATAATTGTTCTCTAATATAGATAAAATCAGAAATAAAAAAACATGGTTAATTAAAGATTTATTTAATTTTCCTGAAAAATAACTCTTCTTTTACACTTTTGATTAACATTAGTTGTCGGGTAACAAAATCTTTAAAATTATATCCAATTAAACCAAAAGAAAATTATTAAATTCAACATAAAAACTAAATAATTTTATTAGAATTAATATGGATAATATTGAATACTACATATTTGATCGGGATACTTTAGGGGTAACAAATAACTTTAATAAAGTAATTGAACAAAGTAAAAATAGTTTCATTTCCATCGATAGGTATGAGAAAATCTCAGATATTAAAGACCTTGAAATCCAAGAAAGAACTATTAATAATTTAAGTTTTAGAAATTTTCATTCTGAAAATTGCATTAAATTAATAAAATATATTCAGAATAAATTTGATTTAAACATTATAGCATTTAATCATACAAAATTGAATTTGTATGATATAAAACTAAAGACTAAACATATTGTAGTTAATGAAAATGTTAGTATTAATTTTAACAATATTAACCTAGAAAGTATTGAAGAAATAACTTTTACTGATCTAAAAAGTTATGATGGAGAGATATCTGATAATAATGTTAGTTTAAAGAAGTTAATTGTATGGCATGATAGGAAAGCTATTTCTAAATTAATTTATAAATTCCCTTTCATACAGTATTTTTTTTTAACAAAAAGCAGTGTTGAAGAACTATTATTTTCCAAGTTTAATTTTCTTGAATTAGTTGAGTTAAATTACTGTAGTAAACTAAAAAATATAGAATTTGAAAAAAAACCAGCCGTTAAATTCTCTCTACATAAATGTCCAATGATTTCTTTACCCCCCAAAGGAATTAAATTCATTATCGGTTTAGGTATTGGTGGGTCAATTGGAAGAACTCAAAAAAAAGGGTAAACCTTAAACATATATTATGATGAACAAAAAAAAATTAATTATTTCAATCATAATATTTTTGCAATCTTGTTCAGACTACGGTTGCAAAGAAACAGAAGATTTTTATAAAGAATTCTCTACTCATCTTGTACTTTTTAAAAATCCAAATATTGATTATAATCAATATTTAATTAAAGGAAAATCAATAATGAGTGGCAAGGACACCTTGGAGAGATTACCAAGCAGATGGTTTGGAAATTTATATTGTTTTTGGGAAATTGGCGATACTGTGATAAAAGATAAGGGGACTTTGAAGATAGAATTACGGAAAGTAAAACCAAAGTATGGAAATAGAATATATGTCTGTGAGTTTACTTGTAAAGGTATCCTTATAAATGATATTCGGGTCCCAATTTGGAGAGAAGATTTAATCAAAAATGGTTGTAAGTTTTAATATTTGTTTAATAACAAGACTATATATTATTGTTACTATAATTAATTTGTTTTGTTAAAATAGATTAGAAATAAACCAATCACAAAGGTTAATTCTTGAATATTTAGGTTTCTTTTAAATCCGAATGCTTTTTTTAGAGAGGCTATTGCTTTTGATCTTGCAAAATAAATACTACTTGCTGATACCCCTAATTCATCAATAATTTCCTCAGTTTCTTTTTGTTCAAAGTAGGTTAACTTAAATATTTTTGCCTGTTGTTTTGGCATCTTATCCACCTCTTCAACAATTAGTTTGATTAATTCCATTTGAATCATTTTGGTAAGCATATCCTCATTTGGACTTATTAGTTCATTTAAAATTTCATCATTTTCATGGATTACTTTGTTTTTGATTAGATTAACATGATCTAAGCATAAGTTTTTGGTGCTTATATAAAGGAATGCCTTAATACTAGATTCTGATTTTATTTTATTTCTGCCCAACCATAACTTTACAAAGCTGTCAGAAACGATTTCTTCAGCCACAAGTTTATCTTTTACAATGCGGTATGCAAAGTAGCGTAGGGAAGTGCCATAAAGCTTCATATAATGCTTCAAACCATCTTCTTGCCCACAAATTAAAGCTGATAAATGTGGATTAGGCGAATTCACGATAATTAATACGTTTCCGTTTAGGTGTTAATTGTGTTAAGTCTAATAAATTTAATATTTAATTAGCAGAATACCTAATATTTAATATGGAGAGCTATAATTGGAAAACAATTTATAGCTCTTAGTCCATATTGTGTTTAGGTTAGATTAAAATCTCCGTCTTATTTGATGATTTAATTCTTTGTGCTGCTTCCATAAATTTGAAGATTTCAATCGTTTCTTCTGCCGGAACAGGAGGTTTTCCTGAATCAAAGAAATTTAAGATTTCTGCAACCAGAGGACCATATCCAGCGAATGGACCTAATTGAGATATACCTGTTTCTCCAAAAGCGATTCCGGCAATGTTGGATGCTCCTTTTCTGATTCCTCTAACAGAACCTATTCTGCCATCATTCCAAATTCCTACTACCTGTTCAAAATCGGGATGAAAGGCTCTAAATACTTCTTTACATCCTGTTCCCATTACGGTAAAAAGCATCTCTATTCCATGAATCATATACCAAGCCTGGTCTATATGGTGCGGTTCAATTTCTGCGGGTGTATAAACATCTGCCCCTAGAACTTTTCCGATTTTTCCGGCTTTTACCTCACGAACCAAAGCATCATATCGAAGCGACGATGATGAGAAAATTGGAACATTATTTTGGGCAGCCAGTTCAAAAATTGCCCGGACCTTTTCAAGGTTTTCAGCCATTGGCTTATCTATAAAAAGTGGTTTTTTAGCCTTAATTACTTTTTCAGCTTGTTCATAATGAACTCTTCCATCATTAGATTCCAATAAAACATAGTCTACTTTTTTTAATAAACTATCTATAGAATCTACTATTTCAATGCCCATTTTTTTAACCGCATCTATAATACCTTGCTTCATACCAAGGGCTGAAGGAATATCTTTACTTCCATGAGGAAAAGCTGCAACCACCCTGTATCCTCTGTCTTTTAAACTCCCTTCATTTATATCCTTGCTAAACATTTCACTATGGGAGGTGTCAAGTCCTATAATTCCAATTTTTTTAATCTTTTGGCTTGCCAAAGATCTTGTCGGCTTTAATGAAAAAACACTTGTACTTGCTCCTACAATTCCCAATTGTTGAATAAATATTCTTCTATTTGTTTTTTTCATGTCTTAAAAGTTTGGCATATCAGGAAGGCTAAACCCATTATGATAGGTATGTTTAATCCATTCTTTAGCCGCATCTTTAGCATTTAATTCTACGAATTGTCTATTGAATCGCGGGTCACCATCTATAACGCTAAATTCATCTACAGAGACAATTTTTAATTGATCAGCATCATTGATATTTGTGAATTCCATTTTCTCACCATCCCATAATAAATCTCGATTTAGTCCTTGTAATCTAACTGCTAAAACCCCCATTACGACCATTTCATTAAAAGGTCCGGAGAATCCGAAATTTGAACTAGCTTCTTTTCTATTTTTTGGTGATTCTTTAGCCGCTCTAATCCAATCTTGTTCATGAGCATTCGTGTTCCAGATATCCCCATTACCACCTGGTACTCTTGGAATCCATGGAGTTGGTTGATTAAAGTGCGCCATGTCTGTAACCGGAAGTAGAGTAGGGTTCATACCGTAACATCCTGTCATTATTTTTCCCTTTTTGCCGACAAAAATAATTCCTCCGTTAGAATCTCCCATCATTTGGCCTGGAGCTAATTCGGTTGGTCTTTCAGGCAAGAGTCCTCCATCATACCAATGAACTTTTACTTCCGGCATATTTACCTTTCCTTTTTTCTCTCTAGCTGGGAAAGTATACTGCACCATCTGTGCATGTGGCGGGGAATATAAGTTACTTAATGTGGAACTTCCGTTTACTTTTGTAGGATATTTTAAATCTAGGGCCCAATATATTGGATCCATAATATGACAAGCCATATCGCCCAATGCTCCGGTTCCAAAATCCCACCATCCACGCCAGTTCCAAGGCGTATATACACTATTGTAAGGCCTATTTTCCGCAGGACCAATAAATAGATCCCAATCCAAAGTATCTGGTACTGGCATTCCTTCTTTAGGTTTCATCAAGCCTTGTGGCCAGATAGGTCTATCTGTCCAACAATGTACCTCATATACTTCACCAATAGCATCTGATTGTATCCATTCAGCAATTTGTCTACACCAATCGAAGGAATTTCCTTGATTTCCCATTTGCGTAGCAACTTTATATTTTTTTGCCAGGTTGGTTAACAACCTGGACTCATAAACAGAATGTGTTAATGGTTTTTGTGTATAACAATGCTTGCCCAAGGTGATCGCATGTGCTGTAGCAACGGCATGATTATGATCGGGAGTCGCTACCATTACTGCATCAATAGATTTGCCCATTTGATCAAACATTTCTCGCCAATCCTTAAACTTTTTAGCCTTGGGGTAGTCGTTAAATGTCTTTTGAGCATACTTCCAATCTACATCACATAATGCAACAATATTTTCAGTATTCATGTTTGATAAATTACGTCTTCCCATACCGCCAAGACCAATACCTGCAATATTTAATTTATCACTTGGAGCAACATAGCCTAATGTCTTTCCTAATACGTTACTAGATACAATTGAAAAACCAGCAACAGTAGCACTATTTTTTATAAAATTCCTTCTATCCATGATTAATAGTTTGAGTTTTGAACTAATACACCATTTGACCTATCTATCTCTATTTGTGGAATTGGAAATGGCCAACTTTTATCACTTGCATCCCTACCTTTATCTGCAAAGCCGTACTTCGTATAAAATGCATTCATTGTACTTGCATAAGTCCCTGTACGGATCAAATCAGATAGTCTGATGCCTTCTAAGGCAAGTTCATTCCTTCTTTCCTTCCTGATCTCATTAAGCACGTTGTCAGAAGTTTTAACTGCATAGGTGGAGTTGAATTCTGATTCAGAAATGGGCTTCAATCCTTTTGCAAATAACCTGTAAATTGCTGGTTGATCAACTTTAGAGGTAGTAACGAATGCTCTTTTACGAACCTCATTTACATATGGTAGTGCTTCTGCAGCTGTACCGCCAGATTTAATAATGGACTCAGCATATACTAGCAATACTTCAGAATATCGAATCCAATAGGGTTGCCAATTACTTCTTGTTAAATCGTTGTTTTGGCGATACTGTTGAGGCACAAATGCTTTTCTACTTTGTTGAAGATCAAAATCATTGAAATATCCTCTGTAGTTATGAACCTCCTCAGCACCAGTACTTGTCTTAAAGATATCGTTATGACTAATAATGGTGAACATTTTTCTAGGATCTGCAGGGTCATAGGAAGAAGCCAAATCTTTCGTTGGTGTATTACCGCCCCAGCCACCAACATTATTACGGCCTACATTCATAATTGCAAATGAATCTCCACCTAATCCAAATGCAGGATCATATTTTCTCAACACTCCAAGTATATTTTCCTTTGAAAATGGGCCAACTTGATAGTCTCCTCTAAATAGATCTTGAAAATCTGCTAATAGGCTTAATCCAGAGTTTTTAACAATATCACCCGCAGCATTTCTAGCCAACGTGTATTCCGCTTTAGCATCTCCTGTTAATATGTTTTGTTCTATTAACCCAGCAAAAAATAATGCAGCACGAGCTTTTAAGGCTAAAGCAGCATCTTTACTTACACGTCCAACTTCATCACTTTTGAAGGCATTACCCCTTGGAAGATTCGTTTCTGCAATTGCTTCATCAAGATCTTTATAAACTTGAGCTTTTAAATCTGCTAAAGAAGCTTTTTCCTTTCGAGAAGAAGGATCTTCAATTTGAATGATTAATGGTACTTCCTTGAAAACAGTAATTAGATCAAAATAATACCATGCTCTAAGAAACTTAACTTCTGCAATGTAGCGTTTTACTGTTTCAGCAGATACTGGTTTACCATCTTGAATTAAGTTAGCACCTTCTTTTTCGAATCCATCTAATGCAATGTTGCATTTTCCAATCCCTCCAAAGCGATTAGACCATGTTTCAAACAATAATGCATTGGAAGCTAAAGGTCTTCCTCGTCCTACCTCAGTGGTTTGTGGTCTGTCTCCAGGATCAGATCCACCAGCACCAGCATTATCTACTACTTCATCACCAATGGCAACTTTATTAATGGTATATCCCCATGAATCGCTCATAGGCTGATAGCAACTGGTTAATAATTTCAAACCAGCACCATCAGTTTTAAAATATTCACTTTGATTAAGAATTCCGTAAGGATCTCTTGTTAAATAATCTTTCTTACATCCCATCGGTATTAATAGTGCCGACAGAACCATAGCCTTTATAATTTTTCTAGTCATGATTTAAAAGCTTAAATTAACACCAAACATATATGATTTTGCTACCGGATAATATCCTTGATCAACCCCCATATTTAAAGGAGATCCACTTCCTATTTCAGGATCTAACCCAGTATATTTTGTAAATGTGAATAAGTTATACGCGCCAGCCCAAAGTCTTATACGGTCAATTTTCGCATTTCTAAATAGGGTAGAAGGAATAGTGTATCCTAACTGAATACTTTTTATTCTTAAGTATGAGCCGTCTTCAACTAACCAATCAGATATCTGTAGATTATTTTGATTTGCAGCACTGATTTTAAACTGTGAATTGCTAGGATTTGTTGCTGACCATGCCTCAGACATTAAATCTTTTGGAGCATTGTACCAGCCCACACCTGATTTCATGTCGATTTTAGCAATATTCATAATATCATTTCCCATTGTACCTTGTCCTAAAACTTGAAGATCAAATCCTTTGTAATCCGCACCTAAACGAAAGCCATAGGTTAAAGTTGGAAATGGATCGCCAATATCTGTTCTATCAAGGTTATTGATAACACCATCCTGATTTACATCCACATATTTTAAATCACCAGGTCTTGCGCCTTCTTGGAAATAATTATCAACTTCTGCTTGACTTTGAAAAATACCATCTGTTTTAAGCCCATAATAATAACCGATTGGTTTACCTTCTTCAGTCAATGTGGTTGAATATGAAATCCATCCACCGCCAGTTATAGGTTCACCTCCTCCTAGACTTAGAACTTTGTTTTTTACGGTAGATGCATTTGCTGAGATACTGTATCCAAACTCACCAACTTTATCTTTATATGTTAAATCAAATTCTAAACCTGAGTTTTGTACTCCTCCAGCATTTGACCATGGGCTATTTGGAAAGCCTAGGTAGGCAGGTAGAGGAACATTAAGTAACATTCCATCCGTTGTTTTTTTATAATAATCAAAGTTGAAATGGAGTTTGTTTTTTAGAAAAGCTAATTCCAAACCGATATCTAATTGCTCTGTTTGTTCCCATTGGATTAATGGGTTACCAATATAGTTGCTTCCTCCAATTAATTGAGGGCTTCTAGGACCAAATAAATAATATCCCATATTTCCGGAATAGGTAGTTAGATATGCTCCACTACCAATATTTTGGTTACCAATCATACCCCAACTTAATCTCAATTTACCAGCATCTAACCAAGTTGCAGTTTTCATGAAATCTTCTTCAGAGAAATTCCAACCCGCCGAAACAGAGGGGAATGTTCCCCATTTTCTGCCGTCTCCAAAATTAGAAGAACCATCATAACGTAAATTGGCAGTAACCATATATCTATTCTTATATGAATAGAAAGCCCTACCAAAATATGAGTTTAATGCATTTTCCCATTTTGTACCTGATGCTTGAGGATTTACTGAACCCGCATTTATTATCCATTGGCTTGGATCATTAGAAACTAGGCCTTGTTTTGATGCTCCTGAAGATTCTTCTTTCCATTGTTCAGCAGAGGTACCGGCCATTAATGAGAATTTGTGATCCTCAATTTCCTTTTCAAAGGTTAATGTATTCTCCCATACATAATAATTTGTTAAAGAATTGTATGCCCCAACAGTAGCATCATTATTAAATTGATTTCCGTTTAAGTAATACTTTGGAGCAAATGAATTGGATACTCCTCGACCCAAGTCAATACCTAGACTACTTCTATATTTTAACCAAGGCATAATTTTGATATCTACAGCACCTCCAGCTTTGATAGCAATTCCTTTCCATCGATTATTTTTATAGATATCAGTTTGCGCAACAGGATTCTCTTTATTGGTCATTAAAATTGGACCATATAATGACCAGGGATTGTTAGGGTCTATTTTATCTAAAAAGAAACCATCTTTTAAAAATGCTGGAATATCTTTTAAATCATTTCTATATACTTGAGAAATAGGGTCCGCAACAAAAGCTATAAATGCAGTGTTGAAACCAGGGCTTCCTTCTAGTACATTGCCTCGTCCTTCATTAATAAGTCCAAAATTTCCTGATATGGAAAGCCATTCTCTTAGGTTGTGGTTGAAATTTGTTCTCCAGGACATTCTATCATAATCAGAACCGTTTATTATGCCTTCTTGATCCATATAACTAAAGCTAGATCTGTAAGCTAGATCTTTGATTCCTCCAGATATGGCGATGTCATAATTTTGAACTAATGCATCTTTATTGTAAATTTCTTTCCACCAATTTGTGCCTTCTTCAGACCCTGTGTTAGATTTTAAAAACCTTAACACATCAGCTTTATCTTGATCTGAAAAGTATGGGTCTAAACCAGCATTGATATTTGCCAAGTTTTTATATTCCATAAATTCCTTCGCATTCATCATGTCGTAAGTTTTTATTGGACTTTGAAAACCTAAATAGCTATCAAATGAAATTAAATTGTTTAGTTCATTACTTCTTTGAGCTCCTTTAGCAGTTGTTACCATAATTACACCATTAGCCGCTCTAGAACCATATATAGCAGTAGCAGAAGCGTCTTTTAAGACTTCCATGCTTGTGATGTCATTTGGGTTTAACCAGCCGATATCGGATTGGGGTAATCCATCAACGACATATAATGGATTATTGTCATTTACAGTTCCAATGCCACGAATTCTAACTGAAGGAGGAGTGCCTGGGCTTCCTCCAGTTGATGTAACCTGAACTCCTGCAGATTGTCCTTGTAAGCCTTCTGTAGCATTTCTTATAGGCATATTTTTTAATGCTTCGCCATCAACTTTTGAAACCGCTCCTGTTAAGTCTCTTTTTAGCTGGGTACCATATCCAACAACAACAATTTCTTCCAAATCATTTTCGCCTTCAGTTAAACTTACATTTATTGTAGTTTGTCCTTCTAAGCGTATTTCTGAAACTTGATACCCTAATAAGGAAAAAACCAGTGCCTCAGAATTACTTGGAACAACTAGTTGATAATCACCATTTTCATTGGTAGAAGTGGCTACATTTGATCCGGCAACTTTTACTGTTACTCCAATAAGTGGATTGCCTTGACTATTAGTGACTTTACCATTAATAGTTTGTTGTTTAGTTGTGCCAACTTCATTTAAAGATAGATTGTCAGTTTCCTTATTTTTTGTTGTGTTTTTCCGGATAACTATTGTTGTACCTTTCATAGACCATGTAGCTGGTTTATCTTTCAATAAGGTTTTCATAGTCGTAGAAATGTCAGCATTATTTAATGCAGCACTAACTTTAAGGTTAGCTAAGTCCTTTCCATTTAAAAAATAGGAGTGACCAGTTTGAGTCTGAATTGTTTTCATAGCCTCCACTAAAGGCACATCAGAAACATGAATTGAAATTGATTGTCCGTATGTGGTTGCAAATAATCTAATAGTAAACATAAACATGATTACTATGGCAATCCAACCTTTCTTTATCATTCCTTTCTTTCTTTTGTTTGGCTTGAGAAAGCCAAATCCATCATTTAGGTAATTCATAATGTTGATTTTTGAAAATTAGAATTAAGGTTATTTTTATTTTTTGTTTTTTAAGGTTTTAGGTTTGTGGTAATACGATTAAATAATTTTTGTTGTTTTTGAATTCAAATTCAAACTTTACATCTGCTTCTTCTAAGATTTTTAATACTTCTTGAAGAGGCTGATCTCTACTGAATTGCCCATAGAAATAGCTGTCGGGAATTCCTTCTTTGTAAATAATTTCCAAATCATACCAACGGCTTAATTGCTTCATCGCTGATTTTAAGGAAGTCTCATCAAAATGAAATACGTTGTTTTTCCAAGAAATCTCTGTGCTTACATCAATTGTAGACTTTTCTAATCCTCCATTTGATAATATCGATTGTTCATTTGGAATTAATGAAATACTTTGAAGTGCAGAGTGGATATTTACTTTACCTTCCACTAATGTTGTTTTTATACTTTCATTTTTGAAAGCATAAACATTGAATTCTGTACCTGTTACTTCTATTGATTGACCTTCCGTTTGTACTCTGAAGGCTAAAAGATTTTTAGATTTATTTATTGTTTTCTTTACTTGAAAGTATGCTTCACCTGACAATGAAACTGATCTTTCATTGGAAAATTTGATGGGAAAATTTATTTTACTTTCTGAATTCAACCATATCTTACTTCCATCTTGTAATTGAACTTTATAATGTCCTGCCCTAGGAATTTCTATGCTTAAGTTTTCATTAGGTTTGAACTTTTCCTTCAAGTCTAAAATAGTTTTTCCAGATCCATAACTTATGGTCTGATCGTTACTAATGACCAATAAATCTTCATCTTCACTTAAAGCAATATTTTCTCCATTAGGTAATAATAAATTCGCTTGATATTTCCCTGGCTTTACATTTTCTAATGCTATTTTATTATTTATTTTCTGTTCGTTTTTCTGATAGTTGAAATAATAAATAGAAAATAAACTAAATAACAAGATTAGTGCAGCTGCAAGCCATTTGATATTGAATATATTTCTGTTCTTAGGTTTTGTATCGTTTAGTTTATGGATTTTTTCAATGGTTGAAGTGGTTAGTTTCTCAATCCATGGATCCTTATCTTGTTGTTCTAATTCTATCCATTCTAAAGCATCTTCAAAAAGCGAATCATGTTCATTAAGTTGTTCAATAAATTTCTTTCTACTTGGATTTTGTTCAATCCAAGTATTGAGCTCTAACCTTTCATTTTTTGAAATAGAACCATCAGACAACTTTTTAATAAGCCTAGCTATATGTTCAGATTGGTTTTCCATTAATTTAAGTTTCTATTAATGGATACGGAAATCTCTTTAACTTCTTAGCTTATTCTATAAAGTTTATTTTAATTAGAGTTAATTAACTGGTTTTTAGTTATTTATTTTATTCTTTTTTATGAAATTAAATGTAGTTTTTAGTGGGAACTAAAATAGTAGCATACGATAAGTTTTCAATTGCAAATGAAGATTTAAGCAAGCTGTTTCTACTAATTGCCATTGCATTTTTAGCTAGGCATGGTATCATTAAAATGGGAGGTGATTTGAGCTAGTATAAAAACTCTTTAGCCGATATTGGTCTACCAATTTTTTTTTGGATTGGAATACCAATTTGTGAAATACTTTCTACGCTTTGTATTTTATTTGGAATTTGCATTAAAGCAAAGCGTATTAACAAAAGGAAATTGGTTGGTATGGAGGGAGAAGGAGAGGTTGTTCTGATTGAAGAAACAGAGCTCGCACCGAATGCTAATGTTCTTTCGACATGGTTTTTTAATCATGATCATGAATAGCGTGATTCGGTCTTAGAATGTAAGAGATTGGATGTTACCACTATTGCTGAAGATATTCAGGGAAATACTCTTTTATGGGTAAATACTTCAGAAATGTCGCCTCAATCATTAGATCTTGCTTTTAAATATCAATTAGAAGGTGATCATATCTTAAGTTCTGAAGAAAACTCTTTAATAGAAAAGGAAATATCTAAGTCAGGTAAAATAATAATGAAGTAGAAATTCTTTAATCACTATATACTGAGAAGGTGGATATTGTCTCTATTTTTGGGGTTCAAATCCACCATTCTCTTTTTAAAATCAATTTATTGTTCTGAATTTCAGTTTTTTATGTTCTTTTTTATTCAATTAAGGTAATATTTGTGGTAATAAACAATATTATAGCTTATTAACAATTTTTACAAAATCGCCAGGCTCAATCGAGTTTTTTAAGGTAGTTTCGATATCTAACTTGGATAATGCTTCGGTCCATACAGAAGGAAAATGAGTTCTAGTAGTTTTTATTTCTGCAACTAAGGTAGCCATATTGTCTTGAGAGTGTGTAACCTTAAAATAACCTTTAGGAACTTCTAATGCTCCTAAACTTACTCCAGTATCAGGGTCTACTATTTCCTTACCCAAGCTATATACTAATAATCGTGTATTTTCTTCTATTCCATCTTTGAGACCTCCATTAATTACAATCATATCTGAATTAATTAAATGGGCCACTTTGAATATTTTGTCTTTTGATCCTTTCATTATCTATTATGCATTATATAGTATTTAACAATTATTTTTTTTATAGTGTTATTATCATTAAATCTCATTTTTTTTAGTTCTTCTGGATAATTAGTAGAAAATTTCACATCTAATTCAAGTATAGTAATATGTGTAAACTTACTTTGAATATTGCTGACATATCCTAAACCAATAGGAATTTCAACATCTTCCTTAAGGTAAAATATAGTTACCATTGCCGAATGGTTTAATATAGGGTTATTCTCCACTAACAAAACCTCCTCATTGGTTTCAAAACTTATTCCTTTACTGTGGTCTTTAATTTCGTCAACTGGATTTTTTACAACGTTTTTATATTCTTGATAAATATCATAAGTTAATTTGAATGAAAACATGAGTATCACTAAGAAAATATATAGTGCTAACAAAAACCATTTAACATTTAACACACTATTATAATCTGTAACTATGTAACTGAATATTGTCGTGAATATACCCCCAACTCCGATAATTAATGAAACACCGTTTAACGAAAGTACATTTTTTAATTTTTCTAAAAACATATTGTTTGGTTAATTAAGCCAATATACATAAATTATGAATCGGTTTAGTAACAGAATTTGTTATGTTAAATTTTATAATAAAATGAAAATAAATGGATTTGAATTTGGAGAATATCAAATAATGGTAGATGGTGACCAGGAGTATCAAAATGAAAGAGAAAATTATATAATCAATGAAGATTTATCTCTAAAATGGTCTTGGAATGGTACTGAAAAATTTGGGTTTTGGACTTATGAAGAAGGGCTATTTGAAATGTATATTGAAGGAAATACTGGAGAAATATTTGAGCGCTATAAGTTTGATAATGGCAAATGGAAAAATGCAGAATTCCCGGAAAGAACTCTTGTTAAAAGAATTATTGGATTATGAAATTAAGTGATTATTCTATAAATGTGTTAAATGAGTTTATTACCGGAGATTATGCCCAAGTCAATAGATCCGCTAGAGATTTAGTTAAATATTTTAATAAATATGGCATTAGGGACGTTTATGAGAACTGTTTTAATTACAATTTGAGTAAAAGCAATTATTCATTAGCAAAATTAAATGAATTAAATGATACTGAAAAGTTACATGATTTGATTCTTAATCTATTTAATATTCCTTTTCTTGAGGTTGCAGATTCTGATTTTATAAAAAGGATGGAAATATTAAATTCTGCTATTAATGAAGATGGCTATTGCATAAAGTTGAATGAAAAAGGGGATGTAGTTTTTATTGATGGTTATATTAAGCCTGATCTAGTTATTGTAAAACCGTCATTTGAAGATATCGAATCCGAAATAATTAATGAAATAAATTCAGCAAAATTACTCATTTGGATTGCTGTTGCATGGTTTACTAATAGAAACATAGCTGAAGCCATTTATAATAAGTTTATAGAGGGGTTAAATATTAGAATTTTAGTACTTAATGATGAAATTAATAATAAAGGAAGAAAACCTATAATATTTGAAAACATTTCCGATTGCATCAGATGTAAAACTAAAAGTAGTAATGATAACATTATGCATGCAAAATTCTGTATAATAGATTTGAAAAAAGTAATTAATGGATCATTTAATTATACTAACAAAGCTAAATTCAATAATGAGGTTATTACAACAATAACAAGTAAAGAACATGTTGAAGCGTTTGCGATGGAATTTAATAAATTGTGGAGGGAATATAGATGATGAAAATAAGGTTCAAATCCCACTTACTCTATTATAAGCATATTTATGACGCTTATTATCATAGTGTTATGTATTATGCGTGTAATTTGGGTGTTAAATAGGGTAATTATAGCTTTAATTTTAGTTGTTATTATATCATTAATTACTCCAACACTAGAAACGATAATAGATCCTAAATCAACAATACTAAAATCATCCATAACAATTAATTTGGTTGATTAATATAGTAAAATTAAATGATTCTGGTCAAGGCAATCAGAACTTTGAAAACAAAAAGATATCTAGCAGAGAAATTGCAGAGTTGACAGGAAAAACACACGACAACGTATTGAAAGCTATTCGAGCTATGGAGCAAGCTTGGATAAAAGTTACTGGCGTTAAATTTAACGCGAGTGAATAATCAAGTCTCAGCCCAAATTGGCATTGTTGGGGAAATCGAACTATAAAATCATATTTAGATATAGTTTTTTCAAAATAGACCGAAAGTCATAAGTCATTTTTTGTGTTTACTGACCTATAGGAAAATCCCATAGCTACACCTTCATACTTTTATGTATTGGGGAGCAAAGTGGTTTAAAATCACTTTGGAATTAAAATTAATAGTGAGAAAGTCTCACCAATGCTTAAAATATCTATTGATATGAAGCATTGATACTTCTTTTGCCGTATCGAGTGTTAGCGCAAAGTCATCTAGCTCTTGCCTAGCTAGGGTGTTAAAAACTTTACACCCTATATAATCGACCCCTTCATCAAATCCATATTCTAGCATCCTTGGCATCCATGAATTGAATCGTTCGATTATAACTAATTGATTTTCAGCAATACCATTCTTAATGGTAATGGCTTTAATTAGTTTCTGAGTGGATTTTAGGTTTATTTACTTTAAGATCATCTTTGAATAAGTATATTTATAATTCACCAAAACCATTATTATGAAACTTGATTTAGAGTTATGCCGAAAAATACTTAAAGTTATCCAAGAAGCAGATTATGAGGATTATTATGAAGGGGCAATAGAAATTCCTGGATATACACAAAAAGAAATTTTTTATCAGATCCAAAAAATGAGCGAAGCCGGGTATGTTGGTTACGAGGCACCAACAGGACATATGGATGAATGTTTTTCAATAGACATAAGCTTTAAAGGGCATGAATTCTTAAATGAAATGCTTAATGATAATATTTGGAATGCCACTACTGAGTTAATAAAGAAAAAGGGTGGAGTATTAACTTTTGAAATTGTAAAAGCATTCATTCCCACAGCTATAAAAAACGTTCTTGGAATAGATGTAAATGGGTAATTTCAAGGTTCAAATCAGTCTTACTCTATTAAGGTATTATGTAAACATCAATAAATCAGTTAATTAAATAATTTTATATTCATGTGTGGTAATATATAGGGCAACCATTTTGAATTAAATTGAATAGATCAGAAATATTAACTTAGTAACTATGAAAAAACTAATTATAGCTTTAATCCTTCCATTGTTGTTTGCATGTTCAAAGGATGAAGATCCTCAAGCCGATTTTACAGCAAACTTAGCCGGATCTTAATATAGAGCGAAAGCCTGGGTTAATGATTCATTTGGTCAGGTCTATCAAGTGTTAGACTTTAAATCAAACAACAAAGTTGAATTTAGCTTGAGATTATCCAATAACTCTATTGTGAATGAAGATTACACAGTAACTTCTTCTTACAAAGTTGTTAGCAATACTCAGATCGAAATTACTCATAAAGGATATACAGACATTAATGCAGAAGTGAATAAGGCAATTGTTACCGGCGATGTTCTAAGTATCTCTCAAGGGAGCTTAAAAGGTGTTTACGAAAAGTATTAAGCTATTTTACTATAATTCATTAAGTCCTAATTTGGTATCCATTGTTGTTTTGTTTTTAAAATCATTGTAAGATTTTGGTATTTCAAATCTGTCCTTGTTTTCTGGATAGAGATCAATCATGAAAAATTTATTCACATTCATAATATAAAACTCTTGGCTTTTGATGACACGAGCATGTAAAAATTCTTTTTTCAACTCTTTTTCTCTTTTCCTTCTAAAAGCTCTATTCCCTACGATGGGGCTTTCCTTAATAAAATCTTTAATTGCGTCCTTTGCCCTCTTTTCCAAAAATATTTTATTTTGATTATCCAAGACGTGCTTTGCATATGATTTAATGAATATCTCGTCAGCAAATATACTTTGATATTTTACATAAGTTTCGGGGATAGCATTTTTAAAATTTTTTAATGCATTAGTAAAATCCCCTAAACTCAGCAATTCTGTATAAAACTGATGGAATGGTTCAAAGTGCTCTTCATATGAAATTTCTTTGAATGCACCTAACATTCCAAAAAAAGGACTTCTTTCCATTAGATTGAGAATAGATATTAAATATCCTCCAAAACAAACCGCCGAAGTAATATAAAGATTGTTACCAGTTGCGACATTTATTTTTGTCAAATAATTTTTCATTTCTTCCCATTCTACCATTTCTCCCGAACTAAGGGTAATTCCATTAACACTTCCGTGAACTTCAAAGTGTAAAATGGGAATTGAATATTTATTTTCAACATCCTTTGAAACCCTTTCAAGAGCATTAAAAAATTCTTCTTTATAAGTTACTTGGATTAATTCGTTGCTTATATGGTTATGTTTATAGCACATCCTTTTAATAATATCATTATAAAGATCTTCTCCTGTTTTTGGTTCTCCATTAGGTAGTGATTCAATTACAATAACCTTATTAAATTTAAATAGGTTCTTCTTAACAGTTTTCAAAATAGTAAAGTTATAATAATAGTTATTTTTTAATTATCCCCATCCAATTGCCGTTTTCGTCATAAGAATGGTATGTGCTTTCATCTGAAGCTATCAATTCAAATACACTTACTTCCAAAACATCTGCGATCTGTTGAATAACCTTCATAGATGGATTCCCAATCATCCTAGCATTTAAAGCCTGGTATGTAATGTCTAATTTCTTTGATAATGTTTGCAAGTCTACGCCTTTAGCCTTAGCAACTTCTTTGATTCTTAATTTCATAAAGCAAATATCTTAAATAAAACTATCTTTTTATAAATAATCGATTAAATAAAATTATAATTTTAAATATTATTTGCATATATTAAATTATAGTTTGCTATTTGGTATAGCAATTTAGGAACTTAAAATATTTCACACATGAAAAACTTAATAACATTAATCCAGGCAGAAGAATTGAGAAACAACGAAATCGAAGTTATTGATTTAAAAGGTTTGTTTGAAAACTTGACAGATTTAGCGTCAAATGAATTAGGGGATATTTCCAGCACTTTACAATCATGGTTTCACAACCACATAACAGTTAATGGCAATATCATAAGCGACGAAGATCAGAAAGCATTATTTTTTATCGGCAACTTATTAAGAGTTTTAGGAGAGAATCGTACATTAGTATCTGAAAGCTATGGGGCAATCGAAAGGGTTCAAAGAGAATTTTTAGATTAAAATAACAAATAAGAGAACACTTACATAAATTCTGAGAACAATTAATTCACTAGCCTTTCAAAATTGAAAGGCTTTATTTTTTTAATTTAAATAGAATTTTTATGTCAAGTATTAATGAAAGAGAGTACGAAACTTTGCAATCGATAAGTTTTGCTCTTGCGAGAATTGAAAGTTTATTGAGCGAATGGGAAGAAAAAAGTGAAGGTAGCTTGATGGGCGCTAAGGAAATTGGTTTACGATTAGGATTACCAACTCAATCGGTATGGAGAATGGCTAGATTAAAAGCTGTTGGTTATTATCGAATTGGAAATAGGTATATGTTTAATTATAAAGAATTCAAAGCGTCAAGATATGTCAAATACGTTCAAAAATTTCATAAAAGGGGATGAAACACCCAAATTGATTGCACTACTCACCATTAGGGATTCATTATGGTCAATAGTTGGTATACTTGAGGAATGGATGGAATTAAGATTTCCTAAGAAGATTGAAAATAATATTAAAATCTTTTCCAAGAAAAAATCTTCTAAGAAGAAGTCTCTTAAGAAAGAGGAGAGAGTGATTCTTCAGTATAATACAACTAAATTAGGAGGGTTAAGTAAAAGTAAAAGTGGTAATCCAGTTAAGGTTACTGATAATATTGATCTTTCTAATTTTGTTATGATTAAAGAATTGATTAAAAATCTTGGTGGAAGTCCAAATTTTTGGCTGAATATGAGAAAGACAAATCAAATTCCTTACTTAAAAGTCGGACGTAGGTACTATTATCATTTAGATAACATTCAAAAGACTATCAAAGTAGATTAATCATACAAAATATTACGGATCATGTACAAAAGTTGTGGAGGGGATAAAAAATAATTAGATATTTGTGCTTTGAACTTATATAGAGATGCACGATTCATTTAAAGCTTTAATGCCGCTTATCATTCCTGAAGGAG
>NZ_SMMI01000004.1 GCF_009733535.1 Sphingobacterium endophyticum | reverse complement strand
TTGAGGGTATGGTTCCGATTATTGGTAAGGGATGCCACCGCTCTGCGGTTTTGTGGTTCCGCCAATTAGTTAACGATAAAGTTCCGTTTGGTGATTGATGGTATGGTTCTGGTAATTGATGTGATATGTTCAGTCTAGCGCTGTTATAGTACTATGGAGCATCAATTCAGGCCTCTTCCGATATTCTATACAACTTTATTTTTGACATTAGACAATAGACAACTGGCAGTCATCTTAATACTAACTACTAACTACTAACTACTAACTACTAACTACTCTTTGTCTTTCGTCTACCTACTCCATTACATATCTCAAAATTATTACAGTGGATTCTTAACGTATATTGTCCATTCGTTTACGTATTCAGGCAACTAGCATGTAATCGTTGAAACATATATTTTATGATTTTACTTTTTTTATATATTGGTTTAATCAATCAGCCGAAGGGCCGAAAAAAAATTAACCGAAATTACTTTAATTAACCTGATAGGCCTAACCTCCTATCATATTTCAATAGCATTTTTTTATTAACCAAATTACTGAGATATGCGTATGACTGAACTACCTCCTTAGATTGTATTAATTATCTATTAATTAAACCGAACATCTAATTAAAACCAGAAATTATGAAATCTAAAATTATGAAACGGAATATTCCCCAATTTATTCCAAACATAAGCACCTTTAAGCCTAAAAGCGTTTTGAGCTTGGTACTATGTACTGGTTCAATGCTATTATGGACAGCTGTTGACGCTAGTCCCCACCGTTTGTGGAAATCAAATTCAATTAATTTTTATTCTAATAATTTAGCTAATACTACCCAACAGGTAACTGTACATGGAATTGTTGTGAATGGACAAGGTCAACCTATCCAAAATGCCTCAATCCGTGTAAAAGGATCTAATGAGGGTTCGCAAACAGATGCTAAAGGAGCTTTCTCCTTTGAATCATCTCAGTCAAGCGGAACTCTGATTATTAGTCATATGAGTTACCAAACCAAGGAAGTACCTATCGTATCAGGATCCGCTATGCGTATTTCAATGGAAGATGATGCATCTAACCTTGAAGAAGTGGTAGTAACATCATTCGGTATCCAAAGAGATAGGAAAACCCTTGGATATGGAGTTGGAGAAGTAAAAGCAGACGAGCTTGCGAAGGCACCTACAACAGACGTGACCAATGCTTTAGCGGGACGTTTGGCAGGTGTGCAAGTAAGTGGATCTGGAGGTGGTTTCGCTGGGTCGAATATAACCATACGTGGTTTTTCTACCTTCACAGGTAGTAACCAGCCATTGTATGTCGTAGATGGTATACCATTGGATAATTCAGGTGGAGGAAACTCAGTAAATACTGGGGTAATCAATTCCAGCCGAATATCTGATATCAACCCACAAGATATCGAATCGATGAGTGTTCTGAAAGGCGCAGCTGCTACGGTATTATATGGTTCTCGTGCAGCCTCCGGCGTAATCTTGATTACGACAAAGAAAGCCAAGAAAGGGGTTAGAAATCAAGTTTCTGTCGGAACAAATACGGCAGTTGGAATGGTTTCAAGAATGCCTGAATTCCAGAATGAGTATGCCCAAGGAAGTAATGGAAATTATAACAATTCCGTAACAGGATCTTGGGGACCTAAAATTGCAGGACAAGAGGTAACAAACTGGTTCGGTGATAAGGAAAATTTACAGGCATTTCCAAACAACATCAGTGATATCTTAAAGAATTCTGTGAGTTCGGTTAACGATTTAAGTTTTACTGGTTCTGGAGAGAAGTTTGACTATCGCGTATCTTATGGATACACCTTAGAAACGGGTCTTCTTCCGAACAATGAACTAAAGCGTAATAATATTTCTGCAAATGTATCCACTCAATTGACGGATAAATTCAAGGTCGGAACATCCTTTTCATATGTCAACAACGTATCCGATCGTACTCAAGGAGGTAACCAAGGAGCCAACCCATTATGGAGGGGGATCTATGCACCTAGAAGTTATGATCTAACGAACATGCCATTTGAGGATGCCGAAGGAAATCAGTTATGGTTTGCTCCAGAGGATCATCCACTATGGTCCATAGCTAATGTAAGGAACAATAGTGAAGTCAATCGTTTTTATGGGAACATCAATTTGAAATATGATATCCTTCCATGGTTAGCTGCTGATTTAAAGGTAGGAGCTGATGTTTTCAGCATGACCTCAAAAGGATTCGACAATAAAGGAATACGGAGTAATGGAAATACAAGTTCAGCAGGAGCAGGAGGGGTACAGGATAGAAGTATTTCCATGAAGAATATCAACTCTTATTTTACCTTAACAGCAAATCGTAAAGTTTCAGAAAATTGGAATTTGATTGCAACCGTAGGAAATGAAATAATTGCTAACAATAGAAATACGCTTCAGTCAACAGGATTGGGTATTGTTCTTCCGGATTTTGACAACCAAAGTAACTTTCTAACATTTAACACGTCCGGAACGATTACAGAAAACAGACAGATTGGAGTATTTGCGGATGTTGTTATGGACTTTAAGTCATACCTGTCTTTAAACGTAAAGGCAAGGAATGATTTTTCATCGACTTTATCGAAAGGAAACCGTTCTATCTTCTATCCAGCTGCCGCTGTAAGTTTTGTATTAACAGAGGCATTCCCTGAACTGAAATCGAATGTCTTGACATCTGCTAAGATCAGGGCGAATGTGGGTGAGGTTGGTAAAGGAACAGATCCATATGCGACAAATACCTATTATGGTCGTTCAAGTGCATCCGACGGTTTTGTATCGACTTTAGTAAGCTTTCCTTTTAATGGATTAGCAGGTTACACCTTGAATAATAGTGCGGGAAATGTTGATCTTCAACCTGAATTTACGAGAGAATACGAATTGGGTACGGAGTTATCATTCTATAGTGGAAGAATTAGTTTTGAGGGATCGGTTTATAAAAGAGATACACGTAATCTAATTTTTGCTGTTCCGGCACCATCATCTTCGGGATATACCTCTGTAGTAACGAATGCGGGTAGTTTATCCACCAAAGGTATAGAGATGATGTTAAATTTAGTTCCGGTTCAAAAGGAAAACTTTACTTGGCGTTCAGGCTTCAATTTCACCAAGTTTAAATCTATTGTGGAAGAGCTTGCTCCTGGTGTGAACAATATTTCGATTGGAGGATTTACATCGCCAAACGTTCGTTTGGTTGCAGGTGAGGAATATGGTCAAATTTGGTCAAATGCATATCAACGCGACGATATGGGCCGAATGATTGTCAATGCCAATGGTCTACCTAAACCTACGACAAATGTTCAGAAAGTTGGAAATCCGAACCCTAAATTTAATTTAGGTTGGACCAATGATTTGAATTATAAAGATTTCTCATTATCCTTCTTATTTGACTTTAAATATAAAGGCGATATCATGTCAAGAACCATCGGTGACTTGAGGATTCAGGGAGTTGCAAAGGAAACCGCGGAATTTGAACGAATCGACGGATCAGGAGAAGTTGCAAAACCGTATTTATTTGAAGGAGTTTATGAGGATGGAACAACCAACACAACTCATGTAACGGCACAGCAATATTATAGTTTGCAAGGTAAATATGTAGCATGGGAAGGGTACGTTTTAGATGCCACATTTGTGAAATTAAGAGAGGCTAATTTTACCTATAAATTACCGGCTAGGATTTTTGAGGGGCAGAAATTTATAAAAGGAGTTACGGTTTCCGTGTACGGAAGGAATTTATGGACCTATTCTCCGAATTTCCCGCATCTTGATCCAGAGCAGAACTTATTGGGAATCAGTAATGCCAGGGGATTGGAATTTGGATTTAGCCCAACTCCAAGAACAATTGGTGGAAGTGTAAGATTTAGCCTATAAAATTGAAACAACATGAAAAAGATATTTAGTTTATTAACCGTCGCTACATTATTAGGAGCAGCCTCATGTAGTTCTTTTTTAGATGTAAATGACGATCCGAATAATGTTACCAAGGTAGGTATCAATCAATTATTACCATCAGTAACAGTGAATGTAGGATATTTTGGCGCCAGTGACTTATTGCGTGTTGGAGGAGTTTTTGTTCAACAGTTCAGTGGGCAAGGTCCTGTTCAGGGACACGTTGCCTTCAAAGAATATGAGCGCTACAATGTCAATGATTCAGATATAAATAACCAATGGGTAGCCATATTTGGTACTACTTTAAGTGATATTGCTGTCTTGATAAAGCAAGCAACAGAAGAAGGGAGTCCGCATTATGCTGGGGTTGCCAAGATCTTAAAAGCCTATGTTTATCAAATTACAGTAGATACTTGGGGAGATGTTCCGTATTTCAATGCAGCTTTATTCGGTGAAAATCTGAAACCAGAAGTAGACGATGATGAAGCAATTTATACCGACTTAATTCGATTGATTGATGAGGGCTTAGCAGATATCAATGCTGGTACATCGACGGTATCGCCAAATGCAAGCACTTCGATATATGCATCGAACAGTTGGGCTACCTCCAAAGAAAAATGGGAGCGTCTGGGAAATACCTTGAAGCTCAGGATTTATCTACATTATTCTGCAAAGGATCCTAATTTTACGAAACAAAAATTGAATGAATTGATCAACTCGGGGGCGAAGTTTTTTGCAAGTAATGCTGATGGATTTCAAATGGATTTCTTGAATACGCCACAGCGTCAAAATCCAATTTACAGTATCGAGTTAGGGCAATTCCGAAATCAGTTTTTACCGAACCGCTATATTGTTGATTTGATGAATAGCAATTCGGATCCAAGAAGAGAAACCTATTTCACGCCATTTCCATATTTCTCTAGTCCGAAAACCTATAAAGGAGCGAGTGTTATGGATGCCAATGCTTCAAGTGAATACTCTAGGTTGAATACCTTCTTGTATGGTTCTGTGACCTCCTTTAATTCAAGCTTAGTAGATCCAAAAGGCGCATTACAGACGGGAGCAATTTTGTATGGAGGAGAGGCTCCAGCAAGATTATTGACCTTTGCAGAGTATAATTTTATTCGTGCAGAAGCAGCTCTGATGTATGCTGCGGCAGGAGATGCACAGGCATTTTTTGAAGCAGGGATCAAAGCTTCGTTTGAAGACAATAAATTACCGGCCGCTGCTTTGACAAGCTACTTGGCTAGTAAAGGAACTTTGACAGGAACCAATCAACAAAAATTGGAACAGATTATCACAGAAAAGTATATTGCCAACTTTGGTGTACTAGTAGAACCATGGACCGATTATCGCAGGACAGGATATCCTGCATTAACGCCATTGAAGAAACCAACGGCCATCTATGATGAGGTTCCAAGGACTTTATTTTACTCTCAATCCGAGGCGAACAACAATCCAAATATCAAACAAAAGACAAGTTTGCTGGAAAGAGTATTTTGGGATACAAGACAATAATTTATAAATTCCGATTATAATCAATATTAACATCCATTTCACTATGAAAAGATACATTTTATTATTATCAGCTTTAATTTTAGCCATTGCGGTGCAGGCTCAGCGCATCCCATATGCGGATAGCACAATTGTTACAAAACATTCTATTGCTGCAAATGGTCAGAAATTTGGCTATACTGCAAAGACAGGAACACAGCCTGTTTGGGATGCAAACGGAAAAGTTTTGGCAACTGTTCATTACACTTATTATACACGTGATGATATCAGCAACAGGGACAAACGCCCGTTAGTTATTTCATTTAATGGAGGTCCAGGTTCAGGATCTGTTTGGATGCATTTAGCCTATACAGGACCAAGACTATTAAACATCGATGATGAAGGCTATCCATTACAACCTTATGGAGTTAAAGAAAATCCTTATACCATCTTAGATGTTGCGGATATTGTTTATGTAGATCCAATTAATACAGGTTATTCTCGTATTCTAGATGAGAAGGCAGACCGTACACAATTTTTTGGGGTAACTCAGGATATTAAGTACTTGGCAGAATGGATCAACACCTTTGTGACAAGAAACAACCGTTGGGCATCTCCAAAATATTTGATAGGTGAGAGTTACGGAACAACGCGCGTTTCAGGATTAGCATTGGAATTACAAAATGCACAATGGATGTATTTTAATGGCGTTATTTTAGTATCTCCAACAGATTTGGGATTGAAGAGAGAAGGAGCGGTTGCGAAGGCCAATGTATGGCCTTATTATGCTGCAACAGCATGGTTCCATAAACGCTTGACTCCAGAATTGCAAAATAGAGACCTCGACGATCTGTTGCCCGAAGTGGAGAAATTTACTTTAGAAGAATTATTGCCGGCAATCGCAAAAGGTTCCAGTATTTCTGCTGCAGAGAAGTCAGCTGTTATCAAAAAAATGGCTAGGTATTCTGGATTATCAGAGACTATCATATCACAGAATAATCTAGATATCCCAACATCCTTGTATTGGAAAGAATTAATGCGTGATAAGGGGCAAACGGTTGGCCGTTTAGATTCCAGATACATTGGTTTAGATTTCCGCGATGGCGGTGAACGTCCTGATTATAATGCGGAATTGACTTCATGGTTGCATTCATTTACTCCTGCGATCAATTGGTACTATACAAACGAATTGAAATATAAAGCGGATGTAAAATACAATATGTTTGGACCAGTACATCCTTGGGACAGAAGTAATGATAATACGGGATTAAATTTAAGACAAGCGATGGCAGCAAACCCATTCTTGCATTTGATGGTTCAATCGGGATATTATGATGGAGCGACAGATTATTTTAATGCGAAATATAATATGTGGCAAATGGATCCATCAGGTAAATTGTCTTCGAGGATGAACTTCGTTGGATACCGCAGTGGTCATATGATGTACTTACGTAAGGAAGATTTAATAAAAGCGAATGAAGATATTCGTCAGTTTATTAAGAAATCTTTACCGGCTGCAGATCAAGCGGCAAAATACTAGTGTTTTTTTATCAAGCCAGCCTTTTATAGGCTGGCTTTTATTTCTTTAATGCTATGCGATTAAAACATCTTATTCTTTTACTATTTGTTGGCATGGGGACAGTAAGTGCCCAGGACCTGATCAATGATACAGAGGCAGTCAACCTATACCTAAAGCAAGAGAAGAGCAAATCCATTCAGTCCTTAAAATCGGATACGAAATCTAAGTATTCAACTTTAAATCATTTATTGGATTTGGGAGAATGGAAATTGGTCAATGAAGAATTAATAAATGGGAAAAACATAAATGCAGTTGATGCAGCAGTTTTAAAGTTTAAAATAGCTTGGTTAAATAATGATTTTAAAACAGCTGAACATGAACTTCATCAATTAAAAAAATCTGCACAAGGTGATCTCAAGGTCCAAAGAGCCTTTGCCTTATTGAAAATTGAGGCTTGGGAATTAGAAACTGCTGAAAACATGAGCAGGGAGCTTTTGAAAAAAAATCCGAACGATATTGAAACGAGCCTAGTTTTAGGTCGCGCATTAATGCTTCAAAAGAAATATCCAGATGCATTAGCATTAGCGAATGATTTAATTTCAAAGAATCCAAAAGATGCTGCGGGATATTTTTTAAAGGCCGATGTATTCTTTTGGGATCAAAAACCTAAGGAAGCCGAGGAAGTTCTGAAAGAGGGATTAATATTGAATCCATTGAATGCGGACGCACGATTCTATTATGGTTATGCAATTTGGCGTAGAATTGATGCTACTCAATTGAACGATATGGTCGCTCAATGGGAGATTGCATTAGCACTTAATCCATTACATTTTCAATCCCATTGGCATTTAGGAAATGGTCATACCAACCTAACCTATGCAGATTACGTAGATGAAAATGAAAAGGTAATTCGTCAAGAATTAGAATCGGCAGATCATCTTTTTACCAGCAATAAAATTGAAGAGGCATTAGCACAAGTCAACACAATTGAAAAGGCTCACAGCAATTCAGTTCTTCCATCCATGCATGAGGCATCCTTACTGTATAGTGATTTTGATGCACAAGATAGAATGGCTAGATTAACAAGAGCTGAAAATATTTTTCTAGATATATTAAACAAGAAAAAACATTACGGTCCTGCACATAATGGACTTGCGGCAGTGATTAAATCAAAACGCATTCCTTATTTAAAGACCTACGAGACGATCATGACTTCCCTAAAGAACCCAAAAATCAGCAATATGGATGATTTTTTGGAGATCTTTCCTGATGTAGCCTATTATCCAGGCAGTGTGGCAAAAGGGATGGCTTGGAATCAATTATATACCTCGACGGTTTACTTTCCTTTCTTAGTGAAGCAACATCGCTTATTTGTTATTCCTCCTCTTCATGTCGACTTAGCTTTAGCGATGAAGGCACCTTATTTTAGATTCAATTCTACATTTGACAATCGACAATGGATGGATATTAGAGGAGTTGGATCAGGAGCAGCTGCCATTGAATATGTAGAACGTGGAGCATTTGAAGAACGGAATGTGCTATTGCATGAATACGTTCATCTGTTTCATGGTCAAGTATTAACAGATGCTCAAAATAGAAAAGTTCGAGAGCTGTATTATAATGCCATGGAAAATGGACTTACCCTTGATTATTATTCCCAGAATAACGAGTCTGAATATTTAGCACAAACCTATCCGGCATATTTCGAAAAGGTCAAAGTTCATCCTTTGGATTTTAAATCGATGAATACCTTAAATGATCTCAAAAATAAAGACCCAAAGATGTATGCTTTTTTGGATGATATGATCAGTAAAGAGAAAGCCTATTTAAATGGGGACAAAAGTGCGATGGCATCCAATTGGTCTCAGGTTTATGTGAATTTAGCTCGCAATTCTTCAAAGAATGATCTGAAAGAAGCCTATCAATTTTTAGATACGGCCCTTCAATATGATCAACAATATTTACCGGCGCATGTAAATTATGCGGAATATCTTATTTCTGAGGGGAAATATAAAGAGGCAATAGAACATTTAAACAAGGCCAAGCAGATTGATTCAAAACATGCTCCAATCTATTCTGTTGAGGGAAATATGCTAATTGCAAATAATCCTGATAATTTAACGGGTCAGGCTGAATTATTGAAAAAGGCCTATGACATTGAGGTGGATTATATGGAGAAAGCCAAGAACTCAGGAATTCTCAGGAATTTTTATTTTCAACGTGGGATGCTAAAGGAGGCGATGGCAGTTGCCGATGAGTATGTGAAAAATGGATCCGAGATATCTACTTATCTTAGAGATAGGAAGGATGATTCCAAATCTTTTAATGCATGGCAAAAATCCTTATTAGGTGATGCAGGAAAAATTGCTGATTTGTCCTATTTAGCTTTGCAAAAACCTCAAAATTATAGTATCCGGACTCAACATATTGAAGCATTAATAGCCAACGGGAAATATGATGAGGCTCTGAAAAACCTTCAACAGATCTATAGAACACTACAGGCATCGCAAGTCAATAGACCAGAATTCGAACTGTTATTTGCCGAAGTCTATGCGCAGCAAGGGAATCAGAAAGAGTTGAATGAGTTTTTGGACAAATTAATGGTTCGAGGTGGAGATCCATCACGATTAGAGCCCTTATATAATCAAAGGTTGGTGAGATTGTTAGCGTCAAATAACCGAGTGAATGAAGCCTCGTTATTTTTGGGGAAATTAAAAACAAGCAACACTAGATTTTACTATGCTTCAGATTTAACCAGCAGAGCATTGATCAATTTAAAAGGAAATAGAACATCTGAAGCACTGAAGCAATTAGACGGTGCATTGGCGACTTATCCTTATCAAATGGATGCTTTAAAATTATTGAAAGAATTGAGTAAAACGGATAAAAAGGCGGAGGAAATCTTAGCGAATCATTTAAAAAGAATGGAGATAACTCCAATTTTATAGCATCTTTATATTTTAAACTAAATACATGAATACATACGAATTAATTTCCATTGGCCTTTACATGTTGTTGATGATCCTGATCGGGTTTTATTCCTGGAGGAAATCCACGAGCAATTCTGAGGAATTTTTAATTGGAGGGCGAAAAATGGGAGCTGCCGTAACTGCATTATCAGCAGGAGCAGCAGACATGAGTGGTTGGTTGTTGATGGGATTGCCTGGAGCAATGTATGCTGCTGGCTTATCGAGTTCTTGGATTGCCATTGGATTAACCATTGGGGCGTTTTTAAATTATGTACTCGTAGCTCCGAGACTTAGGGTGTACACGGAGATTGCAAACAATTCCATCACCTTACCCGTATTTTTTGAAAACCGATTTCATGATAAAACACAGTTGTTGAAGATCGTTTCTTCAATTTTTATTCTGGTGTTTTTCACTTTGTACACTTCAGCGGGTATGGTTTCTGGAGGAAGGCTTTTCGAATCGGCATTCAATATGGATTATTATACCGGTTTGTATGTTACGACCTTTGTTGTTGTATTATATACCTTTTTAGGGGGATTCCTTGCTGTAAGTTTAACAGACTTTGTTCAGGGTACCATTATGGTAACCGCATTAGTTATTTTACCGATTGTTATGGTTTTTCAAATCGGCGGAATTGGAGAGACCTTTGACATTATCGAGAAAAAGGACCCGAATTATCTGGATCTATTTACAGGTACAACGACTATTTCGATTGTATCGTTGTTAGCTTGGGGATTGGGATACTTTGGCCAACCTCATATTTTGGTGAGATTTATGGCAATTGAAAACGTCAAGGATATTTCAAAAGCAAGAAATATCGGAATCAGCTGGATGATCTTTACGGTAGGTGGAGCGATGTTGGTGGGCTTATTTGGAATTGCCTATTTAGCTAAGTTCGATACGGAAGCGATGGTGAAATTTGATGGTTCTAAGGAAATGGCAGAGACCATCTTTATCTATGCCTCTAGAGTTTTGTTTCACCCATTGATCGGAGGATTTCTTCTATCAGCTATTCTTGCAGCGGTCATGAGTACAATTTCTTCACAATTACTAGTCACATCAAGCTCGATGACAGAGGATATCTATAAAACATTTTTTAATAAGCAAGCCTCCGCAAAGAATATGCTGTTGGTGAGCCGCTTATCGGTACTTATCGTGGCCATTGTTGCCCTATTACTTTCCTTAACTCCTAAGGATAGCATTTTAAATTTAGTTGGAAATGCTTGGGCAGGATTTGGAGCGGCTTTTGGACCGATTATTCTGCTTTCCTTGTTATGGAAAAGAACCACTGCTATGGCAGGATTGCTGGGGATGATTGTAGGCGGCGCGGTTGTTTTATTATGGGTTTATATTCCTCATGATTACAAGGATGTCTACGAGATGATTCCTGGGTTCATTTCAGGATTTTTAACCATAGTTTTAGTGTCGCTGTTTTCAAAGCCAGTTTCACAAGAAATTCAGGATGAGTTCGATGAAGTAACACGCATCGTCAAATCATAGTTGAATAACAGATTTGAAGTGCCGGTCCTAAGGATCGGCGCTTTCTTTCTTTAACAAAATAAGCCGATCTGTTTCAGATCGGCTTATTTTGTTAAGTATAAACTCCGTATTAATTTAAGATAGGAGTAAGTTTATAGCCTTTATCTTTTAAAAGTTGAATAACTCCATTTTTACCTAATAAGTGACCAGCACCTACAGCAAAGAAAGTTGAATTGTTCTCCATCATAGCAGGCATTTTTTTAATCCATTCTTGATTGCGCTTATTTAGCATCAATTCTTCTTTTTCTGGACTCATAGAAGATGTTTTTGCAAATAATTCTTCCATTTCAGCAGGTTTATTATTGAAATAAGCCGAAACTAATTTTTTAGTTTCACCTTTCATACTATCCACTTCTTTTAAGTAGGTATATAAGTCCTCTGCTTTGAATAATCCATTGATTAAATCGATTTGGAAATCCGCTGTTTCCAGTTCGTCCACGGGTTTACCTTCTCCGCCTTCAAGTTTCAATAATTCCATTTCCATTGATTTCATGTCCTGAGGACTTTGACATTCGAAGGACTGCATCGATAAAAGGGAAACAATAACAGCAGGTGCGAATTGATCTAATATCTCAGAAGAAAGATTTTTAGAGGTCAGCACGCTATCGATAAGCTGTTTTTTTTCGGGTCCCAATCCTTCAAAGAAATTTGGAACAGGTCCCATTTTAGCTTGCATAGCTTTCATTGTTTCTGGATTCGCAGCATTTAATTCCAATGCAATACGGTCGGTAGTTTTAATTGCGTTTTTGACTTTATCTTCAATTTTGAAATCCGGAGCACAAGCCATATGGATGGTTCCAAATACATAGGAGTCTTTTTTAAGTCCGTTTCCTGATACTTTCCATAAGAATGTATCGTTGTCCTGGGCAAATAAGGCAATTGACATCAAGAATGCAACCGCTGTTAGAAATAATTTTTTCATATCAATGTTTAGTGTAAATTCATCCTATAAGTATTTGGTTTTACAGATTCGTTACAAGAAATATGCAAAAAAAATCTTCTTGATAAATTTATTTTTCACCAAGGCTGCTGAACATTATTTTACTTGGATGATTTTTGTCAAAGTATAGACGATGCGTATTCTTCAAAAAATCCTCTGCTTTAGCTTTATAGATGTCCATAAATTGATTAGGATTTCTATCTGTCAATGGGAACCAAGAATGTTGCACCTGCACCATGATTTTATGACCCTTCTTAAAAGTATGGGCGACATCAGGAAGGGTAAGCTTAACAGAAGTTATTTCATTTGGTTTAAATGCTTCAGGTTTGCTGAAACTATTACGGAATTTTCCACGTAGGATTTCACCTCGTACCAACATTTGGTATCCAGGCATAACCACTTTGTCGTTGATTGCAGAAGTGGCAGAAGTAGAATCAGGATAGACGTCAATGATTTTAACGATAAAATCAGCATCTGTACCCGTCATTGAAACATTCAAATCAGCAATTACAGGTCCAGCGAAAGTAAGATCTGAAGCTAAGGCCTCCGTTTCAAACACTAAAACATCCGGTCTATTAGCAACAAATCGTTGATCAGAGATCATATATTCCCTTGTTCTATTTTCAATAATTCCTTCCTGAAAAGGAACTGGCTTATTCGGATCACTTACATATTCAACAAATGATTCAACATTTTCTTTCGGAGAAGAAGAAATGCTGCCATCTGCATTTAGGTAAAGTTCTTCTGATTTCACATCCTTTGCTGGCCATTGATCAAATGTTTTCCAGTTGTTTGATCCTGTAAAGAAAATATTAGCTTCGGAAGGGTTGAAGGAGCCTTCTCCCTTCAAGTAATATTCAAAGAAAGGAAGCTCAAAATTCTTCTGATAATCTAAGCTAGTTTTTTGTCCGAAGCGAATGTCGCCGAATGAATCACCCTCAGAACGTACCCATCCGCCATGGAACCAAGGTCCCATAACCAAGATGGAATTATTGTTCTTGTTTCTTTTTTCAATCTGCTTATAGGTTTCGAAGGCTCCGTAAGTATCTTCAGCATCGTACAATCCACCTACGACCATTACGGCAGGTTTAACTTCATTCAGATGGTTTGTAATTGTTCTAGCAACCCAGAAGCTGTCCAAAGTGCTATGTTTTGCTAAATTATCCCAGAATTTTACGGTATGATTTAAGTATTTATCTTTTAATCCAGAAAGGCTAGGGTTTTCCATAAAGAACTTCGCATAATCTTTTGACTGAAGTTCAAATCCTTTTGGTCCATTTTCGTTGTTGATTGGCTTTGGCCGAGGAGCATCAAATGTGTACATGAAACGAAAAGCATCCATTAAAAATAATGCTCCGCCATGGTGAAAATCATCTCCGATAAACCAATCTGTAACAGGAGCCTGAGGAGACACTGCTTTTAATGCTGGGTGGGATTCTACTAAGCTAGCTGTAGCATAAAATCCTGGATATGAAATTCCGTACATCCCTACTTTTCCGTTGTTTCCTTTTAGATTCTTTACTAACCAATCTATAGTGTCATAGGTATCTGTACTTTCGTCTATGCTATGTTTATTTTCTTTGGTTTTAGTAGGGCGGATGTCTTCAAAAGTTCCCTCGCTCATCCATTTACCACGAACGTCTTGATAGACAAATATATAACCCTTCTTCATCATTTCCGGGAAGTTTCCTAAACTAGCCTTGAACTTGCCTTCACCATAAGGTGCGACCGTATAAGGTGTGCGGTTCAATAGAATAGGGTATTTTTTTGATTTATCCTTAGGTGTATATATGGATGTAAACAACTTTGTGCCATCGCGCATAGTGATATATTGTTCAATCTTGTCATAATGCTCTTTTACATAGTCTGCGTTAGCATCCTGACCATTGCTTCGTAATCCAAATAGGAGAAAAAGGATACAAAGTACCAGTAATTTTTTCATTTGGTAAGGTTTTTTATTTTAGTTTAATAAGGATAAAGTTATACTTTTTTTAATAACTTAGGATAACAAAAAACACGAATCTTATGAGTATTAAAGAGGGATTTTTAATAGAATTAGAAAGGGAGACCAACAGTACAAGAAAGATGTTGGATCGATTAAAAGATGAGCATTTAGATTTCAAGCCTCATGAGAAATCTATGTCTTTAGGAGCCCTTGCCGGACATGTTGTTGAACTTCATAACTGGATTTCAGGAGCATTGACAAAAAATGATTTTAACATGGCAACAGATTATGTTCCATTTAGACCCACTTCTGTTTCTGAGTTATTAAGGGAGTTAGATGAAGGATATAAAAGAAATGAAGAAACGTTGAATTCATTTCCGGAGGAGGAATGGTATACCAATTGGACGATGCGAGTGGATAACTATGTGATCGCAGAAATGCCAAAAATAGCGACAATAAGGTTTGTGATCAATAATCACCTTATTCATCACCGAGGTCAATTGTCTGTTTACCTTCGCTTATTGGATATCCCGGTACCGGGAATGTATGGTCCATCAGCAGATGAGCATAAAAAATAAAAAAATTTAATGTAATTTAAAACCAGAAGAGCCTTCTTCTGGTTTTTTTATGAACTGATAACCAGTAATTTGTAATATATTTCAATTTTTTTTCAATTTCCATGTAATGAAAAGATAGTGTAATCTGTCTTGTTATTAAATAAGCAATAAAAATGATGAACCAAGAGACCTTTAAACAATCGGTATTTGTCCTTAAGGATAAGCTTTACCGTTTTGCAAACAGGTTTTTAGAACATCAGGAAGATGCTTACGATCTAGTGCAGGAGGTTATGCTAAAACTGTGGGAACAGCGGGGTCAATTGGAACAGTTAAAAAGTATAGAAGCTTTCTCGATGCAAATGGTTAGGAATATGGCCTATAACAAGATCGATAAAATGGGTAGGCATGCAAAATATTTGAATCAATTGCCAGCAGATTATCAACAGGAACAATATCCATCCATGACGAAAGAGCTGATTTTGAAAATGATCGATGAACTTCCGGAAAAGCAGCGGTTAGTGATGTACCTCAGGGATGTAGAAGAATATGAGATTGAGGATATCGCCGAAGTTGCAGGATTGGAAGAAAATGCAGTCAGGGTAAATTTATCAAGGGCAAGAACAACAATAAGAACGAATTTAACGAAGGTTTTTGATTATGAAAAGAGAAGAATTGGATAAGCTAAGGGCAAAGTATTTAGATGGCCAAACTTCACTTGAAGAAGAACGCAAGTTGAAGGAGTTTGAGAGCGAGGAGTTCTTTGGCATGCTTAGCCCATCTGAAGAAAAGATGGAATGGGGTTTTGATGATTTTATGTCAAAAGTAGAGGAGCATGAGTCAGATGGTGCAAAAGTAATTCCATTTAGAAAAAGGTTAATTGCCTTGACAAGCATCGCGGCATCTCTGCTGTTGGGAATCCTTTTAATACGTCAGTTTGTAGAGCAAAAAGACCAGGTGGATAAACCGGTTATTGCGCAGGTTGAAGCTGCTCCTCAAGCTATGGACGTTAAGAAGCCTTCAGACGCCGTCAGTCTTCCAGAAGAAAGTGTAGAGCCAAGAGTTGAGCCAAAGCAGGAAAGTTCTTTAAACAGCCCCGTAATTGCATTTAACAAGAGGTCTGTAAAGAAAGTACAGGAGGTTCCGGTTGAATTGGAACAGGTACAAGAGGATGAATTGTATGTGGAGATTAATGGGGTAAGAATTTATGATGAGGATAAAGCACTTGAAGTTACAGAAACTGCCCTTCATTTAGCAACCTCCAACCTTAGAAAGGGAATGGAAGGTGTGGAGCATTTAAAATACCTAAAAATTGAAATTTAAAAAAAATTGAAAGCTATGAAAACGATTATGTTAATTATAAGCCTGTTTATGGCAAGCATGGCGCAGGCGCAAATCTCGAAACTGGATCAAATATTCGAGCAATATAAAGAGCAAAAGGGAGTAACGTCGATTAAAATAGGCAAACCAATGTTCAAAATGTTGAACAAAATGAAAATCAACGATGCTGATGTTGAAACCATCAAGCCCTTATTGAATAAGATCAATTCTATTAAAATGTTGGTTTTTGAAAATGCAGGGTCTGCCATTCAGAATGAGGTTAGTTCAGCCATTAGTAATTTAAGATATGAAGAATTATTGGTCGTGAATTCTGATGGAAATAAAATTAGATTCTTAGCTGAAGATGTGGAAGGGGAGTCATTAAGCAATCTACTTTTAAGCATCAATTCGGATGATGAAACAGTATTCATGATTCTCGATGGATCGTTAAAGTATGACGATATCAATGCACTTGTAAATAACAACTAATTATTACTTCAACAAAAATATTATGAAAAGATATATCGGAATTATCTGCGCCTTATTATTTGTGATTAGCATGCAAAGCTGTATGGTAAAAAGAGGGGCAAACATGGACTTTGCTAAAGGAACAGACCTGCCAAAGGATGCAGAAATCGTATCAATCAAGGTGCCGGGGTTATTGATGAAAGCATTTATTAGAGGGGAAATAAAGGAATTGAAAGAAGACGATCCGGTATTGGCAATGGCCATTAAGAAGATCAAAAAAATCAAGATGATGGCTGTATCAGGTAATGGGAACAGCAATCTATATGAGAAATTCACCAATTACTTGGCAAAAAATGATTTTGAAGAGTTGATGAGTATCTACAGTGACGGATCAAAAATATCCATCAATACAAAAACAAAAGGGGATAGGATCAAGAACATCATGTTAGGTATAACAGATGAGGAAGATCAAGTATTTGTGGATTTGAAATCGGATCTTGACCTGAATGAATTAAATCAATTGATTCAACATTATGAGGAATCTCAGGATAAGAAGGGCAAAGGTAGCAAGGAATTATCCGATCAAACTTAAGATTTTGTTGTTTAGTTAAATAAAAAAGCCTGGCTCGGATGAGTCAGGCTTTCTTTATATAATAAGTTTTAAGAATTATTTAGCTAATTCTTCAGCGATTGCTTTTCCGATTTCAGCAGGAGATTCTACAACACGGATACCACATTCTTGCATGATTTTCATTTTAGCAGCAGCAGTATCATCAGCACCACCAACGATAGCACCAGCGTGTCCCATACGGCGTCCTGGAGGCGCTGTTTGACCAGCGATGAAACCTACAACAGGTTTAGTACCGTTTTCTTTAATCCAACGAGCAGCTTCAGCTTCCATACCACCACCGATTTCACCAATCATGATGATACCTTTAGTTTCAGGGTCGTTCATTAATAGTTCTACCGCTTCTTTGGTTGTTGTTCCGATGATAGGGTCACCACCAATACCGATAGCAGTAGTAATTCCTAAACCAGCTTTAACTGTTTGGTCTACGGCTTCGTAGGTTAAAGTACCAGATTTAGAAACAACACCAACTGTACCTTTTTTGAAGATAAATCCTGGCATGATACCAATTTTAGCTTCTTCAGCAGTGATGATACCTGGACAGTTAGGGCCGATTAAGCGTGAGTTTTTGTCGCTCAAGTAAGATTTTACTTGAATCATATCTTTTGTAGGAATACCTTCAGTAATACAAACAATCAAAGCGATACCAGCAGCAGCAGCTTCCATGATAGCGTCAGCAGCGAATGCAGGTGGAACAAAAATAATAGATACATTTGCGCCTGTAGCATCAACAGCATCTTGGACTGTATTGAATACTGGGCGATCTAAGTGAGTTTGACCTCCTTTACCTGGAGTTACACCACCTACTACGTTTGTACCGTACTCAATCATCTGAGACGCATGATAAGTACCTTCGTTTCCGGTAAAACCTTGAACGATTACTTTGGAATCTTTATTAACTAATACACTCATTTTGTCTTATTTTTTGCAACGCAAATCTACTATTTTGAACTGACTTCTAAAAATCAGAGCGGTAGGTATTTTGTTATTTTTTAATAAACTTGGTTTTATTAATTAAATCCCATAGGACAATTCCGATTGTAACTGAAACATTGAAGGAATGTTTTGTGCCGAATTGCGGGATTTCCAGGGTGCCATCTGCAATGGAAATAATTTCTTCATCCACGCCATGAACCTCATTTCCAAACACTACAGCATATTTTTTGTCAGCTTTTGGTTCGAATGTTTCAAGGGATATACTATTATTTGTTTGTTCAATAGCATAAACTTCAAAACCATCATCTTTAAGTTTCTTTACGGCGTCGATACTTTCTTTTTCATATTCCCAAGTAACAGATTGAGTCGCGCCCAAGGCTGTTTTCTCGATTTCACGGTGTGGGGGCGTTGCGGTAATGCCACAAAGAATTATTTTATCAATAGCAAATGCATCAGCAGTTCGAAAAGCTGAACCTACATTGTGCATGCTACGAACATTGTCTAAAACAATAACCAGAGGGGTTTTCTCGAGGTTTTTAAATGTATCGACATCAACTCTATTGAGCTGATCCATGGATAATTTCTGCATCTTGCAAAGATAAGAAATTCGAAAAATTAAAAATGATTTTGAATATTAGATTTTCTATGTTATTTTTGCAGTCCGAAATAAAGTAAAAAAGATTAAAATATTATATAGCTAAGAGAAATGGCAAATCATAAATCGTCGATCAAAAGAATTAGAGCTAACGCTGCGAAGCGTTTAAGAAACCGTTACCAAGCGAAAACAACTCGTAACGCAATCAAGAAATTACGTACTACTACTTCAGCAGAAGAGGCTAAAGAATTATTGCCACGCGTGGTATCTATGCTTGATCGTCTTGCAAAGAAGAATGTAATTCACAAGAAAAAAGCTTCAAACAACAAGTCAAAATTGACTAAATTCGTTAATAAATTAGCGTAATTTAAGCTTTTTCTATACAATATTTAGGGGTGTTATTGCAACATCCCTTTTCTTGTTTGTAATAATATCTACAAAGCAAAAATAAAAAAGGTCAAAAAAAATAAAGCCCGAACTATTTGTTCGGGCTTTATTTTTTAATATGTTGAAAGCTATTATTTCTTGCTTATGATTGCTTTTACAACTTGATCTAGCTTTTGCTTGTCATCTTTGTAATTAACTAAATCATAAAGTTCTACTTTTCTGAAGTCGATTGGATGACTTTCGCTCTGAAGGTAAATATATCCTTTATCTAATAATTTGCCATCTTGTTTTTCTTTCGGGTCTATCGGAGAAACATTTCCACCGCCTACTTGAGGTTTATTGTACTCTAATACGACTTGACCTTCCATAACGTGCTGAATCAAGGAGTCACCTAATACAACAAAGTCAGCAGTAACCCATTGATCACCATGGTATGTCTTTGATGTAGAGCTTACACAGTGAGCCGTAATCAGTTTGCCATTCATAACGACATTTGTTCCTGGTGTACACAGGTTTGAAGTTGTTCTTTCATCCTTACCGTTTCCACCCAATAATTGACCTTCGATGGAAAGAGGGAAGTCTTGATCCTTCAACATGGTTTTAGGGTCTTGACCATGAAGCATTGCCCCACTGTTAGCCCATGCCCAACCTTCACCACCTTTGGTTTGTTCTTCTACAAATCTGTATTCAAGTCTTAATACATAATATGAAAAAGGCTTATTGTAAGCAATATGTCCGTATTGTTGATTGAAATCATCATAACCGTCATAACGTACTTTTAGTAGGCCATCTTCCACACGGAAAGTATTTTCATAGTTGTCACCAACTTCATGTAACCTAATTTTAGGTGTCCAGTTCTTGATGTCCTTGCCATTAAATAATTGAATGGGTTTAGGTGTTTTTACGGTTGTCTTTTGTTTGACTTGAGAGGTTGCTGAACAAGAGAATAATGTTCCTAGCAAAAGGCTGGCAATAATGGTTTTAAAATTCATAAATAATGGATTATAACAATAAATTTCGGTTTTTTACATATTCACTGGGTCTTACCCCGATTACTTTATTAAAGGTATTGCTAAATGTTGGCAGACTATTATAGCCTACACGTAAAGCAACCTCATTCACACTCAATTTTTCGTCTAAAAGAAGCTTCAAGGATGTTAACATTCTCAATATCGTAAAATACTGGATGTAGGACATTGCCAATTCCTTTTGAAACAGTCTCGCTAGCGTTCTTTCGGATATGTCGAAATGCTCTGCTAAGCTCTTAAAGCTAATGTTTTCAGCAATATTCTGTTCCAAATATGTAATGATCTGTTTTAGCTTTTCATTTTTAGGATAAGGAAGAGCGAGAGGAAGTTCTGTATGTGAAAGTTCAGGTAATATTAGTTTGAATGCTTTTGCAATTGAATATCGAGGTTCTTCTTCGGGGAATATATTTCCATTCCAACGGTTGGTGAACATGATCAATTCGATTAATAGATCGTTTACAGGATATATATTGACTTTATCAAAGAATTCGGTGTCGGTATCATATTTTGGGAAATAAAGATTCCTCATAACAACCTCAGGGCTACTCGGATGTATACTATGTTTAACATAAGATGGAATCCAGATATAATGCCTGGCAGGTAAGAAATATGATTTTTCAGCAGTCTTTAGAAAAACAACTCCACCTTCGGTGTAGAGGAATTGCCCTTTCTTATGTGAGTGTTCAGTTACCCCTTCACCCATAACTGCGTGATGACAATAGATACTGTTGTCGTAGGTATCTACTTCTGTCATATAGTATTTGTCAATATATTCTTTTTGCATTCAAAAAAGCATTATTATGGCATAAATTTCCAGTTTTTATTTGATAAAAACAAAAAGGAAGCGGGTATCCTTTCGATATTCTTTTACGCTTACGTTACCATTTTATAAATATTAATGTTGAATTATCTGGTATGTTTTGTAAATTATTCCCAATCCAGTAAATAAACATGACTTTATGTACGGTTCGCTATAAAATTTGCAATAATAAAGCATATTGTAGGGAAAATGGTAAAGTAAGTAATCGGTTACTTTTTAATTTCTTAAAAAAAGTTACTGGCTATTATGGATAATTTTATAAATAAAATATTGATTAATATTGCCACACTCTAATAGAGTAATTTCAAATGCATTGATATGATGGACAGAATTCGTCTAGAAAGACTGAAAGACAAAGTTACAACCGCCGAAGAGGCTGTCAAATTAATTGAAGATGGTATGGTGGTAGGATCCAGTGGATTTACAAAAGCTGGAGATAGTAAGGTTATCTTACCTGCATTAGCAGAACGCGCCAAAAAAGAAAATATTCAGATTACATTAATGACCGGTGCATCTTTAGGTCATGGTACAGATGGTTTGTTGGCCGAAGCAGGTGCATTGAAAAAAAGGATGCCATTTCAGGTAGACCCTGTTTTGAGGAGTAAGATCAATAAGGGTGAAGTTTTATTTATTGACCAACATTTAAGTGAAAGCGCGGAGCTTTTACATAATAAAAATTTACCCGATGTAGATATTGCCGTTTTGGAGGTTGCCTATATCGATCGTGACGGTAGTATCGTTCCGACCACATCCGTAGGTAATTCCGTGACATTCGCTTCATTAGCGAAGAAGGTTATTTTGGAAATCAATACTTCGGTGCATGAAAACGTGTATGGTATTCATGATATCTACCAAGCAGAAGATTATCCTCATAGAAATGTAATTCCTATCGTTGCTCCATGGAACAAGATTGGAAGAAGGTCTATTCCTCTAAATCCAGATAAGGTTGCTGCAATCGTCTTCACGGATAAGAAGGACAGTCCTGCCGATATTGCTGCTCCAGATGAAAAGACAATGAATATAGCGAAGCATATTCTGCACTTTTTTGAGGAAGAAGTGAAGTTAGGACATCTAACCGATAGGTTGCTTCCTATTCAGGCAGGAATTGGAAAAGTAGCAAACGCGGTATTAACAGGATTCTTGGATAGTAATTTTTACGACTTAACCATGTTTTCCGAGGTACTTCAGGATTCTGCATTCGATTTAATGGATGCTGGTAAGTTAAGCTTTGCCTCAGCTTCATCTGTTACTGTTTCTAAAGACTGCTATGATCGCGTATTCGATAATCTCCAGAAGTATCGCGATAAGTTTGTCCTTCGTCCTCAAAACATTTCCAACACGCCAGGATTAATCCGCAGGTTAGGAATTATAGCGATCAATACTGCAATAGAATTTGATATCTATGGAAATGTAAATTCAACGCATTTAGGTGGGACAAAAATCATGAATGGTATCGGCGGTTCCGGTGACTTTGCAAGAAATGCATACCTAAGTATTTTTGTGACACAGGCTGCATCAAAAGAGAATAAGATTTCACATATCCTTCCAATGGTATCACATACGGACCACACAGAGCACGATGTGGATATATTGGTTACTGATATAGGTTTAGCAGATTTACGTGGCTTAGCACCAAGAGAAAGGGCACAGAAGATTATTGACAATTGTGTGCACCCAGATTATAAAGAAGAGCTTCAGTCTTATTTCGATCGTGCATGTGAGCGTGGTGGCCATACTCCGCACCTATTGGAAGAGGCATTTAGCTGGCATATACGTTTCAATGAAACTGGAAGTATGAAAAGATCATAATAGACTATTGTTTTATTAAATTGCAAAAAGCTTAGGGGATTCTCTAAGCTTTTTTTATTAAAAACAAAGTTGCAAAAGCGATAGCTTTTGCAACCTCAGATCAACGTTACAATGTAAATGGATTAATTCATGGAACGTCAATAATTTTTTCCTTATCTGTTTCTTCCTGGTAAATAGATTTGGAAACCTACAGAAACACCTAATCCTGATTGTTTGTCAGAAGATGCGCTGATGTTGGCTTTGGAATAATTATACCCTGCCATTACCTCTAGAGCAACAGTTTGGGTGATAAAATGCGCGTAACCAACGTTGGCTCCCAAGTTTAAAGAAACATTATCACCGGCAGAACTTCCGCCAATTCCGATGTCACCTTGACCAAAGAAACGACCAGTTGCGCTAGCACCGCCTGGGAAGTAGTAACGTACGAATGGAGCAATTCCATATCCCCATTCATTATCTGCATCCTTAACGGTTCTAAAACCAAGATTTGCTTGAGCTCCAATAGCCAAACCATCTGAAATGAAATAACCAGCTCTTGGATTTACCTGAATGTTGAATGATTCTGCTTCAAAGCTATAACCTAAGCTACCTACAGATCCACCGACCATCCAGTTACCTTGTTTGATTGGTGTCATGCCTACATCAGCAGAGGATTGAGGCACAGTTTTTACTTCCACTTGAGCAGAACTGTAAGAAATAAAGCCAATTGATAGGGCTAATGTTAGTAGTAAATTTTTCATAATAATCTTGTTTTCATTTAACTATAGAACAAGATTTGGTTAAAATAGTTTTTTAAATGATATAAATTTATCCAAAAGGTTTAAGATTTATTTTAAGCAAAAAGCGCTCTGACAAATTGATATTGGCAGAGCGCTTTATTTTTGTTAGATCTTCCTTATTATTTAATGAAAGGAGAATTTAAGTTTCTTTTTTTGATATAGAAATCTAATGCTTTCCAAGCTTCATATGGACGGTCGGTCGACAATACATCAGCTCCCCTGACAATAAAATCAGCATATAATTGATAGCCTGCTTTTTGGGCAGATCGGTCTAAGTTTCCAATGGTACCTAAGATAGATTTAATTCCATGTTGTCTCAATAGCGAATATACCGCCGTGTCAGGTTCCGTTGTTCCAACAAAGGCTATAAGCCTCGTGTCAGGGATGCCTAATTCGCTCAGTCGTGTTAAGTCATCAGCTTTCTTTATCGTTGCAGAAATCATAATGTCAGGTGCCAATCGGTTGACGACCTCAGCTTGGTTTGCCGAATAGGTGATAATAATACTGTTCGCCTCTGACTTGGTTTTACGAATGAGATCGATAACTTTTTGATAGGGGACAGACTTTTTAACGTCCAATGTATAAATAACCCTTCCAACTCCCCAAGTTAATGCTTCTTCTAAGGTTGGGATTTTATATTCAGTTATTTCTCCATGAATATCTTTCAAGTAAAATTCCTGTAGCTCAGCATAAGTTTTTCTGGATAACTTTCCTTTTCCGGTGCTGGTTCTATCCAATGTTTCATCATGCATAAGGACCAATATAGAATCCTTGGTCATGCTAATATCGCATTCAATAATAGCGGGCATTTTATTCGCGACTTCAGCAAATGTGGCAATTGCATTTTCAGGAAATCCCTCGCTTGGACCTCCTCGATGGGCACTAATTAATGGATAGGACTGTTCATTATAGGTTAAGAATTGATAAAGATCTTCTACTGTATTTAAATTAAAAACAGGGTCAACCGAAGGCATATGACTCATGGTCGATGAACTGTTCGTTCTAAAACACGCAGTAAATAATAGTAATATTGAAATGCTGGAAAGAATAAAAGGAAATATATTTCTTCTCATAAAACTATCGATTAGCTTTAACTAATGTTACCAATTCTTCTAACGGGGTGTTTATTTGATCAACCAAAACATGAGCTCGTTCATAGTAAGGATTTCGCTCCTCAAGCTTTGTTTCAATAAACTGAAGGAGGTCATCTCCAATTAAACCATTCAGGGCTGGTCTTTTGAGGATATCTGATTGACTAAGTCGGTTCCATAATGATTTGGGACTATGTTTTAAATATAAAACTGTTCCATTATTTAGCAACCAATCCATATTGTCGAAAAAACATGGAGTACCACCACCTGTTGAAATGATACCAGGTTTATTTTGTTGGTTATGCAACACCTCCATTTCAATTTTTCGGAATTGATCTTCGCCATAGAGCGCGAAATATTCAGGAATAGACATGCCAATATAATCCACAATCTCATGGTCCAAATCAACAAATGGAACATTTAAGGCATTTGCTAATTTCTTTCCCCAAGTGGTTTTCCCACTTCCCATAAACCCTATCAGGAAAACTGGCTTCTGCATTATTCTACTTTATCTAAATAATTTGTAATTAAATCATGTTTACTCGGAAAATTATGTGGGGACCATTTTTTGATTACGGTTCCATTTAGCATCAACATAACTCCAGGATTTGCTCTTACCATACTTTTAAGCGGAACAGCATCTACATAAAATGTTTCAAGTACCAAATCCATCTGGTCGTTTAAATAGTTTACCTCATCAGACGAAGATGCGGTGGCTAATATCGCTCTAATGTTATAATCTACGGAAAGGTCTCTGATAGTTGAATTGATCCGATCTAGTGCGGCCAGATCAAATGGAGACATTTTCTTGAGGTCGGTGCTTACGACTATGAAATTGTAGTATGGATTGTTAACGATTTCTTCAGTACGATCGCTTCCTTCCATATCCGTAATAATGAGGTCAGGAATCTTTACTTCAAATCCTTTTTTTACCAGAGTTGATTTTGGATCACCTACCACTTCCCAGTTCTCATCTTCCCAAAGCTTTTGGCCCATGTATTCTTTGTCCGTAACGGTCTTAGTTTCATTGGTCGTCTTATTCTTTAACTCATAAATATGTTCATAAACATCTGGCTCGGCACCTTCTGGTACTTTCATTAATGCAGGAATGTTATTTCCCTCTTTATAAGGTAAAAAATCGACTAACGGCAGGAAATAATAGGTATAAATTCCTATACCAAATGAAGCAATGATGATAAATGCAGTTAAAAGGTTTCTTGTAAATAGACTTCTAATAAAAGGCTTAATCTGATCTCTTTTTATGAAAATATAAACGATAAGAATCAAAAGAACTAAATCTTTGAAAAACGATTGCCAAGGAGTCAATGGAATAGCGTCTCCGAAACAGCCACATGATTTTACAACCTCAAAAAATGCGGAGTAGAAAGTCAGGAAGGTGAAGAAAATTATCAGCAACAATAATCCCCATGCGACTTTTTTTCCGGCAACACCTATGATCAGCAAGGCACCTAGGATAATTTCTAAAGCACAAAGGAAAATAGCAATCCAAGAGGCATAATCATTTAGGAAGTTAAGATTTAAGACATGGAAATACTCTTGAAGCTTATAGCCAAAGCCCATAGGGTCATTAGCTTTGATGAGTCCTGAAAAGATAAATAGTAATCCTACCAGGATTCTAGCAATCCATAATAATATATTAGGTTTGGTTTGTTTTGTTTGGGAATAGCTTTGTGTGTAAGTCATGGTAATTTTATTTTGCTAAGCCTAATTTTATTAATGCAAATACAGCATAATTTAGCATGTCTTGGTAGTTTGCTTGTAGACCTTCTGAGACTAGGGTTTGTCCATCATTATCTTCGATCTGCTTTACGCGATGTAATTTCATCAAGATTAAATCTGTCATAGAGGACACACGCATGTCTCTCCAGGCTTCCCCATAATCATGGTTTTTGGCAAACATCAAATCTCTGGTTTCATTAACTTTCTCTGAATATTTTTCCTCCACAATTTTAGGGTCTAAATTTTCATTCTCCGTATTGCCAAGTTCCAGCTGTATCAATGCAATAACACAATAATTAATGATGCCGATGAATTCATCGACAACACCTTCACCAACTTTGGATTCTTTCTTGACTTCTAATGAACGAATACGGGCGGCTTTAATATAGATCTGATCTGTTAAAGAACTTAATCGTAATATTCGCCATGCAGTACCATAATCTTTTGTCTTTTTAATAAATAATTCTTGGCAGATGCTTATAATACGATTGTATTCGGTATTTGTGTCCATAAAATGATTTTGCATTAATGTATGATTCTCACAAATATAGCTAGAATATCATTAACCTTTCAGTCACATTCGTGTACAATTTCCTCGAATTACAATAATTATAAGGTCATTCCAGTAACTTTGAATTATGGAATTTCCAATGTTCAAGGATATAGTTTACTTAAAAACCGGGAGTGAAATACAACAAAGGTCCTATAATATATTGACTAAGTTTTCACTTATGGAACTGTTAGTGCCTTATAACCCCATACTTATTGGGACTATTCCCCTTGACATCGCTTTAAGAGGAAGTGACCTGGATATTGCTTGTGAAGTCTACGATTTAGTGGAATTTGAAAAATTTTGTCTTGAAAATTTCAAAAATCATAAAGATTATAGGTTTAAAGTGAAATCCCTTCGTGGAAAAGAAGTTGGAATTGCTAACTTTAAAATAGCAGATATACCTGTTGAGTTGTATGGAGAGGGAAGGCCTGTAGTTGATCAGTATGGTTATAGGCATTTAGTTAAGGAGTTTGAGGTTTTGGAGAAATTTGGAGCTGATTTCAAAAATCAGATAATGGAATTAAAATCTAAAGGATTGAAAACCGAACCTGCGTTTGCGAAGCTATTAGGCTTGCAAGGAGATCCATACGAGAGTTTATTGAATTATCATATTAACGAATAAATGCAAGAGATAAAAAGTCCTGAGATCAGGGAGGTGAAAATCATTCGCTATATCCAGCCTTTTCGAGAAGGTGGATCCTTACCGGGTTTGGTGGATGCTGATGATGGATTCAGCTATGTAATCAAGTTTCGAGGTGCGGGGCAAGGAAAGAAAGCCTTAGTAGCTGAATTTATCGGAGGTGAGCTTGCTCGTTTTCTTGGGCTAAGAGTTCCAGAAATGGTGTATGCAGACCTGGATGAAGGATTTGGAAGAACAGAGCCGGATGAGGAAATACAGGATTTATTGAAGTTTTCGGTCGGAAAAAATTTAGGGGTAAGCTTTCTGAATGGGGCCATAACATTTGATGCTAATGTGGACGATATTTCTGCTGAAGAAGCTTCAAAGATTGTTTGGCTGGATGCCTTGTTGATGAATGTTGATCGAACAGTTAAAAACACCAATATGCTGATTTGGCATAAAGAGCTTTGGCTAATAGACCATGGAGCGGCACTATATTTTCATCATAACTGGGATAACTGGGAGGAAAGTGTTGAAAAACCATTCGTTCAAATTAAGGATCATGTCTTGCTTTCGAAAGCAACAGAGGTGGACAAAATAGATTCAACATATAAATCCTTGTTTACTAGGGATAATATTCGTGAGATATTAAATGTTATTCCAGATGAATGGTTGGTCGATGAGGTTAGAGAATTAACTGCCGAACAGGTAAGGGATGTATACGTGGAATTCATTGGTAGGAGAGCAGAGAATTCACAGGTTTTCGTAAATCAAATTCAACATGCACGATAGAACATTATATGAGTATGCAGTCGTGCGGCTGGTTCCACGTGTTGAACGTGAGGAATTTATCAATATAGGCGTTCTTTTGTATTGTAGAAAGCAACGATATGCAGATATACTCTTCCACGTTGATGTTGATCGTTGCTCTTTGTTAAGTCCAGAAATAGATTTTGAACAAATACTAGATCACTTAGACTCCATGAAGCAAGTTTGTCTTGGTACAAAAGCTGGCGGTGCCCTGGCACAATTAGATCAGACGGAAAGATTTCGTTGGTTAACCGCAAAAAGAAGCACCTTAATTCAATGTTCATCGGTACACCCCGGTTTGTGTTCGGATGCGTTCGCAACTCATCAGGAATTATTCAATAAGCTAGTGCTATAATTATTAATTTTTAAATACGTTTACCTAATAACAATGGAGGATTTTTACAAACATATTTATCAGAAACAGCAGGCGGTTCAAGATATGCCGAGCAATAAAGCTATTGCGCATTGGGCTGTAGAACTGATGCATTTGCTGTTCCCTGAACGTGACTCCAAAACATACCATACGGTCCAAGAAATTGAAGATGCATTCAAACAATCTGAAGCTGATCTATATCTGATGCTTTTTAAAACCAAAGCTTGTTCGAGCTGTGATATTAAGAAAGTTTCGGAAAAGTTTTTCGAGAATTTACCTGCAATCTATCAAAGAATGCTGACCGATGCGCAGGCCATCATGGAGGGTGACCCGGCGGCTCAAAGTTTAAATGAGGTCATCAGGACCTATCCCGGTTTTTTGGCGATCAGTATTTACAGACTAGCCAATGAACTTTGGATTCAAGGAATCCCTTTGATTCCAAGGATATTAACCGAGTATGCTCATTCCAAAACCGGTATTGATATCCATCCAGGAGCTTTTATTGATGAGTATCTACATATTGACCACGGAACAGGAATTGTCATTGGTGAAACAACCCGAATTGGTAAACATGTTAAACTTTATCAAGGGGTAACTTTAGGAGCGCTAAGCGTGGAAAAGAATATGGCAAATACACAAAGACATCCAATAATCGAAGACCATGTCATTATATATGCTGGAGCAACCATTCTTGGAGGTGAAACAATAGTGGGGCATCATTCTGTAATTGGTGGGAATGTATGGCTGACAAGCAGTATTGATCCTTATACCACTGTGTACCACCAACCTAATTCAAAATTCATAGACTCTAAACCCTTAGCTTAATGGCAAACATCATCGATTTAATAGGAAATACGCCGATGGTTGAAATCAAAGGATTTCATGATAATCCAAAGGTTAAAATATACGCAAAATTAGAGGGTAATAATCCCGGTGGTTCTGTGAAAGATAGAGCGGCCTTGAATATGATTCGCTCAGCCATGGAACGTGGTGAAATCAACAAAAAAACTAAATTGATTGAAGCAACCAGCGGAAATACAGGAATTGCTTTGGCAATGATTGCAAGTATGTTCGGTTTAGAAATTGAGTTGGTTATGCCTTCATCCTCAACACGAGAAAGAACCTTGACCATGGAAGCTTTCGGAGGGAAAGTGACTTTATTAGATAGTATGGAAGCGAGTAGGGACTATGCTGAAGAGAAAGCTGCTACCGGGGAATATTATATTTTAAATCAGTTTTCAAATCCCGACAATTATGAAGCTCACGTAAAAACTACAGGTCCTGAAATATGGCGAGATACCGATGGTAAGATTACGCATTTTGTTAGTGCAATGGGGACAACAGGCACAATTATGGGCTGTTCAATTTATTTGAAGCAGCAGAATCCGGAGGTACAAATAGTGGGTTGTCAGCCTACTGAAGAATCTTCCATTCCGGGTATTCGAAGATGGCCAAAAGAATACTTGCCTAAGATATTTGATCCTTCCAGGGTCGACAGGGTTATCGATATTGATCAGAAAGACGCTACCCAGAAAGCCAGGGAACTGGCAAGAAAAGAAGGAGTGTTTGCTGGCATGAGCTCTGGTGGAGCCTTTCAAGCTGCTCTAACCGTAGCAAATGAAATCGAATCTGGAGTCATAGTATTTATTGTATGCGATCGGGGAGATCGATATTTAAGTTCGGACTTATTCGGTTAAGAAAATAAACAAAGGGCGTTGATTTCAACGCCCTTTATTGTTCTTATTTATTGTCTCTAGACCATATTTCAAAAATTGGATCCCCTTTAGAACTTAATCCACTATGATGCCAATCAGCATCCTTAATTTCTCCATCAAAACTTAATACTGCGCCAACTCGGCTGTTATCTCTTGAAAAGAATAATATTTTCTCGGTATATTTTCCTCCTTTGAAGGTATATTGTCCACCACCTGTACCAAAGAATCCTTTTTCTGCCGGATTAATTGCTATCCATTGAAAATATCCATCTACCAAAATCTTAATTGTTTTCCGATCTCCTCGAGGAATAGAGGATACTTTATCATCTTGCTTTCTTCCTGTTATTCTCCAAAGACCATCTAAATCCTGTTTATTTGAAGGTTTTTTTTTGAATGTCAGGTTTCCCATTTTTATTTCATTCCCACTTAATTTAGCAGCGGTAGCTTTATCTTGCCCAATTTCATCAGGTTTTGCATCATTAAACTCAACCTTGACTTGTATTCCGTTGGATTCATTGCTGAATGGACCACCCCAAGTGGAAAGGTATTTGTTGTTTTCGTATTGAATATAGGAACTATAGCCATCTACAAATAGCCATAAATGGTTGATGTTTCCATCCTTGGCTAAATAAGCTCCGGTTATGGACTGCCTATTCTGAGCAATGACTGCAATGCTCATCAGCAGAATTGTCATACTTAAAAAAATTCTTTTCATGCTGTTATTCTGTTGGTTATCCTTTAAATATAATTAAAACCATTCAAAGGACAAACTGTTTGTACCATGTCCATATTAACAGCATAATGTTAAAATTGAGATAGGAAGAGCAATTGAAGCGTAGCAATTCGATATATTAATTTAATTTTACAGCTTATTAAATAACAGTACTTTGCTTATACATTACAGAAGTCTACCTCTCACTGTTTGGATTTTTATTTTATCCATTTCTTATTCTTTTGCTCAGATTGATACCCTCGGAAAAATCAAAGATGAACCTATTAATTTCAGGAAGGATAGCCTAAATATCTTGACAGATAGTCCCGAATTTTTAAAAGATACAATTCAATGGGACTTGAACCCAAAAAGGGAAAAGAAGTTTTGGAGGGCAGGGACAGAGTGGTTCTTAGCACAAGCTTTTCCAGCTTCCTTTAATCGGTTTATTACAAAAGATCCTTATTCATATATTTCCTTCCAGAATTTTCTAGATCATCAACGTTTCAGTGCTTGGGATTGGGACGATAACCAATTTACAACCAATCAAATTGATCACCCGTTTCATGGACAGATATATTTCAATGCTTTTCGAAGCAATGGATATAATTTTTACCAATCTAGTTTAGCTACAGTTGCCGGAAGTTATATTTGGGAAACTGCAGGTGAGACTCAACATCCATCGATCAACGATCTGGTTAACACTACTTTTGGTGGTATCCTCTTAGGAGAGATGATGCACCGAGTATCCCGGAATATCCTAGCCCGAAATCGAACAGATCATAACCGTGTTGGCAATGAAATCGTAGCAACAATTGTCAATCCCATCAATGGCTTGAACCGACTTTTAGACGGAAAATGGGGAAAGCGTATTGATGATTATTACGGTGCAGACTCCTCAATTATTACGGCTGAAGTTGATATGGGTATCAGAAGGTTTGATGCAAAGGAAGGTGATTTCTTAAATGAAGGGAAAAATGCTTTTTATGGTCGTTTAAGGTTTAGATATAGCAATGGTGACCATAATTATAAGCGACCATTCGATCAGTTTTCGGTCAATTTGGAACTTGGAAATGGAGATAGTTCCTTTATTAACGCTGTCAATGTACATGCTTTACTATATGGGGCAAAATTCTTTAAGTCCAGACAGGGCGATCACTATGGAACATTGAATGCACATTATGATTTCTACAATAACGACGCATTCTTTTATGGTGCTCAAAGTATTAATTATAACTGGCTTTCTGAGTTTAGATATAAAACAGGTAACAGGCTTAATCTAAGTGTTGGTGCGGGTGCGGTAGTGCTAGCTGCGGTGCCAGACCCTTATCTCCTATATGGTGCCAGTAGAAATTATAATTATGGTCCTGGTGCCTCTTACCGATTTAGGGGAGATCTCATGTTGTTGAACCGCTTTATGATTAGTGCCGATTATAATGGGGGGGTATTTTTTACTATTTCAGGGACTGATTCATATTACGTACTCCATGGATTGAATGTGGAAGCAAGCCTTCGTTTGTATAAAAGATGGTCACTTAATTTAAGTTCAGGTTATTTCAACCTACAGGGACATTTTAGAGAACAGCAATATCCTGACTTTAACCGTGAATATCCATATGGACGATTATCCGTAGGATACAATATCTTCTTTTAAAAACAAAGTATTTTAAGTTAAATTATTTTCAATAATATGGTCTAATTATGTTTTTATTAATAACTCAATATATATATATATATATATATTTGAATATAAATTAATAAAAACTATGTTTAACTTAAATTCAAAAACCTCTAAAGCAAGATTGTTCTTGTTTTCCCTTATCTGTGGAGTAAATTTTACAGCAAATGCTCAAAATGCAGATTCCACTGTTTTAAAAAATTCCACTCAAGATTATTTTGTCGTTCAGACAAAAGGAGTCAAATTATCGTTGCTATTTCCGGCGGTAACTTTCCAGTACGAACATCCAATTGGCCCTAAAACAATTTTTGACGCAAATGTAGGAATGGCCGTTGGAATTGGATTTTCTAAAGGTTCAGCGAGTGTAAATGGAAATGTTGGTTACCAATTCAAATCTAATTCCTATTCATTTATGCCGGCAGCATTTATTGCGGTTAAGCATTATTATAATATTGAAAAGAGATTTAATAAAGGGAAGAACATTTCAAACAATAGTGCCAGCTATTTAGGAGGTAGACTGTTTGGATTTATGCATGGATGGTATAAAGAGAAACAAGATGTGAATGGGGAAATTACCAAAATCAATCAATTCAGTACGAGCAGTTCTTTTGGTTTGGTAGCTATTTGGGGGATGAATAGACAATTGGGAAAAAACTTTGGCTTTAATTTAGAAACAGGACCTTCTGCAAAATATAAACCCGATGAAAAAATAGCAATGGGAATTTGGCTGCTAACAGGATTTTCCAAATCATTCTAATAAAAATAGTCTATAATTAATAAAAAAACAGGCCCGGAAACTCCGAGCCTGTTTTTTATTTTATAACTAATTCTTGCAATTCTTATTTATCAAGCTTTTCGAATTTGTCGTAATCAATCTTTTTAGATTTGATTTTAACAGTTTCTTTAAGTTGATCGAAAACTTTCAATGCTTTAACTTCTTCAAACAAACGGTTAGCTTGTTCTCTATCGCCTAACAATTGCATAGCGAATTGTTGTAATTGCTCATCAGTAGGCTCTTCATTGATGTTGTACATTTTGATTTGAGCGTAGATACGTTCTTTTGCTAAATCAACAACCTCATCATATTTAACTTCAAGGTTATTTGCAGTAACAATGCGGTTTTCAATGATTGTCCATTTCAAGTTGTTTAAGAAATCTTCAAAACCTTCTTCGATTTCAGCAGCATCTAAATTAGGATTAGTTGCTTTTAACCATCTTTTCAAGAACTCTTCAGGGAATTTTGCGTCTACTTTTTCCATACCGAAAGTATACATATCGTTACGCAATCTTTGAGCTGAGTTTTGTTTGAATAGGTTTTCAACTTCTTCTTTCACTTTTTCGTTGAACTGTTCTTCTGTAGTAACTTCACCAGCAGGGAACAATTTATCGAAAAACTCTTGATCTAAATCAGACTCTTCTAATCTATTGATGTTTTTAACAGTCAATTCGAATTTAGTCACGTCTAAGTTCTCAGCCTCATCTTCAGTGATACCTAAGATACGAGCTAAGTCAGCAACTTTAAACGCTTTCTTAACGTCGATTTTAGCAGTATCATCTTTTTTCAAACCTACTAGAGATTTTTTGATTTTAGCATCTTCAATGATATCAGTACGGATTGAAGTTGTTTTTTCAATACCTTCTTCTTTATCTTGTTTCAAAGTAGCATAAAGAACATCACCATCTTCTGAAACTTCGGGGTTGGTCATTTTACCATAGCTACGACGTAAGTTTTTGATACGCTCTTCTAGAGTTGCTGTATCTGCCTTAATATCGTATTCTGTGAATTCAGTTTCTGCTGAGAAAGGGATGTCGAATTGAGGAGCTAAACCGATCTCGTAGTCGAAGTTAAAAGTATCTTTGAAATCCCAGTTGTATTGACCTTCTTTATCTTCTTCTTTTGGAAGAGGTTGGCCTAATACTTCTAATTTTTGCTCACCGATGTATTCAGCAATTTTATCATTGATAATTTTGTTGATCTCATCGAATAAGATTGCTTTACCATACATACGTTTGATATGTCCCGTAGGAACCATTCCTGGACGGAATCCTGGTAATTTAGCTTGTTTAGCTTGGTCTTTAATTGCTTTATCAACCTGTGGATTATAGTCCTCAGGTGCTATTTCCACTTGGATATTAGCGTTGATGTCATCAATGTTCTGGTGTGAAATATTCATACTCTTGTTTTAGCTTTTCGCAATTAATAAAAAAAATCCTCCCGAGGTTTATTTTCGGGAGGACATCAAGTGCGGAAGAAGGGACTCGAACCCCCACGCCTCGCGGCGCCAGATCCTAAGTCTGGTGCGGCTACCAATTACGCCACTTCCGCAGTTAGGATTTTATTGAGCCACAAAGATAGAAACCAAACCTATATATGTCAAGCTTTTTTTTCTATTTTTTGACTATCTTTTTGTAACTATTTGTCTGTTAACCTCCTAATTTTAATAAAAATCATTTATTGTGTCCGTTAAACCAATATTATTACCGATTTTCATGAATAATTAGCTTTTAGGCCTTCGTTTTATTTGCTTAAACTAAGAAAATGAAACTTCAGCGAGTGAAAGTGATTTAATAAAATTGAATTAGTCATTCAGATTCTTTATTTAAATATTGAAACACATTCTCTAATTCTTTGAATAATAATTCATGAGATGAATTACAAGACCAATGATTTGATTAATAAATTTTAAAATGAATTTATTTGTTCTAATACAATAAAAAATCAAAGAGATATGGATAAATTAGTCCCATAAATTCTAATCATTGGAAAATGATTACGAATTCAAAAGGTGCAGTAAGCTAGACATGAGATGAAATATATTTATTTAATTGCAGCCATTGTTGCAGAATTAATTGGAGCATTAGGCACTCGACAGTCTGAAGGATTTACAAAACTAGTTCCATCTATTGTAGCAGTCATAGGGGTAGTGGGAGCATATTATTTATTGTCGTTATCCTTAAAAGCTGGAATGCAGATCGGTGTTGCATATGGGATATGGGCTGCAGTAGGAATATCATTATTAGCTCTAGTAGGATACTTTGCCTTTAAAGAGTCTTTAGGTACCGTTCAATTATTAGGACTCATGTTAATTATTGCTGGAGTTTTATGTCTTGAGCTTGGCAAAACTGCTTAAACCAAAAATCTATCCATTCTCCTTCTCGAATAAAATCATTCTTCTTTGAAAAAAATGAAAAAATATTTGCGGGTACGGAATAATTAACCTTACTTTGAAAATCAAAGTACTTTTATGGACCAGAAAGATATCTTAAAAGAAATAGGCCAGATTCGCTCCATGATGGAGAAGTCTTCAAAATTTATGTCAATTAGCGGACTATCAGGCGTGTTGATTGGTTGTTTTGCATTATTGGGATCTGCAGCTGCTTATTTTGTCGTATATGGAACGAAAAGCTTATTTGGGTATAGGGAATTCTATGTATTGGATGAACAGGTGATTTGGAAGCTTATCGCTATTGCTTTCGTGGTTTTAGTGGTATCTATTTCGGTAGGAGTGACCATGGCAAAAGCAAAAGCTAAGAAAAGTGGTCAAAGTATCTGGAATCCTACAAGTAAGGCATTACTTAAAGCTATGGCGATCCCTTTGGTAACTGGAGGGCTTTTTACACTGATACTCATTAGTAAAGGAATATTTGGGTTAGTCGCATCATCACTGTTAATCTTTTACGGACTTTCATTAACAGCTGCGAGTGTTTTTACGTTTCGAGAAGTACGGGTATTAGGGATTTTAGAAATTGGGTTGGGCTTATTAGCATTGGCATTCCCTGGATATGGCGTCGTGTTTTGGGCATTAGGATTTGGAGTGTTACATATCGTTTACGGAATCATTGTCCATAAAAAGTACGAAAAAAAGTGAGCTTAGATTTAACATTATATGATAAGGTTTTTGAAAATAGGGTAAGGCTACAGATCATGAGTATCCTAATAGCCAACGATTCCTATGATTTCAACTCTTTGAAAGAATTGTTGGACGTGACCGATGGTAATCTCGCTTCCAATCTAAAAAACTTAGAAAAAGAGGGGTATATATTAGTCAGTAAAACTTTTATTGATAGAAAACCGAATACAAGTTACAGTAAAACGGAAAAAGGAGTCAAAGCTTTTGAAAATCATCTAATTGCATTAGAAAATTTAATAAAACAAACGTATAAATAAAATTTTTTTTACACCTTTACTTTGAAACTCAAAGTACTTTTTAATAAACATTATGAGAACACTTGTTTTAAAACTGAACCTTATCCAGAATAACCCCAATTCTTTTATGAAAGGGAAAGAAATGGCTAAGGTACATCGCATGAATTCAAGCATTATTTGTCAGAATCAACATCTAATTAAAAAATAATTATCAACAAGAAACTAACACTACAAGTAAATCCAATACAACATGGAAAATAATTCAAATCTCGAAAGTCAAGGGAACAGTTCCCAAAAGTCTTTAATTGAAAAAGTAACGGACTCATTGGTATTAAAAATTTTCATCATCTTTTTCTTGATGCTTATCCTCTTAATTCCATTAGGTCTTATCGGAGATTTGATTTCTGAAAGAAATCAAAGGGAAGTATCTGTATCATCCGAGATCGCTAGAAAATGGGGAATGGATCAAGTCATTACCAGCCCTATTATTGCAGTACCTTATGATGTCGTTAAAGAAAGGATAGAAAATTCTGCTGATGGAAAAGCCACTAACTTAGTCAGATCAGTTGTAACAGAATATGCCTTTCTAATGGCAGATCAAGCTTCCATTCATGCCACGGTAGAACCACAGCCATTGAAAAGAGGTATTTACCAAACCATTGTTTATAATTCCAAAATCAATATCAAAGGAAGTTTCAAGCCTTTTGAATTGGAAAAATTAAAAATCAATACCTCTGAATTGAAATGGGGTGAATCGAAATTGGTATTCGGTATTCAAGATATAAAAGGAATTTCAAAAAATCCAAGCTTTACTTGGGACGGAAAGGCCTATGAAATGGGTAAATTTGAAAATGACCTCAAATTATTCAATCAAAACCTAACAGTTGATTTAGCATTAGAAGGAAACGAATCATTAAATAAATCTTTTGAAATCAATCTGGATCTTAAAGGTTCAAAATCTTTAAACTTCCTGCCTTTAGCTAAGCAAACTAAGATCGAAGCGAATGGAAATTGGGCAAATCCAAGTTTCAATGGAAATTTCCTTCCTGATGAAAGGGAAGTGAACAGTACATTTAAAGCGGTTTGGAATATTCCTGATTTCAGCAGAAAGCAATCCCAACAGTGGACAGGAGAGCCTTCTGGAATCTATAAATTCCAAGGCCTTGACCTAGCAGGTGACCAAGAAAACTTACGTACTTATCAAAGTGCACAAGCCGTAGATGCAAACTATGCTAATGTTGTAGAAACCCAATTGACTTCGGACGATTACGATATGGTTCAGATTAATTTCTTGCCACAAGTAGACAATTATCAAAAATCTACCCGTGTAACTAAATATGGCGCACTGGTGATTGCCCTAACCTTTATATCCCTTGTGTTTATGGAGATTATCAAAAAACAACGTGTCCATCTGATACAATATGTGTTAATTGGATTTGCTATGGTATTGTTTTACGCTTTGTTGCTAGCCATTTCAGAGCATATAGGATTTAACTTAGCCTATTTAATTGCTGCATTTGCAACCATAATTTTAATATCATCATTTATTAAAGCAATTACAAAAGACATGAAATCAGCACTGGTTTTTAGTGCCATCTTAGCATTATTCTATACCTTTATCTTTGTATTATTACAGCTGAGAGATTACTCTTTAATTGTAGGAACCGTTGGTTTATTCATCATTCTTGCCGTGTTGATGCGTTTATCGACAAAAATAAATTGGTACCAATTTGAAAAGCAATGATCAAGCTAAGTAGAACATCCATAAGAATGTACTTGACCAGTATCTGGCTATTATTTTGGAAAGTCAGCCGTGGACATTAGTATGTAATTTCTTTTTGCCTGCCAACTTTAGTAAATTGGCAGGCAAAATAGTTTTTATATGCACAAGATATCATGGATTGGCGCATTCTTATTGATCAATAATATGGTTATTGCACAAGAAGGAAAGGAAGTTCCTCAAAAGGTGGAACGTCCAAAAGTAGAGAACCGTGTTAGGAACTCTAGAAATGTTGAACCTTTAAGCCCTAAGAAACTTTGGGAGCTGGGACGAGTTAGTGCTGAAGGTCTTTTTACTGATGGTACTCAACTTATATATGGGGTATCCAACTATCAATTCGAAGAAAATAAATCCGAGAAGAATTTATTTGTTATCCCTGTTAAGGGAGGTTCAGCCATACAATTCACTACTGATGCAGGTTCAGAATCTGTATTGAATGTGGATGGAGATCAAGTACTTTACCTATTTAAAGGGCAGATTTGGAAAAAAAGTCTAAAAGATGGAAATGCCGTTCAATTAACTAATTATGAAGATGGCTTAGAAAACGTCAAAATTTCCCCTGATGGTAAACATATTCTTTTCAGTAAGCAGGTGCTTCTAAAGCCTTATTACAGTACCGATAAGTATAAGGATCTTCCAAAATCCAATGTTTATATCTATGATAATTTAGATTACCGTCACTGGGATACATGGAATGATGGAAAATTTAATCATCCATTTATTGCTTCTTATGAAAATGGAAAAATAGGAGAGGCTAAGGATATTTTAGGTGATGAGCCTTTTTATTCGCCTACAATGCCTTTTGGTGCTGCAGAAGATTTTGCTTGGACCCCAGACAGCAAGTCGGTTCTATATGTCTGTAAGAAGAAATTCGGAACTGACTACGCGCAGAGTACCAATACGGATATCTATAAATATGATCTACAGTCAGGCAATACCACAAATCTAACCGAAGGTATGCAAGGTTATGACAATACTCCGGGATATAGTCCGGATGGAAAATTACTAACCTGGTTGAGCATGAAAACCGATGGATATGAAGCCGACAAAAATGACATCTACATTCAAGATCCGAATACAGGATTAAAATTGAACCTAACGGCGCATTGGGATGGAACCGTCAATTCATATACTTGGAGTAAGGATAGCAAAAGGATTTATTTCGTTGCACCAACAGAAGGAACAATTCAAATATTTGAACTATCTGTGCCAGCAAACCTCAAGAATATGGCATTGCCAAATATCAAGAAATTATCATCCGGAAATTTTGATATCACTGGCATCGTTGGTGAAACCAAGGAGGGATTAGTCGTTACTTCAACCACTATGACCCAAGCTCCAGAGGTATTTCTATTCAACTTCAAAACTAAAAAACTGAACCCTATCACATCAGTTAATGATCAATTATATAGTACCGTTGCTGAAACTAAAGTGGAAGCAAGAGTTACAAAAGCTACAGATGGTCTAGACTTGTTCTCATGGGTGATCTATCCACCAAACTTTGATCCTAATAAAAAATATCCAACCTTACTATTCTGTCAAGGAGGACCTCAATCTGCTACAACACAATCCTATTCATTCCGTTGGAATTTTCAATTATTAGCTTCTCAAGGCTATATTGTAATTGCGCCAAATAGAAGAGGAATGCCAGGCTGGGGAGTTAAGTGGAATGAACAGATTTCAAAAGATTGGGGTGGCCAAGCGATACAAGATTATTTATCTGCAATTGATGACATTTCTAAGGAACCTTATGTAGACAAAGATCGTCTGGGCGCTGTAGGTGCTAGTTATGGAGGATATTCTGTTTTCCAATTGGCCGGTGTTCATGAAGGAAGATTTAAGTCCTTTATTTCTCATTGTGGACTTTTTGATATGAAATCATGGTATGGAACTACCGAAGAGCTTTTCTTTGCTAATCATGATTTGGGAGGTCCATATTGGGACAAGGCTAATGAGAAAACTTATACGCAATTCAATCCTAGCAACCATGTTGATAAATGGGATACACCTATATTAATCTTCCAAGGAGGAAAAGATTTTCGGGTACCTATCGGACAAGGATTAGAAGCTTTTCAAGCTGCTCAATTACGTGGAGTTAAAAGTAGATTAGTCTATCTGCCAGATGAAAACCACTGGGTGCTTTCTGGTCAAAGCGCACAAGTTTGGCAGAGAGAATTCTTTAGTTGGCTAGACGAAACATTGAAAAACTAAAACTTAGTACATAATAAAAGGGAAAGGGTTCAGTAATCAACTGAACCCTTTCCCTTTTTATTTTGAGTTATATTTTTAATAAAATAATTTAAAAGCCCTATTTCGTGTCTTTCTTTCCAAAGATCGAAATCTTCAAATATTTACCTGGATTTTCTTTTAAATCTTTAACCAGTTGATCCAAATTCTCCGAAGCGTTGGTTAGATTATTATAAAGTTTCTCATCATGAATCAACTGACTTAATGAGCCATCACCAGTATTAATTTTATTGGTAATTTCCATTACATCCTTCATCGCTTGATTCGCGTTGTCCACGGTAGCTTTAATCTCAGTTTTAGATAGATCGTCGGAAAGATTATCTAGGTTAGCAAGAATAGAGTTAATTTTCTCATTGTTATTCTTGAAGTTCATCGTTATGGACTCCATGTTAGAAAGAATATTGCTTAAGCGATTTTTCTCAGCTCCCATCAATCCATCCACATCACCAGTGATTTTTTCAAGATTCTTCAACGATACAGAAATACTATGTACACTGCTTTTGAAGTCTCGTTGGAAGTTTTCATCCAATACAGAGTTTACACCTGAAAGTACTGAATCCAATTTTACAACCAAGTTTTCGATTTTTTTCTGCAAGGGCTCAACCTTTTCCATCAGGTTTGCTTGAACATCTGACAGCAAGGGGTCACCATTCCTAGCCATTGTAGTACTATTTCCCAATTCAAATACGATAGCCTTACTGCCTAATAAATCGGCACTAACAATACGAGCTACGGTATTCGATGGAATTTCATATTCATTTTTGATCTTAAATTCAGTTCTGATTTTGCCGTTGGGTTGTAGGGTAAGTTTTGAAACACGACCAATTTGGAATCCACTCACTAAAACTGGCTTTGATACTGCTAGACCATCAACATTATCATATTCTGTATAAAATGTGTTTTCACTGCTAAATACGTTGTTTCCTTTAAGGAAACTGTAACCAATAAATAAAATTGCAATTGCAATACTCGTTAATGCCCCGACTTTAGTTTCGTTTGATATTTTCAAAATTACCTCTGTTTAAATACTTTTAACTCTGTTGCTTCTGCCAATTTAAGAAAAAGATTATTTTTCTATGCTTTTTCTATAAGTATTTATAGCATTAAACAAATCAGTGACAATTGATTCCTGTCCTGCAGATGACATCATAAATCTTTCTTCATCGGGATTGGAGATAAATCCAATCTCCGTCAAAACTGCCGGCATCCCTGCTGTAGCAAGAACCGCCAATGACTGTTCTTTCACTCCACGGTCAGTTCTACTGGAATTTTGAAATTGATCTTGCATATATGAGGCAAGTCTGATGCTCTGTTCCCTAAATTTTCTTTTCATCAAAGAAAATACGATATAGGTTGAAGGATCTTTTGGGTCAAATCCTCCATAGTTTTCTTTATAGTTATCCTCCATCAAAATCGAAGCATTTTCACGTATGGCCACATCTTGATCACCTGTACGGCTAAAACCTAAAACCAATGTTTCTGTACCTTTTGCTGAAGTATTTAGAACTCGTTGCGTCACATATTTCCCGCGGCTGTTTTTTACCCTTCTGCTACTTGCTCCGCCAGAGTTACAGTGAATCGATATAAAAAGATCAGCATGATGTTTATTTGCCAATGCCGGACGCTCATACAACTTTGGATATACATCCGTTGTACGAGTATAAATAACTTTAATTCCCGGAAATTCTCGCTCGATTTTCTTACCTAACTTCAAAGCTACCTGCAGGGCAATATCTTTTTCTTTTGACTGTCTTCCAACTGCCCCTGAGTCATGCCCACCATGGCCAGGATCTAATACAATGGTTTTTAATTTCCTAGGACTTCCCTGATTATCTTGATATTCAACTGGCCTAAAACTCGCCAATAACAAGACTGAAATACAAGTTAGGGTAATCCCAACATTTCTTAAAACTCCCTTTCTCGATTTAATAAAATTCTCCAATGTCTCCTTTTCGTTTCTGTTTATTATCAAATATTATACCTATTGCAATCCTGAACTGGTCTTGTAATGCTTTATTGCATCCACAAGATTAGCAACAATCTCATTTTGCCCATCTTCTGATACCATAAATTTCTCTTCCTCAGGATTGGAAATAAAGCCTATCTCAGTTAATACCGCTGGCATAGCTGCATATGCCAAAACCTGAAGTGAAAGTTCTTGAACTCCCCTGTTAGGACGGCCTTTCTTCACATATTCATTTTGTATAAATGTGGCTAACCTAATACTTTTGTCCCGGTAAGTTCTTTTTAGCATAGAGAAAATTATGTATGTCGATGGATCATTTGGATCAAATCCACCATAATTCTCCTGGTAATTTTCTTCAAATAAAATATCCGCATTCTCTCTTACTGCAACTTCTGATTCACCTCTCTGCAACCTGTTAAATCCACATACAAAAGTTTCTGTTCCGCTAACATCTGGCCTTCGAATGGTTTGAGTAACATATCTTCCATTTTTACCCTTAACTTTTCGATCTGAATCCGCAGAATTACAGTGTATGGAAATAAATAAATCAGCATGATTTTTATTGGCCAAAGCAGTTCGCTCGTGAAATGGTACATCAATATCGGTCTCTCGAGTTAACATTGCTTTTACTCCAGGCATATCCTTTTCAATTGCTGCTTTCAATTTTTTACCCACATCAAGGGCAATATCCTTTTCCAATGATATCCGTCCTCTTGCTCCTGGTAGATTACCTCCATGGCCCGGGTCGATAACGACCAGTTTAAAAGTTTTATTGTTCTGGGTAGTTTGTTCTGGTTTATTCTCTTGATTCTCTTTTTCCTGTGAATTAACAATTGTACTTAAGAAAATCATCGGTAACAAGACTGCTAGTACCGATAAGGTTATTTTTATGGATTTATTGAAATTCATAGTTAACGTTATTATTTAAGTCTCTCTGGCAACATTGTTAAAGTAAACTGTTAAATATGATTAACTTTATCAAAAACCTAATATTTGTTATTGATTTTTGACTATTTTTGCCAACAAGAGTTTAAAATTAGCACAAAAATAACATTCATATTTCATTTTGAAGGCCTTAAGTTGTTTTTTACTTTCCATTCTGTTTTTTTTTATAGGGATTACTGTGCTGCAGGCTCAGGTGGAGAATAATTCTACCAAGCAAAATGTTACAATAGATACCCTCCAAAGAGATACTATTCCTACCGATACCAGCAAAAACAATTTTAAAGAAGTTAGTGGTCAGGATACAGTCCATATGAAAGATCAGGGTGGATTGGAAACCGTGGTGACTATTTCTGCCAACGATTCTTCATGGAATGAGGTTAGTAAAAATATCCTCCACCTTTACAAAGGAGCGAAAGTTAAATATCAAGGATTCGAACTTGCTGCCGACTATATCCGTTTGGATAGAAACACAAATGTCCTTTTTGCTACAGGAGTTATCGACCACAATGGTAAGTATGTCGGCCGTCCCGTCGTTATAATGCCCGGTGAATCTCCAATTGCTGTGGATTCATTGCTCTATAATTATAAAACGCAAGTCCCTAAAACTTTTGGGGTAATGACCGAAGTCGACGGTGGATATATTCAAGCCAAAGAGGTGCGAAAAAATATCTATGATGAAATGTCCCTATACAAAGGACTCTACTCAACCTGTAATTTACCTTACCCTCATACCCACTTTGGAATACAAATTACAAAAGGGGTCATTACAAAAAATCAAATCATTGCCGGACCTTCTTATCTGGTCGTTGAAAATATTCCCATTAAATTTTTAGCCATTCCTTTTGGATTTTTTCCTAAACAGGATAAGAAAAGCTCGGGATTCTTATTCCCTTCCTTTAGTGAAGATGCATCGAGAGGATTTGCAATGCGTGACTTGGGCTGGTACCTGACCTTTAATGATTATTGGGATTCTGAAATCCGCGGTACTCTCTATTCAAAAGGAACTTGGGTAGCCAATGTCAGGACACAATATTTAAAGAATTATAAATTCAATGGTAACTTCTCCCTAGAATATGGATCATATGTCCAAGGGGTTGAAGGAACAGATGATTATGGTAGAAGTAAGGAGTTCCGCTTCACTTGGAACCACTCGCAACGTCAGGAAGCTAATCCAGGAACTTCGTTCTCCGCATCGGTTAACTTTGGTTCGCGAAATAACTATAGAAATTCCGCAACAGCAAATGGGTATAATCCCATGCTGGCTACCAACAACAGTATGCGATCATCGATTGCATACGGAAAGGTATTCGCTGATGGAAAAGTTAACTTTACAACAAACATGTCCCATGAGCAAAATTTGACCAATGGCGACTTGAACCTTGACTTACCCACTGTTAGCTTGAGCGTTGCTACTTTTAACCCATTTGATTCAAAAGACCGAATAGGGGAACAAAAATGGTTTCAAAGAATTACGGTAGGATATAGCTTACAAGCCCAGAATAGGCTTGTCACCAAAGACTCTCTTTTATTCAGAAAAGAAACATTAAACGAGTTTACCAACGGGATGCAGCATAATATTCCAGTCAGCTTAAGCTTGAATGTTTTGAAGTACTTCCAATTCAATACCTCATTTAATTATACTGAACGTTGGTATTTGCAATATTATAGAAACAGGCTGCAGAATGAGCCTTTCGGTTTTGTAAGCGTGAGAGATACCCTGCAGGGGTTCAAACGTGCTTATGATTATACTGTTTCAACTGGACTTTCGACAAAAATCTATGGTCAGATGAATAAAAAGATTGGTAAGATCGAGGCGATGCGTCATACCATTACTCCATCCATCAATTTGAATTACAGGCCTGACTTTTCCGACGCCCGATATGGCTTCTACCGTGATTTTACAGATGAAAGAGGGGTATATAAGAAATATTCCATTTTTGAAAACGCTATCTATGGTACACCTTCAGATGGAAAATCATTTGGTATCGGTTTCTCCGTTGATAATAACTTGGAAGCAAAGATTCGAAACGACAAGGATACCACAGGAAAAGGTGTCAAAAAAGTGCCGATAATACAGGGTTTAACTTTTAGTGGTAACTACAACGTCGCTGCAGACTCTTTAAAATTATCGCCTATCAGCTTTTCCGGAAGGACTGCTCTTTTTGACAAAAAGGTAAATGTCAATTTCAATGGTAGTTTAGACGCCTACTCCTATGATAGGTTCACCGGAACCAGAATTAATCGATTTGCTGTTAAAGATGGTACATTAGCTCGTTTAACGAATTTCGGACTATCCTTTGATTATAGCTTAAATCCAAAAGCCAATCAAAACCGAGGCGATAATATTGACTCACTCCGAAGTGCAATGCCAAACTTGACTCCTGAACAAGCTCAAGCATTGGCAAGGATCAGTACGGATCCGAATGCCTTTGTGGATTTTAATATTCCTTGGAACTTAGCCGGTTCATTTAGTTTTAATTATAACCGTGCTTGGGATGGTCAATTGGGACGAATGAGTACTAGATTGACCAGTACGGTCAATGTGCATGGTGACTTTAATGTGACCCCAAAATGGAAGGTACAGTTCAATACCGGATATGACTTTATACAAAATGAAGCGTCAATGACCCAGGTGAGCATCTATCGAGATTTGCACTGTTGGGATATGTCTGTCGGATGGGTACCTTTTGGGAGATATAAAAGTTACAATATAACGATCCGAGCAAAGGCTTCGATTCTTCAAGATTTAAAATTAACCAAGAGACAGAGTCATTACACATATTAATAACTCCTAAACACTATATCTATGAAAGCTGAAATTATTACCATTGGTGATGAGATCTTGCTTGGACAGATCGTGGATACCAATTCCGCTTGGATTGCCCAGGAACTGTTTGCCCAACAAATCCATATTCAACAGATTACCTCCATCACTGATGCCGAGGACCATATCAAAAAAGCGCTCTCTGATGCCAGTATCCGTGCGGATCTTATTATTTGCACTGGTGGTCTGGGTCCAACCAAAGACGATGTCACCAAATATACGGCTGCCAAGTTTTTCAATACAACCTTGGTCCATAACCCTGAGGTAATGGATCATGTCCGACAAATATTTCAACGGTTTAACAGGACCATGCCGGATATTAATAAAGGGCAGGCTGATGTTTTGGAAAATTGTGATGTCCTGTTTAATGACTGGGGTACTGCCCCTGGAATGTGGGTGGAGCACGAAGGGAAGATCTATGTTTTTCTGCCGGGTGTCCCATTTGAAATGAAAAACCTAATGACTCATCGAGTTCTACCAAAACTTAAGGAATTTAAAACTGATGAAAAGGTTGTCAATAAATATATCCTTACCGTTGGGATTGGAGAATCTCATTTAGCAGAACATATTTCAGATATTGAAAATGAATTTCCCAATAATGTCCATCTAGCTTACCTTCCTAAAATTGGATTGGTCAGACTTAGGGTTACGGTTACAGGAAAAGATCTAGAACTATTAAACCAGGAAGCTGAAGTTTGGAAAAACAGATTGCTAGAGAGAATTGCTGATGCGGTAGTTGCAACGGAAGATATAAGCTTTGAGCAAGTTATCATTCAAGAATTTACGGCAAAGCAAAAAACTTTAGCAACAGCTGAAAGTTGTACAGGAGGAAATATTGCTCGTTTAATTACAGAGATACCAGGTTCAAGTAAGATGTTCAATGGAGCTATTGTTGCCTATGCTAATGAAGTTAAAGAGCATATTTTAGGTGTAAGTAAGGATACCTTGAAGCAGGTTGGCGCGGTGAGTGAAGAAACCGTGATTCAAATGGCGAAAGGAGCAAAGGAGAAATTGAATACCGATTATGCCATTGCAACCAGCGGTATCGCGGGTCCCGACGGAGGTACTGAAGAAAAACCTGTTGGTACAGTTTGGGTAGCGATAGCCGGTAAAAATGAAGTGAGAACTAAGTTGTTTCATTTCCATCATGATCGACTCCTAAATATAGAACGTACTACTGCTCAGGCACTCCTGATGCTCTGGAATTTATTTCAATCAGAAACGGATAATTAACAGAATGATATTTTGTGGCTTTTATCCTGTAAAATATTTAATTTTGTTCACTTGTCAAGTAAGTATTAATATTTAACTTAGTAATCTAACAATCCAAATATAAGTAGATGGCTATATATAAACTAGTGTTACCTAAGATGGGAGAGAGCGTTTCTGAAGCTACTCTAACAAAATGGGTAAAGCAGGTAGGAGACCAAATTGAGGAGGATGAAGCAGTTGTGGAACTTGCTACCGATAAGGTCGATTCTGATGTCCCATCTCCAGTTTCTGGTATTTTAAAAGAAAGATTGTTCGATGAGAACCAAACTGTTCAGGTGGGTGATGTAATTGCTTTAATTGAAATCGATGGTCCTGAAACGGAAGAATCTGAAATTAAAACTGACTCCCCTGAATCTGATTTACAAACAGAAACCCCTGCTGAATCTTATCCTCCTATCGAAGATAAGGTCGAGGATTCCATTGAAGAAAAAATAGAGGAAACTCAAATCCCAGGAATTGATCAAATTGAAAATAAACCATCTTTCAATGAAAATCATCAAGAACTCCATTCAGGAATAAGGTTCTATTCACCATTGGTAAGAAATATTGCTCAACAGGAGGGGATTTCTCAGCAAGAATTGGATAGCATCCCTGGTACTGGTGGAGAAGGAAGGGTAACCAAGCAAGATGTTTTAAATTACCTGGAAAAAAATAAAGGCATTCAAGTTCCGAAACCTTCAGCACCGGCTGAATCGGAACCTACTAAACAAGTTCCTGAACGTATGGAGTCAGCACCGGTACAAGTTGTGAAAAGTAGTACTGGCGACTCCGAAATTATCGAAATGGATCGTATGCGTAGGTTAATTGCCGACCATATGGTACAGAGTGTAAAAACCTCACCGCATGTGTTTTCAGTTGTTGAAGCTGATGTAACCAATTTGGTAAACTGGAGGAATAAAGTAAAAGACGCTTATAAAAAATCTGAAGGCGAAAACATCACATTTACCCCATTATTTATCGAAGCGATTGCGAAGGCAATCAAGGATTTTCCAATGGTGAATGTATCTGTTGATGGTTATAATATTATTCGCAAAAAGAACATTAATATTGGTATGGCAGCAGCATTGCCTACCGGAAATCTGATTGTTCCCGTTATTAAGAATGTGGATCAATTGAGTTTGACTGGTATATCGAGATCTGTAAATGATTTAGCCAATCGTTCTCGCGCAAATAAATTGAAACCTGATGATACGCAGGGAGGTACTTTTACTTTTACCAATATTGGTGCATTTGGAAATATCTTCGGTATGCCGATTATCAACCAACCACAAGCGGCTATTTTGGCAGTAGGTACTATTAAGAAGAAACCAGCGGTATTAGAAACAGAGTATGGCGATGTAATCGCTGTAAGGCATATGATGTACATCTCCATGTCTTATGATCATCGTGTTATTGATGGTGCTCTCGGCGGACAATTTATCCGTAGAGTTGCTGACTATTTAGAAAATTGGGATGCTGACCGAGTAATTTAATCGGCTTAAAAATAAAAAAACGGGCAAGGTTTATTCCTTGCCCGTTTTGTTTATCCTGTTGCCAAAATCTGATGCCTTGGCAATTTCTTGTTCACCATATATCGATACCTAAGATATAGCAAGATCGAAGAGGTTAATAATCCTAAGGTTAATCCATACCAGATTCCTTTCACACCAATTTGAAGTGTTATCCCAAAAAGGTAAGCGGTAGGAATTCCAACGATCCAATAGGCAAAGAAGGTGATGAAAGTCGGGATATTTACATCACCCATTCCACGTAGAGTCCCTAAACCAACAACTTGTGTACCGTCAAATAATTGAAACATACCTGCAATGATCAATAATTGAGCTGCCATAACGACAACCTCCTGGTCTTTAGTGATGATGTAAGGCAGGTACTGATTCAATGCTGCAAAAATTATGGCACAGATAATCATAAATACCAAAACCAAATGGTAAGATACCGTAGCAAATTTCTGTAACCTGAAGAAGTTTTTATTGCCGTATGCATTTCCAACCTTAATGGTGGCTGCAGAAGCGATTCCACTAGCCATCATATAGGTCATTGCTGCCAATGTTATTGCCGTCTGATGGGAAGCTTGTTCAATGGCTCCAATTTTACCTGCAATTAAAGCCGCTGCAGCAAATGCGCCTATTTCGAATACATATTGCATTGCAACTGGAGCTCCTATCCTTAATATATTTTTTACCCTTGAAAAATCAATAAACTTGACCGAGAAATGTTGAATGTAGCGTTTAAAGTTGCTGGAGTTTAATACATACCAAGCCATAACTGCCATCATCAAGATTCGGTCTATCAATGTAGCAATCCCTACACCGCGAACTCCCATGGGCTCAATTCCAAACATACCTTTTACCAATACAATGGCAATAACCACATTCAGCACATTTCCCCAGATCGTAATGTTCATGGCTTGTTTCGTAAATCCTAAACCCTCTGCGAATTGCTTGAACGTATTAAAAACCATTAATGGCAGTATCGAGAGACTCAGGATAAACAAATAGGGTTTGGCCGTTTCCACCACCTCCGGATCTTGATCTGCATGGGTCATCGCATACATCGATCCATAATAAACAAATAAGAACAATAGAATCCCTGCAACGAGGTTAAGCCAAAAACTGTTGGACAAGAGCTTTGCACATTCTTTATAGTTCTGTCTTCCATTTTCTTGCGCTATTAGAGGGGTTAATCCATAGGCTATTCCTAGTCCAATGACCAAAACCACCATAAATACAGAATGTACTAAGGAAACAGCCGCTAAGGAAATCGTTCCTGCAAAATGTCCGACGATTATTGTATCTGCAGTTTGAACCAACGTGTGGCCTAGTTGGGAGATTACTACCGGTCCAGCTAATGCCATTGTACTTAAATAATAAATTTTGTTGGATTTGAAATTCTGCAGCATAAACATAAATTAATAAGGAGACCAAAGGTACAAGTTATAACTCGCATAGAAAATCATTTGAGTTTAACTTTTTGTTTCTAAATAATTACAGGAATTTATTGCTGAAAAAAAATAATAGACTTACCTTAGCTTATTATCAATTTATAAAGTAGAGATGAATTTAGCGTTTTTGAACATTGGTACCCAGGAAATGATGCTGATTATTTTAGTCGCATTATTACTGTTTGGTGGCAAGAAATTACCAGAATTGGCAAGAGGATTGGGACGTGGGATCAGGGAATTTAAAGATGCTTCAGAGGGAATTAAGAGAGAGATTTCAGATCAGATTAACAACTTCGAGAAGGAAATTGACGATATAAAAACAGATATCGAAAAAGAACCAGAGCAAAAGCAATTGGCAACTAACACAAATGAAGAGCTTGAGCCGACAAATGACCTTGCTGTTGAGGAGGCTGATCCAGAAAATGAAATTGCTGAAAAGAAAGTGCCTCAGTTTACTGCTCCAGCAGGAACCTATGAGCATAAGCCTTACACAACTCCGACTAAAGACGATTATTACAGCTATGGTTATAATGACCATTTTGCAAGTACAGATGTTCCTGCACCTGAAAATAATACCGAAGAAGTTAATCAAGAGAATTCAACTCCTGAAGGTGAAAATAATCCTTTAGAAGAAAATAACTCAAAACAAGCCTAGAACATTTAAGAATTCTATATCATAAGCTGTTGATGTTCATTCAACAGCTTTATTTTTCCATTTTTGATTTTTTGTATGATTACATCCCACGAGATTATCGTATCGAAGGAATTATCGATTAGCGAGAAACAAGTGCGTACCACCATTGCCCTATTGGATGAAGGTGCTACTGTACCCTTTATTTCCAGATACCGTAAAGAACTTACAGGAAGTTTGGATGAGGTGCAGATTACTGCTATCCGTGATAGAATGCAGCAATTGAGAGATTTAGATAAACGCAAAGATGCGGTCTTAAAATCAATCTCCGAACAAGGAAAGTTAACTCCAGAACTTGAAAACCAAGTTAAATCTGCTGAGACAATGTCTGTTCTTGAAGACATCTACCTTCCTTATAAACCAAAACGTAAAACAAGAGCATCTGTCGCGCGGGAAAAAGGTCTTCAGCCCTTGGCAGATTTGCTTCTTGCCCAAGAGCGTATTGATGTAGAATCTTCTGCCGCAGCATTTATTGATGCTGAAAAAGCTGTCGCTACTATGGAAGAAGCTTTAGCAGGAGCAAGGGATATTATTGCGGAGCAAATTGCTGAAGATGCTGAGGTAAGAGCGCACGCTAGAAAATCATTGTTGAATAAAAGTCAATTCGTTTCTAGGGTAGTGCCGGGTAAAGAAGAAGCAGCATTGAAATATAAAGATTACTTTGAATGGAGCGAATCCTTGAAAGATGCCCCATCACATCGGGTCTTGGCAATGCGTAGAGGTGAAAAAGAAGAACTTCTATATCTTGATATCGATATCGCAGAAGGGGATGTCCTACCAGGAATTGAAAAGATTTATATTAAAGGTAATAATGAGGCCAGCCAACAAGTGGCATTGGCATTGGCAGATAGTTACAAACGGCTACTAAAGCCTTCCATGGAAACTGAAATTCGTGTGCTGACTAGACAGAAAGCGGATGAAGAAGCCATTAAGGTTTTTGCTGACAATGTTCGTCAATTGTTATTAGCGGCACCATTAGGACAAAAAAGACTTTTGGCAATTGATCCAGGATTTAGAACTGGCTGTAAAACGGTAGTTTTAGACGCTCAGGGGAATCTTTTGGAAAACACGGCAATCTTCCCCCATAATGGAGCAGGTGGTCAAGCAGAAGCTGAAAGGGTTGTTAAAAGACTGCTTTCTGCTTATGAAATTGAAGCCATTGCAATCGGGAATGGTACTGCGGGTAGGGAAACTGAAGAGTTTATTCGGAAGATGAATATTCCTGGTGCTGTCCTTGTCATGGTGAATGAAAGTGGCGCGTCGATCTATTCAGCTTCGGAAGTAGCTAGAGAGGAATTTCCTGATTATGATGTTACCGTAAGGGGAGCAGTTTCTATCGGTAGAAGATTGATGGATCCTTTAGCTGAATTGGTAAAGATTGATCCTAAATCTATTGGTGTAGGACAATATCAACACGATGTTGATCAAAATAAACTGCAATCTGCTTTGGATGATACTGTGATGTCATGTGTGAATTCTGTTGGTGTAGAACTCAATACTGCATCAAAACAAATTCTTGCCTATATCTCTGGTTTAGGACCAGCATTGGCACAACAGATTGTAAATTATAGAAAGGAAAACGGGCCATTTAGCTCTAGACGTGAATTGAAAAAGGTTCCTCGCTTAGGAGAGAAAGCTTTTGAACAAGCAGCTGGATTCTTAAGAATCCGAAATGCTGAACATCCTCTGGATGCATCTGCGGTACATCCTGAAAGATATGCGCTCGTTGAAAAAATGGCAAAAGATATCAACGTCTCCATTCAAGACTTGATGAAAGATGAACAGGTGAGAAAGCGCGTAGAGCTCAAGAAATATATTACAGATGAGGTTGGTCTGCCGACATTAAACGATATTATATTGGAACTGGCAAAGCCAGGTCTTGACCCGCGTGATAAATTTGAAGCTTTCTCTTTCACTGATGGGGTCAATAGTATTTCAGACCTAAAAATTGGAATGAAACTTCCTGGAATCGTTACGAATATTACCAACTTCGGCGCCTTTGTGGATATTGGTGTGCATCAAGATGGATTAGTTCACTTAAGTCAATTAGCTAATCATTATGTTTCCGATCCGCATGAAATTGTAAAAGTTCAACAACATGTAACCGTTACGGTAACAGAATTGGATGAAAAGAGAAATAGAATCAGTTTATCCATGAAAACTGAAGAAAAAGCTCCAAGGAAACATTCAGAGAGAAAATCAGAAAGAAGGCAAGATAAAGCGCCTGAAACCGATATGGCAGCTAAACTTGCTGCTCTGGCAAGTAAATTTAAATAATTCAAAAGCCGCAAATTATCAGTTTGCGGCTTTTTTTCAAATAAAAATAATATATTGATAGATGACTTTAGAAGAATTTAAATTAACTCTTTCAGATCCTCAACCCAACCCAAATTGGGATATACAAATACAATCGTTATGGTTTGATGCAAAGGGGGAATGGAAAAAAGCTCATGATCTAATCGATCATTTGAACGATCCTATTTCTGCTCATGTTCATGCCTACTTACATCGGGTAGAAGGAGATTTATGGAATGCTAGGTATTGGTACAACCGTGCTAAACAACCTGAATTTTCAGGAACCTTAGACGATGAGCGGGATTTCCTTCTAGAAAAGTATCTTAATTAACTGTAGGAATCGTGGAACGCTTGATACTGTCTTGCGTGACACTTGGAATTATGGAAATGGTATCTCTTTTTGGTTTCCAGGTCCACATTTTCTTCCAAAACTCACCAAGCGTGTTGAATTCTTGTCGGTAAACTAAACCTACCGCATTGATATAATCATCTGTAGGCGTAAAAAGAATATTTCTTGTATTCAACCTGTTATATGCCCTAAACATAAGGCTTCCGTCCTTCCTAATTTTATAAGTCAGTTCAGCATCTGTAGCTACTTGATTTGAGAAAAACGTCAAATCAGTCGTTTGAATATTCCTTCTGTCAACAACTCCACCTGTCAGAACCAACCGGTCATCGAAAAACCTCAATGATGCGGAAGCGTCGTTCAACGAACGGATATTAAAATCTAGAAAATCTATTTTTAATGACTGAGCAAGGATATTGTTCAATTGATTGAATGCTATTTCTGTCCCTGCAGATAATAACGTATTATTTACCTCACGGCCTATTTCCCCAGAATTATTTGCGGTAAAACTTCTACGGATTATTAAGCTTAGGGCTTGTTGGTTCACGTTGTTCGCATCACTAAAATAGGCCTGTAGTTCATCTTTAACATAAGGTGTCTGTGGGAAATTTAAATCAAAGGAAACATCGGGCTGGCTCAAAGTCCCTTTGATGATCATATCGGCTTGCGCTAAAACTCTTTCATCTGTGCCTGCTCGCCCTGCTGCACTATATAAATCCCGGATTGAGGTCCTCTGTTGATAAACAGCAGTCAAATTAACCGTAGCCCCTGATGGTGTTCCTGTCCAACGGATTGTTCCTCCTTGTTTTAAATCAAAATATTTATTGATAAAATCCTGCGCTGTGAAATGAAATTTTCCAGAATTCACCGCATAGTCGCCAAACATCTCAAAATCACCTAAACTAGAAATTTTCAAGCTTATTTCTCCCGTACCTGTTCCCTTTAATGAGCCTATATCGGTCTGTAAATTTACCTCAGCATTTGGATTTAGCTCCAAATCCATATTCATCGTCATCCCTTTAAGGAAGTACTTGGAAGCATTCTCCTTATTTTCCGTAGAATCTTTGCTGACAAAATAGATAAAGTCACTTTCTGAAACTGTCATGGCGGTATTGAAAGGGATTGTTATCACCGTATTGCTTTCTGATTTTGCCTTGATATTAATATCTATTGCAGATGTAAATCCTTTGAATTGATAGGTTCCAGTAGCATAGGCCGTACCATAGTAAAGATTGTTATCCTTATAGGTCGTATTCAAAATCATCACATTATTCGTCGCTACATTAATATCAATATATGGATTACTTAATTTCGAAAGGTCTACAACCCCCACGGCCTGGGCCTGATGTCCTTTGATATCTGTAAATACAAGGTTGTTCAACATCACAGCATTTTTATCAATCATTACTGACTGATTATTCAAATTATAGGCAGTTTTTAAATAGTTTACCTTAAATCCTGCACTTTCAATTTGTGCAGTCCCATTAATCTGAGGATCTTTTAAAGTTCCTACTATTTGAAGGTCTGCATCCATCTTGCCTTGAAGATCAGATGCTAAGTTCCGGATGAACGGTTGGAATAATATTAATTCAGCTTGATTTAATTTACCCTTTAAATTAATGGCTTGTTCACCTTCAACAACCTCATAAGTACCATTTAAGGTTAGTCCTCTTTTTCGATCATCCAATAATTGAAAATCTATATTAGCTACTTTTATTTCTGGATCAAAATCCGCTAATAAAACCATCTGACCTATAGGAATCTGATTCCAAACCAATGGTGTTGTACTGATATTTGCGGATAAGTATGGTTTCTTAAATATGGAATGGATCTCAATATTTCCGTTTAATTCGCCGCCTAATTCAATGCCAATAGGCTTGGTAATGCTTTCTATGGAATGAAGATTAAACCTGCTGAATTCTATCTCTAGTTTATCATCTTCATTGGAAAGAACCCCATTAAACTCTACACTTTGATTGCCTTGTGACGCAATTAAATTGTTTAAATAGAATTTTCCCTTGGAGACACGCATCTCTGCATCGGTATTAAAAACCCAAGGCTCATGATTGATAACAATGGTCGATTCGTCAAATCGAATATAAGCAGGTTTATTATGCGCAAAGTGAATATTACCATTAAGACGCATGTAATTCTGCTCTGTATCTTCGGCACCTTTTATATTAAATAAGAGGCTGTCCTTTGCTAGGATATTATTGATTTCAATGTTATTGACAAAAATGCTGTCTGTTAGGAAAGCCTTATCTGCTTTTACATTTAATGAAAAAGCATGTTCATTAGCATTTTCAACAATTCTTAGATTCTGTAGATTGACTCCTTGATATTTGACAAAAGGACTGAATGCCTCAAATTGGGCCGTAAAATCTTCAGAGGAGAAGTGCGCTTCCAATGTGGCTCCATCTTCCAAAGTAAGGGTAGGATCCAGGAAAGCAGAGACGGGTTCAAAGGATTTAATATTTAAGTCCAGGTCAAAGATTTGCGGGTTGTATGGCTCGGTCTCCAACCCTATTGCTGGTGCATATCGCATAGCCAATGCCTTAAAGTAAGGTATCAAGGTGTTTAAATCTATGATCCCTTTCATCTCAGCATCCATAACATTCGATTTTAATGTTAATAGCTTATCCGTTTCATTCCCCTCAGCAGCAAAATAAACATCATCAATCGTGAATCTTCCCTTGGAGGTTTCCATTGATATTTGGTTCGCTCGCAAATCCCCATTAAGGTTATTCAGATTATTTCCTGTCAGAAGCGTGCTGATATTCGAATCGTAAATAATGATACTGTCTTTTTCGAACAGACCTAAATTCTTTAAATTGATTTTCTCAATTTGCGCATCAACTATATACAATTGCTTTGATTCCTCTAGATTGATCTTAGAGTCATAGGCCAATGCAATATTCCTGTCGCTAATATGACCATTCATCTCTATTTGTTGCTCAAATAGAAAAGCATCTACCGAGACACTATCGTACTGATAATTCCCAATCTGAAGATTGCGAAGGTCTCCAATTAAATTGAGTTGGATTTCTTTGAAATCTAAGTTTTGACCGTCAAAATCTAAGTTGATAGCAGAATTTTTAATTGTATTGCTGTTGATTAAATTCCCTATTTGGAACTCTTCTGACCGAACATGTCCAGCATATAAGATATTTTTCTGTATGTCAATTTTACTTTCAGTATGTATAATCCCAAGATCTGTTTTGAAATCACCTTTTACATCAAATAAATTATACAACCCTTTAAAGCTTCCAGTAAATGATATGGTGCCTAAATTATGTAGTTGCTCAGGTAAGGTAAAAGAATTTTTATTTGACAGTTCCGGAACTAGCTTTTCTACATCTTTTGCTGTAGTTAATAACTGTTCAGCTTGGAAATCAAAAATTGTTTTATTGATGTCTGGAAGACCTTTGATCGTAAAATCACCGATCAAACGTGTGGCATCACCTGTTTTAATATCGGCATTTCGAACCCGCATATTGGCAACTGTTCCAGTCACCCTTCCTTGATTTACATGCGCCTTAAAGCGCACGGATTTCATATCTGGAGCAAAATATTCTATATCCTTGGAGTCAACAAATACTTTTTCCATATCTGAAGTAACTTCAACCTTTTTTACAAAGTCTCCGAAATCAGCAAACTTCTTATAGGTGAATTTTAGATTGTTACCTAAAGTGGAGTTATTGGTCTGAAGCCGAAGTTGATTAAACTCCATACTTTGTCCTGTAATAATCGCATCTGCATTCAAATTCCTTAAGATAAATCCAGACTTTTCCTGAAATGTTAATTTCTTTATTTTGGTTTTGAGGGTACTGGAATCCTGCTGAATATTACTCAGGTTCGCTGAAAAATGAGTGAGCTCTATATCTGAAAAATCTACTCCGCGACTATGATGTTTTTGGGTATGATTCAGAATCTTAATATGATTATCAACTAAGTTTAAGGCATAGAGCTTTAGCTCCATCTGTTTCTTCTCACCTGTCTTCTTTTTCTCTTTCGGTGTAAAGTAATCAATCAGAAATTTTATATTGGAACTGTCCTTATAAACCTGGAAATCTACATAGGCCTTTTCGATATTCAGTTTCTCAATGACAATCTTGTTCTGAAAATAATCAGTTAACACTAAATCTGCATTTAATTTTTTAGCAGATAGGATAGGTGTGCCATTGGAATCCGCTAATTTGAAATCATAGATGTTAAGCTCTGAAAATGGTTTGAAATATATGCTTCCAATTTCAACCTTCGCATTCAATTCTTTCGATAAATATTTAGCGACTCTTTTGGTAACAAATGTTTGAACAGATGAAAACTGTAGAGAGAATAGAAGTATAGACAGCAAGGCCAAGATGCTGAGCACACTAATCAACGTTATTTTAAGTATTTTTTTGATACTTTTGTAAATTAAAATTTATACTTCTCTCAAAATGGCCATTATTCTAGGAATAGAATCTTCATGTGATGAAACTTCGGCCTCTATATGTATAGACGGCGAAATTAAGTCAAATATTATTGCTAGTCAAGCAATTCATGCTAAATATGGGGGTGTGGTTCCTGAGTTAGCTTCTCGAGCACATCAACAAAATATCATTCCCACGGTAGACCAAGCTATCGCTGCTGCTAAAATACGGAAAAATGATGTAGATGCAGTAGCTTTTACGCGTGGCCCCGGACTTTTAGGTGCTTTATTGGTAGGAACTTCATTTGCAAAGTCTTTCGCTCTTGCTCTGGATATCCCTTTGATAGAAGTAAATCATATGCAGGCGCATATTTTGGCACATTTTATCGATAATCCAAAACCAAATTTCCCATTCTTATGCCTTACAGTTTCTGGCGGACATACCCAGATCGTATTGGTAAAAGATTATTTTGAAATGGAATTGCTGGGTGAAACTCTCGATGATGCTGCCGGCGAAGCCTTCGATAAGACAGCGAAAATTCTGAACCTCCCATATCCTGGTGGCCCTTTAATTGATAAACATGCTCAAGAAGGTGATCCGAATGCATTTAAACTTCCAGAACCTCAAATTCCTGAACTTAATTTTAGTTTTTCAGGTCTAAAAACTGCCATTCTTTATTTAGTACAGGATGAAATAAAAAAGAACCCCAATTTTTTGGAAGAGAAAATGGACGACCTCTGTGCATCTGTCCAAAGCCGTATCGTTTCCATTCTGCTAAATAAACTTAAAAAAGCCGCAAAATTAACCGGTGTTAAGGATATCGCAATCGCAGGTGGCGTGTCAGCAAACTCCGGCCTCCGAAACAGCCTTATCGAAATGGGCCAAAAATATAATTGGAATGTCTTTATCCCAAAATTCGAATACTGCACCGACAACGCTGCCATGATCGCAATCGCCGGATACCAAAAATTCCTCAAAAAAGACTTTATCAGCCAAGACGTCGCACCTCTTGCTAGGATGAAGGTGTGAGATAGTATATAGTAGTTAGTAGTTAGTATTTAGTAGTTAGACAAAAGACAAAACGGCTATTAACATGTCACTCCTACGGAGTTGTTTTGGAATTAACGCTTATTCCAGACCCGCAGGGTCTGGCTATAGATATGCCATCCCGATGGGATTTTAAGCTAAAGACAATAGACGGTTGATAGTAGATATTTGAAAAAAGACATATGTCCATCCCTAAATAGAGTTGACCGGTTTTATACTTTTGGCATTTTTATCAAATAAAGTTAAAATGGGTTTGGGGATTTGGAGACATCAGATATTAGAACCTTGTCCAGATTATTAGATTAATCTTGACGGATTCCAGTTCTAAATACTAACTACTTACTACTAACTACTCCTTACGGCCAAAATCCACCCTCACTTCAATTTTCTTTCCGTCATTGCCTTTTTTCCAGTCGGGACCATTTTGGATGATTTGTATGGCCTTTTGGTTTAGGTCGGGATTGCTAGATTTTTTGACCGTAATATCTATTGGTCTTCCGAAGGAATTAATATCGAATACAAGAGTGACGGATCCTTTTCCTAATAAGGTTTGATAGGAATTGTCGTTGATATATTTCTTATAGGCAACCCAACCTACTAGTGGTTCGGATTTGAATTTTGATGCTTTACCAGCATATCCCACCACAACAACTTCATCCAACTGATCAAAATTAGGTTTTAATTGTACGATTTTATTGTTGCTTGCTATGATTTCTTGCTGTTCGTAGCCAAGGGATAGTACTTCCAGTTTCTGATTATCAGAAGTTAGTGGCATTACATATTGACCGGAAGAATCGGTCATGACCACATCGTTGGTTTTAATATCGCGCACAGATGCACTGACAATTGGTCTTCCTGATTGGCGGTCCAATACACGGCCAGTAGCAAGTTTTTTAACATCCTGTAAGGAACTAACTCGATTAACATTTACTCCTGCTGCCCGCCCTGCTAATTGTTCGGCAGCTAAATTATTACCATTCAATAAAATTACATCCGAACTTGCAGACCTTTTATATTGGGGGGTATATGCAACCCTGTTATCATATTTATTATGAAATGAACTCGTATCTGCCTTAGGAACCTCTCTTAAAAAGACCTCTTCGCGGTCAGCTAAAATATCTTCCACAGTCTTTTTCTTGCTAGAACTGCTTATTTTTTTGTCCGATTGCAAAACTTGATCTTTTGATGGTAATTGAGCCTCCGGAGTTGCCATGGCTATTAACTGATCTTCCTCAGTACGTCCTTCAAGACTGTCAACATTGATACTGTTTAATGTTGTGTCCGTGGCTGGTTCTGATTGATCGACCGATGCCGCTTCCATCGTCATTTCAACCTTATTTTGATCATCTCGATTTAAATACCAAATTGCTCCAATCCCAAGGGCTAATAAAAGTGATGCAGCAATCGATAGGAAACGATAGGATTTTATTGAACGGATCTTTGCAGGATGAGTTCGCTCATAAATTGCAGAATGAATCTCTGAAATATCCAACTCGGATTGTAGTTCTTTTTCTTCTTCCAATCCTAAAATAATGTCCATCAATAGCTCATCCTCATGCGAAGCTTTTTCAATAGCATACATCTCGGAGCTAGTCAATTCTCCGTTAACGTATTTGCGTAAATATGCTATGTCAAAATTCTTAATCATGAGAATTCCTTTCCATACAGTTTTTTAAATTCCTTTTGCCGTTTTGAATATAGCTCTTAACATCATTCATGCTATATCCCGTCAATTCTACCACTTCTTTGTAGCATTTCTGTTCAATAAAGAACAATTGAATGCTCATTTTCTGTTTCTCGATTAACGTTTCTAAACAGCTTTCTAATCTCAATAACTGTTCCTCCCTTTCTTGATAATTTTCCTCTTGATGCAAGTTCATTGAAAATTCCACAAAATTATCTGTAACAATTTCTGTCTTATTTTTGGCCGATCGGAGGGACATCAGACAATGATTCTTACTGACCACATAGAGCCAACGGGGGAAGTCTTGAATTTCTTGCTTTTTTACTTTTTCGATGAGCTCTTCAAAGATTTGCATAACCGCATCTTTACTTCGTTCTGGTTCCTTAAAATAGCGTAAACACACATAATAGACCATTTCACTATGCCTTTGATAGAGGTCGCCAAGAGGGCCTAGGTCGCCATCCTGTAGGTACTCCTTTAGTAGATCTTCATCTGTTAGATTCTTCTGTTTTGACAAGGTCCTCGTGCTCATTTACTGCCGAAAAATAATTTTTTTTTCTCGTTTATGGAAATTTGATTTTTTCTGCATCCCTTGTCAAAATTTACTAATCATGAACAAAATATTCGCTTTTATAGTCCTTTTGTTTACTCTAGGAAGTAATGGACTAGCTCAGGAAAGAACAATTAAAGGTACCGTAAAAGATAATGATACCAAGCAAGCCCTTGCAGGTGTGGTGGTTACGGTTGACGGTAAATCCAACAAGGCTGCAACTGATCAGCAAGGTAATTATATCATTCAGGCAGAAAACTCCGATTTCATAACCTTTAACTATGTGGGTTATGCTGAACAAAAGATTAAAGTAGGTCACAAAAAAGAAATAAATATTTTATTAAGGCCCAAAGAAATGCTTCTGGATGAGGTCGTTATTGTTGGAAGTTCCCAAAACAATAAGACGGTTTCGATGAATCGGGCACAAGTTCTTCAAGGTAAAGTAGCCGGTGTTCATGTTGGTTATGAAAGAAGGATCATGCCTAGGCCATACCAAGATTCAAATACAGAAAGTTATGATAGGTTTGAAGAAAATGGATTTATCTCTCCAAAAAAGGAAGCCCTTTCTACTTTTGCGGTTGATGTGGATGCGGCTTCTTATAGCAACGTTAGAAGAATGATCAATTCCGGACAATTGCCTCCAAAAGATGCTGTAAGGGTAGAGGAGATGATAAATTATTTTCAGTATAACCTGCAAGGGCCTCAGAATTCAGACCCTGTTAAAATCTATACGGAACTATCTACCTCTCCTTGGAACAAAGAGCATCAATTGATGCGCATTGCCTTAAAGGCCAAAGATATCCCAAAGGAAAACCTAAAGGCTTCTAATTTGGTGTTCTTAATTGATGTTTCAGGATCGATGATGGCTGCAAATAAATTGCCTTTGGTTCAATCCTCTCTTAAATTATTAGTCGATCAACTCAGGGCTGAAGATAAAGTAGCAATCGTTACTTATGCTGGTAATGCATCCGTTCATTTGGAAAGCACCAAAGGTGACCAAAAAATGAAAATTAAAACCGCTATTGATGAGCTAACTGCAGGTGGTTCTACAGCAGGTGGGGCAGGAATTAAAAAAGCATATCAAATCGCTCGTCATAACTTTATTAAAGCAGGGAATAATCGGATTATCCTAGCTACTGATGGTGATTTTAATGTGGGTGAATCTAGTGATGAGGCAATGGAAGATTTAATAGCTAAGGAACGTGAAAGCGGTGTTAACCTGACTGTATTAGGATACGGAATGGGAAATATTAAGGATAAAAAAATGGAAATATTAGCAGACAAAGGCCGCGGTAATTATGCCTACATCGATAATATTTCAGAAGCACGCAAAGCAATGGTGACGGAATTTGGGGGGACTTTATTTACTGTTGCTAAGGATGTGAAAATTCAAGTAGAATTTAATCCTGCATATGTTCAAGCCTATCGCTTGGTTGGATATGAAAACCGGTTAATGGATGCTGAAGATTTTAATAATGATGCTAAAATTGGCGGTGATATGGGAGTAGGACATACAGTGACCGCTATCTACGAAGTAATTCCAGTAGGTGTTAAAAGTTCCATTATTGGAACTGTCGATAAATTGAAATATCAAGAAACTGACAAGCCTAATTTAGGTTCTAAAAATGGAGAATTAGCAACAGTAAAATTCCGCTATAAAGATCCCCAATCTGAAAAAAGCCAATTACAGCAAACTGTTGTTAAAAATAATGTACATGCATTGGATGCCGTTTCTGAAGACTTTCGTTTTGCAACTGCCGTAGCAGAATTTGGAATGTTGTTGCGTAACTCAAGCTATAAACAAAACTCTAGTTTTGAGAATTTGATTGCTAGAGCTAAAGCTGCAAAAGGAAAAGACGATGAAGGATACAGAGCTGAGTTTATTAGAATGGCAGAAGATAGTAAGTCTATTCTGGATTCAAATAAATAGAAGAAAAAAGAGACGCCGAAAGGCATCTCTTTTTTCTTCTATTTATCTTTTTGCTTTTCTTTCCATTGTTGGGTGAAAGATTTATCCGCCAGTTTAGGCAGTTCGCGCTGATTGCCCCAGGCTTTTTTAAAGAAATTCCTTATAAAGAAGTTCTTTGTCTTCCCACCGAAGAAATCAATGATCTTTCTTTTTTGAATTGCCCATGTGAACATGCTCCAACCCTTTTTCTCAACAGATGTGACGATATCCTGCTGAACAGCATCCCTTCTGTTTAACAAGAGCATTTTTTGAATATCAATGCCAACCGGACAGACCTCAGTACATTTTCCACATAATGACGATGCATAACTTAAATGTTTAAATTCTTTCATCCCATTCAGATGTGGTGAAATTAAGGATCCAATCGGTCCTTGATAGGTTGTCTCATAAGTATGGCCACCAATATTTTGATAGATGGGGCAAACATTAAGACATGCTCCACAGCGAATGCAGTACAAGCCTTGTCTTTGATCTTTTTGTTCTAAAACATTTGTCCTGCCATTGTCCAACAAGATTACATACATCTCCTCGGGACCATCATATTCAGTATTCTTCCTCGGACCAGTTAAAACGGTATTGTAAACCGTTAGATTTTGTCCAGTGCCATGGGTTGATAGCAAGGGCCAAAATAAATCCAAGTCATTGATGCTTGGTAGGATCTTCTCAATACCGACAACGGCAATATGTACTTTTGGAAAGGTAGTAGTTAATCTTGCATTTCCTTCATTCTCGGTAATTGCAATACCCCCCGTATCGGCAAGTAGAAAATTAGCTCCTGTAATTCCAATGTCTGCAGTTGTATATTTTTCCCTCAGAATTTCCCGAGCTTTCATGGTCAGTTCCTCTGCCGATGCTTCCAAAGGCGTATCAAATTTCTCATGAAATAATTTAGCAATTTCCTCCAGGCTCAAATGCATGGCCGGCGTTACAAAGTGATAGGGTTTCTGACCCAATAATTGGATAATGAATTCGCCTAAATCGCTTTCGATGGTTTCAATTTGCTTAGATTCTAGGAAATGGTTGAGTTCAATTTCCTCTGTCGCCATTGATTTTGATTTCACAACCGATTTTGCCTGATGATTCTCCATAATGCGCCAAATTTCCTCACGGGCCTCGGCAGCATCATTTGCCCAAATAACCTTTCCCCCTCTAGCTGTAAAGTTTGACTCAAAGTCCAAAAGGTACCGATCTAAATTTTCGATAACCTTCCATTTAATCAAGTTCGCCTTTTTCTTGGAATTCTCTAAATCAAAAAACTTGCTTTTCCCCTTCTCAAAGGCAACCCCATACTTATCAATATTGTTATTGATAACTTGTCGATGCTGTAAATCAAATGATTTGGAAGCACTATCCTTCAAGAATTTATCTGCTACTGTCTGTGCCATAGGGATGTTCTGTCGCTTAATGCAAAATTAATTGTTGAATGTGAAAATCAACCAATTTTAAAGATAAAAAATTATCTGTTATTGATTGAAAAATGTGTATAAAATCCAAACTGTTTATAAAAAAGAAATACCTTAAATTAAAAAGAGCGATTACCCGAATTGGATAATCGCTCTTTACAAATCATGTTTTTCGATTATTTTTTTTGTTCAATTAAGCTAATGCTTAATTCATCCAATTGTTCTTTTGCAATATTTGCCGGAGCGTCGATCATTACATCGCGGCCAGAGTTATTTTTAGGGAATGCAATAAAATCACGGATTGTTTCTTGACCTCCAAGGATCGCTGTCAATCGGTCTAATCCGAATGCCAATCCTCCATGCGGTGGAGCGCCATATTGAAACGCATTCATTAAGAATCCAAACTGTGCTTGTGCTTGTTCCGGTGTGAATCCTAAATGCTTAAACATCAAGGCTTGCATGTCCTTATCATGGATACGGATTGAACCACCTCCAATTTCATTTCCATTTAAAACTAAATCGTACGCATTTGCCCTAACTTTTCCAGGATCGGTATCCAACAAAGGCATATCTTCTAATTTAGGTGATGTGAACGGGTGGTGCATGGCATGGTAACGCTCTGTTTCCTCGTCCCATTCCAACAGTGGAAAATCAACAACCCATAGGGGTGCAAATTCATTGGATTTACGTAAACCTAAACGATTGCCCAATTCCATCCGTAAAGCACTTAATTGTGCCCTTGTTTTATTGGCAGGACCAGAAAGAACCAAGATTAAATCTCCCGCTTGCGCGCCAGTAACTTCAGCCCATTTCGCTAAATCTTCTTGATCATAGAATTTGTCAACTGATGATTTGAATGTTCCATCCGCTTCACATTTGACATAGACCATTCCAGATGCCCCAACTTGTGGACGCTTTACCCAATCAACCAATTCATCGATTTGCTTTCTGGTGTAAGACGCTGCACTAGGTACAGCAATACCAACTACAAGTTCTGAGTTGTTGAATATTGCAAAATCCTTGTTTTGAGCTACGGCATTTAGCTCACCGAACTTCATTCCAAATCGGATATCCGGTTTGTCATTACCGTAGGTACGCATAGCTTCGTCAAATGTCATTCTTGGAAACTGATTGATTTCAATTCCGTGGATTGTTTTTAATAAGTGACGTGTCATCCCCTCAAAAACATTTAAAATGTCCTCTTGTTCAACGAAAGACATTTCACAGTCAATCTGGGTAAACTCAGGCTGTCTATCTGCTCTTAAGTCCTCATCACGGAAACATTTCACAATTTGGAAATATTTATCCATTCCACCCACCATTAACAGTTGTTTGAAGGTCTGTGGTGATTGTGGTAATGCATAAAATTGTCCTGGGTTCATTCGTGAAGGGACAATAAAGTCACGTGCACCTTCAGGAGTAGATTTTATTAGATAAGGAGTTTCGATTTCACAGAAATCTAAACTAGATAAATAATTTCTTACCTCTTGGGTCACTTTGTGACGGAACAATAAACTGTTTTTAACCGGGTTTCTGCGAATATCCAAGTAACGATACTTCATACGAATATCTTCACCACCATCGGTTTCATCTTCTATAGTAAAAGGAGGAAGTTTTGATTCATTCAAAATTTCCAAGTTGCTAACCTTAATTTCTATATCTCCTGTTGGGAGTTTTGGGTTTTTACTAGAACGTTCGATTACAGTTCCAGTCACTTTAATAACATACTCTCTGCCCAATTCACGAGCATGGCTGCGTAAAGACTCATCATCCTCACTGTTGAATGTTAACTGCGTAATTCCATAACGATCACGTACGTCTATGAAGGTCATTCCTCCTAAGTCACGTGATTTTTGTACCCATCCACTCAGGGTTACGGTTTTTCCTAAATCTTCAATTCTTAATTCGCCACAAGTATGGGTTCTGTGCATGATTATCTCAATTTTATTGACCTACAAAATTATTGCATTTATGCGAGAATAAAGAATATTAATCGAATAAGGTCCATATATAATGGGATAGGATATTTGGCAGGATTTCTAGGGTTTCTTTCAGGTTTGGAAGTAGTTTTGATCGTGTTTTGGTCGTGAATAGTCCGCACCTTATAAAGAACTTGTTATGACCTCGTCCGGAAAAATCCGGACGAGCTGTGGATTATGTCCTGATATGCTGCGGATGAGACACGAGCGAAACTCGACTAAAACCCGACCAAAACTGGGGGATGCCCCACTCTTCCTACACGTTCCTCCACTTTGCCCCACAAATGATGATTTTGGGGAATTCAATTCCTTAAAAACAAGGAATTTGACTTGGTTTTGAGCGGAAATTGCGAATCATTTTACAAAAGTTAATTTATTGTATTTCAATATTATTATGCGTTTTTGATGTATTAAACGGCTTTTTTGTGGCGGATATGCTATGTGGAAAACTTTTTTGTGGGGCATTGTGGGAGATTGTGGGAGAAAGTGTATACTTTTACATTAATATTAGAGTAGAAGTCAAGTAAATGATTCAATTAATCGGAGAATTCGAATGCAAGTTGGACACCAAAGGAAGAATGGTGGTTCCTGCAGCGCTCAAAAGGCAATTGCCTGATGTAGAGCGTGAAGGGCTTGTTGTGAATCGTGGTTTTGAGAAGAATTTGACGATCTATACGAAAGAGGAGTGGAGCAAAAAGATGCTTCAGTTGTCCAAATTAAACCAGTACAATGTGAAGAATAGAAACTTCATTCGTCAGTTTATGCGTGGGGCAACGGAATTATCTCTTGACTCAGCGGGAAGGGTTCTATTGCCAAAATCATTGTTGGAGTATGCGGGAATTCAAGGTGATGTGTTTATGCAATGTCAGTTTGATAAGATTGAGGTTTGGGCGAAAGATGAATATGAAAAAATGATGGACGGAGGTATGGATGATGACTTCTCTGCTTTGGCTGAGGAAGTAATGGGTGGATTTAACTTCGGAGACGGCAATGAGTAACGAGATTGGTTATCATGTTCCGGTTATGCTCCGGGAGTGTATTGAAGCACTAGCTATAAAACCAAACGGGATTTATGTAGATGTGACATTTGGTGGCGGCGGACATTCGAAAGAAATTCTGAAGCATTTGGGACCTGAGGGAAGATTGATCGCTTTTGATCAAGATCCTGATGCTATCAAAAATGCACTGCCTGATGAGAGGTTTACATTGATCCATCAGAATTTTAAGTTCTTAAAAAATTATTTACGTCTTGAAGGGGTGAAACAGGTTGATGGGATTTTAGCTGATTTAGGAGTTTCATCACATCAGTTTGATGCTGCGGATCGCGGTTTTTCTATCCGTTTTGATGCGGATCTGGATATGCGAATGGATCAGGTATCGGATTTGGATGCGCGTAAGGTGATAAATACCTATGCTGAGGAGGATTTGCACAGGATTTTCGGGATGTACGGTGAGATTCAAAATGCAAAATCGTTGGCGAAGACTATTGTTACGAGCAGATTGAGCAATGAAATCCAAACGGTAGCTGAGTTGAAGGGTGCAATTCAAAAGCTAGTGCCAAGAGGGAAAGAGCATAAGTATCATGCTCAGGTATTTCAGGCTTTGCGAATTGAAGTAAACAGGGAGCTTGAGGCATTGCAGGAGTTTTTAGAACAGACAGTTTCTGTTTTGAAGCCAGAGGGAAGATTGGTGGTGATGTCTTATCATTCCTTAGAGGATAGGTTGGTGAAAAATTTCCTGGCCAAAGGAAAGTTTAAGGGAGAGGTTGAGAAGGATTTTTTTGGAAATGAAATTAAGCCATTTAAAGTGATAAGTAGAAAAGCGATCGTTGCGTCGGAGGATGAGGTGAAGCAGAATAACAGAGCGCGAAGTGCGAAGTTGAGGATTGCGGAGAAAATATAGTAGCGTAGGAATATGGCAAAGAAAAATACTATAAAGCAAAAAGAGCTAAGTGAGGAAGTGCAAGAGGAGATGTCTGATGCATTGGAGGAGAAGGTCGAGGAGACCGAGAACTTCCTGAAAACCTTCTTTTCGCAGAAAAAGATTTCTACCTATTTAGTTGCTAAGAACTTGCCTTTTGTGGCATTTCTTGCCTTTTTAGGGTTGCTATATATTACGAACCGCCATTTGGCAGAAAATACTGTAAGAAGGATTGATAAGTTGGGTAGGGAGGTGAAGGAGCTGGGATGGGATTATAAATCACTGAATGCGGAGTTGATGAAATTGACAACCCAGACAGAGATTGCCAAACGTGCGGATACATTAGGTTTGAAAGAAAGAACCGAACCGCCAATTAAGTTAGAGATAGTAAGGGAAGTAAAATAAAATTAAGAAAAACCAAAAGATGAATATTAGGAAGTCCATATTAATTAGGGTGTACCTGGCGTTCGGCCTGATGGTTTTTGGTGCTTTAATGGTATTTGGCAAGTTATTGCACTTGCAATACGTGGATGGTGACAAGTGGAGAGAGATTGCGGATAGTTTGACGATCCGTGAGCGAGTGATTGAAGCTGCGAGAGGAAATATTTATTCCAATGACGGAAGTTTACTGGCTACTTCTGTTCCGGAATATGAAATACGGTTTGATGCGATGGCCATTCCATCCGAGCATAATGATATTTTCAATGCTCGGGTGGATTCTTTGGCCAATAAGCTTTCCACTTTTTTTGGAGACAAATCGGCTAGACAATACTTGACTCAATTAAAGGAGGCAAGGTCAAAAAAGATGCGTTACGTATTGATTAAACGTGATGTATCCCATCAGCAATTGAAGGTCTTGAAGACCTTTCCTTTGTTGAGGAATTTTAAAGAAGAGAAAGAAAGGTTCTCGAGTTCTTTGATAGCGGTAAGAGAGAATAAGCGTATTCTACCATTTACCAATCTGGCGGCACGTACCATTGGATATAAAAACAGTAAAGGTGATACGGTAAGAGTAGGGTTGGAAGGTGCTTATGGGGATTACATCGAAGGGAAAAGTGGTGTTCAGTTAATGCAGCGTATAGCAGGCGGTGTCTGGATTCCGGTGAACCGAGAGATTGAAGTTGCTCCTACGGATGGTTCAGATATCATTGCAACTATTGACGTGAATATGCAAGACATGGCACAGCGCGCATTGGAGAAGCAATTGATTCAGAGTAATGCTGATAATGGCTGTGTGGTATTGATGGAGGTTGAGACCGGTGAGGTTAGAGCCATTGCCAATTTTACGAGGGATAGTGAAGGTGTGTATAGGGAGAAGTTTAATTATGCAATTGCGCAGGGTGCTGATCCAGGTTCAACATTTAAAGTTGCTTCCTATTTAGTTGCACTAGATGATAATATGGTAGATACCAGTACGGTCATTGATATCGGAAATGGTACTTGGAAAGTTCCGGGGCATACTATTAAGGATTCACATCCGCCAAAGAAATCTAAAGTGACGATCAAGGAAGCATTTGAAGAATCCTCAAACGTAGGTGTTGCTAAGACAATTGGAACGCATTATGGTAAGAATCCAGAGAAATTCACTGGGAAATTACATGAATGGGGTATGGCTCAACCGTTAGGATTGCAAATTCCAGGAGAAGCGAATCCTTGGGTGAAAATGCCAGATAGTAGATCATGGAGTAAATTGTCATTGGTACAAATGGCTTATGGCTATGAGTTGAAATTGACTCCATTGCAAACTTTAACCTTGTTTAATGCAGTTGCTAATGATGGTAAAATGGTAGCTCCATTATTTGTAAAAGAAATTCAGCATTTAGGAACGACGGTAAAGAAATTCGAAGCACGTGTAATCAATAAACAGATTGCCTCGAAGGAAGCTGTTGGAAAAATGCAGAAAATGATGGAAGGCGTGATGACGGAGGGTACAGGTAAAAGATTGAGGAGTCCATTATATAGTTCTGCTGGTAAAACTGGTACAGCACAAATGGCAGATGGCGCGAAGGGATATGGAGCGAGGAGATACCAATCTTCATTTGCGGGGTATTTTCCAGCTGAAAACCCTAAATATTCAATGATTGTGGTTATCCGTAATCCAAGAAATGGATATTATGGAGGTTCTGTAGCAGGTCCAGTATTTAGAGAGCTGGCAGATATGGTCTACGCAAATGACCTAAGCTTACACAAAACCTTCAACAACCGCCAAGTAAATGTTGCAGGAAATAAAGTGCCTTATACATTGAAAGGATCGAAGGATGCAACAGCTAAAGTGTACCAAATGTTAGGTGTGCAATCAATTAACTGGAATTCGATAGTTGCTGCGGATAAAGATTCATCGAATCATACAGCTGAAGCATTTACAGTTTCAGAATTTAAAGAAGGAGTTGTTCCGAACGTAAAAGGAATGGGCTTGGTTGATGCGCTTTATGCGATGGAGAACGCTGGATTTAAAGCTACAGTCAGGGGAAAAGGAAGAGTGGTAAATCAATCATTGGTAGCTGGTCAGAAATTAAAGCCAGGTACGAATGTACTTATAGAATTAAATTAAATATGTTATTAAAAGAGTTGCTACATGCTATTCCGGTAATTGATTACCGTGGGTCTCTGGAGACAGAGGTTAGCTCGCTATGCCTGAATTCCAGGAAAGCTGCTAAGGGCAGTATGTTTGTGGCAGTTCGGGGGCACCAAACAGATGGGCATCTATTCGTTGGTAAAGCGATTGAATTAGGAGCGTCTGTTGTTTTAGTTGAAGAATTACCAGAAGATATTAAAGAGGATGTCGTATATGTACTAGTTGGAGATTCAGCATATGCATTGGGCGTCATGGCTTCAACATTTTATGGTAATCCATCCTCAAAAATTAAGTTGGTCGGAGTAACGGGTACTAACGGAAAGACAACCGTTGCGACCTTGCTTTTTAACCTGTTTACCAAATTGGGCTTTCATGTTGGATTGTTATCAACCGTACAGAATCAAATAGGTGATCGTGTTGTGGAAGCAACTCATACCACACCGGATCCGATCTCATTAAATTTCCTTTTAAAGGAAATGGTGGAAGACGGATGCGACTATTGCTTTATGGAAGTAAGTTCACATGCAATCGTTCAACAACGAATTGCAGGGTTAAAATTTGCCGGTGGGATATTCACCAACATTACACATGACCACTTGGATTTCCACGGCACTTTTGCAAACTATATCAAAGCAAAGAAAAAGTTCTTTGACGATTTAGACCGGTATGCTTTTGCATTGACCAACATTGATGACAAGAATGGAATGGTGATGCTACAGAATACATTTGCTCATAAGAAAACCTATGGTTTACATCAGATGGCGGACTTTAAAGCAAAGATATTGGAGAGCCATTTTGACGGCATGCTGTTGCAGGTTGATGGTCAAGAAGTGTGGGTGAAACTGGTAGGCGATTTCAATGCATATAATCTATTGGCTGTTTACGGAGCGTCCATATTATTGGAACAAGAAACTGTAAAAGTTTTAATGGCATTGAGTGAGATAACAGGAGCTGAAGGGCGATTTGATACAATGAAGTCGACAACAGGGGTTGTTGCAATTGTTGATTATGCACATACACCGGATGCAGTCGAAAATGTTTTGGAAACTATTGGGTCATTAAGAAAACCGGGTCAGCAGATTTTAACGGTTTTAGGATGTGGCGGCGATCGTGATAAGACCAAGCGACCTGAGATGGCGGAAGTTGCTGCAAGATTGAGCGATAAGGTGGTATTGACATCTGATAATCCAAGGACGGAGGATCCTGGGACGATTATCAGGGAGATGGAAGTTGGTGTTCCTGCAGACAAAAAGAAAAATGTTTTCTCGATTACCGATAGAAGAGAGGCTATCCGTGCGGCATTTCATTTGGCACAGCCAGGAGATGTGATCTTGGTAGCGGGGAAAGGTCATGAGAAATATCAAGATATCAACGGAGTAAAAAACCACTTTGATGACAAAGAGGAATTAATAAAGATTTTTAACGAACATAATTAAACTGCATGCTATACTATTTATTCACTTGGCTTAACGAGCACGTACATATACCAGGAGCAGGTTTGTTCCAATTTATCTCGTTTCGTACAGCCATGGCAGTTATCTTTTCGTTGATCATTACAACGGTTTACGGTAGCCGATTGATTCGTTTATTGCATCAAAAACAAGTAGGAGAAACGATTCGTGATTTAGGATTAGAAGGGGAGAAGAAGAAACAGGGAACTCCAACAATGGGTGGTTTGATCATCATAGCAGGTATTTTAATCCCAACCTTGCTTTTTGCAAAATTGGACAATATCTACATCATTCTGATGATTATCACGACGGTTTGGATGGGTGCGATTGGATTTTTAGATGATTACATAAAAGTTTTCCGCAAGAACAAAGAAGGGTTAGCGGGTAAGTTCAAGGTTATTGGGCAAGTGGGTTTGGGAGTTTTGATAGCGATTACCATGTATTTTCATCCGGAAATTGTAGCAAGACAGACGGTAGCAAATCCAACCTCTTCGAGACCGGTGGAGGTTATTATCAATCCGTCAACAGGCGAGAAAACTTACGCAGAGAATGTGAAGTCAACGAAGACAAACATTCCATTTTATAAAAACAATGAGTTCGATTACGCCAAAGTTTTGGATGTATTCGGTATCAATAGCCCAATGGCAACGTTCTTTGTATTCTTAGTTGTTGTTGTATTTATTATTACGGCAGTTTCCAACGGAGCAAATATTACGGACGGTATTGATGGACTGGCCACGGGTACCTCAGCAATTATGGGGATAACCCTAGCTGTTCTTGCCTATGTATCCGGTAACATCATTTTTGCCGACTACCTGAATATCATGTTCATTCCAAATTCTGGGGAGCTGGTAATTTTTGCAGGAGCATTTGTTGGAGCATGTACAGGATTTTTATGGTACAATGCCTACCCTGCGCAGGTATTTATGGGAGATACGGGAAGTTTGGCAATTGGGGGTATTATCGCTGCATTTGCAATCTTGATCCGTAAGGAATTGTTGATCCCTGTGTTATGTGGAATTTTCTTGATAGAGAATTTGTCGGTAATCCTACAAGTATCCTATTTCAAGTACACCAAGAAAAAATATGGAGAAGGAAGAAGGATTTTCCTAATGTCTCCATTGCACCACCATTACCAGAAAAAAGGTTACCATGAGTCTAAGATCGTGACCAGGTTTGTCATTGTGTCGATCATCTTAGCCATCTTAACCATCGTAACATTGAAAGTAAGATAGTCATGCCAAATATTGCACATACATATTACCCACAGTCTGGCCGCCTAGTAATTCTAGGTGCAGGAGAGAGTGGTGTTGGCGCGGCAATCCTTGGAAAGGATAAGGGATTTGATGTGTTTGTATCAGATATGGGGACAATAGCTGATACGTACAAGGCTACTTTGGAAAAAGAGGGGATATCATTTGAGGAGGGGCAGCATAGCAACAAGTTAATCGTCAATGCAGCACTGGTCGTTAAAAGTCCAGGTATTCCAGAGAAGGCTCCATTAATTAAGGAATTGAGAGGGCTAAACCTTCCGATTATTTCGGAGATAGAGTTTGCCGCACAATATACCGATGCAAAATTATTATGCATCACCGGGTCGAACGGAAAAACAACGACAACAATGCTGACCTACCACATGTTGAAGCATGCTGGTTTAAACGTAGGGCTTGCAGGAAATATTGGTAATAGCTTCGCGCTACAAGTTGCTAGAGAGCAACATGAGGCTTATGTTTTGGAAATCTCCAGTTTTATGTTGGATGATATGTACTATTTCAGAGCAGACGTAGCAGTGATATTGAACATTACGCCTGATCATTTAGATCGGTATGAATACAAGATGGAGAATTATGTGGCCTCAAAGTTCCGCATGGTTCAAAATCAAACTCCTTCGGATTACTTTATTTATTGTAAAGATGATCCTGAAACGATGGCAGCCTTGGAAAAGCATACAACAGAGGCTATGCATCTGCCATTTACACAAGAAGGAATAGTGGATGCGGGTGCGTATCTGGATGAGGACAAGAATTTGAATATTTTAATACCAAATAGAGAAGCTTTTATCATGAATATTGAAGAATTATCACTGCAAGGCAAGCACAATGTTTACAACAACATGGCTTCGGGACTGATTGCAAAGGTTCAAGAATTAAGGAACCAAACGATGAAGGAGAGCATGGGGTCATTTGTGAACGTAGAGCACAGGTTGGAACATGTAGCATGTATTGGAGGGGTTAATTATATCAATGATTCAAAAGCAACGAACGTGAATTCGGTATGGTATGCTTTGGAGAGTTTCTCAACAGAAATCGTATTGATTATGGGTGGCGTTGACAAGGGAAATGATTATGAGATGCTGAAAGACTTAGTTCGTTCAAAGGTTAAGGCTATCATTTGCATTGGTAAAGATACAGGTCGTATTCATGAGGCCTTTGAAGATGATACAGATGTCATTGTAAATAGTGCTTCTATGAGCGATGCAGTTCAGATTGCTTCTCATTTGGCTAAAAAAGGTGATACTGTATTGTTGTCGCCAGCATGTGCAAGCTTTGACTGGTTTAAGAACTACGAAGATCGTGGGGATAAGTTTAAGGAAGCAGTAATGACATTATAATTTTAAGGAGGAACAATGGAATACATTTTTTCTAAACTAAAAGGCGATAAATGGATTTGGATCATTGTGATCTTATTATCCATCTGGTCACTATTGGCTGTTTATAGTTCAGTAGGAACTTTGGCATACAAAGAAGGAAAAGGTACTGAATTGTACTTATTCAAGCATCTTTTTATTGTTGTTGCAGGTTTAGCATTGATGTATCTGTCTCATAAATTGGATTACCGTTATTATGCGGGTATTTCCAAATTATTGATGGTAATCACGATTCCGTTGTTGCTATATACCTTGGTATTTGGAAGTAAGGTAAACGAAGCGAGCCGTTGGTTGACCATTCCAGTGATTAATCAAACGTTCCAGACCTCCGATTTAGCCAAGTTGGCATTGATTACATTTTTGGCAAGGATGCTTTCTCGCAAACAGGAAGAGATCAAGGACGTAAAGAAATCCTTTATTCCGATTATGGGAGCAGTATGTTTTGTGTTTGTCCTGATTGCATGGGCGAACTTATCTACAGCATTAATGCTCTTTGGAGTAAGTGTTCTATTGCTTTTGATTGGCCGTATCAGTTTCAAACAGATCGCAGTGGTTTGTATGGGAGGTGGAGTTTTATTAATGCTGGTTATTTTCCTAGGGCCTAGGCGAGCAACTTATTTAAGTAGGATCCAGGGTTTCTTCAATACCGAGCAGGTCCATGACGGGAAAACTTCCTTTCAAGACGATAAAAACTATCAGGCAAACAACGCGAAAATTGCGATAGCGACTGGCGAGATGTTTGGTAAAGGAGTTGGGAACAGTGTTCAAAGGAACGTTTTACCACACCCTTATTCTGATTTTATCTTTGCAATTATCATAGAAGAATATGGTACGATAGGAGGGGCAGTTTTATTATTTCTGTATATCGCATTAATGTATCGGTGTATACGGATTGTGACGCTGAGTCCCCGGGCCTTTGGAGCTTTTCTGGCGGCCGGATTAGGATTCAGTTTAACCATACAGGCGTTAGCGAACATGGCTGTTGCCGTTGGTTTGGGCCCTGTAACAGGTGTTCCCCTGCCATTGGTCAGTATGGGAGGTACCTCCATCTTATTTACAAGTGTGGCATTGGGAATTATCCTGAGTGTGAGCCGTAATGTAGAAGAGTTAAAAGTTAAAGAAGAAAAAGAAGTTGTAAAGGCACCTCGCAAAGTCGTGGTAGGTACAATTTAATAATTGATTGAATGGCGCATCGAGTAATTATAAGTGGAGGCGGAACAGGAGGACATATATTTCCTGCGATTGCAATTGCTAATGCGTTAAAGAACATATCTCCGGATATTGAAATCTTATTCGTTGGAGCCAATGGGAAGATGGAAATGGACAGGGTTCCAGCAGCGGGATATGAGATTGTAGGTTTGGATATCGCGGGTATAAACCGTCAATCACCATTAAAAAATATTAGTCTTCCATTTAAGATGATTAAAAGCTTATGGAAGGCGAGGAAAGTTCTTAAAGATTTTAAAGCTGAGGCTGCTGTAGGAGTTGGAGGTTATGCATCAGGTCCATTATTGATGATGGCGAATATGATGGGATTGCCGACCGTGATTCAGGAACAGAATTCTTATGCTGGAGTTACCAATAAAAAATTGGGAGCCAAGGCGAAGAAGATTTGTGTTGCTTATGAGGGAATGGAGAAATTCTTTCCATCGGATCGGGTTTTGTTGACTGGGAATCCAATCCGTAAATCATCGGTTGCAATCGAGGGAAAACGCGAAGAAGCAATTCATGCATTTGGATTGGATCATGAAAAAAGAACTCTACTGGTTACAGGAGGGAGTTTAGGAGCATTGACCTTAAACGACAGCATTAAATCGGGTATTTCGGAACTAGTGGAAGCAGGGATTCAGGTGATCTGGCAATGTGGTAGCTATTACTACGAGAAATTGCAGGCTGAACTTGGAGAAAGCTTACCGGAATCAATCAAGTTGATGCCGTTTTTAGAGCGCATGGATTATGCTTACGCTGCCGCTGATGTGATTGTGGCGAGAGCAGGTGCAGGAACAATCTCTGAGCTATGTGTCATCGCAAAACCCGTAGTCTTAGTTCCATCGCCCAATGTGGCCGATGATCATCAAACAAAGAATGCAGATGCACTAGTTCAAAAGGATGCTGCATTAATGGTTAAAGACTCCGTTGCAAGGGAGAGCTTGGTACCAACCGTTTTAAATTTGTTTCAAGATGTATCTAAACAGAAGCAGTTAAGTGAAAACATAAACAAGCTTGCGTTGGCAGATGCTGATGAAGTAATTGCAAAAGAAGTATTGAGATTAATAGAGAAATAGAGGATATGAATATCGACAAAATAAAAAGAGTTTACCTACTGGGAATCGGAGGAATCGGCATGAGCGGATTGGCTCGTTATTTTAGTCGCATGGGTTGTGAGGTGGCAGGTTATGACCGCACGTCAACGGAACTTACAAGAACTTTGGAACAAGAAGGGATGCCGATTACATATTCGGATGAGGTAGAATCTATCCCTGCGGCATTTCAAGAAGCTAACGAGGAGACGCTTATTATCTTCACACCAGCAATTCCAAAGGACTTAAAGTTGAAGGCATTTTTTGTTGACCGAGGTCATGAATTATTTAAGCGTTCACAAGTATTAGGATTTATTTCTGCGAGCAGATTTACCATTGCTGTTGCAGGAACCCATGGAAAAACGACCACCTCAACGATGGTGGCGCATGTTCTTAAACATAGTGGATATGACTGTTCAGCCTTTTTAGGTGGTATCAGTACAAACTACCAGAACAATGTTCTTTTCGGAGATAATGATGTTGTTGTTGTGGAAGCTGATGAATATGACCGTTCATTCTTGACCTTACATCCAAATATCGCCATTGTCACTTCGGCAGATGCGGACCACTTAGATATCTATGGAGATCCTAAGGAGCTGATCGTGTCTTTTGAGATGTTTTTGGATAGAGTTGTTGATGGAGGTAAGAAAATCGTAAAGCTAGGTCTTCCCTTTACTGGGGATATTAGTTATGCAAGAGAGCAAGTATGTGATGCGTATGCGGAAAATGTTCGCGTAGAGAATGGAGAATTTTATTTCGACTACCATTCAGCGGATTTAACAATCAAGGATATACATTTAGGCATTCCTGGATTGCATAATGTTGAAAATGCAGTAGCGGCAATTACGGTAGCTAAACTATTGGATATATCAGCGGATAAGATTGTTGCTGCATTGTCAGCGTTCAGCGGAGTAAAACGTCGCTTTGAATATATCGTGAAGAATGACAATCAGGTTTACATCGATGATTATGCACATCATCCTGAGGAGTTGAGAGCATTTTTGACATCCATGAAAAAACTTTACCCAAATAAAAAATTGACGGTTGTTTTTCAGCCGCACCTGTTCAGTAGGACACGTGATTTTGTAGATGGGTTTGCGGAAGTATTGGCATTGGCAGATGAATTATTGCTGATGGAAATTTATCCAGCAAGAGAGTTGCCAATTCCCGGAGTTGATTCTACATGGTTGTTAGATAAAATTGAATTGGATAATAAACGCCTAGTTAGTCCCGAAGAAGTTTTGGAGATCGTGAAGAACGAAGAGCCGGAGTTATTGGTGACGGTGGGTGCTGGAGATATAGACAAATTGGTAAAACCTTTAAAAGAAGAATTGAACCATGTTAAATAGAATAAGAAATATACAATGGCGACAAGTAGGCTATTTTTTCTTAGGCTTGGTGGCAATCGTCGGGGTAGGTATGTTGATGAGTTTGGTCAACAAGAAGGATCAGGTTCAGGTATGTACAGCTTTGAAGGTTATGGTGGAAGGAAAAGAGACCTTTATCGACCAGAATGATATTTCTTCAATGATCAAGGAGAAGTTTGGGATTGTTGTAGGAAAGCAATTGAATGAGTTGCCATTACAGAAAATTGAAACCGAGTTGATGAAGTCACCTTATGTATCGGCAGCAGATGTTCACATGGACATGGATGGAACGATGCAGGTTGCAGTTCAACAGCGTGAGGTGGTTGTAAGGATTATCAATCAAGTAGGACAAGAATATTATGTTGATTCGAAAGGGAGCAAAATACCGGTTACTTTGAAGTATGTGCCCCATGTGATGGTTGCGAACGGCAATATTCGCGAAGGTTATAAAAAAGCTTTGGAGCCGGTTCAAAGTACGATGGTGAAAGACTTGGTAAAAATTGTTGAAGAAACCAAAGGCGATGAATTGTGGAGCAATCAGATTGTGCAGTTATATGTGAATGATGAGAAAGATATAGAGATCGTTCCAAGAGTAGGAAACCAACAATTAGTTATAGGCAATGCGGATTCATTGAGCTATAAATTGGATAGGTTAAAAAAATTCTATACCCATATTTTACCGAAAGTAGGGACGGATGCCTACAGCAAAGTGAATGTTAAGTATAGTGGGCAAATCGTTTGCGAGCGCAAGGGCGATTGGTTCATTGACAGTTTACAAATGAAAATAAATAAGAAGATTTAAGAAATAAATTACATACAGCATCAAACACAGCATATGAAACCTAGAATTGTAGAAAATGAAAAAGAGAATCCAATCATTGTAGGGTTGGACATCGGTACGACGAAGATCTGCGTTACGGTAGGTCGTCGTAGTGGTTCGAACAAGGTTGAGTTATTAGGTGTAGGGAAAGCGGAATCTGCGGGAGTAAACCGTGGGGTTGTTGCGAACATCCAGAAAACGGTTACGAGCATCCGCGAAGCTGTTGCTGTGGCTGAAGGGCAATCCAATGTTGACATCAAAGTTGTCAATGTGGGTATTGCAGGACAGCACATCAAGAGTATCCAACACCGTGGTATTTTAACAAAGAATGACGATGACGAAATCGGACGTTTGGACATCGAACGTTTAATTTCTGACATGTACAAATTAGTACTTCCTCCAGGAGAGGAGATCATTCATGTTTTACCGCAAGAATTTACGATTGACAACGAACCTGGAATTAAGGAGCCGATTGGTATGGCAGGAAGAAGGGTGGAAGCGAATTTCCACATCATCTCTGGCCGCGTAACGGACATTAAAAACATCAAGAGATGTGTAGACAACTCTGATCTTGAAGTTTCTGAATTGATTCTTGAACCTCTTGCATCATCCGAGGCTGTGTTGGATGAAGAGGAGAAGACTGCAGGTGTTGTTTTAGTGGATATCGGTGGAGGAACAACTGACGTTGCAATTTTCCATGAAGGCATTATTCGCCACACGGCAGTAATTCCTTTGGGAGGAAATATCGTGACAGAAGATATCCGTCAAGGATGTGCAGTATTGCGTAACCAAGCTGAACAATTAAAAGTAAGATATGGTTCTGCATTAGCAGATGAAAATAAAGAGAATGAAGTGATCTGTGTACCTGGAATCAGGGGCAGAGAGGCGAAAGAAATTTCGGTAAAGAACTTGGCTTATATCATTCAGGCTAGAATGGAAGAAATCATTGAGCATGTTTACTATGAGATCAAGGCTTCAGGATATGAGAACAAGCTAATCGCCGGTATCGTAATTACAGGTGGTGGTGCACAATTGAAACATTTAGTACAATTGGTTGAATACATCACAGGGATCGATTGCCGTATTGGATATCCAAATGAATATTTAGCTAAGACTGATATGTTGAACAAGCAGGCATTTGATGAGTTGAAGAGCCCATTATATGCAACAGGTATTGGTTTATTGATTAAAGGAATTCAATCGATCGAAGAAGAGGAAAAGAGAAACGAAGAAAAATTCATCAAAAAGATTGCTCCAACAACAAAAGAAAACAAGAAAGAAGGCGTTAAAGAGATAGCGGATGGGCAGCACAAAAAAGAGGGCTGGTTAGCTAGATTTTTAGGGGACTGGATTAAAGATGGGGCGGATATAGACGACGATACTTTCATTGGGAAGAAATAATTATCAACATCAGTATGTTTTTTCCACAATTTAACAAATGTGGAAAACTCTTGTTAAGATTTTGGTAATATTACATTAGGATTGTCGACTTACGTTGTGTTAACGTAATAGATTGATGAAGAATTAAATAGGATAAAATATATGTCGATACAATTTGAAATGTTAAAGGAGAACTCATCAATTATTAAGGTAATTGGTGTAGGTGGAGGCGGCGGCAACGCGGTCAACCACATGTACAAGCAAGGAATTAGTGGTGTTGATTTCATCGTTTGCAATACTGATGCGCAAGCGTTGGAGTTGAGTCCGATTCCAAACAAAGTACAATTAGGAGCGAGTCTTACTGAAGGAATGGGTGCGGGAGCAGACCCTGATGTAGGTGAAAATTCAGCTATCGAAAGTATTGAGGATATCAAACGTATGTTGGGTACCAATACGAAGATGCTTTTCATTACTGCAGGTATGGGTGGTGGTACCGGTACTGGCGCTAGTCCAGTGCTTGCGAAAGCAGCAAAGGAATTAGGTATCCTTACAGTAGCGATCGTAACTACTCCATTTACATTTGAAGGAAAAAGACGTCGTATGCAAGCTGAAGATGGACTTTCAGAATTGCGTAAATATGTAGATTCTTATTTAGTGATTTCAAATGATCGTTTACGTGAGATCTTTGGAAATTTGACAATGACAGCAGCATTTGCGAAAGCGGATGATATCTTAACCACTGCGGCAAAAGGTATTGCAGAGATCATCACTATCCCTGGATATGTGAACGTCGATTTCAAGGATGTACGTACAGTAATGAACGATTCTGGTGTTGCTATCATGGGTAATGCTGTGGCAACAGGTGAACAACGTGCATTAGATGCTGTAACTGGCGCGTTGGCTTCTCCACTATTAAAAGATAATGAAATCGAAGGTGCACGTTATATTCTATTAAACATTACTTCTGGAACACGTGAAGTAACAATGGACGAGGTTGCCATCGTAACAGATTATATCCAAGAGAAAGCTGGTCTATCAGCAGACTTAATTTGGGGTAACTGTATCGATGAGAATTTCGAGGACGAACTTTCGGTAACAATTATAGCAACTGGCTTCCAGACTTCAGAAGAGCGTGTAAAAGAGAAAGAGATGGAGAAAATCGCTATTCCCTTGACACCAGAAGTTCCAACTTCTGCTTTCGTAAAACCAGTAGCAACCAATCAATTTGTTGACCGTGCAAATGTTGAGTCTAGTTCTTTTGTAAAGCCTAGCGTACCAACGGATACACCAACAAATCAAGTTCCTCAAACGGATTTGTTTTCTAGCAAAGCTACTTTAGCTTCAAAGCAAGTGAATGCAAATTCAATTGAGCAAAACGAGCCTCAAATGATTCGTCACACGTTAGAATTTGAAGATAATTCTGATGTTGAAGAAGTTGAGGAAGATCCAAACCCACATGGTTTTGAATTAAAGACTTCAGCATCTATGTTTGAGTTTAAACTTCCTACCGTTTTTGATGCCTACAATGCAACAGAAGAAAATGAGGAAGAAATAATTCCAGAACAAGTGAATGAAGTTCAGCCTAAGGCTGAGATCGAGTTAGAAGAAGCTAAAAAAGAAGAAACTAATTTCGAAGATCAATTATTGAAAACTAAGGAGCGTATCCTTCGTTTGAAAGAGTTGAGCATGAAGTTAAAATCTTCCAATGGTCTTCAAGAATTGGAGAATGAGCCTGCTTACAAAAGAAAGCAGAAGACATTAGATGATGTTCCTCATTCGTCAGAATCACAGGTTTCACGTTTTACATTGTCATTTGATGATGGGGAGACTGAGATTAGACCGAACAATTCATTTCTACACGATAACGTAGATTAATCTTATCCTATTTAATAAATTAAGGGTGGCTTGAAAAAGTCACCTTTTTTATTTTGTATTTATTGAATTATAAGATAAGTAAGTGGAAATAAGGATGGTATAAATACTGTGAAAGGGAAAAGAATTGTTTATTAGATTTTGATTCTTGAAAAAAGATGTTAATTTTAAGTGAGTTACTAAAAAAATTATAAATAAATCTAAAAGTTATGGCAAGTATTGATAAATTCAAAGAGTTAAAGTCTTTAATTGACGGATTAGAAGGAGATGCTGACAAATTTTTCACAAAAGGCAATAGTGCTGCAGGTACACGTGTAAGAAAAGGTCTACAAGATATTAAAACTTTAGCGCAAGATTTACGCCTAGGAATTCAGGGTCTAAAGAATCAAAAATAATTTTCATCAGACACTGTTACAATCTAAGCCCATTTATGGGCTTTTTTTATGGTTATATTTGAATAAATAAATGAATAATAAATGAAACAACTTCAAAACCCCATTTGGTTAATGAGCTCAGCCTACAACGAGCTAAATCAGTCTGAATTATTGGATGCCGCCTCGAAATTGGGAGCACAGGGAATCGATTTGTGTGTATTTCGAAAGGATGGTGCAAGAGCAGATCATACAGCGACACATTTGGACTATGAATCTTTTTCAGTTGAAGATGCCAAGCGTACATTGGAGGCGTTTAATGCAAAGGGTTTAAGGCTGTCATTGGGGGCTTTTGAGAACATGATTGGGGGTAATGAGGATGAACGTATTAAAAACCAAAATCATCTCTTAAAACTCATTAGAATAGCTTATTTAATGGGTGGTGATGAGAACAACATTTTAGTAGGGACCTTCGTTGGCTATAACCATGAATTGGGAAATGAAATTGATGGATTTCAGAAAAATCTAGATGAGTATAAAAGAGTTTTTGAACCGATCGTTGCTTATGCGGAAAGCCTAGGTGTTACCATTGTTTATGAAAATTGCCCTATGGAGGGATGGCGCTCTTCACGATATACCAGTACATTCAATAACCTGCCCGGTGTTTTAGCTGCAAGGAAGTTGATGTATGCCATGATTCCTAGTAAAGCCCATGGGGAAATCTATGATCCTTCACATGATATTTGGCAGAATACAGATCCGGTAGAGGTTATTGAAGAAATGGATATATCACGCTTAAAGCGTATTCATGTCAAGACAACGAGAATGTTGAGTAGTAAAGCACGCGTAGAGTGGGGAGGGATGTATCCTATGCAGCAGGTCAATGAGCAATTAGCCGTCAAGGCGGGAGTAAGTATTCCCCAAAATGATTGGGATAGACATCATTATATGGCGATGCTACCAGGTTTTGGAGGTACTGATGATATGGATTGGAATAGCTTTGTGGAGGTGCTTCATGACCGTGGATTTTCGGGGCCATTTGAAATTGAGAATGAAGCTAAAAATTCAAAGGATACGCATGTGCTAGCAGCGATAAATCAAGGAGCGCAAGCATGTATCAATTTTCTTTCGCCTTTACTATGGAATTTAGGATCGCAAGGATATCAATTTACTGAACAGAAAGAATTAAAAATTGTCTCAAGGGAAGATATTCCAGTGATGACGATGGATGAGCTAACCAAATCTTAGAATTGGTTAGTAAAAAAATAAGGAATAACCTCGAGGTTATTCCTTATCTGCGTTCATTTTGAACAGGGATATTAAATCTGGGATGTTGTGTACACCCAGCTTTTCGAAAATTCTACTTTTATAAGTGCTGACTGTAGAAGAGCTCAAATTAAGTCTGTTAGAGACTTCAATAATTCCTAAGCCTTCAATCAAGTGTCTGGCAACATCCATTTCTCTATTTGAAAGTTTATATAATGGATTAAGGCTATCGACTTTTGACTTGCTAGTTGTAAGTTTCTGCACATATAAATCCTTAATCGCTTCCGACATATAACGTCCTCTTTCAAAGATGCTATTGATGGCGTTGGTGAATTCGGTCATGCTTGTCGTTTTATTGACATAACCGGCAGCTCCAGCTTCAATATATCTTAAAGCATATAACGTCTCGTCATAGGATGAGAATACAAGGATTTTAAGGTCAGGCTGAATATCCAACAACTCTTTAATAACTTTGATGTTATTACCTCCAGGCATATTAATGTCCAATAGGAGTAGGTCGAATGTTGATGCTTTTAATTGTGCAAATACCTCATCATAAGTTTGAGCATGAATGATTTCAACAGTCTTCAGAGTTTCTTTGATTGCTGTTGATACCCCCAGTCGTACAATGATATGGTCGTCGGCTATTAGTATTTTTTTCATAAAGATTATTACACAAATTACCTAGATTCACCCATTTTACATTATTCAACCAATGGATTTGAAGGTTGAAAAATTGTTTTTAGTAGTTAATTTGTTTCCTCAAATATAATAATTTTAAACGTATTCATTTAGTTTTAAAATTATTTTACGGTTTTTACGTTGTATATAGTTTAAAAATACTCAATTATTTCGAAATTAATTTTAGTTTCTGAAAGTAAACTACTTTTTTTGTATTGATATACATCTAACGAGACTAATTTCAGGAAAAACTATTTAATTAAATTATATTCACTTTTTAGACTATTAAAACTTATGGGATTTTTCAAAGAATTTAAAGAGTTCGCCATGCGCGGCAGCGTTATTGACTTAGCAGTCGGTGTGGTAATTGGAGGAGCTTTTGGTAAGATTGTCACATCATTAGTTGACGATATTATTATGCCACCGATTGGTTTTATCACTGGCGGAGTTGACTTTTCCAAAATGAAGTATGTGATTAAAGAAGGTAATGAGGCTGCAGGAGTATCTGAAGTCGCGGTAACCTATGGTAACTTTATTAATGTATTGATTCAGTTTTTAATCATTGCATTCTGTATTTTCTTGGTGATAAAGGGACTTAATTCATTGAAAAGAGAGGAGCCTAAGGCACCGGAAGCGGCACCAGCACCTACGAAAGAAGAAACTTTACTTACAGAGATTCGTGATATTTTAAAAAATAAATAATCGTTGAATCGTTGTTAAAAGCAAATTATGGAGGATATTAACCGAAATAATTTGCTTTTTTTTATTTATTAGTTTTTGGGTGTTGCGTAATTGTGAAATAAACTTTATTTTTGCATTCCTCTTTTGAGGGATAATTTGATAAAAAGTATTTAAAAAAGCATAAAGCGTCATGAAGAGAACATTTCAACCTTCGCAAAGAAAAAGAAGAAACAAACACGGATTCAGAGAGCGTATGAGCTCTGCTAATGGTAGAAGAGTACTTGCTTCTCGTAGAGCAAAAGGAAGAAAACGCCTTTCAGTATCTGACGAAAGCCGTCACAAAGGATAATTTTACTCTTGCCGGTGATGTAGGGACCGCGCTGTTTTAGCCGGCTGTATGGTCATCGCAATGAAAAAATATACATTTAAAAAAGAAGAACGATTATGTAGTAAAAGGTCAATTGACGATCTTTTCCATAATGGTTCTTCTTTTGTTGTATATCCTTTACGCGTAGTGTTCCTTAGCAGACCTACGGATCCCGAACAAAACTTTCCGGCACAAGTCATCACTTCGGTTCCTAAAAAACGTTTCAAAAAAGCCGTTGACAGGAATTACCTGAAGCGATTGATGCGCGAATCCTATAGACTTGAAAAGGATAAGCTCTATTCATTTTTACAGGATCATTCCTTAAATTTGTTGTTGGCCATACAATATGTGAGCAATGACAAATTGCCATTGGAAGCCTTAAAGGGGAAAATGGAACAACTGATAGGAAGAATAGAAAATGAAATTACTAAATCTGATCTGGGAAAAGGGAATTAAGCTACCGTTGAAGTGGCTTTTTTTAGTGATTATCCGTTTCTATCAAATTTTTATTTCGCCTTTGTTAGGTGCAAATTGCCGATATTCTCCTACCTGTTCCCAATATGGTAAGGAAGCGATTCTTAAATACGGCCCCTTTAAAGGAGGTTGGTTAACTATAAAACGAATTGTCCGCTGCAACCCTTGGGGTGGACATGGTCATGATCCAGTACCTTAATCATTATGTCTGATAAATATATCCTTTCGATAGAAACTGCAACAAACCTTTGTTCCGTATCGCTAGCAAAAAATGGAAACAATGTGTTGTCTATCGTTGGTGAAGAGCCAAATCTACATGCTACAAAACTTACTGTGTTTATTCAAAACCTGATGGAGAAAGCTGGTTTAAGATTAGATCAGTTATCAGCCATAGCAGTTAGTATGGGGCCGGGTTCTTATACAGGACTTCGAATTGGCGTTTCTACAGCAAAAGGACTTTGTTATGGATTGGATATTCCGTTGATAGCCAATAATACGCTAGAGGCCCTTGTTGCGGGGTATTTGAGGGAATATGAGTCAGCTATTGAGTCGAAATCTCTTTTAGTGCCTATGATCGACGCTAGAAGGAGAGAAGTTTATACTGCGGTATTCGATTCTAAGGGTATGCTATTGAAAGAAACGGAAGCTTTGATTATTGATGAAAATAGCTTTGATGAATTTTTGAATGCAGGTCATCAGGTTATTCTCTTCGGTTCAGGAGCTGATAAATTCGAGGATACTTTTAAAAATCATCAAAATATACAGGTTGTTACATCATTTGATTCTATTGCAACCTATCAAAATCGAGTATCCTATGATAAATTTTTAGGACAGCAATTTGAAGACGTCGCTTACTTTGAGCCCTTCTATTTAAAGGATTTTGTAGCGACAACTCCTAAAAAATCCCCATTGTTATAGCCATCTTTTCCTTTTGAACCAGATATAGATCAGAACAGAAACTAGGACCATTACAATCCAAACGGCAGGGTATCCACTCCTCCATTCAATTTCTGGCATATATTTAAAATTCATTCCATAAACCCCAACAATAAAGGTTAATGGCATAAAGAAAACCGAAATTATGGTTAGAATACGCATAATTTCATTGGTATGGTTTGATTCTATATTGAAGTATACAGAAAGTAATTGAGCTGTGTTTTCACCGATATTCCTAAAAAGCGTATTTGTTCTTGAGTAAATATCCCGAAGGTCTTGTGTATAGATATTCTGATATTCAGGCATATGGAAGTAATCCACAATATCCTTGTACAAGGTAAGAATGATACGAATCAAATCGATTTGTCTTTTGAGGTAGTACAGCTTCATTAAGAAAGGTTTTCTTTTGCGATGAAGGAATACAATTTCCTCGTAGTCATCCAGCTTGGAAGCCAAGTCGTTAATGACTAAGTTTTCAAAAGTCTTTAGCGATTGGGAAACTAAACTATTTACTAAGCTTTTACTCGACTTTAACTTCTTATTTGATTTGTCCAGATCGATGAGTTCATCCAATAATTTTATTTCATTACGGTGGACAGTAATAATGAAATCTTCGTCATAAAATACAGAGATTCGTAAGGTGATATCAGCAAGAGTATCGGAGCTCTCAGGGAAATTTTCAACGATAGATCTTAAAATAAGGAAGTGATAGTTTTCAAATTCTTCGATTTTTGGAAGGTGTCCAATTTCAAGACAGTCCTTTATAGAAGCATCATTGAGGTTGTATTTGGTTTTTAATTCTGTAAAATCCTCCAATGTAGGATTGAGAATTTCGTACCAATCATAGCCATTTTCTTCTTTTCGGAGAATGTGTCTTACCATACCTGTTGTTTAAAGTTGAAATTTAGTGAGATTAATGCAGAAATCAAATAATAAAGATTAGGGTCAAAAAAAACAGGTTCCAATATTTTGGAACCTGTTTTTTTTATGTTTTAGAATGCCTTATTTTTTTGGAGTAGCGTTTTTGTCTTTGTATTCTTTGTTCAAAGCTTCCAGTACTTGAGTAGTTATGTCCATTTTAGGATCAGCATAAAGTACAGCTGGATTAGTTTTGGAATAAGTTAACACCAATTTGTAACCTTTATCTTCAGAATGTTTCTTCAAATGATCAGTAATGGTTGTATAGACTTTAGTGAATTCCGTTTGTTCTTCTTGAGCAATTGAAGTGGAAGCATTTTGGTCCATACGTCCTAAATCATTTTGGTGTCTTACCAAACGTTCTTCCGTTGCCTGACGTTCCGAAGCGCTCATTGTAGCAGCTTTTTGTTGATATTCAGCTAATTCGCGTTGATATGCTTGGCCTTTAGCTTGAAGGTCAGACTGAGCTTTCTTTACTTTCGCTTCTAATTTAGCACGAACATCTTTGAAATATTGATATTTTTCAGAAAGAGTATCTGAGTTTACATATGCGATTTTGTCGGTTGGGTCAGCAGCTACAGTGGTTGTTGTAGCAGGAGCAGTACTTTTTTCAGTTGGGGTTCCAGCCTGTTGATTACATGATACAATTGCTGCAGTAGCAACAAGACCTAAGGTAATTTTTAATAGTTTATTCATTCTTTATACTGTATTTCGATTTTGATAATGACAAACCTAAGATAAAAAAATCAAATATTATAGAAAGACGGATATTTCCTAGATAAATTGAATAGCTAAATTATGTTAATTTTGCCCGTTCACATTGCCTTTTTTATTTGATTATTAGGACAAAATTTCGTATTTTTGAGAGTTAATCAACAGTAATTTTAAAGGATTTTCATGAGCGAAGAAAATAAAAATGCATCTACGTATTCAGCGGATAATATCCAGGTATTAGAAGGATTAGAAGCAGTACGTAAGCGCCCTTCTATGTATATCGGTGATACAGGCGTAAAAGGTCTACATCACCTGGTTTATGAAGTAGTCGATAACTCAATCGATGAAGCTGTTGCCGGATATTGTAACGACATTGTCGTAACCATTCTAAAAAATAACGGTGTATCTGTTCGCGACAATGGTCGTGGTATTCCGACAGGAATTAATAAAAAAGAAAAGAAATCAGCATTAGAGCTTGTAATGACGGTATTGCACGCCGGTGGTAAATTCGATAAGGATACCTATAAGGTTTCTGGAGGATTACACGGTGTTGGGGTTTCCTGTGTGAATGCCTTGTCTACATTGCTACGTGCTGAGGTTCACAGAGAGGGAAAAATCTTTGTCCAAGAATACGAACAAGGAAAACCTAGAGCTGATGTGGAAGAAATCGGGGTAAGTGATGTTACAGGTACTATTGTTACCTTCCAACCGGATCCAGAGATCTTTACTACTACTACAGTATATAACTACGACACCTTAGCAAACCGTTTGAGAGAACTTTCATTTTTGAATAAAGGGATTACCCTGACATTGATTGATGAGAGAGAGATCTTGGATAACGGAGAGTTTAAGAAGAATGTATATCTTTCTGAAGGCGGTCTTCAAGAGTTTGTGAAATTCTTGGACGGTAACAGAACTGCATTGATTCCTGAGCCTATTTATGTTGAAGGTATTAAGCAGGGAGTTCCAGTAGAATTGGCACTTCAGTATAATGATACTTATTCTGAGAATGTACATTCTTACGTGAATAACATCAATACAGTTGAGGGCGGTTCTCATGTTGCGGGTTTCCGTAGAGGATTGACTCGTACATTGAAGAAATATGCTGATGATTCAGGATTATTGAAGAACCTGAAGGTTGAGATTACAGGGGATGACTTCCGTGAGGGGTTAACGGCTGTAATTTCAGTTAAGGTTGCTGAACCACAGTTTGAAGGACAGACCAAAACTAAATTGGGTAACTCTGAGGTTATGGGAGCTGTAGATGTAGCCGTAGGTGAAATCTTAAGTTCTTACTTAGAGGAAAATCCTAAGGAGGCAAAACAGATTGTTCAGAAGGTTGTGATAGCTGCTCAAGCTCGTGCTGCTGCACGTAAGGCAAGAGAGCTTGTTCAACGTAAAACAGTGATGGGAGGTTCTGGTTTACCAGGAAAGCTTGCTGACTGTTCTGACAGGGATCCGAATCGTTGTGAGATCTTCTTCGTCGAAGGGGACTCTGCGGGTGGTACTGCAAAACAGGGACGTGACCGTGCTACACAGGCCATCATGCCTTTGAGAGGTAAAATATTGAACGTTGAAAAGGCAATGGAACATAAGATCTACGAAAATGAGGAGATCAAGAATATGTTCACTGCTTTAGGCGTAAGTATTGGTACTGCTGAGGATTCAAAAGCATTAAATATCGAAAAACTTAGATATCATAAGATCATCATTATGACGGATGCCGATGTCGACGGATCGCACATTGCGACATTATTGTTGACATTCTATTTCCGCTATATGAAAGAATTAATTGAGCGAGGATACGTTTATATTGCGACTCCACCATTGTACTTGGTTAAAAAAGGTAAAGATTCTGAATACGCATGGACCGAAGATCAACGTTTGGCAGCTATTCAACGTTTGAAAGGTGCTGGAAAAGAAGATAGCGTACATGTTCAGCGATACAAAGGTCTTGGAGAGATGAACGCGGAACAATTATGGGAAACAACTATGGATCCTGAAAGACGCACTCTTCGTCAAGTAACAATTGAAAATGCGGCAGAGTGTGATCGTATCTTTTCAATGTTAATGGGTGATGAGGTTGCTCCACGTCGCGAGTTTATCGAACAGAATGCTCGTTATGCAAAAATTGATATATAGTTTATTTTTGTAAATTATATCCAATGATATTTAAAAGCTGCCTTCGGGCGGCTTTTTTTATGGAGGCATGACACTGCATGACAGTTGAATAAAAGTTCATTGTTAACTTGAGTTATGCGATTATTAACCACTATAAGCCTATCCCTTGGTATTATTGCATCAGCATTCGGCCAAGAGAAAGAGCATGATGCCCCGAAAAAAGGGCCAATACACTTCACAAAACATAAGGTTTCTTCGGAAACCTATGAGTCTGTTGGCGTGGCTGACATTAATGCTGACGGGCATCCTGATTTAATTTCTGGAGCATTCTGGTATGAGGGACCTACGTTTATTCAACGACATTTCATTACCGAGGTTAAACGTGTTCAAGAGTATTGGGATGATTTTTCAACCATACCCATTGACGTAAATGGGGATGGAAAAATGGACATCATAACAGGAGGCTGGTTTGAAGCGACGCTTTTCTGGCTTGAAAATCCTGGGAATAATGGTCCCTGGAAAAAGCATGTCATCGATGAAACTGGAAATATTGAAACAACTAGGGCATATGATCTAGATGGGGATGGACATGTAGAAATCATTCCTAATAATCCGAATCAACCTCTGAAGTACTATAAATTGATTAGAAATGCTCAGGGTCAGGGAACGGGTGAGTTTAAGAAGGTTGATGTTGCCGATAAACAGGGGCATGGTCTAGGATTTGGAGATGTAAATGAGGATAAGCGCATCGATATCATACTAAATAATGGTTGGTTGGAAGCTCCGAAAGACCCGAATGGAAAATGGTTTCATCATACAGATTTTGATTTTGGTGATGCAAGTGTTCCAATTTTAGTGGTAGATGTCAATAAAGATGGTCTAAATGATTTGATTGTGGGTCAAGGTCATGGCTATGGACTGGATTGGTATGAACAGAAGAAAGATTCAAAAGGAAAGAGATCCTGGGTAAAACATAATATAGATCCGTATAATTCACAATACCATACAATGGAATGGGTTGATATTGATGGAGATGGGGTAGAGGAACTTGTGACTGGGAAGCGCTTTAGGGCGCATAATGGCAATGATCCTGGAGCGAATGATCCTGTTGGGGTTTATTACTTCAAATGGAATGGTGAATCATTTACAAAAAATATAATTAGTTATGGTTCATTGGGAGAAGGAAAAGGTGCGGGGATCTATTTTTCTATTGAGGACCTGAGGAAATCGGGGAGGAAGGATGTTATTGTTGCGGGGAAAGATGGATTATATATTTTCTATAATGATGGGGGGAGATAGACTAAAGACATAAGACTAAAGACAAAAGACATAAGATGTTGGGGTGCTAGGCAGGGGTGTTAGATAGGGATAGGAAAGGGTGTTAGGTAGGGGTGCAGGATGGTTGTTAGGATTGGGGTTAGAATAGGATTTAACAGAATGGAAAGTTGGAGTGAGTGGTGTTTGAAATGGATATTAGATTAGTTGAAATATAATGTTAGAGCTGCTTTAGGGCAGCTTTTTTATTGAAGGGTGTTTGATTGGATATATTGTTTTGGAAGTGAGTTGAAGGGAGGATGTTTGATAAGATTTATGGTTATGAAATGAAGAGGAAGGGAGGATGAAAAAATAAAAGGCTATACTTCTTTTATAAAAAAACAGCGGAAAGTATATTCATACTCTCCGCTGCCAAATTTATTCGATTTAAAATTATGGGTTATACCAGAATGATATTTCCCCCATATGACTTTCAATACTGTTATCCTGTGTTCTTAATACTCGAATTCTAATATATCGAACTGGAGGAATGCCTTCTTCTAGGTTTATTTTAAATGGTGCTATTCCATCATCAGTTCTGTTTATGGTTTTAAGAAGGGTCCATCCTTTAGCAATGGATTCATCTTTCCATTTTGGATCATTGGCTGGCAGTGTTGTTGCTGCGTTAGTAACATTGTCAATTCCCCAAACTTCAAAATCCACAGCATTGTGGCAAGCACAGTCCTGTCTTCCAGACTCCTCAAACATGGTCAGTTGATTAATACTCCCTAAATCAATGGTAAAATGATGTGGTATACTACCGCCTTCTGAATGATAAATTTTTGGATAGGAGCCAAGTTCACCATCCCAAATATTTGCAAGATTGGTACTGTACCCATCTGCCCCAATATCATTCAATAAATCAATTTTCTTCCATCCTGCTTTCGATAACATAATGTTTTGTACCAAGATGGAATCTTGATTCACTGTTTCAAAATTATCGATTGCTCCAGTAATAGGGATGTAGGTTGATTTATAATAAATTTTTGTACCTAATTTCCATGATATTTCAGTGGTTTCATCTAATGGAGTAATTCGAACAGTTTTTGCCTTATTTTGTGCATCAACATATTTAAGATCCGTATATAAATACGAGGTGTCTGCCGTACCCCATTGAATGTTAAGCATGAATTTTTCAGCGTCATAATCCACACCCTTAACTGGTCTATTTAAGAGTGAATTTCTATATTTAGGACCATACACATTCACTGGAGGAATTTCAGTTTTTACCGATTTATTTCCATCCTTGTCATAGGAATAAAAGGAAAATGTATAACTGGATTCATTCAATTTATTAATGTAATGCAAAATTGAATCACCTACTTTGAATTTTGATGCATCCACTTCAGAAGAATCGTTTCCGTTATTCCAAAAGATTTTATACTTGTTGACACTTTCATCAATTTCCTTTTTCCATTTGAATAGAACCCTACCATCACCTGGATGAGAGGTGATATTGTTAGGTTTGCTTGGATAGATTTTCTCGCCGTCTTCAATGTACTTTTTATAATCATCCCATTTCGTACAGGAAAGAACAAAACAACTAGCAATTAATAGCCAGATTGTATTTTTTATATATTTTTTTAACATATCAATTTCCTTTAAAATTATTCTGGATCCCCCCAAAAAGTAAGTTCCAATGCATGAAAGAAGTCAGTATTTCCCCAATTCTTTAGAATTTCCATTCTGATATATCTTACCGGAGGAGCGTTTATTGGGAAATTAAACTCTTCCCCTAATCCATCAATTCCTTGGGCATGATTCCTATCGTCATCGGAAACTTCTCCAGTTGGCAATCCAGAAGGTTTTACAGAAAAGCAATCCATCAGTTTGATCCATTTATCCATGGAACCGGACGCATCAGGCACGGTTGCACTTCCGTACATTATCCATTCTTTTGGATTCCCATGGGCATAAAACCAAGTTCCTGTTCTTTGTAATATTTTGAAACGGCTCAGCTTTACAATTCCACCTAAGTCAAATGTAAATTTATGTGGTCTAGGTAATGCACCTTGAAGGGTGTGGAAACCTGGCTCACCCAATTTATTATCCCACATATTACTCATGACCCATCCCCATGCTGCTGGTTGGTCTCCAGGTAAAACATACTGTCTGAATTTCGACTTATCGATTATTTTTTCAAATAGAGGAGTAACTTCTTTGAAAAGAGTATCAGAGTAATTATTCCACCTGTCTTTTATATAAACACCAAAAGTTCGAGCTTCAGGTTCAAATCCTCGAACAGAAAATGAACCATTTTTTATCTGAGTATAAAAAGTCTCAGTAGGAGTAAACTCACCATTATTATCTTTAGTCAAGATAACTACAGCGATTTTTGATTCTTCAGGGTTTTTAAAAGTAACATTCATACCTCCAAAATCCTCACGTACTACCATACTCTTAGCAATTGTTCTGAAGGTAGGTTCTGAAGGATTTACCTTAACAGAAACCGGTTCTGAAAGCTGTTCGCTTTTACTGACTGAGAATAACTGTATGGTATATTCACCTTCTTTTTCAAAGCCGTCAACCCTAATTGTATCTCCATACCTGGAACTCTTTGCTTCTCTAACTGTATTGTCATTAATGCTATATTTTGCCATTACATATTGTAAGCTTCCGCTTTTTGGCAAGGAATAAGTAATAATTGCAGACCCCGGTCCATTTTCAACCTTCACATTGGTTACTAATCCTGGGATTTCTCCATCTGATGAAATGGATTCATGGCTATTTAAGTCACTTTTGTCACAACCTGACAAAAATGATAAAGTGCCTAAAATCAGTATATAATAAATTAAATTTTTCATGATTATTTCTTTAAGATCTACCAACCTGGATTTTGAACTAAGTTTGGATTGTTAATAATAGCGTCTTCTGATAGAGGCCATAAATAATCCTTTGAAGTAAATACTGGGTTTAAAACCGTTTTTACACGATAATAATTATCATCCTCTTGTTCTAAATCCCATCCTCTTATTGGCAAGTTAAGATAGGTGTCTGATAATTTCCAGCGTTTCAAAGTCCAATATCTTTTTCCTTCGAAGATGGTTTCAATTAATTGTTCCCTTCGAATGATATCTCTTAATCCATCAGCAGAATTTGGTTTGTTAGCGTTTCGTGCATACTTTGACCAACTTTCTTTTACTCCAAGTAGGCCAGCTCTTTTTCTTACTAAATCAAGGTATTTATAAACCTCTTCGCCAGGGCCACTTGATTCATTCAAAGCTTCAGCATACCATAAATATAATTCTGCAAGTCTGATAACTGGCCAAGGATAATTTATAGTGGTGTATGAATCAGAGTTGCTGCCGAAGTCATTTTTGTAGTTGACTAATTTTTTTGGCCAATAACCTGTAACTGAGTACAAAGAAGCACCCAATTGAGCACCACGTTGACCAGCTTTACCTTCAATAAACCAGGTTTTATTATCATTAAATAATCCATTCCCGTACCATATTCCACCATCAAATCCTAAGCTTGCATAAAAACGAGGTTCCCTATCAAAGTTGATTTGAGCAGTGGAACTGTTTTCCTTTATATAGTATTTTTCTGCAGCTGTTGCTGTTCTAACTCTAGTAAACCTATTTTCAAAATCATAAGTTTTGTCTTCCTCAATTGGAACACCTTTGTCACTATAGAACATTTCAGCAATATGTAAAGGAGGTGCAAGCATAGATCTTATTGATTCGTTCGTACTAGGAGGTGAAGGAATTGAACCATGATCTCCAGTTGTTAATCTAGCTTGTGCTAACCCTTGAACACTTGAAGCCATAGCATTACTGGATCCCCAGATCGTTTCTGGATTCCATTTGTCAGTGATACTTGCCCTAATATTCATCGTCACACGCGTTGAATCGGACATTGTTTCTCCAGAAATTGGCGTATAATAATATAAGGTTGCTCCTGCAGTTGTTGCCAAATCAATTGCTTCTTTTGCTGCTTTTGCAGCCTTTGCCCATTTTTCTTTATCAACAGTTGGATTAAATAATGCTAAACCATCTTTATTTTTAAAAGTTGAGTAATCTGGGTTTCCATTAAATAATGGACTAGCTGCGGTTATTAACACTTGTGCTTTAAGGCTTAAAGCAATTGGTTTGGTAATTCTACCTAATTCTGAAGCCTCATTAAGGATGTTTTGAGGTAAATCAACCACTGATTCATCCAATAGACTCACTATATAATTAACTACCTCATCCACCGGCTCTCTTGAAACACGAACTTCTTCTATAGACGCAGAGACAGGAAGACTTTCCTTAATTAATGGAATGGGTCCATACATTCTTAACAAGTAAAAATGATAATAGGCTTTCAGGAATTTTGCTTCAGCAACCCACCTTTTTAATTCAGTTTCTGTGATATCAGGTATGGTTACCACATTTTCCAAAAAGATATTACATTCCCGCAATGCTTGAAAATAAGCCTTTCCGCCATTCCAACCATCCCAATAATTTGCGAAAGGATTGACAATATTTTGTTCGCCTCTTTGAATTCTATTCAAACCAATATCAAAATAGGTTGAAGGATAATGAATAGCAAACTCATCACCCGTTGCAAATCCGGGATCTGTGCTAGTGTTTCCATAACTTGGTAGATTATTATATACGGTAAACAAGTATTTTTCTGCCTCGGAACGTTTTCTAAAAGCGTAATCGATTGTACCTATCCCATCCGGAGTAACATTTAAATATTTTTTGCAACTGGGGAATAGTAATATCGTAAAAATTGGCAGTAAGATTAATGTTAAAAATCTTTTCATTTTAGACATAGATTTTAGGTTAAAAATTAACATTTAGACCCAGGTTGAAAACTTTTTGAAGTGGATATCCCAATCCGTTTCCTCCCATTTCAGGATCCCACATTTTGAATTTGCTAAAGCTGAAGAGATTGCTACCACTAAAGTAAACTCTGAAATTTGTGATCTTAAATCTGGAGGTAAACTCTTGAGGTAAGGTATAACCCGCTTCAATACTTTTTATCCTTAAAAAGCTTCCATTGCGCATAAACCAAGTACTTGTTTGATTATTATTTGATATTGGAATAGTTGACAATCTAGGCCATACTGCATAAATATCGCGGCTTTCCTCAGACCAATGGCTATCAGCATAATCTTGCAATAAGGCATTTTCACCGATGAAACCATTATTTATGTTATTCCCGTCGTAGTTTACGAAAGGAGCTGTTGCAAATGGATCAATCCAAAAGGATGCACGGGCCAATCCTTGGAAGAAAATAGAAAAATCTATGTTTTTATATCCCATGGAAGTACCGAATCCATAAGTGATTTCAGGAGTAGTAGGATAACCAATAGGAACCATATCTAAGGTTGTAATTTGACCATCTCCATTTACATCACGATATTTAATATCTCCAGCTTCATAGATTCCAAAATTCTGCCTAGGAGAGTTGGCAACATCATTTTCATCTATAAATAATCGTTCAGCAATATATCCCCAATTTTGATTGATGGATTGACCGACCCTTGATTTGTACTTGTCTACGTATTCTGGTTCTTCATATTTAACGAATTCACTGGTGGCAAATGTGAAACTACCACGAGTAATCATCCAAAAATCTTGACTAAAATTATGCGTATAATCTAATGACATATCCACACCTTTAGAACTTGCCTCACCAACATTAGCCATGGTTACTGTAGACAATCCCATTGTTGATGGAATAGATGAACGTGACATTAGGATATTTTTCCTGCGTTGAGAATAGGCTTCTGCGATAATATTGACTTTATTAAAAAGTCCGAGCTCGACTGCTGCATTGGATTGGTAAGATTTTTCCCATGTAATATCAAGGTTGGGGTATCTAGAGATCGAAACTCCTGTATTACTATAACCATTATCAAAACCAAAGGTTGCACCGCGATCCGGATTATCAAGGTTCACGCTGGATAAATAAAAGAAACGATCTTCTTGACGACCAATAGCATCATTTCCTACCAATCCGTATGATCCCCTTATTTTTAGATTATTTACAATACTTTTATTCCAGAATTTTTCGTTTGATACAACCCAAGCTAAACCAATTGTTGGGAAAAACCCAAATTGTTTATCCGTGTAGAATCTTTCAGACCCATTATATCCAAAGTTGAATTCGCCGAAATATCTGTTGTCATAAGAATAGGAGGTTCTTCCTGAAAGACCAATATTTCTGTGCGGTAAAGATGATTGCAAATCAAAGTTTTCAGTAGTGGATAAACGTTGTTGTAATACAAAAACCAAGGTTCCGCCGAAATTGTGCTTTTCATTAAACAATCGGCTATAATCTAAGGTTGCTTGACCATACAATTCGGTACTTAAGTTTCTATTTTGATACAACGGCCTGATATCTTCATAATGAGCAGGGCCTTCTTTTTCATTAAGATAGTTTAAGATATACTTATCGGTATTCTTATCATATATTCCAATGTTATAAAAATATGGTCCATAAGCTCTTGCTACATCAAAGTAAGAATATCTGTTGGTGCTAAATAATCCTCTAGCATTCAATCCTTCCGTTATTGAAAATAAGTTTTGATTTAACTCCAATTGAGCCAACATTCTTGACTGAGAATATTCTTTATACCCACGAAGCATTTCTGCATAAGGATTTAAATAATAGGAATTTCCTGATTTATAATTTCCGAACAGTACATGTCTAGATGCACTATTTGCATCATCAGGCTCATAAAATGGAGCGAATAATGTAGGACTTGATCTGAGTGCTTTTTGATACATTCCTGTCCCTCCATCAACTGGTCCTTTATAGTCATCAAATATTCCGTACATTCTAACAATCAACTCCGTTTTGGGAGTTAATTTCATATTGACATTTGAACGTAACTGATAGCTATTCAATTTAACATTTGTATTAAAGTTGTTCTTAGGTTCAACCTTTAATATCCCATTATCAACATTATATGCCCCTGCAACATAATATTGAGCAATTTTCCCACCACCTGTTACGCTTAAATTAGACCTTTGATTATTTGTTCTTTCTTTGAACATTAAATCAAACCAATCTGTTGATGGGTAAACAAATGGATTATTACCACCTTCGGCGACTTTATCGATTCTATTCTGTGGATAGAGGATATGTGACAAGGGATCTCTAGTAAGCTGGGCTTCTGTGTAGAGTTTCATGTGAGTAACTGGATCAGCAATGTCAATATTCCGAGTTGGCATTGAGACTGAATTTTCAACTCTTAAATTTAATTTTGTTGCACCTTCCTTACCTTGTTTGGTCGTGACAAAAATTACCCCATTTGCACCCCTAGCACCATATAGTGAGGTTGCACTTGCGTCTTTCAAAATGGAAAAACTTTCAATATCATCAGGTTGTAACCTGGCTAGATCAGTAGTTGTTAATTCAATATTATCGATTAAGATTAAGGGGCTTCCACTTCCGTTTCCAAAAGTGGTTACTCCGCGAATAAAAAATGAAGCGTCATCTGCTCCCGGTTCACCGGATCTTTGATAGGCAATTACCCCGGAGAGTCTTCCTGCAAATGCAGTTGTTAAGTTACTGGATGGGACTTTTAATTCTTTAGCATTAATTGAAGTAACTGAACCTACAATTGCTTCTTTTCGTTGCCGCTTTCCAAAGGCAGTAACAACTACGGATTCAATTTCAGATGCTGCTTCAAGAAAGGTAATATTAATTACATTTCTTCCTTCTACAGGTACCTGTTGTAATACATAACCAATTGCTGAGAACATCAGAATGCCATCACGTTTTACGTCGAGGACGTATTTTCCATTGGAGTCAGTACTCGTTTCTTTTCCATCTGATGCAATGCTAATTCCAGGTAATGGCTTAGCCAAAGAATCGGTTACTGTACCTGTTACAGTAATGGTTTCTTGTGCTTGAACGACTTGATTACTTGAGATTAGAAAGATGAATAAGACAATAGCCTTAACCCCACCTGAAAACAGATGTGTTTTTCTTTTTTTCATAATTTCGGTTTAAAGTTGGGTTTGTTATAATTGATTATTAACAAGTTAGGGCTTCTAAAAATTGCCGCTATCCTGTGCTGTCATGTAGTAAATGTATATTGTTAAAAATTTTAATAAATAAAGCGAAAAAGGATATTTTTCTTTTATAGAAATTTTAACAGAAATTATTTTATTTAGAAGATATTTCTTTAAAAAGGGGTATTTTGCAAATATTCTTCATTGATTTAGTTTCCTTAAAATATTATATACTAAAATTCTATAAATATTTAGATATACTAAACATTAGTAAATTTTTTTATGAATATTTTTAATTTTTGAAAACAATATTGAAAGTTTTATAAATTATTCAATCTTTTCATAATAATAATTTAACCATTCGATAACATTAACCTCCGTACCCTACTTATAAGAATTATATACAATACCTTTTAAATTAATAGTGCTCCCCGAAATTTACAATCGATGAATTATTCGGGAAAAATCAAATTTTTAAACTACATTCCTATACCTATTAATTATAGTTTAGTCCTCTTAATATTTTTACTTTTTATCCCATTCTTTTCTTATTCCCAATCAGAGTCTGAAGTCGAAGACATAATAGCCAGCCAAATATTAGATGAAACAAATTATTCGGATGAAATTTCCGATTTCAGCGAGCAATTGAGTGATCTTTTAAGAAATCCAATTGATCTCAATAACGCTACTGAAAAAGAGTTTAAGCAGCTAATCTTTCTTTCAAATTATCAAATTCAGCAAATCATTCTTCATCGTCAAAAAATTGAAAGATTTGTTTCAGTCCTTGAACTACAGGTTGTCCCTGGAATCAGTCTGGAACAATTAGAGCAGTTACTTCCATTTGTGATTGTAAAGGAAAGGTTTTTTGAAGAGGGTGATAATTTCCAAAGCCATGTCAGCAAGACAAAAGGTTCATGGATGATGACTTACAACCGAGGAATCGAAGTTCCTAGAGGCTATGAAATATCAGATCCTAATAGGTCCCGATATTTAGGATCGCCAGATAAAATAGCGAATCGTTTCAGATGGAGCTATCGAGATAAAGTTAAATTAAGCTTCAATTTAGAGAAAGATGCTGGGGAACCATTTTTTAAAGAAAAGCAGAAATATGGTTTTGATTATTATTCTGCATCCATTTTATTCAATAATATTGGATACCTTGAAAAATTAATTGTTGGAGATTATTTACTTCAATTTGGTCAAGGACTTGTTCTTTGGAATGGTCCTATTTTCGGAAATGGAGCCTCTGTTGCCCATATAATGCAAAATGGTAATGGTATCCGACCGCATACTGGAATGATGGAAAATAAGTTTATGCGTGGAGTCGCTGCAACCTTTAAATCCAAGAATTTAGAACTCACACCTTTCTTCTCTCACAATCAATTAACCGCAACAATTAAGTCAGTGGATGATCAAAGATTGGTAACAAGTATCAACTATTCCGGTTTACATCGAACCCCTTCTGAATTGAGAAACAGAAATTCGCTCAACCAAATGGTATATGGGTTCAATCTAAACTATGTCAAAACAAATCTGAAAATTGGAACAAATATCAGCTCTACCCATTTTAATGTCCCACTTAAACTCAATAATAGAACATATAGCCAATATCGGTTCGAAGGTGACAACCTTCAAAATGTGTCTGTTTACTATCAATATAATTTTCTTAACCTTTTAATTTTTGGAGAGTCGGCACATTCGATAAATTCAGGTTGGGCAAATAATCATGGAGTTATCGCAGCAATGGGAAGGAAGTTTTCAACCTCGATCAGCTATAGAAATTATACTCCAGATTATCATAGCTTCCTTGCACAATCTTTCCAAGAGCAATCGACATTAGGAAATGAAAAAGGATGGCATTTAAGTCTTGTCTACCATCCTAAGAGAAGGTTTGAATGGGTAAATAGCATAGATTACACTGAGTTTCCATGGATGAAATTCAGAACTAAAATACCTTCACATTCTTATCAGTTCAGAACGCAAATGAGCTATATCTGGTATAAGAAGGGACATTTAAGATTTCGATATCAATATAAGTTTTATCAAGAAAATTATCCTGCAGATTTAAAAGAATTTGAAGGAATTGCTGATGTAGAAAGGCAACAGGCAAGGTTGATATTTCTTTACAAGTTGACTCCAAATTTTCATATCGCTAATCAAGTAGAAGGTAAACTATTTCACAAAACAAATCTTGGAGTTAGCAAAGGCTTTCTCATCTTTCAAGACATTATTTGGAATAAACCCAAATGGAAAGTGGGAGGGAATTTAAGGATTTCCTATTTCAATGCTGCTGATTATGAAACTAGAATATTTACGTATGAAAGAAATGTTCTGCATTCATTTTCATTTCCGTCCTATTTTCGACAAGGATTTCGATTCTACATCAATAAGAAAATTAAACCTATTAAGAGATTGGATATTTGGATTAGATATGGAATAAGTAAATATTTTAATGTTGAAGAAATAGGTTCTGGCCTGGATAAGATTGCAGGAAATAAAAAATCTGACATTCGTTTTCAAATCAGATATTCTTGGTAAGATGGATATTCTAAAGTTGAAAATTGAACATATTCCATTCCTCAAAATATTTACATTTTATGCCTTGGGGATTTTATCTGCAAATCTTATCAACTGGTCTGAAAGCCTTTATTATAATCTAATTTATCTCACAATATTTTTCTTTTTATTCTGTTTGGGTCTGCATGTATTTAAATTGCTTAGACAATACCAATTTTTACTACATATTCTCCTATTTCTATTGGGATTAATCAATATCGGAACCCATTTACCAAAAGTTACTCCCGATTTAGAGAATGATAATATCTATCTAGCAAAACTTATGGAAGATCCTACTCGAAGTGGTCAGGTCCTACAATTTAAATCCAAATTATACATTGAAAAAGATGACAAGAAAAACAAGTATGCTGAATTAAAAATTAAGACCAGTATTTGGGACAAAGATTCAGCTATTCTCCATTTAAACAAAGGTGATCTAATTAGTTTCAAAGGAAAAATACAGCTATTACCTCCTCCTTACAACCCTTCACAATTTGATTATTCTCAATATTTAAAAAACAAAGGTATTTACTATCAAGTTTTTATCCCTATTCAGAATATTAAATTAATTAAACATTATACAGATCAAGAAGGTCGTTTCCAAAAAGCTATAAAAAACATTCAAAACTCTCTGCAGACAAAATTTAAGGAATTCATCCCTTCGGAAACAAGTTTCCAAATAGCTAGCGCGATTACTTTTGGATATCGATCCAATCTTTCCCCTCAAGTTTTTGATGTTTTTTCAAATACAGGAACCATTCATGTATTGAGTGTTTCAGGGTTTCATGTTAGTCTAATGTATCTTTTGTTCACTTTGATTCTATCGCCATTAGATAGAATTCGCGGTGGAAGACAGATTCGGTTTTCATTCATCCTGATTTTTATTTGGTTTTATGCTTTAATATGTGGATTTGTACCAGCAGTATTGCGGGCAACTTTGATGTTCAGCCTTTTTTTGATAGGCTATTGGAAAAATAAGGTGATATTATCATTGAATGCTGTCTTTTCCTCTGCATTCCTATTACTAGTCTATGATCCCTTTATGATATTTGATATAGGATTTCAACTTTCGTATTTGGCTGTATTAGGCATTCTTATCTTTGTTCCCTTATTCAACCAGCTCTATTCAAGACATAACTGGATATATAAATCTTTTTATAACCTTGTTTCAGTCTCCTTAGCTGCTCAACTGACCACAACTCCCCTAGCCATTTATTATTTCCATCAGTTTCCAACCTATTTTCTCTTTTCCAATCTGTTCATCACGATTCCATCAACAATAATTCTTTATCTCGGAACAATACTCGTCTTCATTCCTTGGAGAAGAATGAGTGAAGTTTTCGGAACTATTTTAGATTTCGCAATTGCTATAACCTATAAGAATTTGTCATATATCGATTCCTTGCCCCTTTCTAACATTCAGGGTATTCAACTTAATAAATTTGAATGCTTGTTTTCATATTTAGGAATATTTGCTTTATTTATTGCCTATAATACCAAATGCAAAAGGACATTAATTGTCTCAACTTTTTGTATCAATTTAGTGCTTTCAGTGGTTCTTATGTCAAGAATAAAACAGAAAGAATTTAATGGATTAAAAATATATAATACTGGAAAGCAGATTTCATTTGCTTTCATAAATAGGGGAAATGTGCAGTTATTCAGTAGTTATGATAGCTTATCACATAAAAATTTGAGATATTCAGTTTTCCCAGACCTTAAAAAGTATACCGACACAAAGGAAATAACTTTTACAAGATTGGCATCGGATCATTTAAACAATAGCATCAATTTTCAGGATAAGAAGTCAATCTTTATTTCCAATGGAAAAGCTAATGGCTTTCAAAATCCAGAACTATTAATTATCCGGAATAATACAGATCTTCCTGATAAATTAAATGCTTCCCTAACGCTATTTGATGGGTCTAATTCAATAAAGCATATTCAAAAATGTATTCATTTGTTGGAGGCTGAAAATAGGTCCTACTATATATTGAAGGATAATTTTGCGTATGTTTGGGAGAGCGATCATATATGGAAAAAACCAGTTTATCCATTTTAAAAGAATATTGGGGTTATGATAAATTTCGTCCTTTACAGGAAGAGATAATCCATGAAATCCAATTGGGTAATGACACCTTGGCCTTGATGCCAACGGGTGGGGGAAAATCTATATGCTTTCAAGTTCCAGCCTTACTTAAAGAGGGCATCTGTATCGTGGTCAGCCCCTTAATTGCTTTAATGAAGGATCAGGTAGAAAATCTTAGAAAAAGAAATATACCTGCTATTGCAATCTTTTCAGGCATGTCTCATCGAGAAGTAGATGTTGCTTTAGACAATTGTATTTTTGGAAATATTAAGTTTCTCTATTTAGCTCCCGAAAGGTTATACAATGATATGGTTCAGGAAAGGATCCGCCATATGAATGTTAATCTTTTTGCTATTGATGAGGCTCATTGTATCTCTCAATGGGGATATGACTTCCGGCCTTCCTATTTAGAACTCATAAAATTAAGAGATCTCAAACCCAATGTTCCATTTTTAGCACTGACGGCAACTGCAACTCCAAAGGTTGTGGAGGACATTCAGGAAAAATTGGGGTTCAAAAGCAATAATGTTCTTTCCAAAAGTTTTAAAAGAGACAACTTGGCCTATATGGTTTTCCATGAGGATAATAAAATGGGAAGGATGCTGAAGATCATCAGTAAGATAGGCGGGACAGGGATTGTATATGTTCGGAATAGGAGAGAAACTCAGGAGGTGGCGAGGTATCTCTTAAATCACGGTATTCCGGCAGATTTTTACCATGCCGGATTAGATATGCAGACGCGCGCAAAGAAACAAGAATCTTGGACTAGCAATCAGACGAGGGTTATTGTGGCTACCAATGCTTTTGGAATGGGAATAGACAAACCTGACGTTCGGTTTGTAATTCATTTAGATATTCCAGATTCTTTGGAAGCGTACTATCAGGAAGCAGGTCGCGCAGGTCGTGATGGAAAGAAGGCATATCCTGTGCTCCTCTATCAACAGGCTGATCGAAATGAGTTGTGGACCAATATCGAACTAAACTTTCCTGATTTCCAATATATTCAACAGGTTTACCATCACCTCTGTAATTATTACCAGATAGCCTACGGAGCTGGAAAGGGATTAACCTATGATTTTGATGTCGTAGAATTTGCTAAGAAATATAAATTAGAGGTTATTAAAGTGCTCAGTGCTTTGAAGTTTTTGGAAAGGGATAAATGGTTAGCATTAAGTGAGGCGGTCTTTATTCCGGCTCGATTGAAATTTGAAGTTGATTTTCAAGAATTATATAAGTTTCAGGTTCAAAGTGCCCACTTCGATCCTTTAATCAAAACTATACTTCGGAATTATGGCGGAGTATTCGATTATTATGTTCCAATTAATGAATTTGAAATAGCTAAACGGCTGTCGAAACCATATGAAGAAGTTGTTAAGATGCTGAAATTTTTGCAACAACAGGAATTAGCAACATATGTTGCAAAGACCGATGCACCGCAATTACAATTTCTACAGCCAAGAGTGGATTACAAAAACTTATATATTGACACACATTTTATTGCGGAGAGAAAAGAAATCAAAGAAGTTCAGGTAAAAGCAATATATACTTATCTGGATACCAAGGAATGTCGAAGCCTTTCCCTGCAACATTATTTTGGTGAGGAGGCTATTGAACCCTGTGGGGTGTGCGATTTATGTGTAGTGCGTCAGCATAAATCTGGAATATCGGAATCTATTGAGAAAAAGATTCAGTATTTATTATTGGAAAAACCAATGAATTTGCATGATTTGATTGAAGCGATAGAAATTGGTAAGGATGATGATCGGCTTCATGTATTAAGACAATTATTGGACAGCAATACCGTAAAGCTGGAAAGTGACCACTATCATTGGAATGCCCTTTAGAGTTTATCCCATTTAATTTTTCTTTTCTATAAGTAATTGTTTCCCCAAGGTTTATCGATTGAGTAATATCAGAGACTAGTTTTTAAGGACTTGTATATTGATAAAAAAAGTTGTTATCTTTAATACTAACCAAATAAACTTTGTATGGAACAATATATCATCTATTTACCAGCAGCACTCGCTGTGTTGGGTCTCCTATTTATGTTCGTCAAGGCAGGATGGGTGGGTAAGCAGGATGCTGGAGACGGCAAAATGCAATCCATTTCCAAGAATATTCAGGAAGGGGCGATGGCCTTCTTAAAAGCTGAATATAGAATTCTGTTAATCTTCGTAGTAATCGCATCGATTGCTTTATTTATTGTATCTACACTTGTAGAGACATCACATTGGATTATTGTTGTTGCCTTTATCTGTGGTGCTTTCTTTTCGGCACTTGCAGGTAATATCGGGATGCGAATTGCAACGAGTGCCAATGTTCGTACCACCCAAGCAGCAAGAACTAGTTTACCACAGGCACTGAAAGTTTCCTTCTCTGGAGGAACGGTAATGGGCCTTGGGGTAGCAGGACTGGCGGTTTTAGGATTGAGTATTTTCTTTTTATTGTTCCTTAAAATGTTCGTGACGGAGGGTGGCAATTTTTATCATGAGATGACGATTGTCCTAGAGGCACTTGCAGGTTTTTCGCTTGGAGCAGAGTCGATCGCCCTATTTGCTAGGGTTGGCGGTGGTATTTATACCAAAGCTGCTGACGTAGGTGCAGATTTGGTGGGTAAGGTTGAGGCAGGAATTCCTGAAGATGATCCTAGAAATCCAGCAACTATCGCCGATAACGTGGGTGATAACGTTGGGGATGTGGCAGGAATGGGGGCTGACTTATTTGGGTCATATGTAGCAACCGTATTGGCTTCCATGGTACTCGGTAATTACATTATTAAGGATATGTCAGAGGTGAATGGAACGCAATTTACGGATGCATTCCATGGTATGGGACCGATCTTGTTGCCTATTGTAATTGCCGGCGTTGGTATTTTAGCTTCTATCATTGGAACTTTCCTTGTGAAAGTCTCATCGAATGATGCAAAAGAAAACCAAGTTCAAAAAGCATTAAATACGGGTAACTGGACATCTATCGTTCTTACGGTAATTGCCTGTTATTTCTTGATTCAATATATGCTTCCTGAAGTCCTTCAGATGAAATTCTTTGGTGAAGGTTATCAAGATGTACCTCGAATGAATATCTTTTATTCTACAATTGTTGGATTGGCTGTGGGCGGATTGATTTCAGCGTTTACTGAATTTTACACTGGTCTAGGTAAAAAGCCGGTATTAAATATTGTTCAAAACTCATCAACTGGTGCTGCGACCAACATTATTGCAGGTCTAGCAACAGGGATGAAATCGACTGCTTCATCGGTTATCTTATTTGCCATGGCAATTTGGGGTTCGTATGAGCTGGCTGGATTTTATGGTGTGGCAATCGCAGCTTCGGCGATGATGGCAACTACGGCAATGCAGTTGGCTATTGATGCATTTGGTCCTATTGCAGATAATGCAGGGGGTATTGCTGAAATGAGCGAATTGCCTAAGGAAGTTCGTCAGCGTACAGATGTATTGGACTCAGTTGGGAACACCACAGCGGCAGTAGGTAAGGGGTTTGCTATTGCTTCTGCAGCATTGACGGCTTTAGCATTGTTTGCGGCTTATGTTACCTTTACTGGGATTGACGGTATCAATATCTTTAAAGCAGACGTTCTTGCAGCATTATTCATCGGTGGTATGATTCCCGTTGTATTTTCAGCATTGGCAATGCAATCTGTTGGAAAAGCTGCAATGGATATGGTAAATGAGGTAAGAAGACAGTTCAGGGAAATTCCCGGTATTTTGGAAGGAACAGGTAAACCGGATTACGGAAGATGTGTGGATATCTCTACGAAGGCAGCCCTGCGTGAAATGATGCTTCCCGGAGCTATTACTATAATTACTCCTATCATCGTTGGTTTTGTTATGGGAGCTGAAGCTTTAGGAGCTTATATGGCAGGTGTGGCAGTCTCGGGTGTTATGTGGGCCATCTTCCAAAATAATGCTGGTGGAGCATGGGATAATGCTAAAAAATCTTTTGAAGCCGGTGTTATGATCAACGGCGAAATGACCTACAAAGGTTCTGAAGCACATAAAGCTGCGGTAACTGGAGACACAGTAGGTGATCCATTTAAAGATACATCTGGCCCATCTATGAATATCTTAATCAAATTGACTTGTTTGGTTGGACTTGTAATAGCACCTATATTGGGAGGCCATACAGCAACTGAAAATGTTAAGAAAGAAAAAGTTGAAGCTAAAGAAAAAGTGGTTGTAGTTAATCATAAACCTACAATTACTCAAGTAAAATAAATAAACTTTATTCCATAAAAAAATCCTTCTGATAACCCATAGGCCAATCAGAAGGATTTTTTATTTTAAAAGGAAATTACTTTACGATAGTGATTACCTTATTATCAGATCTTGAATTCACCGTAGGGTCATACATGCTCTCGATACTGGTCACTCCCGAATTAAATACCCCAAGGTTATTCGCCTTTACAAAGTATTCATAAGTTCGTTTGCCTTTGAATAAGCTATTGAAGAAATAATTCGTAGAGGCATCTTTCAGGGTGAAGTAATAATTATTTCTCCAACTATATCCTGAAGGAACAAACTCAGGTTCGACTCCTGCAGGACGACTGTCCTTAAGATGCACATATTCTAAGTTCTGGTCATTGATTACCGTGATCACAACCTTAATCCTTTCACCAAGCTTTGCTTGATTGCTTTCAACCCATTTACCATTCCTTTCAACCTGGTATTCCTTACTGATCTTGATATCATTGACTGAACTTTTCACTTCCGAAACCGGTACAAAATATTGATGGAAGATTCCACCAAAAACTGTCCTGTCATTATGATTCTCAATTTTTACAGACTTGTCGCTATTTAATTCTTCTTTGTTGAAGGTTTTAGAAACCTGACCAAGTACAACGGAATCCATAACAGTATTTTGGTTATCGACCAATACGGTTACACTATTTTTTAGACTGAAATCTTTTGGATTGTTAGTCAATAGCAAGCTATAGATAGCATCCACTGTCATCCAGGTACTTCTCCAATAGTTTGCCTCTTTTCTATAGAAAATCCACTGGCTGATCTGGGTCAGCTTGCTAGGGTCATAAAGCTTATATGCTTCCAACACATAACTGTGAAGACTAATGTCATTATAGGCTTTACCGTTGCTTTCCCAATACATCCCTTTGTCCGGATCTAAAATCACCTCCTGTTGAATCCTATTCTTAATCTCGTTAGATTCCTTACCCGCACCGAATAATTGGTTTACGATCCATGCTTTTGCGGCATAACCTGCAGGGCCCTTCGCTGTAATAAGCGGTGCTTTTGCAATTTTTGCCTTCAGAGCAGTTACATTTTTTTCTGGGACTTTGACCTCTGCATTCCAGAAATGACGGGCGTATAGATAATCTAAAGCCAGACTTGCAGATGCCTTTTCCTTCGTAATGCTAGTGTCCTGATCCAAATATTTAGAAAGATTGACCATGCCTGTTCTTACTCCATTATTTATCAAGGAATGATCCAGGTTATATACCTTTCCAACAACTTCCAAGATCCGCATGGATATATAAGAATCTGATTTACCACCCTCGAACCAAGGAAATGAACCGTTATCCAATTGACTCTTAAGCAGCTTTTGTTCCATGACTTTCAAATCAGCTTCAATATTTGAATTAAACAGTTCAGCCAATTGCTTTAATTTCTGATCATCATGCTGAATATCTCTCAACCAAGGCATTTCCTGGAGTTTCAATTCACTCAATTGCGCATTTTCTTCCAATCTGCTTTTGGTCTCACTTGTGTTTATTGATTTGAAGTATTCTGAAATCGCTGGGTAATGTTTTCCAATATATTGAACCATTTTATAGCCAAACCACTTGCTAGTAGTCTGCTCGGTACACTCATATGGATAGTTTTTAAGATAGTCAATCGCTGAGATAATCTCCAAAATAGGGTTGCTTTGAACCTGAACCTTTGCTTGAAGATTGTTCTTTCCTTGAGAATTGATTTTAAATTCTTCGCTTGCTCCAGCTTTTAGCGTTATTTTTTCAGTTTCAGAAATCAACACTTTATTGGAGAGAATTGGCAATTCTTGAATCTCACCATCCGAAAATTCTTCGCTAGCAGCAATAACCTTCACCTGCACACTTGGGTAGCCCTCCGGAACTTTTATCTTCCATGAAACTGTGCTGTTATTGGTTTTTTCTGCTGAAAAATCAACTGTTTCAGAACCGATTATAAATTTGTCAGTAATAATAGAATTGTCTACAGGGTCAATGATCTCGATTTTTGCCTGACCTTTTTGAACTTTATCACTTAAATTTTGAACCTGAGCAATTATTTCAATCTCATCAGACTCCCTAAAATACCTTGGTAGGTTTGGCCTAACCATCAATTGCTTCTGCGTTTGAGTATAGAATTGATTTGATCCTACCTCCAGGTTTTTGCCATGGGCAAATAGGAGAATCTTCCATTTCGTTAATGCCTCTGGGCTTTCAAATTCAAAACTGATGTTCCCTTCCTTATCTGTATAGAGATTAGGATAGAAGAACGCTGTTTCCTGAAGGTTACTGCGTACATCTACCTGTCCAAGGTCTATTTTTGTTTCTGCATCTGCTGTTACTGTAGGAGGCTCATGCATTGATTCTTCTGAAACAGCTTCAAGACCATATTGCTTATTAGCAATGGAACCCGCAGGTGCCATTTGATGTATGGTGCGTTGTCTGTCCATTGCTGGCGCAGCGTCAGGGACTCCAAAAGTAGACCCAGTTACTGAACCACTGACCTTCATTGACAATTCATCAAATACGCTTAATTCAGGGAAGTAATCCTGGCTTTGAAGCCAATAATATGTCCATAAATCGTAATTATTTACCTTTGGAAGCTCATTCCCTAAGGTTGTTCCCTCAAAATATCCTCCTGAAAAATCAGATGAAAAATTTTTCCTATAGAATTGGTTTGGAAGATTATAAAAGCTTCTATAATAACTAGGATATTGCCTGTCAAAGTAGGCTGCATAATAGTTTCCGCCAAAAACATCAAGAGACATATCATACATCGTCGCAAGCACTTCTGCAGGAACAACTTTATCTTTTTGAAGGATGTTAAAGCTCCATTTTTCTTTAGTTCCTGGTAGAATCTTGTCCCTAAAAGTATTGATCTTAATAATAAAATCCTGATCCTTCCCTTTTATTGGAATATTGACAGAAACATTTTCAAGTTTATTCTCAACTATCAGAAGAGCCTCAAGTTTATAAGACCTTTCAAATTTATCCTTGTCTAAAAGGAAATCATAGGTAGCCTTGCCATTTTTAATCGGAATGGTCAATGTTTCTAATTTCCCTAAGAAATTACTCTGAAAGATAAAGATCTCTTTGGCATTCTTATTATCGGTATAGAAGGTGACTTTTACTTGATCGTTCAGCCCATAACTTTCCCGATCATAATTGTAGGAAAGAAAATCATGATCACTTGTTTTCTTGGTGACAGGGTCATAGATACTGATATTATTTTCACTTCGAACAGTATCTTTTCCTTGTATGGAAATTGCTTCAATTCGGTAATTCCCTTTATTGAATAACTCCGGATCTATCTTAATAATGGCTGTGTCTCTTGTGTCAAATGAATAGGTTTTAATCAATTCCGCTTCTTTGACATTTAACAGCGATTCATCAAATTGATTGGGGAAATACTTTTTATAATCAGCAATGCTCAGCAAGTTATAATCCAAATTGGCAAAGATGTTTGAAAAGTTTTTTGGAACTGTTATAGAAGGTTCCGGATATTTATAAATCCGAACCTCACCAGCAAATTTTAGCGGTTGATTATTCTGATTGACGGTTCTTATTTCTAAAGAATCCCATTTACCAGCTTCAATTGATCCTGGATTCATAATATTAATCACCCAAGGTTTATCCGAAAATGAATAAAAAGTGCTTGCTCTCTGCATTTCTCCGGTCTGATTCACAACCTCTGCCTGAACGCTGATATTGAAATTCTCCAACTTGACTAATGAAGTGTCTTCCAGAGGAATGAGGATTTTAAATTTTCCTTGATCATCTGCAATAACCGAACTATCCAAAAGGGTGAAGTTAGCACTTCTTATTCCATATGATGATATTTGAACTTTATAATTCACTGTAGCACCTGCCAATTTAGCTCCTGATAAGGACTCTGCTGATCCGGAGAATTCAGCAACGTCTGTACGCTTATAGGTCTCTTTGTTTGTGTCAAATTTTACACTAAACGTAGGTCTTTTATATTCCTCAACCCGAAGGTAATGGAACCCAATCTGCTGTTTGTTTTCTAATACCAGGATGTTAAAACCTCCTGCTAAGATGTTATTGGGAATGGTAAACTCACCATTCACTGAGCCAAACCCATTCGTTGTCAATTTTAAGGAATCTACTTTTTGACCATTCGCATCATTTAAAACAACCTCAACATTCTTTCCTTCTATAATCTTCCCCGCCAATAAATTGCTGCTAAATACAATCCCTTTAAAATATATCTTTTGACCAGGTCTATAAATAGCTCGGTCGGTCATAATTCTTGTATTAATCTGTTCCTCTTTGAGATCTTTCCTGATAGGATTGTTATAATAATTCGATCGACCAATCGGTATTAATTGTTTTTCTTTCTGCAGATAAATCTGAACTTCAGATTCGTATCTATAGGAATCCTCATTAGCAAGCTTAACCACAAATTCACCTACAGAATTAGTTTTTACCTGATGACGAATCTTTGGTAATTTGCCTGAATTTACATCATAGATTTCAATGGGTTGATGACCATATTCAATACCAGTTTTTCGGTTTACAATTAACCCTGTAAAATCCTTTGATTTTTCACTTCCATTGACCATTTCGGTGGTTATAAAATGGTCACTCACCACAAAACTGCTACTTGATGTTGTTTTAAATTGTCCGTCATCAATGAAGTCCACATTGTTTGAAATCAAAAGAACGTAATTGCCATAGGGTAAAGGGTTAAGTTTGTAAATAGTCGAATGTTGAATGTAGTCATCATAAGATTTTAATGCTACTTCTTCAGAATATACTTCATTTGCATTTACACTAACTTTCTTACTTACACTATCCAGTTTTACCTCAAAATTTTTGAAGTTCTTTGGGGTGTTGGTTGTATTATAGACCTTGATATAAATTTTTTCAGTATTTCTGACCATTAATGGTAGCGGACTATATTCATTTGAAGGGATTACCGCAGAATTTGTTACTCGGATTTCAGGCATCTTTAAAACATTCTGAATCAAAATCACATCTTTTATCCATGGCGAATTGGGATATTCTTTTTTAGCAAGTTCTAATGTTTCAACTGCTTTTTTCAATCCATTATTTTGCTGCTGATATAGATTAGCAATTAAGGTGTAGATAAATGCATTGTAATTACTTTTATTCTTTGCAATGACTGCTTTGTATGCCTTAATATAATCCTCATAATTTCTATTATTAAAATATACATTATTCGCTAATAGATAAGAGTTGGCATCATTATATCCAGCTTTTTCATTAATCGCGAATAGCTCTTTGGTTAATTCCTCAATTCTTTTGCTATTATTTTTCTGATCAAGTCTTAAAAAGGCTAGATAAGGATTTATATTAAAATGATAGAGAGTAGGGCTGAGTGAAAGATTATTTGAATCAGAAAATAAACTTTTCCAACTTTCGATAGGCTGAGCTAATAGCTGTTCTTTGTTTTCAATGGAATGATTGAAGAGGGAATCGATGATGGCATATTTTGTTTTTCGATCAGCAGATAAGAACTTATTCTTTGATTCACTGTAATAGTCCAGGTTACTTCCTAAAAATTGGGCATAGAAACTATTGAGTATGTTTTTTTGAATAGGAGCAGATTGTTTAATATTATCCTGAAAAAACTTCTCTACCTTATCAAAAAAGTCATCACTCGTTGAATTTACTTTTAGCATTTGGCTCTCGGCTAAAATTGCACGAATCTCCATCGGTTCGTCTTTGGTTTTTTTAGCATGTGCTTTAATGTCAGCAAGCAATGCTGAAGTCTCCAAATAGTTGCCAATTGAAATTAATCTTTCAACCTCCTTCCATTTTTTTGTAATCATAGGGTCCGTTTTAGTTTGTTGGCCAAATAATAGTATAGGTGCAAGCGTTATGACTAGCAAAAATATTTTTTTCATATGCAATAACTTCATTGAATGAGTAACCTGTTTCCTCAACAGATGCAGATAACCTTTAGTTTCCATAAATTATAGAAAATTATTTTTTTTGATTATTTGATCAATTATCAACCATTGATACCCTCAAATTCTATTTTATGATAAGCACCTTATTGTTCGACCTGGCATTTATGGTTGGGTCATACATACATTCAATAGTACTTATTCCTGAATTAAATATACCGACATTATTTGCAGTTACTTCATATTCATAGGTTTGTTCCCCTTTCGGCAATGAATCAAAAAAGAAATTGCTAGATGCATCCTTATTGCTGAAATAATATTTCCCCCAGTATTGATAGCCTGAAGGTTTGTATATTGCCTCTACAGCAGCCGGTCTGCTATCCTTTAAATGAACATATTCCAGGTTTTGATCGTTAATAACCCTGATGACAATTTTAATCTTCTCGCCAAGATTTGCTTCAGAGGTTTCAACCCATTTGCCATTTCTCATAACTTGAAAAGACTTTTCCACAGATATTGAATTTTTTCTTGAATTCACCTTATTGAGGTCCTCGAAATATTGGTGATATATCCCTCCAAGCAATGGCCTGTCATTCGTGTTATGTAGCTTGATAATTATATTTTCTTTTAAGTCTGAAGGTTGAATTGTTTTGCTAAACTGACCTAGTAACCCGTTATCATTGTTTGTCGGTTTCGAATTTATAAAAACATTAATATTGTTCTCTAGTTGAAAGTCCTTTGGATTATTGGTTATTAATAACGCAAATACTGCATCAACCGTTTGCCATGTACTGGTCCAATAGTTTGATTCCTTTTTAAAATAGAGCCATTGGCTAATAGCTTTTAATTTTGACGGATTATTTAGTAAATATGCCTCCAGCAGATAGGCATGCAAGCTATTTGAATTATAGCGTTCTTCATTAGTTTTCCAGTACATTCCTTTAGTGTCATCAATAATTGCTTCTTGGTTTAATCTGTTCAGGATTTCGTCTTGCCCAGTCTTTGTTCCAAAAAGCCCATTAACCATCCATGCTTTTGCAGCTAATCCAGCAGGTCTTGCAGCTGAACTTGTTGCAGCTGAAGATATTGTTGCCTTCATTTTCTCTAAATTGTCTCTTGGTATAGCTAACAAATCATTCCACCCTTTTCTAGCATATAGATAATCCAGTCTCAGATTGTCGTTTGATTTTGAGCCAATGATATTCGTGTCTACATCTAAAAATCCGCTTAGTTTTAAGGCACTCGTCTTGATTTTTTGATTAATTAATGATTCATCTAAGGTTAAAACTTTAGAATATATTTCAAGAATTCTAGTTGAAATATTTGTATTGGATTTTCCGCCTTCAAACCATGGAAATCCACCATTATTTGACTGACTCTTTATAATTTTATCTTCAATTTTATTAAGTTCATTATGGATGTTTGAGTTAAATAACCTCCCTAGAGATTCTAACTTCTGTTCATCGTTTTCTATCGTTTTTAACCAAGGCATTTCCTCAATCTTCATAGAACTCATTTCTAAGTTTGATTCCAGTTTAGTCTGCTCACTATTTGGTTTCAAATTTTTGAAATAATTAGAAATTTCCGGGTAGTTTTTATCTATATATTGAATCATCTTTAAACTGAACCATCTGCTGCTTAACTGTTCAGTACATTCATATGGATAGGAGGCTAAATATTCCAGTCCAGAAATAACTTCAAGGATAGGATTGCTTTGAACTTGTATTTTGGCTTGGATATTATCCTTCCCTTGTGATAAAATCTGAAATGATTTTTCTTCATTCGACTTTAATATAATTTTTTCTGTGTCTGTAATTAATATTTTATTTGATAGAATAGGAATATCTGATTGTTCACCATCTGAAAGCTGATTGGAACCAGCCACTATCTTTACCCTGATATTTTCAAATCCTTCAGGAATTTTCAACCTCCATTCAACCAAACTATTATTCTTCGAATCTACTGAAAAGGTTACTTTCGTTGAGTCTTTCAAAAAATATTGACTGATGTTTTCATTGTTTATTGGGTTGATGAGTTCAATGCTGGCAATCCCTTCTTGAATCTCGTCACTTAAATTTTGAATTTCATTTTTTATGACAATTTCATCCCCTTCTCTAAAATATCTTGGTAAGTTCGGTCTTACCATCAATTGTTTTTGAGTTTTGGAAAAGAAAGATTCATGACCAATTCTCATATCTTTTGTATGGGCAAATAATAACAACTTCCAATTGGTCAATGATTCAGGGCCTTCAAATTCAAATGAAACATTTCCCTGCTTATCCGTATATAATTCAGGGAGGAAAAAGGCAGTTTCTTTTAAATCCGATCTAACTTTAATGCTGGAAATGTCGATTTCTTGTCTTTGAGAACTTAGCGTTTCAATTACAATTACCCCATTGGCAGCTCGAGACCCAAAAATTGCAGTAGCAGCTTCTGTCTTCAGAATATCATATGATTTGATTTGGCTCTTATTAATTTTATCAAATTCATCCTTAGATATAATATTTCCATTTAAAATAATAAGAGGTTCAGAATGATTTATAGTACTCACACCTCGGACTCGGATCTCATTAGGTAGCGCAGAAAGTCCCGCAACTTGACCTTGTAGCCCTACAACAACAACCTCTTGAAGTTCTCCTTCATTTGAAAAAGCAAGTTTTAGATTTGAAAAATTATTCGAAGACAGAAAATTGTCAGATCTCCAAAGGCCATAATTAAATATCAATGGAACACCGAATTTTTGCAGGTTTTTTTCCGATTTCCTTTTAAATAAACTGATGGAATAATCATTATTATGGAATTCATCCTTCAGATAATAGTATTCATAATGAGGTACTCGATAATAATATTGATCCAGACTATGGTCATAATTATTAGACCTGAAAACATCTAAAGAAGAATCATACATACTAGCCAAAACTTCTGCAATTGCTTGGTTATTATTGATAGAAAAACTCCATCGTTCTTTCTGGTTTGGTGTGATTTTATCTCTAAATGATTCGACTTTAAAAGTCATTTTTTCCTTTATGTCCTTTTCAATAGGGATATAGATAGTTTCGAAATCTATTTTATTATCCTTAATAAGGAGAATCCGTCGAAAAACCTTTTGATCAATTTCTGAATTGGTAATAGGGATTTCTAAGTCAATTCTTCCATCATGCCATTTCAAGATTTCAGTGCTTTTTCTGCCAGGGAATGTTTCAGTAAATAGAAATAAATTTTCTATGTTTTTTAGGTCACTGAAAATCGTAATTTTCGCTTTTTCACCTTTCTTATAAGATATTTTGTCCAATTTATACCTAAGAAACCTATTCTCGGTAGATTTCATAGTCGAAGGTTCATAGACTTGAATTCTTTTGGTAGAAATTATGCTATCTCCGTCTATTATACTCAGTGCTTGAACCTCATAATCCCCATATGTAAACAAAGTGGAATCAATTTTATATTCCTCAGTTTTCTCTGTATCAAATTCAAAACTTAATATTGCGTTTTTTTTTGGCGTTTCTAATTCATTTTTATCAAAATAGTTAGGAAAATATTTTTGATATTCAGAGATTGATAAAAGATGGAAATCTCCTAGTTTAAATATTCTGTTTGGAATTTTTGGCAGAATAACATCCGCAGTTTCTATCTTATAAATCTTTACTTCACCTGAGAATTTTAAAGGCGATCCGTTTTGATTAGAAGTTAATATCTTCAGTCGCTTAAATTTTTGCTCTTCTACCAGTGATAATGATTCTATTTCAATTTCCCAAGGTTTTGTACTAAACTTATAACTGCCATTTGCAGAATGGCTTTCCCCTGTTTGACTAATTACATCTGCTGAATAATTTATTGTAAAATTATCTTTCTGCAAAAGCATGCTGTCATTTAATGGAAAATTTAATTGAATCTTGCCTTCAACATTGCTTTGTGCACTTCCTTCAATGACAACCCAATCTACTACTAATCCTGAATTAGAAGTCGCAGTTATTTTATAATTGACAGTTGCATTGCTTATCGGTACCCCTGAATAACTTTCCACTAAAGCAACAAACTTTGCCGTATCCTGATGTGTATATGTTTCTTTGTTCTTTTCAAAATTTACCTTAAAAGTCGGTCTTTTATATTCCTCTACTTGAAAACTAGAATTGGCTAATGACTCCTTTTTATACATGTAATTCAGGTGGAAATTACCATTCAAGGTCTGTTTAGGAATATTGAAAATCCCATTTATCGAACCATATTCGTTGGTTTTCAAGGTTATAGAGTCAATGGTTTTTCGGTTGGCATCTTTGAGATAAACTGTGATGTTTTTGTTGGAAAGAACTTTTTGTTTGCCCAATAAATCATGATATAATATCCCTTTAAAATATAAGGGTTGTCCTGGTCTATAAATTTTTCGGTCTAAAAATTCTAGTAAGAAAATCCCATCTTCTTCATCATTGTATTCTAAATCAAGATTATCAATTAGGTGTTCTTCTATGTTATTTAAATTAAATAAGTCAATTAATTGACCTTCATCTTCAATGTATAATTCATAACTATCAAGTTCCTCAATGTCCTTTTTATCATTAGTCTTAAATTTAAAATGACCTAATGAATTGCTGGATAATTGCCTCTTAAGTTTTATTGGTTTATCTTTTGAAACCTCATAGAACGATAGCTTTTTATTTGCATAGGGATTACCAGTCTTTCGGTTTATGATCAGACCCTGAAAGGTTGAATAGGTATTACCTTCCTTTTCCAAGGTTGCCGAAATAAACAGATCTGTCACTTGAAATTCAATAATTCCTACCTCTTTAAAAATCCCATCATCCTTAAATTCTCTGTTGTTTGATATGTGAACCGTATATCGACCATAATTCAATGGATTAATCTTATAAACAGTATTTACTTCCTTTGCTAAAGGACTATTAACAGCAATTACTTCTTCATATTGAATTGAAGCATTCAAACTAACCTGATTGGTCAAGCTATCATATTTTGAACTATATATTTTTATTTCATTTGGATTTATACTCGTGTTATATACCCTGATGTATAGGCTATCTATATTTTTTAGGGTTAGCTGAATAGGATTATATTCCCTGGATGGAATAAAGTAATCATGTTCAATATCAATACTTGCCTCCTTTATGATATTGTACACCTGCTCTATATTCTTTATCCATGGAGATTTCGGAAATAATTCTCTGGCTTCTTGTATCACATTCAAGGCTGAATCAGATTGATTCCTTTGGTTATAATAGATTGCTAGTTCCGATAATAGAAAAGCAGAATAGTCCCCTTTAAAATTTTTTACTATACTTCGAATTTTTCGAGAGTATTCAGTATTTAACAAGCTGGAATTAAATTGGGAGAGGAAATACGCTGAAGCATCATTATAACCATTATTTTTATTGAAGGCTATATTCTCATTTAGCAATAATTCAATCTTTTTTGAATCAGGTTCACTTAAAGAACTTTGAAAAGTTATATAATTAAATAAATTATAATGATATAAGGTAGGTAAGATTAGACTTTCTTCTGCATTTAAGAACATTCCTTTCCAATTCGAAATTTTCTCTTTTTGCAATATGTCCTTGTGAGCTAGAGAAAGATTATATAGTGAATCAATCCTTCTGACCTTTTCTGAATATGGAGCCGTTAAAAATGAATGCTGGCTTTTTGTAAGGGTTTTTCCAATAAATTCCTGAAGATAGGAGGCGTAGAAGTTATATAGGATATCTTTTATTAAAGGATTGGATGTTTGAACCGATTGTTGAAAAACACTATCGACTTTTTCAAAGGTTCTTTCCACTGTAGAATTAACCTGAAGAACATTCATTTCTGCAAGATAGGCTCTCAACCAGCTCGAATAATCTTTGGACTTTAAAGAATTGGATTTGATATCAGCAATAATTGGCAGTGTTTGTTCAAAGTTCTTAATTTTAATTAACCGATCAATCTCGCTAAATTTTGACTCGTTGCTAATATTTTTAATAAGTTCTTGTGAATGCGTGTAGAAAGGATACAGAAAGAGTAAAATCCAGATAAGATATTTCATCGTTTATTAATAATTGGTTAATAAATCTACGAAATAATTTTATGCAACAAACTTTCTTATTCCTTTAATTTTTCTACATTTTTTAACATCAAAGGAACCCCCGGATTTCCATTTATTTTATTCCAAATATTTTACTGACCAATAACCATTGCTTGGCAATTCCAAGGAATCTACTCCTGATAAAAACCTTTTTTTTAGTAAAATGGTTATTGACTTACTTTACAGAATTTTGCAATTCTGCGGCATTAAATTTTGAGATACATTTTGAAATAGCATTCTTAAGATAATTCCCGTTGATGACCCGGTCCTGAATCTTTTGAACATTTAACCTAATTTCTTGATAGTTCTTGAGCGTAATGTTTTCAAAGATTTCATCAATTTCATTTAGACTTTTTATTGTGAATCCTATGTTGTTTTCAACAACTATTTTGGCCATAGCTGATTCTTCCCAAACAATGACTGGTAAGCCTTGCGAAAGATACAAAGACATTTTATGAGGAGTGGAATATTTTAAATATTGACCGGCCAAGCCTGTACAGGTATCCATACTATTGCCCTCCCAAACCAAACCAAAGGAAATCCCGCTTACATCCATAGTCGGATTGCTAGGGTCAAAAACTCCTAAATATTCCATGTTCTCATGGATCTCTCCTTTATTCAAATTGATACCATAGAGCTTCGTCTTGAATTTAGGTTTCCATTGATATATAAATGCAGCTTTTTCAGAGGTTAAATTTCCTCCAAAAACAATGTTCTTCTCTAAAATGTCTGTTCCAACGCCATGAACCTTATGCTCGGGGTGGAGCTTGAAATCAAATAGATTTAAATTAACAAGTTTTTCAGGCGCAATGCCATGACCTGATAACCATTTTGACATTTCTTCATTCTGGGAAATCAGAATATCTGCAAAATTTAAATATTCAATTTCATTCTCTGGATTGATTTGGCCACGTCGCCTGATCGAATCCAAATCAATAATCATCATAATAATGCGAAGTCCTGTCTTAACTTTTGCATGGTACAAGCTCGAATAAACTGCCTTGGCTACTTCAAATAAACTTTCAAATGGAATTAAGATTAATACTACATCATCCGAGCCCAATTCCGAGACGTATTTTTTGAAAGTTAGGAAATTGGTATAGTTAGCAAACCTCCTTGAAAGAATTCTCTTTAATCTGAATTTGGAATCTTTTACTGGTATTTTGTAGAATTTATAAATATTGAAATCAGGAAAGTCCGATTTAATAATCTCAAAAACATCATTTCTTGCTTTATAACCCGCGTGAAAAGCTTTATAGTACAAATCGTTGATAACGTGGAACTTCATAGTATGTATGACTTCTGAATAAGTAGATTGACCTCATTTACGATGGGAGTTAAAGGTATGGAAAATTTTCCTAGAACGTGACTTTTTGGTTATTTAAAAGAAAAAATTGTTAAAAACAATGAATAACAATTGCTTGTTCTTTGAGCTTTATTCGCCAATAATCACAGATTTAAACTTTAGAATTCAAATTGCCTACAATTTCCAACATCAAAGGAATACCCGGATTTCTATTCTTCTTATTCCAAATCAAGGAAAGGGTTGTCCTTTGTGCTAGGTGGTTTAACTCTAAAAAGTCAACATGCGTATGGTAACCCTTTTTTAAGGAAGAAGGTACAATGGCAACCCCTAAGCCTTGACTCACCAAATTAAATATACTGAGTGCATTGACGGTACGAAGGGTGACATGCGGATTAAATCCATGATCCTCAAATATACTCATCACCAATTCATAGTATGAGTTGCTATATTCCTTTGAAAATAATATAAAAGACTCCTTGCTGAAATCTTTTAAATTGATTTTTCCCTTGATTTTATTGAACCTATTCTTTGGGACAACCAATGAAAAATGTTCGGTTAATATTGGAATTGATTTCAAGCCCATAGGCGTTTCATTAATTCTTACAAAACCAAAATCAAGTTCCTGCTTATTAAGGAGGTCGAGCTGTATTTCATTGGAAAGTTCATTCAGTGTAATATCGATTAATGGCTGTTTCTGTTTTAATTCTACCAATAGCTGCGGTAAAATAGCCTGTACTGCCGAACCAATAAATCCCAATTTTAATGATGATATCTTTCCTTCGGATATTTTCTCGATATGGCCCTTAATATTGGATAACTGATTGAATATTAAATCCACTTCTTTTTTCAAATATACTCCGGTTTCTGTTAACTCCACATTCCGCTTATCCCTCACAAAAAGCTTAGTTTGGTAATAATCTTCCAATTGTTTAATCTGCCTGGACAACCCTGGCTGGGCAATAAAAAGTCTCTCCGCTGCTCTTCTAAAATGCAATTCTTCGGCGACAGTCTTGAAATATAGTAGATGTCTTAATTCAATTTGATAATTCATAGTTATCAGTTGATGCTATAATTGATATTACTAATTATCAAATATAGCGGGTAAATTTGGATAATACAGCGAAATAATATGAATTCATTTAAATACGGCGAAGATTATTTGAGCAGCTCCATTGCTCTATCTATTGCAAAATCGACATGCGAGGGAATCTTAACGGAAGAAACTATAGAAAAGATTAATCAAAGTGCAAACTATGTACAGGAGATTGTTGATTCTGGAAAAGTGGTCTATGGCATCAATACGGGTTTTGGCCCATTGTGCACAACGTTAATCAGTCCTCAGGATACCAAAAAACTACAGGAGAACATTCTAAAAAGTCATGCAGTTGGTGTTGGAGATCCCATCGATAAGGAATTGAGTAAATTGATGATGATTCTTAAGGTGCATGCCTTGGCAAAAGGATTTTCTGGTATACAACTCAGCACTGTCGAACGTATCATTTGGCATATTCAAAATGACCTTGTTCCTGTCGTCCCGAAACAGGGTTCGGTCGGTGCTTCGGGAGATTTAGCGCCATTATCCCATTTGTTTCTGCCTTTAATCGGCTTAGGAAAGATATGGAAGGAAGGGAAACCTGTAGATACAGCTACGGTACTAGCGGAATATAATATGGAACCTATCCATTTAGGGGCTAAGGAAGGCTTGGCTTTGATCAATGGAACGCAATTTATGGCGGCTCATGGCGTAAAAGCGGTTGTTGAAATGAATCGCTTAATGAATAATGCTGACCTGATTGCAACTTTGATGATAGAAGGATTGAATGGATCAATCAAGCCGTTTTTTGCTGAATTACATCAATTGAGACCGTACAAGGGAAACACATTTGTAGCATCTACCATTTTTAATTTGTTAAAGGGTTCTGAAATTCTGGAATCCCATAAGAACTGTTCCAGGGTACAAGACCCTTATTCTCTGCGATGTATTCCTCAGGTTCATGGTGCTTCCAGAAATGCATGGTTGCATTTTAAAGAAATAATCGAAACCGAAATTAATTCTGTTACTGATAACCCAATAATTATAAATAGTGAATTAACGATCAGCGGAGGCTCTTTTCATGGTCAGCCAATTGCCTTACCATTGGACTATGCTACATTAGCAGTTTCTGAATTGGGTAATATTTCGGATAGGAGAGTTTATTTATCCTTGGAAGGAGAAACCAATGGAGTTCCTAAATTGTTGATGAAAACAACAGGATTAAACTCTGGATTTATGATTCTTCAATATAGCACTGCCGCAATTGCAAGTGAGAATAAGGGATTATGTTTTCCTGCAAGTGCAGATAGTATTCCTACCTCCTTAGGTCAGGAAGACCATGTCAGCATGGGATCTATCTCCGGCAGAAAATTATTGCAGGTATTGGACAATGTTGATAAGATTTTGAGTATAGAACTCCTTTGTGCTGCTCAGGCAAAAGATTTTCATAATCCTATGAAATCTACTGCCGTAGTCGAAGCCATGCACAAACATATTCGTAGCAAAATCCCGCATATCGAAGAGGATCAACCGATGCAGGAGATTTTGGACAATGCACTTTCCATGATAAAATCAGGAGAATTAATTCAGGTTGCCAAGGAAACCGCTGAAAAAAGTAAGGTTGCCTATTTGGGTGACGGATTTGGATATTTTGAAAACTATTAACAATGAAGGCAATTGGTAAACTAATCGGACCATTCAAACAAGTGCTGACGATGCAGCACATTCCTTTGAAAGGAGCAATAAAAGATTCCGAGCTTGAAATCATTGAACATGCAGGAATTTACTTTATAGACGGCAAAATAAGCGCCGTAGGAGATTTTACAGGTCTCAAGGAAGCTTTGGGCGGAGATGAGGAAATAATTGAATTAAAGGGAGATTTCTTAGCTCTACCGGGATATATTGATTGCCATACGCACATCGCATTTGCCGGAAATCGAGCGAATGATTTTGCAATGCGTAATGCGGGAAGTTCTTATTTGGAAATTGCAGAAGCTGGCGGTGGTATTTGGAGCACCGTAAAACATACCCGAGCATGCAATCAAGAAGACCTTAAAAAACTTACGCTCAAAAGGGCGAATGAATTGTTGAAACAGGGAATTACCACAGTAGAGGTGAAGAGCGGATACGGTCTGAATGTCGAGGAGGAATTAAAAACTCTCCGGGCGATAAAAGAAGCGAATAAATCAACTTTTGTAGACCTAATTTCCACTTGCTTAGCAGCTCATATGCATCCAAAGGATCATACTGGAACTGCCGAAGACTACCTTTTTGAAATGGGGGAAATGCTATTCCCGAAACTGAAAGAAGAAAATCTTACCCATAGGATTGATGCATTCGTGGAGAAAAGTGCTTTTTCAGCAGAACAGATACTTCCATATTACAGAAAAGCTAAGGAAATGGGATTTGACCTTACGGTTCATGCTGATCAGTTTAGTACTTCGGGATCTCAGATTGCAGTTGAATTGGGCGCCCTTTCAGCCGACCATTTAGAAGCATCGACTGAAAATGAAATTACGATCCTTGCCGGTTCTGATGTAGTAGCTGTTGCTTTGCCTGCCGCATCCTTAGGAATTGGATGTGATTTTACGCCTGCTAGGAGATTGTTGGATGCAGGGGCAAGCTTGGCTATTGCTACAGATTGGAATCCCGGTTCTGCACCGATGGGAAAATTAATTGAAAGTGCAAGTATCCTTGCAACCATGCAGAAACTGAGCAATGCCGAAGTATTTGCGGGTATTACCTACCGTGCTGCCAAAGCTCTGAATCTCAACGATCGCGGACGATTAATGGAAGGGCATCTGGCAGATTTTGTTATCTATGAAACTGATAATTATCAGAATATTACCTATTTACAAGGTGGATTGCAGCCTAAATCGGTCTGGAAAAATGGAGTCGAAGTAATTGTAAATGAGAATTGAAATGACGGAAAAAGAATTTAAAGAGCTAATAATTCAAGGAATTCCAAAAGAACTTCCAAAAAAAGTTGAGATAGACCATTCGGTAAGCCATGCGCCAAAACGCAAGTCCATATTGAATAAGGAGGAAGAGAAACTAGCCTTAAGAAATGCCTTGCGATATTTTCCTAAGGATTGGCATCTGGAACTTGCTGCCGATTTTTTGGAAGAGCTCCGTACCTATGGTCGGATTTATATGTATCGTTTTAGACCGAAATATAAAATGTATGCGAGATCCATACATTCCTATCCAGCCAAATCTTTACAAGCGGCTGCAATAATGTTGATGATCCAAAATAATCTCGACCCTGCTGTTGCTCAACATCCCCATGAACTGATTACCTATGGTGGAAATGGAGCGGTATTCCAAAATTGGGCGCAATATCTCCTCAGCATGAAATACCTTTCCCAAATGACCGATCAGCAAACATTACATATGTATTCTGGTCATCCTATGGGATTATTCCCTTCATCTGATTATGCCCCAAGAGTGGTGGTGACCAATGGGATGATGATTCCAAATTATTCTAAACCGGATGACTGGGAAAAATACAATGCTTTGGGTGTTACTCAATATGGGCAGATGACCGCAGGTTCTTACATGTATATCGGACCGCAAGGCATTGTGCATGGAACGACGATTACCGTTATGAATGCTTTTAGAAAGCATTTAAAGGATGGTGAAAATAGTAAAGGAAAGGTTTTTCTAACTTCAGGATTGGGAGGAATGAGTGGTGCGCAGCCTAAGGCTGGTAACATTGCTGGATGCATTACCGTATGTGCAGAAGTTAATCCGTCTGCCGCAAAGAAAAGACATGAACAGGGTTGGGTAGATAGGTTAGTAGATAACATGGAGAGCCTGGTTGATGCGGTTAAAATGGCTATCAAAAATCAAGAGGTCATTTCTATTGCATACATTGGAAACATTGTGAATGTTTGGGAGGAATTCGATAAGCTGAATATCCCAATCACGGTGGGTTCTGATCAAACTTCATTACATAATCCTTGGTCAGGTGGATATTACCCTGTAGATCTTTCTTTTGAGGAATCCAATGATTTAATCGCTAATAATCCCGAACTGTTTAAGAAAGAAGTTCAAAGGTCCTTGGTCCGTCATGCCGACGCTATCAACAGGCATGTAGCTAAAGGAACTTATTTCTTCGATTATGGAAATGCGTTTCTTCTGGAGGCCAGCCGTGCTGGTGCGGATATTATGGCTGAAGATGGAGTAAATTTTAAATATCCCTCTTACGTTCAAGATATACTTGGCCCCATGTGTTTTGATTATGGTTTTGGACCATTCCGATGGGTATGTACTTCAGGAAAGTCAGAAGACTTAAGAAAGACCGACCAATTAGCGTTGGAAGTCCTTAAAGAACTTCAGAAAGATGCTTCCAAAGAGATATTTCAGCAGATGGAAGATAATATCAGGTGGATTCAAGAGGCTGAACAAAATAAGCTTGTCGTAGGATCACAAGCTAGGATATTATATGCTGACGCATTGGGTAGAATGAAGATAGCTGAAGCTTTTAACAATGCAGTTGCAGACGGATCATTAACTGCTCCAGTAGTTTTGGGTAGGGACCATCATGATGTTTCTGGAACAGATTCACCTTATCGTGAAACAAGCAATATTTACGATGGAAGTAAATTTACAGCGGATATGGCGATTCATAATGTGATCGGAGATAGTTTCAGAGGCGCAACTTGGGTTTCCATCCACAACGGTGGCGGTGTTGGATGGGGAGAAGTAATCAATGGTGGTTTCGGCATGTTATTGGATGGTTCCACAGAAAGCGATTATAAATTAAAACAAATGTTGTTTTTTGATGTCAATAATGGGATAGCTCGTCGGGCTTGGGCAAGAAATAAAGAAGCAATCAGTGCTATTGAAAAAGAATTGAGCCGAACATCAACACTTAAAGTGACTAAAGCTGAGCTTGTTGATGATCAGGTAATCGATAATTTATTTTAAAGAGCAAATTTATGGAAGCACTTGGAAATGTATTTTATAAAGCTGGAGAACCACAACAATGGTCTGGAAGAATGGATGGAGATTCATTAGATCTTCAACGTTGGCATCAAGTCATGGGTTTGATTGATCTTGATGACCATGTTCAAGATTTAAGTTCGACTTTTGTTTTATTAGGGTTCTGCTGTGATGAAGGTGTCAAAAGAAATCAGGGTAGGATTGGGGCAAAAGATGCTCCCGCATCGCTGAGGAAAGTTTTGGCTAATCTTCCGAACCATTTACCTATTTCTAAAAAAATAGTAGATGCCGGCGATGTTATCTGTGTCTCTGATGATCTTGAAAGTGCACAAAATGAACTTTCAAAACGCGTTGCGCAAATTCTGGAATATGGCGGAAAACCTATTGTGCTCGGTGGGGGGCATGAGGTAACTTATGCACATTTCAATGGCTTGAAAAGATTTAGCATGTCCAAGAAAATTGGCATCATTAATTTTGATGCTCATTTAGATTGCCGTAATCCAATTGATGGACAAGGAAATTCAGGGACTGGATTCTTCCAAATTATGGAAGAGGGAATCAAGGACGGAAATACAGTGAAATATCTGGCAATCGGAATCCAGGAAATCAGTAATACAAAAGCGCTCTTCAATTATGCAAATGAGCGTGGAATTGAGATAATAAAATCTGAAAATGTAAATAGCAATAATCTCGAAAGCATTAAGAATCAAATGATGGAATTCGCTAAAAAGGTCGATCATATTTATGTGACGGTGGATATGGATGTTTTTGCTTCAGCATTTGCTCCTGGAGTTAGTGCACCCGCATTTAACGGAATTATTCCGGATACAACATTTCAATCAATATATCAGACCATACTTGATCTACCTAATTTTGAATGCATTGATATTGCAGAAATCAATCCCCTATATGATATTGACAATAGAACGACAAAGCTTGCATCGGATTTGATTTTCAAGCTCGTCAATAACTCTTGATAATTTGTAACTTTAAGGAAGTATTAAATTAATTCAGGATGCTATGTCAAATATTGATTTTATAAGAGAAGAAACTGCTGCAAATATTGGAAATTTCATGGTCGGAAGGCTGTTACCTTTCCGACAAAAACGTTCTATAGGACCATTTGTATTTATTGATCACATGGGACCTGCTTGTCTGGCAGATCATGAAAATTTAGATGTTGGCCCGCACCCACATATTGGCTTATCAACCCTTACCTATCTTTTTGATGGTGCAATATTCCATAGAGATAGCTTGGGAACCGCAATGGAAATCAAGCCAGGTGCAGTGAATTGGATGACAGCAGGGAAGGGGGTCGTGCATTCCGAGAGAACACCAGAATACCTTAGACAAATAGATAAATTCTTACACGGCCTACAGATTTGGGTGGCACTTCCTAAGGATCTTGAATTTATGGATCCTGAATTCCACCATATTGAAGCTGACCAAATACCAGCTTGGAATGATAATGGGGTATCCTATAAATTAATAGCAGGTGAAGCATTTGGTAAAAAATCTCCAGTTCCTGTTTATAGTAAGCTCTATATGATTGAAGTTAAAGCTGAACAAGATGCTTTAATTGATATAAAAGGAGAGTTATATGGAGAAAGTGGTCTATATATCTTAGAAGGAGAGATTGAAAGCAATGGCTTTACCTATGGACCTAAGCAGATCTTAATTACATTAGATGCACATCTTTGTACGTTTGAAATGAAGGCCGGTACTACCGTATATATTTTTGGTGGGGAACCTTTTCCAGAGGAGCGTTTTATCTCCTGGAACTTCGTAGCAAGCTCAAGAGATACAATTGATGAGGCTAAGCAAAAGTGGATTGATCATGAATTTCCAAAAGTTCCTGGGGATGATGGTTACGTCCCACTCCCAAGCCCTTCAAAATAAGAAGATTTTAAAATGCGATGGCGGTCAAAGTATAAATTTGACCGCCATCGCTTTATTACCTCTGCAAGATTTAATCTTTTACAACGGCGGAATCCGGATCCGCACCCCACTCACTCCAGGATCCATCATAAATAGTAATATAGTCATTCCCTAATTCGTAAGCTCCCAGAGCAATAATTGCTGCTGATATACCAGAACCGCAGGTGAATATGTTTTGCTTTCCACTATCGATTTTTCCTTCATATAATTTCTCAAGTTCCATGGGGTCGTGATAAGTAATCCCATCTAATACCTGATCAAAGGGTAAGTTTTTAGAATTGGGAATATGGCCGGACCTAAGACCTTCCCTTGGTTCAGGTGCTGTTCCATGAAATCTTCCAGCTGAGCGTGCATCTGTAATCGTGAAATCATCATCACCCAGCCTTTCTTCCAATTCTTCCTTAGAGATAAACCATTCATAATTCGGTTTCGCCTTAAAGTTTCCTAAAGATTCTGGATCGCCATATTCATCTACAATGGGCAGTCCTGCAGCTTTCCATGCCGGTTCGCCGCCATTTAATACATAAACCTTCTCAAGCCCCATATATCGGAACATCCACCAAGCCCGCGGACTGGAATATACTCCCCAACGATCATAAACGATAACTGTTGACCCCTGATTGATCCCTAACTTCTTCGCTTCAGCAGAAAACTTCTCAGGACTTACCATCGTATGTGGAAAGGAGCTTTCATGATCCGAAAAGACACCCTCAATATCAAAAAATAAACTGTTTGGAATTAATTCAAGTTTGCTAGAATCCATCTTCTGATTGACTTTGTCAATCGTTGAATCCAAAACAACGGCATTCTCCTCATTAATTAATTTAAGTGCCTGATCCGTACTGATAAGAGCTGAAGTTCTCATATGGTTATATAACAATTGTCTATTTAATTCCTAATTTAGGAATTAAATGGACAATTGTTAAATAGACTGAAGACAAAAGACATAAGACTAAAAGACTGCAAGGACCATGATGCAGTAATCAATATTTTAATCTTGTTGACTTTTATCCATCCAAAGGTGGATTCTATTTCCATCTGGATCATTTAACCAACCGACATACTTCCCATCACCTAAATGAAGAATTTCATCATTTAAGGATAAATTATGATCATTAATAAGCTTAAGAATGTCTTTAACAACAAATGAGGGAATTACTCCATTTCCATTTAAAATCTCATTAGTTTTTAAAATTGCAAAATGGATATTGTTGAAATCGCATTCCCAATGAGAATACAGTTCTCCATGTGAATTTAATTCCAATGGCAATCCTAAAACCTCCTTGTAGAATGCCGCTAATCTGTCCGGGTTATTGGATTGGAAGATTAAAGCCCCTAATCCTAACGTCTGATTTTTAATATTCATAACATTTATGTTTTAATGTTTATCAATTTATAACTATACTTTCATTTGTTTATGGATTAATTAATTTTTTATATCATAAATGATGTATATTTATGATATGAACAAAACTGCAGAAATAGTAAATAGATGGGTAGAATTTGAATCAAGACATCCTGAAGCAACTATTCATGACTTTTACAGATATGAATTGATCAAAGAAAGGGAAGGCAAGAAAAGTTTTACTTTTTTAGGAGGTGTTATACCGCCTAAAGCCGATCAAATATTGGTAAAAATATTGGACAGAATTATAAAAATTCATAGGGTTTATAATCAAAATTTATTGAGAAATATTGGAATAGGGGGTATGGATGAATTTTTGTATTTGAATAATGTTCAACATCTTGAAAATCTGCGAAAAATTGACATTATTAACACTAATTTCAATGAGCTCTCATCTGGATTATTGATTATTGAAAGATTGATAAAGAAAGGACTTTTGGTAGAAATGCCTGACCCAAATGATAAAAGATCTAAGTTAATGGAATTAACTGATCTAGGGAAAGAGAAACTTAATGCTTGCTATTGCGCCCTCAACAAATTAAATGAAGTGATTTTTAATCATTTGGAAGAAGATGAATTATCTCTTTGTATTCAGATACTAAAGCCTATTGAAACTAAATTTTCAAGTCTTTGCATTTTAGATAAGAAATTAGACTTTGAAGAAGTTTATAATCGTGAGTTGAATAGTTGATAAATCCTGTCAATCCCAAGATCCTGTTAAAGAAAAAGCCCCGATTTTTCAATCGGGGCTTCGAAGTATTTAGAGTAATCTAAAATTATTTAGATTTTTTCTCGTTGTCTTCCATTTGCTCTTTCAATTGAGCTAATACGTCAAGATCACCTAATGTTGCTTTTTCAACTGAATCTTTAACTTTTTTCACTGCTGAAGTAGCAGCTTTAGCTTCTTTTTTACGAGCATTGAACTCTTCGATACGAGCTTCAGCTTTTGCATCTTCCCAAATACGAGAGTGTGAAATAACTAGACGTTTGTTCTCTTTGTTGAACTCAATGATTTTGAATTCAGCAACTTCGTCAACTTTCAATGCAGAACCGTCTTCTTTTACAGAATGTTTGTTCGGGCAGAAACCTTCAACACCATATTGTAAAGCAACGATATCTCCTTTGTCACCAACTTTGATTACTGTACCTTCGTGAACTGATCCTTCTGTGAAGATAGTTTCGAATGTATCCCAAGGGTTTTCTTCAAGTTGTTTGTGTCCTAATGAAAGTTTACGGTTTTCTTCGTCTAATTCTAATACCACAACATCTAATCTTTCACCAACTTTAGTGAATTCATTAGGGTGGTTAACTTTCTTAGACCATGAAAGGTCAGAAATGTGAATTAAACCATCGATTCCGTCTTCTAACTCAACGAATACACCGAAGTTAGTCATGTTCTTAACAACTGCTGATTGTTTTGAACCAACTGGGTAACGTTCAGTGATGTTTTGCCATGGATCAGGAGTCAATTGTTTGATACCTAAGCTCATTTTGCGCTCTTCACGATCTAATGTTAAGATCTCAGCTTCGATTTCGTCACCTACTTTCAAGAACTCTTGTGGAGAACGTAAGTTTTGAGACCATGACATTTCTGATACGTGAATTAAGCCTTCAACTCCAGGGATGATTTCTAAGAATGCACCGTAATCAGCTACAGTAACAATCTTACCTTTTACTTTAGAACCAACTTCTAAGTTTTTGTCTAAAGATTCCCAAGGATGCTCAGAAAGTTGTTTTAAACCTAATGCAATACGTTTTTTCTCATCATCAAAGTCAAGAACTACAACGTTGATTGTTTGGTCTAATGACAAAATCTCTTTTGGATGCTCGATACGGCCCCAAGAGATATCTGTAATGTGAAGTAATCCGTCAACACCACCTAAGTCGATGAACACACCGAAGTCAGTGATATTTTTAACAGTACCTTCCAATACTTGTCCTTTTTCCAATTTCGCAACGATCTCTGATTTTTGGTTCTCTAAATCGTCCTCGATTAATACTTTGTGTGAAACTACTACGTTTTTAAATTCGTGGTTGATCTTAACAACTTTGAATTCCATAGTTTTACCTACGTAAACATCATAGTCACGAATAGGTTTAATATCAATTTGTGATCCTGGTAAGAATGCCTCAACACCTTTGATGTCTACAATTAAACCACCTTTTGTACGTGATTTAACAAAACCATCGATAACTTTGTCGTTTTCCAAAGCCTCGTTGATTTCTTCCCAAGATTTTTGTGTTTTAGCACGTTTGCGTGATAATACTAATTGTCCGTTTGCATCCTCTTGTGATTCAACAAATACGTCAACCGTATCACCGATTTTTAAGTCAGGTAAGTCACGGAACTCAGATAATGCTACTAGACCGTCTGATTTGAAACCGATGTTTAAAACAACGTCTTTGTTATTGATAGATACAACGATACCTTCAATAATCTCGCCTTGATTGATTTGGTTAAATGTGCCTGCGTACTGCTCTTCTAATTTAGTACGTTCTGCATCACTGTAACTACCAAAAGCTTTTTCATCAAGATCCCAGTCGAAGTCCCCAGATGGAGTACTCCAAGTGTTTGATTTAATCTCATCGATTAAATTTGAATCTGCCTCAGACTCAATCTTTTCAGTGTCCTTCACAACTTTTGTGTCAGCACCTTGTAGCTCTGCGTTTTTCGCCGCTAACTCTTTTTCTGCTTCTTGTTTTTTTGCCATTAATTAATTATCTCCTTTTCCCTACGATGTAGGGATTGCAAAGATACTAAAAACTTTTATTTACAAGAGTTTAGATGTAAAAAAGTTTAAAAAGATTCTTTTTATTAGGATTCTTGACGCATCTCGTCACTGTCCTCAAAGATTGGATAGATCGTTTTAACTATGATTTCAGTTAACTTTCTCTCATTGAACGGCTTTATCAAAATCCCATCAAATGATACCTTACGCTCCTTCTCCAACTTCTTAACTTGTTCATTATCAGACGATGTGGCAATTATTTTGACTTGGTCATAAGCCGAATTCTGCCGAACAGTTGCTAATAACTCATCGCCAGTCATAATAGGCATGTTTATATCTGTTACAACAACATCAATTGGGAATTGACTCAAAACTTCTAAGGCCTCTTTTCCATTCGTGGCCGTTTTAACATGGGTATGTAACGAAAAAAACTGTTTTAAATACAATAAATTCAATGCATTATCATCCACGATTAACCAACGTAGGTCCTTTGAAAAATCGCTGATCTTCTCAATATTAATGCTAGTCTTTCTCCTGAACTTTGGTTTTGGAACGGGTATCTCCACCTTAAATGTTGTGCCCTGCCCAGCATTTGTCTTAAAGTTGATTTTACCTTTTAATGTATTGACTATGTTCTTTGTAATATATAAGCCTAATCCAACACCGCCTTCTACCTTGTTCGATTTGTTGACCGTATAGTATTTCTTAAAAATATTTTTCTTTAAATTCTCTGGAATTCCTTGACCTTGATCTGAAACCTTGAAAATCAAATTACTTTGATCGTCTACAATAGCACTGGCAACAACTTTCCCGCCACTTGAATATTTAATGGCATTACTTACTAAATTGCTCATAATTTGACGGATCTTGAATTCATCCGTAAAAAGTACGGTGGGTTCATCCTCCTTTACTTGATATTCCAATTCGATACCTTTCAATTCAGCATGATTCTTATGCGTTTCAATCACATCAGCAAGTAACCCGACATAATCAAAGTGAATGGCTTCTATAAGATCATGTTGATCAACTTTGCTAAGGTTCAGAATGTCATTGATGGTTTTTGATGTGGCTGTAATATTGGTGTATGCAGATTCTAATAAATGTACATCTTTTGCCTGATATAAATCTTTTCTGCTTTTTAGCAAATCGACAATACCTATCAATGAATTGATGGGAGTCCTAATTTCATGTGTGATTTCTGCTAAAATATCTGTTTTTTGTTCAGCTAATTTGGACGCATAAACCTTTTCATCTAATAATTTTCGCTCATAATAGCTTGTAAAGAATTGATAATAGATCAAAATGCAGATTACAATAAAGACAAACGTTAAAGAAATAATAATCTGCCATTTAAAAGTATCCGTTTTGGAAATTAAAATGCTCAGTTCATGATCAGTCTTGTCTCGTTGAATTTGAATTCTTTCCTCATGAATTATTCTGATCAATTGATTAGCGCTATGTAACAAAGTAAAATTATCGGCTAATAACGATCGCTCACTCTTGCGGATATCTGATAACGTTTTTTTTAGTTGATTAAGTTTGTTTGTTGTTATCGAATTCCGCTGTTGGATGATGTTTTTCAAACTTGCATTCTGTTGTGCAATTTGGTCTGTACTTGTTTTGCTGGTCTGTTCAACAGTTACTGTGTCATCACCTTTTTGAAAGATCCGCTTTAATAATGATTTTTTCTTGACAACCACTTGTTTGGGTTCTGTACTGATAACGGTGGATGGTACCTTCGCATTCGGCAATTCAAAGATGGTATTGTCCGTAGACTCTATGTGAAAACTTTTCAATGCTTCTGAAGCGACTAATATAGAATCCAGCTTGTGATTGAGGAGATTGTACTTCGGCATGATATCCTCCAAAGATTTACCATGATAGGAACTATCAACAATTATTCTCGATTCCTGGTCTCTAATCTGAATGATTGAATCTACTGAAGTTTTTAATTTAACTAACTTACTACGATAAGCATTATAGTCATTCATACTATAGGTTATCGAGAAGGCTCTAAAATGATCTTCCACATCACCAAAGAGACTTAATAATTCTGTAAAGTTATTTTGATCGCTATTTACAGAAGTATAGATGTTTTGGATTTTATTTTGAATGCTCTTATATTGGATATAAGAGAAGATAAAAAAGATGACAAATGTTATGAATAATACTATGATTGAACTCAACAGTATATTCCTAACATTTTTGTTTCTAATGGTCCGCTTTTGTAACCCGCTGTCTTCCATGAAGAATACTATCTAATAAATAATAAATCTTTAGCCAGTGTGATTTTTTAACTGAATAAAATTCAATAATTCTATTTATAAAGAATTAAATTTTATTTGGTTTAAATGAATTATACACTCTTGGCTTCACAATTTTAATACTCTGCTTAGAAAGCGCTATACTCGCATTAAGTTCGAACCCTATGATCAATATTAGTGCATTTATATACATCCAGATCATAATTACTATCAATGTACCAATTGAGCCGTATAATTTATTATATGCCCCAAAATTATTAATATAAAAAGTAAATAACGAAAAAGACAGCATCGCTAGTATCGTTGCGAGTGTTGCTCCTGGTGTAAATAATTTCCATTTTTTGGTTGAACTTGGACCGAATTTATAGATCAAACTGACCGTAAAAAAGTAAATTCCGAACAAAATTATCCACTGTGCAACCTTAATTAAAAAGGCCCAAAACCACTTTAAATCATAATCTATGTGGGTTTTTAGGTAGTTGATGAAATAGTTGGATCCAGCATACAAAGCTATCCCGACGGCAAGTGCCAAGACGATTGCAAGCGACAAGGCCAATGCAACGATCCTTCGCTGGAACCAAGTCCTTGATTCCTTCGATAAAGATGCCTTATTGAAGCTCATCATCAATGTTGTCATACCATTTGTAGCGAAAAATGTACATAAAACAAATCCGGCAGATAAAAGTCCTCCATTCTGTCTTTTGATGATGTCTGTTAGCGTAGTTTCGAGAATTTCATACGCATTATTGGGAAGAGCTAATTGGATCAGTTCCATCAACTGGGTCTGAAAATTGTCGACCGGAATATAAGGTATAAGAGTAAACAAAAAGATGATTCCCGGAAATACCGCCAACATAAAATTGTAGGCTAGGGAAGAAGCTTTGTTGATAATGGATTCACGTGCAATTTCCTGAAAAAAGAAAACCATAACCGTATATAATGGAAGTTTCCCAAATCCAGGTAGGGTAGCTGTCTTGGTCCATTCTATAAATCTGTCATATGGCTTGACATACAGTAAGCGCTGGTGAATTTTCTTCATTTATTCTCCAAAAAATGGAGCCATCTTGTCAATGAAAATCTGTGGCGGGTTGCATGGTCTACCTTTCTCCATATCAACAAATACCAGTTGGGTAGAACCCGTGTTCAGAAGATCTCCAGATTCGTTAAATAGCTCATATTCAAATTTAATCCTTACTCCTGGCTTTTCTCGAATATAAGTATTTATAGTAACTAAATCATCATATTTTGCGGCTTTCTTGAATTTACAGGTTAACTCTATCACAGGCAGCATGACTCCCATTTCCTCTAATTCTTTGTAGGAAATGCCCGTACTCCGCAACATCTCTGTCCTAGCTACTTCATAATAGGTCGCATAATTCCCGTAATAAACATATCCCATATTGTCTGTCTCGGCGTAGCGAACCCTTACCTGATGTTGATATAGAAACATATTATTTCTTAATATTTCTTTCGTCTAATGCTTTTTGAAATTTTCTAGCGTTCACCAAATGTTCAGCAACGGTCTCTGCATATAAATGGTAGCCCGAAAAATCATCCTTTGCACACATGTAGATATATGGATGATGTTCGTAGTTCAACACTGCATCAATCGAAGCGATACTAGGCATCATTATAGGTCCTGGAGGTAATCCTTTAAAGCGATAGGTGTTGTATGGATTGTCAATTGTCAAATGCCTATTCAATACCCGACGAATCGTGAAATCATTGTTAGCATAGATAACGGTAGGGTCTGCTTGAAGTAACATACCTTTTTTAAGCCTGTTTAAATATAAGCCTGCAATCTTTGGCATTTCATCAACGTGCAATGCTTCACCCTTCACAATGGAAGCCAATGTACTTACCTCTTGAGTTGTTAGACTTAAAGCAGCGGCCTTAGCCTTACGATCGGCATTCCAGAATTTTTCGTATTCCTTAGAGAAACGATCAAAAATTTCTTCTGGTTTTGTATTCCAATAAATCTCATATGTATCTGGAATAAACATGCTGAAAAAGTTTTCTTTATTGAAGCCATATTTTTCAGCAACCTTTTCATCATTCAGTAGATTCAGGAATGCAGTTGAGTCTGCTTCAAAATTCTGCCCCAATAGCACTGCAAAATCTTTTCTTAACCTAACATTTTGGAATCTAAATTTCACAGCCTCCTGATATCCCCCGCGAAGGTTCCCAATTAACCTACGGTTACTCATGTCTTTTGACAATTTATATCGTCCAGCTTTAATTCCAGCAGATTCTAAATCCATTGCTTTGGCAACATATTTAAAATAGGTCGGATTTTTTACAATCCCTTCTGATTCTATTCTCGACATCACGCTAGAATATGGCTCGTCAGTCTTTACATAGAAATATTCTTCATCTGTTGCTATGCTCGGTCCCATAAATGCTTGATAACCGATCCAACCAGCAACTAATGCGATAAGTAAAATTATGATTAAGAAGATCCCTAATCCTTTTCTTTTATTTGTGTTTTGGCTCATGTTATGGTATTTGAGGCGTAGTTTCAGGAGTTGCAGCAGCGGGTTTACCTAAGGTAACATGAATAGCATTTCCTATAGAAATAATTTTAGCACTAGTATCAGGATTCTGTTTAATAATCACCGAACCTAAGGTATCATTTGAATTATCATTGAATGACACAGACCCTAAGGTCAATCCTTTGCCTGCTAATGCAAATTTAGCTTCTGTTAAATTTAAACCAATCAGTACAGGAATTTCAACCTCATCATCTCCACGGCCATTTCCTAATATTAAGCTGATCTTCGAACCTTTTGGTACCATTCTTCCTGGTCGGATAGGCTGGCCTGCAAATTTAACATCTAATACTACGTCCCTAGCAATATCATTTCTATAAACCGTATCAGCAATTTTCAAAGAGTGGTTCTTTAAAATAGCTGATGCCTCAATATATGTCTTGTCAATTACCTCAGGAAATGCAATTTCAGGTGCAGACTGTGTGATAATGGTTAAATAAATCGTACGCCCGCTCTTAACATGTGCCTTTGGATCTGGATCTTGATCGATGACCAAACCCGGTTTCGCATCCATTTGATAGATGGAATCTATCTCTACTTCTAAACCGGCTTTATCCAATATATTTAGAGCTTCACTAATATTTAACCCCTTTAGTAATGGAACTTCTTGAGAATCACCATGCTTGGTGTAGACCTTTAATCCGAAATAAACTAAAATAAAAAGAATGACAATGAAAATGAGTCCACTTATCAAGTTTTTTCTGAAAGCACTCGTTCTCAAGTATAAAAAGAACTTAGACATCTATTGTGTTTTTTTTTATATCCTATTAACAATATATATTCCAATTTTATTATTTCAACAAAATGGAGGTAATTAAAGGCAAAAATATTCGTTTTGTTTACTATATTTTTGCTATATTTAATCTGTGTTTATTTCCTTTAAACGCAGTTTTTAATTTTAATATTTAACCTTTAGGGGCTCTAATTGGGGCTCTACTTTTTAGACTAAAAATGTCAGTAAACATAGATAAAAGTATCGGAAAGCCATTTTTAAAGTCAGCTAACCCATTATCAAAAAAGTGGATTATCTGTATAAAGTATAAAAATTCCCAAAATGAGCATAAAGAATATAAAAGAACATTTGATTTAAACAAGGCTCCATTTGTAATAAAAGGAGTTGTAAATACAAAGGCAAATATAGTAAAGCAACGGCAAAAAAGAGCTAGTCAATTTATCAATGAATTGATAAATGATTTAAATTCTATTGAATTTGATGTGAATGCAGGCGATTTTGTACAATCAATATTGGATAAGCCCTTAAAAGAGTTTATAAATGATTGGCTTCTGTGGAAAAAGAACAAAGTTAAGGCATCATCGTTTAAGCGATATTCAGAAAAAATAAGTGTTTTTAACGATTGGTTATACACTAATCAATTACACAACATAAGTTTAAAAAGGTTTGATTATTTAACATTAAATAGATTCTTAAATTTCATTCAAACAAAGAGCAGTAATATATCCTACAACTTTTATTTAACGGTTTTTAAAAATATATACAAGTACCTGACCAAGATTGAAGATATTCAAATAAGTAATATCACAACACGATTTGAAAAGCTAAAGGAAAATGATACGGAAAAACATGCACTATATAGTGACTATCAGCAGGCATTTAATGACTTAACAGAATTTAATTATTTGTTGGGCTATATGGCTAAATGCATTTTTTACACACTTCACAGAATAGAGACTTTAACAAGCTTACAATACAAAGACTTTGACTTGAGTAGGGGAATAATAAATATTCCAAGTGCTAAAATAAAAACAGCAAAGAAGCTAACCATTAGAATAAGTAAGCATTTATTGCCTCAAATAATTGAATACGTTAATGAACATAGACCACAACCCAATGACTATTTTTTCGGTAATCATGGAATGATTAAAAGTAAAATAAATCTTAACAAAACAGATGTTAGAATGTTTGGTAAACATAAAACGTCGGTGAAAATATTTAGTCAAATGTTTGCATACTTTAAAAATAAAAAAACTACCAACAAAGAATTATTCACGGCTAAACATTCACTTTATGGAATGAAAGCGAATGGCTACAGCTATTACAAAAATGGGGGAGATGGTCAGCAATTTATTTTAAGTGATGAGCAAATAATAAAAATAACTGGTCACAGTAATACCGATATTTTAAAAAAATATAGCAGAGAATATGAGGCAATAATAAGTGAGGAATTATGGAATAGCCTTTAATTCTCAAGGGGCTACATGACGAAGCCATACACCTATAAAATAACCTTGTAATAACCCCTTTTTCATTGATAATAACCCCACCATAAAGCCCTATCAAAGGGTATTTTTTATTTGTCCAATTGTCATATTTATTAAGGTATCCCTCTATTCGGTAGTTTAAACATGGGTTGGGGATATAGTTGTAGTGCCTACATGTTTCAATTGCATAAAAAAAAATTTTGGGAATTTTTCGGTCTGAAATTTTACCCTATTAATTGTATCAAGTTTGGTACAAAGTTAATTTCATTAGTAATGAGTCAGTTACGTACCTAGTTGTAATTAGTAGTTAAAAATTTGTTGTTATGTGGTATTTATTAATAAGTGTCAAACATTAATAAAGTATAAGAACAAATAAAATGAGAGAAATCATTAGCGGAATATACCCCTTAACAGTTTTGGGGACATTCAATATACAAGGTCACGAGTGGCAAATAAGAACTAAAGGCAGTAAAAAATATATAATTGACAATACTGAGGATAAATACATATCGGGATTATTCCAAGTCAAAAACTATGAAGATGAATTTAGCTCATTCGATTATGCAGGAAGCTTCTATTTTTTAAGTATTGATGAAGGATATGTCTACATCCAATTCGTGAATGAAAAAATTTTAAAATAATAAAATGATAAAAACAAAAAGAGTATCGCAGGTAAAATCAGTAAGACTTAATGAAATGGAATTTTCGATTATTTCAAAACATCTAAAAAAATACGGATTTACAGATTTAAGGAATTATCTCCAGCAATCAATAATAAATGACTGCCTATCGGTTGCGTTCCACCGCATCAAGGAGATGCAAAAAAAGTCAGCTAACTAATTTGGGTTTCGAGCAATTCTGAAATATATTAGTTAAAAACGGTTTACATAGTAAGGCACAATACAAGGAGGCTAATGTGAGTAATCCATGGAACAAGCCCCCGATAATAATAAAGAAGATTTTAAAATAAAAAAAATGAAACTAGCATATTCTACTAGTTTCTTTAGAGCTGAAAAGGCAGGTAGATATTAATGTAAAAAACAATGTATAGCATAATCAATTATAATATTCTCAATGATATAATAAATAATCCAAAAACGGAATACGGATATTACAATAACGGAATTAACGTTAAGTCACAATCAAAATCAAAGTATGAAAGACATGTCCATATTGGTAAAACTAACATAGTATTGAGACACCTCAAGAAACTGGATAAAATTAAAATAATTAAAAGGTCAAACCAAGCAGGTAGGAAACCAACATTAACGCATGAACAAGCAAAAGAAAACCAAAGAAAAGCCAAAAGAGAAAATAAACAGTTAAAGAGTGCATTAAAAAACTGCAATAGTCTAAAACAAAAAGATAACCTAAATCATGGTATAATAGATGAAATTACATTCAAGCCTAAACCTACTAATAAAATGCTTAGTTATTGGTTAATGAATATGTATAGTATGTTTGATTTTAATTATTTCCTGACCTTAAATCATACGGATAAATACATTCTAAACAAGTTTGAGGCAAAGAAAGCAAAAACATTTGATGAGTATTTTTACCACATTCAACAGGACAAATATGTCAAAGTAGATAATATTACATTGAAGAATCTAAAACAAAAGGTAAAGGATTATATAGATTACATTCGAAATGAAAAGAAGATTAAAATCCATTATTACATAGTCAGATATGAAAAGAATTTAAAGAACAATTGGCATGCTCATTTAGCTTTAAAATTGGATAAACCAAATTACTTGAATATTCATAACTACCTTAATAATCGTTGGTTTTATTCCAAATTTAGAAAGAAAACAGTTAAAAAAATTGGTAACTCTAAGCTTAAACCAAAGCATGAACAAATAAGGAATGTACTGTCTTATATGTTTAAAAAATTAGACCATTATGGTGATACAATTGAATATGAAGTATACGGAATTACGGTTAATACACCAATAAGATATATCGTTAGAAAGGATAATCGAAGTAACTATGATATGAGAATGTTTGAGCAATTGACTTCAAATTCTTTAGCGTCGTAAAAAATTTTACTATTTTAATTATATAAGGAAAAGTACTTGTATTCCTTATTTTCATGAACAGCCCAATAATGGGCTGTTTTGATGAAAAATTTAAATGGGGTTATAATATAAAATGGCGTTAGTTTTTCTAACGCCAATCTTTTATGCTGACTTTAAAACTCTACAATACTGTAAAAATTCTAAGTCTTCATCTGATGGTACTCTTATATTGTTTAGATTATATTCTAATTTGTCAATAATGGCGTACTGATTTACAATATGTTGCCTTAGGTACTCTTTGAAAGATTTTCCCGATGACTTCATTATTTCTTTAAATTGCTTTTTGGTAACATAATTCCTATTTTTTGTCCAATAAGCCATGAAGGTTATATCATATCTTATATAATCCATAAAAACTCTACGTTTTAGTGAGTTGAATATACTGTTGATATTAGAAGATGAATTAATAAAAACTTTTGGATAACATATAGGTGTTGCGAGGCCAGCTATTGGAAGGTTTGCTTTATATTGCTGGAAATCTCCAGATTCAGGATTATACATCCTTTTAATTAATACTTGTTTAGTTTTCCATCCATTTATAACAGCTAATTCTTCAGTATATTTAATCAAAACAGATAGTGAAATTGCTGTTAAAATATCTGAGGAACGGTCATTACTAATTCCCTCAATCGCGAGTGGGATAGATAGGTATGAATAATTACCTTTATTCATCGCGTCTCGCATAAACAATAAATTGTCCATCATTGAATTTGAAAGAATTTTACCTACACCATTTCCGTTTTTAGAAACTGCATATCCAATTTTGGTATGTTTGTTTTCATTTAAACAAGAAAGAAGTTGAATAAGCTTTCTATTATCAGATTTTTGAAGAGCTGTGTAAACTTGAGCCATATAGGATTCAACACATGCAACTATAGATAATGCTAATTTGTTTCCCTTCTGAGCATGATATTTTACTAATGTGTAATCGAAAAATGCTCTTATGTCACCATTCATACAATAGTCAAAGAAGTCTATTTCGCTTTGACGTTTTTGCGAGCCATATAAGACTTCGCTTAAAGTTGAGTCTAAATTAAATCTCATAGATTATTTTTTTTACCTGTAACAATCTTATTATTTAGCATAAATAAAATGTTAAAATTTGTTAAAATATTTTTTTAAAATCTATGATGTTTGTACTTTTGCAGAACCGCTTCCGAAGAGAATCAAACATCAATAATTTGGCGATAGCATTGCTATCAGTGTTCTCTGTTTATGTCATAGTCATTCCTTTCTTTTATTTTAAAAATGTAAGAACGTCAACGACTATGCCATTATCTACTTCTTTGATTAAATTGTTGAAAACTACTAATATTTGTAGTAATTTATCTGTACTCTTCCTCTTGACAACCAATTTTTCTAATTAGTTTAGTGTTTTTTGTCAGTGACATATTGTCTATTAATGGCTGGTTTTGTCATACTGTCATGTTTGAATGAATATTTTCATAAATAAATTGTTCATGACGAGTGTGCCAACAATATAAAATCATATCTAAATATTACAATATTTCAATATTAATTCGATTAATACCAACTAAATATTGATTGATTTAAGTAGAATTCCATTTTCAAATTCCTGATAATTTATAATTAGAAGAGTGCCAATATCTTCTAAAACATTTCTATAACAAATGGGATTTATTTTATATTTGTTTTATGAATCCAATAGAAATTAATCTTTTAACGCCTTCGTTTGTTTATATGGCAAGTGAATTAGGGGTAAAGATTAAAAACAGTAACATTCTTCATGTATTATCTTCATTAGAACAGTTAAAAATAAAGATTAAAGAATGTAATTCGGATTTGATTTGTGAAGATGAAATAATCTATATTGAAAATAAAATAAAAAGTTATGTCACTAAGTATGAAGATTTAGGACATTTAATTACTCAAAGGACAAAACTATATTATATAATAGAAGTTGTTGCAAATAGAAATTCTCAGACCCAATATATAAAAGAACTTGGCACAGAGATTTTCAACCAAATAAATAATTCGGCAAATATAAATTCGGATACTATCGGAAAGCGAGCTACGGCACGCCAGATGATTGATGCTGACCGTTTAAAAAAATCTTTAAAAAGAAAGTTTAAAGGTTAGCCGTTTTTGAATAGGTAGGGGCTCTAATTGGAGCTCTAAAAATTTAAATTATTGATAATCAGTATGTGTGTCAAAAATATTCGTTTTTCCTCGTATCTCAAATTATATTTGTTTCTCGAATAAAACATATGAAAACTAAAGTAGCATTAATAACTGGTGGATACACCGGAGAAGCTGAAATTTCCTATAAAAGTTCCGCTTTTGTTTACTCACAAATTGACAAAGAAAAATACGAGGTCTACCTAATTGATATTACTACTTCGGGCTGGACCTATACCGACGAGCAAAAAAATAGCTATGAAATCGACCGTCAGGATTTTACACTGAACATCAATGATCAGAAAGTAAGTTTTGATGTGGCTTTTATAATATTGCATGGAACCCCTGGTGAGGATGGAAGGTTGCAAGGTTATTTGGATATGTTGGACATTCCTTATACCTCTTGTGGAGCATTAACTTCCTCTTTGACCATGAATAAAGGCTACACAAAAGCAATCATTCAAGATATTCCATTACTTAGTGTAGCAAAATCGGTACTTCTATTTGAAATTGACCGAGCCAATGCAGAAACTATTGTAAAAGAAAAACTGGCACTTCCATTATTTGTAAAGCCAAATGCAGGTGGTAGTAGTATCGGTATGAACAAAGTTAACATATGGGAAGAGTTGCCAAAAGCTTTAAATGATGCCTATGATGCAGAAGGAACAGGAAAACAGGTCTTAGTTGAAGAGTTTGTAAAAGGTAGAGAATTCTCACAAGGAATCTATCGTGACTCAAAAGGAGATTTACAAGTTCTTCCTGCTACAGAAGTTATTACGACAAGGGAATTTTTTGATTTTGAGGCTAAATATACACCTGGATTAACCCAAGAAATTACTCCAGCTGATTTAAATGAAGAACAAAAAGAAAGAGCAGACAAAATCATTAAAGAGATTTATATTCGTCTGAATTGTAAGGGAATGGTTCGTGTGGATTTCTTTATTCAAAATGAAACTGATAAATTTTACTTCATAGAAATTAATACGATACCGGGCCAAACACCACAAAGTTTTATTCCACAACAAGTCAAGGCATCAGGAAGAACGGCTTCAGAATTTTATGGAGAACTAATTGAAGCTGCTTTAAACCAAAATTAATCCAACTTTTTTTTCAAAATATCAAAAAGGAGATTGTACAGATTGTATAGTCTCCTTTTTTGTTTTCAAAAATGATTTTCCTTCAGGTTTTATTTGAGTTTTGGTCGTGTTTTGCTCGTGTCTCATCCACAGCTTGTCCAAAGGTAATCCGGAGCTCGTCCGCTCACAAGCGGACGAGCTGTGGACAATGTCAAACCAAGGTGCGGACCATTCACGACCAAAACACGACTAAAACCAAGCTGAAACCAATATATGGACAATAAAAAAAGGCCATGTCTTTGAAAGTCATGGCCAATTAGGGTTATGTTGAATCTCGGTTGTTATTGTAGTTGATTAAAAAGGAGTTTAAATGTACCATGTGTCTGTGCTCTAAAGTTGATATCGCTACCAAAAGAAACTAATTTGCCTTTTCCAACGGGAGCCTCAAAAGCTAAAACACCATCCTTTAGATATTTTTGACCCCATGACCATCCACTTTTTAAAACCTTTTCCGAATTAAACCACAGTAATGGTTTTATCTCAGAGCTTGTTATTCTATACAGGTTGTCATTGCTATAGTAAAGATCGATTTCATCTTGATAGCCCCATGTACTTGTCGTGCCTTTCCCTACTTGTGCAGTTAAAACTGATCCAGGAGTGTAAAACTCCGTTCTTTTTAATTCATTCTTGTTTGCATCTACCAAATGATTTTCTACGCCTAACTTAAGGTGTTCAGCTAAATCGGAACTGCTTCCGATAGTAATGATTCGGCCGCCATTTTCAAGAAAAGTTTTCAATACCGGAATAGATTTGTCTGCTGATAACCTTCCCCATCTTTCTTTATAAGGAGATGGAATATTATCAGGTGCTTCTGCTGGCATTCTTCCATAGTATCCTCCGGCATTGGAGTTCCCGAAGCTAGGAATTGAATTCCCCGGGAAAATAAGGACGTCATATTTTGCATTCAGATTTCCTTTATCGATTTCAGGGGCAAAAATCACATCAAAGTTGTAATGATACTGTTCCAATAAGAATCTCAACCAACCAGAAGGCATGCTGCCGCCATAAGTATCCCATAAGGCAATACGTAGAGGTTTGATTTTTTTGGTCTGTTTAGGAAGGCTGTTTGTACCTTCGGCATGGAATATTAATTTAACATCTGGTTTATTTTCTACATAGATATCGCCGTTACTTTCATCTCTCCAAACATTTTTACCTTGTTTTAATAGATCATTACTCAATCTAAATGATTCGTTAACAGCGGAAGGAAGTTTTAGATATTTGCCTTTTGGTTTCTCTAATTCGGCAAGCTTAATCACTTTTCCGATTTCCAAATTTTGGAATGGGCCGTTGAAATCATCCATAATACGGTCGAATTTGACATCCATTAAATACGCTAAAGTCCATCCAGCAGCATCATAAGGTGGAATCGGAGGGCCACCTGGATATTGAAAATCATCAGGATGGTCTTGAGGGTCAAACATATCAAGAATATGAGGCCTAAAAGCTTGATTAGTTTTAATGATATAGGAATTCTTTGGATAATTCTTGCCATTTACCGTGAAATCAGCTGATGCCTGTTTGATATCTATACCGTTTTGAATAAGGGCATTAACAAAGTCTGTCGCTTTTACGAAATCGTCTTGGTCTGCCGGGATGATAAATCCTCTTGGATCGCGAAGAGCTTTGTCTTCAAAAAGGCTGCCCAAAAGCTTTCTTTCTGCTGCACGATTGGATTCAATTTTAGGGTCTTTTCTTTTTGCTTGTTGAAGTGCGGAGTCAATTACAGCAACACGACTTGGAGATAATGCCCAAAAGTCCTTGGAACCTCTTTCAATAGAATTCCTACCCATTTTATAAATGTTGTACAAGACTTCATCTTTATAGCGACTTGCATAGTTCAAAATAGCATAATTCAGGGATACAGAATAGTCGATAGACTGTTGAAAATGCCATACCTGGGGAACAACTGGGTTTTGAGTATCGTTGTTTGGAATCATCCGATTAGGTACCAGAGGGATTTCAAATGGTGTTGGGTTTCCGATCATTTCCGTCAATAATCCCATGATATTATGGAAGTAGGTTGTGGTTCTCAAGCCGCCATTGTACCAAGTTGAAAAAACTGATCCATCTTTAGCAGTATACCCTGGTTTGTCTTCAGAATTCAGCCTATTAGCCATTGCAGCACCTAGTGCATCAATACCAGACATGAGAAGCGGGTCAAATACATAGTTAAAAGGATCGCGATATGGTGCACCAGCCACTACAGCGCCTGCTGGAGCCGTTTGGTGATGGTTGTACATGATCTGAGGAATCCATTCTATAAAAAGCTGTCTAGCCATGTTTTGAGACTCTTTAAGGTTCAACATAAAGAAATCGCGGTTATTGTCATGGCCGGCATATTTTTGGTAGAGGACAGGAACAAAATTAGTAGAGCGCTTATCAGGTGTATTTTCGCGCATGTACCAGTCAGATACTAATTCCTGTCCATCAGGATTAGCATGCGTCATCAATATGATGGTATTATCCAGGATTTTTTTCGTTTCCGGATCGTTTGATGATGCTAATAAATAGGCTGTCTGTATAAGTTGATGGGTTCCAACCACCTCAGTAGAATGTAAACCGCCATCAATCCATACCACGCTCTTACCTTGTTCTGAAAGAGATTTTGCTTCTTCTTCACTTATTTCAGCACGCGCTAAACTGGTTGAAATCTTCTTATACTTTTCTAAATTTTTTAGGTTTTCAGCAGAACTGATTATGAGCATACATTGATCACGACCTTCTTCGGTCTTTCCAATAACAGTATAAATTAACCGGTCGGACTCAAGATCTAGCTTTTTGAAGTATTTTTCAGTTTGGGTGAAGGTTGCTAATTGGTAATCATCGCCAATGTTAAAACCGAAATGCGCCTTAGGATTAGTAATCTGTTGGGCATATACAGATTGAATGAGGACAAATGAAATCAATAGTAACCGGAGAAGGTTAATTGAGTTTTTCATAATTCTATTAGGTAATAATTTATTGGATAAAGATAAGAAACAAGTGGAAATTCTTGTAAACGAAGCGGATGTAATGCTGTTTTTCACAATAATATTACAGATGTTTTAGAAGATGTGGATAGGCAGTAGGAAAAGGGAAGGAAAACAGCGATTTTAATTCTATTGGAATTTGTATATTTGAGATGATGACAATTAGTACCATATGATTTTAGTAGCAGATAGCGGATCATCACGATCAGATTGGATGCTTCATCTTCCAGATAGCAAACCATTACGTTTTAGTACCAAGGGATTAAATCCTTTTTTCGTAAGTGAGAAGGAGATTGCCGCCGTTTTGACAGATGTACCAGAGATTATTCCTTATATAAAGGAAGTAAACGAAGTATATTTCTTTGGAGCAGGATGTTCAACTCCAGACCGGAGGGAATTAGTTTCAAATGCGTTAACCCAAATATTTCCGAGTTCGTTTATCTCTGTAGAGAGTGATTTATTAGGATCAGCATTCGCGACCTTTGGAATCGGGAAAGGCTTAATTTCTAATTTGGGCACCGGTTCCGATATTAGCTTTTATGATGGAGAGAAACTTTCTGCCAGTTTACATGGCAATGGATATGTACTGGGTGATGAGGGGTCTGGAGCTTGGTTTGGTAAACAGCTGATAACCGCTTATCTCTATGAAACAATGCCAAGGGACTTGGCAAGAGTTTTTAAAGAATCCCATCATATTACTAAGGATATTATCATTAAAAATGTCTACCAAAGGGATCGTCCAAATGCCTACTTAGCATCATTTGCTGAATTTATGGCTAACAATAGGCAACATCCTTATATTGATAATTTACTTAGGAATGGATTCGACGAATTCGTAAGGACCAACATCATGACCTACCCTAATTTTTGGGATTATGAATGTCATTTTGTTGGACGAATTGCTTATTATTTTGATCTCCACCTAAGAGAGGTATGTTCTTTGCATGGAGTAAGAGTAGGTAAAATATTGAGTAGCCCAATTGAGGAGTTATTCCACTATGTGGTTGATAGAGAATTGAATGTTCAACTTTAAAAAAATATGTTATGATAATGACGATGATTATGTTGTATACCATGCTGTTTCAACAGCCTACGGTATACGACTATTCTTTCACATCCATTGATGGGAAGAAAATAAACCTGTCGGAGTTCAAAGGAAAACAATTATTGATTGTAAATACGGCTTCAAAATGCGGGTTTACTAAACAATATAAAGAGCTTCAGGAGTTACATGAGGAATATGGAGATAAGCTTGTGGTGATAGGCTTCCCTTCTGATAATTTTGGTAATCAGGAGTATGGAGACAACAAGGAGATTGCAGAATTCTGTGAAAAGAATTATGGTGTAAACTTTATTCTTTCAGAAAAGGTTGATGTCAAGGGTGAAGATCAAACGGCATTATTCAAATACTTGACGGAAACTGAAAATCCAGATTTCAAAGGAGATATTAATTGGAACTTTGAAAAGTTCTTGATTGGTAAAGACGGAAAACTGGCACATCGCTACCGTTCAAAAGTTACCCCATTGGATGATCAAATCACTAAACAAATACTTTAAATAGTGAAATGCGCCTGATTAAGGCGCATTTTATTTTTTAAGGGGGGATTCCAAATTCGAAGAGACTGACTAATTAGTCATTAACTATCCTTATAAGGAATCATTTAGTCCGAAATAACAAGCACGACATCTAGGTTCGTAGCTTTCTTTCTCTCCTAATAATACACGGGATTCATTTTTCTGAATTCTATAGGAATAATTTGCAGGAGCGCCACATTGTACGCATACAGCATGTACTTTGGTTACATCTTCGGCAATCGCCATCAAATCGGGAATTGGGCCAAAGGGTTTGCCTAAATAATCCATATCAAGTCCAGCGACAATAACACGGATTCCTCGATTTGCTAATTCCACACATACATTAGGAAGTTCTTCGTCAAAAAATTGGGCTTCATCAATTCCCACAACTTTAGTGTCGGAACTGAGCAATAGAATGGCAGAAGAATGAGCAACTGGAGTAGAAGGGATCGAATTGCTATCATGAGAAACGACTTCGTTCACACCATAGCGAATATCAATTTCAGGCTTAAAGATTTCCACAGGCAGTTTAGCGAATTGAGCTCTTTTCATTCTTCGAATTAACTCTTCGGTCTTTCCTGAAAACATAGATCCACAGATAACTTCAATACTACCTATAGGACCTCTTCTGTTAGGGAAATTATGTTCAGAAAACAGCATCATTTTGAAAATACTTTATACTAAAAACCTGATTTTTGGAGTTTCATATAATATGAAAATCTTAACTAATATAGGTTACGAATATCGAAATTTAATCTTATTTTTGGTTTAAGGATGCAGGATAAAAAGTTAAACAAGGTATCAATCAGCTTGTTTAATTTTTATTTCCGTAAAATGATTAAAGAATTAATTTCAATCTATACACAAAAAAAACATGGCTTATACAGATCAGGATATTTTAGGGAAAATTGGAGATCTATTGGTGGAAATCAATGAGCAGTATGCTGGCTTAGAGAATGCCAGTTTAACGGAGCGAAAAGTTGATATCCTGTTATTAGCAGCGCAAACAAAATATTTAGCTGCACATATTGATGCATTGGCAAATTTGCAAAATTCTATTGAATCAAAACCGAATGCTAGCACAGATGAAAGTGCTGTAGAGGTGAAGTCGGAGGAAACATTTACTCCAGCAGTAGAACATGAAGAACATGAATCCGACAATCAGCCAGTGGAAGAGGAGATCCAAGAAGTGGATTCGGTAGGGTCTGAAGAAAAAGCTCAAGTAAATGAGCCTTTTATTGAGGAATATGATGAAGAAGAGCCGGAAACAAGTACATATGGCAGTGAATCAAATAGACAAGATGAGGACGTTCGAGAAGAGGAAAAAGAGGAATTAGTTGAAGAGCCTAAAGAGTCTGAGGAAAGGGAAGAAGAAAAGAAGGAGGCTGAGCCAGTAAATACTTCAGTAGAGGAAGTTAATGATTTTAAGGATTTTAATATTTCCTCAAATCCAGTTCATACATCTTCTTCAGGTTATATTTCAGTTTCTACGAAATCCGATGTTGAAGAGGAGGAAATTGAAAAAGAATCTCATGTATCAGAGCCTGTAGTAAATCAGGTAGTCATTGAGGAAAAGGAGGTTTCTATTGAGCCAGAAGAGGAGAAGGAAGTTAGCTTGAATGATTTGGCAAAGCAGGCAGAAGTTAAGCCAAGCCGTCCTCTGACTTTAAATGAATTGATCCAGCAGCAAAAGAAAGCTGGATTAACAAATGCAAATCAATTTAATACCTCTCAAGAAAGAGGTGGAGAAAGAATTGGAGATCTAAAAGTTGCAGTTAGTCTTAATGATAAATTATTATTTATTAAAGACCTATTCAACGGATATAGCTTAGCCTATTCTGAGGCGATAGAATTGTTGAACCGATTTGACAATTTTGCGGAAGCAGATGCCTTTTTGCAAACAAATTATTCGCTTAAGAATAATTGGGCTGCTAAACCCCAAACTGTAGATAAGCTTTATTCGATTTTAAGAAAGAAATATATCTAAGATTAATTTTATTCCTAAATAGGAATTAAGATTTTAGGCGAAAATGAAAGAGCCCTGATTATTTAGATCAGGGCTCTTTTTATGATGGGTTATTACAGATCAAATTTGATCCAATGATATCCTTCATGTCCATATACAAAATATTTGGATTGAATAATTTCAGCAAATATTTCAGTATCTAAAAGGAAATCTTCAGCATGTTTAGCAAAACCGGCTTTTTGAATAATAAAAACATTATTGTTTTTAACGGCTTTAAAGTCGCTGTAATGCTTTTCTAATAATTCTGGCAATGAGCTTAGGAACGATGGATTTTCGTTGATAAAGACGAGGATTTCGGTGTTTTCAGGTTCTTTAACAAGCGGGTTGTTTTGAGCGCCAGCAATTTCACTTAATTCTTCAATGTAGGTTGGGTCAGCTTTCTGCTCAGACAAATCTATAATTTCAACCATTGGTCGGTTTTCAATAGAAATAAACTTCAGTTTATGAAGGATGATATTTATTTCTTCTTCCAGCAGTTCAAATTTTTCAGGATCAGCCTGTTGAAGTTCACCTGCGATTGCTGAATAATGTTTTAAATGATTCATTATGCTTGATAATTATTTTGCAAAGGTAATCAAGCTGTTCAAAAGACCCAAGCAATTGTCAAGATTCGTAAATAATTCGTAATTTGCTATTTGAAAATAAGGATAAGCATATGTTTGATAAATTATTTGAGGCACAGCAAAAGGCACAGGAAATTAAGGCAAGGTTAGATCATATTTCAGTTTCAGGTGAGGCTGAAGGAGGGAAAGTTAGGGTAGTTTCTACTGCGAATAAGGAGATTAAAGAGATTCAGATCGATCCTGAATTTTTTAAAGATGCTGACAAAGAAGAGATTGAAGAGTTATTGGTAGTAGCATTGAATAAGGCATTAGTTCAAGCTGAAAACATCAGTCAGACAGAGATGCAAGCTGCATCACAAGATTTGCTTGGAGGTTTAGGAGGATTAGGTAATTTATTCGGAAACAAATAATCAGCTTATGAAAGTTACTTATTACGGACAATCCTGTGTGGAATTTGATATTGATGGGACGAAAGTACTTTTAGATCCATTTATTACGTATAATCCCTTAGCAAAAGATGTCGATGTTTCATCTATTAAGCCGGATTATATTTTCTTGAGCCATGCGCATCAGGATCATGTTGCTGATATGTTTACGATTCAGCAACAAAGTGGAGCCACTGTAGCAAGCATTGTTGAAACTGCTGCTTGGGTCAGGAAACAAGGTGTTCCAGAGGAAAAAGTGATTGAATATAATTTGGGAGGCACATTAGACCTACCTTTCGGAAAAGTTAAGATGGTATTTGCAGCCCATAGCAACAGTACCGTAGATGGAGAGTATGCTGGATTTCCAGTTGGATATGTATTCTTTTTGAAAGGGAAAACGGTTTATTTTGCAGGAGATACGGCATTGACGATGGAGATGAAGCTTTTGGAGCGATATCATATCGACTGGGCATTGTTACCGATAGGCGGGCATTATACAATGGATGTAGATGATGCAATTTTGGCGGCGGAATTTGTGAACTGTAAAAAAGTAATTGGCATTCACTACGATTCCTTTCCTCCGATTAAGATCGACCATGATTTAGCAGGTAAGAAATTCAGCGAAGCAGATGTGTATTTGGCATTACCAAAAATTGGAGAAACCATAGCATTATAAAGAGACTTAAAAAGGAAAAGCCACATTTTGAAGTGTGGCTTTTTTTATTTTGTTAAGGATTGCTAAGATTAAGCAACGCTTTTAGATCTATTGATGTGGAATTGTACCAAGTCGTCAATAGGAGAACGAAGGATTTTACCAACTTTCATTCCGTATTGAGCAGCTTTATCTTCCAAAACGTTTCTGAAGTTATAACCTACAGAACCGATACAGTTGAAAGTATAAGACTGGTAGTCAGGGTATTTACTTACTAAATTATTGAAGAAAGCTTCGAAAGCGTCATCAACGATTTTGCGAGTATATTCGATATTCACATTATTATCGTATACAAATTTACTGAAGCTAGCGCAGAAGCGATTAGCAAGAGGTTTTGTATAAACATTGTCCATAATTTCATCTGGACTTAATTTATAGGTATTATAGAAAACTTCAGCAACATCTTTAGGCATTAAACCTCTAATGAAGTCTACAAGGAGTTTTTTACCGATAAAGCTACCAGAACCTTCATCACCAAGGATATAAGCAGCAGAATCAATATTGTGAGTAATATCTTTACCGTCGTAGATACAAGTGTTAGTTCCGGTACCAAGAATAGCAGCGAAACCTGCGTTGGTACCTAATAAAGCACGCGCAGCTGCTAAAAGGTCATGACCAACTTCTACTTTAGAATTAGGGAAAACAGCTTGGATAGCATCTTCAACAATCTTTGCTTTTTCTTCGTTATGTACACCAGCACCATAATAATTTACCTCGCTGATTTTATCAAATGGAATATCTTGAGGTAGTCCTTTTTTAAGGGATGCAATAATGTATTCGCTATCTACAAAATAAGGGTTGTAACCCTCGGTGTTGAAGTAAATCTTCTTGTTGTTATCATCTAACAAACACCAGTTTGTTTTTGTAGACCCTCCATCTGCAATTATTATCATTATTTATAAATTTAGTTTTAAAGTAACTTGTTTTTTGCGTTTTACAATGGTATTGTTTTAAGTTCAAATCCCAAAATACGGTATTTATTAATAAAAATAAGAATTTTTATTTGATATATTGAAAAATTTTAAGAAGGCCCTAAGCTTATAGAAAATTAAAAACCTCATAACTTTTTAATTATGAGGTTTTTATAAATTTATTTTTTCGTAAAATACTTAGTGTATTTTTTACAATTAGTTTATGATTAATGTGCTCCTTCAGCTTCAATTTCATCAATTGCAATTCCTTGTTTAGACAAGAATTTACGAACTAAAATGGCAAATACGATAATATAGACAAATCCTACAGCGGGTACGATGTAAGAATTGTGAATTCCAATGATATCAGATAATTTACCTTGAATAGGAGGGATAATACCACCACCAAGAATCATCATGACTAAAAATGCGGATCCTTGTTCAGTAAACTTGCCCAATCCTACAATTGAAAGGCTGAATATTGAGCCCCACATAATAGAACAAGCAAGGCCACCAGCTAAGAAGGAATAGATGGCAACTGTACCCGAAGTCATCAAACCAACAATCATCGCTAACAATCCAAATGTTCCGAAAATAATCAATGTTCTTACAGGTTTTTCCTTACTTAAAAAGAAAGCAGCAATTTGCAGTGCAACACAGATGATAAAGTAATATAATACCGACATGTCAAATCCGGCAAGTGAATTGACGCCAATGATGATTGAGAATGCCACAATCGGTACAATAATCGTTAAAAGTTGTTTTTTAGATTTTGTTAAGTTGAATGCAGTAATAGCACCTGCCCAACGACCAATCATCATACCACCCCAGTACATGGATACATATGGTGTTATCTGTGAAGATTGTAAATTACCAAATTCATCCAGCGTTAATAATTCCCCTAAGTTACTACCGATTGCAACTTCAATTCCGACATAGATAAATAAGGCCAACATACCCAAAACCAATTGTGGATATTTCATAGCACCCCATCCTTCAGGATTCTTCTTAGCACTATTATATGAGAATAACAATCCAAATACAATAACAGCCAAAGCACCCAAAAGCCACATCATTCTTTTTATTTCAAGGCTATGAGTAAGTTCTTTTATTTGGTTTAATAAGGATTCGTTTTGATCCAATGCAGCTTGTTCCTTCAAGTGTTGTATGTGAATGGCAGTTTCAGATTTATAACTAGTAAATACAGGAATAAAAGCACATAAAAGAAGGATGGTCATAATAATTAAAGTTGTCCTTGCCTTGTTAGCAGGTTCCATTTGTTCTAAGTTAAATCCTGCAGGAACTTTTTTAGAGAAGTGAAATAATCCAGCTGCCAATATAAATAACAAACCTACACCGATATATAAATAAACAACTTTATTTAAAGGAAGATTAGCAATTTCAGCGTCTGAAATGGTTTCAAAAGTTCCAAACAAGGCGAACCCTACAATTAGAGGTCCAATAGTAGTACCGAATGAATTGACTCCACCACCAAGGTTTACACGAGAAGCACCCGTTTTAGGGTCACCTAACAATACAGCGAATGGATTAGCGGCGGTTTGCTGAAGGGAGAATCCTAATGCTACAATAAACAATCCGATTAGCATCCCGGTATATACGTTTACTTCTACGGCGACAATCATTGCCGCAGCACCTAGAGCAGAGAATAGAAGTCCATAGACAATACTTCGTTTATATCCCCATTTCCCTACTAAATCTTTTCCGGAAAGCGTTCCGAAAATAAATAATAGGAGTGCACCTATATAATAAGCTGAGTAAAAAGCAAAATCAATAAGTTGAGACTGGAATTGATCGAGGTGAAAATAGTTTTTACAGAACGGAATAAATACGCTGTTACCAGCGGCAATAAATCCCCAGAAGAAAAACACGACAATTAAGGTGTAAAGCGCTGGATAGTTGGTGTTTGTTTGTTGGTTATTCATAAAAATAAGATCTGACTTTATGATTTAATCGTACAAATAAAGAATTTTTTTTTGATTTATAAAGATTTTCAGGTGCTGCTAAAACATTTTACCAATTATGAACGTTAGATAATAAACTATAAATAGAAAAAAAAGTGTTAATTTTCTTTTGAATTTACAATAGTTATTTTTTTCTTTGTGGCGGTTCTATAAATTATCTTTCGGGAAGCTAGTATAAAATCTCTATAAAAGATTTAGTTGCCCAAATAAGACATATGAAATTTATGTATTAGCTGAGAGATATTTTTCGATAAAAGTAAAATCCTTAAAAAAATCATATTTTAATATTAATGGATATTAATGAATTGAATACGAAGCTCGTGTCTGAATTGCGCGAGATTGCGAAAGTTCTAGGCATTGCGGATTCCGAGAAGCTTAGAAAACAAGAATTAATTGATCGTATTTCTGAGATAGCCAAGGAGTCGCAAAATGAAGAGACAGTAGAAACTGTTGATGCAGACTCTGATAAGGCAAATGCAGAACGTACGAGGAAGCGAGTGCGTACTGTCAAAACTGCAGAACCAGTCGCAGTTGGTAGAAACAGGTCAGAAGAAGAACAGACAAAAATAGAGTTCGCTAGTAAACCTGCAGAAGTTACCCCGACAGAGACCCCCGCTCCATCTATTCCAGAAAGTGCTCCAAAAGCTTCCACTCCAACAGATTTTGACAATGTAATTGTAAATGAAGGTGTTCTAGAAATTATGGCCGATGGCTATGGATTCTTAAGATCTTCAGACTACAACTATTTGACATCACCTGATGATATTTATGTTTCCCAATCACAAATCAAATTATTTGGTTTGAAAACGGGTGATAATGTAAGAGGAAGTATTCGCCCTCCGAAAGAAGGGGAGAAGTATTTTCCATTAGTACGTGTTGAGGCTATTAATGGACAAGATCCTGCAGAAGTAAGAGATCGTGTACCATTTGATTATTTAACACCATTGTTCCCTGATGAAAAGTTGAATTTGGATTTAGGTCCAGGCAATTATTCAACAAGAATCATGGACTTATTTACCCCAATTGGTAAAGGTCAACGTGGATTAATCGTAGCGCAACCAAAAACAGGTAAGACAAACTTATTAAAGGAAGTAGCCAATGCTATTGCCAAGAACCATCCGGAAGTTTATTTGATTATCCTATTGATCGATGAGCGTCCTGAGGAGGTAACCGATATGGCAAGAAGTGTACGTGCGGAAGTTGTTTCTTCAACGTTTGATGAGCCAGCAGACCGTCATGTTAAAATTGCGAATATCGTTCTTGAGAAAGCAAAACGTATGGTTGAATGTGGTCATGACGTTGTTATCTTATTAGATTCGATTACCAGGTTAGCACGTGCTTACAATACGGTTGCGCCAGCATCTGGTAAAATCTTATCTGGTGGTGTTGATGCAAATGCATTGCATAAGCCGAAGCGTTTCTTTGGTGCGGCAAGAAATATTGAGAACGGTGGTTCATTGACAATCTTGGCGACAGCGTTAACAGAAACTGGTTCCAAAATGGACGAAGTTATCTTTGAAGAATTCAAGGGAACTGGTAATATGGAACTTCAATTAGATCGTAAATTATCTAATAAACGCATCTTCCCAGCAATCGACCTTACGGCTTCAAGTACAAGACGTGATGATCTATTGGTTGATCGTGATGAATTACAGCGTCTGTGGGTATTAAGAAACCATTTGGCGGATATGAATTCTCAGGAAGCAATGGAATTTTTGTTAACCCAAATGCGTGGTACAAAATCAAATTCAGAATTTTTAATTAGTATGAATGGCTAAAAAGCCATCATAAATTGATATTTTTAAGCCATCTTTGCAGAAAGATGGCTTTTTTTATGAAGAAATACATTCCTAACACGATCACTTCCCTTAATTTATTTAGCGGCTGTATCGGTACCGTTTTGGTACTGAACCAAGAATATCTGTTAGCCTTCTATTGTGTCTTAGCATCAGGGATATTTGACTTTTTTGACGGCATGTCGGCAAGAGCCTTACATGTAAAATCATTAATTGGAAAAGAATTGGATTCTTTAGCAGATGTAATAAGCTTTGGCTTTTTACCGGGAGCAATTATTTTTACGATGCTTAGAGATACCACAGAACATCCCTATCTACCTTATCTTGGTTTCATAATTACCGTTTTTTCTGCACTGAGGTTGGCAAAGTTTAATATTGACACAAGACAAACTACTGATTTTATTGGGGTCAATACGCCAATGAATACATTTTTTATTGTATCCCTTCCATTTATTGCCTTGGATTATCCGTCTTTAAAAAATACATGGTTGTTATTGGGCATAACTATAGTATGCAGTTTATTGCTTGTTTCAGAAATAAAGTTGTTTTCTATGAAGTTAAATAGTCTGAGCTGGTCTGTAAATAAATATAAGTACCTTTTCCTAATCGTCAGCGTTTGTTTAATAATAGCATTGAAATTTATTGCACTGCCAATTATCTTGGTCCTTTATATTATCTTTTCCAAGATTCATTTCGCATCGGAGAAGAAAATTACGACAATTTAATTTGATAGTCTCTTAACTCATCCATCGCTAGTTCAAAATCTTTTTTAATGGCTTGAAATTGTAGGCTAAGGTCTTGCATTGGGGTATTTTTAGCGGCATCATCTTCAAGTTTTTGGAATTTTAGTCTGAGGTCAGTAGCCCCCAAATATTGCATAGTAGGTTTAATGTGGTGAGCTTTAGATTTAATTTCATCATGATTTTGGGTTTCGATTGCAGCTTCTAAAGCATTAAAATCTTCAACGCCTTGTCCTAAGAACATAGGGATCATTTGTTTAATGATTTCCATGTTGTTCATCATGTTTTCTTGGATGGATTCTGAGTTAATAATTTGATAAGGATTCATTTTTTGAAATATTTACTTTTAAAGTGTCCTTAGATTCATCAAGCAATTCCTGGTTAGTTTTTTTGAAAATGGGATGTTTGTGATTTGGCGAAATTTCTGTAAGTGGAATTAAAGTGAAGTTTCTTTCCTGTATGTAAGGATGAGGTACTTGAAGGTCTTCGGTATGAATTATTTCGTTGTTATAATATAGTATGTCGATATCTATTACTCTAGATCCCCAGCGCTTAGCGCGAATTCTTCCTAGAACCAATTCAATCTTCATGATTTCCTGAAGGACCTTATTGGCTGAGAAATCAGTTTCTAAAGCAATAACCTGATTTAGAAATACAGGTTGGTTTTCAACACCCCAAGCCTCGGATTCATAAACTTTTGATGCCAGCGTGATTTTGCCAATCCTTTCTTCAATTTCTTCCTTAGCGTCCTTCAGTTGTTTGTTTGGATTCCCAATATTTGCCCCTAAAAGTAGGTATACTATATTCATGAGTTTAATATATGAATTGTTTATGATAATCGGAATAATAGCTTAAATTTACGAACACTACTAAAAAGAAAATATATGAGATCATTTTTTAAATATGTTTTAGCAACCATTACTGGTATTATCATTTGTAGCATTCTGATGTTTTTCGTGATGATGGGCATCATTGGCATCATGGTAAGTTCGGTAGGTAGCAAGAGCGAAACTGTAACAGCAAGTAACTCCGTGTTAATGATAAACTTAAATCATTCCATTACAGAGAAGACTGAGCCCAATCCCTTTGAAGGCTTAGATGTACCTGGTTTTGCAACGACGAAATCCATTGGATTAAATGATATCGTATCAAAAATTAAGGCTGCAAAAACGGATTCAAATATTAAAGGGATCTATTTGAATATTTCCGGTGTTGGGACGGGTTTTGCGACAATGAAGGCAATTCGGGAAGCGTTATTGGATTTTAAATCATCAGATAAATTTATTGTAGCCTACAGTGATGTGATGAGTCAAAAAGGCTATTACTTGAATTCCGTGGCGGATGAAGTTTACCTACATCCACAAGGGTCTTTAGATTTTAGAGGATTGGCAAGTTCGGTTATGTTTTATAAAGAGGCACTTGATAAATTGGGGATTGATATGCAGGTTTTAAAGGTTGGAACCTATAAAAGCGCTGTTGAACCTTTTATTTTAAATAGCATGAGTGAAGCAAATAAAGAACAAGTAACCTCCTATTTAAATAGTATTTACAATACATTTATTACTGATATCTCATCGGTAAATAAAATATCCGCAGACAGCCTTCGTCAAATTGCGGATGGATATAAGATTCGTGAACCAGAAGATGCAAAAAGATTGGGTTTTGTTGATGACCTATTATATAAGGACCAGGTTATTGCCAAAATCAAGGAAAAGTTAGGTTTGGATGAAAAGAAAGATATCTCAACTGTTTCTTTATTAGATTATTCAAATAAGGCAAATGCAGGTGAGGCAGGTGGAGACCGAGTTGCGGTTTTATATGCGTATGGTGAGATTATAGATGGAGAGGGGATAGATGGGCAGATTGGTGGCGATAAATTATCAAGAGAAATACGCGAGCTTCGAAAAGATGATAAGGTTAAAGCGATTGTCATGCGTGTTAATTCTCCTGGAGGATCAGCATTAGCATCAGAATCTATTTGGCGTGAAGTTGAATTAACCAAAAAAGTAAAGCCTATCGTTGTATCGATGGGGGATTATGCTGCCTCAGGAGGATATTATATCTCAGCCGCTGCGGATTCTATTTTTGCTGATCCAACAACTTTAACTGGTTCTATCGGTGTATTTGGATTGATTCCTAGTTTTCAGAAATTATTTAACAACAAATTAGGGATACACTTTGATGCTGTAAAGACATCTAAGTTTGCCGATATGGATGTGGATATGGACAGACCATTAACCGAAGAGGAGAAAGGTATTATCCAGGGCGGAGTAAATAAAATTTACCAGGTATTTTTAAGTCGGGTTGCTGAAGGCAGGAAAATTTCTGTTGCAGATGTTGATAGTATTGGTCAAGGGCGTGTTTGGACAGGAGAACAAGCTGTAAAGCTAAAGTTAGTAGATCGATTGGGAACCTTAGATCAGGCAATTGTGGCAGCTGCAAAGAAGGCCAACCTTGAGAACTATAGGATTTCAGAGTATCCACGTTCAAAAGATCCATTTGCATCGATTTGGTCTACATCAAAAGATAAAATTAAAATGTGGATGTTGGAAGATGAGATGGGGGATTATGTGAAATACTTAAAAGAATTGAAACGTATAAGTCAATTATCAGGAGTTCAAGCTAGAATTCCATACCTGGTAGAAATATATTAATAGAAAAGGCGTTGATAAGAATTTCCGAATCACCGCCTTTTTTATATCTTTAAACTCTAAAATCAACCGGAAATAAAAATAACATGAAAACTATCGACGATTTAAATTTTAACGGAAAGAAGGCTTTAATCAGAGTTGATTTCAACGTTCCATTAGATGAGAACTTCAACATTACTGATGATAACCGTATCCAAGGCGCATTACCCACTATTCAAAAGATTTTAAAAGACGGCGGTTCCGTTATTTTGATGTCACATTTAGGTAGACCAAAAGGTGGACCAACAGACAAATATTCATTAAAACATATCGTTGACTACCTTTCAAAGGTATTAGGCGTTGAAGTTCAATTTGCAAATGACTGTATTGGTGCAGAGGCTGTAGAGAAAGCAAAGGCATTGCAACCAGGACAGGTATTATTGTTAGAAAACTTAAGGTTCTACAAAGAAGAAGAAAAGGGAGACCGTGATTTTGCAAAGAAATTAGCAGAATTAGGTGATGTTTATGTAAATGATGCATTCGGAACTGCCCATAGAGCACATGCTTCTACGGCTATTATTGCAGAATTCTTCCCGAATAACAAATACTTTGGATATTTAATGGCCAAGGAAATTGAGAATGCTGAGAAGGTAATGAACAAGCCAGAACGTCCTTTTACGGCCATTATGGGTGGAGCTAAAGTTTCTGATAAGCTTGAGTTGATCGAGGCTTTATTGGATAAGGTAGATAACCTGATTATTGGTGGAGGTATGGCTTATACCTTTGTAAAAGCACGTGGTGGAGAGATAGGTCAGTCCTTAGTTGAGCTTGATAAACTTGATCTTGCTAATGAATTAGTGAAAAAGGCTGATGAAAAAGGAGTGAATTTAGTACTTCCTACAGATGCTCAGATTGCAGATCGTTTTGCAAATGATGCGAATGTATATAATGGTCCAAATGATGAAATCCCTGCAGATAAACAAGGATTGGATATTGGTCCTGAGTCAGCAGATCACTTTAAAGATGTTATTATGGCATCCAATACATTGCTATGGAATGGTCCAATGGGAGTTTTTGAAATGGAAACATTCGAAAAAGGTACTCGCGAGGTAGCAAATGCAGTGGTTGCTGCAACAGAACGTGGTGCATTCTCTTTGATCGGAGGTGGAGATTCTGCTGCTGCAGTGTCAAAATTCGGTATGACTGAGCATGTAAGTTATGTAAGTACAGGTGGTGGTGCTTTGTTGGAATATATGGAAGGAAAGACCCTTCCAGGTGTAAAGGCTATTTTGGATTAGACAGTAGACAGTAGACAGTAGACATAAGAGCCGAAATAGTTGGATATTATGGGTTAGACAGTTTACATAAGACAAAAGACAGGAGATGAAAGAGCCGAGATGGTTGGCTATTTCTAAATAGAGTTGACCGGTCTTATACTTTTGTCATTTTCATCAAATATTGTTAAAAGTGGTTTAGGAGATAATATTCCCCTAAACCACTTTTTTTTAATAGCTATAGCTTAGGCTAAAGCTAGGGACTAGGGTTTGTTTGGCGCTTGGATGATTGATATAGCTTAGTTTGGCGCCCACTCCAAAGTCAGGCAATACATATTTAAACATATTAAAGTCTGCTGATAATCCGATACCGAAGGATGTTGGTTCAGCATTTCCATCTTGAATGTTCTGGTAATCAGCAAATAAATAACCATGGAATCGTTTAATATATGCTAATTGTCCGATATTCCAATCAGGGTAGGCAATTGGGAAACGGTAGTTAAATAAAAGTGTGTTTTCTACTTTCGGAGAGTCAAAATGGGCATATCCACTGACCATTGGGATGTCATTTGTAGCGTCGTATCGACCGTCAGATTTTTGATAGGACAACCTGGCCTGAAAGCCATGATTTGCAAAAAATCCTGGGAAATAAAAGTTGGTTCTGACAGCAAAGAGGGAACCTTGTAAGGTACTTTCAAAGGGTACATGTCTGTAAATAACGTTGATATTCTGTCCCCATTTAGGAATCAGATCCATCTGGCTTCTGCGTCTATTTCTATTGAAGTAAGCCTGATAATTTAGCGGGAAAGCAATTTCATCATGAAATCCTTTCAGGGTAGTAAGACTTAAATCGTATCTTTTTTGATAGGAAGTGCCTACATTTAATCCGTAACTATAGATTGTTTTACCGCGATAAATGCTCAAGGGAATCAGCATTTCTAAACTATAAACATGCTCTCGGAAATCAAATTTAGTGTATTCATTTTCCGTATTTTGTTTTTTCGCATAGGCTATTTGCCCTCTATTTTGATAGGCTAATGTGAATTTAGGGTAATATTTCTGGTAGGAAACTTCGGCAGAATAGATGCTTTTTTCCATGTCCAAATCATATTCATACCCTAATTTTAGTTGGGAGGTATTCAGTAAATCGTTCGCCAACCAAAAGATTCCGGGTCTATAATTTTCAAAGTTTTCAAAGTTATTGCTACTTAAACTTAGGCTATGGAAGTTGAAAAAATGATTTAAGGTATTGTATTTTTCAGCTTTTAACGGAGGGTTTTCCATTGAGTTTAATAGCTGAAAAGGAGCTTTCAGTTGGTTGTCAAAGATAGCATTTACCTGAAAATTAGGGTAAATTTCAGTTCCTTCAAGTTTCGTTGAGTCTAGAATTGCGGCTTTGTAACCATTGAATTGATATTCATTATAGAGGATATTTTTACCATTTCCGGGGCTTGGATTGAAAGCGCCAAATGAGGAATTTGAAATTTGGTAGATCTTATTATCTGTAAAATTGTACTTGTATATATTGTCAATTTGATTGAATTGAGCTTTAAAATAGAGTTCATTTTCGAGGTAAATTGGGCGTTGGAATTCTTGGTTTGACCATGGGAAGAGTTCTTTAATCGCACCAGTTTGGAGGTTAATTTCTAAAATATTAGTTCCATTTTTTCCAATACCAATGGCAGAAATTCTGGATTCATCTTCGTTAAGGGATGGTTGTTGGAGCAAGATTCCATTGGGAATTTCGGTTATTTTTGTTGTTTCCTTTGTTTTTCGGTCAATTTTAAAGAGGCTGGAGACATTATTTTGGTCAATATGGATTGCATATACCTTTTCAGAATTTCGGCTTAATATAGGGCTGTAGAAGCGGGAGTTTTTAGAAAGGTCCTGAATTTTTAAGGTTTTGAGATCTAATATTCTAATAATATTATAGGTTTGCTTAGCAAATCTTGCATCTTTTCTTATTTCATCCCAAACTAAAAAACGGTCATTTACATGAAAATATGGAGTCAATTGATAGCCAATTTTTACCAAAACTTGTTCATTGCTGGCATTGATTTTTCTAATTTCACTTATAAATTCAGGAGATTGAACTAATGTAAAAACAGATTTTGAACTGTTCGATTGGGGTAAAAAATAGCTGGTCGGATAGCGTTCCTGATCTTCCAAAATCAGGTTGATTTCCGGTTTTTCGAAGGTCGATTTCCAATTTTGGTTTAAGGAATCCATCGTGGCTTTATACAGCTTCGCACTATTCAGATTTGTCTCTCTTTTTAATGCAATATTAAAGTTGAATGGGCGCCATAAATTGGCTCTCATATTCTCTAATATTTTCTCCTTAATAGGGTATCCAAAATGGTTAGTTAAATAGGTGTTCATCACATAGCCGGTGAGGTAATAAGTAGGGGTGATGTCTTTGTAAGAACCCAATATATTTTTGCTAAAAGAGTAGTGTTTACCCGAAAGGATATTTGTTCGGAGAGGCATCATCCATGCGGAACTACGTCCTCTACCGCCAGCAGAAAATTGAGTTTCGATGGATACCGCATCCCCTTCGAAGTACCATGCCGGAAGATGTAAACCATATAAAGCAAAGGCCAATTGCTGAAAAAATGGACCTTGAATTTTACCTGTCAATTTGTCAAATTGCGCTACATGTCTTAGCTCGTGTTGAATTAAATTTGGAAGCCATTCCGTGTTATCGCTGGCAGGTCCCGGCGTAGAAAATCCTTCAACTTTCCGAGGTGCAAGCTGAGCAAAACCATTCTGTTCGACATGATTTTCTTGAAGAATTATGGAAATCTTTTTAGGTTTTCTATTTAAATCCTTGCTTGCAAAAATGATCATGCTATCTATTTGTTGGGAGAGGAGCAGAGCAGATTGTTCCATTTCAACTGGAAATATAAGTTGAAAATTAGAGCTGTTTATCTGTCTCCAATGGACCTTAAAATGTGCTTGTTCATTGTCTATTATCTGAGATTTTAGAGGTAGTGTATTTAAAGTTAATGTAAAAACAGTTAAAACACTGATAAATAGCTTTATATTTTTATTTAAAAACGTTAAAATATTCATATGCTAAAAATATTAGTACAATTTAACTGTTTTATATAAATTTATTGTTTTTGTAGTATTCATAATGTATTGAAAAAAAGATAATTATAATTAATTTGTAATCTGTTGATTTTTGCGATAAATAGCTATTAAAATTGGTTTTTATCTCATGATTGTGATTAAATTTATCACTTCTTTTTCACTTTGTAAATGTAGTTGAATTTGTTCAATTTTTCAAAAAAATAACTGTTGTTGATATTTTAAAATGAGTTTTCAATTTGTTTGAGATTACGATATAGAAACGATGTGAATTTCATATTCCGAATTCTCCTGAGAATTTTGTGTTGTTTTGAAATTTATTTTTAAAGGGGTGGATTCGTCAAATTATTTCTGGTTTAGTATATGGGGGATTTGAAATAAATTAATACTTTAAAATGTTGGTGTTTCTAGTGCGTATTGGATACTGACAATATGGCTTGTTTTGGTTATTTGAATGAGTTGATTTTTTAGTATTCAACAAATAGAAATCATTGATTAAAATTTAATTATATTATTATGCCAAAAAAAACGACTTTTGCACAAACGATTTTTGGACCCATGTAGGATTTTAAATTAAAGGAGGCGTATGGAAGAATTAGCAATGCTTGTAGCACATGTTGAGGAATTGATTGAACGTGGAGATCAAACCGAGCTTGCGGATTATTTAAACGAACTGAATATTTCGGATGTTGAAGAATTGATCGATGAACTTCCAGAATATGGTCCTTTATTTTTAGAAATTTTAAGTCTAAAAAGAGCGGTAAATGTATTCCGTATTTTAGACTTCCCGACCCAAGAAAGAATCCTCAAAAAATTACCGGCTTCAAAGATTCGAGAGCTCCTTAACGAGATGCCTCCCGATGACCGTACTTCCTTCTTTTCGGAACTGAAAGGAGACGTTGTAAAGCGGTTGATTATTCTCCTTACACCAGAGGAAAGAAAAGAAGCACTTTCACTATTAGGTTATCCTGAAGATTCCGTTGGTCGTCTGATGACACCGGACTATATTACTGTGAAAGAACATTGGACAATGCCAAGGGTTTTGGATCACATCCGTCGCTACGGTTCGGCATCAGAAACGATTGATGTGTTGTATGTGATTGATGCTGATGGAAAGCTAGTCGATGACGTTAGGATAAAAGACATTTTATTAGCTGAACCTGATAAGGTTGTTGCGGACCTGATTGACAATCGACTGATTTCCCTGCATGCCGACGATCCGCAAGAAGAAGCGGTAACCATCTTCCGGATGAACAACCGTGTCGCACTTCCGGTTGTCGATGAGCAGGATATCATGTTGGGTATTGTGACGATCGATGATATTCTATGGGTTGCGAATGAGGAGTACTCCGAAGACATGCAACGTATCGGTGGTACGGAAGCCTTGGATGAGCCATACTTGGATGTTTCGATATGGCATTTGGTCAAGAAAAGAGCGGGATGGCTTATCGTGTTGTTTTTAGGGCAGCTGTTGACTTTTAATGTTCTTCAGCACTATGAGGCTAAGTTCACCACGATTCTTGTCTTGTTGATGCCTGTAATCATGTCCAGCGGAGGGAACTCGGGGTCTCAAGCATCTACGCTGATCATTCAGGCGATGGCGATGGGAGAGGTTACCTTACGTGACTGGTGGATGGTTATGAAGAGGGAGATCCTTTCAGGATTATTGCTAGGTCTTATTTTGGGTGTACTTGGGTTTTTTAGGATCGGAGTAGAAGAAGTCTTTAAATCGACCTACGGAGATGTATGGTATCTATACGGATTGGCAATTGGCAGTTCCTTGGTAGGTGTTGTGCTCTGGGGTTCCTTGGTAGGATCGATGCTTCCATTTATCCTTCGGAGATTTGGAGCTGACCCGGCAAGTTCATCAGCGCCATTTGTATCCACCATTGTCGATGTTACAGGCTTGGTGATCTACTTCAGCTTTGCAACCTATATCCTGCGGGATGTTCTGTTTAAATAATTCAATTGGTTCTGAATAACTTGCGATAAATCGCTAAAAAATATTTGCACTTCTCGGTTAAACTTCCGATAATTGCATCACCGAAAACGAAAGGAACGGTTGAAATTCCTGAATAGCTCAGTTGGTTAGAGCATCTGACTGTTAATCAGAGGGTCGCTGGTTCGAGCCCAGCTTCAGGAGCCAAAAAAAGATCTGTAAAACTTGCAGATCTTTTTTTTTTGCCCAAGATATTCTTCCCATTAATCCAAATAAGACCATAAACAAACATAGAGGGCGGTAAAACTTAATTTACCGCCCTCTGTTGCATTATTCTATTCCAACTATACTTTATAGTATTGCTCCCATCCCTTTGCGGGAGGAGGGCCATAAAGCATCTCATTTGCGAATCTATCGTTGGTGATCTGTTTTGTTTTTGGGTCAAACTCGATTCGGTTGTTCATTTTCTGTGTAATTACACCTAAACAGAAAACTTGACTTAAAGGTCCTGCAATTTCAAAAGATGACCTTGTTTTCTCTGTCCCTTTACAAGCATTCAAAAAGTTTGCAAAATGGTTGGAAGGACTTTTGGGAACTTCAGGAAGTTTATTTGCCAAATCCTGAGCCTTTGCTTCAGGAATAATGGAAAGTGTACTGGCATGGGAGCCCCCTTTAAACGTCAAATCCTTGCCGTATATAATCTTTCCAGGGTTTAATTTTGCTGGTTCAATTTTACCGGTGCTTGGCGGTGGGATGTTCGGATCCAATCCGGATACACCATAGCCTTCTGGAATCTGTGGTAAATTATTCAATCCATCATACCAATTAATATCCAGTGCCGGCATATTCTTCCTTTTTGGGAAATGGAAGTTAATGGTTGAAGACATTGGGAAAAAGTAGGAGTTGTGTCCCTCTAGATTCTTTGATTCAACAACTGTTGGCAAACCCAATTCTAGGAATTCATGTGCAGTATCCAAAATATGAGCCCCCCAGTCGCCTAATGCACCCATTCCAAAGTCAAACCAACAGCGCCATTGTCCGTTGACAAAGTCTTTATTGTAATGATGCCCCAAGGTTTGCATTTGCCATACTTCCCAATCCAATGTTTCAGGAATTCTTTCAGGATAAGGGAATCCGGTAATATTAGGGTCCCAACCATGCCAGCGACGAGGACTGTTCATATGCGCATCGATTCTAGTGACATCCTTGATAATACCGGCATCTTTCCATGCTTTGAACTGGAAGTAGTTGGCTTCAGAATGCCCTTGATTCCCCATTTGAGTGGCTAACTTTGGATTTTTTCGCGCCTTAGCCATCATTAACTCAACTTCATTGAAGGTCCTGGCCATTGGTTTTTCGACATATACATGTTTGCCCTGGTCTAAAGCGAGCATGGTAATGGCAAAGTGAGAAAAATCAGGAGTTCCTACGACTACTGCATCAAACTGATTTCCCATTTCATCAAATAATTTTCTGAAATCTTGATATCGGGGAGCATTTGGAAACATCTTTATTATTTCCTGGGTTTGTTTTGCTCCCATATCCACATCACAAAGGGCTACAATATTACATTGACCAGTTTTATATAGCTCTTTAATAATCTCATTTGCTCTATTTCCAATTCCTACACAAGCTAAATTGACACGTTCATTCGGGCTTGCAAGGTTAACTTTTCCAATCACACTATTGGAAAGCAATACCGCTCCGCCAGCCATGATTGACTTGCTAATAAAGCTTCTGCGTGATAAATAATGGTTCATATTTATTGACAGTTTATTTTTTATTTTGATTTTTTAACCTTGATTGAACGGAATGATACTTCATCACCGTGATCTTGTAATAGAATGTGACCTTCTGGTGCCTCTCCGAATTTATCCCAATCTTTATATTTACTGATTGCTACTAAATCCCTGAATTCCTTTGATCCACGCGTATAGCTCAAAACTTTGACACCATTCAAGAAATAGGTTACCTGATTATTTTTATCGACAACAACTCTACCACGGTTCCATTCTCCAATAGGTCTGGTTGCACCACGTCCTTTGTCAGAAGTGATTAAATCATATAGGGATGCTAAAGTTCTATTGCCATTACGACCCATTTTTGCGTCGGGATGTTTTGCGTCATCAAGAATTTGATATTCCAAGCCAATTGCTGAACCAGATGTTTTTTCAGCGAGAGTAACGAAATACTTAACCCCGCTATTTGCTCCCGGAGTCAATTTGAATTCAAATGATAGGTCGAATACAGCATATTTATCCTTGCTAATGATATCCCCTCCATTTGTAGATTCTGCTCCATCTGATTTTTGAACGCTGATGGTGCCATTTTTAATCGCCCATCCTTTTTCTGGAAATTTATCTCCTTTAACACTTCTCCATCCATCCGAGTTTTTACCGTTAAATAGCAACTTATATCCATTTTTCTGTTCCGTTGGGCTCAATGCATTTGGCGTTAGGTTCACAACATATTGTCCCTGAGGATATGGGCTAGGCTTTAAATTTTCCGTCTGAATATTGATGTTTTTAAAATAGACCTTCTTTCCGTCCTCTTCATCCTTAATGCTGTGTACTTGTAAGCCGATAAAGCCGGAGGCATCAACAGTGTCCACTACGTATGCAGCAGGTACACCATTGATCCAAGAGCGTGTTTCATTTCCAATAGCTTCAATACGGATATGGTTCCAGTCGTCCTGTTTATAGGCAGTTTTTGCGTTTTCACTAAGATCCAAGGGATAGATCCATCCACGTCTGGCTTCATCGTATATTCCGCCAGCCCATGCCCTAGGAGAAGGGTCGATTTCAACTTGCCTTCCATATACTCTTCCCATTCCTTTGTTTCCGTTCGGGTCTAAGTGACTTCTAGTCTGAACTCCAGAATTAGTTTTGTCGCCCTCCAATTTTATATCTAATTCAAGGATAAAATCACCATATTCCTTTTCAGTAATTAAAAAGGAATTGGGAGTACCTTTGGTCATTCTTCCGACAATTGCTCCGTCTTCGACGGTATAAGGAGCTTTTCCTCCTACAGATTTCCAACCTTGCAGAGTTTTTCCATCAAATAATGGCTTTGAATTCTTATTATTTGATTGAGCAAAAACTGTAGACGAGAGCAATAATGCTATCCCAACTGCAGATATGGATCTTGTTATCATTTTCTTTTTCATTGCTTTGTTTTTATTAGTATTCAACATATATATCATTCTATTCAGCTTTAGGTCCTAAAACCGTTCCTTCATCAGGGACAATCAATGGTTTTTCATTTCTCTCAGCCCCAGGGTATCCGATGTTTTGATTGATGACGCCCTTTAAGTTTGTATTGATTGCACCGGCAGGTACAGGCCAAAGGATATGGTGTACGGAAATTTTATATTCTGCCCATTTATGTTTAACGCCCTTGTTGTAAAAGTTGCTTTTGGAAACGACACGGTCATACCAAAAATTAACGCCCATTTGTTTTATATTGGAGTTAGTGCCTCCTGGACCGCTGATGTTTTCGAGATTGTAAACTCTTCCTCCAAAAATCTCGCATGGTTTCCTTGTCTTAGCATAAGTGTATGACATTCGAACCAATTCTAAATGGCGGTTTTCTTCATAATATAATTCCCTTGCTCTTTCATCCAAGATTTCACCGATATTAATTTCTCCGGCTTGCAATGGAACTGCACCAGCTCTAGTTCTGACTTCATTGATAGCTGTAGCTGCAGCAGCAAGATTGTTCTTCCAGTAATGGGCCTCAGCAAGCAATAAATAAACTTCCGCTGAACGATAGACATACCAAGGAGTTTCGCCTCCTGTCCATGTTGAACTCAATGGGTCTGGTACAAAAACTTTGTAATGTGGCCATGAGAACCATAATCTGATTGTATCTTCCGGACTCATGCTAGGACTTTTTACAAAGTTTTTTCCATACCATTGACTACCTTTTGCTTTCAAATCAGGACTGTTGTACTTTAAGTCTTCCATTCTCTTCCAGCTATTCATATTGTGGATACCACGTAAATCATTCTTCTCTTTATCTGCTCTCCACACAGAATTGCTGAAATACCAGGTAGGTCTTAACCTTCCAATTCCGCGGCCATAGGATTTATTTAAATCCATAGTAGGGTCTGTTTCTCCAGGCGCTAAATTGACATTGGTTCCAGTTTGGCCATCTGGTGTTTTGATGTTTCCGTTGTTCCAGAATGGAACTGCATTTCTCATCGTCTCGATTTTTGCTGAACCTTCCGCCTCTGGATAAGCCACCACGTACATGAGTCCCTCAGTATTGCTCATGTCCAGTTTAGCTTCTACACTATGTAAATCAAACATTAAATTAGTGTTCGCCTTATTTTGATTGACAGTAAACCTGTTTCTCATTAATGGATGTTTTGCAACAACTTCATTTCCAACTTTGATCGCTAGATCGAAGTCTTCGAGGGCCATAGCGACTTTCATTAATAAAATTCCACATGCCGCTTTTGAGGTTCTGCCTCGGTCAACAACTTCTGGAACCCATTGGTAGGCAAACTCGAGATCTTTCTTCAGTCTCTTTAATATGCTCCAACGATCGTAAGAATAAAAGTCATATTTAGGTTCGTTTATTTCCCAATCCAAGAAAGGGACATCTCCAAATTGATGGACTAATTTATAATAACGATATGCCCTTTGAAAATATGCAGCCCCAAGAATTGCATTCTTTTCAGCATCATCCTTAAAAGTAGCATTGTCAACTCTTGAAATGACGGTATTTGCATATTTAATCCCTTTGTAAGATTCATACCAATACCATCCTACACGTGTATTGTTTTCGTGGTTTAATTGCGCATCTGGAAGGAGGGCAATATCCATGTTCATTTGTGGACCGGCTTTATCGGTAGTTCCTTCAACAGCAACATCTGATTGTATAATTTCTGTAAGTATAGGAGCGCCATCTCCGAAAAATTCATGGCGCATATTTCTTTCACATGCTGTGAGCGCTGAGTACAGGCCTTCAGGAGTTGAAAGTGCGACTTCAGGGGCGTAAAAAGAGAGCGGTTGAGGCTTTAGCCAGTCCTTACTGCAACTTTCCAAAAATGCTATACTCGTTACACCAATAATTCCTGTATATAATAGTTTCTTATAAGTTTTCATGATTGTAGGTTTATAATGAGAAATTAAGACTTAGGTTGTAAGTTCTTGGAACAGGGAATCCTTCCGGATCTCCAAAATCCCAGTGTGGAGCCCACATTGCGGCATTTCTTACCGAAGCAGATATTCTTAAGTTTCTTATGCTTGCTTTATCAAGGATATTTGAAGGAACTAAATAGGATAGGGAGATGTTTTCCAACCTTATAAACGATTTGTTAATATAGTTTGTTCCAATATTCTTAGATCCAATTCTAGCATAGTCGTCAATTGGGTTTTCTGGAGTCCAACGAGGCATGACATAGTCTGTAGTACGGTCAGCAAAGTTGCTGTTATTTGCTGCACGGTTGAAACCATCAGTCTGTCCCCAGTTTGAGTAAACAAATACAGATAGATTGAAATTTTTGTAGTTGAAATCATTTCTCCAAGACCAACGGAAACGCGGTGTTTTATATCGTTGGAAAATACGATCAGAGTCAGTCATTACACCATCAGCATTCTGATCGATATATTTGAAATCTCCTGGCTGCAAGCCATATTTTTCAGCCTCTTCAAGTTCACTTTCTTGCCAAATTCCATTTCGTTCGTAATCCCAGATTCGGTCTGGATCTTCACCAATAAACCATCTGTTCTTGATATCATCAGCTTCTCTTTGCCCGATTACATTTCCTGCATCATCTAATACATCAATCATGTCGCCATAAAGGGTAACAATTTTTCTTCTGTTTTTCATGAAGATAAAATTCGATGACCAGTTAAAGGACTCATTCTGGATAATATTACCTGTGATACTGACATCTACACCGTGACTTTTCAATTCACCTAAGTTTGCAGCCACACTGCTAAAACCAATAATTTCAGGTAATTCACGGTCCACAAGTAAATCATGGGTTGTTGCAGAGTAAACATCGATCGCACCAGAGATTCTATTTTTCAGAATTGCGAAGTCTAATCCGAAATTGTAGGAAGATTTGTTTTCCCATTTCAAACCTAAGTTGGCCATACGGTTTACATACAGTTGAGATCCTAAGTAAATATTTCCTTTAGAGTCAATATATGGGTGTAGACCTGAGGTCATATCAGATAATGCATCGTATTGGGGAATGTCGCGGTTACCATTTCTACCCCATGATAATCTTAGTTTACCGTAGTCTAACCATGATTTGGTACCTTCCATGAATTTTTCATTCGTAAAGTTCCATCCGAAAGCAAGAGCCGGAAAGGTAGCTCTAGGGTTTTGTGCACCGAAGGCAGAATATCCATCGCGACGAACGGATGCGGTAAGGAGGTATGTGTCTTTGAAGGAATAGAATAATCTACCCATTAAGGCATCACCAGTCCGGTACGTATCATCACTTTCATTCAAAGGAACAGTACCTGCTTGGATTCTGTGCCATTCCAAAATGTCGCTAGGAACGAAGTTTGAGGCAGTTGCCTTAGTTCTCCAATATTGTCCTTTCTCAGCATTTTGTAAGAGGGTAACTTCAAAATTGTGTTCACCAAAAGCTTTTTTCCATCTAATGACGTTGTCCATTTGCCAATTGTAAGTTCTGTGGAAAGATCTTTCAGCTGTCCCGCCTTTGGCAGCCCATTCTGGATTCAATGAAGAATCATGGTTATAATATTCTCTCCAAATAAATGATGGAGTAAAATTAGATTGGATTTCAAATCCATATGGTAGTGTAATGATTCCGTAAAGAGTCGCATTTAATGTGTTATAACGGTCTACACGATTTCTGAACATATTGTCGAAGAATGGATTCACAGGAGTAACGTCTCCAGTTGGCAGCCTTCTATAGAGACTGTTAGGATCTCCTATATTATCTGAACCGTAAGGAGGGATAATTGCAGATTGTCCCCAGTCTGCCTGAAGGAATCCTTCATTTCTCGCAGCGAAGTTCGCATTTGTACCCACTTTAAGAAAATTGGTAATTTTTGATTCTAAGTTGATCCTCGTTCTAAAGTTTTTAAATCTATTGCCAACAATGAAACCTTCACGATCAACGTGGTTTAATGAAAAATAATAGTTTAAATTATCAGTTTTATTAGAAATACTGGCTGTATAATCTTGTTGAATACCTTTGTGAAAAACCAAATCTTGCCAATTAGTTTCTTTGCCAATGAGGTAATTTTCAATTTCTGGGGATCTTAATTCTAATCTGGCCAACCATGATCTTATCAATTGTTCTTCAGTTACCGAACTCGCTGCATCTTTTTGGTCATAGTTAAACCAAGTTAATTGGTCAACATTTGATAGTTTTCTAGGATCTACGAACATTTCCGGATATTTATCATGATAGTCCTGAGCTCTTTTACCCATCTCATAATCATAACGATAGGCTAGAAATTCTTGTCCGTTCATAACTTTAGGCATGTAAGAGTTTTCTACAAAGCCATAGTTTCCATTTAATGTAATGGTTGGTTTACCAGAAGCGCCACGTTTTGTGGTGATTAATACGACACCATTTGCCGCCCTAGCACCATAAACTGCGGTAGCACTTGCATCCTTCAAGATATCGATGGAGGCGATATCATTGGGATTTAAATCAGCGAATGTACCATCAAATATTACACCATCGACTACATTTAAGGGGCTTGCACCGGCTTTTAAGGTACCTCTTCCTCTGACTAAAAGGTCCGCATCACCTTTCGCTGTATTTCCTTGTCCGATTACAATACCTGCGGCATTTCCTCTTAATAAATCTTGAACGGATCTGGGAGCTTCCTTCTCCAGTTTTTCAGCTTGCACGGAAGCGACAGCACCGGTAAGGTCCTTTCGTTTTTGAGTTCCATAGCCGACTACCACCACTTCGTCCAGATCTTCGGCATTAGCTTGCATGGTAATTTGAAGTTCCTGTCCGCTGATGTTGACGGTTTGAGTAATGTACCCAGTATGGGTAAGAGTTAAAGTACCCCTGTTATTAGCCGGAGCTTCTAATTCGAAAATACCATCTGCATTCGTTGATGTACCATTCCGCGTGCCGGTTAACATGACACTGACACCTTCAATTGGATTACCTTCGATGGATTTTACTGTACCTCGAATAAGGGTTTGATTTTGTTGGGAAAATCCCGGTTCTACAGAGAGTAGGACCATCCATAATAGGGATAGGATGGTTAAAACGTTCTGTTTGGTCATAATTAAATTAGTTAAAGGTTTACATTGCTTTAAATCCTGCTTACCTCAAAGAGATTGAGCCTGATTAAAAATTGTACTAGTAATGCTGTTTGAAAAAGGTTTATAGCACAATGATAACTAATTATTCAGGTGGCTTTGCTAAACCGTTATATGTTTATTTACGAAAACGTTATAGTTAATATTAATAATGTAATTATCACATTTATTGTTGATAATCAGCGTTTTAAGTAGTGGTATGGTATATATGTTAAAAAAAGGGTTGAATTAAACAAATAATTGAATAAATTATAGAACCCTTGAGTTATTATTAAAAATAATTATCTTGTGTATTCAACTTATCCATTATAAACATATTATGCTATTACTAGGGATTGACTTAGGCACCTCATTTATAAAAGTTTCAGTTGTAGATTCTCAGACAGGAAAGAGAATTGCAACAGCACAATATCCGGATTCAGAAGCGGAAATAATTTCCGTAAAGAAAGGCTGGGCCGAGCAAGATCCGTTGATTTGGTGGGAAAATACGAAGCGAGCAATTAAAAAAGCAAATAGCTCAGGTTCGTATAATCCAAAAGATATAGGGGCTATAGGGATTGCGTATCAAATGCATGGATTGGTAATTGTAGACGAAAATCAGCAACCCCTGAGAAATTCGATCATCTGGTGTGATAGTAGGGCAGTTGAAATAGGTAATCAGGCATTTTCAGCACTTAATTCAAAAGGATTTCTTCAATCACATTTAAATTCCCCGGGGAATTTTACGGCTTCAAAATTGGCTTGGGTTAAAGAAAATGAACCCGAAGTCTATGAACGCATTTATAAATTTATGTTGCCGGGAGATTTTCTCTGCATGTGTCTGACTAAACAGATTAATTCAAATCCAAGTTCTATTTCAGAAGGGATTCTTTGGGATTTTGAAAAGGATGAACTTTCGGAAACCTTATTGAATCACTATGGAATTGATCGTTCCTTAGTTCCGGATATTCAACCTATTTTTTCCAACTATGGGTCCTTGGACTCCGCTGTTGCGAGTGAATTAGGATTGTCTGAGCGTACTATTGTTAGCTACAAAGCTGGCGATCAGCCTAACAATGCCCTTTCATTAGGAGTGATTGATGCAGGGGAAGTTGCTGCGACAGCGGGTACATCAGGAGTAATTTATGCGGTATCGGATCATCTAATATTTGACAAGGAGTCTAGGGTAAATAGCTTTGCGCATGTGAACCACAGTAAAGACCAAAGTAATATCGGTGTTTTATTATGCATAAATGGTACAGGGATACAGAATAGCTGGATTAAGAAATTAACGGCAAAAGGATTGGACTATGATCAGATTAACGAAAAGGCAGCGGAAGTGGCGGTTGGATCAGAAGGAATTGTGGTTTTGCCTTTTGGAAATGGAGCGGAGCGGATGCTGAATAATAAAACCGTACAAGGGCATATTGAGAATTTAGATTTTGTTCGCCATGATGAATCCCATGTTTGGCGGGCTGTCCAAGAAGGTATCGCTCATTCATTCAGATATGGATTGGACATCATCAGAGAAAATGATATACACCCCTCAGTCATTAAAGCAGGATATGCGAATATGTTCTTAAGTCCGATATTTCAGCAATCCTTTGCTGGTGTTACTCAAGTCCCTGTAGAGCTATATGAAAATGATGGGAGTGTAGGAGCAGCATTAGGTGCGGGAATAGGAGCGGAGGTTTATAAAGATAAGAAGGAAGCATTTTCAGGATTAAAAAAGATCAAAACCATTGAACCAAGCGACAAAGACTTATACAATGATCTTTATGGGGCATGGAATAAAAGTTTATTGCAAAAATTATAATCAACGAACATATGAAAGTTTTAACTGGAGAAAAAGAGTATTTTAAAAACATTGGGCAAATTAAGTATGAAGGGTTAAATTCTGATAATCCATTGGCATTCCGCTGGTATGATCCGAAAAAGGTTGTTGCAGGAAAGACCATGGAAGACCACTTTAAGTTTGCATGTGCTTATTGGCATTCATTCAATGGAAACGGAGCAGATCCATTTGGAGGTCAGACTCATTTCTTTCCATGGGATGAAAGGACAAAAACTATAGATAGAGCCAAAGATAAAATGGATGCGGCATTCGAATTTATGACGAAGCTGCAGTTGCCATATTATTGTTTTCATGATGTTGACCTTGTTGACTATGGGGATAACGTAAATGAAAATGATGCAAACTTGGCTGCTATTGTAGAATATGCAAAAGAAAAGCAACAGGAGAGCGGTATAAAGTTATTATGGGGGACGGCAAATTTGTTCAGTCACCACCGATATATGAACGGTGCATCGACAAATCCTGATTTTCATGTATTAGCACATGCTGGGGCACAGGTTAAAGCCGCTTTAGATGCGACGATTGCATTAAAAGGTGAGAATTATGTATTTTGGGGAGGTCGTGAGGGTTATATGTCCTTGTTAAACACGAATATGAAACGAGAGCAGGAGCATTTGGCTAAGTTCTTACATATGTCTAAAGATTATGCAAGAAAAAATGGCTTCAAAGGAACATTCTTTATTGAGCCGAAGCCATGTGAGCCGACGAAACATCAATATGATTATGATTCAGCTACGGTAATCAGTTTCTTGAGACAATATGACCTATTAGAAGATTTCAAATTGAATATCGAAGTTAACCATGCGACCTTGGCAGGACACACCTTCCAGCATGAGCTTCAAGTTGCTGCAGATGCAGGAATGTTAGGATCAATAGATGCCAACCGCGGAGATTATCAAAATGGTTGGGATACCGATCAGTTTCCAAATGATCTTAATGAATTGACAGAGGCTATGTTGATTATTTTAGAGGCAGGCGGACTACAAGGCGGAGGTGTTAACTTTGATGCAAAAATCAGAAGAAACTCCACTGATGCCGAAGATTTATTCTATGCTCATATTGGTGGTATGGATGCATTTGCTAGAGCATTAGTTACTGCAGATAATATCTTACAAAAATCAGATTACAGGAAAATCAGAGCAGATCGATATGCTAGTTTCGATACAGGAAAAGGTGCGGATTATGAGAAAGGTAAATTGACTCTTGAAGACTTGCGTACTTTTGCAGTAGAAAACGGAGAGCCTGAAATGAGAAGTGGGAAACAAGAATTCTTAGAGAATTTAGTTAACCGCTATATCTAATAAATCGGATTGATGGGAAAATTTCCTTGTATATGAGAGGATTACGGGAATAAAGGTTTTTTTTAGGAAAATTTTCAATATTTTTTTGTGAATTAATTATTAAAAACCTATTTTTGTACCACTTTGAAGATGAGGGTTACTTCATCAATTCGAAATTCCTGAATAGCTCAGTTGGTTAGAGCATCTGACTGTTAATCAGAGGGTCGCTGGTTCGAGCCCAGCTTCAGGAGCAAGATTAAATAAGCCGGCAATTAGCCGGCATTTTTTTTTATAATAAAATTTATATCCATGAGTTTAGTAATCGTTGGAACCGTTGCATTTGATGCCATTGAAACCCCATTTGGTAAAACTGATAAAATAGTAGGTGGTGCAGCGACATTTGCTGGTTTAGCAGCATCTTACCTATTTCCAGAAGTTAAATTAATCTCAGTAATTGGTGAGGACTTTGGAGAAGATAACCTAAACATCTTAAAATCAAGAGGCATTCAAGTAGAAGGGGTTGAAATCATTCCTGGAGGAAAGTCATTTTTCTGGTCAGGAAAATACCATAACGACATGAATAGCCGTGATACGTTAATTACTGAATTAAATGTACTAGCTGATTTTGATCCTAAAATCCCTGCTTCCTACCAAGACTGCGAATATTTGCTGTTAGGCAACCTAACACCTGCTGTTCAAATGGCGACATTAGATCGCTTAGAAAATAAGCCAAAGTTGGTTGTATTGGATACCATGAATTTTTGGATGGATGTTGCGATGGATGAATTGCGCGAAGTATTAAAGCGTGTTGATGTTTTAACCATCAATGATGCCGAGGCAAGACAATTATCAGGCGAGTATTCCTTAGTTAAAGCCGCTGATAAGATTCTTCAGATGGGTCCAAAATATTTAATTATCAAAAAAGGAGAGCATGGTGCATTATTATTTGGTGAAGGCCAGATTTTTTCAGCACCTGCATTGCCATTAGCAGATGTATTTGATCCGACTGGTGCAGGAGATTCATTCGCAGGAGGTTTCATTGGATATTTAGCAAAATTGCAATCCATCAATTTTGCAAACATGAAGAATGCCATTATCTTCGGTTCAGCCTTAGCGTCATTCTGTGTAGAGAAATTTGGTACTGAGAGATTAGAGAACTTAACTCAAGAGGAAATATCAAACCGTATTAAAGAGTTTGTAAATCTATCAAAATTCGAGATAAGCGAATAAGCTTATCTCGAATTTTATATAGCCAGCCTTGATCCGAAACTTGGATTTAAGGAAGCCCATGGCTTAATAACATTAAACCTAAAAATCTGTAATTATCTAATACTAAAGAAGAGAATTAATTCTCTTTGAATTTGTAGGCAGTAAGCGTCTTTTTCATAGACTTTCTAGCTACGTGAATTCTCGTTTTTACCGTACCGATAGGAATCTGCAAATGATCTGAGATCTCATGGTACTTATATCCTTCAAAATACATTGTGAAAGGTACATAATATTCATCTGAGAGCTTTGAAAGAGCATAGTTGATGTCTTCCATGATGAATTTGTTTTCACCGTTGTTTTTAGTTGCGGATACGACGAGGTTAATTTGAGAGATTTCTTCTTCTTTTGTTATAAAAGAATTGGTTTTGACAACCCGGCGGTAATTGTTGATAAAGGTGTTCTTCATAATTGTATAAAGCCAACCTTTTAAATTGGTGCCGTCTCTGAAGTTTTTGAAGTACGTGACAGCTTTTAGTAAGGTGTCTTGTACTAAGTCATTAGCATCTTCGTGGTCTCTTGTAAAGTTTCTGGCATAACTTCTAAGAGAATCTGAGTGCTTAACAACTAATGAGTTAAATTCAATCTTGTTCATACAATTAGCGATTATAGTATAGTTAAATGATGCGATGTTTGTCAAGAGGAACTTGACGAAAGCTGAACAATTGAAACTTATTATTAAGCTATAACGCTAAGTATCACGCAATTCCTATGCAGAAAATTAATTAAATTGTGGAAATCAATAGATTGAGGGACTTGATTTTCGTAAAACGATAAAAATATAGAATAATCTTTACGCTTTTATTGTATAATAATCAATGATTATTGTTTTATAATAAAAAAAAACTTGATTGAATGAAAGTGTGGAAAACTTTTATAGGATATTTACTTCCCGTTCTAAATGCACTCCAAAGTGTGTATATACATCGTCCACAATAGTAGACGATACTTCAAATATTTCATTTCCAGTAGCTTTCCCTAAATTTGTCAATACTAAAGCTTGATTTTTCCACACTGCTACTTGTCCAACAGTTTTTCCTTTCCAGCCGCATTGTTCAATTAACCATCCGGCAGCAAGTTTTTCTTCTAAATTATTGATGGTATAATGTACAATATCAGGGAATTGTTTTTTAAGATTTTCGAATTGTAGCTTATTGACGATAGGATTTTTGAAAAAACTACCAGCATTGCCAATAGTTGATGGGTCGGGAAGCTTTTCTACTCGGATGTAAGAAACAACTTCAGCTACATCTTTTATTGAGGGATTAAATATTCCTCTTTTCTCTAATTCAGTTTCAATTGCTCCATAACTGGTATTAATCTTACCAAATAGTTCTAATTTATAGGTAACACTACAAATGATAAATCTTCCCTTATGTTCCCTTTTGAAAATACTATCTCGGTAGGAAAACTGACAATCTGGATTACTGAATGTAACAAATTCTCCAGATTGAGTGTCAAATGCCCGGCATGAATAGAATATATGCATTAACTCTTGACCATAGGCACCGATATTTTGGATAGGAGAAGCTCCAACTGTTCCCGGTATTAAAGCCATGTTTTCCAAGCCGGGAAAATCATGTTCGATACAATACCAAACTAAGTCATTCCAAACTTCGCCAGCTTCAGCAGTGACGAACACATGATTGCCCTCAATGAAATGCTGTTTACCTTTGTTTGCAATATGAACAATTAGGCCATCATAATCCTTAGTGAATAGAACATTACTTCCACCTCCAAGAACGAAGAAATCTTTTTCAAAATATTTTTCAGCAAATAGGTCCAATAAAATCTGTTCATCCTCTACTTTGACATATTGATTAGCTAAAGCCTCAATTCCAAAAGTGTTCAGTTTTTGAAGGGATTTTGTGGGTAGAGTTTCGTTTTTCATTTTTTTGACCAATTTCTTTAAAAGTTCGAAAAATTAAAGTATCTTAGTTTATAAGGCTGTAAAGATAGGTAAACGCCGATTTATAAACTAATTTTTGTTGTCTATGGCAAAAAATGCAGATGCGAAAAGGATAAAGATTTTGGAGGCAGCAAAACGTAGGTTTGCGCATTATGGGTTAGCAAAAACTACCATGGCAGAAATTGCACAGGATCTATCATTTTCCAAAGCACTACTATATTATTACTTCCCGGATAAAAATAGATTATACGCCGCTGTATTTGAGATGGCAGTGGATGAAATCATCAATGAAACCACCGAAAAAATAAGAACCTCAAAGGATGTAACTGAAGCAATGGAGGCCTTTTTAAGCACTCGATTGACAGTAATCAAAGAGAACTTCAATATTTTTGAATTTTCGTATTCCTTGCGAAATGAAATGCCAGTTGATATTGAAGCTGTTTTACCTTCTTTATTTGAAAAAGAAATTCAGCAGGTAAGTTTAATCCTTAAAAAAGGAGTAGAGACCAAAGAATTAGTGGTTGACGACGTAGAATTGACCGCAAAGATCCTTTTAATCTCATTATTGGGAATGCGTATTGGAATCCTTCAAGAATTTAAAAATTTGTTCTTACCGCCTACAAAGGAGGAATTTGATTATATCCTAGGCCTTCAGAAGAAATTATCCCATATATTTATTAATGGATTAAGAGCCTGATCTTTTGTCAAGAATATTCTTGATAATTAGATGTGCATGGATTCTTGAATTCTCGATGAACCATAGGTGCGTATTTAATCCGCCGCAGACAACACCTGCAAGGTATAAATTGTTAACATTTGTTTCCATGGTATCAGGGTTATGAACAGGAATACAAGGGCTCATTGATGGTACTTCAATTCCAATTTTTTCCAAGAATTCAAAGTTCGGCCTATAGCCAGTTAAGGCAAGCACAAAATCATTCTCGACGCTAACATTACCTTTAGGTGTTGAAATCTGTACCTCCCTTTCGCCAATGCTCACAATATTGGATCGATATAGCACTTTTATTTCTCCATTTGCAATGCGATTCTCAATATCGGGTCTTACCCAATACTTTACTCTTGGGCTTACTTCCTTTCCACGGATGATTAATGTTACTTCTGCACCTTTGCGGTAAGTCTCTAATGCAGCGTCGATGGAGGAGTTGCTTGCACCAACAACAATTACCTTCTGATTGGCATAATAGTGTGGGTCATCGTAATAATGGCGTACCTTGGATAATCCTTCTCCCGGAACCCCTAAATACATAGGGATATCATAGAATCCAGTGGCGATTATGACATGAGAAGCTCTATATATAGATTTGTTCGTAGTAACTTGAAATACTTCTTCGATTTTATTTATCGACAATACTTCTTCGAATAGATGTGTTTTTAAATCAAATTTCCTTTCTACACGACGATAATATTCCAATGCTTCGGCTCTTCTTGGTTTAGGATTAGTTGTAACAAAAGGAGTGTCTCCAATTTCCAATCGTTCTGAAGTTGAAAAGAACGTCATATTAATAGGGTAGTTGTATAAGGAATTCGTTAAACAACCTTTCTCTAATATAACGTGACTAAGATTGTTTTTCTTCGCTTCAATTCCACATGCAATCCCAATTGGGCCAGCACCTACAATCAATACATCAATTATATTATCCATTTACCATTTCAATTTGTTGCGGATTGATAGAAGATTCTTTTTCCATCACATCCAAAGTAGATTTGTATAAATCTGAGGAAATTTTATTTAAGAATTGCAATTGCTCTGTAATTAATTTGGATTCCTCGGGATCTAATGTTTCGGGAGTAATTTCAGGAAAATCCGTTACCGGAGTAAAACTTTCAGAATCTTTTAGAGGAATAGCTTCGATAGATTTACTAACGTTTGTCAAAATCTTCTTCAAAAGTGTTAAATGCTCTTTTGTATAGTTGGTTTCCGTAGCTTCAGTTAATTGTGTAAGCAATGTAGCGCCATATGAAGAAAGAATATGATTGAGAATTACAAGCCTATTGACTTCTTTAGTGCTTTTTTGCCTCCATTTTGGTTCCGAGAGCATTCGCTGAAATGTTGAGCCCATGTTGGCTGAAGCAATATAGAGTTCCTTTCTGGCAAGTTTATAACTAGTGACTGTAATTTCCTCCCCAGAAAGAATCCGAACGGCTTGAGCTACATATTTATAATTTGCAATGAGTAATTGCCGGACACTGTTCTTAATTTGAAAACTTTCCCAATTTGGAAAGATAATATAGCTGGATAGAAAGGCAATCATACCCCCTAAAAAGGTATCAAAGATTCTTTCTTTTGCAACTTCAAAAGTGTTCATTCCAGAAAAGCTCAACATAATCAAGACATATGGTGTCATGAACATCACAGCCATAATATAGTTGACGCGGAACAAACTATAGGCAATCAAAAAGAAGAATATTAATATGATGAACCTTGCAATCTCTGAGTGCACGGTCATTAAAATGATGGCACCAATGACACCTCCAATAATCGTCCCAAGAAGCCGCTGAAAATTACGTTCTTTAGTGAGTCCGAATCCAGGTTTAAGGATGACCATAATAGTTAGTAAGACCCAATAACTTCCCATTGTCCCGATATTAAAAAAAGGTAGATTAAGGACAAGGTAAGTTGAAGCCATGACGATTGCCATTCTTAATGCATGCCTGAATATACTAGAATCAAATGATAAGTTATCCTTGAATTTGCGCGGGTCAATATGTTCAGTCTGAATAAATTTGCTAGCTTCTTCGATCTCTTGCTTCTTGATGTTGTTTGGCCTAATTACTGCGTAATTATAAATGTTATGAATGAATACAGTTATGTTTCGGATACTGATTAGAATCTTCTTTAAAGGGATCGTATTCAGGCTTTCTTTTTTCTCTATCTCATCAATTGATTTTAAAATTGCTTCAATATCCGGTTTAAAATCATACAAAGGTTTAGGAGCACGGTTGGCATTTAATTGATAGGCGAGGTGATCTAATTCATTGGCGATTTTAAATAAAAGATGTTTAAAGTCCTTTAGTATACCGGTATGTGCATATTCCTTCCGGATTAACTCATAATCATAATGCGTTGTCATTGCCTGCTCAAACAAATCGACAATATCATTGAAAGTTAATGTTAAATAACGACCAATTTTGGTTGTATCCTTAATAGACCTTTTGCTTTGAAACAGAAGGTCTCTTACATTTTCTTGGTGCTCATGAACTTCAATCTGCTTATCGATTAACTTACTATAGTTGTCGTCAATAGACATTTTGGAATCATAGAAGTTAGCTCTCAACCGAATAAAATCACCAACATGTCTTACTGTTTCTGAAAGTTCCTGCTGTGCCAAGCGATATGGACGTGCCTGAGTAATAGAAAAGCTAATCAGCATATACCATACTGCACCTAAGGTGAAGTAAAATAAAAGCATCAACTCTTCTTGAAAGGACATTACATCATCGACATAGATCAGCATGATCAGAACACCCATGGAGCCAACAGTAGCTGCACGAGCATTAAATACCGCAAACATTGAATAAATGAAACATAAGGAGCCGATTACGATGGACATGATCCAAATGTTTCCATTAGCCAAAAAGGTAATAAATTGGGTAAGGATGCATACGATCAGACAAGCAATCATTCCGGTACGCCTATGGGACGGGGCGCCTGGAGTATCCGACAAGCCCACTAATAAGGCGCCTAGGGAAATATAGGTTCCTAAAAGAAATTTGCCAAATGCCGCACTTACTAAAATAGGCACAATACAGCCTATGGTGATTCGTAAGCCATCTGCAAAGTATTGGCTATAAAAGAAATTGCTTAATTCTTTGGTTTTTTTCATGTTTTGCTCAAACAAAGATACAGAAGCAATAGTTAATTAAATGGTTTAAATGAATGAATTTCGATAAATTTTTAAATAATATCCTTTTTAAATCCCTTCTCAAATTATTAAAATAGCAATGTTATTGTTTAGTTAGTGTAAATAATACAATTACTTGCTTTAAAAGATATTAAAATGATATATTTGTAGGAATACGCTATTCAACTTAAACAAACTAACAAGACAGGATACTTACTATGAGATTAAGCCAAAAGACACTAGCTTTTCAAAACGAAGTCCTCACGAGGTTCGATTTATATAAAAGTTTGTTCTTGACCTTACCTTTTCAAAGGGTTAAACATACAGGTACGATTCTTCCTTTTTTTACAACGCATTGTGAACAGGGAGTGGAAGAACATTTATCACCAGAAGTGATTATTGACAGTTTCTTCGGTCAATATGAGCAATATGTTCAGGAAGAAGACCGCTTGGATCTATTGTTCCGTATCGTTCAATATATTGAACGACAGGTGGTATTATTTGATGCGGTTGAAGATTCTGCATTTAAAGCGGTCGGCAAAAGTGATGAGACAGGTGGCTTAGAGTCCATTTTTAATCAGACACAGACCAACCCCCAACTAAAGAAACAGGTTGTTGAAAGACTTAAGGATATGTCGGTACGATTGGTTTTGACCGCTCACCCAACACAATTCTATCCAGGTCCGGTACTATCGATTATCAATGATTTGATTGATGAACTTAAGAAAAACGATATTCCCAAAATCCACTTATTGCTTCAGCAATTAGGGAAAACTCCTTTTATCAATAAACAAAGTCCTACACCTGTAGACGAAGCCATTAGTCTGGCATGGTTCCTAGAGAACGTTTTCTATAGTGTGGCTTCAGGGATCGAAGCTAAAATTGAGGATGAATTGGAAATCAATCCAAAAGATGTCAATCATTTAATTGAATTGGGATTTTGGCCAGGAGGGGACCGCGACGGGAATCCTAATGTTACCTGGGAAAGCACCAAGAAAGTTGCAACATTGTTGAGAACGATCCTTTTTAGATGCTATTATCGAGATTTTAGAATTGTAAAACGCAGAATTACCTTTCGAGGAGTTGAGAAATACATGGAGGAATTACAAGACCTTTTCTATGAAAACTCATTCAATCCAGTAGAAAAACCTGTGGATTTAACAGACCAAATTCTTGAAAACCTAACAGAGGTAATTAGAGTGTTGAGAGAGAACCATGATGGGCTATTTGTTGAAATCGTGGAAGACTTAAGACGTAAAGTTCAAACATTTGGATGTTATTTCACCACGCTGGATATTCGTCAGGATAGCAGTGCTCTTCGTGATACATTCAATTGGTTGGTTAATACTTACCCTAAGGAAACAGCAATTGATTTTAAGGAAATTGAAGGTTCTGAGGAGGAAAAAGAGAAACATATTCAATTTACAGAAGCTACATTAGATTTACAGGATGGTGTAGATCCCTTGGTAGAAGATACAATCAAAGTCATTCGCTTAATAAGAGAGATTCAAGCTTCGGGAAGTGAGCGGGCAGCACAGCGGTTTATAATCTCAAACTGTCAACAGGCATCAGATATTTTAGGATTGATGCAACTTTTCTTATGGGAAGGCTGGACCAAAAAAGATCTAACGATGGATTTTGTGCCTTTATTCGAAACAGTTGATGATTTAAAGCACGCCGCAGATGTAATGCGAAGTTTATATTCCAATCCAACCTATTCTGCCCATCTTAAGAAAAGAGGAAACAAGCAAACAATTATGTTAGGATTCTCAGATAGTACGAAAGATGGCGGTTACTTGATGGCAAACTGGTCTATTTATAAAGCAAAAATAGAACTGACGGCAATTTCAAGGGAATACGATGTTGACCTTGTGTTTTTCGATGGACGTGGAGGTCCACCGGCACGTGGTGGAGGTAAAACCCAACGTTTCTATGCTTCCATGGGTAAAGAAATTGAAAATAATCATATCCAATTAACGATTCAGGGACAGACAATAAGTAGTCAATATGGATCTTTGGATACTGCAAAATATAATATTGAACAACTCTTGCATGCTGGATTGATTTCAGATCTTCAACAGCGAGTTGGGGATACACTGACAGCAAAGCAAAAGGATGTCATTGATCGTATGGCGGCAGAAAGCCACGAGAAATTCTTGGAACTAAGACATCATCCATTGTTCTTAAAATACCTGGAGACTTTAAGTCCATTAAAGTCGCTGTCGAACATGAATATTTCAAGTAGGCCGGTAAAGAGAAATTCTAACAGAGAATTGCGGTTGGAGGATCTACGAGCCATTAGTTTTGTTACTTCTTGGAGTCAGTTAAAACAAAATATCCCAGGATTTTTTGGGGTTGGAACGGCATTGCAATGGGCAGAGGACAATAACCTTTGGTCCTATGTTAAGAACCTTTATGAAACTTCTGGTATGTTCAATACGGTTATCGACAACTGTATGATGTCCATGACCAAGTCAAATTTTGATATTACTTCATATATGAAGGATGATGTGAGATTTGGAGAGTTCTGGACTATGTTGAAGGATGAATATGACCGCACGAAGAAATTCTTGTTAAAATTGACTGGAATGTCTGAGTTAATGGAAAATTATCCAGTAGAACGTGCATCTATTTTAGAAAGGGAGAAAATAATCCTTCCGCTGCTAATTATTCAACATTATGCTATACGATTGCTTGAAAAGCAGGAAATGGAGGAGACTACAGCAGAAACTTATCGGAAATTGATTGGTCGTACCATCTATGGTGTGGTCAATGCTGGAAGAAATTTAGCTTAGATTGATTTTGAATTAAATAGAAATAGGCATTAATAGGGATATTTTTATATTTTTGTGTGTTTTAAAAATAATAAAGCGATGAAATTAAATACATTATTAGTTGCTGCAGTTCTTGCAAGTACATCTTTATCTTCTTGTGTTTTCAAAACAGCAGATGAAAACCAATTAAAATACACACATACTACATTGGTAGACGGTGATGGGTATGCCTTTTTCAGACAAGTAGGGTCCATCGCACCTTATGAGGTATCCTATGCTCAGCATGTAGCTACAGTTGGTAATGCGCAAGCGAAAGATGCTGCTGCAAAAGCTTCGAAATTCTTTTCTGATATCCTTCCACAAATGGATTCATTAGCAACAAAATATCATGTTGATTTTCCAATCTTGGGTACTGAGAAATTCACTGGACCTGGTGAGGAGAATATTGCTGTAGAACCAAATGCGGCTCCTGTTGTTGTTCAAGACTCTACAATTGCTGATACAGCGGCTCCATTGGTATTGCAACATGCAAAAGTTTACTCTGATGCAGAGTACTTAAGCCATATCCAACATCAAGTTGCATTGGTTAAAGAACAATTCAAAAGACTAAGCCGTAATACAAATAAGGATTTAAGAGATTTTGCTCAAGGTCAAACAGAAACTATCGCTCAGTTGTTTACCGCTGTAGGTGGTAAAGAAGATGCACATGCGCATCACTAAGCAAATATAAATGTCAGAAAACAAAATAGTTACAGGTATATTGTCGTATGGAATGTCCGGGAGGGTATTCCATGCGCCATTTATAGAGGTTAACCCCAACTTTGAATTGAGAGGAATCGTTGAGCGTTCTAAAAAAGCAGCTCATGAGAAATATCCTCAAATAATCAGCTACAACTCGGTGGATGAACTGATTAACGATCCTGAAATTGAATTGGTGATCGTGAATACTCCAAACGATACTCACGTTGAATTTGCACTTCAAGCCTTAAAGGCAGGTAAGCATGTCCTTATCGAAAAACCATTCGCTCCAACCATGGGCGAAGCGAATATGCTTTTTCAGGTAGCAAAGGATATGGGAAAGCAAATTCTACCATTTCATAACCGTAGGTTTGATTCCGATTTCTTGGCACTGAAAAAAATCATCAACCAGAATGAAGTTGGTAGACCTATTGAATTGCATATTCGATTTGATCGATTTAAGCCACAAATTGGTCCCAAAGTGTTTAAGGAGACTAAAGTTCCTGCTGCTGGAGTCTTATTTGATTTAGGGTCCCATCTATTGGATCAAACCATCTCCTTATTTGGTAAACCAAAAGCAATGACCAAAGTACGTGGAGTTTACAGACCGGATTCTAAAGTGGATGACTATGGTTGTATCATTTTGAATTATGCATCCGGATTGAATGTTTATATCACAACGAGTTTATTGGTTGCTAATCCACAGGCAAGTTTTGTCTTACATGGTACTAAGGGTAGTTTTGTGAAAAACAGAACCGATGTGCAAGAAGCTCAGTTGATTGAAGGAATGATGCCAAACAATCCAGCATTTGGAATAGAACCGGAGGGGACCGAAGGAATCTTAACGACATCAGATGAAGATGAGAACCTAGTTTCCAGATTTGTTCAGGCAGAGTTAGGGCACTATATGGGGTTATTTGATGAGGTTTATCAAACTATTCGTGAAGGGAAGCCCTATTTTGTTAGCAGAGATCAGATAATTTGGCAGCTAGAAATACTAGAACCGAATAAATAAATCTTCCATTTAATATAAAGTTTACAATTAGTTAATTTTGAATTTTTAACATTGTTAAACTTTTCAAAATATAATAACGTGAGATATGCCGCTATAGATATCGGATCAAACGCTGTTCGCTTATTGATCGCAGATATTATTGTTAGAGAAAACGAAATCACATTTAACAAAAACACTCTACTGCGCGTTCCCCTTCGCTTGGGAGACGACGCATTTATCCATCATCACATTTCAGAAAGTAAGTTTGAAAGCATGATTAAAACCATGAGTGCTTTTAGGAACCTTATGGATGTCTATAAGGTAACGGACTATATGGCCTGTGCAACCTCGGCGATGCGTGATGCAGATAATGGCCAGGATGTGGTGAAAGCATGTAAAGAAGTTGGTGTTGATATCGATATTATTGATGGATCTGTTGAAGCACAGATTATTTATAATGTGCATGGCCATACAGGTATGGATAAAAATAAGGTTTATCTATATATCGATGTGGGTGGTGGTAGTACAGAGATTTCTTTATTTGCCAATGGAGAGTTGGTTGCATCTCGATCATTTAATTTGGGAACAATCCGTATTTTGGATAATCAAGATAGCCCCGAAACTTGGGATGATATGAAGATTTGGGTGAAAAACATCACAAAAGGCTATAAAAATATTTACGGTATAGGTAGTGGCGGTAATATTAACAAGCTTTCGCGACTTGCCAATGAAAAAGCAGATAAGCCTATTTCTTATGCCAAGTTGAAAGCTTTGTATGTCTATTTGAATTCATATTCATTAAAGGATAGGATCAATGTACTTGAGCTAAAACAAGATAGGGCAGATGTTATTATACCTGCATCTGAAATATTTCTGACCATCATGAAGATAGGTCATCTGAAAAATATTATGGCGCCTAGGATTGGTCTTGCGGATGGAATTATCCAAACCTTGATTAATAACAATCTGAAAAAGGAAAACGGTTAAAAAAACGTTGCAAGAATAAAAATAAAGTTTATTTTTGCGGTGTCTCAGCCCAGGTGGCGAAATTGGTAGACGCACCATCTTGAGGGGGTGGCGCCTGTACAGGTGTGGCAGTTCGAATCTGCTCCTGGGCACCCTGAAAATATCTAAGGTCGAGGATTTCCTCGACCTTTTTTTGTACTCTTCCAACAGTTTAAACTTATCTTTTTATATTTAAAAATCAACCATCGCCAAATTACTTATGAAAAGACGTGGATTTATCGAAGCTATTGCAACTGTTACAGGGCTTTCCCTATCATCAAACTCATGGTCCATTCCGATGCATGTGGAAAATCCGCTTCACCGAAAGGAACCGATTTTTACATATCAATCTTCTATAGCAATAATTGGAGGCGGTTTAGGCGGATTTGCGGCGGCACTTGCAGCTCTTAAACATGGAGAGTCTGTAATTCTCACTGAAGAAACAGATTGGATTGGAGGACAGCTTACGCAGCAAGGTGTTCCTCCCGACGAACATCCTTGGATCGAGACACATGGATCCCCTAAATCCTATCGCCAATTCCGACAAGCCATTCGTCAATTCTATAAGACTTATTATCCTTTAACCGATGAAGCTAATGCCGAGGAATATTTAAATCCAGGAAATGGTGCAGTTTCAAGGCTGTGTCATGAACCTAAGGTAGCATTGAATGTCTTAGAAAGTCTATTGGCTCCTTATATAAGCTCAGGAAGATTGATTCTACTGCTCAATCATAAAGCTATTCAATCCGAGCATTCCAAAGAATTAGTCCAGGAGATTCGAGTTAAAAATCTCGTAACACAGAAAGAATCACTTATTAAGGCAAATTACTTTGTAGACGCTACTGAATTAGGTGATTTGCTTCCATTGACTGGTACGGAATACCGAACTGGAGCAGAATCAAAAATGGAGTTCAATGAATTACATGCTCCAGAAAAGGCCGATCCTTTGGATAATCAAGCTTTCACGGTATGCTTTGCTATGGATTATGTGGAAGGAGAGAATCATACGATACCTAAACCTAGAGATTATGAATTTTGGAAAAATTATATTCCGCAGATAAAACCAGCTTGGCCAGGTCGCTTACTTTCAATTTCATATTCTAATCCGCAAACTTTAGAGCCCAAAACTTTAGGATTCAATCCCACTGGAATAGCAACTGGAGACGTGTTGAACCTCTGGAATTATAGAAGAATCATCCATAAGAAAAATTTTTCCGATGGATTTTTCAAAGGGGATATTACTTTAGTTAACTGGCCCCAAAATGACTATTTATTGGGTAACCTAATTGATGTTTCAAAGGAAGAGTTCGATAGACATGTTGACTCCGCAAAACAGTTGAATCTTTCATTGCTATATTGGCTGCAAACGGAAGCTCTAAATGATAAGGGTGAGAAAGGATGGCCGGGAATTCGATTGAGAAAGGATATTATGGGAACTGAGGATGGCATGGCAAAATATCCATATATTCGTGAATCACGCAGGATAAAAGCAGTATTTACAGTAACTGAAGAGCATGTGGGAAAGGAAAATAGGAAACTTGTGGCCGGATTGGGCGAAGATCCTAATAAAGCGGCTGAATTTGAGGATTCTGTAGGAATAGGCTATTACCACATTGATCTGCACCCGACACAGAAGCATAATTACATAGATTTTCCTTCATTACCTTTTCAGATTCCATTAGGTTCATTGATTCCAATTCAGAAGGATAATCTGATTCCTGCAAATAAAAATATCGGAACTACCCACCTCAGCAACGGCTGTTACCGATTGCATCCCGTTGAATGGGGGATAGGGGAAGCTGTTGGACACCTCCTTCATTTTGCCTTGAAAAAAAATGAAAAGCCAAGGAAAATTCATCAGGAGAAAACTTTACTTAAGGAATTCCAGAATTTCCTAATCAACCAAGCTGTAGAAATTGAATGGAAATAAGGACGTAGAATTAAAAAATAGCAAAGCCTCTGTATCCAAAAAGATCGCAAAGGCTTTTTATATTGATTTATTAATCCTGATTAATTTGAAAATGATTAGAGATTATTTGCTTTAACTGTAATCTCCGCGATATCCAAAACTTTTATTTCTTGTTCCTTTTCTTTGACTTTCACACCATCACGAAGCATTGTCATACAGAATGGGCATGCTGCTGCTACGATACTTGCTTGGCTCTCGATAACATCTTCAATACGTTCAACATTGATGTCTTTATCGCCTTTTTCAGGTTCCTTAAACATTTGCGCTCCACCAGCGCCACAGCATAATCCATTGGATTTACAGCGCTTTAATTCAACTAAATCTGCATCCAATACTTCCAATGCTTTTCTCGGAGCCTCATAGACATCATTTCCACGTCCTAAATAACAGGGATCATGGTAGGTTATTTTCTTTCCTTTGAATTCATGTCCATCCGCTGGTCTGAGTTTCCCTTCGTCTATCAAAGATTGAATTAATTGCGTATGATGGATCACTTCATAATGACCTCCCAATCCAGGGTATTCATTTTTTAATGTATTAAAGCAGTGCGGGCAGGCCGTTACGATTTTTTTTATTTCATAGCCATCTAAAACCTGGATATTCATCATGGCCTGCATTTGGAACAAGAACTCATTTCCTGCCCGTTTTGCCGGATCACCTGTACAGCTTTCCTCAGTTCCTAGAATAGCATATTTTATTCCGACGTGAGCGAGGATCTTACAGATATCCTTCGTTATCCTTTGAGCACGTTCGTCAAAGCTTCCTGCACAACCTACCCAAAACAATAAATCTGGACTTTCGCCTTTTGCCATCAATTCAGCAACTGTAGGTATATGTATTTGATTTTCCATGTTTGTTCTTGTTTATTGATTTGTCCAATTTGCACGGTCAGCTTGTGAGTATTTCCATGGAGCGCCGTTATTCTCCAGGTTTGAAAACATATTATTTATGCTAGAAGGCGCTTGTGATTCTTCCATCACTGCAAATTGTCTCAGACCTATAATAATTTCTAGGGGATTGATATTAACTGGGCATTGCTCTACACATGCATTACAGCTCGTACAAGCCCATATTTCCTCTCTACTGATGTAAGTGTCCAACAATCCCTTTCCATCCTCCACAAAACTTCCATTTTTATCTATGTTCTTGCCAACCTCTTCTAGTCTATCCCTGGTATCCATCATTATTTTTCTTGGCGATAATAACTTACCGGTCATATTCGCCGGACAGGATGAAGTACAACGCCCACATTCGGTACAGGTATAAGCATCCAATAAGTTTTTCCAAGTCAAATCTTGAACGTCTTTTACACCGAATCTGCTTGGCTCTCCAGTAGGGGGAGGTAGACTTGGGTCCAACATCACCTTAACTTCCTCCGTAACTGAAGCCATATTATTAAGTTCTCCTTTAGGCTCAAGTCTTGTAAAATAGGTATTTGGAAATGCTAAAATGATATGCAGATGTTTTGAAATTGGCAAGTAATTTAAGAATGCCAACACCCCCAAAATATGAAACCACCAAGCAAATCTTTCGATTACAATCAAGCTTGAAATAGAATCAGGTAAGATTCCAACTAAATAGGAACTAATTGGGAAAGAGCCTACGGAATGATAGCCCTCTACAGCAGATTGCTGTAGCTTATAGTCAGCCGCATTCATAATTAAAAATGCAGCCATAAGTAGGATTTCTGCAGTTAAAATTAAATTAGCATCAGTTTTGGGCCAATTATTTAATTCGACTTGATTAAGTCGTTTTAATTTTAAAACATTCCTCCTTACGAAAAATATCACACAGCCTAATAATACTAAAAAAGCTAAAATTTCAAATCCAGCAATGAGCACATTATAAAATCCACCCAATACGGACGAAAGAACGCGATGAGATCCAAAAAGACCATCAATAACAATCTCCAACATCTCAATATTGATAATGCAGAATCCTACATAAACAAATAGATGGAGTAGGGCAGGGATAGGCCTTTTGAACATTTTCTTTTGTCCAAATGCCACCAAAAGCATGATTTTTAATCGCTCTCCAGCTCGATCAAAACGGTTTACTGATTGGCCTAATTTTATATTTCTATAGATTTTACTTGCGTTCTTATAGAATAAAACCAAGGCAGCAATGAGTATAATACCAAATATGAGTTGACTTATCATAGTTTAATACTTAGGTAAACAAATATAATTATTCAAATTATACTATGCATGCATAATAAATTATTTAGAAAGATTAAAAATAATTGTCGGGTATCAATTAGGTAAGAAACCCATTAAATCAAGGTAAGTATAATAATTGATACAACAAACAGACTGGTATTGTAAGCCTCATTTTGTAAATTAGCCATCAAGAATCAACCTAAAAAAACATTGAAAAGATCATGGCAAACAATAAGAATACATATGATGTCATCGTAATAGGTTCAGGGATTTCCGGAGGATGGGCTGCAAAAGAGTTTTGTGAAAGAGGATTTAAGACTTTGGTTTTAGAACGAGGTTTTGATGTACAGCATGTAAAGGATTATCCGACAGCGTATATGGATCCATGGCAATTTGATCACCATAATCAAGTTGCATTGAAAATACGGCAAGAGAACCCTATTGCTGCAAAGTGTTACGCATTCAATGAAGATGCCATGCATTTCTTTACTAAAGATAAGGAGCAAGAGTATGTACAGGAGAAACCCTTCGACTGGATAAGAGGATATCATGTTGGAGGCAAATCGCTGCTTTGGGCTCGGCAGGTTCAGCGTTGGAGTGATTATGATTTTGAGGGACCAGCGAGGGATGGCTTCGCTGTCGATTGGCCGATACGTTACGCAGATATTGCTCCCTGGTACAGCCATGTTGAAAAGTTCATTGGTGTTTCAGGTAACAGAGATGGGAATGCAGCAATGCCTGATGGAGAGTTTCTTCCTGCCTTTGACCTGAATGCCGTTGAACAGATGATTCAGAAAAAATTACCTTCAAAATATCCCGATCGACAAGTTATCTCTGGCCGATGTGCCCATATAACTGATCCTCAACCAATACATATTGTGCAAGGTCGTACAAAATGCCAAAATAGGACGATGTGCCAAAGAGGTTGCCCATTCGGTGGCTACTTTAGTTCAAATGCTTCAACATTACCTTGGGCAGCAAAAACCGGAAATTTAACGATAAGACCCAATTCCATTGTTGAATCTATAATCTATGATGATAAATCTCAAAAAGCCAGCGGGGTACGAATTATTGATGCCGAGTCGCAGCAGTCTTCTGAATATTTTGCAAAAGTAATTTTTGTCAATGCTTCAGCAATTGCAAGCAACCAAATATTATTGAATTCAAAATCTACAAGGTTTCCAAATGGATTAGGTAATGACTCAGGCCTTTTAGGTAAATATATTGCTTTTCATAATTATTTAGGTTCTATATCCGCAACGATAGATGGTTTTGAAGATAACTATTACTATGGAAGACGACCAACACAACCAATTATTCCAAATTTCAGGAATGTCCAAAAACAGGAGATGGATTTTATGCGCGGATATGCTTCATTTTTTGGGGCTTATCGCGGTCGTGGAGTAGCATCTGAACAGCAGGTAGGAGGGGCATTTAAAGATAGTCTTTCCGAAGTTGCTGGATGGGGAATAGGAATGATGATGCAGGGGGAAACTATACCTAAGGAAGAAAATCATGTGCGACTAAGTGCAGACCTTAAGGATAAATTCGGAATGGCTCAAGTTATATTTAATGTTGGATATGATGATAATGATCAAAAAAGTATGGAGGATTTTCTAAATCAAGGATCTGAAATGTTGGAATATATCGGAGCTAAGAACATTAGTCAGCATAATAGCAAACAGAACCCAGGCCTTGATATTCATGAAATGGGGGGTGCTAGGATGGGGTTGGACCCTAAAACCTCCATCTTGAACAAATGGAATCAAATCCATAATTGTAAGAATGTTTTTGTTACTGATGGAGCGAGCATGACGTCGACAGGTACTCAGAATCCCTCATTAACTTACATGGCATTAACGGCTAGAGCCGCAAATTTTGCAATGGATGAAATGAAAAAGGGTAACCTTTAATCAGAAACAATAAAAGCATAAAAAAAGGATCAACCCCAATAGTTGATCCTTTTTTTATGCTTTTAACGCTAAGAATTATTTCTTAGGTGCAGCAGCTGGTGCAGCAGTAGCACTAACGCCTAATTTTGCTTTAATGTCTGCAGTTAAATCATCACCACCACCGAAGTAAGGAACTCCACCGTTAGAAATGTCTAATACATACGCATAACCTTTTTCTTTAGCTACAGTATTGATCGCAGTCATTACTTTTTGCTCAATAGGAGCGTATAATTCTTGTTGTTTTTTACCAATTTCTTCTTGTGCAGCTTGTTGAACACCTTGGATACGAGTTTCCATTTCACGCATTTTAGTAGCGATTGTTTGAACTTCTGCATCTACAGTTTCTTTATTAGCCTCGCTGCGGTTTCTCAACTTCTCGTTCGCATTGTTTTGTTCTTTTTGATACTCACTGATCATACCTTGAATTTCCTTTTGCTTTGTATCGCTTAAGGTCTTCATCTGTGTTTCAGCAGCTTTGAACTCATTAGTAGACTGAACAATTTCCGCTGTGTTGATGTGTCCGATTTTTTGTTGTGCGTTGGCAGCACTTCCTGCCATTAAAATTCCAGTTGCTAATACTACACTTTTCAATAAATTTTTCATGCTTTTTTTGTTAGTCTTATATTTTCTGATATAAGGAATTTTTCTTGTTTTTATGTTTAAATAATAAAATTAGTTCGCAATAATAATAAAAAATATTAATTCGCTAAAGAAGGATTAGGTTTCAATCCTAATTTAGTGACAACATCGTTACTTTTGTCTAAGCTTGGATTTGCATAATGAAATGTCGATTCACTCCTTTTATCCATAATGAAATCAAATTGTCCAGCTGATGCTACGTCTTGAATTGCTTTCGTAACTCTTGCCTGAATTGGTTTCATCAAATTTTCACGTTGTTTAAATAAATCTCCTTCCATTCCAAATTTAGAACGTTGGAATTCCTTAACTGCTTTTTCTTTATTTACGATTTCATCTTCACGACGTCTGCGCATATCCGCATTTAAATTACCTTGTTCTTTCTGGTACGCTTGATACATACGTTCAATTTCATCGTATTGTTTGTCAACTTCAGCCTGCCATTGTTTGGATTGATCATCCAACTGTTTCAACGCTGAGTTGTACTCAGGAATATGTTTCATAACATACTCTGAATCTACATATGCTAATTTTTGGGCAAAGGACACTGAGCCCATAAGGGTTAACATCACGATCAATATTGCTATTCTTTTCATCGACATATTATTTTTTTAATTCTATGATAAGACAATCCAATTGTTAAAAAGTTTAATTAGAACCCACCCATATTTTGGATAATACTGAATGTGAAGTTTTGTTTCCAACGATCAGTTGTTAATCCAGGAATAGGATCTAATGCATGACCATAATCAATTCCTAACATTCCGAAGATCGGTAAGAAAATACGTGCACCGACACCCACTGAACGGCGAACTTTGAATGGGTTTACCTCATCAAATTTATTCCATGTATTTCCTGCCTCTGCAAATGCTAATGCAAATACAGTAGCCTGGTCATTTAACATGATAGGATGACGTAATTCTAATTGATATTTAGCATAGATAGGGCTACCAGATTGAATGGCAATTCCTTGTTGGTTGCTTCCTGTAGATGCTGGAATTAATGCTCCATTCGCGTAACCACGCATCGCAATAATTTCAGATCCTTGTAAGAAGTCGAATCCTTGCATACCGTCACCACCTAATTTAAAACGCTCAAATGGTGAAACTGGTGCATTACTGCTGTAATTTCCTAGGTAACCAAACTGTGCCTGTGCTTTTAATACTAATTTACCTGCAATCTTAGTATACCATTGTGAATCAAATTTCCATTTGTGATACTCTGTAAATTTGTATTTCTCATTATCTGGAGCTGTTTCGTAGTTCATTCCATTCCATAATGAATATGGAGGCGTCAATTGAACACTGAACTTAATGTGAGATCCTGAAGTAGGGTAGATCGGTGCATCAATTGAATTTCTACTAATCTCTTGAGTAAAGTTGATGTTGTAAGCCGTACCATCTGAGAATACAAAAATTCCACCGTAATTATCCAAGAAATAGCGTTGATAAGATAATGAACTATTAATCTGGAAATAGTTATCTGGCCATTGCAAACGCTTACCTAATGTTGCAGTAACACCATGCATTTGGATTTTTGGAATACCCTCATAATCCTCATAGCGATTCTCAAGATAGTTATAACGTTGTAATTGTGAGTTCGAAATATAAGCACTCAATCCGAAGTAAATAGGTTTTTTACCACCTAACCATGGCTCTGAGAATGAGAAGCTATACGATTGATAACGCTTTCCTGAAGTCTGTCCACGAATACTTAATTTCTGCCCATCTCCACGAGGAAGTGGTTTCCAAGATTCCTTTTTAAAGAAATTACTTGTGGAGAAGTTGTTAAAGGTTAGTCCTAAAGTACCGATTACTTGACCAGCTCCATAACCTCCTGAAAGCTCAACTTGATCCGATGGTTTTTCTGCAACTGAGAATTCAATGTCAGTAGTTCCATCTTCATAATTAAGGTTCGTTGGCATAGGATTAACTTTCTGCTCGTCAAACATTCCTAACTGAGAAATCTCCCTAACACTTCTTACTAATAATTCACGTGAGTATTTTTGACCTGGTTTAGTATAGATCGAACGTAGTACAACACGATCGTTCGTTACATCATTACCTTTTAAAATAACATTGTTAATCGTATACTGTTTTCCTTCAAACATTTGAATCTCCAAATCAATTGTATCTTGGTGAATACGCTTGATTACTGGTTGAACATTAAATGTTAAGTAACCATCGTTTTGATAAACAGCTGCTATATCATCAGAGTTCCTTGTAGGACCACTTAATTTTGAATTTAGTTTTTCCTCGCTGTAAACATCTCCTCTTTTAATACCTAATAAGATATTTAAGGTCGAATCCTTGAATTTGGAGTTCCCTGACCAGGAAATATTACCTACATAATATTTAGGTCCTTCATAAACTTCCATATCAATGGCCACTTCATTATTGTCATGGCGTCTTACAGTATCAGAAAGGATTTGAGCATCACGGAACCCTTTATCTTGCATCTTCGCAACTAGGTTGGTCTTTGCTTCTTCGTATTTTTCATCTTTGAATTTACCAGGTCCGAATACACGGTACCAAGCTCTTGGACGGACACCTTTCATAAACTTCGTCAACTGTCTGTCTGAGAATTCTTCATTTCCAGTAAAGTTGATGCTGTTTACTTTGATTTTTTTGTTTCTTTCAATATTAACAATCACAATTTCATTGTTAGCTTGAGCTGAATCTGGTTTGGTTGTGATGGTAATATCTGGATATAAGTAGGATTTCTCTCTTAAGAATTTTTCGATAGTAGTTTTTGTCGTTAATAGTAAGTTATCATTAACGATCTTACCAGCATTGGTATTTAATCTTTTGCGGACTTCCTCAGTCTGAGTTTTGCTTAAACCATTGATGTCAACGCGGGTTAATCGAGGTCTTTCAACTACTCTAATTTCTAGGTAAATAGTTTCATCCTCAATTTTTGTAGCATATAATTGTACGTCTTCGAACAAGTTCTGAGCCATCAAATCTTTGATAACATTGGAGGTCTGTTCGCTTGGAACCTCGATGTATTGTCCAACAGATAATTTGGAAATCGTAATTAATACCTCAGAGTCTAAGTATTGTGCTCCAGATACCGTTACTCCACCAATAACATAGTTTTTTGGATCCAAATAACTGATGTCATCTGGGTTGTTCAAATTCAAAGGCCTATTTCCTGTTATCTGAGCCTGCGCGAAATTGCAAATTAAGAAGGTGAGTAAAATAGAAAGTTTAATTATACGCTTCATCTACTTTTTATTATGTCTGCTAAAGTACAGCAAAGTCTTGTTAATTTTTGTTAAAAGAAATATTACGATTTTCTGACACTAAACGAGCCAAAATCAAAATGTTGCAAAAGTAATGATTTCTTATAATTGTTCACTAGTTTTCCCAAATCTTCTTTCTCTATTTTGAAATAAATAAATACATTCAAAAAGAGTCTCTCTAGAAAACTCAGGCCACATCATCGGTAGGAAAAACAACTCTGAATAGGCTATTTGCCATAGCATATAGTTACTTATACGTTCCTCACCGCTTGTTCTAATCAATAAATCCGGGTCTGGAAGGTCATGAGTGTACAAGCTTTTGCTAAACAATTCCTCCGTGATATCGTCAGTTGAAATTTCACCTTTTTTAACTTTTTCAGCAATGGATTTTGTAGCATCCAAGATCTCTTGGCGCGAACCATAGCTCAATGCAAGGGTTAATGTACAACCAGTATTGTCCTTGGTTTGTTCAATAGTGGACTGAAGAGTGCCTTGACAATGCTGTGGTAGGTCAGACATTCTTCCAATACTATTGACACGGATATTGTTTTCTTGAAAGGTTGGTAATTCTTGGTTCAATGAGTTTACGAGAAGTTCCATCAGTGCATCCACTTCAAATTGGGGTCGATTCCAATTCTCCGTTGAAAAGGCATACAGCGTCAAATAGGACAATCCAATCTCCACAGCTGCTTCTAGTGCTTCACGAACTGCTGTAACACCGTTTTTATGGCCAAAGACACGTAACTCGCCTTTCTCCTTTGCCCAACGTCCGTTACCATCCATGATGATCGCGATATGCTTCGGTAAATGGTTTTTATCTATTTTATCTTTAAAACTCATTAGATAATCTGAATTTATTCATTGTATTTTTTTTGACCAGCATTTTATTATTAGGCAATATTATCCTTTCCCATCCTTTTGGGACGAAATTAGAAATTACTGAAAAAATAAATTGCGGATAGTATAAGGTTTTGTTTCTAAGAATCTGAACAAAAGGAAATATTCCTATGTTTTTAAGGATAGGAATGCATATTAATAAATTAAATGAAGAATCCGATTCGCCTCTCATTATGTTTTATGGTCCAAATATTTACAGATTTTCACGTAAAGATACAGGTTTTAAGATAATCCGTAAACAAAAAATATGGATAATAGGAGTTTAGACAATAATCTTAATAATTTCGGACATCGATTCCCCAAAGCAATTTCTCACGCAAAATGCTGAAATATTGGTCGTTTGCTAATCTAATCAAGTTAATATCGAAAGGTGCTTTTGTAATAGTTAAGCTCGTTTTTGTGCTCAATGTTTGACTTTTTGAGTCACAGCTGAGAATGTATTTCTCGGTTCTGCTTTCAATTTCTAAATGCAATTTCATGTTCTCATTTACGACAATTGGTCTAACATTTAGGTTATGAGGTGAAATTGGAGTAATCACAAAATTACCGCTGCCCGGCATAATAATTGGACCACCACAGCTTAATGAATAGGCCGTTGACCCCGTAGGTGTGGCAATAATTAACCCATCTGCCCAATAGGAGTTCAACAATTCATTATCCAGCACAGCATTTACCGTAATCATTGCTGATGAATCAGACCTGAAAACAGTAATATCATTGAGTGCGAAATCCTCTCCTTGCTTGAAAGTCCCATCTGAACTCTCAACTTGTAATAACGCTCGTTTTTGAATCTGATAATTGTTTGCTAGTATCTGATCTAGGGCATCTTCTATATGGTTTTTGGAAATATTAGCCAAAAAACCTAAACGTCCAAAGTTAATACCTGCCAAAGGAATACCAGAATCACGTATAAGAGTAGCTGCTGAAAGCATCGTGCCATCACCCCCTAAACTCAACATAAAAGCAATATCAGTAGGAAGATCCTTATGCGACTTAAACTTTTTAAAAGTAAAGTCTAATTTGCAAAGTCGCTTTAAAAAACTATGAAAATCATGGTGAATGTAAACCTTGACGTTTTTTTCACGGAGATACGTGAATAACTCTATTACATATCCTATAACGGATTGGTTAAATTCTCTACCGTATACTGCTATGGATATCTCTTTCATGCTTATTTTAATGTTTTGCGCAAAGATGAGAAATTCTAAGAATTATATATTCAAATAGTTCATCAAAAGGTTATATCGCTCTTGAATGTCGTTTTGGTCCGAACCGTCATTGAAGGACGCTTTCACCACATAGTCATGTCTCCAAAGAGAAGCCAATACAGAGGATATATTGTTTTTATTGACCTTGATTGTCAATTCAACTTTAGTTGAATTTTCTATTGGTCGAATACCAGTACTTAATATTTTGGTATTCTCAGACTCGATGATGTGTGCAACATGTGTCAAACTGTTATCACGATCTTCCATTTCCAAAACAATGATCGCCCCTTTATCCTGATTAGATATTGTTTGATTTACCGCTTTCAATAAATCCATTTGCGTGATTACTCCCACATATTCTTTTTGTTTATTGACAATAGGCAATAAATCGAATTGATAAGTTTCAAGATATTGAAGCGCATCATAAATATGTTGATAATCGTAAAGATAAATGAAAGGAAAATTTAATTTTAACTCCTTAATTAGGGTATCTTCATCTTCAGAAGACAACAGGTCCTCTTCCGTTATGAGTCCAAGATATTCCTTGCCTTTGACAACGGGCAGCTGATGGAAGTGAAGCTCATTGATTTTATCTAAAGCAAAAGCAACCGTATCGTTCGGACGAACTTCGGAATAAAGCGTAGATATGTTTTCACCGATATACATGGTTCCTTTTTTATTTATTAAACTACAATAAACTAAAAACGTTTAATTTTTGTTTAAATATGCTTTTATCGCTAAGGTAACGAAAATATTAATTTCAGATAAATAAAAGATGTTATTACTCAGGTTAAAACTAATTATGTAATTTTACACAACTTTATAAAGCGTGTCATTGTCTATGGGCTTACAAGAGCAAGAGAAGTTTATTGAAATAAAGGAAGTTATAAGAAAGAAAAGTCCAGGTTTAGCCAAATGGATACCCAAGCCATTAGTGAGTTACTTAGAAAGAACCATCCACGAAGATGAAATAAACTACATCATGACGACTTATCATGATGATATGGGTTTGGATTTCGTAGATTCATTATTGAAAGAACTCAAGGTAAATGTACATTTGGAAGGGGCTGAGAATATTCCTTTAGATGAAAGTGTGATTTTTGCTTCCAACCATCCCCTTGGTGGATTGGATGGCGTTGCATTTATGCAAGCCATTGGAAAATATAGAAGAGATGTGAAATTCTTGGTCAACGATATTTTGATGAATATCCGTAACCTAGAACCTTTATTCGTTCCTGTTAATAAGGTAGGAGGACAAAGCAAATCTGGAATTGCTGCCATAGAAAATGCCTATGCCTCTGATCATGCCTTGCTGGTTTTTCCCGCTGGACTCGTTTCCCGAAAAATAAAAGGAGAAATCGTTGATTTGGAATGGAAAAAAAGCTTTATTAGTAAAGCTAAAAAGTATAAGAAAGATATTGTTCCTGTATATATTGAAGGCAGAAATTCAAATTTCTTTTATAATCTTGCCAGATTAAGAAATAATTTAGGTTTAAAAGCAAATATTGAAATGTTATATTTACCTGATGAGATGTTTGCCCAAAGAGGAAAGGATATTACCATCAGGATAGGAGAGAAGATCCCTTATACCCATTTTGACACGAGTAAAAATGAACGTCAATGGGCAGCTGAAGTAAAAAAAGTCGTTTATGCCATGGCCGATGGTAAAAAATAATTTATGCAAGAAATAATACAACCGGTAGATAGAGATCTAATTAAACAAGAACTTACCAAAGAAGCTTTTGTGCGTTATACTAATAATGGAAACAATGAAGTTTACTTGGTAAATTATCATACCGCACCTCATATCATGCGCGAGATTGGTAGATTAAGGGAGCTAACGTTTAGGGGTGCTGGCGGTGGTACTGGATTGCCATTAGATATCGATGAAAATGATACCTCCGAACATAATTACGACCAATTAATCGCTTGGAATCCTGAAGATGAAGAAATAATTGCTGGTTACCGCGTTATCAAATGCGATGATGCAGCAGCTGAAGATGGTGAACTTCACCTTTCTACCGCCCATTATTTCAACTTTTCTGAAAAATTCAAAAAAGATTTCCTTCCATATACCATTGAGTTAGGTCGTTCATGGGTACAACCTAAATATCAACCTGCAATAGATAATAGAAAAGGTATTTTTTCTTTAGACAATCTTTGGGATGGACTTGGAGCTATCGTTCTTATGAATGCGGATGTAAAATACCTTTTTGGTAAAGTAACCATGTATCCCCAATACAATGAAGTAGCAAGGGATTTATTAATTTATTTTATGAATCACTATTTCCCTGATCCTGATGGGTTAGTTCAACCAGTTGACGATTTATACCTAGGTTATAAGACCGATATCTCGAAATATGAAGGTATATTCGATGGATTAGATTATAAAGAAGGGTATAAAGTATTAAATACAAGAATTAGAGAATTAAATGAAAATATCCCTCCTCTGATCAATACTTATATGAACCTTTCACCAACCATGCGTGTTTTTGGAACTGCCAGAAATAATGAATTTGGAGAAGTAGAGGAAACAGGGATTATGATTACATTGGATGATATTTATCCTGCTAAAAAAGAAAGGCATATGTCTACTTTTGAAAGAGACAGAAATTATGGGGAAAGACCTGTAAAAGCTAGATAATCAAAAAGATAATAAAAGAATAGGCTGTATCAACTCGTTATGATACAGCCTATTCTTTTAATATAAAGCCATTTCCAAATGGGGGATGTTATCTTCTAAATAAACATCACTTTCGACCTTAAATCCTAATTCGGTATAGAACTTCTTAAGGTATTCCTGTGCGCTAATCCTAATGGGAATTCCTGGAAATTCATTCCTTAATGCATTAATTGCGCGATTCATGAGTTCCTGACCATATTGATGCTGCCTAAATCCAGCATGGACTACGACCCTCCCAATAGAACTGCAATTGGGATAAGAAACATTAGGCGGCAATAATCGCGCATAGGCAATACATTCCTTACCTTCCATCGCAAATAGATGCTTGCCTTGTAAATCTTTATTGTCGCATTCGGGATATAAACAATCCTGTTCCAACATAAAGACATTGATCCTTAGTTGTAATATTTTATACAGTTCAAGAGAACTTAATTCTGAAAAAGATTTAATCCTCCATTCCATTTCTGTTTAGCTAAGGAGTGATTTTACAACTTCAGAAATGGTCCTACCGTCAGCTTGACCAGCTAATTTTTGGTTTGCTGCACCCATCACCTTTCCCATGTCTTTAATGGAAGATGCGCCAGTTTCAGCAATGATTCCTTTAACCACATCTTCTATAGCCTCACGGTCGAGTTGTTTCGGTAAAAATTCCTCAATAACTTCCATTTCTTCAATCTCTATGGTGTACAAGTCCTTTCTGTCCTGTTGTTGGTAGATCTCTGCAGATTCTTTGCGCTGTTTAACAAGTTTTTGCAATACCTTGATTTCGCCTTCTTCAGTTAATTGTTCTGCATGGCCTTTCTCTGTATTTGCTAATAAGATTGCTGCTTTAATGGCGCGCAATCCACGTAATCTCACATTGTCTTTAGCGATCATTGCCGCCTTAATATCTTGGTTGATTTTTGCTTCTAATGACATAATCTATTTTTTATTTTCTTATTACTAATGTTCCGTTTGCTTGAGCTGTGGGCATAACTAACAGGTCATTGATGTTAACATGTTTTGGCCTTGAAAGCACAAAAGAAATGATTTCGGCGATATCTTGTCCTGTTAATGGAGTCAATCCTTGGTAAACACTTTTTGCCCTTTCTTTATCGCCGTGGAATCTGACTTCAGAAAACTCCGTTTCAACCATCCCGGGATCAATACTCGTTACTTTAATTCCTTTGGAGAGCAAATCAATACGCATAGCTTTCGTCAAAGCATCGACTGCGTGTTTCGTCGCACAATAAACATTCCCATTCGGATAGACCTCTTTTCCTGCTATGGATCCCAAATTGATGATATGTGGCTGTTCACTTCCTTCCATCATTGGAATTACTTGTTTGCTGACATACAATAGCCCCTTAACATTCGTGTCAATCATCCTGTCCCAATCACCAATTTGACCGTCTTGGATCGAATCAAGTCCTTGGCTTAAACCAGCATTATTAATCAGGATGTCAATCTCTTTCCATTCTTCCGGTAAATTGGATAGGGTTCTTTCTACTTCTTCAGAAATCCGTACATCCAATTTAAAACTATGGGTTTCAATGTTTGGATTTATAGTTTTGATCCTTTGGATTAATTCTTCAAGTTTCTCAACTCTCCTGGCACATAACAAAAAACGATATTTGTTCTCTTTTGCCAATTCCAATGCACAAGCTTCGCCTATACCCGAGCTTGCTCCTGTGATTAAAACTGTCCTCATTTTATATGTTTTTATTTTTCTCAAATCATGCTACATCCTTACAATTTAGAAGTTAGAATTTTAGTAGATGAATTATTTGATATATAGAACAAAGATACAACAATTGCAAAGATTTTTTTGACTTTTCAGTAGACCTTATGAACCTTAAGAACACATGAAGGATGTTAACTGCTTGACTATGAATATAACAGGGAAGATGAGGTAAATCTGACCGTCTAAATTCCTCATCGGGTAGGTTATTCACAGCGCTCAATCTTATCCACAACACATTAAAATACTGATTTATAATGCGTAAATTTAGTTATTAACAGTTTGTTCACATTCAATGTGAATTATTAGTCCCTGTTTTACAACTGCTATTGCATGATTGTTGGAGCACCTATTTTTAACTGTTTATAACTTGATGATAGGCCGTCTTTTATTTTTATTACATTTGTTACCCTATCGTCGAAAACAGGAAAATCAAGCCGAGAAATATTTTATAGTATGTCTTTAGAAAACGAATTTAATAGTAGTGGGTCAGGTCAACCTAGCCGCGCAAATTTCAATAAAAAAAGAACGAGCTTAAACAACTTAGTCTCTGGACTAGGAAAGCTCCCTCCTCAAGCTTTGGACTTAGAAGAGGCTGTTTTAGGTGCTTTAATGTTGGAGAAAAATGCACTAAGCGAGGTTATTGATATCCTAAAGCCTGATTCGTTCTATAAAGAAGCTCATCAGAAAATCTTTCAATCGATTTATAACCTTTTCCAAAAAACTTCACCAATCGATATCTTAACGGTTGTTGCTGAGCTTCGTCAAATGGGAGCCCTGGAAATGGTAGGTGGAGCATATTATATTACCCAATTAACCGATAGGGTAGTTTCTGCTGCTAATATTGAATACCACGCTCGTATCATATCCCAAAAATATATTCAACGTGAACTGATTAAAGTTTCTACTGAAATTATCAATTCATCCTACGATGAAACATCTGATATTTTTGATTTGCTGGATCATGCTGAAAAATCACTTTTTGATATTGCACAAAATAACCTAAGAAGAGATTCTAGGAAGATGGATGATATCATGCGAGAAGCGATCTCATCATTAGAATTACTGCGTGATAAGACTGACGGACTTACAGGTATTCCTTCCGGATTAACAGCATTGGACAGAATGACCTCCGGTTGGCAACCATCTGATTTAGTAATCATTGCAGCACGTCCAGCAATGGGGAAAACAGCATTTGTATTATCTGTAGCACGTAATGCTGCTGTGGATCATGATAAACCAGTTGCTGTATTCTCTTTGGAGATGTCCTCAGTACAGTTAGTTAATCGTTTGATAGCAGGGGAAACTGAAATCGAACAAGAAAAACTTAAAAAAGGTAATTTAGCAGACCACGAATGGCAACAATTGCACTCCAGAATTGGCCGATTGACTGAAGCTCCCTTAATTATTGACGATACCCCAGCATTAAATGTATTTGAATTCCGCGCTAAATGTCGCCGCTTAAAAGCACAATACGATATTCAGATGGTGATTGTCGATTATTTACAGTTAATGCATGGTAAAGGTGATGGCAAAGGTGGAGGAGGAAACCGTGAACAAGAAATTGGTAGTATTTCACGTGCATTGAAATCCGTGGCTAAGGAATTGAACATCCCAGTTCTAGCCTTATCGCAGTTAAGCCGTGCAGTTGAATCCAGACCTGGTAACAGTAAACGCCCGATGCTTTCCGACTTACGTGAATCCGGATCTATTGAGCAGGATGCCGATATGGTACTTTTCTTATACCGTCCTGAATACTATGGATTGTTGGAGGATGAAGAAGGTAGATCAACCGTTGGGGTAGGTGAGGTTATTATTGCTAAGCACCGTAATGGGGAAACTGGTATTGTTCCACTACGATTCGTAGGAAAATATGTAAAATTTGTGGATTTGGAGGATGATTTCTCTGGAATGGGAGCAGATTCAGGTGGTTTCAAAGACTTTGGTTCTGGAATGGGCAATGCCATCCAACCTTCCGGAAGTTTCGGTGATTTTGGCGGTGGAATAACAATGCCATCTAGAATGAATGATATGCCGGATGATGCGCCGTTTTAATGGTAATGAGTAGAAAGTAGTTAGTAGTTAGTAGTTAGTAGTTAGTAGTTAGTAGTTAGTAGTTAGACTAAAGACATAAGACATAAGAGAAAAAGATATAGCGGACATTTGTCCGCTTTTTTGTGTTTTAGGTCAAATAATAAGATTTGCGCCAATTATATATTTATTACTTCACGTTAAAATCGAAGTATTTTTCCTTGAAGGGTTCATTTTTTAAAGTGTAATGCCACCATTCTTCTTCGATGGCTTTGAAACCATATTTTTCCATGATGTTGCGTAATAACTTGCGGTTGTTCTTTTGTTCTTCTGTAAGATTTTTATAATCATGATGAGAAGGTTCCCCAAAGTAATCAAAACCAGTTCCCATGTCGAGTTCGGTTTTGTCAGCTAGTTTGATTAGTGTTAGGTCGATCGTGCTGCCTCGGCTATGACCAGATTTCTCTGCAATATATCCAAGCTTAAATAAATCTCTTTTGTCTACATTTGGATAGAACTCTTGTTTTGCCAAAGTGTCCGCAATGTCCAATGCCCATTCTTTAAAGTTATTTACCGCCTTTTGAGGTCTATAAGCGTCAAACACTTTAATCCCCAATCCCTTACTATTAAGTTCTTTTTGTATTGCCAGCATTGCTGTAGCTGCTTCTTTGCTAATATAAACATTGTCGGATTCATAGCCGGTTACGGGTTTTCCCAGAAAATTGTGGTTTCCATGATAACGAAGGTCAATTTCTATGTTGGGAATAAGCTTTTTTAAATTGACAAAGGAAGCTGGGATATCCTTCTGTAGAGAACATGACATCAGAAAAATAAGACATATAAAAGCTTTATTCAGAAAAATATTTTTAGTCATCGTACTTGATTATAGGTATTAGCATAAAGCATAATAATGTATAGTGGCTATCTAGTGTTAAGTTAATCCTTTATTATTAGGTTAGTCGCCCAATCAAATAATTTTATTTATTCAATTTTGATTTGAATATAACAAAAGTTGCTAAAGAATAATAGGGTAATATCGATGGTATGGGTTTGGATAATTTTTAGAAATGTGCTTTCAAATTGTCTTTCGAAGGCCTATCTTTAAAAGAATTCATAACTATGTATTCAATGAATACTGTTAGGAACTGATTTAATTATTTAAATGAAGGATGAGAAAGGAAATAGATTTAGAAAAATGGACAAGAAGAGAGCATTTTGAGTTCTTTTCAAAATTTACAGAACCATTTCATGGTGTTACTTTTGAAGTAGATATGACCATTGCCTACCAGCAAGCAAAGAAAAAGTCTACTTCCTTCTTTCTGTACTATTTATTCAGATCATTGAAGGCGATGAACGAAATCGAGAATTTTAGATTGAGGATCGATGAAGGTAAAGTCTACCTCTATGATGAAGTTGTAATATCTACAACGGTATTAAGGTCCGATGAGACGTTTGGATTTTCATATATTGATTACAATGTGCATGAATCGGAGTTTTTGCATGGGGCAAAACTTGCTATAGATAAAGTTTTAAATTCAAAAGGGTTAGATTTGACTGGGGCAAAAATCAATGAGGTACATTGTTCAGCACTTCCTTGGGTGAATTTTACCGCTCTTTCTCATGCTAGAAATTTTGCATATGCAGATTCATGTCCAAAGATTTCTTTTGCAAAATTGATGGATAAAAATGGGAAAAAGACGATGAACATATCCTTGCATGCTCATCATGCGCTTGTCGACGGTCTCCATGTAGCTAAGTTTTTGGAGAGATTTCAAATGCTTTTGAATGAAACTGATTAGATTATTCCTATCTTATTGTCTCTGTGGATAAAAGTTCTATAATAGTACGTCTATTTTTATTAAATTTGAGTCCCCATTTTTGAGGCATTACATAAGATAAATTTAGGAGAGCATTTTGGATTTTTTAGCAGGACTGAACCCCTCACAACGAGACGCAGTTGAACAGACAGAAGGTCCAGTAATGATTGTTGCTGGTGCTGGTTCTGGAAAGACGCGTGTAATTACCTATAGAGTAGCCCACTTGATACAAAAAGGAGTTGATCCTTTCAATGTTTTGGTGTTGACCTTTACCAATAAGGCAGCAAAGGAAATGCGCGAGCGTATTATGAAAGTGGTAGGCTCAGAAGCAAAAAATATTTGGATGGGAACATTCCACTCTGTTTTTGCACGTATTCTGCGGGTTGAAGCCGAACTTTTGGGATACCCAAAGAATTTTACAATATATGATACGGATGACACAAAAAGCTTGTTGAGGACCATTTTGAAAGAATTGAACCTTGATGATAAACTTTATAACGTCAATCATGTTTACGGAAGAATTTCTTCTGCAAAGAATAATTTGATATCCCCACAAGAATACAATAAGAACGAAGCGATACTTGCTGAAGACCTGTCAAATGGCCGTGGACAATTAGGACAAATCTACTTAACCTACGCACAACGCTGTTATCGTGCTGGAGCAATGGACTTTGATGATTTGCTCTTCAAAACAAACGTTTTATTGAATAAATATCCTGATGTATTGCATAAATATCAGCATCAATTCAAATATCTGATGGTTGATGAGTACCAGGATACTAACTTTTCGCAATATTTAATCGTTAAAAGATTGGCTGCGGTCAATGAAAACATCTGTGTCGTTGGTGATGATGCTCAAAGTATCTACGCTTTCCGCGGTGCAAATATTCAAAACATCTTAAATTTCCAAAAGGATTATCCAGATGTGAAAGTTTTCAAATTAGAGCAGAATTACAGATCTACCAAAATGATCGTGAATGCTGCGAACAGCATTATTGCAAACAACAAAAATCAGCTTGAAAAGAATGTATTCTCTGATAACGAGGAGGGCGAGAAAATTAAAGTAAGTCGTGCATTTTCTGATAATGAAGAAGGTAAGATTGTTGCAGAAGCTATATCGCAAGAAAAATCTCTGAAAGGATTGAGGTATAAGGACTTTGCAATTCTATATCGAACCAATGCTCAATCAAGATCCTTGGAAGAGGCTTTAAGGAAAATAAACATTCCATATAAGCTTTACGGTGGAACTTCGTTTTATCAACGTAAGGAAATTAAGGATTTAATTGCTTACTTTAGGTTAACTTTCAATCCGAATGACGAGGAGGCCTTGAAACGCGTCATCAATTATCCTCGAAGAGGTATTGGTGATACAACTGTAGACCGGATCATGGTAGCTGCTGATCAACAGCAGATTAGATTATGGGATGTGGTTGCCAATGCTCAAATGTTTTTGGATGGTCGAAGTGCTGCTTCAGTTTCAAACTTTGGATTGATGATTCAAAGCTTTCAAGCGACAGCAAAGACAAATACAGCTTTTGATACAGCTATGCATATTGCACAGCATTCAGGAATCTTAAAAGATCTCTATGAAGATAAATCTGTGGAAGGTCTTGCAAGATATGAGAACATCCAAGAATTGCTGAATGGGATTAAAGAGTTCTCTGAAAGGGAAGATTTAGAAGAAAAAGGATTGGATGTCTTCATGCAGGATATTGCCCTCCTGACAAATGATGACAATGATAAAGATCCCAATGCGGATACGGTTTCATTGATGACAATCCACTCCTCTAAGGGCTTGGAATTCCCAGTTGTACATATTGTAGGATTGGAGGAGAATTTATTTCCGTCACAATTATCCTTGAATTCAAGGACTGAATTAGAAGAAGAGCGCCGACTGTTTTATGTTGCAGTTACCAGAGCAGAAAAAAAGCTCCATATATCGTATGCAACTTCTCGGTACCGTTGGGGAACATTAAATAACTGTGAGCCAAGCCGTTTTTTAGATGAGCTAAATCCTAGTTGTTTGGATTTAGACTTTAAACCTCGTAGCTCTGGAATGTCAGATGATGATTTTGGTTCAGAACGCGTACAATGGCAACGGAAAGATAATAATACTTCTGGAGATGTGTTTTCAAAACCTAAGCCAAAAGTTATTAAGACGACTTCTATTTTACCAAAAGCTCATGTACCAAGTGCAGGATTTGCCCCTTCGGATACATCAAACTTGCAAGTTGGAATGGAAGTTGAGCATGAACGTTTCGGTTTCGGGAAAGTTATTAACTTAGAAGGGAACAAACCGGATATAAAAGCAACTATTTTTTTCAAAGAGTTGGGACAGAAGCAATTGTTGCTTAAATTTGCAAAGCTTAGAATAGTAAATTAACACCCAATTTAAAAATTACATATTTAACACCTATTAAGGGTTAGAGCAAAACAAACATATGATTTTTGATTATAACAGCACTAGACCAAAGTTGATTTTGGCAGAATATGGCCGAAATGTACAGAATATGGTTGACTATATCTGCAGTTTGTCAGATAGAGAAGAAAGAAACCGTTTGGCGCAGGTTGTCATCGATATGATGGGAGTATTAAACCCACACCTTCGTGATGTATCTGACTTTAAACATAAACTTTGGGACCACTTGTACATTATTTCGGACTTTAAGATTGATGTCGATTCCCCATATCCTATTCCTACAAAGGAAAACATTCATCATAAACCTGAGCCATTAAAATATCCTAACCATAATATTAGATTTAAACATTATGGCCACACCGTTGAGGATATGATTAAGAAGACCTTGAACATTAGCAACCTTGAAGCAAGACACAAGATGACCTTGAGTGTAGCTAATTTTATGAAAATGGCTTACCTAACTTGGAATAAAGATTCAGTTTCGGATGATCAAATCTTACAGGATCTCAACACACTTTCCAATGGTGAACTTGTACTTCCTCCAGATACAGTCCTAACCAAACTCGACTTCAAAACACCGCCTCCAGGAAATCGTATTAAAACCTCTGGTAGTAACAATAATCAGCAGCAAAACAAGCCGCAAAATAACTACAACAACAAGAGGAATAATAACAACAACAATAACAACAAGAGGCCCTCAAACAACAACAATAACAATAATAACAGACAGAAAAAAAGTTATAAATAAAACCTTCAGAAAAAGCAATTGAGCCTATTGAACAATTGCTTTTTTCATGTTGGGATTATAAATTAAACAAACCTTTAGTAAATCCATTCTGAAGGTATGGTTGATATGAAAAAACTATGAATGCATTTGAAATTTACGGTGGAAAGCCATTAAAAGGAGAAATCGTTCCTCAAGGAGCAAAAAATGAAGCATTACAGATAATCTCTGCGGTTTTATTGACTGAAGAGAAAATGACCATCAGTAATATCCCTGATATTAAAGATGTTAATAAATTAATAGATTTATTAGCAGCTATGGGGGTTGATGTAAATAGAATTAATGAGGATACCTATGAGTTCGAAGCAAAGAACATAGATATAACCTATTTCCAATCCGAAGAGTTCAAAAGAAAAGGTGGTAGCCTACGTGGATCCATAATGATTGTTGGTCCATTATTGGCAAGATTTGGAAAGGCAGCTATTCCTAAACCAGGGGGTGATAAAATCGGACGCCGAAGATTAGACACTCACTTTTTAGGATTTGAAAAGTTGGGGGCAAAATTTGTATATGATGCTGAAAACCATTTCTTTAATGTAGATGCTACTCAATTAAAAGGCACATATATCTTATTAGACGAAGCTTCTGTAACTGGAACAGCTAATATCGTTATGGCTGCTGTTTTGGCTAAAGGTGTTACAACCATTTATAATGCAGCATGCGAGCCTTACTTGCAGCAACTTTGCAAAATGTTGAACCGTATGGGTGCAAAAATCTCTGGGATTGGTTCTAATCTCCTAACAATCGAAGGAGTCGAAAAATTGGGTGGAACTAGCCATAAAATGTTGCCTGATATGATCGAAATAGGTTCTTTTATTGGATTAGCAGCAATGACCGGTTCCGAAATTACCATTAAAAATGTGTGTTTCAATGAACTGGGAATTATTCCTTCTGTATTTTCTAGATTAGGAATCAAATTTGAGTTGAAAGGTGATGATATCTTTATCCCCGCTCAAGAAAATTATGAGATTGATACCTTTATCGATGGTTCAATTTTAACAATTTCAGACGCACCTTGGCCAGGATTTACCCCAGATTTATTAAGTATTGTACTTGTTACCGCTATCCAAGCAAAGGGTAATGTTTTAATTCATCAAAAGATGTTTGAGAGCAGATTGTTCTTTGTCGATAAATTGATTGATATGGGGGCTCAGATTATCCTGTGTGATCCTCATAGGGCAACGGTTATTGGTTTGAATAAACAAAATAAATTACGTGGTATTGAGATGACTTCTCCAGATATTCGTGCGGGAGTTTCCTTGTTAATTGCAGCTCTTTCAGCTCAAGGGAAGTCAGTGATTTATAATATTGAGCAAATTGAGCGTGGATACCAACATATTGAGGAACGTCTAAAAGCTTTAGGAGCTGATATTAGAAGAGTGGAAGCTCAACCAACTGGGCATTAATCTGAATTGTCTTTGTTTTGTTAAAAAACGCTCGACTATTTGAATAACTACTAAGTCTATATATTTTTGTGTATAAATTAATTGTTCAAACAAACAAATGAAAAAAATCACATTATTCTCTGCTTTTGCAGCATTAGTACTAGCATCATGTGCTGGAAACCCAGAAGGAAAAAAAGCTGAAACAACAGATTCAGTAGCTGTTATACAAACAGAAGTTGCAGGATCTACTTTCAATGTTGATACAACTGCTTCAAAAGTAGTATGGACAGGAACTAAGGTTACTGGTAAACACACTGGTACCGTAGATATTAAATCAGGAACTGTAACAGTTGACAATGGTAAATTAACTGGAGCTAATGTTGTTCTAGATATGAATACAATTAGCTCAACTGACTTAGAAGGTGAATTTAAAGGTAAATTAGATGGTCACTTGAAATCTGATGATTTCTTTGCTGTTGCTGCTAATCCAGAAGCTACTTTTACAATTACCGAAGTTAAACCTGGAGCTACTGATGCTGACTTGACAATCTCTGGTAACCTAGTAATCAAAGGTGTTAGCAAAAATATTACTTTTGATGCGAAAGTACTTGAATCAACTGATGCTACAGTTAAAGCTACAGCTAACTTCAATATCACTAGAGCTGATTGGGGAGTTTCTTACGAAGGTAAATCGGATGATTTAATTTCTAAAGAAATCAATTTTGATATTACTTTGGTTGCTAATAAATAATTTTAATCTATTAAAATATAAAGCCTCTGATGCATAATCAGGGGCATTTTTTTTGCGATTCACTGGAATTATAACTGACTTTAAATCTTATTTTTGTGCAAGGACTAAAATTTATTTATGAAAATTACTCTCATTTGTATCGGAAAAACTGATGACCAACATATTGTCAAAGGAATTGAAGTGTATACGAAACGTTTGAAACACTATGTAAATTTTCAGATTGTTAACATTCCTGATATAAAAAATTCTAAGAATTTGAGTGAAAGTCAACAAAAAGAAAAAGAAGCCCAACAGTTATTGAAGAATATCAGCAATCAGGATTTTATCATCCTATTAGACGAAAGAGGGAAGGAGTATAGCTCGATGGAATTTTCAGCATTCCTTGAAAAACAGATGGTCTCCAGCGTTACTCATTTGGTATTTATGATCGGAGGTCCTTATGGATTCGATGATACTGTGTATCAAAGAGCCAATTCAAAGATCTCCTTATCAAGAATGACATTCTCCCACCAGATGGTAAGACTCTTCTTCGTAGAGCAAATTTACAGGGCTTATACAATTATGAGAGGCGAACCTTATCATCATGAATAAAATTTTATGTAAATTGTAATCAATTAGCATCATATTATTAAAAGTAGGAGGATACAATGGAAGATAATAAGTTTAAAAAAAGAGACTATAAATTCAAAAGTCAAGAAGGGGCACATGGTGGTGATATTAACAAATGGATTATTATCATTGGTGGTGCAATTATAGTACTGTTAGCTTATTTCTTTAAATAAGCTTAGAGGATTTTTGTAGGATAAAACCAAATAAGATCTTTCAATTTCAATTGTTAAATCTCTTTATTAAAAAATTATATTATGGGAACAGGTTGTTCCCATTTTTTTGAATTTAGCTCTTGTTGCTTCAAGATTTATAACCTCTTATAATTTCAATTTTTATTCCATTATCTTTCATTTTTCCAGTCATTTATTGAATCCCAATACGCTGTTTTACCTATTATAATTAAAAATTTATATTAAATCATGAATTAGTGAATTAAATTTTGAAGTTGCTATGGGTAGGTATATCTTTGTGAAAATCAACCCAATTAATTAAAAAATAGTTAGATATGGATGAAGGTGTTCTGCTGAATTTAGCAAATTCAATTCTATTGGCATTGTCTTACCGTTATGGAAAAAAATTACCGGAGATCACTCAATTAAGTGATTTTAAATCTGCAATAAGAAAAATAATTGTATCTGATCAGGCGGAAGATGATGGCGAAATGCTTATCATTCCAGTAGGGGATTTAGTGACCATTCAACTCGATGATAAAACATTTATACAAACTATAGCAGATTTTAAACCATTAGCACAATATTTTCAACAACTTCAGGAAGAAAATCATCAATCACAAATATTATGATACGCCCTTAGTTTCCCTAATCTTACAATGAAATAACGGATTGTTAGGTTCAGTTTCTATTAATTAAATAAGGCGATACGGGGAGTATCGCCTTAAAATCACACTAACTATTAATAAAACCCTATAGAACTAGGTGTTTTCAAAACATAGATCTTGGACTAGACTTCAGCCTATCTCCAAGACCCACTGTAAAAGTAAAAACCTTTTATTATAAAATCAAATAAAAGTTGCAACATTTATATTATAATTGAATTTTATCAATATTTTTCAAAAATTCAACCCACGCAACTTGGTCAGTTTTAAATGTTAGGTCATTTTTTTGCAAATCTTTTAAACCAATTAATCTAAACGCTTGTAACTTTCCTTCTAGGGATTTTTCAGTAAAATCGAAAGATTTTGTCCTAATGTTTAATTGTATGTCACTTATTTGTTTAACCTGATAGTATATCGAAATAATTTGACTTTCATTAAAACTCGATTTTTCATAGAAATCAGTTGTGTAAATATGCTTTACCACTTCAATTTCCATCCCTGTTTCTTCTAGATATTCCCTCTTCAAAGCATCAATCAAACCTTCACCATATTCCAATCCACCACCGGGAAATTTAGTAAATGAAACGTTCTCTGTTTGCTCATCACTGATTAGAACTTCGTTATTCTCATTGATCAGAATACCATAGACCCTAACATTAAATAAAAACATAATTGAAAATGTTCGACTTCGCCTTTTTTAAAAGCTAAGTACAGATGTAGTAATTTGTATAAATGATTGTATTGAAAAAAAGGCCAGAACTGAAAAGCTCTGACCCTAATTTTTTATAAAGGCTGGAATCCTGAATCCGAATCCAATCCGACTAAAGAGTAGTGCTTAGGTAGAAACCAAGAAATGGTATTCATCGCCTGCTTATATTCCCTTTCATTGGAAAAATTCTTTGGCGTAATGTTAAAAACTAAATCCTGTGTTACTTTTTCTTCGTCCGTATAGTTTCGGGCGATTAACATAACCATCGGATTTTTTACTCCAGAATATTGTAGGAATTCACGAATTTGTTTACGAGCATATGCAGGTAAGATTTCTTCTGATGGTTGTCCTACTAATATCTCCTCATCGCTACCTATAATGAAATCTTCATTGTTTAATGAAAAGTGATGTTCGTCTGTATAAAATTCATTGCGAAGCGCTAGATTTAATAAATCACCGTAACTAAACATCCAATCAGGATCTTGTTTCCTCGTGTTTAAGGCAACACCAAAACCATTCTGAAGTAGATTGGGTAATTTATTTTTAATGACATAGGCCTGAAAATTCTCGCCTGGTTCAACCGAACGTAAATTGACGTATGGAAATCCTTCCGTACTCATTATGATTTCTGGCTCAGAAACTGCCAGGTTCGCGTCAGCAATATTATCAATAAACTCAGCTACCCAATCATTATTCCTTTTCTCTAAAGGGATCGTTAGCAAGTTGTTAATAACAAGGGTTTTCTCAAGATCTCCTAAATTTCCAGATCCCGCATTCGCATCAAAAAAATGTATGTTACTCATAAGTCCTTCGAAAATACGGCTAAAAGTAAGGAATATTGTCATAATCTAAAGCGATTAATTCAAAATAGATCTGATTTAAACCTCAAATAGGGTAAGATAAACTGGTTTATTTTCTTATTTTTGTTAAAAAAGGAACCACTTTAATGTCAGATTTAAACGCGACACGAGCAGTGCAATACAATACGTCAAAAATAAGCTATGAGGAATTCCGCCAGGTTCTCTTAGAAGATTATAAACTAGCCACTCAAAGCCGATATGTAAGTTTATTGGGAAGAAAGGAAGTGCTTACAGGTAAAGCTAAGTTTGGTATCTTCGGAGATGGAAAGGAATTGGCGCAGATTGCCCTATCTAAGGTTTTTAAACCCGGTGATTGGCGATCGGGCTATTATAGAGACCAAACCCTAGCATTTGCACTTGGAATTAGCAGTATATATCATTTCTTCTCTCAACTCTATTCAAACCCTGATATTGAAGCTGACCCATCATCTGCAGGAAGACAGATGGTAGCCCATTTTGCAACTCCATTTGTAGAGGAAGATGGCGAATGGATCGACCAAACAGCACAAGTCAATTGTTTCTCTGACATCTCGACCACAGGTGGACAAATGTCCCGGATTTTAGGACTTGGACTGGCATCAAAATTATATAAAAATAATCCTAACCTTTCACATAAAGAAAAGTTTACCAAAAATGGAGATGAAGTTATTTTCTGTACTATCGGAAATGCTGCAACCTCTGAAGGAGTATTCTGGGAAACTGTTAATGCCGCAGGCGTAAAACAATTGCCAGTAGTTATTTCAATTTGGGATGACGGATACGGAATCTCCGTTCCTAATGATATTCAAACAACAAAAGGTGATATTTCAACTGTACTTAGAGGTTTTCAAACCGATGAAGCAGGGCCAGGATTTGAAATATTCAGAGTCAAAGGATGGGATTATGCTGGATTATGTGAGGTCTATGAAAAAGCTGCAGATGTAGCTAGAACCAATGGAACACCTTGCATAGTTCATGTTGTGGAAATGACACAGCCCCAAGGACATTCAACCTCAGGATCCCATGAACGTTATAAAACTAATGAACGTCTGGATTGGGAAAATGAATTCGATTGCAATAAGAAAATGAGGGATTGGTTAATTGATTCTGGAATGGCAACGGAAGAAGAACTTTCTGCAATAGATTCCGAAGCAAAAGAATTCGTGCGAAAAGAACAAAAACGTGCCTGGGTAGACTACAGAAAAACTCTACAGGTTGACTTACAAGAAGCAATCCAGAAATTGGAAGGCATAAACCATCATGCAGCTGAAATTCCCCTAAAAACCTTATTGTCAACAACTGAACCTTCTTTAAAAGAGGTATATGTTAATGTTCGTCGTGTAATCAGGGAATTACGTGGAATTGAGGTGCATGGTAAGGATGAATTGATCTCTTGGTATAGAGAAAAACAAGAAGTCAATCGACATAGATTCAATGATAAATTATTCGTTGATACAAAGTATTCACCACTGAAAGTGGAAGTTGTAGCTCCAGAATATGACCAAGACTCAGCCATTGTCGATGGCAGAGAAGTGCTGAATGCCTGTTTTAAAGCAAATTTTGATAAAGATGCTCGATTATTGGCTTTTGGTGAAGATGTTGGTAAAATTGGAGACGTAAATCAAGGTTTTGCCGGTTTACAAGAAGAATTCGGAAACCAGCGGATATTTGATACCGGAATTAGAGAATCTGCAATTATAGGGAAAGGAATTGGATTGGCTGTTAGGGGGTTTAGACCCATCGCTGAAATTCAATACCTGGATTATTTAATCTATGCAATGCCTGTTCTGAGTGATGATTTAGCAAGCTTGAGCTACAGAACCAAGGGAAGACAAAAGGCTCCTTTAATTGTTAGGACTAGAGGGCATCGCTTGGAAGGAATTTGGCATTCAGGATCACCTATGTCAGTATTACTTGGTGGATTGCGTGGGATGCATATTTGTGTACCGAGAAACATGACTCAAGCGGCTGGAATGTATAACACGCTTTTAAGATCAGATGAGCCTGCACTAGTTGTAGAATGCTTAAATGGATACCGTCTAAAAGAAAAAATGCCCGTTAATATTGCTGAATTTACCGTGCCAATCGGAAAAGCCGAAAAAATTAGGGAAGGTTCAGATATAACTGTAGTTTCTTATGGTTCTACTCTTAGAATTGTTCAGGAAGCCGCTTTAGAACTAGATAAATTAGGAGTAGCCATTGAAATTATTGATGCTCAATGTCTTCAACCTTTTGATAGAGATCATATTTCCGTGGATTCGTTGAAAAAAACAAATAGATTATTGGTAGTGGATGAAGACTTCCCAGGTGGAGCATCTGCTTACCTTTTACACGAAATCTTGGAAAAACAAGGGGGATATTATCATTTAGATGGTGAACCCAAAACATTAACTGCTAAACCTCATCGTCCTCCATATGGTTCAGATGGTGATTATTTCACAAAACCTGCTGTTGATGATGTGGTAGAAGCTGCATATCAAATGATGTCAGATAGTAATCCAACTACATATCCTCCTATTTTTTAGGAGGATATGTTCCTAGATATTTCATTATCATTTTATTTAGAAAATAAAGCCGCAGCCCCGATTATCGCAGCATGCTCTTGATATTTTCCAATCTGAATATCAAACCCTTTTAAAATTGATTTTTCAGGGAAAATTCTTTCCCATGCTTTGACTATGTTTCCTCCAATCACAAAGGATTTGCAATTGTATTTTTCACTGAAGAATTGCATGAAGTTCAACAAGTTTTCTTGATATTCAGCAAGTAGTTGAATGACATCCTCTGAATTACCATGTTTTTCAAGAATTTCCCTAAGGCCGGTTTCCTTCATTCCTGTTAGTTCTTCAAATCTGCGAACAAACCAACGGGTTACTAAATATTCCTCGAAAATTGATTCTTTATAGGCTGTATTCCACAGGTCTGCATCGAATGCTTTTTCACCTTGACTCCACACAGCACTGCCCAATCCCGTTCCAAGTGTAATACCTAAAATTCTATCCTTATGATCAAGGCCACACCCGAATACCTCTCCTTGTAAAAATGCAGCAGCATCATTGATATAAAGGATATTCAGTCCATCATTTCCTAATCCATTTAAAATAGGTCCAGTAACTTGAATGTTATAGATGCTATCATATTTAGACTGTCCCTTCATCAGGGCAATACCTTGCTCATAATCGAAAGGCCCTGGTGCTGCAATTCCGATGTTATTGATCTCTAAATCAGTCTTTTCTAAACAGGATTTCATATTATTTGTCCAATCAAGAAAAATCGATTTAGCATCTTCTAAAGAATTTACATGCGAACGAGTAATGGTTTCGTTGATAATTTTCCAAGAATCCTTCTCTACGATCGCTGATGTGATATGGGTTCCGCCAATATCACATGAGAGAATATAATTGCTATTCTGCATCCTTTAAATAGGCCTTATATTTTAGTAAATGGTCAGCAATTACCAAAGCTGACATGGCTTCAACTATAATTACTGCTCGAGGAACTACACAAGGATCATGACGACCTTTACCTGAAATGGTTGTTTCTTGTCCTTCTTCATTTAATGTGCTTTGATCACGCATAATTGTCGCAACTGGCTTAAATGCTGTACGGAAAGTAATATCCATGCCATTGGAGATGCCTCCTTGTATACCACCTGAAAAATTGGTTATTGTTTTTATTTGATCGTCTTGATTGACGAAAATATCATTATGTTCGGAGCCAAGCATTTTTGACCCCTCGAATCCTGAACCATACTCAAAACCGTGAACCGCATTTATACTCATCATCGCCTTGGCAAGATCAGCATGTAGTTTATCGAATACGGGTTCACCAAGTCCTACGGGGACTTTTCGAATTACAGTAGAAATTACACCTCCAACTGTATCCCCATTCTTTCTAACTTGATTGATAAAGTCTTCCATTTCAACAGCAGATGCAGGATCAGCACATCTAACGATATTGCTTTCTCTGGTTTGAAGTAGTCCTTGTAAGTCAGAATGGTCTAAATTCGGAGCATTGATTTGGCCAACAGCTGAAACATGAGCAAATATTTCGATTCCATATTGTTTCAGAAATAATTTTGCTACCGCTCCAGCAGCAACTCTCGCCGCAGTTTCCCTTGCTGAAGACCTTCCTCCACCACGATAATCGCGGATGCCATATTTCTTTTGATATGTGTAGTCGGCATGTGATGGTCTGAATTTATCTTGAATATGAGAATAGTCCTTAGAACGCTGATCTTCGTTGGGAATTACAATGGCAATAGGCGTACCTGTTGTTTTTCCTTCAAATGTTCCTGAAAGAATTTGTGCAGTATCACTTTCTTTTCTTTGAGTTGTTATTTTGGATTGACCTGGACGACGCTTATCCAATTCGGATTGAATGAACTCTTCGTCCACTTCAACCAATGCAGGGCACCCATCAACTATCACCCCTATAGCCTTTCCATGTGATTCTCCGAAAGTGCTAATCCTAAATAAATCTCCAAAAGTATTTCCTGCCATAATTTAATAATGCCCGTAAATATATAAAAATTGATATGAAATATGGTTAGCTAACCATATTATTTTTCTTCGATTTTGAAGCCCTGGTCCTCCAAATGTTGCCAAAACATAGGGTATGATTTTTCAACTACACTCGGTTCTTCAATCTTAACTTTCTTAAAAACCAATGCTAATGGCGCGAATGCCATCGCCATTCTATGGTCCTCATAAGTAGATATTGTAAGATCCCCTGGATCTGAAACTTGTTCCGTTTTTAAATGATAGGTTTCTCCATCAGCTATCAACTCTGCACCAAATTTTGAAATTTCAGTCTGTAAAGCAAAAATACGATCTGTTTCCTTAATTTTTAAAGTTTCTAATCCTGTGAATGAAACATCCTTTTTTAATACAGAGGCGATTACCACCACTGTTTGGGCCAAGTCTGGACACTCCTTGAAGTCAAAAAGTGATTTATTTGAATCTAAGCTTATCTTTCTTAAATGCAAACCATCGTTTTCGAAACTGGATGAAACACCAAAGTATGTCATTATCTCAACAATCTCCTTATCGCCTTGTAAACTGTTTTCTTTTAAACCAGGTAAAACAATATGACCATTTTTGGATAGGGCAACGATAGAATACCAATAAGACGCAGCGCTCCAATCTGGTTCAACGTATATTATTGAATCTTTGAAATCCTGCTTCGAAATATAGATACTGCTCTCTTCAAAATTATATTCTATTCCACATTCCTTAAGCATTTCTAAGGTCATGGTAACATAGGGCTTAGAAGTAAGTTCTCCTTGAATATTAATAGTCAGCCCTTTCTTTAAAGAAGAAGCTATCAAAAGGAGTGAGGAGATGTACTGGCTACTGATATTTCCTTGGATTGAAATTTTATCCTTTCCCTGAATCATACCGCCCTCAATCTTCAATGGGGGATAGCCTGTTTTATTTTCATAATGAATATCGGCACCTATATCCTTTAGAGCATCTACTAAAATGCCTATCGGTCTCTGTTGCATTCTTTCAGTCCCAGTAAGCATAAAATTTCCTTTTACAAGATTAAGAAATGAAGTTAAAAACCTCATAGCTGTTCCCGCTGGACCGATATTTATAGTTTTTAGGTCGCTGCCACCTGAAATGGCCAAATTCAATGCAGCCTGAAGTGTTACTGTATCCGCAGCTTCAGATAGATTTTCTACTTTGACCAAACCTTTACTCAGTGCTTGAATAATTAGAGCACGGTTGCTTTCTGATTTTGAACCAGTCAGCTGTACCGTGCCGTTAATTTCTTGCGAAGGGTGGGTTAAAACTAAGCTTTTCGCTATCATTCTTAAGCCTCCGCAATCGGTTTAGTGTTCATAACCTCGTTTTGCTTACGAATAGATTCATTATGCAATAACTCTAAGTATTTTGTTGTAAACTCTTCACTCAAGTTAAGAGCATTTGCCAATTGAATGCGTTTTTTTACTAAGTCATCCCAACGATTAATTTGAAGAATAGTCACGTTGTTATCTCTTTTTACCTCACCGATTTTCTCAGCTATCTTCATACGGTCAGCAATTTGTTTGATGATCTGATCATCCAATTTGTCAATTTGACCACGTAATTCAGCTAATTTATCTTCGAATACAGGATTGTTAGATTCTGGTTTACGAACCGATACGCTATCTAAAAGATCTGCTAACGCTGCAGGAGTAACTTGTTGTTTTGCATCAGTCCATGCAACTGAAGGGTCGATATGTGACTCAATGATCAAACCTTGCATGTCCATATCCATTGCCTTTTGAGTTACATATGGAATCAACTCACGATTACCACAAATGTGACTTGGATCGTTAATGATAGGTAATTCTGGAGCTATTCCTTTAAGTTGTATAGCAATATCCCACATAGGTTCATTACGGAAAGCGGTCTTTTCAAATGATGAGAATCCGCGATGGATAGCACCTATTTTCTTAATCCCAGCTCTGTTAACGCGCTCTAATGCACCTAACCACAAAGATAAATCCGGGTTTACTGGGTTCTTGATCAAAACAGGTACATCAACGCCTTGTAATGCATCTGCAATCTCTTGAACTGTGAATGGGTTTGCCGTAGAACGTGCACCAATCCATAAAATATCAATTCCCGCTGCTAAAGCCTCCTCAACATGTTTTGCAGTCGCTACTTCTGTTGCCGTCAATAATCCCGTTTCTTCTTTAGCTCTCTTCATCCATTCTAATCCGATGCTTCCGATACCTTCGAATTCTCCTGGACGGGTACGAGGTTTCCAAATTCCAGCACGCAAAACATTCACTTTTCCAGTGTTAGCTAATAAGTGTGCAGTAGATACCAATTGCTCCTCTGTTTCAGCACTACATGGTCCGGCAATGATTAATGGTTTATCTCCTGTGTCTAACCAAGATTTTAAAGGGAGAATGTCTAATGAATGTTTCATTGTATTTTAGTTTGATTATTTACTTAATTAATTATTTTGATTTAGATCTTTTCGTTTTTAATGTATTCACCCATGATGCTAAAGTTCACCGTGTGTTTTAATACCTTTCTTATAGCGGCATCATAATCTGCCTGCTTCTTCCATTCTACATCCACATAGAAATCATATTCATTCCTCCGACCAACTACAGGCATCGATTGAATTTTACTAAGGTTCACATTCTGCTCAGCAAAACATTGTAATACTGTTGCTAAGGCACCAATTGCATGTGACGTTTGAAATGATAATGAAGCTTTGTTAGCATTCTTTTGCTCTTCCAATTCATTGGATAATATCAAGAAACGTGTGGAGTTCTTTTTATTGGTCTCAATTCTTTTTTCTAAGATCTCCAACCCATAAAGTTTTGCTGCAGCTTCGCTAGCAATCGCCGCAGTGTTTGTTAATTTCTCATCTAATATTTTCTTAGCACAGGCTGCTGTATCCATTCCTTCTTTAATAATCCATTCAGGATGGTCACTTAAGAATTCATCACATTGTCTGATTGCTATTGGATGTGATTCCACAAAATGAATGTCTGACATCTTAACTCCCGGAAGGGCCAATAGATGCTGCTGAATATTTAAATGAACTTCGCCAATAATATGAAATCTATAATCTCTTAATAGATTGTAGTTAGGTAGAATACTACCAGCTATTGAATTTTCAATCGCCATCACCACAAAGTCTGCTTTCCCCTGTTTTAGTAAATCGCATGTTTTCTTGAATGAGGAACATTCAAGTGTTTCAATGTCTTTGCCGAAATACTTATAAGCTGCTTCTTCATGAAATGAAGCTTTTACTCCTTGGATGGCAATTTTTATCTTTTCGCTCATTTGTTTTTCTCTACTTTGTATTTAGTCAAAAAAAGGTCCCTAACTTCTCAGCAGGGACCTCTTTATTTCTTGTATAATCTATATACTAGTCCCAGCTCTTATCTCTAAAATAAAAGAACCAAAAGTTTGTATATGTATATTTTCTGTTCATCTCCCGATTAATTGTTGTCAAATATAAAACTTCTTTGTTTAAGTGCAAAATAATTTTAAAAATTTTATTAAAAAACTGTTTAAAAAAACTAAAAAATAATAAAAAATTCACATAAAAAAACGCTTAAAAACACATCAAAATTTACAAAAATTTAATGCTATTTTTTTATCTTATTTAGTTTAAATGTTTATTAAAAGCCTTTATTCAATGTTTTTTATAAATTTTATGTGATAAAAAAGAGTGATAAAAATTGTAAAAAATCGATTAAAAAATCACATGTTTTTTTGTAAAAATTCATTCATTTTATAATCAAAAATATTTACATATTAATAATGAAATTATAGATGATTACAATTAAAATTCTATAATTGGTAAGCCCGAGTAACTATTTTGCTGATTATAAAAGAATATATTTGTACAATTTCAATTGAAAAAACTTCATGCTCTATATTCTAATTTCAGTTCTCTGCTCTGTTACTGTAGCTATCATTATAAAACTGGCTAAGCTGAGAGGAATAAATTACTTACAGCTTTTGGTCTGGAATTATCCAATTGCGCTTTTAATGACTTATTTAGTCTTGAAACCCGAAATTGTATCCTGGACATCAGATCTCCCTTGGAACCTATATTTACCACTGGGATTTTTACTCCCCTTTATTTTTATCTGTATTGCCATGTCAATTCGTTATGGTGGAATTGTAAAAACGGAAGTTGCTCAACGCTTATCCCTTTTTATTCCCTTAATTGCTGCCTATCTATGGATGGATGAAAAAATGGAAAGCTCCAAATTCATTGGGATTGCTGTAGGCATATTAGCAATTGTATTCTCAATTGGATGGAACAAGAAAATCCAAAATGATAGTAAGAAATTTTGGTTCTTTCCCGTACTAGTATTCGTCGGAATGGGTATCATCGATATTATATTTAAACGAATTGCCCAACATCAGGAAGTGACTTATATGTCGTCCCTATGGATTGTCTTTATCATTGCCTTAGGTTTCGCTTTATTATTTCTATCCTACTTGCTTTTAATTCGAAAGGAACCTTTTGATAAAAAGGCATTGTTATATGGAGCCGTTTTAGGATTATTTAATTTTGGAAATATTGTGTTTTATATGAAAGCACATCGAGCTTTGCCAGAAAGTCCATCCCTTGTCTTTACAGGGATGAATATTGGAGTTATATCTGTAGGTGCATTGGCAGGAGTGCTTCTATTTAATGAGAAACTTAGTATTTATAATAAAATAGGGGTAATTTTGGCCATTATTTCAGTCTTATTAATAGCATTTCTGTGAGTTTATTTGAAGATACATATAGAGCAATTGACGAACCTTCTGAGGGAATTTTTAGAGATAAAGGAAGTAAATTTATAGCATATGCTTTTCCTTTTAAAGATGAAAATAAAATCAAGGAAATCATAGCAGAGTTGAAAGCATTGCACCCTAAAGCCAGGCATCACTGTTGGGCATACAGATTAACTCCCGATAGAACTATATTTCGAGTTAATGATGATGGAGAACCCTCCGGTACCGCCGGTCGTCCAATTTTAAATGTTTTATTATCCATGGATGTCACAAATGTTATGGTTGTTGTTGTCCGTTATTTCGGCGGAACATTACTGGGAGTGCCAGGCTTAATCAATGCCTATAAAACAGCAACGCAAGAAGCATTATCAAATGCTGAAATCGTTGAAAAAACAGTCAATGATGTATATGAAGTGCAATTTGACTACTTGCAAATGAACGATATCATGAAAATGGTAAAGGAGTTGGACCTCATTGTATTGGGTCAAGAATTTGATACGAATTGTAAAATTACACTTGAAATCCGTAAATTACGGGTAAATGAAGTGATCGGAAGACTGGATAAAATTGAAGGGGTAAAGATCAATTACTTACGAACCATATGATTAACGATTCTGAACTAATTATTAATTCCGATGGAAGCATTTACCATTTGAATTTATTGCCTACTGATATTGCTGATACCATCATTTTTGTTGGTGACCCTGACCGCGTTCCGGAAGTTTCTAAATATTTTGAAAATATTGAAATTAAAAAAGGTAGAAGGGAGTTTATTACACATACGGGAAATGTTAATGGAAAAAGAATTACCGTTATCTCAACTGGGATAGGAACTGACAATATAGATATTGTCCTGAATGAATTGGATGCACTCGTTAATGTTGATTTTGCAACCAAGACCTTAAAGCCTGAAATAAAATCTTTGGATATCATTAGGATTGGAACTTCGGGATCTATTCAAGGAAATATCTCCATGGGAACTGTGTTAGCATCGGAATATGCTATAGGATTTGATACCTTAATGCAATATTATAGAAAGCATTATACCCAACCCGAAATAGAATTACAAGATGCCGTAATCAAACATTTTGATAACCTTACTTTCAGACCTTATGTGGGAAAAGCTTCTCAAAAATTGTTGGACAAATTTGCTTTTGATCTACCAAAAGGAATAACCATGACCGCACCGGGATTTTACGGCCCACAAGGACGTAACGTAAGATCTCAAAATACTTACCCTGACCTCATCAAAAAAGCTAATAGTTTTCAAATTTCAGGAAGAAACCTGACCAATCTTGAAATGGAAACAGCAGGAATCTATGCTTTAAGTAATATGTTTGGACACCATGCAATTTCCATAAATGCAATTTTAGCAAGTCGAGTAAGTGAATCCTTCAGTAAAAATCCGCAGGAAATTGTTGATAATGCAATCAAACTTATTATAAGCAGGATTTAATACCTAAATTAAATTAACCCAACAGCTGTACCTTTTCTCGCTGAATCAAACCTTAAAAGAATAAACAATAATATCGTAAAAGACCATAACGATGATCCTCCATAGCTTATAAAGGGTAGGGGAATTCCAATTACTGGAACAATCCCAATGGTCATCCCGATGTTGATAAAGAAGTGAAAAAATAGGATGGAAGCTACTCCATATGCATAAATTCTCGCAAATGCCGTCCGCTGCCTTTCAGCAATATTGACTAAGCGAACCAATAATGCCACATAGATTGAAATCAACACAACAGAACCAACAAATCCCCATTCCTCACCAACTGTACAGAAAATGAAATCCGTACTTTGCTCAGGAACAAAATTATACTTCGTCTGCGTGCCTTGAAGATATCCTTTCCCAAACAACTGTCCTGATCCAATAGCAATCATAGATTGGTTAAGATTATAACCTTGGCCTTTCGGATCATCCATTTTACCTAAAATAATATCGATACGGTTTCTTTGGTGTGGTTGAAGAATTTGCTCATATGCAAAATCTACACATAGAATATAAACACTAGATACTACGAATAGGATCGCCATATTGATTAAATTCTTCCGCTTTTTTCGCATCATAAATGCAAAAAATCCACAGATTAATGCTAGACAACCAATTAATATCCACTGATTAATTAGTAAGGCCAATACAAATAATAGAATCGCAAGTCCTCCAATAATCAATAGCCCGGTACTAACATATCCCTCTCTATAAAAAACAAATACTAAAGAAAAGAAAGCTAAAGCAGAACCCGTATCAGGTTGCAACATTACTAATGCAACCGGGAATAAAACAATGCAAATCCCTATGAATAAAGTTTTCATATTGGGGTTCTTATTGGTTTGATTACTAAGGTAATATGCTAACAATAAACAGGTGGCGAGCTTCCCAAATTCTGAAGGTTGAAGCCTGAAACTCCCAAGCGGTATCCATGCCTGGTTACCTCCTACATTCCTACCAACTACCAAAACTGCAAGTAATAGTAATATAACAACGATGTAAATGATTGGTGCAGAAGATATAAAAAATCGGGAATCAATAATTAGAATACAAATCCCAATGATTAAGGCCGTGAATATATAAATAGACTGTTTGCCATAATTCGTGGCAAGATTAAACAACCCTGGGTTTTCAGGGTCATACACAGCAGCATGAATATTAAACCACCCAATAAGACATAGTGCCAACCATAGCCCAATTGTTAACCAATCAATTCTACCAAAAAAGCTTTTCTTTTGTAGGTTATTCATGGATTCTCCTCACTTGACTATGATGTACTAAAATTCCAGATTCATTCTGTTTCTTTGGATCTACCAAAGCAGTTCTTACCGGTTCAGCTTTCGGTTTATTGTTTTTAGTGCTGTCTTTTTTAATGGTTTCCTCTTTCTTCACTTTTGGTTTAGGCATCAAATTACCATTGTATATTCGATCCTGAATATACTTAGGCAATGAAATAGTATCCTTTAAGTATTTTTCAACCATCATACTCGCAATAGGGGCTGCCCAAGTACCACCGTAACCTGCATTTTCAACAAATACCGCAATTGCAATCTTGGGGTTGACCCGTGGAGCAAATGCAAAAAATACAGCATGGTTCTCTCCGTGAGGGTTTTGAACCGTCCCTGTCTTTCCACACATCTCTATACCTGCAATTTTTGAAGCTGCACCTGTTCCCCCTTGGTTCACTGCTTGGCTCATGCCTTCAATTACTGCCTCATAATATTTCGCATCCACACCGGCAGAAATCTTTTCCGTAAATTCTTCCTTAACAATTTGTTTCTCACCGATTCCTTTAATTAGGTGTGGTCTATAATAGAAACCCCGGTTGGCAACAATCGCCATAATGTTCGCCATTTGTAATGGCGTAATTCCTAATTCTCCTTGACCAATTGAAAGAGAGATATTAAATCCTGATCTCCAATTTCCACTTCCATAGCGTTTTGTGTAGAAATCTGAAGTAGGTACCAATCCTGGCTTTTCGCCCGGTAAATCAATTCCTAATTTATGGCCTAATCCAAACTTACCCAATGCTTCTTTCCAAAGATCATAAGCTTTGGGTCCACTCATACCTCTCGAATCAATCATCTTTGCATATACATATCCATAATACGTATTGCAGGACATTTTAATAGATTTTACAAGGCCTGTGGCACCATCAACATGCGTACAGCGCATTATCGCTCGGCCTCCTCCATATCGGTAACCGCCAGGACAGTAAAATACAGTTTGGTCATTAATCACACCTGCCTGTTGTGCAGTTAAAGCAGAAACTACTTTAAATACTGATCCCGGTGGGTATGATGCTTGAATAGGGCGAATAAACATTGGTTTAGTCTCATCATTCAACAGTTTCATGTAGTTGTTGCCCAACTCTCTTCCAACCATCATGTTCGGATTATAGGAAGGACTGCTGACGAAACTTAAAATCTCTCCCGTTGAAGGTTCTATCGCAACAACAGAGCCCAATTTATTCTTCATTAGCTTTTCAGCTAGAATCTGAAGATCCTTATCTAATGAGGAAACAAGGCCGTCACCTGTGACAGCTAATGTATCATACTTTCCTTCCATAAAGCTCCCTTGAGGACGATTCAAGGCATCTACCATTTGGTTTTCTACTCCACGTTTCCCTCGTAGAAGCTCCTCATATGCCCTTTCAACTCCCGATGCGCCAATGTAATCCCCAGGTCTATAAAAACCACTTGACTTTTCAATATCACGATCGTTTACTTCTTGAATATACCCTAAAAACTGCGCAGCAATACTATCAGGATAGCTTCTTACAGTACGGTTCAAAGGATAAAACCCTCTGAACTTATATAAATGCTCCTGAAATTTAGCATAGACAGTCGATGAAACCTGTTTCATGAATTGTGACGCTCTGTAAGGTGAATGAGCTTTTGCCTTTTTCATCCTTACATTGAAATCTAACGTATCAATGCCCAGTAAATCACATAATAGCAGAGTGTCCAAATCCTTAACTTCCCTCGGAGTAACCATGATATCATAAACAGGTTCATTTTGAACCAAGACCTTACCATTCCTGTCGAGAATAACTCCCCGTGCAGGATAGATAATTTTTTTGCGCATTACATTATTGTTGGCTGATAATAGATACTTGTCGTCAATGACCTGTATATAAAACAGCCTAGCAACAATCACTAGTGCAATAGCAATAAATATTCCTTGAATTACAAACTTACGGTTGAAATAACTATTGTTCATGAGAATAAGACCGTAATTATTAATTACTTAATAAGCGAGATTTTCTTTTATAAATAAGTATACTAATCAATATGATTAACAAGATAGTAAAAATACTGCTTAGTAAGATGCTTAGCAACGTGCTTAAATAGTTTGAGAAACTAAAATATTCAACGTGTAGGAGAACTAAATGATGAATTAAAGTTCCAATCGAAATATAGGACAAGTACCATTTTGACCCCATATTCCCTAAGGAAGGCGTCTCAAATGAATCTTGTACATCAACGTCTAACGTGATTCTATGGAAAAATATTCTATACCATGCCAATGCAACGCAGGCTGCAGCATGTACTCCAATGGAATCGTAAAATGCATCAACAGTCAATCCTGTTAAGAATGCCAAAACATATAGTAGGAAGTTGGGCGTTCCAATTGGTAATAAAAAAATAATTAGAATATAGGGAAATGGTGTCGCTAGATTGTAGTATCCAATATTTTTGAATAATACTACCTGCATAGCAATCAATATTACAAAACGTAGTACATTGAAAATTATTAACCTACCCATCATTGTCCTCCGTTACTGCTTCCAATTGATTTTTTTCATCCTCTAATAAATCCTTAACAACATAAACATGATTTAAGTTGCTAAAATTCGTCCTTAACTTAATCTTTACGTCCAAAAATGACCCCCCAGAACTGATGCCTGTTTCTTCAACCGAACCAATTTCAATCCCCTTTGGAAATAAAGAAAATCCTGAAGTATAAACTTTTTGACCCTTTTGAACTTTAATATGATTGGGGATATCCTTAACTATTGCAAATTGAGGATCCGTAGTATTTCCCCAAACTAATGAACCGAATACATTCGTTGTGTCTAAGGTTACTGAGATCCGCGTGTCGGGATGTAATAATGATTGAATGGTACTGAAATGAGGAGACACATTCAAAACTATACCGACAACCCCATTGGAGGTAATAACACCTAAACCCTTTTGAATACCAGCTAATGACCCTTTGTTAATAGTGATAAAGTTACTTTTTTGATGAATACTATTATTCACCACCTCTGCCATTGTAAACTGATAGCGGTTCATTTCTATCGAATCTACTATTCGGACTGAATCCAAAGTGTCTGTTAATAAATAATGTTGTAATTGCTTACGAAGCTCAGAGTTTTCTACAGCCAAATTCTTGTTTGTTTCCTCAAGTGCCAAGTAGCTTTTCCAGGAGTTCAGCTTGTCATAGAGAGAACCAACAACTACATTCGAAGAATTAATAAATGCGGATCGTTGATATCGGTTGTTTTGGACAACTAATAAAAGGGAAGCAACAAAAAAAAGAATAAACCAAAAAAAGGCATTATATCTAACCAAGAAAAGCCAAAGGTTCTTCATTATTGTTCTCTTTTAATAATTACGCGATATAACATTATTGGAATATTATATCGCGTAAACATAAATTCTTTAATTATTCTATTACTGCATTAAGAACTTGAATCGTCCAATGTTCTTAAGAGCAATACCTGTTCCTCTTACTACCGCGCGAAGTGGATCTTCAGCAACGTGCACAGGAAGCTTTGTTTTTGCTTGGATGCGTTTATCCAATCCTCGAAGAAGTGCACCACCCCCTGTTAGGTAGATCCCAGTTTGATAGATATCAGCAGAAAGCTCCGGTGGAGTAATCTCCAATGCTTTTAAGATTGCTTCTTCTATTTTAGAAATGGATTTGTCTAAACAATGGGCAATTTCTGTATAGGAAACAGTAATTTGTTTTGGAATACCAGTCATCAAATCACGACCTTGAACTGCAAAATCCTCTGGTGGATCAGTAAGCTCTGGTAAAGCAGCTCCAACTTCGATTTTAATCTTCTCCGCTGTACGGTCTCCGATCATAATGTTGTGCTGACGACGAATATACTGTACAATGTCTGAATCAAAGTTATCTCCTGCAACACGTATAGATTGATCACATACAATACCGGATAAAGCAATAACAGCAATTTCTGTAGTACCTCCGCCGATATCAATAATCATGTTGCCTACAGGCTCCTCAACATCAATACCTATACCCACTGCTGCTGCCATCGGTTCGTGAATTAAATAAACTTCTTTGGCACCTGCAATTTCTGCAGAATCCCGTACAGCTCGTTTCTCAACCTCAGTGATGCCTGAAGGGATACATACAACCATACGTAATGACGGAAAAAACCAACTCTTACCTTTGTTAATCAATTTAACCATTCCTCGGATTAAATGCTCTGCAGCTGTAAAATCTGCAATAACACCATCCCGTAATGGCCTTACTGTTTTTATGTTGTCGTGAGTTTTACCCTCCATTTGCATTGCTTGACGACCTATCGCTATCACCTTGTTGGTGGTGCGGTCAAATGCTACGATTGAGGGCTCATCTACTACTACTTTATCATTGTGAATGATTAGGGTGTTAGCTGTTCCCAAGTCTATTGCAACTTCTTGCGTAAACCAATTAAAAAGACCCATTTAGATGTGAAAGTATTTTTTGTAATTTAATTGCAAACCTAATGAAAAAAAATGGTTTTTTATGAAAGCATTATCTATAAAAAATCATCTTTTTATTATGAAAAAATTCAAATTTTTAAATATGTCAATGCAAACGAAAATATTCTAAAATTATTGTACCGATGTCCCAATATAATAGTTGAATGTGTCTGCTTTGAAATTCTCACTCGTCAATCCTTCCAATCGCATGACTTTAAAATTGTCAGTAGGTTTTATGAGCATCCTTTTTCCATCCTTATCAAATATATGAACCGGCATGTCAAACCCTTTAACTTCTGATATCCATCGTACCATAAATACACCTGGATCATTCTCGATAACCTCCAGGATAGGGATATTTACCGTCTTTACATACTGCTCGAAGGTTTTGGAGAGATTCATGCCTGACTCTCTGTTTATGTAACTAACAATATCGTCATAGTCAACAGTTTTATGATAGAATTCTTCATTCAGTCCTCTTAATATCTTCAACCATTTCTCATCATCATCAATAATCGTCCGAATCATATTCAGCATAACTCCACCCTTATTATACATGTCTCCCGAACCTTCTTTATTAACATGATATGGACCTTGCGTAGGAATGTCATTTTGAATCCCTCTCCGGTTCCCATTAACATACGCTTGGCTCGCTTCCTTTCCATAGAAAAAGTCAATAAATAAAGCTTCTGAATAATTCGTGAAACTTTCATGAATCCACATATCTCCCAAATCTTTCGACGTAATGTTGTTCCCAAACCATTCATGACCCGATTCATGCACAACAATAAAATCCCACTTTAAACCCCAGCCTGTCCTAGAACCATCCCTTCCTAAGTACCCGTTTTGATACTTATTTCCATAGGCAACCGCACTTTGATGCTCCATGCCCAAATGCGCTGTCTCAACTAATTTATAACCATCCTCATAAAAGGGATAGGGGCCAAACCAATGCTCGAAGGCCTTCAAAGTCTCATTTGCATTCTTCTTTAAATGATCTATTTTCTTCGCATTTTCCTTAAGAACATAATAATCAACACTTAATGGACCTTTCTCACCTTGATACGTTTCTTTAAAATGTGAATAGTCTCCAATGTTTAACGCTACATTATAGTTGTTGATAGGATTATTAACCTTCCAATGGTATTTTGTAAACCCATCCTTCAGTTTTTCGGTTTTAATAAGCCTCCCATTAGATACATTCATTACCTCATTCGGCACAGAAACAGATATTAACATACTCTCGACTTCGTCTGATTGGTGGTCTTTATTTGGCCACCATACGCTTGCTCCTAATCCTTGGCACGCTGTAGCAACCCATGGCTTTCCATTACTGTCTTTCTTCCAATCAAACCCTCCATCCCATGGAGCCCTCGTTGCTTGGATCGGATTGCCTGAATAGAAAACAGTAAATGAATCCACTTTCCCCTTTTCTATATAATGTGGAAAATCTACAAATACCGCATTATACTCCCTAGTAAATGGAATATCCTTGCCTCTATATTGAACCTTATCCACAGAAAGATTGTCAAATAAGTCGAATTGTAATTTATTGAACCTTTCAACTGCTTGGAATTTAAAGAGATTGCTTCCTGATATAAACTTATTGTCGATGTCAACTTTAACATCTAAATGATAGTATTGAATGTCATAGCATGTCCTTAGTGGAGTCAGTTCCCCCCGAAGCGAATCTGCCTTATTGTATATTTCTTTTGCTTTCATCAATTGTGCTTGACCCGTCATTGCGTTCGAACAAAATATCAGACCAAGCAAAACTGCTTTTGCATAATTCTTTTTTAATTTCATATTTAGGATTATTCTATTATTTCTTTTTGCTATTAAAATAGGATTCTATCTGATCTAAATTAAATGCATTCAAACATTTTTCCTTAGTCAATCCGCCTTTTCTTCCCACATAGACACCATATTCCATATCCAAGAAACCTTCTTTTCGATGAGCATCAGGATTTATTGAAAGCAAAACACCCTTTTCTAATGCATAGTGATGCCATCTCCAATCCAAATCTAGACGTAGTGGGTTCGCATTTATCTCGATTACAACTTGATTTGCTGAACATGCATCAATGACTTTTTTGAAATCCAATGGATATCCTGCTCTTGAAAGCAATAATCGACCCGTTGGGTGTCCAAGGATAGTCGTATATGGATTTTCAATAGCTCTTATAATTCTTTCAGTAGCCTTGGATTCATCCATTTTTAAATTGCTATGAATCGAAGCAACTACAAAATCAAATTTTGCTAATATCTCATCTGGGTAATCCAATGAACCATCGGATAGAATATCAGATTCTATTCCTTTAAATATTTTAAACGGTGATAACTGTTGGTTTAATTGATCAATTTCAGCCCATTGTTGCTCAAGCCTTTCAACCTGCAGGCCATTTGCATATACTGCCGTCTTGGAATGGTCGCAAACTCCTAAATACTCAAGACCTAAATCCTCTTTACAGTAATTCGCCATTTCTCTAAGCGAATGAACGCCATCACTATACGTCGTGTGATTATGTAAAGTGCCCTTTAAATCTGAATAGCTGATTAAAGTTGGAAGTTTGTCCTCTTTTGCCAGTTCAATTATGTTGCCAGATTCCCGCAACTCCGGCTCAATATATGCTAATCCTAATGATTTATAGATTTCTTCTTCAGAATTTAATGGATCTATGGTTCCAAGTTGTTCCAATTGCTCGATATGGGCCGCAGATCCTGTACTTATCAATAATTCCTTGGCATATAGCTCTGGGGAACATATAGTTATTTCAAAAGGAATTCCATTCTGGTCTTTAAAACTTATTTTTTGTGTCTCCGTATGAACATCAAATTCAAATTCCATAGCCTTAACTGCTTTTTGAACTTCCTTTGAATCAGCGGCAATTATTAAATCAACATGTTGTAGCACCTCAACTTTACGACGATAGTCGCCAGTAAAGCTAATAGGAGATAGGGGCAATTGTTTTTCTAAATGTTGAATAACTTCTAGTGAAGATGGCATAACTTTCGCAAATAAGTACCAACCTTGGTTGGCAATTGAAAATTCTATCGCCTTCTTAATATCCTCCTGAGTTTTTAAACCGAAACCTTTGGCTTCGATCAATCTATTCTCATTACACGCATAATAAAGTTCACCAACAGATTCAATTTGTAGCTCATTCCAGATTATCTGAATCTTTTTAGGACCGAGACCCTTTATCTTCAGCATTTCCAATATACCTTCTGGAGTTTTAGAAATTAACTTCTCCAATTCCGGGAATGTACCAGTGCTAATCACTTGAATAATCTTTTCCGCAGTACTTTTTCCTATGTTGGGTTGATCACTTAAAGTTTCCAAATCTGATTGACTTGCTGAAAATGGTAATTTGTCTATTCGGAAGGAAGCTGATGCCATAGCCTTAGTCCTAAATGGATTCTCATTATACAATTCCATTAATTGCGAACACAATTTAAAAACCTTAGCTATGTCTTTGTTTGTCATATTTTTTTCTTTCTGTTTGTTAAAATCAAATCTACGAAATTTGAAATTAGATTATGGAAATCCTTTTATCGCTGAATGAATTTTCAGGAATAGAATTTCTAATTTAGAAAAGGCATAAAAAAAGCCTCATCATTCGATAAGGCTTCATCTTTTATAGTTTGTTTTAATGTGTTGCTACTTCTTCTTTTTTTACAACCGGTTCAGATTCTGGACGATTGTACTTGTGGATGATTAAGCGAATACCTGAATTTTTCGTCAAGAACTTAATGGACCAGTTTACAAACGTTACCAACCTATTTCTAAATCCGAAAATCGAAACAAGGTGAACGAACATCCATGTCATCCATGCCAAAAATCCTTTCATATGTAAGCTGCCCATATCCACAACAGCCCTATTTCTACCTACAGTAGCCATAGAACCTTTATCGAAATATTTGAAATTTTCTGTTTCTTGGCTATTAAGTTGATTTAAAATATGCTTCGCAACATATTTTCCTTGTTGTTGTGCAACAGGCGCAACCCCTGGCAATCCCCTAGGATTTTCAGCCGTAATCATGGCCGAAACATCGCCAATCGCATATACATCTTTTTCTCCCTCAACCTGACATTGTTCGTTGATTCTGATGCGGTTGCCACGTTCAATAATATCTGAAGAAATTCCCTCAGGCATTTGACCCATCACACCTGCTCCCCAAATTACCGTTTTTGTAGGAATTTGCTCACCTGATGATAGAGTTACCGTATTACCATCGTAATCCGTTACAACTGTATTTAATATTGTCTTTACTCCTAATTCATCTAAATATCTCTCCGCATCTCGTGATGATTTTTCTGATAAGGCACCTAATATTTTCCCGGTTCCCTCAACTAAAAAAACCTTCATCTCATAAGTCGATAATTCAGGATAATCCTTTTTCAACATATGTTGTTGGTATTCAGCAATTGCGCCTGATAGTTCAACACCTGTTGGACCACCTCCTACAACAACAAAGTTTAAATATCGCTCTCGATCAGATGTATTCTTTCTTAAAACCGCCTCCTCAAGATTCTGCAATAAGTAACTCCGAATATTTAATGCTTCAATGATGTTTTTCATCGGAAGTGCATATTTCTCAACTTGCTTGTTCCCAAAAAAGTTTGACGTAGCTCCTGTAGCAACAACCAAATAATCGTAGTCATAGTCAGCAACCGACGTATGTACAATCTTATTCTTGCTGTCAATACGAAGTACTTCGGCCAACCTAAAACGGAAGTTGCTTTGATTTTTGAACATCTTTCGAAGTGGAAACGAAATAGAATCTGACGCTAAAGTTCCTGTCGCAACCTGATACATCAGGGGTTGGAAAGTGTGGTAGTTGTTACGGTCAATAAGTAAAACTTCTACCTCTTTGTTTTTCAATTGCCGCGCTAACTCAACACCACCGAACCCAGCTCCAATGATAATAACTCGGGGAAAGTTTCTTTCAGAACGATTTAACAACATAATAATTTCTTGTTATTAGAATTTTAAAATAAAGAACAAATATCTGACATTTTCCTGCATAATCCACTAATTAATTGCATTAATTTTAGTTTTTTAGCAATTTTGATGTTTGAACTTATTCTATCTTCTTAGTTTTCAATTACTTAATTAATCAATACTAAGTGTAGAAAGTACACTATTGATCGACTATTGTAAACTGCCTTTAATTTTTACCGTCAATCCATTATTCATTTCAGTCAACCGAAGTTGGCAGGCTAATCGGCTGTTATCATCCGAATCTGGTAAGGTGTCTAACATGTCAAGTTCTTGGTCGGCAGCTTCAGGTAAATTCTCCATTCCTGATAATACCTCTACATAACAGGTCGCACATAATGCCATACCCCCACAAGTCGCTAAAATGTTATATTCTGATGCTTTAAGTATTTCCATCAAACTTAGATTTACATCTGTAGGAACCATAACCTCTTGAATTGTCCCATCTCTGTCTTCTACATGAATTGTGATTGTATTCTCCATTTTTAAAACGCATTTATTCCATTTACAGTTGTATATTTAAAACTTAGCTTTTGTTCAGGATAAACATATTTAAATGCACTCTGAACCATAAGGGAAGCCTCATGATAACCACAAAGAATAAGCTTCAATTTGCCAGGATATGTATTAATGTCGCCTATGGCATAAATGCGTTCTACATTTGTCGAATAATCAAAGGTATCGACCTCTATGGCATTCTTGTCTATCGTTAATCCCCAATCGGCAATCGGTCCAAGTTTCGGACTTAAACCATACAATGGAATAAAATGATCTGTATGAATAACAACCTCCTCCTTACTTTTGTTTGTCATAAATACTGATTCTAAATGTCCATTCCCGTTGAGTTTCTGTAAGTTATGTGATAATAATAAGTTAATCTTACCTTGCTGAGCTAAATTAAAAACCTTCTCTGCTGAATCTGGTGCTCCTCGAAAACTATCACTTCGATGAACTAATGTCACCTCCTTAGCGATATCACTTAAAAAAATCGTCCAATCTAATGCAGAATCTCCTCCTCCAGCTATAACAATCCGTTCATCCCGAAATCTTTCCGGGTCTTTAACCATATAGTGAACATTTTTACCTTCATATGTTGTCAGATTTTCTAGTTCCGGTTTTCTAGGTTCAAAACAACCTAATCCTCCTGCTATAACAACAACTTGGCAATGGATCTCACTGCCTTCCGAACCTAAAACTACATATGAACCATCATCCTGCCTATTCAATGTGTCAACCCGCTCTCCTAAACTAAATGTTGGTTGGAATGGCGCAATCTGTTTCATCTGATTGTTAATAAGCTCTTGTGCTGTAATACTCGGGTAGCCAGGGATGTCATATATCGGCTTGTGAGGATATATTTCTGAAAGCTGCCCGCCAACTTGTGGCAAGGCATCTATTAAGTGACAACGCATTTTTAATAATCCTGCCTCAAATACAGCAAATAAACCAACCGGTCCAGCTCCTATAATGCAAATATCTGTTGTTATCATATCTTTTTTTTGTCTAGATTATTGTAAATTGTGTTTAATATTCTGCTGAAATGCTCAAAATCTTCATCAGTCAGGTTCTCCCAAGCTTGCATCCTGAATTCCTTAACTAACGGAGCAAGATTTTTTGCCTGGTCCTTACCCACTTCCGTTAATTGAATATGTAGGCTCCTTCGATCTGTTGGATGTTCTACGCGTTGTACTGAGCCTTTCTTTATTAATAGGTCTATAATTCGGGTCATGGTAGGTTGGTCCTTACCACATAAATCTGCTAAATCCTTATGCGTTAAATCCTCATGCTCGTACAATGTCTTGATAACTGACCATTGATCTACCGTGAGATCAATCCCATTCTCCACAAAAGCTGATTGAGCAAATTGTTTAACCCGACGTGCCGTACGATCTAAAACAAAGGAATACTGATTGAATTTTTCTTTTAGCATAACAACTATTAGTATGACAAGTAAATCTAGTGATTTTTCTTTTATAAAATGAATTCCTTATACAATTTTACATGAACTAGACTTTCTTTTAATTTACCCTTCTTTTTAAGTAAATTCTTAGTTAATTAACATTTAATACCCAAGGTTAATATTCTATTATATTTAGATAACATTGACGAATAGAAACGTCTTACTCCAACCTAATTTTATAAAAAACAATTTATACCTATGAAAGCCTTAATCTGTTCAGAACCTGGATACTTAATTTACGATGAATTTGAACTGCCTGAACAAAAACCAGGTTATACGCTATTAAAAGTCAAATGTATAGGAGTATGTGGAACAGATATACATGCTTTTGAAGGAACTCAACCCTATTTTTCTTATCCAAGAGTTCTAGGACACGAAATAGCAGGTGAAATAGTTGAAACAAGTCATAATGAATTTAAAAAAGGTGACTTTGTAACCATTATTCCCTATTTCAATTGTGGAGAGTGCCAAGCATGTAAATCATCAAAAGGAAACTGCTGTGTTTCTTTGGAGGTTTTTGGAGTCCATACTGATGGTGGAATGAGAGAATACATTGCTGTTCCAAATAGTTGTTTGATTGCTGCTGAAGGGTTGAAACTGTCAGAAATGGCAATGATAGAACCCTATTCAATTGCTAAACATGGTATTAAAAGAGCTGCCTTGAAAAATGGTGAATGTGCTGTTATTGTTGGCGCGGGTCCTATTGGTATTGCTGCTGCTACTTTTGCCAATCTAACTGGTGCAAAAGTTTTAGTATTAGATGTCAACAAGGAGAGATTAGATGTATGTAAATCAATTTTGCCAACTGTTGAAACCTGGACGGCAAATGAGGGAGATATTCTTGAAAAAGTATCTGAATTTACTGCTGGAATTATGGCTAATGTCTTAATTGATGCCAGTGGAAATCTAAATGCAATTAATTCAAGCTTTAAATTCTTAGCACATGCAGGTAGATATCTGTTAATCGGACTACAATCTGGAAATATTTCTTTTAGCCACCCTGAATTTCATAAAAGAGAAGCTACTTTGTTAAGTAGCAGAAATGCTTCAAAATATGATTTTGAAGAAGTGATTGCACATATACGAAATCGGGAAATTGATGTGAATAAAATTATAACCCACAGGATTCCATTTTTAGAACTTGGGGATAGATTTCCGGAATTATTAAATCTGGAAAATAAAGTTTTAAAAGCCGTGGTGGAATTTTAATCTAACCTATATAAAATCTTAAGATCTAATTATGAAGTACAGAAATCAAATTTTTAATCGGAATTCTCTCTTATTGGCAGGATTTGCTTTTTTAACATTCACCAATCCAATTAAGGCACAAGTTAAGGACCGTGAGATTCCGAAAGAATGGGATAACCTCGTAGATGGGGGAAGGTTTAGAGATTTATTTCTCCCAATGCATAAAGGAAAGATAGTCAAAAAACCAAATTGGGGAGCAGATGCTGTAATGAATCGTTATGTAGATAATGGAATTGAAGACCAAAAAAATTCCTATTGGGGAGGCAATATCAAGTATGCCAATGGTCAATACCATCTCTTTGTTTGTGGTTGGCCCGAATCTTCAGAAAAGGGGCATATGGCATGGCCAGGATCAACAGTATACCATACAACCAGCAAAAGAATTAACGGACCTTACAAAATTGTAGATACCATTGGAAAAGGGCACAATCCTGAAATATTTCAAGCAAAAGATGGGTCTTATGTTATATATGTCATCGATGGTTCGTACCGATCAAAAACATTGAATGGTCCATGGACCTATCAAAAATTATCATTTGACAATAGAGATCGACCGATAATTGAAGGTCTCTCTAATTTAACTTTTGCAAAAAGAGAGGATGGATCTCAGCTTATGATTTGTAGAGGAGGTGGGGTTTGGTTTAGTGAAAACGGTGTCAGTCCTTATATGCAAGTGTCAAATCAAAGAGTTTACCCACCAGTAGAAGGCGAATTTGAAGATCCAGTGGTTTGGAAAGACCATATTCAATATCATTTAATCGTCAATGATTGGTTGGGAAGAATTGCTTTTTATCAGCGTAGTCCTGATGGTATTAATTGGGTCACTGATCCAGGTCAAGCTTATACAATTGGTATTGCAAAACACAAGGATGGAAACAAAGAAGAATGGTACAAATATGAACGTATTAAAATCTTTCAGGATGAATATGGAAGAGCAATATCATCAAATTTTGCAGTTATAGATACCATTAAATGGGAAGATAAGGCTAATGATAAATATAGTTCTAAAAATATAATTATTCCATTGACCAAACCTGTCTTATTGGAATTCCTAAATCCAAAACTTCCTAAAGCTGATGAGGAAATTAAAGTTTTAGTAAAAGCTGAAAAAGGATTTGATCCGAATAAAGATCTTGATTTAAAATCTTTACGGTTTGGCTCCAATGAAACCGTTAACTATGGCGGTGGAAGTCAAGTTCTAAGGACAGAAAAGGCTAAAGACGGTTTAATTTTAATCTTCTCAAAACAAGATCACAAATTAAATCAAGATGAATTCGCTCCTAAGTTATTAGGAAAAAGAAAGGATGGTAAGCTTTTATTTGGATATACTCGTGTCCCTTGGGCAAAATATGAAAAAGGAATTCTAAGTGCTAGAAAACCAGTGTTTCTCGTAGAATCTGGAAAGTCAGTTGTGAAGATGGAAGTTCAAAATTTTGGAGTAAAACCAAGTTCTAATGCAAAAATCAAATTGTATCAAATCGTCAATGGCGAAACAAAAATACTTGCTGAACATGCTTTAAATCAAATTAAACCCTATGAAAAAGAACTGGTATCAATCAATTTAAAGGAGTTCGTCCCTTCTGATGAATATAGTATCATTATTGATGAGGAAGGATCTAAACTTAATGAATGGAAATTTAAAATGAAAGATTAATTCAAATCGCTGGACCCTCCTTAAAAAATAAAAAAATTGTTTTTTAAGGAGGTTTTAATCAGATTTTATAGCAAGTCTCTCTTTGAACTGCCTTGGGGTAATGCCTTTAATTGATTTGAAAATTTTATTGAAGTTTGAAAGACTAGAAAAACCAGAATCATAAGCAATATTGCTAATCAAATTGTCTGTTTTCATCATTTCCTGACATGCAATACTGATTCTAGTCTCATTTACAAACTGAATAAAGCTCTTCTGAGTCCTATTCTTAAAAAACCTACAAAATGCCTGTTTTGTCATGTTTGCCATTTCTGCCGCTTCGTCCAATTTAATTTCCTTGTTATAATTCTCTAAAACAAATCGGATTATATGATCCACTTGATTACCCTTGAAATCTTGCGAAGAGTATCTATTTCTATAACTTGAACTTGAAATAAATTGGTAGTTTTCTGACTTAACGATTTGATCCAAGAGCTGAAGGAAATAAATGGTCCTCTCTAAATCCTCAGCTTCATTTATGGCAAATAGGAGTTTAGTCAATTGACTCTTGTTTTTGCCCATAAATATTATTCCTCTTTCAGCTTGTTTAAAAAAAGATCTTATACCATGAACCTCTTGTAAAGGTGCAAGAAGTGATAAGCATTTTTCAACGTCAATAAATAAGGTGATGGAGGATGCTGTTTTTTCATGCTTGGGATTGGCTTCTTGCGAATACCAAACATGTGGTAAATTGGAACCTAACAAGGTAAGTTCCCCTTCTTCAAAATTTGAAATATTATCTCCAATAACTCGCTGACCTGAACCTTCCAAAATGTAGTTTATCTGGATTTCCTCATGAAAATGAAAATTCGTGGAAAATAATTGATCGCTGTAGTGTCGAAATTTGTACACTTCATTATCAAGCTGGCTTAATATCCGATCAAATTTTGGTTTCATTTATAAATTGCTGTCATGTGATAAAGAGAGCTTGAAAATAAGGATATAATCTTGTTTAAGCAAGTTTTAAGGAATGGAAAGATGGAAAAATATATGGTTTAAAGGCTCGTGCTGGAGTTGAGGTTTCCATGGAATGGAAAGATAATAAACTTATAAAAGTTAGACTAATCGCTCAGAAAAATAAAACAATTAAAATTGCATATCAAGATCAGGTTAAAACAGTGAAATTAACCGCTAATAAACCATTGGAATTACATGAATTATAAGGGATAAGCAATTGATTGCCAATTCTATGTTAAATAAGTTAATATTGGATTAATGGAAGTTAATTTACAGGGAATGTAGAGGCTGAATTACTTGTATTTTGAGGGTAATATAAACCTAATAATATTAACATGATTCAAGTAATTAAGCTAAGCAAACTAGCCTTGCTCTCGCTGGTCATATGTCTTTTGACCAGCCTAAGCCTCATGGCCCAGCAGCAGATTCAAGTAACCGGAAGAGTTACGAATAATGAAGCCGTTGCTATTCCTGACATCACTGTCAGAAACCTGCAATCCAATGCTGTCGCATCTACAAACGCAAAGGGTGAATTTAACATTCAAGCCAAAATCAATGATAAACTACAGTTTACTGGTGTTGGTTTTGAAACTCAAACATCTACTGTTAGTTCCTCAGGAATTGTTAACATTCAGTTAGCATCTAAAGACGAAGAAATTGATGAAGTGGTAGTTGTCGGTTTTGGCCAACAAAAAAAGGTAAATCTTACAGGTGCTGTTGCAACTGTTGGGGGAGATGAGTTAACAAAAAGACCAGTTACCGATGCAGGATCTATGCTCCAAGGTAAAATGCCTGGCGTTAGGGTAGTCCAAAACTCAGGACAACCTGGCGAAGAAGGCCTTTCCATTCGGGTTAGAGGACAAGGTACTTTCAGTGGCGCAGGATCTAATCCTTTGGTGCTTATTGATGGGGTAGAAGGTAGACTTTCCGATATCAACCCAAATGATATTGAAAATGTTTCCGTATTGAAGGATGCCGCCTCTGCATCTATTTATGGATCCCGAGCCGCAAATGGTGTAATAATCGTGACTACAAAATCCGGAATTGCGGGAAAAACTAAAGTAGACTATCAACTGGGATTAAATGTTCATGATGTTACCAGAATACCAGAATTTATTACAAATTCTGCAGAATATATGGAGCTTTGGAATGAAGCCAAAACAAATTCCAATATGCCAAGTGGACTTTATCCTCAAGATATTATCGATGCCTATAAAAATGCTACCGACAGAAATCAATACCCAAATACAGATTGGGTAGATGTTATGTTCAACCCAGCTTTTGTTCAAAACCACTACCTAACCTTTAATGGTGGCGAAGGCAAAACTAAATATAACGTCTCTTTAGGTTATGTCGATCAACCTGGGACAATGAAAGGGTTTGATTTTCAACGTTATAACTTCAGATCAAATATTACTTCTGATATCAATGATTTCATAACTTTCGGAACTAATCTTGCTTTTAAACATGGAGTTAAAAACAGTCCTCGGTCAGGAGGAGGAGATATTTTCCTATCAACTCTCGCTCAAGCACCAACCTATGGACCATACCTTCCTGATGGAAGTGGGAGATATAGCTATAAAGCTTACCTATTCGAAAGCAACAATAAAAATCCTGTAGCAATTGCCGAAAATGGAGTGTTTAACAGATTGAGAGATTATTCTGGAAATCTTCAAGCTTGGACAAATGTAAAATTACTTAAAGGTCTTTCTTGGTACAGCAAATTTGCTGTCAATGGCGACTTTTATAGAAATAAAGACTGGAGACCTGTTGTGCCTCTTTATAATTTTCACACCGGTGAATATATGACCAATCTCGATGTCGGAGATAAAGGGTTGACGAATAGATCTGAACAAAGAATATATACAAACCTTTATTCTTATCTATTGTATGAAACAAGTTTCGTTGAAAAACATAATTTAAAATTACAGCTAGGTTATAGCCAGGAGAATTCGAAATTTGAAAATTTAACCGGTTATAGAGAACAGTTTCTAAATAATGATCTCCAAGAGTTAAACGCTGGGAGTGCTGCGGTGCAAACTGCTGGTGGATATACGGAAGAATGGGCTATTCAATCGCTGTTCGGTAGGGTAGGATATGACTATTTAAATAGATATTTATTAGAAATGAATGTGCGTTATGATGGTACTAGTAGACTTAATCCAGATAACCGTTGGGGAGCATTTCCTTCTATTTCGGCAGGTTGGAGAATTTCTGATGAACCTTTCATAAAAGCAAATAACTGGAATTGGTTGAATGATTTCAAATTAAGAGCCTCTTATGGTATCCTTGGTAATCAAAATATTGGATTATATCCTTATCAAAGTATATTGGAGCTAACCGGAGCTTATTCCTACGATAACGCAACCTTGATTCCCGGTGTAGCTCAATTGAGTTTAGCTAACCAAAATATAAAATGGGAAACTACGAAATCCACAGATGTAGGCGTTGATTTAGCCCTGTTTAATGGATTAACAATTACTGCTGATTGGTACAGAAAGGTGACTTCTGACATCTTAAGACAATCTCAACTAACTGATTTGGTCGGTCTATCTGCTCCTTACGTCAATCGAGGTGTTATGGAAAACTCCGGAATTGAACTGAATGTAGCCTATAGAAATACGGTCAAATCAGGTGCAATGGAAGGTCTTGCATATGATTTTGGCGTAATGTTCGATAAGTTTAAAAACAAATTGGTAACCTTCGGGGCAGAAGAAATTTCTGGATATTACATGAAACGTGAAGGATTACCTTATGATAGTTTTTATATGTTGGAAATGGACGGTATTTTTCAATCTCAAACTGAAATTGACAACGCACCAAAACAATTCAATGATAAGACCTTGCCCGGTGATATTAAGTATAAAGATCAAAACAATGATAACAAGATTGATAATAGTGACCGCATAATCATTGGAAATCCATTCCCAAAATTTGAATATTCTTTCAATTTAGGAGCGAGTTGGAAAGGAATTGATATTTCTGCATTCTTCCAAGGTGTTTATAAAAGAGATGTGTATGTAAATAATTGGGGAACCATTCCTTTCGTTCAAGGCGCTGTGCCAACAGTGGATTGGAGAGATAGATGGACCGAAGCAAATCCTTCTCAAACAATGCCTAGAATTTATTGGGGATGGGACGGTGGCGAAAAAATCACTAGAAACTCATCTTATTACCTAAAAGATGCAAGTTTCTTGAGATTTAAAAACTTAGTGGTTGGTTACACATTCCCTGAATCTGTTACTAGTAAACTCAAATTAAACAAAGTAAGGGCATATTTCTCCGGCGACAACCTGTTTACAATTACCGATTATCCAGGCTTAGATCCTGAACGTGGAGGAAGTGGTAATTTCTTGAGCTATCCTCAAAATAAAATATACTCATTCGGCCTGCAATTAAGTTTATAACCCTAAAATTGAAAAAAATGAAATTTAATTATAAATATTTATTAATCCCAGCACTCGCTCTTACAATGAGTTCTTGCTCCGATTATTTAGATAAAAACCCAACAGATAAACTGTCCCCTTCTTCGTTCTGGAAAACCAAAGGTGATGTCGAATATGCTCTAACTGCTGTTTATTCTACCCTACAGGCCAGCCAATACTCTTATGGTGCTCCAAATTTTGATAATATTACCGATAATGGATATGGTCAACACAATTATGATAATAGTAGTAATATTGCCCAAGGAAATATTTCCTCTACTACTGGAGGATATATATCTTCCATTTACTCAACCTCATACCGTGGTATTGCGAGGGTGAATATCTTCTTAAAAAATCTAAGTGAATATAATGCTGCTGATATCTCCGAACAGGATAGAAAAAACTATGAAGCTGAAGCAAAATTTATCCGTGCATATTATTATTTCCAACTTTATATGTTTTATGGTTCTGTTCCACTAGTAACCGAACCTCTAGACCTGGAAACGCAATTTCAGGAAAAAACTGATGCTAAAAACATCTATGCACAAATAATCAAGGATCTGGATGAAGCTATCGCGGTTTTATCTGATGTTGCTTATGCTGATAAACAAGGACATGCCGTAAAATCCTCTGCTCAAGCTTTGAAGCTCAGAGTTATTATGAATGACGCTTTTACTTCTAAAACTGTGGCTGATGCAGCTAAATTGGCTGAGGCTGAACAAGTAGCTAATGCCTTAATATCGAAAGGTTTATATACTTTAGACGCAGACTATGTCAGCACTTTTCAAGATGCTAGTCAAAAGAATAGTAAGGAAATAATGTTCTCCATCAATTTTCTAGCACCAAATAATTCTACTGGAATGGATATGTGGTATGGGGACTGGATGGTTGTTAGTCCTTTGCAAAACCTCGTCGATTCATACGATTATACTGATGGTCTAGCCTATGGTGTATCTCCATTGACCGATAAAACTGACCCATTTAAAAATAGAGATCCTAGATTGGCAAAAACTATTTTTAAAGGATTCGTCCAATGGCCTGATGGAAAAATTCATAGACCTTCCAATGGTGGGCCAACTGGTTTTGGATTAAAGAAATTTCTAACCCCTGATTTAGTGCCTTATGGATATTCTACACGAAGCCAGCAAGATTGGGTAATGCTACGTTATGCTGATGTACTACTCTTGGCCGCTGAAATTGAAAATGAATTAAATGGACCTACCTCTAAAGCTCTTAATTATGTAAATACTGTCCGTAAAAGAGCAGGAATGCCAAACTATACAGCTGGAATTTCCAAAGATCAATTCCGAGAACGCCTGCGTAAAGAAAGAAGAATTGAACTCGCATTTGAAGGCCTCAGATTTTATGACTTAAAAAGATGGAAGATTGCTGAAGATGTCCTTAATAAAGTGACTGATGGAATTATTCCTTACTCTTTCGAAACAAAATTCTATAGATGGCCATTCCCTCAAACGGAAATCGATAAAAGTCAAGGAAAATTAGTTCAAAACCCTGATTACAGTAACTAAAATTCTCGAAAATTGATTTAACAAGAAAAGGTGCCAATCATTTAAGATTGACACCTTTTTGCTTGAAGGATGCACCGTTTTAGATCTCTCTTAAAACAATCTCTTCACCCTTCTTTAGGTTGATTACGTAGTTCTGATTTTCTTTTTTTACTGCTTTTCCGTTCAATCCAACTAATCCTTTTTCGAACCTTATATTGATTGTCCCGCCTTCACTGGCTTTAATTTTTAATGAGGTCAGTTTTTTGCTTTCTCTTTTTGCACTTATCAAAAATCCACCCTCAGTTCTTAAATTGTCAAATGATAAATTGTCCCAAGTTGATGGAAGTGCTGGAAATAATTCAACATAACCCTTTTTACTTTGAAGCATTAGCTCATGAAGTCCTTGTGCAAAAGCAAAATTTCCCTCTAAAGTGAAGGGTCTATAAGTGAATTTTGAATATTGACCTCCTTTTTGATCCCCATTTAAATGAAATGAATTAATCGAACAAAAATTATTCGCGAATTTTTGAAGATTTAATAATGCTGAATCCCCATTCTTCCCCCGTGCATGTAGACTTGCCATCCACGAAAATGAATATCCAACCCATGAATCTGTACCTAATTCATCCAAATGTTTTAAGGATTGTTGAATGGTAAGTTTATCCTCTGGATTGTTGATATCCATCGTACCTAATGGATAAATGGCCATATATGGTGACATGTGACGGTGTGAGTGCTCCATAGGATGATCAACTGCCACAAGTAATCCCGTATTGTCTTTTGACAGTTCTGGAAATTGAGATCTAATCTTTAGCCATTTCGACGATTCTTCAACCTTACCCATAGCTTTACTTACCTCTGCTGCCGCCTCAAATAAATAGTGTACTAAGGCTAAATCAAAGTTCGTCCAATCTTTAAACCATGCATTTATACTATTATCATTATATTCCGGACTCGAACTTAATGGAAGATAACGTCTACCATTCCTCATTTCTGTAATTTGTTCTAAATACGAAGCAACATCATGAATGTATGGATAGGCCTTTTCTTTCAGAAATTGAGAATCCATACTGTATCTCCATTGCCAATAAAAATGCTGGGCAGTCCAGGCGCTTACAGTGGGAGATAGCGAATATTGAATCCATCCACCCATAGGAATTCCATTCAAGGTTAACACGCCTGGTACATTTAATCCTTCTGCATTAAAATATTGCTTGGTATATGCTTTGTTTTTATCTCGAATTGACCATAACCAGTCCGTAAAGGATGCCGATTCTGCTAATCGATTCCCTGAATATCCCGGCCAATAACTCAATTGTGTATTTAAATCATTATGAAAATCACCTTTCCAAGGGGGTAATCCGCCATTATCTGCCGTCCATACTGCCTGTAGGGTAATCGCTGGAGAGCCTGCTCTCGCGGCTGATCCAAATTTGTACATCTCAAGGTAATACTGCTTCTCCAATATCGAATCTGGAATTCTTATATTCGATTGTGCCCAATAATTTTTCCACCATGACTTATGACCCTCCTCAAATTTTCCATTCTCAATGCTAGACATACTCTCATCGAGACTCGCCGTTTTGTTATCACTGATCGTCCATAATCCAATGATCCTGTCTGAAGACATTTTTTTCCAAACCAACAGCACCTCAAAAAACCTACCTTCATATGTTGGTTGATGTATGATCTGATAATTTGCCCCTTCTTTTAAAGTTCCTTGATTATAGCCAAGCCTTGATAACTTCTGTCCTTCAACTACGGATTGCTGTCCAGAATCTGAATGACCTTCCGCATAGGTATGTGGTATTAATTTAGGTAGAGCAACCTCTCCTTGAATTCCCGATATTTCAAAGTACCCAACAGGTTTAACGGCATGAATAAAATTTTTAATGGATAATCCATTTTCAAATCGAATTGTATTAGTAGCATCTTCTAAATTCAACTCATTACTGATCACTTTTCCTAATTTTGATAAATCAAAGGTCATTGCTGCAGCAGGTAATTTAGTCGGATAGGGCAATGCGTCATAGGGACGATCTCCCCATTCTTGTGCATTTTTATAAGTGTTATTTTGAACTTGTTCCACAACCCATTTGAAATCGTGCTTTTCAATATCCAATGCTTTTCTTTCATCCCATAAATCTGCTCGGTCCAAAGAATATCTCAATGTATTATCTTTCTTCCAAATTAGAGCCCCAATTTGGCCATTACCCAATGGAATAGCTTCATCCCAGAGGTCTGCAAGTTTGTCGAATTTTAAATTATGATTGGGTCCAGGTTGACCCTGCACTAGGATAGCAAGGCTAATGAAATATAAAAATATGGCTGCAGATTTTAAATACATAGTCGTAGGTTAAACTAATTAAAATTAAGCGAATTATCTCATATGGTATGAAACACCATTAGCATATACTTACACTATATTGACCTTCTTAAAACAAAAATCGGCTATCAAATTGTTTGATAGCCGATCTTCATATTTTTTATGGGATTAATAAATCCATTTAAAATTGTATTCTTTCTCGGGAATTTTCATTCTGTCTGCAAGTCGTAATAATCGATCCGGTAATCGCATTAAGTAATCTCTTGCCTTTTCCCCTTGCTCATTCAATCCAGTAACTTGGTCTATTTTCCAGTCCGCAAGTAGCTCCTTAAGAATATCTACATAATCTACTGCCGTATATACTCCTAACCTTTGGGCAGCATCTGAAAAATGAGCAAATGCTCCTCCTTGTGGCTCTCCAGATTCTCTTAAAAAATGTGCCGGCATAACAATTTTCTTCTTCATCATATCCTCAAATGCCAACATAACTTCACTTGGATCTACTTTCATCGCTTGTGAAATAAAGGACATATAGGCCTTTGCATGTCGTGCCTCGTCCGAAGCTATAACCCCACACATCTTCGCCAATAACTTATCTCCACTCTTTTTAGAAAGTGCTGCAACTCGTCTATGAGAAACATTTGTCGCTAATTCCTGAAATGAGGTGTAGATAAAGTTCCTATAGGGGTCAGCGCCTGTGCCAATATCAAATCCATCTTTAATCAAGTATTGAACAGAAATCTCAAACTGTCTCATGTCAATTCGACCAGATAAATATAGATACTTGTTCAATAGGTCTCCATGTCTATTTTCTTCAGCTGTCCATGCACGTACCCACTTCATCCATCCGCCTTGCTCATTCTTGTCTACATCATCAACCATCGTTAACCAAGACTCATAGGTCGGCAAGGCCTCCTCTGTTACTGTATCTCCAATTAATACCGCAACTAAGTCATACGGCAATTCTTTTGCACTTTCCTGTAAATCACGAACTTCTTCGAAAAATGTCGCCCGAGAGGAATCCGGTAAGAAATCAGCAGGTTGCCACATATCCTCAACTGGTTTTAAATACTCAGACATTTCATTTAACATGAAGGGTTCCAAGTAGGTCATAACCTCTTTCCTTGAGCCTTCTGGGATATTTAAAGGTAGTTCTTGCATAGTGTTAACAAAGGTAGTCAATATCGACTTAATATAAATTTAATATTTTTTTATTTCATCGGCCTTCCCGATTATTACTTTTAAATAACTTGATTAATGCCGATAATGTTTTATTATATATTAACTTTGTAGGAATTTAAAATTAGTTAGAATTGGATACACTAGACATCAAAACGATTAGAGAAGATTTCCCAATTTTGAAACGTGAGGTAAACGGAAAACCTTTAGTCTATTTAGATAATGGGGCAACAACGCAGAAACCTAAAGCTGTAATTGACGCAATCATAAACTATTATACGGATATGAATAGTAATGTGCACCGTGGTGTTCATTACCTTAGTCAAATCTCCACCGATGCCTTCGAAATTACTCGTAGAAAAGTTCAAGAATTCATAAACGCTAAACATGATTATGAAATCATCATAACAAAAGGTACTACTGACAGTATCAATTTGGTCGCATCTTGTTATGGACAGGAATTTATTTCAAATGGCGATGAAATAATCATTTCTGCTATGGAACATCACTCGAATATTGTTCCTTGGCAAATGATTTGCGAAGCTAAAGGGGCCATCCTAAAGGTGATTCCAATGACCGAACATGGGGAACTGGATATGGAAACTTATAAATCATTCTTAAATCCAAAAACTAAAATAGTTGCTGTTAATTATGTTTCAAACGCTTTAGGAACTATTAATCCAGTCAAAGAAATTATTGATTTAGCACACGCACAGAATATCCCAGTTTTAATCGATGCCGCACAAGCTGTACAACATATTAAAATTGATGTTCAAGCCTTGGATGTCGATTTTCTGGTGTTCTCAGGACATAAAATGTACGGACCTACAGGAGTCGGGGTCCTTTATGGTAAAGAATATTGGCTCAATAAAATGCCTCCTTACCAAGGTGGTGGTGATATGATCAAGGACGTTACTTTTGAAAAAACAACCTACAACGAACTACCTTTCAAATTTGAAGCTGGAACCCCTAATATTGAAGCCGGTATCGCATTAAATGCTGCAATTGATTATATCAATAGGTTAGGCCTTGATAATATCAAAAAATACGAAGATGATTTACTTCAATATGCTACCGAAAAACTCCAAGAAATAAAGGGCCTCCGAATTATTGGTACTGCTAAAGAAAAATCATCCGTCATATCCTTCGTCGTCGAGGGTACCCACCCTTATGATATTGGGGTACTATTAGATAAAATGGGAATCGCAGTAAGAACAGGTCATCATTGTGCACAACCCGTAATGGAACAATTCCATATTCCCGGAACTGTAAGAGCTAGCTTGGCAGTTTACAATACAAAAGAAGAAATTGATGCTTTGGTAGCTGGTGTAAATCGTGCCGTAGCAATGTTAGTATAATATAAAATCATGACTATTAACGAAATACAGGATGAATTAATTGATGACTTTTCTTTCTATCAAGATTGGATGGAAAAATATGAATTGATCATTCAAATGGGGAAAGAATTACCCTTAATTGATGAAGCAAATAAACAGGACCAATTTATAATCAAAGGCTGTCAATCCAAAGTTTGGTTGTTTCCTGAATTAAAAGATGGAAAACTTTTCTTTACAGCAGATTCTGATGCTGTAATTACTAAAGGATTAGTGAGCTTAATGGTGAAAGTACTTTCTGGACATAGCCCAAAAGAAATTGCTGATGCAGATTTATATTTTATCGATCAAATTGGATTAAAAGAACACCTTTCTCCAACCAGAGCTAATGGATTACTTTCCATGGTAAAACAAATGAAATTATATGGCTTAGCACTTGCCGCAAAAGTTTAATCCTTAATTATAAGATTTTTATAAGTCACTGTTTGAACTTTATACCAAAGTGAATCAGTGACTTTTTTCCTTATGATCATTTTTTGAAGGTAACCTTAATTTTTGAACCTGGAATTCTTCATAACATTTTTTGATATAGACCCTAATATCAATTTCTGTCATTTTACGAAAATCTCCAATGGTCGGTCTGTATGTATTTTGAAAAACTAAGGCTTCGTCGCCTTTTAGACCTGTCAGCTCTTCTATTAATTCCAACTTAAAACCCATATCAATGTACTGTAGGGTTATTTCGTCAGCCTCCATTGAAGGTTCTGTCGAAACTTTCTCTTTGCGCTTAAATAACATTCTTGATAGCGAAAGTAAATCAATTGTTATCAGACTAGACGTGCTTCCGCTTGACTTTAGACTAGGCTGATTGGATATTCTTGAACGATCTAAAACAATCTCTCGATATTTAGGTAGTTTGGGAATTCCTAGATCTGATTTAAACTTAAACGTATCTCTCTTAACTTTTGTCCTTGTAACAGTTACTTCTTCTATGGGAATCGATGATTCAACCATTTCAACAAAAATAGCTGTAAGACCCTCTAAACTATCCGTTGCAAGGACAACTCGCCGATAGGAGGGGAATGTAAAAATAAGGCTATCTGATTTCAGAATCGAAATAACAAATTCTGCTTGACCGTTAGAATAAGTTATTCTATTCCCGCTTTGTATCTTGACATTGATAAGCGGTTTAAACGAATATTTATCCCTGATTTTTCCTGTAACAACCTGACCATGCAGTTGATACATAAATAAAATCATAATAATGGATAGGAAATATTTCATTTAGGTATTTTGTACCTAAATATAAATCCTAAAAATTTGACTTTCTTTTAATTAACTATTTTTAACTTGTGTGATTTTAGGTTGAGACCTTTAAGAATTTAGATTCAATTCGTTTTCCGAAAAATATTTCTGCTTTACTATTGAAGTCAATCGGATTGTCTGTCGTAAAAAATTGTAAAGTTTGATTCTTGGAACAGTGCTCTTCAACTTCAGGATGTCGATTTAAATAATCAACTAAGCTTTTTGCAACAAGTTCACCCTGAGATATTATATTAATCCCTTTTGGTACATATTTTTTAATTAATGGTAACAGCAGTGGGTAATGTGTACAGGCTAGTAAAATCGTGTCCATATCTGCAGATTGACCTAGTAACTGTTCAAGATCTTGCTGTACAAAGAAATGTGCTCCTTCGCTATTTAGTTCATTATTCTCTACTAAGGGCACCCAAAAAGGACAGGCGTGTTGAAATACATCAATCTCTGGATGAAACTTATTGATCTCAATAACATAAGAATTTGAATTAACAGTTCCTTGGGTCGCTAATATCCCAACCTTGTTCGTCTTAGTAAACTGATCAACAACCTCTGATGTTGGACGAATAACTCCTAAAACTTTTTTCCCTGCCGGAAGATCATGCTGTTGAATCGTTCTCAATGCTTTTGCTGAAGCCGTATTGCATGCTAAAATGACCAAATTACAGCCTAAATCGAATAATTTAAAAACACATTCTTTCGTATATTCATAAACCGTCTCAAATGATCTAGTTCCATATGGAACCCGAGCATTATCCCCCAAATAGATATAATCATATCTTGGAAGATACTTGTGAATTTCTTTGAAAACCGTTAATCCACCATATCCCGAATCAAAAATGCCTATCGGTCCTGTGCTCTCTATTTCTGACATGAATTTGCCCCTTTTAATTTATTATACAAAGGTTGGAGATTCTGACCTTAATTGCAAACAGAAATAAATCTTGTATTTAATTTTTTAATGATGTTATTACTGAATTATTAACATTATTTTTAAGAATTATGAAATCTAAAATAATTGTCAGTTTACTATTTATTGTCTTGTCTAAGTTCTGTTTTTGCCAAGAGGAAATTAAAGAAATTAAAATCTCAAAAAATGGTCAATCTTTAATTTATTCCGATGGAGAACCTTTCTTTTGGCTGGGTGATACTGCTTGGGAGCTTTTTCATCGACTTAAAATTGAAGAAATTAAAGAATACTTGGATAACCGAAAGGCTAAAGGATTCAATGTTATTCAATGTGTAATTTTAGCGGAATTGGATGGCGTAAATACACCTAATCAATATGGTGAGAAACCTTTAATTAATAATGATCCAACAAAACTGAACGAGAAATATTTTGAACTCATAGATTCTGTCGTAAAATTGGCAACAGAAAGAAACCTTTATTTGGCAATTCTGCCTACTTGGGGTGATAAAGTTACCTTAAAATATTCCGGAGCAGGACCAGTGATTTTTAACAAGAAAAATGCCTTTGAATATGGTAGATTATTAGGGGAAAGATATAAAAAATCCAATAATATTTTTTGGATATTAGGAGGAGATAGGCCTCCTGCTGATAAAGAAGATAGTTGGTTAACTATTTATTCAGAAATGGCAAATGGATTAAACACTGCTGAAGGTGCAAAGAAAACCTTGAAATCATTCCATCCAGGAGGTTATATCTGGGAATCTAGCCCCATGTTGCACCACGAAAAATGGATGGATTTCAATATGATACAATCCGGACATGCTAAATTAGATGTGCCTGTTTGGAAGTTTATTCAAACTGATCTCGCCCTTAATCCCAAAAAACCTACAATTGACGCCGAACCTTGCTATGAAGACCACCCTATAAATCCTTGGAATGGATGGGATCCTTCAAAGGGTTATTTCAGAGATTGGGAAGTAAGAAGACAATTGTATAGGTCTGTATTTGCAGGTGCTTTTGGTGTAACCTATGGACATCATGCCATCTGGCAATTTTATTCCCCAAATTTTGAACCTGTTAATTATCCCGATCGATCTTGGATTGATGCATTAAATAGACCCGCAGCCTATCAGGCCGGATATTTAAAAGAACTAATTCTCTCTAGGCCATCAACAGATAGAGTGCCATTGCAAAACATAATTATCAATCAAGATTCTTTAAATAATAAAAATTTTATGGTAGCGTTTTCAAATCGTGAAATGACTTATGCCATGATATATTTGCCAAATAATAAAGTCCTAAAGCTTAATATGACAGCATTTCCTAGCAAAACCATAAAATACAGTTGGTATAAACCAGAAAGTGGAAAGATTGTTGATTCAAATACATTCAATGTTAAAGAGCAATTGATTCTAAACCCTCCAAAGGATGAAAATAATACAGATTGGGTTCTAATTATTGATAAATTAAAATAAAAAGGGAAAGCGATGAGCTTTCCCTTTTTATTTTAAAAATATTTTAACCTTTTAAAAGCTCAGGTTTCTCTTTATATAATCGCCACATTAATTCTCCAAAAAGGGTATTGGTCCATGCAAACCAATGCCTGGTGAATTTTTTAGGATCATCTTTGTGAAATGATTCATGCATAAAACCAGTTCCCCCATGTGTGTTTTTTAGAGTTTGAACACACTTCCGGATTTCAGCATCGTCATTTGAAGTGTTTGCACGCATAATGATCGACATTGGCCAAATCATATCTCGTCCAATATGTGGACCTCCAATTCCTTCAGCAAATTTCCCTTTAAAGAAAAATGGGTTATCTTCAGATAGAATGAAGTTTCTAGTTCTCTGATAAACCTCATCATTTATATCAACTGCTCCTAAATAGGGAAGGGCCAATAGACTTGGTACATTTGCATCATCCATCATCAAGTAACTTCCAAATCCATCCACTTCAAAGGCGTAAACCCTTCCGTGTGTAGGATGATCTATAATACCATACTTGTTGACTGCTGCCTCAACTTCGTCGGCCAATGCTTCCATTTGATCAGCAAGTCCAGTGTTTTTCTTAACTTTTCTTAGGATTTCCGCAGACTGTCGTAAACTGACAATTGCAAATAGATTGGAGGGAATTAGAAAACCAAATATACTACTGTCATCCGAAGGTCGAAAACTCGATACAATCAATCCTACCGGTTTCACAGGATAACCATATCCATCAACCTGTAACGTGTCAGAACCTCTTGATGTGGTTCTTTCAAATTTATATGGACCTAAATTTTCCTTCCGTTGTTGCTCTTTAAATGTTCTCAAAGTCGCTTCCTGCGCCTTTACCCATGTATCGTCGAAGGCTGTACTATCATTCGTCTCTTTCCAATAACGATAAGCTAATCGAATTGGATAACATAGGGAATCTATCTCCCATTTGCGCTCATGCATCCCCGGTTTCATATCCGTATGGTCAGAAAACCATTCTCCCTTTTTTGTAGGATCATTGTAGAACGCATTCGCATAAGGATCAATATTGATGCATTCGGATTGTTTATTGATCAACCCTAATATCATATTCTTTAATTTAGGATCCTTATTTACAAATTGAATGTATGGCCATACTTGAGCACTACTATCCCTTAACCACATTGCGTCGATATCCCCTGTAATCACATAAGTTAACTTACGATCCCCTTTACTTTCATCATAAACTGTGGTGTCCAATGTGTTGGGTAGACAATTATTGAACATCCATCCTAGTTCTTTATCAGCAACATTTTTCTGGAATTCTTTTATCATATCTTCCACTAACTTGCTAGTGAAATGTCGCTTTTCTAAAGGTGTCCGGACTACTGGAAAATCATTTATGCTTGATGCAAATGAAAATTTACTTGCTAGCATTCCAGCACCTAAGAGTGCCGAGTTTTGTAGGAATGTTCTACGCTTCATATCTTGAGTACAATAGTTTTATAATTTATTTCTTTAGCAATATACAAATTGTCCGTGATTTTATATAGTGCAGACTAAACGATTTAGCGTTAAATGTGGCTAAAATTAAGGTTTGCTCAATTATTAAAAGTACCTTTGGAAGTTTTTAGGAATAAAATTTGATAGTATAGCCCAAACATCTCGACTAATAATTTATGAAACAGACGTTATCATATGCTTTTGCCGCAATACTGAGTCTCAGCGCTTTCGGTTCTTTGCAAGCACAAGTCAAAAATCAACCTTACTCTTACCAACATTACCAAAAGTATGATGAAGAGTTGTATTCACCTAATACTCGTTATCATACATCTTCTAAACCTTACCTTTTTAAAGGTACGCTTTTAGAAAAGATGGATTCCATTCAATCTTTGTATCCTACGCAATCTGATAATTGGTTCATGAGAAAAATCTTCAATGAGCATTTGATTGAAGTGGAAAAAGAAGACCATACTTTCTATCTGGATGTATTGCCTGATTTTGTTATCGGTACAGAAATGATCGATCCCGATAAAAGGACAACTTGGTTAAATACCCGCGGAATCCAAGCTGGTGTTACCATTAAAGATAAATTTACTTTTTATGGTAATTTCTTCGAAAATCAAGGAGTATTCCCAAGATATATTGATGAGTACATTCAGGAAAGCATGGTGGTGCCTGGACAAGCAATGTCTAAGAAAAGATTCAACAGAACAAAGGATTGGATGTATGCTACTGCGAATTTAACTTATGATTTCAGTGATTATTTCCAAGCAACCTTAGCTTATGATAAAAACTTTATTGGTGATGGCTATCGATCTGTTCTATTATCCGATTTCTCTTCCAATATGGCCCATCTAAAATTTACTGGTAAAGTTGGAAATGTACAATATACCTCAATTTGGGCATATATGACTGATCCAAATAATCCAAGAGTAGATTCTTTAGATTCTGGTGGTCGATTTGGGGATGGTATCAAATGGGGTGCCTTTCAATACCTAGACTATAACGTAACGAATAGATTGTCCATTGGATTCTTCCAATCTGTTATTTGGGCAAACCGTAATCAGGCCGGTCATAGGGGATTTGATTTTAATTATCTGAATCCTGTTTTGTTCCTAAGACCTGTAGAAAATAATAATATATCTTCCCCCGATAAAATGTTCTTAGGATTGAATGCAAAATATAAAATCCTAAATAACCTGACTGCTTATGGACAGTTCCTACTAGGAGAATTTACTGCTAAAGAATTCTTCGCAAATAACGGGTACAAACACAATAAATGGGGTGCACAAATAGGTGCTAAAGCATTCAATATATTTGGAGTTCAAAATTTAAATATCTTAGGTGAATATAACTTAGTGCGTCCTTATACCTATCAACATTTTGTTTCAATCTCAAATTATAGTAATAGAGGAGAACCTCTAGCGCATCCTAGAGGTGCTAATTTTAGAGAATTAATCGGTATCGCTAATTATTCATGGAATAGATTCGACTTCTCTGTTCAAGGGTTGTATAGCCGGTATGGAACTGATTCCTATGGAAACCTTGGTAATTTAATTAATTACGGAGGCGACATTTTCCAATCTTATAATACTGCTCCTAATACCTATGGTAATAAAATTGGACAAGGTGTTCAAAATGATTTATATTATGCCGACCTCAAAGCTGCCTATGTCTTGAACCCTAAATATAACCTTAGATTTGAAGTTGGTTATACTCAACGATACAATAAGATAGAAGGCGAAAAAACACAAAAATCCGGAGTAATTAATGTAGGCTTGCGTTCAAGTTTCCGTAATCTTTATGGAGATTTTTAGGATTATAGTATCTTTAAAGTATAAAATCAAAAAATGAAAAAGATATTAATCCTAAATGGACCGAATTTAAATTTACTTGGTGTGCGTGAAAAGAGTATCTATGGTGATCAATCATTCGAAAATTATTTTCAAAATTTGAAATCCAAATATGATGTCCTGGAATTACACTACTTCCAAAGTAATTCGGAAGGTGCAATCATTGATAAACTTCATGAAATTGGATTTTCATTTGATGGTATCATTTTAAATGCCGGGGCTTATACCCATACTTCTGTAGCTATTGCAGATGCAATCGCTGCAATAAATACCCCAGTAGTTGAAGTCCATATCTCAAATGTGCATCAAAGAGAAGAATTTAGACACCATTCCTACCTCTCTAAAAACTGTAAAGGAATAATTGTCGGATTTGGCCTTGATGGTTATAGATTAGCATTAGAAAGTTTTTTGAGTAATTAACTAGAAATTATTTTAGATAATAAAGGGCATCTCAACAATGCCCTTTTTTTATTCCTCTGTTTTAACCTTGTTCTTTACAACAATATGTAAGATCAATGATAATATGGCACCAGAACACATCACACCGAGCATTGGCCAGGCTGTCTCATTATGTAATACACTTACTAACGCTGAAGCAAATGCACCAATGGCCATTTGGATACATCCTAATAGCGCTGATGCACTGCCTGCCAATCCTTTAAATGGCGTAAGTGCAACAGCTGAGGTATTCGGAAAAATAAAACCATGGCCAAATAAAAAACAAAATATAAGTATTAAAGTTATCGGAAAGGTTAACATACCACTAGATAATACAATTATCATGATTACCCCGATAAATGCTTGCCAGATATTCGCAACCCGACTTATCTCTTCACTGCTGTGCTTTTTTAAAAAATAACGATTTAATTGTGTAGCAATAACCATTGCCGATGCAATAAATGCAAATGCAAGTCCATATTCGGCTTTGCTCAATCCAAAATATTGTTGCATAACAAATGAAGAGCCCGCTAAATAGGCATAGGTCCCAGCCGAAGCTATCGAGCCAATTAAACAATAGGAAATGAAAACTTTATTGCTTAAAACCTTCCAAAAATTTGAAATTATCGATTTTGGAGCTAAGGATAGATCCCTATTTCCTGAATAACTCTCCGGAAGTAAAAAAGTAGTAGCAATAAAAATCAATAGTGATAGTATCGCCAAAAAAAGAAAAATATTATGCCAGTCAAAATGTTCCAACATAAATGCTCCAATGCTCGGAGCTAAAATGGGAGAAACCCCAATCACTAACATCAACAAACTAAAAACCTTTGCAGCTTCTCGACTGCTGTAATAATCTGTAACCATCGCTCTTGCACCAACCATCCCTCCACAACTCCCTAGTGCTTGTAAAAACCTTAATAGAATTAAATGGTTGATATCCCGAGTAAATATGCACATTAGGGATGCTACAAAGTAGATTGCTAATCCTATTAATAATGGCTTTTTGCGTCCATATTTATCTAATAGCGGACCATAAATCATCTGTCCAAATGCTATACCAACAAAATAACTTGTTAAAGTTAATTGAACTTGGTCTACTGATGTATGGAAGTCTTCTGCTATAATATCAAATGCAGGCAAATATAAATCGATAGAAAATGGTCCTATTGCCGATAATAAACCTAATATCAGTAAAGTTACCTTCCTATTGTTTTTTAATGATTTTAACATGTATTTTATTATAAAAATAAAAACCCTACCGGATGGTAGGGCTATATTGTATTATATGTTTTTTATATCTTTTGGTTTTCTAAAGAGTAAAAAGATCCCAATCAGTATAAATGGAATACTTAAAATTTGACCCATGTTTAATAACATTCCTGCCTCAAAATCAACTTGGTCAATCTTAACATATTCAATTATAAAACGTGCGCCAAATAAGAGTATTAAGAATATGCCAAACAATTTACCTGGACGTGGATTCTTATTCTTATTGTAAATCGCCCACAAAATAAAAAAGATAATGACATAGGCTATTGCCTCGTACATCTGAGCTGGATGTCTTGGAACCTGATCAATGGTTTTAAAAATTACCGCCCAAGGTAAATCTGTTGGATTACCAATCATTTCCGAGTTGAAAAAATTGCCTAAACGTATAAACGCTCCTGCAATAGGAACAACTAAAACCAATCGGTCACATATCCACATGAAATTTGTCTTGCTGTTCCTTGAAAACAACCATAAAGCAGTTATAATTCCAATTGCGCCACCATGACTCGCTAATCCAGTAAATCCCGTCAATTGCCATTCCCCGTTCACCTGTTGGAATGGAATAAATATCTCTAAAAAATGCTCCTTATAATAGGCCCAATCGTAAAATAGACAATGACCTAACCTTGCACCCGCAAGCGTACCGATAAAAACATAGATGGTCAGTTTATCCAACAATTCCTGTGACTTTCCTTCTCTTTTGAAAATTTTTAACATCAAAAAATAGGAAACAACAAATGCTAACAGCCAACATAGGGAATACCATCGAACCCCAAAAGAACCAATTTTAAAGATTTCCGGTTCTGGACCCCAGGTAATAAAGCTTAAAATATCCTGCATACAGTAATAAAATGTCTGGTAAAGATAAGGTTTCGGTTTTTATTTTTGCGAAAATAGAGGAAATACTTATTTTGCGAGAATTAAATCAAGGCTATGGCTAAAAAAACATTGAAAGTAGAAGAAAAACCTTCTGTCGTTACAGAATCATCATTGGCTTTTTTTGAAAAATATATCAATAATCCCTCCCCAACTGGTTTTGAATGGAGCGGACAACGTTTATGGTTGGATTATATCAAACCTTATGTCGATGATACTTATATCGATAATTACGGAACCGCAGTGGGAATCATTAATCCAAAAGCTGAATATAAAGTGGTTATTGAAGCCCATGCAGACGAAATTTCCTGGTTTGTTAATTATATATCTAAAGATGGATTGATTTACGTCATCAGAAATGGGGGCTCAGACCATCAGATTGCACCATCAAAACGCGTAAATATACATACCGATAATGGAATTGTGAAAGCTGTTTTCGGATGGCCAGCAATTCATACAAGATCCGGAGAAAAAGAAGAAAGTCCTAACCTTAAAAATATCTTCCTGGATTGCGGGTGCACTTCGAAGGAGGAAGTTGAACAACTGGGTATTCACGTTGGTTGTGTAATTACCTATGAAGATGAATTCATGATTCTTAACAATCGTTATTACGTCGGAAGGGCCTTGGATAATCGTGCTGGTGGATTTATGATTGCGGAAGTGGCTAGGCTTCTCAAAGAAAATAAAAAGAAACTCCCCTTCGGATTATATGTTGTCAATTCTGTCCAGGAAGAAATCGGATTACGTGGTGCGGAAATGATTGCTGATTATATTAAACCTAATGTGGCTATCATTACCGATGTTACCCATGATACCAATACCCCAATGATCAATAAAATTACCCAAGGGGATTTAGCTTGTGGAAAAGGTCCTGTAGTTTCTTATGCTCCTGCAGTTCAGATTAATCTAAACAAACAATTAATCGACGTCGCTCAGAAAAATAATATTCCTATTCAACGTCAAGCTTCATCAAGATTCACTGGTACTGATACTGATGCATTCGCTTATTCAAATGGAGGTGTACCATCTGCGCTTATTTCATTACCTTTGAGATATATGCATACCACTGTGGAAATGGTACATAGAGACGATGTAGATAATGTCATTAAATTGATCTATGAAATGGTCCTAACCATTGAAAAAAATCAAGATTTTAGAACTTTTAGTAAATAATAAAACCAACCGATTAAATAAAATGGAAAACAATAATGTAAATCCAGAAGGACAAGAATTAAGTATCGAACTAACAGAAGAAACAGCAGAAGGAATCTATTCTAACCTGGCTATCATCACACACTCAAATACAGAGTTTGTTGTTGACTTCGTTCGTATTATGCCCGGAGTGCCTAAAGCAAAAGTAAAATCAAGAGTAATATTAACCCCTGAACATGCTAAACAATTAATGAAAGCATTGCAAGAAAATATTGCCCGTTTCGAAGGTCAAAATGGAACTATCCAGCCAAAGGATATGCCCTATCCATTAAATTTTGGTACTCCAAAAGGAGAAGCTTAATTTAATTCCATATAGCTTAAAAAGAACTACCCAAAGGTAGTTCTTTCCTTTTTATGATTTCGCACTACCTAATTTCTATAATTTTTAAAAACCTATTAATCCCAATATCTCTAAAGAATCTTTAATGAATTCTCATTTTTTGAACTTTCATAATCGATTCATCCTTAGTCTAAAAGGATTTCTCCTTAAAATTTGGAATGGGATTTGATTATTGGATATCATTGCCGATTCTGGCAATTCAATCATATTTAAAATGGATATTAAAGTAAGAAACCTTAGTAAAAAGGATTATAAGGATTTGAAGAAATCCATGGAAGAAGCTTACCATGGTTTGGTAGGGGATCCTTGGACTAAAGAAAATATTGTAGATCTAATTGATATCTTTCCCGAAGGACAGATTGCAGTGGAAGTGGATGGAAAGGTGGTTGCATGTGCTTTGTCAATCATTTTAAATTCTCAAAAAACCAATGTATACGATAAGTATTACACAATTATTGATGATGGTAAATTCGATAAACACGATTCAACAGGGGATACCCTGTATGGTATCGAAGTTTTCGTGCATCCAGATTTTCGATCATTAAGACTCGGTCGTAGGCTATATGACCAACGTAAGGAATTATGTGAGCAAATGAACCTGCAACGCATTATTGCGGGAGGTAGAATCCCAAATTATCATAACTACTCCGATAGTATGACCCCCCGTACTTATATTGAAAAAGTAAAACGTAAGGAAATATATGATCCTACGCTCACATTTCAACTTTCTAATGATTTCCACGTAAAGAAAATCCTTAAAAATTACCTTCCTGAAGATTCGGAATCTATGGAAGTCGCTACCTTATTAGAATGGAATAACATTTACTATGAACCTGATGCTCCTTCAAATTCTGCATCAAAACAAACCATTCGTTTAGGGCTTGTTCAATGGCAGATGCGTTTATTCAAAGATCTTGAGGAATTCTTCGACCAAATTGAATTCTTCGTAGATACGGTAAGTGATTATGGAACAGACTTTATTATGTTCCCTGAGTTTTTCAATACCCCTTTGATGAGCCCTTATAATGAGTTGCCCGAAAGGATGGCCATGGAAAAACTCGCTGAACATACCAAAGAAATTGTCGAAAGAATTCAACAGTTCGCAGTCTCTTATAACGTAAACATTATCTCTGGTTCCATGCCAATAATGGAACGTGGAAAATTGTATAACATCAGTTACCTCTGTCACCGAAATGGTAGCTTGGACCATTATAAAAAGATCCATATAACCCCAAATGAAATGAAATATTATGGATTAGTCGGTGGGTCTGAAGTTAAAGTATTTGATACAGACTGTGGTAAAGTTGGACTGCTAATCTGCTATGACGTGGAATTCCCTGAATTAAGTAGGATACTCGCCGATCAAGGTATGCAAATACTTTTTGTGCCTTTTATGACTGATACACAAAATGGATATATTCGAGTTCGTGCTTGTGCTCAAGCTAGAGCTATCGAAAATGAATGCTATGTTGCAATAGCCGGATCTGTAGGGAACTTACCAAGGGTAAATAATATGGACATCCAATATTCCCAATCCGCGGTTTTTACCCCCTCTGATTTCGCCTTCCCTAATAATGCAATTAAAGCTGAAGCAACGCCGAATACCGAAATGGTTCTAATTGCTGACGTCGATTTGTATGCCTTAAGAGATCTTCATGAATATGGTACCGTGAAAATACTGAAAGACCGTAGAAAAGATCTATATGAAGTGAAACTATTAAAATAAAACAAAAAATGGGCGTTATAAACGCCCATTTTTTTATAATTCTCGAATCCAAATATTTCTGTATGAAACTAGATCTCCATGATCCTGCAATGAAATAGGACCTGGACCGTGGGCCTTCATCTTTGGTAACCCTATATATTCCGTCGTACCTTGTAATTCTGTGTTGTATTGAACAACAACTCCATTATGAAGTACTGTAACCTGGCCTCTTTTTATAAGCATACCATCTTTATTAAATCTCGGTGCTGTATATAAAACATCATATGTATGCCAGCCACTTTCCGGTTTCCTAACTTCTGCCAATGGTGGACTCTGTTTATAGATACTACCGGCCTGACCATTTGTGTATGTTTTATTATTGTCATTATCTAATACCTGTAGTTCATATATGCCCTGTAAAAATATCCCGGAATTACCTCTTCCTTGACCTTCTCCCTTGATGGTCTCGGGGCTTTTCCATTCTATGTGTAGCTGGAAATCTTCGAATTTCTTGTTGGTAACTATTCCACCAGTTCCCGGCTTAACTGTAAGGATATTATCCTTTATCGTCCATTGGGGTTGACTCCCATCTTTTTCACTTACCCATTCTGATAGATTCTTCCCATCAAATAAAACTAGGGCATCTGAAGGTGCTGAATTCGCCTTCGTATTCACAACTCTTGGAACAGGTTCATAGAATTCGGTGTCCTGAGGTTGGAATTTTGTCTGTGCGCCTGCATAGGTTGCGCCTGCAAGCAAAGCTATTAGTAAAGAGTACTTTAACATAGGTTTAAGAATTTTGTTAGGGTAATATAAGAAAAAACATTATTTTTAATATGAAAAACCTCAAAACTTTATCAAAAATGGCCCAAACAACTCAAAAAATTTCCCTAGAAGATGTCCGTTTTTTCTCCCCAATTGGATTTTATGAAGAAGAACAAATTTTAGGTAATGAATTTTTTGTAAGTGTATCTGTAAGTTTCCCCTTTAAAAATCCAGATGCTGAAAATATTGAAAATACAGTAAATTATGAAGAACTCTATGCTATCTTAGTAGATGTAATGGGACCAAAAAGAAAATTATTGGAATCTGCTGCTGAAGATATCTTAAATAAAATTGTCGAAGTGTACCCTCAAGTTCAAATTGTAGATATTGCCATCAGAAAAATTAATCCACCTTTTGGAGGTGATATAGCAAAATCTGTGGTTTCTTTAAATTATTGTAGAGATTAGTCCTTTCCATTGTTTTAATATTCTTTTTCCTTCTTAACACAATTTGCTACTACTAATCTCTAGGTCAGTCTATTGTATTAAGAATATCATCTTTGAATTTTATTTTTCAGTCATTTTGGCTGCGATTTGTTGAATATATAAGACAATTTGTCTTGTAAATATTCCTTGAATCCGTTGGTACGTTAGTTGATTAATCAGTGATATATAATTGAAAATAAAAAATTAATAATAAGGAGGAATTAAACATGGCGTTAATCAAATTACCAGGAAAATCTTACAACACTGATGCAGTCAATCCATTCGTAAACAATGTATTTGATAATTTATTCAATGATTCTTTTATTTCAGATCGATTAGTAACTCGAGTTCCTGCAGTAAATATCACAGAATCTCCAGAAGCATTTAACATAGAAGTTGCTGCTCCTGGTTTACAGAAGTCAGACTTCAAAATCAATGTTGATAAAAATATCATCAATATTTCCGTAGAAAAACAAGAAGAAAAAGTTGAAGAAGGTAAAACATATAGCAAAAAAGAATTTAGTTACTCTTCTTTCTCTAGATCATTTACGTTGCCTGAAGTAGTAGATTATTCAAATATCGATGCTTCTTATGAAAATGGTGTACTAGATATCAAAATCGGAAAGAAAGAAGAAGCGATCGTAGCAAAGAGACTAATTGAGGTGAAATAAATTTAGTTGTTGGTTAGTTGATTAGGGCAGCATTTTTATGCTGCCCTTTTTTTATGCCTCTAATTTTTAATCCTTCTTTTGTCATCTGAATGTCTTTAAATAAAAAAAAATAATAAACTACTTAACACTGTTAAGTAGCTTTGGTTTAATATTCAATTATGATCGTTAAAAAAATAAAACATAAAGAGGATCTAAGATCTGTAATTCTTGAAGCTGCTAAAAAACTTTTTGTACATGAAGGATATGAAGCAACCTCAATCCGGAAAATTGCAAAAGAAATCGGCTTCAGTCCAACTACTATATATTTATATTACAAAGACAAAAATGATATCGTTTATGCTTTGCATCAAGTTGGTTTCGGAATATTAAAAGAAAGATTCTTCCCACTAATGGCAGTAGATAATCCTTTTGAGCGATTGAAAGCGCTCGGGAAATTATATATACAATTTGCATTTGATAATCCTGAGTATTACCAAGTTATGTTTATGATGAAAGAACCGCTTTCATTTTTAAATTCCCAAAAGGAAAATAATGAATGGATTGAAGGTGAATTAGTCATTGAATTTCTTAAAAATACAGTGATTGAATGTCAATCAAAGGGCTATTTCAAAGAAATGGATCCCATTGCCGTCACTATTCATGCTTGGGCAGCTGTACATGGACTCGTATCACTGCATGTTACTCAGCATCTTGATTGTATAAAAGATGTTTTTGATAAAATGGAAACGATGGAAGAGATTGTCTATAATTCATTTCAGGTATTAGTAGAATTAATGAACTCCTCAAAATAATATTTTTTTGAATAATAGGTTAACACTGTTAATAATGAAGCTTACAAACATACTAACCATTATTACAGCTTTTCTCGTCGGAATCTGTAATACAAGCTTGGCGCAAATAAATACCTTAGATCAATATATTAAACAAGGATTGGACAGCAACCTTGTGCTTATTCAAAAAGATCTTTCCTTGCGGAAGGCTTTGAATGGGTTGGATGTTGCTAGAAGCATGTACTTGCCTAATATAACTTTTGATCTTATGTATTCTCATGCAGATGGTGGCCGATCAATAGATCTTCCAATTGGGGACATGTTAAACCCCGTGTATGCCACCCTAAATCAATTGACCCAAAGTGAAAATTTCCCCCAAATTAACAATGAGCAAATAAACTTCTTGCCAAAAAATTATTATGACGCGAAAATTCGAACTGCTGTTCCGATTATTAATACAGACCTAAAACATAACAAAGTAATGCGTGAAAAAATGGTCGAATTGAGCAAAAATGATATTGAACTCTATAAAAGGGAACTCGTTAAAGATATCAAAATAGCTTATTACAATTATTTAAGTGCTCTTCAAGCTAAAGAGATTTACGAAAATTCCCTTGCTCTCGCCAATGAAGGTAAACGCGTCAATGAAAAATTATTGGAAGCTGGTAAAGGATTGCCAGCTTATGTCATTCGAGCGAATGCTGAAATTGCTCAGCACGAATCTAAAATTGCTGATGCTGAACAGCAAATTCGAAACGCAAAATTTTATTTCAATTCCTTATTGAATAGAGATCCTGATTCTCCGATAGATTATTTTTTGGAAACGAATCAGCTGGACAGCGTTCAAAATGCAGAACTTGAAATAGATATTAACGGCAGAGAGGAAATAAAGTCTCTTGAAAGTAACATTTCAATTCAGGAATCTCTCGTTGAAATGAGTAAACAAGTTTATATCCCCAAATTAAGCGCTTTCCTAGACCTTGGTTCCCAAGCTGAGGGTTTGAGAGTTAATAGAAATTCTCAATATTATATGATTGGTGCACAATTATCTTTCCCAATCTTTCAAGGAAATAGAAATAAGTTAAAAATTCAAGAGAACCAAATCGCCGTTGCTGAGGCACTGAATAAACTGGATCAAGCTAAACAACAGTTACAGCTTTCTGCAGAAGTGGCTAGAAACGAATTTTTTGCTTTGCAGAAAAGCTATGAAGCATCAAAAGTTCAGGTGGAAGCAGCCGCAACCTATCAGCGTTTGATTCTCAGAGGCTTTAATGAAGGCGTGAATACTTATATTGAAACAATCGATGCTAGATCACAATACACTAATTCTTTAATGGCAAATAATATTGCCGCATATAAATTACTCTCCGCATTCGCAAAGCTGGAAAGAGAAAATGCAACTTACCCTTTAAACTAAGATCATGAAAATAAGCAATATTACCCTCATTATATTGATGGCTTCTTTAGGAGTTAATTCCGGATGTCACAGAACTGAACGTCAAACTGAATTATCCATTCAAGATACTATTCCTGTAAAATTATTGGCTTTAAATTCTGGCTCGCCTGATGAAAGAATTGAAGCTACTGGCGTTTTTACAACAGATGATGAAACTTTACTAAGTTTTAAAAACGGAGGTGTAATTTCTCGAATCTCTGTAAAAGAAGGTGATCCCGTCAAAAAAGGCCAGCTTTTAGCTTCAGTATTAAGTTCCGAAGTAGATGCAAAAGCAGGTCAGGCGCGTCTTGCAGTCGAAAAAGCTAAAAGAGATTACGATAGAGCCTTTAAATTATTCCATGATAGCGTCGCAACTTTAGAGCAAATGCAAAATGCTAAAACAGCTTTAGATTTAGCTCAGCAGGATTTAAAATCAGTCAATTTCAACCAACAATATTCAAATATTTATTCCCCAGTATCAGGATTCGTATTGGCAAAATTAGCAAACCATGGACAGGTCGTTGGACCAGGAACCCCCATTCTACAGGTTAATGGTGCCAGCAATTCTAAATGGAATTTAAAAGTAGGAGTTGCTGATCAACAATGGTCCCAAATTAAAATTGGTGATATAGCTAAAATTAGTACTGATGCCGTGCCAAATGATACTCTGAATGCTGTCGTGGCTAAAAAATCTGAAGGAATTGATCCTCAGTCTGGTACATTCTCTATTTTTCTAGAACTTACTGAAAAACCTAACTACAAATTAGCCTCTGGGATTTTTGGAAAAGCAATTATTCTGACATCTGGACAGAAAAATAGTTCTTGGTGGAAAATACCTTTCTCCTCAATCCTTCAAGGTAATGGAAAAGAAGGATATGTATTCATAACTGAAGATGGCAAAACTGCTAAAAAACAAAAAGTCAAAATTGCCAAAATTGAAAATAATGACGTCTTAATAGATGCTGGTTTAGAAAATGCAAATTCTATTATTATATCTGGTAGCCCTTATCTTGTCAATGGGTCTCCTATAATCGTTAAAAAATAACTCAATTTCTTTTGCCATGAGCTTAATTAGATATCCAATAAAGAATTATCAATTCACCATGATTATGGTATTGATGATTATAGTTGTTGCTGTTTCTTCGATGTTGACAATGCCTAGGGCAGAAGATCCTGATATGAAAGGTGTCACCTTTCCAGTGTTGGTGGTTCATCCGGGTACAAGCCCCAAAGATATGGAACAGTTAATTGTAAAACCTTTGGAAGGCAGATTCTATGCTTTGGACAATATTAAAAAAATAAAAACAACCATAAATAATAGTGTAGCATTTTTCTTTATAGAATTTGAATACGGCCAAGACTATGATGATAAATATCAAGAATTAGTAAGAGAGTTGAATGCTGCTAGATCTGAACTCCCAGATAATATCTATAGCATGGAAGTATTAAAGATTGACCCTACCAATGTAAGTGTCGTACAGATGGCGTTAATCTCCGAAAATGCTCCCCAATCCAGCATGAAAAAATTTGCCGATGAATTAAAACAAGATCTTGAAAAAGTTAAAGCATTAAAAGCTGTTGAGATTTCTGGGCTTCCTGATCAACAAATAAGAATAGATCTCAACCAAGCAAAACTTGCTGAATTAAATATTACAATGAATCGAATCATTCAAGCGATTCAAAGCGAAAATCAAAATATCCCCGCTGGAAGCATCAATGCTGGAACTCAATCCTTCGCTGTAAAAAGCTCTGGAAATTATCAAAGCATACAAGATATTCAGAATACAATTGTTGCCAGTGCTCAAGGTAAAAATATCCTGTTAAAGGATGTAGCTGATATTTATCCAACATTTGGTATTAACAGCCATATTACACGATTGAATGGATTTAGTTCTGTCTTGATAACTGCAGCTCAAAAGGAAGGAATGAATATCTCCGACACACAGACTGAATATTTAAAAGTAATTGATGCATTTAAATCACGCCTGCCCGAAAATATCGATTTGGTTCTGAACTTTGATCAAGCTAAAAATGTTAACCAGAGACTGGGTGGATTGGCAATAGATTTCGGAATTGCTATTTTCCTTGTCTTAGTTACTCTTTTACCCCTAGGATTTAGAGCTTCTATCGTGGTAATGATTGCCATTCCCCTGTCACTCGGTTTGGGAATAATTGCCATGAATTTATTTGGCTACTCTTTAAATCAATTGAGTATCGTTGGATTTGTAGTGGCACTTGGATTAGTCGTAGATGATAGTATAGTGGTTGTTGAGAACATTGAACGATGGATGCGTGAAGGATATTCTAAAATTGAAGCCGCTATTAAAGGAACTGAACAGATTGCTTTAGCTGTTTTGGGTTGTACGGTAACTTTAGTTATCGCGTTTATGCCGCTAGTGTTTATGCCTGAAATGGCTGGAGAATTTATCCGTAGTATGCCTATTGCTGTAATTTCTTCAGTTGTGGGATCAATGTTTGTTGCACTTTTAGTCGTACCATTCCTGTCTAGTAAATTGTTAAAACCCCACCCTCATGAAGGTGGAAATGCTATACTTAGAGGTATGCAGAGTCTAATCCATAAATCATATGGCGTATTCCTCGATAAAGCGTTGAAACATCCCGGTCGTACTGCATTAATTGCACTCTCAATATTCTTAGGTTCATTAGCCTTAATCCCAGCAGTTGGATTTAGTCTTTTTCCTCCTTCTGAAAAACCTCAATTCATGATACATATCAATACAGCACTACAAGCTAATTTACAGACAACAGATAGTATTACGAATGAAATAGAAAAAGAACTCAAGCAAATACCCGATGTGAAATATTTTACCGCTAATGTTGGAAAAGGTAATCCTAGGGTATATTACAATATGCAGCAAGCAAGAGAAGATGTCTCTTATGCAGATATATTTGTTCAGCTTCATGATGATGTTAAATCAAAAGATAAAATCAAATTGATTGAAGATTTAAGAATGAAATGGACACCTTATTTGGGCGCAAAAATTGAAGTAAGAGACTTTGAACAAGGAGTTCCAATTATCTCTCCTGTTGAGGTCAGGATTTTTGGAGACAATCTAGATACTCTTCAAAATCTTTCGTATAAAATTGAAGACCTCTTGAAGAAAACTCAAGGTACAGAATATGTCAATAATCCAATTAAAAATAATAAAACGGACCTAAAAGTTAATATTAATAGAGAAAAAGCTATGGCATTAGGCGTGCCAACTTCAGCAATTGATCAGACAATTCGTGTGGCGTTATCCGGTTATAATGCTGGAACCTATGCTGATCCTAATTCAGATGATAATGATTATGATATTTTGGTAACCGTACCTAGAAATTCCGAACCTACTGTTGCAACTTTAGAAGGGATATATGTTGATAATGTAATTGGGACCTCTATTCCTCTTTCTCAATTGGCATCACTTGAGTTTGAGGAATCACCTTCAAATATCTATCATCAAAATAAAATTAGAACAGTCTCGGTTAATTCTTTTGTTAAAAAAGGCTTTGGAAATGATGAAGTCATAAACGCTGTTATTGAACAAATGGACAAATTTCCTTTGCCTGACGGATATAGTTATGAAATGGGAGGGGAAGTGGAAAGTCGTGAAATGGCTTTCGGAGGTTTTGGAACCATTATCATGATTACAGTATTTATGTTTATTGCTGTATTAATTCTTGAATTTAAAACATTTAAAAGTACCCTCATCGTTCTTTCTGTTATCCCGTTAGGTATCGTTGGTGCAGTATTAGCCCTTTTGCTAACAGGAAATACCTTATCCTTTGTGGCAACTATTGGAATTGTAGCACTGGCTGGTATTGAAGTGAAAAATACAATCTTATTGGTGGACTTTACTAATCAATTAAGGCGGGAAGGGATGCAGCTAAATGAAGCTATTGAAAAAGCCGGTGAAATTAGGTTTTTACCAATTATCTTAACAACCTTGACAGCTATTGGTGGTTTAATGCCAATTGCCTGGTCCTCTAATCCGTTGATTTCTCCTTTAGCAATCGTCATGATTGGGGGCCTGATCAGCTCAACTTTATTGTCAAGGATTGTGACTCCTGTAATCTATAAACTAATTCCTCCTACTATAGAAATAGAAAAATAAAAATACAAATAAAAAAAGGGTGCTTAAATATTATTTAAACACCCTTCTAAATTTTTATCTGTCTTATTTTTCTGATTTAAATCGACGATATTCTTCCTCAAGATCTTCATATCTTTTTTTCCAATCTTCAGGTGTCCTAGAAGAAATGTTTTTTAAACTTTTAAGCTGGAAAGATAGAATACATGATGCCATTCCCGCAGATAAAATCGCGATTCCTGTCCATAATACTATGGTCATTCCAGCAAATACTGGGTTCCATAATAATATAAAACTGAAGATAATCCCCAAAATCGAAAAGAATAAAATCCATCCCCAATTTTTTGATCCATATTGCTTTAATTCTAAGGATAATGATAGATATTGAATGGATTTAAACATGACGAAAAATCCAATTATAAATGGCAAAGTTGCCATTGAAATAGCTGGATGGGTGATTAATAATATACCAAAAATCGCATTTAAAATCCCACCCGTCAAATACCATCCCCAACCGTCTAGCTCATTTTTATTGTTTAATGAAAAAATAATTTCAGCAATTCCCGAAAATAAAAATGAAATACTAAATACAAAGGAAAGCGCTAAAAAAGAGGTGACAGGCGTTGATATTACATAAAAACCTAAGATAATTAAGATAATTCCAACGATTAAAGGTAGATACCATTGCTTTATGGCAGACCTAACTGATTTAAGAAAATTTTCCATGATAATATGTTTTAGTTTCCTGTGATAATTTTTTATGATTCTCTAATACTATCAAATTAATAAAATTTTCAGCCTAAAAAAAGTATTGTAATGAATGTCATATTATTGGTTAATCTTAAGGAATAAACTTACTTAGGTGCTTGGAATAATTAACTTCAAAACAAAATGGCTTTACCCTTGTTTAATTTTTAAACGACAACTATGAAAAAACTATGTATACTAGGTGCTGCTTTATTCATGTTAGCATGTAACAATCAAAATAAACAGTCGAATCAACAAATCGACGAAAACAAAACAGGTGGTATTGCGGAAGGCTCAAGTGATGGTGCAATTCCTGCAAACAACCCCGCAGATGTTTTGCCTTATGAGGCTAAGAAATTTATTGAAGAACATTTTCCTGGAAGTTCCATTATACACGTCGAAAATAAAACATCTCCAGTAACTGATGGAACCGTCTTTGAAGTCGAGTTATCTGACAAAACTGACATTGACTTTGATAAAGATGGTGCTTGGAGGGAAATTAGTACTGAAGGAAATGTAGTGGTCCCTACAGCAGTTTTGCCTGCTTCCGTTCAAGATTATATTAAAACTAATTATGCTGGCCAATCCATAAAATCTGTCGATATCGACATGGATGCAATGGCTGTCGAACTTAATAATGACCAAGATTTGGTCTTCGACCTAAACGGAAAGTTCCTAAGAGTCGATAAATAATTTCAAGAAATAAAAAATCCCTTGAACATTTGTCCAAGGGATTTTCTCATAGAAAAATTTTTATGAATTAAGACTTGCTAAACTCTCCTCCAATATCTTAATTTTTGCTTCAGCATCTGCCTTTTTATTTTTTTCGTTTTCAACGATTTCAGGTTTGGCATTCTGAACAAATCTTTCATTCGAAAGTTTCTTGTCTACTGAAATCAAAAATCCTTGTAGATATTCAATCTCCTTGGATATGCGTTCCTTTTCAGCATCAATATCGATGTTATTTTCTAACGTAATATAACACTCGTCTTTACCTGCAAGAAAACTTACTGCTCCACTTACTTTCTCCTTAACAAAAGTTAATTCCTCAATATTGGCAAGCTTAACGATACTATCCTGATATTTGCTATAATCAATATTTGTAGCATTTATAGCTAAGGGAAGTGCTACCTTAGGCGATAAGCCTTTTGAATTCCTAATGTTTCGAACTTCAGATATGATTTGTTGTACAGTCGAGAATTCTTTAATAAGCGATTCGTCAAATTGTCCAACTTTTGGAAAATCAGCAATAATGATACATTCCTTCTCAGTACGATCCCCAAAGATTTCATCATGCCATAGTTCTTCTGTAATAAATGGCATGAAAGGGTGCGCTAGCTTTAATACCTTTTGAAATAAGCCTTTTACAATTGCCAATGTCTCGCTTTCAATTGGTGATTGATAAGCTGGTTTTATTAACTCCAAATACCACGAACAGAAATCATCCCAAATTAATTTATAGGTAGACATTAATGCATCCGATAATCTATAATTCGAAAAATGCTCCTCTATTTCAATTAATGCTTGGTTAAATCTACTTTCAAACCATTTAGCAGCTGTTTTTTGTGATGCAGTTGCTTCTTTTTCAACAACTTCCCAGCCTTTAACCAATCTGAACGCATTCCAAATCTTATTGGCAAAATTTCGACCCTGTTCACAATAAGAAACATCAAACATTAAATCATTACCAGCTGGGGAAGATAATAACATTCCAACACGGACGCCATCTGTCCCGTATTGTTCCATCAATTCAATTGGATCAGGCGAATTTCCTAATGATTTTGACATCTTCCTGCCCAATTTATCCCGTACAATACCCGTTAAATATACATTTCGGAATGGCGGCTTTTGAGTATAATCATGACCCATGATGATCATTCTGGCAACCCAGAAAAATAAAATCTCTGGGGCCGTAACTAAATCATTGGTCGGATAATAATATTGAAAATCTGCATTCTCCGGATTTCTTACTCCATCAAATACCGACATCGGCCATAAGCCCGATGAAAACCAAGTGTCTAATACATCATCTTCTTGGCGAAGTCCTGATGCCATTTTTCCCTGGCTCTCAAATTCTTTAACGGCTTCTAACTCCGTTTTTGCAATCACCCATTCATTCTTCTCATTGTACCATGCTGGGATCCTTTGTCCCCACCATAATTGTCGTGAAATACACCAATCCTTAACATTCTCCATCCAATGCTTGTAGGATGCAAAAAACTTGTCAGGAATTAATTTAATTGTTCCGTCTTCTACATATTCCAACGCTGGCTTCGACAGTTTGTCCATCTTTAAAAACCATTGCATCGATAATTTCGGCTCGATAGCAGCATTGGTACGCTCTGAAAATCCAACTTGTGATTTATAGTCCTCTATTTTTTCAATCTGACCAGCTTCTTCTAATAAAACTGCAATCTTTTTTCGAGCAATAAATCGATCCTCTCCGATTAAAATCTGTGCTTTTTCGTTTAACGACCCATTATCATTAAGAATATCAATCACTTCAAGATTATGCTTCTGACCTAACTCATAGTCATTCAAATCGTGCGCAGGGGTAACCTTAAGACAGCCTGTCCCGAATTCCATCTCTACATATTCATCCTGGATAATCGGTATTTCTCGATTAATTAAGGGTACTAATACCGTTTTTCCTTGTAGATGCTTGTAGCGCTCGTCTAATGGATTGATACATATGGCTGAATCAGCCATAATAGTTTCTGGACGCGTAGTGGCAATAATAACGGACTCTTCCGAATCTTTAATTTGATAACGAATGTAATATAGTTTCTGATTTACTTCCTTGCGGATAACTTCCTCATCTGATAATGCAGTTTTACCTTCTGGATCCCAGTTAACCATACGGATACCACGGTAAATATATCCCTCTTTATAGAATTTAATAAAAGTATCTAGAACAGCTTCCGATAAATCAGGGTCCATAGTGAATTTTGTCCTCTCCCAATCACAGGATGCACCTAACTTCTCCAATTGTTTTAATATGATGCCGCCATATTTTTCCTTCCATTCCCATGCATATTCTAAAAACTCCTCCCTGCTAATCGAGGATTTTTCAATGCCTTTCTCTTTTAACATGGCAACGACTTTCGCCTCTGTCGCAATTGATGCATGGTCCGTTCCAGGTACCCAACACGCATTTTTCCCTTGCATTCGTGCACGGCGAATTAACACATCTTGAATCGTATTATTCAACATATGACCCATATGCAGTACTCCAGTGACATTGGGCGGTGGCATGACTATCGTATAGGGTTCCCGATCATCTGGTACCGAACGGAAAAATCCGTGCGACATCCAGTACGAATACCACTTATCTTCTGCTTCTTTTGGATTGTACGTCTTTGCTATGCTCATGATAGTATTTTCATTATTCTAAAAGGAGTACAAAAATACGGATTTATAGGCTTATTTCCCATCAGTTCATAGCAAATAAATAACCTATCCCATTTATTTGAAATTTTAATCTTTATTAACTGTTTCCTATTCCCATTTAATGTAAATTTGGCGGTTGAAATTTATTATGAAATGAAGAATGTTGTCAAAGATTTAACGGGCTTCTTGCTTTATTTTGCCTTTTGGCTATTGATGAGCTTCATTGATCGCTTTATTTTTCTAATCTCATTCCCCGACAAAATCAATTTTTCAAATATTAAAGATATATTGAGGATTTATCTCCATGCTTGGTCTCTTGATTTTTCTATGGCTTCTTATATTTGCGTAATCCCTTTCCTTGGTTTCTTAGCGCTTAATTTCTCTAACAATGAAGGTCTAAAACGTAAATTGTTGAAATCATATACTTTTATTGTCATACTCTTTTTTCAAATCATTTCGTTTGCTAATATCAATATCTATAGAGAGTGGGGCGACAAAATATCGAAACGTGCAATTGACGCTATCGCTGAGGACGCTGCAGGTGCAGCAGCTTCAGCAGAAGCTACACCTATTTTGATCCCTGTATTAGGAATTGTTATCCTTACTGCTGCTAGTTATGCACTATTTAGCTATCTTTTTGGAAATATAAAATTTCCAAATAAAATCCCTAATTGGAAATTACTGCTAATTCTTTTAATTGGAGGATTTGTCCTTTTTGGTTTTATTCGAGGCGGTTTTGGAAGAGCTCCATTAAATCCAAGTAAAGCCTATTTTTCTTCTAAAACTTTCTATAATCATGCTGCAGTAAATACCCATTATTCCTTAATGAGAGAATATTTTACGCGTAATCAAAGGATGAGATCCCCCTATAAATATTTCTCATCTGATCAGGAAATACAACAAACTCTAAAACCTGTATTTGCCGAAAATCCTGACTCTGCTTTCTCTATATTGAATACTAAAAAACCAAATGTCGTTCTAATTTTAATTGAAAGTTATGTAGCTGATCTGATTGAATCAACAGGTGGGGAAAAGGGAATTGCACCGCACTTTGAAGACATGATTTCTAATGGACTTTTTTTTGATCATATATATGCAGCTTCCGACCGATCTGATAAAGGTATGGTCGCCGTATTCAGCGGATTCCCTGCACAAGGGCCAGAAAGTATTATTAAATATATTGACAAACATGAAAATATGCCCGCAATTGGTCAGGAATTCTTTAATGCTGGATATAAAACTTCATTCTATCATGGAGGACAAAGTGAATTCTATAACTTTAAATCTTATATGCTTTCCCATGGAATAGATAGGGTAGTGGATGTTCTCAATTTTAATCCTCTCTTGCCAAGAACATCTTGGGGAATTTATGACCACTTAGTGTTTGAAAGAATGATCGATGATCTAGATGACGAAAATCAACCTTTCTTTTCTAGTATCTTTACATTGGTAAATCATGAACCATTTGAACTAAATGAATCTTATAAATTTGGAAATGATAATAATGTAAACAAATTTAAAAGTACCGCATATTATACGGATCAATCAATACACACATTTATTGAAGCTGCTAAGAAAAAAGATTGGTATAAGAATACCTTGTTTATTTTAATTGCCGATCATGGTCATCGCTTACCAACTGAAAAATGGGATATTTCACATCCTCAACGTTTCCATATCCCTTTATTGTTTTTTGGAGACGTTATCAAAGAGGAATTTAAAGGAAAAATAATAAATACTGTGGCAAATCAAACTGATCTTGCTAAAACCCTATTAAATCAATTAAAATTACCGTCTGATCGATATAAATGGAGTAGAGATTTATTGAATAAAAGTATTCCTCAAGTGGCGTTTTATAATTCAAAAGATGCTTTTGGAATTATCACGCCTCAGGATGTAATCTCCTATGACAGAATAGGTAATCAAGTAAATTTTAACGCAAATGACCTTTATCCAAAAGCTCAGAAAGATAGTTTAGTGAATATTGCTAAAGCTTATTATCAAGGAGTATATGAAGATTTTATGAAGTATTAAAAGACATGATTAGATTAAAAGGCTGGTTTGGACCCTATCTGGCATTGGCATTACGCTTATTCGTGTTATTGCTGATATATGCTATTCTGAGACTTGGATTCTATGGATTTAATATTGCCCAATTTCCGCAAGTTTCTTTCAGTGAACTCATGTTCATGATGTTTGGTGGGGTAAAATTTGATATTGTAGCATTGCTTTATATTAATTTACTTTACATTCTCCTTGAAGCATTTCCAATTCCTTTTAAATATAATCAAGCCTATAGAAAAGTTACTAAATGGATATTTGTTGTCACAAACAGTATAGGAATAGCCTTAAATCTTGTTGATTTTGCCTATTATCCTTTTACCTTAAAAAGGACTACTGGGACTGTATTCAGCCAGTTTGCTAATGAAGAAAATATTGGAAAACTCTTCTTTGATTTCGGTTTGGAGTATTGGTACCTTATCCTATGTTTTGCATTCATTATTTGGGGATTAATTAAAGTTTATGATTTAGTTATCGTTGAAAAACCTAAAGTATTTAATTGGAAATTTTATTCGGTTCAATTGGCATTATTACTAACCGTTGCTTTCTTATTCGTTGGCGGGGTTAGGGGTGGTTGGGCTCATAGTATTAGACCAATTACTTTAAGCAATGCCGGCGATTATGTGAAAGCTCCTGAAGAAATGAATATCGTCTTGAATACGCCATTTTCAATTTTGAAAACCTTGAAGGCTGTAACATTAAAGGAAGAAAGTTTCTATTCTGATGAGGAGTTGAATAAGGTCTATCCGGTAATTCATCTTCCTAAAGATTCTACAGAATTTAAGAAATTGAATGTAGTCGTCCTGATTTTGGAAAGCTTCGGTAAAGAACATATCGGTTTTTTTAATAAACAATTGGATAATGGAACATATAAAGGTTATACTCCATTTTTAGATTCTTTAATTCAACAATCTTATACTTTTACTAGGTCCTATGCAAATGGTAGAAAATCCATTGATGCATTGCCTTCGGTTATTACAGGTGTTCCTTCTATTGGTGAGCCTTTTGTACTTTCAATTTATTCAGGCAATAAAACCACAAGTTTAGCCAAGTTACTGGCAGAAAAAGGCTATGAAACATCATTTTTCCACGGAGCGCCAAATGGTAGTATGGGATTTTCGGCTTATATGCAATTGGCGGGAATTCAACATTATTATGGTAAAAATGAGTATAATAATGATTCTGACTTTGATGGTATGTGGGGTATATGGGATGAACCTTTCATGCAATTCATGGCCAAAAAAATCGATGGAATGAAAGAACCTTTTTTCTCGAGCTTCTTTTCATTATCTTCCCATCATCCGTTTAAAGTCCCTGAAAAATATGTAGATAAATTTCCTAAAGGAACTCTTCCTTTGCATGAACCTTTGGGTTATGCTGATTATGCCTTAAAACGTTTCTTTGAAACCGCCTCTAAAAGTCCATGGTACAAAAATACATTATTTGTAATCTGTGCTGATCATGCCAGTATGAGTCATTTCAAGGAATATAATACAATGCCTAATTCTTTTGCTATTCCAATTGTGTTTTACTACCCTGGTGGAGAGTTAAATGGTCTGTCGGATAAGTTAGTTCAACAAATAGATATTATGCCTACTGTATTGAATTATCTTCAATATGATAAACCTTACTTTTCATTTGGATTTGATGCATTTTCTCCTGAAAAAAATAATTTTGTGGTCAGTAATATTGGTAATATTTATAACTTTTTCAAAGGTGATTATTTTATGACTTATGGCAATAATGAAGTTAAATCTGTCTACAACCTAAAACAAGACCAGTTTTTGACGAATGACCTGAAAGGTAAAGTTCCTCAGGTGCAAGATTCTCTTTTGAGAACTTTAGAAGCTTTTATGCAACAGTACAACAACAGAATGATTAAGAATAAATTGGTCGCCGATTAATTGAATATTGTTCTTCCAAAATTATACCTCAAGGTAAACATTTGTTGATTATCAACCTGACCAGGAGAGAAATGGAAGGATGCAGTAAATTTCCCTTCTATTTTATCAGTTTTAAACGGAACCCAGCCCAGGTCCAGCCTATCATAGCTGTCTCGATGATAGAATGAATCACCATTAGGCAAGTTCATCGCTTGACCTAAGTACAGGCTGTTAGATATAAAAAATCGTTTATAACCCAAATGCACATTAGAAATAAATCCTGTAGATTTTTTCATATCATAGACTGATCGTACACGGTCAAAACCTATAGCTCCACCTGCATCTATACTCAAGGAGTCCAAGAATGTCTTAGTGCTTAAATCAATGCCAACCCTTAACATAATTACCGCATTATCCTGAATATGTTCATCAATGCTATCATTACTTGTAAGCGCATTGTGGTATAGCAATCCATCATTGCGTACAAAGAAGTTTCCAAACCCATACTTTCCAGAAATACCCGCAACAAATTGCTCTCTTTTTGTAGGACTTTGTTTACTCATCCAATCGATGAAAACTGATTGCTGTACATTGCCATTTTGATAATTGAAATACATTCCTTCAATATTCGGACGATCATACATGAATGTATCTGCTAAGACCATTCGAGGAATGTCTTTTAACCGTTCAAATCTTGGAATAAATCCTAATGCAAAATCAAATTTTTCGGTTTTATAATTATAATATGCAATAGGGTTTAATCGGCTCTTGTTTTCGACATGTTTTCCAAATTCTTGGTTAAAATGGATACCACCATAAATGCGATGGTTTTCCTCTAATTGAAAATATAGATTTGGGGAAATAGTTGCCCCAAAAAATGTTTTGGGGATAGTATATTGAGCTCCGTATTCACGATTATCAGCATATCCAAAAAAGTCTACACCTAATCCTATTTTTTGTGCAAAGCTTAAGGTAGATAGAGTTATTAAAAGTATGGTAAGAAATATTCGCGATATTGATTTGTTGTTTATTTGCATAGAATATATTGAATCAACATGAAAATCCTATAAAAATACAAAAGGTCGCCTGATTTCAGGCGACCTTTTATAAATTATCTATTTATTGGAATTAAACTTCCAATAATAATCTAGCTGGATCTTCTAATAATTGTTTTACACGAACTAAGAAGCTTACTGATTCACGACCGTCGATAATGCGGTGGTCATAAGAAAGAGCAATGTACATCATAGGACGTATTACAACTTGACCATTCTCTGCAATTGGTCTTTGAATAATGTTGTGCATACCTAAGATTGCTGACTGAGGGGCATTGATAATCGGAGTAGACATCATTGAGCCAAATACACCGCCATTTGTAATCGTAAAGGTACCACCAGTCATTTCTTCGATGGTTAATTTGTTGTCACGTGCTTTACCAGCTAATTCAGCAATTGCTTTTTCAATTTCATAAAGAGCCATTGAATCTGCATTTCTAATGACAGGAACTACTAAGCCTTTTGGAGCAGAAACTGCAATAGAAACATCAGCAAAGTCTGAATAAACTATTTCATTTTCATCAATACGAGCATTCACTGCAGGCCATTCTTTTAATGCAGTAGTAACCGCTTTTGTGAAGAATGACATGAAACCAAGACCAATACCGTGTTTTTCTTTAAATACATCTTTATACTTAGAGCGAAGATCCATGATAGGTTGCATGTTAACCTCGTTGAATGTAGTCAACATTGCTGTTTCATTTTTCACAGCTACTAAACGTTTAGCAATTGTTTTACGCAATGAACTCATTTTCTCACGGCGTTCAACACGATCTCCTTTGCTCACTGGAGTAGTTGGGGTTACTGCAGAAGGTGCAGCAGGTTTAGATTCAGTCTTAGCTGGAGCCAATTGAGCTTTTTCAGCATCCTCTTTGGTGATTCTACCGTCTTTACCAGTTCCTTTTATTGTTGAAGGATCGATACCTTTTTCTCTCAAGATTTTTGCAGCAGCAGGTGACGCAGTGCCGGCAGCATATGTCTCTGGACTTTCATCGGCTTCAGCTTTTGCAGCAGGTTTAGATTCATCCTTCACAGCTGGAGCTTCCTCTTTTGCAGGTGCATCCCCAGAACCAGATGGAGCATCGCCATCTTCAATGGTACAAACAACAGCACCAATTTCTAAGGTATCACCTTCTTGTGCAATGATCCGTAGGATACCAGCTTTTTCCGCAGGTAATTCAAACGTTGCTTTGTCAGATTCCAATTCGGCAATGTTCTCGTCCATTTCGACGTAATCACCATCTTGTTTTAGCCATTGGGCCAAGGTTACTTCGGTAATTGATTCCCCAACCGAAGGGACTTTGATTTCTAAGCTCATATTTACTTTTTTAAAACCTCCACTAAATATACTATAATATTACAACGGTAGGTTAAACAAATTGTTTATTCAAATGATTTATTAATTATCGCTTCTTGTTGTGCAACATGCTTCTTCATGTAACCTGTTGCTGGACTTCCACTTTCTGAACGTGAAATGTGTTCCGTGAACTCCAAATCTGTTCTGTTGAAAATACGACAGTAATATGGCCATGCTCCCATGTTCTCATTTTCTTCCTGAACCCAAATAAACTCCGTAGCTTTTTTGTATTTCGCACGAATGGCCTTCAGTTGATCTACTGGTGCTGGATATATTTGCTCAATTCTAACTATAGCAATATCTGTACGCTTGTCTGCTTGTTGCTTTTCTAACAAATCGTAGTATATCTTACCTGAACAAAATAATACACGTTTTACCGTGGTTGGTTTTGCGTAGGTATCATCGATAACCTCATGGAAGTTTTCTTTGGTAAAGTTATCTAGTTTAGAAACAACCTTTGGATGACGTAATAAACTCTTAGGAGTAAAAACAATCAATGGCTTGCGGAAGTCTCTAACTAATTGACGACGCAATAAGTGGAAATAATTTGCAGGGGTAGTACAGTTTGCAATAATCATATTATCATTCGCACATAATTCCAAGAAACGCTCAATGCGGCCAGAAGAGTGCTCCGGTCCTTGACCTTCCATACCATGTGGCAACATCATCACTAAACCGTTTGATCTTTTCCACTTTGTCTCTGCACTTGATAAATATTGGTCTACAATAATTTGAGCCCCATTATAAAAATCTCCAAATTGAGCTTCCCAAACTGTCAATGCTTGTGGATTTGCCAAGGCATATCCATATTCAAACCCTAAAACAGCATATTCTGATAGTAATGAGTTATAGATATTAAATCTTTCACCTCCATTTACATTCGCTAAAGGAATATACTTTTCTTCAGAATCTTCCAAAGTAAGAACTGCATGTCGGTGAGAGAAGGTGCCTCGCTGAACATCTTGTCCAGAAATACGAACACGTTTTCCTTCATCCAATAAGGTAGCATATGCCATTAATTCCCCCATTGCCCAATCGTAGCTGTCATTTTTAACCATAGCTGCACGATCTTCGAACAATTTTGAAATCTTACGGAAGAATTTTTTGTCCTTCGGTAGTGTTGTGATTTCTGTAGCTAATTTTAAGAACTCCTTTGAAGCAACCTTTGTATCTACTTCTTCAGAAATATCTGCTTTCTTCGCCGCATGCAAACCTTTCCATGCTCCTCCGAACATTGGAATCTCATCATCCAATTTATCCGTTTTCTTAGCAATGTCTAATTGGTCTTGTAAATAATCCTTAAATTCTTTCTCTATGTTTTTAACATAGTTTTGATCAATTGATTTTTCATCCACTAATTTCTTAGCGTATACATCCTTTGGATTAGGATGCTTTTCAATTGCTTTATACAACAATGGTTGAGTGAACTTAGGCTCATCTGCCTCGTTGTGTCCATAACGACGGTAACATAATAAATCTATGTAAACGTCAGTTTTATATTTTTGACGGTATTCAACCGCTAAATTAATCGCATAAACTACAGCTTCTGCATCATCACCATTAACATGGAATACCGGAGATGAAGATATCTTCGCAACATCCGTACAATACGTCCCAGAACGAGCATCTTTATAGTTGGTAGTGAATCCCACTTGATTGTTAATTACAATATGGATCGTACCGCCTGTGCGATATCCTTCAAGTTTTGACATTTGAGTAACCTCATATACAATGCCTTGTCCTGCGATAGCAGCATCTCCATGAATAAGGATAGGAGCGATTTTTGAAGAATCGCCATTGTATTTCATGTCGATTTTAGAACGTGTAATACCTTCAACGATAGGGTCTACTGTTTCTAAGTGAGAAGGGTTAGGTGCTAAGGATAGGTGAATTGATTTACCATCCTCTGTCGTAACATCCGAAGAATAGCCTAAGTGATACTTCACGTCACCACCAAATTGCAATTCAGGATCTTCTTCAGCATACATCTTTCCTTCGAATTCCGAGAAAATAGTCTTGTAGGGTTTCCCCATGATGTTTGCCAAAACGTTCAAACGGCCTCGGTGAGCCATTCCAATCATAAATTCTTGGATTCCCAAGCTTGCACCTTTCTCAATCACTGAATCCAATGCTGGAATTAAACTTTCTGCCCCTTCAAGTGAAAAACGCTTCTGTCCCAAAAATTTTGTCCCTAAAAAACTCTCGAAAATTACTGCTCTATTTAACTTCTTGAAAATTCTCTTCTTTTGATCAATATCGTAATGTGGTTGATTTCTGTCCGCTTCCATGTGGTCTTGCAACCATTTTATTTTTTCAGGATTACGGATATATTTGAATTCAGCACCTATTGAACGACAGTATGTGTCTTCAATCAGCTGACGTATGTCTCTTAATTTTGCAGGGCCTAAACCAACTTCAACTCCAGCATTGAAAACTGTGTCCATATCAGATTCTGATAGACCAAAGGTTTCCAATTCTTTGCCCGGATAATATTTACGACGTTCACGAACAGGGTTCGTTTGGGTGAATAAGTGACCACGGTCTCTATAACCATGGATCATGTTTAATACGTTGATCTCTTTTAATGCGTGGTCTGAAACACCTTCTACAGATTCTACAGATCCGCCTTCAGATGTTTGACCGAAGTCAAATCCTTCAAAAAACTTTTGCCAACCAAAGTCTACGGAATTGGGGTCAGCTTTGTAAGATTGATATAATCCGTCGATGTAACTCGAATCTGCATTACTCAAAAATGTCAATTTGTCCATGTGGATTGGGGTGATAAAATTTTGCCAAATTTATAAATAATAAACATACTTTTCCGCATTTAATCAATATAAAATACAATGTTTTAGCATGTTTTTGAAAGTATTCTTATTATGAAATAAATATTAGTCGAAAATAAATAAGATTTAGGTTTTCGTTATATAAAGGAATGAAAAGTAAACGTAAAAACATGTTTACTTCATCAGGACTTTGAGACTAGCAATCGTTTTGCCAGCTCTTGCCAATCTGAACAACTGTTTTCCTTCTGACTCGTACCAACTCCTGCCATATGTGACCAAAATCCATATGTAGTTGCAGGAGCAAAATCCAGTAAATGCTCCTCAAAAAAACTCGCTCCAAACAACCAGTTTGAACCAGTTTCTTGTGTGAAATATTTTGAAAGTAACCTTCTTTCTGCGTAGGTAATGTTTCCCGTTTCTATTAATGTCCGAATATTATCATCTATCTCTTGGTCTCCAGTTGTTCCTTTTTCCCAATTAATAACCGCCCCATCTTCGATATGCTCCGGATTTAAATGTTCTGAATCTAATCCATTTAATTTAAAAAATACATTAGGATATTTCTTGAGCATAAATCTAAAGTAATCGCGCCAAAGTAACATGCTGGTCAATCGCTCAAATCTCTTCTTATTTTGACTCAAATTAGAAGTATTCATTTCATGATAAACATAAATAGGAGATAAGGACCCAATAGCTATATAAGGCGAAATTAATGTGAAATTCTCATTGCCTGTATAATTTGGATCCAAGAGTTTCTTTAATTTCTTAATACCAAAACGCTCTCCACCTTCAAATTCTTTAGATCCCCATTTCTCAATATCTTCCGAAGAATAACCTAAATCTTCGAGACTGGGTAGATGCGTTTCTTCTAAATGTTGAGGGCTTGGTATTGAAATCGGAGCAGAAATGGATGGTCGAACCGTACTTTCTTTCTCAACTTTCTTTCGAAAAATATTAAACTTGTCAGGTATATCTTTTATAGGAAAGGGTAGATCTTCCTTATGATAGAGGGTATGACCTATAAAATGTCGTAAGTTTATTTTGTTTTTCCATAACGCAGATTCAACAGATTCCGAGATTTGGGTCTCTCTGGAGGCTACTTCTCGATGATGATAAACTTCATCAACCTCATATTTTGAACATAGCTGCGGTAATAAATCCTCTGGTTTCCCAACAAAAACCATAAGGTCACTATTCATCGCTTGTAATTGTTCCTTAATATATGAAACTGACTCAAGTAAGAATTTCCCTCTTTTTATACCTGTTCGATAGTGTTGAAATTGGTCCTTAGTAAAATATCGAGGATCAAAACAGTAAACAGGGATGATCAGATCAGATTTGTTTATAGCCTCTGACAAAACCTCATTGTCATGTAGCCTTAAATCATTTCTAAACCAAACAAGAACCACTTTTTTACTCATACTTTTTCCACGAAATGCGTTACCTAACAAATATAATCTATTATATGCTCTTAAATAAACTAGAGAAGCGATTTTTACATCCCATAGACAATATAATTATTGGTAAAATTTTGCTTTTTTTGTAAAATTTTTAGAAAATTTAAACTTTACAAGTTTAATTCTGTTTGCATTTAAATAAAATTATTGTTTCAAATATGCGGAGGTGAGATGGAAGTGTTATTATCTGGCTTAAATTCCTATTTAGGAAAAAGAGCAATGAGTAACTTAGCAAGGGACGATTTTAATGTACATGGAATTGTTAGAGATTTAGAGCTATTCAATGCTAGAAAAACTGAAGAATCTACTGCAACTCTTGATCGTGTAGATTTATTGCGTAAAGGAAAGGAATTTGATGCTTTTAAAATTGATTCTGATCTCGGTTTAGCAATATATATTACGCATGTCCCCTCATTAGGTGAATATGTAAACCTTAATTTAGAACTTATTACTTTAAAGAATTTCATTGAGCTTACAAAACTTAATGGAGGTGGAAGATTAGTCTATATTGCTAGACTGATGGATAAACCTTTTGTCCCTCATATTGAAGCCCTACTAAAAGCATCAAATATTGTTTATACCATTGTCTTAAAGAACTTAGCCATTGGTAAAGGAAGCGTTTTGGACAAATATATGCACCAACTCATCAATGCTAAGTACTTGCCCTATGATAATATGTTTGCCAAGGTCAAATTTAATCCAATATCATCATTGGATTTATTACGATGGATTTATAATGTCGATTGGGATAAACATTTCATAAATCAAACCATTGAAATCGGCGGACCCAAAACCATTACCGTACAGGAAATGTACAGGCTTTATAAAAAAACACTTTATCCTAATGCTGAGGTAAAAAGTATTTTACTCCCTCACTTTATCATGAATATGATGTTCAAAAAAGCTTATCATATTCACAAAGAAGATGTTGTTGAATTCAAACGACTTATGCAGCAGGAATATCCAATTGATAATACCTCTTGGAAAAATATAATTCTCTTCTCATTTACTCCATTAGATCAGGTCATTAAATTTGATCAATAAATCTGACACCTTCTTTAATTATACATATTAGCTTACATTTGTAGCTAATAGTGTATTAATTATGGGATATAAAAGTCTACAAGATTGCGTTGCTGACCTTGAAAGAAATGGTCACTTAATCCGAATAAAAGAAGAAGTTGACCCTTATTTAGAAATGGCAGCCATTCATATGCGTGTATATGATGCTAAAGGACCAGCACTTTTTTTCGAAAACATTAAGGGATCTAAGTTTCCAGCTGTTTCTAATTTATTTGGAACTCTTGATCGTTCTAAGTTCATGTTCCGGGATTCATTAGATCATGTTAAAAAATTGGTAGATGTAAAAATGAATCCCATGTCAGTTTTAAAGAAACCTTTTGATTACGCAGGATCTTCATTAGTTGCATTAGGTGCTTTGCCTTGGAAAAAGAAATCCGCAGCACCAATTTTATTTGGACAAACAAAAATCTCTGAACTTCCTCAGATTGTTAACTGGCCCATGGATGGTGGACCTTTCGTAACGATGCCTCAAGTATATACCGAAGATATTACAAAACCAGGTATAATGAATGCAAATTTGGGAATGTACAGAATTCAGCTTGCTGGTAATGAATATGTGCAGAATCAAGAAATTGGACTTCATTACCAATTACACCGTGGAATTGCTGTCCACCAAACTAAATCAAACCAGCTAGGTAAACCTTTAAAAGTTAGCATTTTTGTCGGTGGTCCTCCATCTCATCCTCTTTCTGCTGTTATGCCATTGCCTGAAGGTTTATCTGAAATGATTTTCGCAGGCGCTTTGGGAAATCGTAGGTTTAGATATTTCTATGATGATGAAGGATTTTGCATTTCTGCTGATGCTGATTTCGTGATTACGGGGACTGTGTATCCAAATGAAAATAAACCTGAAGGACCATTTGGAGATCATATTGGGTATTATTCCTTAATTCATCCTTTTCCTTTAATGAAAGTCCATAAAGTATATCACAGACAAAATCCAATCTGGTCTTTTACCGTCGTAGGTAGACCTCCTCAGGAAGACACAAGTTTCGGTGCTTTAATCCATGAAATTACTGGTAATGCAATACCTCAACAAATTCCAGGATTACACGCTGTAAATGCTGTTGACCCTGCTGGTGTCCACCCTTTGTTATTTGCCATCGGGAGTGAAAGATATACCCCATATCAAAAAGTGGAAAGACCTCAAGAAGTACTAACAATTGCTAATCAAATTCTGGGTACAAATCAACTCAGTTTAGCTAAATATCTATTTATTTCAGCTTTTGAAGACAATCCTAAACTTGATATCCATAATATTAAAGATTTCTTTACTCATATTTTTGAAAGAATTGATTTAAGTCGTGATTTACATTTCCTTACAAATACAACTATAGATACATTAGATTACTCCGGTGACGGATTAAATGCAGGTTCTAAAGTGACTTTTGCAGCGGTCGGAGATGTTAAAAGAGAGTTGTTAAAAGAATTACCTCCTAATTTGGAATTACCTCGACCTTTTAACCAGATGAAATTAGCATTGCCTGGAATCATTGTGCTGGATGGAAAATCCTTTACGTCTTATGAAGAGGAAGCCAAAGTATTGGAAGATTGGTGTGAAGCAGCCAAAAACGCTAATTGGAATGGTATTCAACTCATTGTTTTGGCTGACGATGCAAAATTTACTGCTGAAAATGAAAATAATTTTGTCTGGGTGACTTTCACCAGATCTAATCCTGCTTATGATATATACGGAATAGAAAGTTTTACTGCTCACAAACATTGGGGCTGTCATGGACCTGTGATTATTGATGCTAGAAGAAAACCTCATCATGCTCCAGATCTGATAAAAGATTCCCAAATCGAAAATAGGGTAGACCAGTTGGCTGCTAAAGGCGGATCTTTGCATGGCGTTATTTAAACGAATTTTTATTTTTTGTAAAAGCCTATTAAATCATTAATAGGCTTTTTTTATAGATTAATTTCAACTAAATACAATGCGTTTTTTTAATAATTTACCTAAATAGGTATCAATTAATCAATGAAACTTAAATATTATTGAAAAATATTCAATAAAAATCAAAAAACATTATGAAAATTGTTTTTAATTATTTTACTTTGTATCATTAATTCATAGAAATAGGTAAATAATTATAAAAACAACAATCGTATGTGCGGAATTGTCGGAGCATTTGAATTGAAAAAACCCCTTACATCCTTAAGGCCTCAAGTCTTGGAAATGTCAAAAAGAATTCGTCATAGAGGGCCGGATTGGTCGGGAATTTATAGCTCAGAGAAAGCTCTATTAGCTCATGAGCGGCTTGCTATTGTAGATCCTAAATCTGGAAGTCAACCTTTGTTTAGTCCTGATGGAAAAGTTGTACTTGCAGTGAATGGTGAAATCTATAACCACAAAGAATTACGAAATTCACTCCCTAATTATCAATTTTCAACGCAATCTGATTCTGAAGTTGTTTTGGCCTTGTATCTTGAAAAAGGGCCCTCGTTCGTAGAGGATTTAAATGGTATTTATGGTTTCGCCCTTTATGATTCTCGTGATGATTCTTTTTTTGTTGCTAGAGATCATATGGGGATAATTCCTCTGTACTATGCTAAGGACGAATTAGGGCAATTATTTGTTGCTTCTGAATTGAAATCTTTAGAAGGTTTTTGCTCAGTAATTGAGCAGTTTCCTCCAGGTCACTACTTATACAGTAAAGAAAGTTTAGAACCTAAACGTTGGTATAAAAGAGATTGGGAAACCTTTGAGTCAGTGAAAGAAAATATCACTGATATCGATAAATTAAGAAAAGGTCTAGAAGATGCGGTTCACCATCAACTGATGTCTGATGTACCTTATGGAGTTTTACTTTCCGGTGGACTCGATTCCTCTGTAATTGCTGCAATTACTAAAAAATTCGCTTCTAAAAGGATTGAATCTAATGATCAGGAAGATGCATGGTACCCTCAGTTGCATTCTTTTGCTGTGGGACTTGTGGGATCACCAGACCTTATTGCCGCTCAAAAAGCTGCTGATCATATCGGTACAATACATCATGAAGTCAATTTTACTATTCAAGAAGGATTAGATGCTATCCGTGATGTGATTTATCACCTTGAAACTTATGATGTAACAACAATTAGAGCTTCAACTCCAATGTATTTATTAGCAAGAGTTATAAAATCTATGGGAATTAAAATGGTTCTGTCAGGTGAAGGTTCGGATGAATTATTCGGCGGTTACCTTTATTTCCACAAAGCACCTAATGCCAAAGAATTTCATGAGGAAACTGTTAGGAAATTAAAAAAACTCTACTTATATGATTGCTTAAGAGCAAACAAATCATTAGCCGCATGGGGGGTGGAAGGTAGGGTACCTTTCTTAGATAAAGAATTTATGGACATCGCGATGACCATAAACCCTGAAGATAAAATGATAAGAAATGGAAGGATGGAGAAATGGGTGGTTAGAAAAGCTTTTGAGGATTATTTGCCCGAATCAATTGCTTGGAGACAAAAAGAACAGTTCTCAGACGGTGTGGGATATTCTTGGATCGATACATTGAAAGAACAAGCTGAACAGAAAGTGTCCGATACAGAGTTTGAAACTGCTGCTTCAAGATTTCCTATCAATACACCAAAAAACAAAGAAGAATATTTGTACAGAAGTATTTTTGAATCTCACTTTCCTTCTGATGCTGCTGCTAAAACTGTTCCATCTGTTAAATCAGTGGCTTGTAGCACCCCTGAGGCCTTAGCTTGGGATGCCTCTTTTCAAAACCTCAATGACCCTTCAGGACGAGCGGTAGCTAATGTTCACAACGAAAGCTATGATAAAAAATCTCAATCTGTCGGTGCTTAGTATAAATATTAAATCATATCATATCAACTTGTATTAATTGTGGGCTGTAAGAATTTACAGCCTACTTTTTTGATCCAAAATAGTCCCTAAAGTTATTCCATATTGTGCTAGGATATAGCTGCTCATAATCATTAATCCAGAATTAGCAATATATGCTACAAACTTATCTACTGCTAGTATGGAATCTGATATAATGAAAAATAAGGCAGCAATAAAGACTGTCAAAAAACTCCAAAAACCTACTTGCTGCTTCCTTGTATAAGCGAAAAAAGCCATTAAGCCTATCACGATTATGTATAGTATTACTGGAATTTTTAAAGGACCTAAACTAGGCTTTAAAACAGTATATAGATAATAAGAATAGGATAACAAAATTCCAGCTATCAAGATATAGCCTTTGTGCTTTACCAATTGTTTTGGATTCGTTTGTTTTATAAATGCAATAACATATAAAATATGTCCTATTAAAAAGGATGTCAGGCCCAAAATAAATTGGTCATGCATCATTAAAAATATATCGCCTAAACAACCAAAAAATAATCCGATTGCAATGTTCTTCTCAATATTCCTCTTTAAACCGGTTTCCTTGAAAAGGATATAGATTAAAAAAAGACAAATTAGCGGTTTGCTGAAGTATCGAAGATTCGGCAAAGCAAAGTAAATAGCTAATAAATGAAGCAATGCAATTCCAAAAAATGCAATATGTAATTTATAATGCTTCATTTTAATTGCAATGTGCTTTAGGAATGAGAATTGGCTTTTGCCTTATTTCTTTTAACCAAGATATAGCTAATCCATAATAATAGAATCCATGCAGGTATTAACTCGACCGAGATTTTTAAACCAGTAAACCACATCATTAATAATACGCCAAGTAAAAACAACAAACTAAAATAATTACTGATTGGGTAGAGAATGGTTGGAAACTTAGTTTTGATACCCTCTGAATCTTTTTTCTTTCGAAAAAACATATGAGTTAATGTTATCATTATCCAATTAATAATTAATGCTGACACAACCAAGGACATAAGGATACCTAAAGCTTCTTTTGGAATGATTTTGTTAATTAAGACGGTTATAGCAACAATCGCTGCAGATGCCAAAATCGCATTCACGGGAGAATGATTTTTATTAAGTTTCTTTAGGAATTTTGGGGCGTTTCCTTGTTCAGCTAGTCCATATAACATCCTTGAATTGCTATATACACAACTGTTATATACTGATAGTGCAGCTGTCAAAACAATGATATTTAATGCATTGGCAATTATTGTTGTAAAATAAAAAGTCTTACCAAAAAGTTCAAACTGAAATCCTTTTAATGTCGCAAAAACCTCAACAAATGGACTTGTCTCTGCAGTTATAGTTCTCCATGGCATCAATGAAAATAAAATAAATAATGCACCAACATAAAAAACTAGAATCCTCCATAAAACTTGATTGGTAGCTTTTGGGATATTCTTTTCAGGATTCTCAGCTTCTGCGGCAGTAATACCAACTAATTCTAGACCCCCGAACGAAAACATGATTATGACCAGCGCGGCCAATAATCCTGAATACCCAATATCTCCATTACCACTCAACCAACCATGTGGAAAGAACCCCCCATCATTATATAAATTCGCGACGGTAGCTCGTTCACCGCCATTTCCAGATAAAAGTAAGTAGGTCCCAAAAATAATCATCGCTATAATTGCAACCACCTTGATTATCGAAAACCAAAACTCCGTCTCACCATAGACTTTAACGGATGCTAAATTGATGACATTGATCACTATAAAGAAAAATAAGGAGGATGTCCATAAGGGAATCTCTGGCCACCAAAATTGAACATACTTGCCAATCGCTGTTAATTCAGCCATACTCACTAAGATATATAATAACCAATAATTCCATCCAGATGCATATCCCGCAAATGGTCCCCAATATTTATTGGCAAAGGAACTGAAACTCCCTGAAATTGGTTCCTCAACAACCATTTCTCCCAATTGACGCATAATGAAAAACGCAACCAAGCCCGCGATAGCATAGCCCAATATAACTGAAGGTCCAGCTAAAATAGCTGCTTGCCCAACTCCTAAAAATAATCCAGTACCAATCGCTCCTCCCAAAGCAATCAACTGTATATGTCTATTGCTAAGTCCTCTCTTTAGTTCTTTTTCCTTGTTTTCTTGCACGTTTTTTGAAGGTTAATTCCTGATTATGATATATTCTAATCCTTATTATTGAATTTTAATCAATAAAAGCTCCAAGATAAATTTTTCATTTTAATTTTTGGACATCTTTTCTTAGAAACCTGGCCAAGACCCATTTTATTTAAAATAACCGTCCGTCATTCCCGAGCCTTAACTCGCCAAACTATTTATTCTCCAACCTAATAACTTTCCATCCCTTCGGGATTTGACAAATATATTATCCCGATGGGATTTTAATATATGCTTCCAAGCAATTGCTATTACATTACCAGAGAAGTAAAAAAAAATGGTCTAGAAAAATATAATCCCTAAACCACTTCTAAATATATTTTATGAAAATGATAAATCATAATAACAGCCAGATAGACAGCTATCTAGGCTCTAATGTCTTATGTCTACTGTCTTATGTCTATCCTCAGCTCTCAACCTCACATTTACATCCTTTACCACATCCAGGTGTACCTTTCTTTTTGGAGAAAAAAGGTTTGAATATGACAAACAAAGCAAATATAAAAAGTGCAAAAATGATAATATATTGAATTATTAAACTCATTACTTTAAGATTTGATAGGCAATAAGTGCCGCAACATATGCTAGTCCGGTCATAAAAACGGTTTGAATTAAAGTCCATTTCCATGAGCCTGTTTCTTTTCGAACAACCCCAATTGTTGCCATACACTGCATTGCAAATGCATAAAACAATAATAACGATATACCTGAAGCAAAATTATAGGCGGGTTTGCCTGTATTTGCATTTATCTCTGATTTCATCCGTGTTAATAAAGACGATTTCTGCCCCTCATCCTCAATGTCTACATCTGGCCCCATGCTGTAAACTACAGCCATTGTCCCAACAAATACTTCACGGGCAGCAAAAGATGAAATTAATCCAATTCCCATTTTCCAATCATAACCTAATGGTCGAACAATAGGCTCTAAACCCATACCAATATAACCAAGAAAAGAATGCTCTAATCGGTATGATCCAACTTCTTTCTCTAATTCTTCTGCACTTAAATTTGGATTGGCTTGCTGAACGATTTCCTCCGCATCATAAAATTTTCGGTTCGGACCAAAGTTTCCGAATACCCACAAAACAATCGAAATCATCAATATAATCTTTCCGGCCTCCCATAAGAATCCCGAAGCTTTATCCCAAACATTGGTCATTACATTTTTCCAATCAGGCATTTTATAAGTAGGTAGTTCAAAGATTAAATAGCTAGAACGAATACTTTTTATAACCCTATTTAATATCCAGGCTGATCCCAAAGCTCCTACAATACCGAGGATATACATCATAAACAAGGTGATACCCTGCAAATTAAAACCTAAAAATTTATCTTCCGGAATGATGAGTCCAATGATAACAATATAGATCGGCAAACGCGCAGAACAGGTCATAAATGGAGTGACTAACATGGTTAATAGACGCTCCTTAGGATTTTCAATATTTCTCGCCGACATAACCGCCGGAATAGCACAGGCAGCGCCTGACATCAAGGGGATAACTGATTTTCCGTTTAACCCAAATGGACGTAACCATCTGTCCATCAAAAATACAACCCGACTCATATATCCAGATTCCTCCATTAAGGATAGAAATAAGAATAATATCACGATTTGAGGAATGAAAATTACAATCCCCCCAATACCCGCAATAATACCTTCAATAAATAGGGATGATAGGGGACCTTCCGGCAATACTGTACTTAAATAGCCCGTCAACTCACCGAATGAACCATCAATCCAGTCCATCAGCGGACCTGACCAACTAAATATAGCCTGGAATATTAAAAATAATAATCCAAAGAAGATTATGTAGCCCAGTATAGGATGCAGTAATATCCGATCTATTTTTGAAGTCGTATCTAAGGTTTTGTTCTCTGATTTATTTAAAATATTTTCCAGATCCATACTGATCCTATCATGCCGAAGCAATGACTCAGTCTTTTGCATCTCATGAGGATCGAGCTGGTATTTAGACCGAATTGCTGCAAGGGCAACTTGCTTTTCTGGAGCTAAATAACTTACATTCTCTTGAGCAAGGTATTGCCAGGTAAGATATTCCGTAGCAAGAGGAAATAATTTCTTAGCTTCTTCTAATGCCTCTTTATATTTCTCAGGGATTTCAAAATTACTGGTATATAGCGAGGGTCTTTCATCAAATGATGAAATCAACTTTTCTAACCCCTTTCCAGTCCTTGCATTCGTTTGGAATACCTTTGTTTTTAAATATGCTTCAAGTTTTGGAAAATCAAGATGTATCCCTTTACTTTCAACTTCGTCAATCATATTTAAAACAAAAATCGCAGGCAAACCTAGCTCTCTAGCTTGTTGATATAATATAATACCTCTTTTTATAGTGGAGGGCTCGGCAACCACAATGGTGAGGTTAGGACTTAACTTATTTTCTTTTTGACTCAAGATTTTGAAAACAATTTCTTCATCTAATGAGTTTGGAAATAAGGTGTATGTACCAGGTAAGTCTACAATATGATATGTTTTATTATTCGCTTTTAAAGAACCTTCTCTTTTCTCAACGGTAATTCCAGGATAATTTCCTACTTTTTGATTAAGTTTCGTAAGTCTATTAAAAAGCGAGGTTTTACCAACATTGGGATTTCCAAGAAGGACTATATTTGGATTTTCCATTAGATTATTACTGCAGTTATGAATTTGGCTTCTGATTTACGGATGGCAATTAAGGCGTTGTTCTCAACAACGTTTACACAGATCGGACCGTTTAACGGGGCTTTATGCTTCACTTCAATTATTGAGCCCGGGTAAAAGCCTAACTCATAGAATTTAGCAGGAATTTCTATAGATTGTATAGCATTAATCTTAGCGATGTCTCCGATTTTTAATTTATCAAGGCTAATATTTTGAGGCATTCGACGACAATTTTTTAGGAGTTTTTAAAAAAAATCAACATTAGCAAAGATAAATAATTAAAATCTTTTAAATTGCGCTTTAAGTCACACTAATGTATTATTAAATATGCCGAAGATCGAAGAATTGGTTAAAGTAAGGCAATTCGCAAGTCCTTGGCATCGCGCAACGATCAATATTATTTATACTAACAACTGGTTGAACGTGATGCTGGAGAAAAGAGCGGGTGCCAAACAAATCACTTTGCAACAGTTCAATGTGTTGCGCGTCTTACGTGGTCAATACCCTAACCCGGTAACCAACAACTTGTTAAAGGAAAGGTTGCTAACCAAAACACCTGATATCAGTAGGTTGGTAGATCGAATCGTAAGCAAAGGCCTAGTCTCTAGGGAAAAAAACAGCGTCGACAAGCGCGCCGTTGATCTGTTAATTACAGATAAAGGCTTGGAACTGCTTCAAGAAATCGAAAATGACATGATGTTAGACGATGTACTGCCGGCTAATATCACAGAACAAGATTGCTTGATGCTAAGTGAACTTTTAGATAAATTTCGTGGTTTCATGGATGAAATCGACTATTAACTAATGTTCATGATCATGATGGTCATGATCATGCTCTTCATGATGATGTGGCTCCTCCGTTTCATGCGAAGGACCATGATGATGAGTGTGGTCATGACCTTCAAATAAAAAGTTAGCCATCGATACCAAAACCCCTAATAATACAGCAACCATTTTTTTCTTATTGAAGGTATGGTGATCTGCTGAACCCGACTCAAATAAGATGGTCGTAGAGATATGTAGGAAAATCCCAATCACAACCGCCATTATCTTATCAAAATACTGAGATATATTACCTATTTCTCCAGCACTTATACCCTTACTCGTAAAAAATCCTAATGGAGTCATCGCCGCGAAAACAGCAATAAACAGGATAATAGTCTGTTTCTTAAGCTTTGTGCCAATTAATAGACTTCCTAAGGCAAATGATGCCGGAATGTGATGAATGGCAATGCCAAAAACCAATTCATTTCGATGACCCGAGGCCAGTGGAAAACCTTCAAGAAAGGCATGTAAACATAAACTAATTAATATCGCAATCGGAAAGGCTTGATGGGAATGACCCTCTGATTGATGATGGATATGTCCATGCTCTATTCCTTGAGAAAAATGCTCTAAAACCAGTTGGAACAAAAAGCCCCCTAAAATGTATAATCCAATAATCTCACCTGGAGTATCTGAACTGTGATAAACCTCAGGAATTAAATGTAAAACTGTGATCGCAAATAGATATGCACCACTAAAGGATAAAACCAATTTTAATAATTGTGTATTATCTCTTTTTACAAAAAAGACAGCAATACCACTAAGTAATGCGGAGAAAAATAAAATGGAAACGATCAAGAAACTACTCATGCAGGGACTGTTGTTGAAACTGGTTGGGGTTCGAAAAATTTAGGATAAAACCTTTTAAATAAATACCCGGTTCCCAAACCTATCAGCGTACCTATTATTGCACCACAAAGAATATCTATGGGATAATGGACACCAACATAAATTTGTGAAAAAGATATCGAGGCCGCCCATAGAATACATAACCATAAGGTATGTTTCCATTTGCGACGAAACAATACGATCCAAAAAAATGCCATAGCAAAATGATTGGTCGCATGGGATGATGTAAAACTAAATCCTGAACCACATCGGGCACGTAGATTAACCTCATTCTTAAATACAACATCATTACATGGCCTAACCCGCTTTACCGATTTCTTAATCAAATGAGAGGATACCGAATCTGAAATACCAAAGGTCGCGAATGTACAGGCAACAATTAATACCCCCGTTTTTCCATAATGTTTGATGAAAAATATAATCAAAAACAGATACAGTGGAGACCAGGTGTAGGGATTACGTAAAATAGGTAACAACCAATCAAATACAACATTGCTCATGCCTTGATTGATTAATAAAAATAATTCTTGATCGAAATGGATTATTTTCTCTAACATATTTTTTAAAATAGAATAGCCTAATTCCTTAATTAAACCAAATCTATAAAAATAAGATGGTATACCTTAATTAATATCGTAAACGAAACAAAGTTGCAACAAAGATAAGGATTAGACTTAAAAAAAGAATAAAAATCATTAATAATTATATAAATCCTTTATTTTTACCAACGTTAATATTAATTTACTTATGGCTTTAATAAAATCTATTTCAGGAATTAGGGGTACTATTGGCGGTAAACCTGGTGATAATTTAACTCCAGTGGATATCGTAAAATTTACAGCTGCTTATGGAAAAATCATTACAGAAAATGCATCTAATAAAACTATTGTAGTTGGTCGAGATGCTCGTATTTCTGGAGAGATGGTATCCAATCTAGTAATTGGTACTTTACAGAGTATCGGTGTTAATGTTATTGATTTGGGACTTTCGACTACTCCAACAGTAGAAATCGCAGTTCCTAAATTAAATGCTGCCGGAGGTATTATTTTAACGGCCTCCCATAACCCAGGTCAATGGAATGCCTTAAAATTATTGAACAGCAAAGGTGAATTTATTGACGATGCCAAAGGAAAAGAAGTTTTGGAACTTGGTGAAAGTTTAAACTTTGACTTTGCTGATGTCGACCAACTTGGAACCGTAACAATAGATGATACATTCCTCAAAAAACACATAGATGATGTGCTGGCATTAGAATTTGTCGACGCTGAAGCTATAAAGAATGCAAACTTTAAAATCGCTGTAGACGCAGTGAACAGTACTGGAGGAACTTTTATTCCAGAATTGCTGAAAGCATTAGGGGTTCAATCCATCTATAAAATTCACTGCGAACCAAATGGTAAATTCCCGCACAATCCTGAACCATTAAAAGAACACCTTACAGATTTATCTAAAGCGGTACTCGATAATAAAGCTGATTTAGGTATAGCGGTCGATCCTGATGTGGATCGTTTAGTATTTATGATGGAAGATGGTGAACTATTTGGTGAAGAATATACCTTAGTAGCTGTCGCCGATTTTATTCTTGGCAACAAAAAAGGTAATACCGTATCAAATTTGTCATCTACACGTGCATTAAGGGATGTTACTGAAAAACATAATGGACAATACTTTGCCGCTGCTGTTGGTGAAGTAAATGTAGTTACTAAAATGAAAGAAGTCGATGCGGTCATTGGTGGTGAAGGTAACGGAGGGGTAATTTATCCTGCATCTCATTATGGCCGTGATTCTTTAGTCGGAGTAGCACTATTCCTGACGCATCTTGCAAAAATAGGGAAGAAGGTTACAGAATATAGAGCTGAACTGCCTCAATATTATATGTCAAAAAATAAGATTACCCTAACACCTGAATTGGATATCGATAATTTGCTGGCTAAAATGCAACAAAAATATGCTCATGAAAATCATTCGACTATTGATGGCTTAAAAATTGACTTTCCAAATGAATGGGTGCATTTAAGAAAATCTAATACAGAGCCAATAATTCGGATTTATTCTGAAGGACAAACACCCGAAGCTGCTGAAGCTATTGCACAAAAAATCATGAATGAAATCAAAGAAATTGTAGGATAATATTTCTATAATATGTTAGATCCCCCATAATAGTTCTTTAACTATTTTGGGGGATTTTGTTTTTTCCATTTTATTTATCCCAGATAGAATGTACTTATTTATCTAATCGATAAAATCTCTCTTTACCATGCCAAAATTAATCGATAGTATCTATTTTAAGGAAAATTTTATTTTTTGAAGCTGATCAGCTACAAGTTGTTATACAATTTAATAAATTTGGCGTTAAATTAAATTGATTTCGCCAGTGAAGACACAATTTCGCTTTTTAAGCTTTCTCATATTTGCCTCATTTTTGTGTCTAACAGCATGTGAGAAAGATCCAGAATATAAAAATATCCTAGTTAATGATGAACAGGCTAATATTGATATGAACTCTGGATTTGTGGATAAGGAAGTTCAGCTTACTTCAGATTCATGGAAAGTGGTCTATGTTCGAAATATAAACCCTACCCAATATCTTTTAGACAATAAATTACAGTTAATGCGCCTCCAAGAAATTGGAAAAGTTGAATGTTCTTTGGGATTTTTGTCTCTCGAAAAAAAAGCAGGTTCCACAAATAAACTCTTTATTTCCATGACTGAAAATTTTAGAGACGAACCTAGAAGAATTTTGATAGGTCTTCAAGATGCTGATCAGGTGAAAGAAATTGTAATTACCCAGAAAAAAGGTGCGGAATATGAACTTAGCAATAAAATAGTTGAAGAAATTTACGGAACTCATAAAGCTTGGACTCAGCAATTAAATAGAACAACAATAGATAATAATGCCAGTACAGAAGTTAAAATTCTTACGCCTATTAAGGAGTTCTTCAAAGATGCAGCTTTCTCCTCTACCTTTCAATCTGATGCAATTGGTTCTTTCGATTGGTCTCCTGCTCCTGACAGTTTGATATCTATGATCGCTCTGGAGCATGAGGGTGTTAAATATTGGGATGATAAAGTGAAATATGTTCAAGGTCCTCAAACTTCTGCATATCTTAAAGATGCCAACCAAGCTATTAATAAAATTATACCTCCCTATAGTAAAATGACTGTTTATGGAGAAGTTACCTATGTTTCTCGTGAATGTAAGTATACCTTTGAAATAAAAAATAAATCAACTGGATTTAAAACAATACTAAATGGTAAATGGAAACAAAATGTTCCAATTAAATCAGAAATTAAAATAATCTAAATGTTTTAGTTTCCCTTTAAATTACTCCGTTAATATCCTGCCATAAACCTCATCCAAAATATTCCCATAAAAAATCATCCTTTTTTGTAACGAATAGCGATAAACTATACTAACTTAATAAATTGGTAAAACTATCGACTTTGAAAATTAAGGAAAAACAATTCTTGTCTGAAATTGACCAACACAAAGGGATCTTATATAAACTCTCAAAGATTTATATGGATAACCATGTAGATAGGGAAGATCTATTTCAGGAAATGCTATTCCAATTATGGAAATCATATGAAAACTTCAAAGGTGTCAGTAAGTTTTCTACCTGGATGTATCGAGTAGCTCTTAATACTGCATTAGTATATCTTAAAAAAGATAAGAAAATGCCAAAATCTGAAAACTTGATCGAAGAAATTGATATTCCTGATCACAGTGATCACCCGGAAAAAGAAGAACAATTGAACTATTTCTACCGTGCTGTGAAAGACTTAAATGAAGTAGAAAAAGCTTTGATTTTCCTGTTCTTAGAAGGTTTTTCACATCGTGAAATTGCAGAACAATTAGGGATAACAGAGGTCAATGCTCGAGTAAAACTAAATAGGACCAAGGATAAAATACAAGAAATCATTAAAAAACAAGGCTATGAATTTTGACGATTTAAAGAAGGCATGGGATAATGAAGATAATTCTGATTTGGATTTAACAGCCATTAATCTTTCCTTAAATAAGGCTAATAACGCCATTGATAAGGTACGAAAAAATATGAGAATGGATTTTTACTGTTTATTGGCTACAACTATTTTAAGTTTAGCTGGACTTATCTATGCTCATTTAAATTTAGATGTGAAACCTATTATTTTTTTTACCTTGGATAGTTTTGCTTTCTTAATCTTCGTCCTTATCCTGTTCTTCTTTATAAAATTCTATAAGTTTTACAAAAGGTCATACCATCTAAATTACGATAGCCGCGATAACCTCATGTGGTTCTATTATGAATTGAGATCATTTATTGATTTCTATCACGCTTTTTTCTTTGTGTTTTTTATAATGGGTTTAGCATGTGGTTTGGCCATCGGACTGATGACAGTAAATATTGAAATGGTTAGTGGAAAAAAAGATGCTATTGGCAGGGCATTGTCCGATAATATTACCAATAAATTTATTTACTTCGGTAGCCAAGCTATTTTGATTCTGGGAGGAACCCTCTTGTTTCGCTGGATGATTAGCAGAATGTACGGTAGGTACCTTAAACAAATTAAACATACACTCGATCTTTTAAGGTCCGATGAATAGGGGAGGATTTATGGCATTTCTTGGGCTTAATTTGAATATTTTAAATAAAATAGTTTTGTGCAAATCAAAATTATATCCTATCTTTGCGACTCATTAAATATTAACAATTTTAATAAATAACAATGTACGCAATAGTAAATATAGCAGGACAGCAATTTAAAGTTGCTAAAGACCAATACCTTTTTGTACATCGCTTACAAGGAGATGAAGGCGCTAGTATTGAATTTGACAATGTATTGTTAGCAGAAGACGGTGGTAAATTTACTGTAGGTACGCCAAGTATCTCAGGTGCTAAAGTTTCGGCTACTATTTTGTCACATTTAAAAGGTGAAAAAGTTATCGTTTTCAAGAAAAAACGTCGTAAAGGCTACAAAAAGAAAAACGGTCACCGTCAACAATTCACTAAAATCCAGATCACTGGTATCAGTTTATAATCGAATTTTTAATCTGACGCAAGTCTTAAATTAGAATAAAGAAATGGCACATAAAAAAGGTGCGGGTAGTTCCAAGAACGGCCGTGAGTCACACAGTAAGAGATTAGGTATCAAAATTTTCGGTGGTCAACAAGCTATCGCTGGTAACATCATCGTACGTCAACGTGGTACTCAGCACAATGCTGATGCAAATGTTGGTATCGGTAAAGACCATACCTTATACGCTCTAATCGACGGAACTGTTGTGTTCCGTAAAAAAGCGAATAACAAATCTTACGTTTCTGTATTACCTACAGAAGAAAATAACTAAGATTTATTAAGAAACTTAAAAAGCCTGTCTGAAATTTTCAGACAGGCTTTTTTGTGGAGAATACCGGATTCGAACCGGTGGCCTCTTGCCTGCCAGGCAAGCGCTCTAGCCAACTGAGCTAATCCCCCTTTAGGCTATTTCATTCCTAAATTATATTTCGTGCCATCCGTTAATGAAACATCCAACATAAACTTGCTGAACTCTGCATAACTCGTTGCCGGATAGGATCCCTCCCTAAGCTGTAGCTTCCGATAACAGATCATCTTTCCATCCTTGATGTCAACCTTGAACTCATAGCTCCCCATTGGTACCTCCAACTTCTTATTTACAGGAATAATATTTGTCGATAGCTTTTCTGGAAGCTCAATCTCTGTCTCATCAATATCGGTATATCCTCTCGTTATTCTTACTAGATTCGTCCTATTCCTAATATCCGGAATACTGCTGCTGCGATTTAGGAAGTTAGGATAAATAGTCATATTCGTCCCATTTTTTATCCCAAAATCATCTGCCTCTATTTTTAGTTCCTCTGTTAAAGATAAATTATCTTGCTGATTAATTGTATACTTAATTTCATTGAACTGTATTCTATTGATATCATAGGATCTACGCAATAATTTTACTTGCTCATCCTTAATCTTCTTTACATTGTAAAAATGATTTTCAAATTGAGTGCCTGAAAATTCAGTGGTAATTTTTCCGCTTATCTTCCCGTTTTCATCCATCACAAATGATCCTTTCCTATTTTGCAGATTCTGCTCGAAATTATAAACTTCCGTACGCATAACCTTTCCGCCTTCTTCTGTCACAGCAAGAACCAGTCGATCATCTGTAAAGTCTCCAAGATACCCAAAAGGTAAGTCTTGACTCGTACATTCTAACCAAGTATAATCATTTTCGAATGGAAGACATAATATAATATGATTTCCGTCAACTAAATTGGCAAACTCAGGCTCAACATCCATTTTCCGATTGCCCGCCTCAACGATGCAATAATAGGAGGGAATATCAACAACATCTAATAAAGCTTGCATATAATTAACCAAGGCTTTACAGTCCCCATATCCTAATCGATCCACATCCGCAGCCGGAAATGGCTCCTGACCCCCAATACCTATCTGTACCGATATATAACGCGTTTTCTTCTGTAGATATTCATATAATGCTTTTGCTTTTTCTTTGTCAGTTTTAAGATCTTTCGTTATTTCCTTAACCTTAGCTACCGTCACTTCAGGTAATTGACGCTTATCTTTCAATAAAGCCGTATTCATCCAGCTTCCATAGGATTTCCAGTCATTTACCTCGCCCGCATGTTTGTAATATTCAAAGCTTTCTGGAACAACTAAAACCCGCATGCCCGTTTCATGACGGTTTGGACTATATGGCTCCGAACGTACAGCACTGATGTTTTCAATGTTCCAATAGTATGATTTTTGTTTCCCTTTCATTTCCTCCTTACCCTCTTTTTTCAGATTCTTCTTAAGGATGCGAAGTTTATAGTCTGGATTGGCTAAGATTTCGTAAGAACTTTTCTGAACCGAAACATCCCCAAAAAAATCAGGTCGCCAAGATTGCAGAATTAATGTCTGATTATGTCGTATCTCATAATCCATAACTACAGTAAATGGATAACTCGGTAAGGAAGGAAATAAATGTTTTATCCTCGTATTGGTAAACATCGTACCTTCATCAGAAGCACTGTAATCCTTGAAATCCTTTATTGTGAATTTTTTAACCGTTTTTCCATCTGCATCCAAAACTTCCCCTTTAATGCTTTTTATCTGTTTGGATTTATCATAGCCGAACTGAAGACCTGCATACCCATCCCCAGAACTATTATGGATAGTGATAACCTTCCTGCCCGTTTCTATCATTTCACTCGGACTTTTAATGTCATATGTGGTATGGTCTTCCCGGATAGTTGCAGATGCCCTGCTTAACAATTCTTTTGGAATCTCTGAAGCCTCATATTGTGAGAATGCAAATGAAAATCCCAATAGGAGGAAGGTGAAAATAAATCCTATGCGCCTAATCATATTTTTTTAAATTGAAAATCGGTCAATTGTTGTTGGATAATCCTCGAGAAAAATTCTTTTAAATGAAAATATTCCTCAGGACTAAAAATTGCTTTATTCAAGGACATATTTTGCTGAAGCATCAAAATATTATTTTCATACAAAGATCTGAATGTATATTTTGCCGAATTCTCCGGCAAGGTCAAGGCCGAATCCTTGGGTTTATTTAAAATTGTATAACCCAATGGAATAGTTATGTTGATATTATGAACTTCTGTCTGTGGTGCTCCAAAATCAACATGGTAGTTTCTTTCTTCTAACTTAAATGGGTTCTTCGTCGTACGCTCATAAATAATAGGATTAAGAACAAATTCATTTTCCCTAAAGTTTTCCCTCATTTCCATCTCAAACTCCAATTGTTCAACTAAAGGCTTTTCCAAGTCGTCTAAATTCTCCACCTTTGAACTTAATATCCGCATCGAAGTTAATTGTTCCATTAATTTTTCTTCATACTCTTCAAAGCTGTTATATTCTTCAATTTCTTCTCTTTTGTGTAGTGCATGTAATCCTGAATATTGGATCCTAATGGTTCCTTTAATTTTCCCCGCAGAATCTAATTTCCCCAAAATATTATAATTGTTTCTTGAAGGGACCTCATTCTTAAGGATTACCCAATCCGATTGACTTTTAGAATAAATTACTCGACCACGATCATTGATTGAACGCATTGATAATTCACCAAATGGTAGATATTTCTCCGAGGCATCCAATAAGTAGTCCTTGCCGTCTATTTTCGCCATAGCAATCACCGCATTGAAATCAGTCATTGCTGGATATAAAAAGCTCGGAATACCGTTTTCTCGCGTCGATATAATAACTGGGTAGGCTTCTATATCTGCTGCATTCAATCCTGCTACCAATCCCAAATTGATATCTGCCATATTTCCTTTCTTCTGCTCTAAGGCCTTTTTAACACCTACATCCGAAAACTTCCCACCTATTTGATTCCAAGTAATATTTTTTTGGAGATAATAGAAAATAGCTTTGGCTTTATCTAACTTATTTTCTTTCCCTGCTATAATTTCTGGTAACAGATCCTTAAACGCACCCTTATTTTTTATCTGACCTCCAAATTCCTTCTCCAACATTAAGTCCTGGTCAATATCTGTCCATGTCTTTGCAAAATTTGTATGTGGACCATCGGGATTGAAGTAGGTCCTCAATTCATAGTTAATAGAGGAAACATAATTGATCGCTGCCAGCATAAAATCTTCATCTTTAAATGCCGGAATATTTTCCATCACATAGGTCATCTTTGAACAGTCCTGTCTTGTTCCATTTAAAAGAAAATGCTTATTCAATACAGAGGTCTTGCTATCAGTCAATGGCAAGTATCCTTTAAGGTTGGTATTATATTGAAATGTTGACGGTATTACAGCAACATACTCACTATGTAATTTGGGATACTTGGATTGAAAATACCATGATCGGAACGTCCTTATACCTGGGGATACTAATCGATAAGAATATTCTATTATGGAATTGTCCTTGATGTTAGGTAGCGTAAATTTAACCTCTTGGCTATATTGAGATGATTTATCCGTAAAAATGGCTTCTCTTTTAAGATCATCCGTTACCAATTTTCCATCTTCGAAATTATGGGTTCTCCCTTTCACATCGCGTACATATTCGAAGTCTGGTCCATATTTATATAAGTCTATACTCACATTTGCCGCATCAACACCTTCCTTGTCCAAAATCTTCATCCGAACATATCGATTGTGGACAACCATCAAACCCCGGTCGCTTTCACTATACTCCAGCTCAGTTCTTCCATGTTCAAATAATACAATTGCATGTGCAGAGGTATCGTTCTGCTTGTGGTCAGTCGTGAATAAGCCCAAGTCCAACTTAGGTAATGGATTGTCTTGAGCGTATCCCATCAGGCTTGCACATGTCATGCAGAGACCTAATAAAATAGATTTCATAATGATTTGGTTAAAATTTAGTCAAATGTAAATAATTTACATCTGATTTAAGTATGTATAATTGGTAATTTTTTTTTAATTTTTTTATGGCAAAATTTAAGCCTCTAATAATTGTTTTTCATATAGTGAAGCATATTCTCCTTCCATCGACAATAACGATTCATGAGTGCCTTCTTCTATTATTCTTCCTTGATCTAATACGATGATATGATCTGCATTTTTGATCGTTGATATCCTATGGGCAATAATTATCGAGGTCTTGCCAGCCATGATCTTACCTAGATTGTGAAGGATCTCTTCTTCCGTCTTCGTGTCAACTGCTGATAGACAATCATCGAACATAAGGATTTTAGGGTCTTTCACCAATGCCCTAGCAATAGAAACACGTTGTTTTTGACCTCCCGATAACGTAATCCCTCTTTCTCCAATATGGGTTTCAAATCCCTCATCAAACCCAACAATATTCTCATAAACTACAGCGTCTTTTGCTGCCTTCTCCACTTTTGGCGTATCTACTGCATCCAATCCAAATGCTATATTACGAGCAATTGTATCTGAAAACAAAAATACCTGTTGCGGTACAAAACCGATTTGTTCGCGGAGGGATTTTAATTCATAATCTTTAATATTATGCCGGTCATATAAAATTTCACCCTTATCTACATCAAACATTCGCAATAATAAATTTGCCAGTGTCGATTTTCCAGATCCTGTACGACCAATTATGGCCATTGTTTTTCCAGCTGGAATATGAAAGCTAATATTATCTATGGCCTTAATTCCCGTGTCCGGATAGGTAAAGGAAACATTCTCCAACCTGATATCTCCCTTTAATTCCTCCTCTATACTGCCGCTCTTAATTTCCGATTTTGTGCTTAGGAACTCATTGATACGCTTTTGGGATGCAGATGCTCGCTGAACTAATGAGGTTACCCACGCTAATGACATGGCCGGAAAGGTAAGCTGATTGACATAAATAATAAACTCAGCAATATTTCCAGCTGTAATATTACCGTCTTTGACTTCCAAGCCACCAACATATACCGTAATAATCGTACTGAATCCAATTAAAAAGATTATTAATGGAAAAAAGATCGCCTGAACCTTTACAAGGTTCAGGTTGATGTCCTTATATCGGTCACTCTCATTTTTGAAATTATTCATCTTATCGCTTTCACGAGTATAAGTCTTAATGACCCTTATTCCTGAAAAAGTCTCCTGAACAAATGATGAAAGATGGGATAATTGCCTTTGTATTCTTTCACTCCTCCTATTGATTACTTTGTTGACAAAAAGTATAATAATCGAAATAATGGGAATGGGAATTAGGGAATAGGTCGCTAAGGTGGCATTCACATTATACATCGCATAGATTATCATAATGGATAATACCACTGTATTTATAGCATACATAATCGCGGGACCCAAATAGTTGCGAACCTGATTAACGTCTTCCGTCGCTCTATTCATTAAATCACCTGTATTATTCTTTCTATAAAAGGCGAAATCTAATTCTTGATAATGCTGATATATCTCATTCTTGATATCATATTCAATATGCCTGGAGGTAAGAATCAAGGTCTGACGCATCATAAAAAGAAAAATTCCCCTCAGAAGTGCCAAAACTAAAACTACAAGACCAAAGAATAAGAGACTTTTACTAAATACCTCATAAATGATGGATTGCCTATCAAACCCATCATAAAGTCTGTACAGATCAATATTTTCTTTGACCAAGTCAAATGCTTCTCGGATGACTTGTGCCGGAAGGATACCAAAGTAATTGGAAATAATCACAAAGATGACTCCTGGGATTAACTTCCAACGATATTTATAGAAAAATTTATTGAGGTATGATAGTTCCTTCATTTCAACAAAAATAATGGATAATTTTCAATAAACTATAGGTGAAAGTTGTGATATTGTCAATACTTTCATCTAAATCGAATATTTTAAGGCTTTTGGCTAAAGAACTAAATAATTTGCTAATTTTGTACCTGTTAATTTTGTTTGTTTATGCAAAAAGATTCTACCTCGTTATTTGATTTGATGCGCGTATCTGACCATCAAAATATCTTCATTTGTAATGATAAAGAAGTCGGCTTGAAAGCTATTGTAGCAATTCACGACACAACCTTGGGCCCTGCAATCGGTGGTGTTCGGATGTTGCCGTATGCTACAGAAGCCGAAGCAATCGAAGATGCTCTACGCTTATCTAAAGCAATTACCTACAAAGCTTCCCTTGCCGGATTGAACCTAGGAGGCGGTAGTGCTATCATCATCGGTAACAATAGAACTGAAAAAACAGAAGTTTTGATGCGTCGTTTTGGTAGATTCATCAATGGATTGAACGGCAACTTTATCGCTTCAATCGACGTAGGTACAACACAAAAAGACCTGGAATATATTCACGCCGAAACAAATTATGTAGCTGGTTTGCCAACATCCTTAAATGGTTCTGGCGATACAACCGTATTCGCAGCAAAAGGAGTTTACTACGGAATTAAAGCTGCTATCAAAGAATTATATGGTGATGATAACCTTGCAGGTAGAAAAATTGCTGTTCAAGGTGTCGGAAGTGTAGGGGAACACCTAGTCTCTTTATTACGTGCTGAAAATGCAAGAGTGTATGTTTCTGATATGACTGAAGAGCGTAAAATGAAAATCGCCGCAAAATATAAGGCTGAACCAATCACTTACTCGACTAGCTTTGAACTGGATGCTGATGTTTATGCACCTTGCGCACTCGGAGGCACTGTAAATCCAGATACTGTTCCTCGTATGCGCTGTAAAATCATCGCAGGATCCGCAAATAATCAACTATTGGAAGATGAGAAAACCGTGGAACTATTAAAAGAACACAATATTCTCTATACGCCTGATTTCTTGATTAATGCCGGAGCATTGATTTCTTGTTTTTCAGAATTGGAAGGATATGGTGCAGATCGCACTGATCACCTAATCCGCTATATCTATACAGCAACGAGACACGTTATCCAAAAATCAAAAGAAGAAAATATTTCAACTTATCAAGCTGCAAAAGAACTCGCCGAAAAGCGGATCGCAGACATGAAAAAATTAAAATAATACCATAGTATAATATCGTTCTTTATTAATATTCGTTCTTTCAATAAATTATGCTAAATAGAAGACACCTTAGGGTAAAGGTCATGCAAACATTGTATGCCTACAGCTTGTCGGAAGACAAGAACATTGTTAGTTTTGAGAAAAACCTTCTCAAAAGTGTGGAGGAAGTCGATGAAATGTATATCTGGACACTGAATCTTTTAGATGAAGTTGCAGAATATGTGCTTATCGATGTGGAAGGTATTGCCAATAAATGGATTCCTTCTGATAAAGATAAAAACTTCACCTCTACTAAACTGAACAACAATACTTTCATTGATTCGCTTAGACAAAACAGAGAGTATTTAGAAAAAGTAAAAAGGTATAACGTCGATTGGAATTACGATCCTGAAATTGTTCGCTCAATCTATGCTCAGTTAAAAGATTCTGAAGCTTATTTGGAATACCTAAACCTGGAAGATCGATCTATCGCTGCTGAAAAAGATATTATTAAATATATCTTCAAGAAGATTATTCTAAAATCCCCAGATATTGAACAAGCATTAGATGAAAGATTCATAAACTGGCAAGTCGATAAGGAAGTTTTGCAGGCTATGATCGCTAAAACCTTCAAGAATTTTAATTCTGAAGTTCCCGCTAAAAATAAATTGGCTGACTTAACTCCGAGCTGGCTTGAGGATAAGGATTTTATAATCGACCTACTGAAAATGACAGTTAAATATGGCGAAGAATATCAAGACCTTATTGCTGCCAAAACCAAAAACTGGGAATCTGACCGAATTGCATTAATTGATAATCTTTTGATGCGAATGGCAATCACAGAATTGATAAATTTTCCAACAATTCCTGTTAAGGTAACAATTAACGAATATATCGAATTGTCTAAGTCTTTCAGTACCTTGAAAAGTAGTACCTTTATAAATGGTATATTAGACAAAATACTTGCTGACCTTACCTCGCAAAGAAGAATTAAAAAAGAAGGTCGCGGGTTGATCGCATAAATAAATGAATATGAAAAAACTTATTTTGTCATTCGTAGCTGCTACGGTTTTGTTTACTTCTTGTAACCAAGCTGCTAAAAATGCAGATCAGGAAACTACATCAACTGAAAGCAATACTGGAAATTCAGCTCAAGCGAACGACGGTATTGGAAAAATGGACTTTGAAGAATCTGTTTATGACTTTGGAACCATCAAAGAGGGAGAGGTTGTTAAACATGTTTTTAAATTTGAAAATACCGGAACTAGTCCTGTAATCTTATCTCAGGTTTCTGCAAGTTGTGGCTGTACAACACCAAAATTTACAACAACGCCTGTTTTACCAGGGAAAGTAGGGGAAATTGCCGTTGAATTCAATAGCGATGGACAGGTAGGTCAACAACAAAAGATAATCACAATTGCTTCAAACGCCGAATCTAATATCACTACAGTACAATTAAAAGGTACAGTGGAAGCAATCTAAGCGTAAACTATAAACTATAATATACAAATGATCTCAACAATTTTATTACAAGCAGGAGGAGGTTTTACACAACTTATTCCAATGGTATTAATCATTGTGGTTTTCTACTTCTTTATGATTAGACCACAAATGAAAAAGCAAAAAGAACACAAAAAATATATCGACGAAATCGGAGTGAATTCAAGAATTGTAACTACTGCCGGTATTCATGGACGTATCGTCGAAGTTAGTGATAAAACTTTCTTGGTAGATGTTGGAAATGGTGTTAAAATTCGTTTCGATAAAACAGCGATTTCTCTTGAAGCTTCTAAAGCATTAAATGTAGAAAAGGCTTCTTAAACATATTTCAAGCTAAATTAGGCTGATCGTCTAATTCTACAATAAAGAGCTACAAAATTTTTGTAGCTCTTTTTTTTATCCAATTTTAATTTTTTATGCAGATCAGTTTCCGCAATGTTTTAGTCCATTTCTATTCTTGGTTTGATCTCCGTCCACTCTTGGTCTACTCTTCTTCCTTTTTCGTCCACACATTATCCATACCTCGTCCGGATGCAAGCGGACGAGGTCATAATCAGCTGCGGATGAAAAAGGAAGGAGAATGGAAGAAGAGTAAAAGGAGTTAGGTAGAAATAAAAAAACTGGTTGCTTTTTCTGTCTTACAGATCTAGCAACCAGTTATTATTAAAATTTAATTCGATTTATTTACTGTGGGAATTCTAAAACTCGAATTTCTGACATTTGGAAATTACTACCACCATTTAGTTCTGTCATAGAGAATCTATAATAATTATATGGGGTTTTATTTGTAAATAAGAAAGTCCTTGATTGTCTTCTTTCCGTGAAAAATTCATTTGTACGTTGATCAACGGTAATCCATGTTTCTCCATCAATTGAACCTTCTACTTTCCAGCTTTTAGGATCTCGGTCTGGTGAGTCATTACCCGAAGTCATACTATATCCATTTAGGATTTGTGGGGATTGATACGCAAATTGCCAACTCATATTATTTCCAACTCCACCCACAAATAATTTGGTCGTGATATCTCCATCAATCATCTTTTTCGATCCTTCTCCAGCATCCGGTCCACCACTGTTCTCATGGGAAACAGAGAATGAATTTTCAAAAGTCGTAATGTCTTTGATAATTCCTAATTCAGATACAAAAAGATTTAAAGCTGCAATCGAACCTTTTGAAGTTGTCAATTTTAATTGTACTTCTTTAAATGTTCCGGGATCGAATTGTAAATCAATTGTTTTTTCTGTGCTAAGAACTTGTCCATTGCTCTCATAACCATCTTTCCATTCGGTCTTTGCTACTGACATTGCTGTGGTAAAGGCCAAATTCAATTTTCCCGCTCCTGCAGGTTTTGCAGTCACCTTAATCAAATTAGCCGCCGAAATACGGATGGTTTCCTCGCGCTGTGCCCAATATCCTTCGCCATTTAATGCAACCAACTTGACAACATAGGTTCCTGTATTTAGAAAAGTATGGGTAGGAGTGACGACAGAGGCTGTACTATCATCTCCAAAGGACCAACGCGTTTCTTTAAAGTTCGTCGCTTTGTTATCAAACTTAAAAGTAAATGGATCATTCTGGTTTACCTGTGCGAAGGTAAATGCTGCCGTTGGTTTTGGTTCTTTTTCAATAACTTCAGGCACTGGTTCTTGATCTTTTTTACATGAACTGCTCAACAGACCTAGAGCTAAGCAGAGAAATACATATTTCATTAATTTCATAATTTCAAATTCTAGATTCTATTAAGGAATTCTTACCATACGCCATTCCGACATTTGGAATAAACTGCTGCTCCTCGTTCTTTCGATGTGTAACTTGAACTGTTTGTATGCCTTAGGGAATTCAATATTAAATCGCTTAGTTTCATTTCGGCCGTTAAAAACCTCTGTTCTCCTCGTATCTATGGCTTCCCAAGTAGTTCCATCATTTGAACCATAAAGCACCCATTCCGCAGGGTCACGTTCTTGAGCATCATTCCCAGAGGTAAAGGTGTATGCACCGATTTTCTGTGCTTCTGTAAATACTAATTTAGCTTCTAGATCAACAAAATCTCCTAACAAGAATTTTGAGTTATAATTACCGTCAATCAATTTCGGAGAATTTTCATCCGGATTTCCGGTGTTGTCGCGACTTACTGTAAATACAGCATCGTTGGTAACATCCACTTCAACAACATTTTCTGAGTCTATCAGCAAGATGCTGTAATTTTTTTCCGGATTCAGTACGTGAAGGGTTGAGGAACTCAACTTTACTATGACTGCTAACTTCTTATCTAAGTTCTGGTTGATTACCGACCATGGCACATTAATCTCTAATCCAGTAGATTTGGAATTACTTGCAAATTGAACTTTCGTAGGAATGCTGTACTCCTCAGGTTTTAGTCCTACCGTATTCGCGGGCAATACTCCTGTTTTAATCAATTGAGCAATAGTATCGGTGGATGTCTGGACATCAACTGTAAATGCAGAGCCTGGAAAGCTCGCCAAGCTTATTCCAATAGGTATCGAAAGTCCTGAAGAAGAACTTTCATAATTTTGTTGATTTTTAGCTTCTAAGACAGCGCCAGCACCATTGGTCAACGAGATAAAATGGATGTCTGATTCTGTGATAAGATCATTTACTTTTAATATGAGTACACCGTTAGCATTCTTTGGGTCAATATTATTACCTTTTCCGGCATTTGTAATCCCGTATCCGATAACAATATTCTTTCCAAAATATTTCTCAACCTCTGTCCGTGTAATGGTAATGCTGAAAACGGTGGAGTCTGCACCAAAATTAACTTTTGTACTATTTGGTAAGAAGATAGACTCAGGCTTAACTGCAATATAGTTACTCCCTAAATTTTTAGATTTTATATGATCTTCAGCCGCTTTTTGATTCACGGCAAGGTTCACATCAAATGCCTTACTAGCAGGACTAGTTAATTTAATACTGACAGGAACAGTAATCTGTTCATTCGTTTTTGTGATTCCACCAGCGATATCGCCAGAACCAACGGTCGTTGCTGTTCCGGGCTTTAGACTAAAGTCCTCTAATGCTGTATCCTTGCAACCTATAAATAAGGTGAAACAAAGAATGGGTACATATATTTTCTTGATTAAATTCAACATGACTTTCATAATCTTTAGGTTTATTTATCAATCCAAACACGGCCATCCAAACCCCAACTCAATTGCCTAGGAACTTTAAGCCAACTGATAATTTGAGTAGGGATATCAATATTTCTAGGAACCATCGCACTCAAAGTGCTTGAAGAAGGAGCACATAGAAAATCATTTAGATTGGTAATCGGATAATCTCCATGTGTTTTTAGATGGGAACCATAAGGACCCTCATCTAATAATACTTTTCCGTCCTTACTGTTCATTGGCCAATAGGCAGCAAGAAAGTCAATGTTTGGATGGCTCATTTCCACCCCAACCTCACAGCTATATTGTTTGATAGTCTCTGGTGATAATGCGGCTTTCCAGAATTTTACATCTGCCAAATATGCGTCTGAACGCCAACCTTCTCTAGTTTCTAAAAATCCAATTCTAAATTTAGCCTCAGCAGCAATAGAACCCCAGCCGCTAATATCCGCCTCTTTTGAAAGTTCACCATTTGTATAGAGTTTGACAGTTCGCTTGCCATCTACTGTTTGACCTGTAATGGATATTGTATTCCAAGTTCCTCGGTTTAAATCTTTGTCAGCTTTAACCTCCCCGGTTCCCTTATCTCCACGAGCATTAAAAATCCAAGACTCACCTGAAAGGTGAATTACCCATCCTATACCATCAGTTTCTGCCCCCCAGTTTCCCTGGAAATGTTTTCTTTTACCAATAATCGATGGGTACCAAAAAGCATAATTATTATCTCGGCCTTTATTCTTCTTGATCTTCAGCTCAATGGTAAAATCTGAATAATCCAAATCGAAAATACTGTTATCTCCAGAATCTAGCTGAGCATAGTTTTCTCTTTCAAAGCGCATAAAATCACCGATAAATTTATTTCCGATAAATGGTTTTCCTAAAAATTTAGTGGAATATCTTGGCGAATAAATAATCGTAAAGGTATTTAATCCAGCATTACTGAATATCGTGTTGTCATTTTGTGCTGGAGGAATTTCATAGGCCCCGCCCTGACTTGATGTGATGACTACCATCCAGTTTTCTTTACCATAATTTGGTCTTGCTTCCAATGCTTTGATTAATTGACCTACCTGACCGTCAAATTTTTCAATTGCAGCTTTGTAGGCTGGTTTTGAATTATCATATCCAGCAGTTTTACCAGCTGCATCTACAGCAGTAAAGTGGCCCGTGATAAATGAAAGATTTTCATCCTTTAGGTCATTGATAACTTTCGTCGTAACATCATCATCATTGCTTGCTTTTTGAGCCTTCGTATTTTTACCGAATGTTTCAATAAATGTGGCGTTAGGACTGACCATACTCATCTTTATGGAATCACCCATGCTGGCCTTTATTCGGTCAGCCAAAAGGGGATAGGCATCGAACTTATTGTTCTCAAAATTATTGTCTCTTACTCCATGTTTCGTGTAATTTACTCCAGTGAATAAGTTTGCCCAATTCGATGATATACCAGCAGCATTCTCTTCACTCAAGGAAACCCAGGAATAGATAGAATTGGGCAGCAAGGCATTCATATTGGAGATATTGGAAGTTCTTACAGATTCCCCTCGAGCTCCATCTACAATTAACAAGAGCACTTTAGGCTTTCCATAAATTACATCTACAGAATCAGAATCATTTTCTGGAATAACCTTACTGAACTCTTCCTGACAGGAAGTTATATTAAGGCCCAGAAAAATCAGCAGTATGGCTGAAATTGAGTTTAAAATATTTTTCTTCATAATTTGCTGATTATTCAATCGTTATTCTTGTTATTTTTCTAGCATCAATATTATCGAATTTGTCAAAATTGCCTAAGAGTAGTAAGGCTCTTTTTCCATCATCCGATTTTGTTTCAATGATCTTCAGAATTTGATCGTCGACATAGCCAGTATTGTTCATTCCCTTAACCAAATCACCCTTGGAATCGATAATTAAGAAATTTGATCTTGCAATGCCGCCATATTCTCCAAATGAACCGGAAACTGCAATATTACCATCTTCCAATTGTAGTGCATATGTTGGAAATCCTTCGTTAAAGTCTTTTGGTTTGAAGGTATTATCGACCGTTCCATTCGCATTTAACATCACCATTTGTAGGCTTGCCACATTGTTAAAGGTTTTAAAACCTCCCGTAATAATATATTTATTGGTCTTTTCATTGTAGTTAACGGAGCTAATACCATAACTTGCGCCTTTTCCTATATTGAAGGTTTTATCAACCGTTCCATCTTCATTCAACCTAACGATATTTCCTGCTGGCTCGCCATCAAAGCTGCTAAAGGATCCAAAAATAACCGTTTTCCCTTTTAAAGCTCCAGATTTATGATAATAAGAACTTGTATAACCATTTGCACCTAAAAATGCTTTTCCATTGGAAAATCTAAAAGATTTGTCTAAAGTTCCATCCAGATTTAATAGCGCAACAGATCTTATCTCTGTACTATCAAGAATCACGGAATCCCTAGTTTCCATATAATTCGGCTTGCCGTAAGTTCGATGGATATGATATCTAAAGCTCCCTACAGCCAGTATTTTTCCTTTATGCTCATAAATATCAGCTACTGAAGTATTAAATCCACCATTGAATTTTGGATAATATTTGGTGGTATCGGGAAGGTGAGGAGGGCGAAATGGTTTAACGGCCATGGTATCAATCTGCCCATTTAGGTTTAAACGAGTCAAATTGGATATATTGTCCGTCCTTTGATCAAAACCCGAGAAAGAACCTGCAATATAATACCCATTCTGAATTTGTATAATAGAGCTTAGAAATCCTTGAACCCCATTTCCTACGCGAAAGCTGGCATCATATTCTCCATTAGGAAAAGTTCTGACAATTCTATTGTTGGGTTTGATGTTACCTTTATTTTCATAATTGGTAAAGGCACCTACGAAAATATTCTTTCCATCCGTGGTTGTCAGCATATCAATCATTGAACCTCCGTTAGCTCCATATTTGGCCTGCCAGGTTGGATCTATTTTAATTTTACCCTGAACCATAAAGTTTGGTCCATGGAAAAGAATATCATCGATTAATATCGTTGTCGCTCCAGTACTTGCGAAATCCGGAACCTTAACGGTAATTTCTTCGTCGCTGATGGAAACAATTTCTGCCTTCTGACCATTAAAGGTAAATACAGCTTTATCCTTATAAGCATTAAGGCCTTTTACTTTTAATTTTACTAAAGTGCCCGGTCCGCCAGTTTCTGGACTTGGCTTTTGCGATCGGTCAATTACAATTCCTAATGCTGCCTTACCTTCTTGGTAAGGTTCAGAGTGGAATTCGACATCTTTGGAACAGGAAAATGATCCTAAGCATGCCATTGCGATTATATAATATTTAAAAAGCTTTCTCATAATTTTAGCGTTTGCTTTGGATAACATCCTGAATAACATCTATTGAAGCTAAGTTTAATCCAAAATAAGTAAGGTTATAATTTAAAACATGGATTACGCCATTCGTCGGTTGAATATCCGATGTAGAAACCGGGTATCTAAGAAGGTTATCTGGGTTGCCATAATCAGGCATGTAAGAAAGAAATAACTGTCTATAGCCTTTGTATTTTAACCTTGCAACCTCAGTCGATCCGCTCATCTGTATGATATCATTGAATACTACACCTATTTTAGAAACAGCACCGCTCATAGAGACATAATTCTGTCCGGGATATGTGCCTAAGAGTTGAAAATCAACCTGAGGATAATCGGCAAGTTTATTCTTCCCTTTAAACATATATTTCAATAAGTGCTTCCGCCAGATTAAGGAATCTATATCGCTTAATTTTTGAATGGTATCCAGGCCATTAAAAAAAAGCACTTCATTTAAACCTCCTTTTCCAACAGTCCCAATCAATTGTTTGATGTCTGGATCTGAAGGGGCGAAAAATGTAAATTCTTTCGTTTTAAAGTCATTTTCGAGACCTGCCAATTTGATAATCTGTACAATAGTATCAAATAGAACAGGTTTTGTTTCTAAATATTGAATGATAGTTCCATCGAATTCAGCTTTGGCTAAGCCTCCATCCTCATAGTAATCATCCTTATTGCATGCACCCAAAAAGAATAGACTCATAAAAAAGAGTGCAATATATTCGGTTTTAAATAGCTTTTTCATAATTAACGTCCAATTGAAGTCCAATAATCATTTAATTCCATATATGGATTGTTATTCAGCGCAGAAGGATCTATAGGCCAGGTCCAGCCACCGCGATTATATTGATCCAAGGTTAATGGGCTCAAGGTCCATTCTCTGCTCATAATCCTTCGTGTTCGGATAAGGTCAAAATATCGGATTCCTTCACCAATCAATTCCCTTCCTCTTTCTAGAAAGATAAAGTTCTTGAGATCCGAACCTCCGCCACCATTATACCTAGTTGCCTGTGCCCGATCCCGAACCATATTGACTGCAGCAATGGCTTCCGGATCTCTATTCAATTCTGCGCAAGCTTCAGCATACAATAAAATTGCATCGGAATATCTGAAAATACTGAACGTATTATCCGGGTTCTTATCTTCATTACCTGAAGCATATACGTTCGTACCAAATTTTCTGAGTACAAAGCGACCATTGTCCGAAGTAATGTCCTCAAACCACATCTCTCTACGTTTATCTGCATCTCCTTCTGGAAAGATCTGATTCATATAGGTTGAAATAAAGTAACAATGGCTTAATTGGTTGGTATAACGAGGGAATTTGTATGGCCAACGTAAGAAGTGATCCCAAAAAGGAGCTAAAGCCGCAACATCATCCCCATAGTTGATACTCTTGTAGAATTCGAAGAGCGATTCTTCACTTCTACCTTTGGTAACTGTCGCCCAGTTTTGATCATTGAAGGGAGCAACAAGTTTATGCTGTTTACTGTCGATCAATTGTTTTCCAAGAGCTACCGCCTCGGTTAAGTATTTCTGCTTATTTGCAGGATCAAAACTTGAGTTCCACATATTCATGTGCATCAGTAGAGCTATTATTGCTCCTTTAGCAGGTCTAGCACCTCTAAGTCCCGGATCATTTAACGACCATGGCATTAAATCTTTTTGTGGACTCAAATCAGCAATACATTTATTCAATACTGAAACCATGCTTTCACGGGCTTGAGGCTCCGTATGGTAAGCATCTGTAAAATAAGGAACATCACCATATAGACGCACCATCCAGAAATAAGTGAAGTTTCTAATGAATTTTGCTTCGGCGATATAACGTGTTTGATCTGAACCGCTAACACCAGGAATGCCCTCTTCTAATTTTTCAATGAGGATATTGGTACTTTGAATTACCTGATAATACGTTTTCCAATTGGTGATAGCACGGATATTATACCATTGAAAATCATTTCCGGCCATGGCATAGTTGATGTCATTTCTTCCTAATGCTTCAATGACTTTTCTTGAGTTATAACTATTGGCTCCTTCAGAAACAAAGATCTCACCAGATCGGGCTTCACCGATCGCTCCCATTACCCACGTTTCATTGATCTTCGTGAAGAATTTGGCATATATAAAGGCAATATTTGTTTCTACATCTTGTTGGGAAAGGTAATAATTATTCCCTGTTAAACGATCGATGGGTTCCACGGTTAGATAATCCTTACACCCAGAAAAACTGAAACCCAAAGCTATTCCTAATCCAATTACTGCTAATTTATTTTTTATTAAGTTTTTCATAATAATTAGAATGAAATGTTGAAACCTAAAGTATATGATCTCGGTACCGGGTAGCCATTAGAAGCATCACGGCCAAGACTTGTTACGTTTTCAGGATTCGGTCCTGAATATTTAGAAAATGTATAAACATTATCCATTGATGCGTAAATACGGAACCTGTCTAACTTAAATCTTCTTAAGAAATCCCTGTCAAACACATAGGCTACAATAATATTGTTAATTTTAAAATAGGATCCGTTTTCTTCCCATAAGGTTTGGTCGTAACGGAAAGGTCTAACACTGGAATTTCTTGAGAAATCATATGGATAAGGATATTTTGCAATATCTCCGTCCTGTAACCAAATATCCAAGTCATCCACCGGAACCACAGATTGTCCGCCATTTCCAGTAATCACTCCATTTTCTATAATTTGTCCGAAAGGATTTCTAAACAGGTCTAAACGTTGTGCCAATGCATAATTAAGAATGGTACGTTTTGCTGTATAAGAGGCATAAACAGAGAATTGGAAGTTCTTATAGTTAAAGTTATTCTGCATACCTCCGGTCCATAAAGGTTGGGTATTCCCTGAACGTGCATAATCTCGTTGATCTAAAATATAATCTCCATTTCGGTCCACAAATATTGGGTCACCAGCTTGGAAGAATGTTCCATCAGATGTTCTATAACGAAGACCTGTTGTTGGATCAACCGGGACATCTGCATCTGTTGCATATACCCCAACATTCTGTAATAGATAATTAGATAGGGCAGAGGTACCAACACGATTCACACTATGTAATAGATCAGGACCACCATCCCACTTAATGAATTGACCACGGAAGGTTGCAGGAAGTTGCAATAAAACATCCCTATTATAGGCACCGTTTAAGGAGAATGTCCAGTTAAATGCACTGGCTGCGGGTAGTGGTCGAATGTTTAATGCTAGTTCATGTCCATAATTTGCAAGACCAGCATCGTTTGAATGCAACTTGTCAAATCCTGTTGAATTGCTTAAGAATGATTCAAATAATAGATTTTCAACACGTTTGTAATATGTATCATAAATTATTTCAATCTTATTATTGAACAGATTCAGATCCAAACCAGCATTATATTGCATGGATGTTGTTGGTTTAAGGTTTGGATTTGGAATAAATTCATAGTTGATACCTATACCGTTGATTTGATTGTATCTACCGGAAATATCATATTTTCCGTAGATGCGCTCCAAGGAACTGGTCGGCATAACATTCACTCCCCAAGTAAAGCGAAGGGAAGCAAGATTGATCCATGGCACAGACTTAATCCATTCTTCATGATGTGCATTCCATCGAACCCCAATAGCAGGGTTTTTTGTATATAAATTCTCAAAACCATTTGCAGAAGAACCATCAATCCGGTACGAAAGATCCACAATGTAACGGCTCTTATAACTATAGGACGTCGCTAATGCAAATGATAAGGCTTTTTCATTTCTGAAATTGGACAATATTCCACCCCCTCTAGAAAACCAACCATCATAACCCAATGGTCCTTCAAATTGGTCATTTGGAGTCCGAACCTGTTTGGTAATAGAATTTTGTCTTTGATTATGTCTCACTTCATTAAAGAGGTTGATAAAGATGTTATGGTCCTCATTAAAATCACGTGTATAATTGATGATGTTCCGATTATAAAGATTGGATTCACGTCCAGCAAATGAATAGACTTCAGAGAACTGGCCAGCTGCCGCTGCAGGTGTAAAACGGTCTTCATTGTTCGAAGCAAATTCATAACTCAATGCTGACTGTAACCTTAATCCTGGAAGGATTTCAAATTTACCTTCCACATAGGGCCTGATCAGCTTGGAGCTATTATCATTTTTCGTTTTAATTGCTGAAATATAGTCAGCTGAGGCATTGAAAAATCCTGGCGGAGGAAGGAGGGTGGAGTTCATTCCTCCTGTGCTCACTCCGGTCTGCAAGATTCCCGTACCGTCGCCTTTGTTTTGTTTACCTAATTGGGCGAATACCTGTCCTGTAAAATCAAACCTTTTCGAAGGTCTATAATCCATTCTCAAGTTGGCAGAATACCGATTAAAGCCCGTATTCTTAATAACCCCTGTTTCTCCATAATAACCAATATTGGATTTATAGGAAAGGATTTCATTACCACCGTCCAAACTTAAGTTATGGTTTTGATTAAAGGTGTTTTGATAGTAAAGTGCCTGCCAATTTGTTGAATTATTGAAAAACGCATTTAAACTATCCGCTAACATTGGGGTATTCATAATATTATCAATTTCCCCCTGAATTCTGGCATTATTATAAATTTGCCAGATCTTTAATTGACGTTCCAGATTACCCCCTAACGTTTCTCTTAACTTAGGTGGTGTTTTCATAAAAGTACTGTGGGTATAATTGATGCGAGGTACTGGAGAATTTCCACGTTTTGTTGTGATGATTATTACACCATAAGCACCTTGTGAACCATATAGGGAAGTTGCTTGGGCATCCTTTAAGATTTCAATGCTCTGCACATCTTCCGGTGGTATTAAGGAAAGTGGACTGATTCCGGGACCTTGTTGTTGAAGGCCAAATTCCGAAGCACGGTCAGCATCCATAGGAACACCATCAATCACATACAATGGGGAAGTAGGCATTAAGATCGATTCGCTACCACTTCCTGTAGTCGTTAAAGTGGATAGTCCACGAATTTGGGTCGACCCTCTGAATCCAGGAGCACCGGTATTTACCTGAACGTTCAATCCAGGAACTTTACCCTGCATTAACTGTTCTAAGTTTGCAGTCGGAACGTCACGAAGGTCTTTTTCTCCTAAGGTAAAGGAAGAACCAGTAGTTGTTTCCTTTTTGCGGGCAACATAACCACGGACAACGACCTCTTCCACTTGATCCTCTGTTGAGCTCAACTGTACATTGATCGTAGTTTGATTAGCCCTGACAGTAACCCTTCTCTGGTTAAAACCTACCGCTTTAAATATTAAAGTCGTATTAGCAGGAACACTGATCGAGAAGTTCCCATTATCACTTGTAGCAGTAATAGCGCGGTTGTTGGCAGCATTGATAACTGTAACGCCTGCAACTCCATTGTTGGACTCGTCAACAACCCGTCCTCGAATCTCCTGATTCTGAGCAAAAGCAATTTGAAGGCTAAATATGCTTAAGATTAATATAATTAGTTTTTGTAATTTCATAAGGCTTAGGATTAGTCGTCTTCAAATTTTGGGTTCTCATTGCGGAAATGAAATACAATTTCCCAATCTCCTTTTTTATAAATACGGTAATTCAAAGATAATTGGCCTACTTGTCTGATTCCTCCAAAACCAATTCTAGAATAGTTAATCGTGAAAAAGGCCGTACCACCATTTGAATAGTCAGTTTTGATATTCGATAAAGGAATAGGGTAGGCAACATCATATTGCACATATTCCGGGTTCATTACTTTATTAAATCCATGAACTAACAAATCCCATTTTGTCTGGTTGAATTTTACTGGATTAATAAATTTTCCATCTGCCCCTAGGAATTTTATCCTTAAGCTATTGCCTTTACCGCCAGAGAATGGACGAATATAGACTACGACATCTTTTTTGATTGAATTATTTGCTAATGGCAATTGTGTTCTCTCGCCAATTACATTTGTTAAAGAACTTGGAATAATATAATCCTGTCTGGTTGTATCCTTTGGTCGCTGTGGATCCGGCGCCTTACCGCCCGTATATGGATTGATGTCCGTATCAGGGTAGTAGTCCCTTTGAGTCCAAGGGATTAATTGGAAATCCTTGATGATCTGTGTACCACCCGAGTTTTGAACTTTTATATCAAAAAAACGAATATCCTGCGTTTTAAGGACGGTGTCCACAGGTCTAGGTTTTAGATTTTTATTATTTGCTGATGCCCATAGAATTAAGCGTCCATTGCTATCGACCTCGAAAATAGGTTTTTCAACTAATTTTCTTTTGGCTTCGATTTCAGCTATTGATTTTTCCAATCCATCATATTCTTGGATCCATTCGTAAGTAGGTGCTTTGGTAAAGATATCAGTGACAGGCCGCCCATCACCATAACGGGCGTTGACGATTTCAAACTTCATTGGAAGCGTCGAATTGTCCTCCACCATAGAAGTAAATACGGTTGTTCTTCCAAGGATAGGTTCTAGTATTTTATTGGTATAGTCAATTTTATCACTGATAAAATCACGGTCTTCCGGTAAGCCATACATGTCTGAACATGCACTGAATAGGCTATAGCTACTTAGGATGACGCAGAGTAATCGGATATTATTTGAGATTTTCATAAATAATCTTTTTCAGGTCAATGGATTAGTTTGCTGTTCCTTTATTAACACTCCAGTCTGCTAATTGGAAATCTCCTCCAGAACGGTTTCTTTGGATATTCAACCTATAGAATTTATAAGCTGTTGTATTATTGATCCAAAATACCCGTTGTTGGAATCTAGAAGTAAATTCTTCTCCGGATTTTGAATCTAATGTTACCCAGTTTTCCCCATCTTGAGAACCTTGTAAGTTCCAGTCAATAGGATCCCTATCAGGAATATCATTCGCAGAAGTTAAGGTATAAGAGTTTGCAGCCGTAGGCGTATTTAATTCCACCTGCATCCAAACTCCATTAAATCCACCTAAGAAGAATTTTGTTTCTCTATTTCCGTCGAATACATATTTTGAAGCTTCAACTGCATCGGGACCACCACCTGTTTCCCTTGATACTGAAAACTTACCACCAACTGTGACAAATAAATTTGGTGGAGGTGGGATATAAGTTAAGCGAGTAACAAAATCATTGAATCCAAATACATGGTTGGAAGACAATACATGGATCATCCCGTTTTTTGCCTCAATATTGATAGATGCTGTCGTTGCAGTTATCCAGTTTCTAGTAAATTGACTGTTTTTCGTGTCCGAATACTCAATCACCTTCGGACCTCCACCTTCAAATCCAGATGATGTCGCTGTTGTTAATTTTGCATTCATCGTCCTTTTATATTTGAAATCCTGTAATTTGATTCCATCCTTAAGGAGCATTGAGTCGCTAGGGTACGATCCTTTAATAATATATTGCGACATCATGGTATCCAAATGTTTTAGATCCACGTTGCTTAAATATTCCAAAGATTTATCAGATTCCCTACGGGTATTGTTGAGGTTTTCAATGGCTAATTGGAAACTTTGATTCGTAGGGGCAAAGAAGGTATATTTCTCATTACTACCTAAGACAGCATTCATTTTACTTCTGTCCAAAACTTTTAATAAAGAGTCAAATACACCCGGTTTACTTTGAAGATATTCTAGAATTGTACCATCATAAGTCACCTTCTGGACGGTTTCATTATAATATCCTTTGTCTTTGGTGCAGCTGCTCACCAAAATCAAGAAAAGAATGCTATAAAATAGATTATTGATTTTCATGGTTAAACAGTTTATTTCCAATATTCATTTTGGGTTAATAATTTATTTTGGGTCAAAACCTCAGTGGATATTGGCCAATATTGCCCATTATCCCGAATTAATTTACTCAGGTCAGAATTATCATTGATAATTTTATATTGTCTGACCAAATCATACCATCGGTGGCCTTCGCCCATCAACTCTCGGTTTCTTTCTTGGAAAATGGCTTCAATTAATTCTCCATTTCTAGCTGCAGAATAATTATTCAGACCTCTACGCTCACGAATGGTATTCAGTAGATCTATCGCACCATTTTGTTCTCCGATCACGGCTAATGCTTCAGCACGTAATAAGTACATGTCTTCCAATCTGGTAATGATGGTGGCGCTGGAATAAAATCTGAAAGAAGGGTCAGTAACTCCACCCATGATACATTTAACCTTGCTAAAAATTGGATATTGACCGTTAAAGTTCCTAAAATAGACCTCAGTAACCGGGTTGCCTAATGTATCGGCTGAGAACCTTTCATCTGTAGGTTCATTGAATATTTCCAGGATTTTCTCCTTAGGAATATACATATCCGGAATACTTTTATTAACAACCGGAGCAGCCAAGGTCAACTCTTCAATATGTCCTGTGAATGATCCTTCTACATGATTGTAGACATGGGCAAAACCCAATAATTGATTGTTGTTCTTATCATAGAAAAAACCATTTGGATCGGTCATGTTTCCAGTAGACAGAATGCCTAAACCACCTTTTTGAGCATTGTCAATGACGAATTTAGCATAGGCTGCAGCATCAGGATAATTGCTTTGCCATGCTGCTACATGCGCCAAGATTGCATAAGCTGTCGTTTTGCGGGCTAATGAACCTGTCCACCTTGAACTAGATTCGTTATAATAATTTCCTTGTTGCTGCTCATCGTTCGAACTATATAAGAAAGGTAAGTCTTGTGCCGCTTTGATAAGTTCCTGCTCCACAAATGCTAGAACCTTACTTTGATCTTCACGGGGTTGATCTGTAAAACTTCCTTCTTTAGACGAAACAATTAATGGTACATCTCCCCAAATACGAACCATATAGAAATATGCAAAAGCACGTAAAAACCTCGCTTGTGCAATATCCACTACCATGTTGTTGTTGGTGTATCTTTCGTCCTTTTCTTTGACCTCATGGATTCGTTCTAGGAAAATATTGGCTGAATTAATTACAGCATACCACCTACGCCAAGATTTCAAGTCATTCATCACCCCAAACGATGCATTCAAATCATGTTTAGCAACCGCTTTAAGGTCTTGACGAATTGGAACCGAGAATTGTCCAGAACGAACATCTCCATATATCCAATGTGCATTATTATCATTCAATGCAGATTTTGTTAGACCATAAACACCCATTAAGGCACCTCTGGAATCTTCCATCGAAATCCACATGTTTTCTTCAGACACCAAACGAGTAGAATTGACGTCCAGCATTTTTTTGCAGGAAACGAATACCTGACTCAATACAATCAATATGATTAATAATCTTTTCATAGTCAGTTATAGTTTAAGTTTAAATCCTAATGCAAATGTTCTTGGGATCGGTAATGAATAACCCTGGTCATAGCCTAAGTAATTCACCAATTCAGGATCTCTACCTGAATATTTGCTGACAGTAAATAAATTGTTTGCAGATAGGTAGACATAGAAGTCTCCATTTTTGCCGAGCTTGTTTCCTATAATGTCTTTAAAATTATAGCCAATCGTAGCTGTTCTCAATTTTAGGAAAGATCCATCTTCTAAGAATAGATTTTGATTAGTTTGAAAAGGAGTAACTGACGACCAGGGATTGTATAGGGGATATTTATCATAATCACCTCTTTTTTCCCAATAGGTAATCTCTTTGATAGAGTTTATACTGCTGGCATTTTCATTTTCAATGAAATTGAAACGATTGGCCATTTCTTGGTTGACAATCTTTCTACCTAAATTGAAATAGAAATTTAAGTTCAGGTCGAAATTTTTATAGGTAACCATATTGTTCCATGAACCGCTAAGTTTTGGAAGGATATTTCCCTGAATTACCTTGTCTTCTTTGGTGATCTGATTGTCAGCATTTGAATCCCGCCAAATAGGATCCCCAGCCTTAAGGATAATGCCATTATACGTTAATTTTTGACCATTTACCTCTGGAACTTCTTGATCTGTTTTGTACATGCCGTTGTTTTCATACAACCAAAAGGCATCTATTCTTTCGCCGACCTTTAATAGGCGGTCATTGACCTCAACTTCATCCAATCCATTTGGCAAAGCCAATAATTTATTGGTATTTACGCCAAGTACCAATCCTGTATTCCAGGTGATTTTATCGTTTTGTACAACGTTACCGGAAGCAGATAAATCGATGCCCATGTTCCGGACATCCATGCCCGCTTCATATTGATATTCATATCCAAAATCTTTCTTGCCTGGCAGCATGATCAACTGATCTTTGGTATCACGTACATAAGCATCAAATGAAACTTGAATATTTCTTTCCTCAAAACCTAAGTCAAAGCCTAAATTAGCATTGTCAGAATAGCTCCAAGGAAGTTTATAGCCAATCCAGCCCACATCATACGGACGTACCAAAACAGCGATACCGTTGTAGCCCGGGACGATGGCATTTCCTGTGTAGCCTACTTGTGCCGTATAACTAGGGCCTTGAGAATAATTATCATAAAGATTGTAATGTCCAATTCTACCTACATTCGCACGGATGTTAAATAAGCTTACTGCATCATTATCCTTTAGGAAATCATTTTTAGCATTCCAACCCAAAGCTAAAACTGGAGAAAAGAACCACCTCGAAGTCGGCTGTGCATTTGATGATGCATCGTAACGTAGTGTCAGTGCAGCAGTATAGGATTCGTTATAAGTATAGGAAGCTTTACCATAGAAATTAACCATATTGTGTTTGGTCCGGTCCAAGAATTTGTAGACCAATTGTCTAGGAAATGGGATAGGATTTAAATAATTCCCATTATTAGGGTCAGATTCCAGCAAATTTAATTTGATAAAATCGTTGACACCTTTATAAGCATAAGAATAATTATACTTATAAGTATCCCACATCAGGGAATTTCCGGCCTCAAAATAGAAATAATTTGCTCCGTTCTTTATATCGTAAACGAGTTGGTTGTCTACCATTATACGCTGATTGTAGCCATAGTAGTTCGAAGCGAAATTGCTGTTTTCAAGAATGGTGCTTGGGTAGAATAAATCTCTATACCCTTCATTATAATCTACGGCAAATTTAGTACGGAACTTGACAGGACCTGCATTAAATTGGAATCGGAAAAATCCTTCCAGGATATTATTGAAGTTATCATCAAAGCTTTTATCGAATTCTTTCAGGTAAGTATCGTACACATCTTTGTTAGGAGCTAATGGAGCACCTAAGTCAGGAAGGTAACCCATCATGGCAAAGCGGTTTCTCAAGTTACGATTACGGTCTCTATTAATTCGAGATGCATTGAATAGGGTTTCAAAGTTTAACCATTTGAAAGGTCTTAGATTTAGGAAAAACCGGGCATTGTATTTATCGAATTTAGTGTCATCAGCCACTCCTGAAGTTTTTACATTTCCAAGAGAGAACTGGAAAGTTGCACGAGGCTGTCCTCCAGCAATGTTTGCGTTAACACCATGGTTTAAGCCATTTTGATAATAACTATCTGACCAATTCGAAGGACCATAATAGTCATTGTTCAATGAATCACTGAGGTAAATAGGATAAACATCATCAATGTTGAATTTACCATTTGTGGTATAAAGGTCATAAAATTGTCTTCGAAAGGCATTTTCATAAGCACCGTTAATAGTTGTAACAGTTGGCTTTTGGGACATTCCAATGTAACTATTCACCGTAATTCTTTTATCACCATCAGTTGGTGCTTTTCTTGAAGTAATCTCAATTACACCATTCGAAGCAAGAGGCCCATAGGTTGCTAGAGTAGAAAGGTCCTTCAGGACACGTATGCTCTCTATATTGTCTATGTCAAAATTGGCTAGGAGATTATTTTCAGTACCAATCCTTTCGACGTCATAGTTTTGAATATCAAAAGCGAAAGGGTGTTCACCGATAAGTGGAACACCATCCAAAACCACTAATGGTTGACTATTGTAAATATCCCTATTGCTGAGGATAGGTTTACTGATACCACGGACGAACATTTGGATATTTGTTCCTGGCTCCCCACTGGATTCGGAAACATAGACTCCCGGCAATTCACCTTTAATATATTGCTGCAAACTATTTGCAGTATTTAAAGAGGTGGTTTTGAGACTCCTTAAATTATTGAACTTTGGCAGGTCCAATTCATACAGGGGTTTCATAGCTGGCAAGGTATCAATAGGAGGGATAGAGTCCGTTTCGGTCGTATCCTGCAATGATAGGTTGTTCAGCTCAATGTTATGTGAATAGGCATGCCCCATTGACATAGACATTAAAATCATCAACGATTTAAACTTCCATATTACACTCATATGTATAGTGCGGTTTATTGGTTAGTAAATAGTATATACGTACTAGGTAGCGGTTAGCTCCAAAATATGGGCTAACTCATAATAAAATGTAAGATATTCGGACGATTAACTCGCCGTAAAATGGGATCGCAATTTTTCTCTTTTCATAATTTGAGTTAATTAGGTTTAATAAAATAGTTAATCACGGACTTGGTTAAAGGTCTTTATGGCAGGTAAATATTAGTACCTGTGTGATTAACTAGCCGGAAAATAAATTGCAATTTTTAAAAGGTGTAAAAAGGTTCATTTAGTGATTGTTTAGTGAGTATTTTATAATGGTTAAGACTAATTTATAAATAAAAAACGTTTTAGCAAATTTTTTTTAAAAAAATAGAAATTCCTGTCCAAATCTGCTTTAACGTTAAAGTAGATCTAGATATTTGTAACATTTAAAAAGTTTTGGAATTTTGTTTAACCTTATTTATTCAACCGCCACGACAATATCCTATTTATCTTATTTCCTTGGGTCATTTGAGTTACCTTGATATCTTCTATCTTGTGGTATTCTAAAACGGCTTTTAATGGTTTTAAATTTTCTTTATCGGATACTAAAACTGAACATAAACCTAGCTGATTTCTCAATGCAATACTTTCATAAATCATTGAGGTTATAAATTTCTTTTCACCACCTGGATACCACAATTCATTAGACAAGCCTTGAAAATTTGTTCTGGTACTCTCAGTTTCTTGATGAAGTTTTTGGTTTTTCTTTATAATAGTTTGCCTATAATCCTCACGTGATTTGAAAAAAGGAGGATTGCAAAGTATGGCATCAAAGTATTCATTGGGATGAAGGATTCCTTCAAGAATATGCTCATTTTTCTCTTGATGTCTTATCTGAATACCATTTTTCAAATAAGGATTGTCATTCAAAATCTTCTTTGCATGTTGAAGGGAAGGAATATGAGTGTCTGTTGCCACAAAATTCCAATGATATTCTAAAAATCCCAAAATTGGATAGATTAAACTTGAACCTGTCCCAATGTCGAGAACATTTATTTTTTTAGGATTTTTAGGTTGTATTAAATCTGCCAAATAATGGATATAATTTAATCTACCAGGAATAGAGGGGCATAGGCTGCCTTCCAATAAGCTCCAGTTCTTAATTTTATATTCTGATTCGAGCAATGCCTTATTTAAAAGTAAGACTGATTCAGGATCTCTAAAATCCAGGGTCTGACGACCATCAGGGAGTATTTGAATATGTTTTTTAAGCTGATGAACATGTTTGATCAACTTTTTAAAGTCATATTCTTGATTGAACTTATTGCGCGAGTGTAGATTTTTTGAGTTTTTTTCCATTATTTTTACAGTACACAAAGATATCTATTAATAAGTAAAAATGATCGAATCCAATATATTATTGGTCATGATTCTATTCTTTTTCATGGCCATGCTATTTGTTGTATCTCAACGTTTTAAAATTTCCTATCCTATCTTACTGGTAATCGGAGGATTAGCTATTTCTTTAATTCCGGGTTTACCGGAGTTTAGTATAAACCCAGATGTTGTATTTTTGGTTTTTCTACCACCATTATTATTTGAGGCGGCATGGTACACTTCATGGAATAGTTTTTGGAAAAACCGTCGATCGATTTTAACGATGGGTTTTGGGTTAGTTTTCGTTACATCTATTGCTGTTGCCTATCTATCTGTGCATCTTATACCGGGCTTTACGCTTGCTTTGGGATTTTTACTGGGAGGCATTATTTCACCGCCTGATGCTGTTGCAGCCACCTCAGTATTAAAAGATGTGAGTTTACCTAAGCGAGGGATAACCCTATTAGAAGGTGAAAGTCTTGTCAATGATGCTGCATCCTTAACCGTATTCAGAATGGCTTTGGCCGTGATTATGACGGGAACATTTACAATGCAAGAAGCCGTGGTAGGGTTCTTTACACTTGCAGTTATGGGAATCTTTGTAGGACTGGTCATTGGCCATATCCTATATCTATTTTTGAAATACATAGCAAAGGCATCAAGCATTACAACTCCAATTACTTTGATCGCTCCTTATATCATGTATATTGTTGCCGAACACTTTGAATGGTCAGGAGTATTAGCCGTCGTTTCTGGGGGATTATTTCTTTCCTTTCGATCGAAAGATTATATGGATTATCATACCAGAATCCAAACCCGTGAAGTTTGGGAAACCATCGGATTCTTATTGAATGGATTTGTTTTCATATTAATTGGTTTAGAACTGCCTATAATTATAGATGGAATCGAGCAAGTATCGAAAAGTTGGGCAATTCAAATTGCTTTGATTATCACCTTGGTCATCATTGTGATTCGAATAATTTTTATTTACATAGCCAGTTATGTTCCTCGATTATCATCACGTGTACGTAAAAAGGAACCGAAGCCAGGTTGGAAGATGCCCTTGATTTTAGGATGGGCTGGAATGAGAGGAGTTGTATCTCTTGCATCTGCATTAGCTATTCCCATCTATCTAACTAACGGTCAACATTTCCCGCATCGAAATTTAATCTTGTTTATCACATTTGTTGTAATACTCATAACGCTTGTTGTTCAAGGATTAAGTCTCCCTTGGTTGATCAAATTAGTTAATCTAGAAGGAAATTCCTCTGAGATTCCCGAAGAGGCCCAGATTGAGGCAATTCGATACCGATTAGTTAAGCAGGAAATGGAACTCTTAAAAACAAAATATCCTAAAGAGTTAGAAGAGAATAATACAGTAAAAGCTATTAATTTATCCTTAAAGCGGAGTTTAGAATCGACAGCAACAAACCTCAGCAGTGAAGCAAAGATAAAAATGGCGAATGAAAGAGGTCTTTATAAGAAGGTAATGCAGGATTTAATTGATGTCAGAAGAGAAATGATCTATACCTTGCGTTCGGAAAAGGATTATGATGAGTCTGTTTTGAGAGCTTTAGAACATAATTTAGATTTGGAGGAATCTAGATTGAACCGTAAATAAAAGGCGAAAAAAAGGATTAGAATTCTGTCAAGAGTAAAGCGTATAAATTTCATTATGGAAATCTAAGGAATTAATCATCTAATCAGTATAAGATGATTAGTTATGAAAAGATTAGGAATTTATTTTTTGATAGTGGTATGCATAATGGCATGTCGAAAGGAGAAATCAGGGATTAGTATATCGGGTAAAGATTTTTTAAATCAAGTTTTCCCCACCTATACTTTCCAGGATTTAGAGTATTCAAAATTGGTATACGCGTTGGGCGATTATGTGCCCGATCCGCTTTCCGGATATAAAAATCAAATTGATTCTGATGTAACATGGGTACCTGTACAAATAGAAGCCAATTTTGGTAATCAATTCTATACTAGAATTGGAATGACAGATTCTTTTAAGAAACTAATGAAGGACAATTACTGGGAATTAGAAGAATCAGTTCGAGCTGCAGAATGGAATAATCATTTGATTCAATATTTGGATCAGGGACACTCTCAATTTTTTAGAAATTACCCTGTACAGAAGGATCCTCATGCTCTAATATATTTTCCAATTAAACAACATAATAGTATTGCTCGTTGTAGTTTTGATCGACCAATTTTCAATGAAGCTAAGGACAAAGCATTGCTTCAAGGTAATTATACTGTTAATAACGTAAAATCAATGGATTTAATTTATACGCTGATTAAAATCGAAGGGAAATGGAAGATGTTGGATTATGAATTGGTCAATTATTATTTATAATGTATTGTTGATACAAAATTTAGGATACTATTGGCTTTTTGCTGATCGTAGTCGTAATTTAAATTAGTAGCTACTTTTTGGGCTAATATATTGAAAACTTGGAGTAGCTTATTACATGCTATTTTATTTTCAATCATATCACTTCCGGAAAATGTTTCTTCCAACTGAGCCCACTCTTGTTCGCTTAGATATTTCTTAAATAGTCGCCCGTATTTATTTGTTGTTATATCCCAATGATTCTGACTAGCCACATACCATTCGATCATCGGAATAAGATATTCTACGCGAATGATTTTTTCAACCATAAACTTAAGGTAGAACAGATCGCCACGTGCTAAACATTTTGGAATATAGGTGACATCCCACCAAAAATCATCGACTATTTTATTGAACTCCTCAGTGGATGGTTTTTTTATGATACTTACCTGATAGGTTGGGGGTTTTAAATTTGAGGTCAGATTGTCTTTGTCTGTTAATATTTCATAACCAATATCCCAATCTTCAGGAAGAATAGGGGAATTTACCTCTGCAAGAAATTGTTCTACGGAATAAATTTTGAAATCCACTTTTACTCCGTCCATATACTGCACCATTCTCATAGCATGCTTCCCATCGAATCCCTCAATTCCTTCTTCATAATAATTCAGGATGTCTCCGAATTGAAATAGCCATTCTTTGGATTGGATATAATTTTCGGAATCTTCAAATACCAATTCGATATCTAGATCACTAAAATCATCAATGGGTGCCAATGGATTGACCAATGAGCTTGTGATTAAAGCTGCCCTGATGTCTTTATTGTCATTAATCCAATTTTTTATAGCTTCTAATTTTAAGTTTCTATTTTCCATTTTGCCTCCATCACTTTAAGATAGCAAAAAAAATCCCAATGATATTTCATTGGGATTTTAATATAATTACGTTTGTCCAACTTATTTGCTTTGATTTTCAATCCATTTGCGAGCATTCACGAAGGCTTCTAACCAAGGTGTTACTTCGTCGTTGCGCCCTTCAGGATAGTTTGCCCAGTTCCATTGGAAAATGGAGCGTTCGATATGTGGCATGGTTACCAGGTGACGTCCGGTTTTATCACTCATCATTGCCGTATTGAAATCAGATCCATTTGGATTATGCGGGTATTGGTCGTAAGCATATTTGGCTACGATATTGTATTGATCTTCTGAATTCGGAAGGTTGAATTTTCCTTCACCATGGGAGATCCAAACACCTAGGGTTGATCCGGCTAAAGTAGACAGCATGATTGAAATATTCTCTTGGACCTTAACCGATACGAAGTTTGATTCGTGTTTTTGAGAATTATTATGGAGCATTTTGCCATGTACCTCATGATCGGGATTTATCAATTCCAATTCCATAAATAATTGGCATCCATTACAAATTCCTACGGATAAGGTATCTGGACGAGCAAAGAATTTTTCTAAAGCAGATTTTGCTTTTTCATTATATAAAAAGGCACCAGCCCAACCTTTAGCAGAACCTAAAACATCTGAATTGGAGAAGCCACCTACAGCACCTATAAATTGAATGTCTTCAAGCGTTTCACGTCCAGAAATCAAATCCGTCATATGCACGTCCTTAACATCAAATCCAGCTAAATACATTGCATTTGCCATTTCACGTTCGGAATTAGAACCCTTTTCTCTGATGATCGCAGCTTTTGGACGCTTTGTACCAGCAATGAAAGCAGGTTTTACCCCATCAAAGTGTACCGGGAAATCAAAACGCAATGGTTGATTTTTATAGTTTTTATAACGCTCATCAGCTGTACCGTTTTTAGACTGTTTTTGATCTAATAGGTAAGAAGTCTTGAACCAAGTATCTCTAGTTTGTTCAACATTAAAACTAAATGAATCTGAATTGTTCTTGATTTTCACTTCAGTGCCATTGGATGGCTTACCAATTTTAAATACTTCAACAGCAGCATCAGTCAATGCCTTTTCAAAGGCTTCATCATTCCTAGCTTGAAGGACTAAACCTATGTTTTCATTGAACAGCACTTTAACAGTGTCTAATTCATTTAATGAAGATAAATCATATTCAGCTGCTAAATTTACATCAGCAAAGCATAATTCCAATAAAGTTGTAATCAGACCACCGGAGCCGATATCATGACCTGCAGCAATTTGATCCTTGTTAACTAAATCTTGGATGGCATTGAATGCATTTTTAAAGTATTGAGCATCCTGAATTGTAGGGGCATCATTTCCTACTTTATTTAAGACTTGCGCGAAAGTGGAACCGGCAAGTTTAAAGCGATCCTGTGAAAGATTGATATAATAAATTGATCCGGCATCTTTTTTCAATACAGGTTCAACCACTTTTTTAATATCTGTACAGTTACCCCCTGCAGAAATAATGACCGTACCAGGAGCGATCACATTTTCTCCATTAGGATATTTTTGCTTCATGGATAATGAATCTTTACCGGTAGGGATATTGATACCTAATTCAATTGCAAAATCAGAACATCCTTGAACTGCTTGGTATAATCTAGCATCTTCACCTTCATTATTACATGCCCACATCCAGTTCGCCGAAAGCGATATCCCGGCAAGTCCGTTAATAATCGGAGCAAATACAATATTAGATAAAGCCTCTCCAATTGCATTTCTAGATCCTGCAACCGGATCAACTAATGCAACCAATGGAGCATGACCTACAGATGTTGCAATCCCTTCTTTGGATTTGTAATCCAAAGCCATTACTCCAACATTGTTCAATGGCAATTGTAAAGGTCCTACGCATTGTTGCTTTGCAACACGACCACCCACACAACGATCAACTTTGTTTGTTAACCAATCTTTTGATGCTACAGCCTCTAATTGTAAGACTTGATTTAAGTAGTTAGGGACTTCCGAAACTGAGTAGGATAGGTCAACGTATTGACGATTGACCTTTTTATCATTCATAATGGTTTTAGGGGATGATCCGAAGAAATCCTCTAAAGCATAGTCCATAGGCTTTTCACCAGTAGATTTAGATTCGAATGTAAATCGATGATCAGAAGTTACATCACCAACAGTGTACATCGGTGAGCGCTCGCGATCGGCAACAGTTTTTAGTTTTTGAATATTTTCTTCAGAGATAACCAAGCCCATACGTTCCTGCGATTCATTACCAATGATTTCCTTCGCAGAAAGGGTAGGGTCACCTACAGGTAATTTGTCTAGGTCGATTAAGCCGCCAGAATTTTCAACCAATTCTGAAAGACAGTTTAGGTGGCCACCAGCACCATGGTCATGAATGGAGACGATTGGATTTTCATCACTTTCCACAAATGCACGAATTGCATTAGCCGCTCTTTTTTGCATTTCTGGATTAGAACGCTGTATAGCATTAAGTTCAATACCAGAACCAAATGCTCCGGTGTCAGCCGATGAAACAGCAGCACCACCCATACCAATACGGTAATTCTCGCCCCCTAGGATAACTATTTTGTCTCCAGCTTCGGGTTCATGTTTTTTAGCCTGGCTTAATTTGCCGTAGCCAATACCGCCCGCCTGCATGATCACTTTATCATATCCCAATTTGCGACCATTTTCTTCATGTTCAAAGGTAAGAACAGATCCAGTAATCAATGGCTGCCCGAATTTGTTTCCAAAATCTGAAGCACCATTCGACGCTTTAATTAGGATATCCATTGGAGTTTGGTATAACCATTTTCTTTCTTCCATGCCATTTTCCCATGGGCGATCATTTAATAGTCGCGAATAGGCAGTCATGTAAATTGCAGTTCCAGCTAAAGGAAGAGCTCCTTGTCCCCCCGCAAGGCGGTCGCGGATCTCACCTCCAGAACCTGTTGCAGCACCAGAAAAAGGCTCAACCGTTGTTGGGAAATTATGTGTTTCAGCTTTTAAGGAAATAACAGAATCGAATTCCTTCTCTTCATAAAAGTCCGGTTTGTCACCGGTTTTTGGAGCAAACTGCGTTACCTTAGGTCCTTTGACAAACGCAACGTTATCTTTATATGCTGAGACAATATCGTTTGGATTTGTTTCCGAAGTTTTCTTAATTAATTTAAATAGGGAAGTAGGTTGCTCTTCACCGTCGATAACGAATGTTCCGTTAAAGATTTTGTGACGACAGTGTTCGGAGTTCGCTTGAGAAAAAGCAAATACTTCCGAATCCGTTAATTTACGTCCAATTTTTTCAGACAATTGATTTAGGTAATCGACTTCTTCAGGGCTCAATGCCAATCCTTCAGATTGATTGTATGCTTGGATATCATCTATTTCCAAAATAGGCTCTGGAGTAATGTTAATCGTAAACATATCCTGAGTCAGTGCGCTGAATTTTTGAGAGATCATCGGATCAAAATCCACGAATTCAGCATTTACTTTTTGGAACTCTTCTATTCGAATTATACCGGTAATTCCCATGTTTTGGGTAATCTCCACTGCATTGGTACTCCATGGAGTTACCATCGCCGCTCTTGGACCAACATAATAGTCGTTAAGCGTTTGATCATCGATTTTTTTTGAGTTGCCGAAAAGCCAGTTTAGTTTGGAAATATCCTCGGTAGATAAATCATTTTGGGTTTGAACAGCATAAACGGTGTTCAATGGGTTCACGAAGAAATGAATCATTATTAAAGTCAATTTGAACGTCCTTCAATTATTCTGCAAAGTTACGGAATATTTTAACAATAAATTAGCTTCAACCTGCATCTTTTTGGCTGGAAAGAGCGTTTTGTCAACCTATACTTCATGATACTGTCAAAATGTGAATTTTGCTTACAAAATATTACATTTGTAGAATGGCTTTAAGGCGGATTAACAAAGTTCAACGAAGAAAATTATCCATTTTCCTACGTTGTATTATCATTTCATTTTTAGCTTGGACCTTATTTGCAATATCAAGTGACTATACATTCACAAAAAAAGCAAGCATGAGCTATGTTAATTTGCCGGAGAACAAAGCTTTTCACCCCTTACAGTCCGATACGGTATCAGTTCGGATAAGGATGTCGGGATGGAAGGTCTTTATGGAGCGACTGCATCCGGATACAGCCAAAATTCAGGTCGATCTCTCAGGATTAAAAACCAAGAATTTCATTGTTTTTGGGAACCAAATAGGTTTTATAAACCGACAGTTTCCTAGTGATAAACAAGTTGTTGCGGTATCTCCCGATACCTTGTATTTTGATTTCTCAAAACAAACCCAACGAAAAGTTCCTGTCAAGGCTGTTGAAAACCTAACATTTCAGCGTCAATATGCTGTAATTGGTGCTACCAGGACCAACCCTGAATATGTAACCATCACAGGTCCTTTGGAGGATGTAGCCAGTATAGAATACTTGGAGACGGACACGATTAAGGGTAAGGATGTAAATACGGATGTTCGTACTGTGGCCTATTTAAATAAACAGCAAAGGACTAATATTACAATATATCCAACTTTTGCTGAAGTCATTGTTCCAGTTGGTGAGATAACAGAGAAAATTATAGAACTTCCAATCAAAGTTGAAAACAGTAAAGGCTATACCTCAGTCCGAGTACTTCCAAGTAAAGTCAAAGTTACGGTCTTGCTTGCTGTCAAGGACTTTAACAAGTATACCTCTCGAGATTTCGAAGCAGTTGTTGATCTGGACGCATGGAAAGACCAGCATGTATCAAGTCTTCCAGTCATTATTACAAAAATGCCTGATTATGTTAAGGTATTAAGTGTTGACCCTCAGAATGTTGATTTTTTTGTTAGACGTTAATTTTATGGCATTGAAAATTGGTATAACCGGGGGCATTGGTGTTGGTAAAAGTGTAGTGACTAAGATATTCAAGGTATTGGGTGTTCCAACCTATGATGCCGATAAAGAGGCGAAAGATATCATGATAAAAAATGATGCAGTTCGCAACGCATTAATTTCGACTTTCGGTTCAGAAGTTTATTTTGAAGATGGAAGCTTAAATCGGGAATGGCTAGGAAAAAGGGTTTTCAGCAATTCGGAAGAATTGAAAAAATTAAATGCGATTGTACATCCTGCGGTTATTCAGGATGCCGATGATTGGGCAGATTCTCAAACTTCAACCTATAGCATTAAAGAAGCTGCTCTATTATTTGAAAGCGGTTCCTATAAAAAACTGGATATAAATATCCTGGTGGTTTCTCCACTAGAACTCCGTATTCAAAGAGTCATGGAAAGAGATCGAGTAGATAGAGAAGAGGTGTTGAGGAGAATTTCAAAACAAATGCCTGAGGAAGAAAAGGAGAAACTGGCAGATTATCTTATTTATAATGATGTTGAGCATAGTTTAATTGATCAAGTGATGTATTTGCATCAAAAATTTAATAGTGCTAAGAAATAGTGATGGAGATTATTGATGACTTTTTAGTAAAGCGGGACAAAGGCTATTATTGTTCATATGGAGACTTTTATATAGATCCGCTATATCCAGTAAAGCATGCTGTTGTTTCCCATGCACATGCTGATCATGCATCCCCCGGACATAAGAATATTTATTGTACAAAAGGTACTGCAGCCATCATGCAGTTCAGGTATGGAAAACAACCCTTTGATAGCTTTCATGAGAAAGATTATGTGGAGTTTTTTCAAATCAATGCTGTCGAGATCTATTTTTATCCAGCTGGACATATTTTGGGCAGTGCCCAAATACTCATGATCTACAAGGGGGTTAGGTATCTGTACACAGGAGATTATAAACTTCAAGCAGATAGATCCTGTGAGCCCTTAGAATTCGTAGAGGCAGAAGTTTTAATAACCGAAACTACCTTTGCAAATCCAAATACAAAGCATCCAGATCCCATTTCTGAAATTATGAAACTTGATGTAAAAAGCAATATATTATTGGGATGTTATGCATTAGGTAAGGCTCAGCGGGTTACTGCATTGTTAAATGATCATTTACCCCATAAGGAGGTTCTCTTACATCACCAAATTATGCCGATAAATAAGATTTATGATCGGTATATTGACATTCCATTGCATTACAACCTATACAATCGGAAGTCAATGAAAGAGCCCGGAGAAAATAAGATTTATTTGGTTCCTCCATTAACCTTCAATAGTTATAGACGTGCAAAGAATGTTTTAAAAGCATTTGCTTCGGGATGGGAGCGTCTACAGGCACAGAATGATATAAGTTTGTATCTGTCAGACCATGTTGATTGGGAAGATATTCTTTATTTAATTGAAAAGGTAAATCCGAAAGCTATTTGGACCTTACATGGAGATGGAAGGGATTTGCATAAGCATTTTTCGGACGAAATTTCAATTCGAGATATTTTCTCTCAAACTTTTACCCCAGATTATTGTTGATAGATTTGATAAACAAATTTAATATAACATATGAACAAATTCTTTAGAGCATTAATTGCTGGATGGGGAGCAAAGAAAATGGGACTTGGCTGCTTTGGTACAATTGTAGTATTTATTATTATTTACTATTTGTTAGGTTATTTGTAGGCCAAATAAGATAAAAAATATGGCTAGATATGCAATATCTAGCCATTTCTTGTTTAACAATAGCCAGGACGGCTTTATGAAGAAATTGTGTAGGGAACACAGAATTTCCATGATTACAAAAAATTTGAAATACTTTTTTTCCGATACGATTAATAATCAATGGTTCCTGAAAGTTTAAAACGAAATTCGGTTAGAAGAATTCCAAACTTTGAATTCCTAATATATTGAGTAAAATTTAAATATTATATACCTAACATTTAGTATTTTAAATTTTTATTAGCGAATTAATGTATCACATTGATTATTAATTATTTGCAAATGGATTTTAGCGAAAAGGATTGTCGAAGGGTAAAAGAAATGTAACTTCAACAATTTTTAAAAATGGGGATTGAATAAATGGAAATAAAAAAACCTCAACATTTGTGAGGTTTTTTAAGTGGTGCCAGCTGGATTCGAACCAGCGACACAAGGATTTTCAGTCCTTTGCTCTACCAACTGAGCTATGGCACCTTTCCAAGATTTTGATTTGAATCTGTTACTTGTCAGATTTTGGTGGTGCCAGCTGGATTCGAACCAGCGACACAAGGATTTTCAGTCCTTTGCTCTACCAACTGAGCTATGGCACCTTTTTTTACATGTCCGTTACCGAACTTGCGATGCAAATATACCGTCCTTTTTCGAATTCTAAAACTTTTGCCTTAATTATTTTTGGTTAATTATTCAAAGTCTTGATTTTGATTGAGATAAAATTACATCAAATAAACATTGTGAATGGGCAAATAACGGTATCTTTGCACTTCAATAATATAATATGAGTAAAAAAGGAAGAGTTTTGGTAGCAATGAGTGGGGGAGTTGATAGCTCCGTTGCTGCTGTTATGCTACACGAACAAGGGTATGAGGTCATTGGGATTACAATGAAAACTTGGGATTATGCTAGTTCCGGTGGCTCTTCAAAGGAAACAGGTTGCTGTAGCTTAGATAGTATAAATGATGCTAGGACTTTAGCAGTAAATTATGGATTTCCACATTATATCCTAGATATCCGTTCGGAATTTGGAGATTATGTCATAGATAATTTTGTTGATGAGTATATAGCAGGCAGAACTCCTAATCCATGCGTATTGTGTAATACCTATATCAAATGGGAGGCCTTGATGAAACGTGCAGATAAACTGGACTGTGAATTTATCGCTACAGGACATTATGCCAATATTCGGATGCATGATAATGGACGTTATGTGATTTCAAAAGGTAAAGACGAAAATAAGGATCAGTCCTATGTACTTTGGGGTGTGTCGCAGGAAAACCTCGCTAGAACCCAATTTCCGTTAGGAAGTTTTACTAAGCAGGAAATACGCCAGATGGCTATGCAGATGGGACAAAAAGAATTGGCGAATAAGTCGGAGAGTTATGAGATCTGCTTTGTGCCTGATAATGACTATCGTTCGTTTCTAAGACATAAAAGACCTACTTTGGACCAAGAGATTGGCCCAGGAAACTTTATTCTTTCTGATGGGACGGTTGTTGGCCAACATATCGGGTATCCATATTTTACAATCGGGCAACGAAGAGGATTAGGTATTGCATTAGGGAAACCAATGTTTGTCATTCAAATTCTTCCTGAATCCAATTCCGTAGTTTTGGGAGAGGAGCATGAGCTTGAAAGAAGCAAAGCTTTCGTTAGGGACATTAATTTAGTCAAATATGCTTCTTTGACTGAACCAATGGAAGCAACTACTAAGATTCGATATAAGGACTCAGGAGCGATTTCAACGCTTACACAGCACGGAGATATCATGGAAGTTGATTTCGTCCATAATGTAAAAGGAATTGCGCCAGGTCAATCCGCTGTATTTTACGAAGGTGACGATTTGATTGGTGGTGGATTTCTTATGAAAGAAGAGAATTAAGAATTAAAAATAGAAATAAACAATAAAGGCGATGTTGAATGACATCGCCTTTGTTATTAAATAATTTTCGAAAATTATAATTTACCTACTTCTTGAGCTAGGTCGATGATTTTGTTTGAGTAACCCCACTCATTGTCGTACCATGATACAACTTTTACGAAGTTATCATTCAAAGAGATACCAGCTTTAGCATCGAAGATTGAAGTACGAGCATCTCCTAAGAAGTCAGTTGATACTACATCATCTTCCGTATATCCTAAAATACCTTTTAATTCACCTTCAGAAGCTTCTTTCATTGCTTTTTTGATATCTTCATAAGAAGCACCTTTTTCTAAGCGAACTGTAAGATCCACTACAGAAACGTCAGCAGTAGGTACACGAAGAGACATACCTGTTAATTTTCCTTTAAGTTCAGGTAACACTAAACCCACAGCTTTAGCTGCACCTGTAGATGAAGGGATGATGTTTTGGTAAGCACCGCGACCACCTCTCCAGTCTTTTACTGAAGGACCATCAACTGTCTTTTGTGTAGCAGTAACTGCATGAACAGTCGTCATTAAGCCTTCAACAATACCAAATTTATCATTCAATACTTTAGCGATAGGAGCTAAACAGTTCGTTGTACACGAAGCATTTGAAACGATGTTGTATTCAGCTTTTAATTCTTTATTGTTTACACCCATTACGAAAGTAGGGGTATCATCTTTTGCAGGAGCAGACATGATTACTTTCTTAGCACCAGCATCGATGTGTTTTTGAGCTAATTCTTGTGTTAAGAAGAAACCTGTAGACTCAATGATTACTTCAGCACCTACTTCATTCCACTTAAGGTTTGCAGGGTCTTTTTCAGCAGTGATACGAATAGTTTTACCGTTAACAACTAAGTTACCGTCTTTCACCTCAACTGTACCGTCGAATTGACCGTGAGTTGAGTCATATTTTAACATATAAGCTAAGTAATCAGGTTCAACTAAGTCATTGATTCCAACAACTTCAATATCACTGCGTTTAACAGCAGCTCTAAATGCTAAACGGCCAATACGGCCAAATCCGTTAATTCCAATTTTCATTTTTACTAATTTTTATTTATAAAATATTTTACAAGATTTTGAACAGGTTCCCGAATAATGGTTCCCACTGTTAAATGATTTTCTTTTGCTATTTCTCGGAGCCAATCTGCATAATTGTTTGCTACAGAACCAGTGAAATTCAATATTGAATCTGGATAGGCCTCTGAGAGAGGTATTAGATAAGTTTTAACATATAATTCTAAGCCTTTCCTAATGATTCCTTCCATGTAAGGGTCCTCTTTGTTTTCCAAGATAAAATCTGCAAATGAGGTTAGAAAAATATTAGGGTTAGGGGTATTATATGTTTTGTCCAAGATCATTTTACGATCAATGTTGTGTTTGTTTAGGAGTTTTTCACGAAATCCCTGCGGCATTGCTTCAGTAAGGAAATCTTTCAAGATCTGTCTAGCTTGCCAATTTGTGGAAGCTTCATCAGCAAGGATATAACCTAATCCGTAATTATTTTCAAGGACCTTTCTGCCATTGTAAAATGCAGCATTCGACCCACTTCCAATAATTCCTATAATACCTTTATCGTTACCAAAGGTGGAAATTGCTGATGCCAACATATCATGGCTAACTTTTACTTTTGCATTTTTAAAAAATTGAGTAAAGACTTTTTCTATCTTTTCCTGTCTTTCTTTAGAAGATGCTCCAGCGCCGAAAAAATATATTTTCCGAATCTTTTCAGCATTATTAATGAGCTGCGTATTCTTATTTAAGAGCTGAAATATAAATCTTTCATCTTGTATATATGGATTGATGCCGGAAGTTCGAAATCCATGTAGGACTCGTCCTTTTTCAGCTAAACGCCAATCGGCATATCTGGATCCACTAAATACGACTGCAATCATAAGTTTAAATGTTCATTACTTCAGCAATTGTGATAAGCTCCTCGTCAAGTTTAAACTCTTTACCTCGCAAAGCTTCTTCTAGGCTGGTTGCTACCATTTTACTACCTCGAATACCTACCGTAGCACTTTTATTTCCATTTATTAATTCGTTCACCGCGAAATATCCCATTCGGGTTGCCAATACTCGATCAAAACTACTTGGGGATCCGCCACGTTGTAAATGCCCTAATATACTAACTTTTGTGTCATAAAAATCAAATTTTTCTTCCACGCGTTTAGCAACATTGTAAGCGCCACCGTTTTTGTCACCTTCAGCAATAATAACAATCATAGAGGTTTTATTTCTCTCCTTTGCTACTTCTAACATTTCGATTAGTTCATCGATAGCCGTATCTTTCTCAGGTAACATGATAGCCTCCGCCCCGCCAGCTACACCAGCATTCAAGGCTATACAACCTGAATCTCTACCCATAACTTCAACGAAAAATAATCTATTATGTGATGCTGCTGTGTCTTTAATTTTATCAATAGCATCAATTACGGTATTGTTGGCCGTATCAAAGCCTAATGTGTAATCTGTTCCATATAGATCATTATCTATCGTTCCAGGAATACACATCACCGGTATATTATACTCTTGTGAGAAAATTTCAGCACCTGTAAAGGTTCCATCGCCACCGATGGCAACAAGTGCATCAATTCCAGCTTTTCTTACATTTTCGTAGGCTTTTTTACGTCCTTCCGGAGTTCTGAACTCTGGGCATCTTGCGGATTTTAAAATGGTTCCACCTTTTTGAAGGATAGAACTAACTGAACGACTAACCATTTCGGTAAAATCGCCTTCAATCATTCCTTCATAGCCCCTAAAAATTCCGGTAACTTTTAGGTCGTTAAAAAGTGCGGTACGAACTACTGCGCGAATGGCAGCATTCATGCCTGGAGCGTCACCTCCTGATGTATAAACGCCAATCCTTCGTATCTTGTCCATTAGGTCTTTCTTATTTTTTAGAATTACGAATATAATGTGTATTTCCTACACTATTAAATTTTTTTAGTAATTTGTTTGTGTAATTGTTATTATTGTTGAGGTTTTCAGGAAACAATTGATCAATATAAATAAATTTAAATTTTGCAGACACATTTTACCATAGATTGCGTCATTCTTACCTTTGATGAAGGACAATTAAAGGTGTTGTTGGCCGAAAGGAATGAGTATCCTTATAAGGATTGGTGGGCACTGCCAGGTTATTTTGTGAATAAATATGAGGAAATGGAAGATGCCGTTTCTCGTATTTTATTTGAGATGACTGGATTAAAGGATATCTATATGGATCAATTAGCTGCATTCGCAGGGGTGAAGAGACATCCCGAAGGTCGCATATTGACCGTTGCTTATTTGGCTCTAGTTCAGATGGAAGAAGTGAAAAATAAGATTTCATCCGGAAGTACTTATATGCGACAATTAAAATGGTTTCCTGTAACAGCATTGCCTGACCTAGCATTTGACCATAAAGAAATTATTGAGCTCAGCTTAGATCGTCTAAAAAAGACTGTTTCCTATTCCATGACACCCTATGAATTATTGCCTTCAAAATTTACCCTAACCCAATTACAGCAGGTATATGAAGCGCTATTGAATAAACAGCTTGATAAACGAAATTTCAGAAAAAAGATAAACAATTTGGGCTATCTCAAAGAGTTGAATGAATTTCAGAAAGGCGTATCATATCGAGCAGCAAAATTATATTCTTTCGATAAAAAGAAATTCCACAAAACATTTAGTCAGGACTAAATCCTCTTTACTTAATTAAATTCTATAATATCTTACCGTTAAAAAAGTGTTAATGATCACTTTTTTGACAAAGGGATGATATTATTTAATTTCTATTCTTTACTTTTGAACAATTTTTAGAAAAAGTCAAAAATAACAAAAGGTAAAAATGGAGAATCGTAAGGATCAAATCATTGAAGCAGCGCTTAAACGCTTCTCTCATTTTGGTTTTCATAAAACCACAATGAATGAAATTGCCGATGATCTGCGAATTACTAAAGCTAATCTTTATTACTATTATCCAGATAAGTCAACATTGATTTTGGATGTATTAATAAAACTTGGCAATGATGTGTATGCAGGAGAGAAGGAAATTGTCGAATCCTATTCAGGAGATTTAATGAAAACCATGAATGAGATACTAGATTATAGAGCAGGATTTACACGCAAATATTATGTGCTTCATATCTGTGAAAATCTAGACTGGATAAAAGGTTTGGACATCAATGAGGTAATGCAGGATTTTTATCAACGTGAAGTAGCTTTAATAAAGTCACTCTATAAAAAGTCTATAACTAATGGAGAGTTGATAATGGAGGATGTTGAAGGAAGTGCCTGTACATTGGTTGAAATACAAAAAGGGTTGGGTATTATCCATACCATTTCAGACGTTATTACAGGAATTCCAAATGAAGACAATGTGGATAAGATATTGGAGAGTCAAAAAAGAGCATTAAAATTAATTTTCGAAGCAAGAATAGCTAGCAATAAATAAATGAAGAGAACTAAACTTATGGCCCTATTGGTGGCAGGGATGCTGTCGGGTTCATTGTTACATGCACAAGAGACCTTAACCTTACAGGAAGCGGTTAAATATGCATTGGATAATAAGGCAGATGCTAAAAAAGCAAAACTCGACCTTGAGAATTCAGAATATCAAATTGATGAGGTCAGAGCTGGAGCATTACCACAAATCAATGCATCCGCAAATGTGAAGTATAATGCTATCATTCCAAGTATGCCCTTAGATATTGGTGGTCAGACTCAATATTTGAAAATGGGACAGCCATGGAACTCTACAGCTGGTTTGTCTGTAAACCAACAGATCTTTAACCAGTCCTTGTTCACAGGGCTAAAAGCAGCTAAAACAACACGAGAATTTTATCAAATCAATTCCCAATTGACTGATGAAATGTTAATTGAAAAAGTTGCAAATGCTTACTATGATGTATTTACAACACAGTTACAATTAGAAACAATTGATAATAACTTAGAAAATACAAATAAAACCAAGAGTGTTATTGAGGGATTGGTAACTGCAGGAATTGCTAGACAGATCGATTTAGATAGGATAGTCGTTAACATTAACAATTTACAAGCACAAAGACAAATTATTGTTAATGCGCTCGAGTTAAAAGAAAATGCTCTAAAGTTTGCTATTGGAATGCCTATTGAAACAGCGATTGAATTACCAGATGAAACATTTGACATCAACGCACAACTGGCATCCGCAAATACGATGGATCTTTCGGGAAGAACCGAAATCAAAGTATTAGAAAAGCAGTCAGAATTATTGGAACTTAACCGCAAGAGTATGAAAGCTGCATATTACCCATCGTTATCCTTTGGTGGAGATATTGGTTACCAAGGTTTCGGTAATGGAGTTCCAGGATCAAATGATTTTAAATGGTTCCCAACATCAGGACTAGGATTGAACTTATCCATTCCAATCTTCAATGGAGGATCAACAAAAGCAAAGATTAACCAAGCAACCATTCAGATCAAACAATTAGATGTTGATATTGAAGATGCACGTTTGGGATTGAATTTGGCAAATGAAAATGCAAAGGCCCAAATTAAGAACAGCTTATTAACAGTTGATGCCAATAGGAGAAACGTAGAATTATCTAAAGAGGTATTGGATGATACGCAAAACAATTACCGTAATGGTTTAGCGACTTTAACAGAGTTATTGGACGCTGAGAATGCATTGGCAACAGCTGAGAATAATCTAAATACATCTTTATTAAATTATAAAATTGCTGAGGTTCAGTTAATCAAAGCAAATGGAGAATTAAAAACATTAGTAAACGAATAATATAACCACATAAATGAAACGTACATTAATTACCTTACTTGTTATCATTGCTGCAGGAGCAGGTATTTACTTTATTCTTCAAAAGAATAAGGCGAAAAATGATGCAGCTACTGCTGCGGTAGCTGAGAAAAATGCTGCAGTAGCAGTTCGTATCGATACTGCAGAGAATAGCAATATGAGTTTAGAATATCTAGCCAACGGTACATTTATGCCAAAGCAAGAGGTAACTGTTGCTGCTGAAACTGGAGGTCGTGTGGTTCGTGTTTTAGTAGATGAAGGTTCAAGAGTTTCACCTGGCCAAACCCTTGCAGTTGTAGAAGGTGATAAATTAAATGTGAATGTAGCAAATGCGCAAGCTTCCTATGATAATGCACAAGCAAATCTGCAACGTTATGAAAATGCTTTATCAACTGGTGGAGTAACCCAACAGCAGGTTGATCAAATGAAACTTCAATTTGAAAATGCTAAAAACAACTTGAAGAGTGCTAAGTTGACTGCTGGCGATGTAACTATTAAAACATCAGTAAGAGGAATTGTGAATGCTCGTAAGATTGAACCAGGTGCCTATGTTAGTCCTGGAACTCCAGCATTTGACATTGTGAATGTTAGTACATTAAAGTTAAGAGTCAATGTTGATGAGAAAAATGTTGCTGCATTACGTGTAGGTCAGGCGGTAAATGTTAAGGTTAGCGTATATGCTGATAAAGAATTTACAGGTAAAATTACCTTTATCGCTCCGAAATCAGATGGTAGCTTAAACTTCCCTGTGGAGATTGAATTAGCAAATAATCCTAATAATGAATTACGTGCTGGTATGTATGGTACAGCTGTATTTGGCACACAAGGTACATCAAGTGTTTTGGTGGTGCCAAGGACTGCTTTTGTAGGAAGTATTTCAGATAATAAGGTTTACGTTTTGAAAAATGGTAAAGCTGTAGAAACTGAAGTAGTTGCTGGTAGGAGCTTCGGTGATAAGATTGAAGTGATCAGTGGATTACAAGCTGGAGATCAAGTTATTGTTTCAGGTCAAATTAACTTGTTCAACAATACTCCTGTAGAAATCATTAAATAATTTTTGCTAAGAACGAATTCATCAAATGAAAATTACCGAAATATCGATAAAACGTCCCAGTCTAATTATAGTATTATTTATACTATTGACGTTAGGTGGGATATTCTCATATTCTCAATTGGGATATGAGTTGATACCAAAGTTTGAGGTAAATGTTATTACCATTCAGACGGTGTATCCTGGTGCTTCACCTTCAGAGGTTGAAAGTACTGTTACGAAGAAAATTGAAGATGCTGTTTCCTCATTGGAAAATATCAAGAAATTAGAATCTACCTCGCTTGAAAACGTATCCATCGTTATGATTACGTTGAACGATGGGGCAGATGTCAATTTCTTGCTCACGGATGCACAGCGGAAGATTAATGCTGTGTTGAATGATCTCCCCGAGGACGTTGAAGCGCCATCCCTCAATAAATTCTCTTTGGATGACATTGCCATTATGAGTTTGGCAGTGACCTCCAATCAATCTGAAAAAGAACTTTATGATCTATTGGACAACAAAATCCAACCTATTTTTGCCCGTATTTCAGGGGTTGCGAAAGTAGATATGATTGGTGGTGAAGAACGTGAAATACAAGTTTCCGTAGATCCTGAAAAAGCTGAAGGTTATGGAGTGTCCATTTCTCAGATTCAAAATGTTATTGCACAGTCCAACCTTGATTTCCCTACAGGAAACGTAAGTACACGTGAAAATAGAACTACGATACGTCTGGCAGGAAAAGTTGTGGATGTAGAAGAATTAAGGAATCTTCCGATCACTACCCCAACAGGTGTCACTATTTTCTTGAGAGATGTTGCCGATGTTCAAGATGGAATTAAAGAGATTGAGAAAATAGCTCGTTTAGACCGTAAGAATACCATTTTACTTCAGGTATTTAAACAATCTGATGCAAATGCGGTAGAAGTATCCAAATTAGTTAAGGAAACAATTACTACCGTAGAGAATGACTATAAAACGAATGACATTAAGATATTAGTTGCAAATGACTCGACTGATTATACCTTGAATGCTGCGAATAACGTTATGCACGATTTAATGATCGCAATTGCATTAGTAGGTTTTATCATGTTGTTCTTCTTACACAGTTTAAGGAATGCTGCAATTACCATGGTGGCAATTCCACTTTCATTAATTGCCACATTTATTGGTTTGCTATTAATGGGATATACCTTAAACTTAATGTCATTATTGGGACTTTCCTTAGTAGTCGGAATTTTGGTCGATGATGCGATTGTTGTAATTGAGAATATCCACCGTCATATGGAGATGGGTAAAAATAAAGTTCGTGCTGCATATGACGGAGCAAAAGAAATTGGATTTACCGTATCGGCAATTACCTTAGTAATCGTCGTTGTATTCTTACCAATTGCGATGTCAACTGGATTAGTTGCAAATATCCTTGCTCAATTCTGTGTGACTGTAATTATTTCAACATTATTGTCCTTATTGGTTTCATTTACGATTGTTCCATGGTTATATTCTCGTTTCGGAAAGTTAGAACATGTAAATCCAAATTCATTTATTGGAAAGATTGTTCATGGTTTTGAAGCAGGATTAACAAAATTCACTCATTGGATTACTGGCATTCTAGAATGGTGTTTGAAAAATTGGAAAACTAAACTTGCGACTTTATTGATTGCCATGGCTCTTTTCTTTGGTTCATTTATGCTGGTAGGTTTAGGATACATTGGTTCAGACTTTTTCCCAGCATCCGATAAAGGTGAATTCATGGTTCAGTTGGAATTGGAAAAAGATGCTTCACTAGAGAAGACCAATTTCCTAACCCAGAGAGCCGAATCGATCCTTGAATCTAAGCCGGAGGTTGAGAGTATTATTACAACAGTTGGACAATCTTCCGATGGGGTAATGTCTACTGCTGGTTCAAGATATAAATCAGAGATCCATGTGATCTTAAAAGATACCTACACAGAGAGTTCAAAAGTTTATTCAGCAAGATTGAAAAGAGAGTTGGAGAACAAGCTGGTAGGAGCAAAAGTTACAACTGTAAATATGGGCTTAATGGGTGCTGAACAAGCTCCATTAAAATTAACAGTAATTGGATCTGATATTGAGGATGCTCGTGAATTTGCGATTAAATCTGAAGAATTGTTGAGAAATATTCCAGGAGCTACAGGTGTTAAATTGACCTCAGAAGATGGTAACCCAGAAATACGTGTTCAGGTTGATCGTGATAAGATGACAAGTTTAGGGTTGAATGTTGCGACCGTCGGAATGACTATGCAAACTGCATTTTCTGGAAATACAGATAATAAATTCCGGGCTGGTGATAATGAGTACGATATTAATATTCGTTTTTCCGAAAGTGGAAGAGCTGATATCAATAATGTTAGAAATCTGAAGTTCATCAATAATCAAGGGGCAACGATCTCATTGGATCAATTTGCAACCGTGACGTATGGATCTGGACCAACCTTATTGGAACGTCGTGATAAATCACCTGCCGTATCGGTTCAAGGTTCTGTTGTAGGACGTCCAATGGGTACAGTAGCACAAGAATGGGAAGCTGAATTTTCAAAATTAGAACGCAAACCTGGTGTAGTTTATATTTGGGGCGGTAATATGGAAAGCCAGCAAGAAGGATTTGGAACATTAGGAATTGCCTTAATTGCATCCATTCTTTTGGTATATTTAGTAATGGTAGCACTTTATGATAGTTTCTCAACTCCATTTGTGGTATTATTCTCTATTCCATTATCATTTATCGGTGCCTTGTTATTATTGGCATTAACAAATCAAACATTGAATATCTTTACGATTTTAGGTATTATCATGTTAATTGGTTTGGTTGCAAAGAATGCGATTCTATTAGTTGACTTTGCAAATCATCGTAAGGAACATGGTGATTCCACACATGATGCCTTAGTTGCTGCCAATCATGCACGTCTTCGTCCTATCCTAATGACGACGATTGCGATGGTATTTGGTATGATTCCTATTGCTCTAGCAACAGGTGATGGAGCGGATACCAATAGAGGATTAGCAATTGTAATTATTGGTGGGTTATTATCATCATTATTACTAACCTTAGTGGTTGTACCGGTTGTTTATTCCATATTCGATAGTTTTGGTCGTCGTTGGGGTAAAAAACAAAAAACTGATTATGCAACCTTAATGGAGGCAGATTATGAGAAAAACGAACATTACATTGATGAAATGGACGTTAAACATAATTAATGCAGAACAATTAAATTTCTAAATATCAAAAGGCCTGGAATTTTTACCAGGCCTTTTTATTTCATTAAAATCGGTTAGATTTAATCGAAAATATAATTTCAGAAAACCCTAGAAATTTTTGTCATCATATATCAAAAGAGAAAATATTTAAACTATCAAATCTATTGCTGAAATTGAATTGATATCCTAAAAAATAAATTGATTAATTTTTCACAAAATGATAAAACCGGTAAATTTTAGAGTTAATTTCTCACTAATGAGTTGATTTAAGAGTGGAATTCCTGAAAAAATAAGTGGAAATAATCGGAAAACTTGTTGTCTAAACATCTATTAAAAAAGCTAGAAAATATAGGTTTTTGATCAATTTAGGTCTATTTTTTAATTTTAATACTTTTGAAAAGGTTTACTTTTTAGAGAAATATATCCTATTCTCGCGAATTTTCCCGTACTTGGTCATATTAAATATTGAGAGAAAAATTTATCGAAGGATTTCAGATCGAATACAATAAAAACACAAGAAATACACACACTAACTATTTTAAAGAATGGCCTGAAATGAATTTATTTCAGGCCATTTTATTTTATTACTTATGGTCATCAACTTTATTGGGATTTGGAGGGAGTGGATTTGTATCACCTTCTGGCCTTTTACCTGTATCTGATTGAACCTTTTCATTTTCTTCTCTTGGTTGATTGGCTTTATCAGTTTCGTTTGAATCCTTTTTGATTTCTTTTTGATTACTCATGATTATTAGTTGTTTGTTTAAATCAGAACAATTAGGACATTGGAATGTTCGATTAAGATTTTGAAGGATTAACAAACTTTTTATTTGTCTTCCTGTTAAATAGGGAAGGGGAATTAAATTATATATGGAAAAACAGGAAAGTAAGGGGTTTTTTAAGGATACATTTAATATTTTAAAGAATTCTGTAATGGGATTCATGAATGAAGACAGTATGAAGTACAGTGCTTCATTAGCGTATTATACGATATTTTCTCTCGGCCCCATATTAGTGTTAATGATTTCTTTAGCAGGAATATTTTATGGTGAAGAAGCAATTAAAGGGAAGCTTTTTTCAGAATTAAACGAATTGGTTGGATTGACTGCGGCAAGGCAAATTCAAGATGTAATTAAGAATTTGGAATTGTCAGGCAAGTCCAATTTAGCGTTAATCGTCAGTATTGTCACTTTGATTATTGGTGCAACTACCGTTTTTGGGGACATGCAAAATTCAATAAACAAAATTTGGCATGTAAAAGCAAAACCTAAAAAGGGTTGGTTAAAAATGATTATGGATCGTTTATTATCCTCCTCCCTGATCATTGGACTAGGATTTTTATTGGTAGTGACCTTGGTGGTCAATGGTATTATATTAGCCTTTACGGATAGATTATTACGGTTCTTTCCAGACATGACGGTCTATTTCATGGACGCTATCAACTTTTTATTAACTTTTGGCATTACGTTTATCCTATTCTCCGTCATCTTTAAAGTCTTACCCGATGTAAATATCAGTTGGCGACCAGTGAAAGCCGGAGCTTTCTTTACTTCCATTCTGTTTGCAATAGGTCGATTTGGAATTGGTTTTTATTTACAGTCATCAGATACAGAAAGCACTTATGGAGCTGCAGCATCAATTGTTTTGATTTTATTATGGGTTTATTATACAGCTGCAATCTTATACTTTGGGGCAATATTTACGAGAGAGTATGCCACCTATCATGGTATAAGTATTGAACCATCAGAATATGCTGTTCATGTAGAATTGAAGGAAATTGAGCGAAATGTCAGTGAAATTCCTCCTGCACCATTAACGGAAGAAGAAAAAGTAATCGAAAAATAATTATAATAAGGATTGCTCAGACATTCAATTAATCGAAATTCAATCTGAAGTCTGAGCAATTTTGTTATTTATTGATAATAGTCTTTTACCTTTTTTTCAAGGTCAACAATGATTTCATTGGCAAAATCTTTTCCAAGGATTTCTGTTGCATGGAATAAAGCTCCTGGACTGAATACATTGACTTCCATGATTTTATCACCTACAATGTCCAGACCTACCAAATACATATTGTCATCTTTTAGCTGTTGAGATACCTTTCCAACTAAGTTTAGAATATGCTCATCGATGATAGCTTCTTCAGGCTTTGCTCCTTGATGAATATTGCTTCGGATTTCATCTTCCTTTTGTACGCGACGTACAGCAGCATATTTGCCATCAACTATAAGCGGTTCACCATCCATCATAAAAAATCGGATGTCTCCTTTCTTGGCTTCGGGAAGATATTCCTGTGCAATTACATAACCATCTCTCGCAATCGCTTCCACTGTTTGTTTTAAGTTCTGCCGTTCTTTATAGTCAATCATAAATACATTTTTACCTCCAGAACCTTTTAAAGGCTTTAAAATGATCTTTTCTTTCTGTTCTTCTAGAAATCTGAGAACGTCTTCGTGGTTTCTAGTGACTAAAGTTTTTGGACGTACATCTTTAGGAAAGTTTTCTAGATAGAGCTTATTATTTGCTTGAACCAGATAGTCTGGATCATTGATGACTAACCGACCATTTTTCTTTACTATTTGAGCGAACTGAATCCCTGCAGCAGCTGCCCATGGTCTATTAATCATATCTAAAGTAGGATCAAACCTTAACCATAATACATCAATATCTTCCAAATTCACCAATGTCTTTGCAGCATCTTTGAGGTGATTTACAAATGCCCCTGGGGTACTGAGCCCATGCTCTGGTTTGATAATTCTGCAATGAGCCAATATGGTTTGTTCATCTTCATAAACAAAGTCAGCTAATCCAATATAATAAACATCATGACCTCTATCTAACGCTTTCATAGCGAGCATAGTCGTCGTGAATCTTTCTTCTTCCTTGTGAGATTGATTGATAAGAATTGCGATTTTCATAAATTTTAATTGAAAAATATATTTATTGAATTAGTTTGAATATACTTCCTCTCCGTTTTACATCTTTCCATTGTGGACTGAAATCTGGGAACAGATATCTCGGAGTTATGGCTGGAGGGATAAGGATCTCTTTTTGCAATAGATCCTTTATGATAGGAAGGTAATCTTTCCTTATTTTTCCCATCATGAGTAAATGAACATTATTGCCATCTTTCAGGTATGTCAACAATTCCATAATACCTTTTAAATACAGCGCATCTTTAGTTAAGCCTCCACCTCGATATACTCGCATGACGATTTGAAAAGCAGTTTCAGTTTGGAAGCTGTATTGATCGACAAGCATGGTAAAAGTATCGATGAATGAATTTCCTAGGAGCATATTTTGGACTGCTATTACCCGTGCAGCAATAATCCTTAGGCGGTCATTATTTAATCCACCTACAATATATTCGGCTAATACAGCTAAACCTTCCTGTAATTCTTCATAACCTGGTACACCAAGGCTAAATATGCTTAAAGGTTGTTGCCTACCATTAAAATAGGTGACGACATGCGTTCCGATTTCGTGCTGGATTAAGGCCTCAGCTCTTTGACGAGTAATTCTATATTCCTTGCTTATATTCAATGCCCCTCGGTTAACCATCACCCCAGAAATGTCCTCCCGTACTCGGACAGGGCTGTTGAATTCAGGATTTTGAAGCTGCAAGAATTTTATTTCATCTCTTGCCAACTTAGCAAATTCTTGTGCGGAAAGGTACTCATCTGCTTTTTTAATAGGCTCTTCAGGTTCAGTGACCATTAAAATTGCCATTGCAGATTTATAAAGCTTCTCAGAAACATTCCCAAAGACCTGTAAGCTACCATGGAGAAAATCATCTTTCCCACGATCCGCAATCATACTAACCATAGAATCGAGTTCAGTTCTTTTATCCCTGAAGATATAAGCCATCGTTGGGTCATAGATATCCTCAATTCGTAAATTATAGAGTCTTCTTTTTACGAGGTCAGGATCAACATGCATGGGTCTATATAGGAATTTAGGGGTTTTCCAAAATTTGTCCTTTTTAAATTGCAGCCAAGCTTCATGTGCATTTAATGGAGTAACCATTAGTAGAAAGTCAAATTTCGTACTTTCCTGAGCAAGAGACTTATCAATTTCAATCATCAATGGCGTTAATTCTTGATGGAAATTCAGTTTTTGGGCTGTTGCATTGAGATGTGTGTAGACACGCAAGAATTCGAAAAAAAGACGCGACAGGGATTTCGCTAATGTTTCCCTATATAAACGCATTAATATTGGCAGAACCTGATCATCATCTTCAATATAATTCTGTTTTATAGATATTCCCATTAAAAGGGTTTGCTTATTTTGCAACTCTTTTTTACTGAAAATAGAAGGTACATCAACTGGTTGAGGAATATTTAAATCCTTGGACAGGGCAACGTCTATCTCACGGGCTTCTTTTTTAATATTTTTTTGAAAATATTCTGCTAAAGGGAGTAGATCCTTCTGTCCGACATGAATTAAAATATCTTCTTTTTGATTTTCATCAGCTACCCATGCTTCAACTAAAAGACATGCACCAAACTCCTCTGCTAGTTTTTGAGATATAGGTTTTATCCATTCCTCTAAATTGAAATCGTGGGATTTACAAACAATACTAGCATTTTCAGTTTTTGCAAGATCAACAAGCATTTTATCCCTTTTTTCAGAAGAAGGGACTCTATAAATAAATATGTAAGGAACAATTTTATTAAAGATGAATTTACCAATATTAGGAATCTGATAATGAATAGGATTACGCTTATTAATAGCGTTCAAGATTCTCAATAATGGTTTGTTCTTATCTTGAGTCATAATCGAAATACTTTTTTAAAATCGGTAAGGTATTTAATAGTAATTCTTTGCAAGAAACGATTTTATGAATATCCGGTAAGCCCGTCCATTCATCCATAAAATCTTTCCTAAATTCTATAGAAATAACACAACCATATTCGCCATATTTTTTATTTAATGTCTGGGATAAATTTCCTCCTTTAAATTTAATATTTTCTTGAATATCAATATCTTCTGAATACAGTTTTTCTTTTTGAATGTATGTTATTAAATTATTAACTAGAGAATTCCATTTAGGGTCAATGTAGGCAGTTCCTAAATTGATTTGAGGGTTTTTATTGACATCAACAACTTCATCAGGACCACTTCTCTTTGCATTATAGCTGTGAATATCATAAACAACAAAGAATCCATAAGTAGCAATGGTCCTTTCTATTAATTCCTCAATTTCCTCATAGATATTTTTATGATCAAGATAAAGATCATTGATTATAGTTTCTGGAAGATCATTCCGAAAGACAGTTAAACCCCAGGCTTGTTCAGGTTTTAAATAAACGGAATCATTAACTATTCTATTAAGATCTAATTGAAATCTAGAAGACGAAACAACAAATTGATTAATTGGAAGTTCTGCCATCAATGCTGTAAAAGGATCTTCTTCTCTTAATCTTTCCTGTTCATTTAGATTATAAAAAGGTTTGATTTGTTCATCTATTTGCTGACCGTCATGAATAGCAAATGCCCAAAATGGGCTTTCATTCTCTTTAATAAAATACTTTGTGAATTTTGCCATATATATGCGTTTCTGTTATAAAGAACAAAGATTGGATTATTTAGTTTGTAATTTCCTTATAATGATCGGACAATATATTTTCCTTGTCCTTAGCCCCAACGAAGATTCACTTTTTCATTTAATGACTATATAGGAGGATAGTTAATTAAAATATTATCGAATATATACAATATAGCTTGTTAAATTAGCGTTGAAATTATATAACCAGTTAAAAAGGAGGTTGTTATGAACCTAATTCAACGCATTGAACATTGGGGAGACGCTCACCATCCAAGGTGGATAGATTTTGTCCGAATTCTTCTTGGAGTGTTGATTTTTGCAAAAGGAATTAGCTTTATTATGGATCGTGACTCTGTTGCTAATTTAATTGAAAAGACTCATTTTCAATTATCGATTTGGTCAGCTGTACATTATGTTGTGTTTGCCCATTTGGTTGGGGGAATCTTCGTTGCATTAGGACTTTGTACAAGATTGGCAGTAGCAATTCAGATTCCTATCCTAATAGGTGCGGTTTTCTTTGTCAATATTACAAATGGATTTAGTTTTCTGAATTCAGAGTTTTGGTTGTCCCTTATTGTATTATTGTTGCTTATTTATTTTCTAATCGTAGGTTCAGGTCCTATGTCATTAGATAAAGAAATGAATAAGCCTGGCTATAAAAGGCAAATCTAGTAGGAAATATTCCTACAAAGAATTCTTGTATTATTTGGAATGGCCTTGGATTCAAGGCCATATTTTTTTGGACAAAAATCTATTGGGTTTTATATCAGTTCTTACCATAGGTCAATGCAATGACGCTAATAGGGGGCTACCTTTGTATAAGATTTAAGGAGAATACCATGAAAACAAAACAAATTGAGAGAATAATTAAGCCAGGTATCCCACATTTCGTTGGAGATGGATTTAGGGTTCATAGTTTTATTCCATCTGCCATAACGATGCAAAGGATGGATCCATTTTTAGTATTTGATTACAATTCAAAATATAATTTCCCAGCCAGTGAAATACCAAAAGGAGTTGGAGTACATCCACATAGAGGATTTGAAACAGTCACTTTAGCATACAAAGGTAGGGTAGAGCATGGGGATAGCAGTGGTGGTGGCGGTGTCATTGCAGAAGGGGATGTTCAATGGATGACGGCAGCTTCAGGGATCCTTCACAAGGAATTTCATGAAACCGAATGGAGCAAAAAAGGAGGGGAGTTTCAGATGGTTCAACTTTGGGTAAACTTGCCTGCAGAATATAAAATGTCTACGCCAAAATATCAGGCATTGGAGAACAAAGATATTCCTACAGTTCAAGTTGAAAATAATAAAGGATTTATTGAAGTTGTTGCAGGAGAATATAAGGGTACAAAAGGTTTAGCTAGCACATTTACGCCTGTAAACCTGTTGAATGCAAAATTACAAAAAGGAGGGAAAGCTGATTTTGAGTTTCCAGAAACATACAATACAGCCATGTTAATTATAGAAGGAAATGTAAAAATCAATGCTGTAGATGTTGCAACGGATCATTTCGTATTATTTGAAAACAAAGGTGAAACTATCGAAGTAGAAGCTATGGATAATGCCGTAATTTTAGTGTTGAGCGGTCAACCCATCAATGAACCAATTGCTGCTTATGGACCATTTGTTATGAACAGCGAGAATGAGATTAAACAAGCATTTAGAGATTTTCAAACTGGTAAATTTGGACATCTTGCTGATTAATCAGTCGCTTTGAATAAAAGATAAATGGGTCAATGTAATAAATACTTGACCCATTTAATTTTAATTGCTTTAAATTTAATAATTTACGGATAAGCCTACACCAAATCCCATATCAGAATCATAATGAGTCCTTATTCCAAAGTTTTTAGTAAGGATATATCGTAGATCGCCCATATATTCCATGTCTGAATTAATCATAAGTCCAGCTCTTAACCTTTTAGAAATTGGAATGTCTTCACGCATTAATTGAAGTCTCACATTTCCATCATGATAAACTTCTGCTTGGAACCTAACGAGCATGGGAAGCATATAAGCAAGACCAGCTGAAATCAATGCTCTTTCATTTTTACTGTTTTTTTGACCAAAGAGATTTTTTTCTGGCCCATGTTTATCCATTCTTCGGTACCTATAATCGAAACCGACAAATGGCATGAACCACTGCATTTTTCCAATATATCTTCCTAAATGGGTTTCTACTTCATAACCGTGCATATCATGGTATCCAAGCCTCCATTCAGTTGTTAAGCTATATCGGGTATTATGAAACATCATTTCACCATCATTTCCATTACTGGCAAAATCATTCTGAATCATAAAGTGTATTTGATTGCTTTCTTTTTGTAGTTCTCGGTATGCCCATTTTTTGTCTGGAAGATATGGATTGGGAGGTTGATTTTCCGTACTGAATACCCTGTTCATTCCCGCCATCATATGGTAAAGGATATGACAATGAAAGAACCAATCCCCATCTACATTGGAAAGAAACTCTATCGTATCGGTTTCCATTGGCATGATGTCAAGGACGTTTTTTAAAGGCGCATAATCTCCTTGTCCATTGATAACTCTAAAATCATGACCATGTAAATGCATTGGATGTCGCATCATGGAATTATTGAATAAGGTGATTCTAAGGGCTTCCCCTTTTTTAATCAGGATTTTATCACTTTCAGCTAGAACTTTGTTGTCCATACTCCACACATACCTATTCATATTCCCCGTTAACTCAAATTTTAGCTCCCGGATTTTAGCTTCCACTGGGAGTGTGGTTTTGGTTGGAGAACGTAACATGCTGTAATTCAACGTCACGATATCAGATGTTGCATGTTGACTATGATCATTCGAAGAATTGTCATGCCCATTATCTTCCATAGATTCTGTTGAATCCATTTTGTGATTAGAATGATCCTCTTTTGGAGACATTTCCATTGTATGATTAGCATGATTAGCATGGTTGGATTGACCTGAAATTTCTGGATACATGACAGTGTTCATATCCATTTTTTGAAGGGTCATTTTCATTCCCATATCATCCAGATCGCCGTTCATCTTCATCATGTCATTCATCATTTTCATGCCTTCAAAATACTTAAGCTTAGGAAGAGGGCTTATTAACTGTTTTATTCCTGAGCCAAGATACATGGAGACATTCTTTGTCCGATCTTCCGGGGTTGCCAAAAATTCATAGGCGAAACCATTTTCAGGAATCGTCACGACAATATCATAGGTTTCTGAAACACCTACGATCAGTCTGTCGACATCCACAGGTTCAACGTCGTTTCCATCATTTGCAACAACCGTTATTTTTCCTCCTGCATAGTTCAGCCAAAAATAAGAGGATGCTCCAGCATTAATTACACGCAAACGTACTTTGTCACCTGCCTTGAATTGGGAATAGATTTGTTCAGAGGATCCATTCAATAGAAATCTGTCATAATAGACATCACTCACATCCATTGCCAACATACGTTTCCATTCATTGGTAATTTTTGTTTTGAAATGTCCTTCCTTAATTGCTTCGGCATAACTTTGTGTTGCATTCTTTTTTATTGCAAACCAATCATTTGCATTATGAAGCATCCGGTGTACATTATCTGGGTCTAAATTTGTCCATTCACTTAATACCACCGGAATAGTGGGCAGGTCATCTATGCCTTTTCTAAATGTCGGATCAGTGGACCTTTTCTTTAATATCATAGCTCCATACATCCCAATCTGTTCCTGCATACCTGAATGACTATGATACCAGTGGGTACCATCCTGAATAATGGGAAACCTATAGACGAATGTACTTTTAGGAGCAATTGGTTTTTGAGTTAAGAATGGAACACCATCTTCTTTATTCGGAAGGTATACTCCATGCCAATGTAAAGAGGTCCCTTCATTCAGTTGATTGTGGACATGAATTTCCGCGGTATCACCTTCTGTAAATGTTAATGTTGGCATAGGAATCATGCCATTTACTGCAATCGCTCGTCTTTCTTTGCCAGCATAATTTACCATACTATCTGTGACGTACAGATCATATCGAACCACCTTTTGAGCATAACCCAAATTAGTTTGAATGATCAATATGCATAATAATATGAATGTTAGTAGCTTTTTCATATTCCTTATACGATTTAAATAAAAATATTGCTAGAATGGTTTTAGATTTTCTCTTTTACCTCTCCGCAAGTCATCATTTTTGAACCGAAATAAGGGTTTTTAATTTTTTCTTCTTTGCTCAGCCAGTATGCACCTTTATTATTATTTGCCATTGGACAGAATTGGTAATACAACTCTAAATTAGTGTTTGCATCTTTTGCAAGGGCGTAGATCTCATTCGAAAGATTGATGAACGCATTTCTTTGACTTTCAATTTTAGGATCTTTTGAAATTTGATTTGCTGATTTTTCAAGTCCGGCTTTTACTTTCATCCAAGTGTGGTGTTCTTTTTCACCAAGACTTGACATATCTACTTTTTGAATAGCTGAAGATAATTTTAATGCAGCTGCATTGGCAGCTTTGGGGTCCGTAGCAATTAAAGCATCTTTAAGATTCAGATAGGCATTGAAAATTGGATCTAAGGTTTTAGCTTGATCTGTAGAGTGATTATTGTGTTCTGTTCCATGTTGCATATGGTCATGAGAACCTGCATTCGGACCTCCTTTAGCCATTTGATGGTCTCTATCATATTGGCAACATTCATGAAGTTTACCATAAACATCATCAGGAGCGAGAAACTGTGCATTATCGTAACCTGCTAAAGCAATTTTCTTTAAAATTGCTTCTTCACTAGTTTTAGTTGAGTCGAAAGAAATCTCTGCAATTTTTTTGTCGGTATCCCAACTTACTTTAGAAACATTGCTTTCAGAACCATTTGTCTCTATCGTTTTTTTACACATGCCACAATTGCCATTAACAGCAACTGTTGTTGATTTAACATTTTTAATTTGTGCTATGCTGGTATTTAATCCTAGCGCCAATAAAAGACCTAGGAAAATGTATATATTTTTCATCTTTTAAAATTTTATTGTATAGAAATAGATAAGCAAATATTCATTTGCCATTTAATAAATTGTTAGAACAAGAATGTCCCTTTGTTTATTAAGCTATTTTTGGAGGAATAAAAATTGATGAAAATCCATTTGTTTCTTGGAAAACAAGGATGGTTGAAATTTCTTCTTTATGTAAAGTGATATTAAAGTCGAATTCTATGGACTGGGTATAAAAAAAGCAACAGCTGTGATTTGCCATGATAGGGCAGCAGCAGTTACTGGAATCTCCACATGCATTTTGATTTTGATGATGGTCTGCAGATTGAGTTTCAGCCTCATCACAACAAGAATAAACATTATTTTCTTCGGAATGAGATGTACATTCCATTTCTACATTTTGAGGTACTTCATGATCCTCACAAGCAAAATTATGCTTTGGACTCATCATAAAGACCATTGTAAATAAGAATATGTAGAAGTATCTCATCATATTGTATTAATCACAAAATTAGGTAAAATGTTCTGTGAAATAGAATTTAATCTTGCTAAACTTTATTAATAAACAAAAAGAAGGCCCAAATAAAATTTATTTGAGCCAATCATCACTAACTATTATTAATTATACCTTTCAAATTCTTGATGAAGGAATTACCTTCGATTTCGAGATGGAACTTCACAATTACCATTTGCTGAGCATCCCATATTCAATAGGGGCATAATGGTAAAAAATATTCCTAATCCTGCTATTAACCACATTTCCGATTTTAAGCCTTGAATAATTATTATTATTCCCATAATTAACCTCAAAAACCTCATAATAGACCATTGGGCTAAATATATTCTCACTCTATCCATTTCTTCTCCTTAAGTTAATAAACAATTCTGTGCCTTTCCTTGCTGGAATGCTATTGTAACAAAGGTCCATTCTTTCAATTTCAAAGGCCTTTGCAAATATGGATACATATTCTTCCTTTGATCCGCCAAATGGAGGCCCTTCTTTTTCAAACTCCTTTCCAAATAATACGCCGATAATTCGACCATTTTTATTTAAAAGAGAACTTGCCTTATTGGCATATTGAGTTCTTAATTTGGGTTCTAGCGCACAAAAAAATGTTTGTTCTAGCATGAGGTCATACTGCCCTACATGCTCAAAAAAGTCACCCAAAATAATTTCAATATGTGGGTTTTCTTTAAATCTTTTTCTAACATTTTCGATTGCTAAAGGAGCTATATCTATTAAAGTCACATTTTTAAACCCTTGCTCTAAAAGATATGCTGCTTCATGTGCATTTCCGCATCCTGGAATTAGGATTTTTGCATTTTTATCTAGATAACTATCCATAAATGAAACTATAGGAGTAGAAGCATAGCCAATATCCCAACCCGTCTGTTGGGTTTCCCAACGTTGGTTCCAAAAGTTTTGATCCAATGATGTTTTCATCTGCTGATTAATCCCTATAGTGTGTTTCATTTTCAATATTGCGGATAGCAATAGGACAAAATTGAAAATTAATTTTTTATTGCTATGTATCTTTTGTTACATACAGAAATAGTCAATAATTTCTCCATTTTAGTTAAGCTTTCGTAAATGAAAATTTTCTCTTTCCAATACATATGGATTGCTTTAAAATAATTAATTCAGATTTTGAAATTCCATGAATATAAGATCATATCCTTTTGCCCAATAATCAGGAACTCTTTCTATGGCTATAAAGCCTTGTTTTTTATAAAACCCTTCAGCAAATTGAGAGGTCCTGACAATTAATCTTTTTATATGAGGTAATTTGCGAATAAGATCTATTCTATATTGAGTAATTGCTGTACCTGCACCTTTATGGTTCTTGTTCTGATCCATAAAATCCCAACTGAGTCTTGCTGTAATTTGATCATCATCGTAATTAATACCGGCAGCTCCCAATAATTGATTATTTTCAGTAATGACAAAATAATCTTCAATTTCTTCTTGCAAATAGGTTGTTAGGTCGGCTATTTCCGTTTCTGCAAAAGAATCAGGCACATTGGTTTTAAATATATGGATAAGCTCATCAAAATCTTGTGGAAGATAAGGTCTGATTATATAGTTTTTCATTTCTCTTATATATTACTTAGTCCATGTTATATCTTTCGAATGACTGCCAATATTTATCCTTATAGAATTCATAATTCATATCCAACTTATCTTTATATTTAACCTGTAGATTATGAATTGCTTCAGTTGCTAATCTAAATTCACGGCAAGCAATAAAAGTTTCCCGAAGCCCATCCACTGTTTCGGAACCTAAAAATATATATCCGGATAGGCTGGGTAAGGTTAATTCTAGATCATCTTCAAATGCGGTGATAACTTTATATGTTTCAGCATCAGGAAATCCAGCTTCTCCTTCAGGTGTATAATGGATCATAATCACTAAAATCCAAGGGTGTGAGGCTTTATATTCCCAATTTAAAATGGAAGTGTTAAATGTTGAAAGAATCGGTTTATCACCCTCAACCGTTCCTTCAAATCCTGTAAATTCATCATTGCTAGGGTCATGCCTAACGTCTTGATATTTCTCAACAAATTCTTTTTCTCTCCAAATAATATAGTCCTTTAATTTTTCCAAGGGAATAAGTTCTTCAATAACATTTTGAGGCCCCTTCACATTAATTTTGTCAATGGATTGGATCATGGTTTCTTCACCTAGGAAATTGTCGAGGAAAATAAATATTCCATTCAGAATATCATCATGAGCTTCTTCATGGTATGCATTATAGACAAACATGAGGTCAATTTTATCTGGATAGTTTTCATGTATTATGGGATAGAATTGAATATTTTCCCGGTCAAAAGTTAGGTCATGCATCTTTATTGCAAAATCAATGTTTTGGGATGCAGGTTTTAGGGCTCTGAATTTCCAGTTATCAATTTCAGGAGCTTCTGCGACTAGTTTCTCTGCCCAAAAAACATTTTGAATTCTTCCATCTGGTGTAAATATCAATTCTGCCTTTTTATCCTCTTCCATTCCAACTAAAAAGAATACTTGAGATTCTATTTTGTCCAATTCAGGTGCAAAAATATTTATGAAATTCTCTTCAACATTTTGTCCTGATTTAATTACCTCGTAAAAGTCTTGGGCATGGCCTGAGAACCATTTCCAAAATTCATTATAGGTTTTTTTATTTTGGTCAAAGTTTTTTTGTTGATCGAAATCTGCCATATGATTCTATGTTAATGTCATTAAGAATTATTCAATTTCTTAAATATAAGGATATAAAAAACCCTATCCTACAATAAATAGGATAGGGTTTTAAAATATATTAAAAAAGAATTACGCTAGAGGTTCTGGCGCTTCTTCTTCAAATAATGGAAGTTCTTTGATAATATTATACCAAGAAATGATTTTTTTGATATCAGATGAATATACTCTTGCTTCATCATGGTTTGGAGCTACTTCACGGAAATATTCACGTAAAGTATTTCCATCAGCTTTGATGTCAGGAGTATTTCCGCCATTGTTTTTGATGGTTTCAAACACATCTAATAAGCGAATTTCATCATCTTCACCATAAATAGTGATATCCTCAAGAGTAGCCATTTTTGTAGTTGATAGATTCACTACAGATTTAATTTTGCTGCCATCTAAAGATTCTAAAACGAATCCACCTTTGTTTTGTCCGATCAATTTAAATAAGCCTGGTTTCCCAGTCACTGATACTAATCCTCTTAAATTCATTTTTTTATTAATTTGAATTAATCTTCAATAATTTCTACAGCTAAAATACGGTCGCCTTGACGGATATCATCAACGATATCTACATTTTCGATAACTTTTCCGAAACATGTATGATTACGGTCCAAATGTGCTGTATTGTTACGACTGTGACAAATGAAGAATTGTGATCCTCCAGTATTTCTTCCAGCGTGAGCCATTGAAAGAACACCACGGTCATGATATTGGTTTTCCCCAGTTAACTCACAATCGATTTTGAATCCTGGTCCACCAGTACCCGGCATACCTGTAGCGCCTTCACGAGTGTTTGGACAACCACCTTGGATAACGAAATCAGAAATAACACGGTGAAATGCTAATCCATCGTAATATCCTGATTTAGCTAACTTGATAAAGTTTGCCACTGTATTTGGAGCATCTTCTGTGTAAAACTGCACAGTCATGTCGCCTTTTTCTGTTTTAATTATTGCTTTGCTCATGATATCTATCCTTAATATTATAATAGGCTACAAAGATAACGTTTCTAACTAAATTCTAAAGGTTGTCTAAGAAGATGTTGATAATCAATATTTAACGTCCTGTTAATTTCTTTTTATTTACTTTAAGGAAAGAAAATTACATTAAAATTTTATGGAGAAATTAGTCATACGCGAATGGGCTGAATTGGATAGACCAAGGGAAAAACTATTAGAACATGGCAGAAGATCGGTTTCAGATGCCGAATTGCTAGCGATTTTGATTGGATCAGGATCAAGACAGGAGACTGCAGTAGCTCTATGCCAACGCATGCTTAGCTCCGTCAACAATGATTTATTTCAATTGAGTAAATTAGAAGTGAAGGATTTATGTCAATTCAATGGAGTCGGAGAGGCCAAAGCCGTAACGATCATTGCAGCCTTGGAATTAGGAAGAAGAAGACAAGAATTCAATATTCAAGAAAAACCAGTAATCAACAGTAGTAAAAAAGCTTACGATTTTATCAAACATGCTTTAGAAGATTTGAGTCATGAAGAATTTTGGGTCATATTCTTAAATACGAGCTGCAAAGTTTTAGAGAAAAAGCTTATCGGTCGTGGTGGTAATGATTTTACTCCAGTTGACGTTCGAATAATTTTAAGGAATGCTTTATTAAATAAGGCAAATTCTCTAATTCTGATTCATAATCATCCTTCCGGGACGCTTAAACCAAGCGAGCCTGATAAAGTACTCACCAAAAAGATTTCTTCAGCCGCTAAAGTAATGGATATTCATGTTCATGACCACCTCATCATTACCGATAATGGTTATTTCAGTTTTAGAGATGAAGGTTTATTAACTTGATTTCTTATCCTAGGTCAATGAAAAATAAAACTTAATGCTGGATACTTGTGTTATAAAAAAAAGAAGAAAAAGATGGCAAAATTTTTTTATCACCCCGCTGATTCACGTGGTCATGCAGACCATGGATGGTTGAAATCAAATCATACTTTTAGTTTTGCAGGATATATGAATGCAGAGCGCATGAACTTCGGAGCCCTAAGAGTGCTGAACGATGATTATGTTGCTGGGGGAATGGGATTTGGTCGACATCCACATAGTAATATGGAGATTATTTCGATTCCTTTAGAAGGGGAATTAGCACATAATGATAGTATGGGAACAGGATCCGTTATCAAAAAAGGAGATATTCAAGTAATGAGTGCGGGTACTGGGATTGAACATAGTGAGTACAACCATAGTGAATCTGAGCCAGTTAAATTTTTACAAATTTGGGTAATTCCCAACAAACAGAATGTTGAACCGCGATATGATCAGCAAACGATAGATTTCGATGCTGCTAAGAACAATTTTCTTCAAATACTTTCTCCTGATCCAGAGGATAATGGAGTTTGGATTCATCAAAATGCTTGGTTTCATATTTCTGAATTTGATGCAGGATTTACAAGACAATATGTTCTTAAGAAGCCAGAGAATGGCCTGTATATTTTTGTTTTAAATGGGGATTTGGATGTGGAAGGCCAAAAAATGGAAACTAGGGATGGATTAGGAATTGTAGGAGCAAAAGATTTAAAAATAAAAGCTGATACAAAAGCAGAATTTTTAGTGATGGAAGTTCCAGTTTAATAAATTAATAATATTTAGGATTCGAAAATTCTAAACTAAATTCAGGGTATTCAACTGGTACCCCCATAATTTAAAAGTCAACAAGGTAAGAGGAAATTAAATTGGAAATAACCTTATTCGTTCCTTTGGTTATTGTTAGAAACTATCCTCTTACCTTTTTGGGAGCTTTTTACAATTAAGAATAGATCATCTCCCAATTCTAAAAAACCATATTCATAACAGAATATGTATTCATGTCCTTTGGCAGTTGTTATTCTGTGTGTATGATAGCTGAAAGAGTAACCCTCAGTAAGTAATTTGTGAGTATTGATTTTATACATTTTTTCATCAGCTAAAAATTGTTTCAATATTTTCCGATTTTTTTTCAACTGTTTATTTATAATCTTCAAGATATTATTTTCCTTACTGTTTATTCTATTATTGAAGGCATTTCTACAACTGTCGTTGCAAAATCTTTTATCTGTTCTTCCTCTTAACTGCAAACCGCATTCCTTACAAATCTGTTCGTTCATATTTTCATATTAGTTTTTAAACGATTATAACCGCTTATATCCGACTTTAATTAGTTGATTTCCGTATAATTTCTTAGATCATTTAGAATTTTGTTTCAGATACTTAGCTAAGATAAATTAATTAAAAGAAAAATAAATATCTAAATTAGAAATATATTATGAGCACATTAAGAAATTCAGTTCAATTATTAGGGCGATTAGGGAAAGAGGCAATCGTGAAAATGAGTAGTAATGGAAACCCATATTGTTACCTGAATTTAGTTACAAACGAATACGTAATGAAAAAGAATGGTGAACATTTTGAAAAAAGTCAATGGCATACCATCGGAGTATGGGGCGAAATGACAGAAAAAATAAAGAATAAGGGAAAGAAAGGTAGCCTATGGTTAATCCAAGGCACCATAGAATATAGACAGTATGCTGATAAAAATGGTGAATTGAAGAATTACTGTGAAATAAAAGCAAATAAAATTATGTTTCTAACAGATGCATTGGGAACAAAGAAACCGTTAGAACATCAAGTTGAGCTCTAAAAAGAAAAGGTAGGTGAATAGAAAATTCACCTACCTTTTTAATATGTTTTCAGATACTATGGATGTTGCCAGCCAGCAATCTTTGATACTGTTCTTGGAATGTCAACATTATCCATTTTTTTATTGAATTCTTGAGCACCAACACCAATAGCAAAAACTGGAATATAGGCTGCAGAGTGGCTTCCTGATGCCCAACTGATAGATGATGCCTTGTTTAAGGCTTTAATTGCCAAAGAAGCAATCTTATCAGATGTTGCATATAAGCTTTTACTGGTTTCATTCTTATGTTCAACAAAGCTCTTTTCATAAGCTTCATGAAGACTTTCATTGTCTTCATCGCTTAATTTAATTGTCTTCCATAAACCTAATTGCTGTCCTAAAAATTCTTTTAATTGATCCCAGCTTGCTGATGCATTTTTATTACGGAAATCATTTATCAATAAGGACAAAGCTTCTTGGGATATTTTTTGGTTTTCAAGATTTTTAACTCTTAAAGTAGAGCTGCCGTTTCCAACGCCAATTCCTCCTGTTTCATGGTCAGCAGTTACAATAATTAAGGTTTCCTCAGGATGTTTTTTGTAGAAGTCATAAGCTTTTTGAACAGCATTGTTGAAATCCAATACTTCATGAATTGCAGTTGCGCCATCATTAGAATGTGAAGCCCAATCAATTTTCCCCCCTTCAACCATTAAGAAAAATCCGTGATTACCTTGACCTAGGGTTTCAATTGCGGCTGAAGTTATTTCCGCAAGATTCAAATCTCCAGGTTTTTGGTCAATAGCATATTTTAAGGATACGTTATCTGTTCCTTTTTTGTTCATTAGAATCAATTTATCAGATTTGTTCGCTTTTTTGAAATCATCTAAACCATACAATAACTTATAACCTGCTTTTTCTAGTTGCGGGAAAATGGATTGTACCTCTTCTTTTTTTGCATTTGTTGTAGGTTTCAAAAATCCTGATCCAGCGAAGAAATCAAACTTCGATTTAATTATATCCAAGCCAATTTCATAATACATATCGCGATCAGGCTGATTAGCGAAGAAAGATGCTGGCGTAGCATGATCAATACTTACTGAAGTCGTAATGCCGACTTTCATACCTTTTTCCTTTGCTAAATAGGCAATACTCTTATACGATTTTACACCAGCGCTATCCATAGCAATTACTCCGTTTTTAGTTTTATAGCCAACAGCTAATGCTGTACCGCCAGCTCCTGAATCGGTTACTCCATGAGAAAGAGAATGAGACGTTGCGAATGTTGCATACGGAAATTGACTAAAAACCGTTGGGTACACAGTATTTTTATTGTCTAGTGATGCTTTGTAGATTTCCGCTGCTTGAACTTGATTTAATCCCATACCATCACCGATCATAAAAAAGATGTACTTGGGTTGTTTTTGCGCAAATGCTGAGCCTACAAATAAAAATAAAGCAATTAATACATTTAAAAATTTAATATTCATTCCTATTCGAATTAGTTTGTTTACAAAAATAAGGTTCTAAGATTAAGATAATGTTAATTACGAAAGTGAAGGCTATGCAAACAAATTGTTACATGGATTGTTTTTTTGATTGTACTTATAAACTAAGGTTATGGAAAACAATTTAATACAACTTGCTCAGTCTTATTTTAATGAGCAAACGTATAGCACGCTTGCTTCTCAAGAAAACATTTCTGTAGAGCAAGCAAAGAAAGGAATTGATACAGTTATTCCTTCGTTATTCTTAGGCTTACAGAAAAAATCTGGTCATGGATTAGCAAGCCTCCTGGAGACATTAAAATCAAGTTTTTCGGGATTTAATTTCAATGAGATATTGAGATTTAGTCCTCCAGTTCAAGAAGTTCCTCAACAAGGAGATACTACAAGAACTGTTTTAAGCTCTTTGTTTGGGAATGAATTTGATCAAATCATTCCAAATACGGCAAATTTTTTAGGATTAAATACCAATAGTCTAATTAGATTATTCTCAGCTGGTATTCCAGCAGTTATTGGGGCTTTAACCAGTAATGGATCTAGATGGGACACGACTTCCATCGAAGCTGACCTTAACAACAACAGGAGTAATTTTTTAAAGGCTCTTCCAGTAGGACTTCCTCTAAATATATTGGGTGAAAATCCAATAGAAACTGTAGTTCCAGAGGAAAGAGAAATCCTTACAACGGAAACCATTGTTGACCCGGCGAGAGATGTTATATTAGAAGACCCAGTTATCCCGGCATCGGCACATATTAAAAGACATGATGAACCGCCTGCTGCCCTTCCACCTGCAGAAGAAGAACGCAAAAGAAGTGCAGGATTATGGTGGATTTTAATTCCAATTATATTGTTGTTGTTATGGTTTTTCTTTGGCAAAGGCTGTAATCGTGAAGAAGCACCAGTTTCAGATGCTCATGTTGATTCATTAATTACAGATTCAGTAGTGACCAATGATACCGCTACTGCTCCAGCAGGAGAGATTGTTCGCGAAAGCATCATGGTTACTCTTCCGAATAACACAACAATTAATGCATATAAAGGAGGTATCGAAGATCAATTGGTTCAATTTTTAAATTCAGATTATAAAGGTCTTTCAGATGAAGAGCTAAAAGATCGTTGGTTTGACTTTGATAATTTAAATTTCGCAACAGGTACGGCAAATATTCTTCCTGAAAGTCAGGTTCAAGTAGATAACTTGGTTGCCATAATGAATGCGTTTCCAGATGCAAAAATCAAATTAGGTGGATATACAGATAAGACCGGAGATGAGGCTTTTAACAAAAAATTGTCTAATGATAGAGCAATTGCTGTAAAAAATGCCTTTGAAGCAAAAGGAGTTGGTGATAGAGTTATGGCTACTGAAGGTTACGGTTCAGAATTTGCTAAATTTCCAGCAGATGCTCCTGAATCTGATCGTGTAAAAGATAGACGTGTTGCAATCAGTGTAAGAAAATAAAAACAGATAGATTATTTAACAGCCCAATTTTGATGTTGGGCTGTTTTTTTATTGAATAAGGTATTGTTATTTTTGCGACATGCTTACACAGACACAACAAGACATGATCCGAGGGGATTTTGAGAAGTTCTTAAATTCATTAAGATCAAAGAAAAGACCGTTAGACTTTGATTTATTTGGTGAATATGCCGTATCAATCTTAAATTTTTACGTTGGCAGTTCTTTATTAACAATACAAGAAAAATCTGATGCTGCAGACATTTTAGTCAGACTTTTTAATGCAGGACTGGGCAATAGAATCAGTCCATCGGATTTAAAAGAAATCGCGGCTTCGGTCATTCAGGATCCAACCTTGGATTACAGTATTATTCAGCCTGTTTTTGATCTATAATCAAGCCTCCTGTACCGTCCATTTTAATTTTGAAATATCATATCCTGATAATTCAGCATATTTTAAATAAGCTTGTTTTCTGCTTTCGTCAATTTCTTTGGTCCTGGAAAGAATCCATATATAATCTAGGTTATCACCAAAGATCAATGCATCTTGATAATGATCATCAATTTGAACAATGTGATAACCTGAATAAAAGGGACCAAAAAATGAAACTTTTAGGCTCCCTTCATTTACATCAGCAGCATATTTTGCTTTCCCAATACTCGTTTTCTTTTTACCAGAGATCGTACTTACACCTTCATTTTTTACCTTTACGGACCCATCCTCATTTAAACTGTATTCAGCTGTGACATTTTTTAGGTTCTTTTCCCAAAAGAAATCCAACCTAGCAATCTCATACCATTTTCCGAGGTATTTCTGAAGATCAAAATTTTGAATGACTTCTACTTCAGATTTAATTGGTTTTAAATAATTATAAATTACAGATCCTAATGCTACTGCTGACAATGTTATAAGGGTTTTCTTTTTATCCATCGTAATAATTTTAAAGGAAAACAGCTTAAACTAGATAAATGTTTAAAGAGATTCCTAGTTTTGCATAAAATTAAAAAAATTGTATTCAAGAGAAGAGGCAAAGCGCATTAAGGAATCTTTCTGGACTAGTTTTGGTCAATATATGGCACCAATACCTAATTCTGATGGTGAAAAAGTAACTTGGGTAAATTATAAAACTGGAATTCGTTATCTTTTTTTTCGGATGGAAGCTAGCAACAAGACTGCCCAGATTGGAATAGAGATAGCTCATCCAGATGAGGGTATTAGAGCCTTGATTTTTGAACAATTCAAAGAATTTAAAGCGGTATTGAATGCCGAATTGAATGAGGAATGGATTTGGGATGACCTTCATTATGATGAATATGGGAAGGCAACGGCGAGGATTTATATGGAAGCCCGAGGTTTGAATGTGTTTAAAAAGGAAGATTGGCCAGAATTGATACAATTTTTTAAGCCTAGAATCATAGCGTTAGATAGTTTTTGGTCGATGGCAAAATATGGATTTGAAATTTTTAAATAATAGATTGGTATATGAAAATTGTTGGTAGGATTATAGTTTTTTTAATGATAATTATCCAGACCCAGGAAGGATTTGCTTGGGGGATGACAGGACATCGGGTAATTTCTGAAATTGCAGAACAACATTTAACGAAAAAAGCAAAGCGGAATATCCAAAAATTAATGGGACATCAAAAGTTGGCTTATTGGTCCAATTGGGCAGATTTTATTAAATCTTCACCAGACACTGTTTTATTGAAAACAGGGACTTGGCATTTTTTGAATACCCCTGGTAACTTGACTCATGCGCAGTTTTTGGTTGAACTGCAAAATTCTCCGGAACAGAATTTATACAAAGCCTATCAAAGAATAAAAAAGGAGGTCGTAAATAAGGAGTTATCGCTAGAACAAAGGCAACAGGCATTATATTTTATGATTCACCTATTGGGCGATGCACATCAACCTATGCACGTGAGCAGGGCGGAGGATCTAGGAGGAAATAAAATTGCAGTAACTTTCTTTGGTAAAGGATCAAACATTCATAGAGTTTGGGATAGTGATTTAGTAGATAATGAAAAATGGTCTTATACTGAGTATGCACGAGTATTAGATTATGAAAAATATTTTTTCAAGCAATATACCCAATCTACTTTTGAAGATTGGCTTTATGAATCACATGAATTAGCAAACCTAATTTATGATGATGTGGCTAAGGACAATAAACTTTCTTATGATTACATCTATAGATTCAAAGATCCTATGGAGAAAGCATTATTAAAAGCTGGACTTCGATTGGCTAAAGAATTGAACGATGTTTTTGGATAGAACAAAATTAATAAATTGCAAAAGCGCCCATTGTATTGGGCGCTTTTTTAGTTTTTATAGCATTGTATCAATTTTAATTTCGGGATTAATTAGTTAAGGTCCAATCAAAATAAGAACCTCTAGCGTTAAAATCCCCATTCTCAAAATGAAAATTGAAATCGATGTAATCATTCGAACAGCTTTCCATATCGGAGCAGCAAAACCTACGATCTATATCAAATTTCAATCGAAATGAACCTTTATTTTTTTCCTTGTCAAAAATGAAATTAGAAACTTTCAAATTGTTGATTTCAGGACTTCCATCCTTATTGCCTAAAATATCAAAAATAAAATCTTTCAGCTGAGCTAATTTATTAGGCTGTATAACCTTCAATAAAATGTTAGAATCTTCTAAAATAGAGGAAAACTGATTATTATCGATTTGAAGATTGAAAGTATATTCTTTAGCATCCATATTTTAATAATTTTTCAATTTGTATTTTATCTGGAAAATGTTCATCAAGCAGTCCATCTTTTACTTGGTTACTTGCATTTAATAATTTTAAAACGGCACTGAATAACAAGTATTCATTAATTCTTAAATTAAACTTTTCATTATTTCTATTGAAAACAATCTTATTGTTTTCAATTATGAAATAGTTTGTTTTAAGTTTTTTAAAATTTACCTCTTCCACCAATATTTGCAGTTTTTCTTCCCATTTAGCACATAAATTCAGGATAGTTTGTTCAAAAACATACTCAACAATAAATTTTGTTAATTTCTCGTGAGATTTAAATAGCAATGCTGGTTTAGAATAATAAATAATGTTGTTTTTGAGGTAGGGTTTTGAATGGCCATCAGATAAGGGTTTGACTGAAAATGATTTATCAAATAAATTGATGGTAAAAAACTCTAATGAAAAGCTATCAACTTTGGGTTTTAATTTATTTTTTTTTGAATATTGCTTTACAAATAAAACCACTTCATCTAAGGGCAATGTTGCTGCAGCATAGATGATTGGCAAATCAGAATTTTTGTGTTCCAATCGGATAGATTCATCATTTGTACTTATTAATTTGTATGATTTGTTTTCAATCTGGATGATCATAGGCACAAATTACTAATTCCTTTCTTTTATATTCTTCACTTTATATAAAAATAGTTACTTCGAGAATTTTTATAGAATCATTATGTTTGCATAAGAACTTACCTAAGTTTTAAAACAAAAAAGGTTAATTATGAAACAATATGTATTAATGGCTGCGTTATTTGCAAGTTCTGGTTATGTTTTTGGCCAAGAGCATCAAGCAATTAATGTTTCCTACATGGACAAATCAGTACGTCCACAAGATGATTTCTACAATTACGTGAATGGTAATTGGATGAAAACAGTAGAGATTCCATCGGACAAAGCTCGTTGGGGTTCTTTTGATCAGTTAAGAGAGAATACCGATGAAGCTACTCTTAAAATCCTAAAAGAATCATTAGATACCAAATTTGAGAAAGGGACTGATGGACAAAAGATTGCAGATCTATATAAATCATATGTAGATTTTGATACCCGCAATAAATTGGGTTATACACCTATACAACAGCAATTGAAAGATATCGATCAAGTTAAAAACCTGAAAGATCTAAATGATTATTTTGTAAAATATGGTGCAATAGGGGGAAATCCTTTCTTCGGAGCTTATGTTTATGCCCATATGAAAAACAGTAATATGAATGCTGTTTATTTAGGTGGTGGAGGATTAGGTCTCGGCCGTACCTATTATCAAAAGGAAGATGCGAAAAATACAGAAACCTTAGGGAATTACAACCAATATATCAATGCATTATATGGAAAGGTTGATCCCAAAACTCGTGATCTAAAAGGTCCAAAAGTCATTGAATTTGAAAAATTAATTGCATCAAATTTAAAGACTGTAGAAGAGATGCGTGATGCTCAAAAACGTTATAATCCAGTTGCTGTGAAGGATTTGGGCAAAATGGTGAAAAATATGGATGTTGCAAAATATATCCAAACGTTAGGCTTCAAAGCTGATACTGTAATTATTGGGGAATTGAAGTATTATGAAAATCTTGATAAGATCGTTAATCAAGAAAATATCCCTGTCATTAAGGAATATTTGAAATTCCATGTTATGGATGATGCAACTGGTTATTTAACAAGTGACTTAGATGAATTATCGTTTGACTTTTATGGAAAGAAGCTAAGGGGGCAAAAGGAGCAGCGCGCATTGGATAAACGCGGACTTGAATTTGTCAATGGTAATGCAGGTGAATTATTAGGAAAATTATATGTAAAAGAAAATTTCCCTGCCGAAGCAAAAGCGACCTGTGAGGAGTTGGTTCAATATTTAATCAAATCATTTGATCAACATATCAAAGATTTAGCTTGGATGTCACCAACAACCAAAGAGAAAGCTTTAGAGAAATTATCCAAATTCACTGTTAAAATAGGATATCCAGACAAATGGAAGGATTATTCAAATCTTCAGGTTGGAACATCATTAATTGAAAATGTGAATAATGTTCGTCGTTGGAGTTTTGAAGAGAATTTGGCAAAACAAGGTAAACCGGTAGACAAATCGGAGTGGGGTATGACACCACAAACGGTGAATGCATATTACAGTCCACTGTTTAATGAGATTGTATTCCCTGCTGCGATTCTACAGCCACCTTTCTATGATTATAAAGCGGATCCTGCTGTTAATTTCGGTGGTATTGGAGCTGTAATAGGCCATGAGTTATCCCATGGATTTGATGATTCAGGTTCTCAATATGATGGAAATGGTAATTTGAACAACTGGTGGACAGATGAAGATAGAACCAAGTTTGAGGCTGCTGCTGATGCTTTGGTTGCTCAGTTTGAGTCATATGAGCCAGTACCAGGGGTTTTTGTTAATGGAAGATTTACATTAGGTGAGAATATTGGAGACTTGGGTGGTTCGTCAGTTGCATTTGATGCTCTTCAAATGTACTTAAAGGATAAAGGTAATCCAGGCCTAATCGATGGCTACACGCAAGATCAGCGATTTTTCCTTTCTTGGGCTACTATTTGGCGCGCAAAAACAACGGATGAATTTGTTGTGAATCAAGTTAAGACTGATCCACATTCACCGGCGCAATATCGTGCAACAGGTCCAATCATTAACTTGGATGCCTTCCATAAAGCATTCGAAACAAAAGAAGGCGATAAATTATATCTTCCAAAAGATAAGCGAATCGTTATTTGGTAATTGATATCTATATAAATACAAAAGCCACTAATTTAATTAGTGGCTTTATTATATATTTAGATTTCAGATTAAACTGAAGTATCGTCTATTGTTGCATCAGGAGCATTTTCCTGAACGGATTTAATACCATTGCTTCGGCCAGCTTCGCTTTCATACATTTCACTGGTACCAATTATCTGTCCATTTCCTGCTTTTAAATTGAAATAGAACTTTCCATTTTTTGCTGTGATCTTGTCGAATTTAGCCGTGTCTTGTGAATTTTTCTTTACAGAACTAATCCCGTTTTCACAAGCTGCCTTTGTAGTATATCCTTCACTACTTAAAATCACCTGACCATTTGCAGCTTTGAGGTTGAACTGGAACTCTCCATTCTTCCTTGTAGAAATTACAAACTTTCCCATAGTTTAAATTATTTAGTATATACTAATTTACTAAAATTCAATAAAACCCACATATGGTTTTAACAAAAAATTAGGAAACTATCTTGCCATCTACATAATACCAAATATTCTGAACTCTTTGAAAGCGAGACTTTTCGTGGTGACTTTGTTCAGTATTGTTTGAATCTAGGTATTTAGCAATAAATTCTACTGTGTTTTCAGTTACTTTGATAATTTGTAGTCCCATCCATTGGTTTTCCTTGCTCCATTGTTCAATTTCTGATTTTTTTTGAAATCTTCTGGTTTGAGGATGAAAGGTGTCATAAAGAAAATTCACAAGATTTAAAGTGAATGCTGAATATCTAGCTCGCATCAGTTGTTCGGCAGAACTGGCAGATTTTGGTTCTTGATGAATGATTTTACAACAATCTGCATAAGATAAGGTAGACCCACAAAAACAATTCTTATTCATATTCAATAGATTATCAATTTTTCAAAATATTAACCTTTGTTGGTCTAATACTTGTTTTGCGAAGATACAGATGTTTCTAATTTCACTGAAATATCTATATAAGTATTGTTACAAACTATTAATTGAAAATCGCCGTTATAAAGGCAAACATTAACCCCTAAATGACAACATTGAAGAATGAATTAGTTGGTACATGGCAACTACTATCCTATATAGAAGTACCCATTAATGGTACAGACTCAAAATTTCCGATGGGACAGAACCCAAAAGGATTATTAATATATGGCGCGGATGGATATATGTCCGTTCAGATTTCAAATTCAGAGCGTGGTAATTTCAGTTCCGATGATCGATACTTAGCAAAGGAGGAGGAATTAAAATCCCAAGTGAAAGGATTTATTGCATTGGCAGGTACCTATAAAATTGACAACATGAATGCAATTGTACAATATGCCATTACTACTTCATCATTTCCAAATTGGGAGGGCCAAATTCAGGAGCGTAAAATTGATTTTGAAGGAGACATCCTTTATCTGAAATCAGTAGATCCTATCCTGTCCGATGGAATAAAAGTAAATAGCTATATGACTTGGCGGAGAGTTGAGAAAGAAGAGTACCTTTCTAGGAGGGAAAGATTTATGGAGATAACGGCTTCCAAACAGTCAAAAACACAGTTTGAGGACTTTGAATAAAAAGTTGTGTACGATATAATTTTTTACATTTAGATGTATCTAATTTTTTTTCAAAATTCCGTACCTTTGTGCCATCAATTCAAGCTATGAGTGACGCTATAAAACACGAGTGCGGAATCGCACTTATCCGACTTTTAAAACCCCTGTCTTATTATCAAGAAAAATACGGTACGCCCTATTATGGCATCAATAAATTGTATTTGCTTATGGAAAAGCAACACAATAGAGGTCAGGATGGAGCTGGTATTGCAACAATTAAATTTGACGTAAAACCTGGCAACCGATATATCTCAAGATATAGAGCGATGGGATCAAGCGCAGTTGCGGAAATTTTTGAGTATGTTCAGAAGAAATTCGCGGCTGTAAACAAAGCTTTTCCGGAAGAGTCTAAAGATACTCAATGGTTAAAGGATAATGTAAGTTTTACTGGTGAGGTTTTGTTAGGCCATCTACGTTATGGTACTCACGGAAAAAACAGTATTGAAAGCTGTCATCCATTCCTGAGACAAAACAATTGGATGTCTCGGAATCTTGTTGTTGCCGGAAACTTCAATATGACAAATGTTGATGAATTACTGCAACAGTTATATGACCTAGGTCAACATCCAAAAGAACAAGCCGATACAGTAACTGTTTTGGAAAAAATTGGTCACTTTCTAGATGAGGAAAACCAAAAACTATTCGATAAGTTTAAACAGGAGGGTTATTCTAATATTGAGATTTCTGCGCAGATAGCAAAGAATATTGATGTTTCGAAAATATTAACTCGTTCTGCAAAAACCTGGGATGGTGGATATACTATTGCGGGTATATTTGGACATGGCGATGCTTTTGTCATGCGCGATCCAGCAGGGATTCGTCCGGCATTTTATTATCAAGACGATGAAGTATTGGTTGTGGCATCTGAAAGACCTGTTATACAAACAGCATTTAATATCCCATTAGGAGCTGTTAAAGAAATTAAGCCCGGTCATGCGCTTATTGCTAAGAAAGATGGTACGGTGAGTGAAGAAATGTTCCGTCAACCAGTGGAACAAATGTCTTGTTCATTCGAGCGTATTTATTTTTCAAGAGGATCTGATGCAGATATCTATCAAGAACGTAAATCACTTGGGAAATTATTAATTCCTCAAGTCTTAAAAAGTATCAACAACGACATTAAGAATACTGTTTTCTCTTTTATTCCAAATACGGCTGAAGTGTCTTATTATGGAATGATGGAAGGAATCAATCAACATGTTAGAGATTGTCAAAAAGAGGCTTTATTAAATCGTGCAGATAAGATTTCTGATGAAGAGCTTAATGAAGTATTGGATTTAAAGCCAAGATTTGAGAAACTGAATGTTAAAGATGCCAAGCTACGAACCTTCATTACACAAGATGCTGATCGTCAGGATATGGTTCAGCATGTATATGATACGACCTATGGTATTGTTAATGATCATGAGGATACCATTGTAGCAATTGATGATTCAATCGTTAGGGGAACAACCTTAAAGCAAAGTATATTAACTATCCTTGATCGATTGAATCCGAAGAAGATCGTAATTGTTTCTTCTGCACCACAGATCCGTTATCCTGATTGTTATGGAATCGATATGTCGAGGATGTCTGAGTTTGTTGCATTTGAAGCTGCCGTATCATTATTGCGTAAAAATGGATTGGCTCATGTCATTGATGAGGTTTATCAAAAATGCCTTGCATCTGTTACCATGCCTAAAGATCAGGTTGAAAACTATGTGAAAGCTATCTACGAACCTTTTACAGATGAACAGATTTCGCAAGAAATATCTAAGATTGTTAAGCCGCATAATTTGAAAGCGGAATTGGAAGTTATCTTCCAAACTTTAGATAATTTACATTTAGCATGTCCTAATCACAAAGGTGATTGGTATTTCTCCGGAAACTACCCAACACCAGGAGGAAATAAAGTCGTTAACCGCGCTTTTATGAATTGGATGGAAGGAAAAAATGTAAGAGCATATTTTAGTTCTTAATCTAATAAAATATTTAAAAACGGTCAAGATTTATCTTGACCGTTTTTATTATAAGTCAATTAAATAGATCAAAAAAAAGCCCACAATTTTCTTGTGGGCTTTTGGTTTATTGTATTCAAATGTCTTTTAAATCTAATTTAATACGGTTTTAGATTTTGTTGTTTCCTCATCATGTTGGGTGGCAATCAATGTATTGGATGGTAATAAAGGGTTTTTCTTAACAAGTTTTGTGCTTGCTAAATATTCTTTATTTCCGGCGTAAATATACATCAGGCTACCTCCCTTGATTGTATTGATGATTGGTTTAGTCAATTCTCTTGGTAGGGCAGGGCAACCATAACTTCTTCCTAACCTTCCAGTTGACTTTATAATATTCGTACTACAATAATCTGCGCCGTGTACCACGATTGCTCTTGGTCTAGCTTGATCATTGATTCCTTTTTCCAAACCATCTAGTCTTAATGAGAATCCATTTCCTCCATTATAGGTTTCCTCTGCAAAATAGAAACCTAGAGAACTCTGAAAAGATCCATGTTTGTTTGAGAATGACGTAGCAAACTTTTCGCCGCTATTTCTGCCATGAGAAACGATGTTGTGGAATATAAGCTTTTTTGCTTTCATGTCTAAGACATACATCCTTTTCTCGGTAGATGGTAGGGTAAAGTCAATTATCGTCATGATGTTTCTGTTTTTCGGGCTTAATTGGTTATAACCTTGCATAGCTTGCTCGAAGGCGTCCCACTTAATGATCCCTTGCAACTTCATTTCATCATACAACTCTTTAACAGGGTCTTTCTCTAATTCTACTTTTGTTTGGTTGATTTCAATAGGAGCGTTTACTTGCTGAGATTTGTTTAGGTCTCCAGAAATACTGGAGGTAGCAATAGCCCATAATGAAATAATCAATAGTTTATTCATAAGCACATTTTCCTAGTCTTCTAATACAAAGCTAGGAAAAATATGACAATCAAAGTGTTAAATAAGGTTTTAATCAATTACAACCACTAGGGATTTAAAGGGTTTTGACGTATCATAAACAAATTTGGCATGAGATGACGCATTTCTGACACACATATGTGACCTAGGGGTCGTACCCAATGACCATGAATATTCTACGATTTTTCCTTTTGGATTGTTAACAGGAACTCCATGAATATAACCTCCATTTGTGAATCTGGAAGCATATGGAGCAAATCCTTCTATCGTTGTAGTTCCGTCTCCATAATAGAACATTTTAGTTTTTTGTTCCTGAACCATAAATATTCCTACCGGGGTCTCCATCTGATGTGGAGGCTTATGTAGACCTGAAGTTGCAGGATTCATACTTCTAATTTTCCATTCATTTTCACCAGTACGCTCAACTGTTAAAATATTTTGATTTGTAACATCTACAAAATTTACATGGGTAATTTTTAAGGAATCTCCGATAGATTTTACATAACGTTTAGGAACAAACCAGGTTCCATCGAATGAAATTCCATTAACCTTAACCATCTTCAAGGTATCTGAACTTTCTAAACTCACTAAAGATCCATCACGACCATAGATACTGGGTTTTGCACTGTTTTCTTCTCTGTATAGTGGTGCAGATTGGTACTTTTCAGTTCCTAAAGTATCTGAAACTCTTTTGTAGGCATTCCGAACAAAATTTTCTACAACAGCAGCTTCACCATTTCGGTTTTTATAGTTTTGTAAGACACCGTATTGATGAGGAGCACGTTGGAAATTCTCAATAAATGCAAGTTTTTCTTTTATTTTTTCCAGTTGGAATTGACGAGTCGTATCCTTGTAGGGATAAGTTTCTTCCAATGTATGCTTGTCATAAGTAAGATCTTTTTCAAGTTTTATATCAGCTGCGGTTCTAGGACGTTCTCTTTCTGCACGTTCTGCAGCTTCCTTTTCCTTCTTAACCTGTTCTAGTGAATCCTGTTTCTTTTGTTCAGCAGCACTTGTTGTTTTTGACGAGTTCTTACATGATGCAATGGCTAGAAAAGCAATAAGTAAAGACCAGAAAAAATATTTCTTCATTCGTTAGTTTGGTATTTATTAGTGGATTGTAATCTTTTCGGATACAAAAATATCATAAATTCAATATCAACCTATTTATATTAAAAATCATTCCATTATTTCTCTTTTTTGAAAAATATTTCTTTAATTATAAACATGAAGCTAAATAACTACATTACAATCGCTGTTGGAATCATTATTAATGATGAAAATGAGTTGTTAACAGTTCAGAAGAACGGTTCTACCTATTACCAATTACCAGGTGGAAAGATTGAAGATGGTGAGAAGCCGGTGGATAGCTTGATCCGGGAATTAAAAGAAGAATTGAATATTGAATATACAGAGAAGGATTGCGTTCTCCATGGAGTTCATGAAGCTCAAGCAGTTAATGAAGATGGGAAAACAGTAAGAGGATATATATTTCGTTGTAAATATGCTGATTCTATGAAAGATTTGAAACCCTTAGCTGAATTAAATGAGATTAAATGGGTTGAAAAAGATGAGGCAAAAAATGTGAAGCTAGCTAATTTATTAAAGCAGTTTGCATTGCCAATTTGGATGGAGGATAATTTGAGTTGAAAATCCCCAAATTAACTACGTCTTTATTATGGTTAATGACTATCGCATCAGGGATGGTTGTTGCAAATAATTACTATAACCAGCCTTTATTAGCTGAAATTGCTTCGGAGTTTCAAGTTTCAGAAACTGAGGTCAGTAAAATTACAGTGTTGACTCAACTGGGCTATGCTTTTGGCTTATTAATGATTATACCATTAGGAGATAAGTTATATCGAAAGAAGTTAATTCTCATTGATTTAATTTTTGTTTTTATATCCCTAATAGCCATGGCTTTATCGAAGGAATTATGGATGATGTCGACAGCTAGTTTTTTTATTGGCTGCACTTCTGTTGTACCTCAATTATTTGTTCCTATGGCTGCAGATCTTTCAACTTCGGAAAACAGGTCTCAAAATATCGGTATGGTCATGTCTGGATTATTAATGGGAATATTGTTATCTAGATTTATTGGAGGACTTGTAGGTGATATTTGGGGTTGGAGAAGTATATATTGGGGAGCTTCAATTATGATGGTAATCTGCTGGATTTTTATCTATAAGATGTTGCCGGAAATGAAACCGAATTTTAAAGGGAATTACCTATCATTGATGAAATCGGTAATCCATCTTGCAAAAACAGAACCCATACTTCAGCTAGCTTCCTTTCGCGGTGCGGTAAGTTTTGCTTCGCTTTGTGCAGTATTTACCACGCTTGCATTTCATTTGGAACAGCCTCCTTTTGAGGTAGGTCCTTCAGTTGCTGGTACATTCGGATTAATTGGAGCGGCGGGTGCTTTAGGAGCAGCATTTGTCGGGAAATTAAATAAATCGTGGTCTCGACACAAAATAATTTCTGTAGCTCTATTTATCCTGTTAATTAGTTGGTTTTTTATCTATTTTTTGGGCAATTCCTACATAGGATTAATTATCGGTATTATCTTGATTGATCTGGGCTTACAATCTTCCCATATCATGAACCAATCAGACTATTTTGCCATAAAAACACCTGCCACAAGTAGGTTAAATACTGTTTATATGGTAACTTATTTCATTGGTGGCTCGTTTGGATCTTGGCTTGCAGCACAGGCTTGGGGAGTAGCAGGTTGGAAAGGTGTCTGTTTAGTTGGAGGAATATTTGCTTTAATTGGATTGCTCTCACATCTATTATTAGCCAAAAAGGTTTCCCATCTGAAGAAAATTGAAGCGAAATAACATATTTATTCCGCTTCAAGTGAAATTAATTCTTTCCGAGATCAGTCTAATTTTACTGCATTCAATCGTAATGAATTTAGAATAACAGATACCGAGCTTAAACTCATTGCAGCAGCTGCAATCATCGGTGACATCAAAATGCCAAAGGTTGGGTATAATAATCCTGCAGCTATTGGAATTCCAATTACATTATACAAAAATGCAAAGAGAAGATTTTGTTTAATATTGCTCAACATTGCTTTACTTAACTTAAAAGCTTTATGTACACCAATTAAATCCCCTTTAATTAAAGTAATTTCAGCACTTTGAATTGCGACATCGGTACCTGTACCCATTGCAATACCTACATCAGCTTGTGTTAATGCTGGAGCATCATTAATTCCATCGCCAACCATAATAACTTTCTTTCCAGAAGCTTGTAATTCTTTAATACCATTTAATTTATCTTCAGGTAATAATCCTCCTTTAGCATGATCAATATCTGCTTCTTTTGCTACAATATCAGCTGTATTTTGATTGTCGCCTGTAAACATGTAAACTTCAACACCTTCTTCCTTAAATCTTTTGATAACATCAATACTGCTCTTTTTCAAAGCATCGAATGCAGCAACCAAACCCGCAACTTGTCCATCAATAGCTAATACGGAGACTGAGTTTCCTTTTTTCTGCAGTTCTTCAATTTTTTGAAGGTCATTTTTGGATATTTCAATTTTCTGTTCTTCCATCAACCTCGGTGTTCCTAATAAAGCGGACATATGATGGATTTTTCCTTTAACTCCTTTACCAGAGATATTTTCAAATTGAATAACATCCAATAATTGAAGTTTTAATTTATTGGCTTTATCTATCATTGCCTGTGCCAATGGATGGGTACTATTTTTATTAACAGATGCTGCGATTTGAAGGATGTCGTTTTCTGAAAATTTCTCATTTCCTGAGATAACTTCCGAAACTGATGGTTTTCCTTCAGTAATAGTTCCTGTTTTGTCGACCACCAATACATTCGCTTTTTCTAATTTTTCTAATGCTTCAGAATTTTTAATTAGAATTCCATTTTTTGCTCCTTTTCCAATTCCAACCATAACAGACATTGGGGTTGCTAAGCCTAAAGCACAAGGACATGCGACAATTAAAACCGCTAACATATTTGAAAAGGCCAATGCCGTACTACTTGGTACCGAAGAAATATTCCACAGGATGAAAGTTAAAATGGCAATTGCAATGACTGCAGGGACAAATATCTTGGATACTTTGTCTGTTAACTTTTGAATAGGAGGCTGACTTCTGCTTGCTGAATTAACCAATTGAATAATTTGTGCTAATAAAGTTTCAGATCCAATACGTTCTGCACGAATTAGAATTTCATGGTTTCCATTGATTGTGCCACCTATAACATGATCGTCAATAGTTTTTTCAACAGGAATTGGTTCGCCGGTGATCATCGCTTCATCTATTGATGTACTACCTTCTTTCACAATACCATCCACAGGAACTTTGTCACCTGCCCTTACTCTTAATACATTACCAACTTTAACGTCATGAATTGAAATTTTCCTGTCTTTACCGTTTTCAACTAATATAGCTTCTGCAGGACTTAATTTGATTAATTCTTTAATCGCTGTATTCGTCTTAGAATGTGCTTTTGCTTCCATGACTTGCCCAAGTAGCACTAGGGTAAGTATGACAACTACGGATTCAAAATAAAGGTGGACCTCGCCATGGTGACCTTTTAATTCTGCAGGGAAAATTTGAGGGAAAAAGAAAGCTAAAAGACTAAAGATAAATGCTGCTGCTGCACCAAGACCAATTAAACTGAACATATTCAAATTCCAAGTCTTAAATGAAGTCCATGCCCTTTGAAAGAACATCCAACAAGTATAGAAAACTACTGGAATTGTCAAAATGAGCTGTATCCAAGCGTTGATGTGGTAGGGAATGATCTTACTGATCGGTTGACCTGGAAGCATGTCTCCCATAGACAGTATAAAGATTGGAACAGTACAAGCTACTGAAATCCAGAATTTCTTCAATAAATCTTTATAATGCTTGTCGTCCTCTTCTGTGACTTGGTTTGGAACTAACTCCATTCCACAAATAGGGCAATCCCCAGGATGATCCTGAACAATTTCAGGGTGCATAGGGCAGGTATATTCCACTTTTAAAGTTGTTTCAGGTATTTTTTCAAGATTCATACCACATACTGGACATGAACCAAATTGATCATATACTTTATCGCCTTCACACATCATTGGACAGTAGTATTTTCCAGCATTGCCTTCATTTTGCACTGGCTTATGATGATCATGGACTTGATGAGAAGGGGCGTTGAAATCTACCTTTTCAATTGGGCGTAGATGCATATTACATACAGGGCATCTTCCAGGTTCATGATAGATTTTATCTTTTCCTTCACAAAACATTGGACATATATATTGACTACTTTCACTTTGTTCAGTGGAATCTTTGTGAGGAATGTGTTCTACGTTTTTTAAATCCTGATCATAAATTTTATAATGACCTCCAAGATCATTTAAACTTGTTTGTAATTCTTGCAAGTCAATTTTATTTTCAGATTTAATCTTGGCTTCCCCTTTTTCCAAATTTACAGTTGCTGAAATCCCCTGTACTTCATTCAACTTCTTTTCTACATTAGTCCTGCAGCCGTTACAAGTCATTCCCGAAACTGAAAATGTTTTTTCTGAACTCGAAATATCTTTCGGCTCTGAAATCTTATAATGACCTCCAAGTTCATCTAATTTGGCTTGTAAATCATTAGTAGAAATCGAATGATCAGATTGAACTTTTGCTTCTTCATTTTCTAGATTTACACGAGCAATTACTCCAGGAATTTCATTTAATTTTTTCTCAACATTTCCTCTGCAACCGTTGCAGGTCATTCCAGAGACTTTGTATATATGATTTTCTTTCATTTGAATTTCTTATAATAGTTAAAACAAATTTCATAAGAAAACGGTGCAGAATTGTTACATAATTTCCATAAATTGTTATAAAATTATGATCAATTTGCATAACATCGTACATTTAAAGAAACCTAAAACGAATGAGTATTTCCAGAAGAGATTTTATTTATAAGTCGGCTCTTTTATTTCCGGCGTTACATTTATCCTCCTTATATGGGAGAACAAATCAACAGTCGACCTTGAAAATTGGTGCAATAGGCATCAAGGGTATGGGTTGGTCAGATCTAAGTTCTATACTTAAAGTTTCCAATGTTAGTTGTACTGCTATCTGTGATATTGATGATTCTGTAATAAGTGACCGTTTAAAGGATTTAAATAAATTAGGTCAGAAGCCAAAGGTATATAAGGATTATAAGGAACTTCTAAAAGATACAGAAGTAGATGCTGTAATTATTGGTACACCGGACCATTGGCATTGTTTAATGTTGGTGGATGCCTGCAAAGCTGGGAAAGCTGTATATGTTGAAAAGCCGATTGGAAATTCTATTGTCGAATGTAATACGATGTTAGATGCCAAAGATAAATACAAAAGTATTGTTCAAGTTGGCCAATGGCAACGTTCTCAAAAACATTTTAAGGATGCTATAGATTTTGTTCATTCAGGACAATTGGGTAAGATTCGCTTGGTTAAGGCTTGGGCATACCTTGGATGGAAAAAACGTGTACCTGTAGAGGCTGATGGCCCAGTTCCAGCAGGTGTTGATTATAAAGGATGGCTAGGTCCTGCAAAAACAAGACCTTTCAATCCAAATCGTTTTCACTATAATTTTAGATGGTATTGGGATTATGCTGGTGGTTTGATGACAGATTGGGGTGTACATCTTTTGGATTATGCATTATTAGGAATGAAAGTTTCGGATCCAAAATCGATCATGGCAGCAGGGGGGAAGTTTGCCTATCCTGATGATGCTGGTGATACACCGGATACCCTGACAACAGTTTATGAATTTGATGATTTCAATATTCAATGGGAACATGCGACCAGTATTTCAGGAGGACCTTATAGCCGTGAACATGGCATTGCCTTTATTGGTAACAATGGAACCTTAGTTTTAGATCGAAATGGATGGGAAGTCATTCCTGAAATGGATCGTATGAAAGCTGTTCCCTATCAAAAGAAAGTTGATAATGGATTAGACCTTCATATGCAGAATTTTGTGGAAGCAATTAGGACGAAGAATCCAAATATTCTAAATGCACCTTTAGAGGTAGGTAGTCACATTGCCAAATTTTCTCAAATGGGAAATATAGCTTATCGCACTGGTAAGAAAATTTATTGGGAAAAGGAGAAACAGAAATTTAAAGAAAGCGAAGCCAATAAATTATTAGCAGCAGGATACCATAATGGATATAAAATTCCAAATATCTAAATAATAGGAAAGAGGGATGATTTAGATTTAACAGGATGATTTTCTTTCAAAACTTTGAAAAATCGACTATTTAATTGGTTATCTTCCAAAATAAATGGTAAAAATACTTGGTTATTATGAACGATAAGTTCATAATAACCAAATAGAATCTGATTGTTCTTTTGAACAGATTTTATTGCTTTTACCTGTTGTATATCTTTTTGTAAATTAAAATTCACTCGATTTCCACTTAACCATTCAATGATGACATCATTGGTATTTGGGTTAAACCAAATCCTTTGATCCTTTGCATATTTGAGTTGATTATTTAAAAGTAACAATTGGCTCATCAGGTAAATGCTAATCGGCAGCATAAAGAGGATGATTTTAACTTTCAAGGCCAAGAGTATAGTTATTACGAATAAAACAACACCTATTCCTACACTGAATAATGTGTTTTTGATTGTTCTCTGAATAATTGGAGTACCACTTTCTATTAAATAAAACCCTTGATTATTGCTTCGTTGAATAGCGCTTGATTTTCCTTTCATCACGACTCGTCGAGAAAGAAAATAAATCAATACTGATACAAGAATTACAATCAGGAGAATTTTATTCATCGTTAGTATTGTTCAGTTTGGTTAGGGTAGTCCTGTGATTTTACGTCTTCAATATAATTTTTAACAGCTTTATTAATTTCTTGGTTTAAATTAAGATACTGTCTCAAGAATTTAGGTTTAAATTCTTGTGTGATTCCAAGCATATCATTGACTACAAGAACTTGACCGTCGGTTTGATTTCCTGCGCCAATACCTATTGTTGGGATGTCCAGCATTTTTGAAACTTCCTCAGCTAATTTAGCTGGAATTTTTTCTAATACAATGGCGAAACAACCTGCTTCTTGAAGGGCAATTGCATCTTCCTTTAATTTTGCGGCTTCTGCATCTTCTTTTGCACGAACTCCAAAATCTCCAAATTTATAGATGGATTGCGGCGTAAGGCCTAAATGACCACAAACTGGAATTCCAGATTGGACAATTTTTTTAATATTCTCGATGATTTCAGTTCCACCTTCTAATTTTAGAGCATGTACACCAGATTCTTTCATCATTCTAACAGCGGATTTATAGGCGTCTTCTGTAGCACCTTGATATTCCCCGAAAGGTAAATCGGCTATGACCATGGATCTTTTGGCAGCTCGAGCAACAGCTGAGGCATGATAAATCATATGATCCAACGTAATAGGTAAGGTGGTTTCATATCCAGCAAAAACATTTGCTGCTGAATCGCCAACCAATAATACATCTATTCCAGCGTCATCAAGGATTTTTGCAGTTGAGTAATCGTAAGAAGTAAGCATGGTTATTTTCTCACCTCTTGTTTTCATATCACGAAGGATAGACGTTGTAATACGCTTTATAACTTTATTTACTGACATGTTAGATTGCTTATATTGCAAAAGTAGACATTTTTATAGGAGTATCAACCTGAATGTTAACCTATTGGTTAAACTACGCTGAATTATAGAAAATTAGCAATATTTCTTATTTTTGCAAAATGGCTCAACAAGAGAAAAATCTATTTAAATTTCCGAAATTCAAAGAACTTATCATACATGAGGATGATAACCTAATAGTTATTAATAAACCTCCTTTTGTAGCGTCCTTAGATGCTCGTGGGGGTGATGAGGTAAATATCCTACGATTAGCGAAAAGCTATTACCCAGATGCTCAAGTTTGCCATCGCCTGGATAAAGACACTTCGGGAGTTTTGCTTATTGCAAAGAATCCAGAAACTTATCGGTTGATGTCAATAGAATTTGAAAAACGTCGTGTAGACAAAACCTATCATGCGATAATAGGGGGGACCCATATTTTTGAGAATTTAAGCGTCGACTTACCTATCTTAAATCAAGGGAATAAAAATGTAACGATAGATCGTTATAATGGTAAACCTGCAGAAACAATATTCAATAGCATTAAATATTTCAAGAATTATACTTTGGTAGAGTGTAAGCCTATCACTGGTAGGATGCACCAAATTCGTATTCATTTAGCTACCCAACACGCAGCTATCGTTGGGGATGCAATGTATCGTGGAAAACCTGTCTATCTTTCTCAGATTAAAAAAAGAGGATTTACACTTTCAAAGGATCAGGAAGAACTTCCTATTATGAAGCGTTTTGCTCTTCATTCAAAAGCCGTAAAATTTACAATGGATGGTAAAGAATATGCTTTTGAAGCAGAATACCCGAAAGATTTTGCTACTTTGTTAAAACAGCTAGAGAAATTTGATTCCTAATTATGGCAGAAAAGAAAAATAATACCAAGAACATACTTTCTTGGGTACTCATTATCATTTTGGCGATATTAGTAATTACCCCAACAACAAGGGTTGCTATTCAACGGGGCTTAATGAAAATAGGACTTTTTAAACCCGATGTTCCAGCTCAGACCACAAATTCACAGCCATCAGCAACACCAATGGTTATGACAGAATCTGCTAAATTATCGGATGAAGCAGGGAAGATTGTGAGTACTCATGACCTACAGGGCAAAGTTGTATTCATTAACTTTTGGGCTACCTGGTGTGGTCCATGCCGTGCTGAGATGCCGTCTATCCAAAAATTATATAATAAATATAAAGACAATGAAAATGTTGTTTTTATGCTAGTTGAAATTGAGCATAATTTGGATGGAGCAAAAGAATTTTTGGCGAAGGAGAAATTAGATATGCCAATTTACTTTCCAGAAAGCGATATACCATCAACTTGGTTGGGAAATTCTATTCCATCAACAATTGTCCTGAATAAGCAAGGTATGCTCGTATTTGATCACGCCGGAATGGCTGATTATTCGACCAAAGAATTTGAAGATTTCTTAATTTCCCAAATCAATCAATAATAATGACTAAGCAAGAGCTAATCGAGAACATAAAAACGAAAAAGAGTTTTTTATGCGTAGGGCTAGATACGGATATCAGCAAAATACCTGAACATCTTCTAGAAGAGGAAGATCCGATTTTTTCCTTTAATAAAGCAATCATTGAAGCAACCTCGGATTTATGTGTTGCTTATAAACCAAACATTGCATTTTATGAGAGTTATGGAGTAAAGGGCTGGGAATCTTTAAGGAAAACTTGTGAAGTCTTACCTAAAGATTGTTTTAGCATTGCTGATGCGAAGAGGGGAGATATAGGAAATACATCAAAAATGTATGCACAGGCATTTTTTAACCCTGAGTCTTCAGGATTGAGCTTTGATTCTATAACGATCGCTCCTTATATGGGCGAAGATTCAGTGACACCATTTTTAGAGTTTAAAGGGAAATGGGCGATTGTTTTGGCTTTAACATCCAATCAAGGTAGCTTAGACTTTCAAAATTTTAAGAATTTTGAAGGCAAACAGCTTTTTGAAGAAGTTATCGACAAGGTGAATACTTGGGGCACTTCGGAGAATATCATGTACGTTGTTGGGGCGACCCGTGGTGAAGCTTTTACCAAGATTCGGGAGCATGCTCCGGATCATTTCCTGTTGGTTCCTGGCGTAGGAGCACAGGGAGGCTCCCTATCTGATGTCTGCGAATATGGAATGAATAAAGACTGTGGATTATTAGTAAATAGTACACGAGGAATTATTTACGCTTCAAAAGGTAAGGATTTTGCAGAAAGAGCTCGTGAAGAAGCAATTCTTCTGCAGAAAGAAATGCAGCAGCAGCTTGAAATCCATGGTATTATCTAAATTAACTAAATAAAAGTCTTACTTTTTGTTAAATTCTGCATCTTTGGCATAATAATTTGTGGAGATGCAGGGTTAATGAGTTTTATGAATAAAGTAAGGTCTTCACTATTAATTTTCTTGTTGTTCAGCGGTATAACTTGGTTGAGCAGCTGTAGTTCCGTTTATCTTCCAAATGTTCCAGCCACTCCGATGTTTAACAACAAGGGCGAGGGTTATATTGCCGCACATGTTAATCCAAAAGGGAATTTAAGTGGCAATCTTGGAGTTGCTTTCACAGACCATTTAGCAGTAATTGGAAATGGTTCCTATCTAAATTATACTTCCACCAATAATGATTTTAAACAATACCTCTATGAAGGGGGGCTTGGCTACTATACTTTAGTAGGAAAATCTAAAAGAAGTGTACTTGAGTTCTATGGGGGATATGGTGTGGGTGCAACCACCGATGTTGATAAGAGAGCGAGTACTACGGGTTCAGACCCGGTTGAAACAAGGGACCTTGACTTTAATAAAATCTTTATTCAGGCGAATTTTTCTTCCACAAAAAAAAACAAGATTAATCTTTTTGGTAAGAAAAGAACTCTAAACTACGGTACTGCCATTCGCTTAAGTCGAATTAAGATGGATCGCTTTGAATTAAATGGCGTTTCAAGTCCATTAGAAGAGAATATTTATATTGAACCTGTTTTCTTTACAAGGCTTGAATTAAATAAAGGATTTCAAATACAATATACAAATGGATGGAATATTGGACTAATGGACAATCAATATTTGAAACCTGGAAATGCAGTATTTATACTCGGATTGATTTATAATTTTGGAAGAAAGTAAAAGAATATGAAAAAGATTATTGGAATATTGGCCGTTTGTACGGTGTTTATTTTATCAAGCTGTCAAGTTAACAAGAAGGCACAGATTAAAGCATTAGCTGATTGTGAATATGATGTAGAATCTGTCGACCAAGTGAAGTTTAATGGAAAGTCACTCGAATCATTTAAAGGTTCGGACGGTAATTATAATATGTCATCTATTGCAGGATTGGCAGTTGCTTTATTTAGCAAAGAACTTCCATTAGAAGGGAAGGTAAATCTGAAAATTACGAATCCTGAAGTTCAAAAGGCAGCATTCAATTCTTTCAAATACGTGATTGAAATTCAAAATTCTCCTTTATTCGAGGGTACGGTAGATCAAAATGTAAACCTTCAAAAGGGAGAGAGTACTATTGTACCTATGACTTTTAAAGCAAATATTTTTAATAAGGCCAAGGAAAACGGTTTTGACAAATTCTTCGATGAATTATTAAACAAGAAATCAGAAGGCTTTATGGTTTTGAAAATAAAACCTTCAATTAAAATTGCAGGACAGAATATCTATTACCCTTCCTACATTACAGTAGACAAGAATTTTGGTAGTAAGATTTTTAAATTGTTCAAATAGAAAGAAAAGCCTGAAGGTTAAAGACAGACATTTTTTCCTTTCTACTTAATCAGCAATTCTTCAACTAATTTTCCCTCTTGATTATAGATCTTGAATGATCCTTGTTTATCATCAAGGGTTGCTTTTATCAAATTTACATTTGAGTTTATAATTATTGGGAAATTGACTGTGTTGTCTGATTTAAGGATTTCATGTTTGTGCATATGACCGCTCAACATAATCTGAGCACCAGATTTGTTTAAGATTGGTACAAATTTATTTCGAAGGTCCTCCATTCCATGCCAACCTAAAACAGGAGGGATATGGCAAATAATGATTTTATATTTGGCATTTTTATAGATAGGGTTTTCAACAGCTTTTTCTAACCATTTTGCCTGTTCAGTACGATAGGCATCCATGTCCACTATTCCACTATATTCGATGTCACTGTCGGGTTTGTCTTCTCCACAATCAAGTACAATGAAACATGCATCCCCTTGATTGAACATGTAGTATAATTCTCCCGAACTCGTTGGGAAATATTTAGGATAGGCTACTGCAAATGGTCCTCTTGTTTCATGATTCCCTCTTGAATAGTACATAGGCTTTTCACTTGCGAAGGTCTTAATGGCATTATCCATAAAGCCACTAAACATTTGTTCCTCGCTCAATAGGTTATCAACCATATCTCCATTAAAAACCACGAAATCTGTGTTATTAAGATCCACTTGATTTAACAAGTTGCTCATTACCTCATTTTTGCCATGAATATCATTGATTACAGCGAATGATACTTGTTTTTTAGTACCTACTGTTGAAAAAGTTAATGGTTTTTCACTGTAAACATTTGTTGCGGTATAATCACCATATTGAACCTTGGTCCCTTCATGTTTAAGAACCTCCTGATTGTACACTCTATATCTATATTTTGTTCCGGGTTTTAAATCCTTTAAATCTACCTGATGGACAGTTCCTACATTTTTAAAGCCATATTTCCCGGCAAATATTTTAGGTCTTTCTTGTTGATAAAAATGTGTTTGATCATCCGGTGCAATTTCGACCCATCCGATGGCATCTTTATTTGTCGTCCAGAGGATTGAAACAGTGGAATCGGTCAGAGCCTGAATATAGGGGAGGTGGCTGATCTTAATTTTTTCTTGTGCAAACAGCCCCTTGCATAGTAGAAATAAGGAAATTAAAAGGATGAAAGTAGACTTATTCATAGGTTTTGGTTTTAAGTTGAATGAATCCATTAAATGGAGGATTTGTTTAGATTGTCTTTATACATATCATAAGTATAAACATTATAAGGTAATAATTTATTGGCAAAGAATTTTGAAATAAAGCAACAAACTAAAAGTGGTATTATGAGGATATATCCATTTGGAGCAATATTACATATCAGAATGATGCTGGTAAGAGGAGCGTAGATTGCTGCTGAAAGGGCAGATCCGGCGCCGATTAATGCAAAATTTATTGGATTAATATCCATGTGTAAAACCGTTTTACAAAATATGGCCATTGTCAATCCCATAAATGCTCCAGCAATAATACTAGGGGCAAAAACTCCTCCATCTCCGCCTGCACCCAATGTTAAGGATGACGCCAATGGTTTTAAAAATATTAATAAAAGAAGGTACCAAATTGAATTCGATTCCGATGACAATATCTCATTTAATCCATGATAACTATCCCCAAATAAAACCGGGAAATAATAAATAAGTAGTCCAACTGAAATAGCACCTAAATTGACCCGAATAAAATTATTGTTAATATTCCCGAAAAATGATTTGGTATGGATTACTAGTAAAGTAAATCCAACAGCAAATAATCCTGCAAAAAAACTTAATAATATAAAGAAGGGTACTGATTTCCATTGCCAATCAGTTAGTTCCTGAGGGATTATGGGTTCATTTCCTAAAATATACAGAAAGAAAGCTGCCACCAGAGTAGAACCCATACAACTAATTAAGATAGTTTTTTTAAATTTTCTGCTTATTACTTCTATGCCAAACAATAGTCCGGCTAATGGACTTGAAAATAGAATAGCGACTCCTGCGGCAGAGGCTGCACAGATTAGTTCTCTTTTATAAAGTTTTGCGGAATAATTTTTCTTATAGATTTCATTTCCTATGGTTGCTGTCGAAACCACTGTTGAAACTTCGATTCCAGATGATCCCCCAAATATCACCGTTAAAAAACCATTTATAAAGTGTGAAGGAATTTTAAACAAGGGGAGATGATCTTTACGGAGATCTAATGTTTTGTATATTTCAGTGATTCCCTTGTTTTTACGGCCTTTAAAAACAAATTTTCTAAGAAAATATATGATGGTAATTCCTATAGTTGGAAAAATAATAAACAATAATGGGTTTGTATTACTGATAAAGCTAAAAACATGATGTTCAGTTTTTTCTGTAATGTATCGTAGTGCAAGGGCTAGAAGAGAGCTTAATAATCCTACAATTAAGGAGATTCCAAATAGCTTAAAATAGTTCTGTTGAATAACTTTTTTCCTATTCATTTTAGATCTTATTCCAATATGAGATTGAGTTTAGTGAGGAATTGATTTATTTGATAAATCTTGATTCGATCGTCTCAAATTTACATATTATAGCATGAAGTCTAATGATTTGTCAGGTGAAATGTTACAGGAAATTTTATTTAATTAGGGTTAGTGCTTTGCCTTTATGAGCTGCAATATGATCAGATTTATCACTTTTAATTTCATATTGTGGATCTTCCTCCGAGGCATGATGAGTATAACCTTTGTAATTGAAATTGCTAGTATGTATTTTAATTATTGTTCCAGTGACTTTTCCGGCTTCAGAATTCCAAGTTACTTTGTCACCAATGTTAAAGCGTTCCATAATTATTATTTATTTAAACAAAGAATAACTTAATTGACCATTAATTATTTGAGCAACAGAGCTGTATGGATGTTCAATTTCTTTCTCTTTTCCCATGATATGCCAAACTTTCCAACCCTCTAATTTTAGGTAATCGGATACCAATGATCGATGGCATCGCCACCAAAGTGATTCGGAGCACATGAAGACAGTTTTAAAATTAGTTCCAAACTGTTCAAGTTCGTTTATGCCACTTAGAAAGTTGTCCGTTTCCATGTAATCGGCATAGCCCCTAAATGAGAGGTTTTTCCAGCCTGTATTATGACTGTCATTTTTTGGTTTTCTTCTCCCGCCTAGCTCATCAATATACTGGTATTGAATTCCATGTTCTTCCAGAGATTTTCTTAATGCATCTTGATTATACTGAGGATATTTCCTTGAGCCTGGATATCGCCTTATATCCGCCAATAGTTGGATATTAAAGGAATCCAAGATCTCCAAGAAGTCATGGATTGGATAAGTTGAATGTCCTATGCTGTAAATTACATTCATTTTTAGTCCTCTTTGGAAAATGCATTTAAATATTTGTCAATATAGAGATCCTTATCTTTGGACTTATATTGTTGAATAAATCTTGGGTGCTCCAAAATTGTGAGTTTGTCAAATAATTCTGCTTCTCTATTTAATTTATCAATAAAAATGGCGTTTCTTTTTCCTAACACAAAGACTTCATTCCGATCCAAACCCAACTCAAAATGTTTACGTAAAGTCTCAATCATATAATCTTTAACCATTAGAAATAATTGAGCATCATCATAATAATTAGCATTTATAAATTGTCCAGGTTTTACTTCCTTGATTATGGCTAATGGAAACGGAGAGTTTATATAAAAATCAGCATAAAAAGATTTTGCTCCTCCCAATGCTTGAATTACATCATACAGATATACGGATGATATTTCATGAGTTTTAGCACTAATCATCTTGATTCCGCAGATACTCTCCAACCTTTTAGTGTCAGTAAAGGGTACACCGGTAACACCTGCTCCATGTCGACTAGGATTTATACCAACTATAAACTTTCGAGAATTATTATCAGAATAATATTTATTATAAAATTGCTGCATAACATCCATGGTTTCTGGATTGTCGTTGAAGGGATTCATAACATAATATCCCCTAGGCAATTGTCCTGGATATTGAAGGTTTTTATTGAACTGAATGACCCTTTCAGCAAATTTTCTTAGCATAGTTAAACTTTTAAGGGGAACAAAACTATCCTTTAAAAGTTTCTATTTATTTCTATTAAATGTATAACCAACGGTCCATTCGATGAAATCAGCTTTTCCCATATGTGCCTTGATCGAAACTCCGGCATTTATGTTTTTATAAACATAATATCTGGCACCTGCACGGAGGAAGACTCGTCTTATTTCTCCATTAAATCTTTGGTTATGCAAATAATAGCCGACATTACCATTTAATACCAATCTTTCATTTAAGATATGAGCAACATATAATGAAGGACCGCCAGAAAGTTTGGAGCCAATTTTTCCGGATTTATCTCCTGCAATTTCAGCATCATTTCCAGAGGATGAATAGAATAAATCAAAACCACCTCCTAATCTCCATTTATAGGAAACATGTCTGCTGGCATATGCACTTAAAGTTGTTTTAAAGAATCTTTCGTCTGAATCATCTTTTAATTGCTTAAACCCAACCCCATAGTTTATATGATAAAGGATTTTCTTTGAATAGGGTTTTAATATTGAATCTCTTCTTATATCTAATTCTGGGTTCAATTGATAATTTACTGATAACGTTAATGGCACTAGATTAACACCCTTATTGGGAAGTCTTAATGCTCCATTTGAAAAGTGATGAAATGCTAATCCAACACCTGCTTTCCAATGCGGGTTAATTTTGTATTGTGTCCTAATCCCCAAATCAATAAAGACATTGTTTTTAGAGCCAATTACGAGGTTAAGTGGATTTTCATTTTCATTATAGGGTTTAAAGTTTCCTGACAATCCTAACCCAATTCTATAATCATAACTCCATCTACTATCTTCTTTAGGCGCAATTGGAGTTTGTACAAAACCGTATATGGCGAAAGGACTACCTAAGATATCTGTATTGAAGGTGCTCGAATACAATCCGATACCGTATATGGGGTAATTGTAAATTTGATAATATTGATCTTTTTTCGCTCTTTGTTTCCAGCCAATTTTAAAATTTAATCCATTGTAATATGCGCCTTCATAGGTGCTTGATTTTAATCCTTTCTGAGCTAAGATTCCTCCATTTTCTGTCTCAAGTTCTAATATTAAGGGGCTGGATTTTATTTCTTTCGTAAGTTCTGAAAGTTGACTATACCCTATAAAAGGAAAGATTAGGAAGGTAAAAAATATGAATAAGCGAGTCACAGAATAATATTTATGGAATTTACGATCAGAGGACAAAAATAGTAATAACTTTGGGGCATAGAACGCAGGCTATGTCATTTTTGTTTCAAATGATAGTTAATTCTTTAATAAATTTTAAATCGTGTCAAACTTTATCCTTATTATTTTTTGCCTTGCCGCCGGAATAATCAGTAGGAAATTCAATTGGGTCGCCAAAGATGGTTTTAAAGCGCTAAACGCTTGGGTTTTATACTTTGGACTTCCTGCAATTTCCTTCAATTTTCTTCCAAAACTTTCCTGGAATAATAGCTTAATATTTACGATGCTTGGGCCGATCCTTGTTTTATCGGGGTCAGTCTTGTTTTTCTATATTGTTGAGAAAGTTACCCGTATTTCAAAGAGAACGTCCCATACATTAATGTTAATTGCCGGTTTAAGTAATACCTCATTTGTTGGATTTCCATTAATTACAGCATATTTTGGAGTCGATGCACTTCCAATTGGTATTGTAAGCGATCAAATGACCTTTTTCTTATTATCAAGTGTAGGGGTTATCATTGCGATGAAAGGAAGTCTGAAAAAAAATAAACAAGTAGATTATAAATTCATTCTAAAACGAGTATTTACATTTCCTCCTTTAATTGGATGTTTGTTAGCTCTTATTATTCCTAAATTCATCGATATAAGTAGTCTTGATGATTTTTTTAAAATTTTAGGATCAACAGTATCTCCAATAGCTTTATTTTCAATTGGACTTCAATTGAATTTTGGAATTGTAAAAAGTGAGATTCCTAATATTTCCTATGCCTTGATCTATAAACTTATTTTAGCTCCAGCACTAGTTGTTCTAATTGCCTTAAGTTTAGGATTGAAAGGTGAAATAATTCAGGTATCTATGTTTGAAATGGCAATGCCTAGTTTAGTGGCAACCAGTATCATATTAAATCAATTTAAATTAAATACAAAAGTGGGCAATAGTGTGATTGGACTTAGTATTCCTATAGGTTTATTGACCACTTTCATATGGTATCAGCTATTGATTACTTTCTTTATGTAACCTAAATGTTATCGAAATATTTCTAGAATTGCTTATCTTTATTGCTATTAATTTAACGAAATACTAGTTTTATTTAAGTTTTAACATACTATAGTAGTTTATGAAAAGAGTTTTATTCTTTGCATTATTAGCAGGGATACAAATGTCTAATGCTCAGGATAAACATGAGCGTTATACGCAGAAGATTGAGGGGACGAGTTTGGAATTCACAATGGAAGCGATTCCTGGAGGTGAATTTAATATGGGAAGTTCAAAATCTCCCAATGCAGATGAAAAACCAGTTCATAAAGTAAAATTAGACCCATTCTGGATGGGTACTTATGAGGTAACATGGAATATTTTTGAACCTTTTTTATATAAGGATTACGAAATTACAAAATCTAATGATGGAAAAGTTCCGGCTGATGTTGATGCTGTAACAAGACCTACTAAGCCATATCTTGATATGACTTTTGGATTTGGCAAAGATGGACAACCTGCTTTAGCAATGACACATTATAATGCTATTCAATTTTGTAAGTGGTTATATGTAAGAACAGGTGTATTCTATAGATTACCGACAGAAGCAGAATGGGAATATGCAAGTAGGGCAGGTGCAGAAACTGAATATTTCTTTGGAGACGATGCTGCACAATTGGCTGATTTTGCTGTATTTAAAGATAATTCAGCGGGTAAAACTGCTAAAGTTGGGACAAAAAAGGCTAATCCTTGGGGATTATATGATATCTATGGTAATGTTTCGGAATGGACTTATGATCAATATGATGCCGACTTTTACAAAGCATCTGAAGGAAAGGTTGCTTCAAATCCGGTAAATATTCCGACAAAATTATATCCGCATGTTGTTCGCGGAGGATCATTTGAAAGTGAGGCGAAAGATTTACGTTCAGCTTCAAGAATTGCATCTGACCCATTCTGGAAACAATTGGATCCTCAGATTCCAAAATCTAATTGGTGGTTTCCTGAAGCACCATTTGTTGGGATGAGATTAGTTAGGCCGGTAAATCAACCGTCGCATGATCAAATTATGGAGTATTATGACAAAGCTCCAATTAAAGATTTTTAATCAAATAAAACCGTATAATACTCAATTTAAATCTATTTTCATGGAAAGTTTAAAACGCAGGGATTTCATAAAATCTTCTTCAGCCTTAGTAGGCGCTGCTGCATTAACTAGCAGTTCAGTAAGCAGCGTATTTGCTGCGGGTTCTGACGTTATAAAAATTGCCTTAATTGGTTGTGGTGGTCGTGGTACCGGAGCTACATTTGACGCTTTTGCATCTGGTCAAAACATCAAATTGGTCGCGATGGCTGATGCATTTAAAGATAATCTTGATTCAACTTATTCAACACTAAAAGAAAAATTTGGTGATAAGATTGATGTACCAGATAGCCGGAAGTATGTTGGTTTTGATGGCTACAAAGCAGCTATCAAAGATGCGGATGTTGTATTATTATGTACTCCTCCAGGCTTCAGACCTATACATTTTGAGGAGGCAGTAAAAGCAGGTAAGCATATTTTTATGGAAAAACCTGTAGCTACAGATATTCCAGGGATAAGAAGGGTATTGGCAGCTGCTAAGGAAGCAAAAGCTAAGAAATTAAATGTTGTTGTTGGTCTACAAAGACGTTATCAAACCAACTATAGAGAGGCAATTAAACGTATTCAAGACGGAGCTATAGGCGATGTGGTTTCTGGTCAAGTATATTGGAATAGTGGTGGCGTATGGGTTAGACCTCGTAAACCTAACCAAACAGAAATGGATTATCAAATGAGAAATTGGTACTATTTCAATTGGTTATGTGGGGATCATATTGTAGAACAACACGTCCATAATATCGATATTGCTAACTGGGTGAAAGGTAAAACTCCAGTTTCAATCCAAGGGACAGGAAGTCGTGCTCAAAGAACTGGAAAGGAATATGGGGAGATCTATGACAATTTTGCGATAGAACTAACTTATGATGACGGTGCTGTTGTTTACAGCCAATGTCGTCACTTTGAAGGTATTTCAAACCGAGTTGATGAAACATTCCAGGCTACTAAAGGTAGAGTGTATCTATCTGCTGGAAATCAGGCTGTTTTGTGGGGTCCAGATGGGAAAGAAATCTATCGACATGATCCTAAAGGAAATCCTAATGCATATCAACAAGAGCATAAGGAATTATTTGAAGCCATCGCAAAAGGTGAATATAAATTTGACAATGCTGAATATGGTGCACATAGTACATTGACAGGTATCATTGGTCGAATTGCTTGTTATACAGGTAAAGTTATTAAATGGGATGAAGCTATTCAATCGAATATCGATATCATGCCTACTACTTATTCATGGGATGCAAAACCGAAAGTTTTACCAAATGCTGAAGGTTTCTATCCTGTTGCTGTACCAGGTATCAATGTTGAAAAATATATCTAAGTGATAAAATTCTGTAATTTTATTACAATGATGTTAATTGGTTGCGGTGTTTATGCACAGCAACCAATTTCTTCTTTACAGAAACACGAACTATTCGGGAGAGCCCAAGGAACAACCTATACTATTACGTATTACTCCACAGTTCAAAGCATTTCACAATCATCCATCGATAGCATTTTTAATATTATTGATCAATCCATGTCCTTATATAAAAAGGATTCTAATATTTCTATTTTCAACGATTCCAAAACTGTTAAACAAAAGTTGGATCCTCATATGTTGAAAGTTGTGAAAGAATCTTTTCGGGTTTATAGGGCATCAAAAGGTTTGTTTGATATTACTGTTATGCCATTAGTATCAATCTGGGGATTTGGCCCACAAAAAGTAACGGATATTCCTGATTCGGCTAGAATCTTGGAAACGCTGAAAATTGTTGGTATGGACAAATTAAAACTTAAAGGGAATACTCTTATTAAAAAAGTTGAAGGAGTTCAGATTGATTTAAATGGAATTGCTCAGGGCTATACAGTAGATGCATTATATGATTTTTTGATTGAGAATAATATCAATGATTTTATTGTAGAGGTGGGGGGAGAGATACGATCACATGGGCTAAAACCTGGCAAGATACCTTTTAAAGTTTTAGTACAGAGACCTGAGATGGCAGGAGAAGGCAAGAGTTATGTCTTGAAATTAGAAAATAAATCTATCACAACATCAGGTAGTTACGAGAAGTATCGTGAAGTAAAAAATTACAAGTTTTCACATCATATAGATCCCAAAACGGGTTACCCTTTAAAATCACAAACTATTTCGGTTACTGTTTTAGCAAATTCAGCTATGGAAGCTGATGCATATGACAATGTATTTATGGCAATGAGGCCTGATGATGCAATTTCATTTGCGAATGCAAAAAATATAGTTGATATTTATTTGATGTATTTGGAAGATGGTGAGGTAAAAGAAGCCTATTCTTCTGGATTTCAAAAGTATTTGCTAACCGATTAAATACTTAATTTTAAAACTTATTCCTAAATGAAACGTTCAGATTTTTTAAAAAATAGTTCCTTATTGGTTGGAGCTTCATTATTTTCAAATGGACTCTCTGCCAAAGATCAATCATCAAACCTTATGGATACAAAATCAGCTAATCAGCCTTTTAAATTAAACTATGCCCCGCATCAAGGGATGTTCAGCGCTTCTGCTGGAAAGAATTTTTTAGATGAAATTCAATACATGTATGACCTTGGCTTCAGAGGGATTGAAGATAATGGAATGCCGGGACGTTCTGCAGAAGAACAAAAGAAAATTGGCGATTTATTAGCTAAGCTTGGTATGACCATGGGAGTTTTTGTAGTTCCTAAGGGTGGAAACGGTGCAAATTCTTTAGCAGCAGGTAAACAAGAATTTGTGGATGTATTCCTTAAAGGATGTAAAGAATCTGTTGAAATTGCTAAGCGTTGTCATGCAAAAAATGTGACCGTTGTGCCTGGTGATTATGTTAGGAACTTACCTATTGGTGTACAAACAGCAAATGTTGTAGAAGGATTGAGGAGAGGTGCTGAAATCTTTGAACCCCATGGAATCACAATGGTCCTGGAACCACTAAGTGATACTCCTGATCTATTCTTGAGATTTACAGACCAAACCTATGAAATTTGTAAGGCAGTTAATAGTCCATCATGTAAAATTCTTTATGATGTTTACCATCAACAAAAAAATGAAGGAAATTTAATTCCTCTAATGGATATGTGTTGGAGTGAAATCGGCTATATCCAAGTTGGAGATAACCCTGGAAGAAAGGAACCAACAACTGGAGAGATAAATTATAAAAACCTATTTAAGTGGTTGTATGAGAAGGGATATAAAGGCATAGTTGGTATGGAACACGGGATGTCAAAATCTGGAAAAGAGGGAGAAGAAACCTTGGTTAAAGCTTACAGGGAGGTGGATTCATTCTAATGCTAAAGGGATTTAGTAATGAAACAAATTCGTTATTAAATTTTGATATTAGCATATTATCTCTATCTTTAAAATGACAAGATTTTTATAAAACCTGTGAGAATGTCTTCATCTATTAAATTTAAACTATCTTTTATGATGTTCCTCGAATTCTTTATTTGGGGAGCTTGGTTCGTGACGCTCGGAACATTTTTAGGAAACAACTTAAAAGCGTCTGGCTTAGAGATTTCTAACGTATTCTCTACCCAATCATGGGGTGCAATTGTAGCCCCATTTATTATCGGTATGATTGCAGACCGATATTTCAATGCTGAAAGGATCCTAGGTATCCTTCACTTGGTAGGTGCATTTTTAATGTATCAATTATACCAAAGTGATACGATTTCAAGTTTCTTTCCATATGTTCTTGGCTATATGATCCTGTATATGCCAACCTTATCATTAGTTAATTCCGTTTCGTTTAGACAAATGAAAAACCCTGAAAAGGAGTTTTCATTTATTCGTATATGGGGTACTATAGGTTGGATTGTTGCTGGATTGTCAATCAGTTATTTATTTAAGTGGGACAATGCGCAAGGACTACAAGATGGTTTATTGAGAAATACCTTTATGATGGCCTCAATAGCATCTTTAATTATGGGATTATTCTCTTTTGTTCTTCCTAAAACCCCTCCTGTGAAGGCTGGCAATACCGGAGAAAAAGAAAGTATCTCGAAAATATTAGGATTAGATGCAGTTAAATTATTAAAGGACCGTAACTTTCTGGTCTTTTTTATCTGTTCTATCCTAATCTGTATTCCATTGGCATTTTATTATCAATACGCCAATCCATTCTTAACTGAAATCGGATTAGCGAATGCAACAGGTAAAATGACCATAGGACAAATTTCAGAGGCATTATGTTTATTGTTATTGCCAGTGTTTTTCACAAGGTTTGGATTCAAAAATACCATCCTTATTGGAATGTTGGCTTGGGTAATCCGTTATGCTTTATTTGCTTACGGGAATGCTGGAGAACAAACATTTATGTTATTAATTGGTATCGCTTTACATGGTATTTGTTATGATTTCTTTTTTGTATCTGGTCAGATTTATACGGATTCAAAAGCAGGAAAGGATAATAAAAGTGCAGCTCAAGGGTTAATTACATTGGCTACCTATGGTGTAGGACAGTTAATTGGATTCTGGGTGGCTGGTTATGTAAGTGATATGTACGTAAGTATTAAGGATACCGACTTGTCATTATTCTGGAACAAGTTATGGATTGTTCCTGCAGGCATTGCCTTTGTAGTAATGATTATTTTTGCATTGTTCTTTAAGAAAGAAACTATTCAAACTCAAACTGAAAACTAATTAAAATTTAAAAGATAATGGTAGACAATAATGTATATGATGCAATTGTTATCGGATCTGGAATCAGTGGTGGTTGGGCCGCCAAAGAACTAACTGAGAAGGGTTTGAAAACAATCATGTTGGAGCGTGGTCGCAATGTGGAGCACGTCAAAGATTATCATGCCAACAAAGACACTTGGGAATACGAACATAGAGGAGGTAGAACTGTTCAGATGGAGAAGGATTACCCGGTATTAAAACGTGATTACCCGTTAAATGAGAAGAACCTTGATTTCTGGGTTAATGAAAAAGAAAGCCCTTATACAGAAACAAAGCGTTTTGACTGGTTTAGAGGCTATCATGTAGGAGGTCGTTCATTAATGTGGGGACGTCAAAGTTACCGCTTAGGAGACCTTGACTTCGAGGCTAACTTAAAAGATGGTCATGGGGTAGATTGGCCAATTCGTTATAAAGATATTGCTCCATGGTACAGCTATGCTGAAAAATGGGCTGGTATTTCTGGAAATCGTGATGGACTAGATGTTCTTCCTGATGGTGATTTCATGCCAGCTATGGATTTCAATATCGTTGAAAAGGACCTAGCTGAGCGCTTAAAAAAGGAGTATGGTGGAAACCGTCATTTTATTATGGGTCGTACTGCAAATATTACCCAACCCCACACGGGACGGATTAACTGTCAGTATCAGAACCAATGTTGGTTAGGATGTAATTTTGGGGGGTACTTTAGCACCCAATCATCAACTTTACCTCCAGCTATGAAAACAGGTAATTTAACATTAAGACCTTTTTCGATAGTAACCAAAATTATTTATGATAAGGACACTAAAAAAGCTAAAGGTGTTGAAATTGTAGATGCTGAAACTAACAAAACATATGAATTCTTTGCCAAAGTAATTTTCGTATGTGCATCTGCATTTAATTCTACTTGGGTATTAATGAATTCAGCTACTGATGTTTGGGAAGGTGGATTGGGAAGTAGTAGTGGTGAATTAGGTCACAATGCTATGGATCACCATTTTCGTTTGGGTGCTGGAGGTCGAGTAGAAGGCTACGAAGATAAGTATTTCTTTGGAAGACGACCTACAGGTTTATACGTACCTCGTTTTGTAAACATCGCAAGTGATACGAAGAAACGTGATTATGTACGTGGATTTGGTTACCAAGGTTCTGGAAGCCGTGGACGTTGGTCTGGTGAGATTGCAGAAATGCAGGTAGGTGGTGCTTGGAAAGATGCGATGTGCGAACCGGGTAATTGGGGTGTAGGCTTTACGGCATTTGGTGAAATCCTTCCATACCATGAAAATAAAATCTCCTTAAATAAAAATGTTAAAGATAAATGGGGACTTCCTGTTTTGGATATGGACATGGAAATTAAGGATAACGAGCAAAAAATGCGTAAGGATATGACTGAGGAGATGAAGGAAATGCTTGAAAAAATCGGTGTTAAGGATGTAAATACGTATGATAGTGGTTATAATTTCGGTATGGGTATCCACGAAATGGGAACTGCTAGAATGGGTAGGGATCCTAAGACTTCAGTATTAAATGGCAACAACCAGGTTTGGGATGCATTAAACGTATTCGTAACGGACGGAGCGGCGATGACATCTGCTGGATGTGTAAATCCATCATTAACCTATATGGCTTTGACAGCAAGAGCTGTTGATTATGCAGTAAGTGAACTTAAAAAAGGAAATTTATAATTGACTAAACCCAATATTATGAGTAAGAATAATTCAAGAAGAGATTTCATTAAAAATTCTACAATAGCAGCAGCTGGAATTAGCATTGTTCCGAGACACGTCTTAGGAGGAACTGGTTTTACTGCTCCTAGTGATAAATTAGTAGTTGCTGGTATTGGAGCCGGCGGTAAAGGTGAAAGTGATATTAAATCATTTCACGATAGTGGCAAAGCGGATATTGCGTTCTTATGTGATGTTGACGAGCGTAGAGCGGCGAGCTCAGTAAAGCGTTTCCCTAAAGCGAAATTTTACAAAGATTACCGTGAGATGTTAGACAAAGAGCATAAAAATATTGATGCTGTTTCTGTTTCTACACCTGACCACAATCACGCGATTCAGGCTTTGGCTGCCATGCAGTTAGGAAAACACGTATATGTTCAAAAACCATTAGCTCACGATGTTTGGGAAGCTAGGGTTTTGACAGATGCGGCGAAAAAATATAAAGTTGTTACTCAAATGGGTAACCAGGGTGCATCTAATGATGGTCCAAGACAGGCACGTGAATGGTACGAAGCTGGCTTAATCGGAAATGTCCATACGGTTTACTGTTGGACAGACCGTCCAGTGTGGCCACAAGGTATTTCTTGGCCAACTCAGAAAGCAAATGTTCCAGCAGAATTAAACTGGGATCTTTGGTTAGGAACTGCACCTCAAAAGGATTTTGTAGATAAGTTAGTACCATTTAACTGGAGAGGTTGGTGGGATTATGGAACAGGCGCACTTGGCGATATGGGCTGTCACTTATTAGAGGTACCATTCTCGGTATTAGGCTTATCCTATGTTCAAGATGTTCAAGCATCTGTAGGTTCAGTATATGTTGATGAGTTCAAACGCGGGTATTTCCCAGAAAGTTGTCCTCCATCAAGTCATGCTACGATGACATTTCCAAAAGCAAAGAGAACAACAGGTCCTGTTACCCTTCACTGGATGGATGGTGGTATTCAACCAGCACGTCCTGAAGAATTAGGTCCTAATGAAGTATTTGGTGATGGTGGTAATGGTATTCTATTAATCGGTGATAAAGGTAAAATTCTTGCTGATACCTATGGTGAAAATGCTCGTTTACTTCCTACTTCAAGGAAAGAAAATGTAGCTTTGAAATATGAGCGCGTTAAGGGTGGTGCAGGTGGTCACTATGCACAATGGGTTGAAGCTTGTATTGCTGGATATGGTAAAAAAGAAGTAAGTGCACCATTTGAGATTTCAGGACCTTTAACTGAAGCTCTTTTAATGGCGAACTTAGCAATCCGTGGTGCAGATTTGCGCGTTGACGGAGGATATCCTGGACGTAACCTAAAGTTACTATGGGATAACGAAAATATGAAGGTTACTAACTTTGATATCGTTAATCAATTCGTTAAACGTAATTATCGTCAAGGTTGGGATATTAAATACACAATCTAATTTTAAGACAATGAATAGAAGAGAGGCATTAAAAAACGTTGCATTCATTGTAGGAGGTACGGTAATCGGCGCGAACTTGTTTTTACAAGGCTGTACTAGACCTGCTTCAAAAGAAGTTGCATCTTTATTCGAAGGCGATACTCCTGATTTCTTAGGGGAGTTGGCCGAAGCTATTCTTCCGAAAACTGAAACACCAGGTGCCAAAGAAGCTGGAGTTGGTCAATTTATCCCTGTGATGATCCGTGATTGTTATGAGGAAAAAGACCAAAAAGCTTTCTTGGAAGGTCTTAACGGTGTAGATGATCGTGCTAAAAAAGAATTCAAAAAAGGATTCGCTGAACTTTCTGCAGAAGAGAAGTTGCAATTTGTGAATAATTACGATAAAGAAGCTAAAGAATACCAAAGCAATAAAAAAGAAGAAGATTCAAATCACTTCTTTACGATGCTTAAACAGTTAACATTAACTGGCTTCTTTACTTCTGAAGTTGGAATGAAACAGGCGCTTCGCTATGTGAAGATTCCAGGGAAATTCGATGGTAATTATCCTTACAAAAAAGGAGAAAAAGCTTGGGCAATTTAGGCCTGCCAGTAAAATAAAAAAATCCCCAAAACATTGGGGATTTTTTTATTTCGAGACTCGCATTAGAAAATGTATTCTACCATCTTTTTGAATACAAAATGTTCTATCCTCAAATTCTAGGATTGAAATTTCATCGCCATAATTTAGTTCCTTTAAAAAATTCATTTCTAGCATTTTAATAGAACCTTTCAAAATTGATTTTGGATCCATTGCATCAAAACACCATTCCATATATTTGACATTGTTAGCATGGTTAACAATGTCTAAATCAGACAATTTAACTTTATAATTGCTTAACAAGTTGAAATCAACATTTCCCTCGACCTTCTCAACAGAATGTTTCGTAGATACTTTATCCCTGTAAAACTCCATATGATCGGTCCTTAATGCAAATATATCTGCTCTTCGAGTTTTAATATTGAATACAACCCATAGGCTACTTGCGGAAATAATAACCTCATCCTTATAAATCACCTCGAAATTACGGATGGATCTACTTCCTGTGAAATCTTGTATCCAGGTTTTAACCTTGATGGTTGAAGTATATTTGGGTAACTGATCAATCTCCATCAGCATTCGGCTTAGAACCCATGATTGCCTTACGTCAAACATAGCTTGATAACCAAAGCCTAAGATTTCTGCATGTTCGCTCGCTGTAATTTGAAGAATATTATTTAGTTCACTATATTTCAATTGTCCATTCGGATAACATTGCGTGAAATTCAATGTCCATTCCTTTTCGTATATGCCCATTTATGTTGTTCTGAATATAACGCAAATGTAACTAATTTAATATTCTGCCTTAAAATCTTGCTGAAATATATATTAATGTCTAAATTGACGTTAACCTTATAAACCTCTTAATTGATTGACGAATGACAGGAACATTAATTGAAAAAGAAGACGTAGATAAATTCAGATTTATCCCCGCCGAAATTGACAAAACCTCCCAATTTTCTAACAAACTACAAGGTGCAGTGCGTTTAGGTAATGAGTTTAAATCGAAGACTACTATCGTTTTCAATACGGAGGATGGACCAAAACGTATCGAAACGACGGTATGGTCCCTAACGGATAAGTATATTCAGATTAAACACGGAATTTTAATTCCTTTAAAATCATTAATAGAAATAGAATATTAAAATAGTTTCCAGCGCTTTTGCGCTGGAATGATTTTTATCTTGCGTTTTAATTAGGGATAAAAGATCAACATCAAAAAAACTGCGAACAATATTAAATGCATAATCCCAACTATGGGGATTGTTCTTTTTCCCGAAAAAGACAGCATACTCAAAATCAATGTAATTATAAATAGGATTGTTTCCGTAGGGGTTAATCCAAATAATACGGTTTTATTTGCTACTAAACCAATAATCAAGACTGCGGGTACTGTTAACCCTACAGTCGACACAAAAGCACTATGGCATAAGTTAATAGTTCGCTGAAATTCGTTGTTAATAGCAGCTTTAATTGCAGTCATAGATTCCGGAGTAAATACAATTATTGCAATAAGTACTCCCCCTAAAAATGGTGGCAAGCTCATTTCTTTAATTCCTAAGTCTACAAGGACCGCCAAATTATGTGATAAAAGTACAATGGGTAGTATCGTTGCTAACAAAACAATGCTACGTAAAATTATCTCTTTACTTTTTATTTGAGGTTTTTTATGATGATCGGAATTAATTAACTCTAGCGCTCTTTCGAATTTAATTTCCATTTTACCGATTTCAGGCTGAATATAGAGATGCCTATAAGTTTTCACCTGGAATAACAAGAAAACAGCATATAACACGATAATTAATCCTGAAATAATGACCGCTTGAGTAGGGCTGAATTCACCATTACCTTTTCCTTCGATAAAATTTGGTAACAACATCGACAAACCTCCTAGCATTATAATCATCGAAAGGTAGGTCAAAGTTCCCTGTGCATTATACTCCTGTTCACGATTTTTTATACCACCGACAAGAATACATAAACCAAGCACCAGGTTCATAATGATCATCATGACAGAAAATATGGAATCTTTTCCTATAGTGGGGTTTTCATCTGGCCCGAACATCATTGCCGTTATCAAAATAACTTCTATTGAGACAATTGATAACGTTAGTATTAATGTACCATAAGGTTCTCCAAGTTTATGGGCAAGTATGTCCGCTTCCTTAACTACTCCAAATGCAGCAACAATAATCGTTATGAGTACCAAAATAAATATTACTGCAGCCACTAAATTATGGTTATAAAATGTTTCGATACGGTTTCCAAAAAACATAAACAGAAGCACGATTAACCAAACTAGTCCTAATCGAATAATTGTATTTTTTGTTAAAATGTTTTCCATCAATTTCCTTAACCAAATGTGTAACTCTTTGAAAATTATTTTTGACATTGCAAAAATCCGCAATTTTGATAGAATAATTTTTTACATATGTTAAAAAGCAGCTCCTGACAAACCCTTGTCATTTTTGGTTATATTTTTGAACCAGTTCAAACTCATCTTATATAATCAGTCAGGTTTGGTTTTATATAAATTTAAAAAAAGAATTATGTTCGCTGTTAAAGTAGAATACCAGGTAAACGAGGATTATGAAATCGAGAATAAAAGGAGAATTTCGGTGTTCCTAGCAGAATTTAAAAATTTTGACCAGAACAGATTTAGATACTCGGTGTTTCAGGATAAGGAAAGTCATACATTTATTCATTTATCTGAGTATCAAGATGATGAAATTCAGAATCTGTTGTTAACTAATTCGGTATTTCTAAAATTTCAAAAAGAGAGGGATAAAAATTTAAAAGTTATGCCAATAATAACCTGGTTAAATTGTTTACCTTAGTTTACAAAATCATACTAACAATGTTAAAAAGACTAAGAATAATTCTACTTACGAGTTTATTTTTATCAAATTTTGCTGTGGCTCAAGACCTTGATGGTTTATTTAATAAAGTTAAAAAAGGAGCTAAGAGCATCTCAAAATCGCTAACCTGGGAACCTGGAAAAGCTGTTTCTACTTCGCTGAAAGATACATTAACTGGTTTTTATTGGATGAATGACCAGCTTATTGGACGGACCCCTGATACAATTTCGAGTTTCTCCTTGAAACCCGGATATTATAAAACTACATTAAGATCTTATTGCTTGCACGCTGGAACCTATGGTCCTTCAATAGGATCAGGATATCAGTTAGCTAATTTTGAAGGAACACAAAAGAAATTGATCATTTCCATTCTCGAAAAATCTGCAGAAAATCCAAAAATCAGTCAATCTGATGTTCAGACCTTAATTTGGGGAATTGAGGCTGGCAACAAATTCACCTCTTATCCTGCAGACTTCCAAGCTCGGGTAAAACCTCTGTTATCATTAAAGGATATTGCTTTAATGGAAATCAATGTAAAGGATATCGTAGAAAGCAACCTTCCTTCTGAAGTGCAGAGTTTAATGAATACCTATGCTTCATTAAGGCAAGAAATGCAATCTGCTCAGATGAGTTTTGATAAATTAGAGGATTTAGCGGTGAAGGTTGGTGCTCCACCACTAGGAGTGGGTAGCATTAGCATTGATGAGGGTAAGTGGTCATATCTTAATTCCGGTTATTATATTAAAGTTGATCCCCAATCCTATTCGACATCAGATGTCAGCCTATATAGGCCAGGATATGCCGATGTTTCGTATGATGCACAGAACAGGATTTCATCCTATGAGAATGATGGATATCGGGTTCAGGTCAATTATAAAGATAATGGTACTCCAGTACAGTTAGGGGAATATACTGCCAATGTTCAAAAAATTGAAAGCTATACTTTGGAAGGTCCAGGAATGGAAAAACAAACCTATCCTTGGGATGGTAAATATGTGGATTTGGGTATGGAATTCGTTAATGATGTTTTAAAAGGGGCTAAGGAGTTCAACTTAGATCAAATGCTAAAAGATAAAACAACACTTTCTTTAGATGAATTACAAAATGCTTATAAGGATATCAAAAAATGGGAAGGCAGGTATGATGATCTAAAGAAAATTAATGATGATTTTAACTTGGATAAAAATCCTCCTCAGGATTTAGATAAGTACATTAATGAGGCTGCTATTAATGAAAGAATCAATAAAGGTTTAGAAGTGGCCACAAATCCAATTAATAAAAAAGGGCAAAGTGAATGGTTGAAGAATCATTTTAAGATGGTTAGTGATTTCTTTTTTTATTCAATCTGTAAATTGAGAGGCGACGATTGTAGACCAGATAATGATCCTAAAAATCCAAAACTTCCGGATTATATTGCTCAACCAGGAAATACAAGCGCACAAAGACTTGGATTAAGCGAGTATAAAAAATAATAGAATTACTGAATCCTTGAGGATTCAATGATGATAAGATTATTATTGATGTCGGTGGTAAAAAATAAGTAAATTTTGCCACCGTCTTTTATTTTATGCTTTTTTCGAATTACCTCTACTTTTTCTGGAAAATTACGTATGGATATATTCGCTTGTTTATAAGGGTTATTTTTTTTCAAAGCTGAATAGGGAAGGATCTGTTCAATTTTAAATATCCTTCCTGGGAAATCGGGCTGCAGCAGTTCGGAGGTATACAGATGTGCATGTTGATGGATTTTGCCTAATCCATAGGCCTTCCCGATGGATTTAAAGGCACCAGCTTTGGTTATTGCCACATCTGGATCATATAGATAATATTGAGGCATAAGGAACCTACTTAATGTTGCACGCTCCTCACTATAGGTAAATTCAAAACTTTGTAATTGATCAGCAAATAAGCGAATTGCTCTGATCTTCGTTTCACCAATGTATCCTCTTTCCTGTATAAATAACAGCTCTTTGCAATCATTGTCCAAGCTAATAACATATACATAGCGTACATGGTTCAAACTTGAAATTGCAGTACTAATATCCAATAGCGGAGATAATTTACTGATGATGAATTTACTTTTCCTGAAAAATAAATCTTGATTAGCGACAATATTAGGTTCACAATCCTCTAACAAAAATACCTTAGTAAGGCTTACTCGTCTAGATGGATCCACATAAATGTAGTCATATGAGTTGTCGGGACAATTTTTTAATAATTCGATACCATCACAGGCTTTACAAACAAGGTTGGGGACACGAAGAATTGAGGCATTATAGGATACAATTTCTGATAATTTTTCGTTGATTTCACAATGTATAACCTCTTTTGCCTCTTGAGCCAGGTAACAACTATCCACACTGAATCCTCCAGTTAAATCTATAACTCGACTACCTTTTGCGATAAAAGTTTGTTTAATTAAGGCCGTGTGTTCTGAAGAACATTGCTCTAGATTGATTTTATCAGGATAATAAATACCATCGCTATTTGCCCAGGTAGGTAATTTCTTTACACTACGTTGCCAACCATCGATCTGGGAAGCTAATTCAGCTGAACTCACATGCGTAAAAGGACTTTTCTTTAAAGCTATTTCTGCGGGTGATTTTTCCCGATTAGCTTTAATGTACAGTTGAACATCCTTCTCTAAAATGTGTTTATTCATCTTTATTTTTCACAAGCATTTGGCAAGTGTAACTATCCTTAAGTTCGCGAATAATTTCCTTATTTACCAATACCCGATCTATTGTTTGTTGATTGTAGTAGCGAATTGTGATTAATTCTAGTCCAGCAGCTACTGAAACCTTATATCTTTTCTTTAACTGTTCTAATAAATTCAGCACATTTTCACCTGTATCATCCACAGCTACAGAAAAACTAATCGCGGAGTTATGCATCATATTAATCTTAATTCTGTTTTGATGAAAAGAATCAAATATATGGCTCAAATTGTCCTCTACGATAAATGAAAAGTCTCTTGGTTGTATATTAATAAAAACCTGGTTGACTTTAAAAATAAATGAAGGAACAGGTAAAGTCTGGTTTGTTGTTTTTATCTGAGTTCCTGGTTCTTCAGGATTAATAAATGAGCGAACATTAAGCGTTATCTTTTTGTTTTGGAGGGGCTTAATTGTTTTTGGATGTATAACTGTCGCACCATAATACGTAAGTTCGATGGCATCCGTATAGGATAATTCGGGAATTAGTTCTGTTTGATCAAACCATTTTGGGTCAGCATTCAATACCCCAGGTACATCTTTCCATATTGTAATATTTTCTGCATTTAAGCTAGCTGCAAAAATTGCGGCAGAATAATCAGACCCTTCTCGACCTAAAGTAGTGGTGAAGTTTTCCGATGTTGAACCTATAAAACCCTGTGTTACGATGATTTGATCATCTAAAATGCTAGGAAGTTCCTTCCGTATTTTATCTTCTGTTTTTTCCCAATCAACTTTTCCTTCCCGGTAGGTATTATCTGTTAAAATATAATTTCTAGCATCTACCCATTGCGTAGGCAAACCTTGGTAAGCTGAATAAGCCGCCACAATTTTAGTGGATAATAGCTCACCCACGGAAACGATTTGATCATATAAATAATCATATTCATCTTGTGGTTCTTCCTCCAATATCCATTCAATTTCAACGAAGGTATTTGCTATATCATCATATACCGGATGGTTATGATCTGGAAAAAGTTCATGCAATATGTTAAAATGTTCCTGCTTTAAATTCTCCAAATGATTAAAGCATTCACCATCCCTTTTGATATAGCTCTCTGTTATTTGTACAAGTTTATCCGTAGTCTTACCTATAGCCGAAACAACAATCAATAAAGAGGAATCTTTATATTTTTCTACAATGGAAACTACATTCCTAATATTATCTGAACTTTTAACGGAGGCTCCACCAAATTTAAATACCTGCATGTATGCTACTGAATTGAATTATAATACTCTTTTACGTTTTTAATGTAATTCTTCCCTGTTTCAGTCATACAATCCTGAATATTTTCAAATGGTATGGTTAATAGGGTAGGTCCTTCAGAGTATGGCTTTATTTCGTATTGATTATAATAAAACATAATACCTTCTTTTGAAATACCATAGTTAGCTGCTAAAGCAAAAGTGTCATTCTCAAAGAAATAATCACTCTCAAGGCTGGTTGTGTCTGTTAGGCCTTCCTCCTGACGAAAGAATCTCTCTGCAATTTTAGTAAATTCTTTCATCTTATTTTCAGAAATAAATGTATTCAATGCTAATTTCTTATAATTATGAGCATCGTATACATTCCAAAGTGTAAAACTATTTCCATGAGCCCCTCCTGAATATTCATACGTGATATTACTTAACATGATTAGGTAGGGATTGTTCATTTCAACAAATACATCAGTAGACTTTTCCCATGCAATTGGATATTTTACATTGTTTTCTTCAACAAAATTTCCATATCCTTCCAAAAAATTGTCAATATACTGATCTATAGTTGTTTCTCCTTCCAATAGAATATTTTCAAATACGTGTTTATTCATCGCACTGTCTTGGAATATAGGGTAGGAGACCTTGACAAAACTTGTGTCAATTTCTCCATCTCGTTCTGGAAAATATTTGCTGATTTCCCTGATTACTGTATCTCTGTAAATAAGGGAGTCTGTTCTTGAAGAAATATTTTGTCTATGCGAGTTTGCACCATCTGTTTTGTTGCTTTGACATGAAAGAAACAGCGCAATCAACAGGGTTGAAAATATAATTGTATTAATCTTTGTCTTAAAAATTGATATTAACATTTATCCATCCTCCATCAAAATTTGTGTCATACTTTTTGTAAAAATCAATAGCTGGAGTATTCCAATCCAATACCTGCCACATCATACCTGAGAATCCATTCTCCTTAGCATAAGAAATTGTGTGGTCTAACAATTCTTTTCCAATACCTTTTCCTCTCATCTTTTCTGTGACAATAATATCTTCTAGATATAAACGACGTCCCTTCCAAGTAGAATAACGGATGTAAAATAAGGACATGCCGATGATTTCTCCATTAAATTCACCCACAAAAGCCCACCAAACTGGATTTTTGCCAAATCCTGAATCAACAAATTCTTCCATACTAACGGTAACTTGTTCAGGAGCCTTTTCATAGAGTGCTAATTCCTTGATTAGCTCTAATAGCTTGCTGCAATCTTCTTTGACTGCATTTCTAATGACTAATCCCATTATTTCGCTTTGTAATGTTTGATGATTCGTTGACCAAAAATCGTACTTCCCAACCTAACCATATTGCTGCCTTGTTCGATGGCGATCTTATAGTCCGAAGACATTCCCATTGATAAGATATCAAAACTTTCTTCTTTTCGGAAATAAGTAGTTTTTATACCATCAAATAACATCTTTAGCTCATAAAATTCTTCTTTAATGATCTTTTCATTTTCAGTGTTGCTGGCTATACCCATTAAACCCCTGATTCGAACATTTTTTAATCCTTGATACTCTTCACTTCTTAGTAATTCAACCGCTTCGGCAAAGTCAAGTCCAAATTTTGTGTCTTCATCTGCAATGTATATCTGTAATAGGCAGTCGATTATCCGGTTGTTTTTAAGTGCATGTTTGTTGATTTCAGCAAGCACCTTTAATGAATCTACTGAATGTATTAAACTGATGAAAGGAGCAATATATTTAACCTTATTTGTTTGTAAGTGTCCAACTAGGTGCCATTCAATATCTTTAGGAAGGGATTCATATTTTTCAACAAGATCTTGTACCTGATTCTCCCCAAAAATCCTTTGACCAGCTCCGTAAGCTTCTAATATATCTTCATTAGGTTTGGTCTTTGAAATAGCCACTAAAGTAACCCCGATAGGTTGTAATTCTTTTTGTAATTCTGTAATATTCTTTGATATACTCATGATGAAAAAGGATTCGCATTGATGAAATTAACAAAGCTATATGCAAGCTTTTACGTATTTTTGTACAAATTTACAAAATGCATCGATTAATACTTGGTTTACTTCCGTTGTTTTTTATAAGCATTTCTTGCAAAAAGAATGTTCCTGAAGGTATATTATCTCAAGAAGACATGGTTGAGCTTATGACCGAAGTACATATTCTTGATGGGTATATTTCAAATATCCCCGTTGATAGTGCTAAAAAGGTTATTGATCCGCTCTATGAGCAAATTTTTGATAAATTTGGAATTGATTCAACGACATTTAATAAAAATGTAAATTATTATTTCGGCAACCCTGCTTTAACGTCTAAAACTTACGATCAGGTCGTTAAGCGATTGGAACAAAAAGAAAGAGGATTTTATAGCCGAGATTCATTAATTAATATCCATACTCAAGACAGTGTTAATAAAGTAACTCGCCTTCAAAATAAATTGGCTACTGTGAGTAATATGATTATGAATGCACTTGCAGATTCTACAGAGCTTACAATTGCAGAGAGGACAAGGAGATTCTATGAACCAGTTGGTTTAATGTATTATTGGGAAAAGAATTTGTTCGAAAAAAAGGTGCCTGTTCAGCAACCTGCACCTGACCTTTCGTCTCCTCCAAAATCTTCAGATTCTACACAAGTAATCTTACCAGTAGATAATCAAGGTGAAGAAATAAAACCAGTTGAACAAGTTGATTCAATACCATTCAATCGTAGAAATGAGAGGTTGAAACCGGTCAAAAGGCCAAGGGAAAGACCTACGGTAGTTCAATAAAAAATGATTTATCCACAAAACGCAGTAGAAAAGCTAGGCTTTACAGAAATAAAAGAACTCATTAAGGCTAAATGCTTGAGTGAGGCCGGAAAAGAAATGGTCGATAAAATCCAACCTCAGGTAAAATTGGATTTAATTGATCGGTTCTTGAGGCAGGCTAATGAATTTAAAGATTTGTTGGTACATGATGCACCCCTTCCGGTGGATCATTTCTATCCTATAAAAGCAATTATTGAAAAAGCAAAAGTTGAAGGGTCTTTCCTATTGGAAGAAGAATTCCATCGCGTACTATTATCTCTGCGGACAGTTTATGCTGTAATCAGGTATTTTAATGACCGTGCTCAGCAATATCCTAATTTAGAATTGCTTTTTGAACATTTACCTATTGAAAAGAATATCCTTCGAAGCATCGAACAGATCATTGATGAAAGAGGGAAAATTAAAGACAATGCCTCTAAGCTATTGTTAGAGATTACATCTCAAATATCAAAAGCTGAACAAGAGGCTCGCAAAAGGTTAGATTCTGTTTATAAACAGGCTCAACAAAATGGCTGGACAGCAGACGGTAGCCTGACTATTCGTGATGGTAGGTTATGTATTCCAATTCTTGCTGAAAATAAGAGAAAGGTTAAAGGCTTAATTCATGATGAATCTGCTACTGGACAAACAGCATATATTGAACCGGAAGAAGTATTTCATTTAAATAATAAGGTTCGTGATTTAGAGTTTGAAAGAAGACGAGAAATTGTAAGAATTTTGACCGCTTTAACGACTGAGATTAGACCTCATGTTCCCTTGTTATTTGCTTATCATAGTTTGCTAACTAAGCTCGACTTTGTAAGAGCCAAGGCTTTGTTTGCTTTGGATATTGATGCTGAGATGCCAGAGCTGTCCAAGGAAGCTGAAGTTTTTTTAGTCAATGCAAAGCATCCTTTATTATATCTGTCTTCAAAGGTTGAAGGACATCATTCAGTAGTTCCTCTAAATCTTAGGATTGATGCCATAGATCGTGTATTATTGGTGTCAGGCCCAAATGCAGGAGGAAAATCTGTATGCATGAAGACTGTAGGATTGCTACAGTTAATGTTTCAATCTGGTCTGTTGATACCTTGTGAGACAACTTCGAAATTGGGAGTTTTCAAGCAGTTTTTTGCCGATATTGGTGATGACCAATCTATAGATAGTGACCTCAGTACCTATAGTTCACACTTATCGAAGATGAAGCATTTTACAGAATTTGCGAATGCCCGAACATTGGTACTAATTGATGAGTTTGGAACTGGGACCGATCCATTATTTGGGGGGCCTATAGCTGAGGCTGTTTTGGAGGTACTAAATAAAAAGAAAATTCGTGGCGTTATTACAACGCACTATTCTAACTTAAAGGTGTTTGCCAGTAATTCTGAAGGTATTGAAAATGCTTCTATGTTATTTGACAATGAAGCTATGAAGCCTTTGTATATACTTCAAACTGGGAAACCTGGAAGTTCTTATGCCTTTGAAATTGCTCAAAACATCGGATTGTCTAAAGAGGTTATACATCTTGCTAAACAAAAGGTTGGTGTGCAACAAAAGAAAGTGGATACTCTATTGGTGGATCTTGAGCGTGAAAAGAAGGAAGTTTATGATACAAAAGTGGCTATAAATCTTCGGGAACGGGAAATTTTAGGGAAACAGACTGAGTTGAATGAGTTGCAAAGTTATTTAGAGGAAAATAAAAAGCAATTGCTTAAGGATGCCAAAGAAGAAGCTAGACAAATCATCAAAAATGCCAATAAGTTGGTTGAGCATACGATAGCTGAGATTAAAAATAAACAGGCTGATAAGGAAGAAACTAAAAAACTTCGTGCAGGTCTTCATCAAGCGAATGAAAGCTTAAGAGAGAAATCCCATAAAGAGGTTAAGAAGCCGCATGTATTATCCCAAGAAATCGTTGAAGTTGAGGTGGGGGATTGGGTCAAAATTATTGACAGCGGGAATGAAGCTCAAGTCATTGAAATTGCAAAAAATAATTTGATCCTGGCGCTCGGTGATTTAAGGACGGTGGTTAAAAAAAATAAGGTTGAAAAGTTAAGGGGTAAGGAAAAATCGAATGCCGCGAAACGATTTAAGTCTGTGACTTCTGATAGTGTGGCGGATTTTAGTCCTGAAGTTGATGTTCGAGGAATGCGTACTGAAGATGCTTTAGGTAAGATTGAAAAGGTTTTAGATAGGGCTGTTATGATTGGTTATCCGTCCTTAAAAATTGTTCATGGGAAAGGAGATGGAATTCTTCGTAAATTTATTCGCGACTATTTAAGGAAATATAATCAAGTAAGTAGGTTTGAAGATGAGCATGCGGATAGAGGAGGAGATGGAATCACCTATGCATATATAGATTAATCAGGAATTGTCATAGATTAAAGGAGCTTTTAAGGCTCCTTTTTTGTTTAAGGTTTTTCAATTTATTTTTCTGTGGTTCAGGGTGATTTGGGGCTGTATGTTTAAACAGCTATTAAATATTAAAAGATGATTAAAAGTTCAAGGAATTCGCTGAAATTTCCATTTAGTTGTTGCGGAAACTGTTAAAAAAATAGAAAAAGGAAAAAACTTTTCCACATTTTTGAGAGTGTTAAATTTTGTTAAAATATCAATTTACAATCGGTTTCGTTATAAAATTTTCAATTAATACAGGTAGTTGTTTAGAAAACTATTTAGTATTTCAATTTTTGTTTACTCGAATAAGCCAAATAAATGCAAAAAGGTGGTTGTGAGAATATTAAGTTTATGTTAACAAACATTGAAAGTCATTCTGACTTTTTACTTTTGTGCAGAATTAATAACAAACCGTATGAAGAAATCTTTACTTTTCTTTGCTCTGGTACTTGCAAGTTATGGAACCATCCAAGCTCAGGTTACCACAAGTAGTATGACTGGTGTTGTGACCCAAACAAATGGAACGACAACTTCAGGAGCTACAATCAAAGCAGTCCACACACCATCTGGAACAACCTACACGGGTTCTGCAAATGAGGCTGGACGTTTTAATCTAGCCAATATGCGTGTTGGCGGTCCTTACCGTATTGAAATTACATATATCGGTCAAAACCCTATCGTTTACGAAGACGTGTACTTACAATTAGGTCAACCATTTGTTTTAAACCCAGTTTTCGGTGAATCTGTGGGTACAGAAATCGATGAAATTACAGTAGTTGGTAAAAGAGCCGGAGAAGAAAAAACTGGTGCATCGACTGTAATCAGTAAACAACAATTAGAATCACTTCCGACTTTAAGTAGAAGTTTACAGGATTTTACTCGTCTAACTCCACAAGCTACAGGAAGTAATTCATTTGGAGGAGCGAACAATCGTTATAATAACATTACCATTGATGGTGCTGTTAATAATGATGTGTTTGGTTTAGCTGGATCTGGTACACCGGGTGGACAAGCTAGTACTCAACCTATATCTTTGGATGCGATTCAACAAATTCAAGTTGTTCTTGCTCCTTATGACGTTACCCAAGGTAACTTCACTGGTGGTGGTGTTAACGCAGTAACGCGATCAGGAACAAACACAGTTGAAGGATCTGTTTATACCTTCTTCAGAAATCAGAATACAATCGGTAAAAACGTGTTTACTGATGAAAAATCCACTAAATTCTCTGACAATCAATATGGTTTCAGAATTGGTGGTCCTATCATTAAAGACAAATTATTCTTCTTTGTGAATGGTGAAATGGGAAGAAGATCTGCACCATTAGCAAATAATGCTGGTGAACCAGGATCTGCAATCTCTGATGCAACTGCTGCTTTAATCGCTAAACACACTTTAGATACTTATGGATATGATGTAGGTTCATACGGTCCTACAGATGTAAGAACTCAAAACAACAAGATCTTTACTAAAGTTGATTGGAACATTAATGAAAAACATTCATTATCTGTTCGTTATAACTTTATTGATGCTTTTGATGACAATATTAGCCGTTCAGGTTCTTTCTTCAGATTTGGAAATAATGCGTACCAATTTGCTAACAAACAGCATGTAACGGTTGCGGAATTAAGAAGTAATTTCAATAACCAATTCTCGAACAACTTAATCGTTGGGTATTCAGCGATTAGAGACAGTAGAGAAATTGCAGGTGGCTTATTCCCTCAGATTACCATTTCTAATTTGGATGGTAAATCATCGAACTCTGCAGAATTCGGTTCTCAAAGATCTTCAGTTGCTAACTCATTAGATCAAAATATTTTTGAGTTTACCAATAATTTCAAATGGTACAAAGGTAAACATACCTTCACTTTTGGTACTCACAATGAATTTTTCAGTTTCAAGAACTTATTCATTAATAACTTAAATGGCCGTTGGGACTTCAAGAGTGTTGAAGATTATATCAACAACAAACCAGATAGAGTTAGAGCAACCTATTCATTAATCGCTGGAAATGACAGACCATCTGCTGAATTCTCGGCAGCACAGCTTGGGTTCTATGCTCAAGGGGAATCTGAATTCATCGATAATTTAAAGTTAACTTACGGTATTCGTGTTGATGTTCCTATCATTGGTGACAAACCTTTAAGAAATGAAAAAATTGAAGCTTCATTTCCAGGATACAGAACTGACAATACACCGAGTGGAAAATTATTGTGGGCTCCTCGTCTAGGATTCAACTATGATGTTCAAGGTGACCGTTCTATCATTATCCGTGGTGGTGCTGGTATCTTTACAGGTCGTGTTCCTTTTGTTTGGTTATCAAATCAATTTACAAACAGCGGAATGTTATTTGGAACTGTTGACGCTTCAGGTGATAAAATTAATGCTGGAAATGGTTTTGATCCAAATATTGAGAATCAAAAGAATATGGGTTCTGGATCAACTCGCGCTGAGGTTAACTTAGTAAACGAAGATTTCAAAATCCCTCAAGTCGCTCGTTTTAACTTAGCAGGTGATTTCAAATTACCTTATGGTATTACGGCAACCTTAGAAGGTATCTATTCTAAAACTATTAACAACATCGTTTATTCGGATATTAATATTAAAGGTGAGAACGGAACTGTTCCTACTGAGTTATCGAATGGAGCTGACTTACGTCCTTCTTACAGAGGAAGCAGAGTTAATAGTGGTGACTTTACCAATGTTATCTTAATGGATAACTCAAATAAAGGTTATACGTATAGCCTAACTGCTCAATTGTCGAAATCGTTTAATAATGGTTTTAGCGCAATGGTAGCCTATACAAATGGAGGTTCAAAATCTGTAAATGATGGTGCAAGTAGTACAGCATTATCTAACTGGGAATTTGTACAAATTGTTAACAATCCGAACAGTCCAGATTTAACAAATTCAATCTTCAATATTAAGCACCGTGTGATTGGTAATGTTGGATATACCATCAACTATGGTCGTGACAATATGTTCGCAACTGGAATTAACTTATTCTATGCAGGAAATTCAGGACAACCTTTCACATACCTATACAATGGTGATTTGAATGGTGACAATGCTTTCTCAAACGACTTATTGTACGTACCAAGAACTGCTGCTGACATCAAATTAATTCCGTTAACTTCGGGTGGTACAACTACTTCTCCGGAAGATCAATGGAAAGCGCTTGATGAGTACATCAATTCTGATAAATACCTTTCTTCAAGAAGAGGTCAATATGTTGAAAGAAATGGTTCATTTATGCCATGGCAACATCAATTTGACTTAAGAATCACTCAGGACATCGGTGCACTTATCAAAGGAAACAAAAACAGATTACAAATTACATTTGACGTATTCAACGTTGGTAACTTGTTGAACAAAGAGTGGGGTAGAAACTATTACGTAAGTAATCAAGCATTAACTCTTGTGAATTATGTAAGAAGAACAAATAGTTCTGGTGCGGTTACTCAAGAAGGATTTACTTTCAAAGCTCCTACAGACAACCAACCATATTCTGTTTCTGACTTAGCATCTAGATGGCAAGGACAAATTGGTATCCGTTATATCTTCAACTAAGATTTAACTAACCTTAGATATAAATCCCTTAGTAATTTACTAAGGGATTTTTTTTGTGCCTAAAACAATTTTAAATTTTAAATGTTGTCGAAAGAACTATTAATAAATTCAAAATAATGAATGAGAAAGAAACAGTATTGGTAACTGGGGGGTCCGGTTTCATTGCATCCTATTGTATAATCAGTTTATTAAAAAATGGCTATAAGGTTAAGGCTTCGTTACGGTCCTTGGCTAAAGCTGAATTAGTAAAGAATATGTTAAGGCAGGGTGATGTGGATTCATTTGATGATTTATCCTTTGTTGAGGCTGATTTGGATAATGAATCAAGTTGGATTCCTGCTGCTGAAGGATGCCAATATGTAATTCATGTTGCGTCTCCAACCCCTTTTACCAATGCAACATCAGAGGATGATTTTGTTATTCCTGCAAGAAATGGGGTATTATATGTTCTTAGGGCTGCAAAGAAGGCTGGAGTAAAAAGGGTGGTACTAACTTCTGCATTTGGAGCTATTGGTTATGGAACAGTAAAGACAACTCCCTACACTGAGGAAGATTGGACCGTTTTGAATGAAACGGTTTTTCCTTATCAAAAATCAAAAACACTTTCTGAAAAGGCCGCTTGGGATTTTATAGAAAATGAAGGGGATGGGATGGAGTTAGCAGTTGTTAATCCTACAGGTGTTTTAGGGCCAATTTTGGCAGAAGATTTTTCCCATTCAATACAAAATATTAAGACCATGTTAAACGGCGGAATGAAAGCCTGTCCAAAAATTATTTCAGGATATGTAGATGTACGGGATGTTGCGGACCTTCATTATAAAGCAATGACCCTACCTCAGGCGAAAGGTCAACGATTTATTGCCACCGCTGGAGACCTATCTCTATTGGAAACGGCTAAAGTTCTCCATAATAATTTAGGAGAACGAGCAGCAAAGGTTCCAACCAAGGAATTACCGAATTGGCTTATCAAATTACTTGGAAACTTCAATCCAAAACTAAAGGCTGTCGCTCCTTATTTAGGGATGGTCAAGAAAGCAAGTAATGAGAAAGCTATTAAAATGCTTGGATGGAAACCTCGATCAGCAGAAGAAGCCGTATTAGCAACAGCTAATAACTTATTTGATCTTAAGATAGTTTAATGAAATATATTTATTAACCACTTTCTTGCGCCAGCAAAGTAAGTGGTTAAATAAAAAGAGTTTCCATGTATCCAAAATGATAGATCATGGAAACTATGAAATTAATTAAAAGTTAGGTTTCAACAGATACTTATCATAGAATCTAAAGATATGTTCAGTTGCTTCTTCAGCGGTGTCAACCATTCTATAGAGATTAAGGTCTTCCTCGCTAATATATTTATTACCAAGCATGGTGTTTTTTATCCAATCAAATAGTCCGTTCCAATATTCTGATCCTACCAAAACGATTGGAAACCTTGCGATTTTTCCGGTTTGGATTAAGGTTACTGCTTCAAATAATTCATCCATCGTTCCGAATCCGCCCGGAAGAACGATATATCCTTGGGAGTATTTCATGAACATGACTTTACGGACAAAGAAGTAATTAAACTCTAATAATTTGTCGCGGTCAATGTATTTATTATGGAATTGTTCATGGGGAAGTTCGATATTTAGACCTACGGATTTTCCTCCGGCAGTATAAGCGCCTTTATTGGCTGCTTCCATGATTCCTGGACCACCACCTGAAATCACACCGTACCCGCGGTCTGCCAGCAACCTTGCAATTTCCACAGTCATCTGATAGTATTTATGCTCATCCGGTGTTCTAGCGGATCCGAAAATCGAAACACAAGGGCCAATTTTAGCCAGTTTCTCAAATCCATCCACAAACTCAGACATAATTTTAAAGATTTGCCATGAGTCCTTTACCTTTATTTCTTGCCATGTTTTGTTGGCAAATGAATTTCTTATTTTATCATCTTTAACCATGTGGTCTTCATTTATTTTTAGTGTAGGAAAGCGGTTTGCTCACCGTTTTCGATGTAATATAAGATTTTAAATCAAAATTATCTAAAGCAGTAATATTGTTATTATTTTTATAGTTTTTTATAAATAATTCAATGAAATTTTGAATTATTAAACTCTTTTTATAAATTTATGTCACGTAAACCTGTGTACATCTATTAATTTCATAAACCTCTAATGAATAGAAGAGACTTTATTGGCAAAACCGCAGTAGGTGCAGCTGCAATTACTATTCTACCTCGTCATGTACTTGGAGGAAATGGTTTTTTAGCACCTAGTGATAAGATTAATTTAGGTTATATAGGTGTTGGAAAGCAAGTTCCTACATTATTGCATGGATTAATGAAGCTGCCAGAAACGATGGTGATCGCTGCTGCAGATGTTGACCGTACAAAACTTGATCATTTTTTACTGGAAGCCAATAAGTTAAATGCTGCTAAATCAGGACATCAAGTAGAAGGATATGGAAATTATAGGGATTTGTTAGCCCGTAAAGATATTGATGCGGTTGTTATTGCATCGCCTGATCATTGGCATGCTATGCATGTGATTGACGCTGCCAAAGCTGGAAAAGATATTTATTGTGAGAAGCCATTGGCCTTGACAATCGATGAAGGTAGAGCGATGGTAAATGCAGTCCGTAAGCATAAGAGAGTTCTGCAGACGGGTAGTATGCAACGATCTCAATATAACTTTAGACAGGCTGCTGACTTAATTCGAAATGGATATATTGGTGAAATAACAGAAGTTAATGTATCGGTAGGTGAACCCGTTAAGGAGTGTGACTTGCCTTCTTTAACCGCTCCTGAACATTTGGATTGGGATTTTTGGGTAGGTCCTTCCTTGTATAGAGGATATAATCCGATTCTAAGTCCCTTGTTGGGTGCACCAGAATGGTCGAACTGGAGGTTATATCACGGTTTTGGTGGTGGTTATATTACGGATTGGGGTGCACATATGTTTGATATTGTGCAGTGGGCATTAGGAATGGATAGTTCTGGGCCTGTATCATTTACACCTCCGGATATTCCTCAAGCAAAAGAAGGTTTGTACTTTACCTATAAAAATGGGGTTAAAGTCCATCATAAATCTTGGGGTAATTTCAATGCCATACAATTCTTGGGTACTGAAGGAAAGATTGAAGTCTCCAGGGAATTTTTAAGGTCCGATAAACAAAATTTACCTAAGCTAGAAATTGCAGAAAAGGACCGTAAGGTTTATTATTCTGATAATCATTATAAGGACTTTGTCGATTCGATAAAGAGTCGCAAAAAGCCGATTTGTGATGTCGAGATAGGTCACCGAACAGCAACTGTTTGTAATGCTGCCAATATTGCCTATCAACTTCAGAAACCTATAAAATGGGATCCAAGAAAAGAAATTTTTGATAATCCTTTTGCAAACAAACTGAAGGGTAGACCATATCGAGGAAAATGGGATTATTTGGATTTTTAATTTAGAGCACACATAGATTTGTTTCATAAACCGATGCGCCAGATATTCGAAAGAATTCTGGCGTATTATTTTGGTCAATATTTTCGTAATTTTGAGCTATGAACTTCTCGTCAAAATTATTAGAGCAAGCTGTTGAGGAATTTGGAAAGCTTCCCGGTGTTGGAAAGAAGACTGCATTACGTCTGGTTCTCCATTTATTAAAGCAGTCAGATGCCGAAGTTTCTCAATTTACGGAATCTCTGGATAAGCTTAAGCGCGATATCAAATATTGTAGAACCTGTTTCAATATTTCAGATTTAGAGCAATGCGAAATATGTACTTCAGTGAAAAGAGATAAAGGATTAATTTGTGTTGTTGAAGATACAAGGGATGTAATGGCTATTGAGAATACAAATCAATATAGTGGGGTATATCATGTTTTAGGTGGATTAATTTCACCCATGGAAGGTGTTGGGCCTGCAGATTTAAAAATTGAAGGTTTAATTGATCGTGTACGAACAGGAGAGATTAAAGAAGTGATTTTAGCACTAAGTGCGACGATGGAAGGGGATACGACTATATTTTATCTCTACCGAAAATTGAAAGAATTCAACTTGCAAATTAGTACGATTGCTAGAGGGATTGCATTCGGTGGAGAATTGGAATATGTAGATGAAATTACGTTGGGGCGATCTATTGCAACACGTGTACCTTATGAAAGGAATGTTGGATAATTTAAGCTTTCATTTTGCTGATAATCCAGTAAAATCCTATTCCACAGAAAATCAAGACTAATCCAGCTGCAGTCCATAAGGTATTATAGCCGAAATGTTCGGCTGTAAAAGTTCCTAAAAAAGGAGAGAAAATATTAGCCGCTGCAAATGATAAGGAATTAAATCCCATGTATGCACCTTGGTTACTGCGGCTCGCTCTATTGATCGCTACAGTTGCTGTAAATGGTAGGGTAAGCATTTCTCCTGTTGAAAGGAAGAACATGGCTAGATATAGCCAGGCCATTCCAAAATTGCCCGTCAACATTAGATAGGACATTCCTGAGATGGTAGTTCCCCAAAGCATAATTTGCCTAACAGAAAATCTATGTTCTACCACATGAACCAATACCATTTCGAACAGGACGATAACCAAACCGCTGAATCCCAGCAAAAGGCCGATTTGGTCTGAATGCAGATTGTGAACCTCTTTATAGTATAGGGGTAATGTGCTTAATAATTGGAAAAAGGCCATTGAAAAGAGACAACAAAGCACGTTAAAAATGATAAATAATCCATCTTTATAGGCATTCCTTACTGGTTTGTCTGCTTCTTCCGCTATTGTTTTGTGTTGGTTAACTTCGGTTCTAGCTTTTCGGTTTCTAAAAAAATAAATAAAAACAATGGCTGCACAAGCTGCAGCGATAGCATTTCCATAAAATATCCAGTTGTAGGAAAATTTTGCCAAAAAACCTCCCAGTGCAGGACCGATTGAAAATCCTAAATTTACCGCCATCCGGTTTAATGAATAAGCTCTAGTGATGTTTTCGGGTTTTGCATATCGTGCAACTGACACCGAGTTGGCCGGTCTAAAGGTATCTGCCACTAAGGTCAGTATGAATATCATCATTGCTAAACCTTCAAAGGTTCTGAAATGGGGAAGGATTAAAAAAAGTGGAATTACTAAAATTAGGCTCCAAGTTTGAACTTTGAAGTTTCCAAATTTATCTGTAAGCCAACCACCCAGCCAAGAACCACAAACTGAACCTAATCCAAAACATCCAAGTACCAAGCCAATTTGGGTCTTGCTGAATCCCAATTCCGATGACATATAAATCCCCAGGAATGGTATTACCATTGACCCAGCACGGTTGATTAGCATAACTAAGGCTAATAACCACGCTGCAGGCGATAATCCTTTATAGGAATTGATATATAGGCGGAAAAGTGCTTTCAAAATATAATGGAAAAAGGGTTATGCTATTTTTACATTGTTGCTATCTAAACTTTTATCGATACTATAAGTAGTTGCAATACTTCTCTTAGTTCCCCTCTTCTTGTCTAAAATAAAATCAATTCTTCCTAGATTGACACCGGAAAATCCTGTCTGATTAACCAGGGTAATCTCATTGTCTAGGTTTTTAACCTCTGTAGGTTTGTCAAGGAAAGTATGGGTATGTCCACCAATGATTAAATCAATATGTCTTGAGTTTTTGGCTAACATTAAATCCGATACTTTTTCTGTTTCGTAACTATATCCGATATGTGATAAGCAAATGATTAAATCACATTTTAAATCATGCTTTAGTTTATGCGTGTATTTAGCAGCAACTTCAATAGGGTCTGAAATTTTGACACCTTGGTAACTCCTTGGATCAACCATTCCGTTTAGATCTACCCCTACGGCAAAAACGCCAATCTTAACAGCATCACGTTGGAATATGAGGTAATCTTTGGTTTTTCCTTCCATGATGGTGCCGGTAAAATCATAATTGGAAGTAACAAATGGAAAATTTGCCTTATCAAAATGCTTTAATAATCCTTCTAATCCATTATCGAACTCGTGATTTCCAAATGTTCCAGCATCGTATCCTAATTTCGACATTAATTCTAATTCCACTTGTCCGTCAAAAACATTGAAATAGGGGGTCCCTTGAAACATATCCCCAGCGTCAAATAACAGGACATTCTTTTCTTCAGATCGTATTTTGTTGATTAAGGTGCTTCGACGTGCTACTCCACCAAGTCCTTGTAATCTTGATCCATCCATCGGATATGGTTCTATTCGGCTATGCACATCATTTGTATGAAGAAAAGTAATCTTAACTTCTTTTGATTTACTGTATCCAAAAAATGGAATGGAGCTTAATGTTGTAGCAGCACCAAGGCTTACCACAGCTTTAATAAAGTTCCTTCTACTCAATGATTTTAACTCTTCCATCTAATTTTGATTCTACCTGCTTACCTGCTTTTGTTAATTCCTTGACATAATCAATCAAACCTTCCCTAACCCTTTCAGAGGTCGTCAACCTGTAGGTTGGAGAATTGATACCTCTTACTAAGTCCCCTCCATTTGCAATGAAGTCATAAGTGACAAGTTTATAGGTCTTATTTGGATCTATTTCCTGACCAGCAATCTTAAAGCTTTGAACTTTTTTATCCTTGATTAACATTTCAACATTTCCAACCGGTTGACCATTTGTTTCAGCAATAAAGTCTGCCAGTACCTTTACATCTGATCCTTTAAGTTCGAGAATGGTGATGTAATTTTCGAAAGGCATGACTTCAAAAATAGATCCTACCGTGACATCTCCCTGTTTTATTCCTGCACGAATTCCATCTTTGGTAGCCAGTGAGAACTGAACATCTGGATCTACTTTCCGACCTATTGATAATAAGGCATCAACAAAGAAATTACTAAGTTTGGATTCAGGAATATTCCGGTTCTTGATTAAAGCCTCAGGAGCATGTCCCAAAACTTCATTCATCTTATCTTCCAGTTGATTTTTGTAGGGAAGGATATAATTACTTATGATGCTGTCTTCAGGAATCTGATTATTGATTGCCAACATTTGTTTGTTGGTCACAGTAGACTGATAATAAGTAGTCTTACAGGAACTGAAGACCAAAAGTAAAACCATCCAGGGTAGGAGGTTATACTTTGATAGCTGTGAACTCATGATATAAAATTATACGCAAAGGTATTAAGATTGGCTTGAATCCAAAGAGAATAAAATTTAAAAATTGGAATAATAAATGGATAATTGAGATAGTATTTACTTAGTTCATTCCCAGGCGATCTTCAAAATAACAATTTACAAAATGCCTAGCTAGGGCAAAGGCTTGTCCATTATCTCCTAAAGTCGATACCTGTAGGCTACATCCTGATGCTATCTTGCTCATTGAATAGGTTTGAATCTGTTGTTGTATTGGAGTAATCATAAGCATGGATGTTCTTGCAAAACTACCAGATAGGACAATTGTTTCTGGGTTGAAGACCTGCATAAAATGAGCGATTGCACGTCCTAATTTACTGCCTAGTTCAGAAATTAATTGAATGGCATATTGATCCCCATCAAGGGCAGATTGAATAATATGATCAGGAGTCAGCTGTTTGTTCTCGTACTTTGAAACGATAAGCGTAGGAATTCCCAGATCAATATCTTTAGTTGCTTTGTTTACTAGGGCATTTCCAGAAACTAAAGTTTCCAAACATCCTCTTTTACCACAGTAACATAATTCTCCATCATCTGCAAAGCTGATATGCCCCATTTCCCCTGAAAAACCATTTTTGCCATAATATATAGATCCATTTGATATTATTCCTAAGGATATGCCCCAGTCTAAACGGATTACTAAAGCGTCCTTTTTGAATTTTAATTTTCCATAGAACTGCTCGGCCAGGGTAGCAACTTTTGCATCATTTATTATTTTGGTATTGATGTTGAACTCCCGGGTAAGGTGCTTTTCAAGATTAAATCCTGGTTCATAAAAATAGGTGAAGTTTTCTCCAGTATAGCGATCGACTAAACCGGGCATGGAAATCGATAAACCTGAAATTTGCTCCATCAGCAATTTATGGTCTTTGAGAAATTTTCGAATGAGCATTAAAAATGCGGGCAGTTCCCGAAGATCGGTTGATAATTCGAATGGATAATAATTTGAGTCAATTATAATATTGCTGTTGTTGTCCACTAATGAGATACGTGCGGATTTTCGATTAAGTTCAACAGTAAGGACTTTAAAAAGTTTGTCACTCAATTGGTAAAGATTGGGTTTTCTTCCACCTAATGATTCACCGCGTTCATGTTGGGTTAAATACTTCTTATCCACCAATTCGACCATAAGGTTGTTTAATGTCGGAAAACTTAGTGCTAAGCGTTTCATTAAATCATTTACAGAAGCTTTGTCCAAATCGTACACAGCCTTTAATAAGAAGAATTTTTTCCTTGCTGATTTTGCGGTCTTTTTGGATAATTCCGATGGATTGATAAGAAGCTTTTCTATAAATTTCATGCTCGTCTGCGTTTTAAACAAATTATGGTAAATTTTTAATACTAGATTCTGGCTTGGTTTTGTTAGAATCAATTCTATAAAATTAAACAAATGAATAATTATTTAAAAATTTATCTAAAATAAATAAAATAAATTATATTAAAATTAAAAAAAGCTACAATTCAGACCTTAATATTGATTTGATTTAAAGAAGTTGTTTGTGGGACAAAAATATTAACAGGATAGTGTGGGTGATAATCCGTTCGCTTGCTGGTGGATAATGCCCAATTAATTAGTAAAAATTGAGATTCAGATTTGGGGCGAAGGTAAAAGATATAAAAAATGAAGTCGCATCAAATTAATGATGCGACTTCTTTATGTTGCGGGATATATTTTATTACTTTTTATCCACTTTATACAATTTTCCACCATCGGTAACTGAATAGAGAGCTCCGTTTTTACCTTGAATAACATCTCTAAAACGTTCACCTTTATCAGCAAGAATTCTTTCTTCACCAATGACTTTGTTGTCCTTGATGACAATTCTGGCAATATGTGTACTGCTTAATCCACCAATGAAAAGATTGTTTTGCCATTCTGGAACATTTGAACCTTTATAGAAAGTCATCCCACTAGGAGATAAAACAGGGTCCCAATAATATACGGGTTGTTCTAATCCTTCTTTTTGTTGGATTGGAGGATTGCCAATAGCATCTCCTTTATATTCGATACCATAAGTAATTGTTGGCCAACCGTAATTGTTTCCAGGTTTTACCAAGTTAATTTCATCTCCTCCACGTGGGCCGAATTCTGAATCCCATAATTCTCCGGTTGTTGGATCAATGGCTAATCCTTGAACATTTCTATGGCCATAGCTATAGATTTCAGGTTTAGCATCGGCTTTTCCAGCAAAAGGATTTCCTGCTGCTGGTTTACCTTCTTTAGTGATTCTAAGGATTTTTCCTAAAGCAGAATTTAATTGTTGTGCTTGAGGTCGAGTTTCTAAATCAGAACGTTCTCCGGTTGAAACGAATAAATTACCATCCTTATCAAATAAAATACGGCCACCATAATGTAATTTACCATTGTAAGTTGGCAATGCTTGATAGATAACCGTAGCACCTTCAATTGTTTTTTCATCTGCAGAAAGTTTACCTTTTGCTACAGCGGTGTGATTCCCTCCAGATACAGGTTCCGCGAAAGTCCAATAAACCATTCGGTTACTTGCAAAATCAGGGTCTAAAGTTATCCCTAATAGACCACCTTGACCTTGTGTATCGACTTTAGGAATTCCAGTAATTGCCTCGCTTATTGTTTTTGCTGTTGGGTCAACAATACGCATAGTACCTTCTTTTTCGGTTACTAAAAGTTTACCGTCAGGGAGTTCTGCGATTCCCCAAGGTGATTTAAGTCCCTCAACAACTACAGTACCTTCAAAAGGGGTTGTTGTTTTTACTCCTGCAATTCGTGTTTGGCCTTCAAATGCGGGTTTATAGTCTGCATTCCCTGGTTTAGTTTCAACAGGAGGGTATTTTGTGGTGTCTTGACTGGATGCGGTAGAATCCGAAGGCTCATGACCATTTGAATTTGCCCCAGAACATGAAATGAAAGCTGTCGCAGCTGCGAAAAACAATACATTTGAGAAGTGTTTCTTCATGTTTGTTGGTTTATGTTTAAGTTTATTCTTCTAATTAATTGAACTCCGGTCGCTTTGGGAAGTTTGCAACATGGGCATATTTTGGCCCCATACTGATGATGGCTTCCTTCCATAAGTTTTCGCCGTCGGTAATAAATGCTAAATCGATGTTGAATGAATTATGGACTGCCCATGAATTTTGTTTGATCTCTCCATCCAATTGGCCTGGACTCCAACCTGAATATCCTAGGAAGATTTTCACTTCTTCGCTACTAATCAGTTTTTCATTGATTAAATATTTTAATCGTTCAAAATCACCACCCCAATATAAGTCATCGACTATATGTGTTCCACTCTGTAATTTATCAAAGGCTTTGTGCAAAAAGAATAATGCATTTCCTTCAACCGGACCTCCAAAATAGAGTGGCATTTCGGTATTATCGATTTCATCAAGTACATCGGATAATAGTAACATAGAACGATGATTCAATATGAGTCCCACTGTACCGTCGTTTTCATCATGCTCGCACAATAGAATAACGGAACGTTCAAAATTCTGATCAAGCATAAAAGGCTCGGACAAAATTAAACTGCCTCGTTTTGGAATATATTCATTGAACATAAGAGGATAGATGTGTTAATTATCAAATTTATAGAATATCCTGATTATTCTATTGTAAAATAGCAATAATTTTTCATTTCAGATACTATTAAAAATGTATATTATGTTAAGTTTGTAGGAAATATCCTTAGCCATGTCCATTGAACACAAAGAAATTGCTGCCATTCGTGAAGACTATGCTAAAAGCAGTTTAATCGAATCGGATGTATTGCATGATCCCATTCAACAATTCAAAAAGTGGTTTGACGAAGCTATATCTTCTCAGGTCACAGAGCCTACAGCGATGGTTCTTTCTACCGTAAATGAAAAGGGATTTCCATCTTCGCGGGTTGTTCTTTTAAAAGATATAAAATCAGAAGGATTGAGTTTCTTTACAAATTATAATAGCCGTAAAGGTCAGGAGATTCTTCAAAATCCACATGTATCCATATTATTCTTTTGGCCGGAGTTGCAACGTCAGGTTCGATTTGAGGCGAACGTTGAGAAGCTTTCAAAAGAAGATTCTGATGAGTATTTCGCATCGAGACCACGAGGAAGTCAAATTGGTGCTATAGCTTCTCCACAAAGTGTTATTATACCAAATCGTGAGTCTCTTGAAAAGCGCGTTGCTGAGGTAGAGCTTGAAATGGGTGATTTAGCTATTCCAAGACCGGAGTTTTGGGGTGGTTTTCTGATCAAGCCGGTACGTGTTGAATTCTGGCAAGGTAGGAGCAGTAGATTACATGATAGAATTGTTTACATCCTTGAAAATGACATTTGGACTATTAATCGTTTAGCCCCTTAAACATGCTTTTAGAAATAAAGAACCATATAGAAAAGAATATTCATCCCGATGCGATTGTAGATTTGCAAGAAACTGGCCTTCAATCCGCATTATATATTTCAAAAGAATATTTGAAGTCTGTTTGCTTGTTTCTGCGTGATCATAAAAATTATTATTTTGATTTTCTAGCTAACCTTACGGCAGTCGATTATTTTCCTGAGGACTATTTTGAGGTAGTCTACAATTTGACATCGATTCCTTTCCAAAAGCAATTGACCTTGAAAGTTAAAGTGAATGCTATTAGGGATTTAAAAGATTTACCTGAAGTACCTTCGGTGTCGGAGGTTTGGCGTACCGCAGACTGGCATGAAAGAGAAGCCTATGATCTTATGGGAATATTCTTTACAGATCATCCCGATTTACGAAGAATTCTCATGCCCGAGGATTGGGTTGGATTTCCATTGAGAAAAGATTATCAAGATCCAGAAACATATCATAATATCCCTGTGAAATAGGCATCATGAACGAACTCTACCAACAAGCATATAAAAATTATCAGAATAAGATATCCACTGTTTCTTCACAAGAAATGGTAATCAATATGGGTCCTCAACATCCATCCACGCATGGTGTTCTTCGGCTGGAACTAATTACGGATGGTGAAATCGTAAAAGATATTATTCCCCATGTAGGATATCTGCATCGATGCTTTGATAAGCATGCGGAATCCATGAATTACGGAAAGACAATACCCTTTACGGATCGATTAGATTATTTAGCGTCAATGAATAATGCGCATGGGTTTGTGATGGGAGTGGAAAGAATGCTCGGTATTCAAGACAAGCTTCCTAAAAGGGTTGAATATATTCGAGTGTTGGTTACGGAATTGAACAGGATTGCATCACACTTAATTGCTATTGGAACATATGGAATAGATATTGGAGCATTTACGCCTTTTATGTGGTGCTTTAGAGATCGCGAACATATTATGAATATGTTGGAATGGGCATCTGGATCCCGGATGCTTTACAATTATATTTGGGTTGGAGGCTTGTTTTATGATATACCTGTGAATTTTGAAGAACGTTGTCAGGAATTTATTGCTTACTTCAAGCCGAAATTGGTGGAACTAGATGAGTTATTGTCAAACAATCAGATTTTTATACAAAGAACGGCGAATATTGGAGTTCTTCCAGCAGATGTAGCGATAAATTATGGTTGTTCCGGACCAATGTTAAGAGGATCAGGAATAAAATGGGATTTAAGGCGTGTGGATGGCTATTCGGTTTATCCCGAATTGGAGTTCGATATTCCAGTTGGCCAAGGTATAATGGGATCCATTGGCGATTGTTGGGATCGCTATAAAGTCAGGGTGGACGAGGTTAAGGAATCCGTAAGAATAATTGAGCAGTGTTTACCAAGATTAATGCAGGACTTCAAAAGGACTCCAGATTTTGATCCTCGGGGTCTTGTACCTAAAAAGGTTAATCTTAAAGCACAGGAATATTATGTTAGGGCAGAAAATCCTAAAGGTGAATTAGGTTTTTATTTTGTAACCCAAGAGAAGACTGATATTCCAAAAAGGATTAAGGCAAGGGGACCAAGTTTCAATAATTTGTCCGTATTACCTGAATTGGGGAAAGGGGTATTGATTGCGGATCTGATTGCAATATTGGGTTCGATTGATATCGTGCTTGGTGAAGTCGACCGTTAAAATAAACATGCATAAAAACGCAAAAAAAAATTAGGAATAATCGATTAAATACTTATATTTGCTATCTCATAATTTAAGTTTATAATTGGTTAATAGTTAGGGGAGCAATTGCCAGATTGCTTCCCTTTCTTTTTCTACTGTAATTCTGAATCAAATTCATTATAAATTATTGTAAATCAGTTTATTAAATTGGAAAACGAGGTATTTCCCCACATTGTTATTCATAAGTTTTTTTGAAAATTATCCAACCTGATTAATTCTACTCTTGGTATACTCTAGGTCTACTCTTGGTCTACTCATGGTCGATATTCATCCGCACCTTGTTATGGCCTAGTAAGGACCTCGTCCGCTCATGAGCGGACGAGCTGTAGACAATGTCCAACCAATGTGCGGACCATTCACGAGCAAAACACGAGCAAAACCAAAGTGAAACCAGTAATGGAGCCCATTAATGCTTGTTTGTGCAGAAGGAGGAAATAATTGGAAACAGGTAGTATAGAAAAACTAAAAATCTGATCAGATTATTTTGGAAAAAATCAGATGTCGATTTATGCAGTTTTTATGAAAATGCCCTCTAATGAATTTAGAGGGCATTATGTTTTTTAAGAGTTTTTAAAGTTCATCATATTTTGGGAATCTTGTTGAGACAAGTTCCTTCCACTGTGGATTTTTCTTAATAAATGCGAAAACATAAGGACAATATGGAGATACTGTTTTTCCGGATTCCTTTATAAAGTTCAAGGTTTTTTCTACCAATGCAGCTGCGGTTCCACTACCGGCTAGTTCAGAAGGTGCTTCGGTATGTATTAATGCGATTGTGCTATTCGTTTCCTTGAAGTCAATAAATGCGATGTGTCCATCAACATTCAATTCAAATCGACTTTTTTCTTCGTTCTTCGTTAGAGGTAGGTTGATAAATTTATCTTTCATATCAAATTAACAAAATAATTAATGTAGAAGTTTTAAATAATTCTATAAAGATAGGGGGAACAAAGCGAACTAAAATTGATGTATGATAAGAATTGGTTGAATTTATCAACCAATTCATCAGAAATAAAGAAAAGAATTTTTAATTTCTATTCTGTGAGCTTTAGTCATCTATATGATAAAGTTCTTCAAACTCTTTTTTATATTTTTCTAGGATTACTTTTCTTTTCATTTTTAAGGTTGGGGTCAACTCTCCGCTTTCTATAGTAAATTCATCAGGCAGAATAATTGGTTTTTTGATTTGTTCCCAATTTCCAAAATGTTGATTAGCTATCTGCACTTCTTTGTTAATTTTACGGACGATTTTTGCTTCTGTCAAGAATTTATCCTTAGGCATTCCTTTAAGTTCTGGAGCTTCAGTTTTAGACCAATCTTGTAGGTGTGCATAATTAGGGACAATAAATGCGGAAGCGAATTTTTGACCATCGCCAATCACCATTGCCTGTTCAATATAATTTGATTCTAGCAGTTTCTTTTCGATAGGTTGAGGGATAACGTATTTTCCACCTGAAATTTTAAACATTTCTTTTTTACGGTCGATAATTTTCAAAAAGACTTCATCTTCCCAAATTCCGATATCTCCGGTATGGAGCCAGCCATTAATGATTGTTTTATCGGTTTCTTCTTTGTTTTTGTAATATCCCTGCATTACGTTAGGACCTTTTACAAGAATTTCACCGTCATCTGCTAATTTAATTTCCACATATTTAACGGCTAATCCTACTGTTCCTATGCGAATTCCTTTCAGGTAATGATTGACAGAAATTAGAGGTGATGCTTCGGTCATACCATATCCTTCATATAGGGGAATTCCTGCTGCCAAGAATACTCTCGCAAGTTTTGCTTGCAGGGAAGCACTCCCAGAAGCAACAGTTTTTAAATGACCGCCCAAGGCTTGATACCATTTATCCAGGACCAGGCTTTTAGCGATTTTAAGTTTGATATTATAGGCAAGAGATCGTTTCTCAGGGTTAGGATCGAATTGTTCGGCTACATCTACGGCCCAATCAAATATTTTACGTTTTATACCGGTTAATTCGAGGCCAGTTTTCATTATTTTTTCATAAACTTTTTCCAAGATTCTTGGAACAGCGGTCATTATATGCGGTTTTACTTCCCCAATATTTTGGCCAATTTTATCTAGTGATTCTGCGATATGAATTGTTATACCAATATACATGTATGTATAAATGACCATTCTTTCATAAGCATGGCAAGGAGGTAAAAAAGTTAAGGCTCTGTCATAGGCTTGACAAGGAGTGATTTCTCTAGCTGCCAGAACATTAGAAATAATGTTATGATGGGTTAGCATTACACCTTTAGGTTTCCCAGTAGTACCAGAGGTATAAATCAGGGTGGCCAGGTCTGAGTTTTTAATTTTTGCTCTAGATTCAATTATTGTTGACTCAGGGATATAAGCTCCGACGGTTTTTAATTCATCCCAATTACGTATACCTTCATGATTTTCCATGCAAAAAATATACTTTAGGGTATAGATTGATTCAGTAAGTTTTGTTAGTCTATTAAATAGACTTTTAGTACTCACGATACAGAGTTTGATTTCTGCATCATTGAATATAAATTGATAATCGGTATCACTTATATTGGGATAAATAGCGACTACAACAGCGCCAATTTGTTGGATTGCGAAATCTACAATATGCCATTCAATGCTACTATCGGCGATTAATCCAACTTTATCATTTGGTTTTACTCCTAATTCTATTAATCCTTTGGAGACTGCATTTACTTGATTTAAGTATTCGACAGAAGTCAATGTTTTCCATTCGCCATCTAATTTGTGCGCGAACATATTTAAATTTGGAAATAAATCCACCTGCCTAAGGGCAAGGTCAAAAAGTCTAAGGTTTTCGTCCATAACAAAAATAATCCTGCCTTCAGTTTTTAAACAGGAGACTCCAACATGCATAACAGGATTGTTAGCAAAGAAGTTTTGCAAAAGTAGGAAAATGTTAAGCGAAGAATTAAATAATTTATTTTTTGCCTTAAAAGCCTTATCCAAGGCTAAATTCTCTTCTTTTTTAAGAAGATTTAGATTTTATTGAGATTGTGTTATTTTGTTGATTTAGTTAAAAGTTTTAAGTTTGTATAAATTTAATTATGATGAATACCTATAATAATCCTGTGTTGGAGAATCTTCCTAAGCATTTGCGGAGGTATGTTGTTGAGCAGAATTACGATCGCTATAGTGCAATTGACCAGGCAATATGGCGTTATGTTATGCGGCAGAATTATGCATATCTAAAAGACATTGCATTTTATCCCTACATTCCAGGATTAAGTAAAGCGGGATTGACGATTGAACGAATTCCAAGTTTACAATCGATGAATGATAGATTATCAGAGATTGGATGGGGGGCAGTGACTGTAGATGGATTTATTCCACCAGCGGCCTTTATGGAGTTTCAGGCACATTGCGTATTAGTAATTGCTGCTGATATTCGTCAGATAGAGCATATTACCTATACACCAGCTCCTGATATCATTCATGAATCCTCTGGTCACGCTCCAATCATAGGGGAGCCTGAGTATGCCAAGTATTTACAATATTTTGGTGAAGTAGGTTCGAAGGCGATGAGTTCGGCAAAAGATTTCGAATTGTATGAAGCTATACGTGCGCTGTCCATTATCAAAGAGAAGGATAATGCCAGGGAGGAGGAGATACAGTTGGCAACAGATAGGTTTAATGAAATTTCCTCGAATATGGGGGAGCCTTCAGAAATGGCGTTACTCAGCAGATTGCATTGGTGGACAGTAGAATATGGGTTGATTGGGACGGTTGAAGATTTTAAGATTTATGGTGCGGGGTTATTATCCTCAATAGGTGAAAGTGCCACATGCATGAATTCAAATGTGAGTAAGCTAATTTATAGTTTAGATACGTTAAACTATTCATATGATATAACTAGGCCACAACCGCAATTATTTGTAACTCCAGATTTTGCATATGCATATCGGATATTGGATGAATTTGCAGAAGGAATGTCATTTCGGGTAGGAGGAAAATTAGGAATGGAACGAGCTGTTGCTAGCAATAACATATGTACTGTTGAACTTAGTTCGGGATTGCAAATTTCTGGAAAATTTGTATTTCAAGGTTTAGGTGAGGATTTGCTTGGAGTTAAAACAGTTGGAGCAACGGCATTGGCCTTTGGAAATAAAGAATTAGAAGGACATGGGAAATCCTACCATGTTGAAGGATTTAGTTCGCCAATTGGGAGTTTGTTAGGAGTAAATAAAAAGCTTGAAGAGTGCAGTTTTCAAGATCTGGATTTGATGGGAATAAGGATTGGGAATTTAAAGAGCTTATATTTTGATTCAGGAATATTGGTATCTGGAAAAGTGGAATCTATATTATTTTCGGATAGTGGACAGTTACTGTTGATTAGTTTTTCAGGATGCAATGTTATTCACGAAGCTTCGGGGGAGTTTCTATTTAAAAGTGAGTGGGGGATATACGATATGGCAGTTGGCCATTCAATCGTTTCGGTATATTCTGGAGCTGCGGATAAATTTGCATTTGATCCAGACATAAATCTTTCTTCGATTCGTACAGAAAAACAGGTTATTTCATCAGATCAGCAGGAATTACATGGGTTTTATGCTTCGATTAGATCTGCTAGGGAAAATGGGTTTACCAATAATCAATTGCCAGAGATTTACGACAATTTAAGGGAAAGCTATACGAAAGATTGGTTAGCAGTTATAGAACTTTATGAACTTGCTATTTATAAAGGAGATGGAGAAATGGCAGATAGGTTAGAGGAAGATTTGTTAATTAAGGCCAAGGAGAACCCTGACCTTTCAAAATTAATTTCTGATGGGATGCTTCTTGCAAAGACCCAGCCCATAAACTTGGAATTAGTTAATAAGTAATACTTGCCATGCTTGGTCGATAAAACCATCGTCCAACAATTTAGCTGCATATCGTTGGATTTCATTTTGCAATTGAATTTTATCCTCTTTCCACATTGATAGGAGGCTATTAATATGCTCATCGTTTAGCATTGAATTGTCTTTTTGAGGAATTTCTTGGACATTAGCTAGCAATCCCAATTGATTTCCGGTAAGGATTGATGAATTTCTAATTGATTCAGGTAATTGGTCAACACCAATTCCTAATTTTCTAAGAGGTTTTGGGACTTCAAACAAATTTTCCTTTGTAATTCTGCAGTACCAATTTCCACCAAGTCGAGCGACCAAATCAAGGGCAGCTTGGTCCATATTGTTGTTCTCATCCAAATATTGGCTTTGGATATGCATACAAATAATTTCGGCTAATACGAGGTTACCAGTTCCTGCGCCTTCTTGAATGGTTATAATATCCCTCACCTTACATTCTAATTGTATAGGTGATTCAGCGACCCTTGGGGGACGAATGAATTTTGATTTAAGAGGAGTGAGTCCGGATTTTTTAAACTCATCCACTTCCTTCGGATATTCAGTACTTGCGAGTGAGGTTTGTTGAACCATATCAAAATTCACTATATTAATGACAACCTCATTTACTTCCCTGATATTAGCTAAAGTATGTTTGTCTTGACCGTCTCTCATTCTAGTTAAGGGAGAGAAAACACATACAGGTGGATTAGTCGACATAAAATTGAAATAACTAAAAGGGCTTAGGTTCACATTTCCATTTTTATCGACCGTTGATGCAAAACAGATTGGCCTAGGAGCAACTCCATATTTTATAAGATTATCGAAAAGGGTTCCATTAGTTTCTTGGTCAAATGTTTTTATTTCGTTGAACTGCATATTAAGAATATAAAGGGTTTATTATTCAGTTATTTCTTCCAGGAAGATTTTATTTTCAAGAGTTCCTAATTCCGTAACTTCCATTTTTATTACATCATTAGGTTTTATCCAACGTTCCTGAAAATTAGGATTAATTCTTTTACCGGTCCCGTTAATTTCGAGGAGGCAACCAGTTCCAACAGTACCAGATCCAATTATATCACCTGGGAATAGATTTACGCCATATGAGGCACGTTCAATTATTTCTGCGAATGTCCAATGCATAGAATCCAGATTTCCATTGGAGACCAGTTCATCATTAATCCAGCATTTCATGGTTAGGTTATAGGCATTACCAATATGGTCAATAGGGGTTTTAGATTTATATTTTTCTAATTCATCCATTGTGACCAAATAAGGTCCGAACATACTGGCAAAATCTTTTCCTTTAGCAGGGCCGAGATTTAATTTCATTTCCTGCAATTGTAAGTTTCTAGCACTTAAATCATTCAAAATCATAATTCCAGCAATGTAATTATCGGCGTCAATTGCTTTAATATTTCTTCCTTGTTTATTAATTACGATAGCGACCTCTAATTCGAAGTCCATTTTTTCAAAGTGTTTTGGCATACAATAAATAGGTCCAGGACCTTGGATCGCTTGATGGTTTGAGAAATAAAAGACTGGGAATTGGTCGAATTCAGGAATCATTTCAAGGCCTCTATTTAATCTAGAGGTTTCTACATGTTGTCTAAAAGCATAAGCATCTCTAAAAGAAGTTGGGTTTGGTAATGGGGCGTTGAGTGTAATTTCCGAAAAATCTAGGCCTTCATTTTGAAAGCCATCAATTTTAATGAAATGATCAAGTTCTTTTTTAGTTAATTTTAATCCTTCGGGGCCGAGTTTAATCCATTCTAATGCGGTATTAGGGAATTTATTAGAGATCATATGACTAGGAAAAACTTTTTGGTCTACTACAAATCCTAATTGTTGATTTCCATTTTCAAGATATGTTACAATTTTCATAATGAATTTTTGAAAACTTTGCTTTAAAATTTACAATGGTTATAATATTATGGATATAAGAAAATTAATATCATAATACCATATTAATTTTCGGAATATCTATGTAAATATAGAGTTATAAATTTTATCTTTGAAATAATTGATACCCAATATGAACTTAAGCAACATGAAGCGAGATAACCTTCCACAAGGTTTAATGCCTTATATAAAGGCATTGATAGCCGAAGTTGTTTTTGCCCAATACTAATATTTATAATATTCTTATCCTATTCGCTAATTAGTAGAAATCTAATTAGTGCCTTAATCAATTTTTCATATTATAAACTTAATATTATGCCAATTTATCATCATATGGGAAAAGTCCCATCCAAACGGCATACCGTTTTCAGAAAGGACAATGGGGAGCTATATTCAGAGGAGCTAGTTTCTACGCATGGATTTTCAAGTGTATATTCTTTGGTATATCATTGTCAACCGCCTACGATTGTAAAAGAAATCAGGGATCCTTACGATGTTTCCCCTCGGGTTGGAAGGTCAAAGCACTTAAAACATACGAGTCTAAAGGGATTTCAGATAGTTCCAAAAGCAGATTATTTAGAGAGCCGAGTTCCGGTTTTAGTAAACTCTGATCTACATATATCCTTGGCTGCACCACAAAGTTCCATGGGGGATTATTTTTATAAAAATAGCCAAGCGGATGAAGTTATTTTTATACATGAAGGATCAGGTAGATTGAAAACGGGATACGGTTCGATAGAATTTCATTATGGGGATTATTTGGTTATTCCGAGAGGTGTAATTTATCAGATTGATTTTGATACTGAAAAGAATAGATTATTTATTGTAGAATCGTTTGATCCTATTCGAACACCAAAGCGATATCGGAATGAATTTGGTCAACTGATGGAACATTCTCCATTTTGTGAGCGTGACATCAGGAGGCCGGAAAACCTTCAGACCTACGATGAAAAGGGGGATTTTGAGGTTAAAATTAAGAAGGAAGGCTTAATTTATCCATATATCTATGGAAGCCATCCATTTGATTTTATAGGCTGGGATGGATATCATTATCCATGGGCATTTTCCATTCATGATTTTATGCCAATCACCGGTATGTTGCATCAACCCCCACCGGTTCATCAAACTTTTGAGACCAATTCATTTGTACTGTGCAGTTTTTGTCCAAGAATGTACGATTATCATCCACAGTCCATTCCGGCGCCTTATAACCACAGTAATGTAGATTCTGATGAAGTTTTATATTATGTGGAAGGGGATTTTATGAGTCGGAAGTCAGTTGAGCGAGGACAGATTACCTTGCATCCTGGCGGTATTCCTCATGGTCCACATCCTGGTACTGTTGAAAAGAGCATTGGACAAACTAAAACAGATGAATTAGCTGTTATGATTGATCCATTCAGGCCTTTGATGTTAACGGAGGAGGCTTTAGGAATTGAAGACAAGGATTATTATAAATCATGGTTAGATTAAATCAAAAATAATAAGATATGACAGCAACATTTGCGGAGAAAATTGCAAAAGCCCAAGATTTTTTACCGATCAACGGGACAGATTATATAGAATTTTATGTAGGGAATGCCAAACAAGCGGTGCATTACTATAAAACAGCGTTTGGATTTCAATCTGAGGCATATGCTGGCCCAGAGACAGGGATTCGAGATCGAGCATCCTATGTACTTCGGCAGCAGAAAATCAGGATCGTCCTTACAACAGCATTACGGTCAGACAGTGTGATTTCAGAACATGTAAAAGCGCATGGAGATGGGGTTAAAATTCTTGCTTTATGGGTTGACGATGCAGAGAAGTCTTTGAATGAAACGGTGAATCGGGGTGCAAAGGTATATCAGGAATTGGAAATTAAGCATGACGAATATGGTGAAGTGAGGACAGCAGGGATTTATACCTATGGAGAGACCGTTCATATGTTTATTGAGCGAAAGAATTATTCAGGTCCATTTATGCCTGGCTATAAATCGTGGCAGAGTGATTATCAACCTGAGGAGACAGGTCTATTGTATATAGATCATTGTGTTGGCAATGTTGGATGGGACAGGATGAATGAGACGGTTCAGTGGTACCAGGATGTCTTAGGATTTGTTAACATATTATCATTTGATGATAAGCAGATAAATACGGAATATTCAGCTTTGATGAGTAAGGTTATGAGTAATGGGAATGGATATGTCAAATTTCCGATTAATGAACCAGCAGAGGGCAAGAAGAAATCTCAGATAGAGGAATATTTGGAGTTTTACGAAGGGGAGGGAGTTCAACATGCAGCATTAGCGACCAACGATATATTGGGGACTGTAAAAGCTTTAAAATCACGGGGAGTTGAATTTTTAGGGGCTCCACCAGAAGCGTATTATGATATGTTACCAGACCGAATTGGGGAGATAGATGAAGAGATAAAAGCTATTCAAGACTTAGGAATTTTGGTTGATAGGGATGAGGAGGGCTATTTATTACAAATTTTCACGAAGCCAGTAGAGGATAGGCCGACATTATTTTTTGAGATTATTCAACGTAAGGGGGCACAAAGTTTTGGAGCAGGAAATTTCAAGGCATTATTTGAGGCCATTGAGCGAGAACAAGAGAAGCGAGGAAATTTATAATTGATGAGATGAACTTGATTGTTATGAAAGAATTACTGCAAGCTTTTGAGAAGAAACAGCCAGAAATAGTATTTGAATGGAAAGATACGGAGACAGAAGCAGAGGGCTGGATAGTTATTAATTCATTACGTGGTGGTGCAGCTGGAGGAGGAACACGTATGCGTTTAGGTCTTGACCGTAATGAAGTTGAATCACTTGCCAAGACGATGGAGGTAAAATTTACGGTTTCAGGTCCAAGTATAGGAGGTGCGAAATCAGGAATTAATTTTGATCCTTCAGATCCTCGCAAACATGGAGTTTTGGAGCGTTGGTTTAAAGTAGTAACCCCATTACTAAAGAATTATTATGGTACTGGTGGAGACTTAAATGTAGATGAGATTTACGATGTTATTCCATTGACTGAACAATTTGGATTATGGCATCCACAGGAAGGTGTGTTAAATGGTCATTTTGATATCCGAGAAAATGGAAGAATTCATCAGATAGGTCAGTTAAGGTATGGAGTTTCCAAGGTATTGGAAGATCCGCAATATAGTCCTGATTTAAAAAGGAAATTTAAAGTTGCGGATATGATTACGGGTTACGGAGTATCTGAATCAGTAAGGCATTATTACAGTTTATTTGGAGGAGATATTTCGAAGAAGCGGGCAATCATTCAGGGTTGGGGAAATGTAGCGGCATCAGCAGCTTTTTATTTGAGTAAAGTTGGCGTTCAAGTGGTTGGGATAATTGATAGGATGGGAGGTTTAATTAATCCGGATGGATTTTCTAGAGAGGAGATACAAACCTTATTTTTAAGTAGAAAGGGTAACAGCTTAAGTTCAGATTTTATGGTATCATTTGAGGAGGTAAATTCGAGAATTTGGGATTTGGGGGCAGAGATATTCATTCCAGCGGCAGCTTCTCGATTAGTTTCTAAAGAACAAGTTCAGCAAATGATAGGTCATGGGTTAGAGGTAATTGCATCTGGGGCGAATGTTCCATTTGCAGATCGTGAAATATTTTATGGACCCGTAATGGAATATGCAGATCATCATGTTGCGGTAATTCCTGATTTTGTTGCAAACTGTGGGATGGCAAGAGTATTTGCCTATCTGATGCAGCCAAATATTGAAATCAGCGATGAATGTATTTTCAATGATGTTTCAGCCGTTATTCGGGATGCAATAGAGAAGATTTATTCTTATTTACCTGATTCAAGGACAAATTTTTCTTCTAGAGCGTATGAATTAGCACTAAGGCAGTTGTTATAAAAAGAAAAAAGCATGGGGGTTAGAATACCACCATGCTTTACAAATATTTTTGGATATTATACTTCTTCTCTTCTTGTTCTAATATATTCTTCTACTATTGGGAGATCAGCGTTAGCCCAATCAAATCTAAATAATTCGGTTCTGTCTACCCATAGGACCTGTTCATGTTCATTAGCTTTCAGCTCTCCATTTTTAATTGTACAGACAAAAGGGTAGAGTGTTAAAGAGAAATCAGGATAATGATATTCCACTTTAGTAAGCTCTTCGAGGATTTCGACATTTATATTGATTTCTTCAAGGACCTCTCTTAGCAAACATTCTTGCAAGGTTTCTCCCTCTTCCAATTTTCCTCCTGGAAACTCCCATTTTAGAGGAAGTTTCATTTCGGCAGATCTTTGACAAATTAATAATTGTTGATCTTTTTCTATTAAGGCACAAGCAACATGTATCATCAAAGTAAATATACTAAATTGAGGGTGGAAAGCTTTAAAATTTTAAATAAAGTATGGTTAAAAATATTAAGTATTAAAAATAAGGCTTTTACGGTAATTTATTAAAGTCGATTTGTGGATTTTGATTCGAGTTTTCGAAAATGAATTTTGAGTTCGGTGTCACTAATTCATTAAAGAATCCTCCATTTTTAAGAAAAAATCCATTTTGATTTTTACCACCAATTGCGTCTATACGTTGCTTGGCTTTGTAAGTATTGTCGACGGTAAATTTAGCTTGATCCACCTTTTTCCAATTTCCGGAAACAGTTTTTACCCATTGATTTTTATAATTCGCAGTTCGTTCAAGATATCCATTGTTAGGATAAAAATTTTCCAAAAAACTATGGAATCCAGTGAGATATTTATTGGTTTTAGGTCTTTTAAAACTTGCAATCAATTTCCATTGGTTAATTTCTGGAGCAAAAAACCAAGCGGTATAATCTGTTTTTCCATTTCCATCAGGTTCAGCTTTGAGCAAGAATTTGTAGTTAGTTCCGGCTTTCCAGTTGTATTTGAGAAAACTTTGTCCACCAGATCCTTCATTTCCAAATTCTCCAGTATGTACGTCATTTCCTTTTTTATTAAGGATAATTTTTTGATCATCAGGAATTGCGTTCGGGTCATCGGTGGAAAAAGGGCTCCATACTGAGAATAATATTCTTCGTTCATTTTGGGAGTTTACCTGGAATCCGAAATAACCTTCACTGAATCCATTGGCCATAAAATATGAACCAATAGGGTCAGAACCTTGAGGAACTTCGATTTCAGAGTAATAGTAGTTTATATTTTCTGTAGTTGGAATAGTATATGATAAGTGACATGAAGGACCTCTTCTTGCCCAATAATAGTATTCAGGATCATTGCTATAAATTACTCCCATGCTAGTTGCATTTCCAGAAATAGAGAAGCTTTCAACCTCGGCGAAGGATTGGCCAGTTTTTGTTAAACCTTGCAAATCAATTTTTACATATCCGGTATCGACTTTGAAATCTCCAACAATGTGATTTGGACCTTGATTAGACTTTAATGTTATTGTTTTCTGTTTATCATTGACGGAGACTTTTATTTTGCTTGTAGTTTCATTGTTTGCCTTATTGGTATTCAATGTCAATTTTAAGGTTCCCGCTTTATTAATTCTTACATAAGTACTGATCATACTTTTTTCGGAGGTCCAATTTACGAGACCATTTTTCGAGATGGTTTCTCTTGAATCATTTGCGATGGTTGTTACGAATGCATTTCCATCCAGAGGAACAATATAGGTTGAATCATTTTCGGAAAGCTTAGGAGAGCCCGTCAATGATTGTTTAGCACAAGCGAAATTCAATACAAGAAAAACAAAAAAGGGGAAAGCACATGGTAATCGAAATCTAGATATTTTCATTTGGTTATTTATAAATTTATTGAAGATAATGAAGGATGAATTGAATTAAAAATTTTAAATGAAAGCAAACGATTGATTAAAATTTCGATGGAAAGTATTGTTCGGTCTTGAGATAATATAAATAGATTTAGATTGTATGTTAAGACATCTAAATTTAGTATTAAAAAACCAATCTATTTATGACAGTTCTACCTCATAGTTGGTAAAAAAAATTATATTTACGCAAATAATTGAATTGATTTGAATATTTCTTACAATTCATTTACTTGGTGATTTCTAATCCTATGAATTAAACTGATGGTCAGTGCATGAGAAAGAGTTTTTTATTTCAATTTTATTTCATATTTATAATCTTATTAACTGACAGTTTTGTTACAAATGGTCAAAGTAAAAGCGATAGTCTGAGTAAATATTCGATTGATGAACTTTTTGACAAGGCATTTGAAACACGTTCCACAGACTATTTAGATTATTTAAGTAAGAAGAAGTTAAGCCAAGATGAGGAGAAGGATCTGTATCGTTGGTATTATTTTCTAGCCTCCACGAACGGTAAATTAGATCTCACCTTACATTATTTGGAAAAGTTAGATTCCATTTCCAAATCTACAAATGACCCGATCAATCAGTTTCTTGCAAATTTAGGAGTAGCAGAAGTTTACTATAAAAAATCTGATTATGAGCAAAGTAAGCAATCATTTGAACGGGCACAGAAATTCATAAAGGATTTTCCTGAAGGAATAGAAAGATCACTTGCCAATGCTGAGTATTCTTATTTCTATTATTTGAGTGGGAACTTTGATGTTTATATAGTTGAATTAGAAAAATCAATTTCAGATTTAAGGAAGTTAAGGAAAAACATTTCGGAATCTGAAAGCGCATATTTGGAAAATTCCATAGCCACAATCGGAGTTAATCTTGCTTGTGGCTATATAATGAAAGAAGATTTTGATCAGGCTGCGTTAAATTTAAAAGAAGTTGACAGCATTTATGCAACAAATTTCAAAGATGCTGTAAACAGTACTTCAGTACATACTTTATTAGTGAAGGGTAAGTATCATTTTTTCAAGAAGGAATTTGAAAAGGCGATTCCATATTTTGAGGAAGTTATATCAATCGATAAGGATATTGACTTTCAAGAAGAGGCTTATATGGCACAAGTATTTTTAGGAATTATATATTACCAATTAGGGGACTATCCGACCTCATTGATGCATACCGAAATTGCAATTAATCATCCAATGGTTGTTGCAGATTATGTGAAGTATGAGATGGAATCTTACCGCTATGCATATTTAGCAAGCAAGCAATTGGGAGACACAGAAAAGTCGTTGAAGTATTCTGGGTTATTTATGGAGCAGGATGAGGAATTAAATGACAATAAAAGATCTAATTTCATTAATTCCTTCATTAATAATCTGGAAGTTGGTAAACTTCAAGATGATTTATCTGCAAAGAATAGCACTAATTTTTTATTAAAGTATATCTTATTTGGGTTAGCGGTATTAATTGCAGGATTGGGAATTATTTTGTTTTATCAATTTAAGGAGAACAAAAAAAATAAACAGAAGATTTCAGATTATTTAGCTCAATTAAACGCAGATAGCCAGAAAAAGAATATAAGTCAGGACAAGCGAAAGGACTTATCTTCAGAAGAAGTCAATGAGCAAGGTCAAAGTCAAGAAATAGATGAGAAGACGGGTAAAATTTTAGATAAGTTAGATGAGTTTGAGGAAGGCGATCTATACGTAGATAGTCGGATGAGTCTTGCCTTTTTAGCCAGTTATCTATCAACTAATACGATTACACTTTCAAAAATAATTAATACCTATAAACAGATGAATTTCAATGATTATATCAATGGTCTACGGATTCGATATATTATTGAGAAGATAAAGAATGAGCCAAAATTTGAGCAGTATAAAATCTCCTATTTAGCTGAGGTAAGTGGCTTTTCGTCCCATAGTATTTTTAGCAAAGCCTTTAAAAAAAGTACAGGAGTAACTCCATCACAATTTTTGGACTATCTTAAAGAAGAGGTTGATAAATAGGGTTTTATTAACATAGGTCTACCTTAATTATATAAATCAATTAACACAAAATTCGAACTGCAATTGATAGATCCATATTTTTGGGTGATGCATTTTTATGTTATATCAAAAAATAAGGGATGTTTAAATTATTTAGGAAAAAAGCAGATTTGCCATTTCATGAAGAAAATTGGCAGGTTTATACATCTAGCATTAATAATCAAATAGCTTCGATCATAGTTGATCTAAATGTTGCAGATCTTGCGCCCATTTCGAATCTTACAGAAGTTTTTTACTTGATTATACCTTTTGATTTTCCATCGGCTGAAGGCTTGCCGACGATGGAGAGCTATAAACATATTAATGAGGTTGAGGATAAAATTGCGGATCTCAAATTTCGATATGCTCCGCAATTATTGCATGTTGCCACTATTTCAATGAGTTCTGAGCGGTTGCAAATGTTTTATTGTCATAAAATAGGCGATGCCAAGGATTTTTTAATCCAGATTGATAAAACCTTCTTAGAGGAATTAACATTTCAAGTAGACCATCGGGAAGATAAGAAATGGGATGATTACTTTACATTAGCCTATCCAACAGCATTTCAAATGGAAATGATAAAAAACCGATCCAATCTTCGGGCTCTGGTTGATGCTGGGGATCGATTAAGTAAAGAAAGGCTCATTTATCATAATCTAAATTTTGAGAAGGAAGAAGATTTAAATGAGTTTTTAGATTACGCTAGGCAGGAGCAATTTAGTTTAACCTCGAAAGTTCTCAGCCAGGAAAAATGGCGGATCTGCATTTCGCGATTAGATTTCCTTTCTTATGAATCGATAGACAGTTTATGTTTACCAATTTGGGAAAAGGCACAGGTTTACAATGGTAACTATGATGGTTGGGAAACCGATTTGATTTTAAGATAGAAAATAATATACATACACTAAAAGGAAAAAAAATGTTTATAAACGTTCAACGAGTTGAAGAAGGGTCATTTGCTGCGGATCATTTGCAAAATCCAGTTAATCCAAATAATTTAATGGTGTTAGGAATTTACAGGAATTATATAGGTACAGCATTTAGTAAGGGTTATTCAAAGAAGGCAGCACCTATTTATTGGGATACAGTAACGGGGAAAACTATTTCAAGGCGGAAATGGACATCAGATATGATTAGCTATGCGAATAAGTGTTTAGGGGAAGTTAGGCCAGCTCCATATAAGTTTAAATTAACTGTTATAGGATATATCTTTTTATTGGGAATTATTGGCTTATTTGGATATTTGATTTATGATAGTGTAAAACCTTCTGTAAATTCATCGGCAGCAGTTGCGTCAAGTTTAGAGCAAAAGATTGAAGGAGGAGATCTATATTATGGTCGATTTATGGAGATTGATCCAACCACTAAAATGAGTAAACGAGCAGGTTATGGATGGTTTAAAGTGATGGATGCAGGAGCAGAGAGCATGTTAGTATCAATGAGTACTGAAATGAGTAGTACACATAAACCATCAAATGAGATGAATAGTAGTAGTTTTGAAAAAGAATCCATTCCTATGGAAATAAAGAATCAGGAGAGTTTTCAAATTGACCTAATTTCAAAAGATGGTTCCTACGAAATCACTTTTTCTGAAAAAAAATAAAAGATGGGAATTAAAGAAGGAATTACAGCAAAGCAAGTCGTGAAAATATTTTTAATCTGTTTAGTAGTTGGATTTTTCTTATTTGTGTTTGCCCTCTTTCAGACCTGTAAGACCAAGTCTACAAACATCAGTAAAAAGGAGCCATTTAAGGATTTCATAGGTAAAGAATTAGTATTAAAGAGGCCAGTTCGATTATTTATGGAAAAATATCCTACACGAAAGGATTATCCGTATGTATTATCAGATACGAATATGCATAGTTGGTCAACCTATACATCGATGTTGCAAGCTGATGTCCTTGAGATTAAATTGAGTGATACAATTTCGGAAAATTCAAAAATAATATTTGACAAAGCAATTCAATACACGCCAGGAGTTTCGGGCTTTTCGAGGTCCAAACTTTTTGGAACCTTGAGCAGTACAGAAGGAAAAACATATAAGGTTGAGGTTTCCTGGGGCAAGTTGAACTCCAATCTTGATTGGAAGGGCAGTCAAAAGGCATATAAATTTGAGTTAGCCCCTTGGCAGAGCGAAGCTGACACAGCATCCTATTATCTTCCGGATGCACAGTGGTGGTAAAGAATAGGGTGGAGCTTATATTTTAAGTTTATCTTTTATTTTAGGGAAAATTAATTTAAACCAGAAAGTGTATTGATCTGGATTATTTTGTACATCCATTTCTAATTCAACAAGGTTGACATTTTTGATGGCTTTAATTTCATTTGGGTTTAGATTGAATTTATTGTCGGTATATTTTCCGATGAAGATATGGTCAAATTCATTTTCCCAAAGACCATTTTCTAATTTTTCTTGATAGCTAATTTGGAGAATTTCCTGGATATCAACATGGATTCCCATTTCCTCAAAGGTTCTTCTTTTAGCAGCGTTCAAGGTAGTTTCGTTTGGTCTGGGGTGTCCACAACAGGAGTTTGTCCAAAGGCCGGGGCTATGATATTTGGACAGTGCTCTTTGTTGTAAAATGAAATTGTTGTTTTCATCAAGGAGGAAAACAGAGAAGGCTCTATGTTTTTTATTCAATACATGAGCTTCTTGTTTTTCCATTTCGCCGATTTCTTGATCATTCTGATCCACTAGAATTACATATTCTTCCATAGATTTGACTTAGATTTAGGTATAATTCCTAATATATAGATTAAAGGGAATTTAACCTAAATTCTTAGAAATATCTTTTATAAATTGATCTACGGATGACTCTTGAGTTGCCCAAGAGGTCACTATTCTAAGAGTTACCATGTTATCTTCCAGTTTTTCCCAAATGTAGAAGTCATATTTTTCCATTAATTTTTCTGCAATCGAAATGGGCAAAATAGGGAAAATCTGGTTACTTACAGGTTCAGTAGCAAAATCATAACCATTCTGTTTAAAGATGTTTGCAATTTTAGAGGCTAATTTATTTGCATGAAATCCCAATTCAAAGAACAAATCATCTTGAAATAGTGCTAGGAATTGTGCTCCCAACAATCTTCCTTTAGCCATTAAAGCTCCTTTTTGTTTCAGGGTAAAATCGAAACCCTCTGCCAACCTTTTATTTTGGAATACAATTGCTTCTCCCAATAATGCTCCATTTTTTGTGCCCCCAATATAAAATACATCAGCAAGTTTAGCGATTTCTTGAAGAGTAAGATCATTGGATTGTGAAGTTAAGGCCGTTGCAAGTCTAGCGCCATCAATAAATAGAAGAAGGTTATTTTTCTTACAGCAATTTGCTATATCTTGAAGTTCATTTTTAGAGTAAACGGTTCCAAATTCAGTAGATTGGGAAATATAAACCATTGCAGGTTTGACCATATGGTTGTCTGTATGGTTATTAACGATTTTTTGAATTTCTGCGCCTTTGATTTTTCCATTAATATTTGGTATTAAGTTTATTTTATGACCGGTATTTTCAATGGCACCAGTTTCATGTACTTCAATATGCCCACTATCAGCTGCAATTACAGATTCATAAGGTTTTAGGAGGTGGCTAATGACCAATAAATTAGCTTGGGTTCCACCAGATACAAAAAATACCTGGGCATCTGGATTTTTAGTTGCCCGGATAATATATTCTTTAGCTTTTTGAGATATACTATCTGCTCCATAGCCAGGCTCTTGCGATAAATTTGTTTGTTGAAGAAGTTCTAAAACTTTGGGATGTGCACCCTCGCTGTAGTCATTTTTAAAACTGATTTTAGATTCCATGCGTAAATATAACTGTTTTCGGAAATGAATGGGATGAAATAGAAAAGAGGATAGTTAAAAAAAACTATCCTCTTTTTACTAATATAGAATTGAATTCTTATTTTCCAAACATACCTGCAAGGCTATCAAGGATACTACCTTTAGTACCTTTATCATTTTTTTGATCGAAGAACTGACCGACTAAATCTCCTAAACCTCCGGAAATGTTGGGTTGGCTATTAGTAGGTTGATTTTGTTGGTTATTTCCACCAGCAAGAACAGAACCAATTAAGTCACCAATTCCACCAGAAGATGAAGAAGAGTTCCCCCCACCAAGAATATTCCCCAATAGGTCACCTATACCTCCACCTGAACTGTTATCATCTTGGTTTTGACTTTGTTTTTGCTTTCCGATATAAGCCATGATTAAAGGGGCTAATAGAGCAAGGATTCCACCGATTTTGCCCATACTTATTCCAGACTTTTCTGATAATGATTCCTTGACATTTTCGGTGTTTTTTCCGAATATATGGTTTACCATCTTATCTTCATCTTCTGTAGGACCTTGATTAAAAAGTCCAGTAAGATTTTCCAAAATTCCAGCAGAACTTTTGGAGTCGATTGCTTGTTGAATTCCTTGGGCTTTTTCAGGACTTTTTTGGGCATTATAATTTAATGCAGAAATCATTAAAGGAATTGCAGCAGACACGACCCATTGCGTCTGATTTTTATCGATTCCTAATTTTTCAGATATTCCTTCAGTAGCTTGTGAGCCGAGGCTTCCTGATATTAAGTCTGTAATGTTCATTTTGTAGAATGTTTTAGTTTATAAATGTTATTTTTATGAATCAAATATATTGCCAAAAATACCTTTATGAATAAAAGTTTTATAAACCTATTTGTACTTATAATTTTGTTTTTTTCTGGATGTAAAAACGGATCGGATCAAGAAGAAAATCAACAAGTAGCAGGGATTACATTAGATTCTAAATTATCTGAGATTATTTTTAAAATGCCGACTCATTGCATTGAAATTGAATATCCAAATAAATTAGGTCAGGTTTTAGGATCGGACACAGATTTAAAAAGTCCGAAAAGTTTAAGACCAGTATTTTATGGTTGTTTTGATTGGCATTCTTCAGTTCATGGATATTGGTCTATTATTAAATTATTAAAGCAGTTTCCAGAATTAGATCATGATGGGAAAGTAAGGTTATCATTGAACCAACATATTACACCTGCAAATGTTGCAATAGAGATTTCATTTTTCAATGATAAGAATAATTTGGGATTTGAACGTACTTATGGATGGGCCTGGTTATTCAAATTGCAGGAAGAATTATCAACTTGGGATGACAATGATGGGAAGCGTTGGAAAGCTACTTTGCAACCATTGGTTGATCTGTTAGTCCAACGATATATTGAATATCTTCCAAAATTAGTCTATCCAATTCGTGCAGGACAACATGATAATTCTGCATTTAGTCTTACACTATCATTGGATTATGCCAATACGGTTGGAGATGAGTTGTTTAAAAATGCAATTATTGAGAATTCTGTGCGACTTTTTCAGCATGATAAGCATTGTGATCTATCTTATGAGCCAAGTGGGTACGATTTTCTTTCACCTTGTCTGGAAGAGGCCTATTTAATGAGTAAGGTACTAGGGAAATCTGAGTATTTAAGTTGGTTGAAGAATTTTATGCCAGATTTATATAAAAGCTCTTTTGCATTATCGCCAGCGATCGTTAAAGATCGGAGTGATGGTAAATTGGTGCATTTAGATGGTTTGAATTATAGTAGGGCTGCTTGTTTATTTGGATTATCGAAGGTAGACCCAAAATTGGCACATCTTAAGAAGGTGGGAGTTGATCATTTTAATTATTCCATTGGGAATTTAAGTGCAAAGGATGATTATATGGGAAGTCATTGGTTGGGCACTTTTGCATTATATGCGGTTGGGAGACAGTAGGTGTGTGTTAGACATAAGAAATGACATAAGAGCCGTGATAGTTTCAGATGGGAGTTAAGGGAAGGGGGGAAGAGTTTTGTTTAGTAGGGGTGATATTTTTGGGTTAAAAAAACATTTCACACCTACGGTGTTGATTTGAATTTTATATTTTATTCCAGCCCCAAAAGGGGCTGGCTATAGATATGACACTCCTACGGAGTTATGGATATGACACTCCTACGGAGTTATGGATATAGCCCTCCTACGGAGTTATGGATATAGCACTCCTACGGAGTTATAGATATAGCACTCCTATGGAGTTTTGGTATTGTGCATCTAGATTCAGCAGATTGGGATTAATTTGTTATCTGTTAGTTTAACAGGGACACGGTGAATTTGGGTAAATCCATCTTCGGTGCTAATAATTGCGGAAAGATCAATACCACGACTTGACAAGGTACTTAAAAGTGCGGTTCTAAAAGCTGTTTTATTAGCTCCCCAATTTGAATTAACTAAATCATTGTTAAGGATTACTAATTCATTTGTAGAATAGTTTTGGAATTGTTCAACAAGATGCTGTTGAAGAGGTTTTGTGTTAGACATACAATTAATGTTTAAAGGGTTTAACCATAATTGCATTCAGATAGTCATCAAGACTTTACGATAATCATTTATTTTGGCATGATGCCCGTATCGATTTACCACCGCGGTGATTTTCACTCGGTTGGTATTGCACTTGCAATTCTGAATACTCTACAAACTTAGTAGATTAAATTTAAAAATGCAAAGGTTTAGAAAAAATAGTTGAGAAAAGAATTAAAGTTCTTTTCTCAACCTAGCAACAGGGATATTCATAGCTTCCCGATATTTTGCTACGGTTCGACGGGCAATAGAATAACCTTTATCTTTTAAAATTTCGGTAAGTTTTTCATCAGCTAAAGGTTTTCTTTTGTCCTCATTAGCAATACATTCTTCAAGGATTTTCTTGACTTCTTTATTAGAAACCTCTTCACCAGATTCAGTTTGAATAGCTTCTGAGAAGAAAGATTTCAAGAGAAAAGTTCCAAATTCTGTTTGTACATATTTGGAGTTAGCGACACGAGATACGGTTGAGATATCCATTTCAATTTTATCAGCGATATCTTTTAATATCATTGGTTTAAGCATTCTGTCGTCTCCAGTTAGGAAGTAATCATATTGATACTCCATGATTGCATTCATTGTTTTGAGGAGGGTTTGCTGTCTTTGTTTGATTGCATCAATGAACCATTTAGCAGAATCCAGTTTTTGTTTAACAAATTGGACTGCTTCGCGCATTTTTTTATCGTTTTTTTCGGCCTTTTCATAATGTTCGAACATTTCTTGATAAGATCGAGAAACTCTAAGTTCCGGAGCATTCCTACCATTAAGGGTTAAATGTAGTGTTCCATCATTATTAGAAATATGGAAGTCCGGGATTATTTGCAATTGTTTACCTGCAACAGCGCCAGAGTCTCCAGGTTTAGGGTTTAATTTTAAGATTTCATTTACGATTTCTCTCAATTCCTCTGAATTTACCCCTAGTTGTTTTTCTATTTTATCATAGTGTTTTTTGGTAAATTCATCCAAATAATTTTCTACGACCAACATAGCCTGTTGAATAATGGGATTGTTTTGGTCTTTTTTTCGGAGCTGTATAGCCAAACATTCCTGAAGGTTTCGGGCACCGATACCAGCAGGGTCGAAAGACTGAACGATTTTAAGCATTTCTTCGACATCCTCTTCTTCTACAATAACGTTTTGAGAAAATGCCAAGTCATCAATGAGAGATAGCAGGGGTCGTCTTAGGTATCCGTCATCGTCCAATGAGCCAATTATTTGTTGTCCAACGACATAGTCTTTATCAGAAAGGGCTAAAAGGTCGAGTTGATTTTGGAGGTTTTCATAGAAAGAATCTTGGACGGCAATTGGAATTTCCTTTTTACCTTCGTCATCATCGTGGTCATATCCACCACCGTAGTCTCTATAATCATCCTCTTGGATATATTCATCTACACTAAATTCATCTTCGTAGTTATTATCTTCCATGTTAAAGTCATCATCAGGATCTTTATCTGGATATTCTTCAACAGGATCATTCATGTTAGCCAAGCTTCCATCTTCCAATGCAGGATTTTCTTCAAGTTCTTCTTTGATTCTGGCGTCTAAGGAGACGGTTGGTACCTGAAGAAGTTTAATGAATTGAATTTGCTGTGGTGATAGTTTCTGTAATAATTTTTGTTGTAAAGTTTGTTTTAACATGTCCCCAATAATAATTCAGGTAAAAATAGCGATTAATATTTAATAAGATAATAAATAAGCTAAAGAAAAGGGAATTGGGTACAGTTTTTGCTTGTGAATTTGAGATTAACCAGGCTGATTAAAAACCAAAAAACACATTTGTTAAATTTCGTTAATTTTTATTTGAAGGTTGATTTTTGGGTTAATTGATACGATTTTTTCCAAAGTTTTGTTCATATTTACCGTATGTTTAAACGTGTTCGGAACAAATTTTTGCGCATCGCACTGATTGTTATTTACTTTATAGTTTTATTTACATGTGCGGTTCAAATTAACTTTCTGGGATTGTTTGGTTCCTCGCCAACGAAGAAGGAAATTTTGTTACCTGAACTAAATGTTTCATCAGAGTTATTTACAGCAGATTCTGTTTTAATTGGACGATATTACAAGCAAGATAGAGATCCAGTTCCTTATGATAGTATTTCAAAAAACATTATAAACGCCTTAATAGCGACGGAGGATGTTCGTTTTATGCGTCATCATGGTGTAGATTTTTTGGGTTTGTTTGGGGGATTGTTTTCAACATTAAGCGGGAGTGATCGAGGCGCGAGTACCATTACCCAGCAGCTTGCAAAGAATTTATACCGGACAAGATACCAAGATTCTCAAGGATTGTTGGGAAAGATTCCGGGGGTTGGATTAATCGTAACAAAATATAAAGAATGGATGACTGCTTTTAAGCTGGAGAGTAAATACAGCAAGGAGGAAATCTTAACGATGTATCTAAATACGGTATCCTTTAGTAATAATGCCTATGGTATTAAATCGGCCTCTGTTCGATATTTCGATAAATTACCGAGTGAGGTTTCGGTCAATGAAGCGGCGGTATTAGTGGGTATGTTAAAAGGTACGACCTATTACAATCCAATAAGAAATCCTAAGAATGCACTTCAACGGAGGAATGTTGTTCTAAACCAAATGGCGAAGGAGGGATATTTAAAGAGCGAAGAGGTTTCGAAACTGAGCAAAGATTCATTGGGATTAAATTTAAACAATCAGGAGGTTAGGAATTCAAACGATTCGTATTTGCGGACTGCCGTAGAAAAATGGTTGGAAGATTGGGCAACGAAGAATGAGGTTGATATTTTTACGAGCGGTTTAAAGATCTATACAACTATTGATTCGAGGATGCAGAAGATTGCAGAAGAAGTTGTTGCGAAACAGATGAATGAATTGCAATCGCGATTAGATAATGTATGGGGAGACGAACTGCCATGGCGAGATAAGGAGGGGAATATTATTCCAAATTTTTTGGAGGATCATGCGAAGAAATTGCCTATTTATACTTCGTTAATGAAGAAATATAATGATGAGTCAAGAGTCATTGAGGAATTATCGAAGAAAAAGACCATGGATGTATTTACCTGGGATGGAATGGAGAAAGTAGAATATTCCAGTATGGATTCCTTAAGGCATTATCTAACGATGTTGAATACGGGGATGATGGCTATGGATCCCTATAATGGAGAGATTAAGGTATGGATAGGAGGGATAAATCATGATTATTATAAGTTTGATCATGTGAATCAAGCTAAGCGTCAAGCTGGATCGACGTTTAAGCCGTTTGCCTATGCGGCAGCATTAGAATCTGGGATGGCACCATGCGATAAGTATACGGATAAACCTGTTAAGATAGAGTTTATCAATAACAAAGGTGAGCATGAGATTTGGGAGCCAAAGAATGCGGATTGGACATTTTCACATAGTGAGATGTCGCTAAGACATGCGATGGCTCGTTCATTAAATACGGTTACTGCACAAATTACGGAGCAGGTAGGATGGGATAAAGTTGTTGAGATGGCACATTTATGTGGTATTGACAGTAAATTAGAGTCTGTACCATCGGTTGGGTTAGGTTCGAATGATGTTTCTGTATATGAGATGGTTCGAGGCTACAGTACATTTATGAACGAAGGGAAGCGTACGGAACCTGTACTGGTTTCAAGGATAGAGGATAAGGATGGGAATATTCTTGCGGAGTTCAAGACTGAGACCAAACAGGCCATTACGGCAGAAAATGCATGGTTAATGGGTTATATGTTGCGTGGAACGATAGAGGAATCGGGAGGTACATCTCAAGCGTTGTGGGAGTGGGATTTATTTAAAGATGAGAATGAGATTGGAGGGAAAACTGGGACATCGTCTGACTATGTAGATGGATGGTACATGGGGGTTACAAAGGATCTTGTAGCAGGAGTTTGGGTTGGTTGTGATGAACAAAGTATTCACTTCAAAAGTTCTGCGACAGGAGAAGGATCAAAAACAGCTTTACCAATCTATGCACTATTTATGGAGGAGCTGTACAAACATCCGGAGCTTGGGGTGACTTTTGGTAAGTTTCCAGAATCAAGGGTTGAGATTAAAAAGAAATATAATTGTCCTGGTCCAAGGATTCGTTCCCGAAGGGAAAGTGATAGTACAGGAGTTTTGGAATCAAATTCAGATTTACCAGCGATTGTCTTGCCGGACGTTAATCAGAATGAGTCTAACCAAGAACAAGAAGAAACGAATTAATCAATATAAGTGCATTGAAATTATTATTTTTATTGACTAATCCTAAATTATGAGATTAAAGCATATATTCTTTACAAGATTATTAAGTATAAGCCTTGTTTTCACGGTGTTGATATCTTTAATACCTTCTCAGGTTGAAGCTCAGTATTTTGGGCAGAATAAGATGAGGTATAAGAAATTGGATTTTAAGGTTTATGACACACCTCATTTCAATATATACTATTATCTTCAAAATGATTCGATGATGAATTGGATTGCGAAGGAATCAGAGGTTTGGTATGAGTTACATCAGCAGGTATTTCAGGATACGTTTTCGCGGAAGAATCCGATTATATTGTATAATAACCATCCGGAATTCCAGCAGACCACGGCAATTTCCGGAGAGATTAGTGTAGGAACTGGAGGAGTAACGGAGGCATTCAAGCAGCGAGTTGTGATGCCTATTATGCAAATCAATCAACAAACGCGTCATGTTTTAGGGCACGAGCTTGTTCATGCCTTTCAATACCGGGTATTGATTGAAGGGTCAGATTCGACTCGATTAGAGAGTATTGCCAACTTGCCATTATGGATGGTTGAAGGTATGGCGGAATATTTTTCGATAGGGAAGAAGGATGCATTTACGTCGATGTGGATGCGGGACTCATATGCTAGGAATGATTTACCGAGTTTACGTCAAATGACGGAACAGTCTAGTAAGTATTTTCCATACCGCTATGGTCAGGCCTTTTGGTCATATGTTGGTTCTACGTATGGTGATACGGTTATTATGCCATTATTTATTGAAACTGCGAAATATGGTTATGAAAATGCGATTCGCAGGGTTTTTGGATATGATGCGCAAACCATGGGTACCTTGTGGAAAAACAGTATGGAGAATTCCTATAAGAATTTAGGAAAAGATACAACTTCGAATCCAATTGGGAAGTTATTGCTTTCGACAAAGAATGCGGGACGGATGAACGTTTCACCTGCAATTTCACCGGACGGGAAGTATGTTGTTTTTTTATCGGAAATGGATTTATTTAGTATAGATTTATTTTTGGCAGATGCTGAAACAGGAACAGTTGTTCGCAAGCTGGGCAGTCGATTAACCAACAAAGACATAGATGAATTCAGTTTTATAGAGTCAGCAGGTACATTTTCGCCGGATAGTAAGAAGTTTGCATTTTCAGTATTCAGTGAAGGGAAGAATAAGCTGATGATTGTTGATATTGAATCCGGGAAGACTCTTTCAGTAGAGGCGATGGGAGATATTGCGGAATTTACTAATATCACGTGGGCACCAAATGGCAGTTTGGTTGCATTTTCGGGATTAAAGAATGGTCGAAGTGATATCTATACTTATGATTTAGAATCAAAGAGCCTTAATCAACTAACTGATGATAAATATTCTGATTTTCAGCCGAGTTTTTCTAGAGACGGGAAATTTATAGTGTTCAGTACGGATCGAATGTCCTTAGAATCATCCAGTAGGAGTGTAGATATTCCGATGAGCTTAGCAGTTGTTGATGTAAATACAAAGCAGATTCGTGAAATACCAGTATTTCCTGGTGCAAATAATTTAAATCCTCATTTTTCATCTTCAGGAAAGGAGATATACTTCCTTTCAAACAGTGATGGATTTAGAAATATGTATAAGATTGTAATAGAGACTGCTCAGGTTGAGAGGATGACAGATTTCTTTACAGGGATTAGCGGTATTACAGAATATTCACCAGCGATGAGTGTTTCTGCGAATGATGATATCATTTATTCGTATTTCAAGAACAATTCCTTCACGATTTATAAGGCAAAAAGTTCGGAATTTGAATCGGTTCCGGTAAATGCTGGTGAAGTTAATATGCAGGCGGCGATGTTGCCACCTATTCAAAGTCGAGGTGTTGATGTAGTGAATACGAATCTATTCAATTTTAATGCCTACAATCGGATATCGAATGGACAGATACAGGAGATTCCATATAAGCCGAAATTCAAATTAGATTATTTAGCGAATAGTGGTGTTGGTATGTCTGTAGGGTCGAGGTATGGCGCTGGGATTGCATCGGGAGTACAGGGGATGTTTTCGGATATCTTGGGTTATAATCAGATTTTTGCGGCATTAAACATCAACGGAGAGATTTATGATTTTGGTGGACAAGTAGCTTATATCAACCAACGGAGTCGTTGGAATTGGGGGGGCTCGATATCCCATATTCCATATCGTTTTGGTTTTTACAACTACGATCAAAGAGATTTAGGTCAAGGAATAGAGCCGGTTTTGGATCAGTATTTGGTTCGATCCTTTCAGACTCAGGTGGATGGTTTTGTTGCGTATCCATTTAATAGGCATCATCGATTTGAAACAGGAGCTGCGGCATCATATAATTCTTACCGAGTAGATCGGTTTACCCAAAGCTATTATAATTATTATGGGACTAGGGATCGTGTTCCGAATGATGAAGCGGCAAAGGCGTTGGGTGTTGCGAATTTAGATCCATTTAATCTGATGCAAGTCAATGCCGGTTTTGTGGGGGACAATGCTGTTTTTGGAATAGCTGCCCCATTACAGGGTTTCAGATATAGGTTAGGTGCGGAGCAGTATTTTGGGACATACAAATTTACTGCATTGAATATAGATTTAAGGAAATATCAAAGGATCAAGCCAGTTACTATAGCTGCGAGGGTTTACTCGTATATGCGTATGGGAGATGATGCTGACAAATTGTATAATATTTACATTGGCTATCCATATATGGTTCGAGGATATGAAGCGAATTCCTTTGGTCCAAATAGTATGATTGGTTTTAATGATTTGTCGGGTTCAAAAATGGTCGTTGGTAACTTAGAATTAAGGCTTCCGTTTACTGGTCCAGAGAAGTTGGCGGTCATACCTTCAGGATTATTATTTTCAGATTTAAATTTCTTTATAGATGGAGGACTTGCATGGAGAAATGGGAGTACAATACGTTGGAAAAAGACAGATGCAGATAAATTAACAGAAGAAATAAATGGTGAGATTTATTCAGGTTATGATCCGAATGTGACGATGCCGGTATTTAGTGCAGGAGTATCGTTGCGCGTTAATTTATTTGGGGCGATGATTTTAGAGCCGTATTATGCTATTCAATTAAATAACCCTACAAGAGAGAAGTTTGGGACCTTTGGATTAAACTTTGCGCCTGGCTGGTAGTCTAAACTAGAGTGCGGGTGATTTGGTTGAAGGAGAAGGTTGTTAAGGCCGTTGTTTATAGCTTATGCATAAACAACGGCTTTTTTTAATGATTTAATTTTCGGGGAAACAGGGCATAAACTTAGCCAGTTTGGGTTTGCTTTACGGATCAAGCGTTCTTTAACGATTCTACCCATCTGAGATAATTCATTCATTCTATTTTGGGCATCAGCAAGAGTAGGGAAAGATTCCAGCAAAACAATTCTGTTCAACATAGCGAAAGAAAACAATGCAGGTTCGTTTGAATTTTGATAATCATTAAAGATTGAATTTAAGTCTTGGCTTATTCCAGTTTGTAGGAATCTTCTATTAGAATCAGTTGCGATGTAAGTATAGTAAATGTTCATTTTATTCTTGTTTTAGCTAAATTATTTGGTAATTTGCGAATGTTTTGCTAATTTTATTGGTACAATTATACTAATAAATTTAGTAAATCAAAAAATATTTAAAAAAATAAAATGTCTAATATCTCATCAAATCTCAAGTATCTTCGTAAGAAGAAAGGACTTACACAGCAGCAATTTGCTGATTTAATGGAAATTAAGCGAGCTTCAGTTGGGGCGTATGAGGAGGATCGTGCAGAGCCGAAGTATGAGTTACTAAAAAAAATAGCTGAGTTCTATGATTTAAGTATGGATGAGTTGGCAAATGATGAGATAGATGACAAGTGGAAGCCAACTCCGAAGAGTAATGCTTCGAATCTGCGAGTATTAAGCGTAACTGTTGATTCCAATGATCGTGAGAATATAGAATTAGTTCCAGTAAAAGCGAGTGCAGGCTATTTAAATGGGTATGCGGATCCAGAATATGTAAGTGAGCTTCCAAAATTTTCTTTACCAATGTTTAATCAGGGTACTTTTAGGGCCTTTGAGATTAAGGGTGATTCCATGTTGCCATTGGCTTCAGGATCTTTGATTATATCAGAATATGTTGAAAATTGGCATGATATAAAGCCTGGGCAAACCTATATAGTTGTTTCCTCAAATGACGGAGTTGTCTATAAGCGAATTGGCCAGAAATTTAAGGAGGACAAGGGGTTGAAGTTAGTTTCTGATAATAAAACCTATGAGCCATATTGGGTTCCTGCCTCAGAGATCCTTGAGGTTTGGAAAGCGAAAGCATTTGTGAGCACAGAGCTTCCGGAGCCAAATGCTGAGCCTACCTTAGAAGCCTTGTCTACGATGATGGCCCAAATGCAGAAGACCATAAATTCAGTAGTTGATAAAAATTAGGTATCCATAAATGGTTTGTAAATAAAAAAATATTTTTGTACCTTTGTACTATCTGAAAGGAAGGGGGCATGGTATGCCCCCTTTTTTAATTCATTTATTAAATTATGCGGGTTGAAAATCGAGTTATCGAATTAGTTGAAGAAAAAATTGCGGATAGGCCGGATTTATTTATAGTAAGTGTTCGGTTTTTGAAGAATGGGGTTTTAGAAATACTATTGGATGGGGACCAGGGTATCGCGATAGAAGATTGTGTGCAGGTTAGTCGTCATGTAGGATACCATTTAGAGGAAGAGAATGTGATTGATACGGCATATCGTTTAGAAGTTTCATCACCAGGTATTGATTCTGCGTTAGTTCTTCCAAGACAATTTGAGAAGAACATTGGTCGGGATGTACAGGTTAAGATGTTAGATGGGACAAAAAAGGAGGGTCAGTTATTGTCGATTACAGGTTCAACCGTTAGCATTGAAGAGAAAGTAAAAGAAAAAGGAAAGAAGGCTGTTTTGGTACAGACGGAAATTCCATTAGATCAAATAAAGGAAACAAAGGTGTTAATTTCATTTAAATAAGAATGAGTACTAATATAAACTTGATAGACTCGTTTCAGGAGTTCAAGGACTTTAAGAATATCGATCGTCCCACAGTTATTACGGTTTTAGAGGAGGTTTTCCGCAGTATGATCCGTAAGCGATTTGGAACTGATGAGAACGTAGACGTAATTGTAAACCCGGATAATGGGGATTTAGAGATTTGGCGTACACGTGTTGTTATGGAAGATGGTTTTTCTGAGGATGATGATTTAGAAATTGAATTGGAAGAGGCTCATAAGTATGATGCGGACTTAGAAGTTGGAGACGATTACATTGAGCAGATAACTTTAGAGAGTTTTGGGCGGAGAGCAATTTTAGCTGCCCGTCAGACTTTGGTTTCTAAGATTCTCGAGCTAGAGAAGGACGAAGTTTTCAAGAAGTATAAGGATCGTGAGGGAGAATTAGTAATAGGAGAGGTTTATCAGATTTGGAAGAAAGAGATATTGGTATTGGATGAGGATGGGAATGAATTGATACTTCCGAAGAATGAGCAGATACCTGCAGATTATTTCAAGAAGGGTGATAGCATTCGTGCTGTTGTAGACAAGGTTGATATGATGAATAATAATCCGAAGATTATTATATCACGTACGGCTCCAGAATTTTTGCAAAGGTTATTTGAGTTGGAGGTTCCGGAGATATTTGACGGATTGATAACGATTAAGAAAATTGTTCGTGAACCGGGGGAGCGTGCGAAGGTTGCTGTAGAATCGTACGATGATCGTATTGATCCTGTTGGAGCTTGTGTAGGTATGAAGGGTTCACGTATTCATGGTATTGTTCGTGAATTGCGTAATGAGAATATTGACGTAATTAACTTTACGACGAATCATTCATTATATATTACACGAGCATTAAGTCCAGCACGTATTACCTCGATTAAGATTGATGAGGAGAACAAGACAGCTGCGGTTTATTTAAAGCCGGACCAGGTATCGTTAGCGATAGGTCGGGGCGGTCATAATATAAAATTAGCTGGTAAATTAACTGGTTATGAGATTGATGTTTACCGTGAGAGCGGGGAAGAAGAGGAGGATGTAGACATTGAAGAATTTGCAGACGAAATCGACGGATGGATAATCGACGAGTTTAAGCGCGTTGGTTTAGATACAGCAAGGTCTGTATTGGCATTATCCGAAGAGGAGCTTGTAAGGCGTACAGATTTAGAGGAAGATACCATTCGTGAAATCGTACGTATTTTACAAGCGGAATTCGAATAGTAAAACATTCGGGTTTGAGGGTTTAACAATTTATAATAAATTGTTAAATCCTTGTAAAAAAACATATTTTTGTAGTACGAAATTATATTTAGAAGATAGTAGATGACAGAAGGTAAAAGTATAAACTTGCTTAAAGCTGCGAAGGAGCTCAACATTGGAATAGGCACAGCTGTAGAATATTTGGTTAAGAAAGGGTTTGATGTAGACTCTAAGCCAAGTTCAAAGTTGAGTCCAGAGATGTATGGGGTTCTTTTGAAAGAATTTCAGGGTGATAAGATTGTTAAAGACGAGGCTAAACAAATAGTTATCGGCAAGATTCGCCGTGAAGAAGGTCCAGCCACAGGCACAGGAAGCTCAAGCCCTGAATCTACTGAAGAAAAAGAAAATCCTACTGAGGTTAAAGAGATTTTAATTAAGAATGCTTCTACGGATTCGACAGCAGTAGTTGAAGAGCCGAAGAAGGAAGAAGGGGGATCGTCACCATTAAAAGTAGTTGGAAAGATAGACTTAGAGAGTTTAAAGAGGGGGAAACCAGCGGCAAAAGTTGAGGAGAAAGTAGAGAAGAAAGAAGAGCCAGCGGCCAAGGTTGAGGTTAAGAAGGAGGAAGTTCCAGTTGCGAAACCAGTAGAGGAGCCAAAGAAAGAAGAAACTCCGAAATTTGAGGAGAAGAAGGCAGTTGTAGAAGAGGCTGTAAAACCAGCAGCAACTGAACCTACAAAACCAGCTGAACCTGAAATTAAGCCAGCAGTAAGTGCTCAGGCTACAGCAGAGGAGAAGACTGAGAAAGTTGAGAAATCAGAAAAGATTGAAAAACAACCTGTAGAGGTGAAAAAAAATATAGAAGTAGAAAAGCCTGCTGTGAAAGCAGAACCAGCTGACGAAGTTATACGTGCTCGTTCAGAAACCTTAAGTGGACCAAAAGTAATTGGTAAGATTCAATTACCAGTTTCCAAGCCACACAAACCAGTTGCTTCATCATCGAACAATGCTGGTGGGAACCAAGATAATAAGCGTAAGCGTAAGCGTACGAATAAGCCAAATTCTCCACATGGAGGTCCAGGTCAAGGGCAAGGACATCATCAAGGAGGCCAAGGTCAGCATCAAGGAGGTCATGGACAGGGCCAAGGCCAGGGTCAAGGTCAAGGCCAGCAAGGAAATAGGCAAGATGGGGGGAATCGTCCTCCACATCAGGGGGGAAATAGGCCAAACCGTGGGAATCATCCTAACAATGATCGTCACGGGAATAATAGAGGTCGTAATGATAGGAACAGAAAACCAGATACACCAAAAGAGGAGCCAACAGAGAAGGAGATCCAAGATCAAATCAAGGCAACTTTAGCACGTTTAAGTGGTGCGGGTAAATCTGGGAAGTTTGCGCAACGAGCTAAATTACGTCGTCAGAAGCGAGATGATGTAGCCTTGTCGGCAGAAGAGGCGGCAATGGAACAAGAGGCACAATCAAGGATTTTGCGTGTTACGGAATTCGTTACGGCAAATGAATTGGCAAATTTAATGGATGTTCCAGTTACACAGGTTATTGCTACCTGTATGAGTTTAGGGATGTTTGTTTCGATCAATCAGCGTTTAGATGCAGAGACGTTAGCGATTGTTGCGGATGAGTTTGGTTTTCAAATAGAATTCATTAAGCCTGAGGATGAGGAGACTACTGAGTTAGAGGAGGCTGATAATGAAACACGTTTGGTTCCGAGAGCTCCAATTGTTACGGTAATGGGACACGTAGACCATGGTAAGACATCCTTACTGGACTATATCCGTAAGGCTAATGTAACTAAAGGAGAAGCAGGGGGTATTACCCAGCACATTGGTGCGTATGCGGTACAACTAGATGGTGGTAAGAAAATTACGTTTTTAGATACTCCAGGTCACGAGGCATTTACGGCGATGCGTGCGCGAGGAGCTCAAGTTACGGATATCGTTATTATCGTAATTGCAGCGGATGATGCGGTTATGCCTCAGACAAAAGAGGCGATAAACCATGCAATGGCAGCAGGAGTTCCAATCGTATTTGCATTTACGAAAGTAGATAAGCCAGGAGCGAATGCTGATAAAATTCGTGAGCAATTATCGATTATGAACATTTTAGTTGAAGACTGGGGTGGTAAATATCAAGCTCAAGAGATATCGGCAAAAACTGGTGAGAATGTTGATCTGTTATTAGAGAAAGTATTATTAGAAGCGGAATTATTAGAATTACATGCGGACCCTAAGAAGCGAGCTGTAGGATCAGTAATTGAAGCTGCATTAGATAAGGGTAGAGGTATCGTAACTACAGTGTTAGTTCAAGGAGGTACATTGAAGATTGGGGATCCAATTCTTGCGGGATCTTATTCAGGAAAGGTAAAGGCCTTGACGAATGAAAGGGGTGAGCGCGTAAAAGAGGCAGGTCCATCGATGCCAGTTCAGATCTTAGGTATGTCTGGTGCACCAACTGCAGGAGATAAACTTTATGTAATGGAGAGTGAGTCAGAAGCTCGTCAAGTTGCAAATAAGCGTTTACAATTACAACGTGAACAAGGAATGCGTGCTACCAAGCACATTACCTTGGATGAAATTGGTAGACGTCTTGCGATTGGAAACTTTAAAGAACTTAATATCATTGTTAAAGGGGATGTTGATGGTTCAATTGAAGCGTTATCCGATTCCTTATTGAAATTATCAACTGATGAGATTCAAGTTAATATTATCCATAAATCTGTTGGTGCGATTTCAGAGTCTGATGTTTTATTGGCATCGGCTTCAGATGCAATCATCATTGGTTTCCAAGTACGTCCTACACAAAATGCTCGTAAATTAGCTGAGAACGAACAGATTGACATTAGATTATATTCAATCATTTACGATGCAATTGAAGAGATTAAATCGGCGATGGAAGGGATGTTGGCACCAAAACTTGAGGAGAAAATTGTTGCTGAGGTTGAGATCCGTGAAGTATTTAAGATTTCGAAAGTTGGATCTATTGCCGGATGTATGGTATTGGATGGTAAGATCAACCGCAATAATGAAATTCGCATTATTAGAGATGGTGTAGTTATTCATACAGGTAAATTAGCATCATTGAAACGATTTAAAGATGACGTTAAGGAAGTTTCTCAAGGATATGAGTGTGGATTGAGTATAGAAAGATTTAACGATATTCAAGAAAAAGATATTGTTGAAGCGTTCGAACAAGTAGAAGTAAAACGTAAACTTTAATTTGGTTTACTCGGAAATAATATGAGGTTTAGTCATTGGCTAAACCTCTTTTTTTTATCAAAAAATGAGATAAGTCATCGACTCTTTCTATTTGACAAATCTCTTTCAAGATGGTATCTTTAGCGCTATGTATACATTTAGGATTTCAGAAATAATTAAACAGCCTAATCATAATATTTCAATTCGATTTGAGGATAAAAGCAATAGTTTTCCGGTTTATAAAGCTGGACAATTTTTAACCTTATCCTTTGAATTTGGGGATCGCGAGGTTAGACGTTCCTATTCATTTTCAAGTTCACCAGATGTCAATGAACCATATGAGATAACAGTTAAGCGGGTTGACAATGGTGAAATTTCTAGATTATTACATCATAGGACAGCGGTTGGAGAAGAAATTCAAGTGATGGACCCACAGGGACTTTTCACTTATGAGCCGAATGATGAGCATAAGAATACCATTTTCCTGTTTGGTGCAGGGGTTGGCGTAACACCACTATACAGCATTTTAAAGTCAGCATTAGTTGGAGAAAAAAACAGTAAAGTTGTTTTAGTTTATAGTAATAGTTCCAAAGAACAGACTATATTTTATGAAGACCTTATTAAATGGCAAGAGGAATTTCCAGATCGATTGCATATTGAATTTATATGGTCGAATGCTAAGAATTTATTGAAGGCAAGGTTAAATAGGGATTATATTATTAGCTTAGTTAATTCTGAGCTGAATGGTTCAAAGGATGCAGTATTTTATACATGTGGTCCATTGTTTTATATGGACTTAGTAAGATTTACTTTACTAGGAATGGGTTTTCCTGAAGAGTCGATAAAAAGGGAAACCTTTCATTTTCCAGAAGAGGAAGAAGATGAGGATGAGAAGGAGGAGGAAGCGGTAGATGAAACAAGTTATGATATCGTACTTAAGTTTCAAGGAGATGAATATCCTTTGACCATTCCATATAATAAAACCATATTAGATGTTGGATTAGAAAACAAATTGAAACTTCCATATTCTTGTAAATCGGGTATGTGCAGTACTTGCATATCTCAAGTAACTAATGGATCGGTTAGGATGGATTATAATGAAGTATTAACGGACCGGGAAGTTGAAAATGGTAGGTGCCTGATTTGTACGTCACATCCCTTAGAAAATGGAACCACTGTAGAGGTATTTTAAGCGCATGAAAAGATATTTACTGATTTTAATATTAATTTTTGTTTCTATTGTAGGGAACGGACAGGACACATACAAGATTACGTACCATTATTTTAGGGATGGGGCGATGATTAAACAAGATCCTGTTGTAGTTTATGCTAGTGAAGGCCGCTCCTTTATTACTAAAGAAAGCATGATCTCGGGGAGTCCTAGATATCCATTAGAAGTTTCAAGCTTTGATTATGTTCATAAATTAGTTTACCGTATTTCCTATTTATCAGATTCCAGAATAATTCAAGCAGTTGATAGTAATACCCTAAATCGATATGAATATCAAGAAGATGGAGAAGGAAAGGAGATTTTAAAGCACAAGACCAAAAGAGCTGTTACCTCGGTAAATTCTAACAAAATAGAGTTATTATATACCAAAGATTTCAATTTAAATGCTGCTCCAAATGATTTGGGTCAAACATTGGGATTAGTATTAGAATATAGGAGAAATGGGAATTCTGGTCTAGTTGCATCGTCTATAGAAAAGGTGAAAGGATGGCCAAAGGAATTGCCTTCGATTAACAAGACTAATTTATTGGACGAGCTTAGTTATCGAGATCTTTTATGGAAAAGCAAGTTTATTCAGGTTCCAATATTTGAAGATGAACAGATTTGCTATCAACCAGGGATAAAATCAGATTCGATATTGAGATTTGCAGAAGGTACAGTACTATTAAAAAAAGTGAGGATTCCAGAAGTTGAGAAAGGGAGTCAGGCGTTCATTGAGTTAATTGAGAAATCAAATGGGGATGCATATGATCGTACTGGATCAGTTTTTATTATTTCCGAAGATCAGGAGATCAGCTTTTTAGATGGAATGAAAAATGGGATGGAGACTTTGCCGATGTATGTTGATTCAAGTGGGGTTAAATACCCTGGGATGGTTCGTACGGAAGGTTTTTCTCCAATTTTAGAGCTAATGAGGTTTTTTACTCCATTTGGGGTTTCTCATTTTAATGATCGTTTGACATTAAAGGGAAAAACATGGCAGGACAGTGTAATATACAGACAGGATGTTTCTGAGTTTTTATCAGTTTTATCGGGTAGGGAGGTTTATATTGGTACCTATATTGGTAATTATGATAAAGGTGGGCATAAAGTTAGCTTAGAACTAAGCATACATCCCGGGAGTTCAAATTATGCAGAAGGGATGATGATTATGCCATTATTCAACACGACCAATGTGATGGAAATGGCGGGACAAACCTATCCGACGATGTTTTCTGATGAGAGAGGGTTGGAGTTTAAGTTTACTCTTCCCGAAAATAGGAAAGGGGTTAAATTGCGCTATATCACAACAGGACATGGAGGATGGGGTAATGGGGATGAATTTGTTCCAAAAGCCAATAGTATTTTTATCGATGGTGAATTGAAAGCACAGTTTACACCATGGCGATTAGATTGCGGAAGTTATCGGTTATATAATCCAGTAAGTGGGAATTTTGATAATGGACTTTCTTCCTCCGATCTAAGTCGTTCGAATTGGTGTCCAGGGACGATTACCAATCCAGTATTTATAGAATTAGGTGATTTATCGGCAGGAGAGCATATAATACGAGTAAGAATACCACAGGGTCCAAAGGAAGGTGAGAGCACCAGTTTTTGGAATGTAAGTGGAGCATTAGTCTATCAATAGAGAATTCAAGACTTAATTCCTACTGATTTATTTGCAAGCGGTAAATTACAGTCTAAATTTTTGTTTAATTCTTGAATGAAGTCATCTGAAAGAAACTCAGTTTCTTGATCTATTTTTTGATGAATAAAGAAATAAGCTTGATGTAATCCATCTTGTTTCCATTCTTTTAATTTATTCACCCATTGTTTGAGTCTTAATTTGTCAATTTCATGTGTCGATGATACAAAACGAATGAAAGCAATTGGGGTTGTCAATCTAAAATTCAACATATCTCTTCGAGCAGGAGTATCTACAATAATATTGGTAGTATTTGTTTCCGAAAGTAATTGTAAGTATTCCTTTAGAACATGAGGGTCATTAAACCATTCTTCATTTCTTACTTCCATTGCTAATGGATATCCTTTTGGGAATCTTTTAAGAAATCCTTGCAATCTATCGAAAGCTTTAGGTCTAAAGTTTTCTGGCATTTGGACAAATCCCAATCCCAATTTTTCCTCAAATAAAATCGTAGAGTCCACAAATGCGGCCACTTTTTCATCTGTATTGTTCAATCTTGAATAGTGGCTAATGCTATTGGTGAATTTTGGACAAAATTTAAAGTTATCCGCTGTACGGTTTTTCCAGGTCAAAACTTGCTCTTTGCTAGGAGACCTGTAAAATGTACCATTGAATTCAATTGAATTAAATTTGTTGGAATAATAAAAAAGTTCATCTTTCGTGCCACGCGGATAAAATCCCTTTAGGTCAGCTTTAGACCATTTAGGATAACCAACAAAGATTTCAAAATCCTGTTGACCTTTATGTTTATTCAAAAGATTCCTGGTTTCTTGAGGAGTTTGCGGCAAGGAAAAATCAATTGCAGTAGGATCTAATACTTTTCCGAATTTCATAATATTTATTTCGAAGAATTCAATTGCATTATTTACAGTAAAAGCCATTTCTGAAATTCAGGAATGGCTTTTCTAAAATTATACTGTTATTTATTTTAAAACATGTTTAACGCCTTTGAAAGTCATTTTGACTGGTTTTATGATTCCATTTTTATCAAAGATCATTTCATCAATACAGGTTTCTCTTTCAAAAGATTGTTCTTTGTCCAAGGGTCTTCTATGGTAAACGATATAATATTTATCCTGATTAGGTATTTTAATAACGGAATGGTGTCCAGCACCTTTTGCGACATTAGGGTCTTTTTCTAAGATAGTTCCAATTCTTTTAAATGGCCCTAGCGGGTTATCAGCAATAGCATAAGCTACTTTATAATCAGGTCCAGTCCAACCACCTTCAGACCACATAAAATAGTATTTTCCATCTTTGATAAACATTGTTGGACCTTCCACATAATTTTCAGGGGTAACTTCTTTATAGATAGTTCCATCATCAAAAGGGACAAGGCTTTTAAAGTCGTTACTTAGTTTTACAACATTACAGTGGCCCCAACCGCCGTAGAACATATAATGTTGACCATCTTTATCTCTAAAAACATATTGATCAATAGGTTGTGCACCATTTACGATATCATTAATCAATGGTTTTCCTAATAAATCTTTGTAAGGACCTTCAGGATTATCGGCAACAGCAACGCCAATTCCACCAATTTCACCTTCGTGAACATCATTAGCCGCGAAAAAGAAATAGTATTTGCCATCATTTTCAATAACACTAGGAGCCCACATAGCTTTTTCGGCCCATTTTACTTCATTATTGTCAATTATTTTAGGGTGTTTTTTCCAGTTTACTAAATCTTTAGATGAGAATGCGTCAAAATGTGTTTGTTGTTCATAAGGAGCAGAATAAGTTGGGAAGATCCAATATTCATTATTGTAGATTATTGCTTCAGGGTCAGCGTACCAACCTTTGAATACTGGATTTTGCTGAGCGTTTAAGTTAGTTGAAATCATTAAGCATAACGATGTCACAGCACCTAAAAAGTTTTTCATTTGAATATGGTTTAAGAAGTTTCAAAATAGCAAATTAGAAGTTTAAAAGCAATAAATATAAAAGGTTTTAGCTGATTGAATAGCAAAAAAGGTATAACAACTGTTATACCCTTAAGTAAAAACTATATTAACTAAACCTTATGAATTGTATTATTTTCCTGGATAAGTAACGGTTACATTGCTGATTTTCCAGCCATCTTTGCTGTTGCAAAGCGTTACGTAGTCGTATCTGTCAAAGTTTTTGAATCGAGTAGTTACTTTCACTATACTACAATCATCATTTTTTTCGACGAAAGAATAGTCTGTATCGGCATTTAATTTTACACCTTTATTATTTTTAAGATATTTTACGAGACTAGACCGATAGATAATTTCATTTTTACCATTGTTTGGCGTTGAGTATTTAAAATCTTCTGTGAAAAGATGGTCAACTAAAGCTGTTTCACCATTGTTTGTTGCATCGATGTATTGATCAATAATTGATTCTACCTTTACAAATTTTACAGGTTCAGGGAAATTTCCGGCAAATACGAATGAACTTACCAAAGTGAATACTGTTGTTGCGATTAGAGAGATTAGCGTTTTCATGATTTATATTTTTTAGTGATTGATTATGTAATTGTTTGATTCAAAGGTAGATTGAAAAGGGTATCATGAATAGAGGGAATAGGCGGGGGTAATTGAAAAGTCGGCGAATCCAATGATAAATTCGGTAAAATAAATAATGGAAAAGATTTTTCGGTGAAATTGAAGAATTAATATGCTTTTAGGGCAGGGACTATGATAAATAAAAAAGCTGCTCAATAAATAAGCAGCTTAATTGCAATTCAAGGGTAGTGTGATATTTTTTATCCGATTTTAAAGGAAGTCATTGTAAGAGCGCCAGCCACTGCGGCATCATTAAAGATTTGGAGATCTTCATTTTTATCTTGTAATGCCAATGCATAAATCATGGGCAGGTAATGTTCGGGAGTTGGAATAGCCATTTGAAATGCGGTTCCTTGATTTTGAAAATCTATCAAAGGTTTGTGATTTCTGTCAAGGATGTATTCTTTCATTTTTTCGTTAGCTTCATTTGCCCAGTCAAAGGCAAATCCCACAGTATTTAAGTGTTTCCAGGATACCATTCTTAGATTATGGACATTATTTCCAGATCCAATAATCAGCACACCTTTTTTTCTTAGGGCACTTAATTCTTTCGCTAAGGCATAATGATCAGCTGGAGCCATACTATAATCGATACTCATTTGAATAATTGGTACATCGGCATTAGGATAGAGGTGTTTAACTACTGACCAAGCGCCATGGTCGAGTCCCCATTTATCATCAAGATGTACATCTTTACTTGAGACCAATTGTTTGACGGCGGTTGCAAGTTCAGGAGAGCCAGGAGCAGGGTATTGCACATCGAATAGTTCTTGAGGGAAACCGCCAAAATCATGTATTGTAGTTGGGTTTTCCATCGCGGTAACAAAAGTTCCTTTAGTTTCCCAATGGGCCGAAATAACCAATATTGCTGTTGGTTTTTCTATTTCTTTACTTACGTTTTTAAATCCTTGCACAAATTCATTGTCTTCAATAGCATTCATAGGACTACCGTGACCAAGGAATAGGACGGGCATATTGTTCGTACTATTAAGTCCGTCAATAAATTTATTAATTGCGTTCAATTTTACTGCTGCACCAGCTAGAGGTAATGTTGCGGCCGCTGCTAAAAATTGTTTTCTTGTCATATCATCCATTATAAATTCCTTTCCAATTTATAATACAAATATCGACAGAAAGAGAATTGAGGTGGTATGAAAATCTGGAAGAAAGATATAGGAATTAGGAAATCAATTTATTCATTTCAATTCGGAAATCAGAAGGTGTTATTCCGGATTTCTTTTTGAAGACACTTGTAAAATAGGCTTTATCTGTATATCCTAATTCGAAACCTATTTCAGAAATTGTTTTATTAGTTTTTAGGAGTAGATTTTTGGCTTCGGTAAGTTTTCTAGTTTCAATAATTTCAGAAACGGATTGTTGAAGGATGCTTTGGGTGATTGAATTAAGGTTTCTTGCACTCATAAATAATTTTTCAGCGTAATAATTTACACCTTCAGGTCTTTTGAAGTTATCTTCAAGGATATTAAGAAAGTTTTTAAAGGTAATATCTTGATTTTTGTAAAGGTTTAAATGGTCAGGGTTCACTTTTTTACGTTCAGATTCGATCATTGCAAATAAAGTATTCAACAATTCTCTCACGACAGCTAATTCAGGTTTATCCTGTTTCATTTCATCGTTGATAATTTGGCATATTTGATTGATACGATCAAAACAACGATCTTTTTTAAGGTTAATATTTGCGGCATCATGGTAGTATCCATAAAGATTAAATGTTGTTTCAGGGATAAATTCACTTTTAAATCGGATAACCCAAAAATCACATTCACCATTTTCAAGCATTGGAAGGACGCGATGTATTTTTCCTCTGCTAACAAAACAAATAAATGGGGCAGAATAGGATTCAGTTTTGAAGTCTATAAAATGTTCAATTTTTCCTTTTATCCCAATAATAAGTTCCTCGAATTGGTGGTTATGAGGTTCGTTAATTTGAGATTGAATATAAAGAGCTTCTTTGTTATCAACTTTGTATATTTTGAAAAGGTTTTCCATTGTTGGATTATTATGTTAATCTGCTATTTCATTCAGAATTTTATTAAAAATATGCAAGATTGATGATTTGTTTTGATATTTTTTTAAAAATTGAAATCAAATGAAATTAAAACATGATGAAAAAGGTGTTTTGAGGTTTGAAACGTTGTTTTTTACCTTTAAAATCAATAAAAACACAAAAAATATGTGTTTTTATTGATTTATAATTGTTTTTGTACTGGTATTTTTATTAAAAACATATATAAATCATGTTTTTTATGAATAAAAATCAAAAATATTTCATTTTTATTTTGATAAATATAATAAAAATGTATTTTTGCTATATAAAAAATAGACAAATATGGTTTTATCAGGCAAAAAATCTTATATCCCATTAGTTTTTATGGGAATTCTTGTAATAATATCGCTATTATTTACAAAATCACCTCAAATTCATTCAGGTTCTGAGTATAATTATGCAGATGTTGCATGGATGTTGACTTCGACTGCATTGGTTTTAATTATGACGCCGGGATTAGCATATTTTTATGGTGGAATGGTTAAAAAGAAGAATGTAATTTCAACGATGTTGCAGAGTTTTATCTGTATGGCTGTAGTTGCAGTTTTGTGGGTTGTATTTGGATTTAGTTTAGTATTTGGAGAATCAGTTGGTGGAATCATAGGGAATCCAAGCACCTATTTTATGTTTAATAATGTATTAGAGCGAGGACCATGGGATGGGGCACCGACAATTCCATTTGCATTATTTGCAATTTATCAGTTAAAATTTGCGATAATTACTCCAGCACTAATTACAGGAGCATTTGCAGAGCGGATTCGATTTACATCCTATGTGTTATTTATATGTTTATTTTTTGTATTTATATATGCACCATTAGCACATGCAACCTGGCATCCGGACGGTGTATTGTTTAAGATGGGGGTTTTAGATTTTGCGGGAGGCACAGTTGTGCATATGTCGGCTGGCCTGACGGCACTAGCCTCAGCGCTTTACCTCAAGAAGGGCAAGGATATGCATAGTCATACACCAGCACGAATTACCTATGTATTATTAGGTACAGGTCTATTATGGTTTGGCTGGATAGGATTTAATGCTGGGTCTGCATTTTCAGCTTCGGAATTAGCGGCTACAGCTTTAATTACAACCTCAACTGCATCAGGAGCTGCTGCATTAACCTATATCTTCTTTGATGCTTCAAAAGGAGTTAAGCCATCAGCTATGGGAGTCTGCATAGGCGCAGTTGTCGGATTGGTTGCTATTACACCCGCTGCGGGCTTTGTCACCGTTGGACATTCACTAGTTATCGGGGCAGTAGCTGCAATAATTAGTAGAGTTGTCATAGCGTGGAGAACTCGATCAAGGATCGATGATACCTTGGATGTATTTCCGAGCCATGGAGTAGGCGGTATGGTTGGTATGATCTTAACTGGAGTTTTTGCTACAAGCACTATAAATTCAGTTGTTGTTGATAATGGCTTATTTTATGGAGAATGGAAATTATTTTCAGCTCATATCATAGGGTTGATTGGGGCAACGATATTTATTCTGATTGTAGCATTTATTTTATTGAAATTAACAGATTTAGTGAGCCCATTACGAGTGTCAGAGGCGGAAGAAGAAGTAGGATTGGACATTTCACAGCATGGGGAAAAACTTTGACCTTTATTAACTCCTTAATAACCTAAATTATGCCTGGCTTTTAACCGAGAGCCAGGTTTTTTTATTTCATAAAAACTTTTTAGGGCTTAAGATGGTTTACTATATAAATCAACGTGCCAAGCATATGAATAAGATAAAATTATTAGTTTCAGGAATTTTTGCCATGGGATTAATTACTATGATAAGTTGTACGAATAATAGCGACAATAAAGAAACCGATGCTGAAGAGCTACCCAATCCACAAGAGGGAGGGGACCAAGAGCGCTATAATATTAATGCACCAGATGAAGAAGTGATTAAGCTTGATTCGACTGCTGCAGATACAACAATAACACCTCCAGCCCAATAATCACATTCTTTTATATTTTTGTTAGTCAAAAGCCTGTTTTTTTCCAGATTCAGGCTTTTTTAATTTAGTATTATTATGGAGTTTTAGTATATTTACGAAAATATCGTAGTATGATTCGAATCTTTCTTTTTATAGTAGCTATTCTAATATCAAATCAAATAATTGCTCAGCACATTATTGAGGGAAGGGTTATCAATTCAGATGATCGTAGTCCAATCTTTGGTGCATCCATCTATATTAATAATTCGTCATTAGGCACAAGTTCGAATAAGGAAGGATATTTTAAAATAAATTCGCCTAATCGTATTGTTGAATTAGTTGTCAGTAATATGGGTTTTGACAAACGTGTTTTAGAGATTCAATTACCACTGGAGCATGAGTTGGTCATAGGGATAAAAGAAAAATCTACAGCTATTGAGGAGGTTGTTGTCAGAAATTACCTAAAGGATGGATGGAAGGAATGGGGCAGTTTTTTTATTGAGAATTTAATTGGAGTAGGAGATTTTGCAGATGACTGTAAAATTCTGAATCATGAGGTTGTTAAATTTCGATTTGATAAGAAGGCTAATGTTTTAACAGCTATTTGTACAGAACCGCTCAAGATATTAAACAAGGCATTGGGATATGAATTAACATACGATTTAGGTAGTTTTAGGATGGAATTCGGGACTAGGATGTTTTTTTTCGAGGGTTATGCGTTTTTTAAGGATATAGGGAAAGGGCGATCAAAGTTTAAAAAAAACAGGCAAGTATCCTATCTATTATCGATGAATAGATTTGTTAGTAGCACCTATCATAATCAATGGGAAAAGGATGGATATGTTGTTAGGAAATTGGTTAAAAAGGACAATGAGGTACGAATAGAAGCAAGGCAAAAACATAAGGCAATAATGGATACGATTCAAAAGAAATATCATGGAAATTGGAATTTATTTTATGCCTCGCAAAAGGAGATCACTGTCGATAAAATGAACAGCCTTCAGAAGCAGATGTCACAACCGGAAAAGATCAGTTATTTAATGGGGATTATGAAGCCAGAAGAAATTATCGTTGAAGAAGATAATTCAAAGAATTTAAAGAGGCTGAATTATTCTGATTATCTATATATTATTTATCCGGCATATTTTTCAGAATCCAAGAATAAAATATTACAAAGAGCAGCTACACAAGATTCGGAGCTTTTCATAGTTGGAAATGAAGGGATAATAATAGAGTCGCAGGGAGGATATTTTCCTACTGCAAATTGGATTTTAAGTGGTTATGCGGTTGGTTATTCAAAGTTGGCCTATCTACTGCCGTTGGATTATATTCCTTCAGAATAAAAAGGGAGAAATCCTTTATGGTTCATATAATTCTATTAATTTTATTGGTACTAAAGTTAAACAATGGGAATAAGGTGCCATTAAATAAATTGATATGATTATCCTTGGCTGTATTTTAGCGATTATTGTCGGCATAACATTAGGATTAATAGGAAGCGGGGGAACCATATTAACGGTACCGATATTAGTTTATATTATGGGAGTAGATCCCGTTTTGTCCACCACCTATTCATTATTTGCCATCGGTGTTACTTCGTTAATTGGAGCAATCCGTGGAATAGTGAAAAAGGAGGCGGACCTTCCTAAGGTTTTAAGTTTTGGGATTCCCTCCCTAATTGTTGTATTTATTACCAGGTTATTTATATTACCGTTAGTTCCGGAAGTTATACAAATAGCAGGTTATAGTTTTCATCAAAATGTCCTTTTGATGATATTATTTTCATTTGTGATGGTTGCTTCTTCATTAAGTATGATAATAAGTGCTAGGCATAATTTGGAAATTCCCGCTGAAAATGTAAGAATCCCAATTGAGATTGTTGTTTTACAAGGAGCCATTGTCGGTCTCATTACAGGATTAGTAGGTGCAGGTGGAGGTTTCTTGATTATACCAGCATTGGTTAATTTCTACAGGCTTCCCATGCGCCGAGCAGTTGCAACTTCCTTGATAATTATTTCCATAAACTCGTTTTTTGGTGTCATGGGTGACATAGAGAAATTTGAAATCTTTGATTGGAATTTATTGCTATTGTACACAGGCGGAACGGTTTTGGGAATATTTATAGGATTTTATTTTGCGGAAAAAATTCCGAACAAGATACTGAAAATAGGTTTTGGATATATGATCTTATTTGTTGGTCTTTATATTCTTATAAAAGAGACCCTGATAAGGTGATTAATAATAAGACTGATTTCGTATTGGCATTAAAAGAATAATATAAATAAAATTTTGTTTACAAATACTAAATAATGTAAACAATTCATTATAAACCTGTATATTGTATTCCGGAAATGGAGAATTCCTATTTGGAAATTCACTAAGGTCAACTAAACTATTCAAGATGATAATCAATAAACCACATTGGGTTATATTACTTGCCCTAAGTAGCACATTATTAAATTTTTCAACAGGTTTTTCGCAGTCAAAACCAGGGCTGTCGGAGACATTTGTAGAGCTAGCAGATCCAACTGGAGATGTTAATTCAGATTGGTCGAAAGTTGGTTCAGGCTTACAAAGTTCCTTTGTAACAGTTGATAAACGCTTTGCAAAATCCTTGGCACCAGAAATTGAAAAACAGAATAGGGTTCTTATTAAGGGATGGAAAGGAGAAAAGCTATCTGCTCAGGTTCTGTTATGGTCAAAGACTGATGTAGAGGATGTAGAGGTTCATATTTCGGACTTTGTTTCAAAAGATAAGTCGAAGATTTTAAGTTCTTCAACGAAAGCTAGGTTTGTCAGGTACGTAATGACAGATGAGTTTGCAGGAGGATGTGGTCATCGGAAACCTGAGGATTTTGCCTCGTCATTATCAGCAGATATGCTTGACAATTTGACATCATTTAATATTTCGGGAAAAACAGCACGACCAGTATGGATAAGTGTTGATATACCTTCCGAAGCGAAATCTGGGAATTATATAGGTGAAATCCTCATAAGTGGGAAAGGACAAAAAACAGAGAAGTTAGCATTAGAGGTTGAAGTGATCAATCAAATTCTTCCAAAATCCTCAGAATGGACCTATCATTTAGATCAATGGCAACATCCATCCTCAGTTGCTCGGGTTGAAGGATTGGCAATGTGGAGTGATGCCCATTTTGCAGCGATGAAGCCAGTAATGAAGCTATTGGCGGATGCGGGTCAAAAGGTTATTACCACTACACTTAATAAAGATCCTTGGAATGTTCAGACTTATGATCCATATGCCGATATGATTAGTTGGACTAAAAATACGGATGGAAGTTGGACGTATGACTATAAGGTTTTTGATAAATGGGTGGATTTTATGATGGATTTAGGGGTTGAGGATATGATTAATTGTTATTCAATAATTCCATGGAATAATGAAATACATTATAAAGATGCGTCCAATAATTCCATGGTTAATGTAGTTGCAAAACCTGGCACTCCGATTTTTGAAGATCTATGGACCCCATTTTTAAAGGATTTTGTAAAGCATCTTGATTCCAAAGGCTGGTTAGAAAAAACGAACATAGCTATGGATGAGCGAGAACGAGAGCAAATGGATGCAGCAATTGCCTTACTAGAGAAAGTTGCTCCAAAAATTGGTATTTCGTATGCGGACAATCAGAAAACCTATCAGCGATTTCCAAATTCAGAGGATATCAGTATTTCAGTAGGTCATCCATATTCCAAGGAGGATATTATTTCCCGGAAGGAGAGAGGATTAAATAGTACATTTTATATCTGTTGTTCAGATGGGTTTCCAAATCAGTTTACATTTTCAGAACCGGCAGAATCGACCTATTTAGGTTGGTATGCATTAGCCACAGGCTTTGATGGGATGTTGAGATGGGCTTATAATTCATGGGTTGAAAACCCATTACAAGATTCCAGGTTCAGGACATGGCCAGCAGGAGATACTTACATAGTTTATCCTAAAGGAAGGTCATCGATTCGATATGAAAGAATGCTTGAAGGAATTCAAGATTATGAAAAGGCAAGGATTGTCATAAAAGCATTAAAGGAAAAGAAAGATCAGAAAAATTTAGACCTGTTTCAATCCGCTATTCACAAAATGGAAGCCAACCAAAGATTTGAAGGTTGGAATGAAGATTTGAATGAAGCTAAAGAATTACTTAACAATATTTCAAAAACTCTTTAAAAAAGAGGTTATTAACAAATTTTGGGCAGATCAAATTGACGTCTGCCCTTTTTTATAAAAAGACATATGAGAATCAATCCTAAACTAATCCTAATTACATTATTCACTATTTCCATCAGCCAATTTTGTTTAGCGCAAGGAGGAAAGCCGAAGGTAGATTGGTTAATCCAGCCTAAGGGATTCGAGGCAACAATTAAAGAGAACGGTTCAGACATTTTATTAACAAATGGTTTAATTGAACGAGCATTTAAAAAGGCAGATAATCTAGTTTGTTATGATTATCGAAATCTTAGCAATGGTCAGCAATTGATCAGATCTGTGGAGCCGGAGGCCTATGTTAATATAAATGGGAAAGAATATGAAGTAGGCGGGCTAAAAGGACAGAAGGAAAAGGCTTATTTACTAAACGAATGGTTGTCTGATTTTAAAGCCAATCCAGAGGCATTTACTTTTAGAGCTTCAAAAATAGTGCCTTTAGAGGCTTCAATACAAGACAGAGGTCCGTTCTGGTCAGGTTCAAAGGAATCGGCAGGAGGAAAGGGTTTGATTTTGGAATTCATTCATTCGGATCTGAAAGGCATCGTCATAGAGGTTCATTATGAAATTTATGATGGATTACCAGTTTTACGAAAATGGGTAGAGGTAGTTAATGATAGTGGAAGAGAAATACAAGTTAATCGAGTTGTCAATGAGGTGCTTTCATTAGTAGAAGGGGAGTCTGCAGTTGTTGGGAGCAAGGAAGATATGTTAAAGCAGTCTGGGATTTATTTTGAGACGAATTATGCATTTAACAATGCTATGAAATACAGGCTTTCAGATCAAACTTTACATTGGGAGACAGATTCTACATATACATCCCAAGTAAATTATTATTTAACGACTCCGGCGAAAGCATTGGTTTACCCTAAGGATGTTTCAAAGATAAACATCTCCCCAAAAGGGAGATTTACCTCAGTGAAAACCTTTGAGCTATTACATGATAGTGAAGATCATGAAAGGCGAGGGTTGGCGATTCGGAAAATGTACAGAAAGTTGACACCATGGACGAATGCCAATCCAATATTTATGCATTTAGTGAGCAAAAACAGGGAAGAGGTAATTACAGCGATAGATCAATGTGCAGCAACTGGTTATGAGGCGGTAATTTTGAGTTTTGGGAGTCATTTAAGGATGGAGTTGAACACGGCGGAAAACCATAAGGAATGGAAATCATTAGCAGACTATGCAAAATCTAAGGGTATAAAATTAGGGGGATATACCTTATTTAGTTCAAGGACAATTAATGCAGAAACGGATGTAATTAATCCAAGAACGGGAAAGCCAGGAGGGGCATTTTTTGGTAATGCACCTTGTTTTGGTAGTCAATGGGGTTTGGATTATGCCAAAGCGATTAAGGATTTTTTCAGGAATACAGGATTTAGTATTTTGGAAATGGACGGTCCCTATCCAGGAGATGTCTGTGCATCACATGATCATCCAGGGCATGAAGGTTTAGAGGATTCACAATGGGCACAAATGGAAATTCAGAAATCGATTTTTCATGAATTAAATAAAATGGGAGTATACATCAATGCACCAGATTGGTACTTTTTAGATGGGACTAATAAAATTGCGTTAGGCTATAGGGAGGTTAATTTTTCATTAAGTAGAGATCAGCAGAAGATTTTAAATCGCCAGAATATATATGATGGTACATGGGAGAAAACACCCTCGATGGGTTGGGGTTTTGTTCCCTTGACGGCTTATCATGGAGGAGGAGCGGATGCGGTTTTGGAGCCATTAAATGATCACCTTGAAGATTATAAGCAATTGATGATGCAGTATTATGGTTCAGGAATTCAAGCATGTTATCGTGGGCCGAGACTATACGATACGGAAAGAACAAAGTCTACTGTAATTGAAGTTATAGATTGGTATAAAAAATATAGAGATATTTTGAATCAAGATATTATACATCTAAGAAGAGCAGATGGACGGGATTGGGATGGAATATTACATGTAGATCCATCTGGAAAAGAAAAAGGATTAGGAATGATTTATAATCCTACTGATAAGGAGATGAATATTACGATTGAATTGCCTGTTTATTACACAGGATTAAGCGATGAGGTAAATATTTCATTTGAGGAAAAGAATAGTTTGAAATATGAGATAACTAGGGATTATAAAATAAATCTTCCCGTCAAGATTCCTGCGAACGGGTATACATGGTTTACCTTAAAATAATTAAAGAAGGTGATTCTATTTTGGAGTCACCTTTTTTTATGACTATATGGAAGCTTTTTATTGGATATAAATTAGTTTTATAAATATAATTTGAAGAATGTTTTAGATATATTTGATGATAACATTATCGATTTAGTAGCTTATAAACCCATTTTAAATTAAATAAGATTCTTTGAAAATGATAAATAATAAATATAAGAAGTTAGCTGGTATTTTTATGGTAATCCTATTACCTGTGATAGGGTTTTCTCAACAAACAAATTTAAGTCAATATGTTAAGCCATTAATTGGTACAGCAAAGATGGGGCATACATTTCCTGGCGCCACAGTTCCGTTTGGGTCTATACAATTAAGTCCTGAAACAGATACGATTCCATATGCAGTTAATGGAAAATATACCGGCGATGTTTATAAATATTGTGCAGGATATCAATATGATGATCCGACGATAGTAGGATTTAGCCATACACATTTTTCAGGAACAGGTCATTCTGATTTAGGGGATATTCTAGTGATGCCAACCCAAGGGAAAGTTCAACTAAACCCAGGGACGAAGGACCATCCGGAGAATGGATATCGATCTAAATATAGTCATGATAATGAGATTTCGGAGGCGAATTACTATAGCGTTAAGCTTGATAAGCATAATATTAAGGCAGAACTAACGACTAGTACGCGAGTTGGAATGCATCGATATACATTTCCTTCATCAGACCAATCGCATTTAATTTTAGATCTTACCTCTGGGATTTATAATTATGAGGGAAAGAATGTTTGGACGTTTGTGAGAGTACTAAATGATTCAACGATAACTGGATATCGTCAAACCAATGGATGGGCAAGAACAAGGACAGTTTACTTTGCGATTAAGACGTCTAAACCATTTAAGAATTATGGGGCAAAATATTTAGATAAGGATGTTCAGTATAAAGGATTTTGGAGGAAATTTGATCAAGAGAATAATTTTCCAGAATTGGCTGCTCATAACATTAAGATGCATTTAGATTTTGATACCAAAGAAGGCGAGCAAATTGGTTTGAAAGTGGCATTAAGTCCAGTTAGTATGAAAAATGCATTATCAAATATGGAGGTTGAGACAGCGGATTGGAACTTTGATAGGATTGTTTCCAAAGGGAAAGAGGATTGGAATAAGGAATTAAATAAGTTTAAAGTAGAAATGCTGAACAAGGAAGACTTAGTTAATTTTTATACTTCTGTTTATCATGCTAATTTAATGCCCACGGTTTATATGGATTTAAATGGGGAATATAAAGGTTTAGATCAGGAAGTTCATGTAGCAGATGGATTTACGAACTACACTTCATTTTCATTATGGGATACATTTCGAGCCTTTCATCCATGGTTAAACTTAGTTTCTCCACAAAGGAATTCAGATATGGTTTCATCGATGATGGCCCACCATAGTCAATCTGTTTTAGGGATGTTGCCAATATGGTCACATTATGCAAATGAGAATTGGTGTATGAGTGGATATCATTCAGTATCTGTAGTTGTAGATGCTATCATGAAGGGTGTTTATAAAGGTGATGCAGAAGCTGCATTATCTGCATGTGTTGAGACGGCCAATTCACGGAGATATGAAGGAATAGGAGATTATATTGATTTAGGTTATGTACCTGATGATAAAAATGGGACCTCAGTATCAAATACCTTAGAATATGCATATGATGATTGGTGTATAGCACAATTAGCTGAGAAACTAGGCAAAAAAGAAATTGCTGCAGAATTTACTAAGCGAGCAGGGAATTGGCGTAATCTTTATGACGAGCGTATTGGTTTTATGCGACCAAAGGATAGTCAAGGGAAATTTAGGGAGAAATTTGATGTATTAGACACTCATGGGCAAGGATTTATAGAAGGAAATACCTGGAATTACACTTTGTATGTTCCGCATCAGCCAGTAGAGTTAATGGAGACCATGGGAGGAATATCTCGTTTTGAAAACTATTTGGATTCACTATTCAGTATGCATCTACCAGACCACTATTTTGAAAATACGGAAGATATTACTAGAGAGGGTATTATTGGGAATTATGTACATGGCAATGAGCCATCTCATCATGTTGCGTATTTATATAATGTAACAAAAAGTCCATGGAAATCTCAAGCGCGTATAAGGCAAATAATCCGGAATCAATATCATAATGGACCTGCGGGTTTAGGGGGGAATGATGATTGTGGTCAGATGTCAGCTTGGTATTTATTTAGTTCACTAGGTTTTTATCCAGTTGCACCGGGAGAACCGATGTATTGGATAGGCAGTCCATTAGTAAAATCGGCTGAAATTCAATTAGAAAACGGGAAATTATTGAAGATTGTGGCAAAGAATCAGTCTGAGAAAAATGTATATGTAACTAAGGTCTTCTGGAATGGAAAAGAGGTGCTTGGATTTAAGCTTCCACATGAAGAAATAGCAGAGGGTGGAGAGCTTCAGTTTATAATGTCCTCTAAGCCTAAAAAAAGTTAGTACATAAATTTAGATTTTATAGGATTAAAAAAAGGCCATTGAATTAAATGGCCTTATTAAATAGTTTTAGTATAAAATTTTATTCAGGAAGTTTATCAAGATTGAGTTTGTCCATTAGATTACCTAATTGATCAATCGTATAAGTTTTACCTTCAATCTTCATTAAATATCGTTTTTTTTGAATCCATTCAATTGTTGATGTTAATTCTTCGTTGTATTTAGATTCAGTTAATTTAGCACGTTGACCTTTGAATTCAGTAGTTTTTTCGGTTCTATCATCGGATATTTCTTCGGAATCTGTATTAAATCCATAAAATGCCAATCCTGTAATAGCACTAGCTGCTTCACCTGCGCCATCCATAATAGATATGTCCAATGTTTTTGATCCATCTTCATTTTCATAGGATGCATTTGCTGTTGAGATTCCAAGGGATGCAGAGTCACCAACACGGATTGATTTTCTTTTCAAACCGTCTAAGCTTTCAGGAAGGACGTTTTTAAGTTCGTCATTAGTAACTGGAGATTTTGCTTTTAAAGCATTAGTTTGTGTTTCGACATCCTTCATTGCTTTTTCTAAGCCGCTTAATCCTTTAACTGCATCGCCGGCATCACTTAAATTTTCAATAACACTTTTTTCATCAGTTTCCTCAGCATCATTGGATTCGGAGGAATTATTGTTGTTTCCGCAAGCAAAGAATAAAGTACTGCTTAAAATTATTGATGCAAATAAGAACTGTTTTTTCATATAAGGTTATTTTAGTGAATTACAAATCTAAAATATAAGATCTTAAACAGCAGTGTTTTTTTTAAATTACCTGAATACAGGTACACAAAGGTTTTAGTTATTCAATTTATTCAGATAAGGATTCAAGGTTTCGGCAAGTTCTTTTTCTGGGGCATTCACCTCATTTAATGAAATTCTAAAAATTCCTTTCATTGCTTTCATATAAGTGTCTCTCACGAAGAAGTTTTTCATTCTATCAGCATATTTATTTGGATCAATAACCTCAATATCTATGGTATTCCCTACATAGAATACATTTGTGATGTCGGTCCATTCAATTAAATCTGCAGCATTCAGAACAGGAGTAGTGTTTGATTTAATACCTTGAGGACTAATTGACAAAGCAATTTCATTTGGTTTTTTTCCGAACAATTTCAAATAAATAAATGCTCCAATTCCTAACAAAGCTAAGAAGACTACAACCACTCTTCCAATTAAATAAATTCTTTCTTCAACAAACCAGATATAGTAAATTCCTATTAATCCGGCAATTCCTAATAATAAGAATTTGATTGCCAAGGCATTCATTTTTTCTTTCCCGTAAAAAAAGTTTTTAGTTTCCATATTTTATGATGATTAATTTTTATCTACAGAATATTTTCCTGCTCCAGTAAATATTAGTGCTGCGGATATAAAGAGCATTGCTAAGGCAGGGGTCATCACTTCTATTGAATCCTTATTTGGAAGATGAACCATTATTAATGCAATTAAGAAATTTAAGAAAAGTAACAATGATGACCATTTAGTTTGCCATCCGATTAATATTAAAAATCCGCAGAAAAGTTGAATTGCAACAGAAGTAATTGCTGATACAATTGGGAATGGAAATTTATATTGAGATAGGAATTGTGCAAATTCATTCATTTTGTCCCAATTTATTACATTGTCAATAACTCCATAAAGAATTCTCGCTCCAATGAAAATTCTAAGTATTAATAACCCTATAGCAACATTGTTCATTATAATTTGGTTTTACAATTAATTATTTAACGTATAAGTTTATTTCAAATTATATGAAAAGTATTGTCTATCAATATTTTTTTATTGAAACACAGTAATTATGTTATAAGTTTTATCTAAAGTAAGTTTATGTACCCAATATTTTACTCTTTTCCTGATTAAACTCCTCTTGAGTCAAAATTCCAGCATCCAAAAGTTCTTTCAGATCCATTAATGCTTTTTTCTTATCCATGACAGGTCCTGTATTACTATTTGATGGATGATTTTGTTGAGAGGGACTACTCTGATTTACACTTTGGGTGGATCCAAATTGGATTAATAACGCTGTAATTTCATTATAGCCTTTAATGTTTGAATAATCGATTGCTTTTTGTTCTTTTATATTAGTTAATTGAGGATCAGCATTGTTTTCAAGAAGGAATTTCAGCACATCCTTTTTGCCATTAGCGGCAGCATAATGAAGGGCAGAATTACCAGATTCATCTTGTAAATCAATGTTTGCACCACGTTCTATTAATAATTTCACCATGCTTAGGTGACCATTTTTTACGGCATGATGCAATAATGATTCACCACCTTGTGCATCTTTTGGATTAAAATTGAATTGAGCATCTACTGAGAGATTATTATTTGTTTCCACATAATCTAAGTACCCGTATAATGCCTGATCATTTCCAGTGATAGGTCTGCTATGGTTTACATCGAGACCATTGTCTAGCAGTAAATTCACAATTTCTTTTTGATTATGAGCGCAAGCATACCAAATTGGGGAAATACCTTCTGAGGAGCTTATATTTACATCTGCTCCATTTTCTAATAATAATTTCACCAATGCTTTATTTCCTTCGTAACAAGCTACTAGGAGGGCAGATTCTCCGAATTCATTAGCTTGGTTGATTTCAGCTCCTTTATCTATCAAAAGCTCTACCATAGGAAGTTGTCGGTTCTTTACCGCTAACAAAAGTGCAGCATTTCCGGTTTTATTACTATTATTGAGATTTGCAGCAGTGTCCAATAAAATCTTTGCAGATTCCAGGCTCCTGTTCATTACAGCGAGTATAAGAGGAGTTTCTGTATTGTTATTAACGGCGTTGACATCTAATCCTTTTTCGATAAGAGTTTTTACAACTTCTGCTTGACCAGTGGCTGCGGTAAGATGGAGTAAGCTATTTCCTTTTAAATCGTTTATATTGACATTTGCACCCTGATCGATTAAATATTGAGCAGTCTGTTTTTGTTTTTGGAGGCATGCAAAAAAAAGAGGAGTTTCGCCTTGATGGTCTTCGTAATCATAGTCAGACCCTTTTTCAATAAGAAGTTTTACCAAATCTATATATCCTCTATGAGCAGCGTAATGAAGGGCAGTTCTTCCTTTTTCATCGGCATAAGTTACGTCTACTTCGTTATTGTTTAACAAAAGTTCAGCGATTTTTCTTTTTCCGCCTTCACAGGCAATTATAAATGACATTGACATAATTACTTTTCTTTTTGTTGAGCTATTAATAATAATTCGACCGTTTTAGTTTTTAAGTTATCCTCAGAAGCAATCATCATTGCGGACCTTTCATCATTGTTTAATATTGTTGGAGATGCACCCTTATCCAGAAGGAATTTCACTTTTCTATAAGTTTCTTTAGCGATATTTTGGTCATTATTGCTGTCCTTGCTAACCACTTTATGTAAAAGTGTATTTCCCAAATCATCCTGTTCATTTATATCAGGTTGAATAGTATTAAATACTTTTTCGAAAAGGACAGCTTTTTTCTGGACAATCCAATCCCATGCTGAAACTTCCTTACTGTAAAAAGGGGAGGTACTATTTAGGTTCGCGCCATCATCGATTAATTTTAAAAGTAATTCTGGATTTTCAGAACCAAAGCCATCCAAAATCCTTAGATATTCATGTAGTGCTTTTTCTCCTCTATGATTGGTTTGTTCAAAGTCCATGCTGTCATATTCAGCAAGCTGATTGTATATGTCCAAATCGAGTTTATGCGCAACAGCAATGTGAAAAGGGGAATTTCCTTCTGCATCTTGTACATTCGGGTTAGCGCCATTTTGTAGTAATATTTCTAGGATTTGAGGTTTGTTAGATTCCACAGCATGATGCAATGCAGTTTTTCCGACTTTATTTTTTTCATTGATATCTACACCTTCCTTACTGAAAATTTGAATATATGATATTAGGTTACTGCTACTTATCCCATATTTCTTAATGCTTATATTTATTAGATTATCTTCTGCTTGATTTTTAAAATGGGTATTGCAACCTGCGTCAATCAAAGTTTGAAGGATTTTAGGATCTGCCCCACTTTCAATGGCGTAACTAATTAATGAGTGACCAGCAACCTCATCGTTAATGTTCTGGGAACTATCTAAAAAGCTTTTAAAAAATTCAAGGAAGCTTTCATCTAAGTTTTTTACTCTTATTAATTTTGAAAACATGGAATTCTCAATATTATCAAGCATATAGACATCATTTTCAATTTCCCCGTTCTCAACCATTAAGTTGATTAATTCATATGCCCTAATTCTGATAAGATTATCAAATAATTGAGAATAATCATAAGCATGAGGACTGTTTGGAATTCTATTGCCTTCATTATAAAGTTTAACAGCAGTATTTAGATCAGCTTTATCAATGGCAATTATAAGATCTGTTTTTTCGAACATAATGTTTTAGTTTTAATTTTAATACACATCCCTGTTTAGCGTGTCTTTAATCATTTGAAGATCATTTAATGACCATTCTGAGGTCAAAATCAAAGAATTATTTTGAAATAATGGTTCATGACTTACAATTGAAATCAATTTTTTATCAATAATCAGGACTAAGTCAGCCTTTTGATTTTTGATTATTTTTTCTATTAAATTCTGATCATTTAGATTCAATTGAATATTAATACTATTTGTGTAGGCGTCAATTTGTAAGATTTCAATTGAGATAAATTTTGCTGCAGGAATTAAAGGTTTCGGATTAATTTGTATGTTTTGGGGTAGGAAATTATCATATGCAGTGGCCTCGTAAATACCATCCGGTCGGTTTATAGTAAAAAATTCAAATGGTTTAGACTGAATCGGAATATCTATAATTTTAACCCCAGAGAGTGCTCGGTTTACTTCAAGATACATTTGATCATAATATCCTTCTAATTTATTTTCCAATTCTTTGAATTTGTTCTGGTTATCTTCAATTATAGATTCAGGTTCCATTGAGGAAAATTTCTTTATTTCATCATGGGAATATACTTGTTGAATGAAATTCAGGAGTGTTTTTCTGATTTCTTGCCGATTATATTTTTTCTCAATATCAATGAGAAGGTCAGCTTGAGATTCTTTAAGTTCTTGAGGCAGCAACTCATGGTATCCATTTATTATCTGTGACTCAAAATCAAATTTTTTCAAGAGCAGATTTGTTTCTGAATTTTCTGAATTCTGCCCCATGCAATGATTTATATTCATAAGTGTGAAAAATAAGAAGACAAAAATTTTCATTATTTGAATTTCCTAAATCTACCTCAAGCATGCTTTAAAAAAGAAGATTGTTAAGTCGGAGTATTGTTGAATTATATAATTATACCAGAGTATCTTCCAAAACAGGTCCTTGTAGGCTATAACTTGATAAAAATGATGATGATTATTAAATAATTAAAGCATAAAAAATACACGATGTTAGGTATTTTATTTATCGAATTTTAATAATAATTTCGTTTTGAAAGATATGGCAATAACATATGTGTAGGTTGATTTAGAGAGGTGTAAATATCCAATTAATAACCGAAAGTATAATTTAATGAAGCTATTGATCTTCTGGTTTAATCTAAGATTACGAGTATTAATCTTACTTATTTTAAATCTTAACAGCACCTATTGCATATGTCAGACAGATAGTTTAGCAGGGCAAATAGAAAGTGGTTTTCATAAAATATTTCAACAACATGTTTTACGTTCAGAATTAATTGCACCTGTTGGCTTTATTACAATTGGAGTAGTTTCGATTAAAAATCCATATATCAAAAATCAGAATGTTTTTATACGAGATAACCTGCAAACAAATCATCCTGGGAAATTTCCAATTGATGATTATTCTCAATACATTCCTACCGCTTCCTATTTTGCGTTAGATGTTTTAGGGGTTTCCGGTAAGCACGAAATTAAAACAAGATTGTTTACTGCTGGGATTTCGCATTTAATAATGGCAGGAGCGGTTAATTTACTGAAAGGGACTATTCCTACTTGGAGGCCAGATTTTTCTGCTAATAATTCATTTCCTTCTGGACATACAGCAACTGCATTTGTTGGGGCAGAATTAGTTTGGCAGGAATATAGTCATCAATCTATTTGGTATGGGATAGGTGCCTATGGGATTGCGGCAGGGACAGGTTTTTTCCGAATGTATAACAATAAGCATTGGTTATCTGATGTGATCATGGGAGCAGGAATAGGTATATTAAGTACAAAAATATCCTATTGGTTGCTTCCAGTGTTGAAAGAAAGAATTCAAAAGAAAAAGCATCCTTATTTATTATATCCCACTTATAATGGCCGACAAATGATGCTCAGTTTTAATTGTAAAATATAGGATTACATATTTATGCTGTCATAAGCCCAATGAAGAAGAGCTTGTCTTTGTTTAGGTCTACATTGAAGGTCGCCGAACTGACAGTTGTTTTTAATTTGAGCGATATGTCTTTTCATTGCTTTCCAACGTTTAATCTGTCTTAGATCATCAGCAGATCTTCTTCCCATAAAGTATCTGCAATACCATTGGAACCATCCTCTGGGGTCTTGAGGGTTAATCCATCCTTTTTTTTGCCATTCTTCAAGTGGTTGAGAAGCTCTAACTTTGAAGTAATTGAGGTCTGGATTTCCATTCTGACTTTCTCCAAGAAACAGGTTTACATTTTTAAACCAGTCGATTGGGAATTCATTTTGGCAAGAATTGAGGTATTTTCCATTAAATACACCTAATTCTAACATTTCTTTAGGAGTTAATTCTGGAGTAAATTCAGGATGAAAATTTTTGCCTACAGGTTCCGTAAGTTCGTACGCATAATTTTTTTGCATTCCATCATTTACTTGGATTAGCATGATTTTCCTAAATTGATTATTTATATGAAATTGTATTGTTATCTGAGTATGAGCCTTTAGAGTGTTTAAACATAAAATCATATATTTTTTCACCATGAAAAAGACTTTCGACACTTCCATGAGTTCCACCAGGAATAATTGTTAAGGTAGCGTCGGCTTTACTATTACATTTTTTAATTGCATTATAGATTTTTTTAGATTCAGAAGCAGGTACCGCGCGATCTGCACTACCATGTTGTATCCAGATTGGTACTTGCGTTAAATTGCATGCATAACTAGTTGTTCCGCCACCACAGATTGCGACTGCCGCGGCAATTCTTTCAGGATATTTACCGGCAACATCCATTGTGCCATAACCACCCATGCTCATTCCACAGACATATACTCTACTTTTGTCTGCGGGATAATTTTTTAGGACTTCATCTAACACCTTGATTACCTTGTCTGGATCCCATCCGTTAGCGGTTTGAGGGGCAACGATAATAGCGTCTAAATCTTTTCCTTTTTCTATTGCCCTTAGTACCCCATACCTTTTTACTCTATTTAAGTCATGGCCAGAAAGACTTCTGCCATGGAGAAAGATAATTATAGGGAGTTTTTCTTTTTTATCCATATTCTCAGGTGTTCTTACCCAGTAGGAATAACCAGATTTAGCTTTAACCGATTTTAACTGTGCAAAGTTTGGTACTGCGAATCCAATTAGAAGCGTAAATAGTAATGAAAAATGTTTATACATAGTGATAAATACATATTTTGCTGAGAAAGGTTGTCAGCAAACTATAAGCTATTATAAGATCAAGGGTTGCAAGATAAAAACAAAGAAGTGTTTAACAAAATAAAGATGTTTAAGTTGTTGGTTATTTGCGTTTTATAGTTTTTCATGACATTTCTATTACAATTTAATAATTTTTGCTAAATTGGCAGTACCAACTAAAATCAAGAGAGATGAAGAGAAAAATCAGCACGCTATTAAGTTTATTCGCTATAGTTTTAGGTTTAAGTGCCTTTCATATAGGGGGTCAAGAAGAAAAAAAGCCACAAAATTTAAAAGTACTTCCAAAAAATATAACTCATGAAGAGTTAGATAGTACGATGAAATCATTTAATATGGCCTTAGGGGTAAAATGTAATCATTGTCATGCTCCGAAAGCCAACGGCGAGAAAGGATTAGACTTTGCATCGGATTCAAATCCGAAGAAAGATGTTGCCAGACATATGATTAAAATGACGAATCAAATTAATAAGAAACATTTTAAACATGCGTATGATGGTATAGTTTACAATATTTCATGTAATACCTGTCATAACGGTAAAACTGATGCATATACTGTTCAAAAGCATTAATTTAATTTAAATTAGTGAAAGCAATAGTTCGTATAATTTATTGTCCAAAATGTGGTTGGATGCTTCGGGCTTCATATATGGCTCAGGAGTTGCTAACCACATTTTCGGAAGATTTATTTTCTGTAAACTTGGAGCCTGGGGAAATAAGTGGTCGTTACACAATTATTGTGAATGATGAAATTATTTTTGATCGCAAGCGTGAGGGTAGATTTCCAGAAATCAAAGAACTTAAACAATTGGTTCGCAATAAGGTAAATCCTGAAAAGTCATTAGGTCACTCCGACCGATAGGTGTTATATGTTTTCTCTTATACCTAAGGTGTTTCACATTTCTTAACCATTTACAAAGATAAAAATCTGTATTTTTAATCTTCACCATACAGATTTATTGTAAATGCGCATATTACATACAGCAGATTGGCATCTGGGTAAAAAGCTTGATTTCTTTTCTCGAATAGATGAACAGAAGGAAATTTTAGACGAGATATGTCAAATAGCAGATAAGGAGGATGTTGATATTGTTGTAGTATCAGGAGATTTATATGATACTTTTAATCCTCCCGTTGAGGCAATTGAGTTACTTTATAGAACATTAAAGAAATTATCAAAGAATGGACGGAGGCCGGTTATTGCGATAGCAGGTAATCATGATTCACCAGATCGCATAGATTCTCCGGATTCATTAGCAAGGGAATTGGGGATATTCTTCTTTGGTCAGCCACATTTAAAAATTAATCCTATTACTGTAGAGGGTCATTTTGATGTTATCAGAGTTGATGAGGGATTTGTGGAGATCAAGATTCCAAAATACTATTATCCCATTAGAATATTGAGTACATCATTTGCCAACGAGATTAGGTTAAAGCAATTTCTAGGTTTTGAGGATAAATCTGCCCAATTGCAAGAAGTATTGAAACAACGCTGGCAAGATTTAGCAACTCAATATTGTGACAGCTATGGGGTTAATTTATTATGTACTCATTTATATATGTTGAAGCGAGGAGGTGAAGTTTTGGAGGAGCCAGAGGGAGAAAAGCCTATTCGACTAGGATTTGCTGACTTAATATATTCTGATGGTATTCCATCTCAAGTTCAGTATACAGCGTTAGGACACTTACATAAATTTCATGAGATTGGGCATAGTACCTCACCCGTTATTTACTCAGGCAGTCCTTTGGCATATTCATTTTCTGAGAGTGGACAGAAAAAGCAGGTAGTGATTGTGGATTTAGAACCTAATAAAATTGCGCAGTATCGTACTGTACAACTTCTGAAAGGAAGGCCATTAGTAAGAACAAGATTTAAGGATATAGACGAAGCTGTGAGATGGTTACATGATAATCAAGAAGCTTTAGTAGAACTTACAATAGAATCAGATAATTTTTTAACAGCCAGTGATTTAAAGAGAATTCATGAGGCGCATAATGGAATCATTCACATTATTCCAGTAGTTAACAATAAGCGCCTTTTAGAGAGGTCTGAAATCAAAGTTAATTTAGACCAAAATATGAAGGATCTTTTTAAAGATTATTTCAAGTTTAAATATGGACAAGAACCCAATGATGAAATATTGACCTTATTTGATGAGGTTTCTACGAATACTTTAGAAAAAGAGGATTAAGCATGCTGCCAATATTATTAAGCATAGAAGGATTATATTCCTATCAAGAGAAACAAACAATTGATTTTACCGAACTGACGCAGGCGGGATTATTTGGAATCTTTGGATCTGTTGGTTCTGGTAAGTCATCTATTTTAGAAGCTATAAGCTTCGTTTTATATGGAGATACTGAACGTTTAAACAAAACGGATAAACGAGCTTATAATATGATGAATTTAAAATCTAATCAGACAATGATTGATTTTGAATTTTTAAATTTTGAAAACAGAAAATTCCGATTTGTTGCGCAATGGAAGAGGCGAAAGAACTTTGATGATACCACTCCAATTGAACGCACTGCTTACGAATGGAAGGATGAGAATTGGGTTCCAATGGAGTCAGCAGATGGAGCATTGGTTACCAACCTTTCCTATCCAAACTTTCGAAGGACCATCATAATTCCTCAGGGTCAGTTTAAAGAATTTCTTGAATTAAAAGGTAAGGACCGTTCAGAAATGATGAAAGAGATCTTTTACCTTAATAAATTTGATTTGGGGCCGAAAGTTGGGAATTTGCAAGCAGGAAATAATAGGAAATTAGAAAACCTTAAGGGTGCATTATCAGGTTTTGAAAGTATATCATCTGAGGCTTTGGGATTAAAGCAGCGTGAGGTTGAAGATGCTAAGGTAACATTAGCACAGACGAAAGAGGATTTTCAAGTCTTACAGCAAAAGGTTCAATCTTTACAGGAATTTAAAGATAAGAGAATTGAATTAGATCAAAAAGAAGCCCAATTTACTGAACTGAATTCTAAGAAGGCCCGTATTCAGCAACAGGAGCAGGATTTGAACCGATATGAACGGACTTCTCATGCATTTAAAGAGCCTTTAGCTTTTTTACAATCTTTAAATAATGAAAGAGAGTCATTAATTCATCGAATTGAGAATTTTCAATCCATAAAGGAAAGGCAATTGCAGGAAATTGATGTTGTAGAGAGGGAGATAGCTGAAGTTCAGTATGATTATTTGAATCTAAATGTGTTAAGGGGCCAAGCCGAGGATTATAAATTAATTATTCAGATTAAAGAAAATAATAAGAAGGAGAAGGAATTAGAGACTCGCTTAATTAAAGGGACTCCCTTTGTAGAGCGGACCAAGGAGTCTGAGGTTGTTCTTAATCAAAAACTTGAAGAAGCCGAAGAAAGATTAGCAGAATTGAAATCTGAAAAGATTGATACTTCTCAGCTTATTGAGATGGAGAAGTGGTATCACTTGAAAGACAGTTTGCTACAAAAAGTCGGTCAAGTACAAGAAGAAATCCAACAACTAACTCAAGAGATCACTGAAGAACAGTCTCAATATCATAAGCATGGCTATACAGAGGATAATTGGGGTCAAATGACTGGGAATGAACTTAAATTGATTGAGAATAATTTTAATAAGCTAAGAGACCAAGAAACACAATTACAAGTTCAGGCAAAATTGAGTCAATTTGCAACAGATCTTTTGCCAGGGATGCCCTGTCCATTATGTGGAGCTCTGGATCATCCAGAGCCTATGGTTGCTACACATGTTCAAGAAGAGTTAAATAAAATACGCTTGAATAAACAGGAATTGGAGGAACAGAGACAATCCTATCAAAGCCTAAAAGAGGAATTTGCAAAATCAAGTTTTGGTTTGGGGTCAAAACGGTTAAGGTTAGAGCAAAAAAATATAGAAGCAGAAAATCACAGGAGGCAATTGGAAATTCATATTTCTCAATTTAATTGGGTAGGATATTCCAGTGAAGATGATGGGGCATTTGCAACACAAAAGGAAAGAATAAAACAATCAGAGCAAGTTACCCAAGTTTTGGAAAATGAGATCAAGCAATTAAGAATAGATCTACACAAAAACAGGGAAAATGTCCAAAAGTTTGAAAAGGAATTGGATAATATTAAGGCAGAAATTGCTGTTGTGCAGGGTGTAAGTACGCATAGCAAAAATTCATTGCAACATCTTAAGTATCCGGAATTTGAAGATTTAGAATTAGAGGAAGTACGTCGTTCAAGGTTAAACCTTGACCAAAAGATTATTCATATTGAAAGTCAATATCTTACTTTAACGCAAAAGCTTAATACACTTAAAACGAAGTTGGCTGAAATAGCTGGACAATATAGTTCAGCAAAGGATCAGTTAAGTTCCTATAACCAACAGATTAAAGTAAGGCAAGAGCAACTTGCTAAATTATTGAGGGAGTTTAATTTTGCAGATATTACCCAAGTTCAGCAAATTATTCAAAGGCCAATGCCGGTAGAACAACTTAGGAGAGATATTCAACAATATTATGTTCGATTGGAAGTTTTGGAAACTCAAATTAATTCATTGCGTGACTTTTTAAAAGATAAACAGTTTTCAGAGGAGGATTTAGAAACTAGTGTCAAGCTTTTTGAATTTAAAAAGGAAGAGCTGGAATTGCAATTATCATTGACAGGAGGGTTGGAAAAGGAATTAGCACAATTGACGTTGGAAATAGGGAAGAAGGAGAAGTTGCTAGAAGAATTTGACCAATTAAATTTGAGGGCATCAAATTTAAAAGTTTTAGAAAATCTTTTTAAGGGGAATGGTTTTGTGAATTACGTTTCAAGCATTCACTTAAGGCAAATGTGTGAGATGGCCAATGAGCGATTTCATCGTTTAACCAGGAACCAACTAAGTTTGACTATAAATGACAATAATGAATTTGAGGTTATCGATTATTTAAATAATGGATATAAAAGGTCTGTAAAAACTTTGTCGGGCGGACAGGGATTTCAAGCATCCTTATGTTTAGCATTAGCCTTAGCGGAAAATATACAATCATTGAATAAAGCAGATAGGAACTTCTTCTTTATAGATGAGGGTTTCGGAACGCAGGATTCAGATAGCATTAATACGGTTTTTGATACATTACAGTATTTGCATCACGAGAATAGAGTAGTAGGTATTATTTCACATGTTGAAGAGCTTAAGGAGCGGATTCCGAGATCTGTAACAGTTGTTAAGGATTCAGACAGAGGGAGTAAAATTGAAACCTCCTGGGGGCAGTAATTATTATTATTGATGAAAGGCCCCGTTCACACGGGACCTTCATCAATTAAACATATAACCACTAACTAATAAAAACTTTAATTAAACCTATCCATTAGAACTTTCAACATTCATAGTTTTTTCAGCTGGTTTTTCCACAGGTTTTCGATCGAGATCTCTACGTTTCATTTGTCTTTTATTATTTCTATCTCCACGATCAAATCTTTCCTTACGGTTTTCAGCCATTTTATTTTTTAATACTTCTTGTTGTTCAGGAGTCAACATTTTCAAGAATTCTTCACGTTCTGCCTTCATTTCGTTTTTACGAGCTTCACGGTCAGCTTTTCTATCTTCTTGTTTTTCCTTCCATTTTTTTGCCTGGTCTAAATGATAGGCATAAATATTTTTCTTTTGATCTTGAGATAATTGAAGTTCTTTATCCAAACGATCAGTTTTCATTTTAGCAATATCTTCAGGGGTTTTATTTTCCATTCTACCCATACGATCTCCGCCACGAACATGCTTTCTATGTTTCATTTCCTGACGAACTTCAGATCTATCTTTTTTTACACTGTCTTGTTGTTGTGCAGAAGCTGCGAAACTAAGTCCAGCGAATAATGCAGCAAATGTTAATATCTTTTTCATAGTGTTTTTAAATTTTATTGTCTATCAGTTTGAGTAAAAAGAAAGGGAATCGTTTAATCGAACATTGTTAAAGTATGTTAAGGATCGCATTGTTAATATTTCCCTTTATGTTTTACTTATTATTGAGATAGAAAAGAGTTTGAAAGGTTTATTTATATGGATGTTAAAAATTGTTAATGCAACTAATTTGTATTTTAAATTGTGGAATTGAAAATAAATGGGCTTAAAATCAATTAGTTTAAGAGAATGGTTAATTTTATTTTTGGAAAATAAGAGAGAGTCCCTATATTTGCAACGTTCCAAAGGGAATAAGCCCAGGTGGCGGAATTGGTAGACGCGTTGGTCTCAAACACCAATGAAGCAATTCGTGCCGGTTCGATCCCGGCCCTGGGTACAGAAAAAAGCTCGACGAAAGTCGAGCTTTTTTAGTATTAAGTAGTGAGTAATTAGTAGTTAGACCTTTGGTGGGCTATAGGGGAGTAGATATTTTTTGATTATAGAAAGATTTATAATTTTTCAATTTTATCTTGCCATTAAAGTTGTTAGGACTCCAGATCCTATTATGCCAATAAATCCCAAAATATAAAGTCCAATAACTATTAAAGTCATTATTCCAATGAATTTATAATGTTTTTTTAAGAAACTAAATGCTGTAGTTAATTGTTCGGTGTTTTTCAAGATAATTGCCTGTTGGAGGTTTGTGCTAAATTTATAGAGCCACCATATTGGAGCAATATATATTGCGCAAATGATGATCATCATAAATAATAGAGGTATCATTGCTACAGCTCCAACATTATTTTGACTTGTACCAAAACTTGATCCAAAATAAACTAAAGACATAATAATCCCCATTAATACATAAAATGCCATTCCAATCATCCCTAGAATGGATAAGAATTTAGTCCACTTTGCAACTTCTCGTAGGTATTCAGTACTAATTGGGGTGACTTTGAGTTCTCTATCAAAATGGGATGGATTTAATCCGGGATTTGATTCATTGTTTGAATCAAGATTTTTTCCTTCAAAATTTTCATTGTTTTCCATAGGATTATAAATAAGGTTAGTAATATAATAATACAAGCAATTTAATCATTTTTAAAGATAATGGTTAATTTATTATTGTCTACGGATATAAGAGCAAAGCGATAATAATAAATTTTTGCTTGAAATGTGTTAAAGTTTATTTGAGTTGGCTTGTTTTTTGTAATTTAAAGGTTAATAAACCATTTTTAATTATGATAAGAGTGATGATTTTAGCCTTTGTGCTGTTGATTTCCAATGAGATAAATGCTCAAGATTTGGATTTAAATACAGTTCGCAATGACTTCAATAAGGGAGTTAAAGATGAGGAATTATGTAAAAAACATTTAGAAACTTTAGAGGAAAAGGCAGATTCTCCAGTTGAGAGAGGTTATGCTGCAGCATATCATATGTTTATGGCCAAACATACCTCCAACCCATTTAAGAAAATGAGTTATTTCAAGGAGGGAAAAAATAAACTTGAAAAAGAATTAAAATCCAATCCTAACAATGTTGAATTGCGTTTTATTAGATTAAGTATACAGTATCACATTCCCAAATATTTAGGATACCATAACGAAATAGAGAAGGATAAGGATTTTGTGATGAATAATCTATATAAAATGAATGATAAATTCACAAAAGATAAAATTTACAAATATTTAAAGGGTGCAAATATGTATACTGCCGATGAATTAGCGTTATTAGGTAGGTAAATATTTATATTAGCATTATGAAGATAAGATACATTTTATTAATTGCCGTAGTGATGTTAGTTCATTCGGTCGAGGCGCAAATTAAGCAGTCGGTGAATGAATTTTCAATTTTAGAGGTAACTGATCGATTATGGGTTAGCATTGTTCCCAGTGAAAGACAAGAGATGGAAATCAATGGAGAGTTAGCAGATAAGGTCGAGGCTGTATATTCGAATGGAGAGCTAAGGCTGAAGATGAAGGCAGGATATAATATGCAAGGGAATAAAGCGAATGTTGTGATTTATACACCATCTATTTCCAATATTAATGCTAGGAAAGGTGCAGAGGTCAATATTGAAGAGTCAGCAATGGAATCGGAAGCAATGAGTTTTACTGCTAGTGAGGGTGCTAAAATTAGAGCCCTTATAAAAGCTGTAGGAGTGGATGCTACCTCGAATACAGGTTCAGCGATTGATTTGTTAGGCAGCACGACAAAACTAAATGTTAGGACTACTGCTGGAGGAAATTTTTATGGTAAGGATTTAAAGGCAGATATTGTACATGTGAGGGTAAATGCAGGTGGGAAGACGGAGGTTTATGCTTCTGAGTCTGCTGATGTTGAAACTAGGGCAGGGGGTACTGTTGATGTTTATGGTAATCCATCGAACAAAAGAGATAAAAAAGTAGCTGGAGGAAAGATTACATTTCATAAATAAGTTTGATAAAAACTATAAGATTAAAAGAAAGCGAACACTTTTTGGTGTTCGCTTTCTTTTTTGCTTCAATAAGTTAACATTTCCTCTGATAAATTAGCTATTGATTTGTAACTTTGCGCCATGTCAGAAAAAATTATCATTCTCGATTTTGGATCGCAATATACTCAGTTAATTGCGCGTCGTGTTAGGGAGCTAAATGTTTACTGTGAAATACACCCATTCAACAATCTTCCAGAATTTGATGGAACTGTAAAAGGTGTGATTTTTTCAGGGAGTCCATATTCGGTTCGTCAAGAAGATGCACCTCAGATTGACTTTAGAACAATTCAGGAGAAATTCCCATTACTTGGTGTATGTTATGGTGCACAATATATAGCTCAACATTCAGGAGGCGAGGTTTTACCTTCAGAAATTCGAGAATATGGACGTGCGAACTTACAGTTTGTAAATCAAGAGAATGATTTATTAAAAGGCATACCTACCCAATCTCAAGTTTGGATGTCTCATGGAGACACTATAAAAGAAGTACCCTCAAACTTTAACATTATTGCAAGTACTGATAAAGTAAAAGTTGCTGCTTATCAGATTGAAGGGACGAATACTTACGGTATTCAATTTCATCCTGAGGTAACGCATAGTACAGATGGTCAGGTTTTATTAAAGAACTTTGTTATCAATATATGTGGTTGTTCACAAGACTGGACAGCTGATGCATTTGTAGATACAACGATTGCAGAACTTAAGACGCAGCTTGGGAATGATCATGTAATTATGGCGTTGTCGGGAGGTGTTGATTCAACTGTTGCAGCGGTGTTATTGCACCATGCAATTGGAGATAAATTACATTGTTTCTTTGTTGATCACGGACTATTGCGCAAAGATGAATACGAACAAGTTCTAGCATCCTATAAGCATATGGGTTTGAACATCAAAGGAGTTAATGCGAAGGAATTATTTTATTCTAGGTTAGCTGGTGTTTCAGAACCTGAGCAAAAGAGAAAGATAATAGGAGCATCCTTCATTGATGTTTTTGATGAGGCTGCAAAAGAGATCCAAAAGGAATTACCAGCTGGTGTTGAGGCAAAATGGTTAGGTCAAGGTACGATTTATCCAGATATCATTGAATCAATATCAGTAAAGGGACCATCGGCGACAATTAAGTCACATCACAACGTTGGTGGCTTACCAGATTACATGAAATTAAAGGTAATCGAGCCATTAAAAACCTTATTTAAGGATGAAGTTCGTCGTGTAGGAAAGTCGTTAGAGGTTGATCCTTTGATTTTAGGTAGGCATCCATTTCCAGGTCCAGGATTGGCAATTCGAATTTTAGGAGACATTACAGAAGAAAAGGTACGGATTTTGCAAGAAGCTGATGACATTTACATTCGTAACCTGAAAGAATCAGGTTGGTATGATAAAGTATGGCAAGCAGGAACTATTTTCTTGCCAGTTCAATCGGTTGGAGTAATGGGTGATGAACGCACCTATGAACACGTTGTAGCATTAAGAGCAGTTGGTTCATTAGATGGTATGACAGCAGATTGGATTCATTTGCCATATGATTTGTTAGCTAAAATTTCAAACGAGATTATTAATCATGTCAAAGGAATCAATAGAGTCGTATATGATATCAGCTCAAAACCACCAGCAACAATTGAGTGGGAATAATTTGAAAAACATTTATAGAGGTACTTTTGCTGCCTTTTGCTTAGGTGCGGTACTAGCTGTTAGTTCTTGTTCGCCAAAAACCACAGGTGGTGTTTTAAAAAACCCAAATGTGTATGGTAATACTGGAAATAATACTGGTAATACAAAATCAGAAGAGAAAAAAGAAGACTCAAAAAAAGAAGATGCGGTAAATGCAGCAGATCAATCGAAGAACATTGCTCTGCTTTTACCATTTCAGTTGAACATGATTGCTAACCAAAATGTGGTTGAAGCAGATGTTAAGCGTTCTGCATTAGCTTTGGATTTTTACCAAGGGTTTCAATTAGGTGTAAATGAAGCATCTAAGAAGCCTGGTGATTTCAATTTAAAGGTTATGGATACGCAGGATAATGAGATGAAGAATCTTACAATAGCTGCATCTAAAGAGGTTGAAAATGCTAGCTTAATTGTTGGTCCTGTCTATCCAAAAGAAATACGTTCCTTTGCGAAAGGTAATAAAAACAACAAAGTCCTACAGGTAAATCCATTGGCAGCTACTATGCCTACGGAATTTAATATTGCAAATTTAGTTTCCTTAACTCCTCCTATTCGCATTCATATGCGGGCTATTGTTGGGGAAATGATGAAAAATTATAGGGATGGTGACGTTATTATTGTTTTTGACGCAAGAGATAATGATCATCGTAATTTCATTGCTGGATTCGATGAGGAAGTGAAGAAAATAAATCCTATGGCAAAGATTGTTCATGTAACATCGGTATCTCAATTAGGACAGACTATTCCCGAAATGGGCACAGCACTAGTAATCAGTGGAACTACTGAAAAGACTCAATTAAGATCATTAATTAACTCATTAGATTCAAAAGTTGGTAGTGGATCATTAATTAGACTTTATGGACATCCACTTTGGTCACGTATTGATTTCAAACCTTATGATAATTTTTATAGGATGGATCCAACAATTACTTCAGAAAGTCATTTAAAAGTTTGGAGTACGGAGGTTCAAAATTTCCAAAAGAATTATAAGAGTATGTTCAAAGTTGATCCTTCTGATTATGCATATAAAGGATTTGATGCTGGCAAATATTTTGCAACCTTATTAAATAAATATGGGCCAGCATATGCAGAAAAAGTTGTAGAAGAAAAATACGCTGGTATATTCAGTGATTATCAATTCAACTATAACCCAACTTGGGGCTATGTGAATCAAGCGGTGAAAATTAGGACTTACCGAAATGGTTCATTTCAATAAACTACCTTGGAAATAAATAGTAAAAGAACACAGCAACAAGTTCGTAATTTTGAGCGAACTCTTCAAGAATATCAATTTAAAGAACCTTTTTCTAGGTTTTTAACTCAATTTTATAAGAATAATAAGCAGATGGGTTCATCCGATAGAAGGATGAATTCCAGATTCTGCTATAATTATTTTAGGTTAGGTAAGGCTTTTATAAACTTAACTGTTGTTGAGAGATTGACGATTGCTGAATATCTATGTGAAGAAAATTCCGGTGTTGTTTCGATATTCAAAAATGAATGGGTTAATACTAACCATTCTCCAATAAATGAAAAAATTGAAAATGTAAGGCAGGAGTATGGAGACTTCTTGGAAGAGGTTTTTCCTTTTCCAATCGATTTATCTGCTTCAATTGATAAAAATCATTTCATTATTTCACATTTTATTCAACCCAATCTATATATCCGAATTAAAAAAGGGATGGAAGATAAGGTAAAAAAAATATTGTTAAAGAATGAAGTTCCATTTGAGGAGCTTAGTTCTCAGGCTTTGTCATTGCCAAACGGGACCAAGCTTCAACAGATTAAATCTATAGACGGAGATTACGAGGTTCAAGATTGGTCATCTCAACAATGCTTATCTGGAATCGAAATAAAGCCTAGAAGTTCTTGGTGGGATTGTTGTGCGGCTTCCGGGGGTAAATCTCTACTATTATTAGATAAGGAGCCTAATATTAAGTTATTGGTTTCAGACGTTCGTTTGAGTATTTTAAGAAATTTGGATGAACGATTTGAGAAGGCTGGTGTTAAGACTTATTATCGTAAGAAAATTTTAGACTTAAGTAATTCTGTACAACATATTATGGCTGAAGAGAAATTCGATGGAATTTTATTGGATGCGCCATGTTCAGGGTCAGGTACATGGGGTAGAACCCCTGAAATGATATCAAAGTTTAAAAGCGAGGAAATATTGAAGTACAGTTCTTTGCAAAAGAATATTGCAAAAAATGTAATTCCGTATTTAAAACCTGGAAAAACATTAGTTTATATTACTTGTTCAGTATTTGCAGCTGAAAATGAAGAAATAGCAAGTTACATCTCAAATGAATTAGGGCTTGAATTAGTGAGTCAGCATTCTATAATAGGCTATGATAAAAAAGCTGACTCAATGTTTGTTGCCGAATTTATTAAGATTTAATCACAATTTAAAGGAATTACAAGTACAGGGCAACTTGCTTTCCGAATTAGTGCTTCGGAAACAGATCCTGATAGAAAATGATCAAATCCGGTCCTGCCATTATTTCCCATAATAATTAGATCTGCAGTCCATTCTTTTGCGACCTGTAGAATTTCGTCTCTAATATCACCAACACGGTTAAATGTAAATGTTTCAGAAGATCCGGTAAATTCAGTAGCGAGTTTATTCAAGAAATCTTGTGAAGCTTGTTGTTGAATTTCTGATACTTCAGGCACTATGATAGGTTGCTGACCTAGTAATGGATCTACACCATAAGAAGTAGGTGATGTTGGTGGGACGACAGTAACTAATGCCAATGCTGGATGTATATCTTGAACAATATCTTTTGCATACTCGATTGCTCTACGTGAGCAAGGGGTTTCATCGATTGCTAACAATATACGATTGAACTTTTTGGTTGTCATGATATTTAGATTATAATGTATATCTAATATATAAAAAACGTTTAAATTAGCTTAATTGTTTTAACAAACAACATAAATATATGGCATTAGGAATATGTGTTTTAAGTTCTATTTCGGTTTTGGAGTCACCGGAATTTTCGTCAAATAGAGTTTATGAGCTCCTTTTTGGGGAAGCATTTACAATAATTGAAAGAAAAAAATCTTGGACAATGATTCAAATATTGGATTCAGAAATACAAGGTTGGATAATGGAAGGACAATTTGATTTAGTTGAAGAAATTATACCTATAGATTATATTATTGATGAGGTTGGAGGTTATGCGGTAGCTGGAGAAAACAAAACATTACAAATTTTTCATGGAAGCCCAATACCAGAAAATAAAAGCATTGTTACTTCAAATGACAATTATAAAATATTATCTGATCTGAGGTCGACATTAGATGGATATGAAGAAGAGCGGGATCGGGAGCACTTGGAAAATTTTGTAGCTTCTTATTTAAATACTCCATTTTCTTATAAAGGAAGGACCATTCATGGGGTAGACAATATTGGATTATGTGGGTTATTTTATCGTCATTTTGGAATTGAGATTCCAAAAGATATTCCTTCAATACTACAGTTAGGTACTACAATAGATTTTGTGTCTGAAATAAAAGGCGGAGATTTAGCTTTTTTTATAGATGATGAAGGTACTGTAAATCATATTGGAATTGTGATTTCCGATGAGGAAGTCCTTCATGTTGTTGAAAAAGTAAGAATTGATTCAATTGATAATGAAGGGATTTTTAATCATGACCTAGAGCAGACCACACATAAGTTGAGAATAGTTAAGAGATTAATATAGGAAAGACTAGATACAAAAAAAAGCGGCTAGTAAAGCTAGTCATGGTCGGAAGATTTTCTTCCGACTTTTTTGTTTTTTATATGTGCAAAAATAATTTTATAATTATTTGATAATCAAATAATTAACTTGTTTTTATCGTTTAAATTTTGTATTT
>NZ_SMMI01000003.1 GCF_009733535.1 Sphingobacterium endophyticum | reverse complement strand
AAAATACAAAATTTAAACGATAAAAACAAGTTAATTATTTGATTATCAGATAATTATAAAATTATTTTTGCACATATAAAAAACAAAAAAGTCGGAAGAAAATCTTCCGACCATGACTAGTGTTAAGCCCTCTTTTTTTGTTGAAGGAAGGGTTATTTATCCAATTAATTCAAATTAATTACACAGCCTGTCGATCTGGCTATGCTAGGGATTCTTGTTGTGCATGAATGTTTTTTGGTCGAAATTTATACATTTGTATATGCTATCGTTTACGGAATTCTTCACTAAAAAGAAAATTGACATCAATGCTTTACAGAAAGGTATGCCTGAGCTATATCAAGAATTTGATAGGGATTATGCCTTGATGGGTGAGAAGAGTTTTGACCATACTAAGAAGTTTTGGTTCAATAGGCTCCGCAAAGAGTATCTTTTAGAAGAAATCGAAATAGTTGCACCTCAAAAGGCGGAACAGAAGACGGAGACTATTGCCGTAAGCACGGATGGCAATCCTGCTGCAAAGCCAACTGGCTTTAAGCCGAAATTTAAAGCGGCTCAGGTTAAATCACAGGAACCAACAAATATCACTGAATCAAAGGAAGAACTATCAGAAGAACCCGCTGCAAAAACACCTTCGGGATTTAAGCCGCGTTTTAAGGCTTCTAATCTAACTAAAAAACAGGATGATACTGTTGATATCAATCGTGCTAACGAGCCTAATACTGATTCAGATATACCTTCTGAAACGGAACCTTCTGAAGCTATTAAGCCGAAAGGGTTTACGCCAAGGTTCAAAGCAAGCAATCTGCCTAAAAAGGTGGAGGAGAGTCCATCAAAAGAGTCAGAAAGCTCGGTTACGGATCAACCTAAAGCCGAAGAACCAAAGGCTGATGCTGAAGCCTCCAAGCCGAAAGGTTTTACACCAAGGTTCAAAGCTGGCAATCTACCTAAGAAGGTGGAGGAGAGCCCATCAGAAGAGTCCGAAAACTCGGTTAAGGATCAACCTAAAGTCGAAGAACCAAAGGTTGATGCAGAAGCCTCCAAGCCGAAGGGGTTTACACCAAGGTTCAAAGCAAGCAATCTTCCAAAGAAGGTAGAGGTGAGTGCGTCAGAAGAGTCCGAAAGTTCGGTTACGAATAAACCTAAAGTCGAAGAACCAAAGGCTGATGTAGAAGCTTCCAAACCGAAAGGGTTTACACCGAGATTTAAAGCCGGTGTTACAAAAACAAATGCTAACCAGGAAAATAAGGAATCCCAACCAGAATTATCATCTAACAAAGAAGATGATAATTCTAATGATACCTTGTCAAAACCTCTAGGTTTCAAGCCAAGATTTATCGGAAGGAAACCATCAGGTCAAAATGACAATGATGAGTAGAAAGAATGTGGAAACTCTTATTTATTTTATATTTTTAGATACAAAATTGACTTTAAACTATGTTAAAAGAAGAAAGGCAAGCCTATATTATTCACCAAATTAATATACACAATAAAGTTCTGTCCTCAGATTTGAGCGTGCAATTGAATGTTTCAGAAGATACCATTCGTAGAGACTTGAACGAATTGGCGGAAAGTGGAAAGGTACTTAAGGTATATGGTGGTGCGTTGTCAAAGTCCTTTCAGTATCCATTTCAAGAAGGAAATGTTTATGCTAAAGAGGCGAAGAAAGAGATTGCCTCTAAAGCGATTTCCTTAATTCAAAGCGGGATGAATATACTAGTTGGTGGCGGGACAAGTATGATAGAGTTAGCACGCCTAGTACCAAAAGATATTCAATGTACATTCTTTACCATCAGTCCTTTGGTTGCTCTAGAACTTGCTGAGAAGGAGAATTTAGAGGTTTTCTTATTGGGAGGGAAATTATCAAGAAATACAAACGTAGTTTCAGGTTCGCAAGTAATCAACGAGCTCTCAGACATCAAAGTTGACTTATGTTTATTAGGTACAAATAGTCTTTCCGTAGAAGAAGGAATTACTGACTCAGATTGGGAAGTCGTACAGATAAAAAAGGCAATGATTAAAAGTTCTCAAAAATTAGGAGTTTTGAGTATTGTTGAAAAATTGAATTCAAATCAGAAACTTCGAGTTTGTCAACTTAAGGATATCACCTATTTAATTACCGATTTAAATCCTAAGCATCCAAGTTTGGAAGAATTTAGCAAACAGGTAACAGTGATTTAATGCTGGTTTTTACCAAAAGTTTTTTCACGAATGGCTCTCTCAACGAGCCATTTGTTGCTTTCGATAAATAGATTGTGCCAGATTAAATTATAATCAATTCCTCGGTTAAAAAGAGTTCGCTTGGCATGCTTCAATAATTTTTTCAAACTGTAATCTGAAAGACCGTTAAAGGGTTTTGCGTAATAAGATGCATGGTGCTTCTCCCAATCTTCGACAGCTTTTTGGTTGACATATTCTTCGTAATCCTTACTGTTCAGTTTTTGTGAGAGGGGTGCTACAAAATCTCTAGAAAATTCAAGCTCATTTAATTCAATGGTTTGATCCTTCTTCTCGATTATATGCAAATTGTAGGATTTGAGTTCTTTGTCTTGAAAATTCAATTCCAATACCCCTCCTGTATTCCATTGAGGGTGATTAGCGGGATAGTCAAAATAAAAGTTACCTAAGCTATAGGCAATTAGCTTTCCTTGATATTCTTCTATTCCTTGAACGATATGGGGGTGATGTGCGACAATAACGTCGACGCCAAGATCTATCAATTCATGATATCTATTTTTCCATTCGGGAATAGGAACATCCAATAATTCTACTCCGGCATGAATCTGCACGATTAATACATCCACCTGATTTTTATACGTTAAGATATCTTGATTGACTCTTTTAGCGTTGATCCAAGCATGTCCAAATTCACGGTCTCCATTTAATGCCCCATAACCATTCTCTCCGTATGCCAAGAAACCGTAGCTTACGCCATCCTTAGTTCTTACCTGCATTGCGTAGGCTTCTTCTTCGTTGCCAACTCCTATTATTTCTGATTTTGGAAACTGCTCCATTGTATTTAACAGAGCTTCTTTGCCATAGTCATTGATATGGTTGTTTGCAAGGGAAAAGAAGTTAAAGCCTAGTTCTTTCACCCATTTGGCAGCATCTCTATTTTGAGATACATGTGGGCCAGTTTTTTTAATAGCCTGTCCAAATCCTTTTAATGGAGCTTCAAAATTGCAGGATTTAACGATAGCTGATTCAAACAGCTCCTTTATTCCGGAAGAGAATATGGGCTGTTTCTCACACACGATGTCTCCGGCAAAAACAAATTTATGATTGGACATGGGCAGCATTTCTTTTCAACAATAGCGTTTCAATTGGCTTTATGGTAATATAAGCAAAATATGCATTCAGTAATTCATTTTTAGCTCCAAGGAGCTTCAGAACTCCTTTTACTTTTGGCGTATGCATTAAGGTTTGGAAGATTTTTTCTTTTGGACCGATATGCATTATTTTCTGGTTGATCCACTGTAAATATTCCGGATTTAAAACCTCTCGGAGCAAGTTTTCATCCAAAGGATCTAATCGCTCGTTCAGTAATGCATAATAGTTGAGGCTATTCTGATAGGTATATTTATGCTTTTCTTCCTCGAACAGTAAATTATTCTTTTTAAAGAAATCTCTTTGCCATGCTCTATTTTCCTTTCTTGCTACAGGTAAATTTAACATTGCTAATGCAATATCTTCGTCGACGAATGGCGAATATCCAGGGTATCCCATTTTGGAGGGTACGGAAATAAGATATTGCAACATCATCATTTTTGTTCGCATGGCTGTGATAATTCGGAAGTCAGGTGATTTGAGATGATCTTTTTGCTTATCAAAAATAGGTTCTACAATGTTGGTATAATCCACATTCATTGCCAGTTTAGAGTCAGCACTCATTCCATGGGTATAACCTAAAGTTCTATAAGACGCTGCGCTGTCTATCAAAGGCACTTTTACAGCCCCCGCCCAAGCGTCACCAATTATACCACTTAGTAAATGCATTGGATTTCCGGATTCGAGACTCTTGATTTTGTCATAAAACTCCATATGATAGGTGCCGGATGCAGCGACCGCCGGACCAAACTGATCGTACCATTTGTTCATATAGACGTTGAATTTTCCCAATGGAATTCGCTTCCACTGAGTTCCAAGTCTCTCGGAAAGTAAACCTGCGTAAACCGATTCTCTCGATTCATCCTGATTAAGGGATGTCCCGTAGGTATAGGCATGGATTCTTGATTTATCCTTGATCAATACGTTCATTAACCTGGAATCAAATCCTCCACTGGTAGGAATTAAAATATCGTCTTTAAAGCTGTCTGCCCAGTTGTTAACAGCGTCGCTGATTTTTCCAAGCACATCATCTTCTTTCGTTTCCTTAGCAAGTAATTGTATGGTCTTGTCCTCAGTTTCAGATATGCTAAGTTTCCCATCTTTGAGAGATAGAACTTGGTTGGGCAAAAGATATTGGACATTCTTAACAGCTGTATGACCAAAAACACTATATCCAAAATCCAGATAAGCAGCTAAGCCCTCAAGATCAATTTCTAAATTGGCATAGTCAATGACATCATTGATGTCATGGCTGTATTTTCCAGTATTTAAATTGTAAAATACGGTTTGATAACCTACCCAATTTCCTTTTGCTACTTCCATTAATGTTTCTTAATTAACTTCTTTTTTATTAATCCCAAGACCTCTAACCAGATTTCATTTTTCAACAAATGATTGGCTCCTATATATATAATTACGAAGATAAGGCTTTGTATGATGACCAATAGGGTATATTGGGAGATAAGGTTGAAGTAAAGAGGGAGATAGGCAACAGATGCCGCAATGGCAGAAATGATAAATGATGGGGCTAGATCTTTTGTTTGCAATAATAGATTGTAACCATACACTTTTGCGCTCATGATACTTGCGATAATATAGCAGATAATTCGCACGATGATTAAGCCTGAAGCGATTGCAACCAATCCTTGTTTATAGGTAAAAAATAGAATGATAAATGCTAGGGATATTTTAATTATTTCTAAACTTAGGAAGTATTTCGAACGGCCCTTGATGCTTAAAAAATTTGCGTTGAGGTCAGTAAAAGAGGTGAATAAGCCTGCAAAACATAACAATTGAAACAAAACTACGGAAGGAAGCCATTTTTCAGTTAGGACAACCACAAAGGCAGGTTTTGCAACACAAATTGCTAAAAAACTAACGGGAACCAGTATAAAAGCTAAGGAGGACATGGATTTACGGCATGCATTTAAAAATCTAGGTAAATCATCCTGTATGGGCGTCAGCGTAGATAGAGTGGTTCCTTGAATAATTGCTGTAATCATTTGCCCAGGTGTTTCTCCCCATTTATTTCCATTATAATAATATCCTGCTTCCATTGTCCCAAAATGCTTTCCAATAAAAGAAGAATAGAAAGGAGAAAGTATTTTTCCAATCATATTGGAAACCATGTAGGATAGAGAAAATGAAAAATGAGTTTTTAGAGATGCTGTGCTATAGGTTAAATTTAATTTCCAGTCTCCCCAAATCCACAACATAACCGTTCTAAAAACAGTATATAATAGGGGCTGTAGGATCAATGCCCAGACGCCAAATCCCAATAATGCTAAGGTAATTACGATGATACTGGAAAAGAAGATCGACAGCAAGTTAATCCTCGCGGTAATATTGAATTGAAAGTTCTTTAAAATTTTAACATACTGTACAATTCCAAATGAATGCACAATAATCTGAAGAAATAAAACCCGAGCATATAGCGCTAATCCTGGAACTCCATTGTAGGCCTCGATATATGGAGCGGCAAAAAATAGGATCAGATAGAGGATTGAACTTATTGCAAGGTTGAAAACAAACATGCTGGAGTAGTCTTTTTCATCAACAACCTTGGTTCTGACTAGTGAAGTAGCCAGTCCGCTATCCACAAATGAGGTTGCAATGACACTAAAAATAGCAAGCATCCCAACGATACCAAAATCCTCAGGCAGAAGTATTCTGCCGGTGATAATCAATACAATAGTAACGATTGCCTGATTACCAAAGCGATCTAAGGCATTCCAGAAGAGTCCCTTTAAGGTGATGTTTTTAGTGTTTTCGCTCATGTATTTGATTAATCAGCAAATTTAGGAAAGATTCTTGTACAGAATAAGAAAAAAGCATTATACTTAATGCTTTACAGGATTTACTCATATATTTGATTTAGAATTAGTTTGATTTTCCTTATTACATGTTAGCACCAATCGCTTTATTTGTTTATAATAGACCCGTTCATACCCGTAAGACCTTAACTGCTCTAGAGGCGAACACCTTAGCTGAAGAGTCTGATATTTATATTTTTTCAGATGGGGCAAAGAATGCCCAGCATGTGGATGCTGTCAATCAGGTACGTTCCATCATACGGGAGCCATGGAAATTTAAGCATATCTACATTATTGAGAGGTCTCAGAATAAGGGGCTTGCAAACAGTATCATTGAAGGGGTTACTCAAGTCGTTCAGAAACATGGACGGATTATCGTACTTGAAGATGACCTGGAGACATCAGCATATGCGCTACAGTATTTCAATGATGCTTTAAACCAGTACCAGGATCAGGAAAAGGTGATGGAAATCTCGGGATATATGTATCCGGTTGAAAAACCCAAGAAATTGCCACAATCCTTTTTCTTTCGGGTAGCGAATAGTTGGGGTTGGGCGACATGGGATAGAGCCTGGAAGCATTTTAACCCTGATATTGAAGAATTGACCAAAGATTTTAAGCGTAGAGATAGGAAGGCATTTAGTGTCGATGGGACTGAAAATTTTTGGAAACAGGTGAAGCAATTTAAAGCTGGAAAGATTAATTCATGGGCCATTCGATGGTACTTATCCATATATAATAAAGGCGGGTTAGCCTTATACCCTCGATTTTCTTTTATCCAAAATACCGGTACAGATGGTTCTGGTACTCACTCGGATGTCGATAAAGTGTATCGCGTTGAGCTATCAAAAAAACCAGTTCGTAAATTTCCGGTCATTGTTGAGGAAGATCCTTTAGCATTAGCTGCAATCAAGCATTTTTATAAGAATCGTAAAGGGACATTTTTTGAAAGGCTCGCCAAATTCCTTGAAAAGAAAATCCTAGAACGTAAAATGCGTAAGGTTAAATCTTAGTTTTCATCCAGATTTTTAAAGAATAATGTTCTCTTCGTTTTGGCAACTAAGGCATACCCTTTTTGTAGCATCAGCTGAAAAACCTCAGATTTATTTAAGTCAGCAATAGCCAGCTCTTCTTCAACCAATACATAGGTCGGCCTATATTGTTGCCAATCATTGCTGTTGAGAACAATCAAGTCAAAACCTTCAGCATCTACAGATAAGAAATCGATCTTTTTGCCTTTCGGAACATGTTTTTGCAGAACATCTTTTAAAGGTAAGGTGGGAACAGGGATAGTTTTTGTTAAATGGTACCTTGCATTCAATCCATCTCGTCTTTCGGAAATTTCTTTTGAAAAACCATTCAATGCAGGTTCATTAAAGCAATAATAGGTTAATTCCTGCGGGCTTTCACTAATTCCGATGTTTAAATTAACATCTTTGCTTCGAAACCAATTGAACCATTTCATAGCTTCTGGAGAAGGCTCAATGTTAATGCCGCGCCAGCCTTTTTTATAAAAGTAATTGGTATTGGAAAACCGATAAGGATGGTGTGCCCCAACATCAACATAAAATCCTTTATAGTTTTTTCGCCCTTCATAGAAACCACGAAGAACCATATCTTCTCCTTCTTGTGAGAATGATCGTGCATGAAAGAATTTATGAATCGGGAAATAGGACAAGATAGCCTTCTTCAGTTTTGACATTTGGGCTTAAGTTTATTCAATTGTTAATATTATGCACTTAAAGTACAATTAATTTTATTTAGCTACGCATTCAACCTGAAAATTTAAGGAGCTTTTAACAATTGGCCTTGAGAAATTATCCTGATTGCAAAATTTTGAAACACTTTTATATGGCGTTAATTGTAATCAAATGCCTATTTTTGCGTTGTTAACTCATATTAATAATTCCTTAAGCATGGCTTATCCTAAGGTTTCAATAATTACCATTGTCTACAATAATGTTCGTGATATCGGTTTTACATTAGCTTCTGTTGATGAGCAAACCTATCCAAACATTGAATACATTGTTATAGACGGAAAGTCTACGGATGGAACCTTAGCGGTTATTGAAGAATATAAGGACAGCATCAATATCTTGGTTTCTGAAAAGGATCAGGGTATTTATGATGCAATGAATAAAGGATTGGCATTAGCTACAGGTGATTATGTGCTTTTCTTGAATTCAGGAGATGAGCTTTATTCTCCGAATACTTTGGAAAAGGTATTTGGCAATGAAGACAATGCGGATATCTATTATGGAGAAACAAGATTAGTCAATGAGGATCGGGAAATCATCGGTGACCGTAGGCATAAAACACCAGAGCACTTTGATTGGCAATCCTTTAAATACGGAATGAATGTTTGCCATCAGGCAATTTATATTAAGAGAAGCTTGACTTCCCCCTATGATCTACAATATAAATTAAGTTCAGATATCGACTGGGTAATTCGTGCGGCTAAACAAGCTAAGAAAGTGGTCAATGTAAAGGAATATGTTGCGAAATACTTGGTTGGGGGCATGTCCCAACAAAGACATAATCAGAGCTTGAAAGAAAGATATGAGATCTTTAAGAAGTATTACGGATTTGTTCCGAACCTAATTAATCACGGTGTAATCGCTGTGCGTTTATTGTTACATCGCTTTAAGAATGGCAAAACAAGAGACTAATTTTTTAGATCCCAATATTTTGGTTGAGTTGGCCAATCTTAGAATGCCTTTTGGAAAATATAAAGGATATCTATTGGTTCGTCTCCCTGAACCTTATTTAGCTTGGTTCAAACAGAAGGGTTTTCCACCTGGGAAAATGGGTGTTCTGTTGGAAACATTGTATGAAATAAAACTCAATGGCCTTGAATATTTATTAACTCCGTTGATCAAAAAGTGATGAAAGTCAATTTTTGATCGTTCAATTTTTTTATCTTTGCATCATAATTTTAAACATTAAACGCCGTTTGCAGCGGTATCAATGAATATATGACACAATATCAAACTTTGCTGTACTATTGTTACAGCCCTATCGAGAACGCAGAAAAATTTGCGGAAGATCATTTAGAATTTTGTAAATCCCTTGGCCTTGTTGGACGTATTATCGTTGCTGACGAAGGTTTGAACGGAACGGTTTCTGGAACAGCAGAGGCCACTAAAGCATATATGGAGCATATTCATGCCGATCCTAGATTCAAAAAAACAGAATTTAAGATTGATGATGTTGAAGAACTATCCTTTATCAAGATGCACTGTCGTTACAAAGATGAAATCGTACATTCAGGACTTCGCAACCCATCCGAGATTGATCCTAACAAACAAACGGGAAAGCATTTGGAACCACAAGAGTTCTTGGCGATGAAAGATCAAGAAGACGTGGTTATTTTGGATGTTCGTTCAAATTATGAGCATAATGTAGGGAAATTTAAGAATGCTGTTACATTGGACATCGAGAATTTCCGTGAGTTTCCTGAAAAAGTGAAAGAACTTGAACATTTGAAAGGTAAGAAAATCCTTACCTACTGTACCGGAGGTATAAAATGTGAAAAGGCATCGGCATTATTGCTGAAAGAAGGATTTGAAGATGTTTACCAGCTGCATGGAGGTATTATTAAATACGGAAAAGAAGCGGGTGGTGAAGATTTTGAAGGAGATTGTTATGTTTTCGACAATCGCGTCACTGTTCCTGTCAATTCAGTTAATCCGTCCGTTGTTTCTACCTGTAGAAACTGTGGAAAGGTGACGAAGAAAATGATAAACTGTGCGAATCCAGAGTGTAATGAGCACTTTACGCAATGTGATGACTGTGGATGGGAATTAGATGGATGTTGTTCGGATACTTGCAAAGAACATCCTAGAAAACGGGAATATGATGGAACTGGATATTACGTCAAAGTTCCTCAACCTGTGAACATTGATAAAATTTCTAAACGCAAGCATAAAAAGTTAGTTAAAAATTAAAAGTTTATTAAAATATTTAGAAAAATCCATTTATCTTTCATTAGGTAAATGGATTTTTTTATAAACACTAATTAGAAAAGAAAAATGGATAGTCAAAAAGTAGATATGTTTTTAATATCGAACAACAAATTTTTTGAATCATATCATTTAATGGAAATCAAGGACTTATTGTTAAAAGCAGATGACAGCAAGTTCACGAATGTGCAAATTCAACAATATAAAGATCCAACTACGGTATTAATCGTATCATTATTGGCAGGAACTTTTGGAATTGATCGCTTTATGATTGGAGATACAGGTCTAGGGATTGCGAAATTATTAACCTGTGGAGGATTGGGCATTTGGACGATAATTGATTGGTTCTTAATTATGGGCGCAACAAAATCTAAGAATTTTGAGAAATTAGTAACTTCCTTAAGTTATTAATAGATGGTGAATCAAAGAAACAGACTGTATTTTATAACAGGAATCGTTTGTTTCTTTGGTATCATTTGGCTTATCCTAGATTACTTTAATAGTTCTGAAGTTACGGTATGTCCTTTTAAACTGGTTACCGGATATCCTTGTCCTTCATGTGGTACCACAAGGTCTATCTCAGCTTTGCTCCATGGAAATATTGCGGAAGCTTTCATGATCAATCCATTGGGAATCCTGTCAAGTCTTCTCATTTTGAGTGTTGTTGTCTTGTTAATTTTAGATTTGCTAATGAAAAAGGACTATTATTTCCGTGTCTACCGTCAAGTTGAAAAGTTCCTTCAAACTCATCAAGTTTTTAGTATAGTTTTAATATTATTGGTCATAACAAATTGGATATGGAACATATCGAAGGGGCTATAAACTTTAGCCCAAGAGAAGTTACTGAGGATGAGCGTGAATATGCATCTAATAGTTATTTGATGTCCCTGTTTGCACTTTTTGTGGGCTTACCTCTTCCTATCTTTAACCTTCTTGCTACCGTGATTTTTTATTTAGGAAATCGGAAGTCTACTAAATTTGTGAGGTGGCACTGTACACAAGCATTGATTTCACAATTCTCCATTTTCTTTTTTAATACAGCGGCTTTTTGGTGGACAATAGCAATAATTTTAAACCATAAAGAGATCACGGATGCATATATAGCTTATTTAATTCTTATTTTATTGTTAAATGCAATTGAAATAATATCGACAATTTATACTTCCGTCCAAACTAGGAAAGGTATTCATGTTCGTTGGTTTTTATTTTCGGATATCACTGATAATCTAATGAAGAAATGAAAATATTGGGAAAATTTCTATTGTTGCTAGGGGGGATTGCAGTTTGCTATCTTTTACTGTTGCAAGTGAATTGGACAACGATCTTTCAAGTAAAGGAAAATCGAGATCGGCTAGAGGAAAGATTGGGAAAAGTGGTGTTGGAACAGGTAAAAGATATGTATGATGTCATTGAAGACGAGGACGTCAATTCCACGTTGGATTCTATCTTTATTCCGCTATTAAAGGATAACTATATATCAACAAAAAATTATGATTTATTCTTGGTGAAAAGCGTTGAAGTTAATGCTTTTGCATTGCCTGATGATAAAATTATAGTCACCACAGGATTGATTAATTTTTTAGATAGTGCGGATTATCTTTCAGCAGTTTTGGCGCATGAAGTTGCCCATTGCGAAAAAAATCATGTCATGAAATCTTTGATTACTAATTTTGGACTAGATCTTTTACTATCTGGTTCCGGGACGGGCGAGGTTACAAATTTCGTGACAGGGCAGGCCTTTTCCAGAAAATTGGAAAAAGAAGCTGATGAAATGGCTGTGGAATATTTAGATGCAGCACGGATCAATCCAACTAGTATTTCGAAAGTTATGGATATGTTTGACGTTTACCTCAGTTCCGATGATGATGTAAGCTGGATTTCTTCTCATCCCGTACCATCAGATAGGAAGAAATATTTGAGCCAAAAGATTGATAGACTGAAAACTAATCCCAAAATGTACAAAGAAGCGCTATCTTCTGAATCTTGGAAAAGCCTAAAAGATAGAGTTTCATCTTCTTTAGATAATGAATCCTGAATTTAATTAAAATCGATCTCCTCTTTCTCTTCTGTCACCTCCTCCAGCAAAACTTCTCAAGTTGTAGTTCATGCTTAAGAGAAAGTATCGGGTTAAGGTATTTGATGTGATATTTGAAATTGATGTCTCAGAGACTCTTCTGTTAATATTCTGAGCATTATTGAAGAGATCAAATGCCTTCAAAGAGATTTCAGCATTTCTTTTCTTGAATATTTTGTAGCCTACTGAAGTGTTTAATAGGTTGGTAGCTATACCTGGACTCCCCATAATTCCACCATTGTAATAATAGGAGAAATTGTAGCCCAAAACAAAGTTTTTAAACAATTCTAGATTCAATGAGTTGCTGATGCGGTGATTGGTAATTTTATAGTGCTGAATTTGACTCATAGGATTATTCGTGAAATTCATATTGAGGTTATAATTAAATCCAATTATTATAGTCTTACTAAAATTAGTAAATAGGCCAACATGCTGACTAAAGCCATAGCTATGGTTCGGCATTAGCTCTTTATTCAATATGGCATAATTCCTATTATAGTACATATTATTGTTGAGGTTCAGATTGAATCCCCATTTTTTTAGAGGTAATCCATAATTATTATTTGCCCTTAATTGGAACACTCCATCTATGTTTTCAGGCGTTGAGTACTGACCACCGGCACCTAGAATTATATCTTCAAACAGCGTTATGGTACTGTCTGTGGTCATTGTGGAATTTATAATCTTATTGTTTGTATAATCAAAGTTTAGATTGCTGTTAAAGCTTCGTCCATTGTTACGATTGATGTCCCGGTATTGAAGTCTTAAGCGATGGGTGTACTCCTGGCTAAGATTAGGATTACCATTGCGCACGAATAGTTCATTGGAGTTGTCGATGTAATCTTGTAATTGGTCGATAGATGGCGTATTTGTGCCAGCATTATAATTGAACTCTATGTTTCTTTCTTTCGTAAAATAATAGGCTACAGTCATTTCAGGTAGAAAAGCACCAAAGTCTGCTGTCGTCTTTAGGTTAACAGGAACTGTTCTGTTATTGATTCGGATTCCTCGTTCATAATTCAGTCCTACTTGAAACCTGAACGTATCTTGCTTATTATATGAATAGGAAACACCGGTACTGTGATGATTGAAGTCATTCCTAAATTCGTTCGAGAGTCTTTCGTTGAGTTCTTCATATTGTCCCGTTTCTGCAAGGAATTCCATGGTTTTACGGTCTGAATAATTGCTGGTATTTCTGAACCCATAATTCGCTTGAAATCTAGAGATTTTAGAAACATTGTAGGTGTAGGATAGCCTTCCGTTGTACCCATTTCCATAACCGTTGGTGACACTTTCACGGTTATTGGTGTCGATACGGTCCAACACAGCGTCTTTGTAATATTGGTTGAAGGCTAAGGTTTTCCCTAATGCTTCATTACTACTCTTGTTCCCATCTAAATTCAAGGAAATTGTCTGCCCTGCTTTTCTAAAGCGGTGCATATAGGTCAATGATCCTCCGAAACTGAAGTTTTTATTGTCATTATTGAAATTCCTGTTTGAATTATTCAAGGGTTCTTCACTACCTTTTGTCATGGAGCTGGTAGAACTGTTGAGCATTTCTCTTTTATTGTAAGATAAATTAGGATTGATATCCAAGCGATTCATGCTATCAATATCCCATTTTAGTCGTCCTCCTAGATTGTGTTCTACATTGCCATTATCACCTATTTGATGTTGATTTTGGAATTGATTAGCTCGACTTCCAGTAGTAAATTCAATATCGGAAAGCGTATTGGTGAAGGTGCTGCTATTTCTGAATCTGTAATTCCCGTTTACCTCAAGTTTTTTGTCTAGAAAAGTGTTGGTGTAATTGGCCGCTGCGGCATAGGTGTCAGAAAGCCCTCGATCGGTATTGTTATTTCCTCTTCTAAAACCCCCACGCCCTTGTTCTGAAAATTCGGTTTCATTGATGTTGTTTGCCATAATATTAAAGGAGATTTTTTCATCTCCACGAAAGGCATTTACCCCCGAATTGATGGTAAACTTATCAGCATCTCCTTTTCCAGCATTAAATTTTCCAAATACCCCTTTCTTTTTGTCAGGTTTGGTTACTATGTTTAAAACCTTTGACCTTTTTCCGTCATCAAAACCTGAAAATTTAGCCTGCTCACTTTTTTCATCAATAATCTGGAGTTTATCAATAATGTCTGCGGGTAAAGTTTTTAGGGCAACTTTTGGATCTGTACTAAAGAATTCTTTGCCATCGACCAAGATTTTGGTGACCTCCTCACCATGGGCAGAAACTTTTCCATCTTCATCAATCGTTACTCCCGGTACTTGGGCGACCATTTCATCCGCATCAGCGTATTCCTTCGTAGCGAAGTTCCTGGAGTTGAATTCCAATGTATCTCCTTTTACAGCAACATTGGGAGCAGGTGCAATCGTGATTTCTTCTAGCATAATCTCTCCAGGCTCCAAATCAATATTTATGCTTTCATTGTTGCTTTTAACTTCAATTTGCTTCTCAAATCTTTTAAAGCCCAAAAGGGTTGAGGTAACCTGATATTTTCCCAATGCAACCCGATCAAGCGTGTATTCACCCTTGTCGTTTGATTTAGCAGAGCGAATTGTAGAATCTTTAAGGTTGATAAGCTGTATGCTTGCATCTGATAAGCCATTGCCCTTAGTTTTGTCCTTTACTGTTCCTGAAATTCGGACTTGCGCCTGAACAGCAGATACGGTTATAAAGAACATTAAAATAAATGGCAATATGCTTTTCATAATTTAGGTAACTAGGTTTTTTTTCCAATATTATAGCTTTTTGTTGATAGGATGTTTATAATCACAAAAAAGATACAGTGCTTTAGGTGTGGCTGAAAAGGTTTTAGCAAGATATAGCCCGCTATTCAAGGGGCCGACATTAAGAAAAAATGGATATATTTGTCTTATATAATCAATGAAAGAAACAACGCTCAGTAGGAAAGAAAAGATAATGCAAACAGCTCTACAGCTTTTTGCAAGCAAAGGGTACCTTGATACATCAACCAAGGAGATTGCTGCTAAGGCTGGGGTTTCTGAAGCATTAATTTTTAAGCATTTCGGAAACAAGGATGCATTATTAGCCCATATCGTAAAATCAGGTTATCGTAAAGTATTGCTCCATCATAAAGGGATGATGACCTATAGAGGAGCCAAGGATTTCTTGAAAAATATGGTTCAATTTCCAAGTAAATTAGTCGCTGATGATCCGTTGTTTTGGAAGTTGCAGGAAAGATTATCCCATCATAGTTTTTCAAAATCCCAACATGAACTTTTTATTAAACCAGTTCAGCCAATCGTCCATAAGGCTTTTGAAGAATTAGGGTATAAAACCCCGGATTTAGAAACCCAATTCCTATTGCTGGTCATTGATATGCTATGGAAGAAGGAGGCATGCGGCGAATTGGAAAATGCAGCGGAATTGGCGAGGTTGGTTGAAGAAAAATACAGCCTTTAGAACTGCGTGTTTGTGCATGTTATTTTTTAAATATGCAAAATATTTTAAAAAACAACTTAAAATGCCTTATTTCGTATAAACTTTATTGTGATGATTAAGAAACTATTCTGTATTGGGTTATTATCCATGATGCTTATTTCTGCGGTTTTCGCTCAGAATAAGCCAAATTTCATAAATTTTATCAATCAAAAGCATACTTGGGTAGATTCTGTTTTCAATACCTTAACTCCAAAACAAAGAATTGCTCAATTGTTCTTAGTTCGTGCCCATACTAATTTAGGGCAAAAATATATTGATTCAGTGAAGCAGGTCATTGAGAAAGAACAGCTAGGTGGATTAGTCGTTTTTCAGGGTGGACCTGTTCGACATGCCAATATGTTTAACCAATATCAAAAAGTCAGCAAGGTTCCTTTGCTCATTACTTTTGATGGCGAATGGGGATTGGGAATGCGGATGCCAGATTCCACAATTTCTTATCCATACCAAATGACGCTGGGTGCAATTCAAAATAATAATGTCTTGTATGAAATGGGAAGGCAAGTTGCTCGTGATTTCCAAAGAATAGGTATGCACTTCAATTTTGCTCCTGTCGTAGATATTAATAACAACCCAAAAAACCCGGTGATTAACTTCCGTTCGTTCGGAGATAATAAATATAAGGTGACTGCTAAGGCTAAAGCTTATATGGATGGAATGGTTCAAGGCGGTATTTTAGCATCTTTGAAACATTTCCCTGGCCATGGTGATACAGATGTGGACTCACACCATGATTTGCCGCAATTGAAATTTGATAAAGCGAGATTGGATAGCCTTGAGATGTATCCTTTTAGAGAATTAATCAAGGACGGAGCTCCATCAGTTATGGTTGCTCACATGAATATTCCGGCATTGGATGCAACACCAAATATGCCATCTTCAATTTCCAAAAAAGTAGTTACAGATATCCTTCGCAAGGAATTGGGATTCAAAGGCCTCACTGTGACTGATGCTATGGATATGAACGGCGTGAAGAAATTCTTCCCAAAGGGTGAAGCCGATGTGATGGCTATTGAGGCTGGACATGATCTATTGGAAGTTTCTGAAAACAGCGGACGCGCTATTGATTTAATTGAAAAAGCAATCAAGTCCGGCAGAATTTCGCAAGCTGATTTGGACGCAAGAGTTAAGAAAGTACTGGCAACAAAATTATGGTTGGGATTGAACCAGTCAAAACCAGTTAATACCAATAATCTTTACCAAGATTTAAATACTGCAAGTTCTCAGAGTTTAGTTCAGCGTATTTCAGATGCAGCGGTAACTCTATTGAAATCAGACAGAGGCTTGAAAAGATTTGATCCGAGAAGAGAAACATCAATTGTTAGTGTAGGTATTGAAAAACCTCAGGACTTTGAAATTGGATTAGCTAGTCAATTGGGTGAACATGATCAATACTTTATCCGAGGAAATGAAACAGAGGAACAATTAAAGGATTTGATGAAAGACGCAAAAGATAACCGTCAAATTATCTTGGTAATTCATGATAATAGAGCTAGACCTCGCAGCGAGCTGCAACTAAATGATGCGACAAAAGAATTTATTGACAAAATTGCTGGAAGAAGAACGATCTCAGTAATGTTTACAAATCCTTATGCTTTGAACTCCGTGGATGTGATGAGAAGCTCTTCGGTATTGTTGGGTTATCAGAATGATTTCTTTATGCAAAAAGCTGTATTAAAAGCTTTATTAAAACAGATTAAACCAGAAGGTAGATTACCAGTGACAATATCTGATGATTTACAAAATGGTGATGGAATTTAATATCCCTTGCTTAATATAAATTTTATAAAAGCCAGTAATTTTTACTGGCTTTTTTATGTTAAATAGCTTTTGTTTTTAATAGTTTTCTAAGAACAAATGGGATTATTTGATTCTTTTGAATCATGAAGTTTTATTGAAAAGAAAGACTAATTTTGCTAGGTATACTGAGCATTATGGCAAAAGAGCAGATTTCTATTTTTGATATGTTTAAGATTGGGATTGGTCCATCCAGTTCTCATACATTAGGTCCTTGGCGTGCGGCACAAAGATTTGTTGAAACTTTAGAAAACAAAGCCGTACTGGATAATGTAAAAGAGATAAAAATCTTGCTTTACGGTTCATTAGCTAAGACCGGTGTAGGACACGGAACTGATATTGCTGTCCTATTGGGCTTGAGTGGTGATGACCCAGTTACCTTCGATGTTAGTGACGTAATTCCTAAAGTAAACCGGATTAAAGAAAATAGGAAGATGACCCTTGGAGGAAAGAAAGAAATTGATTTTTCTTACCCAGATGATTTATTATTCTTATTCGATCAAAGTTTGCCCTTTCACCCCAATGCAGTTACCTTTCAAGCTTTCTTAGAATCTGGAAACGCAATCTCTGAAACTTATTATTCGATTGGTGGTGGATTTGTTGTTCAGGAAAATGACACGGAAAGCGTACTGTCTGAAATTGACCTTCCTTTTCCAATTGATACTGCGCAAGAATTAATGGTCGCATGTATGCGTACTGGATTGAAGATATCTGAACTGGTTCTTGAAAACGAATGCTCATGGAGATCCGAGAAAGAGACCAAAGAGGGCGTTCTGAAAATATTTCAGGCCATCAAAGAATGTATTTATAAAGGTTGTCATACCGAAGGTGTTTTGCCTGGAGGACTTAATGTGGAAAGAAGAGCCTCTAAATTAAATAAGCGAATGCTGAAGGGAAGGGCTTATTCAGACTTTGATACCTGGGTTGAGGCAATTAGAGCTGGAGGCAGGGACTTTGGATATATCCTAGATTGCGTAAGTTGTTTTGCTCTGGCAGTTAATGAGGAGAACGCATCATTTGGAAGGGTTGTCACTGCACCAACCAATGGCGCAGCAGGAGTGATACCTGCAGTTCTTCAATACTATATTGTTTTCCACGATTGCTATAAAGAAGACAAGATTATTCAGTTTATCGCAACAGCATCTGAAATAGGTTCTATTTTCAAAAAAGGAGCGACCATCTCTGCAGCAATGGGGGGATGTCAAGCTGAAATCGGCGTATCCTCTGCTATGGCTGCCGGTGCATTGACCGAAAGTCTTGGTGGTTCTCAGAGACAAGTTTTAATGGCTGCAGAAATTGCAATGGAGCACCATCTTGGATTAACCTGTGACCCTATTGGCGGGTTGGTTCAAATTCCATGCATTGAAAGGAATACCATGGGCGCCATTAAAGCTATTACTGCTGCTCAGCTTGCATTACAATCCAATCCCGATAAGGCGAAGGTAAGTTTGGATGCGGTGGTTAGTACCATGTGGGATACCGCTCAGGATATGAACATTAAATACAAAGAAACCGCCGATGGTGGTTTAGCAATAAAAGTTCCTTTAAGTCTACCGGAATGTTAGCCAAATAAAAATCTAATTTTTCTATCTTTGAATCATGATTCGTTATGCAGCACTTGCTTCCGGGAGTAATGGAAATAGTTATTACATCGCTAAAGGTAATACCGCTGTTTTAATTGATGCCGGAATCAATAACAAGCATCTTCACCTGCGTATGGCAGCCCTGGGCATTAATCCTGCAACAATCAACGCTATTTTTGTAACCCATGAACATACAGACCATATTTCAGGTCTTGCTGTATTTGTAAAACGTTATCAAATCCCAGTTTATCTCACCCAAGGAACCTATCAATCCTCAAGACTACAACTACCTGACTATTTGATCAATTTCATTACACCAAATTCTGTAGTAAATTTAGAAGACCTTAGTGTTTATGGTATTCCTAAATATCATGATGCGCAAGATCCTTGTAGCTTCTTAGTATCGGATGGTCAAATTAATATCTCTGTATTGACCGACTTAGGAAGAATATGCGATAATGTCAAAAAAGCTATCCGTATTGCAGATATTTTGTTTCTTGAAGCAAATTATGATGAACAGATGCTTTTAACCGGAAGATACCCTTATCATTTGAAGAACAGAATCAAAGGTGGGTGGGGACATATTTCCAATTCTCTGTCCTTAGAAGCATTCTTGCAGAACAAAACCGAACGTCTCAAGCATTTGATATTAGGACATTTATCTGGAGAAAATAATACAGTTGATTTAGTGGAAAACCTATTTCAACCCCACTGCTCCGAGATTAAGTTATCTGTCGCAAAAAGAACAGAATCTACATCTTTATTCGAAATCGCTAAACAGATTCAGACCGAAGTATTTGTAGAACATTATTCTTATCAATCCATTCAAGTGATTGATATACAGCAATAAAAAAGCCATAAGATTTTGTCTTATGGCCTTGAATATTATTAATTAAGGTTAAACTAATTCCATTTTGAAAAGTTCTGCTAAATGATTTTTTAGTTTAAGCTTCACATCCTCCATATCAACCTTCTGCCCCAATTCTCTTTCCATTGAAGTGACATCTTTGTCATCTATTCCACAAGGAACAATGTTTCCAAAATAATCTAGATCTGCATTGACATTAAATGCAAATCCGTGCATGGTCACCCATCTGGAAGCTCTAACACCCATTGCACAGATCTTTCTCGCTTTGTCATTGTCGGGATCCAACCAAACTCCTGTATATCCCGGGTATCTTCCTGCAACGATTCCATAATCTGCAAGAGTCAGGATAATGGCCTCCTCAAGCGTTCTTAAGTAAAGGTGGATATCCGTGAAAAAATTGTCCAGATCCAAGATGGGATATCCAACAATCTGTCCAGGTCCATGATAGGTAATATCGCCGCCTCTATTTATTTTATAAAAAGTTGCTTCTTTCTCTTTTAACCCCGCTTCATCCAGCAATAGATACTCCAAATGTCCACTCTTACCAAGGGTATAAACATGAGGATGTTCAGTAAATATTAAATAGTTTGGGGTTATGGCCTGCGTATTGTTCACTCGGTTATCATGCTTAATCGCCAAGGTCTTTGCAAAGATTTCTTCCTGCTTGTCCCATGCCTCCTGATAGTCCAAAAGCCCCCAGTCAATAAATTGAACTTGTTTGTTTTGCATTTTTCTCTCCTAATACAACAGGTTGTTATAAGGATACCGTGCGTTATGCATTTTTACAACGATATCATAAACCTTCTCCTTAAACTCCTCTACATTAATCTTGTTCGTCGCAGAAATGAAGATGGCAGGATCTGAATTCTTTGCCATCCAAGAGTTTCTGAAGTCATCTATAGTCACCTTAATTTCTTCTCCTTCCTCATCTACTTCAACAGGTGGTTTGTAAGCATCGATCTTGTTAAAAACGGTAATAACCGGTTTGTCCACGGCACCAATGTCTTTCAAGGTTTCATTAACAGCACGGATATGGTCCTCAAAGTAGGGGTGTGAAATGTCTACTACATGAATCAATACATCTGCCTCACGTACTTCGTCCAATGTTGACTTAAAGCACTCCACCAGATGGTGTGGTAATTTGCGAATAAATCCTACGGTATCGGATAATAAGAAAGGAAGATTGTCGATAACTACTTTCCTTACGGTCGTATCTAGTGTAGCGAATAATTTGTTCTCAATCAGCACATCCGATTTTGAAATCATATTCATGATGGTGGACTTCCCAACGTTTGTATATCCAACCAAGGCTACTCTAATCATTTCGCCTCTATTTTTGCGTTGGGTTTCATTCTGTTTGTCGATGGTCTTTAAACGGTCCTTCAACAGGGAAATCTTGTTCAAGATCATCCGTCTATCACTTTCAATCTGACTTTCACCTGGACCACGCATACCAATACCACCTCGCTGACGCTCCAAGTGTGTCCACATCCTGGTCAGTCGGGGAAGTAAATATTGTAATTGTGCCAATTCAACCTGCGTTTTTGCTTGCGCTGTTTTGGCATGCTTTGCAAAAATATCTAAGATCAAATTCGATCTGTCCAGTACCTTAATCTCAAAATATTTTTCAATGTTTCTCAATTGAGATGGAGATAATTCATCATCGAAAACAACTATATCAATCTCTTCGGCTTTGATGAATTCTTTTATCTCATCCAGTTTTCCTGAACCCACAAATGTTGCACGGTCTGGAAATGCTAATTTCTGGGTAAAGATGCCCTTGGTAATACCACCAGCGGTAGTGACCAAAAACTCTAATTCTTCTAAATATTCTTTTGCAGTTTCCTCAGAAACATCCGGAGTAATTACACTTACCAATACCGCTGTTTCCGGCTTAACTGCCGTGTCATGTATCTTAAATCTTGCCATTTATTGTTTTTAAATTTGAACAAGTAAAACGTTGAATGGTTTGTACTTGTTTTGGCCCGTCCCAGTAGAAACAGGTTTACAAAGTTACGGAATTTACGAGATTTTGTCCCATGAAATCGTTGGAGCACTTTTGTTTAGGTATTGTGCTAATAGTTGATTCCTTTCCTCACGCAGATTCGGATCTTCTTTGAAGATTTGAATGACTAATTGCCTGGCTTCTGAAAGTATAGCTTGATCTTTTGCCAAATCAGCAATTTTCATTTCCAACACACCAGATTGTTGAGTGCCTGATAAATCGCCAGGACCTCGAAGTTGCAAGTCCACCTCCGCAATTTCAAACCCATCATTAGTTCTCACCATGGTTTCTAACCTTGTTCTGCCTTCCTTGCTCAGTTTATTGCTGGACATTAAAATACAAAAGGACTGTTCTGCCCCTCGTCCGACCCGTCCGCGTAATTGGTGCAACTGTGAAAGACCAAAGCGCTCCGAATTTTCAATAACCATAACCGAGGCATTCGGAACATTCACTCCAACCTCAATAACAGTCGTCGCAACCATAATCTGGGTTTCTCCTTTGATAAACCTTTGCATTTCAAAATCCTTATCCTTTACAGGCATCTTGCCATGGACAATGCTGATTTTAAAATTCGGTAAAGGAAACTCCCGCATCAATCCCTCTAAACCAGCTTCCAAATATAGCAAGTCCATTTTCTCACTTTCCTTGATCAACGGATATACAATATAGACTTGTCTACCTTTGGCAATTTCTTCTCGCATAAAACCAAAAACTCGCAACCTTTGGTTTTCAAAGAATTGAACTGTCTTAATGGGTTTTCTGCCCGCTGGCAACTCATCAATGATTGAAATATCGAGGTCCCCGTACATGGTCATTGCCAATGTTCTGGGTATTGGGGTGGCGGTCATGACCAGCATATGCGGTGGAATGCTGTTCTTCCGCCACAATTTAGCACGCTGTTCCACACCGAATCGATGCTGCTCGTCGATAACTACAAAACCAATATTTTTAAATTTTACCTTGTCTTCAATTAATGCGTGGGTGCCTATCAAAATATCCAATGTTCCATCCTCCAGTTCTTGATGGATTACCCTTCGGGCTTTAGCAGGAGTAGAGCCAGTTAGTAATTTAACATTGCATATGTCATCCCCTAAAAGCTCTTTCAATCCATTGAAATGTTGGGTAGCCAAGATTTCTGTAGGAGCCATCATACAGGCTTGGTAGCCATTGTCTAAAGCAAGCAGCATGCTCATCAAAGCGACTACAGTCTTCCCAGAGCCAACATCTCCCTGCACCAGCCTATTCATCTGTGCTCCGGTATTACAATCCAACCGTATTTCCCGGACTACCCTTTTCTGTGCATTCGTCAAAGGGAATGGAAGTCTTTCATTAAAAAAACGGTTGAACTTGTCACCAACCTGATTAAAGAGATGTCCCTTATAGCGTTGCGTGTTGAGTTGTTTATTTTTTAATAATCTAAGCTGTATAAAGAAAAGTTCCTCAAATTTCAATCTGTTGATCGCTGCCTTCATCAGGGATTCATTCTGTGGAAAATGAATGCTTAATAAAGCCTGTTGAAGGGATAGGAATTGGAACTTCTCTAAAATGTATTGAGGAAGAGTTTCTTGAATTGACCGAAGGGTGATTTCAAGAGCAGTTTGCTGAAGCTTCTGAATCCCTTTGCTATCTAGGTTAAATTTCTTTAGTTTTTCAGTTGAAGAATAGACGGGCTGCATGGTCATATTTCCGACCTTTTTCCCTTGTTGTTGATACAGTTCCATCTCTGGATGGGTAATGGATATCGATCCATTGAATTCAGACGGTTTACCATAAATAATATAGGCAGCGCCAACCTTCAAGCCTTTTTTCAACCAAGAAATACTTTGAAACCAGACCAGTTCCATCATTCCCGTATCATCTTTGATCTGACCAACCAATCGCCGGCCCCTTTTTTCGCCAATTTCCTGTAGGCTCATTAATCTTCCCAATACCTGAGCACCGACCATGTCCGAATTTAAGTCCCGGACTTTATGAAATTTCGTGCGGTCGATATAGCGAAACGGATAGGTCTGTATTAAATCGCCAATAGTGAAGACTTGCAGCTCCTTTTTGAGTACATCAGCCTTTTGAGGACCTACACCTTTAAGATATTCGATGGGAGTAATTAAAGATAAATCTGCCATGGGATAGATAATCCCACTAAAATAGTAAAAAATGAAAACCCAAGCAGTATGCCGTTCGATTTATTTAGTATTTATAGATCAGTTCTGCTTTCCCGTCCTTACAGGAAACCATACTTGGCGGCAGCAACAGCATACAGTCTGAAATAAGTTTATATTTCTTATTAAATGCAATATCTGCTTCATTGTATTCTTTAACAAGGTCTTCAAATCCGTCTTTTATCACAGTTTTTGAAAATGCAATATAACCTTTTGGACCTCCACAGGCTTTTTCGCCCAAGGCTATAAAATTCCAATCATTAGAATTATTACACTCAACTGAATTCGCCAATTCTGTAATTTTTTGAAGCATTTTATCTAGCTCTAATTGGTCTTGAGCCTTTTCGCTATCTAAATTCGTCTTATCACAAGAAAATAAAAACAAAAAAGTAATCATGCTGAATAAATGGATTGCTGACTTCATGATAATAAGTTTATGGTTTAACTTTAGTGTCATATTTAAACGTTTATTATTGTAAAGTGCTACACTTTAGTTTATTAAATGAAAAAAGTCCCTGTATAAAGGGACTTTTGAAATTGTTTTATTTAGATAGATGTAGGTCTATTGTATTGTTGTTCCGCCATCAACCGGAAGGTTCACACCACTGATGTATTTGGATTCATCCGATGCAAGAAATAGAGCTGCTAATGCAATATCCTTAGCATCCCCATAACTTTTTAGGGGTATGATAGACATTAAATATTGATGGTATTGTTCATTGCTTAAATGAGATTCAGACATTGGAGTCTTGATATAGCCAGGATTAATGGCGTTTACCCGGATATTGTACTTCCCGAAATCCACAGCTGCCGCGCGGGTAATAGCAGAAACTCCACCTTTTGATGCGGTATAAGAACCCGGACCAGCCATTCCCGTTAATGCTGCTATGGATGAAACATTGACTATACTACCCCCATTTTCTTTCATGTGAGGCAATACCGCCTGCATTCCCAACATCACACTATTGATATTGATTGCATAGGTCTTTTCCCATAAAGCTTCATTCTGCTCTTCAAATGGCGTGGGAACCGAAATGCCCGCATTATTGATTAATACATCAATCTTTCCAAAATTATTGATTGCAGCAGGAACAACATCCTGAAACCATGTCTCTTTATTGGAAACATCATGTTGTACAGCAACTGCATGAAAGCCTTCTGATTGTATTTTCTCTACTATTCCTCTTAATTTATCAATCTGAATATCGGTAGCAACTACTTTTGCCCCTTCATTGGCAAATAGGTAGGTCATGGCCTCTCCCATTCCTGAAGCGGCACCTGTGATAATGACCACTTTTCCTTTTAATCTCATAGCAATTATGTTGATTTATAAATATCCGTAGCTTTTCTCAATTAAAAAGTGATATAGGTTACCTTCGTTGAAAAATTCATGAAACTGTTAGTGCGCAAATGATATGACAATTGAAATAACAGTTAACAATCTGATTGGTTTGATTTTAAATAAAAAAGTCTGCTTATTTCAATTAAGCAGACTTTTTATGGAATAATAACTTTTTATTTAAGATTTCCAGGCTATGACAGAAATCTCTACATTAACCTCTTTGGGCAATGTTTTCACTGCAACACATTCTCGCGCAGGTTGATTCTCCTTAAAATATTCAGCATAAACCTCATTGACTGTCGCGAAATAGTCCATGCTACTCAAGAAAATAGAAGTCTTTACCACATCTGAATAATCATATCCAGCATTTTTTAAAATCGCCCCTACATTTTTCAATACCTGATGTGCCTCATCTGCTACGCCGGTGCTTATGAGTTCCATTGTTTCAGGGATCAATGGAATCTGACCCGATACATATAATGTTTTATCGGCTTTGATTGCTTGGTTGTATGGTCCGATTGCTGCTGGTGCTTTTTCCGTGTTTAGAATTTCTTTTTGTGCCATGTTTTTATCTCTCTTATACTAAAATATGTCTAAACGTAGTTTCCTATTAGGAATTGTTCCTTACGTTTGATGGTCTAATATACGATTAGCCGTTTGGATTTTCAACAATTGAGAACAATAAGTAAATTGCAGAATGAAACAGAAATTAGCTTTAACCAATGGAAGGATTTATTCAGAACATCAGATTTATGATCAACACGCACTTTTAATAGACGATGATCGAATCGCTGGTATTATCCCCATTACAGATGTTCCTGAAGGCTACCAAAATTGGGATGTTGAGGGGGCAAATATTTGCCCTGGTCTTATCGATTTACAGATTTATGGAACTGGTACTGACCTTTTTTCTGCTGAATTAACCATTGATTCTTTACACCGAATAGAACAGAATTTACTTAAGCAGGGATGTACTTCCTTTGTCCTGACCTTGGCAACTAATACGCTGGAATTATTCAAAGAAGCAATTGATGTATTTAAAAAAGCAAACCCAAAAGTAGCTTTAGGACTCCACTTAGAAGGACCATTTTTAAATGCTGCCAAACGTGGTGCCCATCCTGCCGAACTCATTCAAAAAGCTACAGTTGATCTTTTGAAATCTGTAATAGAAGGTAATGCTAATGTGGTAAAAATGATGACCGTTGCGCCTGAGTTGACTGATCAGGAATGTATAGATTATCTGAATGAGAATAATGTATTAATAACTGCTGGCCATAGTGCTGCGACTTATCAGGAGGCTACACATTCCTTTGATAATGGAATTCCTGCCATAACGCACCTTTGGAATGCTATGTCCCCTTTACATCACCGTGATGTCGGGCTGCCAGGTGCTGCGTTCAATCATCCTGAAGTTTGCGCATCCATTATTGTGGATGGGGTACATGTGGATTTTGAAGCCGTGAAAATATCGAAAGAATTAATGGGTGAGCGATTGTTTCTGATTACAGATGCGGTGGCCGCATGTGACAAAGCAATCTATCAACATGTATTTAATGTTGATCATTACAGTATGCCGGATGGAACCTTGTCCGGATCAGCTTTGAGTATGTTAAAAGCAGTAGAAAATTGTGTCAAGAAAGTAGGAATTAGTCTAGATGAAAGCCTTCGGATGGCAACCCTTTATCCAGCAAGGTTATTTGGAAGGAATGATATCGGTAATTTAAATAGTGGATCAATCGCTAATGTGTTGGTTTTTGACCAGAATTTCCAGGTTCAACAGGTTGTGTTTCAGGGTGAAAAAGTTATTTAACATATAAAGAATAGGTTACAATTAGTAGGAAAGCTTATAAAAAGCTTAATTTTGTGAGTTAAGAACGAATTTATGATGAGAAGATTTTTAAGTCTTTGTCTTTTTGTGTTGTTGGCGGTGGTTATCATATCATGTGGCTCGAAAAGAAGGCAAGGAAAAGTTTTGCAGAAACCAACTGCCTCTGTGGAGACAGTAACTCCTGAAGAAACTAAAAAAGAAGAAGAAAAACCGGTTGAAAATAAAGAAAAGCCTAAACCTGCAGGCGAACCGGTTACACAAAAGAAAGTAGTTGAGAAACCTGTATTTAAGGCAAACCTACCAAATGTACCTAGAGAATTTCGTGCAGCTTGGGTTGCAACAGTAGCAAATATCAATTGGCCTAGTAAGAATAACCTCAGTACTGAACAGCAAAAACAAGAAGCAATTAACTTATTGGATATGTTGAAAAATAACAACTTCAACGCTGTTATCTTTCAGGTAAGGCCTTCTGCTGATGCTATGTATAAGTCAAGCTTAGAACCTTGGTCTTATTTTCTAACAGGACAGACAGGTAAGGCTCCAAGCCCTTACTATGATCCATTGGAATTTTGGGTTGAAGAGGCTCATAAAAGAGGTTTAGAGCTTCACGTTTGGTTAAATCCTTATCGTGCTCACCATAGCAATGGTGGACAAGTGACGGGTGAGTCCTTAGTTCGCAAATCCCCAGACAATATCGTTCGTCTTAGAAATGGAATGTACTGGTTCGACCCAGCTAGCCAAGAAACGCAAGACCATTCCGCAGCAGTGGTTATGGATATCGTGAAGCGTTATGATATCGATGGTGTGCATTTTGATGATTATTTCTATCCATATGCTACTTATAATGGAGGATCTGATTTCCCAGATGACAAAACCTGGTTTGCGTATAAGAAAGTTGGTGGCAACTTAAGTAGACCTGACTGGAGAAGAGATAATGTCAATAAATTTATTAAGCGCATTTATACCGAAATTAAAAAGGAAAAACCTGCCGTTAAATTTGGCTTGAGCCCATTTGGGATATGGAAACCAGGTTATCCTTCCGGCGTAACAGGTTCATCTCAATATGATGAGCTTTATGCAGATGCGAAACTTTGGCTTAATGAAGGCTGGATAGATTATTTTACACCTCAATTGTATTGGCCGATTGATCCTCCAAAACAGAGTTTTACTAGTTTATTGAAATGGTGGCAATCTGAAAACAAACATAACCGCCATTTGTGGCCAGGACTTAATACTGTTGAAGTAAGGTCAGCTAACCGTGCGGACGAGATTAAACGCCAAATTGCGGTAACTCGTGAGGTTATTCCAAATAGTGTAGGTGCTGTGCATTGGAGCATTGCTGGATTAACTAAAAATCCAATGTTATTAAAAGCTTTACACGATGGACCATATTCCCAAAAAGCATTAGTTCCTGCATCACCTTGGCTATCTGCCAACCCTATTTTAAAACCAACGCTAATGCTAACGAATCAGCCAAGCAGTGTATTTGTGAAATGGCTTCATAAACAGCCTGAACAGGTATTTAAATGGGTTGCCTATGCTAGATATGGAGATACGTGGGATGTACAGATTCTTGATGCGCCTCAATCTGAATTGAGTCTTCCAAAAAGTAAAGATGGTCAGAAACTAAATGCTGTTGCTGTAAAACCAATCGATAGATTGGGGAACGAAGGCGACTATGCCGGCGAAGCTATTGAATAATCAATAAGGATTAATATCTTAAACAAAACAGCAGATAGGAATGACACCTATCTGCTGTTTTGTTTTACAATGTCCCTAAATCATTTGAATGTCACGTAAATGTTACCGATGTGTGTATGATTTACACTTTAGAGTGCAATCGGTTGCGCGGCTAAATGCTTTAATCTGCTAAAATTCAACGATTATGGGCTAAACCTTCTGCATTTTTATTCGAACCTTCATTCCGATTTATGCGTGTTTAATACCTGGTTTTGCTAAATATGTCATTATTCCGTCATTACCTTGCTTTATTATGCGGTATTTGTGTTAATTTTAGCGTGGTTTTTTTGCTAAACTCGATGTACCAAATCATAAATTAATGGGAAACATATTCTTATACGCTTCTGTAATTGGGCTTCTGTTAACTAGTAGCTGTGGTTCAACTAAAAACAAAATCGTTGTTAAAAACGATGAGCAATCTTCAGTTGCTGTGAATCAAGGGACAATTCTACCTGCTGCCGACCAATTATCTGCTTATCTGCCTCTTTTGAAAGGTAAGAAAGTTGGGTTGATGGGAAATCAGACATCTGTAGTTGGCCCTCAGAATGAACATCTTGTTGATGTACTCTTGAAAGAGAAGGTAGACCTTAAATTTGGTTTCGCTCCTGAACATGGATTCCGTGGTGATATCGAAAGAGGTGAGAAAGTTTCTAACGATGTGGATGCAAAAACCGGTTTACCGCTATTCACCTTATATGGTGGAAATGAAAAGCAGGATTCAATTATCCAATCCATTGATGTCATGATTTTTGATTTGCAGGATGTTGGTGCTCGTTTTTATACCTATATCACATCTCTTCACCGGGTCATGGAATTATGTGCCAAGCACAACAAAGAATTGATAGTTTTGGATCGCCCAAATCCTTGTGGCGACCAAGTCGATGGACCTGTTCGTAAAGACGATAAATATAAATCCAATGTGTCTTACCATAAAATCGCTATGGTTCATGGTCTAACTGTTGGAGAGTTGGCTAAGATGATCAATGGAGAAAAATGGTTAGAGCAGGGTAAGCAATGTAAATTGACTGTTGTACCTGTTCAAAACTATACCCACTCCAGCATGTACGATCTTCCGGTTATCCCATCTCCAAGCCTTCCAAATCATTTATCAGTTCGCTTATATGCTTCTTTATGCTTATTCGAAGGAACAGATATTTCTGTTGGTCGCGGAACAGATTGGCCGTTCCAAGTAGTAGGTTATAATAATCCGGTATACGGTGATTTTACCTTTACACCGACTGAAAAGGCAGGAATGGCGAAACATGTGGAAGGTAAAGGCAATGTTAATTATGGTCTGGATCTTCGTGGGTTAGACGCTGATAAACAAAAATTCACTTTAAAATATATTCTCGACTTCTATAATAAAATGCCAGACAAATCTAAGTTTTTTGCCCGTGCAGAATTCTTTGATAAACTAGCCGGAACGGATGACCTTAGAAAGCAGATTATTGCTGGAAAAACAGAAGAGGAAATTCGCGAAAGCTGGAAACCTGAATTAGACGAGTATAAGAAGATGAGATCAAAATATTTGATCTACCCAGACTTCAAATGAAAAACAAGCATGTGATGGCTCAATTTTATTGAGCCTATTCGCATAAAGGATAATTTGTTTCTGGAAAGGTCAATGTACTAAAGCATCGGTTGTTTCAGTTAGATGGAAATAAACCGAATTATGATAACAAAAATTATAAATTATTATTAACTCTTAAAGCAATGCGAAGACTTCTACTCTTTTCTCTCGCTCTGGGTCTAACAATGCCGACTTATGCGTCTTTTAACGCAAACAAAGGTGTTGTTGCACTTGGAAACCATGCTAGCTGGACTAAGGCTTCATCGGTGCTGCAAAATACCGTAACTGGTACGGTTAGCGGCTCAGATGGTCCTATTGCAGGAGCTACTGTCAATGTCGTGGGTACAACCGTAACCACAGCAACTGATGACAGTGGTAAATTCTCCATTTCTGCACCCGTAGGATCAACATTAAGATTCTCTTTCGTAGGGTACGAATCCAAAGATGTAACTGTAGCAGGTAATACTGTCAATGTTACCCTTCAATCAACTAGTGACCTTCTTGACGAGGTCGTAGTTGTGGGTTATGGTACTCAAAGAAAAGGTAACTTAACAGGTGCTGTGGCATCTATTAGTGTTAAGGATAACTTGGAAGGTCGTCCTATCGCTGATATTGGTCGTGGTATTCAAGGGGTTACTCCAGGTTTAACTGTAACCATTCCTAGTGGTGAAGTTGGTTCTGATCCGCAAATCAAAATCCGCGGTTCTTTAGCATCGGTACAAGGAAATGGTAATCCACTAATCTTATTGGATAATGTGGAAATCCCAAGCATCCAGTACGTAAACCCTGATGATATCGAATCCATTTCAGTATTGAAAGATGCCGCTTCTTCATCTATTTATGGTGCAAAGGCAGCTTTCGGGGTGGTCTTGATTACAACTAAGACAGGTGCCAAAGGCGAAAAAATTGATATTTCCTATTCTAATAACTTCTCTTTCCAAAACCCTTTCAAAAAATATGAAATGGGAAGAATCAACGCTTTGAAGTATACCAAAGATGCGATGGAAAGAGTGGGCTCAAATATTTCTGGAGCATTCTATTATTTGACTCCTGAAAGTTATGAAATGGCTAAGCAGTGGGATGAAACCTATGGCTCGTCAATTGGCTACGGTGATCCTACCATTTATGGTCGTGACTGGATTGTTGATCCAACAAATCCAGGAAGAAAACTAGGCTTAAGAACCTATGATCCTTACGAATATATGGTTAGGGAATGGGCACCTACCATTACGAACAATGCATCATTGAACGGAACAGTCGGTAAAACAAGATATACCGCAACATTTGGCCATATTGCACAAAGCGGTATGTTGAAAGCTGGTGACTCCGATAAGTTTAAAAGAGCAAATGCTGCTGTTAGGTTGTCAACAGATGTCAATGATTATTTGACTCTTCGTGCTGGTGCCATGTTTGCGCAACGTAATAAATTATATCCATACGCAACGAACTCAACAACTGCCGATCCATGGTATTACATGTATCGTTGGAGTTCAATGTATCCAATGGGATTAGATGAAAATGGAAGCAAGATCCGTAGCCCTTGGTCTGAATATTCAGATGCTAACGAAGCTTCTATGAAACGTAACTACATCAATTTAAATGCTGGTGCAACAGTTAATATGACTAAGGACTGGAAGTTAGATGTGGATTACAATTTTACGAATGAAGACTATAACTGGTTTAGACCAGGTACTCGTTTTACTGCTGCAGATAGCTGGATAGCGCCTATTGCTCGTCTTGATGCTTCTGGAAACCCAGTGTATGTCGACGGAACAGGTGCTGTAGTTGCTGCGGGGGCTGCTGGGGCAATTCCTGCTTATGACTTAAATACCTATCAATATACAGCTCCAGGAGGTAACCCAGATCATGTGTATGCTAGATCAGCGTTTGAGTATAAACATACGTTAAATGCTTTCACGACTTATAATTTGAAATTACAAGAAGATCATGATTTCAAATTTATGTTAGGTACAAACATTGTTTCTGATTATGGAAAATATAACTGGACTCAGAAAACAAACTTACTAGACTTAAATAATCCTCAATTCGATCTTGCTTCTGGTATTGTTACAGGTAGTGGTGGTACTTACTGGACAAGCCAGGTTGGTTTCTTCGGTCGTGTAAACTATTCTTACAAGAATAAATATCTATTGGAAGCCAATGCACGCTATGATGGTTCTTCCAAATTTATCGATCAGTTGAAATGGAGATGGTTCACTTCTGCATCTGCTGGATGGGTAATTTCTGAAGAAAACTTTATGGAATGGGCTAAACCTGCTCTTTCTCAATTGAAATTCAGAGCATCATACGGTGTCATTGGAAACCAAGCTGTTCCTGCAGGTCTATATAGTCCTACAATGGATGCTTATGAATCTACTTGGGTTGGTGGTTCCAATAAATTCTATGCTGTTGGATCTCCAAGATTTAGCTTGAGAGATATTACCTGGGAAGAACTAGAAACGAAAGATTTCGGTGTGGATGCGCGCTTCCTAAACAGCAGTTTAGGTTTTGTATTCGATTATTATATCCGTACAACCAAGAATATGTTTGCTCCATTTGAAGGAACAACTTGGACTATCGGAGGTGGTGCTCCACAGGGTAACTTCGGTGAACTTCAAACGAAAGGATACGAAGTTGCTGTAGATTATAATTATCGTTTTGAAAACGGCTTAAGGTTCAACATCCGTGCTAACTTTGACGATGCAGTTTCCAGATTCTATGACTATACAGCATCTCGTTTAATGTCTTCAAATTACGATGGCCGTGCTTATGGTGATATTTGGGGATACGAAACAGATAGGTTGTATCAAATGGATGACTTCGTTTTAGGAGCTGACGGTAAGCCACAGAAAGTTACGCTAACCGAGGATATGACCAAATATTTCTCAAGTGGTGGTGGATCTACTTACCAATTAAATGATCAAAACGGTAAGCCTGTTTACCAAACTCGTTTAGAGAATACAGGTACGTTTGATTTCGGTCCGGGTGATGTTAAATTCAAAGATTTAAATGGTGATGGTGAAATTGATAATGGTGACGGTACTATCGACAACCCTGGGGATATGAAAATCATCGGTAATTCAACGCCTCGTTATAACTATGGTTTACGTTTAGGTGCGGATTACAAAGGTTTTGATTTCTCGATTTTCTTCCAAGGAACTGGACAGAGAGCAATCTGGGGTCAAGGTGGTTTAGCAATCGCAGGTTTCAATACTGCTGATGGTGCAATGCCGGCTGCAATCGTAGATAATTATTGGACCCCTGAAAATACTGGCGCATTCTATCCAGCAGCATTCAACAATGCTGGAAGTAATTCGGCAAATAACATGCAAGTTCAGTCTAGATATCTATTAGATCTTTCTTATACCAGAATCAAGAACATTACATTTGGTTATGTATTACCGAAGGACTTTATCTCCCGTGCGAAATTAAGCAATGTACGTGTTTATGTGGCACTTGAAAACTTCTTTACATGGGATAAATTGAATGGCTTGCCAATCGATCCTGAGGTAGTTTCTGGTTTCTCCATGTTTAATGAAGATAACTACAATGGCGGTAGAACAGGGGTTGGTACTCCAACTTTCAAATCTGCTTCATTTGGTTTACAGTTGAACTTCTAATTCTAAGAACAATGAAAAAATTAACATATCTAATTCTAGGATCTGCCCTTCTTTTCACCAGCTGTGAAAAATTCTTGGACAGACCGGATTTGAACTCCATGGTGGATTCTGAAGCTACCTATTGGAGAAACGAAAATGATTTGCGACTGTATGCAAATGATTTTTATCCGAATTATTTTGTAGGATATAATTCAGCATGGGGAACTGCTTATGCACCGGTAATCGGATATAATTTCTCAGATGACCTTACATCTGAAAACCAACAGCTAGCTTTAACTAGTACACCTCCAACAGGGGGCGGTGGTTCTTCCTCATCAGCAGTTTCAACTTTGAGCCATGAATTCCAGGGACCGAACTGGAATTTCTACTGGGTTAGAAAGGCAAATATCATGATCGATAGGATCGAAAAATTTGCTAAACCTAAATTGACTGAAGATGAATACAAACATTGGTCAGCTGTGGGTAGATTCTTCCGTGGTTTCGAATATAGCCGATTGGTAAGCAATTTCGGAGATGTACCTTATTTTGATGCTCCAGTAGAACCTAATGACTTTGATACCCAATACAAACCTCGTACTAAACGTGTGGAGGTCATGGATAAAGTCTACGATGACTTCAAATATGTTTTGGCAAATATGCGTGAGTCTGATGGTGCAGGTTATGTTCATCGTTATGCTGCAGCTGCCCTAATCTCAAACATGATGTTGTTTGAAGGTTCTTGGCAACACTATCACAATATTGACAAAACTAGAGCTAAAAAGTATTTGGAATTAGCTCGTGACGCCGCTCAATATGTGATGGATTCTGGTAAATACAACTTCTCATCCGATTTTAAAGGCCTATTCGCTTCTGAAAATCTAGCTAGTAATAAAGAAGTTATTTTCTCTAGAATTTATGACGATGCATTAACTATTCGTCACTCGGTTGGGTCTTATAGCAACGGTACGGAAAACCAAGCTCGTTCTGCTAACTTAAACTTAATCGAAGCATTTATTTGTAATGACGGTAAAACTTTCCAAAGTTCATCGACTGCCAATGCAAAGAATTTCAGACTTTCTGAATTAATTAAAACTCGTGACCCTCGTTTTGAAGCAACTTTCATGGACACCGTGAATACGCCTGCAATCGGAACTTTGGTTTACGCCTATAAATTCGCTGCTAGAGAGGCTTTAACTTACCTGAATTCAGGTCAAGCCTATCCTCCAAAATGGGGTTCTAATACCAATACCAACGATGCACCAGTTGCTCGTTTGGCTGAAGTGGTTTTGAACTGGGTTGAGGCTAAACAAATCTTGGCGGAATTCTATGGCGGTCCCGCTGTTTCACAAGGTGATATCGACAAATCAATCAATGCAATCCGATTAAGACCATTAGATGCTGAAGCAGATGCTAAAGGGGTGAAACAAACAGCTCCGCTTTTGTTGTCTTCTTTACCAGTTGATCCGGCTAGAGATTCTGATGTTTCTCAATTAATGTGGGAAATCCGTCGTGAACGTCGTATGGAATTTGTATTTGAGTATGCAAGGATTCAAGATATCCGCCGTTGGAAAAAATTGAACTACTTGAATTTCGATAAAGACAATTACAAAAGAGGCTCTTGGGTGATTGGTGTCAAAGATTTTGGAGACAAAAAAAATCCAGGAAAAATCTTAGCGGCCTATAAAGGTAGACTTCAGGTTCAGAAAGCCGACGGTAAAATTGTAACTTATGATGGTACTAATGATGCCGAAATGGAAGGTTTCTACGTAGTTAGAAATTACGCAAATCGCTTGGCTGTTCAAGAAAGAAACTATCTTGCGCCATTAAGCATTGCTTTATTACAAGAATACGCTGATAGAGGCTATACTTTAACCCAAACACCGGGTTGGAATTAATCTTAAAAATTAAGCAAAAGGTCAAGCAATTGACCTTTTGCTATATTCATTTGTTATGAAAAGACTTTTATTTCTGCTGTTCCTTTTACCATTAAACCTTTTTTCTCAAACTTTTAAATTCGCTCAAGTTACCGATACTCACGTAGGTGGTGCAACCGGAGCTGATGATTTACGCAGGACTGTTCTTGACTTAAATCAGCAGCAAGGCATTGACTTTGTGATCCTTTCCGGTGATGTGACTGAATTTGGATCTGATGAAGAACTAGCCCTTGCCAAACAAATCTTAGATAGTCTACACCTGCCATTGTACGTGATTCCTGGAAATCATGATAGCAACTGGTCTGAAAGTGGTGCCAACAGCTTTAGAAAAGTTTTCGGAGCTGAAACTTTCTTTTTTGAACATAAAGGATTTCAATTCATCGGCACAACCTCCGGTCCTAATATGCGTATGAGTCCCGGACAGGTGCCTCGGGAAAACCTAGTCTGGATGGATTCTATTTTTTCAGCACATCCTGACCAACAGAAGCCCTTGATTGCAATAAACCATTACCCTTTGGATTCTTCGCTAAATAACTGGTATGAAAATATCAATCGTATTAAGACCAGAAATATTCAATTGGCTTTATGTGGGCATGGGCATCAAAACCATCTCTACAATTGGGAAGGTGTTCCAGGTGTTATGGCTAGATCCAACCTCCGTGCTAAAGATGAAGTTGGAGGTTATAATATCATTACCTTTTCTAAGGACTCGGTGTTTTTTCAGGTAAGAAAACCTCAGCTAAAAACGGAAGACCCCTGGCTGAAATTAGCCATGCAAAAAATCAATCCTCAATCTAGTGATCAGGTAAAACGTCCTAACTATTCGCTGAACCAGACAAGTTCTGCAAAAGTAGTTTGGGAGTTTGAAGATCATGGCGATATTGGAGCCGGCATCAGTTCCGATGGAAAATGGATTTACACCGCAAATACGGTAGGCGAAGTATATGCCTTAGATCTAAAGTCGGGAAAAAAACAATGGACCTTTAAAACAGGTGGAAAAGTCTATTCTACACCTGCGGTTCACAAGGGAATTGTTGTGGTCGGTTCCTCTGACCATTTCATATACGGTTTAAATGCAAAATCCGGGAAACTTGTCTGGAAAATTGAAACTGAAAAGGCTGTTTTAGGGTCTCCTGCCATAGAAAAGGGACGAGCTTATATTGGCTCATCTGATGGAATATTCCGCTGTATAGATGTGAAATCAGGTAAGATTAATTGGACCTTTAACCAGGTTCAGGGCTATGTCTCTACCTTACCTACGCTGGCCGACGGAAAAGTAATTTTCGGAAGTTGGAAAAACGGTTTCTATGCCTTAAACCAAAAGACCGGTAATCTGGAGTGGCAATGGTCAAATGGACACAGCAACAGGATGTTCTCCGCTGCGGCTTGTTACCCTGTTGTTGTCAATGATCGCGTTTTTATTGTTGCACCAGATCGTTTTATGACTTCCATTAACCTTCAAGATGGCAAAACTATCTGGAGAGAAAAGAAGGATGAATATCGTGTCAGAGAGTCTATGGGACTTTCTTATGATAAGAAATTGGTCTTGGCAAAAACAATGGATGGCGAATTAATTGGCATTCCAAATGATGCAAATTCCATGGATGTCAGTTGGAAAGCCAAAATTAAATTACCATATGAATTAGCTCCGACTGCTATTTTTAGCAATTCAAAATATATATTTGTGCCTAGCGATAAAGGATTATTGTCCGCTGTTGATCTCAAAAGTGGTGAAACCGCTTGGCAATATAAAATCTCCAATGGTATGATTAACCCTCCATTTATCCTAAAGGATAAAGTTGTCGTAAGTACAATGGATGGAAAAATCGTAATGCTAACCTACTAAACCTGAAATAATAATGCAGAAATTTTTAGCCATTATTCTATTGATGATTTCCTTTGTGCAAGTTTTTGCGCAGGAACAATCTTGGATAAGGATTAACCAACTTGGTTATCTGCCGGACAACAGGAAAGTTGCGGTTTGGGTTACGAAGTCGGATGTACAATTAAAGAATTTTAGCCTGATTGATCCTAATACAAACCAAAAAGTCTTTACAGCTAAGGCTGGGAAAGAATTTGGAAAATATGGACCGTTCTCAAAAGGTTATCGATTGGATTTCTCAAAATTCAATAAAAATGGGGAGTACTTTATCCTAGCAGATGATGGTACGAAATCCCCAACTTTTAAAATAAATTCCGAAGTTTATAAAGGCACCGCAGATTTTACTCTGCGTTATATGCGTCAACAGAGAACGCTGTTCAACCCTTTCTTACAAGACAGTTGCCATACACATGATGGATTCACCATGTATGCCAGTTCTGTTGGTATGCCAGATAGCACCCGAGTTGAAGTAGCGGGAGGATGGCATGATGCTTCTGATTATCTACAATATGCGACAACCTCAGCGAATGCTACTTATCACTTATTGGCTGCTTACCGAGATTTCCCTGCTGTATTCTCTGATGAAAAACAGGCAAATGGCTTAGATGGGAAAAATGGAATCGCTGATGTGTTGGACGAAGCGATTTGGGGATTGGATTGGTTGTTGAAAATGCATCCAAAACCCAATATCATGTTCAATCAGATCGCCGATGACCGAGACCATACGAAAATGAGGCTTCCGGGACAAGACTCTGTTTATGGTCGTGGCCATGAAAGGCCTGTCTATTTTATAGATGGCAATCCTCAGCAACGTGGTAAATTCATGAACAATACAACAGGTACAAGTTCAACGGCCGCCAAATTTGTTGGTGCATTTGGATTGGGACATCATTTGTTAAAAAACCAAAATGTAGAATATGCCAATCTGTTAAAGGATAAAGCCGCAACCGCTTATCAATATGCCTATATCAAGCCGGGAGTGACACAGACGGTTTCCGTCAAGTCCCCATATATTTATGCCGAAGATAATTGGGTGGATGATATGGAACTTGCTGAAGCGACCATGTTTAATTTGAACAAGGATAAAAGCCATATAGATAAAGCATTAGCGTTTGCTAGGCAAGAAAAAGTAACACCTTGGATGGTTCGGGATACCGCAAATCATTATCAATATTACCCATTTATCAATCTTGGACATTTCGAATTAGCGAAATCATCGGTTGGTCAAGTAAAAAAGGAAGCTTTAAGTTATTATAAACAAGGGATTGAGGAGGTAAATTCCAGAGCAAAGGAAAATATGTTTCTTCGTGGGGTTCCTTTTATTTGGTGTAGCAATAATTTAACAACTTCTTTTGCCATTCAATGCATTTGGTACAAAGAAGCTTCTGGCGATAAACAATTCGAAGAGCTTGAACAGGCTAACATCGATTGGCTTTTTGGCGTAAATCCTTGGGGAACTAGTATGGTTTATGGACTTCCTGCTCATGGTGACACACCAACAGAGCCTCATTCAGCGTTTACATACTTACACAACTATCCGATAGATGGTGGACTTGTCGATGGACCAGTCTATTCTGCTATCTATAATAATTTGATTGGTATACAGCTTTATAAACCAGATGCTTATGCAGATTTCCAAAGTGATCTTGTAGTTTATCATGATGATTTTGGTGATTACAGTACGAATGAACCGACAATGGACGGTACTGCATCGTTAATTTATTTGTTGTCTGCTAAAGAAAACGAATCAAAAAAAAAAGATTAATTGATGCCCATGGAGCAATTATCCGCGGCGATGAAACAAAAAGGCAGATCAGTCTTATTTTTACTGGAGATGAATTCAGAGAAGGACTGCAGACTGTAGCGGAAACATTAACAAAAGAAAATGTTCCTGGAAGCTTTTTTGTGACTGGGAGATTCTTAGAGGATAAGAAAGCGGCAAGGCTGTTGAAAAAATTGAGTATGCAGGGTCATTTTATCGGACCCCATTCTGATCAACATCTGCTCTATGCTCCTTGGGAAAATAGAGATAGTTTATTGCTTAGTAAAGAAGAGTTTAACAAAGATTTAATTGCAAATGTTGATAAACTTAACAAACTGGGTGTTAAAAATATAAATAAATTTGTTGCTCCTTATGAATGGTACAATTCTGAGATTGCTGCTTGGACAAAGGAACTTGGATTAGATCTGTATAATTTTACTCCTGGTTTAAGAACCGCTGCGGACTACACCTTTCCTGAGATGGGAAAGAAGTATATGTCATCAGATGCTATTTTAAAACAATTGCTTGAATATGAAAGCGATAAAGGGTTAAACGGACATATTGTTATCATACATTTGGGAAGTGACCCTAAAAGGACAGATAAATTTTTTAATCAATTAGAAACGATAATTGATTTATTGAAGAATAAAAATTATAAATTCGTCGGCTTAGACGAATTATAAATATTAGATGCGTGTTGTTGCGTTTTTTAGCAAAAAAGTCGCATATTTACGGAAAGTTATTGAAAGAATTGCAAATGCTAGATGTTATGATTAACACAACGGAGAAAGATTCCAATTATCAGGACTTAGATAAAATGTCGGTTCAAGAGATCCTGACGAATATCAACAATGAGGATAAAACAGTGCCATTAGCGGTGGAAAAAGTTATTCCACAGATTGATGCACTGGTAAAAGTTGTCGTTGATCGTATGAAAGCTGGGGGTCGTTTGTTTTATATCGGTGCCGGTACCTCTGGTCGTTTAGGGATTTTGGATGCTTCGGAGTGTCCTCCGACCTATGGTGTTCCTTTTGACTGGGTAATTGGTCTTATCGCGGGTGGTGATACAGCAATTCGTAAAGCTGTTGAATTTGCTGAAGACGATGTTGAGCAAGCTTGGAAAGACCTTGAGGAATTTGCAATCAATGAAAATGACTTTGTTATCGGCATTGCTGCTTCCGGAACTACGCCTTATGTCATTGGCGGTCTTGATAAAGCGAATGCAAAGGGTATTGCAACCGGATGCTTGGTTTGTAATGGTAATTCTCCCATTGCAGCCCGTGCTAAATATCCCATTGAGGTTATTGTCGGCCCGGAATTCGTTACTGGATCTACGCGTATGAAAGCTGGAACAGCTCAAAAACTTGTCCTGAATATGATCAGTACTGCGGTTATGATTCAATTGGGAAGGGTCAAAGGCAACAAAATGGTTGATATGCAACTTTCCAACCATAAGTTGGTCGGAAGGGGTGTACGTATGGTAATGGCTGAGACTGGAACCGATGAGGATACTGCAACTGCTTTAATCGAACAATTTGGTAATGTGCGTAAAGCAATCGATAACTATAACCTGAATAAACAAAACTAATTTCGACCATCTATTATGTCACCAATTATCCTTTTAACCTTTATCGTGGTTTACTTTGGGATTCTTTTGGCAGTAGCTCACTTTACTTCCAAGAATTCTTCAGATAACTCTACATTTTTTGTAGCCAACAGAAATGCTAAATGGTACATGGTTGCCTTTGGTATGATTGGTACCGCTTTGTCAGGGGTTACTTTTATTTCCGTTCCTGGAGATGTCGGTAATACACCTGCCGGTTTGACTGATGCCAATAATTTCAGTTACTTTCAATTTGTGCTCGGAAATGCAATCGGATTTATAATCATCGCTTATGTCCTTTTGCCCCTTTATTATCGTATGAACCTGACGTCAATCTATACCTACTTAGAGGAACGTTTAGGTCATAAAAGTTATAAATCTGGAGCGATGATCTTCCTGATTTCTAGGACTATTGGTTCTGCTTTCAGATTATATCTTGTGGCTATCGTGCTTCAACGTTATATTTTTGATGCCTGGGGAGTTCCATTCATTCTTACGGTTGCAGTCTGTCTAGTTCTAATTTGGTTATACACCAATAAAGGCGGTCTTAAAACCATTATTATTACGGATACTCTACAGACTACTTTCTTATTATTGGCAGTTGTCCTATCCATCTATTTTATGGCTGACGGTTTAGGTTTGACGGTTTTCGAAGCATTCGAAAAAGTAAAGGAAAGTACTTATTCTAAAGTTTTTATTTGGGAAAATCTCTTGGGTGATCCTCGAAATATTTGGAAGCATATTATTGGCGGTATCTTCGTAACGATTGCAATGACTGGATTAGATCAAGATTTAATGCAGAAAAACCTGAGCATGAAAACCATCAAAGAGGCCCAAACCAATATGATGACGTTTACAGGAATTTTTGTCATTATTAACTTGTTCTTCCTTTGTGTTGGTGCATTGTTATACTTCTATGCTGATGCCAATGGGATCAATATCGCTGATTTAGGCAAGTCGGATTATCTTTATCCAGAAATCGCTTTAAGACATCTTTCTATCGTCCCTGGGATTATTTTTATGATGGGATTGACTGCAGCAACTTTTGCAACGACCGACTCTGCGCTGACTGCTTTGACAACGTCCTACTGTGTTGACTTTCTAAATTTCAACAAGAAGGAAAATCCAAATGACCCCAAATTGATTAAACAGCGTAACTATGTTCACCTTGCATTCTCTGTAGTGATGCTATTGGTGATTCTATTATTCCATGTGATCAATGATGAATCTGTCGTATCTGCTATATTTAAGATTGCCGGATATACCTATGGACCCTTATTGGGATTATTCTCCTTCGGTATCTTGACGAAAATGAGGGTAAAGGATAACTTAGTGCCATTTATCTGTGTCATTTCTCCTGTTCTGATTTATTTATTGACGCAGTATATTCTTCCTTTAACAGACTATAAAATCGGTTTCGAACTGATTGTTTATAATGGCTTAATTACCTTTATCTTGCTATGGCTAACTTCCCCTGGGAAAGTGAAGACCCCATTAGCGGTGGTTAAATAAGGCCAATCCTTGATTTGTGTGTGCAAAAAAATAACAGTAAGTTTGATTAACTAGTTTTTTTGCACACATTTATCATATGATTGAAGAATCTATCCAATCTATACGTCGGAAAATCGGCGATTTCACCCCAGAATTCGGTATTATCTTAGGAACTGGCCTCGGAAAACTTGTTGAAGAAATAGAAGTGGAATACCAAATGATGTATTCCAATATTCCTAATTTCCCTATTTCAACCGTAGAATTCCATTCCGGAAAATTGATCTTTGGAACATTAGCTGGCCGCAAGGTTGTTGCTATGCAAGGCAGACTTCATTATTATGAAGGATACAGCATGCAGGAAATCACCTTTCCGATCCGGGTCATGAAAGGGCTTGGTATCCAAAAACTATTTGTTTCAAATGCATCCGGTTCTTTAAATCCCGATATCCGAAAGGGTGATATCGGCATTATTGAAGACCATATCAATCTCCTTCCGGACAATCCTTTGCGTGGAAGCAACGATGACGACCTTGGTCCTCGATTCCCGGATATGAGCCAACCTTATAATTTCAAAATGCTGGAGCAGGGTTTGGAAATTGCTGGAAAGTTAGGTGTACGAGCACATAAGGTTGTGTATGTTTCCGCCCCAGGACCTAACCTGGAAACACGTGCCGAATACCGATATATGCGGATTATAGGTGGTGATATTGTCGGAATGAGTACCGTTCCTGAGGTTATTGTTGCCAATCATATGGGTTTGCCTGTCTTCGCTATTTCGGTTATTACGGATGAAGGATTCCATGTCGATTTAAAGCCGGTTTCCTTGAAAGAAATCGTTGATGTAGCCGCTCAGGCTGAACCAAAAATGACAAGTATTTTAAAAGAATTGATTGCAATGCAATAATTTTGGTTTTTTGCGCTATTTTTGAGGGCATAAAATTTGTACCGATCCTATTTTGAGTATGCTAAAAAGGTTGCTGTTTGTATTGATGTTGTTTAGTCTGCTGCCTAAACTATACGCTCAGACTGAAGATGAATTCAGTTCTGCATTGGACTCTGCGCGTAATGCTGAAGATAATAAGAAGGATTCTGTCATCTTTACAGCGAAATACGTGCGCTATACAAACCTGGCAACCATGAAGAGAGGAACTAAAACCTTTCAGATTGATACCTCACACGTAAACTTTCAATACTACAATAAGCAAAATCTTCCTTGGGACCCAACCATTAACCTTGGATCCTACGGTCTTGCCGCCCGTGACTTATTGTTTAATCCCAATAAGACTATCGGATTTCAATCGGGATACCATGCTATGGAACGCTATCTCGTTAACCCAGATTCCATTCATTATTATCGTGCGCGAGCACGTTATTCAGAGCTCTATGCTGTCGGTTTCTTCTTCGATGACCAGATGTTCCGTGCAAAATTAGCACAGAATATTAATCCGCATTTAAATATAGGGGCGGAATACCATGCTACCAATACAGATGGTTATTATAATAACCAACAGTACAGTGACCGAAAAGGGGCTGTATTCGCTTGGTACGAATCGCCAAGCAAGCGGTATAACCTACTTTCAAATTTTACTTTCAATACCTTAGATGCAACCGAAAACGGCTCTGTACGTAATGATACTTTATTTAGGGATACTTCTGATAATACCTCGCCGAGTAGATATCCTGTAAGGTTGGATGGTATTCAAAAAAATAGACCTTATAATAAATGGAAAGACCTTGGCTTTTTCTTAAGGCAATCTTATTATCTAGGAAGAATTGATACCGTGAGCGGAAGTGGTCCTGATGCTGAAATTCATCCAACCAATGTCGTCGCTCATAATTCAAGTATTCGCCAACAAAAGTTCATCTTCTATAAAAATCAATCGGATCTTTATAATGCCCTGCCTTATAACGACCGAAATTTAATTGAAGTCGATGATACAACTAAAATAACAACCATCTCCAATGATTTTACTTATAGCTTCTATCTCCGAGGAAAGAACCTCAAGAACGAAGCGAAAGTAGAATTGGGTTTCCAAAATGACCTGATCTGGTATGCGGATAGTATGCTCAATAGATTCTATCAAAACAGTATGGTCAAAGGAGCTATAGGATATAAATTCTCCGATCGAGTGGATTTAAACTTCTCCGCTAACCAAATTGTTATTGGACGAAATTTTGGAGATTTCCTTTATGAGGCCTATGCCGATGTACACCTAAGCGATGTGCTCGGAAAATTGAGAATAGGGGCATATTCACAGAACAAATCCCCAGAAATGATCTTCGAAAACGCTAACCTTTCTTATCATTCATGGAAGGAAGAAGATTTGAACCTGGACAAAATTAAGACCCAAAACCTTTCATTTCAATATGCCAATGATAAGATTGGTTTTACTGGAAAGTTAGAATACTTCTTAATCAATAACTATACATATTTTAAAGAGATTGACAACCCTGACAATAGCACCCTTCTTAGGAGACATATCATGCCTGCACAAGAAAGCAACTTGAATCTCTTAAAGTTAACCATCGGTCAGAATTTTAAATTCCGCAGATGGCATTTAGACAATAGGGTAGTCTATCAAAAATCAGATGCCATGGCTGTACTCGCTACTCCTGAATTATATACATGGCACAGTCTATACTATGCAAATATCCTGTACAATGTAATGGATTTTAGAATTGGTATGGATGTCAAATTTAACACTCCATTTCGTACACCGTCTTATTCCATTAACTCCGGTCAGTTTTACAATGACAACGTAGGAATAGAATTCTCTACCTACCCAATTGTAGACTTCTGGATGACTGGTAACATTGATCGCGTGAACCTATTTGTAAGCTACAGTTTCGCAAACCAACACGTCTATCCAAATGGATACTACACTGTCAGAAGATATCCTATGAACCCAGCCTTTTTAAGGTTTGGAGTTTCATGGAAGTTTTATGATTAGTGCATAATCCGCTTAAGAACTTTTTCTTGCCGTTGTCCGATGGTAAGGTTTCCTTGTAATTTTTAGTAGGCAAAGGCTATGGTTCTGTTTGAGCTTTAGTCTTGTTTTAGTCGTGTTTCGCTCGTGTCTGGTCCGCACCTTGGTTTGACATTGTCCATAGCTCGTCCGCTTGTGAGCGGACGAGCTCCGGATAAGTTTTGGACAAGCTGTGGATGAGACACGAGCAAAACACGAGCAAGACCAAAGCCAACCCCAATGAAAACGTTTTTGTTTAACCTAAACGATAAAATATAATCCGAATGTCATAAAGGGAATATTATTTATAATCATTCTAAATAAATACTACATTTACTACAGCAAAGAAAAAATAGTTTCAATTATACAGAAGTCCTGTTTACCCGCATGAGATAGGCGTGCGGGTAAGGCAGGCACAAATAAAGCACTGAACATATATGAATAGTTGCCGCCTAAAAATTCTTTCCAAAAGTGAGCTAGGCTTCATTAGCATGCCTGATGATCACGAAATGATTCATCTTTGTTTCAATAACCTTATGATTAATTTCAGCAAAGCAGATTTCATTGCATTTAGATCCATCGTCAAAGATATTTACAAGGAAACTGAGCCTATTTCATTTCCTGATGGCAGGCAAAGAATGGTACTTAGTAGTCCATATCCCGGCATTAATTTTTCATTTGATCGCTTCGAATTGTCGGAATTGCTAAGGTCCTTAGATGAGGCTTATTATATGGAAAGGATCTATTCTTATTTTCAATAAATCGTTATTAAAGGACTATTGGGTTTGTTTTTAGTCCAAAAATCTTATTTTTATATAAATTAAATATTTGGCACTGAATTGATTGACGGAGTAGGGTCAAAAAATATGTGTAAAATATTTTGTAAATCAGAATTTACACCTATATTTGCACACCGCAACAGCGAAAAGGATCAAAGTTCGGTTCGTTCAGAGCATTCCGACATTAAGTCGGAAGTGGTCACAAAGAAAATAAGGAGAATTAGCTCAGCTGGTTCAGAGCATCTGCCTTACAAGCAGAGGGTCACTGGTTCGAATCCAGTATTCTCCACCAACAGTAAAAGGAGGCTTAGCTCAGCTGGTTCAGAGCATCTGCCTTACAAGCAGAGGGTCACAGGTTCGAATCCTGTAGCCTCCACTACCAAAGGAAAAGCATCAAGGAATTGGTGCTTTTTTGTTTTTGGTGCTTTTTTTATAGGTTTTGATTGTGGGCTCAGCTGGTTTTGAGCATTCCGACTAAAAGTCGGAAGTGGTCACAGGTTCGAATCCTGTAGCCTCCACTACCAAAGGAAAAGCATCAAGGAATTGGTGCTTTTTTATAGGATTTGATTGTGGGCTCAGCTGGTTAGGAGCATTCCGACTAAAAGTCGGAAGTGGTCACTGGTTCGAATGCAGTAGCCTCCACTACCGAAAGAAAAGCATCAAGGAATTGGTGCTTTTTTGCATATATTGATCTTATGTATTTTGTATACATATTATATTCCGCTCAATTAGACCAGTATTATATTGGATTAACAAAGAACATTTCAGATAGGTTACGTAGACATAATTCAAAAAGTAAGGGTTTTACTAATAGGGCAAATGATTGGAAACTCGTTTACAAAGAATATTATAAAGATAAGTTAGAGGCCATGAAAAGGGAAAGACAGATCAAGAATTGGAAAAGTAAAAACTTATTGGAGAAATTGATTAGCTCAGCTGGTTAGGAGCATTCCGACTAAAAGTCGGAAGTGGTCACTGGTTCGAATCCAGTAGCCTCCAATACCGAAAAAAGCATCAATTATTGATGCTTTTTTTGGAGTTAAACTAGTTCTTAGGATTCCGACTAAATGCGGGGCAAAAATTCTATCTACTTCCTTTTATCCTTAACAGGTTCACCAACTAACTATTAATGAACTATTCATCTCTCAAGCTATTAATGGGGTTTTCTCTTGCTGCTTTAAGGACTTGTATAAACATTGAAAGCGTCGTGAGGAGTATAATAAAAGAACCAGAAATCAAGAATACTGTAAAATTCAATGATACCTTATATTCAAAATTATTCAGCCACAAATTCATAGCCCACCAAGAAATTGGAATGGCAATAATCAATGCAATAAAAATGGGTTTAAGGGAATTTAGTAATAACAGCCTAAAAATTCTTAAAATTGAAGCACCTAACACTTTTCGTATGCCAATTTCTTTTGTTTTTTGTTGAATAGTAATTGCCAATAAACTTATTGCTCCAACAATAGATAAAATGATAGATATTAATGTCAATACTGTAATAAGCCAACTTAGCCCCAACTCTTCCTTATATAAATTGTCAATTCTTTCATCGACAAATGAATATTCAAATTGTTTTTCTGAGATTTTCTGTTTCCAAACCTTCTCAACCTTGCTAAGAGTATTTGAAATCTGATTGTTTGCTATTTTTAAAATAACATATCCGCCGAAATAAAAGCTATAATCTCCAAAAATCACTTTTATGGAATTCTTATCTCGCTGAGATCCGAATTCAAAGTCATCGACAACACCTATTATTGTTCCAACAGGATTTCCATTGCTGTTTATGTGGATCTTCCCGATAGGATCTTTTATGTTATAATGATCAATTAAATTCTTGGAAACGATAATTGGTCTCGCTCTAGCCTTCCTTATAAATTCATCTTCATGTTCAGGATCATACAACATATATTCCATATTGTACACTCTATGATGTTGGCTGTTCGCATCAAAATTCTTTCCTTCCAATAATTTTATACCTAATGTTTGGATAAAATCGAAATCTGCAATAATTGTTTGAGAAGTAGTTATGCTATCAATTTTATTTTTGTCCTCTGTTATCCCTATACCCATTGATGATCCTGCTACAGAAATAATCCCCGGTATATTCTTGAGTTCATTTTTAAAAGGTTGATATCTTTCCCTTAATTGAACATTTGGCAAAATTAGCAATTGCTCTTTATCAAATCCCAAAGGCCTGTTCGTTAATAACTTTACTTGATTATGAATTCCAATGGAAAATATTATTAAGAATATTGAAATACAGAATTGGACAATGATCAAGGCATTCTTAATATTAAAATTAATATCCAAGTTAAAATTATTCCTTCTTAATAGCTGTTCTGCATTTTTATTTAGCAACTGTAACACAGGAAATATTCCACATAAAATGACGATAATAATGGAAATGCCAATTAGAACAACTATTGATTTGACATCAAGCAGATGTTCGATATTGATTTCAATTTTTAGATATTTTGTAAAATATGGGAAAGTTAATACTGCAATAAAAATTGCAATTAACATTGAAACGAATAAATGAATGCTTGTTTCGAAAAAAGATTGTTTAATGAGGCTTAATTTAGATGCTCCAAAAGTTTTACGAACGCCAAATTCTTTTATTTGACTAGATGATTTTGCTATGGATAAATTAATATAGTTAATGGATGCAATTATTAATATAAACAGGGAAATAACAATGAGTAAATACAATATTTTAGGGGATGTTGTATTAAAATCTTTTTGTAGCAATTTATCATCACTAAAATGTAAATCTGATAAGTTTACTAGTTTAAATTTCTGCTTTTCTTGTTTACTTATTTTATCTCCATAACTGTTTAACCTTTTTTCAATTTGATTTAGACCTGTATTATTATCTATTAATAGCCAGTTATATGAAATTCTAAATTCTGTCTCTGTTCCATTGAAATCCGGAGTTGTTTTATCGTCACTAATTATAACATCAGCTTTTATACTTGAATTTTTTGGTAGATTTTTAAAGATTCCTTTAACAGTATAAATATCTTCTTCATTCAGTGCATCCTTTGATTTTAACCGCATTCCAACGACATCAGTTTTTCCAAAATGTCTTATAGCAGCATCTTCAGAAATAAATATGTCATTTTTATCTGTTTCAACTGGATAATTACCTCCTTTTAATGGCCAATTAAATACTTTAAAAAAATCCTGTGAAACTGATAAGTACCTCTCATTGAAAATTTCTGTATTATCTGCATAGTATCCTTTTTGATCTATCCACAAGGTTGCAGATGCTTTAATTCCGGGAATCTCATGCTCCAATGTTTTCCCTAAGTTGGTGTGATCCAAATAGGTATTCATCTTATTTTCTCTACTTACTAAATAAATATTTTCATTTTTGGGAATATATTTATCAAAATTCAATTCAAATTGAATGTATGAAAGGACCAATATTAGAACAGAGAAAGAAACTCCTAATCCTAATACCCCTAAACAGAAGAATGAAGGTCGACTCCTCCATCTTCTTAATATTAATTTTAATGAATTCATAAAATTGATTACTGATTAAAAGATGCTACGCAAAGACTAAACCAATGTCTTAAAATAATAAAAACCAATAAGTTAAGAAATATTAGCTATCTGGTTGTGTTCGTAATTGAACAAAAAATGGTCGTTAATGAACATTCAATTAAACTTTTATTAATTCGGATTTACAAAGTGAATTTTAGACAGCTTATTAGGAATGATAAACAAAAAAAGCATCAATCTCTTGATGCTTTTATATTACGTGCTTTTTGCGTTCTGAAAGAAGTTTTTGAACTCTACAATCTTGTTCTTTACTTTTTTAATAACAGAGTGCTTTCCATGATCAAAATATGGGAAATAATCTGAGAACTCTTTTTTTAGGTAATCTGAATATTGTTTTTTCAATAATTTACAATCCAATTCTTTGTCAGGATTTTTTGATTTTTTGGATAATCCGACTTGCTGTTCGCTGTGAATCCGGTATTGGATTAATTTTTCTGGGAAAACAAAGAGTCCGTTTTCTCTTGCTGCGTGTATCCCGATCCAGGCATCATGCCAGAAATCACACGGAGGATTTATAGGGACAAATTTGTTAATTAAATCTTTCCGGAAACTCACTGTTGCACCGGTGATTTTATTATTCCAATTAATAAGATTAATAATGGCGATTTTGTTGTTTTTCCATTGTTTTTGCTTGCTTTTTGGGAAATCCCATTTTTCAAACAATGAATGGTCTAATAATTTGTTGCTGGCATCAATTAGATCTCCATCTGTAAAGATCATTTTAGCATCTTCATTTTTTGAAAATATATCCAGTATAATTTTCACCTTATCAACTTTCCAGATGTCATCCTGGTCAGAAAGAAAGATGATGTCCCCTGATGTTTTGAGGATAGCTTTTTCAAAATTCTTAACCGTCTTTAATGAAGTCTCATTGTATGATATATTAAATAATTCCGGATGAATTGATTTATAATACTCAAGAATATCTTTGGTGCCGTCTTTAGATCGATCATCACAAATGATAATTTCATCGACTGGCGATGATTGATTTAATATACTTTCAATTTGATCTTTCAGGTATTTTTCACCGTTATAGGTGCACATTGCAACAGAAATCTTCATTTTGCGCAATATTTAAATGGTCTAAGAATATATCTCGGATTATTAATTACCATAATAGAAAACAAGTTAGTGATAAACAAATATACTATTAAAGTAATTGCAAGTTGCATTTTGATTAATAATTTTTAAAAAAATTCATTAAGTGTTAAAAAAAATTACAACACAAAAAGAGCAAATATTAAATTATAATAAATAATATATAATTTAAGAGAAAAATTAGCATAATTAAATATTAATCAAACAGATTATTAAGTAAAGGTCAAAAGGGAATAAATTCCCCATTTAATTATTCTTAGGGTTTGCTCTGTTGTATTGGAAAAGAATGAGGAGGCTTAAAGCTCCTTTATTGTGATATTCCTAAACCCAACTGAGTCGGTGTGATTTTGAAATGCGATTTTACCTTTAGGGTATGTAGCAAAAGCAGGGTAGTTTTTCATATTGCTATTTGCAATTTTTTGTTTGAAGGCAGGTGTATTAATGCTGTCCTGAAAAGTTATTTTATCATTTAACCAAAACGTTACCTGACCGTTATCCTGTTTGATTTTACCTTTGTTCCATTCTCCGAAAGGATTTGGTTTAGAATTACTACCGATACATTCCACCGAATATAGACATCCTGCCCAATGCGTAGAGTCTATTTTGTGCCTTTGTTCGGCGTTGGCATTGTCTAATAATTGCATTTCTAATCCAGTTGCGAAAGTAGCTGCATAGGCTGTATCTTCTTTAACATTGATAAATACGCCGCTGTTTCCTCCTTTTTTGACTTTCCATTCAAAGTCCAATTCAAAATTTTCGTATTCTTTATCGCTGATGATATCTCCAAATTGCCCTGTTCCTTTGGGGTCACAAATTAATTCGCCATCGACAATTTTCCATTTAGATTCGTCGTTTCCACGATTGTAAATATGCCAACCCGATAAGTCCTTTCCATTGAAAAAGACATCAGAACCTTCTGACGAGGTTTTATTGGAATCTGAATTATCATGGTTACATGAAGTAAATGCTATTGAAAGAAAAATTGCTAACGAGGTAATAAATCTGATTGACATGCGGTAAAGATTGATTTTAATTTAAACTCAAGTTTAAATGTAGACATAAAAATCAACATCATTCTTAATTCACAAGAAGAATACGAGTTAATAAAGAAATTTTGACAAAAGGAATGTTTAGAAAGACAGCAATTAGAATCTGACAATTTCCTCTATTTGCTCCATGATGAATTTAAGGGAAATGGGGTCATGGAATTCATGTTCATTGTTTAATTCGTTTTGAATCAAAGGGATATGGATTTTAAGAGGGAGTACATGCATTCGCATGTAATTACATACCCCAGTAAAATGGTCCACGCCTCGGATATTCCCATATTTTCCAGTGGATACACCGACTAGAGCTGCTTTTTTATGGAAGAATGAAGCAGGAAAAGAGCAGGCATCAATAAAAATTTTCAGCACACCAGGATAGCTGCCGTTATATTCAGGGATAATGAACACAAATTTTTTAGCTTCGGAAACTTTTTGTTGAATCTCTGCAAATGCTTCACTTCTCTTTCCGTAAAGGTCAGTTGCAATGATATTTTCAGGCAGATCTTCAAGAGAAAGAATTTCAAATTCTTCGCCTCTTTTTGACAATTCCTTTTGATAAAATTTTGCAACTTTTATGGAGTTGGAGTGTTTTCTATTTGTGCCTGAGATAATTAAATTCATCGTAAGTTGTTACATGTAAAAAGCAATAGCGTTCGGTGTAAATACCTAAATCTATTTTTCGTATCTTAGCATCCTAAGTTGGTAGAACTAGTTTCACAGCAAAATTAACAAATTTAACATCATTTAAGTATCTAATATCATTAAGGTATGTTAATTTGCAAATCGAAGTGGAGAAGTGCCAATTTGAATTATTTTCAAAAATTGAGGAATCACAATGGGAAAGATTATTGCCATAGCCAATCAAAAAGGAGGAGTTGGTAAAACAACCACCTCCATCAATCTTGCTGCGAGTTTAGCTGTGTTAGAGTATAAGACTTTGTTGGTGGATGCAGATCCACAGGCAAACTCAACTTCGGGTATTGGTTTTGATCCTCGCGCAATCAAAAACAGCATTTATGAATGTTTGGTAAATGATATAACAGCAAAAGAAGCGATCCAACAAACAGACACTCCTAATCTTGATTTATTGCCTGCCCATATCGACTTGGTTGGTGCAGAAATTGAAATGATCAATTTAGAAGAGCGTGAATATAAAATGAAACGTCTTTTGGATGAGGTAAAGGATGATTATGACTTTATCATCATTGACTGTTCACCTTCGTTGGGTTTGATTACCATCAATGCCTTGACGGCATCTGATTCAGTGATCATTCCGGTTCAATGTGAATATTTTGCGTTAGAAGGATTAGGAAAGTTATTGAACACAATCAAAATAGTTCAAAATAGATTAAATACAGAGCTGGAAATAGAAGGTATTTTATTAACGATGTATGATGTCCGTTTAAGGTTGTCAAATCAAGTTGTAGAAGAAGTTCGTACGCATTTCCATGATTTAGTATTTGAGACCATTATTCAGCGTAATACACGATTGAGCGAGGCGCCAAGCTTTGGTATATCGGTTATTATGCATGATGCATCCTGCAAAGGAGCGATCAATTACTTGAATCTTGCGAGAGAGATTCTAGAAAAAAATGGGTTATTAAAAGAGAACAAGCAAACTGTAACAGTATAGTATGGCAGCACAACAGCGGAAAACAGGATTGGGGAAAGGTTTGGGGGCATTGCTTCAGCAAGATGTCGTAAGTAGTCCTAAAGAACAATCTGCCGAAACACCTGTAAATAAAACACCGAGCTCTCCTGCCGGTAGCATAAACTTTATAAAAGTAGAGCAAATATCAATAAATCCTTTTCAGCCAAGAACTGATTTTGACGAGACGGCCTTAAAGGAATTGTCAGAATCTATTGAAGTTCAGGGTTTAATACAGCCTATCACCGTGCGTCAAGTTGGGAAAAATGAATACCAATTGATAAGTGGTGAACGAAGATTAAGAGCATCCAAATTAGCGGGAATTACAGAAATTCCAGCATATGTTCGTACTGCGAATGATCAACAAATGTTAGAAATGGCATTGATTGAGAATATTCAAAGAGAGAATTTAAATGCGATAGAAATTGCTTTAAGTTTCCAACGAATGATTGAGGAATGTAGTTTGAAGCAGGAAGAATTAGGCGATCGTGTAAGTAAGAACCGTTCTACAGTAACCAATTACCTACGCTTATTGAAATTGCCACCGGTTATACAGGCGGCTATTCGCGATGGAGACCTTTCAATGGGTCATGCACGGGCATTGATTAATGTTGGTGAGATTGATAAGCAGCTATTTATATTCAAGGAAATTGTTGAAAAGGGACTTTCGGTACGTAAGGCTGAACAATTAGTTCGCGAAGTACAACAAGCAAAGGAACAGAAGAAAAAAGGAAAAAAAGAAACTCCACTCGCGTTTCAATACCAGAAGATTGAAGATGATTTGGCGTCTAAATTTGCTACTCGCGTTAAATTAAACGTAAAGACTACTAAAGGAAAGGGTGCAATTGAAATTCCTTTTAATTCGGAAGATGATTTGAGCCGTATATTAGAGTTGCTTGACTGGTAATGTATAAGTATTTATTGCTCTTTGGGATGATTTTGTCTTTTACTGGTTTAAAAAGCCAAGTGAAGGAAGTAGCTCCTGATTCAACAAAAGTGATCCAGGTGCAGGATTCATTAAAAAAGAAGAATGCCCAAGATACTACTAAAAAGGAAACCCGTGAAGAAAGAAGGGCTCGTAAGAAAGCAGAGAAAGAGCGCGAGAAGTATTACTATAAAAATATCCTAAAGGATTCAGCTCGTTTAGAGATTGAGCGCCTATCAAGGATTGCTTGGAAGAGGTCGCTGATATTACCTGGCTGGGGTCAATATACCAATGGTGGATTATGGTGGATTAAAGTTCCTATTATCTATGGTGGATTTGTTGGCGCTGGGTTAACTTTCAATTATTGGCAGTGGTATTATAATGAGTTTTTAGGAGAGCTACAGTACCGTGAGGAATTTGGGCAGCCTTCAAATCATGAATCATTGGGTTTAGGAAGTAACTGGAGTATACAAGGATTAGTTGCTCAGAAGGATTATGGCCGCAGGAACAGGGACTTAACTATATTAATAACTGTAGGATGGTACGGTCTAAATGTTGTGGAAGCTTATGTAGACTCTATATTGAAGAATCGTTGGAATATCAGTAATGACCTAAGCTTTAAAGTTTCGCCAACGCTACTTCCAAATTATGCATATACACCGGGTATGGGTTCGTTTTCAGGTTCAAATTTAGTTACGCCTGGATTTAAAATGACCTTTACCATAAAATAAAAACCAATTAACTATATGAAAATCGTTTTATTAGGTTATGGAAAAATGGGGCAATTGATTGAGCGCTTCGCCATGAAAAGAGGGCATGAAGTTGTTTTAATCGTTGATGAGCGGAATCGAGATAGCATTAGCTCGGAGGATCTTGAAGATGCAGATATTGCTATTGATTTCAGTACCCCACATGCAGCCTTAGAAAATATTAGTTTATGTTTCGAATCTAACCTGCCCTTGGTAGTGGGAACAACAGGATGGTACGATCATTTAGATGAAGTGAAAGCGACATGTTTAGAAGCGGAACAATCCTTATTGTATGGATCCAACTTCAGCATTGGAGTTAATATATTTTTCCATATTAATAAGTTGCTTGCAAAGGCAATCAATCCTTATAAGCAATATGACGTACAGGTAGAAGAAATTCATCATATCCATAAATTGGATGCGCCGAGCGGCACTGCCATTACGATTGCAGAGGGAATTTTAGAAAATAACGAAGATAAAAGTGCTTGGGTAAATTCAGTTGAGGGTTCTGGAGAAGAGGTTATTCCGAAAGCTAATGAATTACTGATTGAAAGCCTTAGAATAGAGGAGGTTCCGGGAACTCATACTGTGCTTTATAGTTCAGAAGTAGATCAGATTGAGTTCAAGCATACTGCTCACAGCAGGGAAGGATTTGCTTTAGGAGCAGTAATTGCGGCAGAATGGCTTTTTGGTAAAAAAGGGTTTTACCAAGTGACGGAAATGTTTGATTTTAATAATTAATATATGTGGTATATCATTTTAGCCATATACATCATAGGATCAGCTTACGGACTTTTCTTATTATATAAAAAAGCGGGTAAGCAAGGTTGGGAAGCAATTGTTCCAATCTACAGTCAATATGTAATGGCTCAATTAGTTGGAAGGCCAACTTGGTGGATAATATGGCTTTTCGTACCGATCGTGAATGTTTTTATTTTTTACGATTTGTTCTTAAATCTAATTAAAGCATTTGGTAAACGTCGTTTTTGGGAAAATGCAGCAGCAGTATTGGTACCCTTTATCGTGTTGCCAATGTGGGGTAGAGATCCCAATGTAAAGTATTTAGGCATACCAACATCAGAGGAATTCAAGAAGAAATATTTTTATAAGAAATCAATGGGGAGAGAATGGGCAGATGCCATTATTTTCGCTACTGTTGCTGCTACTTTAATTCGTGGTTTTTTGATTGAGGCATATATGATACCTACAGGATCGATGGAAAGAAGCTTATTGATTGGAGATTTTCTTTTTGTCAGTAAGTTAAATTATGGGCCAAGAATTCCGATGACTCCATTAGCATTCCCATTTGCGCACCATACCATGCCTATTACGGGAGGGAAAGCTTATTCTGAAGCGATAAAAGTTCCATATAAACGTTTGCCGGGTTTCCAAGACATCAAACGTAATGATGTGGTTGTATTCAACTATCCTATGGAAGCAGATGCTCCATTCAATAGACCAATCGATAAGCGCGAGAATTACATCAAACGATTGGTAGGAATGCCTGGAGATGTTATATCAATGGAACGTACGAAACTATTTGTAAATGGTGAGCCAGGTTTTGTTGATGAGGATTTCCAGACGAACTACTTAATTATGACGGATCCCAACGGATTGAATATGCAAAAATTATTGGATATGAGGTTGGAGTTGGATCAACGTTATACGAATCCTGCATCAGGGCAATACGTCATTCATATGACTAAAGAAGAAGCGGAAGAAGTTAAGAAAATGGGTAATATCAAACAGTTTCAGGAGATTATTTTTGAACCTGGTGATAATAATTCAGAATATGCTGCATTCCCTTTTTATGATAATGGTATAATTTGGAATTACGACAACTTTGGACCAATTCAGGTACCTAAAAAAGGCTGGACAGTGAAGTTAGATAGTTTAACAGTACCATTATATGAAAGAGCCATTAAGGTTTATGAAGGCAATACCTTTGAGAAGAAAGCTGATGGATACTATTTGAATGGACAGAAAACAGATAGCTACACATTTAAAATGGATTATTATTGGATGATGGGTGATAATCGCCACAACTCTTTGGACTCAAGGGGTTGGGGTTTTGTTCCGGAGGACCATATTGTAGGTAAGGCTTTATTTACCTGGTTAAGTTGGGACGAAGATGGATCATTCTTATCCAAAATTAGATGGAATCGAATTTTCAGGCCTATTCATTAATAGGTTTTAGATAAAAAAGAGCGGGGAATCATTTAAATGGTTCCCCGCTCTTTTTATATTTAAAATTCTGGAAATACTATTTTAAACAGACAAGGTATCTTTTTATGGTTTCTTCTAATCCAAGAAACAGGGCGTCAGCAATTAAAGCATGACCAATGCTGACTTCCAAAAGGCCAGGTATATTTTGTTTAAAATATTGTAAGTTTTTTAAGTCAAGATCATGGCCTGCATTCAATCCTAATCCAACTTCTTGAGCTTTTAGTGCGGCTTTGACGTAGGGTTCAATGGCCAATTCGGGATTTTCATGAAATTCAGTTGCGTAAGCCTCGGTATATAATTCGATGCGATCGGTTCCAGTTTCAGCTGCGGCCTCTACCATTCTTTCATCTGGATCAACGAATATAGATACTCGGATTCCCCTATCTTTAAACAGCTTCACCATCTCCGATAGATAAACACGGTTGTTAATGGTGTTCCAGCCATGGTTGGAGGTTAATTGACCTTCTGCATCCGGAACTAAGGTGACCTGAGCAGGGGTATTCGCTAAGACAAGATCAACGAATTTCTGTTCCCTACAGTTACCTTCAATATTAAACTCTGTTGAAATATTTGCTTTTAGGTCATAGACATCCTGATAGCGGATATGTCTTTCATCAGGTCTAGGATGTACCGTGATTCCTTGAGCACCAAATTCTTCACAGGCTAAAGCAGTTGCCAATACATTAGGTACATTTCCGCCACGAGAGTTCCTAAGGGTTGCGATTTTATTGATATTTACGGATAGTTTAGTCATAGTTCAGCTCCTTTTTACAAATTTACTGTTTTAGCAATCCATATCCCTATCATTTTATGATTTTAAATACGAGTATCAATGGATAATATTTTTTAAATTGCAGGAAGTATGGATGGTTTAGACTTCAATCTATTAAGTGGCTTCAGGCTACTGGACTTCATTGATATATTGCTAGTGGCAATTATCATCTATTATGTCTATAGCTTAATCAAAGGCACAATAGCTGTAAACATCTTAATTGGTGTAGGATTGTTTTATGGGATCTATCTTGTCGTTAAGCAAATGGAGATGCGCCTTCTGACAGAGATCTTCGGAGGATTTATTTCCGTTGGTTCGATTGCTCTGATTGTTGTATTTCAACAGGAAATACGAAGGTTCCTATTGCACATTGGTAAGAATATATCCTTAAGAAGGAAGAAATTTCTTTGGTCAATATTTGGAGGCAAGAAGTCTACCCATAGAGATAATGCAGAATTTATTAAACCAATTGTTGAGGCCTGTCAAAACATGTCTAAATCAAGGACAGGGGCATTATTGGTTTTCTCCCGTTATTTTGATGAAGAATATTATCAGACGAGTGGTACTATGATTGATGCTCCAATATCGAAGAGGTTGTTAGAGAGTATCTTTTTTAAGAATTCACCATTGCATGATGGTGCTGTTATTATCGTAGATAACCGTATTATGACTGCGAGTTCTGTTTTGCCATTGTCTGACAGTGAGGATTTACCACCACAATTTGGTCTACGTCATCGTGCAGCGATAGGTGTTACGGAGGTTTCGGAAGCTGTTGCGGTCATTGTTTCAGAAGAAACGGGTGAAATTTCATTTGCAAAAGATGGAAACATCAATATGAACCTTACAGCAGACGAGCTGGAGAAGATTCTTGCGGACGAATTGTAGTTTTCTGAATAAAATTTCTAGTTATCTATTTTTTGCTGAACAATTGTTTTTGTTTGATTATTTTTAGATAACTTTATTCAAATTATAAGACTAAATTCTTTGTTATGCATTTCGACGAAAAAAAGCCTATTGATATAGTGTTAAACGATCTGTTTGAACATTACCGAGAAAACGTTTCAGACGTTGATAAAATTACCCAATCTCTGCTTGAACGAGGTGTTGCACAATCCCAATCCGACATCGTAAACGATCATATAGCTTTCCGTACGCTTGGAGTCCCTCATTTGGGGATAAAGTCCTTTGAAAAGATATTCCTTTCCTTTGGATATAAAAAGATGGACTATTATTATTTTGAAGGGAAAAAATTGGATGCCTATTGGTATGCTCCACCTGCAGATAACTACCCGCGAATCTTTGTTTCAGAATTGAGAGTTTCAGAATTAAGCCAGGATTCCCAAGATATCATATATAAATATACTTCTTCCATAAACTCCGATCCGGTTGATGCTTTAGATCTGAGAAATGGACAAGAGGTTGCAGACTTTCTTCAAAGGCCTTTATGGGATTTGCCGACCTCTACGGAATATGAGATACTTTTGAAAGAAAGTGAATATGCCGCATGGGTAATCTATAATCGGTATTATCTAAATCATTATACCATATCAATTCATGAGCTAAAAGACGGCTATAATACCTTGGAGGAATTCAATACGTTTTTGGAGAGCATCGGAATAAAATTGAATACTTCAGGAGGGAAAATCAAGACTAGTGAGGATAATTTATTGAGGCAAAGCAGTACAGTATCGGCATTGTATGATGCCAAGTTTGCAGATGGGAAGACCTTGGAGATTGCGGGAAGCTATGTTGAGTTTGCTGAACGCAGTGTATTACCGCAGTTTAAGCATCTATCTAAAGAAAATATTAAAAGATCACATCGACGTGATGGCTTTGAGACCAATAACGCAGATAAGATTTTTGAAAGTACATATACATCACAAATAAAGGGTTCATAGCTATGGAGGAGCAGTTGAAGCTGCTTTCGGAGGAATTGAGTGGGGAGTTGTTTTGGGATGAAAAGATGCGTCTCTTATATGCAACAGACGCTTCTGCCTATCGGGAACTTCCACTCGCGGTCGCCTATCCTAAGGATAAGCAAGACCTATTAGTGCTCATAAAATTTGCTAAGGAAAATAAAACATCCCTGATTCCACGCACAGCAGGTACTTCATTGGCTGGGCAAGTCGTGGGTTCGGGAATTGTTGTTGATGTATCCAAATATTTCACGCAAATATTAGAGGTCAATCCTGGGGAATCATGGGTTAGGGTTCAACCCGGGGTCATTCGAGACGAACTCAATATGTTTCTCAAGCCATATCGGCTTTATTTCGGCCCAGAAACATCTACAGCTAACCGAGCTATGATTGGAGGTATGGTTGGGAATAATTCCTGTGGTTCAAATTCCTTAATTTATGGAAGTGCCCGAGAGCATACTCTGGAGGTTGAAGCCCTGCTAAGTGATGGTTCTGAGGTTACATTTAAATCTTTAAATTTTGATGATTTCAATTCAAAATGCAATCAATCAAACTTAGAAGGCAGGATATATAAACATATCCGAAGCTTGCTTGGCAACTATCAAAATCAAGTTGAAATCCGAGAGAATTTTCCTAAACAATCAATTCATCGCCGGAATACAGGTTATGCAGTTGATATGCTATTGGAAACCGATCCATTCACCGAAGGAGCTGAACCTTTCAATTTTTGTAAATTAATTTGTGGGTCAGAGGGAACTTTGGCATTTATTACAGAGATCAAGGTTCATGTAAATCCTTTAGCCATCAACCCAAGTGGTTTGCTTTGCGTTCATTTTAGAACATTGGAGGATGCACTAAGGGGTAATCTTATCATTTTGAAGCATGGTCCTTTGGTTAGTGAATTGATGGATCGCTATATTTTGGAGTGTACCAAGAATAATTTGGAACAATCTAAAAATCGTTTTTTTGTTGAAGGAGATCCTGAAGCAATATTGATTGCAGAATATGATGGGATTGACCAAGATGATATCTTAGCAAGGGTAAAGGCTGTAGAAGAGGACTTGTTGGCACATGGATTAGGATATCATTTTCCAGTTGTGTTAGGTGATGATAAAAAGAAGGTTTGGAATTTACGCAAAGCGGGATTAGGACTTTTAAGTAATGTCCCTGGGGATGAAAAACCAGTTGCCGTAATTGAAGATACTGCTGTGGATGTAGAGGACCTTCCTAGTTATATCCACGATTTTAATAATATTTTGAAGCGGTATGATTTGTATGCTGTTCATTATGCACATGCCGCGACCGGCGAACTTCACCTTCGCCCAATTATCAACTTAAAAACCGAAGAAGGAAATCAATTATTTAGGGACATCGCTTTGGAGATTGCTCAATTGGTGAAACAATACAAAGGGTCTTTAAGTGGAGAGCATGGTGATGGTCGATTGAGAGGAGAATTTATTCCGTTGATGATCGGTGAGCACAATTATCGGTTGTTAAAGGAAATAAAGAACACTTGGGATCCAGAAGGAATCTTCAATCCAGGGAAAATTGTGGATACTCCGGCTATGAATACTTCGCTGCGATATACGCCCGGGCAGAAGGATAGAGAAATTAAAACAGTTTTTAGATTTCGCGGTCAAACGATCTTGCAACATGCTGAGCAATGTAATGGTTCGGGAGATTGCAGAAAGAGCCATCTGTCTGGCGGTACGATGTGCCCATCGTACATGGCGACTAAGGATGAGAAGGATACGACCAGGGCAAGGGCTAATATTTTGCGGGAGATGCTAACCCATTCTGACAAGAAGAATCCTTTTGACCATGAAGAGATCAAGGAGGTTATGGATCTTTGCTTAAGTTGTAAGGCCTGCAAATCAGAGTGTCCGTCCAGTGTGGATATGGCTAAATTGAAGGCGGAATTCTTACAGGGTTACCATGATAGTCATCCTGTTCCATTTAGGACACGTATGATTGCTCATGTAGATTCCATGACCCAAATGATGCAGCCGATTGCAGGGCTATATAATTTTGTTGTTGGCAATACATTGACTTCCGGACTGGTTAAAAATGTTTTGGGATTCGCTTCGCAGAGAAATATACCCAAAATAGCATCAACTACCCTGCGGGATTGGTATCAGAAAAAAGATAAACCTTTTTCAGGGCATCAAACTGCAGTCAGAACTGTTTATTTCTTCTGTGATGAATTCACGAATTTCAATGATGTTGAAATAGGGAAAAAAGCCATTCTCTTATTGGAGAAATTAGGCTATGAAGTATTGATGATCCAGCATGCTTTTTCTGGTCGTGCGCTCCTGTCAAAAGGCTTTTTGAGAGAGGCCAAGAAACTGGCAAATAAAAATGTTGAGATTTTTAAAGATCGTTTAAATAAAGATACTAAGCTGGTATCAGTGGAACCATCAACGATTTTAACCTTTAGGGATGAGTATGTTGATTTGGTTGATGAACATTTAATAGAAGCAGCAGAACGGATAGCTCCTTTAGCATTAACTATCGAAGAGTTTATATGGGAAGAATACTTGGCAGGGAACATTTCATCTACTCAATTTGAGTCAAGGGAGGAGGAAATTATTTTGCATGGGCATTGTCAGCAGAAAGCATGGGGATTGATGCCGATTGTCAATAAAGTTTTAGAGATTCCAACAAACTATAAAGTCAGGGAAATACCTTCCGGTTGTTGTGGTATGGCAGGATCCTTTGGCTATGAAAAGGAGCATTTTGATATTTCTATGAAAATCGGGGAGTTGGTTTTGTTTCCAGCGGTCAGGGATAAGAAAGGAGAAACCTTAGTTGCAGCACCAGGAGCAAGCTGTAGGCATCAGATTATGGATGGAACAGGGGTTGAGTCTAAACATCCTGTAGAAATCCTTTACAGAGCTTTAAAATAGTTTATTGTAAGTCACATAAAAAAAATAAGCAGGCCTATGCTGGCCTGCTTATTTTTTTATTCATTCATACATTGTTGATTTACTTTTTAGCAGCCTCTAATGCTTGAGTGTTCAACTTAACATATTCTTGATTGTCAGAAGCTTTAGCGATTGCAAGTCCTTCTTCAGCAGCTTTAATTGCTCCGGCTTTATCTCCTGCTTTAGCCAATACTAAAGATTTCCAGTATTTGATGTGTGGAGCTTTTGTGTTTCCTTTATCAGCTTCTTTCATCCATTCCACTGTTTTTTTAAGATCCAGGTCATTACCGAAATAATACATTGCAGCTTGGAAGTAAGGTTTTTTATCGCCTTTCATTGCCTCGTCAATGCTTGCAAGGATTTCAGCTTTCTGATCTACAGCAACATTGAAGGCAACTTTTGTTTTTTCCCAGCTTAAGGATAAGTCCACAGATTGCTCATGAACATTATCAAACTCAATAGTAAAAGTTTCTACAGGAGTTTCCAATGATTTAGGTTTTACCTTTACTCTCAAAACGTCATCCGCTTTGTCATAGGTATAAGCACCCCATTGTTTAGCGTTGTTATTGAAAATAATAGTCCACTCTTCTTTTCCAGGGATGGTAAATAATGCATAGGTTCCGGCTGCAAGTTTTTGGCCTTCGATCATTACTTCGGATTGAAAAGTAATGTTGGTCGCATTGTTTGCACCCGTACGCCAAATTTGATCATAAGGAACTAGGTCTCCAAAGATGGTTCTTCCTTTTGCACTTGGACGTTGATACACGACGCTGATCTGTTCTATTCCTAAATCCTGAAGGATAAATTGTGTACTACTTGGTTGCGGTAACTTTAATTGAGCCTCAGCTTGAGAAGAAGTCAATACTAGCCCTGCCGCAACAAGGATACTTAATGCTAATTTTTTCATAATCATTTTAATAGAATATCCGAAGATAAGAAACTCCCCTAAATAAACAATGGAGTTAGATAACTAACTCCATTGTTAAGCAAAATATTAAGCTTGTGTTTTTTTCCTAACCTTATGCCCAGAAATAGCATAATAAAGGATATACAAATAACATGGTAATGCTATCCAATAAGCTTGATGCGCACCTATCTCATGAGACAATGCTCCATATAATAATGGAATAACTGCACCACCCGCAATACCCATTACTAGAATACCAGATGCAGCACTCGTAAATTTACCTACACCTTTCAATGCTAAAGGCCAAATAGCAGGCCATACCAATGAATTAGCTAATCCTAAAAGACCAACTAAGGTTAAAGAAACCATTCCGTCGGTTACGGTAATTCCAATAGTCAGGATAATACCTAAGATAGCACAAAGCTTTAAAGCTGTTTCTTGAGAAAGATATTTTGGAATTGCAATAATCCCGATGATGTATCCAACTACCATTGATCCCATTGTAAATGAGGTAAAAAACTTCGCCGTTGTTAACGGAATACCTAAGAAAGTACCGTATGCAATAATGGTGTCACCAGCTAATACTTCAACTCCTACATAGGCAAATAATGCGATGAAGCCTAATAATACATGTGGAAAATCAAAGATACTTTGTTTAGATTCTGTTAGGTTATGGTGTGAAGCATCTTCTTCTTCGTCACCTTTAACTTCAGGAAGGTTAGATTTTGAAATCCAAAATGCCAAAATGATTAATACAACTACGATTCCAATATAAGGATTTACTACCTGAAGGGCGATTTTGTCTAATGCAATACTTGATTCCTCAGGAGTCATGTTTGCTAATTGACTTTTAACTTTATCTGCTTCATCTAATTTAAGGAAGAACCCTAAAATAATTGGAGCTAATGCACCTGCAAATTTATTACAGATACCCATAATACTGATTCTTCTTGCAGCTGTTTCAACCGGTCCTAAGATTGTGATATAAGGATTTGAAGCAGTTTGCAAAATTGCAAGTCCACCTCCCATGATGAATAGTCCTAATAAGAAAAGTATATATGTTCTCGAATATGCAGCTGGAATAAACAATAACGCACCTACGGCCATAATTCCGAGTGAAACTGCCATACCATTCTTGAATCCGAATTTATTCAGTACCCAAGTTGAGACAGGTGCCATCACCAAGTATGCAATGTAAAATGCAAAGGTTACGAAATAGGATTGAACCTCAGATAATTCACATGCTATACGTAGATATGGGATTAATAAGGAGTTTAACCAGGTCGCAAAACCAAAGATAAAAAACAAGGATCCGATGATGATCATTGGCCCTACGGTAGATTGATTATTTTGAGTTGTCATAAAGTTGATTTACGAATTAATAATAATGGTAGCTACAAGGCTAATAAAATAATTCGATATATAAAAGGAGAATTTAGCAGGCAATCGATTGCATTTGCCATAAAAAAAGGAGACATTACAAAGTAATGTCTCCTCAAAACCTAAACCGTATCATAAAACCATATAGATATGATACCTGTTCAACAGATGTTGTAACAATTTGTTTTAGATTTTCGGTTTTTTTATAACGGCGATGGTAAGTCTGGATATACACACCAATTGATTTCTTTCATTATGGATCTGAATGTCCCATACATGGGTCGTTTTGCCGATATGATAAGCTTTGCATGTTGCTCGAACGACACCTTTCGTGACTGGTCTTAAATGATTTGCGTTAATTTCAAGACCGACACCTGCCCATTCTTCTGAATCGACAACCATGTTAGAAGCAATACTGCCAACAGATTCTGCCAAAACACAAGATGCTCCGCCATGTAACAGACCGTAAGGCTGTTTTACCTTTTCGTTCACGGGCATTTCGGCGACTAACGTGTCGGGAGTAATTGAAACGGCCTTGATGTCCAAGAAGCCGGTCATATTTATTGCAAATAAACTGTTGATTTCCTCTAAGCTGTAATCTCTATACCACATTGTTGTTTAATTTTTGATCTTTAAGATAACGTGATTTTAAAAGAATAACATGGTGGTTCAAGTGGCCGGCAATGATATATAGAAATGCACGAACACTTATCAAACGGTCGGATGCCATTCCTTTTCGATTTAATTCCGTTTCATCAAAGGAGTTGAAAAGAAACATATTTGCTTTTCTTAGATGCTCGAATTCTTCCGCAATGTCAGCTAAACTTCTTTCGTTGTGCCTTCCATTTGCAACAAATTCATCTTGTTCGAAAGGAGAAAGAGCGGTCATATCATTTCTCGCAAATCGCAATGCCCGATAAGTCATGATACGCTCGGCATCCAGGATATGGCACAATACTTCTTTGATTGACCATTTATCTTCCGCATAGCGAAATGTTCCCAATTCTTCAGGGATACTAGCAATAAATTCAGGAAATGATTCAATTTGTTGGTTCAATTCTTCCATGACATCACCGGTTATGGTTTCGATGTAGTCATTGAAAATCGCTGGATATTCATCAGATTTGAGTGGGTTCATAGCGTAAATTACTTTTTAATACAATTCTAAATGTTGTACCTTTTCCTATTTCGGATTCTTTAACAAATATTTGACCTCTGTGATAGTATACCATTCGCTTCGTAAGACTAAGTCCTAATCCCCACCCCCGCTGTCTTGTGGTATAACCTGGTTGGAAAATGAGTTCCCAATTGGACCTTGGGATTCCTTTCCCGGTGTCACTAATGTCTATAAAAATTTCTTCTTTTGCAATGTTTTCGGAAATGTTAACGGTAATATTTCCCTCACCTTCGATTGCATTCACTGCATTTTTCAAGAGGTTTTCAATAATCCAGTCAAATACTTGAATGTTTAATTTTGCCTCTACTTGTTGGTCTCCTGTCAATTCAAAAGATATTCTCTTGCTGGTTCTTACTTTGAAGTAATTGACAAAATCTTCAACAACTTTATAGATAACATGGTTTGAAAGGGAAGGAGTTGAGCCAATTTTTGAGAATCGGTCTGCAACAATTTCAAGACGCTGGACATCGCGCTCCATTTCATCCAATAATGAGTTGTCTTTTCCTTGGTATGTTATTCTGGCGAGTTCTAGCCAGCCCATCATGGAAGAAATCGGCGTACCTAATTGATGGGCAGCTTCTTTGGCCATACCAACCCAAACAAGGTTTTGTTCGGAATCTCGAATGGAATTAAATACGGTGTAGGCAACGACCAGAAAGACAGCAATCAGCGACAATTGCAAATAAGGAAAGATCCGGAGTTGACTTAGGGCTTCCGAATCGTGGTAGTAGACTAGCCAATCTTCACCTGTATCTAAGGAAATACGAATTGGAGGATGAGATTTCTTCATCTTTTCCAGCTGTTTTTCAAAATATGGCGGGTCGTAGATTAAATGACTAACGGTATCTTGTGTTGATGGGTGGATATTTGTTTTGGTACTGTCGAGGTCACGCCAGAAAATGATATCTCCTGATTCTTTTGTAATAATTGCCGGTAAACTCAAGCTATCTCTAACGGCATAAATAAAGCTGATAAACTGGTCATCAACATCGGGCATCGACACAATGCTTTGTGTGCTCATCGCCCAGACCTCAGCTTTCGTACGTTCCGATTTAGAGAGGTTTTTTACTAAATAGTTCGTATAAAGCAGCGATGCTGCGGCTATTAAAGCTGCAAATAGGAACAGAAAAAACTTCCATTGCTGTTTATTGTACCGATAGGGATGTTGCTTCATAAATTATTAAGACAACCAAAATAATCATTTTCGGATTGCTACGAGAAAGAAAAGTAATAAATGCTTAATTTTGTGGTTATGAGTTCACAGAAAAAAGTAAGGGTTCGTTTTGCGCCAAGTCCTACAGGCGGATTACATTTGGGCGGCGTTCGTACCGCTTTGTTTAATTATCTTTTTGCAAAACACAATAACGGGGAGTTTATCCTTCGTATTGAAGATACAGACCAAACACGATTTGTACCAGGTGCTGAAGAATATATCATGGAATGTTTGGCATGGAGTGGATTAAATCCGGATGAGAGTCCGAACCAACCTGGGAATTATGGTCCTTATCGTCAAAGTGAAAGAAAACCATCTTACAGAAAATTTGCTGAGGAACTTGTGGAAAAAGGTTATGCTTATTATGCTTTTGATACTGCTGAGGAATTAGATGAACAACGCAAGATTCATCCTAACTTCAGGTATTCGCATGAGAACCGGATGGATTTAAGGAATTCACTTTCTTTAAGTAAAGAAGAGACCGATCGCTTATTAAGTGAAGGTGCTGCACATACAATTCGAATTAAAATGCCTGAAAACGAAACGGTTTCGTTTGATGATATGATCCGTGGACGGGTTAGTTTTGAAACTAACTTGGTAGATGATAAAGTTTTGTTGAAGGCAGATGGTATGCCAACTTACCATTTAGCGGTGGTCGTAGATGATCGTGCAATGGAGATCTCTCATATTTTTAGAGGCGAGGAATGGTTGCCATCAGCTCCTGTCCATATTTTATTATGGGAGTACCTTGGATGGAAGGATGAAATGCCAAATTGGGCTCACTTACCATTGATTTTGAAGCCTGACGGGAATGGAAAACTAAGTAAGCGTGATGGAGATCGATTAGGTTTTCCAGTTTATGCGATGAATTGGAAAGATCCAAAAACGGGAGATTTGACAACTGGATTCCGGGAAAGAGGATTTCTTCCTGAAGCATTTGTAAATATGTTGGCGCTTTTAGGATGGAATGATGGAACGGAACAGGAGATTTTTGATATGGAGGAATTGATTCAGAAATTTTCTGTTGATCGCATCAGTAAGGCAGGTGCTAAATTTGATTTTGAAAAAGCGAAATGGTATAATCAGGAATGGATTAAGCGTGCTCCAAACGCAGAATTATTGGCGGATGTGAAATTAGTATTGGAGAAACACGGGGTTAATCTTGTAAATTTCCCTGATGAATTTATAGAAACTATTCTTGATTTAGTGAAAGAAAGATTAACTTACATCGAAGATTTTTGGGAGCAGGCTTCATTCTTCTTTCAAAAACCTGAAACCTATGATATTGACGCTGTAAAACCGAAATGGAATGCTGATAAAACGACTTTCTTTAATGAAGTAGCTGATTTATTTGCTAATCAATCCGATTGGGAAGCTGCATCGCTTGAACCATTGTTTAAGAACAAGATTACTGATTCAGGAATGAAAATGGGAGAATTGATGATGCCATACAGGATTATGCTTGTTGGCGGGAAATTCGGCCCGGATGTTTTCAAGATTACGGAGGTTTTGGGTAAAGATGAAGTTATAGCACGTATTGAATTGGCCGTTCCAAAATTTCAGAATTAGATCAACATAAATCAAATTATATGAAACAATTAACTAAATTTTTTGTGGGATGTATGGCAGTTGCCTTAGTTATTTTTGCATCCTGCTCAACAAATGTACCAGCAACAAAAGGTGCTTCCAAAGCAAAAGGGCCATTTCCGGAAGAAAAATTAGGATGGAAATTAGGTTCACAAGCATATACTTTTAGGTTATTTACATTTGCAGAAGCTCTAGATAAAATCGCGAGCGCAAATCTGCGTTATGTAGAGGCTTTCCCTGGACAGCCAGTTGGAGCTGGAAGTTCAGAAAAAATGACTTATGAACTATCTCCTGAAGGAAGAAAATTAGTTAAGCAATTATTGAAAGATAGAGGGATTACCGTTCATGCTTATGGCGTTGTTGGTGCAAAGGACGAAGCTGAATGGGAGAAAGTATTCCAATTTGCAAAGGATTTAGGTATTGAGGTAATCAATGCCGAGCCTGCAGAGAACCAATTGGATTATTTGTCAAAGCTATGCGATAAATACAATATTAAAATGGCTATTCACAATCACCCAGAGCCATCACACTACTGGAATCCAGATGTTGTTTTAAAAGCATTGGAAGGAAGAAGCCAGAAGATGGGCGCAGCAGCAGATGTAGGTCACTGGATGAGATCGGGATTGAACCCTATCGAATGTCTTAAAAAATTAGAAGGTAGAATTTACCATATTCACTTTAAAGATTTGAATGCTTTTGGCGATAAGAAAGCTCATGACGTAATCTGGGGAACAGGTAAATTAGGTATGAAAGAAGTTCAGGCAGAATTGAAGCGTCAAAACTTTAAAGGGATGATCTCTGCAGAATATGAATATAACTGGGAAAATAGTTTGCCAGAAGTTACTGAAAGTGTTGTAAACTTCAGAGCGGCTTTATAATTATATTCAAATAAAATGATATTGGGTGGTAAGGAAACTTGCCACCTTTTTTAATATTTAATGTGCCATCTTTTTAGGACTTTTCTAGGAGATGGGATATCCTTCCAGATTTCAATACGGTATCGATCATTAGGGATATCTTTGCCTTCCACATAGACATTGGCAAGATTAAATGAGTAGACTCGTACTCTGTAATCTCCATTTTCCAAACAGATTGAATGGATAATATTACTTGTTGGGCAGTCCTGAATCTCAAGAATACCGGAATTAATGGTAATACTTGCTTCAACAATATGATCAGCATTTAAGTTTGGATTTGGATTGGAAGTCTCTAAAATTTCAAGTTCACCCAAAACAGTAGAGTAATCGTTTTCAACTGTAATTCCTAAAATACCATCTTCATAGGCTAATCGGTCATTTAATGCTTGATCACTCCAAAATTCTAGATCATCAGTCTCGCCAATTGTACCCTGGTCGACAATATAAAATTGGCTATACTGCGTGAAGAAATCTAAAACATAAATCATTTGCATATTTGGTTATTGTTTTACTAAAATATATAAATTTTAATTACTTGTATTAAATAATTGATAAAATTTATAAATGTTTTTATTCCGCTAGAGATAATAAATGTTAAAAAATGTAATAAATAATAATAATATATTCTTTTAATGACAATACAAGGTAAAAAAGATTTTATTAAAGTTAATACGGCTTTCCGTAATTGGAGACAATCATTTTGGATAAATAAATTGATTGGATAGTAAGAAGGCTAATTATTTTATTTAATAAGATTCTTAAGGAGGAGGTGCTATTGAATTTATTAATAGAGCGGGTTGTTAATTTAATGTTAAGAAATAGTAATGTATAGTAGGTTGTTTTTTAAGTATCCATCTCAGTATTAGTTTATTAATCAAAGCAAACAACTATAAAGCATTATTTTTGGATAGTCAATCTTTGCCATTCTTATTTTTATTTCTTTTAAAGAATGTAAAGTTAAAAAGACATTTTTAAGAAAATAAAGTGTAAGCGTTTGAAAGTAAAAAGATCAATTAAATAGCTCATTTATATCCTCTTTGCTCAAGGATTTCACAAAGCTTTCTTCTGTAGTAATTAAGGAGTTTGCTAAAGATTTTTTCATTCCCTGCAAGGCTAAAATCTTTTCCTCAATGGTGTCTTTAGCAATGAATTTGTAGATAAATACATTTTTTGTTTGTCCGATACGGTGACTACGGTCAATTGCTTGTTGTTCAACGGCAGGATTCCACCAAGGGTCAAGAATGAATACATAGTCTGCTTCGGTAAGGTTCAATCCAACACCCCCTGCTTTTATTGAAATCAAGAATACTTTGGTCTGATCGTTTTCTTTGAAATTTCGTACAGCAGAATCTCTATCCGTTGTTGCGCCATCAAGGTAAGAATAGCTAATTTTATTTTTTTCAAAATAGTCCTTAAAGATTTGAAGATGCCTTACAAATTGAGAGAAGATTAAAACTTTGTTTCCTTCTTTTAAAATGGAATGCATGGTTTCAATGGCAGCATCAAATTTTCCGGATCCATCTGTATATTGACTATCGATCATCGAGGGATGATTCGCAAGTTGCCTTAGTTTTGTGAGTCCCTGAAGTAGCGCAATCTGAGTAGCTTTTCCAGAAAAAGCCCCATCTAATAAAGCATTTCTATATTCAGATTTTACTGTTTCATAATATTCCGACTGCTCCTCAGTCATGCTGCAATAGAAGATTTGTTCTGATTTGGGCGGTAATTCAGTTGCGACTTGGGATTTTGTTCTGCGTAAGACAAAGGGTTTTATGATAGCTTGTAAACGGCGGGCTTTTTCTTCATCTTTCTTTTTTTCAATCGCCTGGACAAATTCTTTTTGGAAATAGGTGTAGTTGCCCAATAATCCCGGGTTCACAAAAGACATCTGTGACCAAATGTCTGCTACAGAGTTTTCAACTGGGGTTCCGCTCAATGCAAGTTTATTCTTCCCTTTTATGTGCTTGATTGCAGAAAAAGATTTCGATCTCGGGTTTTTGATGTTCTGGCTTTCATCAAGTATAATGTAGTTGAAATAGAATCCCGACAACAGTTCTTCGTCAATCCTGGCAACACCATAGGTCGTTATTACTAGGTCAAAGTGGCTGAATGCAAAGTTGTCTTTGCTTCTGTATGTTCCGGTATGAAGCAATACACGAAGTTTGGGTGTGAATTTCTCAGCTTCTTTCTGCCAATTGAAGATAAGGGAAGTTGGAACAATTAGTAAAGAGGTCTTTGGCTGATCAGTCCCTTTTGTGCTTTCTTTTTGATGTTGAAGTAATGCGAGGGTTTGAACTGTTTTTCCAAGGCCCATATCATCGGCCAATAATCCGCCGAATCTATATTCTTGAAGGAAATGAAACCAGTTATACCCGGCTTTTTGATAAGGTCTTAAAGATCCTTTAAAGCCTTTTGGGACACTGATGTCTGTGATTTCGTCAAACTCACCCAGCTTGTTGAGTTTTCTTTGCATGCTCACTTGGTTGTGCTCAGTGATGTCATTCAGTAATCCAATATGCGCTCTGTTCAAGCGTATTCCCTCTTTTTGGGAAGAAAACTGAAATAAATGCTCATATTGAGAAAACCATTCTTGGGGAATGATTGCAATTTCACCATTTGGTAGTTCAAACTCTTGGTTTCGATTTAAAATATGCTGTCTCAGATTTATAAATGGGATTTCATATTCCCCAAATCGAACAATTGCACTGATGTCAAACCAATCGTTTTTCTCACTTATTTCAATGCTAATGCTTGTTTTTCCGATCAGGAATTTTTTATCATTCTGAGTTTGGGTAATATGAAAGCCGGATTCTGTAAGTTCTGAGATGTGTTCATTGATCCATTCTACGCTAGAGGTTCTGTAGCCATTCAGGTTAATCTTTGGATGATATGATCCAAATAATGCATCTGCTTTTTCTAAACCAAAATCCTCTAAGGTTTTTGCCTTATTTTCTTCCCACTGAAGGGATCTCCGGATTCTAAAGAATTGATGCGCCTGTTTCTCCTTGTCATAGACATAGCGTACGGTGACAGGGTGCTGGGCTCCGGCAGGAAAACAATACTCCCCATATTGAAAGAAAAGTTGCAATTGAGCTTCCTGCTCAGGACTGTAGACTATTCTAAGTTGGGGAATTGCCTGTTCTCTATAGTTAATGATTTCAAGACCTTCCGCGTAAACATGATGCTTTTCAATCAATGAAGTAACAAAAGTTTCGAAATATTTCTTTTCTGTATTACGTGGAATTGAAATATATCGCTTATTCAGAAATGGTGTAAGTTTTTTGCCTTCAAGTTCCTCATCGAAGTGATACAGCACATTTTCCAATAATAACCAAGCTTGTTGATTGATGATGACCTCAGCATTTTTAAACATAAATTCCATGCGGTGGCCATCGTATTTCAATGTTGGGAAGTATCTTGTTTCGGATTCGTTTCTTCGGAAATGGAATAAAATACTGGTAGGTTGTTCAGCGATTTTTAGTTCTTGTTCCGCAGGATAGCCATCCTTGCTCATCAAAAACAATGGTTTGTCGCCGATATGGTTGAGGATATTGAGTAATCTGGATTCAATTTTCGGACGTATATGATCATAAATTTTTTGATCAAATATCTTGGCGAAATAATCAGCTGGTCTTACTGCTTTCTTATGAAAGCGTTTTATGAGCTGTGTTTGTTCTATTTCATCACAAAGACGTATTAGTTCGTAGTCTATTTCATCTAAAACATCTGAAAACTCATTTACCGTATTGCTAAAAACTCTTTTATAGGAAAGAGAATAGGATCCATTATTATTAAGATGTACAATATGCGGTTCAATAAGGTATCCTAAGTAGGGATGTTTCCCTAAAGAATAAACCAAACGATATGAAGTTATTGTCTCGACCTGCTGCATCCTATAGATTCTGCTAGAAAAAGCTACTAATATACGTGTATTAGGTCTTTTTCTCCAAAATTAAGGAGGTTAAATTATTATGAAATATTGATTTTTCCTTGAAATACTTGGATTGCTGGTCCAGAAAGGTAAACATTGCTGAATTGATTTCCGGTTTTATGGAATGAAATCATTAATTGACCTCCAATAACCCGGATAGGAATTTGAAAGTCTCCATCTTTAGCAGATTGAAGGGCTACACTCATTGCTGAAGCAACCGCTCCTGTGCCACAGGCATAGGTCTCATCTTCTACTCCCCGTTCGAAAGTTCGTACGAAATATCCTTCCCCTTCTTTTTCAATGAAATTGACGTTAATTCCTTTTTCTCCGTAAGTATCATTATTTCGAATGGCATAGCCGTCTTGATAAACATTTTTATGAGTTAGGTCTTCAACAAATTGTACGAAATGGGGAGAGCCTGTATTTAAGACATATGCATCAGCATCCATATGATACTCTGAAACGTCAATCATGCCAAGATTGACCGTATTTTCCTGAATAGTAGCATCATGCCTACCATCTACTGCCAAAAAGACAGTTTCATTTTCTATAACTCCCAAATCTCTAGCAAACGCGACTAGACAACGGCCCCCATTGCCACACATAGTGCCTTCTTTTCCATCTGCATTGAAGTAAATCATTTGGAAATCATAATTATTTGTATTTTGAAGGAGCATGAGTCCATCAGCTCCAATTCCAAATCTTCTATCGCATAGATTCTGGATTAAATGCTGGTTATTGGCATCAAAGGAAGCATTTCTGTTATCAATTAAGATAAAGTCATTGCCGGCACCTTGATATTTATAGAATTGAATTTCTTTAGACATTTTGTTGAGTTTCTGCTGTAAATTTAATATTCTTGTTACAATAAATCGAGATTTTGTTAAATCATGTTAAATGATTGACAATGCGACCATTTGTTAACATTATTTAACTGACAAAACTCTTTTGAGCCATTTGAATGGTATTACATTTGACTTAGCAAATATGAATTAAAAATAGATAGATTATTTATATATATGAAAAAGATAGGAGCAACATTATTAGCAGCCATCGTTGGAGGAGCCATAGCAGTGGGAGGGTTTAAGCTCTTTGAAAACAAACAGATGGACAACATGACGTTTGAAGAACGTCAAAAAGTATATTATGCAAACAATCCTGGAGAGGAGATTTTATCTTCAACAGGTAATCCGGACTTTACCCAAGCTGCTGCGGCAGTATCTCCTGGGGTGGTTCACATTCAAGTGACGATGGCTAGCCGAAGCTCCCGTGGTGATGGAGGTGGCGGTTCACCATTTGATATGTTCGAGGAGTTTTTTGGAGTACCACAACAACGTGGTCAAGCACGTCCTCAAACAGCATCAGGTTCAGGAGTGATTATCTCTCCTGATGGTTATATCGTTACTAACAACCACGTTGTAGAAGAAGCTGATAAAATCGAGGTCGTTTTAACCGATAAACGTAAGTATGAAGCAAAGGTTATCGGTAGAGACCCTAATTTCGATTTGGCATTGATCAAAGTGAATGCAACCAATTTGCCAATTGTAAAATTGGGCAACTCGGATAATGTTCAGATTGGTGAGTGGGTGTTAGCAGTAGGATACCCACTAGGATTGCAGTCTACCGTTACAGCGGGTATCATTAGTGCAAAAGGTCGTAGAATTGGTATTCTGGACGAACCTACACAAGGTCGTGGATATGGAAATATGGGCCAGCAAGAGCAGATGATCAGTAATGCAGTAGAGTCATTCTTACAAACTGATGCGGTAATCAATAGAGGTAACTCTGGTGGGGCATTGGTAAATGCACGTGGTGAACTGATTGGGATAAACTCAGCGATTGCATCGCCAACTGGAACTTATGCAGGATATGGATTTGCTATTCCAATCAACCTTGCAAAGAAAATTGTTGATGACTTTAAAGAGTTTGGTAGTGTTAAGCGTGGATACGTTGGTGTAACTTTCACAGAGATCAATGATGCATTGCGAGCTGAAAAAGGAATTGAAGATGTAAATGGTCTTTATGTTCGTGATGTGTTAAAAGGTGGAGCTGCAGAAGCTGCTGGAATTAAACCAGGTGATATCTTGACAAAAGTTGAAGGCAGAACCATTTATGGAACACCGGATCTACAAGAGTATGTGGCTAGATTACGCCCTGGGGATAAGGTGAAAATCACTTATAAGCGTGAAGGAAAAGAAAAAGACGTTTCATTAACCTTGAAAGGCGAAGAAACTAAACCGAAAGAAGCTGACGAAAAATCAAGTGCTTCAGCGACTGAAATCTTCAATAAATTAGGGGCTAGCTTCGTGCCGGCAACTGATGCTCGTAAGAAAGATTTGGGAATTAACTCAGGAGTAGTGGTTTCTCAAGTTCACAGAGGTGGTGTTTTTGAATACTTCGGAGTGGAAAGAGGATTAGTTATTACTGAAATTAATGGAAAACCTGTTAACAGTGTTGATGACGTAGAATCAGCATTAGGTAGTACGCGTAGAGATATTGTTCGTATTACCGGAGTTCCTGAAAAAGGAAGTACAGTACAGTTCAATGTTCCATTGAAATATTAATTCAAAAAATAAAAAGAGAGGGGTCGGAAATTTTTCGGCCCCTCTCTTTTTATTTCCTGAACCGACATGAGATAATGTCTTTCTTCTGATGTCTATCGTGTATAAATGTTATATTTGAAACCATGAAAATATTAATGGTGTGTTTGGGGAATATCTGTAGGTCTCCATTGGCTCATGGCATCATGGAACATATGGTTTCTGCGAAAGGTTTGGATTGGGAAATAGATTCTGCTGGAACGGGGGATTGGCATGTAGGACATGCCCCTGATAAAAGATCTGTTCAAGTTGCCCTTGATAGAGGAATTGATATTTCTCATCAACGTGCTCAATTATTTCACCGCTCCTTCTTTTCTGAGTATGATCGTATCTTAGTGATGGACCATCAAAACTATAAAGATGTTATTTCTATGGCATCAGATATGAAAGAAAAGAATAAAGTTTCTTTATTTTTAAACGATGATATAGTCCCTGATCCTTATTACGATTCCAATATGTTTGTGCCGGTTTATGACCTGATCGAAGCACGCTGTAAACAATTGATTGAGGAGTGGACCGAAAAGTAGAACGATATGCAAGCCGCAGAGATAAATAAAAAGTGGAAAGTATTACAAGAGGCAGTTGCTGACAACTTTGATATGGATATTCCAGATATTAAAGTCATGCTTTTTCTGATTGGAGTACAGGAATTAGGGAAAGGGCCAAAGGAGTTTTCTAAACGAGAAAAAGAAGAATTAATGCATATTGCAACCTGTAGGCTGTTTAGCAGTTTGGGGTTTTATGAATTAGAGGGGTTGGACGAACAGGGTTGGCCGCATTGGAAAATTGTAAAGCCTATTCCGAATTATACACTTATGGAACAAGAACTCATTATCAAGTCCTTGATAATTGATTATTTTGAAGAATTAAATTTCATTTAATATATGAGAAGATACTTATTGTTATTTGCCTTTGTAATGGGCTTGAGCTTTGTGTACGCACAGACTCCGAAAAATTATTATGTTGAAATAAAGACCAATAAAGGCAATGGGGTTATCAAGCTTTACAATGAAACGAGGAAGCATAGGGATAATTTTGTTAAGCTAGTTAATGAACGTTATTTTGATTCTTTGTTGTTCCATCGGGTCATACATAATTTTATGATCCAAGGAGGAGATCCTGATTCAAGATATGCTGCGAGTAGGCAAAAGCTTGGAAATGGTGGACCGGACTATAAGGTGCCGGCAGAAATCCAAGAAGGTATCATACATAAAAAGGGAGCTTTAGGGGCAGCAAGGGATAATAACCCTGCCAAAGAATCTTCAGCATCTCAATTCTACTTAGTTCAAGGTCGTGTTTTTAGCGAAGCTGCCCTTGATTCTTTGGAAAGATTTAGATTGAAAGGTAAAAAGCTGACTCCATTGCAAAGAGAAACCTATTCAACCATTGGTGGGGCTCCCCATTTGGATGGAGATTATACTGTTTTTGGAGAATTGGTTGAAGGAATTGATCTTGTAGATAATATCGCTGGAGTAAAAACGGATGACAATGATCGTCCATATAATGATGAAAGATTTGCAATGAAATTGCTGGATAGAAGAGAAGCTTTGGATTTTGAGCGTAAATTGCAAGGTTTACCTCCTAAAAAAGGAATATTCACGAAGCTTTTTGATTCCTTGAAATCTAAGAACTATAAATTACCATAACATGAAAATTATCACTTATAATGTCAATGGGATACGAGCGGCTCTAAAAAAAGGTTGGCTGGATTGGTTCAAGGCTGAAAGTCCCGATGTAATTTGCATACAGGAGATTAAAGCTAATCCTGATCAGGTGCCGGAAATTGTTCTATTGGAAGAAATGGGGTATGAACATTATTGGTATCCTGCTCAGAAAAAAGGGTACAGTGGAACGGCTATATTCACAAGGATTACACCGAACCATATTGAGTATGGTTGTGGCCATGAAGACTACGATTTTGAAGGAAGAGTGATCCGTGCAGATTTTGATAAAGCTTCGGTTATGAGTGTCTATTTTCCGTCTGGTACGACTGGAGATATTAGGCAAGATTTTAAATATAAATTCTTGGATGATTTTCAATTATACAGTAATGATTTGTTGAAAGAAAAGCCTAACCTTGTTGTATGTGGTGACTTTAATATTTGCCACAGAGCAATTGACATTCATAATCCAAAATCGAATGCCAATAGTTCAGGCTTTCTTCCAGCGGAACGTGAATGGATGGAAAGTTTCATTAATTCCGGGTATATAGATTCATTCAGACATCTAAATCCAGAACCTCACAACTATACATGGTGGTCCTACCGTGCCGGAGCAAGAGGAAAGAATTTAGGTTGGCGTATTGATTACAATATGGTTTCAAACGGTCTAAAAGATAGCATACAATCATCCAGAATAATTCCCCAGGCAATGCATTCTGATCATTGTCCAGTTGAATTAATCCTGGGATAGCAAAAAAAGTAGACTTATTTAGTCTACTTTTTTTGGTTTTATTCATATCTTTAATAGATGAATAAAAAGATAGCATTGTTTTTTCTGATTATTGGCTACATTCTGTTGGCCATTTCTGTCTATCAAATTTATTCAGATTACATTTTAGGGGAAATAAAATGGTCAATATTTCTGACACCAATATCCCTAATGATTTCCACTATCCTTATTCAATTAAGAGTGCTTCGACCCATGGAGCAAGAATAAAGGTTTTTATCCAGCAGAACTTCCATAGGATAATTCCCCTTCAAAACCGCACATTTAATTACAATATTATAGCTAACTTTAAGTATTGTTGTTAAATCATCAATGATTTTATCAATATTTTGATTATTCCTTAAAATGAAAAAACCTATACTCGTCATTAAATTTGGATCTGCAGCAATTACTACAGATGGAGAAATTGATGAAAGAATTGTTCTAGAGATTGCGAGACAGTCTGCTCAGCTACAGCCCCTCTATAATATCGTTATTGTATCATCAGGAGCAGTTGCTGCAGGTAAAAAATATATTCCCAAATACACTGGAACGCTTGCCCAAAAGAAGGCTGCAGCCGCAATCGGGAACCCATTACTAGTGAGAACTTACGGGACCTATTTTAAACCTTTTAAAATTGCATTGGCGCAAAGTCTTTGCGAGAGGCATCATTTTTCGAACCGCAGTCAATTCCTTCAATTGAAAAGTACCTATGAAACGTTATGGAAAAATAATGTTATTCCAATAGCGAATGAAAATGATGTTGTCAGTAATAAAGAATTGAAATTTTCAGACAACGATGAATTGGCGACATTAATTGCCGTGGGTTTTGGAGCCGAACAAATATTATTTAGCACCTCGGTACCTGGGGTTTTAGATGAAAATGGGAATGTTATTCCTGAATTAAAGGTTATCGATAAAAATGCATTGGCATTGGCTAAGGATGAGAAATCATCCGTTGGATTAGGCGGGATGATTTCAAAATTGAACTTTGCTAGGTTAGCTAGTCAAATGGGAATTAAAGCTGTTATTTTCTCCATGAAGACAGCTGACGGTATTTTAAAGGCGGTGAAGGGTGAAACAGGAACGGTGTGTCATGCACAGGTGAAAAAGGTTTCTTCAAGAAATAAATGGTTGGCGAGCGGAAGTTTAATCACTGGTTTGGTGCAGGTGGATAAAGGGGCCATAGCAGCTTTGAATAAAAGAAAAAGTTTATTGGCTGTTGGTGTAAACAAAATTGTACAAGATTTTGAAATTGGTGAAGTCTTTCAAATCGCTGATGAAGACAACATCATCCATGCTGTTGCGAAGTCAAAGATTGATTCGGTTTCGCTGAAGTCCAAATCCGAAAAGAAAAATATCGAAATTGCTCATGCCGATGATATTGTGCTATTATAAATGAAAATACATGGAAAAGACGATACTAACTCAACTGGTAAATAGTAGAAAAGCAAAACGGTCGATATCTAAGCTCGATATTTCTCAAAAATCCCAAATATTAAACTCAATTGCTGAAAAATTATTGCAGCAAACCGAATTGATTATAATGGAAAACAAAAGGGATTTGGATAGAATGGATCCAGGTGACTCTAAATACGACCGTTTGAAACTGACCGAATTAAGAATAAAAGATTTGGCAGCAAGTATTCAATCTGTCTCTGAATTAGAAGAACCAACTGGAAAATTATTGAGTAGTAAATCCTTGCCAAACGGATTGTTAATTGAGAAAAAGTCCGTTGCGTTAGGGGTGGTAGCTGTGATTTATGAATCCAGACCGAATGTTACTATTGACGTAGCTGTTTTATGTATTCAGTCCGGAAATGTTTGTCTATTAAGGGGAGGATCGGATGCTTGGTATAGTAATTCCATCTTAGTGCAAATAATTCGTGATGCATTAACGGAAAATGGGGCTGATCCTAATATTGTTCAATTGTTGCCGACGGAAAGAGAGTTGGTGACGGAACTCCTTCATGCTGTAAAGTATGTGGATATTATTATTCCACGAGGTTCCCAAGGATTAATTGATTTTGTTAGGGAAAATGCGAAAGTTCCAGTTATTGAAACGGGGGCGGGGGTCTGTCATACTTATGTGGATAAAACTGCAGATATCGATCTTGCGGCAAAAGTTGTGGCTAATGCGAAGATTTCAAGGCCATCCGTATGTAATGCATTGGACAGTATATTAATTGACGAAGAAGTGCTGGGACCTTTTGTGGAAAAACTGGCGCCCTATTTTTCGGAAGCCGATGTGGAGGTACTTGCAGATGCTAAAAGTTTTATAAAATGGAATGAAATAAAGTATCCTTTATTGGAAAAGGCAAATGAGGAGGACTTTGGAAGAGAGTTTTTGGATTTTATTTGTTCAATGAAGGTTGTCAATGGAATAGAGGAGGCATTGGATCATATTGCTCATCATTCTTCCAAGCATTCGGAGTGCATCATTTCCAAGGATTCTGAAAATATTAAGAACTTTATGGAGTCTGTTGATGCGGCTGCGGTCTATTCAAATGCTTCGACAAGGTTTACGGACGGAGGTGAATTTGGTCTTGGCGCGGAAATTGGAATATCAACACAGAAACTTCATGCCAGAGGGCCATTTGCACTTGAAAAATTAGTGACTGAAAAATGGTTTGTTACCGGTGAAGGACAAATTAGATAACTATGGGAATTAGGTTTGAAAAAGATACGATCCTCAATTGGATAAATGAAATGGGAAAGTATCTTAGACTATTGGTCGAACGCTATGATGCTTTTGATAAAGAGCAGGAGGTATTTGACTGTGAAAAAGGCTATAAAGATTTCTTTCAAAAAGAAAGGTCATTTTTTAAAGAAGCGGATGAGGTTGAGCTTGAAGGGTTTGCAAAAGAATTGCAGATAGAACAGGTGAGGCCATTGGCGCAGTTACTGCTGTATGACGGATTGATGAGCGAGGATAAGCAGCTCCTGTCCAAAGCTAAATTCTTATTGGAATGGAATATGAAAAAAACCGGAGCCTTCTCATTTGAAGATTTTGAATTTCTGTCAAAGATTGATAAGAAATTATAACAAAAACCTCTTTTTTAAGAGGTTTTTTTGTTTTAATGTCAATGTATGTCAAAATTAATTGAAAAAATGATTATATATCTATTTATATGTCAAAAAAAACATAAAGTTTCTTTCATTTTCTAAACTTTGTTACAATATTAATCCTTAAGAGTTTAAACATTTTCTTATACTTCCTATTGTTTGTATAAAAATTGACCTATCTACATTAAAAAAGTTAAAAAAAATTAATAATGTGTATTTAGTGTTAAATTTTTGTTATATAATTGCGACAATTATGATGATTATATATGGATAAGCTAGCCACTTGTCCTGATAACGAAACAATTATTTAACAAACACAAACAATTGATTATGAAAGAAAAATTACTCAGCTTGATTTTGCTGTTTACTTTATCTGTTGGATTGGTAAATGCGCAAAATAGATTAGTGAGAGGTAATGTATCTGCACAAGAAGGCGGAAATCCACTAAGTGGTGCAACCGTTTCAGTTGTAGGGGCATCGATCTCCACACAAACTGATGGAAGTGGAAATTATTCCATCAATGCTCCCCAAAATGCTTCCTTAAGATTTTCAAATGTTGGCTATGTAAGTCAAACCGTGAAAATTGACGGTAATACCGTGATTAATGTTGCTTTAGTTTCTGATGAAGCGGCACTTGATGAAGTGGTTGTTACGGGGTACGGAAATTTGAAAAAAACTGAATTCGTTGGTTCCGCAACTGTTATGAGCAATAAAGAGGTTGAAAATAAGCCCGTTGCGAATATGACACAGAACTTCCAAGGTCGTGTACCGGGAATGTTAGCAAATTCAGGTAGTGGTCAGCCTGGTGCTGCCGCCAACGTTCAGATCCGTGGTACGCAATCTATTCAAGGGGCATTTGCTCAACCGCTTTATATCGTAGATGGTATTCCAACAACAAGTGAAACGGTACAAACTATCAACGCGAACGACATCGAAAATATCACCATCTTAAAAGATGCATCTGCTGCAGCTTTATATGGTGCTAGAGGTGGTGTCGGTGTAATCGTTATTACTACCAAGCAAGGTAAAATAGGAACATCAGAAATTACTGTGCGTTCTCAATTAGGTATCACGACCCCTCCAAACTTTGATCGCCTGAACCTAATGAGCACTTCTGAGTTATTAGCTTATGAAGAAAGAGTTGGTTTAATTACGAAGAGTCCGAATGCTAACTTTTCAAATGTTCCAGGATGGTATTACAGCCGCAAAAACCCTGCAAATGCAGGATTGTCTGCTGATAAATTGGCTGAATATGATAGAAAATTAGATAGCGTAAGAAATATCAATACCAATATCAAAGATATTTTGTTCCGTAATGGTATTTCTCAAAACTATGAATTGAACTTAAGAGGTGGTAGTGAGAGTGTTACCTACTTTACAAGCTTAGGCTACTATGATCAACAAGGTATTGACAAAACTTCTGATTATAATCGTTATACTGGACGTTTTAACCTTGGATACAATAAAGGTAGGTTCAATGCGACTTGGAACTCTAACCTTGCTTATGCAATAGCAAATAAAGCAATTGGTGATTCTTATGGAAACAGTACGTTGAACCCTTTCCAAATGATTTATCGTGCAAGACCATATGATAATCCATATCTACCAGATGGATCTTTGAACTCAGGAGGTGGTGGCTCCAACCTGAATTTGAAAACTCTTGCAAACTTGTTGGAAACTGCAGAAAATTCTCGTTGGGGTGAAAAGACTTGGAAAATCAATACAGGATTAAATCTTTCATTCAAGATCACTGACGATTTAACATTACGCAATGTGACAGGTTTAGATGCAGATAACAACCTATATGAATATTATGTCAACCCAGATTCTTACCGTGGTTCCGTTCAAACATTTCAAAGTGGTTTTGTTAGAGAAGCATCTTTAATTAATGCTCAATTAATTAATACAACTTCCTTGAACTATGATAAGACCTTCAATGATATTCATAAATTAAATGTAGGTGCTTTCTTCGAAGGTATCCGTGTTTATAATAAAGGGATGGGATTTATTTTATATAATTTAAATCCTTCATTGCCATGGACAGGTCAAGGAGCTAGTCCGCTTCCTACAAATGGTGCGCCTACAATGGCTCAGAATGCTTCAAGTGCTAGATCTGGTTACGGTATCCGTTCTTATTTCGGTACTGTTAATTATGAATATGATGAAAGATATGTGTTAAATGCAAATCTCCGTACGGACGGTACTTCTCGTATTGTTAACTTGAAAAACCGTGAGATTACAACTTGGTCAGTGGGTGCTTCTTGGAATGCAATGAAAGAAGCTTTCATGGAAGATCAAACTATCTTCGATGAATTAAGATTAAGAGCTTCATACGGTTCTAACCCTAACATTGGTAGTATTTCTGTGAATTCTTATGGCGTTTATGGATTCAATGTGCCTAACTATCTTTCTTCTCAAATCCCGGCATTCGGAACTTCTTCATATGCAGGTTCGACTATTGCAGGTATTTCGCCTTCAACTCCAGGAAATGCTAATCTTGCCATTGAAACTGTGTCAAAAGCTAACATTGGTATTGATTTCGCAGTTTGGAAAAACAGAGCAAGATTTACATTCGATGTTTATAAAAACGTAACGAAGGATTTATTTGTTAGCCAGCCTTTAAGTAATACAACTGGTTTTGACAATATGGCTATCAATGCTGGTCAGATGTCAAACAAAGGTATCGAAGGTATGGTGAATGTAGACGTGATCAAAAACAACGATATGTTATTAACATTAGGTTTAAATCACTCTATAAACATCAATAACATCGATGATTTAGGATTAGTATCAGAATATGAAACAGGAACTTTCTTGATTAAAGAAGGTTTACCTTACGGTACACACTATACTTACAATTATTTAGGTGCTGACCCTGAAACTGGTATGCCAAAATATTATGCTCAAGATGGGGAAACAATTGTGAACTCTACAGCTGATGCTGGCCGTTTTGCAACATTTGGTACTTTTAAACCAAAACATTTCGGTGGTGCTACAATCGATTTCAGATACAAAAGATTCACTGTTAGCGGATTGTTCTCTTACCAATTTGATGTAGTTCGTAGTAACAACGTACGTAACTGGATTACAGATGGTACTCGTGGTTATATCGGTGCGGTTAACCAATCTAGAGAATTATTAGATAATCAATGGGAAAAACCAGGCGATGAGAAATTCTACCCATCTCCATTATACGCTAAGAACTTTACAAATGCTGACTTGCAGAATGCTAAATTCTTAAGATTAAGAAACCTTGTTGTTGCTTACCAAATTCCAACAATCAATTACGGTGGCAAAACAATTCTTAAGAATGCAAGTGTTTACTTCAATGGTTACAACTTAGCTGTTTGGAGTCCTTGGTCTGGTACAGATCCTGAAGATGATAACAACATTAGTTTGGTGGAATATCCAAATCCTAAAATGTTTGTATTCGGTATTGATTTCAAATTTTAATATTACTTAGATCATGAAACTTAATTTTTTCAAAATATTAGCACTTGCCTCTGTCGTATCATTTTCTTCTTGTTCCAATTTATTGGACATTAAAGAAACTGATTTCCTTGGAGGGGATGTCGCTTTAAAAACCGTTAAAAATAACGAGTCTTTATTAATTGGGGCATATGCCGCTTTCGGAACGGAAATGGGTATCCAGATGAATGCTATTTTCTCGGATGAAGTAAAATCAGGAGACTCCTATTTAGCCAATACGCTCCACGAGTGGAGATATTCACCAGATGATATTGGAATTCGTGATAGCTATATGGCTATTGACCAATATTACAGAGTAATCGATAGAACAAACCGTATCTTCAAAGCATTGCCTGATGCTACAGCTTCAACTCCTGCAGATGAAGATTTAAGAAAGCAGGTTCGCGGTGAAGCTTTGTTCCTAAGAGCATTTTCACACTTTGAATTGTTCAGGTATTACTGTAAGAACTATGATCCTGCAGGTCTTGGTATGATTTATATGACCGAACCTTCTCTTGAAGCTAAAGAAAGAGAGAAAATGGACACCTATTTCCAAAAGATGTTGGCTGATATTGCTGAAGCTAAAACATTGTTGACTAATTCAACGGATAAATTCAGAGCCAATAAACTTGCTGTAGTTGCTTTACATGCAAGGGTAGCACTTTACATGAAAAATTGGAAAGATGCGATTACTTATTCTACCGAATATATTAATGCATTTCCATTGGCTACAAAAGAAGAATTCCCAGGAATTTGGACGGACGCCAATTCTGCCGAACAGGCATTTAAATTAAAAAGAACTGCTGCTACTGGAAGATTTGGATCTTTCTTTAGAGGTGTTTTTACTAAGAATGCTGCCGGTGTTTTGCAGGCTCCTTTAATTACTTGGATGCCTTCTGATAAATTATGGAATGCTTATGATCAAACAAATGATGTTCGTTTTGCAAGCTATTACATAGATGAGCCTCTTTTACAACCTGTGGCTGGTAAACCTTCAAAAATTGTAAACAAATATCATGGTACAGGTTATGGAACCACAGACGAAAACGTAAATGATATCAAGGTCTTCAGAACTGCAGAGATGTATTTGATCCGTGCTGAAGCTCGTGCTGAAGACAATGCAATTTCAGGAGCAAACAGTGCAGAATCTGACTTAAATGCTTTACGTGCAGCTCGTATCACAGGGTATACCAATGTTACTTTAGCGTCGAAAGATCAAGCGATTACACAAATCCTACAAGAAAGATTTAAGGAGTTATCTCTTGAAGGTCACCGTTTCTGGGATTTAAAAAGAAGAGGTTTGCCTGTACAAAGGTTAGCAACTGATGCTCCTACACCTACTGCAGCTACTCTTCCAGCTAATGACTTTAGGTTCTTATTACCTATTCCAAATGCTGAGAAATTAGCGAATCCATTGATTCAACAAAACGAAGGCTATAACTAATATATCCTTCCATAAAAATAAAGAAGCCGGGCACTGCCCGGCTTTCTTTGTCTTAGTCACTACTATTATTAATTAAACCTTGCTATTTTAAAATTTCTCTGGCAATCACCAACCTTTGAATTTCTGATGTGCCTTCATAAATCTGGGTGATTTTTGCGTCACGCATCAAACGCTCAACATGGTATTCCTTCACGTATCCATAGCCTCCATGAATCTGGACCGCCTCAACGGTATGCTTCATCGCAACTTCTGATGCATTTAGTTTGGCCATTGCCGCTTCTTTTCCATAAGGAAGCCCTTGGTCCTTTGTCCAGGCAGCTTTATACGTCAATAACCTTGCAGCTTCAATATCAACCTCCATGTCTGCTAATTTAAATTGAATGGCCTGGTGGTTCGAAATAGGCTTTCCAAAAGTCTTACGCTCCTTAGAATAAGCTAATGCAAGATCATAGGCCCCCGCTGCAATCCCTAATGCCTGTGCCGCAATCCCTATCCGGCCTCCATCCAATGTCTTCATCGCGAACTTGAACCCAAAACCATCTTCTCCAATTCTATTTTCTTTCGAAACCTTAACATCAGAAAACATTAATGAATGCGTATCTGAACTTCGTATTCCTAATTTGTTCTCCTTAGGACCAATACTAAAGCCTGGAGTACCCTTTTCAACTATTAACGCGTTGATTCCACGATGGCCTTTTGCAGGATCAGTTTGAGCAATAACGATATAGATATCCGCATTACCTCCATTTGTAATCCAGTTTTTGGTGCCATTCAAAAGGTAGTATTCCCCTTTATCTTCCGCTGTGGTATGTTGAGATGAAGCATCAGAACCTGCCTCGGGCTCGGAAAGGGCAAATGCGCCTAATTTCTCTCCTGAAGCTAATGGTATTAAGAATTTCTCTTTCTGCTCTTCAGATCCGAATTCGTTCAGGCCATATAATACCAATGAATTGTGTGCAGACATAATTACAGCTGCCGATGCGTCAATCTTCGCAATTTCTTCCAATGCCAGCACATAAGCCAGCGTGTCCATCCCTGCTCCACCATATTTCTCGGGAGTCATGATTCCCATGAAGCCCAATTCGCCCATTTTCTTTACAAACTCTGTCGGAAATTTTGCAGCTTCATCGCGCTCAATTACGCCAGGTTTCAATTCCTGTGCAAATTCCCGCGCAGCATCCCGAATCATTTTATGCTCTTCTGATAGTTCGAAATTCATCGCTTTCGTTTATATGGTTTTACCAAATATAGATAATTAATATTATGCATGCATAATAAAAAATAAATAAATTTATTTAAATAGATGTTTTTTAAAATTCTAGAAACCATTCTTCTTCCTTGAATGTTATATAGTTACGCTTTGGAGAACAGTAAAAGCATTGTAAGAATTTATCTTTTTATTCGTTGCTTTTGTAAATCCCGTTAAAATCTACTATATTGGTAGAGTAAATTAAATTAGTTCATTATAAACAATTGAGATATGAGTTTAAGATTAGGTGATGAAGCACCAAACTTTAAAGCAAATACAACAGTAGGAGAGATTGATTTCTACGATTATATAAATGGTAAATGGGCGGTATTATATTCACACCCCTCAGATTACACACCAGTTTGTACAACTGAATTAGGCCGTACAGCCCAGCTGAAATCTGAGTTTGATAAGCGTAATGTTAAGGTGTTAGCATTAAGTGTAGATTCAGTGGAAGACCATAATAATTGGGTAAAAGATATCAACGAAACGCAAAATACAGAAGTCAATTTTCCAATCATTGCAGATGAAGACAGGCATGTTGCTGAATTATATGATATGATTCATCCGAATGCTTCTGCAACAGCTACAGTACGTTCCGTATTTGTTATCGGTCCGGATAAAAAAGTTAAATTGTCATTGACTTATCCAGCATCAACGGGAAGAAATTTTAATGAGATCCTGCGTGTAATTGATTCATTGCAATTAACTGATCAATATCAGGTTGCTACTCCGGCAGATTGGAAAGATGGGGAAGATGTTATCGTTGTGCCAGCTATCAAAACTGAGGATATTCCTGCAAAATTCCCTAAAGGATTTAAGGAAATTAAGCCTTATTTAAGAACAACACCCCAACCTAATAAATAATTCTTCAGAAATCATTTAATAGAATATATAAAGGCCAGCTGAGAAATTAGTTGGCTTTTTCTTTAAACGGATTTTTCTTTTTCCTGGGAACAATATACGACGTGATCAACGCTATAATGATGACCAATAATAGTTGTTTAATGATTACACCAAAGTCCAATACAAAAGTGCTGTTTGAAGTTAAGAGTTGAACTGCTTGAATAAAGATAACTAAGCCAAGAAAAATAAAAAAGTAGGTCCAAAAGGTCCGCATGTTCTTTTTGTTTTTATTAAATATACACAATAAGTTATTTAATATCAAAGAGATATAATCGCAGTTGAATTTCTTGAACAAAAAAAAGAGCTGAAACTTAATGCTTCAGCTCGATTTATACAAAAGTCCAATTTATTTTTAATAAACCTTAACCATGTAGATATAGTCTTGTAACTTTTTAATCTGCTCGGTCCGAGGTAAATTTGATAGGCTGTTTTTATTATTAAGGACAATATTGCCTTTTAAGGATTCTTCAGGAATTCTGTTTAAAGTTTCAATCAATGCTTTTGTTTTGATCGCAAATGCTGCTCCATCTAATCCCTTTTGTTTTCCGGAAATAATACCAATGATATTACCACTCTTATCCAATACTGGACCACCACTGTTCCCTGGGTTAACAGGAACCGAAATCTGGTAAGCTGTGGTGTCACCGCTATATCCGGTAGAAGAACTTAAATAACCTTCTCCATATACGGCTTCATCTCTAGGATATCCAATGGTATAAATTCCTTCACCTAAGTCAATGTTTTGCCTTTTGAAGGTATAGGGAATATTCGCAGATTGAGCTGTAAAGCTTGAATCTGAGATATGTAATATGGCCAAATCCTTCTCTGAATCCACATAGATAATAGAAGCTTTAAAAGTATTGCCTTTATTATTTTGCAAATGAATGGAGTCGGCACCACTAACAACGTGAAAATTCGTCACAACATAGCCATCTTTTGTTAGCATAAATCCCGTAGCTCCATATTGCAATGGCGCTTGAGCAGTCGTATTTTCTTTATTGATGTTTTTTATAGCATTCTGGTGAGCATTAACGTTGCGTTTAACGTTATTAATCTCTCTTTTAAGGGCGCTATAGTCTGAGTTAGCTCTACGCAATGTAGAGAAGTATCCAGTGGCATATAACGTAGCTAAAGATGAAAATACCGCCACTGCTGCAGCTGCAACAGCATTGATCTTTAATTTCTTCCACATACGTATAATGATAGCTTCCGATGCTTGTTCTTTTACTGTCTCTGACAATTGATTTTTGAATTCTGCACGTGCCTCATGACGTCTCATTGTCTCAATGAAATCAACATGGGATACATATAGAGAATTTAATTGCTCATCTTGATTGCACAATAATTCGAACTCCTCCCTTTCTTGGGGACTCATTTGGCCAGTGAGGTAGCGGTCTGCTAATTCTAAAAATTCATGCTGTCTCATGTCAACTATTGATAATCAGATTTTTGATCAAAGAAAAGCTTCTTCAATCTTTGTAAACATTTATATTTCTGAGTCTTTGCATTGTCTGCATTCGTATATCCAAATTTCTCGCAAATTTCGTTCATCGACTTATTCTTGATGTAGAAATCCCTCAAAATCGTTTGACAGGGCTCACCCAGCTGATTCATGGCGGAATCCATTTTTGCAAATTCGTTTTCCTTCTCGATATGGATCTGGATATCACTTTCAACATCCGCAATCTCCATTCCTTCAGAATCCGAAGTGCCCATTGAATTTTGTCGCTTATTCAGCTGCTTTAACCACAATCTCCTACAAACGGCATATAAGAAAGTACTTAACTTACTGCTTAATTCAAAGTTCTCATGAGTAACCTTGTCATATAATACCATAACCGCTTCTTGGAAAATGTCCTTTGCTTCATCCTCTGTGCCTTTGTTCCCGGTGATGAGATGAGAGACTGAAGGATAGCAGGTTTTGTATATATAAGATATTACGCTGTTGTCTCCTTGTCGCAAACCATCCAGTAATTCCTTATCCTCACGGGTTTTTGGTAATATTTGTCTTATTTTACTCACTTATTAATACCCTAATTTTCAAATAGTAACCCAAGAATTTTTAATTTAATTCTTATTTACAATTTCGACTCCAAACGTAAGAGATTTTTTATGGAATATCAATCCCATTTATAATCTATTGAAATATTTTTAAAACAAAAGACACCATCCATTAGGAGGGTGTCTTTATACATATTTTAATTCGTATAAATTATAATCCCGCAAATAGATTGTTATAATATTCTCCCAGTAATGGAACCGGTTTTTTATTTCCATTTGCCGCATTTATAATGCCTACGATCCATAAGACAACAACCAAAAGTAAAATAACAATAGATAATATCCATCCAATAAAAGGAATATAACGAATTATTCCGCCAATAAAAAACGTTAAAAATATTCCTAATGATTGACGAATATGAAACGTCGCATAATCATTCCGTTTTTCATTGTTCAATACAAAGGCAATAATAAGACCAATGATGGTGAGATACGCAATTATGGCAATATTTTTACCATCATTGACGACGTTGTTTCCGCCGCTTTCAATAGGTGACTGAGGGTTTTCCATAATGTTAAGGTTAGAATTTATATTAAAAATAAAATAAAAAATCCAAATTTCAATTATTAGTTTTTCATTCATTTCAAGTAATTAATGCTTTCTTTTGGTAATTATTTTCATTTTTAAATTTCAATATGCTCGCTAGTAAACAAAAACTTATGTTAAATTGTTTCTTTAAATAAATGTGATATTATGGAAGAGAAAATAATTCGATACGATCATCCGAATGGTGAGATAACAGTGTTATGGAGACCTAAGAAATGCATACATTCAGCAGTATGCGTAAATACATTGCCTCAGGTTTATGATCCAGCGGGTAGGCCATGGATTAAGCCTGAGTTTGCATCAACCCAAGAATTGATAGATCAAATCGATCGTTGTCCTTCGGGGGCCTTGCAATATGAATTACATCAGAAATAAGAACTGTATAAATAGCAGAAACGAAAAAAGGTATCATAAAATGATACCTTTCGTATTTTTTGGCGGTCTGGACGGGACTCGAACCCGCGACCCCATGCGTGACAGGCATGTATTCTAACCAGCTGAACTACCAGACCAAAAAATAAACTTAAAAAGAACAAATTGAAGCGATGCTTCTATTTTAATTTTAGCGGTCTGGACGGGACTCGAACCCGCGACCCCATGCGTGACAGGCATGTATTCTAACCAGCTGAACTACCAGACCTAAAATCTTATAAAATTAAAAAGAACACTTGAAGCTAAGCTTCTACTTTTTTCTTGCGGTCTGGACGGGACTCGAACCCGCGACCCCATGCGTGACAGGCATGTATTCTAACCAGCTGAACTACCAGACCTTTTCCTTCTTTTTAGAAGGTGTGCAAATATAGTGTTTATTTCTATATCTGCTAATAATTTTTTGAAAAATCTTACTCTACAGCGCCTTCTTTCATCTTTTCTGCATTCTCAGCAAACTGCAATGCATCTATAATCTCCTGAATATCACCATCCATAATCGACGGTAGGTTGTACATCGTCAATCCAATACGGTGCTCTGTCACACGACCTTGTGGGTAATTGTAGGTGCGGATTTTCGCAGAACGGTCTCCCGTTGAAACCATTGTTTTACGTTTTGCCGCAATATCTCCGTGCTTCTTCTGTACTTCTAATTCGTATAGCTTATTACGCAACATCTCCATTGCCAACTCACGGTTTGCTAATTGAGATCTTTCAACCTGACAAACAACAACAATGCCTGATGGCTTATGCGTCAATTGTACCTTAGTCTCTACCTTGTTCACGTTCTGACCTCCTGCACCACCGGACCTCGAAGTTTGCATCTCGATATCCCCTGGGTTTATTTCTACGTCAACTTCCTCAGCTTCTGGCAATACCGCAACAGATGCCGCTGAAGTATGAACCCGCCCTTGTGTTTCGGTATCTGGAACTCGCTGAACCCGGTGAACTCCTGATTCATATTTCAATTGACCATATACATCATCCCCGATAACCTTCAAAATTACCTCCTTGTAGCCTCCTGAAGTACCTTCTGTAACATCCATTACTTCATTCCTCCATCCCTTGGTCTCAAAGTAACGGGTATACATACGGTATAAGTCGCCCGCAAATAATGCAGCCTCATCTCCACCAGAACCCCCACGTATCTCAAGGATGGCATTCTTGGCATCCTCAGGATCCTTCGGAATTAACATCAAACGAATCTCCTCCTCCTTCTCTTCCTTCTGTGTATATAAAAGATCCATTTCCTCCTTCGCCATCTCTCTTAACTCCTGATCTTTCTCATTGGCAAGGATATCTTTGTTGGTTTCCATGTTACTAACCATATTTTTGTAAATATGGTATTGTTCTACAATCTTGCCCAAGTCTTTATATTCCTTGTTCAATTTTGCAAATCGTTTCATGTCGTTGATGGTATCTGGATTGCTCAGTTCTTTTTCAACCTCTTCCCAGCGTTCCTTTATTGCTTGTAGTTTCTCTAACATAAATTTCTTCTTGTTTACAGCGATCCTAAAAACTAATCCCTGTAATTAATCGACAAAAATAAAGATTTTTAAGCGCTTTTAATTATACTAATGCGAAGAAACTGCTTTTAATCCTACAATTGATCCAATTAATGTGAGAATAAAGAAGATACGCCAGAAATCTGCCGGTTCTTTAAAGAAGAATATTCCCATTAAAACCGTCCCTACAGCGCCAATTCCTGTCCAAACAGCATATGCTGTTCCTAATGGTAGTGTAGCAGTAGCTTTAATCAATAATCCCATACTTATCGATACACTAATCAGAAAACCTAAATACCATAAATACATCTCTGTACCTTCTGCATCTTTGGCCCTACCAATACAATAGGTAAATGCAACCTCAAATAAACCACCGATTATTAATAATATCCAATTCATTGCGAAAAATAAAAATGCAAAGCTCCTGCTTATTTAAACAAAAACCTTTTACAAATGTTAAAAAATTATTTTTTTATTCCCCGAATTCTACTCAATGTAACTTGGGATATTCCTAGATAAGATGCAATATAACCTAATTTGATGCGATTTGTAATATTCGGAGCTTTCTTCAATAGCTCCTCATAACTTTCTGAAGAAGACTTGAAAAGCCGTAACATCAAGCGCTCTTCAATTTTTAATGCCTCTTTCTCAGCCAATCTCCGACCCCAATTACTGATAGAGGTATGGCTTTTATAAAGCTCCTGAAGCTTTTCCGTCGAGATTCGATAAAGCTTTGATTTTTCAAGAGTTTGAATGCTTTCGTATCCTGGTTTTCCGTGGATATAACTATTCAATGAGATGAGAACCTCGCCAGGAAATGTGAATCCTAGGATAATTTCACGCTCTATCTTATGGTAATAAATCCTACAGATTCCTTCCTTTTGGAAATATAAATAAGGACTCATTTTTTCAGCATGAATGATATTTTGATTTTTAGGAACTTCAATCTCCTCACAAATCCCCTCCAAGAGAGAAAATTGTTCCTCATTCAATGGGTGAATGGAATCTACGATATCTTTGAATTCCATTTCTCAAGTTTTAAATCTTCACCATCCCAAACAGCGAATGTATGGTAATTTATCCACTCACCTAAATTTACGATCCGGCTATTATTTTTTAAAGCTATTTCATAGGGTAAATGGCGGTGGCCAAAAATGAAATAATCATAATGTCTGTTTTCTAAGATCTCCTTTGCATAGACGATTAGCCATTCATTTTCTTCACCTAAAAACTTTTCCTCACTATTGTTGGAGATTCGGCTGTGCTTGGACCACCTTTGTGCTATTCCTATCCCTAAATTCGGGTGTAACCTTGCGAACAACCATTGACATAATGGGCTTCTGAATATCTTCTTAAGAAATTTATACTTGGCATCTCCCGGTCCCAAACCATCGCCGTGATGAATATAGAATGTTTTACCATTTAGGGTGATTTCCTTCTCGTTCGAAATAATTTCAGCCTTCAATTCCTCTTTTAAATAACCGAACATCCACATATCATGGTTGCCCTTAAAAAGAGTTATTTTAATCCCCAAATCAGCTAATTCAGCTAATTTCCCTAAAAAACGAATATATCCTTTGGGAACTACGGTGCTGTATTCAAACCAGAAGTCAAAAATATCCCCAACCAAATACAATTCTGATGCGTCCTTTTTTATAAAATCTAACCACGAAATAATATTCTTTTCCCTATCCTTGGATTGATCCGAAGGATAAGAACCTAAGTGGAAATCTGATGCAAAATATATTTTATTGCCTGGGCTCATTCGAATCAAAACTACCATTATAATTACGGAAAATCAAGATGCCGGCTCATTTGTTAATTATCGAATGCAATTGGATAAAATCTGCGCCTAACGACCAAATAATTATCGCTAAATTTTACTTCCTTAAAATCGAATGATGAAAAGAAGATCAACCCAATTATTTTCAGCCCTGCTCTTAGGATTGGCATTGCATGCTTCTCCAAGCTTTGCTCAGGATTCAAATTCTTTAGCACTAAAAGAAGTACTGTTGCCTACTGAAATATGGAAAGTTCCTAAAAATAATGATTATAATAATTCAGATAGTGAATATAGCAATGATAGAAAGTTAGAATCTGATAATATCGTGATTTTTTGGGCAAAGGAATATGGAAAAGATCCCTCTCAATATACTGATGTTTCCAAAAGATTCAATCCAAAAGAAATCCTAGCAGAATGCGAAAGGATATACCAATTCTATGTAAATGACTTGAAGTTCGTAGAAAAAGGAAAATCCTTAACGGATAAATATAAGTTGCTGATTTATGTCTTTTCTGAAGAAGATGGAACAGCTTATGGAGGTGGGGCTGAGGAGAAAATAGGTGTGATATGGACTCCAGCAATTCGAATAAGTAAACAACCATATGGTGCCATTGCTCACGAAATGGGACATTGCTTTCAATATCTTGCTAAATGCGACGGTAATTGGGCTTATTCGAAACCAGTACCAGGAAGTCGAGGGAATTCAATCTTTGAAATGACCTCGCAGTACATGTTGTGGCAGGCATATCCAAATTGGATTGAATTTGAAAACTATCATCTTAAGGCCTTTTTGAATAAAACTCATTTTGCATTTATGCATGAAACAAATATGTATCATGCACCTTTTGTCCTCGAATATTGGTCTTCCCTACATGGAATTGATTTTATTGGTAAAATGTGGCGTGAAAGCTTGATGGGTGAAGATCCTGTAATGACCTATAAGCGACTGAATCACCTCTCGCAGGAAAGTTTCAACAAAGAAATGTTTGAAGCTTATCAGAAAATGATAACCTGGGATTTTTCAAGAATTGAGAAGGTTTCTGCCAAATATGCCAATTTAAATTATACAAAACTTGATACCTTAAAGAATGGATATTATAGAATCCAAAAAAATAATAGCCCTCAGAATTATGGTTTTAATGCTATTGAGCTAAAACCAACCCAGTCAAAAGTAAAACTGAATTTTACTGGAAGAATAGATTTAAGCAATGAATTCAATATAATAAACCCTGAAAATGCTGGCTGGCATTATGGCTTTGTGGCTGTATCGAAATCAGGTAAAAGAATATATGGACCTATGAATAATAAGGAAAAAGGAAGTATTTCATTCAAGGTTCCAAAGGATACAGAACACCTATGGTTATTGGTTATGGGCGCACCAAAGGATCATTTACCGCATCTAATTGATGGAAAAGATGAAACTGATGAACAATGGCCGTATGAAATAAAATTAAAAGGTGCAGTCTTGGTTCCTGTTGCCCAAAAATAGTTTGAACAACAAGTACTCATATTTCCTTGCTGTCCAAACCGCTTTATTATTAACTATATTATCTAACAACTCTTGTTACACTCGGAAGTCGAACCTCAACGATATAGGTTCCTTCCATTTTTACCCTAAATCCAAATACTGGATTCACATTATTATTTGGTAATCCATCAACTGATGCAAAACGCATGGGTATACGGTAATAGTTTAAATAGCCCCAGTCTGTTCCTGCCTTATCGATTAATTTTGCTAATGGAAAAGGCGCGACCTCAAAATCACAGATCATAGCCGTATCTGTTGTAATAACAGGGTTGAATTTAACATGAGATTCAAACATAGGCCGATCACCACGCTTTACAATTTCACCTGCTTTTGGATTGAATGGCTTACCCGTTTTATCTATTATCTTTAGAATGACACGTGCCCCTTCATTGGAAATCTTCTTACAGTTAACTTGAGGAGCCGTTGTAGTGGTAAATACTTCCGATGCACTCGAGCCTGTTGCTGCTTGATAGGTAACCTCAAACATGTCCTCAATCGTAGGATCAACAATTTCAATGCTCGCTAAATTCTCAAACAATTTTGAGCCCCGAGAATTTGTGAAATTCACGTCAAATGCATATTTGCCCAATGGTAAATTTGCAGATGCCCGATTAAATATTAATTGACCGCTAACCGGATTGAATTCCATTGGAGGTTTTTTAACAAGTTCACGCTTTTGGTCTAAAAGGGCAACAGTAGTGTCAGTCTCCGCATTGAAAACCATGCCCTGTTTGAAAACCAAAATTTCATAATCCGTGGTAAATTCTTTCGGGGCTGGACCTCCTGTTTCTGCATCTCGGAGATTCTGCATCTCAAATTTATAGGGCGGGGTAGACCCATCTGCATTGATACGGTCGGACATCGTTAAGGACATCCCACGTTTCGCAATAATAACATTCGACTTGTATCTAATATTGTCACTTTGAAATCCATTCTCAATTTTGGAACATCCAACAACTATTGTCAAAAGACCCAAACCTATTACGATAGAATTGATTTTATTTTTCATAACGATTTTATTTTAAAGGTTATTGGGCCATTTTGCCACGATTAAACATTAGTCGATGGTTGTTGTCTAGAACATGAACTATTCCCGTAGTCGTAATGATTCCAGAGGTCTGGCAATCAAATGATCGGTCCAAATCTGCTTCAGGGATTGCATTGTAGTCCGGCTCATCCGCATCAACAGTCTTATTCACCTTCGTGAAGTTTAAGTAATCCACATATTCTACATAATTGCCAAAATCCCTTGTTCTTCTTAGTTTAATATTAAACCTCACATTAGGAATTGCTCCAAATTTGGATGTGAAGAATTTGTTCTCTGTTGATAAATTCTCTCTATTTATGAGCCCGTCATAAACATAAATCATCATGGAATCTCGAAGTTCTTTTTTTGGAATATCGGTAATTGAGAATGAAATGTTTTCATCCCCGACTTCAACGATCTTCTCCTGCTTTTTCGCACTTACATATTCCCTGATGCCATAGTCGCTCGTAACAAATAAAGTTATTTTTGAATTAATAATGTCCTTGATACCTGCGTGATCTATTACCCTTACTAAGGAGTCAAAACTGCCATGTTCCTTTAAAAAATCATAGGTAGTTTTATTCACATGGGGATCACTTACTCCACCATCATTTTTGTAATCTACCTTTTTACAGGAGCTCGCAAGAATTAATAGCAGGAGGATGTATATTGTATTTTTCATGATTTTAATTTCTTAAGTTAATCTGCTCTTAAATTTTTCCTCTCCAATAACTGGTTTGAGTTAACTTGCTGTTATTTTTGAATAAAGCAGGATTCACTGGCCAATAAAATCCCTCTTGCTTAAAGCGAGATTCTGATAACCATCCTACAAAATTTTTGTATTGACGAGTACGAATCAAATCAAACATCAAGTGTCCTTCTAAATACATCTCTTTTCCCCGTTCTAAGGCATACTCATAAAATGCTTCATCATTTGTCAATGTTTGTGGCAATTGAGCGGAAATATCTGCACCATTTCTTTTTCTGAATGAATTGATAACATCTATCGCTGTTTTAGTTTGACCCCTATATAATGCAATTTCAGCTTTCAATAACATCATGTCTGAAAGACGGAATACAATAATGTTATTACTGATATATGCATCTTGCTTTTGTGCAGCATTTCTATAGCTTACGTCGCTATACTTAATACAGGTTGGTCTATCTGTTTCCAGATCAGTAAAGTTTTTCCGATAGCGTACATCTTGGTCATCTATGCCTCTTGACTCTCCCTCTCTCCATTCCCATTCTCCTATTGTGGAATTCCAATACCAGTCCCATTTTAAGACTGTCTTGTAAAAATGATTCGATAGGTAATCTGCATTGACATAACATCTTGAGTTTGTCCCATAATAGGCAATATGAGATGTTCTCAAAAACATATTGGCAATATGCATGTTCGTACCCTCTCTTAGTTCATCATTGATCGCAATCTCAAAAATTCCTTCTCTTGACTTTCCTTCAAATGTCGAATAATAGTTTGAAGTATCTGTTAGGCTGTACATGCCACTTGAAATAATGGAATTAATAGCTGTCTCTGCCTTGTCAATATCTGCCATGATTGGCTGGTCAACTGTTACATTCGTTGTAGTTGCTCTCCACAAATATAAATGTGCAAGTAATGCCTGTGCCGAGCCCTTATTTGCAGTCACTTTTGCATCATTCTGGCTCGTGTAATTCCAATCTAATAAGGAGATTGCTTGCTGACAATCAGCTTCAATCTGTTTCATAACTTCTGCCTTTGGACTCCGAGGAAGTTCTTCTTCTGAAATCGGATCTTCATATTCAACAGTCACTAATGGAACATCACCCCATACACGGACCATGTTGAAGTAGGCAAATGCTCTTAGAAAATAGGCTTCACCCAAAATTTCATTTTTAAATTTCTCAGGGTTTGCAACATCACTTAATAATGAAACATCTACCTTGGGAACCCTATTTAAAATAATATTGCTCATCGAAATGGCTTTATAAAACTTTCGCCAATCGCCGAAGTTCTCAATATTATATTGAAAAGTGTAGTCCCCATTTTGAATGCCTTCAAGACCATCTCCAGTGTATTGCATCGTGAAATAGTGCCTGGCAACAGCATCACCGTACATATAGTAGCGCGGGCTGGGATTCCAGTTTCCTGAGTTTAAAACATCTCGTATTAAAGCATAATTGCCTGCTAAAGCACTGCTTAAATCTCGAGAACTTTTCCAAAATGCCTCGGAATAAGTTGAGTTAACAGGTTCTTCGGTTAGGAAATCCTTACACGAAGAACTTAGTAATAAAGCAATTGCAACATTGCACATTACTATCCTTTTGATTATTCTTTTCATGTTGATTGCGTTATAAGGTTAATTCTAGACCAATGGTATATTTACGTGGAATCGGATAGCCCGCACCATTATATTCTCCATATGGATTAACAGCTTCAGCATCTGGTAATTTCTTCGATTTCTGCCACATCAAGACATTGTCCATGATTCCAAATACCCGCAGATTAGAAATTTTCCATGATTTCAAAAGGTCTGATGGTAGATTGTAGGATACGATAAAGTTCTTCCAACGAATGTATGATCCGCTTTCTAAAAAGAAGGACTGCGCAGATGTATAATAATATCTATATGTTCCTAAATCATATTTTGCATATTCTGCCACATCACCCGGTTGTCTCCACATATTCAATTTATCTAGGTTTGGAGTTGAATAGTATACAAAGTTACTGGCTGCATCCCCAGATGTTGAGTTTGAAAATTGATCGGATTCAAATAGATTCAATACATCGCGGTCAAATCCATAATTGAACTGGAAGGTCAATGAGAAATTCTTGTAAGACAAAACGTTGTTCCAGCCACCGACCCATTTAAAGTTTGGATCACCCATTGGAAGTTTATCTGGGTTAATTCCACTGTTGAAAATGTCAATGTAATAGTCCCCATCTAAATCTTGAAAATAAAAATCTCCTGGATTAAATAGTCCATTTGAGTTCCCATATCGATCCCCTGTATTCGGATTGACCGGAATATCATCCATCGTACTGAAGACGCCTAATGTTTTGTACAGATAAAAAGCATTGATAGGACTACCTACAGATAAAATATGTGATTTGTCGAATCGATCACCACCAAGGATTAAATCTCTGTCTCCGTTCGGTAAATTCATGATCCGGTTTTTTATATAGGAAATGTTAAAGTTGGAACGCCATTTAATAGCTGACTCTCTTGGCAAAACATCGGCTGCAAATTGTATGTCAACTCCAGCATTACGGATGCCGACAGAGTTTGTCTTTGCAAAATCATATCCTGTAGTCAACGGCAATTCAACATCAAAAAGCCCATCATAGCTCTCTTTATTGAACATATCGATCATCATGGAAAAACGACCGCGTAATAGTTCGATATCCATCCCCAAGTTCCACTGTCTATTTTTCTGCCAGCTAAGGTTTTTCTGAGCTACTCCGCTCACGAAATTTGGCATAATAACAACCTGACCATTATAAGATGATGAACCTGAACTGCCAGCAAATCCTCCTGAGTTAACATTATATAAGTTGTACTGAAGATAGTTGCTTTGTGGAAGTGCACCAGTCAGACCATAACTACCCCTGATTTTAAGCAAGGTTAACCACTCATGATCTTTTAGAAAGTTTTCTTCAGTCAAGATCCATCCTACGGATGCAGAGGGGAAATATCCCCATTTATTGTTCTCCCCGAATCTTGAGGAACCGTCTGCACGAATCGCTCCCGAAAACAAATATTTACTGTCATAATCATACGATACTCGACTCAAATAGGATAATAAAGAATACTTCTGTAAATCGGAATAGGCTCCAATATTATTCTGTAAAAAGCCATTAACAACCTGTATTTGATCTGATACTCCTAAACTTCCCGAAGCAGATACTAATTCTATCTTGTTTTTTTCCGCCTCTTGACCGATTAGTGCATTTAAGCTATGCTTGCCAAATTGTTTGTTATAGCTCAGGATGTTTGAAATCCTTAATTGAGAATCGCCATAGGTGGTAGAATAAGAATAGTTTCCTGCTCCGCCATTTAACTGGCTTGGTCTATTATAATCCCTTTTTGCATCATTGACAATGTAAGCAGATTGAGAGGTGAATGTTAATCCCGGTAGAATGACAAAACTTAAATTTAAATTCGTATTCAAGTTGGTATTCTTGTTTATATCCAAATTGGAATCATATTGACCCAATAGGAACTCTTCCATTTTCGGAGATAGATTGATGAGCGAGCTCGGCATCCCTCCTGAACTTAAGGCTATTGGACTAACGTTATCTCCATTTCCACGATTTCTAGCATTGTATGAATAGGCAACGATTGGATTAATGGTTAATCGGTCCCCAACTGCTTTTGTAGATAGGTTTAATCGCCCAGAATATCGCTGAAAGCCTGTCGCCTTGATGATACCCTGCTCATTAAAGTAATCTCCACTGAAGCGGTAAGTGGTTGAATTGCCTCCTCCAGATAAGGATAGATTGCCATTGTTTACCTTTCCCTGCTGATAAAATAAATCTTGCCAATCCGTATTGCCATTAAATGCCGGATTTAAGGAGTCAGTTAATAATTTAGGTAAATAACGAAAATCATTCATGCTGAGTTGACGTTTTAAAACCTCATACTTCTGCCTGCGTTCTAAAGTGCCTAAGGTAACTTCTCTAAGTTCTGGTCTTTGTGTTAAGCCTGAATATCCCGTTATCATCACTCTTGGCTCGCCGCTACGGCCTTTCTTAGTCGTAATCATGACAACACCGTTGGCAGCTCGAGAGCCGTAAATCGCTGCTGCTGATGCATCCCGAAGAACATCTATCGATTCAATGTCGTTTGGATTTAATCCCGCTAAATAATTTGTTCCTGTTCCAGTGTTTGGTCCTACGAATTGCTCCGTTGGTTGCGGTACTCCATCGATTACATACAATGGACTACTTATCACATTGTAATAATCATCTCCAGAATATTGGGTACTAACCGCTGATGAACCGCGGACGGATAGTGTAGGGGATGCCCCTGGTGCCCCCGTGAAATTCTGAACATTTACCCCAGCTAGACGACCCTGAAGCAACATGTCGAAACTCGCAGCTGGCAAATTCTCTAGATCTTTCCCCGAAATGCTGGAAATTGCTGCAGTAGCCTTCTTCCGGGTAACCGTTTGGTAACCAATTACTACAGCTTCTTCTAAGGTGCTGGAAGTCTCTACCAGAATAATGGTAATATTAGGCTGGGTTACGACCACTTGTTTACGCTCGTATCCGATCGAGGAGGCTTCTATCCTCTGTTGGAGTTCACCATTGATGGTAAATTCCCCCTGTTGGTTGGTTTGGGTGGCGATACTGGTACTCAAATTCCTGATAGATGCACCAACGATCGGTTTGTTGTCTTGATCCACAACTTTTCCCCGTAACTGTTGGCCAAATACTTGAATTGAAACCACCACAGAAACCAATAGCATGATGATTGTCTTCATGTTGGTTAATTTAGGTGTAACTAGTTTTTGAAATTTTGGTTTTTTTAGTGCTAATAATTATCCAAATTTAACTTCAGGAATAATATGTAGATGGCAGGATTTTAACCAAGATGAACCAAAAATTAACATCAAAATTGCTGTTTTTGATAATCTTTGATTATTATGTAAATAATCAATTATAAATAGAGGGAAATAATGTAATTGTAAATTATTTTTAACTGCTTATTAGGTTTTTTAGAGCAAATTATTTCTTTAGTTTTGTCATAGACTAATTGTAATATAATATGATGAAATATGTAAGCCTTGCTGTGCTCACATTGAGCTTAACCGCATGCCAACAGGAAAAAGTAATTGAATCTAAATCCGATATTCGTGTGAAAACTTATCCCCAATCTCAAAAAATCAATCAAAAAGACAATTTCTTCGGAACTGACGTTGAAGATCCTTACAGATGGTTAGAAGATGACCTCTCTCAAGAAACTAAAAATTGGGTAAAAGCTGAAAATGAGGTTACTGAAGACTATCTTTCTCAAATACCTTTTAGAGAAAACATCCGAAAAAGATTAGAGCATCTTTGGAATTACGAAAAAGTATCAGCTCCTTTTAAAGAAGGAAAATATATTTATTTCTATAAAAATGATGGGTTGCAGAATCAAAGCGTACTTTACCGTAAGAAAACTGTCGATGGAAAAGATGAAGTATTCTTAGATCCTAACAAACTTTCCAGTGACGGTACAACTTCATTGGCTGGCGTTTCTTTTAGTAAAGACGGTTCCTTAGTTGCCTACCAAATATCCGAGGGCGGTTCTGATTGGACGAAAGTGATCATTCTAAATGCTGAGGATAAATCTATCGTAGGGGATACGCTTCAAAATGTGAAGTTCAGCGGAATGTCTTGGCGAGGAAACGATGGAATTTATTATAGCTCTTATGATAAACCGAAAGAAGGTTCTGCTTTGTCTGCCATGACGGATCAGCACAAATTATTCTTCCATAAACTAAATACACCCCAAAACACCGATGAATTAATATTTGGTGGTCCTCAAATGCCTAGAAGGTATGTAGGTGCAGGATTGACCGAAGATGAAAGATTTTTGGTCGTAACGGCTTCTAACTCGACTTCAGGTAATGAACTATATATTAAAGATCTTTCTAAACCTGAATCTCCTTTTGTGACTGTGGTAGATAATATGGAAAAAAATCACTACATCTTGGATAACGATGGCGATAGACTATTAATTTTTACCGAATTAAATGCTCCAAATGGTCGTGTCGTGGAGACAAATATTGATAAACCAACGCCAGATAACTGGAAAAATCTAATTGCAGAAACTGAACAGGTATTGAGCCCTTCTTTAGGTGGCGGAAAGATCTTTGCTAACTATTTAAAGGATGCTACTTCCTTAGTGAAGCAATATGATCGAAATGGTAAGTTCGAGCACGAAATTGAATTGCCAGGTGTTGGTTCTGCAGGTGGATTTGGGGCAAAAAAAGATGATAAAGAATTGTATTATGCATTTACCAACTATGTGAATCCTGGAACGATTTATAAATATGATATAGCCTCTGGAAAATCTGAAGTGTATAAAAAACCGGAGGTACAGTTTGACCCAACTAAATATGAATCTAAGCAGGTATTTTATACATCCAAAGATGGAACTAAGGTCCCAATGATTATAACCTATAAAAAAGGTATAAAATTAGACGGAACCAATCCAACGATGTTATACGGTTATGGGGGTTTCAATATTTCTTTAACGCCTTCTTTTAGTGTAAGTAATGTAATCTTATTGGAGCAGGGAGGTGTTTATGCTGTTGCAAATCTACGCGGTGGTGGCGAATATGGTGAAAACTGGCACCTTGCTGGGACTAAATTGAAAAAACAAAATGTATTTGATGACTTTATCGCCGCTGCTGAATATCTGATTTCAGAAAAATATACTTCTTCAGAAAAATTAGCTATTTCAGGAGGTTCAAATGGAGGTTTATTAGTTGGAGCATGCATGACCCAAAGACCAGAATTGTATAAAGTGGCATTTCCGGCCGTAGGGGTATTGGATATGTTACGCTATCATAAATTTACGGCCGGTGCAGGATGGGCATTTGACTACGGTACTGCTGATGACAGCGCCGAGATGTTTAATTACTTATTAAAGTACTCGCCTTACCATGCATTAAAGCCAGGAACGGACTATCCGGCTACTATGGTGTCAACTGCTGACCATGATGACCGTGTGGTTCCGGCACATTCTTTCAAATTTGCTGCTCGTTTACAGGAATATAATAAAGGTACAAATCCCGTATTAATCCGCATTGATACAAAAGCTGGTCATGGCGCCGGTAAATCAACAGCAATGGTCATTGCTGAACAAACTGATAAATGGTCTTTCATGTTCCAAAATATGAAGCAAGGCTATAAAGAATAATATAATAAAAATAGGTTCGGAAAACTCCGAACCTATTTTTTATTTAAATTCTAACCTGGACTTCTTATTCTTTAACCCAAGTAGGTTCACCTTTTTTCATCTTTTCCAATGTAGCTTGATATTCAGCTTTGCTTGATTCATCAACACTTGCGATTGCTTTTTCTTGCCATTCGATTGCTTCCTTGGTCTTTCCAAATTTATGCAGCAAGTTTGCATAAGTGTCCATTAATGCTGGATCATTCTGTTGTTCCAATGATTGTTTGCTCCATGCTAATGCAGACTCTACACAAGATGGGTCATCGCAATTCTCAAAAATTGCCCATGCAAACGAATTTAACTGACTTGCATTTACCTTAGATGGATCAATATTAATATAGGCCTGTACTGCATCCCTAAATGCCGGCCAATTTTTCTTTCTTGCATAATAATTAGGCTTGAAACTAGCAACTGTGCTTGTCATATCAACATTCGGATATTTCTTGCTAACTTCTGCAATAGTCTGATCCAAAACGTCTCCTTCAGATTTCATAACAACAGGCGCAATCTCATTATTGATGATTGCTGCAGCTAATATTTGATCGGCTTTTCCTGATCCCAATTTAGCATCAACTTTTGCCTTATTGTCTAATACCGTATTGAATGCCTTTGAACCTGGTTTCCCAATATTCTTCGTGATTAATCCAAGCATATCTTCTGCCATCAACTCATCTGCTGTAGAATTGTTAATTAAGGCCTCAACAGCTTTTGCGGTAAGGTCGCGATCGTATGCTTTTACTGCTGCCGCAGCGGTTGCCTTCGCAATAGCCTTATCGCCAGGATTTGCGTTGAATTTATTCACCAATGTTTCATATTGAGTGTTCGGATCCAATCCCTCTTTTGCTAAAGCAATAAATTGGTCTGCTTCACCTCCACCAACAATGCGATGTACTAATTCTCCATCTGGATTAAAAATCAAAAAGGTAGGGTAGGCCGCTACTTTATAATCCTTTGCGAAGCGTTTTGCCTCTTCTCGCCATGATTTAACATCGTCGTTGTCAGAAGCTGTCTCATCCATCTGAATCTTTAAATTCACAAAATTCTCATTAAAGAAGGTTCCTACCTTCTCTTGAGGAAATACATTGGCCGCCATCCATTTACATGGTCCACACCAGGTAGTAAATGCGTCAACGAAAATATGCTTATTCTCTTTTTTAGCTTTTTCCTTAACCTTTGCCCAGGTCGTACCATGCTCAAAGGATATACCCTTTTCTTGCGAAAATGCTAAGAAAGGAATCGTGAATAATAATAAAATTAACTTTTTCATAATCAGTGTTTATTTACTTTACGTTTCTGTTATTACTAAGTTAATTATTTAAATGAAAAAGTCCCGATTTTTTTAATCGGGACTTTTCATGTATTTAACTAAAATTAAATTCCTAGTTGCTTCTGCATATTTTTCTCAAGTGCTTTTTTATGTAGCATTAAAGAGATTGTTTTATAACGAACAAATTCCTTTGTGGCATACATATAACCTTGGTAATCATTTGATACACCCCAAGAATTCTTAACAATATAATATTCCTTGCCTGTTTGGTCTTTTACAATCCCAACAATGTGCATGCCGTGGTCATCTGTAGTCTCATAATTGTCAAAGGCTTCTTGTCTTTCATCTGCTGTAATTTTTGCCTCTGGCTTCGGACCATTGAATAACTGATCTGCCTCCTCCTTGCTCATTTTTTCAATAGGTTTTTCAGGTACAAAAGCTACCCCATTTTTCCAGCTGAAACTTTTCTCCGATACGTCAGTGGCCCATGCTACTGTGAATCCTTTTTCTAAAGCATGATCAATAATGTCCGTAAGATCATTGATCTTTACATTATAAAAACTCTCAAATGACCAGTTGTCCGGAATCAATAAAACGAAGGGTTTGTAGTAGGCATGTTCTTCAAATGATGAGATCCCAACATAGTCATCAGGATTGATCCCAATTACCTGATCAGCAAATGTCCTTGGAGTGTAGGTCTTCCCTTTGTATTGGAAGGATACTGGAACCTCTCCTAAATATGAATCCATAGCACCAGTAAAGGCTTTTAACCAATTCTTTGTAGGTTTCTTGCTGTCTGCAACACTTTCAGTAATGGATTGCAATATCGGACTCATCTCACTGAAATTATTTCTCGTTTGTCCTTCTGGTAATCCTGTATAAACCTCGTATGGAACTGCTCCATATTTTCTGAAGATGGTTAATACGTCGTGAAGTTGTCCTCCATCTCCCTGCGCTTGCTTGCCATGGAGACGAACAAAATTCTTCGCCTTCTCAACATAGGTATTTCTTGCCGTATAAATTTGTGATATCTCTACTGGAGCTTTACCCATTCTGATCATTTCTGATTCTAAAAACGAATTCCCCGAATATGACCAACAGGTTCCCGATGAGCCTTGATCTTTGATCGAAGTCTTACCCAAATTGATAACTTCCGTAAATTTAAACCCCTCTTTGCTGTTGTCACTCGCATTTCCTTTTAAGGAATTTATAAGATTGTCTTGTGCTTGAACTTGTGTAGCCGCAAAAAATGCCGCTGCAATTAGAATAGATTTACTCCAATTCATATGATTTGTTAATTTATTTTATTGTGCACGAATTTATTAATTTATTATCCCCTACATGGGGACATTATGTAAAAATATTAGCACAATTGTTGTGAATATGCAAAAAAAAGAGGCCTTTTCGAGGCCTCTGCTTTATGGTTATGTTTTGTCAAAATCTGGCTTCTTTGGAAAGGCCAAAGAGGCAATGATACTTAATGCTAGAATCCCGACAATAACTATTAAGGAATGAGTCGTCGTAAATCCCCAATCTTTTAAATAGTTATGCAATAGCATTTTTAATCCAATAAAGATTAATAAAAATGCCAAACCTACTTTAAGATAATGGAATTTATGGATAATATTAATCAATAAGAAGAACATTGACCTTAAACCTAAGATCGCAAAGATGTTAGAGAAAAATACGATATATGGGTCTTTTGTAATGGAGAATATCGCAGGAATCGAGTCTACAGCAAAAATTAAATCTGTGAATTCGATGACTAATAATACTAAAAACAATGGAGTCATATATTTAACGCCATTCTCGATATGGAAGAACCTTCCTTGGTCAAGTTTGTGAGTAACCTTAAAATGCTTGGAAGCAAACTTTACCACCGGATGATTTTCTGGATCTACTTCTTCTTCCTTATTACGGTTGATGTACATGTTGAATCCGGTATACACTAGGAACGCTCCAAAAACATACAAAATCCATCCGAATTTGGTAATCAATGCGGCTCCAACGAAGATAAATATACAACGCATGATAATAGCTCCTAAGATTCCCCAAACCAATACTTTATGGTAGTATTTCTCTGGTATACCAAATGAACTGAATAAGAGTACCATGACAAAGATATTATCTACAGATAAGGCGTATTCTACTACATAACCTGTTAAATATTCAATGGTTAAGTTTTTATTGTATAGCTGTAAGCTTGCTGCAAGATCATTCTCATTAATCGTAATATTGTGGAAATGCTTTGCTACAACTTCCTTGAGCCTCGCCATGTCGTGCACATCATGTAACTCATTACCCCAATAATAGAGCAATAGAGCAAATAATAATGCGAATGCTACCCATATAGCACTCATGATGGCTGCAACTTTTAAAGATACTGGTTTGTCACTTTTAGAAAATAGACCTAAATCTATCGCTAACATCAGAATTATAAATATTATAAATCCGATCATAAAAAGTGCTTCGTGGCTCATGTTTTATTTTTTTCTTTCTGTGGTGTAACGTACTAATTGTTCTAATCCTTTTTTATACTCCCCGCCATTCGGGATAGTTTCTAAAATATCAAAAGCTTCCTGTTGATATTTCATCATTTGTTCCGTCGCATAATCTAATCCTCCGTTTATCTTAACGAAATTGATCACTTCCGCAACCTTCTGTGAATCTTCATTGTGGTTTTTAACCAAACTTATGATCTTTCTTTTCTGCCCCTTATCAACTATCGATAACGCATAAATTAGAGGAAGAGTCATTTTCTTTTCTTTTATATCGTTCCCGACAGGCTTGCCAACATCATCAAGACCAAAATCAAATAGATCATCCTTTATCTGGAATGCTATTCCGACTTTCTCACCAAACAAACGCAACTTCTCAACTGTATCCGAATCTGCTCCTGCGGAAGATGCCCCAATTGCACAGCAAGACGCAATCAAACTAGCCGTTTTCTTGCGGATTATATCATAATAGATCGATTCTTGTATATCTAAATGTCTCGCCTTTTCTATTTGCAATAATTCCCCTTCACTCATCTGCTCAACGGCCTCTGATGCCAATCGCAACAAATCGTATTCATTATGCTTAACCGATAGCAATAAGCCTTTTGAAAGTAGAAAATCTCCAACTAAAACCGCAACTTTATTTTTCCATAACGCATTAATCGAAAAAAATCCCCTGCGTTCATTCGCATTATCTACCACATCGTCATGTACCAAGGATGCCGTATGCAACAGCTCTACTAAAGACGCACCATGGTAAGTCGATTCCGTGATGCCTCCAGAAACGCCAGCTGAAAAGAAAACAAACATTGGTCGCATCTGTTTTCCCTTTTGCTTAATTATATAACGTGTAATACGATCTAATAATGGAGCTGAACTCTGCATCGATGCCTTGAAGGTTTTTTCAAAGCGTTTGAGATGTTCTTTTATAGGAAGTTGTATTTCGTCTAATGTTAACATGTATCGGGTATAAGACCTTCAGTTCAGACTGAATCGCAATAAAAATACTAAAATTATGCTTCAGAAGCTAAGGTATTTTCAAGCTGTTGATACCATTCTTCACCATACTCTCGAATCAACGGGTCTTTTAAGAACTTATAAACTGGGATTTTAAGTTCTTGACCGAAACTACATGCATCTTTGCAAATATACCAACGGTCATAGTGCAATACATCAAATTCTGGATAATGCGTTGCACGGATAGGGTATAGATGACAGGAAATCGGTTTTTTCCATTGTACATCTCCCATTTCATAGGCCTTTTCAATGCCACATTTCGTAATTCCATTCTCCCATGTTACGTAGGCACACTCTTTATTGCCACCAACACAGGTTGTCGTCAGGTCACCATCGGAATCTACAACTGATGTGCCCTGCTCTTCTATGGCTTTTATGCCTGCCTCCGTAAGATAGGGCTTAACCTTCGGATAGATTTCTGCTAATATCTTCGTCTCTGCCTCAGTCAATGGTGCCCCTGCATCTCCCTCGATACAGCAAACTCCCTTGCATTTGCTCAGATTACACACAAAGTCATTGTTGATGATATCCTCATGAACAAGGACATTTCCTACTTCTATCATTTTATTTTGAATAACTAACTCGTTTGCCTAATGGGTATTTTAATCCTTCTGCACTCACCAAATCCATCGTCACCGAACCAATTAAGATTTCTACCTGGGCTTTCACCGGGATACGATTTCCATCATTGGTGACCCAAAGATACAAACGACTGCTCTTTTTAAAAATTCTTCCCGGAGATATTTCCGGACTTAACTTGATACATTCCAATTCCCCAAGTACTGATTTTACTTTTTCAACTCCTATATACTCGACACCCAATTGCGCAACCTCATCATTTAGAAAATACGTGATCTTGAACTTATCTCCTGATTTTAAACCAGTAAAATCTAAATTCCTCGAAAAATAATACGCCGAAACCAAATCAAAGGTCTGTTGGGTGGGACTCGTAAATACTCCTTTCTTACCATTCACTTTTTTCGTCTTATGGTCAAAGGTCGCATATTCAACCCGACGATAGTTATTCTCTCGAATGTTCTCCGTATACAGAATTGGTAAGAAGTTCGACTGATCGATATAGGAATCATATTGATTCTTCACCGTATAGAACTTTGAAAATGCACCAGAGGTCTGTCCAAATGCCGATAAATGAATCGCATCATTAATACCAAAACTATATTTCGAATTCTGAACTGAAAGTGTTCCAGTTGCTGCGGAAATAATTCCATACCTTAACTTATATTTCAAAACCTCACCAGCTTTGAACGTCGGATCTTTTAAATACGGTAGAGTCTGTGATATTGCTGAACTAGTCAACAATAAGCCTAAAATGATAAATGAAATTATTCTTTTCATACGGATTGGACAGCAAATATATCGGATAGTTTAAGATTTTCGCTTGAATACAGGTACAGTGGAGCAAGGTTCTCCATACATTACGCTTTTTGCCACTTTACTTAACTGTGTCGTAAAGGTAACAAATGCAGACTCTGGAACTGGGATATCCCCACATCCTTTCACCACAATGCGCTCATCCTGGAATCTAGTGTAATCTAAAGTGGATAATGCATGGTCAAATAATATTTTGCGAACATATTCTTCATCCCCAAAATGAATGGATAAAGCATGTTCGGCCATTTTTGTCGACAATAACATGTAAGCCCAAGTAGGAACAATAGCGTCTGCTGAACAAATAATTCCTATGTGCTTGTCTTTATATTGTGACCAATCATGTGTTTTAATAAATTCTCTGAAATCCTTTTCTTTCAATATCAAACCATGAAACAAGTTCTCCTTGATATCGTAAACTTCAATTGAGGCTTTTGGAGCATATTCAGCCAAATCTATCGTCAGCAATCCACTCTGTGCTACCTTGTTTATAATGTTCTCTTGTATATCCATTTCTATAAAAATAAAAAAAGCTGGATAACTATTGTTATCCAGCTACAAATTTAACGAATTCTATATTAATAGAATTTAATGCGATTGTCAATAATCTTAGCATTGTCTTGAAGAGCCTTTAAAATCGTGCCCCAAGAACGCTGAGATTTTGCGTCTGTAATTTGCTTTTGTGTTGCTGTTAGTTCTTCTCCCGCTAATGCTTTTGGATTTACAAATCCAAGGACCTGAACAGCATATACGCCTTGTTTGCCTTCAATTGATTTTGATGGTTTATTCGGTTGCAATCCAAATACCGTTCCTACAACTGCATTTTCTACAGCGATTCCAGGTATAACAGGGTTTGCTAAAACTACGTTGTCAACGGTTTGAACATTCTTGCCTAATTTTTGTGCAACTTGGTCAATATTACCTGCACCAGATAATGCATTGTTCATCTTCTCTTTCAACATTCTTGATTTTACCAAGTTCTTAACAACGGGCTCAATTAATGTCTTAACCGATTCTAATGGTTGAACGCCTTTTGGTTGAATATTTGTAACACGTGCTACAATAAAGTTATCGGTAGTCTCGTAAACTTTATCGCTAACATCACCATTCTTCGCTTCAAATGCCCAACGAACTAATTCCCTCGGTACCTCAACGCCTCCAAGCATATTGTCCATGGCAACTGTACGGTCATTCTTTAAAACCTCTACGTTCTGTTGTTTGGCAATATCATTAAAATTATCCTTGTTAGCGGCAGTGAAAAACTGATTTGCTTTTGAATAGGACGCATCCGTCGTCTCTTTACCAGAGTTGATGCTCTTATCAACGATTGCTAATTTAGCAATCGGTGAATTACCAATCTGTCTATTGATTTTGATAACATGTACACCAAAGTTCGTTGATACAACTTTAACATCCCCAGCAGCACTCTCGAATAAGGTCTCTTCTAGCTCAGGAATCATTCCACGGGTTACTGTGCCTAATTCTCCTGAATTGTTCTTGCTATTAGGATCGGCACTGAATTCTACTGCTAATGCCGCAAAACTAGCTCCTCCTTGAATAAGATTTTTAATCGAGTCCGCTTTTGCCATTGCCTTGTCAACACCACCTTCTGTTGCTGGATTGATTAAGATATGACTTGCATTTACTGAATCAGGACTGTTCTTAACAGAAATTACCTTCGCAATTTCATATACATTCTGAGTTAAGAATGGACCTACAACTGTTCCCGCAGCAGTTTTGAACGCTACTGAATCTAAGGCAGGACTTAACTGACCTTTTGTATAATACCTAACTGGATATTTGTTTTCTGAATTGATCGTAACAAAGCTTGAATCATTTGTCGACGCTTGTAATTCAGTCTTTAACTTTTGAATCGCTCCTAATACCAATGCTGTATCTGCTGAATTTGGTTTCGCATCGAATAATACATACTCTAACGTACGAATCTCCTCAGGATTTTTGAATGCATTCTTGTTCTTATCGTAATACTCTTTGTAATCAGCATCTGTTAATTTGATTTCTGAATCTTTAACGGATGCATAATCCAACATCACATATTTGAAGTTCGCTAATTTATTACGTGAATTATAATCATATTCTGCTTCAAGAGATGTTGTGTAAATACTATTATTGATCAGGTTCGTGTATTTTTGATTCAAACGCTCATTTTTTACACTTGCTAATAAACCTTCCCATTGTGCATTCATCTCAGGGTTTGTTTTCGCCTGTTCAATAACTCCTGCTAAATAGTTCTTGTCGAATTGACCAGTTTGTGGATTAGTAAACGCTTGGATAATTTGTGGAGATGGATTGTTCCCAAATAATAAGCTGTTTAATTCTTCCTTACCAACTTGAAGACCTATATTATCAATCTCTTGAGTTAATAAGTTTTGTGTTAAAAATTGATTCCATACTTGTTGAACTGCGAATCCACGCATTTGTGGAGAAACTGCGCCTCCCATTTGCTGTTGGTACATTTGATTCGCTTGATCTACCTGCGTATTGAATTGCTGGTAATCTATTCCTTCTCCATTGATGCTTCCAACCTCATTTTGGCTTCTTTGCCAAAATGGTGTCCCTACATTAATGGCATCTCCCAATAAAAATGCAACAATTGCCAAACCAATCACGAAAATGACTAAGCCCGCACGGTTTCGCAAAGAGGTCATTAATCCCATAACGATATTCTATAATTTAATGCTAATATTTTTTATTCTTTTGCTTTTTCTTAAAAACAAGGCGCAAGATACAACTTTTATAAAAAAATAGTGTAAAAATTTCTATTTACCACTTCTCTATTTTTTTTATTCCAATTCCTTCAATTTCTGTTAGTTCCCAAATGATGGTAATTGAGAGTCTGCAGATGGAATATGAATCGCTGTACCATTCATGAAACGTATGTCGTTGAAATCGGCATCCGCAGTAAAAGATGTTCCCTGTGCTGAGGTCCTACCATCATTATATTCTGCCGTAATAGGCTGGCTACCAAAGTACTTCTTGTTCTTTTCATCATAAATCAACTCTTCAGTCTTTATAATCGTACCGTCCACTTTGGTAATCACTACATTTTTACGAAACTCTGTTAATCCTTCAAGCTTTTTCTGAAGAGCATATTCCGACGTAACTCGTTGCATCTCCTTAGCTTCATCATCAAAAAAGATGATCTGAACCCCCTTCTTGAACTCATAATTACCCGTACTGTCATGGTAAACACGCATCTCCGGAGCCTTTAACTCCGCTTTTACCTTCGCTGAATCGCTATAGATAACCGTAACATCCTTTGATATGTCAACTGCCTCCTCTTGCTTGATATTTGCCAAGCGATCAATGTCTTTCGTGTCATTTTCACAGGCAATTGACAAGATTGCCCCTAGCAAAACAATTGTTAGGGGCAATATTCTCGATATCTTTAACTCTGAAATTCGCATTTCTTAATCGTAACTTCTCCTGATAAACCAAGCATCATTAATCGTGAAGCCTAAATTAATATTGATATATCGTTCACGAACTAAGTTGCTCTTTATTGTTCCTTGTTGGCCGAACTCTGCCGAAATGTTAACATTTGAAAATGTTCTCCCAAATCCTGTCTCTGGTAATGGTAAACCTAAACCAACGGTAACCGCCATGTCGTTAATACGTTGTTGGTTTACCGTCATATGAGTTTTGTTATACCTAAATCCTAATCTGTAATCTATTACTTTTAGATAATTTAATGATGTTGGATCAGGTTTGATTTGTCCACCTAATGCAAATCCAATATTCTTGCCTAAGGGTTCTTCACCAGTACGTACCTGGTATTTTGACCAATCAGCATATTTAAAATCTGCTCCAACCATCCAATTCACTCCCTTGCTAAAAGTAAATCCAACATTGTGCTTCAATGGTAGGTTAATCTTGCGGTTTGATAACACATCCATAGATGATGTATCAATTGGAACTTGTTCCGTAATATTCCCGGACCCTGTTTGTGTACGTGTAACCATTGACGTTACCTTACTACGTACTGAATTGTCTAATGATCCCGAATATCCTATCGTCAGATTCTTTCTGTTCCCTAAAGGAAGAAAATATTGTGCTCCATAATCATATGTCACTCCCGTTACTCTTCTAGTATCCGTTTTTGCCGTATTGTAAAAACCGTAGTTCGTCGGGAAATCAATAAGTGATTTGTCATATAAGTTTCCAAATAGAAATCCTACGTTAGCTCCGATACTGAAATTCTTAAATGGTGATACACCATATCCGACATAAGCTTTGTTTATGCCGCCCTCTCCAACTAATCTTGTTTGATATGGTGTGTTGGAGATTTCCCTACTAGCAGATGTACTATAACCTACATCCGAATAGGGCATCAACCCAAAGGAAATACCACCTAATTTTGGACCATTATTCTTGTTTAAGGTAAATCCAAAGGCAAAATGGCTGAATGCAAAATCCGCGGTGTTATCCGCTGTTGAATTTTTTTCTAATTGAGTGACATTGCCATATAGTCCCGCATCCAAAATAGTTCTGTTAAATCCTGAATATGTAGCCGGATTGGAAATATTTAAAACAGGTAAGCCCCCCTGAAATCTTACTGCTGTCGTTATACCTCCCATAGCGCGGGTTTGAGGCAATTGATCCTCACGCATTTGGCCTAAACCAAATTGCGAATAGGGCGAATGTGAGGTCGACGATTGTGCATAAGTCTGCGTACTCGAAAGTATGAATGAACTTATTCCTAATAAAATAAGTAGGGACGTATTAGAGTAAAATAGTTTCAACTGTTCTAACATTTTAATTAGATCTTTAACATCATCTTTATTCAAATTATTGACTTGACTTTTTGATGTGTATAAATCTTTTTATGATGGCTGTATTACCTGAATTTTTGCTACAAAACTATCTATTTTTTAAATATCCTACGCTTTTAAGTTGTTAAAAAAGGTTAAACACCTATTATACAATCGCTTAGAAAAATTGAAAATAAATAATCGTCAGTAAAATAACTATATATAAGGTCTCGTAAAACCATTTTACTTTGGCATGTGTGAAAAAATAGGCCAAGTAAATCGAAATTGCCGGTACTGCCAATAAAAAATGGTTTATCGATCGATCTTGATTTAGATAGAAGGAAGCAAAAATTAAGATGATCATAATAAATAACAGCTGAAAGCTCTTCCTTATCTGAACAACACTCTTAAAAAAATTGTCCTTCAAAATAAATAAAAACCCACCTATAGCGATCAGAACTGGAATTAACACAAAATAATCATGAACATCCATGTTTAATTTTGTAGGAAAGGCGTAGGTAAATGGTAGAAAAATCTGATAGAATTCATCCATCCTTTCCAACCAGAAATATGCAACTGCTAATAAAAAATAAACCGTTAAAACTCCTAGTAATGGCGTGACCCATTCTCGCCAATAAAATGCTCTGAATATGACCAAGCTTGACCAAATCAAGAGCAACATCACGATAAAAGGAAAATATATTAAACTTCCTACCGCGACTAGTAAACCAAGGTCGAACATAATCCCTTTTATATCTACATGCTTGTAGATATTAAAAAGCTTCTGAAGCATCCAAATTGTAATAAAATTACAGATTAGGGTAGGGGATAGAACTAAAAATGGAATGAAAAGACTTACCAAGGTCATAAACATTAAGGAGGTCAAAAAACTCGGCTTCCCTAATAAATTGTAATGATTGACTACTTTATTTAGTGCAAAGGCTTGAACTAAAGTGAGGGCCAAGGTAATCATAACATTGGCAGAAGGTGAAAAGCTAGGCCCTAATTCCAACCCTACCAATCGGTCTAATCCAGGCTCAAATAATACCGGCGTGAGCTGTTCAGGTAAATGTAAATAGGCCCCCAAACATAAGATAGTGCCAACAAAAATAACTAGAAAGACATTTAATCCTGAAAGTGATCGATGTTGGTTAATTAGCATAGAAAGGGTATCCTTATTTATCTTTTTCCAGTTTCTTTACCTTTTGATCAATAGTAAACAAATAGATGGCAACCGCAAGAAAGATAACCAACATAACTGCTACAACGATATATATCTTTCCTTCCGCACGAAGTCCATCGGCCATTTGTACCTTCTCTTGTGCATTTGCAGATAACCCTATCATTAAGGCTAAAATTGTGAATAGGAAATTTCTCATCTTAAAAACTATTTCTTTTATCTTCTATTAAACGAATACGATACCTTAAACTGGCAATCCAGCACCCAATCAAAATCCAACCAATAACTGCCGTGTAAAATACTGGACGCATATAATTATCCATGTCCAAGTCGCCAAAGGTAGAATTACCCCCGCTTCCTGGATGCAATGAATCGTTCATCTTCGGTAGGATATAGATTAAGACAATCATGATCGGAAAGGCAAAAATGTTGTAAATCGCAGAGATCTTAGCTCGTTTTTGCTCCTCTTCTAAGGCATTTCTTAATACTAAATACGCCAAATACATCAAGGTCGCAATGGCTGCCCCATTGAGTTGTGGATCATTGGTCCATGGCGTTCCCCATGTTATGTTTGCCCATAACATCCCGGTCATTAAACCGCAGGCACAAAAGATAATGCCCGTATTCACAGCTTCTACAGCCATAAAATCATATTCCCTTTTTCCAGAATTTAAATATTTGATACTGTAAATCAAGGATATCAAATATAAAACCATCATCGTAAACCACATAGGTACGTGGAAATATACATTACGGATAGTTTCATTTAGAATAGGTAGTACGGGAACGGGGCCAAGCAGTCCGCCTATAATGGTACTCGCGACCATGACAACTGCCAAAATTTTCCACCAACGTTTTCTCATAAGAACAAAAAAATCAATCTCGCCAAAGGTAAGGAAATAACAGCAAAGAAATAGCAATCGTGACGATATTAATTGCCAATAAAACAGCGATATCTGCCCAATTATCTCCTATTGAACTGCCATTTACCGCGTTTTGTGATAACTTGATTAATACGATTAATAACGGAATAATAACTGGAAAACTCAAGATTGCCATGATCGTACTGTTATTGCCCGCTTTCGCGCTTATTGCAGCAACCATCGTAAAAACCGTCGCGAAACTGATGCTCCCTAAAAAAATCGCCAAACAATAAATCCCTAAATTCTCCGCCTGGCTCTTAAATATTAAGTTGTAGATGATAAAGGCTGTAGTCGATAATAAAACCATCAATACCGAATTGTAGATGATTTTTGCCAAAATAATGGCCTTTGGACTCACAATAGAATAATAATATAAATGACGATGACCCGTTTCTTGAACGAAACTCCTGCTCATCGCATTGATTGCCGCAAACAATAAAATAATCCAGAACAAGGTGTTCCAAACAATAGTATCCACAGATTTGAATGACTGATAGCATACAAATACTGTGGATACCACATAAAGTAAGATACTGTTGATGGCATATTTTGATCGCCATTCTAAAACAACATCTTTATATATTAATGTTTTTACTTGTGCTAAAAGATTCATGTTCTGCAAAGATACATCAATCTATCGAGCATCGTATTGTTGGTCTTAAATTAAGCGTTTTTAATTTCTGATTTTGCCTTGTCAGCAACTTCTTCTGCTTTATTTCCTAAGCTGTGTGCCGCATCTGATGCCTTATTTGCCCATTCATTTGCTTTTGAAGATGCTTTATCTAATACATCACGCCCAGCATTCTTTGCGCGATCTTTCAAATTCTCTAAATCTTCCTTTGCCGATTTAGCTAATTTTGATGCTCTTTTTGCCTCTTTCTTCGATAGGTCCTTAATGGATTTTGTTAAACTCTTAATACCATCATTCGCACGGTCTAATTGCTTTTTCCCATCTTCTGTTCCTAATAAATAATATGCTGCTGTACCAACGGCTAATCCAAGTAGGGCAAATGCCACTAATCCATTTCTATTTTTTTCCATGATTCTATATTTTTTATCCTATTTAGTCTTATATGTTCTGTTGATATTAAACAAGGTGTAAGCCAAAATGTTTTCAATCTTTATAAATTAACAAAAATTAACTTTCAACGACTTGTAAGGACTGTAATGTGTAGAGATGTTGGTACAAACCGCCACCTTTTTCCATCAATTCTTGATGGGTACCCATGTCTGAAATAATACCGTCTTCTAATACGATAATCATGTCCGCATCCTTTATTGTAGACAATCGATGCGCTATAATGATCGAAGTACGATTGCGCATCAATTCAACCAATGCCTGTTGGACCATACGCTCAGATTCTGAATCCAACGATGAGGTCGCTTCGTCTAATATTAAGATTGATGGATCTTTTAATAATGCCCTGGCAATGGCAATCCGTTGTCGTTGGCCTCCTGAAAGCTTAACGCCACGCTCTCCTACAACCGTGTCATAGCCCTCCGGAAAATCCATAATGAAATTATGTGCATTTGCTCTTTTCGCAGCTGTGATGATAGCATCGGCTTCTGCTTCTAGATTTCCATAACTGATATTCTCCCGGATCGTACCCCCAAATAAAAGTACATCTTGTGGAACTACCGCAACTTGATTTCTAATGTCCGTCAATGCTAATTTGTTTGCTGGAATACCATCGTAGCGTACGGTACCGCTAGTGGGTTGATAGAACTGTAAGATCAAGGATGCAATCGTGGATTTTCCAGTCCCACTCGGACCAACTATGGCTAACTTCTTGCCCGACTTAACATGAAAGGAGACATCCTTCAATATCGTAAGATCTGGTCGTGTCGGATAATTAAATGATACATTTTCAAATTCTATATCGCCATGTAGTTCTACTTTAATGTCTTTATCTTCCTCATTTACTTGAATATCTTCTTTCGGTTCATTTAAGATCTCAAGTACCCGCTCACTTGCTCCTAGGGCCCTCTGAATGCTGGCGTAAAGCTCTGGGAAACTTCCCATGGATCCCGCAACAAACATCGAATAGAGAATGTAAGTCGTTAAATCACCAACAGAAATCTCTTGTAATGAAACCAAAGACGCTCCATACCAAATCACAACGATTACAGCGCCAAAGATGGCAAAAATGATAAAGGACGCAAAAATACCTCGATAGGTTGCCCCTTTTACAGCTAAGGCTACCGATTGGTTTAGTTTTTCTGAATATCTCTTAGACTCAAAATATTCATTGACAAAAGCTTTTACATTGCTGATGCCTAATAAGGTTTCTTGAACTACTGAGTTCGACTCTGCTAGCTTATCTTGGGATTCCCGTGAAAGATTTCGGATAAACCGTCCAAAAATTATAGCAACAACAATAATAACCGGTAATATACACAAGTTCATGAGTGCTAATTTCGGCGATACTAAGACCAATAATACAACACCTAAACTTAAGCTGATTGCCTGACGTAGCATTTCTGCCAATGTAGTCGTCATCGTATCTTGAATTTGTGATAGATCGGAAGAAAGTCTACTGTTTAATTCCCCAACTCTGCGGTTGGCAAAAAATTCTATCGGTAAGGTAATAAGCCTATGGTAAGTGTCTTTTCGAATATTGGCTAATGATTTTTCAGCAATCTCAACAAACAAGCGGATCCTAAAAAAAGAAATAATGGATTGAAAAGATAGAATAATTAGAGAAATGCCCCCGATATACGTAACACTTGCTGGTAGCCATGTATACGTTTGTTTTCCTTGAGCTGCATCGATCATCGCTCCCAGTAAGGCTGGAAAGGTCAACATCGATAAACTCGATAGGATTAAAAACAGCATCCCAATAATAAATTTCCATTTGAAAGGCTTGATATATGAAAATATCATTAAAGCTTTTCTAAGTATATCCTTGCTTAACTTCGGTTTAGGTAAATCCTCCGAATGGGTATCACCACTATTCAATCTCGGTCTGGCCATTTACTATTTTATTTCTCTTCTCGAGCAAAAGTACCAATATAAATAGGTCTTCTTATCACTATTCCGTCAATTTTTTGGGTTTATGCCTGCGGTATTGGTAAATCAATACTATTATTAACGTAATAATGAGAATTCCAGCCAAATAGAGCATAATCCCACTCCCTCGATCAGATGTCTCCATATTGCCTAGATCCCCCCGAAGTTTGTCATTTTCATTCTGAAGCTTCGTAATCGTCTTCATATATGCAGATACCTGAGCGTCATATTCAGCAGCTAAACGCTGATAGCGTTCACTCTGCGCATCCTTCAAATCCAATAACTTTCGGGTTTCCAAAAATATATTGTTGTCGTTTAATACTACCTGCCGAAGGATATCTATCGATTTTTGCATATCACCCTTCGTCTTAAATAATCCAAAGACACCCGTCTTCTTTTCCAAGGATTGGTCATATTCACCAAATCTTCGACTCCGCTCATCTAATAAATGATTGACCCGTTCCCTTTGGGATTCAAATGTCAGGGAATCCGCCTTGACTGCTGTACTGTCCTGAGCAAAAAGGACCTGAGTAATCGATATAAGTATTAAAATTATTATGAGATTCTTTTTCATTTTCTTTTTGAGTGAAATCTTATAGCTCGCCTGTTAAGCATACTTTACAAGCAATTTTACTGCCTTTTTTTTAAACTATAGACTATCGGCGCTCCTTTTTATCTGATATTTTTCACAAAATCGAGAAATTTTACTTCTGATTTGTAGCGTATTATTAATTGTTTACGTATCTAAATTAAATACCAAATAACTATTAATCTTATTTTATGAAAAATGCTATCCATCGCTTTTTGAATCGGCTTGGTTTATTTGTGCCTCTGCTGCTATTTTTTACTTTCTCCGGCTGTGACAAATTTCATGTTGATGAAACATATGAGACTAAAGTCCCTATTTATCTCACCATGGGAGATGTCAGGTCCTCTACATTTACAATCGTTGAACCAAAACCTTTTGAATCTACCGGAAAGATTTACCTGTATAAAGATTATTTATTTGTCAATGAGCCAAATAAAGGAATTCATATTTACAACAACACAAATCCTGCAGACCCTAAAGCCATCGGTTTCCTGCCGATCTTGGGAAACTTTGATCTAGGTATTCAAAATGACCACCTTTACGCCGATAATATAGTCGATTTATTAACTTTCGATATCTCTGATATTAATAAACCTGTTCTTATAGATCGACAAAAAGACGTTTTCTCAGTTACCTATAAATCACAAACCGGAAACCGAGATGTCATAACCGATAACGATCCTGTCAGTATTATTGCTTACAAGGATACTATCGTCAATTCAACATATGAAGAGACTTATTATCCGGATCAAAAGGATCTCGTTTACTATGATTCATCGACTGGAAGCTACAATAATTCTGGTTCAGGATCGAATAACTCCGGATCAGGTAACCAGATCGGAATAGCAGGATCTTTAGCGAGATTCGCAATTTCTTCGAATTATTTATACTCCATCTTTCAAGATAGGGTCAAAAATTTTACACTACAGAACCCTAAATCCCCAAAATATGTCAATGAGGTTAAACTTGGATTTGGTATAGAAACTTTATTCCCTTACAAAAATTCTCTGTTTGTAGGAGCCAATAACGGAATGCATATTTTAGATATCAGTGTACCTACCAAACCTGTGGAAATTGCAACATATAACCATGTACTGGCTTGCGATCCTGTCGTTGTCAATGATAATTATGCCTTCGTAACTTTACGCACTGGTACGGTATGTGGAGGTTCACAAAATGTTTTGGAAGTGGTGGATATTAAGGACCTTAAAAAACCAAAACAGGTCAAAGTGTACGATATGGCTCATCCGCATGGACTTGCATTAAGTGGTGATTTCCTATACCTGAGTGAAGGTGACTTTGGACTAAAAAGTTTTAATGTCAAAGATGTACTCAATATCAAAGACAATCAAATCCAATACCTAGATGACCTAAAGAGCCGTGATATCATTGCCGGACCAAAGTCATTAATTGTTCTAGGCCCGCAGTCGATATGCCAATTTGACTATTCCAACAAAGCAAACTTGAAACAGTTAAGCTGCATCAGCATTAACGATAAAAAATAAAGACCTATGAAGATTTACACCCTTTGCCTTCTTGTCTTTATTTTAACCGGTATACAAGAAGCTTCGGCACAATTTCGTCGATATATCAACCATACAGAATTTGGGGTTCTAGCTTATTCATTGAACATGAAAGAATCTGGATTCACTGCCCAAACATTTAATGGTTATTTACTAAATCCTGATTTTGCCATCGGTGGAACAACAGGCTATGATCGCTATTTAGTCAGCAATTTCAGTAACTATTCCGTAATACCCGTTTCTTTAGGAGCGAGATTTACATTCGGCGCGCCTGCAACAACCAGATTTATTGCAGGATTAGATGCGGGATATGGTTTTGTTTGGGACTCAACCCCAAAGGAAAAATTGAATCCTAACCTAGAAACGAAACTTAACGGTGGCATCCGAATTAACCCGGAGGTTGGCCTCAGATTCAAAATGGCAGAAAACTCTACCTTTCTTTCCGTAACCTTAGGCTATCAGTATTTAAATGTCAAAACTGAGAATAAGTTTGAAATGCCTATGCCATATTATGATTATAATTTAAATTATGATTATTATCCGCTGAATAGAACTGATTATACGTCTTCCGTGAAAGAAGATCTCCATCGACTGACTATAAAAGTTGGTTTTGGCTTTTAAAATTAAGTAATTCCTAATAACCATTTAATGGGTAGGGTGGCAAGTGTACTTGTCGCCCTTTTTTTATACATAAAGGCTTTTTTATCCTTTTATTTTCATTTGAATTTTTGTTATATCAAAGTTGAGTGTGAGTCGGGTTTTGCTCGTGTTTCGCTCGTGTCTCATCCACAGCTTGTCCAAAACTTATCCGGAGCTCGTCCGCTCACAAGCGGACGAGCTGTGGACAATGTCCTGCCAAGATGCGGACGAGACACGACTAAAACACGAGCAAGACTAGAACGAAAGCCAAGGGGGATATCCAAAAATAGACTGGGCCAGGATTTATGTTATTCCCAGCCTAATGATTGTAGCATAAGAAGTTACATTTTAAAAAAAAAACGTGGAACATTCTTAGTTAGAAGTGGATTTGTTATTTTTTGTCGAGGAATTCGACCAGGATTGTTTCGTCTTGATAAAGACCTAAAAGCTGACTTGCATGTCCTTTGTTAATAGCAATCTCCAAAAAGTTACTGATACCAAAAAGACATAATTTTTCACCTTCTGAAACTTCGTTATAATGCCAGCTTAAATTGTTGATTGTTTCGTTTCTTTTAAATCGAAGGATGAAATCACGACCTTGTTGAACTTGATTGAAAAGGTCCTTGCTAATGTTACTGATTACATTTCCAAAAGAATCTATAAATGTAACATGGCCTTTAATGCTGTTTTGATTATAAATAGGTTGAAATGTTACCTTCTGTACAGCATTGTCGATAGGCATGCCGATGTCTTTAAGTTTGCCTCCATTTGCGATGTGGCAGGCGGCTTTGGTCAGAATATCAGCTAATGGAAAGTGTAAGTACCTAAGGTCCTGCATGATGTTGATTTCAACCATTTCAGTAGGCTTGTCTTCCCCGGTTATGATGCTGAATATGCCATTGTCAGCGCCAACAAAAAATTGACCTTTATAAGACATGGCAAGGTACCTTGAGTCTTCTTGGAAAACTGTATCCACACCAATTAGATGTACGGTATTCTTTGGAAAATAAGGATATGCGTTGTTAATAACAAAAGCTGCATGCTGAATGCTAAAGGAAGGGATGTCATGAGAAATGTCAACCAATCTGACATTCGGCAACTTCGAAATGATACTGCCCTTGAGTGCAGCTTGATAAAAATCGCGGTGACCTAAATCTGTAGTTAACGTAATTACTCCCATATTGTTCAGCAAGCCTGAAGCTAAAAAAATTTCCTGTTATTTTAATAAGCGAATTACAAAAATAGAAAAAGTAAACCGATTGCTAAATCTATTATGAATTAATACTTGCAATTGCTTTTATTTCTGCTCAATTAGTTTGTATTTTTGATTCAAGAATAGCAGAAAAGGCATAATGTTTTTGTTTTTTTGATATCTTTAATTACACGCCAATTGGACATGACGTGATTTATTCAGGAAATTAATACCGAAGTAATTTGAGCGAATTAGAAATCAATTTAGATGTTGTCAATTTGGTGACATTATGGGGAGCTCAAAATGAGAATTTTGAGTTTATTAAGAAAGCATTTCCGAAGTTACGTCTGGTGGCTCGGGGCAGTACCTTGAAAGTTTTGGGTGAAGAAGGTGAAAGAACAAGATTTCAACAGGTTTTTGATGATATTCTTGCACACATCAATCAATTTCAGACACTATCCTTATTGGAATTAGAGAGTTTGTTAGGTGCTGTTACGACAGTGAAATCAGTACTGGCAGAGAAAGATGATTCTGAACAGAAGACTGGAGCCTTTAAGGGCGAACCAATAGTATATGGGCCAAATGGGATTATTGTTCGAGCACGTACGCCTAATCAAAGACGGATGGTCGACAGCATTAATAAAAATGATATCTTGTTTGCAATTGGTCCCGCTGGTACCGGTAAAACCTATACCGCGGTTGCCTTAGCGGTTCGAGCATTGAGAAATAAAGAAATCAAGCGAATTATACTGACCAGGCCAGCCGTTGAAGCGGGCGAGAATTTAGGTTTCCTTCCTGGGGATTTAAAAGAAAAAGTTGATCCATATTTACGTCCACTCTACGATGCGTTGGACGATATGATTCCAGCGGAGAAACTGAAAGGATATCTTGAAAACCGAACAATAGAAGTTGCACCATTGGCATTTATGCGTGGTAGAACACTTGATAACTGTTTTGTTATTTTGGATGAAGCTCAAAATGCGACTGATATGCAGTTGAAAATGTTTTTAACGCGTATGGGGCCTACAGCAAAATTTATCGTTACGGGCGATATGACCCAGGTCGATTTACCAAAAAAGACCCAGTCAGGATTAGTCAATGCTGTGAAAATATTGGATGGCATCGAAGGCATCGATATGATTTACTTAAGCGGTTCTGATGTGGTTCGCCATAAATTGGTAAAACGTATTTTAGAAGCTTACGGCGATATTTAAAAAGAAAATTAACGCGTTTAGACGCACACACAATGAATACAATAAAAGAAACAAATTTTAATTTCAAAGGACAGACAGCATTCTATAGAGGAAAAGTAAGAGATGTATATAGTATTGGTGAAGACTATTTGGTGATGGTTGCATCCGATCGCATCTCAGCGTTTGATGTGGTATTGCCTAAGGCGATTCCTTACAAAGGACAGGTTTTAAACCAGATTGCATCCAAATTTCTTAAGGCTACAGCTGATATTCTTCCGAATTGGGTGGCATCCGTGCCGGACCCAAATGTTACAATTGGTAAAAAATGTGAACCCTTCAAGGTTGAGATGGTCATCCGTGGATATGTTTCAGGACATCTATGGAGAACCTATCGGGATGGTGGTCGTGAATTGTGCGGAGTTGAATTGCCTGAAGGATTAAAAGAAAATGATAAATTGCCGGTGCCGATTATCACCCCTTCTACGAAAGCAGATGTTGGACATGATGAAGATATTTCTAGGGCTGACATTATCGCAAGAGGAATCGTATCTGAGGAAGATTATTCACAATTGGAAAAATATGCCCATGCATTGTATCAGAGAGGAACGGAGATCGCAGCAGAAAGAGGGTTGATTCTGGTAGATACAAAATATGAGTTTGGAAAGAAAGATGGAGTGATCTACTTGATAGATGAGATCCATACACCTGATTCATCCCGTTATTTTTACGCGGAGGGATATGCTGAACGTCAAGCAAATGGAGAGCCTCAAAAACAATTGTCGAAGGAATTCGTGAGACAATGGCTAATTGAGAATGGATTTCAGGGTAAAGATGGCCAAAAAGTACCTGAAATGACTGATGAAATTGTAAAATCGATTTCTGAACGTTATATTGAACTTTTTGAGCATATCACTGGAGAGAAGTTTTTGTATGCTGAGGGGGGTGATGTGCTAGCAAGGGTTGAGCAGAATGTTGAAAAAGCTTTAGATAATCTATAAAACAATTAACACACATTTAAATTATGAAATTTACGGTAGATAAGTACGATAGATATGTAGTGATAGAACCTCTTCGGGAGAGATTGGACGGAGAGACTGCCGCAAGTTTGAAAGGCGAATTTATGCTCCGCAATACTGGTGGACAACGTAATATAGTCTTGGATTTGAATAATGTGATAGCTACAGATGAAGCCGGTATCCGTACAGGTTTATTGGCACGTCGTCTTTGTAAATCTTCAGGAGGCTTATTCATTTTAACTAATCTAAATGAAGATGTTTTAAATTTTATTAATTCATTAGGCTTAGATAAATACTTTATTATTACTCCAAATATCGAAAAGGCCAAAGATTTGATTTTTGGCAATGAGATTCGTTTGGATCTTAAGGAAGAACAGCAGTAATATGTTGCGGTTTGAGGTATTAATTCTGGGGAATAGTTCGGCCACTCCAATGTTCGAACGGCATCCCACATCTCAAGTAGTGAATTATAATGAACAATTATTTTTGATCGATTGTGGGGAAGGGACTCAAATGCAACTTTCCAAATACGGGATCAAAAGTAATCGTATAGACCATATTTTTATCAGTCATTTGCATGGGGATCATTACTTGGGATTAGTAGGACTGGTATCTTCCATGCATCTGGTCGGTAGAAAGGCGGATCTGCATATTTACGGTCCAGAACCATTAAAGGAAATTTTAGAACTACATTTTAAATATTCAGAGACGGTAATCCGTTATCAAATCATTTTTCATCCTACTAATCCGGAAAAAGAAGAGGTTATCTATGAATCCCGCATGTTAACGGTCAGTTCTTTTCCATTAATTCATAGGATTGCGTGTACTGGATTTCGATTCGATGAAGGGAAGCGTGCAGCGACTTTAATCGCAGAGAAAGTGGAGGAGCTGAAAATACCAAAAGTATTTTTTGCCTCCATCAAGAAGGGGATTGATTACGAAGATCCACAGGGGAACAAATATCCTGCCTGTGAATTGACCTTGCCGGCCCCGGAATCCAGGAGCTATGCTTTCTGTTCGGATACGGTAAGGCATCCGATTTATTTAAAATCCATTGAAGGAGTTGATTTATTATATCATGAAAGCACGTTTTTGCATGATATGGTAGATCGGGCAAAGGAAACATTTCATACAACTTCCTTAGAAGCAGCTGAAATTGCAAAGGAAACACATGTTAAAAAACTTTTGTTAGGACATTATTCAGCGCGATATAGAACCTTACAGCCTTTATTGGAGGAAGCTCAGCATATATTTCCTAAAACAGAGTTGTCTGTTGAGGGGAAATGGTTTTTAGTTTAGTGATTTTGTATAATTTTACCCATATTTACAGCTCGAAATTTTTAGACTAATACCATGTCATTCAACTTAACCGGACTACTTCGAGATAATATCAAGAAAATGGTGCCGTATTCTTCGGCACGAGATGAATTCAAGGGAGAAGCATCAATCTTTTTGGATGCTAATGAGAACGCTTTTGGCTCTCCACTTCCACATGATTACAATCGTTATCCGGATCCACTACAACATCGCGTTAAAGAGAAATTGTCGAAGATCAAAGGTGTTCCGGCTGAGAATATGTTTTTAGGAAATGGCTCAGACGAAGCAATAGATCTTCTATACCGAGCTTTTTGTACTCCTAAATTAGACAATGTCATCTTAGTGCCCCCAACATACGGAATGTACGAGGTGTCGGCCAATATAAATGATGTAGAAGTTCGCAAGGTAAACCTTACGAAGGATTTCCAATTGGATATGGATGGAATTGCAGAAGCATTGGATATGCATACGAAAATGATTTTCATCTGTTCGCCCAATAATCCTACTGGGAATAGTATTAATCCACTAGATATTGAAACACTTTTACTAAATTTCAAAGGACTAGTGGTTGTTGATGAGGCTTATATCAATTATTCTAAGCAAAAATCATTCACGCATGCCCTAGCAGAATTTCCAAATTTGGTAGTACTACAAACCTTATCAAAGGCATGGGGATTAGCTGCATTGCGCTTAGGATTGGCGTTTGCAAGTAAAGAGATTATTGAAGTATTTAATAAAATCAAACCACCCTATAACATTAATCAGGCGACACAGGATTTAGTTCTTGAGGCATTGGAAAATGTTGAAATGGTCAACGCATGGATCAAGACGACCGTTGAGGAACGCGAAATATTAGCAGAGAAATTAAGTGGGATATCGCAGGTTGAACATATTACACCTTCAGATGCTAATTTTATTTTAGTGAAATTAGAACAACCGAGAGAATTATATGCTTCTTTGGTAGACCGTGGTATTATTGTACGTGACAGGTCAAAAGTCGCCCTATGTGAAGGCTGCCTTCGAATTACAGTAGGGACCAAAGTAGAAAACGAGAGACTAATAGAAGAAATCCAACAATTTTATAAATAAGGAATAATGGCTGATCAGTTAAAAAGAGTTTTGTTTGTTGATAGGGATGGGACATTGATTTTAGAGCCCGAAGACGAGCAAATTGATTCATTTGCCAAATTGAAATTTTATCCAGGAGCACTTCAGTATCTGCCGAAAATTGCGAAGGAATTAGATTATGAGCTCGTTTTGGTGAGCAATCAAGATGGCTTGGGAACAGCTTCTCATCCTGAAGAGAACTTTTGGCCGGTACATAAATTTGTATTGGATACTTTTGCTGGGGAGGGTGTAACCTTCGTGAGAGAGCATATTGATAAGACATTTCCACACGAAAATGCCGATACCCGCAAACCAGGGATAGGAATGCTGAAGGAATATTTTGATGATTCGAAATATGATCTGGCAAACTCTTTTGTGATTGGGGATCGGGTGAACGATGTTAAATTAGCACAGAATCTGGGCGCAAAAGTAATCTGGTTGAGAAATAATGATGAATTGGGAAAACATGAAAATGTTGAAATTTGCGAAGATTCCATTGGATTGGAAACCAGTGATTGGAAATCAATCTATGAATTCTTGAAGTTGGGAAGTCGTACTGGCGAACATCATCGTAAGACCAACGAAACAGATATTTATATTAAATTGAATTTAGATGGAAGTGGGAAGTCTGATATCGAGACTGGCCTACCCTTCTTTGACCATATGTTAGATCAATTGGCCCGTCATGGTGCTTTGGACCTAACGATCAAGGCAAAAGGAGATCTACATATCGATGAGCACCATACGATAGAGGATACCGGTATTGCATTGGGAGAAATCTTTTTATCGGTATTGGGAAATAAGCGTGGGATTGAAAGATATGCCTATACCTTACCTATGGACGATTGTTTAGCTCAGGTAGCCATAGATTTTGGCGGTCGCAACTGGATTGTTTGGAATGCTGAATTCAAGCGTGAGAAGATTGGGGACATGCCTACGGAGATGTTTTTCCATTTTTTCAAATCCTTTTCGGATGCTTCAAAATCTAATTTGAATATTCAGGCAACTGGCGAAAATGAGCATCATAAAATTGAGGCTATCTTTAAGGCTTTTGCAAAGACGATCAAAAAAGCCGTTCGTCGTGATGTTGACAATATGCAACTTCCGAGTACAAAAGGATTATTATAAAAACGAAATTGGATTTGAGGGGTTTTATCAATAGGGGTTATGATTGGAATAGTTAATTATGGTGCCGGGAATATATTTTCGATAACAGCAGCACTTAAGCGTTTGGACATTTCGTATGGGATGATCAATAGTCCAACAGATTTTGATCTATACGACAAGATTATTATTCCGGGGGTAGGACATGCTGGCGCAGCTATGCAGAAATTAGTGGAATCGGGACTTTCGGAGACGATAAAGTCATTAAAGAAACCGGTTTTAGGGATTTGTGTAGGAATGCAGTTGTTAACGGACTATTCTGAGGAAGGTAATGCTGATCTGTTAGGTATCATACCATTAAAGACGTTACATTTTGAAGGTCGAGTCGCAGAAAAGGTACCACATATGGGCTGGAATAGCATTGATTTTCAAAATAATTGCCCTCTATTTAAGGATATTCCCAATAATTCCTATTTTTATTTCGTTCATTCTTATTACATTGAGCATGAATTGACCTATGGCATAGCCACATGTAACTATGGATTGCCGTTTTCGGCAGCAATTTCGCGCGACAACTTTTGGGCTGTACAATTTCACCCGGAGAAATCTGGGAAAGTTGGGGAACAGTTGTTACTGAATTTTAATGAATTATAAATGAATTTTTTTAGACTATGTATATTATTCCTGCAATTGATGTTTTGGACAAACAGGTTGTCCGCCTAAGAGAAGGTAACTATGAAGATGTTACCACTTATCCAATAACCTTAGAAGAGCAAATCGATAAATACCATGCGAATGGTACCGAAATCGTTCATATCATTGATTTAAATGGAGCAAAAGGTGATTTTAGCAATCAAGAATATTTATTTGAGATTATTAGAAGAACTGAGATGAAAGTTCAATATGGCGGAGGGGTTCGCAGCATTGAAAAGGTTAAGGAGTTAGTAGATGCAGGAGTTTATCGCGTTATTGTAGGGACACAAGCCATTACAAATCCAACGTTTCTAGAAGAGCTTAGCAAACTAAATGAAGGCAGAATAAAATATGCAGATCATATTGTTATTGCCATTGATGTTTTGGATGAGGTCATTAAATATTCGGGTTGGCTTGAAAGTTCTCCCATTAAATTGATTGAATACATTGATAAATGTTTAGGATTGGGTTTCTATCGTTTTCTATGTACAGATATCAGTAAAGATGGAAAATTAGGAGGTGCAGGCGTAGAATTGTATAAGAAATTATTGGATCATTCACCGATCATTAAATTGATAGGTTCTGGAGGGATCAGTTCGATGAAGGATATTGAAGAATTGAATAACCTGGGGAAAATGGAATCTGTTGTTGTGGGAAAAGCCATTTACGAGAACCGAATTACGATTGAAGAAATCAAGGATTGGAATTTAAAGGCATTAATTAGTTTTTAAGATGCTGGCAAAGCGAATAATTCCATGTTTGGATGTTAAGGATGGGCGGACGGTCAAAGGGGTCAATTTTGTTGATCTTCGGGATGCTGGTGATCCGGTTGAATTGGCTTGGCAATATTCGCAACAGGGTGCAGACGAGTTGGTATTCTTAGATATTACAGCGACCCACGAACGTAGAAAAACTACAGTGGATCTTGTTAAAGCTGTTGCCAGTCAAATAAATATTCCCTTTACAATTGGGGGAGGTATTAATGAATTATCAGATGCCGATGTCCTATTGAATGCAGGAGCAGATAAAATATCAATTAATTCTGCTGCGGTTCGAAATCCCCAACTACTGGATGAATTTGCTAAAGCATTTGGGGTACAGTTTGTGGTATTAGCAGTTGATACACGTTTTGTAGATGGAAAGAACTATGTGCATCTGCGTGGAGGCCGTGATATAACGGATATCCAAACGGAAGATTGGATTAAAGAAGCTGAAAATAGGGGTGCTGGAGAAATTCTCCTTACCTCTATGGATCACGATGGGACAAAGAATGGGTTTGATAATGGACTTTTAAAAAAGATCAATGATACCATTCACATTCCATTGATAGCATCAGGCGGAGCGGGGAATCAGCAGCATTTTGTTGATGTTTTCCAGCAAGCACAGGTGGATGCTGCTTTGGCGGCTTCAGTTTTTCACTATGGTGAGATTCTGATTCCAGAATTAAAAGAAACATTGCACGTTAATGGGATTCCCGTTAGACGTTGATTATACTGATAACATGATTATTGATTTTAATAAAGGCGAGGGCCTTGTTCCTGTTGTAATTCAAGACTATCAGACCCTAGAGGTTTTAATGCTTGGATATATGAACGAGGAAGCCTGGGCGAAAACTCAAGAAGAGAAAAAAGTAACCTTCTTTTCAAGGAGTAAGGACAGATTGTGGACTAAGGGGGAGGAGAGCGGAAACTTTCTTCATGTTGTCAGTACACATCTTGATTGCGATCAGGATACCCTATTGATTAAGGTAAATCCTATAGGTCCTACCTGTCATACGGGAAGCCGTAGTTGTTTTAATACGGAATTTAATCAAAATTTCCTTCTTCAATTGGAGCGAATAGTTCAGCATCGTATTGATTTTCCAAACGATGAATCTTATGTGAATAGACTGAGATCAAGAGGGATTAATAAAATTGCTCAGAAAGTTGGAGAAGAAGCTGTAGAAACTGTAATTGCAGCATTAACAGAATCAGAAAATGATTTTATAAATGAAACTTCGGATTTGCTGTTCCATCTAATCGTCCTACTAAAGGAAAAAGGAATGAATTTGGAAGTAATAGCCAAGAATTTGGAGGGTAGGCACCAATAATATCCTGATCCAACAAGGTTATCTTTGTATACTATGAACAATGAAAATAAGGATATTGAGCTATTAGGTACCTTAACGGGTCATCAGAATCCTATCTATACATTAGCAGTATCTGCTACCGATCCAAATACTTTATTTACAGGAGGAAATGATAAAGGGGTTGTGGAATGGGATTTGGAAAGTATGAGCTTTCGAAGGATACTTTGTAAGGTTGGCAGTTCGGTTTATTCCTTATATTCAATTCCTGAAAGCAATTATCTAGCAATAGGATTACGGTCGGGGCAATTAATGATCGTAGATACAATAAATCAAAGCTTAGTTGCCAATCTTAAAACTGAGAAGGGCGCTATCTTTTCGATTAAAACCATTCCTGAGAAAAAGGAATTGATAGCTATTGGAGAAGAAGGCTATGCCTATGTATGGAGCCTGGGTAATTTTGAATTACTGTATCGTTTTAAAATTTCCGAGACAACAGTTCGAGTGATAGAGGTATCAAATAGTGGAGACCTCATTGCTTTCGGTGATAAAAATGGCTTTATCTATTTATATCAAGCTGGAGATTTTCAGGAAATTACCCGGAAAAAGATTCATGAACTACCTGTAACCAGTATACAATTTGACCTTAATGATAGGCTATTTACAGGCGGCAGGGATGCGAAGCTATTCCAGCTAGATCTAAATCTTGAGATTCAAAGGGAAGTTATTCCACATATGTTTACAGTATATGGTATTGCATTGAATCCAGAGAAAAGATTATTGGCAACAGTAAGTCGCGACAAATCGATAAAAATATGGCGTTTGGAAGATTTAGGATTGATCAAAAATATTTCTAGGGATCGAGGATATGATAGCCATTATCTTTCGATAAATTCATTTATATGGGCAAATCATAGATTAATTACTGTAAGCGACGATAAATCGGTTAAGGTATGGAAGGAGGCTCTTCCATCATAATGTTTATTTGATTTCTTCTTACGTTACATCTATAATAGTTATAAGCGGTAAAAATAGCTCCAATAAGCATGGCAAAAATAAGGTAAGGTTTAATATCGTGACGATCAGAAATATCAGATAGATTAGCCTGATAATAAACGCCATAACAACCCCAGACTAATACTGCTGATACTGAAGGTAGAAAGTAGTAATATGAATATATAACCATAGCCAAGGTAACCAAAAGAAGTACAGCAACATTTAAAAAGAAGAATTGTTGTTCTCCCAATTGAAGGCTTAATTTTGAAAGAATTACGGCAGAATTAAATCCAAAAACAAACATAATCCAGCCGGTATAAACTCCAAATCCTAACCTGATAAAATAACGTGTTAATGAATTGGAAGTTAATTTCTGAATATGAATTCTATTATTGATTATTAGAACCGTAATTAAACATACCCCTGTATATAAAATCGACCAAAAGAAATAATCATTATGCTTTAACGTCATACTTAACCCTAATGCCATTTGGTTTAATATTAAGAGATAATCTATTTTTTCAACTTTTTTTATGGTATTGCTGCTGTAGTGAGGTTCTTGAGTGCCTCTGAACATAAAATAAGCAGCCAAAATCATTGAAATAGCGATGAATGACCAAATTTTATAGGTAAAAAAAGCGGGCGTTAAATAAGAGGGGTAAAAGGCAATAGTGTCCGTAAACGTAAAGTCAAAAAGAATTGCATTTTCTAAAATTGCTATCCAAAGGAAATTCAATGCTACAATCAAGAAATTCAATAAAGACAATGTCCTTGGTGCTGCCATATTTGGTTAATAGTTAATGATTTTGGTAGCACAAATATAATAATCTTTACTGAGATGTAAAGAGTTCAAGAATAGCTTTTAAGTATTGCTTATCGATTAAGTCAAATGAATTTAGTTCTTTGCTGTCGACGTCTAAAACTCCAATACAGTTACCGTCTTTAAGAATAGGAACCACAATTTCTGATTTAGAGAGCGAACTACATGCTATATGGCCTGGGAATTCCTCAACATTAGGGACAATTAGAGTTTCTTCTTTTGCCCATGCAGTGCCACAAACACCACGATTGTAAGCAATCCTTGTACATGCAACAGGACCTTGAAATGGACCTAAAACCAATTCATTGCCTTCAACCAAATAAAATCCAACCCAAAAGAAATCAAATTGTTCTTTTAGAGCTGCTGCGATATTTGCCATATTGGCAACAACATTGTTTTCTCCAGTTAACAATCCTTTAATTTGAGGAATAAGTGATTGATACTGTTGTTCTTTAGTACCTTTTGAAATATTTAAGTTTTCCATTGTTTAGTAATTAGTAGTTAGACATAAGACATAAGACATAAGAGTATTGAGTATAAAGTATTTAGTAGTTAGATTTTTTTATAAGTAGTTAGTATTGAGTATTTAGTAGTTAGATTTTGTAAAGTTTGATAAGTGACTATATATAACCCTTGCCAATCATCTAACTACTTAATACTAACTACTAAATACTATATACTACCTCACATTTTTTTCAATGCGGCTTTTATGAGTTGTTCGACGGTTAGTTCGGGTTCAGCGATGTAAATTGCGTGGAGTACTTTTTCGGCTTGAGCTTTTGGAAATCCTAACATGACCAATGCGGTAAGTGCTTCTTCGGAGGAAGAAGGTTTACTTAAAGGTAACGGAATAAGTGCATCAGGGCCTTGTTTTTTCAATTTGTCCTGAAGTTCCAGAATAACTCTTTGTGCTGTTTTAGGGCCAATACCTTTAATTTTTTGAATCACATTCACCTGACCTGCAACAATAGCTTGCTGTATTTCTTCTGGTGTGATCGAGGATAGCATCATCCTTCCTGTATTTGGACCGATACCAGAAACAGAGATAAGGTGATGAAATAAATGTCTTTCAGCTTCGGTTGCAAATCCAAAAAGTGTTTGAGAATCTTCGCGAACCTGGAAGGAAGCATAAAGTTTACAATCCTCTTTATCCTTAATTAAACTGTAGGTGGTTAGGGAAATATGCAAATAATAGCCAATCCCACCCACTTCTAAAATGACGTGGGTGGGAGCTTTAAATACAAGTTTTCCTTTAAAATATTCGTACATAAGCTATGCTTATTGATTGTTTAATACTTTTTCATGTTCAATGGCATCTACAACAGCAATTGTAACCATGTTGACAATTTCACGTACCGAGCTATCCAATTGAAGAACGTGTACAGGTTTGTTCATTCCCAAAAGTACAGGACCAACAGCTTCAGCATTACCTACCTCCTGCAATAATTTGTATGCAATATTACCAGATTCGAGGTTAGGGAAAACTAAGGTATTCGCAGGTTCTCCATTCAAAGTTGAGAATGGGAAGTTATCTGCCAATAGATTTTTATTTAATGCGAAGTTTGCTTGGATTTCACCATCAGCAACAATTTCAGGATGTTCTTTATGTAAGATTTTTACAGCATCTCTTACTTTGTCAGAAATATCACCATCGTTGGAACCGAAATTAGAATAAGAAAGCATTGCTAATCTTGGCTTGATATTAAAGCGTTTTACAGCAGAATCTAATAAGACTGAGATATCAGCTAATTCCTGTGCATTAGGGTTGGCATTTACCGTTGTGTCCCCAAAGAAAAGAGGACCTTGGCTAGTCAACATAATGTACATTCCAGCCACTCTACTTCCTGGTTTTGCACCAATTACTTGTAAAGCTGGACGTATGGTGGATGCATAATTCCTTGTAAGACCAGAAATCAATGTATCCGCATCACCAAATTCAACCATACTTGCAGCAAAATAGTTCCTGTTCGTCATTAACTTACGAGAATCTAATTTATTGATGCCACGGCGCTGTCTCTTTTGGTACAGATGATCAGCATATTTTTCAAATCGTTCAGATTTAATTTCTGACTGAGGATCAATTATATCAACTCCATCCAATTCGAAGCCATATTCTTTAATTAAACCGTTGATTTTGTTTTGGTTGCCTAATAAAATTGGGAAAGCAATACCTTCTTCTTTTACGATTTGAGCAGCACGAAGCGTTTTATAGTTGTCTGCTTCTGCAAATACAACGCGTTTAGGATTTGATTTTGCTTTAGCCGTGATTGTGCGAACCAATCGATCATCTTTTCCTAAGCGTTTACGAAGTTCGTCGCGGTAAGCATCCCAATCTTCAATGACTTTACGTGCTACCCCAGATTCTATGGCAGCTTTTGCAACAGCTACAGAAACTTCAGTAATCAAACGTGGGTCAGTTGGTTTAGGAATGACATACTCAATTCCAAAGCGAAGGTTATTGGTGTTGTATGCTATATTTACTTCTTCCGGAACCGGTTGTTTAGCTAATTCAGCAATTGCTTTTACTGCTGCGATTTTCATTTCCTCGTTAATAGCGGTTGCTCTAACATCTAAAGCCCCACGGAAGATATAAGGGAAACCTAATACATTGTTAACTTGATTAGGGAAATCAGAGCGGCCAGTACCTATTATTAAATCATCACGAGTTTCAATAGCAAGCGCATAAGCGATTTCAGGGTTCGGGTTCGCCATTGCTAAGACGATCGGTTTCGGAGCCATGCTTTTTAGCATGTCTTGCGTTAATACATCCGCTGCTGAAAGTCCAATGAAAACGTCGGAATCCTTCACGGCATCTGCTAAAGTATGTATATCACGATCTGTAGCCCATTCAGCTTTTGTTGGATCTAAGGTCTCGCGATCTTTACGTATTACCCCCTTACTATCCAACATGACAATGTTTTCTTTTTTAGCTCCTACAGCCACATACATTGCCGTACATGAAATAGCTGCAGCACCAGCTCCGTTAACTACGATTTTTACTTCAGCAATATTTTTACCTTGTAATTCGCAAGCGTTAATCAATGCAGCACCAGAGATAATTGCCGTTCCATGCTGATCATCATGCATGACAGGGATATTCATTTCGGCTTTTAATCGACGTTCGATTTCAAAACATTCCGGAGCTTTGATGTCTTCAAGGTTTACACCACCGAAAGTAGGCTCCAAGGCTTTTACGATATTTACAAATTCATCAACATTTTTAGTGTCCAATTCGATGTCAAAGACATCGATATCAGCAAAGATTTTGAAAAGTAATCCTTTACCTTCCATTACGGGTTTACCAGCTTGAGCACCGATATCACCTAAGCCTAATACGGCAGTACCATTACTGATTACGGCTACCAAGTTTCCTTTGGCAGTATATTTATAAGCATCTTCGCTATTTTCTGCAATTGCCAAGCAAGGTTCAGCTACCCCTGGGGAATACGCCAAAGAAAGATCTCTTTGGGAACTGTGAGGTTTCGTTGGAACCACTGCGATTTTGCCCGGACGCCCCATTGCATGGTAATTTAAAGCGTCTTTTTTTCTGTTGATGTTACTCATTACAATTTTGGTTTATACTTATATTCATGACTATTACCTAGTAATAATCTACTTTAATACATCTAATAATTTAAACATTCTTTGGCGCATTTGACCAGCAGGGCCTTGGTAATTGTTCACTAATAATGCGAACGTATATTCTTGCCCATCACTAGCCTTCTGATAGCCTGTATATCCTAAAACTCCGCCAATAGTACCACTTTTCATGCTGGTATTGTTAATGTTGGGCAAAGATTTTAAAAATTCATCATACCATGGTCTCTCTTTAGCATACTGCATAATCTTGCCCATTGCCAAAGTCGTTACCCTGTTTTGTGGAGATAATCCCGATCCATCAAAGGTGTTTATCGCACTAGGATCGATTGCAAGCTTATTTTGCCAGTATTTTGAAACTAAGGAAGCTGCACTTTCAGTATTGAAATCCATTGCAGATATCCCGCCTATAATCTTCAACAAAGATTCTCCATAAAGATTAATGCTCTTTTGATTAAACCAATGTACAATTTCTCCTAATCTTGGCGACTTTACAGAGAGAAGTAAGTTTCTATTACCGTCCATAAGGGACAGGGAATCCATATTCAATAATCGTTTCGCTGTAATTACAGTATCCGAAATTAAAATGGAATCTTGGCTTAATGTTTCTGCTAAAGAATAAGCTAGATCGAGTGCAGGGTCAGGCACTGATATTTCAATTGTTTTTTTCAGGTCAGCGCCATAGGTTCCTCTCAAATATACTTCGGTAGAGTAGGGAGCAGAAAAAGCATATACATTATCTCCAGAACCATTAGATCCTGTTTTTACTTCATTAATCAAAGTATAGAAGGGCGGGGTTTTCACAGGGTTTAGTTTTGCTGGCTGTCCAGGTCTACTAACCGTAAAGTTTACCCCCTGTTTATTTTCTTTCCAATTTAACGCAGATACACCAGCGCCATAATAGTTTCCGATATCAGTCCACATCCAGGTTCCTGGAACGTCATATCCATTGAAGAGCTTGTCATCAGCGATTAATTTTCCATTAATCTGTTTAATGCCAGCTTTTACGATGGCATCTTTCCATTTTGCTAATAATACTTCAGGTTTCGTTTCTGGATAGCGGTCGCTTCCAAGTGTAGGATCACCTTTACCTTCAATAATGATATTACCATTTAAAGTTCCCAGGGAATCAATTGTTCCGGTGTAGGAAAGATCGGTTTGAAACGTGAAGTCAGCGCCTAAAAGATCAAGTGCGGTAATGGAAGTGATGACTTTCAAGGTAGATGCGGTTGGCATGCCGATTTGATTATTACTATCAAAAACAACCTCGCCTGTTTTAGAATTAATGACAGTCAAGGAAGCCATACCATTTTTAAGAGATGGGTTCTTACTAAAAGTTTCAAATGCTGTTTGAACTTTTGATTTTACCCCTTGAGCCTGTAATGTGTGTACACTTACTAAGCTACATACCGTAAGGAAATAAAAAAATGAAAAAAATCTTCTCATAGGTAGCAAATATCGTAATCTACTGCACAAGTAGTACATTTAAATTGTAAAATTTCAAATGTATGATGAAGTGAATGTATTAATTGTGAGAGTTTTTATAACTTGCGAGGATTATTAAAAATAACATAATGAAATACATCGAGAAATTAGCTTCCATCCGTCAAGAGATGAAAGAAAAGGGTGTAGATGCCTATATAATTCCTTCCTCAGACCCACATATTAGCGAATACCTTCCGGAGAGATACAAGTGCATTGCCTGGACATCGGGATTTACCGGTTCCGCAGGTACCTTAGCGATCACTCAAGATTTTGCAGGGCTATGGACGGATTCAAGATATTTTGTTCAGGCTGCAGAACAATTAGCGGGAACAGGATTTGAATTGGTGAAACTTCAAGTTCAAGGACGTGCTGAATATGCGACCTGGCTTTCTAAACATTTAAAGTCTGGTGATACAGTTGCCTTTGATGGGAACCTAGCTTCAGTTGCGGTAGCTCAGGCTGTTCAAAATGAACTAGAGCCATTAGGAATATTGGTTAATGGACATCTGGATTTATTGGACAATATTTGGGAAAATAGACCAGAACTTCCTCAAGAACGTGCGTATTTAATTGATGTAAATACAACAGGTCAATCTACTGAAGATAAAATTTCAGCTGTAAAAGAGAAATTAAAGGAAAAACGAGCGGATGTGCATTTTGTGTCTTCATTAGATGATTTAGCATGGATCTTAAATATCCGTGGGAATGATGTACACTGTAACCCCGTTGTCTTGGGGTTTTTATTGATCGAACAAGAGCGGAATATTCTGTTTATTGGAGACAATAAGTTATCTGCAACAGATATTTCAACGTTACAGAATGCGGGTATTGAAGTTTCAAACTATCAGGAGGCATTTGAAAAAGTAAAGAATCTTCAAGCAAAAAGAATATTATTAGATCCAAAGAAGACTTGTTTTGCAATCTATGATTCTGTTCCTGCAGAAGTTGAAATTTTGGAAGACATGAACCCTTCCACGGCTTTAAAATCCATTAAAAATCAGGTTGAGATTTCTCATACGAGAAACGCTATGATAAAGGACGGTGTTGCGTTGACAAAATTCTTTAAATGGGTTGAGGAAAACGTGAGTTCAGGAGCGCTTTCTGAAATTTCTATTGCAGAAAAACTTCAACAATTAAGAGCGGATTCAGAAGGGTTTGTCGATATTTCATTTGATACCATTGCAGGTTATAGGGCTCATGGCGCACTACCGCATTACAAAGCAACTGAAACCAGCAATTCCTCTTTAAAAGCAGAAGGATTATTGTTGGTTGATTCCGGGGGTCAATATACAGATGGAACTACCGATATCACCCGTGTTATTTCATTAGGCAATATCACGGAAGCAGAGAAAACAGATTATACGCTCGTACTCAAAGGAACTATTGATGGATCTGTGGCGGTATTTCCAAAAGGAACGAAAGGATACTCCATTGATGCTATTACAAGACGACCATTGTGGGAAACCTTTAGAAATTATGGACATGGAACAGGTCATGGTGTAGGATTCTTCCTAAATGTGCATGAAGGTCCACAAGTTTTCAATATGGCGGCAATTGATATACCAGTGGAAGCGGGAATGATTACTTCCATTGAACCCGGGCTATATAGAGAAGGGGAATATGGAATTCGGATTGAAAATCTGGTCTTATCCAAAGTAATTGAAAGCAACCAATTCGGTGAATTCATGGATTTTGAGACTTTAACGATTTGTTATATTGCTACTGATCTCGTTGATAAGTCACTACTAGATCAAAAACATATAGCCTGGTTGAATAAGTATAATGACTGGGTGTTTGAAAGCCTATCTCCAAAATTGGATGATAGTGAGAAAGCATGGCTGAAAGAAAAAACCAAAGCGATTTAAAGAAGAGAAAGGTTATTTTGGGTCGATTATCAAATGTTTAATATTTACTCGATCGTAGGTATAAGTAATATGGACTTTACCTTTAGAATCCTGGAAAATTGTGGGATAGCTAAATTCACCTTTATCGTTATTTTCGAGGGCTAGGAATTTTTCCCAGTTTAGGCCGTCTTTAGAGTAAGCAATATTTAATTTTGCTCTTCCTTCCCACCATTCTTTTCCGGGGATATCGGGGTTGTAAACAATCCAATAGTTGTTGCCGACTGCAATGGCGTCTGTTCCGGAATTGGGGTTGATTAGGTTTGTTTTTTCGAGTTTTGACCAGGACTTGCCCTGGTCTTTTGACCAAGATGTAAACACGGAACCTTCTCGACTTCGGCAAAGAACCTGGATGCTATTATCCGGATGAAAGACAATGCTAGGTTGAATTACATTAAAGGAGGATTCATGGTCTATTGGGATTTTTTTCCAATTTTTCATTTTAGCATCTGCAATTTCTACATGGGCTAACCATCTTGTTTCAGATAACTCTTCACTGGATGGCGCAATTACGGATCCATTTGCTAATTCTTTAGGTTTGTTTTTAATAGGGCCTAAAATCCCGTCCGGCAATCTTTCAGGTTTAGACCAGGTCTTTCCATTGTCCTTTGAGGTCTTCATCATTCCCCACCATTCTCTAGGATTTGGACCAACTTTATAAAAAAGGTAGATCGTAGACTCAGCTTCTTTTCGAAAGAGTACAGGATTCCAACAAGGATAGGTCTTATCTGCAATTCCATCTGCCCAAACTTGTGGTGCTGACCATTTATTTCCGTTGTAAATAGATCCCCAAATTTTTACATCTTGATTCCCTTCATGCGACCCTGCAAACCAAGTCGTTAATAAATTCCCGTTTTTAGCCTCCTCTATGCTGGATGCATGACATTGTGCAAAATATTTCCCTTGTTCAAATATAAACTCTGATTTCAATATTTTTGCATTAGGAATTTGTCCTAATGAGAAATAAGGAACAACAAACAATAGAAAAATGCAATAGAAGACTTTCATAAGGATTGGTTTAAAGATGGATACAATTCCTAAATTATCTGTTAAAATAGGAAATTGTATCCAAACTTCTATTTTAGTGTGACCTGAATTGCCGTAGCATAGCTTAAATTCTTTGCAGAATTTTGAACTGTAATCGTATTGTCTTTTAAAGACCATTTCACTTTTCCTGGATGCCCGAGGATTTTTACAGTATTAACCTTACTATTTTGAGGAAGCTGAAATGAAAATGTTTTTGGTGCCTGATAAGTTTCACCTTCAGTTAAATGGAAAACGTTAATGGTTTTATTGTCCTTACTGCGTGTGTAATAATATTCATTTTCATGGTAGGGAGCGATACTACGAGTAGCATAAATGGCAGATTCATTTGTTTTAATCCAAGAAGCAAGTTCTTCCAATCGATCGTATGCAGCTTGATCAAAATCACCATTAGGACCCGGAGCGATATTCATCAGATAATTACCACCTCTAGAAATAATCTTTACCAGTGTTTCCACGATTTTTTTTGTTGGTTTATATTGATCATTTGGAACATATGAGAATGAATTTCCCATGGTAATGCAACTTTCCCAAGGAATATCTAGCGGATGTTCAGGGATTGCTTGTTCGGGGGTTACATAGTTTTCCCATTTTCCAGGAACAGTTCGATCAACCACGATAATTCCAGGTTGGTTTTTTCTCGCCATACCTCCAATTCTATCCATATCAATATCCTGTTCAACTTTTATTCCGCGTTGCCAGTCAACAGATTGATCAATTGTGCTGAAAGGTCTTACCCAGCCTCCGTCTAACCATAAAATATCGACCTTTCCATATTCAGAGGTTAACTCATTGATTTGGTTATAAGTGTAGTTTTTAAAGTTATTCCAACGTTCAGGATATTTTGTAGGGTCATAATTAACATTTCTATCTTTAGGTGGGAAATAAGACCACCAATAGTGTTCTGTATGCCAGTCTGGCTTAGAGAAATACGCCCCAATTTTAAAACCGTCTTTTCTGAAAGAATTAAAGATTTCTTTGGTTACATTAGCTTTTGGGTTTGTAGAAAAAGGAGTTTTTTTATCGGTGATTTTATAGTCGGATTCCTTGGTGTCAAACATGGCAAATCCATCGTGGTGTTTCGTTGTGAATACGACATATTTCATCCCTGCTGCTTTTGCGGCATCTGCCCATTTTTGAGGGTTGAAGTCGACAGGGTTAAACGTTTTCTGTAGGTTTTCATAGTTTCTGACATATTCGTAATAGGATTTCCCATGTTCCGGTTTGCGTTGTGTCCAACCTTCATCTTCAGGACATATACTCCAGCTTTCAACGATTCCCCATTGGCTGTAAGTCCCCCAATGCATAAAAAGGCCGAATTTCATATCCTGCCATTCTTCTAAGTTTTGTAGCACATCGGGGTCAGAAGGTTTTTGGTATCCTGCTGATACATTATGGGCTTGTCCAAATGCTAGAGAGGAAGTTAATAGAAGAGCAGCGGTAAATAATTTTGATTTCTTCATTGTATTAAGTTTAGGAGTGACCATAAAAGAAAAGCCACAATTTGTGGCTTTTTCTATGGATTGGATTGGTAAAATTAATTTACGTCCCAGAATAATTTGGTATTCACATTATCCTGATCTTTTACAGCATTGTAGTTTTCAGTGTTGTAAGTAACTTCCGATTGAGGAATATTCCATTTAACAGGAACAGTCTTTTGAAAATCTGAAGATTCAATTCTAAAAGCAAATACTGGATAGTTCAAACGTCTCACCTCAGACCAGTTTTCAACAGATTGAATAATGTTGAAGTGTAACCATTTTTGCATTGCAATTAATTGCGTATTGTTGGTACCCCAACCGATATTAGCGATATATTTATTGATGTCAGCAGCTACAGGAGCTTCGGGTTTTGCAACCAAACTATTGTTGCTCACATTTCTAAGTCTTACTTGTAAATCGATAGATTGTTTTATACCGTTTTCAAAGTTAGTTTTAGCTGATGCGGCATTTCCAGTTTTCAATAAATGTTCAGCAAGCAAGAAATTAACTTCAGATGCTGTCACCAATATTCCAGGAAAATTCTGGTTACGAGAATAAGTTGATCTGTTGTAAATTGCAATTTTGCTTGGATTAGCTGGTGTTCCTGCAATTTGAGCAGACTGTGTAGCCCCAGGAAGAGATTGATCAAGACCGATAAATTCACCTTTAGCACCTGCACCAGGTTCAAACATAAACGGTAACCTAGGGTCTGCTTTTGAAAGCATGTGATCGATCATCACCTTTCCAGCGATATTGTTGTTCCAGCTTTCGATAGCATCTTGGAAACCTCTAGCATTTACATCAGAAGCATTATTAAAGATATCTAACTGAACGTTTTCATCATTTTTAGAAACCAATGGAAATTTCGTTGGACTGTTGATGATTTCATTGATTTCTTGCGTAGCTCTAGCAGAGAATTGTGCATTGCCTGAAACACGAGTTAGCATTCTTAATCGTAGTGAATTACAGTACCTTTTCCACAAGTCTACATTACCAGAATTTATTAAATCTTGGGTTCTGAATGATTCAGTTACCGTAGATGGTAATGTATAGCTGCTCAATTCATTACTGATCGATTTTAAATCATCAAGCATTTTAGTGTAGATATCAGCAGCTTTATCATATTTCGGATAGGAGATTGTATAATCACCACCATTTGTACTCAAAAGACCTGCCTCAGACCAAGGAATATCTCCATGAAGGTCTACTTGTTGTTGGGTTAAATCATAAAAGAAGATTTTTGATGTCAAATAAAACACTTTTTTAAGTTGTTTTTCAGCATCAGGGCTTGCATTATAGATTTTTTCAAACTCTTTGAATTGAGCTAGGCCTTTGTAATATCTTTCCCAACGGTCATTAATTGCCGCCATTCCTGGAGTTAGATGATCTGTAGCATTAGCCCAACCTATTGTTTGAACATATCTATGAATTGTTGGAGAAAGTGTAACGAAGTAATTTCTATAGGTAGGAACTACCAGTTCAATAAATCCATATTGTATTCCGGCAAATTGTTTTTCTATTGTAGCCTCAGTTACCTTCGAAGGATCACGGTAGTCGGAATCAAAGTCACCTTTTTTACAAGATGTTATCGTTGAAAGTGATGCTGTCAGTAAACCAGCTATCACGAATAATTTTGTTGTTTTCATAATTTTAGAAGCTAGCACGTAACATGAAACCATAAGTTCTTGTTGCAGGAGCAGTACCTGCGTTCGTAACGTTATTAACCCAGAATGAACCACCTGTCATTTGCTCAGGATCTAAATCTTTAACCGATCTGTAAAGGAAAAATAAGTTTCTTCCAAAAGCAGAAATAGTTAAGTTTTTAGCTCTTAATTTCTTAGAAAATGTATTAGGAAGTCTATATCCTAAAGATAGTTCTCTCATTTTGATGTAGTTATTTTTCTCAACATACAATCCATAATTCGAGTTGGAGTATTGAGGTCCACCCCAGTTGTAAGTTTGAGCGTAATAATAAGCTTGAGAAATGATATTGCCGTTAGTCGATCCATCAGCTAGAACACCATCCATCAACATACCATCAGTAAATACCTTTTCCCCATTAGGGCCAGCACTTCCAGAGGTAGCAATACCTTTGCCATCTTTTAGATAATAACTAAGACCGCCATGTTCAGTGTCCATAGCTGTAAGAGTTTCTTCTAATAAACCACGGCTCTTCATCCAGTTAATACCAGTTGGCATGACATGACCACCCCAACGGAAATCGATTAATGCGTCAAGGGTAAAGTTTTTATACGTAAATGTGTTGATTAAACCACCCACAGCTTTAGGCATTGCATTTCCAGCTTTAACCCAAGCATCTGCATCTAATTGGTAAAGACCATTATCCTGAACGACTTTCTTTCCGGAAGCATCGTAAACGTAAGGGTGTACCATAATGTCCCCCATTGACTGACCTACGTTAGCAACCAATTGTGCAGCTGCACCATCGTAATCAGCAAGCATTAACTGAGAAGCACCACCTGGTAATTCTTCAACCATGTTTTTATTCATAGAGAAGTTTAATACTGTGTTCCATTTAAAGTTGTCATTTTGAATAGGAACACCTGTGATTGCAAATTCCCAACCCTTATTTCTTAAAGTACCAACGTTTGCTAAGATTGAAGAAGCACCTGAAGTATTAGGAAGCGTATAGTTTAAGATTTGGTCTACAATTTTACCATTGTAATAAGTAATGTCAAATCCTAATCTATTTTTGAACAATCTAGTTTCAATACCAAACTCCATCTCATGTTTATTTTCAGGTTTGATTTTTTCATTTCCGAAAGAAGAAGTAGGAATTTGTGTATAGAGTACAGAAGTGCCGGAACCTTGATTACCCAAAGTATATTGAGTATAACTTAATGCACTTTGATATGCTGTTGGGTATTTACCCACAATACCATAAGAACCTCTTAGTTTTGCATAATCAAAATATTCAGGCATTTGGAATGCTTCAGAAAGGATAATACTGGTATTTACTGAAGGATAGTACAATACGTTGTTATCCGGGTGCATTGTTGAGATTCTTTCTCTTCTCAAAGTACCTTCAACAAACCAGAAATCTTTAAAGTTAAAGTTTACTGAACCGAATGTTGCGTCTCTTAATGTATTCAATTTTGAAGAAGAAGCTCTACCTTGGTTAATTGAAGCACTTACATCATACCAATTTCTAACACTCAATCCACCATCCGTATTCGTTGACATATTTGTAGTTTCAGAGCTTGTTGCGGTATATCCGACCATAGCACCTAATTTTACATTATCGGTAATCTGTTTAGAATATGTAGCCAATAAATCGGTATAATAGACGTTAGCAGTTTGGTTGCTTAGGCCATAAAAACCACCGTTAGTAAATGCTAATGGTTGTTCGTTTGGCTGTTTGTCATCAGTTTTCAAGTTTGTCATATCAGCAGAAAACCTTCCACGAACAGAGAAGTCCTCAGTAACTTGCCAAGTATTTGTGAATGAACCGATGATTCTGTTTGAGTATTCATCGTACTGTCTTGCTTTTGTGTTCCACATAAAATCTAAAACATCGGTTTTATATCCATTATAGATTAGATTTTCACCTGGAGTTAAGCTTTGAGAGTTTGTACCCACCACATATTTATAACCAAGACTTGTTTGATATTTATCTAAATACCATTCAGGGTTATCAAAAGTAGAGATCATCCCTGTAAAGTTATTGATCATACGATCAGTCATGAACGGTCTGTTATGCGTATGTTGGTTGATGTAGTTTACAACAACATCGGTAGTCAATTTGTCCCAAAATTTAAATGTTGAGTTAATACTCGCGATATTTTTCTTGTTATAAGAATCTAGGGATGTCATTTGGTTATCTTGTCTAGTTAAAGAGAACCTTGTATTTGACTTATCAGTAGTATTGCTCAACGCCAAGTTGAAAATCGTGTTGTTAGGATTGTTGAAGAACTTATCGTACGAATTTTGTGCTACATATGGTCTAACTTTTCCATCCCATGAAATAATCGGTTGGCCGTCAAATTTAGGTCCATAGTTGATTGTTGCACCTAATACTCCTCTAGTTACTCCATCAATTGCCATTGATTGATCATAGTAGAAGAATTTATCTTCTTTTTGACCGGCATCAGAATATTCGATTGAATAACCCGGACCACGAACGTCTTGGAATCTTGGAAGATAAGCGATTTGATCATGAGTATAAGTAGCATTAAAGTCAATTGCTACTCCCTGACCACCTTTTCCAGATTTTGTAGTAACCATTACAACACCGTTTAATGCTTCAGAACCGTATAATGCAGCTGCAGAAGCACCTTTTAAAACTGAGATTGATTCGATATCTTCAGGGTTCAGGTCTTCTAATCCATTACCTCTTGCGCGTTGGTCACCCCAATAGTTAGAGTTGTTAAAAGCTGTTGTTCTCATAGGTACCCCATCGATAATGATTAAAGGTTGAGAACTTCCGGTCACCGAGTTAGTACCACGGATATTGATATTGATACCTGAAGTAGCACCACCTGGGGATGAAGAAATACGTACCCCTGGAGCCTTACCGTACAAAGCGCCTGCAACGTTAGGTGAACCAGTTTTCGTTAATTCTTTTGCCTCTACGGTACTCATCGCATAACCTAATTCCTTAGGTGCTCTTTTAATACCCATTGCGGTTACAACCACCTCGTCAATGTTTCCGGCATCTTCCTGAAGGGAAACATTTACGGTTGTCGAAGTCACTGCAACTTCTTGAGATTGAAAGCCTACACTTGTAAAGCGTAGTTTTTGGCCATTATTGGCTTGAATGGAAAAGTTACCATCCATGTTAGTTTGAGCTGCTTTGTTGGTTCCAACAACAGTCACACTCACACCAGCAAGGCCTTCTCCACTTGGATCTGTTACTCTCCCCGTAACAGTTTGTTGTGCAAATAACGTCGTTATACTAAGAAGCATAATCAGGGTTATACTGCAACATTTAGCGTAAAATTTGCTCATTTGTTGATGATTTAAGTAATTAGTCTATTAATTGTGTTTTATAGATGTTCTTGTCTGCGTTCAAGATGCAGATACAGGTTGAACTCAATAATTGTATGTTTTCCGTATTTGAGAACTCTATGCTTGTATTTTTTGAGAGTCTATGAATGCTAAATTCCAATACAGCACTTTGAATTTTAGGTAAAAGGACACTTTTAGCTTTAGATCCTCTTCCGCTGATGACGACCATCTGAGGATTAATGATATGAATTAATGTTGCGATACCTTTTCCAAGCATATATCCGATCCGATTGATGGCTTCCATGGCTAGTTGGTCTCCTTGGTTAGCCGCATTTAAAAGCTGATCACCTGTGATATAATTTTGTGTTTCAAAAAACTTTTGTAGAGAAGAACCTTCTCCAGATTTTAATGCATCAGTCGCCGATTCCACAGCTGCCATAAGAGATGCTTCTACTTCGAGGCAACCTTTTTTGCCGCATGAACATAATTTATTGGAGTCAGATAGGGGAATATGACTGAATTCACCTGCAAATCCTGAATGCCCACGATAAAGTTCATTGTCGAGGATCATTCCAAGCCCTACACCCCAGTTTAGGTTTACCACCATGACATCTTCAATGTTCTTCGCTATTCCAAAAGTATGTTCAGCAATAGCAATTGCTGAAGAGTCGTTTTCAACAAAAGTTGGGAGGTTAAATTCCTTCTGAATATTTGTTTTTAGGTCGTAAAAAGGAGAGTTATTGCTATAGGAATTGTTTTTTCCGGTTTTACTATCAACAAAACCTGGAATGGTGATGCCGATTCCGTAGACATTGTAAGTGTCTATTTCCTTAATGGTGTTTTTAATTAATTCAACAATTTTACTGTAAGCATCCTCTATTTTGATATCAATTCCTTTGGTATTGATTGCAGTTTTAAATTGGTTTTTAAAATCAACGACAGCGACAGAAGTGTAGAATTGGTCAATTGCAACAGATATGATAAGCGGCAGTTGAGATTCATTAGGAACAAATTGTGCAGCTCGTCTTCCTCCGGTTGAAGGAGCAAGGCCGTCTTGTTCAATTAAATTAAGTTGTAATAGCTTATTAACGGCATTGGTAATATTAGGAACGCTTTTACCGATTGAAGAACTGAGTTCAGCAATCGATTGCGGATTAGAAAAATACAACCGCTTAAGAATCGATAATTTTAGGCTATCCAAGGTTAAATAATTGTTAATATTTCGGTAAAGTTATGGTAATTAAATAATAACTTCCAAATACTTTTTAATTTTTTTAATAAGTGTAGGCTGTCAAATTAAAATCGTGTAGAATGTTAGGTGATTTTGTGCGCTTTTATGCCTATTTACTAAATTTAAAGAGCGGCTAATGCGTTTTTATGACTGTTTAATTGTAACTTCGGTAGGATATAAATTATGAAACAGCGCTATTATTCTTTAGATGTCTTTAGGGGAGCAACAGTTGCCTTAATGATAATGGTTAATAATCCAGGGACTTGGTCACATATGTTTGCACCATTAAAGCATGCCCCTTGGCATGGCTGTACACCTACGGATTTGGTATTTCCATTCTTCCTATTTGCTGTTGGGAACGCCATGTCATTTGTAATCCCAAGATTGCAAGAAGCAGGTGACCAAATATTTTGGAAGAAAGTTATTAAAAGGACCGTCCTTATTTTTCTAATAGGTTTAGGATTGAATTGGTTTCCATTTGTTCAATGGTCGGATGGAGCATTGCAGTTTAGGGAATGGGTGAGTAGTACAGATCCTGACCGAGGAGTTAGGATATTAGGGGTTCTTCAGCGAATTGCAATTGCTTATTTTTTTGCATCGATTCTGGCTTATTACTTTAAGCCCAAATCCTTAATCTATATTTCAGCAGTAATTTTATTTGGCTATTGGGGATTATGTGCCTTGTTAGGGACGGGAGATCCCTATTCGTTGGAAGGTTGGTTTGGTACTGCTGTTGATAAGCAAATACTCAGTGAAGCACACATGTATAAAGGGGAAGGAGTTCCATTTGATCCTGAAGGGTTAATGAGTGCTTTGCCAGCGGTTGTTCAGGTTGTATTCGGTTATTTGGCGGGAGTATTTATAAAAAAGCAAGGCCAAGTGGATTGGCTTTGGACAAAAGTTCCTTTAAGCAATGAGCCTCATTTTAAATTATTGTCAGGAATGTTCGTGACAGGGTTTATATTATTGGTTTTGGCCTGGACTTGGTCATTAGGATTTCCAATTAATAAAAAAATATGGACAAGTTCCTATGTGCTCTATACAACCGGATTGGGGATTTTGACTATTGGCACTATGATTTGGTATATAGAGGTGCAAGGAGTAAAGAATTGGGTAACAAAATTCTTTGATGTTTTTGGGAAAAACCCATTGTTTATTTTTGTTTTAAGCGGGTTGTTGCCAAAGTCATTAGGGCTTATTAGGATTCCAAATGGGATTAATGAATCAGGCGAGGAGATTTATACGACGCCCCTTTCTTGGTTTTACAATCATGTATGTGCGCAATTGCCAGGTCCACCGGAAATTGGCTCCTTTGCATATTCACTTTGCTTTTTAGGGTTCATGTGGGCGATCTGTTATTGGCTTGATCAGAAGAAAATCTATGTAAAGGTTTAAGGAGCAGGGTCTTATTGTAATGAATATTTGAATAATAAATTTTTTGTTTTGGTCGAAAGATGTTAACTTTGCAGCCAATTAATAAATTTTTTAACGCTTTAATATTATTCACGAAATGTATTTAAGTAAAGAGTACAAAGCTGATATCTTCCAAGAATTTGCAGGATCGGCTGAAAACACAGGTTCTGCAGAAGGACAAGTAGCTTTATTTACAAAAAGAATTGCTCACTTAACTGGGCATTTGAAATCAAACAGAAAAGATTTTAACACACAACGTTCACTACAAAAATTAGTAGGTAAACGTCGTTCATTATTAGCTTATTTGTACAAAAAGGATATCAATAGATACCGTGCTATCATCAAAGGCTTAGGCTTACGTGATATTATCAAATAAGTAAAATCTGTAAAGAGCTTCATAAAGGGGGATTTGACAAGAGTCAAAGCCCCCTTTTGATTTTAATTGGAATTGAGTTGGTTTAAAATTTATTGGGGATATGTTTACGCAATAAATTTTTAGTTACCTTTGTGCGATTAAAAATGTTAAAATTAATTTGATGCATGATATTAGAGGCAAAATGCATCGCAAAGAAAACACAATGAGTTATAACGAAAAGAAAGTTACAATTGAGATGGGTGGCGGATTGGCCCCTATTGAATTGTCTACAGGTAAGTTAGCGAAACAAGCTGATGGATCAGTTGTATTAAAACAAGGGTCCACAATGTTGCTAGCAACTGTGGTTTCCTCAAAAGAGCCAAAAACAGGGGTAGATTTTTTACCATTATCAGTAGATTACCAAGAGAAATATGCGGCAACAGGTCGTATTCCAGGAGGATTTTTACGTCGTGAAGCTAGACTTTCAGATTATGAAGTTTTGATTTCACGTTTAATTGATAGGGCGTTACGTCCATTATTCCCAGAAACTTACCATGCTGATACCCAAGTTATGGTTAGTTTAATTTCTGCGGATAAAGAAATTATGCCAGATGCGTTGGCAGGATTAGCAGCATCAGCTGCAATTGCTGTTTCAGATATTCCATTCAATGGTCCGATATCAGAAGTTCGTGTTGCTAAAATTGATGGTGAATTAGTAATTAATCCAACAGTTTCAGCATTAGAGAAAGCATCATTAGAATTTATAGTTGCTGGATCTGCACAAGATATCGTCATGGTAGAGGGTGAGGCAAAAGAGATTTCCGAAGAAGAAATGGTAGAAGCCATTGCTTTTGCACATGAAGCAATTAAAAAACAAGTAGCTGGACAGATCGAATTAGCGAATTTAGTTGGATCAACAGAGAAGCGTGATTTTAATCATGAGCCTTCAAATCCAGAATTGAAAGATGCAGTTTATGCTGCTACCTATGCACAAGTATATGAAGTTGCGAAATCAAGATCTTCCAAACATGATCGCACAGAAAGATTTGCAGAAATTGGAAAGGCATTTTTTGAAACATTGGGAGAGGAAATTGATGAGGATACAGCGTTCTTAATGAAGAAGTACTACCATGATGTTCAGTATGATGCGGTACGTAATTTAGTATTGGATGAAGGAATTCGTTTAGATGGTCGTGATGTACGTACTGTTCGTCCAATTTGGTCCGAGGTAGATTATCTACCGGCTGCACACGGATCAGCTATATTCACTCGTGGAGAGACTCAATCATTGACATCAGTAACCTTAGGAGCTAAGGATGATGAGCAAATGATTGATGGAGCCTTCTTCCATGGATACAATAAGTTTATTCTTCACTACAACTTTCCGGGATTTTCAACTGGAGAGGTTAGGCCAAATAGAGGGCCGGGTCGTCGTGAAGTAGGGCATGGTAATTTAGCGATGCGTTCATTGAAACAAGTTCTTCCTACTGAAGATAATCCATATACGATCCGCGTAGTTTCTGATATTTTAGAATCCAACGGTTCTTCATCTATGGCTACAGTTTGTGCCGGTACTTTAGCATTGATGGATGCGGGTGTTAAGCTTGCTGCTCCTGTTTCAGGAATCGCTATGGGATTGATTACAGATGAAAAAACTGGAAAATATGCAATCCTTTCAGATATCTTAGGTGATGAAGATCACTTAGGGGATATGGACTTTAAAGTAACGGGTACTTCAAAAGGTATCGTAGGATGTCAAATGGACCTTAAAATCAATGGTCTTAAATGGGAAGTACTTACACAGGCTTTAGATCAAGCGAAGGAAGCAAGATTACATATCTTAGGAGAAATGGCAAAAACCATTTCTGGTCCACGTGAAGACTATAAACCACATGCACCACGTATTATTCAAATTCTAATTGATAAAGAATTTATTGGAGCTGTAATTGGACCTGGTGGTAAAATTATCCAAGAAATGCAACGTGAAACAGGTGCTACTATTTCCATTGAGGAGGTAGATAACAAAGGTGTTGTTCAAATTTTCGCTGATAATAAAGAAGCTATTGATGCTGCATTGGCGAGAATCAAAGCTATCGTTGCAAAACCAGAGATTGGTGAAACTTACGAAGGTAAAGTTAAGTCAATCATGCCATTTGGTGCGTTTGTTGAAATCATGCCAGGTAAAGATGGTCTTTTACACATTTCTGAAATTGATTGGAAGCGTCTAGAAACAATGGATGCCGTCTTCAAAGAAGGTGATATGGTGACTGTTAAACTTTTGGATGTTGACAAACAAGGTAAAATGAAGCTTTCTCGTAAAGCATTATTGCCACGTCCTCCAAAAGAAGATAAGCCGAAAGAGGGGTAGACAATAGACATAAGACATAAGACAAAAGAGTCTAGATAGTTGATTAATAGACTTTTGGATTATGTTTTGAGGATATAAAAATGATAAAGCCAGGGCGTTTGCTCTGGCTTTATTGTTTTTTAATTGTTACGTCCATTGATATGGTTATTTTGTATTTTTATTTATGAAAAACCTTATAAACCTACTCCTAATCATTTTTCCTGTTCTACTTTCTGCTCAGGATAATGCCTTAAAACTATGGTATAAACAACCAGCGTCAAAATGGACTGAGGCCCTTCCTTTGGGCAATGGTCGATTGGGGGCTATGGTTCATGGACGCTATGATCATGAGCTGTTTCAGATGAATGAGGAAAGTGTTTGGGCTGGCAGCCAGATAAACAATAACAACAAAGAGTCTGCAATTCATCTGAAAGAAATTCAAGATGCAATTTTTAAGAGCCAATTTGATGAGGCAAAAGAGCTTGCGACTAAATATATGGTTGGAACACCTTCAAGAATTCGTTCCTATCAACCATTAGGAAATTTAAAGATCAACTATTCATTTATAGAAAGTGATATTCAAGAATATTCTAGGAGTTTAAATCTTAATCAAGGCGTTCATGTTACTTCCTTTTTAAATAAGGGTAACAAGATTGTCCAACGGTCGTTTATATCAGCGCCTGATGATGCTCTTTTTCTTAGTTGGACATCAGATGAACCCATTTCATTTGAGGTAACATTAGATCGAGCTCGGGATGTCAAATCTTATGGTTCATGGAAGGATGGTATCTATTATGTCGGTCAAATCCTTGATTCTATGAAAGCAGATTCAGGTCCTGCCGGGTCACATATGCGATTTGCTGCCGGAGTTAAAATTTTGAAATCGGATGGGGCCTATGAAATAGTTAAATCAACTGATGGAAACAGTATTAAATTTAAAAATGTAAAGAATATATTAATAGCATATAGTGGAAACACGGATTATAATATATCCCTTCTCAATGTTGATTCCTCCATCGATCCATTAAGTGTCCTTAACAACCATCTGTTAAGTTTACATAGGAATGCTAATAAGGATTTCTTAGGAATACACAGCAAGGAGCATTCATCCATGTTTGAGCGGGTAGGGATTTCCATCAATAATGGTAATTCAAATACATTGGCAACCGATCAGCGATTAAAAGAATTTTCCAAAGGAACGGAAGACTTTGGACTACCAGTTTTATTTTATCAATATGGCCGTTACCTTTTGATGTCCTCAAGTCGTGCTCCGGGCAAACTACCTGCAAATCTACAAGGTATATGGAATCAGGATTATGAGGCACCATGGAATTCGGATTTTCATACAAATATTAATTTGCAGATGAATTATTGGCCCGCGGAGACCGGAGATTTAGGAGAGACAAGTGTGGTTCTGGCAAATTTTATGAAAGAAATTACTAAACCGGGGGCACAAACAGCCAAAGAAATGTACGGGGCCAAAGGATGGACTATTCACCATTTAACAGACCCGTTTGGCCGGACAGGTGTTGCGGATGGAGTATGGGGAGTTTCACCTATGGCAGGTCCATGGATGACATTTCCAATCTACAGACATTACGCATTTAGTAAAGATGAACAATATCTTCGTGATGTTGCTTACCCGATTATAAAGGGGTCATTATTATGGGTTCTAGATTTCTTGGTTGAATCTCCGGAGGGTTTTTTAGTGACGAACCCATCACATTCTCCTGAAAATGAATTTGAAACCGTGGTTAACGGCAAAACTGTGAAATCTCAATTATCCTATGCAAGTACAATTGACATCCAAATAATTCATGAGCTATTCGATAATTTTGAACAGGCCGCCAAGGTGCTAGATACGGATAAGGATTTGATTACAAGGGTTGAACAAGTTAGGAAACAATTGCCGCCGATACGCATTGGGAAATCTGGAGCGATCCAAGAATGGATCCAGGATTACAAAGAAGTAGAGCCTGGCCATCGTCACATGTCTCATTTGTTAGGGTTATATCCCGGAAATTCAATTAATCCGAATACAGCTGAACTTTTTTCTGCTGCAAAAAAGACGATTGAAAATCGATTATCTGCAGGTGGTGGACATACAGGATGGAGCAAGGCATGGATCGTAAATTTTTATGCTAGGTTGTTCGATGGGGAAAGTGCAAATGCACATTTAAAGGAACTGATTGGGAAGACCTGTTTGCCCAATTTATTCAGCACCCATCCCCCGTTTCAAATTGACGGTAATTTTGGGGGAGCAGCAGGACTTGCAGAAATGTTGGTTCAATCCCAAAATGCTGAAATCGTCCTATTACCTGCTATTCCTAAAAGTTGGGTTAATGGCTCAGTTTCGGGGATTAAAGTTAGGGGAAATTATAAATTGAGTTTCAAATGGGAAAATCATCAAGTAACAAGTTTTGCCGTACAATCTGAAACATCTGGTAAAATCAAAGTGAAATTTGGAGATACTATAAAAGAGTATCAATTGAAGAAAGGAACAAATCATCTGACTATTTAATATTTGGAGGGAGATTTTCACAAAGGTTTAGTAAAGGATAAAATATTTGCTCATTGAATCTGTTATTTCACTCAATATTAAAGATCGTTTGCTCATTTTCGTTGATTTAACGAATCATAATCAATTAGTTTAGTTCTGCCAATGGTGTTTAAGAACTAAATAATAAGATTATGAAAACTAAAATTCTAATGATTTTGATGGCCTTAATAATATTTGGGTCGGGATCTTGTAAGAAGGGAGATACGGGTGATATAGGTCCCCAAGGAGAAAAAGGTGATAAAGGCGATATAGGTGCCAGCGGAGCAAAAGGAGCAGATGGCTCGATGTTCTACAGTGGGACAGTAGTTCCAGCCGCTACGCTTGGTAAAGTAGGTGATTTTTATTTTAGGACGACTACAAGTGATTTATATGGTCCAAAAACAGCGTCAGGATGGGGGAAAGCAACAAATATCAAAGGTGAAGATGGTACTAATGGAAAAAATGGTACGAATGGAACTAACGGGAGGGATGGTTCACAGTTTCTATCCGGAACGACAATTCCTGCAGCATCCTTAGGAAAAGTAGGTGATTTTTATTTCAACACGGCTCAAATGGTTTTGTATGGTCCAAAATCTGCTACAGGATGGGGAGTTGGTACGAATCTAAAAGCTGAAGCTAGAGTATTGTATTCTGGTTGGAAAACGGCAGTTAGGGTAAAAGACACTGTCATGGATGGAACTAATTTACGGATAGCTCATATCTACTCGCCATACATTACAGACGCCGTTATGTCTTCGGCAGTAGTAATGATGTATCTTGATTATGGTGGTGGACCATTCCCTTTACCATTTACAAGCAGACCAGGAGGTCGGATGAGTACAATTAGTTTCAAGCTTAAAAAGAGCGAAATTGTGATTTATAGAATGGTTTATGATGGAGGGGCCTTGTTGTTGTTGGGAAGCCAAATTAAATATCGGTATATGATAATCCCAGGGAATTTGTACGTTCGGTTAAAAGAAAGAAAAGTCGATTTTAACGATGCTGTAGCAGTGGAAAAAGCGATGTCTGAAATAAAAGAATAAAATAAAGAGGGATGCCATTTTGGCATCCCTCTTTATTTTATAGCATCATTACACCTTGTATTTCACCTACTTTTTTGTAGTAATCAACTACCTCATCTGCACTGTTAACATAGTTTTCGATGGAGATTGATGTATACTTTCCTCCAGATGATTTTTTCTCTGAAAATTTAGCGGAAGCATGTGTAAATATAGCTTTTACTTCTTCAGCTTGATCAGAATCAGTTTTAACAATAAATTTAAAGGTATAGATGGTAGGGAATTGTTCCACCTCAATCAATTTTTCTTTAAAGTTTTTGTAGAAATCCTGATTATTACTATCGTCTTGAATGTCTTTAATATTGATGTTATTGTTTAATTCATTCATTTTTAAATCTCCTTTCCCTTAGATATCAATAAGCGTACCCAAGGCTATTATATGACAAAACGCTATATTCTGCAATTTGTTTAGTTATCCATTGAAGTTGGTAATGATTTCTTTTTTGTTCCAAATTTTTTGTTTGGGATATCGCTCATTAGAAACTCTAATGTTCCGCCTTTAATCATATCTGCATGGGTGATATATGATTTATGGTAAGGTTTTCCATTTAAAGTAATTGATTTTATGTACTTATTCTGTTTAGAATTATTTTTTGCTACAATGGTAAAATCATTGCCTCCAGGCATTTTAATTTGTGCTTTATCGAGTACCGGACTACCAAATACATATTCACCATTTACAGGAGAAGCGGGATATAGGCCCATCATAGACCAAACTGCCCAAGCGCTCATTTGGCCTGCATCTTCATTTCCAGCATATCCATCAGGTCTTTCATGATACATTGAATCAATAATTGCTCTAACTTTTTCCTGTGTTTTCCAAGGTTTGCCCAAGTATGAATACATATAGGCAATGTGGTGACTTGGTTCATTTCCATGTGCATATTGGCCAATTAATCCACTGGCATCTGGAGACTGATTTTCTCCGGTGAAGTAAGAAGGAGCCGTAAAGAGGGTGTCCAGCATCTTGTCCAAACCATCCTTTTTCGGGAATAATTTAGCTAATCCTCTAACATCATGCGGCACAAAGAACGAATGTTGCCAAGCATTTCCTTCGATATATTGGCTTTTTGAGAATTCATGTTCAGAATAGAATGGGTCAAATGGTTCGATGAATTTTCCATTTTTCAATTTGGCGCGCATAAACCCACTGTTTGGATCAAACAGATGAATGTAATTTTTTGCTCTTAAAGTATATTCTTCATATTCTGCTTTCTTTCCTAGTTTTTTAGCAACAAGGGAAATGCAATAATCATCGAAAGCGTATTCAAGAGTTGATGTAACGGAACCACCATTTACATCTTGGGGAACATATCCGTATTGTATATAATCTGGCACCTCTCGGATCTTTTGATTGGCACTAGCAAGCATAGCTTTGAAGGCTTTTTCATGATCAATGCCCGGAATATCCTTTAAAACCGCATCAGCAAGGACCGGTACAGCATGATATCCAGTCATGGTGTTCGTTTCAAATGTACTTAAATCCCATACCGGTAATAAACCATTTTCATCATAAAAGGCCAACATACTATTCATCATATCCGTATATCGTTCAGGTTGTGTGATGGTAAATAATGGTTTTAAGGCTCGGAATGTGTCCCATAAGGAGAACAGGGTATATCGCTGTCCATTGTTTACCATACGATGTACTTCTCCTTTATAGTTTTTATATTCTGAGTCGGAATCAGAGTATAAAGTAGGGGAGACTGCGGTATGATATAATGCTGAGTAAAATATTTTTTTAAGGTTTTCATCGGCAGATTCTACTTTAATCTTCGATAATTCATTTTCCCATTTCGCTTCAGCTTCTTGCTTTACAACATTAAAATCCCAAGATTGAATTTCGCTTAATGCTGCAATTGCTTTTTGCTCAGAAGTTGTTGATAAAGCGACCTTTAATTCAATTTGATGTTGATTTGGAAAGATAAATTGGGCATTAACAGCATTTATTGGACCTTGTCTGTTTTCATTTACTTGAGCGATGGTTTTGCTATTTGATTTTTCTCCATTCAATAAATAAGATTTGAATGGTTTGTTAAATCGTATTGCAAAATAAATATGTTGTTTATTTGCCCAGCCATAAGAATATCTTTTACCAATAGCGGTACTATCATTAATAATTTTTATTTCTGTATCCATCGGTCTATCCCAATTGTAGGCATGTGCCAAATCCAATCTGATTGTTGGTGTTGTATTGTTTGGGAAAGTATAATGATGCAATCCAACTCTTTCCGTAGCTGTAAGCTGAGCATGAATACCGTTGTCCAATTTGACTTCATAATAACCTGGACTTGCATTTTCATTGCTATGCGAAAATTTCACTTTGGTATCGAGATTATTTTGATTTGAAGGATTATTAAGAGGCATGATTGCGATATCAAGCCAATCTCCAATTCCAGTTCCACTTAGATGCATATGGCTGAATCCAGCAATAGAATCAGCGCTGATATGATATCCAGATACCCAGTCCCAACCATTTTTTCCGTTATCAGGTGAAAGTTGAACAAGGGAAAAGGGTACCGTTGCTCCGGGATAGGTGTGACCATGCCCACCAGTTCCGATGAAAGGGTCAACATATTTTGTATATTGTTGAGCAGTTACCTTAGCGGGGTTAGAGAGCAATGCAGCAGTCGCTGCAAAAATTATTGCTAGAGATTTATAATGTAAGTTCATAAATACCGTTATAAGTAGTGTACGCTTACAAATGTACGTTTTTAAACCTAATAAACCCTTTTAGCCACATTTTTAGCAAAATCTTTAGCAATTATTTGCTAAAATTTAGCCTAGTTTATATATTTGATAGAATTTGAATAGCAGTATTATTAACCTAACATGAGAAAAAGAATATTAATAAGTGATATCGCCAAAAATCTGGGCGTATCTGTAACTACCGTATCATTCATATTAAATGGAAAAGCCAAAGAGAAAAGAATCAGCGAAGGGTTAACGAAACGAGTCCTAGATTATGTAAAGAAAGTGGGATATAAGCCCAATCAGTTGGCGCAAAGTTTACGCACGGGTCAATCCAAAATATTAGGATTGATTGTAGAAGATATTTCTAATCCATTCTTTTCCAATGTTGCAAAATACATTGAGCGCATTGCCTATGATAATGGTTATCATATCATTTATTGTAGTATGGATAATGATGAGACCAAAGCTCGTGAATTAATACAATTATTTTATGACAGACAAGTTGATGGATATATTATTACACCACCTGAGGGATTAGAGGATACCTTGTCCAACCTGATAAAGAACAATGTTCCACTAGTTTTATTCGACCGGTATATTCCACAATTAGAAACGCATTATGTTGTTTTGGATAATTTTAATGGAGCATTTGACGCCACGAAACATCTATTGGAGAATCAACAAAATAAGCGAGTTGGCTTTGTTTCCCTTTATTCGAATCAGACTCAGATGCGTGATCGATTGGAGGGCTATATGAAAGCTGTTGATGAATTTCAGCAACAGGCATTTATCAAAAAGGTAAAAATTGATGAGGTGGAAGATTCTTCGGTGGATCAGATTCATGAATTCATCAGTACGAATAAGTTGGATGCCGTATTATTTGCGACGAATTACTTAGCAATTGATGGATTAAAAGCAGTTAAGAAGTTTGGTATGAAATTGCCTAAGATGGTTGCATTTGATGATCATACGTTGTTTAAATTATATGAGCCTGGAATTAGTGTAGTTACTCAAGATACAGCGGCCATTGCAAATGAGTTGATTCATACCTTATTGAATGAGATTAAGGGAAAAAATAAGGAATTACAAAAGATTGTAATTCCTAGTGAATTATTAGTCCGAGGATCTTCAGTTATTTCTGAGGAGTCGCTGGAACAAACTTCATTGAAATAGAGTTTACACAATGCCTTGTGTTTTTGGAGGTGAAACCTTCGCCTTCAAAAACATGGCCAAGGTGTGCGCCACATTTGGCACATAAAATTTCAGTTCTCATTCCATCGGCATCAGTTTCTCTTTTTACTGCCCCAGGAATTTCATCATCAAAGCTAGGCCAGCCACAATGCGATTCAAATTTGTCTTCAGATTTATATAGTGGGGCATCACATTGTCTGCAAACATAAGTTCCTTTTTCTTTGTTATCCAATAATTCACCAGTAAAAGGTCTTTCAGTTCCTTTGTGGAGGATTACATATTGTTCCTCGGCAGTTAATTTGTTGTATTTTTTGCTGTCTTCCATGATTTTCGAATTCGTATTTGATTGTGAATGGGCACAACCAGATAATATAATTAAAAATAATATACAATATATCGCTCTTGTCATGAAGCTAATTTACAAAAAAAAGCACAGGGAAAAATCAGGTGAATGTTAATTTGTAATGATATAGAGAGGTATTAGCAGAGCTATTTAGAATGATTATAAATTGATAAATTACGTCATCAAATTGTCAGGGATTGCTTAATAAGTTATACTTTTGTGCATTGTTTTGTACGGTATTGAGTACATGTACTGGAGAGTCAACAATTAATTATTACACATAAAATAGTATAAAGTGCTAAATATGAGAAATATCTCATCCGTTTTGGGAAGACTTGCGAAGTCAATATCAATCAGTTTGGTATTGTTATTTGCCGTTACTACTACCACGCAGGCGCAAGATGCTGCGAATGGTGCAGCGCTATTCAAGTCGAATGCGTGTAATTCATGTCACGCTGTTGGTAAAAAATTGACCGGTCCAGATTTGGCTGGGTTGACAGAGCGCCGAGATGAGGCATGGATTGTTAAATGGATCCACAACCCGCAGGGGATGATTGATTCAGGAGATGAGCAGGCTGTTGCATTGAAGGCAGAGTATGCGACTACAATGGCTCCTTATGCAAGCCTTTCAGAAGGTGATATTAAGGATATCATTGCTTACTTACAAGCAGAAGAAGCTAAGAAAAAAGAGAAAGCTGCTGCAGATCCAGCTGCTGCGGGAGGTTCTTCAGCAAGTTCAGATGCAAACAATTTAATGATCATTGGATTGATCGCTTTATTTGTTGTTGCTGTTGCTGTCATCTTTGCATTAAACAGAGTTACAAAAACATTAGAGCGAGTTATTGCAAACAATCAAGCTTCGATTGATGCAGCACAAGCAAAAACTGATGAAGAAGGTGAGAGCGGATCTGTAAAATTTGCGAAAGCATTTTTAAAGAACAAGAAGTTAGTTTTCTTTGTTGTATTGATGGTAGTGGGCTTATTAGGAGTTGCTGGATGGAAAACAATGTGGAATGTAGGAGTTCACGAAGGATACAAGCCGGTTCAACCGATTAAATTCTCGCACCAGATTCACGCCGGTGTCAATCAAATTGAGTGTCAATACTGTCACGGCGGTGCATTTAAATCTAAAAATGCTTCGATTCCATCTGCAAATGTTTGTATGAACTGTCACAACACAATTACTGCATCAGATCATTACGATGGAAATATATCTCCTGAGATTGCAAAATTATACCGTGCTGTAGATTGGGATCCAGAATCTAGATCATACGGTACCAATACAAGACCTATTGAATGGGTTAGAATCCATAACTTGCCAGATTTCGCTTACTTCAACCACTCACAACACGTGGTAGTTGCAGGAGTAGAATGTCAAACATGTCACGGACCAATCCAAGATATGGAGGAGGTTTACCAATATTCACCACTTACAATGAAATGGTGTATTGACTGTCACAAAGAGACATCTGTAAATACAGATAATGCTTATTATGATCAATTGATTGAGGCTCACGACAAGTTAAAAAAGGGTGAGAAAATGACAGCAGCTATGATCGGTGGATTAGAGTGTGGTAAATGTCACTATTAATAAATTAATTTAGAATAACGGAATCTTATATATAGCTTAAATGGAAAGCAATAAAAAATATTGGAAAGGTTTAGAGGAATTGAATCAAACTCCTGCTTTTGTTGAAGGAAGCAAGAGTGAGTTTGCTGAGCCTATTCCCGTAGAAGATGTGTTAAATGAAGCTGGTTTAAGTACCAAGACACCTCGTCGTGACTTTTTAAAAGCTTTAGGTTTTGGATTAGGTGCTGTTACCTTAGCAGCTTGTAACCGTACGCCAATTCATAAGGCAGTACCTTATGTAATCAAGCCTGAAGAAGTAACACCAGGTATCCCTAACTTCTACGCTTCATCCTTCAATGGTCAGAGTATTATTGTAAGAACTAGAGAGGGAAGACCTATTTCATTGGAAGCAAATCCAAATGCAATTGGTCTAAATCAAGGTACAGATTCAGCGACAACAGCATCGGTACTTGATTTATATGATATGTCTAAACTACAGAATCCTCAAATTGGAGGTAAGGATGTAGAATGGGCAAAATTAGATCAAGCAGTAGTTGATGCATTAAATAAAGCACAATCAGCAGGAAAACAAATTACTATTGTATCCAATACGATCAACAGCCCATCATCTTTGGCTGCGATTGCTGCGTTGGCGACAAAATATCCTTCGACACAGCATGTTCAAGTTGATGCTGTATCATATAGCGGTATTATAGAAGCAAACAGAGCTTCCTTTGGTAAAGCTGTGATTCCTTCCTACCATTTTGATAAAGCACAGGTTGTTGTATCAGTAGCGGCTGATTTCTTAGGCACTTGGTTAGCAGGTGAGGAGCATACACAAGATTATATTAAAAATCGTGATCATAAATCGCTAAAAGGTGGTAAAATGTCACGTCATATTCAATTTGAATCAGGTCTTTCGATGACAGGTTCAAATGCTGATGTTCGTATCGCGATTAAGCCTTCAGAGGAAGGTGCTGTATTGATTAGTTTGTACAATGCAATTACAGGTCAATCTGTAGCTGGAGGAACAAATCATGCTAAAGCAAAAACTGCGATTGCATTAGCAGCAAAAGAATTAGTAAATGCAAGAGGAACATCTGTTGTTGTATCAGGTTCAAATGATACCAACGTTCAAGCCTTGACCAATGCTATTAACACTGCACTTGGCGCTTATGGATCAATTATCGATCTAGATAACTTCTCAAAACAACATCAAGGTTCTGATTCATCATTCCAATCTTTCTTGAGTGCAGCAAAAGCTGGTCAAGTAGGGGTTGCGATTTTTTGGAACACGAACCCAGTTTACGATTATTTCAAGGTTGATGATGTAAAGGCTGCGATTGCAAAAGTAGATTATACAGTTTCATTTTCAGATCGTGCAGATGAGACAGCATCAGAATTGAAAGCAATAGCAACAAACAGCACATATTTAGAGTCTTGGGGTGATGCTTCAGCAAAAGAAGGGTTGTTTACTATTGTTCAACCTACGATTAACCCAGTGTTTAACACACGTCAAGCAGAGCAAAGTTTAATTAATTGGGCAGGAGTTAACAAGCCGATTCATGACTTTGTAAAAGAGAACTGGGAAGCTAATATTTTGGCAGGAACAGGAAAAGCTTGGAAAGACGTTTTACAACAAGGATTTATTTACAAAGGTTCAGCGACTGGATCCGCATATACAGCAAATGTAGATGTGAATGCAGCAGCTGCGGCAATTGCAACTGACGCGAAGCGTATCGCTGGAGGAGTTGAATTAAAAGTATACGAGTCTCCAAACATTAGAGATGGTCGTTGGGCAAACAATGCATATTTGCAAGAGTTGCCTGATCCAGTATCTAAAGTAACTTGGGATAACTTTGCTGCAATTAACCCGGCAGATGCTGAGGAATTAGGAGTAAAGGAAACAGGAAAAGTTACTGTTGAAGCTAATGGATATAAAGTTGATTTACCGGTATTGTTACAACCAGGTCAAGCAAGAGGTACTGTTTCGGTAGCTGTTGGTTATGGTCGTACCAAAGTTGGTAAGGCAGGAAATAATGTAGGTGTAAATGCCTATCCATTTGCTAGTTTAGTAAATGGAACAATTCAATTTTCGGCAAAAGCTTCAGTATCTAAGGCTTCAGGAATATATGAATTAGCACAAACTCAAACACATCATACAATCGAGGGGCGTAACATTATTCGTGAAACGTCATTTGCAAATTACTTAAAGGATCCTAATTCGGAGTCTGGTCGTTTTTCAGATACGCACCAAACGTATGATTTATGGAATAAGTTTGAGCAACCTGGTCACCGTTGGGTGATGGCGATTGACTTAAATGCTTGTACGGGCTGTGGTGCATGTATTGTTGCATGTAACGTTGAGAACAACGTGCCGGTAGTAGGGCGTGATGAGGTTCGTCGTCGTCGTGAAATGCACTGGTTACGTATCGACCGTTATTATACATTGAATGCAGGTGATTCAAAATTAACGAAAGAGAAAGAAATAGCTAAGGCAGATGGTTTAGACTATGAGGATGTAACGGTTGTTTACCAACCAATGTTGTGTCAACACTGTGAGCACGCACCATGTGAGACTGTATGTCCGGTGTTAGCAACAGTTCACTCATCAGAAGGTCTTAACCACATGGCTTATAACCGTTGTTTTGGTACACGTTACTGTGCGAACAACTGTCCATATAAAGTACGTCGTTTCAACTGGTTTAACTACTGGAATGATTCTCGTTTTGACAATTACTTAAATAACGAGTTCACACAATTAGTATTGAATCCAGATGTTACTACACGTTCACGTGGGGTTATGGAGAAATGTTCAATGTGTATCCAACGTATTCAAGCAGGTAAGTTGCAAGCGAAAGTTGAGAACCGCAAAGTTAAGGATGGCGACATTCATATGGCTTGTCAAGCGGCATGTTCAGCGAACGCAATCATCTTTGGAGATGCAAACGATCCGGAGTCAGAGGTTTCAAAAGCATTACGCAACGAGCGTATTTACTATGTGCTTGAGGAAATCAACGTACAACCAAATATTGGTTATATGACGAAGGTAAGAAACACATTTGAAGCATAATTTATTCTAGACTGAAATAAAATAACTATGTCATCGCATAACGAATCAATATTAAGAGAACCATTAATCACCGGCAAGGATATCACCTATGCAAAGATTACAGATGATATCTTACTTCCGGTTGAAAATAAACCAAACAAAGCATGGTGGATCGGTTTTACCGTTGCAGCCTTAGGTGCAATGTTATGGGTTGTAAGTGTTGGATACACGTTTTGGACGGGTATCGGCGCTTGGGGGTTAAACAAGACAGTAGGTTGGGCATGGGACATCACCGACTTCGTATGGTGGGTTGGTATTGGTCACGCTGGTACTTTAATCTCCGCAGTATTATTAATTTTCCGTCAGAACTGGCGTAATTCAATTAACAGATCGGCTGAGGCGATGACTATCTTTGCCGTTATCTGTGCTGCTACCTATGTAGTTGCTCACATGGGGCGTCCATGGTTAGCATATTGGATTTTCCCACTTCCAAATCAATTTGGGTCATTATGGGTTAACTTTAACTCACCATTAGTATGGGATGCCTTCGCAATTTCTACTTATTTCACGGTATCCTTAGTTTTCTGGTACTGTGGATTATTGCCAGATATTGCTTCAGTACGTGACCGCGCTTCAGGTGTTAAGAAAAGAGTTTATTCTATTCTTTCATTTGGTTGGAACGGATCTGTGAAGACTTGGCAACGTTTTGAAATTGTTTCATTAATCTTAGCCGGTATTTCTACTCCTCTTGTACTTTCGGTACACACTATCGTATCTATGGACTTTGCGACATCTGTAATTCCAGGTTGGCATACGACGATCTTCCCTCCATACTTCGTAGCTGGAGCGATTTTCTCGGGTTTTGCGATGGTACAAACACTATTATTAGTTTTACGTAAAGTAATGAACTTTGAGGATTACATTACGATGTTCCACATTGAGGCCATGAACAAGATTATCATGACTACAGGATCAATCGTAGGTATTGCATATTTAACGGAATTATTTATTGCATGGTACTCAGGTTCAGAATATGAAATGTATGCTTTTGCAAACCGTGTTGCTGGACCATATGCATGGGCATATTGGGCGATGATGACTTGTAACGTGATTTCTCCACAATTATTTTGGTTCAAAAAGATTAGAACAAGTATTCCGATTTCGTGGGTATTGTCTATCGTAGTGAATATAGGTATGTGGTTCGAGCGTTTTGTAATTATCGTTACTTCCTTACACAGAGACTACTTACCATCATCATGGGCGATGTTTTATCCAACATGGGTTGATGTGGGTATTTTCGTTGGATCAATTGGTTTATTCTTTACTCTATTCTTGTTATTCCTTCGTTTCTTACCAGGTATTGCAATTGCAGAGGTAAAATTGTTATTGAAAAGCTCAAGTTTACAACATAAAACTAAGCTTGTTAAAGAGGGTGCATTCCCTGAGGAACAAGTTGAGTATTTCAGAGATTCATTAGAGAAATACGATTCGGTAACAGAATCTGATATTAAAGCATTACATCAAAAATAATAGCAATGAGCAATACAAAATATATACTAGGTAGTTTTGCTGATCCTGATGATATGATGCATGGGATTGACAAGTTGCAAGCAAACAACATTAGCATTTACGATTGTTTTACTCCGATGCCGATCCACGGGATTGAGGCAAAATTGGGAGTAAGACCATCACGATTACCGATTGCAGCCTTTATTTTTGGTGCTTTAGGTACAGTTTTAGGTTTCAGTTTATTGTTTTATACAATGTCATATGACTGGCCTATGAATATTGGTGGAAAGCCATCGATGCCATTACCGAACTTTGTGCCGGTTACCTTTGAGGTTACGATTTTATTATGTGCCTTAGGTATGGTTGCAACATTTTTCTTCCGTAACCACTTATTTCCGGGACGTGCACCACGCGTAATGGATTTAAGAGCAACGGATGATCGTTTTATTATTGCGATTGATGCTCAAGAAAACACGGACCATACGTTAATCGATGGGTTGTTGAAAGAAGCAGGAGCAGTAGAAGTTAAATACAATGAAAGAAAATATGTTAGTTATGAATAAGAAGAATTTTCTTGGAACTGTATGTGTTGCTGTTGCTTTAACAGCAGTTGTTTCTTCATGCGGAGATGGTACAACTCGCAGTGCAGGGTGGGAATTCTCGCGTAATATGTATGATCCGATAGCATTTAATCCGGATCAACCGAATAAGAACTTTAAGAATAATAGTACAGCCCAAACGCCGCCACAAGGATCAAATCCGATTGGTTTTGAGCGTTTCGAATATGGGAATTCAGTAGAAGAGTATGAGCGTGCGGGGTTGGAGTTGAAAAATCCTATTATCGCGAATGCGGAGAACTTGAAAGAAGGAGAAACTCTATTCCTTACATACTGTGCGGTTTGTCATGGTAAAGAGGGAGCTGGAGACGGAACAATAACGAAGGATAGAGAAGTAGAGGATTCAAGAGGTAAGCGTGCTTTGGAGAATTTCCCTCCGCCACCATCTTTCCAGAAATCATCAGGAACGCCTTCATCTAGAGGTGGTCAGATGTCAGAATTAACGGATGGTAAAATTTATCACACCATTACTTATGGATATAATGCTATGGGTTCACACGCATCGCAGATTTCACCAGAAGACCGTTGGAAAGTGGTAATGTTTGTTCACGAATTACAAAAGAAATAATTTAACATCGATATTATAAATGGGAACTCACAATCATCATCACGATTATAATTTCAGCGAGCAATTTCAATTCGCAGGTATCGCTAAGGTCCTGAGTTTAGTTGCGATCGTTGTAGGAATAGCCGCAATAGCATTTGGCTTACTATCCAGTGACCATATAATGGTTGAGCGTACATATGCCAATTTATTATTGATGGGATATTATTTTACTTGTGTATGTGCAGCTGGAGCATTTTTTGTTGCCTTACAGTTAGTAACTCAATCAGCATGGTCTGCAGGATTAATTCGTATTCCACAGGCAATGGCAAGCATTCTTCCAATAGCATCAATCATTTTATTAGTTATTGTTGCTTTAGGATTAACTACGCATAACTTATACCACCACTGGCATGCTGAAGGATTGACAGATCCAAACAGTCCTAATTACGATAAATTAGTTGCAGGGAAAGCGGCATTCTTAAATGTTCCGGGATTTTTAATCCGTCAGATTCTTTTCATGGGAAGCTACAGCATTTTCGCCTTTATCTTAGCTAAATTGTCTTATAATGAAGATTTAGCAGGTGGCTTAACTTCATACAAAAAGAGCTTTAAATTATCTGCAATATTTTTGGTAATCTTCGGATTTACTACTCCAATTTGGTCATTTGATACAATAATGTCCTTAGAAGCACACTGGTTCTCAACTATGTTTGGTTGGTATAACTTTGCTGCGATGTGGGTTAGTGGTCTTGCTGCAATTACAGTTATCTTAATCTTAGTTAAGAAAGCTGGATATATGTCATGGGTTAATGAAAATCATTTACATGATTTAGGTAAATTAATGTTTGGTTTTTCTATTTTCTGGACGTATGTATGGTTTGCTCAATTTATGTTGATTTATTATTCAAATATTCCGGAAGAAACTGTTTATTTCTATAAACGTTGGGAGCCAGAATACAAGCCATGGTTTTGGATTAACATTGTAATTAATTTTGTAGCTCCATTATTAGTATTAGTTGACCGTGATGCGAAACGTAAAGAAAACATCATGTTGATCGTTGCTATTGTATTACTATGCGGACACTGGTTAGATTATTATATTATGGTTATGCCAGGTACCGTAGAGTCACACAGAGGTTTTGGTTTTATCGAAATTGGTACTGCAATTGGATTTGTTGGAATATTTACTTTCTTGGTTCTTTCGAAATTAAGCAAACATCCTTTAGTTCCGAAAAACCATCCATTCTTGGATGAGAGTTTACATCACCAAATTTAATAGAGATTAAGTTGAAATAACGTTCAAACGTGTTATAAGAGATGAAGTTTAAATTACATAACAGATTTAAGTCCTTATTAGGAGGCTTATTAGCTATTAACCTATTATTTGTTGCTCCTGCAATGGCTTCTATTCAGGAACAGGCATCAGATACAGCAAAGGTTGAGCAAGTAGCTGCTCCTGCAGTTACGGCAGACTCAACTGCTGCACTTGCTGACTCAGCTGCAACAACTGCAGCAACAGATTCGGCTACTGTATCGGCGAGTAGTAGCTCTAGCAGTACTACAACTCCTACAGCAACAACAACGAAAGAAGAGAAGAAAATTGATCCTCAAGTATATAAGAACTTGACTTATTACATTCTTCTATTCTTAGTATTATGTACTGTAGTTGCAGTTATAGGAAAGGTTCAATCCATCTATGTTTTAACTAAGAAAGTTAATGGAAAATATAATCCATTAGCGAACAATACCTTACAAGCGGTATTATTATTTGTATTCTTGGTTGGCTTTTTAGGATTTGTATGGTACGGATATGCAGTTTGGGGAAGTTGGTCATGGAGGCCGGCTGCAACTGAACATGGTAAAGATATTGACAGAATGTTTATCATTACTACAGTAATTATTACTGTTGTTTTAGTCTTGGTTCACATTGCATTAATGACTTTTACCTATATCTATAGAATGCGCGCAAAACGCAAAGCGTATTTCTATCCACATAATGATGCGATTGAGCGTTTATGGACGATTGTTCCAGCTGTTGTATTAACAATTTTAGTATTATTTGGTTTCTTTACTTGGCGTTCGATTACGAACATTCCGGAAGAACTTAAGAAATCGGCATTACAAGTTGAAGTATTGGGAGAGCAATTTATGTGGACTGTTCGTTACCCTGGAACAGATGGAGAATTCGGAAAGCGTAATTATAAATTAACAACTCCATTGAACTCATACGGTATTGATTATAATGATAAGAATGCATGGGATGATGTTAAAGGGGATGAAATTGTAATTCCAGTAAATAAGCCTGTTCGCTTCCATATTTTATCAAAAGATATTATTCACTCTTTTTATATTCCTGATTTCCGTGTTCAAATTAACGCAGTACCAGGAATGACCAACTATTTCCAGTTTACACCGACTATTACGACAGATGAGATGCGTGATAAGATGAATGACCCACAATACAATTTCGTTATGTTATGTGCGAAAATCTGTGGAGAATCACATTACAACATGCAGAAAAATGTAAGAGTAGTTACTGAAGCAGAATACAAGGAGTGGTTAAGTAAACAGGCTAAATTCTTCACAGAAGATCTTCAAAAAGAGTTTGCACAAACTGAAGGTTCAGAAAAGAAGGATGAACGTATTGCGGCTTCAATAAATTAAATATAACCGAGAATTTTAAATAGAATATGTCAACTACAGTTATATCGCACGACGCAGCTCATCACGGATCACATGATCACCATCATGAGACGTTCTTGACGAAGTATATCTTCAGTCAAGATCATAAGATGATTGCTAAGCAGTTCTTGATCACTGGTATCATTATGGCGGTTTTCGCCATGATCCTTTCGATCTTATTCCGTATTCAATTAGCGTGGCCAGATGAGGAATTTCCAATTCTTGAGGTTTTCTTAGGCAAATGGGCAGAAGGTGGTCGTATAAGGCCGGATTTTTTCCTTTCCTTGGTTACGATTCATGGTACGATGATGGTTTTCTTCGTACTAACAGCAGGTCTATCAGGTACATTCAGTAACCTATTGATTCCTTATCAATTAGGGGCACGTGATATGGCATCTCCATTGATGAACATGTTATCATACTGGTTCTTCTTTGTAGCATGTGTTATCATGATTGCATCATTCTTTATAGAGAGTGGTCCTGCATCGGCTGGATGGACGATTTATCCTCCGTTATCAGCAGTTCCAAAAGCGATTGCTGGTTCAGGTTTGGGTATGACCTTATGGTTAATTTCCATGACTTTATTTATTGCATCACAGGTATTGGGCGGTGTAAACTACATTTCGACAGTATTAAATTTGCGTACTAAAGGGATGGATTTATGGAAAATGCCTTTAACTATTTGGGCTTTCTTTTTAACAGCTATTGTAGGTTTGTTATCATTCCCAGTATTAGTTTCTGCGGTAGTATTATTATTCTTTGACCGTTCAGTAGGAACCTCATTCTATTTATCAGACTTAGTTGTTCAAGGAACGATCTTACCGAATGAAGGTGGGTCTCCAATCTTGTTCCAACACTTGTTCTGGTTCTTAGGTCACCCAGAGGTATATATTGTAGTTATGCCTGCCTTAGGTTTAACTTCAGAAGTAATTTCTACGAATTCACGTAAACCAATCTTTGGTTACCATGCGATGGTTTATTCATTAGTGGGTATTACGGTATTATCATTTATTGTATGGGGTCACCATATGTTCGTAACGGGTATGAGTCCATTCTTGGGTGGTGTATTTATGATTACGACGTTGATTATTGCGGTTCCATCAGCAGTAAAAGCTTTCAACTATATTGCAACATTATGGCGAGGTAACATCCGTTTTACTCCAGCGATGATGTTTGCTATTGGTATGGTTTCATTCTTCGTATCAGGTGGTTTAACAGGATTATATTTAGGTAATGCAGCCTTAGACATCAACTTACACGACACCTATTTTGTTGTAGCTCACTTCCACTTGGTAATGGGTTCAGCATCTATCTTTGGTATGTTGTGTGGGGTTTATCACTGGTATCCTAAGATGTTTGGACGTATGATGGATGAGCGTTTAGGTTATTTCCACTTCTGGTTGACATTTATTGGAGCTTACTTGGTATTCTTCCCTATGCACTTCATGGGTATAGATGGTGTACCACGTCGTTACTATGCATTTACTGAATTTCCTTTCATGGAGAAATGGGTTTCTGTAAACTTATTAATTACATGGGCAGCGATAGTTTCGGCAATTGGACAAGTAGCATTCTTGTGGAACTTCTTCTCATCAATTTGGTGCGGAAAGCGTGCTCCACAAAACCCTTGGAATTCGAACACTTTGGAGTGGACTACTCCAGTAGAACATATTCACGGAAACTGGCCAGGAGAAATTCCTACCGTTTACCGTTGGCCATATGATTACAGTAAGCCAGGAAATGATGCGGACTTTATTCCTCAAAGTACACCACTTTCACAGACGATGAGTTCAAACTTATTACATGACTGGGATGGAAATGAAGCGGGTATTGAAGCACAAAAGGCTTACAATCGCGAGCATAACAGAGAAGAAGAAGGGTAGGTTAATACCTACCTCTCTTTAGACTTTATAAATGTAAAAGGAGAGATCTATGTATCCAGCAGCTGAAAAGCGTTTTTTACGGATAAACAAGATCACGATTATCGTTCTTTTCTTAGTAATAACAGCAGGAGGTATTGTCCGTAGTACAGGTTCAGGAATGGGCTGTCCGGATTGGCCAAAATGTTTCAACAGAATTATTCCTCCTACAGATGTTTCACAATTGCCTGAAGGCTATGAACAGCATTATGTAGAGGGGAGAATCAAGAAGAATGAGCGTTTTGCCAAAATGATTGAAGCCTTTGGGTATTCACATTTAGCAGATCAGATTCGACATGATGATACCATTGTTGAGCATGAGGAATTTAATGCTGCAAAAACTTGGACTGAATATATTAATCGTCTAACTGGAGTTTTAGCCGGTTTCTGTATGCTGTTTACAGCAATTTATTCTTTTACTTATTGGAAAAAGAAAAAAGCCATAGCAATATGGAGCGTTCTTAATCTTATTGTCGTTGTGATACAAGCCTGGTTAGGTTCTATCGTAGTATCTACGAACCTTACACCTTGGGTAATCACCATTCATATGTTATTAGCCTTAGTAATTGTTTGTATAGCAATTCAAACTTATTATTGGGCTATTAAATTAAGGAATAATACGTTCTTGAAAAATTCGGATCGAAGCTTTACTTGGATTACCTTTATTTCACTTTTGATATTGGTAATACAGGTGGTTTTTGGTACAGATGTTCGAGAGATTATCGATCATTTAAATCAACAAGGAGTTCAACGTAGTGAATGGATTGATTCTATAGGAATGCCATACCATACTCACAGAATACTTGCATACATTACTTTAGCACTGGTCGTATTTTTATACTTCAAGCTTAGGTCATCTGCACTAATTAATACAGTTCAGTTCAAGTATGCTAAGATTTCATTGGTATTGGTTTGTATTCAAATGTTATCAGGGATTATATTGGCAAGGTTTCATGTTCCCGCTGTAGCACAAACAGTTCATTTGGTTGTAGCAAGCTTATTGGTTGGAGCACAATATTATTTATTGTTGATCTTAAATAAACCAGTAGGTAATACAAATCAAGAAGTTGTTTAGGGAAATATTTTGATTATGAAGGGATTTATTTCAGATTTTAACAAACTTGTCAAGCTGAGGCTTACGCTAACAGTTGTGTTCTCTGCATCAATTTCATTTTTAATTGGAGCGACACAGCAAGGAGATATCATCTGGTTTAATTGGGCATTATTAACAATCGGAGGGTTTTTGGTTACGGGTGCTGCGAATGGATTTAACGAGATCATCGAGCGTGATCTTGATAAATTGATGAAGCGTACAGAGGATAGACCTCTTCCAGCAGGAAGAATGACCACAGGACAAGCTTTAATATTAAGTGTGTTTATGGGAATTGCCGGAACGTTAATCTTGGTAGAATTGAATTTTATTGCTGGATTGCTTTCAGTGTTTTCGATTTTCTTGTATGCGTTTGTTTATACGCCATTAAAACAGAAATCTCCAATTGCAGTTTGGGTTGGGGCGATTCCGGGAGCATTGCCACCATTGATAGGATATTATGCTGCGTTTAAATCAGCAGGATTTGGACTAGCGTATTCAGAAGTTAGTGAAGCGGCCGTTGTCATTACGCCACTTGTACTCTTCACAATTCAGTTCTTTTGGCAGTTTCCTCACTTTTGGGCCATCGCTTGGGTGACGGATGAAGATTATAAGCGGGCAGGATTTAGGTTATTACCGACGACTAAAACGGATAAGTTATCAGCATGGTTTATTTTTATTTCATGCGTTTTAATGATTCCGGTTGGTTTTCTACCAATGTACTTTGGTATAGGAGGATGGGTCTTCACGCTATTATCATTAGCTGGAGGATTATTATTCACTTGGTACGGATTTCAACACTTGCAAAAAATGGAAGTAAGTACGGCAAAGAAAATTATGTTTACATCATTTGCCTATTTGCCACTTACCCAATTAGTATTGTTGTTTGATTTTATACCTTTTAAATAAAAAATGGAATTACAGATTGCAATGGATAAGGAAGAGTTGTATAACGAAGAACTATTAAAATCAAGGAAGGCAAAGAAATTTAATCTTTGGCTTGGGATGATTGGTATGTTCATGATGTTTGCCGCTCTGACCAGTGGGTTTATAGTTTACACAGCTAGCGGAGTAGATAAAGGGATAAAAACTATTTTACCTCATGTATTTATCTATAGTACCGCAGTTATAGTATTGAGCAGTTTAACAATGTATTTGGCCTTTAAAGCGGTAAAAGCTGGTCAAATTTCGAAGCAGAAAACATATTTACTGATTACGATTGTATTAGGTATCGTGTTTTTTTGGTTGCAAGTAGAAGCTTGGTCGGTATTATTTAACAGAGGGATTACTTTTGTGAATAGCAACGCTTCACAATCGTTCATTTACATATTTACAGGTTTGCACCTGGCCCACATCATAGCCGGAATATTGGTGTTGGTTAGATGTTATCTTGGGGCGTTAAAAAACATCCCTATCGATAACAATGTTTTCCGGATGGATCTTGCCTCAATATTTTGGCATTTTCTAGGACTATTATGGATATATATTTATGTTTTCTTACTTTTGAATCAATAACAGTAAACAATGAGTACAACAGTATCGCAATTGGATAAGGTAAAAGAAGGACCTTGGAGCGGAGGTAAATCACCTTGGAACCTAGAGTATGGTAAAATCATGATGTGGTTTTTCCTAGTATCAGATGCATTTACATTCTCTGCATTCTTGATTTATTATGGTGCTCAAAAATATGCACAACCTACTTGGATTGATGCCGATAAGATTTTCCAATCTATACCGGGCATTGCAGAATCGGGTCAGCCACTAGTTTTTGTGGGTATCATGACTTTTATTTTGATTATGTCATCTGTGACAATGGTTCTTGCCGTTGAAGCTGGACATCGAAATTCTAAACAGGAGGTTGTTAAATGGATGTTGTGGACAATTTTAGGAGGTTTGATGTTCGTAGGATGTCAGGCTATAGAATGGTCACACCTACACCATCAAGGCTTTTGGTTTGGACGTAACCCAGCAACTGGATTAACCGATCCGAATGCTATTATTGAAGCTTTACAGCCTTACTTCACCAAAGAAATTTCTTATACTGCAGCTTTACAATTCTCTAATCTGTTCTTTACCATTACTGGTTTCCACGGATTCCACGTATCTATTGGTATCCTATTGAACATTATTGTATTGTGCATGACCTTAAATAATACCTTTGAAAACCGAGGTTCTTATTTAATGATTGAAAAAGTTGGTTTGTATTGGCACTTTGTGGATTTAGTATGGGTATTCGTATTTACCTTCTTCTACTTAATCTAATTAATAAAGATTTTTAAAATTATCGAACATGAGTAATCACGATCATATAGAAAGCCACGATGCGCATGCGCATGGCGAAGGAATGGATAAGAAACGTATTTGGAGTGTTTTCTTTATTCTATTAGCATTAACGGCATTAGAGTTTTTAATTGCATTGGGTTTTGTGCACCACTGGGGTATCCTTCACAAAGGTACTATGCTTAATGTAATTTATATTGTTCTTACTTTAGTGAAGGCTTTTTACATTGTTGCATTCTTTATGCACTTAAAATTTGAAAAATCTGGTTTTATTTTGACGGTAGGAATTGTATTTCTTTTTATTATCTATTTCATTGTTCTAATGATGATAGAAGGAGGACACCTGCATGATTCATTTACACATCAACCGATATTTCCTCATAAATAAACAGATAAGTAATGAGTAAAAGTACTCGTTCAAAGAATATATCAAAATTAATAATCCTGGCACTTGTTTTATTTGTGCCAGGTTTTTTATATATACTGGTCAATAAAATGGGCTCTAATGAGTACATTAAATTGCCTGTATTTGGCGAAAAGAAGCTTTCTGGTGAAATGCGCCGTGTGATGGGAAGGGAAATCCCGGACACAATTTTTCATCAGTTAGAACCGGTAGAATTCAGGAATTATGACAATAAGCCTGTAACTCTTTTAGGGAATGACACATCAGTATCGGTTGTTCATCTATTCTATACACGTGACCAAGGTTTATCTAAGCAGTTGGTTCATGATATGTCCAGCATTGCCACCCGGTTTAAAGAAAATCCTAAAGTTCAATTGTTTTCTATTTCGGTGGATCCCCATGACAAGGCAGAAGATCTTCAAAAATTTATTGAGCCTTATAAAAAAGGTATGAGTCCGCACTGGTTTGTTGTAAATAAGCCAAGTGTTGATATTTTTGAATTTGCTAGATCTTCAATGTTGATTGAAGCAATGCCTGTACAGGGTGATAGTTCTAAATTCGTTATCAGCAATCAATTTGTATTATTGGATTCTGAAAAAAGAATTAGAGGATTTTATGATATCAGCCTTCGGTCTGAACTTGATAGGCTCGAGGATGAAATTAAAGTACAGTTAGTAGAAGAGATTAGAAATAACCCATTAAAAATAGAGCGGAAGTAATATGGCAATGACAGAAGAAGAAAAAAAGTATAAAGGGATTATTTGGGCCTTATCCATCATTATTCCTTTGGCCGTGGCAGCCTTGTTTGGAATTAATTTGCCAAAGATGGGATATGATGTACAACCATTAAGCTTTCTCCCACCCATTTATGCAACAATTAATGGATTAACAGCCATTTGTTTGGTTATTGCCGTTTCAGCAATTAAAAGAGGAAATGTGAAGCTTCATGAGAACCTAATTAAACTCTGCATGGTTTTTTCCTCTGCATTCTTGATCATGTATGTTGCTTACCATATGACATCTGAATCAACATCTTTCGGAGGAGAGGGGACTATTAGATATGTGTATTTTTTCATTCTTGTGACGCATATCATTTTATCCATTATCATAATTCCATTCGTATTATTTACTTTTGTTAGAGGGATAGCAGGGGCCTATGAACGGCATAAAAAGTTAGCTAGAATAACTTATCCGATGTGGTTGTATGTTGCTGTAACTGGAGTTATCGTATATATAATGATATCCCCATATTACACTCATTAAAGAATAGAGATATGAAAAAGGTATGGATTTATCAGGCTGATCGATTTTTTACTCAGCCGGAACTACAAGAGGCACAATCTAAATTAGATTCTTTTATCGTAGAGTGGACAGCACATGGAAGCCAATTGGCTGGAAAAGCTGAAATTAAATATAATTTATTTATTGTATTAACAGTCGATGAAGAAATTGCTCAGGTGACCGGTTGTTCAATCGATAAATCAGTTCGTATTTTAAAAGAATTGGAAGAAGAATTAAATATTGGATTATTTAATCGTACACTCATTTCATATCGGGATAATGAAAATAATATTCAATTAGTTTCTCGTGAAATCTTTGAGGCGCTCTGTAAAGAAGGAGAGGTGAATGCTGATACGATTGTCTTTAATAATCTAGCACAAACTGAATCTGAATTCAACGAAAAATGGGAAATTCCATTTAAAGATAGTTGGCATGCAACTGTTTTTAGATAAAAAATTTTACTATATAAAAAGAGAAAGCCATTCCTTAAAGGATGGCTTTCTCTTTTTATATAGAATAAGATTATTTTTTGTCGATACTTAATTTTCCTGGCCCCATTACTGCGAAAGCAATGTAGACTACAAGGAATTCAATGGCGTGGGAAGCCCCTGAAAGTCCATCCCCTTTTGCTAAGTGGTTCGCTGCTGCGACAAACATAGTCAACGCTAAAACAGTCGCTGCAGGTCTAGTCCATAATCCCAACATCAATAACAAAGATCCTAATGATTCAGCTAGTCCAGCGGAAAATCCAAAAACAGTTGGCATAAAATCAATTCCTAGGTTCTGCATAGATTTGCCAATTGCCGTCCATTTTTCTGGTCCACCCATTAATTTAGGTAATCCGTGAAATGCGATCATTGTTAATCCGAATCCGATTCGGATTATTAAAAGCCCTAAGTCTGTCCTTGAATTTTTCATCTGTGTCTTTGTTAGTTAAATTATTTGCATACAAATGTACCTAATTTCAAAAAGTCTATAATTACCATAGATCAAGAATTGAAAAATAAGAAATAATAATTTTATTTTTTGGTTTATGCATGAAAATGTTAGAAGAGATAGCAGAATACTTCAATTTGCCTTATCTTTGTTGACTAAGCCAAGACAGGCTATTAAGAAACATAAATTCTAGATCACATTGGATATATTTAGTAAACAACGTTATACCATCACCTCGGCATTACCATATGCCAATGGTCCATTGCATATTGGTCATCTTGCAGGAGCATATATCCCTGGAGATATTTTCGTACGATTTTTAAGATTAAACAATAAAGATGTTGTTTATGTCTGTGGATCTGATGAGCATGGTGCTGCAATTACCATAAAAGCGAAAAAAGAGGGTGTTACACCACAGCAAATTATTGATAAATACAATCAGCAGATTAAAGATAGTTTTGAAGAATTTGGGATTTCGTTCAATATTTACCACCGTACCTCAGAACCAATTCACCATCAGCTTTCACAAGAATTTTTCTTGAACCTTTATGAGAAAGGCGAGTTTATTGAGCGTTACTCAGAACAATATTATGATGAGGAATATCATCAATTTTTAGCGGACCGATATATTGTAGGCACTTGCCCACATTGCGGAAATGAAGGAGCATATGGAGACCAATGTGAGAAATGTGGAACTTCTTTGAATCCAACGGATCTTATTAATCCAAAATCTACTTTAAGCGGTAAAGCACCTGTTCTTAAGGAAACCAAACATTGGTATTTGCCTTTGGATAAATATCAACCATGGTTAGAGAAATGGTTAATAGAAGGTAAGAAGGATGAATTGAAGTCCAATGTTTTTGGTCAATGCCAATCTTGGTTAAAATCAGGATTACAACCACGTTCAATGACTAGAGATTTGGATTGGGGTGTAGATGTTCCGTTAGATGAAGCAGAAGGTAAGAAGCTTTATGTTTGGTTGGATGCGCCTATTGGATATATCTCTGCAACAAAACAATGGGCAATTGATGAAGGGAAAAATTGGGAGCATTATTGGAAGCAACAAGTTAATCCTGAGGACAATTCAACTTTAATCCATTTTATTGGTAAGGATAATATTGTATTTCACTGTATTATTTTTCCAGCGATATTACATGCACATGGAGACTATATTCTGCCTGAAAATGTACCTGCTAATGAATTCTTAAATCTGGAAGGAGATAAATTGTCGACCTCCAGAAACCATGCTGTTTGGTTACATGAATATTTGGAAGAGTTTCCTGGGAAGCAAGATGAATTACGCTATATGTTAACTTCCATTTTGCCTGAAACATCAGATAGCGAATTTACCTGGAAGGATTTTCAAGCGCGAGTGAATAATGAATTGGTTGCTATTTTAGGGAACTTCATCAATAGGGTTATGGTCTTGTCACATAAATACTTTGATGGCAAAGTATTATTAGGTTCTCCATTGACAGCATCGGATCAAGAAGTACTTAAGGAATTATCAACATTCCCGGGGTTAATACAACAATCTTTATCTCAATATAGATTCCGCGAGGCATTAGCACAATTTATGAATGCCGCACGTTTAGGTAATAAATACCTTGCTGATGAAGAGCCTTGGAAAGTAATTAAAAATGACGAAGAAAGAGTAAAAACAGTATTGTTTGTAGCTGGTCAAATCGTAGCTAATTTGGCATTGTTAGGACAGCCATTTTTACCATTTAGCAGTACTAAGATTTTCGAGATGTTAAATCTTTCAGCAAAGAACTGGGATGAGGCAGGCAAATCAGATCTTTTAGAGTCGGGACATCAATTAGGAGAAACACAATTGTTATTTGATAAGATTACAGACGAGCAAGTTGAGTTTCAGTTGACAAAATTAGCTAATGCAAAAGCAAGCAATGCATTGGCCGCACCAAAGGCAGCCCAAAAAGCTAATGTTAATTTCGACGAGTTTATGAAGATGGATATCCGTGTTGGTCGAATCCTGACCGCGGAAAAAGTAGCAAAAACTAAGAAATTATTGAAGCTGACCATTGATACAGGAATTGACAAGAGGACAGTTGTTTCGGGAATAGCCGAGTATTTCACTCCTGAGGAAATTGTTGGAAAACAGGTTTCGATTTTGGTGAATTTAGAGCCAAGAGAAATTAAAGGGATTCAATCTCAAGGAATGATTCTTATGGCCGAAGATGCTGATGGAAGGTTAGATTTTGTAAGACCTAACACCGATATCTCTGCAGGAAGTATTGTAAGATAACACAATAAAGATTACATAATAAAACCCCTAATTTTAATATTCTGAAACTAATTATTAGGAATATTGGAATGAGGGGTTTTTATTTTGAAAAACTTTTAATTTACGATTTCTTTCTTCCGGTTAGATAAAAATAGACCTAACAAAAACAAAACAAATGAGGGAACTACCCATCCCAACTCATATTCAAAAAATGGAATATGATTCAAAGTAGCTATGGTCTCTGTGCTTAGCAGGTTCATTTGCTTAAATAAGGACAAGACAGCAATTATGCTGGATCCAATTAGTGCAGCTACATAAGGTTCTTTGCTTTTTACAAATGGTCCAAAAAATACCGTGTATAAAACCAATGTAATCACAATAGGATATATAAAAGTCAAAATGGGATAAGCAAAGGAAATAATATTATCCACACCTGTGATGGATAAAATACATGATGCTATACAGCAAATCGTTACCAATAATTTATAGCTTAATTTTCCATTAGTCAACTCTGAGAAGAAAGATCCAACTGCCGAAGTGAGGGCAATTGCAGTTGTCAAACATGCTAATGCTATACTAATGGCAATAGCGATGGTTCCAAATGGTCCCATTATGGCTCTAGAAATAAGGATCAATAATTCCGACCTCTTTATAGCCAAATCCTCTATTCCTGAAGTTGCTCCCAAATAAATTAAGCCTCCATATATAATAAACAAACAAGAAGCAGCCAAGATCCCTGCAGCAATTACTACTTGATTTTTAGATTTAACCGTACTATATCCTTTTGAAATTGAAGCTGTGATTATTATTCCTGCAAAAATTACAGAGGCAAGAACATCTAGTGTTTGATATCCATCTACAAATCCTAAAGTAAAAGATTCGGCAGTACTCAAGGTTGTGTCGTTATAATCGGCCATTGGATTAAAAATACCCAATGCAATTAAAGAAATTAATAATACCAATAATAATGGAGTGAGGAAATTTCCGATGATATCTACAACTTTGGAGGGTGATATGGTCAATAGCCAAGTTACTGCAAAGAAAGCGATTGATGTCCAGATAGGAGCTGAATTAGGAAATGAAGGTAATATACCCACTTCAAAAGTAGTTGCTGCTGTTCTTGGAATGGCAATTAATGGTCCTATGCACAACATAATTACCGTTCCTAATACCGGAGATAAAAATTTATTGATTCTAGTTCCTAAGTCTTGAAATGATTCTCCAGAATTAACAACAGAGAGTATCCCAAAGAAAGGGAGTAATATCCCAGTTAATCCAAAAGCTAAAATGGTAATCCAAACATGATCTCCGATTTGTATCCCGATGTAGGGCGGTAATAGCAGGTTTCCAGCACCAAAGAACATGGCAAATAAAGCAAACCCGATCGTAACGATATCTCTAGTTTTCTTCAAAATAATTTTAGTAAAATATGTTAATTAATTGTTTGGCTTCCATTACGTCATGAACTCTGAGGATTTGCACACCTCTTTCCAATAACAACGTGTTTAACGCAATAGTTCCGGGGAGAACCTCATTGGGTTTTAATCCTATTTTTTTATAAATCATAGATTTCCTGGAAATACCCCCGAGGATTGGCAATCCGAAATAATGCAATTCATTAACACGCAATAGGAGTTCATAATTTTGATCAATAGTTTTTGCAAAGCCATAACCAGGGTCTAAAATAATATCTTTTACGCCTAACTGTCTCAGTTTCGCAATTTGAACACCTAGACTTTCAGCAACATCATTGACCACATCCTTATAATCTGTTAATTTTTGCATAGTTGAGGGTGTTCCCCGCATATGCATCAGAATATATGGTACTTGTAATTTGGCTACAGTTTCAAACATATTTTCATCTAAAGTACCACCGGAAATATCATTGATGATATGTACACCTGCCTTTACACAATTTTCAGCAACTTTCGCCCTGAAGGTGTCGATAGAAAGTATCATTTCTGGGAAATATTGGCGGAAAGCTTCAATAAAAGGAATAGCTCGATCTATTTCTTCTTGTTCAGAAATATCCATAGCGCCAGGCCGACTTGAGTAAGCTCCAATGTCGATCATATCTGCACCTTCATCTATTAATTTTTTAGCCTGTATCAAAGCTAATTCTACAGTGCTATGTTTTCCACCATCATAAAATGAGTCAGGAGTAAGATTAAGTATTCCCATAACTTTGGGAGACTCAAAGGTCAAAAGTCTTGAGCCTATCTTGATGCTTTGGCATGAAACAGGTTGAAAAACCGACATTAGCGTTAGATTAATAAAAAAAATGAGGCTGCAATATTATTTGCAGCCTCCAAAATAAGTCTTTTTATCTATTTTACAACAAGAACACCATCAGCAACTAAAGAAATGTCTTTTCTTGGTTTATTGATTTTAGCAATTTCTTCTTTGCTTTTTCCCATGTCTTCAGCATAATGCTTTTGCCATTCAACTGTAGTTTCTTTCACTTTTGCCTTTCCTTCAAGGACTACTGTTTTACCAATTAAATCTTGGGGGACAAAATAACCGTAATCAGTAAATCTTACCATAATAGGTTCTTTATTGGCTTCAGTTTTTAAAGTCAAGAAACAACCTTTTTTAGTACATACTTGTACAACTTCGCCTTCCACTTTTCCACTAAAAGAATCTTTTCTTTCTAATGCTTTTTCCAATTGATTAACAGAAATAGCACCTTTTTTATCGACTTTTTTTCCGTAATTCACACCAGCCTTTGCAGGTTGAATAGAAGATTGCGCATTGCTGATGGCTACAAAAGCAAATACACAAATGATGATTGAAATAAGCTTTTTCATATTTATTTTCTTAAGAATTCGAATTTACCACTTGGGTCTAATTTCATAATTGTTGATGCAGTTCCATTTGCTAGTTCATGTTGGCCAAATTTTACTACATAATCAACCCCGTTAATTATTTCTTCTGAGATTTCCGAGAAATTCCTTGCTGAAATTTCACCGCTAATGTTAGCAGATGTTGAGACAACTGGTTTTCGAAACCTTTGCAATAGTTGTTCACAAAAGGGATGTTGTACAATTCGAATACCTATGGAACCATCTTCTGCGACCACATTCTCGGCTAAATTCTTAGCATTTGAATAAATAATAGTAAGGGGTTTATCTGTTGCCTCAATCAATTCATAAGCAACATCTGGTACGTCCTTAACATACCCCTCTAATTGGTAATCATTTTCCAAAAGGATAATCATACTTTTTCCCTTATCTCTACCTTTTAGGGCAAATATTTTTTCAACAGCATCAGGATTAGTTGCATCACAACCAATTCCCCAAATAGTATCTGTAGGATATAGAATTAATCCACCCGACTTTAATGTTTCTAAAGCTTTGTTTAAATCTTCCTTGTCGATATAGGGTCTTTGCATTATTGATATTAAACGGCTACATTATGATCACGAAGCGCATCATTTAATGAGGTTTTTTTGTCAGTTGATTCTTTTCGTTGACCAATTATCAAAGCACAAGGAACTTGGTATTCACCCGCAGGGAATTTTTTAGTATATGATCCCGGGATCACAACTGAGCGAGAAGGAACATAACCTTTATATTCGATCGGTTCAGGGCCAGAAACATCAATGATTTTCGTTGAGGCAGTTAATACTACATTTGCACCAAGAACTGCTTCTTCCTCAACTCGTACGCCTTCTACTACAATTGCTCTTGATCCAACAAATACATTGTCTTCGATAATAACTGGAGCAGCCTGAACAGGTTCTAAAACTCCGCCAAGACCGACACCACCACTTAGATGGACATTTTTACCAACTTGTGCACAAGAACCAACAGTTGCCCAAGTGTCGACCATAGTTCCTTCACCAACATATGCACCAATATTTACATAGGAAGGCATCATAATAACTCCCTTAGCTAAATAAGAACCATACCTTGCTGAAGCGCCAGGAACAACACGTACCCCTAATTCTTTAAAATTAGTTTTGAGCTTCATTTTATCATAATATACAAAAGGATCATTCTTAATGACTTCCATATTACGAATAGGGAAATAAAGAATAACGGCTTTTTTAATCCAATCATTTACATACCAAGATTCTCCAACCGGTTCAGCAACTCTAAGTTCACCTTTATCTAAATGTTGAATAACGAATTCAATAGCTTCGTAATATTCTTTATATTCTAATAATTGTCTATTTTCCCAAGCTTCTTCTACTAATTTTTGAAGGATTGTGCAGTCTATCATGATATTGTTAAAACTAAATTTAAATTAATGACAAATATGAAGAATTTTACTGATAAGTAAGTCACGGTAAGGGCAAAATTAAGAAGATATGACTATTTTTGTAAGATGGCAGAGGCGGCAGACAAATTACGGATTGATAAATACTTATGGGCTATACGTGTTTTTAAAACGAGAAGTTTAGCCACGGAAGCATGTAAAGCTGGTAAGGTAAAACTGAATGGACAAAATGTAAAACCTTCCGGAATAGCAAAGGTTGGGGAAACGTATTCGATTCAAAAAGGGATTGAGAAGAAAGTCATCAAAGTTATTGGCCTGCTTGAGAGACGCGTAGATGCAAAAACTGCCGTTCAATTTTATGAAGATCTGACCCCTGTTGAAGATACATATGCTTTCAAATCTTCATTCCATGCACCTGTATTGAAAAGGGATCGTGGCACAGGAAGACCTACTAAAAAAGATCGTAGAGAAATTGATGATTTGAAAACCGATTGGTGGGAAGAAGAAAATGAAAATTAAACTTAAATTAAGAAGTCTTTTTTATTGTTTGACCTTAATATTAGCATTGACCATAACAGGTACAACGGCCAAAGCTGATGATGAAGTAAGTCCAAAAGATTCAGTTGAGCGTGAATTAAAGAAAGTACTTGGACGAAAGATTGAATTTGAAAAGGATAAATTGCTTAAGATATTCGAAATTAAAGAACGCCTTCGCTTAAGGAGTGCTCCTTCCGATCGATATCAATTATTGCAAAATCTCTATGATGAATTCAAAACCTATCAAATAGATTCTGCTATTTTTTACGTAAATGAAAATAAAAAGATAGCCCAACAATTAAAAGATCCGATTTTAATTAATGAGGTTGATATTCAATTGGCCGGATTATATTCTTCTGCTGGCCGTTTTATAGAGTCAAATCAAATATTAAAAGGAATACCAAGGCAAAGTCTATCAAGTGAACAAGAGGCAGATTATTACCGTGCATATTCTGATTTTTATTCACATTATGGTCAAAGTACTAATCATTATCAATACTTTACCCAAAGTGAGGTTTACCGAGACTCATTATTAAATGTTTTGCCAAAAGATTCAAAAGAATATAGGATCAATTCGGCAACCCGAGCCTTGTTCGGCAATAATTTTGATAAAGCAGAGTCTGAGCTGAAGCAACTATTGCAAGAATATAAAGACCCACAGCATGAACGAGCTGTAATTGCATATCTGTTAGGTCTTCTTTATAAAAATAAAGGGGATCAAGAAAATGAGATTTATTATTTAGGTCAATCTGCCATTACCGATATTAAAAACACGGTAAAAGATAATGCCTCCATGCAAAGTTTGGCATTAGTATATTTTGAACGAAATGAAATTGATAAGGCTTATTTATTCATTCAACAGGCAATGGAGGATGCTTTATTTTGTAATGTAAGATTTCGAACCATTGAGAATTCATCATTCTATCCTATTATTAATTCGGCATTTCAAGAAAAGGAATTGGCCAATAAAAATCAATTAAAAACATTTTTATATATCATTTCCTTAATGTCTATTTTATTGCTGGTTGCATTTATTGTACTGTATATGCAGATGAAGCGATTAAAAAGAACGAGGAGGGATTTAAAAACACTAAATAATGAACTTCAAGGTTTGAATGGACAATTGTTAAAGGTTAATCAAGATCTACAAGAATCCAATCATATCAAGGAAGAATATATGGCTCAGTTTTTTGAATTATGTTCTGCCTATATTGATAAATTAGATAATACACGGAAAGGAATTTTAAAGAAACTTTCAAATAATCAATTGGACGAATTGAATAGAGAGTTGAAATCTCAAGATTTCATCAATACAGAGTTAGATGATTTATACCATAATTTTGATGTTATTTTCTTAAATCTATATCCTAGTTTTATTCAAGAATTTAATAAACTACTTAAACCTGAGGAGCAGTTGACTCTTAAACATGATGAATTATTAAATTCAGAACTTCGAATTTTTGCTTTAATAAGATTAGGTATTTCGGATTCCACAAAAATTGCCAGATTCTTGCGGTATTCCTTACGTACAGTTTACAACTATCGTGTCAAGGTTCGGAACAAGGTTTTAGGGACTAAAGAAGACTTTGATGAGCAAATAAAAGAGATTGGTAACATAAAAACCTCCTAAAAAGCTTTACTTTTTTTCATTTTAAAAGTGTCTAAACGGTTGTAATTCAATGGTTATTGGATTACTTCGTTTACTTTTTTGTTTTTGGGCATTTCAAAAGCTTAATAAACATATAACCCCTGCTTAACTTTGGATTGGGAAGTTTAGGAATAACCTGAATTATTTTATTAATCTAATAACTGATTATAAGTCGTATGAAACTTTTTACTAAAGTTAGTATCGGTCTTTGCCTTTATTTGGTATCTGTATTCTTTAGCCTTGCATATGCACAGGGGGGGAATAGGATAACAGGAAAGGTTATAGACGAAGCCACCAATGAGCCAATAATTGGTGCTACCATTACCGTTATCGGGGGGACAACATCAACCTCTTCGAATAACGATGGAGTATTTACACTCGAAAATGTTCCTTCAAACTCAAAACTTCGAATTTCTTATTTAGGCTATGAGAGCCGCGAAGTTATTGCAGAATCAAGTGAAATGACAATTGCTCTAAGCAGTGCGACCAACACTTTAGAGGATGTTGTCGTAATTGGTTATGGGGCAGTAAAGCGAAAGGATGTGACTACAGCAATTTCCAGTGTTTCATTGGAAGATGTAAATGAGCGTCCGATTGTAAATGCTAATCAAGCAATTCAAGGGAAAGCCGCTGGGGTAACGGTTTCTCAACCATCAGGAGCACCAGGGGGAGGTACTTCAATCCGTATTCGTGGTACAACTTCTTTTAATGGAAGTAATGATCCATTGTATGTTGTAGATGGAGTTCCGGTAGATAACATTAATTTCTTATCTCCAACGGATATTGCTGATATGCAAGTGTTAAAAGATGCTTCTTCAGCAGCAATCTATGGTTCTAGAGCTGCCAATGGGGTTGTATTAGTTACCACAAAACAAGGTAGAGTAGGGAACCCTAAAATTACATTCAATATGTTGGCCACTCAGAACAGGGTGACTAGTAAGATTGAACCATTGAATACAGCACAATACAAGGATTTAATGGATGAAATCAAGATTATCTCTCTTCCAGATAATTTGACCGACCAAACTGATTGGTTTGATGCTACCTTTTCGAATGGTGTTATTCAAGATTATCAAGTTTCTGTATCGGACGGATCTGATCGAATTAAATATTTCCTTTCCGGAGGTTATATCAATGATAAGGGTATAGTAAACTCTACGTTTTACAAGCGTTATAATTTTAGAGGAAATATTGAGAATAAAGTTAGAGATTGGTTAACAGTTAATGCGAATTTCTCATATGCTGATTATAATGGAAACGGAATGGTTGAAGGTACGGGTTCAAATAGAGGCGGTGTAGTTCTAGCGTCCATCAATACACCTACTTTTGCACCTATTATGGATCCATTTAATCCAGCTCAATTCTATAATAACTTTTATGGTTTGAATGTGACTAGTCCGTTGGAAAATCTAAGGACAACAGCAAACAACCGCAACCGTGAAAATAGGTTAATTGGTTCTGGATCAGCGACGATTCATATCCTTCCTGAATTGAATTTTAAATCATTGTTCGCAATCGATAGAAGAAATGCATTTTCTTCAACATTTTTGGATCCATTGTCGACATCATGGGGTAGAAACCAATTCGGTGAAGCAAGTGATTCAAGAAATATGAATACTGTTTTGACCTTCGACAACGTGTTATCATACAACAAAACATTAGATAAACATGGTTTTGAAGCAATGGCAGGTTCTTCTTGGACCAATTCACAATATACAAGCAGTTATATTTTAGGTTCACATTTTAGGTCAGATTTAATTGAGACTTTAAATGCGGCTAATAAAATTTCATGGACAGCAACAAACTCTAGTGCGTCAGATTGGGCCATGATGTCATACTTTGGCCGTCTTTCCTATAATTATGATGGGAAATATTTAATTACAGCTAATGTAAGAACAGACGGTTCTTCAAAATTACATCCTGATAACCGTTGGTCAGTATTCCCATCAGTTTCTGCAGCTTGGAGATTATCCTCTGAAGAGTTCTTGAAAGATGTTTCTTGGATGAATGACTTAAAAATCCGAGGAGGATGGGGTCAAACAGGAAATCAATCAGGAATCGGGGATTACTCTTATTTACAACGGTATAGCATTTCTCGTTCACCATGGTTTGAAGAAGGAAAAACAAATGATTTAGTTTCCGTTTCACCAGCAAACTTAAGGGCAAATGACCTTGGATGGGAAAGAACGACACAAACTGGAGTAGGATTAGACTTTACAGGAATTGACAACAGGATTACAGTAAACTTAGATTATTACTACAAAAAAACAACAGACATGTTGATGTATGTAGATTTAAGTGGAACTGGTCAAATTCCATCGATTCAAAGAAATGAAGGAGAAATGATTAATAAGGGTTTTGAGGCCAATGTTACATCAGAAAACTTTAGAGGTGATTTTAGGTGGAATACAACATTCAATATTTCATTCAATAAAAATGAACTAAGTAAACTAACCTTACAGCCAGTTTATTTAGATGCTAAAACAGTAGACTATGTAAATGACTATGTTGTTAGAAATGAACCAGGTCGACCTATGGGAAGTTTCTTTGGATATGTAAGTGAAGGCGTCAATCCAGAGACAGGAGACATGAATTATAAGGACATCAATGGCGATGGAAGGATTTCATCTTCGGACCGTACTTATATCGGAGATCCAAATCCAAACTTTACGTTCGGATTTACCAACAATTTCTCTTATAAGAACTTCAACCTGAATGTATTTATTCAAGGTTCACAAGGCAACGATATTTATAATGCATCCAGAATGGATATGGAAGGGATGTATGATGGTAAAAATCAATCGACGAGAGTTTTACAACGTTGGAGAGTTCCGGGACAGGTTACAGAGGTTCCTAAAGCGGGATACAATATGTTAAACTCCACTTATTTTATTGAAGACGGAAGCTATATACGCTTGAAGAATGTTTCATTATCCTATAACATTAAGGCACCTGCATTAAACAGGATAGGAATAAACAAATTACAACCTTTTGTATCTGCAACAAATTTATTAACACTTACAAAATATACAGGTTTAGACCCTGAGGTAAACCAATGGGGAAATTCTGGTAGGGTTCAAGGATTAGATTGGGGGACCTATCCACAGAGTAAATCTTTTGTAGTAGGTATTAATGTTGAGTTCTAAGATTATGATTATGAGAACGTTAAAAGTTAACTTAATAAAGAGTATGATGGCATTACTTACAGTTGCTGTCATTACAAGCTGTTCTTTACAAAAAGATCCTTTATCAGAATATTCGGATGTTACTGAAGGGGTTAATGAGGAAGGACATAAAGTAGCCTTTAAGGATAAGGCTGCTGTTGAAAGTCACTTACAAGGGATTTACAACCTTATGCGTGATCGTATGGAGCACTGGTATTTGGATCAATTGCTGATAGCAGAGTCACATTCAGACAATGCTTATGCGGGTACTACAGGCGCAGAGGTTGTTCCATATGAGACCAATGGGATTGAAGGTTCAAACTCTGTGGTTGAACGTGATTGGAAGAGATATTTAGAAGATATTGCTCGTGCAAATATTTTAATTGTAAATGTTGATTCTGTAGCGGATAATTCATTGACAACTGCCCTACGTAAGCAATATAAAGCTGAAGCGAAGATATTCCGTGCCATGATTCTATTTGACATGGTTCGTCTTTGGGGAGATATTCCTGTAGTAACAAATGTAGGTCGGGATATTACGGCGGAAAATATCGAAGAGGTTTATTCTGATTATTTTCCAGACCAAAAAACGGAAAAAGAAGCATACCAACAGATTGAGAAGGATTTGTTAGAATCAATTCCTGATGCACCATCAAATAATTCGTCAAATAAGACCAAATTTTCAAAGTCAGTTGCGAAAGCATTATTGGCAAAAGTATATGCTGAAAAGCCGATTCGTGACTATAAGAAAGTCATTCAATATGCTGATGATTTGGCTGCAGATGGATTTGATTTAGAAGCTGATTATAGGGATCTATTTGGCGTTCAAGAAGGCAATGCAGAAGCAAAGAAAAGAAACACAAAGGAATCCATATTAGAGACTCAATTTTTTGCAGGAAATGGCAATTGGGTAACATGGATGTTTGGTAGAGATCTTTCTAACTACAATAGCAACTTTACATGGGCCAAATGGATCACTCCTTCGAGAGATTTAATTAATGCATTCACTCGCGAAGGAGATGAGATCCGTTACACAGAATCGATTGTATATTATCAAGCAGGATGGAGCAATTATTATCCAGCGAGTAATTATCCATTTATGTATAAGACCCGTTCGGCATTTAGCAATATTATAAAATATCGTTATGCTGATATTTTATTGCTGAAAGCAGAGGCCTTAATTATGGGAGAAAGCTCCAATCTACCTGCTGCTGCAGAAATAATTGATAAAGTTCGTCAACGAGTAAAACTTTCTAAACTAAGTTCTGCAACAAAAGCGAGTAAAGATGCGATGTTAACAGCTGTACTAAATGAGCGTAGATTAGAATTAGCTTTCGAAGGACAGCGCTGGTATGATTTAGCAAGATTAAATAAAGTAGAATCTGTAATGAATGCAGTATTTGCGAAGGATTCAGGAAGAAAGCCACAGGTTTATCAGTTTAATGAGAACTCTTACCGCCTACCAATTCCTCAATCGATTATTGACCAGAATCCTAAGATCAAGCAAAATTTAGGATATTAATAATATACACAAATGATGAATAATTTAAAGAAATACATATTTGTTGCAAGTTTGTTCTCTTCAGTTCTGACGGCATGTGGCAATGACAACAATAATGGGGGAGAACCTGTAGTACCGGTTGAACCAACTTCAGGAGATGTATTAATTTATACAACTACTGGCTCATTAAGCCATGATTTTAAGAAGTCTTACTTAGATTTTAGCAAATCCAGCAATATGGGGACAAAAACCATTAAGCTAGATGAGAGCAAAACCTATCAGACTATGGATGGTTTTGGAGCAGCAATTACTGGCTCTACTGCATATAATCTTTTAAAAATGAGCCCTTCAGACCGGACTAAATTTTTAAAAGAGACATTTTCAACAACTGAGGGAATGGGCCAAAGTTATATTCGTATTGCAATTGGCTGTTCAGACTTTTCATTGGATGAATATACATTAGCAGACAAACCAGGAATTGAGAACTTCGCTTTACAATCAGAAGAACTGGAATATGTTATTCCAGTTTTAAAAGAGATTATTGCCATAAATCCGGATATAAAAATCATGGGTTCACCATGGACTCCACCAAAATGGATGAAGGTGAATAATCTTCAAGAATTAAAGCCTTATGATTCTTGGACAGGGGGACACTTGAATCCTAAGTATTATCAGGATTATGCAACATATTTCGTGAAATGGATTGAAGCGATGAAAGGTCATGGAATTAATATTTATTCTATCACCACACAAAATGAGCCTTTAAACGATAAAAACTCAGCATCCTTGGTTATGTTTTGGAATGAGCAGCGTGATTTTGTAAAAACGGCATTGGGTCCTAAAATGAAGGCAGCAGGGTTGAAGACAAAGATTTATGCATTTGATCATAACTATAATTATGATAATATGACTGAACAACAGGACTATCCAATTAAAATCTTTCAAGATCCTGCTGCTGCAGCCTACTTTGCAGGTTCTGCATATCATAATTATGGAGGGGATAAGGCAGAATTATTGGATATCCATTCAAAAGCGCCTGAAAAAGACATCATTTTTACCGAAACATCAATTGGTACATGGAATGATGGTCATGCATTAGGAAAAAGGTTATTGGAAGATATGCGTGAAGTTGCCTTGGGTACAGTAAATAACTGGAGTAAAGGGGTAATAGTTTGGAATTTAATGTTGGATTCAGAGCGAGGACCGAATCGTGAAGGAGGTTGCCAGACATGTTATGGAGCTGTAGACATCAGTAAATCTGATTATAAGACCATTCGTAAAAATTCACATTATTATATCGTAGGACATATGTCTGCGGTGGTAAAGCCGGGCGCAGTTCGTATAGGTACAGAAGGATATACGGATTCAGGGTTAACCTACTCTGCATTCAAAAATATTGATGGTACTTATGCCTTTGTTATTGCTAATTCAAATGGTAGCAATGCAAGAATCGTTATTGAAGATGGAAAAAATAACTTCAGTTATGATATTCCTGCAGGGTCTGTTGTTTCTTATTCTTGGAAAAAATGAAAAAATTAATCAATTATTTAACCGTTTCAGTCCTAATGACACTTATGTTTTCTTGTCAAGAGGATGAATTAATTGTGCCGTATGGTGCTGGGGAACCACATATTGAAGTAGTAAAAGTACCAACTGCTTCATTGTTCGGAGATAGTTTACAATATACAGTCAATGTTTCAGATAAAAGTATTGATCTGTCGACTTTGAAAGTACAATTGTTGTTTAGTGATGAAGTTGTTGCAGAACAAACTTTAAGAACTAAATCCGCAGGAGAATATTCAGGTAAATTATTTGTTCCATTTTTAAAGAATATTCCAAATGGTACAGGTATGTTGAAATTTACACTTGAAAATATTCAAATGGTAAAAACAACTGAGGAGAAAGTTGTGAATATATCGAGACCTGACTTTCCTTATATAAATTTAATTAGCGAAGGAGGAAAGACTTATAAAATGCTGAAGGTTTCTGCGAATAAATACCAAGTTACGGATGAATTTCCAATGAAAGCTGCAGCTTATATAGAAGCCCCAGCTGTTGGAGCCTTTGGTAATAAGATTCAATTTGGATGGGAAAATAAAAGTATCATTCAAGGAGTAAATGCTGTAATTCCTTTTTCAAATTCATTTGATGGTCGCTATACCATTAGCTTTAATACATTGACATATGAAAGTGCACCATTTATACGGTATGCGATCAATGATACGGATATGGAAATGATTGCTGATGATCTTTATTCAGTTGATTTAACTGTTGGAAAAGATGAGGAGTTGGTATTAAGTGATATCCCAGGAATAAAAGGCTGGTGGATTGACCAAGATTATATCCGTCAAGATGGCGACAAATATTATTCAAAGGTTATATCGGGTAAATATAGGTTTATTGCCGATGTGGCTAAGAAATTCATAAAAGTTGAAGCTTTAAACGGAAGTGATCCGGCGGTATTAAATCCAGATGGAACAGGGGCAATTTGGATAATTGGAGAAGGAATTGGTAAGCCTAGCGTAGCAGATAATCAAGTAGGTTGGGATCCAGGCAAGGCAATTTGTATGGCACCAATAGGTGAGAAGAAATATCAGGTAACTGTTGTTGCTGGCCAGACCATCAATGCAACGAATATCAATTTTAAATTCTTCCATCAAAAGAACTGGGGTGGTGAGTATAAAAATACTGAACTAACTACAAATAGTGACATCATTTTAGTAGGGGATGGTACCAATGGAAGAGATCCTGGTAACTTAGGCTTGGTTGCAGGGAAAACCTTAACAGTTGGTTCAACTTACGTATTTCTTGTTGACCTTTCCGAAGGAAATAATAAAGCCAAATTAACAGTGACAAAGCAGTAAAACAAACTAATAAATTGAGTAAAACTGGGGTGGATTAAGGCGTTTCCACCCCTTTTTGTTTTTTACTATTTTATAGCTTACTTTGTTAAAACTGAATCTAATTATGAAAAATAGTGTCATTTTCTTATTAACCTTAATGAGTATTACTATGGGTGTAAATAAGTCAGCAGCTCAAATAAACAATAAGCCAAAATATGTTTTAGTAATTCATGGTGGAGCGGGTACAATTCTAAAAAAGAATATGACAGACTCTTTGGAGCAGGCATATATATCAAAATTAACGGAATCGCTTCAGGCAGGATATGAACAAATAAAACAAGGTAAATCAAGTCTTGACGCTATTGAAGCGGCCATCCATATAATGGAAGACTCTCCATTATTTAATGCGGGTAAAGGTGCTGTTTTTACCAATCAAGGGAAGAATGAACTTGATGCTGCAATTATGGATGGATCAAACCTAAAAGCTGGCTCTGTTGCTGGAGTGACAACTATTAAAAACCCAATCAGTGCAGCACGGGCGGTAATGGATAAATCAGATCATGTCATGATGGTTGGCAAAGGAGCGGAGGAATTTTCACAAATGAATGGAATAGAAATAGTTGATCCTTCTTATTTTTGGACAAAACAGCGTTGGGATGGTTTGCAAAGAGCATTAGAAAGAGATAAGGAGAGAGCAGAATTGGACCACGATGATAAGCAAGCATTTCTCCCACCCTATAAAGATGAGAAGTTTGGAACAGTTGGTTGTGTTGCATTAGATAAAATGGGGAATTTAGCTGCTGGAACTTCTACAGGAGGAATGACCAATAAAAAATTTGGTCGAGTTGGGGATGCCCCAATTATTGGAGCAGGTACCTATGCTGACAATGAAACTGTTGCTATTTCATGTACAGGCTGGGGTGAATTCTTTATTCGTTCAGTTGCTGCATATAATGTATCAGCGAGAATGAAATATGCAAAAATGAATATTGAAAAAGCTACTCAGGAAGTTATTGATGAAATTGAAAAACTAGGTGGTGATGGTGGATTAATAGCAATCGATAAAAGTGGAAATATCGCTATGCCATTTAATACCGAAGGTATGTATCGTGGAACAGTGACTTCTGATGGGAAAATTAAAGTTGAAATTTATAAATAGCAGGATTACTAATTTGGGATTTTATAATAATTCAAATATCGAGCAATACTGTTGGCTCTACGATTAACATAATTAGAAGGTCTTCTGGCATCCCATTTTTGGGGGCTTGGCAAAATTGCTATAATTAAAGAGGCTTCTTTTTTTGTTAAACTCTTAGCGGATTTATGAAAATAATATTGCGCTGCTGCCTCAGCACCATATACACCTTGACCAGTTTCGATTACATTTAGATATACTTCAAGAATTCTTCTTTTATTCCAAAAAATTTCAATCAACACGGTGAAATAGGTTTCTAATCCTTTTCGAATCCATGATCTGCCTGGCCAGAGAAATACATTTTTCGCAGTCTGTTGGCTAATTGTACTTCCTCCGCGAAGTCTTTTTCCTTCTTTATTCTTTTCAAAAGCCTCTTTTATAGCTTCAGTGTCGAAGCCATTATGGGTCATGAAATGAGCGTCTTCTCCGGCAAGAGCAGCTTTTTTTAAATTATCGGAAATGTCATCATATGCTAACCACTTTCTTTCTAGCTTCCATTCCTTACCTTCAGTTTTTCTTTCGAAACCTCTTTTGAGCATCAAATAAGTAATTGGAGGATTTGTAAATCGAAGTGCAATAACCCAAAGTATGCTTAAGGCAAAAAAAGCGATAATCCCCCTAACAGCCCATGGTAAAACCTTAGTTTTCATAAAACTGCCGAATGAATTTTTGGTTTGTTTCTTTTTGTTCTTGGAAGTAGAACGCTTAATTGCCATTACTCTGAAATTTTATGCAAACATAAGATGTATTTTTTAATTTTTATGTCATTTCCTGAATGCTTTTTGGGGAAGCTATAGTTTTGCAAATCGACACAAATCTGCTATTTTTACATCTTATACAAAAATAGGATCACCTTGGCAAAAGAGAAGAAACAAACTCCATTAATGCAACAATATAATACGATTAAGGCAAAATACCCTGGAGCCTTATTGTTGTTTAGAGTTGGAGATTTTTATGAGACATTTGGGGAAGATGCGATCAAAGCAGCCAAGATTTTAGGGATTGTATTAACAAAAAGAGGAAATGGATCGGAGTCTGAAACAGCATTGGCAGGATTTCCACATCATTCTTTGGAAACTTATTTACCAAAATTAGTTAGAGCCGGCCAAAGAGTTGCTATCTGCGATCAGCTAGAGGATCCAAAACAAACAAAAACGATCGTCAAGAGAGGAGTAACGGAATTAGTAACCCCAGGCGTATCCTACAATGAAAATATAGTTCAACAAAAATCCAATAACTATTTAGCATCTGTTTATTTTGATAAACTTGGGATTGGGATTTCATTTTTAGATATTTCAACAGGGGAATTCCTTGTTGCGCAAGGGTCAATAAATTATATTGACAAACTTCTTCAGGGGTTTAAACCGACTGAGATTATCCTTCCTAAAAAACAATACAAAGAGTTTCTTGAGCAATTCGGAAGTGGATATTATACTTATACACTTGATGAATGGCCATACACAGGCGATTATGCTACAGAGTCATTACTGAAACATTTTGAGGTTAATTCCATGAAAGGTTTTGGAATTGATCGAATGCCTATCGGCATAATTGCTGCAGGAGTAGCCCTTCATTACCTGAATGAAACGGAACACAGAAATCTACAACATATATCAAATATTTCTAGAATTGAAGAGGAACGGTATATGTGGTTAGATAGGTTTACCATTCGAAATCTCGAACTGATTGGCTCTAATAATGAAAATGCGACGACCTTATCGGATGTTTTGGATGAAACTTCTTCGCCTATGGGCGCGAGATTATTAAAACGTTGGATTGTTATGCCATTGAAAGATGAGAAATCAATCAACGAGCGTCTACAAGTAGTTCAAGATTTTTATGATAATCGAGAACTCAGGGATCAATTGGTTCATGAGATCAAGCAGGTAGGGGATTTAGAGAGGTTGATTTCTAAGATAGGTTTACAAAAAGCTAATCCAAGAGAAATTATTCAGCTCAAAAGAGCTTTATATGCGGTAGAAAAATTAAAAGAACTTTGTCAAGAGCAAGAATCCGAATCACTGAAAGTAATTGCTGAGCAATTGAATGCATGTTTAATCATTCGGGATAAGATAGAGAACAGCATGCAGGCAGAGCCACCGGTTGCCATCAACAAGGGAAATGTAATTGCTGATGGGGTAGATGCTGATTTGGATAAATTGAGGAAGGTTGCTTTTGGAGGAAAGGATTATCTAATCGAGATTCAAAAAAGGGAATCTGAAAAGACAGGTATTCCTTCATTGAAGATCGCATTCAATAATGTTTTTGGATATTATCTTGAAGTAACAAATACGCATAAGGATAAAGTTCCTTCAGATTGGATTAGAAAACAAACCTTAGTAAATGCGGAGCGATATATCACGGAAGAATTAAAAGAGTATGAAGAGCAAATACTTGGAGCGGAAGAGAAAATTCAAGCTATAGAAAATCGTTTATATTCAGAATTACTATTGGCTATTTCCGAATACATTAAGCCTATTCAATTAAATGCACAATTATTAGCGAAATTGGATGTATTACTGAATTTTGCAATCATAGCTGAGAAGAATTTTTATGTCAAACCTGAAGTAAATTCAAGTAGGACGTTAGACATAAAAGGTGGACGACATCCCGTTATCGAAAAGAATCTTCCAATAGGACAGGATTATATAACCAATGATACCTTTTTAGATCCTGATGGTCAACAAATTATTATTATAACAGGTCCAAATATGGCTGGAAAGTCTGCTTTGTTGAGGCAAACTGGATTAATTGTGCTCATGGCGCAAATAGGTTCATTTGTCCCAGCAAAAGAGGCTTATATAGGGATTGTTGATAAGATCTTTACTCGGGTTGGAGCATCAGATAATTTGAGTTCAGGAGAATCTACATTCATGGTTGAGATGAATGAGACCGCAAGTATCATGAATAATTTATCGGATAGAAGTTTAATTCTTTTAGATGAAATTGGTCGTGGTACCAGTACTTATGATGGGATTTCCATAGCATGGGCAATTGCAGAATATCTGCATTCACATCCATCCTATAGGGCAAAAACATTATTTGCAACACATTATCATGAATTAAATGAATTATGTACTTCAATGCCTAGGGTTAAGAACTTTAATGTTAGTGTAAAGGAAGTAAATAATAAGGTGATTTTCTTAAGGAAATTAGTTCCTGGAGGATCAGAACACAGCTTTGGTATACATGTGGCTAAGCTTGCGGGAATGCCTTCAAAATTGATTAACCGTGCTGGAGAAATATTAAAACGTTTAGAACAAGAAAGAACTGGAGGGGAGAAAATAAAAGACAGCATGCGCAAGATCCAAAAACAAGCCTATCAGTTACAGATGTTTTCAATTGATGATCCTGTTTTAGAGAAGATTAGAGATATGCTGAATAATTTGGATGTTAATACATTAACACCGGTTGAAGCATTAATGAAATTGGATGAAATTCAAAGATTATTAAAGAATTAAAAATAAATGCTGATAGTTAGTACCTATCAGCATCGTAAATATCATAAGTAATATTATTCAAATTAAAAGTCATCCTTGGATCAATTTGTATTATCATACTTCCTCGGAAATATTCACCAGCATATAGCGTCCCAATAGGGATTTCATTATAAAATAAACTGCCATTATTGCTAGCAATAGAGAATTCTAAATAATAGTTTCCATCCTGGCCTTGGTAATAATCTAAGTTGGATAGATTACTGACTGCGAAATCAATTTTTATTGAATTTGGGCCGGCAGGATAAGCATCCACAATATCGACCCCAAAATCATCTGGATAAAAAAGAGGTCCTTCAAAATAATCTTTGGAACATGAGGAAAACAATCCTATTACCATTATAAGTGCGACGATTTTAAGTAGCTTATTTTTCATATCTCTGTCTTTCTTTTAGTGATAGACTTCTTAAATTCCATTTAGATTAATGTTCATGGATAAAAAAACTACTTTACATTTTTTTTATTGGGTAAATAGGTTAATAAGTTAACTTTGTTTTATGGGCAATATCTTTGATTTCAAGAGGTTTTCAGTCAATCAAGAAGGCTGTGCAATGCGTATTAATACAGATGGTGTGCTGTTAGGAGCATTTGCACAAAAAAATTCAGCAAGAAATATTTTAGACATTGGCACTGGTACAGGTGTGATTGCTTTAATGTTGGCTCAGAAATATGAAGACTCTCAAGTTTGGGCTGTTGAAATTGATAAACTGGCATCAATACGAGCTGAGGAAAATTTTAAATCTTCCTTATTTAAAGACCGAATGAGTATTATAAATTCTGATATTTTCCAATGGCATACGGACCTAAAATTTGACCTTATTGTTTCGAATCCTCCATTTTATATTAATTCTCTTCATAATCCAGATCAGAGAAAGAAAGTGGCAAAACATACCGATAGTGATTTTTTTAAAGGATTGATGCAATTTTCAGCGCAACATTTAATGGAAGATGGGAAACTTCAAATCGTTGTGCCTATTGAGTTATCAGACTTTTTAATCAATGAGGCGGTTTCAAATGGATTGAATTTAACTCATGTAATAAATATTCAATCCTTTAAAGATTCAGATCCTTTCAGAAGTATTTTAAGTTTTAAAAAAGATACTTCCAATCAAATAAAAGAAACATTTATCTTATATCAAGATCAATCAGTTTATTCAGATGCCTATAAGTCACTATTAAAACCTTATTTTTTAGCTTTTTAAGATGAAGATTGGATTAATTTCAGATACACACAGCTATTTAGATGATTCGGTTTTCAAATATTTTGAAAACTGTGATGAAATATGGCATGCCGGAGATTTTGGTTCTTTAGATGTTATTGAGAAGTTAAGAACTTTTAAACCTTTACGTGGGGTATATGGAAATATCGATGATAAGTCAATCCAAATACAATACCCAGAAAATTTAAGGTTTAAATGTGAAGATGTGGATGTTTGGATTACCCATATTGGTGGATATCCTAATAAATATAGTCCATTAGTTAAACCAGAAATAATAAATAATCCCCCAAAATTGTTTATAACAGGGCACTCGCATATTTTAAAAGTTCAATATGATCAAAAATTGCAGTTACTCCATATTAATCCTGGAGCTGCAGGAAAACAGGGCTGGCAAAAAGTTAGAACGATAATGAGATTTGAAATAAATTCTGATAAAATTGAGAATTTAGAAGTAATTGAACTTCACCCGAGATAGTTATAGGCTATCTCTCACTTCTAGTAAAAAGCTTTTTAGACCTTCTAAGGATTCAATTATCCTTTGGTTTTCTCGCGCTTCATTCTTGTTGCTTCTTAAAAATTCTCTAGCCCCCTGTAAGGTATAGCCTTTATCTTTAACCAAATTAAAGATGATTTTTAGGTTAGCAATGTCATTTTGGGTAAATAGACGATTTCCTTTCTTGTTTTTCTTTGGCTGAAGGATATCGAATTCACGCTCATAAAAACGGATTTGAGATGCATTAACACCGAACATCTCAGTGACTTCCCCCATGGTATAATACAGCTTATTAATTTCTCGTTCTTTGTACGGCATGAACATTTGATTTTAGTGTATTAACAAATATACAATCTAAGTTTGAAAATCAAAAAACCATGATTGATATAAAGTTAAAGGCTATTTCGTAATTTTAACCTTTAGATGAGAGGCAAAGTAATAGTTAGTAAGTTTTGGACTAAGTTCTTTTCTTTTGGAAAAGCTCAAGCAATTACTATTTTTCCATTTATATTTTTGAAATATTCAACGGATAAGAAGAATAGGATTCTAATTAATCATGAAAGAATCCACATATTACAAGCCATAGAATTGCTAATTCTACCATTCTACATTTTTTATCTTTTAGAATTTGTTATTCGATTATTTCAATATAGGAATTTTACTAGGGCGTACTTAAATATCTCATTTGAACGAGAAGCTTATTCAAATGAACATAATCTAGATTATTTGCGTACAAGACCACTTTTTTCGGTATTAAAATATGTAACAAGAAAAAAGGGATGAGTTTAGTTTCTCATCCCTTTTTTGTTACCAATTGTCTGTCCTAAATGGTGAAACTGGGAGTCCATTGCTATTAAATAAATTTGGCATAGCTACTTCCGTAAAACCAAATCTTACTGCAACAGGACTCTTCACCTCGGAAGATTGCACTATTAGCTTATTGCCTTTAATAGTTCCTTTAGCGGGTTTAAAATTCTTGTCGTCACTTGCAATATACAAATCGGTAATATCTCCCTTTGAGGTTAATTTACCGTCTAAATTATGAAAACTGATTTCTATGGTATTGCCTTTAATCTCTTGGGATTTGTATATAGGAGATTTATAATCCTTTAAGGGAGCATTGTAAACTTCTGCAAGAGTAATGTCTGCCAATCGTTTAGCTACTTCTTTTTTCTGAATTGGATGAATGTCCTTGATATTGTCTACAAGGTCTGATACGACGACCATCCCTGTTTTTGGGAGATTTGTTGCTGTTAATGTTTGTTGTTCTCTCAAAAATGCGGCTAAAGGTTCCTTATTGTTATATTGAAATGGTGCAATTTGAACAAAATAAAATGGAAAATCTTGGTTCCATGCAGCACGCCAAGAATTGATCATTGTTTGTATGAGTTTATCGTATCCGTCCCAGGTTCCAACATTACTTTCCCCTTGGTACCAATAAGCTGCTGTTAAGTTGTATCCGGCAAATGGATGGACCATGGCATTCCATAATACGCCTGGGCTGTTAGGTCTCCAGTCGTTCACGCCTTGAAGATTTGCCCTTTTTAGTAGGAAAGGGTCGTTATTAATCAAATAACTTGGAGTCCATACTTCAGCAGGTGTACCACCCCAACTCGAATTGATTACACCAATGGGCACATTTTCATTGCTGTTCAATTCTTTGGCAATAAAATAACCGATTGCGGAAAAAGGTTGCAAAGATTCAGCGCTTAGTTTTGCCCAAGTATTTGGGATGTTATTTTGTGGATTAGCTGATCCCACATGACTAACATGTAACAGGCGAATATTAGGGTTATTTGCATTTGGCATTTCATCAATAATTTCTTTAAGATTTTGATTTGCTCCCCATTCCATATTCGATTGGCCAGAGCATAAGATCACATCCCCTAAAAGGATATCAGAAAGAGTAATAGTTTCTTGATTTGCCATGATTTTTAGTTCATATGGACCTCCTGCTTTACCCTGAGGTAAATTTGCCATCCACTCCCCGTTTCCATTTGTTTTTGCTGATACCGTGTCTTGAAACCAAGTGCCAACAATTTTAATATTGCTACTTGCAGGTGCCCATCCCCAAAAATTTATGGTAGTTCCACGTTGAAGGACCATATGGTCTGAAAAGAAATTTGGCACTCTCAGCTGGGAAAAACCTTGTAAGTTAAAGCCAAGGATGGCTAGGAATGTTAGAAAGATAAGTTTCTTTATGTTCATCGAAATAAGTTTAGGTTTCTTGATATATAAATTTAATAAAAAAGAAACAATATCACTCCAACGAAACTCAGAAAATATGGGTAATTCTGTTTTTTTATAAAAAAATTAATCTATTGAAGAAATAAAAGAAATTATTAATAAAAAAGCGCATAGTAAGATATTACTATGCGCTTTAAATATTTTAGATGATAGCTTATTTAACCATTTTAAGAAATGTAGCTACTTTTTCTTTCAATTGTCTTCTGTCTACAATGAAATCTAAAAATCCATGTTCCAAAACGAACTCAGAAGTTTGGAAGCCTTTAGGTAGATCTTTTTTAATCGTTTCTTTAATAACTCGAGGTCCTGCAAACCCGATTAATGCACCAGGTTCAGCAATGTTAATATCACCTAACATAGCATATGATGCGGTAACACCACCTGTGGTTGGATCAGTAAGTAAACAGATATAAGGTAATTTAGCTTCAGCTAATAGAGCTAATTTAGCAGAGGTTTTAGCCATTTGCATCAGTGAGAATGCTGCTTCCATCATCCGGGCACCACCTGATTTTGAAATTAACATAAATGGAAGTTTATGCTCAATACAATAGTCAATTGATCTAGCGATTTTTTCACCTACCACTGATCCCATTGAACCTCCAATAAAAGAGAAATCCATGCAGGCTATAACAAGTTCCTGACCATCTACTTTGCCTACAGCAGATCTTAATGCATCATTTAACCCTGTTTTAGCTTGGCTGTCTAATAATCTCTCTTTGTAAGGTTTGGTATCAACAAAATTAAGGGGATCGCCAGCTTTTAAGTTTGGAAATAACTCTGTGAATTCGTTGTTGTCAAATAAAATGGAGAAATAAGCAACAGATCCTATACGAATATGATAATCGCAGTAATGACAAACATACTTGTTTTCAACCTGTTCAACATTTAAAAGAGGTTTCTTACAATTAGGACATTTATTCCACATGCCATCAGGTGCCTCTTTTTTATTTTCAGTAGCAGTATGTATACCTGCTTTGTTTCTTTTAAACCAACTCATAGACTCATGTTAATTCGGTTTACAAATAAACGAAAAATATCTAATATGTGTATTTAGAAAACGAAATGAAGGAAATTTAGAGGGAATTTAGGCGAATAAAAAATGGGTAAGCTCCCTCTATCGCACCGCTCAACCAAATACCCTTGCTTTGTTCCCAACCTGGGGGAGTCAATGGGAGCTGGTCGTAGAGGACTTACCCACGGCAAAATTAACAAAATTTTAATCTTTCGGAAAAGAAAATTGCATTTTTGGCGTATACAGCTGAGATTCAATCTGTAAATTACATTTTGTCCTTATGATATTCACCAGTTAAAGCAAAATATCCAAATACTCCCAAGCCAACTGATATGATAGGAGTAAGGATGAAAAGAATAATTATACCAAAAACTACATCCTCTTGTTTCCCAGATACAATTTTTGGTAAACCAAATTGTGCGATGCAAAAATATGCCGTAAGTAATGCTAGTGCAATCCAAAGGATTCCCAATATTTTTTTAATGTTCTCCATGTCTAATTTAAATCTTTTGCAACCATGTTTTTATTGATATATAATGCCCCAATTACAAAACAGACAGCTGAAATAATGATTGGGTACCATAATCCCTCTAAATAATAAGTTGGATCCATTGCTGTTTTAGCATTCGTGGCGAGGTATGTAGAAACTGCAGGTAGCAAACCTCCAAAAATGCCATTTCCAATGTGATAAGGTAATGACATGGAGGTATATCGAATTTTTACTGGAAAGATTTCAACCAAGAATGCAGCTATCGGGCCATATACAAGAGTGATATATATGATTTGTATGAAAATCAAAGCAATTAATGCAAAATAGTTGCTTCCAGATAAAAACATATTGGTTTTTACGGTCATTTTAAATTCTTCCGAATGATTTTGGTCGATAATCTGTTTCTGTTTGATATGCTCTTCCTTGCTATAAGAACCATCTGTATAATATTTTGTAATTGTCTTTATTTCCCTTTCATCGTCAATGGTTGCGGGAGTTAATGTTTCAGTTCTTTTCTCTACTATTTCCTGCTTATTACTTTGTTCGCTAAGGTTAAACATTGCTTGGTAAATCGGTCTATAGGTTAACACAGCCAAGAGCATTCCTGATAACATCACCCATTTTCGTCCTACTTTGTCGGATAATCGCCCAAAAACAACAAAAAATGGTGTACCGAATAACAATGCAATTCCCAAGATCATATCAGCTTGATCGGAGTCCAATAACATGACAGTTTTCATAAAACTCATCGAATAGAATTGACCGGTATACCAAACAACACCTTGTCCCATAGCCGCGCCAAAAAGAGCTAACAGGACAAATTTCAAATTGTATTTGTTCCCAAAACTTTCTTTTAATGGGTTTGTGGAAGTTTTGCCTTCAGCTTTTGCCTTTTTAAATTCAGGAGACTCATCCATATTTTTCCTAATTAAATAGGAAACATAAACCATGAGGATGGATAGCAAAAATGGCACACGCCAACCCCAGTTATCGAATTGTGCTTCAGTTAAAAAGAATTTTGTTAATAATATAACGACTAAAGAGATAAACAAGCCAAATGTAGCAGTGGTTTGAATCCAGGAAGTCCAATATCCTCTTTCACCATTAGGGGCATGTTCGGCAACATAGGTGGCAGCACCACCATATTCACCTCCTAATGCTAGACCCTGAAGTAATCTTAATATTAAAACAATTAATGGAGCAAAGAAGCCAATACTTTCGTAACTAGGTATACAACCAATCAGAAAGGTTGCACCACCCATTAACATGAGTGTGACCATGAACGTATATTTTCTGCCAATTAGATCTCCAAGTCTGCCAAAAAATAGAGCTCCAAAAGGTCTTACAACAAATCCCGCCGCGAATGTTGCCAAAGTTGACAAAAAAGCTGCGGTTGGATTGTCAGAGGGAAAGAATTTAGTTGAGATGACAATGGATAGACTTCCAAAAATAAAGAAGTCATACCATTCAATAAGGGTTCCTAAAGAAGAAGCGCCAATGACTTTCCAAATTCCCTTTTTGTTTACATTTTCTTGCATAAAATTAGTTAGGCTTAAGTTAGTTTATATATTTTTCCAGGAAGAGAATGAATAATTCCATTCATTTCCATTTCTAGAAGAGTGATTGCTAATTTACTTTGTGGCCAATTACAATATGCTGCAATTTCATCAATTCCGGCTTCATTGGTATCTTTAAGATAGTCAAAAACTTTTTGTTCTTCATTGGAGAGATCAAAAATTAGAGGTAATTGTATTTGATTTTTTAGGTTTTCATTGGAACTGAATTCCCACTGCATAAGCGTTAGCAAATCCTTGGCATGGCGAATCAAATGTGCTTTATTAGTTCTTATGAGTTCATTACATCCAGCTGAATAATATAAATCGACAGAACCTGGAAAGGCACAGACATCCCGATTATAGCTATTAGCTATTTCCGCAGTTATTAATGCGCCGCCTTTATGGGCTGCTTCAACTACGATCGTTACGTCTGATAGTCCAGCAACAATTCTATTTCGCATAGGGAAGTTGGTTTTATCTGGAACAGTACCAGAAGGATATTCAGTTAATAAACAACCATTCTTAACAATGTCATTTGCAATATCATGGTGGTCAAAAGGATAGATTCTATCTAATCCATGCGCTAGCACCGCCGTGGTTTCTAATTTTTCCTGCAAAGAAGCTTTATGGGCATAAATATCAATTCCATAAGCGAGACCACTGACGACTAGGACATTTAAATCTTTTAATTGTTGAATTAATTCTTCTGTGAGTCTTTTGCCATATGAAGTGGCGTTTCGCGTTCCGACAATACTCACTATTTTAGTGTTGTTTAGATTGCAAGATCCTTTTTTGTAAAGTACTAAAGGGGCATCCTCGCAATGCCTTAAACGAGATGGGTAATCAGGATCTTCAAACCAAAGGACATCTATTTTATGTTTGTCTATATATTTATATTCCTGCTCGGCTTCATCCAAATAACTTTTTGAAATCAGTTGTTCTATGGAGGTTTTGTGAATTCCGGGGATTTGAGATAATTGTTTCTTGGAACAATTAAAAATTTCTTCTAAGCTCCCAAAATAAGCCAATAATTGTCGACTTGTTTTAGGACCTATTCCCTTTATTTTGGTCAAGGCGATCTTTTCTATTGCATTCATTTTGGTTAGCTTAGCATTAAAGATAAGGAATCGACTAGCTTTATGCAATATCCATTATTTATAAAATGTTACCTTTGTTTAAAAGAATTACTATGGAAATGCAAGAGCCTTTTGATGTTGAAATCGGAGATATTAACTATTCAGTATTCCCTGACGAAAAGGATACCTATACAATATTTAAAGACGGGAAAGAATATGTTCAGATTATTAAGGATACGGATACTTCTTGGTTAAAATTAAATCCTGAAACGGGTTTACCAATGTTTGGGATGGATGAGGAAATTAATTTGATTGGGGCTGAGATATTGAAGAATATCCAATAATAACTATCCTCACTAAATTTGATAAAATCAATTGGTTTTCAAGTTGGGGATATTGAAAATATTAAGTGATTGAGCGGGATTGATGATTTTTCATCATCAATCCCGCTCATTTTTTTGGTTAAATGGGGATATACATGACGTATTTGGTGTCAAAGAAATCTTCTTTAAAATAATGAGAAATTGGATGGAGCTCGGCTTTTACACGAGCCTCTTTTATTTCTTCTTTCAAGTCGCCCCCTTTTAAATACAGTATTCCATTAGGGATTCCATTCTTATCTTTTTTCTCGATTTTATTTCTAACCCAAGGAATAAAATCACCTAATCTAGTAACAGCGCGAGAAACTACAAAATCATATTTGTAATCCAATTGTTCTGCTCGAATGTGGTCTGCTTCAATATTTTTCAAACCTAATCCATCAGCTACCTCACGAACAACCTTAATTTTCTTTCCAATTGAGTCGACTAGATGGAATTTTACTTCTGGGAATAAAATTGCTAAGGGGATTCCTGGAAATCCTCCGCCAGTGCCAACATCCAAAATTCTGGTATTAGGAGTGAATTCTCCAACGAATTTTCCTATAGCTAAGGAATGTAACACATGTTTCAAGTAAAGGCTTTCAATATCCTTTCTAGAGATTACATTGATTTGATCGTTCCATAAAGGATATAGTTCTTCCAGTTTAGCAAACTGCTCTTTTTGAGTTTCACTAAGTTTAGGGAAATAGTTGTAAATAATGTCGACTGTAGGATTCACTGCTTAATGTTTATAAAATTTTACTTCCAGGATACCTGTTTTTTTGATCTATTGAATAAACCATTGAAACAGATATAAAAATAATAATATAGATCTAAAATAGGTAGCCAAACAAGTATATCACTTACCTGAAGTTTTCTGTATATAGGACGAAAGATAAAGATTTGGCAAATTAACCTTATTAGATAACAACTTAATGCAATATACCAGAAACTTGGAGAAATTAGTATTGCGGGAATCAGGGTTAAATAAAATAACACCGCTGAGATGAGTTGTATTCCAAGCATTCTTTGATGTCTTCCCTTATATAAGGTTGATGCTCCAGAATGTCTTGCTTTCTGTTTGTAATAACTTTTCCAAGTTTGTTTAGGGTCTGAGTAAACCATGGAATCAGGATGAATATTGATTTCAACGTTTTTTTTGTTTGCATTCGCGTTGACGAACAGGTCATCATCTCCTGACTTAATGTGCATGTGCTCTGTAAATCCTTTTGCTGTAAAAAAAAGATCCTTAGTATAGGCTAGATTCCTTCCCACACCCATATATGCATCACCTTTTAAAGCATAAGAAAGGTAGCTCATTGCAGTATGAGTAGTTTCAAAGCGAATAAGGCGGTTTAAAAAACCAGGAAATTTAAAATATGGGGAGTAACCAAGTACAATTTCTTTATTAGGCTGAAAAGTTCCAGCCATTTCTGAAAGCCAACATTTGCTGGCTGGTTGACAATCTGCGTCTGTCATTAATAGATAAGAATTTTGAGCGGCTTTGATTCCCATGGTTAGGGCAAATTTCTTGCTATGCTTTAATTGGATGTGTTCTTTGATTTCAACAATTTTAAGATTGGAATACTGAGTGGCAAAATCTTGTAATACCCATTTCGTATCATCAAATGAACAATCATTTACCACAATAACTTCAAAATTGGGGTAGTCTTGTTCTAATATTTCAGGGAGGTAAATTTTTAGATTTTCTTGTTCATTATGAGCGCAAATTATGATAGATACTGGTTTTGCATCAGGTTTTTCTTTATATGATTTGACCTTATAAAAAGCTAGTTTTCCATAAACCACAAGGATAAAGTAAAGCTGAATGAATAGCAAAAGCAGTAAAATCACATAAGGAAGATGTGATATTTGGAAGTTTATTTCGAATTGATTGCCCATAGAAGTAGGGTCAAAGATACAGGTTATACCTTAAAAAGTTTGTTAATTGTTAAGAAATGCGAATTAAGTTAAGGATTTGTCAATAGCAAAGATTTTTATAGTATTTTTGCGGTCGATTAAGGAACACTATGAATTTTACGCTTCAAGCATTAGATAAATTTTCAAGAGCAAGAGCAGGAGAGATTGAAACAGCACATGGGAAAATCCAAACTCCAATTTTTATGCCTGTTGGAACTGCTGGAACAGTTAAGGCAGTGCATCAGCATGAACTTGTTAATGATATTCAAGCCCAAATTATTTTAGGGAATACTTACCATCTATATTTAAGGCCGGGTCTTGATGTACTAAATAAAGCCGGTGGATTACATAAGTTTATCAACTGGGATGGTCCAATATTGACTGATTCTGGGGGTTACCAAGTTTATTCTTTGACTGAGGTTCGTAAAATCAAAGAGGAAGGTGTAACGTTTAGATCTCATATTGATGGGTCGAAGCATTTATTTACCCCAGAAAATGTGATGGATACGCAACGTATTATTGGGGCTGATATCATAATGGCATTTGACGAGTGTACTCCATATCCATGTGATTATAAATATGCTAGAAGATCGCTTGACATGACACATCGTTGGTTAAAACGTTGTTGTGACCGGTTTGATAGTACAGAACCATTATATGGTTATGATCAAACTTTATTTCCAATTGTCCAAGGGTCAGTCTACAAAGATCTTCGTGAAAAATCGGCAGAAACTATTGCATCTTTCAATAGAGAAGGTAATGCAATTGGAGGGTTGTCGGTTGGAGAACCTGCAGAAGAAATGTATGCAATGACAGAAGTAGTAACCAATATCCTACCGCATGAGAAGCCAAGATATTTAATGGGGGTTGGGACACCTGTGAACCTTTTGGAAAACATCGCTTTGGGTATAGATATGTTTGATTGTGTGATGCCTACAAGGAATGCCAGAAATGGGATGCTCTTTACACAAAATGGAATCATCAACATAAAGAATGAAAAGTGGAAAGATGATTTTAGTCCTATTGAAGCTGAGTCAGATTTGTTAGTGGACCAAATACATACAAAAGCTTATTTAAGGCATTTAATTAAATCCCAAGAAATATTAGGAGCCCAAATCGCATCATTACATAATTTACATTTTTATCTTTGGTTAATGAAACAGGCCAGAGAGAGAATTATAGATGGTTCGTTTTATGATTGGAAGAATAAAATGGTTAAAATTTTAGATCAAAGACTTTAATTGATTAAGAGTTTATGCTAAAGATTATCGATCGATATATCATGAAAAAGTACTTGTCTACTTTTGTCTTCACGGTTGCCATCTTCTGTGTGGTGATTGTGATTTTTGATATATCTGAGAAGATCGATGATTTCAATAAATATGGGGCTACCATGACGCAGGTATTTTTTCAATATTATGCTTTAGGAAGTTTGCCATTTTTTATAAATATGCTTACTCCACTTTTTAATTTTATTGCAGTCATATTCTTTACCTCTAAGATGGCTGATCAAACGGAGATTGTTCCGATTCTCAGTGGCGGAATGAGCTTCAATAGACTGTTGCGTCCTTATATGATTTGTGCTGGGCTTATTTTTGCCATGACGCTTATTTCCAATATATATGTTATTCCTTATACTAATAAATATAAGGTAAACTTTGAAAATGTTTATGTAAAACCTAATAAAGTCAGTACAACTTCATCTTCAATTCATATGCAAGTAGATTCCAATACCTATGTGTATATGGGTTCTTTCGATACAAAATCCAAAGTTGGATATAACTTCAGCCTTGAGAAGTTTGATGGGGACAAAATGATAGAAAAATTAATGGCTGAACGCGTTACTTGGGATTCAGTTGCAAGTAAATGGAGTTTACATACTTTTACGAATAGAGAAATCAATGGGTTTAAGGAGAAAATGCTAAGTGGAGAAAAAAGAGATACTACACTTGACATGAGACCTCAAGATTTTGAGTCCTATGAAAACGTTTTTACCACGATGGACCAAAAAGAATTAAATGAGCGTATCAGTAAAGAAGAGGTTCGAGGTACAGGAATGATGAACGAATTGCTACTTGAAAAATACAAACGTATCATTAATCCTTTTTCTGCTTTTATTTTAACCTTAATTGGGGTGTCTCTATCTTCCAAAAAAGTTAGGGGCGGGATAGGATTAAGTTTAGGATTGGGTATTGGCTTAAGTTGTATTTATATCGTTCTTGAAAGATTTTCAAGTATGTTTTCCATCAAAGGGGGATTGGATCCACTAATTTCAGTGTTAATTCCAAATGTGATCTTCCTGATATTAAGTTTCTATTTACTTAAAAAAGCACCTAAGTAATATTTACCAACCATGCCAAAATTGACCATCAATCGCAATATATTAATATTGCACTTCACTGTATTAATTTGGGGTTTTACAGGTGTATTAGGAGAACTTATAAGTGTTTCTGCTTTACATCTTGTATGGTATCGGGTATTGATTGCTGCATTAACCCTAATAATTTATTATCTGATTAAGAAGAAATCGCTTTTGGTCCCAAAAGATCAAATTCTTCAATATCTCGCAGTAGGTATGATAGTAGGATTGCACTGGGTATTGTTTTTCCATGCGATTAAGGTTTCAACGGTTTCAGTCACTCTGGTTACATTATCTTCTGTAACCTTATTCACTGCTATATTAGAGCCATTAATTAACAGGAAAAGAATATCAATTGCAGATGTCATTGTTGGTCTAGTTATAATTTTTGGTATTTATCTGATCTTCAAATTTGAATTCAAATACTTTTGGGGAATAGTTTTTGGTTTATCTTGTGCAATCTGTGCTAGTATATTTTCCATATTAAATGCCAGAATGGTAAAAAAAGGCAGCCCAACGACTATTACTTTATATGAAATGATAGGTGCGTGGTTAGGAGTTTCTGTCGTTATGCTTTTTACAGGGGATTTTGATAATCAAATGATATTAAGTCAATCAGATTTATTGTATTTGTTGTTATTAGGAGTAGTCTGTACAGCAATTGCCTATGTTTTGGGAGTTGCAGTTATGAAGGAACTTTCCGCCTTTACAGTAGCACTTACAACCAATATGGAGCCTGTTTATGGGATTATTTTGGCTTTATTAATATTTGGGCAAAAAGAAGCGATGAGCACTGGGTTCTATTTTGGAGCAATTATCATTTTGAGCGCTGTATTTATTTATCCCTATCTTAAAACCAAGATCAAAATTTAATTTGTAGAGGAGCAATCTTAGATATCTTCCAAAGCTTTTATTCAAAAAAGGGTCTTTTCAAACTAAATTTGTCTTATTAAAAAATATTATAGATATATAGGATATTTTAGCGAGAAAATTTTTACAACGTAAATTTTCTCTTTTCACTTATTTTATTTCTTTAATCGTTTGATGTCACAAGTGTTTTACATCTTTAAGTTATATAAATTTCTTAATTATCAACAATATTTAAGAATTTAATTAATCATAATCATGTAGATTCATAATTGGTTAAAAATTCAGGCGGGAATTATTTAAGTTTTAGGAATATATTTTCTATCTTTCACAATTATTAGACGAAGTCAAAAGTCTTTATGAATATTATAATTTAATTCGATTAACTTTTTTGTTAATTGATTTAGATTCTAAATAAAATTTCTAACTGTTAATTTTCAAAACTAATTTTAGGCCAACCTTATAAGGGCTGGCCTATTTTATTTTAGGTTTATCGCATTCAATTTATCATTTCTCGCCCAAGATGTACGATTTATCCGTAACTTTGTACCTTTACAAGAAACTTGAAAACGTTGCCGTGAGGTAACGAACAAAAAGAAATATGGCAAATATCGTAGCAATTGTTGGAAGACCAAATGTTGGTAAATCCACTTTATATAACCGTTTGACAGAGAGTAGAAAAGCTATTGTTGATGACTTTAGCGGTGTTACTCGTGATAGACATTATGGTCAAGCAGAATGGATCGGAAAGAAATTCACTGTAATAGACACTGGAGGATTTGTCCATGGGTCAGATGATGTTTTTGAAGCAGCAATCCGCGATCAAGTTTTAATTGCGATTGAAGAGGCATCTGCAATTTTATTTGTTGTTGATGCAACGACAGGAATTACAGATTTAGATGATGAAATTGCCAATTTTTTAAGAAGAAGTAAAAAACCAGTTTATGTGGTTGCGAATAAAGTTGACAGTGCTAAACAACAGCATGACTCTGCTGAATTTTATTCATTCGGATTAGGTGAAGTTTATAATATTTCGTCCATGACCGGATCGGGTACTGGTGAGCTTTTAGATGCGGTAGTATCCACTTTTGAAATTGAAGAAGAGGAGGAGTCTGAACTTCCTAAATTCACGATTGTTGGTCGCCCTAATGTTGGTAAATCCTCCCTTACAAATGCTCTTCTTGGTAAAGAAAGAAATATTGTAACTCCAATTGCTGGGACTACAAGAGATTCAATCCGTATTCATTATAATCAATTTGGTCATGAGTTCCTATTGGTTGATACTGCAGGATTGCGTAGAAAGTCTAGAGTAAATGAAGATATTGAGTTTTATTCAGTTATGCGTACAATCAAGGCATTAGAAGATTCTGATGTTGTAATATTAATGATTGATGCTAAGGATGGAATAGAGGCTCAAGACATTAATATATTCCACCTTGCTGAAAAGAATAAAAAAGGTATTGTGATATTAGTCAACAAATGGGATACAGTAGAAAAGGACCATAAGACTGCAAAAGAATTTGAACAATCTATTAAGAATAAAATTGCTCCATTTACTGATGTCCCTATCATCTTTACCTCGGTAACTGAAAAGCAGCGTATTTTCAAGGCTATTGAAACAGCAATGGAAGTTTATAGTAACAAAACGAAGAAAATTCCAACGTCGAAACTTAATGATGTAATGTTGGAAATCATTGAAAATTATCCTCCGCCAGCTACAAAAGGTAAATACATCAAGATAAAATATGTAACGCAATTACCTGGAAGATCACCAATGTTTGCATTTTTCTGTAATCTTCCTCAATATATCAAAGATCCTTATAAGAGATTTATTGAAAATAAATTACGTGAGAATTTCGATTTTTCAGGTGTCCCTATTCAAGTATTTTTTAGACAAAAATAATTAGTTTCAGCAATCGTATGGAGCATAATTTAGTATTATATAATACACTAACTCGTAAAAAAGAAAAGTTTGTACCCCTTCATCCGAATTTAGTCGGCATGTATGTCTGCGGGCCAACGGTTTATAGTGATGTACACCTTGGTAATTGTAGAACATTTGTTTCTTTTGATTTGATCTTCAGGTATTTATTGCATTTAGGATATAAAGTTCGTTATGTTCGTAATATTACTGATGCAGGGCACCTTGAAGGAGATAATGATGAAGGAGATGATAAATTTGCAAAAAAAGCAAAATTAGAAAAATTGGAACCTATGGAAATTGTACAAAAATATACCATAGGGTTCCATGATGTTCTGCGTCTATTTAATACCATTCCTCCAAGTATAGAACCCACAGCTACTGGTCATATCTCTGAACAAATAGAAATGATCCAGGAAATCATTAAAAATGGATTCGCGTATGAAGTTAATGGAACGGTTTATTTTGATGTGGAGAAATACGTAAAGGAATATAACTATACTATTCTTACCAATAGAAATTTAGAAGACCTTTTGAACAATACGCGTGAGCTTGGTGGGCAAGATGAGAAAAGGGGTCGTTTAGATTTCGCTTTATGGATTAAAGCTAAACCTGAGCACATCATGCGTTGGCCTTCTCCATGGGGTGTAGGTTTTCCAGGCTGGCATATTGAATGTTCTGCTATGAGTAGAAAATATTTAGGTGACCAATTCGATATCCATGGTGGAGGAATGGATTTAGCGGCAACTCACCATACCAATGAGATTGCACAGTCTGAAGCTTGTAATCATACTACACCTGCAAAATATTGGATGCATACCAATATGCTTACAGTCAATGGAACTAGAATGTCGAAATCTGCGGGAAATGGTTTTCTTCCAGGAGAGCTTTTTACTGGAAATCACCCATTACTAAACAGAGGCTATTCACCTATGTCTGTAAGGTTCTTTATGCTTCAAGCCCACTATAGAAGTACATTAGATTTTTCTAATGATGCTTTAGAAGCTGCTGATAAAGGATATAAAAGATTAATGGCAGCAATAGGTTTGCTTGACAAGATTGTACCTTCTTCAAAATCAAACTTCGGTGATTTATCGGAAATCAAAAGAAGGAGCTATGCTGCAATGGATGATGATTTCAATAGTCCGGTGTTGATTGCTGAATTGTTTGAAGCTGTACGGATAATCAATTCGATCTATGACGGGAAATTAACTATCTCTGCTGAGGATTTAGAAGATCTGAAATCATATTTACAATCATTCGTTTTCGACGTTCTTGGCCTCAAGGATGACCAAATTGGAGATGCTGATAACATGGATGAATTGATGCAGATTATCATTAATCTTCGTAATGAGGCAAAGAAAAATAAGGACTTTGTAACCTCAGACCGTATCCGGGAACAATTAAATTCTGTAGGTATCCAACTTAAAGATAATAAGGATGGTACACTTTGGAATAAGATTTGAGTAGTAAGGTAAAAATTACAAAAATGATTTATAATAAAGGCATAACTCTATTAGCCGCAACGCTAATTTCTTTTTCGAGTTTTGCCCAACTTCCTGAGAAGGTAGGTGGGCTTCTTTCGGTTGATAGAACAGCTGCTAACCTTTCTAAAAATGAAAGTCCATATACTGGATTAAAATACATCATTGATAAGGAAACTACATTTTTAGTCCCCTCACCTGTAAACGCAGCAAATTATTTAGATAACCGACCTAATCTTCCGGATCGGCTGTCTTGGAATCCCAATTTTGCGCTTGTATCTAGAAGCTTAGATTGGGGAGTAACCTCAGGGCCAATAGAATTTCAGAAAATGGGATCCATTAAACGATTTGGTCAATATTTAACGGTTTGGCATAGAGATCGAAAAGGTAATTGGAGAGCTCATTTGCGTGCTGAAGTGGAGAATTATGGGAAGAAGAAGGCTAATCCATTAGAGTATTATGAGCCGGATGAAAAGAATTATCTAAAACATCGTTCTGTTAAAAGGTTAGAACAACGAGAAGAAGTTGTTATGCAGACTGATGAATTATTTTCAACAATATTAAAAGCAGATACCAAAACCGGGTACAGTGAGTTTCTAGCGGATGATGCGCGCTTTTATTTTCCTTGGCAAAATGAAATTGAAGGTCGTGATAATGTCCTTGCTTTTATTAAGAAGGAGCGTCTAGAAATTGATACTGATCCAAATGATGTTGGTAGAGCATACAGCGGTGAATTTGCTTATACTTCTGGAACAGCAACTGTAGGTCTAAAAGATAAAGTTGTTAAGTTTAGTTATATCAGAATCTGGCAATTATCAAATGATTTTCAGTGGAAGGTAATTTTAGAAATGATGTTCGAAAGATAATCATAATAAAAATTCAAATAAAAGAAAACCCCGCCTATAAATTTTAGGCGGGGTTTTCTTTTATAATAGATTTTTAGTCCTCTTTTGAGGAAGCTAAATTATTTGTATCATTTGTAATCCACATCTGTAATTCATCACAAGTAGCAAATTCGCTATTTATGTGTACAAATGTATTCTTGGTCTTCTTCTCGAACCACTCACTTAAGCTTCTCCTAGTTTTATCCTCTTGAGCTGCTTCTTGAATTTTTGCGAAGTCTTGTTCTAGACTAGCTTTATGTGGAGGGATGCGGGTTTTTAAATAAGTGAACTTATAGCCAGACTTTCCAGATCTAGGGTCTTGAAATTGATAAGGTTTAGAAACCTGTCCAGCTTCAAGCGAATCAATAGCGATAAAAACTTCTTTTTCTAATAAATCAACAGGAATTAAAGTTGATCTCGAAGAAGATTGTGGATTAATGACCATACCTCCATTAAACTTAGTTTCTTTGTTGTCTGAAAGCAATGTAGCGGCAGTACTGAAAGGTAATTTTCCAGATTGCACTTTATCATAGATTGAGTCAATTTTGCCTTTAACACGGTCTAAGCTGGCTTGTGTAGGTTTTGAAGTTACTAACACGTGTCTAACCTTTACTTCTTCACCACGACGTTCTAATACTTGTAAAAAGTGAAATCCATATTCCGTTTCGAAAACGGGAGATAACTCGCCTGGTTTTAATTTAAATGCCATTGCCGAGAATTCCTTTACATAATTTTCCCGAGGAGCGAAATCGTACTCTCCACCTTGATTTGCTGATCCAGGGTCTTCAGAATAAAAACGTGCAACTGTTCCAAAGTCAGTTCCATCCACGACTTGTTGACGGAATCCTTCGGCCTTAGTTCTAAAGACATTCTTTTCTTCTTTTGTTAATTCTGGATAGACTACAATTTCACCAATTTCAACTTCAGTATTGAATGCAGGTAAGCTATCTTGGTTCAATCCTTCGAAATATTTTTTTACTTCTTGGGGAGTTACAGTTACTTTACTAATAATGGTGTTTTGGAATTTTTCGGCTTTCATTTGTTCAGACAAGACAGGTCTCATTTCCTCTTTGTATTGTAACAATGAACGTTTCAAAAATCCTTCTAACCTTTCTTTACCTCCAGCTCGGCGTGTCATTTCGCGCATACGTGCGTTAAGTTGGTCATCAATTTCAGATTCTGAAACTTCAATAGAGTCTAATGCTGCTTGTTGAGAGAGCAATTTAGTCATTATGAGCTGTTGTAATGCGGTGCATTTAAAATCTTCCGTTGGTGTTCCGCCGTTGGCTAGGTATTGAGAGTATTGCATGTCAACGTCAGATTGCAGGATAATTCCTGAACCTACAGTTGCAACAACTCGATCAATTAATTTTTCTTGAGATTTAGCTTGGAATGTACAAGCTAATAAGATTATTATAAGTAAACTTGAAAAGTTTTTCATGCTGTCTATCGTCACTCTGATTCTAAAGTCCAATGGCAAAATTATTAAATATTATGCCTTTTTTCTACTTTTATATAGTAATAATTGAATTAATAACTAGCTTAAACTAAGTAATTCGGGCTAAAATACTTAAACAGCTGTAAACTTAACGCTATTTAACCATATTTAACAGATGATCACACGCATTATTTTTATTCTGATTCTTTCCATGAATGTCACATTTTTAGTAGGACAAACTAATAAAATTCCACTTTATGTAGGAACATATACTTCAGAAAATGGGAGCAAAGGCATATATGAATTTGAGTTTAACACAGAAACTGCTGATGCCATTTTAAAAAATGAGACTGAAACTCTAAGCCCATCATTTTTAGCTAAAAAAGATAAGTTTTTATTAGCTGTTAACGAATTGACTGATGGCAAGCAATCCATTTCATCATATACTATTACCAACAATGGATTGGAGTTTATTAATAAAATGGGCACAGATGGGTCTGCTCCCTGTCATGTGGTTATTGATGAAGATGGAAAATATGCTGTAGTATCAAACTACCTTGGTGGCGCTTTGAATTTATATGCGCTGGCTGAAAACGGTGAAATCCTATCAAAAGAAGATGTTAAGTTTTATCAGGATAAAAGTGTTGATAAGGATAGGCAACAAGCCTCTCATATACATTCGACCTTTATAGGTCTTGACAAGTTGTTGTATGTATCCGATTTGGGCGCTGATAAAATTTATGTTTTGGATGTTGTAAAGGATTTATCTGGCAAATTGAGGTTTAAAGAAATTACTACTTTAAAAGGTAGCCTTGGAGGAGGACCTAGACATATTGCTTTTAACAAAAAGGGTAATGTTTTATATTCACTTAAAGAATTAACAGGTGATATTGAGGTTTTCAAAAAAGAAGGAAATGATTGGAATTCGATCCAAACCATATCGATGAGGGAAGCTGATTTTAAAGGGAAAAGTGGTGCAGCAGATTTGAAGCTCTCATCAGATGGCAGATTTTTATATTCAACAGATAGGGTTGATGCAAACACGATTACTGTTTTTGAAGTTGCTAAAGATGCTAAGTTGAAGAAATTACAGGTAAGTGGTACGAAAGGTAAGGGTCCTCGGAATTTAAACTTTAGTCCTGACGAACGTTTTGTTTTGGTTGGAAATCAGCTGACAGATGAAATCGTGATATTTAATAGAAATAAGAAAACAGGATTACTAATAGATTCTGGGAAAAGGATCAAAGTTTCAAAGCCTGTTTGTATTTTGTTTTAATTAATCCGTTGCATCATCAGTATGGGCAATATTGTCTTCGGCATTTTTGTCTGCTTTCTTAGGGTCGCTTTCTAGGCAATGTGTTTCTTTATTATACATTCCTTTTAGTTCGTCAATAATTGTACCTTTCCAAAGAGGTATTCCTATGAAATATGCTGCCTTTCCTATCATATGAGCTGCAATTGGGGCAGTTAATAGAAGGAAAAAAATAATAGCGATGGATTTTGTTGTAACTGAAACATCGTCTGGAAACATAATTGCAGCACAAATTAATAATAGGCCAACGCCTAAGGTTGAAGCCTTCACGGTAACAGATAACCTTAAATAAAAATCAGGCATCCTCAATACACCTATTGATGCAAAAAGAATAGAAAGGGCCCCCACTGTGCTCAAAATTGCTAAAATTATATTAATCATCTTTCTGTTTTTCTATATAATATGAAAATGCAATTGTTCCTAAAAATGCAATCAGAGCTAGGATTATGGCAACATCTAATAATACTTCTTGCTCTTGACGAATACTATACACGGTAATAATACCAATACCAATGGTAATGATTAAGTCGAGAGCCATAACTCTATCAACTACAGATGGTCCTTTGAACAATCGGATAAACACCAATAAAACTGAGATAGTTAATATAGGTAGAATTACAAAATCAAAATAGGTTTCTAAACTCATCTTAGTATCTCCAATAATTTACGTTCAACCCCTGTTTTAAGTGTCTTTATAAATTGATCCTTATCCTTTAAATACATGACATGAATATAAATCGCTTTCTTATCATCACTAATATCGATGATTAGAGTTCCAGGTGTCAGTGAAATAAAAGTTGCCAAAATATTAATTTCAAAATCTGTTGTAGTGTTGACAGGATATCTGACGATTCCGGGTTTAAAAAAATATTTAGGTGTGATTACATCATAAGCAACCTGAACATTAGCTTTGATCAGTTCGTATAAAAAAAAGAAGAAAAAGTTGATAATCTTTGGAACCCTATAAAAATAACGTTGATCAGACTCATTTCTATTCATAATCCATAGAACTCCGAACCCTAAAAGATATCCGAAAATAAAATTAGAATAGAACAAGGAACCTGTTAGTGCCACCCAAATAAAGGATAGCAGAAGATTCATTAAAAAAAACTTAATCATTGTTCAAAAGCTTTATCGCCCAAAACGTTGCGGATGTAAGGGCTAGTGTCCAACAATTCGTTTGTAATCCGATCAACAACTATAATAATGTTTTCCGCATTGAATCCAATATACAAAGTAACAGAACAAAGTAATAAAATAGGTACAACTAATAATAACTTCTTAAACAAAGGAAGGTCTTTATATTTATCTTCGATTGCTACTCCTTCCGGGACGTCCTTCCAAAAAACATCTGCCCACATTTTTGCAATGACATACATAGTTACCAAACTTCCAATTATTAAAGCTGCAATAAAGAAATACTGCTTATCTACAAATGCTTCCTGAAATAAATATATTTTAGGCCAAAACCCGGACAGTGGAGGAATACCTACCAATGAGAATAGCACCAAAGCAATCATTAAGGATATTAAAGGATAGTTCTTATATAAGCCGCCTAATTTCTGCATATCCATAGTACCACTAACCATACGAATAAAGCCTGCAATCAAGAACATATTTGTTTTTACCATAATATCATGGATTAAATAGAATACAGTACCCATTAATGCTAATTTGGTAAACATAGCGATACCTCCAAGCATAAACCCAATATGGCAGACGATTAGGTATGAAAACATTCTACGGATGTTTGTTTTTATTAACGCCCCAAAAGCTCCGGTTATAACCGTTAGAACAGCAAGAACCATAAATAAGGTTCGTGTAAAATCATCTGGGATAAAAATTAGGCTAAAAACCCTTAGAATAGCGTAGATTCCTAATTTTGTCAATAATCCTCCAAAAGTTGCGGCAACAGCTGAAGGTGGTGTATGATATGAAGATGGTAACCAATAATAAAGTGGAAAGACAGCTGATTTAATTCCAAAACCCAGAATAAAGAAAATAGACGTAATACCGACTAGTGCTTTATTGTCGAAATTCCTAATTTTTATTGCTAAATCAGCCATATTTAATGATCCAGTAATCCCGTAAAGAATTCCAATTCCTGTAAGGAAGAAAGTAGAGGCTAAAATATTCATCGCCATATACTTCACCGCTCCTTCTAATTGAGCTTTTCTTCCTCCAAGCGTCATTAGGACAAATGAAGAGATAATAACAACTTCAAACCAAACATATAGATTAAAGATATCACCTGTTAGAAAGGCACCATTTAATCCCATCAGGAGGAAATGGAAAATTGGAAAATATCCATAAAGCATCCGTTGTCTGCTCAATCCTACCGAGGAGAAGATAGAAACTGCAAAACCTGCAATTGAGGTTAAGAGAACCATGGTTGAACTGAGTAGATCTGCTACAAATACAATCCCAAAAGGCGCTTCCCAATTGGAGGCATTCATATGTAGGGATCCTTCAGTATAGACTTTCGCAAATAATCGAATGGCAATTAGTAATCCAATAAATGTTCCACCCACACTTAGGAATCTTTGAGAAACCGTTTTTCTCCATGCTATCAATTGAATTATAGCAGTGAATAGATGGATAAAAACAGGGGCTAAAATGTGATTGTCAATCATATATCTTCTTCTTCCGGGGTGTTTAAATCATCCAAATCATCGCTATCTACTAAAGCATATACTCGCTTTAACAATACGATTGCAAAGGCTGTCAAAGCGAAGCTGATTACAATAGCAGTTAAGATTAATGCCTGAGGAATAGGATCTGCATAAATATCTTGAAAAACATTATGGTTGGAATCTATAACTGGAGGTTTACCTTTTGTAATTGATCCCAATAAGAAGATGAGGATATTGGTTCCATTACCTAATAACATAATCCCAAGTAAAAGCTTAACCATGCTTCTACGGAGGATTAGATAAACTCCAGCAGCATATAGTAATCCTAGAACAAGTACTAATAATAATTCCATGGATTAATCTTTTGTTAAGGATATGGTGAACAATATGGTTAAAACAACCCCGATAACAACTAGATAGACTCCTAAATCAAAAAATAAGGCAGAACCAATCATTCCAATTACTGGTACTTTTTCTTCCCACCATAATCCAGTCATAGGTGGGAGACCAAAAAATGTTGGTAGAACTACACTTACTGCTGATATTCCCAAGCCAACAGGGATTAAGGATAATGGCTTTCTTTTCAAAATTTTCATAGTAGCTTCAGTTCCATTTGCAAAACTATGCAGGACGAAGGCGATAGATGCAACTAATCCCCCTACAAATCCCCCTCCAGGATAATAATGTCCCCTAAGCAATAGAAAGAATGAAAATAAAAGTAGGATAGGTAATAGATACCTTGTCGCTGTCTGTAAAATAATACTTCGCATACCTTATTCCTTTTCCGATGATTTTAATCTCAATTTTAATAAACTATATACTCCTAATGCAGCTATTCCTAAAACAACAGTCTCAAACATAGTGTCAATCCCTCGAAAGTCTGCTAAAATTAGATTAACTACATTTTTTCCTTTAGCTAATATATATGCGTTTTCACCATAGAAATCGCTTGTTTCTGTTTTAATAGGTTCATAAAGAACTTTAAGTGCTATGATAGAAAGAATCGCACCAAATCCTAACGCTACGATACTATCACGATATCTCTCACGTGCAGATGCTAAGTTTAAGAAACTTGGTAATTTATATAATACTAATACGAATAAAACTGTACTCAAGGTGTCTATGGTAAATTGAGTCATGGCTAAGTCGGGAGCACTGTAAAATACATACATCAAACAGATACAATAGCCAATTACACTCATTGCAACGACAGAAGTTAATCTTGATGGGGTTGAAACTACAATTAGCAATGCCCCCAATAGGATAATGACGACGGCCACTTCATAGATCGTTAAAGGAGTTAAATTGTCAAAGACAATCTTTATAGGTCCACTTTGCCATAATTTGTATATCAATAATCCTTCTGCGAACAGAATAATCTTCATATGGTAGGATCTTAAATAGCCATTATGAAAGAAATTTGTAAACCGTTCTGAAAATTTTACAATATCATTTGCATAGCCTGTAAAAATCTGTTGCGGTGATATCTTTTCGAATTTTTCAATAAAGCCAACTTTCTCGGCAGATGGTTTATTAATAAAATATAAAAATGTTCCTGCAGCTAAGGTTACAAGGCTCAGGATTAATACAGTATTGAAACCATGCCAGATTGCCAAATGCATTTCAGTATCCCCTGCATAAATGCTGTTGGCGGTTTGGTAGCTTAAGTAATTGCCTATAAATCCTGGAAATAGTCCGAAAATTAAGCCTAATCCACCCAATATCAGTGGAGGTATCCACATCGATTTATAAGGTAAGTGTAGTTTTTCAAATTCCTGAGGTAATGAGCCAATAAATGGTTTGAATCCGGCCATAAAGCCTGCAGCAACTAAACATATGTTGGTGGCGACAGCAATAACAGTCAAAATTAATATCCAGTGGCTCTCCACATGTAGAGTAGCTTCATAAATTAAGTCCTTACCAATAAAGCCAAAAGTAGAGGGAAGGCCAGCGCTGCTTAAGGCTGCTAATCCTGCTGCCAATGCAACTGGACCTAACACCTTTTTTAATCCTGATAATCTGGTAATATCTCTTGTTCCAGTTTCATGATCGACAATACCTGTCACTAAAAACAGAGTCGCTTTATATAGGGCATGAACCAAAATAAAAACGCTTGCTGCAATAACAGCTTGTTTAGTACCAATACCCAGTAAAAACACTAACATACCTAATGCAGAAATGGTAGTAAAAGCCAGAATAGATTTCAGGTCAATTCGAAATAAGGAATGTATTGCTGAATATAACATTGTAAATCCTCCAATGCCCATCAATGTATAGGTCCATAAGTCTGTTCCACTTAAAACGGGAAAGAATCTTGCCAAGAGGTAGATACCTGCTTTAACCATTGTCGCGGAATGAAGATAGGCTGAAACTGGGGTTGGGGCCTTCATTGCACCAGGCAACCAAAAATGAAAAGGGAATTGGGCCGATTTAGTAAATGCTCCTAAGAATATTAATCCTAATATCAGGGGATACTGTGGATGATTTAAGATGACATCTCTGTATTCTATTAATTCTGAAATTTTAAATGTACCAGCAACATTACCTATCAATATCAGCCCTGCTAAAAGGAAGAAACCACCCATACCAGTTATAGTTAAAGCCGTCATGGCACTCTTTCTAGATGCTTCTTGATCATTATTGAAACCAATGAGAAAAAATGAGCTGATACTTGTTAACTCCCAGAATATAAAAAGTAATAAAATGTTGTCTGAAAGCACCAAACCGAGCATGGCAGACATAAATAAATATAGATAGCCAAAAAATCGGTCAAAATATGGATGTCCTTTCAAATATGTGCGTGCATAAAAGAAGATTCCAGTTCCAATACCAGTAATTAATAGGCAAAAAAGTAGGGATAAACCATCTAATTTCAGATTAAAATTTACACCTAAGGATGGAACCCAATTTATTTCTTGAAAATAAGTCAACCCCGAAGCCACCTTAGGAATATATCCTAGGTAATAAATAAATAAAACGGTGGGTACAAATGGTAATAAAATACTCCAAGATGATTTAAAACGTTTGCCAAATGGTATAAGCAAAATCGAAGAAATCAAGCCTAAAAGTATGGTAAATAACATGGGCGCTTACATATATAATTAAGGGATTGCGTTAAAAATAATAAAAAACAGGCATTTTTCTTTAATATTTTTAAGATTAAGCCTGAAAAAAAATAGATTAAATTCCCTTTTCTTCTTAGATTTAAATAATCAACAAATTAAACATTATGACATCTAAACCTATTCAATTTCTTATCCTCATTATCGGGTTACTGTTTATTTCTCCAAAAACATTCAGTCAACAAGGATATGTAAAGCCAAAATTGTCAGATAATAACTCCTGGACCTTAATTCTAATCCCCGACCCTCAAACTTATGTTAAATACGATAGAAATGTTGGAATTCTGAACTTAATGACTTCTTGGGTAAGAGAAAATGTTGACTCTTTAAACACTCAATTTGTACTCTGTACAGGTGACCTCGTAGAACAAAATGACTTATTAAATCCGAATGGAGCAGCATCCAATCAAAACAGTAAACAACAATGGACTAATACGAGTGAAGCGTTCAGAAAATTAGATAATAGTGTTCCTTATGTTTTAGGGACAGGGAATCATGATTATGGACATGTCAGTGCAGAATATCGCTCAACGCAATATGATAAATATTTCTCTCCAGAACAAAATGGATTAAATGCAAAAGCTTTACGCGAAGTTGGACCTTCCTTAAATGGTAATTCCTCTACGGTGAATGCGCTATATGAATTCAGAACACCACATTCAAAAAATTTATTGGTTTTAGTCCTGGAGTTTGCTCCGAGAAATGAAGTTATTGATTGGGCAAAGAAAACTTTAGACCAATCTAAATATGAAAATCACGATGTAATCCTGCTAACACATACATACTTAGATAAAAATAGCAACCACATTAAAACTGAAGGCTACAAGATCCAAGATGCCAATTACGGGGCGGCAGTATTTGAAAAATTAGTTAAACCATCAAAAAATATTCGGATGGTTTTTTCAGGACATATTGGAGAACCTGATAAGTTTGAAGGTCACCTAGGTTTCAGACAAGATAAGAATGCAGCAGGAAAAACGGTTACTCAAATGACTTTTAATGCTCAAGCCATGGGAGGTGGATGGTTTGGAAATGGTGGAGATGGCTGGTTAAGATATTTAGAGTTTATGCCTGATGGTAAGACAGTAAAAGTTAAAACATTCTCTCCATTATTTGCTATATCACCAGCTACACAAAATCTTGCTTATAAAAGAGAGGAAAATCAAGAATTTGAATTCAGTTTGGATTAACCGTAACAAAGGAGGTCGAATAATATTAATTCGACCTCTTAATATTAATTAGAAATTCTACTTTTTAACCTTTCATCTCTTTTGAACCTTCAATGATTGATTCTACGACAGTTGGATCTTGTAAAGTTGAAGTATCACCTAAATTGTTCAATTCCCCTTCAGCAATTTTTCGAAGTATTCTTCTCATGATCTTTCCGGACCTTGTTTTAGGTAAATCGGAAACAAACTGGATAATATCTGGCTTTGCAATAGCCCCAATAATACGGGTTACAGTTTGTAAGATATCTTGTCTTGTTTTTTCTGCGTCAATATGATGATTAGCAATAACGTAAGCATATATACCTTGACCTTTAACAGGATGAGGATAACCTACAATAGCTGATTCAACAACATCGGAATGCATATTAATTGCATTTTCCACTTCTGCAGTTCCAATTCGGTGTCCGGAAACATTCAATACATCATCTACACGTCCTGTAATCCTGTAATAACCTTCGGGACTTCTGTAGCAACCATCACCTGTGAAATACATATTTTCATAGGTTGAGAAGTAAGTCTGTCGACAACGTTCATGGTCGCCCCAAGTAGTACGCAGCATTCCTGGCCAAGGGAATTTAATACATAGATTTCCTGATACATCATTTCCTTGTATTTCTTCGCCATTTTCATCCATTAAACAAGGTTGAACCCCAGGTAATGGGAGCATGGCATATCCTGGAACTTCCGGTGTTATACCAGCAATAGGGGTAATTAAATGACCACCATTTTCGGTCTGCCACCAAGTGTCAACAATTGGACATTGGCCACGACCGATTTTGTCATGATACCAATTCCAAGCTTCTTCATTGATTGGTTCACCAACTGTTCCTAAAACACGTAAAGAGGAAAGGTTCTTACCTTCAAGGAAGTCATCTCCAAATGCCATCAAGGAACGGATCGCAGTAGGTGCTGTGTAAAGAATGTTTACATTGTACTTATCAACAATATCCCAAAAACGTCCCGCATCCGGATACGTTGGAATTCCTTCAAACATTAAAGAAGTTGCTCCTTGTGATAATGGACCATAAATAATATAACTATGACCAGTAATCCATCCAATGTCAGCTGTACAGAAATAAACTTCTCCAGGTTTGTATTGGAATGTATTTGCAAATGTATAGCCAGTATATACCATATAACCAGCGGTGGTATGGACAACACCTTTAGGTTTTCCGGTTGATCCTGAAGTATATAAAATAAATAAAGTATCCTCGGCATCCATTTCTTCTGCAGGGCATGCTGGGTTACCTTGTGTTTCTACTTTCTTAATTTCATCTTCCCACCAAACATCACGACCTTTGATCATCGAAACAGGAGTGCGTGAACGGGTAAGTACAATTACTTTTTCAACGGTATCACATTGCATTAATGCATCATCCACAATTGATTTAAGTTCCAAGACTTTCTGACCTCGGAAACCTCCATCTGCTGTAATAACTAATTTACACTCTGCATCATTGATTCGGTCAGCAATCGATCTAGCTGAAAATCCGCCAAATACAACATTGTGAATTGCTCCAATTCTTGCACAAGCTAATACTGCAATAACCAATTCGGGAACCATCGGTAAATAAATACATACACGGTCGCCCTTGCGGACATTATTGTTCTTTAATACATTGGCAAATTGTTCTACTTTCTGTAATAATTGTTTGTACGTTAGAATTCTGTGAGCCTCATTTGGATCATTTGGTTCCCAAATGATCGCAGGCTGATCTCCTAATTTATAAATATGACGGTCTAAACAATTTTCAGTAATATTTAGTTTGGCGCCTTCAAACCATTTTATGTCTGGGTCCTTGAAGTTCCACTTCAATACATTGTTCCATTTCCTTTTCCAAAAGAAATTGTCTGCAACTTCACTCCAAAATGCTTCGGGTTCTTCTACACTCTTTTTGTAAGCTTCTTGATACTCATCAAAAGATTTAAGTTGAAAATTCATTTTTTATAAAAAAATTATAGGTCTACATTATCTTTACATCAGGAAATTATTTAATTCGGTCAATTACTTATTGACAGCGGAAAAAACAAAGACCTGTTTAGCTAATTTAATTTTTTTTCGACTGAAATGCTAATTTTTGTGTCCTAGGAACAAATATTGAGTCTAAATGTTAGCGATATATGACAGAATTTTTTAAAAGGATTTATTATTTTATGGTACACAGCAACCTGCTGATTTCATTAGCAGCAGCAGCCCAATGTGCCCTAACTTATTATATCCTGAAATCTCCTATTAACTACGAAATTCTTTGGATTGAGGGGGCAACTACTCTTCTTTTATATAATTTGAGCTTATACTTATCAATGCCCAAAGACCCTAGCAAATCTCCATTCCAAAGAACGAGATGGGTTAGTAGAAATATGTCTTTATTCTGGGGGTTAAGTTTTTTGGCTGTTGTAATAACTGTTTGGACACTTTTTCATGTCCATTATTTAACACTTTTCTTTTTGGGAATTATTGGAGTAGTCAGTTTGGCTTATGCTGTACCTATAATAAAAGTAAAAGGTAAATGGATGGGAATGCGTCAAGTTCCAGGACTCAAGGTTTTTTATATAGCAATTGTATGGTCACTGAGTAGCGTAGGACTGCCAGTGATAGAATTGTATGCAAATGGAGCGACCATAGATTGGTATTCGGCTAACTACCTCGGAATAGTTAAAATCGTGTTTTTAGTGTTATGCACACTTCCATTTGATATCAGGGATTTTGAACAGGATAACTTGTATAACCTAAAGACGGTACCTACTTTATTAGGTAAGGATCGAGCAATTAAACTTTCCTATGCCATTGGTTTTTTTCATCTCATACTAATTGCTCTGTCTCCAAATCCTAATAATGTTAAAATAGCATTATTACTGACGACAGTGCTTATATTATTCCTGTTTAGAATAATAATATTCAATAAAGGAAAACATTATCACCATGTTTACCTTCTAGATTTAGCTTTAATCATTCAATGGCTATTAGTATGGTTATTTGTTAAGGTATGAAATTATCTTATCAGCTAAAACTTCTGATAGCTTATAATAGCTTTCAAATGTCCAGCCGGCCACATGTGGACTTAACAAAACGTTCTCTCGTCTAACCAAATCTGAATACCAGTCCTGTTCAGCTAATAATGGAAAATTTTCTACAGGTAAAACATCAAATGCTGCAGCAATTATTTTTCCTTCGTCTAATTTTTTTAGAACAGCTGGAACTTTCACTATTCCACCTCGTGCTCCAAGTAGAAAAAAAATAGGTTTTCTGAAGTGAAATAAATATTCGTCATCTATCATTCCCTTGGTCTCTCTAGTTAAAGGGATATGAAAACTTAAGATATCAGCTTGCTTAACAACCTCTTCCATGGATACTTCTGAAGCATATTGGTCAGAGAAACCAGTTTTATATTTGTCATAGGCAATGACCTTGACATCAAAACCTGACAATTTTTTTGCCATTGCTTGACCATTATGGCCATATCCAATTAAAGCAACAGTTCTCCCCTTTAATTCGTAACCACGGTTTTCTTCTCTTCTCCAAAAGCCATTTCTGATCTCCTTGTCACCTTTGTTTAAATTATTCATTAAACTTAGTAGCATCCCAATCATATGTTCCCCAACAGCATCCCTGTTTCCCTCATTTGCTGGAATAAGATGAATCCCTTTGCTTGATGCATAATTTTCATCGATATTATCCATTCCTGCTCCAGCCCTTCCAATCAATCTTAAATTTGGGTTGATATCAATAAAGTTCTGGTCTACTTGAAACTTCGATCTAATAATTAATCCTTCGTGCCTTAAAATAAGTTTTTCTGCTTCTTCTCTGTTAGCATCTGGCTTGTAAGTATAAGAAATACCTGCTTTATTTAATTTTTCAAGTAAAATCTCATGGATGTCGTCGACTATTAATAAGTTCATATCTTATTTCATAAAGTCCTGCTCAAATAGCTTATTCAGTGCTCTTTGATTCATTTTTGCAGGCATAATTTTCATTAGTTTATTTCTTATGGCAATAAATGCCCTGTTTTCCCATTGTGCTATTTCCCCAATTAACTTTGATGTATCCGTTATATATTTAGTCCTTTGAATTCTTCTTTTCTCAAAAGATTTAAAGGCAGAAATAACATTCTTCTGGTTTATCAACTCATTCATCAGTACTGCTACATCCTCTATCGCTTGACAAGCACCTTGACCCATATTTGGAGTACAGGCATGTGCAGCATCTCCTATGAGAAGAATATTGTGAAAAGAAAAATGTTTTAACGGCTTAATATCAATAATGTCACTCCAAATTAGTTGATCATCAGTTGTAAAGGATAAAACTTCTTGTATTGGACGGTGATAGGTAGAAAATTGTTTTTGTAAATCTCTTATATTATAATTTTTGAAAACTGGGTTTTTCTGAGGGCCGTTAATACAGGCGTACCAATAAATTCTATCATTTATTAGTGGAGTAAGGCCAAACCTACCCTTATTGCCCCAGGTTTCTGTTCCTTTCTTTAGTTTCAAGTCCGTGTTATCTATAGTTGCCCTCCAGCAACTATACCCTGAATATCTAGGTTTTGAATCAGGTATCAACTGTTGACGTATTGGTGATTTTACCCCGTCAGCAACTATTAAAAATTTAGTTCTGTGAGAAGTCCCATCTTCAAATAGTACATCCACAAATTCTTCTTTTTGATCGACTTTTAAAGCCTTTTTACCTAAGGTAAGTTGAGTTTGATCTATTTTTGAAAGGAGATATAGGTGTAAGTCCGCTCTATGGATGGCAAAGTTTTTTTGATCATATTTTTCTGAAAGTACATGAGTGTTCGGATTTACTAATATTTTTCCTTTTTCATCAAGAATAGCAAATGAATCAATATAATAACCTAAGCATTCAATCTCATCTTTCAAACCAATATGCTCCAGAGCTTGCATGGCATTAGCAGCCAATCCAAAACCTGCTCCAATTCCCTTAAGTTCTTTAACTTGTTCAAACAAATGAAAATCACGACCTATTTTTTTAAGTGCAATTGCAGCCGTTAATCCAGCAACGCCACCTCCAATTATCGTAAATTCACTCTGTGTTTGCATTTTAGAGGTTTTTTGAAATTTCGTTCGTTAATATTTCAAAATCTTGAACAGATAGTCGCTCCGCTCTCAATTCATATAAGGGGTTATCACTCATCCTGTCTTTCGGAACAACTGCTGATAATGCATTTCTCAACGTTTTTCTTCGTTGGTTAAATCCAGCCTTTACTACTCTCCAAAATAATTTTTCATCACAATCTAATGTTTCTCGATTATTTCTAACCATTCTCATAACACCAGAAAGTACTTTTGGAGGAGGGTTGAATGCACCAGCCTTTACAGTAAAGAGGTAGGAAACATCATAATAAGCCTGTAAAAAAACACTTAAAATCCCATATTCTTTGTTTCCTGGTTTAGCAACACATCTTTCTGCTACTTCTTTTTGAAACATACCAACCATCTCAATTACTCGATTTCGTTCTTCTAAAACTTTAAAAAGTATCTGTGATGAAATGTTATAAGGGAAATTTCCGATAACCGCCATTTTATCTTCAAAATATGCGTTGAAATCTAGGTTCAAAAAGTCTCCATGAATCAATCTCTTCCCTAAATTCGGATATTTCTCCCCTAAGTATTCAATAGACTCATCATCTACATCAATCAAAAATGTCTCATAATTAGTGTTCTGTAATAAAAAGTCAGACAAAACTCCCATTCCAGGGCCGACCTCCAGAACTTGTTTGAATCCAAGTGAAGGAGTTAAAGCCTCTACAATTCGTTGTGCCGCATTTTTATCGTTAAGAAAATGCTGACCTAAATGTTTTTTCGCGCGTACTGAACCCATAGGATGTATTTGTCACAAAGATAGTGTTTTTAGTATTGAAGGAATTCAATTTAATCCCCTATAATTAAAGCTAAATAGCAATTCCAAGATAATGTTTGCGTTTTTTTGCTATTTTTGACTATATCAAAAAGCACGGACGATGAGTGAAAAATTAAAAATTGGCATTTCAGTAGGTGATATCAATGGGATTGGTTTAGAGGTTATTATCAAGTCTCTAATGGATAATCGAGTCCTTGATTTTTTCACACCCATAGTTTATGGCAATACTAAAGTTGCTTCTTTTCATCGTAAAGCTATTGGTGTCAATGATTTCAGTTTCAATGTTGTAAATTCTGCGGATCAGGCAAACCCTAAAAGACCAAATATGATCAATTGTTGGCAAGAGGATGTCAAACTATCACTTGGAGAACAAAATGAAATTGGAGGGAAATATGCACTTCTTTCGCTTCAAAAAGCAACGGAAGACTTAAAAGCTGGTCTAATTGATGCATTAGTAACTGCACCAATTAACAAACATAATATCCAACAAGAAGGATTCAACTTTCCTGGACATACAGAATATCTGCAAAATGCATTTGATTCGAAGGATGTGCTGATGTTTATGGTAAGTGATGGATTGAGAGTTGGAGTGGTTACTGGTCACATTCCCGTAAAAGATGTTGCAAATTCTATTTCTGAAGAAGGTATTCTCCATAAATTGAGAATGATGAATGATAGTCTTAAGAAAGATTTTTGGATTCAAAAACCTAAAATTGCTGTTTTGGGATTAAATCCTCATGCAGGTGATGATGGTTTGATTGGTACAGAAGATCAGGATATTATTAAGCCTGCAATTGAGAAAGCAAATGCTGAAGATATTTTTTGCTTTGGTCCTTATCCTGCAGATGGATTTTTTGCAGCTGATGCCTATACAAAATTTGATGCCGTACTTGCAATGTACCATGACCAAGGACTGATTCCATTTAAACATATTGCTAACAGGAACGGGATTAATTTTACCGCTGGTTTGCCTATTGTTAGAACTTCTCCCGACCACGGCACAGGATATGATATTGCAGGGAAAAATCTTGCTTCACATGCATCTTTTTTAGAAGCTATTTTCGAAGCCGTACATATAGTTAATAGACGTAGAGAACAAGAGGTATTAACAGAAAATCCTTTAGCATTTCGAAGATTGTCGAAAGACCGCGATTAAGCGTCTTGCTGATTTTAGTTTACCTTCCAACTTATGTTCTCTATAAATTTCATTACTTTTGCACTTTGTTGCTATGAGTGAGAATTTAAGTCATCCCATTTTTCCGATTATTAAAGAATTAGCAAGCCAAGAGGCGGTATCATGCTACGTTATTGGCGGCTATGTGCGAGATAGAATAATGGGCCGTCCTCTTAAGGATGATATAGATATCCTTGTTATTGGAAGCGGAATTGATTTTGCTAATAAATTAGGTGAAAAACTAAAAACTAAAGTTGCCGTATATAAATCTTTTGGTACTGCAATGTTAGTTTACGAGGGTTTGCAAATAGAATTTGTAGGTGCTCGAAAAGAGTCATATCGAAAAGATTCCCGAAAACCAATCGTAGAGGATGGAACTCTTGAAGATGACCAAAACAGAAGGGATTTTACGATCAATGCATTGGCATATTCACTGAATGAAGAAAGTTATGCCGAATTGGTGGACCCTTTTAATGGGAAAAATGACATTGAAAATAGACTTATCCGCACACCCTTAGATCCTGATATCACCTTCTCAGATGACCCTTTACGTATGATGCGAGCTATTCGTTTCGCTACCCAGCTTAACTTCAGAATAGATTCCCAAGCATTAAATGCAATTAGCGAGAATGTAGAAAGGATACAGATCATCTCCAAGGAAAGAATAACTGATGAACTTAATAAAATTATCCTTTCAGAAAAGCCTTCAATTGGTTTTAAATACCTTTTTGATACTGGATTGTTGGAAAGGATATTTCCAGCGATGTATCAGTTACATGGTGTAGAATATGTTGATGGTAAAGGCCATAAGGATAATTTTTACCATACTTTGGAGGTGTTGGATAATGTCGCAGAAATGTCACCTGATTTATGGTTGAGATGGGCAGCTATTATGCATGATATAGCTAAACCTGCTACAAAACGTTTTGATAAGAAAATAGGCTGGACTTTTCATGGGCACGAAGACCGAGGGGCCAAAATGGTTCCTAAATTGTTCGCAGAATTAAAACTACCGCAAAATGAAAAAATGAAGTTTGTTCAAAAACTTGTATTGCTTCATTTAAGGCCAATTGTTTTAGCAAAAGATATCGTTACTGATTCTGCAGTTAGAAGGTTGTTGTTTGAGGCAGCTGACGATATAGATGATCTCATGACGCTATGCCACGCAGATGTAACGACTAAAAATGAATATAAGAAAAAGAAATATAGGGAAAATTTTGACCTTGTAAAGCAAAAATTAAAAGATGTTGAGGAAAGAGACCATTTAAGAAAGTGGCAACCTCCTATAGATGGAGATGACATCATGAAAACTTTTGGTATTGGTCCTGGTAGACATGTTGGAATTATTAAAAATGCTATCCGTGAAGCAATTTTAGAAGGCGATATTCCAAACTCCCGTCAAGAAGCCCTTTCCTTTATGTTAGAGAAAGGTAAAACTCTTGGATTAACACAAATTTGAATAAATTGATTTTTTAAAAATTTATGTAATTTTAAAGGTTGAAACACAGCTTATCCGTATTAATAGATTAAATTATCATGGCGATATACAGATTTAGAGTAACTTTTGAGGACTACGAAGATATTTACAGAGAAATTGATATGCCCTCAAAAAGTACTTTCTTTGATTTACACGTGCAGATTCAAAAAACCACGGGTTATGATCTTGAACGTTCTTCTTCTTTTTATGTGAGTAATGATCAATGGAAAAAGGGAATTGAGATTGCTTACCTGCCAAATGAAAGAAAGAAAGCAGCGGGAGTATTGAAAGTGGAAGAGATCCGTTTGAGCAAGTTCATTGATGATCCGCATCAGAAATTTTACTACACCTATAACTTTGACCGTCCTTATGACTTTCATGTAGAATTGATTAAAATTCTTAAAGAAGAAGAGGGCAAAGTGTATCCATTATTATATAAGAAAATAGGCGAAGCACCAAAGAATTTAACAGCTGCAAATTTTCCATTGGGATCTGAGGAAGATGACGATGATGAATTTGTATCAGAAGATGTTGAAGAGTATGGCGTGGATGAAGAAGATGATTATGATATGTTTGATGATGAAGAAGGTGAGGAATCAGAAGGTTCTGATTCAAAAAAATCAAATGACGAAGATTATTAAAATTTAAAAATATAATTTGAAAATAGATGGTAGACTATTCTATCATCTATTTTTTTTCTATAGTATTTTGTAACTCAATGGCTAAATCTAAAACCTTAATTGTTGTAGTTGGTCCTACAGCGGTAGGAAAGACTGCATTGTCAATCAAGTTGGCTCAGCATTTTAAAACCGCAATAATTTCTGCAGATTCAAGGCAGTTTTATAAAGAAATGAATATTGGAACTGCTAAACCATCTTCACTAGAATTAAGTCAAGCCCCTCATTATTTTATTAGTTCTCACTCCATTTCTGAAGAATACAGTGCTGGAGATTTTGAAAGAGAAGCTCTAACCACTTTATCAGACCTTTTTAAAAAGAACGAGGTCGTTATTGCTGTTGGTGGCTCAGGTCTTTTTGTTAAAGCCTTAACAGATGGTTTAGATGACCTTCCAAAAGCCTCCGATGAAATCAGGCATTCCCTCAACCTTCAATTTAAAAATGAAGGACTAGAGCCTTTAAAAAAGCAATTAGAAAAAATTGATCCTGAGTATTATGCAAAAGCGGATGTTGAAAATCCTCAACGTGTAATACGGGCAATTGAAGTATATGAAGCTTCAGGAAATCCCATTTCATTTTATTTGAAAAATGAAAAATCAGAAAGAAGTTTTCGAGTAATAACAATTGGTCTGAATACGGATCGTCAGGTTCTTTATGATAAAATTAATTTGAGAGTGGACCTTATGATGAAACAAGGTCTTTTGAATGAGGTTCAATCATTACAGCAATTTAGAGACAAACCCGCCTTGTTAACTGTTGGCTATGCCGAGTTGTTCGATTTTTTAGATGATAAAATATCACTTCCAGATGCAGTGTCCCAAATCAAACAGAATTCTAGACGATATGCCAAAAGGCAGATTACATGGTTTAAAAAATATGGCAACACTGTCTGGTTTGAACCAAAAGAAGAAGAGAAAATTATACAATACCTTGAGTATACCTTGAAATAGAAAATAGCCCAGAGATGGGCTATTTTTTTAATAGTGTATACGTACTAATAGTTAGATGGATTAGTCTTTTCTAAATATCGATTTTAACCTATATCAATATGTTCTCCAAAGTTATTGCATATTATGTACCCTGAAAATACCTGTTTTCGGGTAATTGTTTATTAGAATAGTTACGAAAACCATTTCGTTAATAACGCAATCGATTGATATTATTTTAAGATTTTGAAATAATTATATTCGGTAAATATAAACCGGATTAAAGAATATACTTTTTATAAATAATTGTTTGATATGAAAATATTTAAGCTGTTCACCTCAGTCTTTTTTCTGATTCTTTGGACGAGCTCTTTGCATGCCCAATGGACTGGGCCAAAAGTAAAACCCAAAGAAAAGAAAGAAATAAGATATGGCTCACTAACTCCTAAAAACAGGAGTGATACTGATATGGCGGCATTTCGAAATTATGGCTTAGGACAATTTATCCATTGGGGATTATATGCAATTCCAGGGAATGAGTGGGAGGGGGTAAGTGCAAGAAATGGGGCCGCTGCTTCTGAGTGGATCAGAACTTGGGGTGGGCAAACTGCGCCTAAAAACTGGAAAGATATTTATGATAACTTATATAAAAAGTTCAACCCTCAAACATTCGATGCTAAAGCCTGGGCACAACAAGCAAAATATATGGGGGCAAAATATATGATCTTTACAACCAAACATCATGATGGCTTTGCCCTCTGGCCAACAAAATTTTCAAATTATAATATTACCAAATCTCCCTATAAAAAAGACATTGTAAAAGAAGTGGTGGATGCATATACTGAAGAAGGTATTGATGTTTATCTCTACTTTTCAGTTCTAGAATGGAATAATTCAGATTATTTTTCAGTTGAGCCAAAAACTGAAGCTGAAAAAAAGAAATATGAAAAGTTTCTATCCTATACCAAAAATCAATTACTTGAACTATTGGAAAACTATCCGAAAATAAAAGGTTTTTGGTTTGATGGTACCTGGGATCAATCTTGGGTTAAGGCATATGATTTTACCTATAATTTAGAAAAAGAGTTGCGTGAAAAACATCCAGGATTAATTATTGGCTCTCGATTTAGAAATGATGAGTTCGGAAAGAGACACTTTGATAGCAATGGTGATATTCTTGGGGATTATGAACAAGGTTGGGAAAGGAAATTACCTCAAGCATTTGAATGGCTTGATGGCAATGATTGGGACGCAGTGATGACTATTCCTCCAAATGGTTGGGGATATATGAAAGATTGGACAGGACTTTATACCAAAACAACCGATGACCTTTTAGATATGTTAATGCATACAGTTTCTATGAATGGTAATTTTGTCCTGAATTTTGGCCCTGATGGAAATGGATTAATGCATCCAGAAGAGGATATAATTGCGAAAGAGGTAGGAGATTGGATGAAGGTAAATTCTGAAGCTGTCTATGGGGTTCGACATGTAGACTTGCCTAAATCTAATTATGGCTATTACACTAAAAAAGATCAAAATTTATATCTAACTGTGTTCAATAGGCCTATTAATAATATCATCAGATTGGCGATACCTAAAAATTCTAATGAAGTACCTGTTACTGCTTCTATATTAGGTGGATATGAATCAGAGTTAGTTGTTAAACATTCTGATATTGGATTAGATTTGGATAAGAATACTTATTATGATATCCTTCTCCCTAAGGAATTTTCTCCAGAGAGGGCATTTGTTATTAAAATGAAGATGGGTATGCCAATTTCAAAATCAGATAAATTAATGGATGCTAAAATGTAAGGTAAATATAAAACCAATAAGTCTGTAATTAAAAAAAAGAGGGGATATGTTTTGCATATCCCCTCTTTTATATTTTTATAATAGATTAAACTATAAAATTCCAACCAAATTGGTCTTCAATCTTACCATATCTTAAATCGTTTAAATATGCCAAGACTTTATTTGAAAATTCACGACCTTCTACTGGAGGTAATGAATAGTCTTGACCATCGAAGCCAATTCTATCGATATGTGTGATGGTAGCTGCCGTTCCAGCTGCAAATGCCTCTGAAACTTCACCAGACTTAATTCCATCAATAAGTTCTTGAACCGATACTTTTCTTTGCTCTGCTTTATATCCCCATTTCTCAGCAAGCTCCATTATTGTACGTCTGGTTACACCATGCAAGATCGTATCTCCATGAGGAGTAATTATCTTGTCACCGATACGGAAAATTAAATTTGCTGTACCTGCTTCTTCTATATACTTATGCTCTTTGGCATCAGTCCACATTATTTGGTCATAACCTTCATTATTAGCTAATTGAGTAGGATATAAGGATAATGCATAATTACCTGCATTCTTAGAAAATCCGACACCGCCTTCAGCAGCACGTGTATAATGAGTTTCTACCTTTAAGCTAATTGGTTTACTGTAATATGCACCTACTGGGCAAGTAATAATAATAAATTGATAAGATTTTGAAGGGTGCACGCCAAGAGCAGCTTCTGTTCCAAACATAAATGGACGAATGTAAAGAGCTGTACCCTCTTTAGATGGAATCCAATTACGGTCTACATCCAAAAGTTTTTTCAAACCATCCATAAAGATCTCCTCTGGAACTTCCGGCATCTCTAACCTTGAAGCTGATTTATTGAATCTTTCCCAGTTTTTGTCTGGACGAAAGATACTTATTGTCCCGTCTTCAAATTTATATCCTTTGATTCCTTCAAAAATTGCTTGACCATAATGAAGTGCCGACATGGAAGGACTTACACTCAGGTTCCCATAAGGAACAATCTTGACATTTTCCCACTGTCCGTTGTCATAATTTGCGACCAACATATGGTCAGACATAATTTGACCAAATTTTAAGTTGTCAAAGTCTACTTGCGAAATTCTTGATTGTTGCGTAGGCTCAACTTGAATACTGATATTATCTATGGCACTCATATCAAAAAGAATGTTTATTGCTGTGCAATTTAGGTAAAAATATTAAAAGCTTAAATTAAAACTCTCTTAAAATATATCCCATACCCTTTAAAACTCTCTAATTGATGTACGGAATTCAATTATTAAAATCAAAAAAATTAAATTGTATGTTTTCCTATCCATATTGGTGTATAGTTTGCTATACTCGATAAGGAACTAAGTCAATTGATTTAGTGTTAAGACGGCTATTTAGTTAACGGTACAATATTTGGAACAGGGCATATGCTTTTTAACAATAGTCTATTTAAAATTTATAACCAAATTTCAAAACTAATTTAGGTAGGTTAATAGGACGGCTGTTTTGATTTAAATTGTTGAATTAGAGGTGATTCGTTAAAATGAAAGGCATATAATTAAAGGTTTAACTAATTAATCCAAAAAATGGAAAGAAAATCGTCTGATTTTAATGCTCAAGCAGCTACAACAGTAGGGATATGGAAATTTATCCTTGGCTTTTTTGTTTACTTATATAAAACTGCAATTCGTCCATAATTGATATATTGATTACGCATACGTTAGTTAAGTGATTTTATTGAAGAATTAATTCCTTGGGTGGGAGAAAATTCTTTTTATATGGACTGGATCATTCTTAATAATGGATCCAAGTATTCTCTGTTATTAGCCAATCGAGGCACTTTATTTTGGCCACCTAATTTTCCGCGACTTTTCATCCAATTATAAAAACTTCCTTTTGGGGCATTGTGAATGATTGGAAACGATAATGCCATATTCTTATATCGCTTTGCGTCATAATCTGAATTGATTTCTCTCAAAGTAGCATCCATTATTTCTCCAAATCTTTGGAAATCATTAGGTTCTGTTTCGAATTCAATAATCCATTCATGTGCGCCAGCTGTCTTATTGTTAAAGTAAACTGGTCCGGCTGTATAATCCTGAATAGTCGCTTCTGTAGCTTTGCATGCAACTTGTAAAGCATGATCGGCATTGTCAACAATCACCTCTTCACCAAAAGTATTGATATAATGCTTCGTCCTGCCTGAAATTTGAAAACGATACGGAGATAAGGAAGTAAACTTGATGGTATCTCCAATTTTATATCGCCATAAACCAGCATTTGTAGAAATGATGAGTGCATAATTCTTCCCTAATTCAACCTCATGTAGGCACAATGTTTTTGGATGTCCTTCTTGAATATTTTCCATCGGAAGAAATTCATAATAAATGCCATAATCCAACATGAGCAATAAATCTTCTGAATCTGAACAATCCTGTAATCCAAAATATCCCTCAGATGCATTGTAGTTTTCAAGATAATACATGTTTTCGGAGGGGATTAGTTTTTTAAATTGATCCCTATAGGGTTTGAAACTTACTCCGCCATGACTATATAATTCTAAATTTGGCCATACTTCCAATAAATTGTCTTTACCTGTAATTTCTAAAATGCGATTTGCCATTACCATATTCCATGTAGGTACTCCAGCTAAACTCGTTACATTTTCTTTAATGGTTATTTGAGCAATTTGCTCAATCTTTTCCTCAAAATTAGGATTTAGAGTTACTTCAAGGTTTGGTGTCCTTTTAAATTCTGCCCAGAAGGGTAAATTTCTAATTAATATAGAGGACAGATCTCCATAATAGGAGTCGGGGCTGAAATTATTGATTTGTGATGAACCTCCAATTACTACAGATTTGCCTGTAAAAACTTTATTCTCTGGTTTATTATGGCAGAAAATTGAAAGCATGTCCTTTCCACCTTGATAATGGCATTCTTCTAGTGCTTCCATACTTACAGGAATAAATTTGCTACGATCTGAAGTTGTTCCTGAAGATTTCGCAAACCATTTTATGTCCGATGGCCAAAGAATATTTTGCTCTCCTTTTATCATTCGGTCTACATAACCTTTTATGTCATCATAATCTTGAATAGGAACTCGATTCTTGTATTCGTCAGGGGTAAGGATACTATTATACCCATACTTTTTCCCCCATTCTGTTGCTTCTGCAGCAGAAATTAGGCTCTGAAACCATTCGTCTTGGACGTCATGAGGATACTTCATGAATAGGTCAATCTGATGCATCCGCTTCTTCATTATCCAAGTAAATAGAGAATTCAATAAAGCCATAGGTAGTAGGGAATAATTATATTTCGAATTTTTTACGTCTCAACTCAAAATGCCTTCCTAAATAGAATTTACGTGCAAGTTCATTGTCAGCTATTTCTTCAGGTGTACCTGTTAACATGATTTTACCTTCTGTGAGAAGATAAGCGCGATCTGTAATAGATAGAGTTTCCTGAACGTTATGGTCAGTAATTAATATTCCGATATTTCTGGTTTTTAATTTTGCAACGATGGTTTGAATTTCTTCCACTGCAATTGGGTCTACTCCTGCAAATGGTTCATCTAATAAAATAAAATGTGGATTTGCAGCTAATGCTCGCGCAATTTCTGTTCTTCTTCGTTCTCCTCCTGATAAAAGGTCTCCACGGTTTTTTCTTACTCGATGCAAACTGAATTCCGTTAAAAGCTCTTCAAGTTTAGCTTTTCTTTCCTCCTTATTAGGGTAGTGGATTTCTAATACTGCTAAGATATTATTTTCAACAGAAAGCTTACGAAAGACTGACGCCTCCTGTGCTAAATAACCAATTCCGCGCTGTGCGCGTTTATACATTGGGTCTTGAGTTATCTCTAAATCATCTAAGTAAACATGACCTTCATTTGGTTTAATCAAGCCAACAATCATATAAAAAGATGTGGTCTTACCAGCTCCATTTGGACCCAATAAACCTACTATTTCTCCTTGCTCAACATGAAAGGAAACATCGTTAACAACTGTACGTTGTTTATATTTCTTGATTAAATGTTCTGCTCTTAGAATCATGTTCTTAAAACCCTTATTTGCAAATATATTTTTTAAAATCGAATTGCTTTCACATTTAATTGCAAATTCTTTTTACCGCGCCATGTGTTTTCTTCAATACTGAAACAAATATCAAATGGTTTTCCCAGATTAATTTTTTCTGCAAACTCTCCTAATCCAAAACCAATACAGTCAAAAATGGGTGAATCTGCTTGTTTAACTGAGAATTTTAAATGTGTATTTCCGACAACATAGGCATTATATCCCATCAGCACTTGCTTACATAAAAATATTGGAGCTTCATTTTGTGGACCATAGGGTTGAAACTGATGTAATATCTTATAAAACTTAGAATCTATTTCCGATAATTTGATTTCTTTTTCTATTAAAACTTCCTGTTGAAGCATTTCGGGTTTTATGGTTTTACTGACAACCTCCTCAAAACGTTGTTGAAATAAGCCAACATTGCTCGTTTGCATAGTTAATCCTGCTGCATATTTATGACCACCATATTGATCCAATAAGTCACTACATTCACTTAAGGCTTCATATAAATCAAATCCAAGGACAGACCGTGCTGATCCTGCAATATGACCATTGGTATGAGTAAGTATAATGGTAGGTCGGTAATATCGCTCTGTTAATCGTGAAGCAACAATCCCTATTACACCTTTATGCCAATCTTCCTTATATAAAACAGTTGTTTTTCGACTTTGTAATTGTGTATTGTTGTCCAATAAGGCTAGAGCCTCTTCAGTAATTTTTAAATCATAGCCTTTACGGGTATTGTTTTGGTCGTCCACACTTACCGAATAAATCGTAGCTTCTGCCAAAGTTCTTGAAGTCAATAATTTCACAGCATCTTTGGCATGGTCTATCCTGCCTGCAGCATTTATTCGAGGACCTATTTGGAAAACAATATCATTGACAGTAAATAGTCCAGACTTATGTGTTGATAGGTTTATAAGAGCTTGTAAGCCACAACTTGGGTTTGTGTTGAGTTTTTTTAAACCAAAATGCGTCAAAATACGATTTTCACCTGTGATTGGGACAATGTCTGAAGCGATACTGACAGCAACTAAATCCAAATATTGATAGGCTAATCCCATATCCATACCATTCTGCATGATGAAAGCTTGGATAATTTTAAAGCCGATACCACAACCTGAAAGCTCTTTATAGGGATAGGAACAATCTTTTCTTTTTGGATCTAATACTGCATATGCTGCAGGCAAGGTCTCACCCGGTAAATGGTGATCTCCAATAATAAAATCTATCCCTTTGGAATTTGCATAATCTATTTTGTCGTTTGCCTTTATCCCACAATCCAAAGCAATAATTAAAGTAAATCCATTTTCATACGCATAGTCAATTCCCTGAGTCGAAATTCCATACCCTTCACTATATCTGTCAGGTATGTAAAATTCTAAACCACTGTGAAAATCTCTAAAGAAACTATATACAACCGAAACAGCAGTTGTGCCATCAACATCGTAATCCCCATAAATAAGAATTTTTTCTTTGTTCCCAATTGCTTGTTCAATTCGATTGATTGCACGGTCCATATCCTGCATCAGGAATGGGTCATGAAGGTGTTCTATAGATGGTCGAAAGAATTCTCTTGCTTGATCGAAAGTCTCGATTTCTCTGTTAATTAATAGTTCTGCAATAATATGGTTTACACCCAATTCTTGTTGTAGCTTGTTTGTCTTGTCTACGTTCTTTTTAGGTTTCAGCACCCACCTTTTTTGCATATCTTTGCCTTATAATTAACGTGTAAAGATACATTATATCATGCTACTAACCTAATAGTGACATGGATGTAAAATGTTATGCACACATAACTGTCAAGATAACAAACAAATACAAATGGCGCAAGCTCACTCATTATTTGAAGGTTCTTACTCTGTAGATATAAGCAAGCAATTTATTCCCTTCGATCCCAAAAAAGATGATCCCAAAGATAGACCGGGATCTTTATTTATCCATGTACACCCCTTCTTAATTGAAACCAAAAACGGTCTTTTAGTTCTTGATACAGGACTTGGGCTAAGAAATGAAAAAGGAGAATTGGTAATCCATGAAAACATCAAGAAATTAGGGTATTCCGTAGATGATGTTAAATATGTATTGATGTCCCATTTACATAAAGATCACGCCGGAGGAATGGTTGATGTGAAAGATGGTGTCAAGCGATTGGCATTTCCGAATGCAGAATATGTAATTCAAGAAAAAGAATGGGAGGCGGCCTATAGTACAGAATCACCCTCTTATCGAACAGATGTTTTTGATGTATTGCAAAGAAGTGGGAATATACTATTCGTAAATGGTGACGGCCAATTAACACCTGAAATTAGTTATCAACTGTCTGGTGGTCATAGTGAATTTCATCAAGTCTTTCATGTTGAAGCTGAAGGAGAGCATTTTTTCTTCGGGGGCGACGAACTTCCAGAACCGGAGGAAATTTTTAGAAGCTTTATCGCTAAGTATGACTATGATGGTAGAAAAGCACGTGATTTGCGCGCTCAATATTGGGAAGAAGGAGCATCTGCAGGATGGGTGTACTTGTTTTACCATTCGAAAAACATCGCTGTAGGAAGACCGGAACAGCGATCTGATGGAAGCTATAAGATCGTAAATGCCGAATAATCCATCGAAATTCAATATATTTGATAATAAGGAACAAATAATTTTTCTAATTTTTAATTAATAAAAGGAAATCATGTCGATAGTTAGAGAAAGTGACCTGATTGGTATTGGTAAGAAATATCAAATTGAAACTGATGCTGGAGACAATATGGTAGTTGTTATTCATGATGATGGGCGTAGGGAATTATACCGTCATGAAGATGAAGACAATGAAACCCATTGTGTCATGACCTTATCGGATGAAGAATCCCGCCAGGTTGCTGGTATACTTGGTGGTCTGTCTTACAAACCCAAAGCTTTAGAAACCATAGAAGTAGCACTTGATGATCTAAGAATTGAATGGTACAAAGTTGGTGAATCCAACGATGGTGTCAATAAGAGTATTGGTCAATTAGAAGTGAGACAAAGAACTGGTGCCTCTATTATTGCTGCAATCAGAGAAGATGAAACCATCATTAACCCAGGTCCAGATTATGTAATTACACCAGGTACCACCTTGGTAATCGCTGGTAAACAAAAGAATATCAAGCTTTTAAAAGAAATTTTACTATAAGAATTTATGCACAGTAATCTCATCATAGAAATTGGAATCGCCGTTTTATTAGTAGCCTTAGTCGGATTATTGGCTAATAGGCTCAAATTTTCAGTAATTCCTTTTTTTATTGTGATTGGTATGCTGCTTGGCAATGAAAATTATCCAAATTTTGTAGCCGATATTTTAGCAAAAATTGGAAATGATCAGGTAACGGATACAGTTAATTCTGTTTGGTCATTTCTGACATTTACTGAAAGTAAACCCTTTATTGACTTTATGGGTAGGTTAGGGGTTCTTTTCCTATTATTCTATCTTGGCCTAGAGTTTTCTGTAGGGAGGCTTATTAAATCCGGTAAATCAATTGTAGCAGGAGGAAGCATCTATGTAGTGTTAAATTTCCTGTCTGGAATACTCGTAGGATGGATGATGGACCTTCCTTTTAAAGAAATGATGGTTCTTTGTGGTATCATGACCAGTTCGTCTACTGCAATTGTGGCTAAAGTATTAACTGATTTAAAAAGAACAGCAAATCCTGAAACTGAAGTAATCATGGGGATGATCATGTTTGATGACCTTTTCATTGCTATGCATATCTCCTTTCTTTCAGGATTAATTCTAACTGGCGGCGGGTCATTTTGGACGGTTGCGGGAACATCTCTCTTAGCATTGGGTTTTATCCTTTCCTTTTTAATTTTAGGGAGGAAGCTTGTGCCTTTTATCGACAAGTTATTACAGGAGAAATCATCCGAATTATTTATTCTCATTATTTTCAGTCTCCTATTTACAATTGCTGGTTTCTCGGAAACTATTCATGTTGCCGAAGCTATCGGAGCCTTGATGGCAGGGTTGGTTTTCGCAGACTCAAAATATATAAAGAAAATTGAAGGGATGGTCTTGCCATTTAAAGACTTCTTTGGAGCGATGTTCTTCTTTAGCTTTGGTTTGTCAATTGATATGTATTCCTTAGGGGGTGCCGTAGGATGGGCAACTTTCGCTGCTGTAATAACTGTCATAGGAAATGTGGCTTCAGGATATTTTGCAAGTAGATTCTCTGGATTAAAAGCAAAAAATTCTGTAGATATTGGTTTTACCCTTTCCGCGAGAGGTGAATTCTCTATAATCATGGCAAATATTGGTAAAGCGGGGAAATTGTTGCCAGTTATTCAATCATTCGTTGTTGTGTACGTATTGATACTTTCTATCGTATCACCACTTCTAACAAAAGAGTCTCGAAATATATGGAATAAACTAGCTGGACAAGACGATGTAACTCGAAAACCTAAGAAAAAATTAAGTGATTTGGAAGCGTCTATTCAAGATGCTAAATAATAAAAAAGGGTTGCAATATTTTGCGACCCTTTTTATGTTTTAATCATCGTATCCAAAACGTTTCAGATAATTCTTCTTACTCCTCCAATCAGGAAGTACTTTGACAAAAAGTTCAAGAAATACCTTGCCACCTATAAACTCCTCAATGTCTTGACGGGCATAAGTTCCAACTTTCTTAATCATTGAGCCAGCTTTACCAATAATAATATTTTTTTGAGAATCTCTTTCCACAATAACCTCAGCGGCAATCCGAGTGATATTTGCCTCCTCTTTATATGAGGTTACCACAACTTCTGTACTATAAGGAATCTCTTTATCATAAAGCTTGAAAACTTTTTCACGAATAATTTCTGAAACAAAGAAACGCATTGTCTTATCCGTTAATTCATCCTTTTCATAATAAGGTGGGTGAACAGGTAATTTGCTTTTTATATACTCCATCACAGCTTCCACATTATAACCTAATAATGCAGAAATAGGGAATACAGCATCAGGATTAATTTTTTCTTGCCAAAATTGAATTTTTGCTTTTACTTCTTCTTCTGAAGATTTATCTACTTTGTTTATGACCACTGCGACAGGTGAACTTGTGTTTCTAAGTTTCTCCAGCACATCGTTTTCATCGTATTTCTCATGAATGTCTGTAACAAATAGAATAACGTCTGCATCTATTAGAGAACTCATTACAAAGTTCATCATAGATTCTTGAAGATCATAATTCGGTTTGATTACACCGGGCGTGTCTGAAAAAACAATCTGATAGTTTTCATCATTTACTATACCGATGATTCTGTGTCTAGTTGTCTGAGCCTTAGGGGTAATGATTGACATCTTTTCTCCAACCAAGGCATTCATCAAAGTCGATTTACCAGCATTTGGCTTACCGATGATACTCACGAATCCTGCTTTATGTGACATTATTTTATTTTTTATTTGTTTTACAAAGAAACAAATAATATCTTTGTGCTCCAATTCGGAGATAGCATAATCTACTTTTATTAAATATCTGAGTAGATTTCTAGAAAATATATTGCGGGGTGGAGCAGTTGGTAGCTCGTCGGGCTCATAACCCGAAGGTCATCAGTTCGAGTCTGGTCCCCGCTACTAAAACAAAGTAGGATTGAACGCGAGGTTCAATCCAAAGATATTTAAGGTCATATTGCGGGGTGGAGCAGTTGGTAGCTCGTCGGGCTCATAACCCGAAGGTCATCAGTTCGAGTCTGGTCCCCGCTACTACTAAGGTTTCAATCGAAAGATTGGAACCTTTTTTTGTTTGAGAGAAAAGTCATTTACTCTGTATCCTTTTTTTTTCTATTGATAAGTAAACTCGATAAGGTTCACCTAAATTAAAACAGGCCCTTTATAGGGCCTGTAGAATAGATTATTTAGCTATGCGGAATTTATATTTCCACTATAAATTAGCGTAATTATAGACTGCTTCTTTGCTTTCAAGTACTGAACTGCCCATAAGGTATTCATCAACCTTCCTAGCACATTCCCTTCCCTCGGAAATTGCCCAAACCACCAATGATTGTCCTCTTCTCATATCACCCGCTACAAATATTTTATCTTGGTTGGTTTTGAATTCCGTTTCCGTTGCTTCTACATTGCCTCGATCATTGATTTTTACACCTAAATCCTTTAATAGACCTTCGTGTTGAGGATGTAAGAAACCCATTGCTAAAGTAACGAGTTCAGTTTCTATTTCCCGCTCTGACCCTACAACCTCTTTGAATGAAATGGGCCTTCCAGTAGGATCTAATTCCCATTCCAAATCAACAACTAAAGCTGCCCTTAGGTTTCCGTTTTCATCCCCTATGAATTCTTTTGTGCTGATGCTCCAATGTCTTTGGCAGCCTTCCTCATGTGAAGTTGTAGTTTTTAATAACATTGGATAGCTTGGCCATGGCATAGCTTCTGTTCGTGCTGTCGGAGGTGTAGGCATTAACTCAAATTGAGTTACAGACTTCGCACCATGTCTGTTGGAAGTGCCGACACAGTCTGACCCTGTGTCACCACCACCGATTACCAGCACGTTCTTATCTTTAGCATGAATTTCCACAACATCAATAGGGGAATTGCCCACTCTTTTATTCTGCTGCTTAAGGAATTCCATAGCATAGTGTACTCCATTTAACTCTCTTCCTGGAATATTTAAATTTCTAGGAATGGTTGAGCCTCCAGCTAATACAATTGCATCATATCCCTCTAATTCACTTGTTGGTACGTTTGAGCCAACTTCTGAATTTGTCCTAAATTCCACACCCGATTCTTCCATTACCTCAACTCGACGATCAATGATAGATTTGTCAAGTTTGAAATCCGGAATGCCATATCTTAATAAACCACCAACTTTATCGTCCCTTTCATATACAACAACATCATGGCCAGCTTTATTTAACTGGGCTGCAGCAGCAAGCCCTGAAGGTCCCGAACCAATAACTGCAACACGTTTGCCAGTTTTTAAATAACTCTTATTGGGTTTTACGAAACCTTTTTTAAAGGCTATTTCGATGATATGTTTCTCTATTTCCTCAATAGCAACTGGATTCTTATTTATTCCTAATACACATGCAGATTCGCATGGTGCAGGACAAATCCTTCCTGTAAACTCGGGGAAATTATTGGTTGATGAAAGAATGTTATAAGCCTCTTCCCAATTGCCATCATATACGGCATCATTAAACTCAGGAATAACATTTCCTAATGGACAGCCTGAATGACAAAATGGAATGCCACAATTCATGCAACGAGCAGCCTGATTGTTAAGTTGATCCTCGCTGAATGAACGGACAAATTCCTGATAATTTTGTTTTCTGCTCTCCACAGTATCCTTTTGAGGAAGAGCTCTTTCAAATTCTAAAAATCCTGTTGGTTTTCCCATGTTGATGTTCCTCCTTAATTATACTGTTACTAATTTTTTCTTTAATACATTCTTGTATTCCCGAGGGAATACTTTAATAAACCTATTCTTCTCAGAAGCCCAATGGGTTAGAATGTAATTTGCTCTTTCACTATTCGTAAGATGGATATGCTTTTTTAATAAGGCAATGATAGCGGTTTCATCCTCTGTCTCAAGTGGATCAAGGTCTACCATTTCTTTATTACAGTTTTCTTTAAAAGTACCTGCGATGTCATATATCCATGCAATTCCACCACTCATACCTGCTGCAAAGTTTCTTCCTGTTTCTCCTAAAATAAGTGCTTGTCCTCCTGTCATATATTCACAACCATGATCACCTACTCCCTCAACCACTGCAGTAGCTCCTGAGTTTCTTACAGCAAATCTTTCTCCTGCTTTACCGTTAATAAATAGGTGTCCTGAAGTAGCACCATATAAGGCCACATTACCGATAATAATATTATCTTGAGGAACCAAAGTGCTTTCTTTTGCAGGGTAGATGGCTAATTGTGCACCTGACAATCCTTTGCCTACATAGTCATTCGCTTCTCCTTCAAGTTCAAATGAAATTCCTTTTGTATTAAATGCACCAAATGATTGCCCAGCAGATCCTTCAAACTTGAAGTTTATACTGTTGTCTGGTAGACCTTCAGATCCATATATTTTTGAAATTTCATTTGATAACATCGTTCCAATTGTACGATCCGTATTTTTCACCTTGAAGGTTCCAAAAACCGGTGTTTTAGCTTCTAATGCTAATTTAGATTGTGTCAATAAACCCCAGTCTAAAATCATGCTCATCCCATGATCTTGCTCTTCGGTGTTATATAATGTCCCTCCTTGGGAATTGGCAACATGAAGAATCCCTGAAAAGTCGATTTTGTTTACTTTCCAATGTTCTAAGTTTTCACGTTTTTTCAAGAACTGAGCCTTTCCAACCATTTCATTGATTGATCTAAACCCTAATTCTGCCATTATCTCACGCATTTCCTCTGCCAAGAATTGGAATAGATTCACTACATCTTCTGGTTTTCCTGAAAATAGTTTCCTTAATTCCGGGTCTTGTGTCGCTACACCGACAGGACACGTATTTAAATGACATTTTCGCATCATAATACAACCTCCGGCGACTAAAGCTGCGGTTGCAACACCCCACTCTTCCGCTCCTAATAAGGTAGCAATAACAAGATCGCGTCCAGTTTTCATCTGTCCATCCGCTTGCAATACTACTCGGCTGCGAAGTTTATTTTGAACCAATGTTTGATGAGCTTCAGCTAATCCCAGTTCCCATGGCAATCCAGCATGTTTAATGGAACTAATTGGAGAGGCTCCTGTGCCACCATCATAGCCTGCAATCAATATAACATCCGCATGTGCCTTGGCAACTCCTGCTGCAATAGTACCAACCCCTGCTTTTGAAACTAATTTTACGTTGATTCTTGCTTGTCGATTTGCATTCTTTAAATCGAAAATTAATTGTGCCAAATCCTCAATCGAATAGATGTCGTGGTGAGGAGGTGGTGAAATTAATCCAACCCCAGGTGTGGAGTGACGAACTTTTGCAATCCAGTCATCAACTTTATGACCCGGCAATTGTCCTCCCTCTCCAGGTTTTGCACCTTGAGCCATCTTAATTTGTATCTCATCCGCTTGGGTTAAGTAATTTGAAGTGACACCAAAACGAGCGGATGCAACTTGCTTAATCGCTGAGCGCATCGAATCACCGTTCGGTAATTTTTGATAGCGCATCTCATCTTCACCTCCTTCTCCGGTATTGGATTTTCCTCCAATTCTATTCATAGCTATCGCTAGGGTGCTATGTGCCTCATGGGAAATAGAACCAAAAGACATTGCGCCTGTTGCAAATCTTTTCATGATTTCGCTTGCTGGCTCTACCTGATCAATAGGAATAGCACTACGATGTTTTGCAAAGTCTAGCAATCCCCTTAATGTGAACATACGTTCTTTTTGATTGTTAATGTGGGTTGCATATTTTTTATAGGTTGTGAAGTCACCTGTCCTACAAGCTTGTTGAAGCAAATGAACAGTTTCTGGGTTCCATAAATGACCTTCACCCCTTCTTTTCCATTGATATATTCCTCCTTCTGGTAATAAGGATGGAGCAATTCTGCTAGTTTCGAATCCCCGCCAATGTTTTGCTAATGCTTCTTTGGCAATATCATCAAGATTCAATCCTCCAATTCTGGATACTGCACCGCAGAAATATTGATCAACAACCTCACTATCTATTCCTAATACTTCAAAAATTTGTGCTCCATGATAAGATTGTAAGGTTGATATTCCCATTTTTGAGAATATCTTCAATAGTCCATTGCAGACTGCCTTGACATAATTCTTTTTCAAGTCATCCCATGTTAAATCGGTTTCAAGTTGTCCGATTTCTTTCATCGTACGGATGCTTGCTAAGGCCATGTAAGGATTGATAGCCGTCGCACCAAATGCCAATAAACACGCAAAGTGGTGAACCTCCCAGGCATCTCCAGCTTCCACAACTAAACCAACGGCACCGCGGTTTCCTGTTTTAATTAAATGGTGGTGAACCGCAGAAACTGCCAATAAAGATGGTATTGCACAGTGTTGGGAGTCAATCGCGCGGTCAGAAAGAATAATAACTTCAAATCCATCCCGTACAGCATCGTCTGCATATCTGCAAAGGCGTTCTATTCCTGCTTCTAAAGATCCCGGTTTACCATCTGCGCGGAAATAACTTTGAATAGTTTTTGCTTGGAATACTCCGGTATCAATTGAACGTAATTTCTCTAATTCACTGGATGTTAATATTGGATGTTCCAAGGTCACACAGTGACAGAATTTTTTGTCTTCTACTAATATATTTCCTGAGTTGCCAATAAAAGTTGCCAAACTCATCACTAATCGCTCACGGATAGGGTCGATCGGTGGATTCGTAACTTGTGCAAAGAATTGTTTAAAATAACTTGAAATATGTTGTGGTTGATCTGAAAGTACAGCCAATGGCACGTCAGTTCCCATTGAACCTATAGGTTCGTAACCCGTTAAAGCCATTGGAGTCAGGATCGTTTCAATATCTTCCCTGGAATAACCAAATGAAAGCTGATATTTAAAGACTGATTCCTTTGATAGATAAGTAAATGTTACCCTCGGATCTGCAAGTTCTTCTAATTTAATTTTATAGTTATTGATCCATTCGCCATAAGGTTGTTGACGGATTAATTCGCCCTTTACTTCTTCATCGGAACGGATTTTACCAGCTTCCATGTCCACAACAAATATCTTTCCTGGTTGCTGTCTTCCTTTTTTGATGATTAGAGACTCGTCAATTGGTAAAGCTCCTGCTTCTGAAGCAACAACTACGCGGTCATCTGAAGTAACTGCGTAACGCAGTGGTCGCAAACCATTGCGGTCTAAAGTAGCACCGATAATTTTTCCATCTGTAAAACATAGCGCGGCCGGTCCATCCCAAGGCTCCATTAATGTTGCATGATATTCGTAAAATGCCTTCTTCAATGGATCCATTTGATCGTTTCCATCCCAGGCCTCAGGTACCAGCATCAACATGACATGTGGTAGGCTGCGACCACTATGCAATAACAGTTCTACGACATTGTCTAAACATGCCGAATCCGATTGACCTCTATCTACAACAGGTAGTAAGATTTCCATCTCTTCCTCTGTAAAGAAAGGAGATGAATATGCTCGTACTCCAGCATAGAACCAGTTTAAGTTTCCTGTTAAGGTGTTGATTTCACCATTATGCGCAATCATGCGGAACGGTTGAGCCAAAGACCATGAAGGAAATGTATTCGTAGAGAATCTGGAGTGAATCAATCCAAATGCAGATACTACTCTAGGGTCTCTTAAATCTTTAAAATATGAACCTACTTGATAGGTCGTTAATTGTCCTTTATAAATGATTGTCTTACAGGATAGTGAAGCAATATAAAGGGGAAGTGGATATTCCTGATGAAGTTTGATTTTTTGGATAATTAAACGTCTTAAAACAAATAATTTCCTTTCAAAATCCTCTGTTGTCGCTACACCCGATGGTCTTGATATAAAGAATTGAACAATTTCCGGCTCAGCACTTAAAGCGGTTGGCCCAATACCATCTCGGTTTACAGGAACAGAACGGAATCCTAATAAATCCATTCCTCTTTCTTTTGCAGCTTCAGCGATTACTTCACGGCAAATACGGTTCATCTCTTCCTCCTTAGGAAGAAATAACATCCCTACACCATAATATCCTGGTTCTTGTAATTGAATCCCTAACTTAATACACTCTTCCCATAAAAATTCATGTGGTAATTGAATCATGATTCCAGCTCCATCACCGGATTCTGGGTCGCACCCACAAGCGCCACGATGTTCCATGTTTTCTAACATGGTGAGCGCATCTTCTACCTGTTGATGTGACTTTTGACCCTTGATGTGGGCTACAAATCCTACACCACAGGCATCGTGTTCAAACGCTGGGTTATAAAGTCCTTCTTGCTGCATTGTAATATGATAATTAGATAAAATAACAAACGAGTTTGCTAATATATGAATAAAATCCTTAAATAATTACAATTCTTATAAAAATTGTATAAAAACATTACAGTTAATACAAAATTAACCCAGTTTAATAATTGATTTTGTATTTGTTTCTCTATATGCTTATAAAAATGGAATATCATTCGTTACATTTGCTATTTGAACTAATAAATTATGCTAATCCAAAAAATTGAAATCTATAGGTTAAGTATTCCCATGGAGCCTTTTGTAATTGCAACTGGCATCATGGAATTTGCTCAAAATACTTTTGTTAAGGTAATTACTGACGAAGGTTTATATGGAGTAGGTGAGTGTTCTGCTTTTCCAATGATCGTAGGTGAAACCCAAAATACATGCATCGCTGTAGCACAGGATTTTGCCAAAATTTGGATAGGGAAAGATCCCTTGAAAATTGAAGAACGTTTGGCTGAACTAAATCTTTTCATTGCCAAGAACGCTACAATCAAATCTGCTTTTGACATGGCTTTATATGATTTGGCCGCCAAAAAAGAAGGAATTCCTCTTTATCAATTTTTGGGAGGTAAGCCCCGTGAAATTGTAACAGATATAACAATTGGTATATCATCTCCTGAGGAAATGGCGGAAAAGGCCTTAAGGCTTCATGATGCTGGTGCAGTAGCATTGAAAGTGAAACTTGGTAAAAAACCTCAAGATGATATCGCTAGAATTAGAGCTATTCGCCAAGCTGTCGGTTTTGATATTCCAATCAGGATTGATGCGAATCAAGGATGGAGCTTTGAAGAAGCGGTGGAAGCATTAAAGGGTTTGGAAGCTTTAAAAATCCAATTTTGTGAACAACCAATGAGAACCTATAACGACCATTTGCTTCCGCAATTAAGGTCAGAAACTATCGTACCTATTATGGCTGATGAGTCTGTGTATGACCATCATGATGCTGAAAGATTATGTCGGACAGATAGTTGCGATTATATTAATATCAAATTCTCTAAATCATCAGGTATTGCTGAATCTTTGAAAATTCAATCCGTGGCTAGTGAATATGGAATACCCTGTATGATTGGTGGTATGTTGGAAAGTCGTTTAGCTTTAGCTGCTAAAACACATTTCGCATATGCTGCTAATAATGTAAAGTTCTTTGATTTGGATACTTGTATGGTGGGCCATCTTGAAGATCCGGTAATAGGAGGAATTCAATACGATGGTTATGCAATCAAAATTACTGAGGGCCCGGGAATAGCTGCTGATATTGATCCTCTATTTTTAGATAAATGTGAAAAATGGACTATTGAAAATAATGATTAGGTATGAACAATGACACTTGGAACTTAGGAACAAATGAAATCATAATTATTATGATTTTAGTAGTGATTGTAACATTTTTTTTCTGGTTGTTTTCAAAACTTCTTAAACGAAAATAATTGTTGCTAACCGGTTATGAATAGCTTATTCCATTTTTTAACAAATGTTAAAAGAGTGGCTCTATTGACTCATTTAGTTAGTTTTTGAAGGATTAAATAACTTAAATTGGTGTTATTTAGTGACTGGAATTAAATTTTCACGGTAATTAAGTGGTTTTGAATCACCCTCACTGGGGTATTCTTGAATAATTGAGTACCTTTGTGAACATTTATCAGAATATAAGATTATGAGTACACAAAGAGGTCCTATTTCTCAATTTATTGAGAAAAACTATCTTCACTTTAACGCTGCTTCCCTAGTTGATGCTGCCAAAGGATATGAAACACACCTAGCTGAAGGTGGTAAAATGTTGGTTTCATTAGCAGGTGCGATGAGTACTGCTGAACTTGGAATTTCATTGGCGGAGATGATCCGTCAAGATAAAGTTGCTATCATCTCTTGTACTGGTGCAAACCTTGAAGAAGATGTTATGAACTTGGTAGCACACTCACACTATAAACGTGTCCCTAACTATCGCGATCTTACTCCTCAAGATGAGTGGGAATTATTGGAAAACCATTATAATCGCGTGACGGATACTTGTATCCCTGAAGAAGAAGCTTTCAGAAGATTACAATCACACTTAGAAAAAGCATGGAAAGACGCTGAAGCTGCTGGTGAACGTTATTTTCCACACGAATTCTTATATAAAGTTGTGCTTTCAGGTGATTTGGAACAATACTATGAAATTGATCCTAAAAACTCATGGATTATCGCAGCCGCACAAAAAAATATTCCAATTATCGTCCCTGGATGGGAAGACTCGACAACTGGTAATATCTTCGCTTCATATGTTATCAAAGGTGAATTAAATGTTCATACAGTAAAAACTGGTATTGAATACATGATGTATCTTACTGAGTGGTACCGTGCTAACTCAGGTGGCAAAGGTGTAGGATTCTTCCAAATCGGTGGTGGTATCGCAGGTGACTTCCCTATTTGTGTCGTTCCGATGATGTACCAGGATTTAGAATGGCATGATGTTCCTTTCTGGTCTTACTTCTGTCAAATTTCTGACTCAACAACTTCTTATGGTTCATACTCTGGTGCAGTTCCAAACGAGAAAATCACCTGGGGTAAATTAGATACACAATCGCCAAAGTTCATCGTAGAATCTGATGCTACAATCGTAGCTCCTTTGATCTTTGCCTGGGTTCTTGGTCAATAAAATTTATAAAAGGGATATTTTGGAACAAAATCTAACTACAGATAATCCATTCGCTATTCAGGCACTCATGTCTGAAACAATATTTGCTATCCCTGAAAATAACCTGCCGATTGTTGAAACTCAATCGGCAGGATCAAGTTTTTCTACTCCTCAGCAAGGCCATATTAAAGCCGCTGCTGAGGAGTTTATTTATCAAGGTGATAAATCAACTGGAGTTTTATTTATCCTTCGATATCCCAATTTCCCTTACTTTTCCCCGCAGGCCGAAGAAGCTTTCCTAAAAACAATAGGTGCCTTAAATTTGAATGCCGAAAATGTAGCAGTAGTCAATTTAGCGAATGCTCACAATCCCAATGAATGGAAAAGAATCATGGAATTCTTTCAACCTAAAAAAATCACCCTACTTGGAGTAGAACCCACCTCTTTAAAACTCCCTGAGATTGGACATAATTCCTATATGCGAGGTAAGATCGCAACTGTTTTCAATACCTTTAGTTTTGAAGAAATGTTCGCAGATGTACAGAAAAAGAAACTTTTCTGGATGGAATTTAAAACATTCATTCAATCCTAATATCAATATAATATTCACTTCCTTTCCTTAATCCCCTTTTAGATTGCTAATTTTGAATATATAAATTTAGCTATGGAATTAGTATTTGCTACAAACAACGCCCATAAATTAGAAGAAGTCCAACAAATGGTTGGCAATAGGTTTTCTATTAAATCACTTGCCGACATCTCCTGCTTTGATGATATTCCCGAAACTGGAAACACATTTGAAGATAATGCCAAGCAAAAGACTAATTATTTAGTTGAAAAATATCATGTTAATTGCTTTGCTGATGACTCAGGATTAGAAATTGAAGCATTAGGAGGTGAGCCCGGTGTCTATTCTGCTCGCTATTCCGGATCTAGAGATATGGAACAAAATATCGACCTTGTTCTCGAAAAATTAAATGCCGAAACAAACAGAAATGCTCGTTTTAAAACAGTGATTTCTTTGTTTCTTAATAATCAGCAGTATTTCTTTCAAGGAATTGTCGAAGGAAAAATTATTGAGGTCAGAACCGGAACCAAAGGTTTTGGATATGATCCTGTTTTTATTCCAAACGGATTCGACAAAACTTTCGCTGAAATGACTTTAGAAGAAAAAAATAAAATTAGTCATCGGTCTATTGCTGTTGGAAAACTTGTCGAATTTCTTAATTCATAAAAAAGGGACTGTCCAATTGGACAGCCCCCATAATATATCACTCAGCAAATCTTAATTATTTACTCCTGGATTAGTAATGATTTCTACTAATGGAGTAGGGAATGTATAACGCTCATCATTTGGTTGAACTAAACGTCCAGCACCTTCAGAATTAATTGGCATATTTCTACGCTGAAGATCAGGTACGCGTAAGCCCTCACCTAAGAATTCAATCCTACGTTCTAATAGAATAGCCTCTACTAAAGTAGCTTTACTAGGAGATGCTGGAAAGGTATAAGCAGCATCAGAACGGTTGCGAACCGCCTTTAATAAAGCCAATGCTCTTACTTGTGATCCTGCCTCTGCTTCTGCCTCTGCTAGATTTAATAGAACTTCAGAATATCTAATCGCTGGAATCCAGTCCAAGAAAGGAGATGCACCAGAGAATTTGGTCAATAAATTCAATTTACCATCTGAGGATTTTGCAGTCATTTCCTTCTTACGGTCATCAGTGGTTGGCCATGATGCACTTCCGAAAATTCCATCAGGAGATAATGAATATTCAATATTTCCTTCATTATAATAATAGCCCAATTGATTTTGAGTTCCTGGAGCATTATTCGCTTCAAATGGGAAACTTAAGATACGCTCATTAATGGTGTAATTGGTAAATACATCTTTAATGGCAGGAGCTAATTGATGAGGAACACCCGTACTTGCTTTGAATGGTGCCGTTGCACTCACAATCTTATTGGACTCAGAAATAACTTTTGCATAATCTTTCATCGCTAAATAAACACGTGATTTAAATGCAATTACAGTATTCTTATGCGCACGAGTTGATTGTGTTGTTGCGTCGCCGTATGTTGCTGGAACTGCCGCTTCCGCCTCGTTTAAATCTTTAATGATTTGAGAATAGATATCTTTAACTGGACTAGCTGGCAAATCATTGTTTTCAGAATTACGTTCTGCTAATAAACGTAAAGGAATACCTTTTGAAGCACCATTATCAGCTGCATAAGGTTTTGCAAATAACTGGACCAATGAATAATAGGTTAAGGCGCGAACAAACTTAACCTCACCCACCAACTGAGATTTTTTATCCGCTGGAAGAATATCTGTTCCTACTTCCTCAATTCCTTCTAAAAAGATATTGATACGGTTAATGGTTAAATAGCCACGTATCCAAAAATCAGCAACATAACTGTCTGTTTCATCATTACTGAATTGATAGGTGGAATAACCTGTAACATTATTTTGTCTTTGATTGACAAATTCCTCTGAACGGATATCGTTATAGATTAAATAACGTCCACCATAGAATTGACCATTTTTAATGGATGAATATATACCTGCAACCTGAGATTCTATACGATCTGCACTTGAAAATACAAATTCGCTTGGGATAGAGATTTCAGGAGCTAGTTCTAAAAAGTCCTTTTTACAAGAGACCGTACTGAACAATAAGGGCGTAAGAACCAATAGCCCTACTATTTTATTTTTGATTTTAAATCTTCTCATGACACAAATAATTAAAAACCTAAGTTAATACCGAATGTGAATGTACGTCCATTTGGCATAGAGTTACGTTCAACGCCTGAGTTTAAATTTCCATCTCCATTCGATGAAATCTCCGGGTCAACACCTGTATATTTCGTAATTAAGAATGCATTGTTTACCGCTGCATATACTCTTAAGCTTGAAATACCTGATTTTCCAAAGATGCTGCTTGGTAAACGGTATCCTAATGAAGCAGTTTGTAATCTGATAAAGTCGCCTTTCTCTATGTTTGATTGTATAGCGAATGCAGATCCATTGGAGATATTATCTCCATAAATTGCTCTTGGAATATCAGAATTTTTGTTTTCAGGAGTCCAAGAATCCAACATGTCCACAGAGTTGTTCCAGATACGTTGATCTCTTAAACCAGCTCTAGTACCATTGTAGATATAGTTGCCTCCTGAGAAAGTAAAGTTTAAGGTCGCATCAAAATTGCCAAATTGAAAATTGTTATTGAAACCTCCAAAGTAGGTTGGCAAGGTATTACCAGCTGCAACAGCATCACCAGCTACACCTGCTGCTCTTGTTCCGTCTAAGTATGAATAAGAATAAAATCCTTCAGTATTTGGAGCATTATGTAAATATTGAACCTCTTCTCCATCTCTGTTGATAAAAATTCTTCTTCCATTTGCAGGGTTAACACCATTCGTTGGTACCGCATAGATTTGCGCTGCAGATTTTCCAACCTCAGTAATACTTGTAGTCTCTAATCCAGCTGTTGTTGCAATTAAAGGTCTTCCTTCGTTATCTAATGCAGTCACTTCATTTTTATTCGTCGAGAAGTTTAATGTAGTAGTCCATTTGAAATTCTCTTTTTGTACTGCACGTACATTTAAAGCAAATTCAAAACCTCTATTGTACATAGAACCTATGTTCATTAAAATTGAATTTCCTGGAATACCTTTTGAAGGTGTTTGTGGTACCGCTAAAATTAATCCATTATGGTCTTTGTTGTAATAACTTGCTTCTAATGACACTCTATTGTCCAAGAAACCTACATCTATACCAAAGTTGGTTTGATCTGAGGTCTCCCAACCTAACTCTCTGTTTCCTGCTTGCGTGAAAATCATACCACCAGCATTTCCGTAAATTGTTGGGTCGTAGATGTCAAATGAACCGTATGAATTTGATATTGCACTGTTACCAACTCTACCCCAACTAGCATTAAGACGTAAGTTTGATACTACATTTGCCAATGAGCTAGATTTAAAGAACTCTTCTTGTGAGATGGTCCAGCCTGCTGAAACACCACCAAAATTACCCCATTTCTTACCTGCAGCTAAAGCTGATAATCCATCACGTCTGAAATTGGCAGTGAAATAGTATTTGTTTGCAAAGTTGTAATTTAATGAAGTCAGAAAAGATTGAATTCTGTTTTCTCCAATGCCATTACCACCAGCATCATTGGTTAAGAAGTTTCCTTGATATTGATTGAAATACCAGTCTGTTAAATCATAACGAACACCTCCCCAGTTTTCAACACGAGTACTTTGTGCTTCGTGTCCTGCTAAAACTACTAAGTTATGGTCACCAAAAGATTTATTGTAAACCAAAGAGTTCAAAACAACCCAGTTATTGCTTTTAGCGGAATTATTGTACGCATAACCATTAAAACTATAACCATCACCATTGATAGGATTCCAAAACTGTTGATTATTTGTATTTCTTAAATCCCAAGTGAAATTATTATTTAGAGTAAGCCCATCTAATAAATTAAAAGTGGAGTTAATATTCGCAAAGAAACGATTTGTTTCTGAACTGTTCTTGTCTAAATCACGAATTGGTAGTGGGTTAGGATAGTTAGGTGCCAAAACATTCGCCCCTTTTCCAATTGAACTTCCTGTTACATTGTAATCACCATTAGGTAAATATCCTGGAACATTAGGTGCTTGTACCATAGCAATACGTCCTAATCCCGAAGTATTGAAAGCAGCACCTGCTACTGAACCAGAATTTGGAGAATTATTAGCACTGTTTGTGAAGTTTAAGTTTGCTCCTAATTTAAACCAATCTGTTACCTTATGATCGATGTTCGCGCGAACACCTTTTCTTTTAAATGAGTTTTTAACCAAAATACCATCTTGATCAGATAGGTTACCTGAGAAAAAATATTTTGTAGCTTCATTTCCACCACTAACACTTAAATTATGATTATGAGAAATTCCAGTATCATACACAAAATCATACCAACGTGTATCAACTGGATTACCATTTGCATCCAATGTTGGGAAGAATCCTCCGTCAACAGGATACGAAGCCGTAGATAATTTTGGATTTATTTCTCTAGCATTTTTAATTGCATTATTCTTATGTGCAATGTATTGCTCGGCATTCATAAGTTCAGCTAAACGAACTGCTTTTGAAGAGCCAAACCAACCATCATAAGAAACTTTTGCAGCACCTGCTTTACCTCTTTTAGTTGTTATTAATAAGACCCCTGCAGCACCTCTTGATCCATAAATTGCTGTTGAAGCCGCATCTTTTAAAATGTCAACTGATTCAATATCCTCTGGGTTAATATCACCTAATGGATTGTTCGCTGCAGAGTTTTCTGAAACATCACCAGTTGAAATCGGAATACCATCAACAACTACTAATGGAAAGGAGCTTAATGAAAGTGAGCTCAATCCACGTACACGAACAACCGGAGGATTGTTTAATACACCGCTAGGCTGAATGATGTTTACTCCTGAAGCCTGTCCTGTTAACCCTTGGGTAAAACTCTGTAATGGACGGTTTGCAACGGTTTCTCCAGAAACTTTTGCAGATGCTCCCGTAAAGTCTTTTTTGCTCTGTACCATATATCCCGTTACAACAACCTCATCTAATGTTTCATCATCTGAAGCTAATTGTACATTGATAACAGCACGTGTTCCAATCGCTGTTTGGAAGGATTGATACCCAATGTACGTAAAGGATAGGGAACCATTGTTGTCAGGTACTGAGATCGTGTATGATCCATCTCCTGATGTTTGAGTTGCTGTAGAAGTTCCGACAACTCTTACCGATACTCCAGAGATCGGAGTGCCGTCTGTGGCAGAAGTAACCGTTCCGGATACCTGCCGATTTTGCGCATAGGCACTGCCAATAAGCAGCACGCATAGCACAAGCATGCTAAGTAATCTTTGTTTCATGTGTTGTTTAGTTAATATTAGTTAGTAAATACAGCTCTTTAGATCAAATACTTACTGGTTAGTGAAAGATGCCTCTAGAATTCAACTTTCGGGTTGAATATGTTTATAAATTTTTACATATCAAACGGTTGCTTATTGTAAAATTTATAAAAACCACCTATATTGGTGATTAAAAATTATTTAATATGTAAAATATATTTTTAAAATTAACGTTAATTAACTGTTAAATATTTGTATTTTCAATTAACAGATGCTTTCGGTTAATAAAATATATCTAAAGAAGTAAATATTATCTTAATTCTATATTTTACGAAAAATGAAATTATTGTTATTCAATTGATGGGAGGTTATTCTAAATTGTTCAGTTTTTTTAAAGATTCAATCATATTTGTAACAATGATGTTGGATAGGGAACCCTCAATTTAGGCTATTTAGGAATAGGTTATAATTAAAAATTCGGAACTTATGAACCTACTTTTTTGGGATATTTTGTCCCTTATTTTTTAAACTATCAGAGATGACTGAGTTAATACTTTCCGGTAAATTTTGGGTTGTGGTACTCGATGATTTAGAACTATCGATTTTGGTTTCCATTTTATCTTCAGGTTTTTTTGACGGTGTTTCCTGCTCTAATTTTGTAGAATCAACCTTAGATTTAGAGCCATTGTCTGTTTCATCTGACTCAATTTTCAATTGATTTCCTATATTCTTATTCCCTAAACTGTCTTTTTGGTTCTCGATGCCAGTGGATTTAGACCTTTTTCGGTTCAGCATATCTTCAACTGATTTTGGCCTGTCTTCAGGTTTCCATAAAAATCCTGGCAAGACTTCAATTTCTTGTGTAACTAGTTTAAATGGATAAACCTTTTGGTCTACCTTTCGAATAGATACATAATCAATTATTTTCTTGCCTTCCATATTTATTTTAATACGACTGCTTCGATCATGGAACATTTCAGTAATCGTATTGGTTTTATCATTTGTAGAGAAAACTAAATTCTCAGCATTCCCATCGACATATAATCGATCAATATTATTATTGGCAAAAAAGGCGGTAATCTTTCTGCCTTTTAATTGGTTAAATTTTAATGTATCTAAGACTGCATTGACCATAAAGGCATTATCTTTTAATAATGCATTGTCCATCTTGTTATTTTTGATCTGCATATAGATGGTGTCCGCATTGATTTGTGATCCTTCAGACCAAATCATGGGCGAACCCATAAATCGGAACATAGAGTCAACCATACCATAATAAACCGAATCGGCTACTGCTTGAAGGTCGGACTTAAAAACCCTAACATTGTAATAGGCCTTAACAATTCTTGTTCGGGCAGTGTCTGCATAGATCTGGGTGGAATCCTTTAATAGCGTATCCGCAGTTTGGGCAACCTTTAATGCATTCGACATCAAACTGTCCTGTTCTTTTCCTGTAGGCATGACCGCATTTCTTCGCAGGATACTATCCGCTTTTGTACTGGCTTGAATCGTTGCCGAATCAACTGGTTTTGGTTTTGCCGGAACTGCAATTTTTTGTTTAACCGGTATTTCCTTTACTGTTGTTGTCGGTTTTTTTTGAGGTACAGCTTTTGTAATCTCATTGCTGATTGTAGTGTCTGAAATAGTTGTTGAATCACCCGATTCAAATAATTCAACTTCATCCAATGCCCCATAATCGACTTCTGTTGTGTCCTCCATTTGACCACCATTACGATCCAATTTTAAATCCAATGGCCTGTAATCCCGAACAAAAATAACCCGAGAATAGAGGGTGTCAGCGGTCATATATGCCGTATCAACTTTGCTGGTTTGCCGTGGCAAAATAGGTTTCGCTAAACTATCTACTTCATCAGGCTTCGTGACTACTAAGCCTTGATTTTCGAGTCTATCCTTCTCTAATTTCTCAGACTCTTTTCTTTCTTTTTCCTGGGCTCTATCTAGTTTTCTTTGCTCTCTTTTCGATAATGCTTCAGTTGGAATAGAATCAGTTTGAATGGTATCTTGGGAAGTATCATTGGAATCTGTCTGGACGACGTATTTGATCAATGGCTTGTTCGTCATTAGAATGGATTGCTCATTTTCAAGATATTTACCATAGCCTCCACTCGCATAAAATTTGTCTAGTGTATCTACAAAAAGTACATTTCTAAAGGCCTCGCCAATCCCTTTGTTGCGGTCATAAAACAAACTATCTCCCTTTAAAAACTTGCTGCTTTCAGTATACAGATTGTTCTTGTTGAACTTAGCTATGCCAAATTCTGTATTGTATGTTCCCTTTTCTGTATATAATTTTTCGCCAGAACGACCATTTATCGTGGTGGGGCCAAAAAAGAATGCATCTCGATACATCGTATTATATTGCATTGTATCGGTATAAATTATGGTGCTTTGATTCCTTACAACAACTTTATTGTTAAAATAAGCATCCTTCGTGTTCTCAAAGTAATAAGCCTTTTGAGAGGTAATAGTGTCTCCTTGTCCAATAATACGACCGCCACCAGTATAAGTTCCCTGCTGGCTCCTTAAATTATAGGTAAGATAATTTGTGGTTAAAGTACTCTGTGCATCCACCATCTTGACATTCTTTGTCAGAACGGCATGTTGTGAGGAAGCATCATAGTGAAGATGTGTACCTTGAATAACTGTTCCGGAAGGTTGAGTTATAACAATATTTCCATGGGCTTCAAAAAATTCATTTCCAATATCGTCTTTATATAAATCACCACTGTCTGCCGCTAAAGTTGATCCTTTATGTTCGTAAACAGCATTATAACTCCTTAAGATCTTTTGATTGATGAATCTGCTACTTGAAGACGATACCAAACGCATAGGCGCATCATTATTCTCTGCTGTATTTACAGGAGTAAATTCATCCTGCCCGTGCGCAGAAATGCAGATCATGCTGATAAGTATTAACAATAGGTATCTCACAAGCGCAAAAATATAGAATTAATTAGCAAAAATTTGTTAAACAATAAATTTTAATGCCTCTGACTTTACATTATTAATAATCTGTAATTTTGGAAATGCCAGTTTTGGAAAGATTAAAACAGTTCATCATCGAAAAGAACCTCCTAACTCCGGGAGATCGCGTTCTTTTGGCAGTAAGTGGCGGGAAGGATTCTATGCTTATGGCAAAATTTTTCCATGATTTAAATGTTGATGCCATTGTTGCACATTGTAATTTCCAGTTAAGGGGGGAAGAGTCTGATAAAGATGAGAAATTGGTGGTTGAATATTGTGAAGAACTTGGGTTCCCAGTTTTACTTAGAAAATTCGATACCGAACAATTTGCTGCTAAGAATAAAATTTCAATTCAGATGGCCGCTCGACAATTGCGATATGAATGGTTTGAATCAGCACGGGTAACACATAATTGTAGTGTAATTGCCATTGCACAACATGCAAATGATCATTTGGAGACTGTCCTATTAAATCTTACGAGATCAACGGGAATTCAAGGACTCTTGGGTATTCAGCCAAAACGCGGTTTTATCATTCGTCCATTATTGTTCTTGTCTGCCTTGGAAATCGCTCAACTTGTTGACAAATTGAAAGTTCCATATCGTGATGATCAGTCAAATTTTTCAACCAAATATGCCCGCAATAAAATAAGGCTTGAAATCATACCTAAATTCAAAGAGATACAACCAGATTTTGAAACGATCATTCTTCAAAATATTAAGCACTTTGAAGAGAGCCAACAGTTTATCCAAAGACAAGTTGAAAGCATTCGACAATCAATTTTTCAATCCCAAGATGAGAATATCATAATATTAAAGGATCTGATCCGACCTTATCTTCAGGAATCTTATCTGTTATTTGAAATCTTTAAAATATATCATTTCCAACGAAATGTTATTGAGGATTTAATCTCTGTATTCGATCAGGGAATGGGGCAGGTTTTTCAATCGCAAACTCATGAACTTTTATTGAGTCAGAATGACTTGATAATTAGAGAACGTGCTGAAGACAGAATTATCGATGAAAAAATTGAAAAATTGGATTCAAAAATAAAGCTCCAGGATAAACTGTTTTCGATGGAAGAAGGTCACGAAATTGAATTTTCTGATGACAAATCGAAAGTACAGGTTGATCAGGATTTGCTTAAGTTCCCTTTAACCATACGAACGTGGAATCAAGGAGATTCCTTTAAGCCTTTGGGAATGGAAGGATCTAAAAAGCTTAGTGATTATTTTATTCAGCAAAAGATAAATCGTTTCGAGAAAAACACTGTCCCTATATTAGTTAATGCCGATGGAATTATTATTTGGGTGCTAGGAATGCGCTTAGATAATCGCTTTAAAGTGACAGAAAATACAAAGAAAGTACTTACTTTAGTATATAAATAGCAATTATGGAGGATCAAATCTTATTTCAGGAAAAACAATACCTAGGTAGAGACTGGACTTGGATTAGTGTAAGGTTAATTTTAGCCTTGTTTTGCTTTGTTGCCTATTATATCAATTGGGAACATGTCGTTTCTCAGCAATTGTTCTTCATTGTAGGAGTTGGAATCCTATTGGTCTCAATCATTATGCTCTACATGGTGAGTTACAGAACTACAATTACCAAAACTCACGTAATCTTAAGCGGCCTTTGGACAACAAGCTTGGTGAAAATAGACTTGAACTCAATCAAATCCGTAGAAAAGAAAAACTACTCAACTTTCTTTTTTAATAATCCAGTTTATAATTTACACAAGAATGGAAAAATTAGATTCTATTCTGGAGGAAAAGAAGCTTTATGGCTAACCGATAAAGATGGACTTGTCTATGTTATTGGTTCTCAGCATCCAGCTCAACTTTTGCAAGCTGTTATAAAAGCAAAAAACGAAAAGTAAAAAAATGTTAATTGAGATTTACTTGACAATCAAACCCGCTTTGCTTTTGTTTATTTATTAAATTTGGTAAAAAGCATTAGAAATGACATTTATTTATATCTTAATATCAGCAGTTATTTTTTATTATCTATTTAAAATAGGTATACGTTTACTTATGCCATTCTTTATGAAAAAAGTGGCCGAGAAAATAATGAACGGCGCTCAAGGTCAATATGCTAATGGAGGTCCCAACCAACAGCAGTATAATGACCCTTTTTCTCAATTCAAGCAACAACAACGTCCTGACGGTAAAGTTCGTGTTGAATACATGCCCCCAAAACAAGAAAAACAAAGAAAAGGAACTGAAACAGCAGGTGAATTTATTGACTTCGAAGAAGTAAAATAGGACATAGAACCTAAAAAGTTTATCTTTGTGTTGCTATGTGGCTCAAACATCTATCCGTCTTAAATTTTAAGAACTATACTGATTCTTCTTTAGAGTTTTTACCCCAAACGAATGCCTTTACAGGGCAAAATGGTTCCGGAAAAACGAATCTCTTAGATGCAATACATTACTTATCTCTTTGTAAGTCTTATTTCAATCCAATTGATTCCCAGCACATAAAAAAAGGTGAAGATTGGTTTATGGTTCAAGGACAATTTGACAAAGACCTCAATCTTGATGCAGTATCCTGTAGCATTAAAAAAAATCAAAAAAAACAATTTAAAAAAAACAAGAAAGAATACGGAAGATTGGCAGATCACATCGGACAATTTCCCCTCGTTATGATTTCCCCAAATGATAGCTTTATCATCATGGACGGGAGTGAAGAACGTAGGAAGTTTGTTGACAATGTTATTTCCCAAACGGACAATCAATACCTAGATATTTTAATTTCTTATAATAGACTGCTCTTGCATCGTAATACCGTATTGAAAAATATTCGGGAAACTGGGGTTTTTGATATCGGTTTATTGGAAGTCTTGAACCTTCAATTGGTAGATGCCGGTGAAAAGATATTTATAAGAAGGCAGAAATTTATGGATGAATTTTTACCCGAATTCCGACGCTACTATCAGTTTCTGTCAGATGATGTCGAACAGGTTGATTTAGTCTATGAATCTCAATTGCAGAACCAAGATTTCTTAGACCTATTAAACAAGAGCTTGGATAAGGACAGAGCCTTGGAACGAACAACCGTAGGGATTCACAAAGATGATTTGCAATTCAGTATACACGAAGGAATGCAACTCAAGAAATTCGGCTCCCAAGGCCAACAAAAATCCTTCCTTATTGCTTTGAAGTTAGCTCAATATGCATTTCTGAAAAATAGAAAGCAATTTAAACCTCTACTATTACTCGATGATATCTTTGATAAATTAGATGATCAAAGAACTCGTAAGTTAATGCAATTAGTCTCTGAAGATGAGTTTGGACAAATATTTCTTACCGATACCGACTCAGCTAGAATTAGGAAAATATTTCAAGAAATCGGAAAGCCAATTCGTATCTTTGACATACAAGGAGGTCTAGTTAATGGCGAAGTACAATGATGATGCATTTAGAAGAAGTGATGATGTAACCATCAAACAGGCAGTTGATAAATTATTAGAAGTTTATAGACTTAGACGTAAGTTTGATGAAACTTCAATCGTCACCGCTTGGCCAGAACTTATTGGACCTGCAATTGCCAACCGAACCCAACAAATTTATATTAGAGATAAGAAGCTTTTTGTCCGAGTCGAATCCGCAGTCATTAAAAATGAACTGGCAATGATGCGAAGACAAATTATTGGACGTGTAAATGAATACGTTGGAAAAGTGGTCATAGAGGAGTTTGTGATTCTGTAGTTCTTTTATTCTTATTCTAATTTATGAAATATTACCTATCCGCACTGATGGGATTTATTATATGGGGAACATTTGCCCTTGTGTTAAAACCTCTCAGTGGGTTCGGAGCCCTAGACATTTTAATCCATCGAGTCCTATTTGCATCAGTATGTATCTTGTTAGCTTGTTTTATATTTCGAAGAAAACAGACTTTAGAAAGCATTCGATTTATTAAATCCACCAGTAGAAATGAAAGATTAAAACTTATTGTCAATGTAATCGCCAGTGCCATATTATTAGGAATGAATTGGTTCCTATTTATTTATGTGATGAATGCGGTGAGTGTTAATGCCACCTCACTTGCATATATGATCTGTCCAATTTTAACAACTGTACTTGCTAGCATTTTCCTAAAAGAACACCTAAACAAAGGACAATGGTTTGCAGTTGGCCTCAGTGTGGTAAGCTGTATTATTTTAGCCTATGGCCATTTCCTAGATCTATTTTATAGTTTTATCATAGCACTTTCATATGCAGGATATTTAGTTCTTCAAAAAAATAACTTTAAAATCGATAAATTCTTTACTCTAACTATTCACATATTAGTCAGTACAATTTTGTTGTTGCCAATACTTTCTGTAGTAGATGCCTCTATCCCTAAATCGACGGAATTCTATTCTTATGTTCTTATCATTGCCATTGGTTACACCATCATACCATTGTTTCTGAATATTTATGCACTTAAAGGTTTGGATTCCTCAGTTGTGGGGATTCTTTTGTATATTAATCCTATCATTAGCTTCTTTTTGGCAGTCTTATATTTTAAAGAGGCAATTACACTAACTCAGGTTGCAGCTTTCTCTATGATTTTAATTGCTGTTATTATCTTTAATATCGCATATATCTATGAAAGAAAACGGCAATCGGTCTTAAAACCCGAACCTAATGAAGTTTAAGGAACAGCTGTTTCAATTATTTGAAGTATCGGACGATCAAGCAGATCTTATTATTTCCAGATTTATTCCGGAACATTTAGAAAAGAATCAATCTTTTCTGGAAGAAGGCAAAACATGCAATAGATTAAGTTTTATCGAATCCGGTATCTTTAGGATTTTTAAATTGACTGAATCAAAGGAAGTAACACAATGGATTGGTTCCGACGGTTATTTTATCACCGATCTGGCTTCCTTTTTCTTTAATTTCCCTTCTAATTGGGGAATAGAAGCATTGACGGATGCAAAGATTTGGACACTCCAAAAATCCGAATACTTAAAAATTCAGGAACAGATCCCTAATTGGAATGTATTGGAAAAACGCTTTATAGCCAAATGTTTTATGCAGGTTGAACATCGCGTTTTTGACTTTATAGCACTTACTGCAGAAGAGAGATATATTAAATATTTTGAAACGAACAAAAAGCTCTTTAATCAGGTCCCCTTACAATATATTGCATCTGTATTAGGTATGAGTCCTGAAACCTTAAGTAGAATCCGTAATAAATTATCTTCTTGACAAATGTCAAGAGCTTCTGATGTTCTCTAACCTATCTTTGGTTTATGAAAGAACAAATAGAATCTCAAATTACAATCAATGCCCCTGCAGAAGCTGTTTGGAAGGTATTGTCTAATTTCAACTCATATCCAAGTTGGAGCCCAACAATTTCTGAATTTTTTGGTACACCAATAGTTGGTCAGCGTACTAAAGTACTCCTAAAACAACCTGGAGGGACAAGTATGAAAATGAACCCTGTCTTTTTAAAAATTGATGTAAATGAAGAATTGAGATGGAAGGATAGATTGCTTATGAATGGAATATTTGATGGAGAGCATTATTTTATCCTTCAAAGGATTTCAGACAACCAAACCAGATTAATCCAAGGTGAATTATTCTCCGGAATATTGGTTCCTTTATTTAAAAAAATGATTCACGGAAATACAAAAAATGGATTTGATCTTTTTAACGAAGCGATTAAGGAGAGGGTAGAGTCTAGACTATAAATATTGGTCTAGATCTCCTTTGCCTTCACGAATTACCTCAAATTCTCCAGAAGTTATATCAACAACTGTAGAGGCAACGTTATCTCCATATCCACCATCAATCACTAAATCCACCTTGTCTTGATATTTTTCATAAATCAATTCCGGATCAGTTGAATATTCGATGATTTCATCTTCATCATGAATGGAAGTCGTAACAATCGGATTGCCCAATTCTTTGACAATGTCCCGAACAATATTATTGTTTGGAACACGGATACCAACAGTTTTCTTTTTAGAACTCAATAGTTTAGGAACTTGAGAACTTGCGTTGAATATAAATGTAAATGGTCCCGGAAGTGCCTTCTTTAAAACCCGAAATACTGTGGTGTCAAACGGTTTTGTGTATTGGGATATGTCCGTTAGGTCGTAACAAATAAAGGAAAGATTAGTCTTGTCTGGCTTTAATCCTCGTAAAGCATAAACCCGCTCTATTGCTTTCTGGTTCGTGATATCACAGCCCATGCCATAAACAGTGTCCGTAGGGTAAATGATTACTCCACCTTTTTTTAAAATCGCTACAGCCTCTTCGATCGCTTTAGGATTTGGATTGTCTTCATATATCTTTAATAGCATGTGAATCGATATTATTTGTTATGTAAACAAAAACCGCCAAAATAATGTTTGTTTTGACGGTTCTTTTATGTGTTTTTTATGATTAAAATTCTGCGTTATTTGGTGTCCTTGGAAAAGGAATCACATCACGAATATTGGTCATCCCGGTCGTAAACAAAACTAATCGTTCAAATCCTACCCCGAATCCAGAGTGCGGTACTGAACCAAATCTGCGCGTATCTAGGAACCATTCCATCTCCTCAGCAGGGATACCCACTTCTCCCATTCTTGTAACCAATTTTTCTAGGTTTTCTTCTCGCTGTGAGCCTCCTACCATCTCACCAATCCCTGGGAAAAGGATGTCCATTGCTCGTACAGTTTGTCTCCCCTCAGAATCCACAGGATTTTGTTTCATATAAAATGATTTTATTTCCCTTGGGTAATCTGTCAGGATAACAGGCTTTTTAAAGTGCTTTTCTACTAAATAACGCTCATGCTCCGATTGTAAATCAGCTCCCCAACCTTCAATCAAATACTTGAATTGTTTCTTTTGATTTGGCTTGCTTTTCGTCAAGATGTCGATAGCTTCCGTATAGGTAACACGTTCGAAATCATTCTCAATAACGAAATTTAATTTTTGTACTAAATCTAAATCTGAACGTTCTGCCTGTGGCTTTGATTTCTCTTCCTCTAATAAACGGTTTCTTAAGAATTCTATCTCTTCAGGACAATGTTCAAGTGCGTAACGAATCACATATTTCAATAAATCCTCCGCCAAATCCATGTTGTCCTCTAATTCATAAAAAGCCATTTCTGGTTCGATCATCCAGAATTCCGCTAAGTGACGCGTCGTGTTTGAGTTTTCAGCCCTAAAGGTCGGACCAAATGTATAAATATTCCCAAATGCCAATGCCGCCAATTCACCTTCTAATTGACCAGAAACTGTTAAATTGGTTGATTTCCCAAAGAAATCTTCCTTGAAATCTATATCCCCATTTTCAGTCCTTGGTACATTGTTCAGATCGATCGTGGTAACACGAAACATCTCTCCAGCTCCTTCAGCATCCGAACCCGTGATAATTGGTGTATGCATGTAAACAAAATCACGTTCTTGAAAAAATTTGTTCACAGCAAATGCCAAAGCATTTCGAACTTTAAAAATAGCATTGAATGTTCCTGTACGAAAACGCAAATGTGCAATTTCACGTAGGAATTCCAAACTATGCTTCTTTGGTTGTAATGGGAATTTCTCTGGATCTGAATCGCCTATTATTGAAACTTCAGTCGCCTTGATCTCTACCTTTTGACCTTTCCCTAATGATTCTACTAAATTACCCTTTACACGAATAGCAGCTCCCGTAGTAATTCTTTTTAAGATATCATCTGCTGTATTTTCAAAATCAATTACCGCTTGAATATTATTGATTGAAGACCCGTCGTTGATAGCTACAAATTGATTGTTACGAAAGGTACGAACCCATCCTTTAACAATAACCTCTTTTCCGAAATCCTCAGATTTTAATAATTCTTTAATACGTGTATGTTCCATTTGTTCTAGAAAATAATATGTAATGGTCGCCAATTAGGCTTACAAAAATAGCCAAATAATTGACTTTTGGACTATTTTACCCAGCCTTTTTCAATAACTTCTTTAGCATGATATGTTAATATAGAGGTTGCTCCAGCTCTTTTAAAGCTCATCAAGGTCTCTAGTATAACTTGCTCACTTAACCAGCCATTTGAAATCGCCGCTTTTAGCATAGCATATTCACCCGATACATTATAGGCGGCAATCGGTAAGTCGAAATTGTCCGCTAATAACCGAATCACATCCAAATAGGGTAGGCCCGGTTTTACCATCAGGAAATCCGCTCCTTCTTGTGAATCTAATTGTGCCTCAATTAATGCCTCTTTACTATTGGCAGGATTCATTTGATATGTTTTTTTATCTCCTTTTTTAGGCGCTGAACCTAAAGCATCCCGAAATGGCCCATAAAATGCCGATGCATATTTCGCTGTATATGACATTAATGAAACATTGCTGAACCCATTCTCATCAAGAACAGTACGTAAATATCCAATTCGTCCATCCATCATATCGGATGGTGCTATGATATCAGCACCACTTTCAGCATGAGCTAAGGCCATCTTTCCTAAAACTTCCAAGGTTTCATCATTTAAGATTTCACCATTCTCAACAATCCCATCATGACCATCTGAACTATATGGATCCATCGCAACATCTGTAACTACACATGCTTCAGGAAAATTCTTCTTAACAGCCTCAATAGCTCTTAAATATAAAGTCCCTTTTTTATAACTCTCAGTCGCATATTTGTCCTTTAATGACTCCTCGACAGCAGGAAATAAATCAAATGCATTTAACCCTAAATTCATACAACTCTCTACTTCACGAAGTAAATTGTCAATTGAATAACGGTAAATACCAGGCATGGAGGATACTTCAACTTTTTGGTTTTCTCCATCTACAATAAACAATGGAAATATCAAATTCGAAGCAAATAAATGATTCTCCTGAATCATATCGCGAATAACTGCTGATTTCCTGTTTCTTCTAGGACGGTGTAACATGATTTTAAATTTTTATGTATAAGCAAAGGGGGAAAATTCCCCCTTCGCCAAATGTTATTATTAATAGTCTAATCCAAATACCGCTTCGGCTAATCCAATTTCATCTGGAGTATATGGAAGGGTATATTTTAAACCTAATGCTGCAATAGATTTGGCTGTCGAATGACCAATACAGATTATCTTTTGGTCAGGATCAGCTAAATTTTCACGGAAATACGCATCAACATTACTTGGACTCGTGAAAATCATCACCTCAGCATTTGTTTTGTCTACTTCTTCTTCAATTACCGTTTCATAGATTGGCATGTCAATAACCTTAGTGTTTTCAGTCAATGCTTTTTGAATGGTTTGAAGCGAACCTTCCGCACGAGGAATTAAAACCGTTTGTCCATCAACTAATTTTGCAAATTCTTTAGCAATGCCTTCCGTGTCAATCCCTAAATTATCTCCCGAAAAATCAGCGACCCTATTGAACTTGCGAAGCGTCTCTTCAGAACCTCTCCCCAAAACCCCAATCTTGGTCTTTTTCAAAATCCATGGCTCCAATTTAAAGAAATGCTCTATTGCATTCTTAGAATTAAAGAAAATCCAATCTGCACGCTTTAATATAAATGAATCCAATTTATTGATGGTCGGAAAAATACGGATCAAAGATCTCGCATCAACTTGAATATTGTGTTTTTTTAAAAATCGTGCTAAATATGAGTTTTCATCTAAATCTCGCGTAATAAATACGGATGATGGTAATTTTCTGTCCTTTTGGTACTTCGCAAATATTTTTTCTGCCATTCCATCTACCGTGTTTGATTCTAAATAAACACGATCCGGAAAATCTTCATTCGTATCCGCTATCGAAGTCCACGATTGAAAAATGCCATCCTTTTTACGACAGTAACTTCCAAGTGGAGCATGACAGCCAGCATCGAAAAGATTCAAAACCTTACGCTCAACAGATATCGTTTCGGCGACCTCCCGATCATTGATAGGTTGCAATAGATCAAACAGCTCCTTGTCAGACTCTCGGATTTGGATAGCAAGAACACCTTGGGCAGGGGCAGGGATAACCTCAACTGCTGGAATTTCTTCTAAATGGAAATCTGATAGTTCCATATTGATTCTTGAAATTCCTGCTTTCGCCAATACGATAGCATCATATTTTTCATCGCGTAATTTCTGAACACGCGTTTGAAGATTTCCACGAAGATCCTCAAATTCTAAATCAGGACGTAATGATAACAATTGAGCCTTCCTTCTATTGGAAGATGTACCTACACTGGCATTATGCTTTAAGGAAAGTCGCTTTGAAATATCTACGCAATCTTTGTGAATAATCAGTAGTTCTGATGGATCTTCACGATCAGATACTGCGGCTATAATTAACCCCGGTGGATTAACAGTCGGTAAATCCTTGTGTGAATGAACAGCTAGGTCAATTTGCCCTGATAATAGTTCTTCCTCCAATTCTTTTGTAAAGAATCCTTTGCCCTCAAGCTTATCCAAACGTAAGTGCTGGACAATGTCCCCTTGAGTTTTAATGATCTTTAATTCGGCTTCTATGGATATCTCGGCTAATCGATCCTTAACAAAATTAGCTTGCCATAATGCTAATTCACTGCCTCGAGTACCGATAATTAGTTTTCTGTTCACGTTCAAAGATTTACAAATGAATATTCCGGTGGCAAATTTACGCAAATAGCCTCTTAATTCTGAAGTTTAAATTCAGAATCGAAATATTTTAAGAAAATTTAATATTAATTGCTTTCTGATTCGGCAGATTTTACCAAGATCTCTTTCGCCATAACCATTGGAACTTTGATATACTTCTTCTCCATATAGTTTATGACCTTATTTAACACTTCTCGTGCTTGCGGATCCAATTGCTCTACTTCATTCGCAAAAACCTCTGATAAGGCCATTGCTTTGATCTCCTTGATCTTCTCAGGAACTTCTTTCATTGCAACCTCAACTCGACGTTGTTTCAATATTGGAAGGAATTCCTTAATGTTCTGTTCAATAATCTTTTCCGCATTTTCCAACTCTGCATAACGCTCTTGGATGTTTTTTTCAGCGATTTGCTGTAAACTGCTTACTTCGATATAGGAAATTGGATGTTTTGCAATGACTGAAGCATCAATATCATTTGGAATTGCTAAGTCGACAATTACTTTCTTGTCGTCCTCTCCATTCAATAAAGATTCATATAGGTCTTCGTGGATGATAGCTTCAGGTGCCCCTGTACAGGTAATCATAACATCAAATCCCTTTTTGTAATTTTTTAACTCACTTAATGGATAAACCGGTGCTTGTAACTCCTCAGCTAATGTCTGTGCATTCGCAACGGTTCTATTGAAAATTGTAAAATTACTGTATTTATGCTTCTTCAGGTATTTTGCTAAATTTTGATTGGTCTCTCCAGAACCAATAACAAGGATTCTTGGGTTTTCCTTTAATTTTACTTCACGCAATTTGCGGTAGGCTAAAGAAACTACAGAAATTGGGTTGCGGGAAATATTGGTATAGGTATAAACTTCTTTCGCGGTTTTGACTAATCGATCCATCATCAATCTTAAAAAATCACCAGTAAAACCAGCCGCTTTACAACGGTCGTATGCCCTACGGATTTGTGCTAAGATTTCTTTCTCCCCAACAACTAAACTCTCCATAGAGCATGAAGTGCGGAATAAATGGTTTAAAGCATCAAGACCTGAATATCTGTTAACCTGACCTAAATAGCATTGCATACGCTCTGCTGGAACACAGAAATTCATGCTATCTAAAAACTGAACTACAAAATCATCGTTTAATTCATGACCCCCATAAAATACAAATTCCACACGGTTACATGTTCCGATGTAGAATATCTCTGGAATATCTAAACTGTTTTTAAGGTTAATAAGGCGACTATCCAACTCTTCATTGCATATGACCAGATTCCCCAAATCCTTTAGATCAACATGTTTGTGGGTAAACGCTATTACTTTTAAATTCTTCAAAGCCTTATTATTTCTCCGATAATTTTGTATTGCAAATGTAGAGTAAAACAGCGTTGATATTGTCAAAAATGTGTCAATAGAACGAATTTAGAACGATTATAAATAGTGTTAAAATAATGTTAAAAACAAGATAATGAGCGCCTTACGAACGTGTTCCGCTGATTATTGTGATGACAATCATTTCTTGGGTCAGCAATAAATGACGCAAATTACTGTTTATAGATGCATAATTTCTCCAATTATGACGTTAAATCTATCTTTTAATCTCTAAAACCAAGCTTTCCCTTTTGTATTTCATCCCGATTTCCTCATATTTGACTATATTTTTAAACATGAGAAACTTAAACAAACCATTGGCATTAATTGGATTTTTTGTGGTATTCTTTTCCGCAATTTTTTGCCCTTTTTTAAAAGTACCATTAAAAGCAAACTGGAATCTTTATCAAGTAGATACAGCATTGTTTATGATTACAAATGGCCTTTTGGGATTGTGTGTGTTGTTGTTTTTTATGCGTAAGCTCAATGCCTTCCGGATTTCAGCTCTTACATTAATCACTTGGATAATTCTTTCTTTTATCCTCGTTTATTTCCAAATAAACAATTACATAGGATTAAAATTTCTAGATGGCCTATTGTCAAAAACATTGGACATTAAATGGGGTTGGGGGGTATTATTACTGGGAGCTATCCTTATATTGTTATCGGTAGGTAAGAGAAGAAAAGTTGTCGAAGAAAAAGTTAATATGTAAAATACACTTTCTAAATGAGAGAGCAAAAAGCCGAAATTTGTATAGAGCAAATTACGGCTTTTTCAAGATTATGACTTAATGTTGTCAATTCCAAAATTTTGAAATTTTACTTATTTCGGCCTATGCGATATAAAATGTTGTTTCAGCTTATCCAAACCAATGTTTTCTTCAATCTTGTCTAATTCGAATAACCATGCTTTTTCAGGCAATACCTCAGGACTTTCTTTCGAATTAATTAGGTCCAGAGGTTTAACCTTAATTGTTTTTTCAAGTGGAGGTAGGGTATTGTGCTGTTTCCTTGAAGTCCTTAAGATTTGAAATTCCAGAGTAGGCCATTTGTTGATGGCAGAAAAATTCCCAGTATAGATTTGGTTGTATTCTCTTGCTGGAACAATGTTAGCAAATATCCCGGTTCTCTTATTGCCTAGAGATTCTGATACATAAACCATCAATTCAAAGGATGTTTCATTCACAATAAAGAATTTAACCAAGCCGTCCTTTTGTTCCCCGGTTAGAGCTAGGTAAATACCCTTTTCAAGGAATTTTCCTGAATGAACTACTGTTGTTGGCTCTTCGTCTTCCTCCATTCTCATATTCCCATGAACTAAGGTAATCTTATCCTGCATGACAGGAATCTCAAATCCAGTGTCATCAGTTACCCCAACCAATCCATTGCTTAAAAATGCTGTGATATGTCCCTCAATGGGTTCATCCACAAATCTTACTAAATCTCCTATTTTATATTTCATCGTAAACTTTCTATGATATTAATAAAGTTGTGAATATCCCTTATGTCATTGTAAAGGTGTATTCCAATTCTAATCCCTGTACCTCTTGGAAAGCATTTAATGCCACTGTTCATCAAATTAGGATAAAGGGATGGGTCAATTTGTACATTGATCAAATTTGATCGCACTTGGCGATCCCTTATAAATGGTAAAACTAGTTCTCGTTCTAATAATAATTTGTATGCCTCTTCACTAACTGATTTAATATGCTGCTGAATTTGCTCCATTCCTTGACTTTTCAAGAACTTCAGACTCTGCTGTAATGTTCCATGGCTTAAGGTATCTTGATGCCCGGGTTCAAAAAATGTATCCAAGATACTCTTATGCTTCCACATAGCTACAGTCGGTAGTGGGATTCCAGCATTTAAATCCTCTAATTTTATGCGCAAATCATCATTTAATAACATAAAGCCGTTACCAAACCCAGATAAGAGCCACTTATACCCCGAAGAACCCAATGCATCTATTCCCGATTCTTCAAAATTAAAAACTGATGTGCCCAAAAACTGAGTCCCGTCGGCAATAATCAAAAGACTGGGGTGATTAGCTTTCAACTTCTTAATGAAATTAAGGTCTATCATTAATCCAGAAATGTATTGGACTATACTTAAAATAAGCACATCGGGATTATATTTTTTGACAGCAGTTTGTATTTCTGTTTCAACATCCGCTGTTACGGGAACCGTAAAATGCTTAAGTTTCCGGTTAACTATTGGATATTGTAATGAAGGGTATTCATCCTCAAGTACCAAATATGTAAAGTTATCAGGTAAGAGATCAATTAAAGTCGCATAGGCAAAAGAGAAGTTCGGCGTGAGAAACGTATTTTCTGTTTTTGCCCCGAAAAAATCTGAAACCGTTGATTTTACAGTTTGAATAAATTCAGGTTGTTTATCCCGTAATAAACCATTGATTTCAAAAAAATCTTCTTCCCATTTTTTTCGCCATGCTAAAGATTCTTTAGGAATTAGGCCATTTCCAGGAGTATTTAAGTAAACAACAGTCTCAGGAAGGTTAAAATATTCTTTGAAATTCATAGGGTCTTGTTTCTTGGTTTTTCAGAATTAATAAATAATCTTTTTGAGGTATTGTTACAGCCCCTAATTTAGTCAAATGTTCCGATGGTATCTGACAGTCAATAAGCTCTAATCCAAAATTCTTTGCTAAAAAAACTAATGCTATTTTAGAAGCATTGGAAACCTTCGAAAACATGCTTTCCCCACAAAAAACTTTTCCAACTTGAACTCCATATAGTCCGCCTACCAACAAATTATTCTCCCATACCTCAATGCTGTGAGCGTAGCCTGCTCGATGAAGTTCTATATAAGCTTCCTGCATATCCTCAACAATCCAAGTTCCATCTTGGTTCTTTCTAGGAATAACAGCACAACTTCTAATGACTTCAGGAAAATTTCGATCATAAGTAACATTGTACTTGCTAGTTCTTAATATCTGCTTAAGGCTCTTGGAAACTTTCAATTTTGAAGGACTCAATACAAACCTTTCTAATGGGGCGTACCATAAGATTGGACTATCTTCATTGTACCAAGGAAATATCCCGTTTTCATAAGCTAGCATTAATCTGTCAATAGACAAGTCTCCACCAACTGCTAACAGTCCATCCTCGTCAGCATGTGATGGATGTGGAAAAACCAATTCCTTTTCGTCTAATAAATAAACCATAGGAATCTATTGAAACTTATTCTGGTTGCCTAGGTTCCTTGCTGATTTCTTCAAATATTTTGTCCATATGCTCAACATATTCATTGGTATCATCAAGGAAGAATTCCAATTGAGGTACAATACGAGCTTGATTTTTAATTCGGGTTCCTAATTTATAGCGGATTTCATTGGACTTAGATTTAATATTATCTAAATCCGATTTTGCAGTTTTAGTATTCAGGAAGCTTAAATAAACCCTTGCAATTGCTAAATCAGGTGTTACTCGAACTTTGGTAACGGTAATAAAAGCACCAGGAGCCCAAGAGTTTCCTTCACGCTGAAACATTTCCGCAAGGTCTTGTTGTATTACTCCAGCAAATCGTTGTTGTCTTTTACTTTCTGTTCCCATTTTATTATCCATATGCAGAAAAGCTAAATTACCTTTCTGTATTACAAATATAAGGCTTTTCTTTTTTCAAGCATTTAATACCGTTACATTTCTCCTCAGATCACCTCTACCTTCCGTGCTAAATGAAATTCACAAAATAAAAAAAAGACTTGTCGTGGGCATGGTGACAAGTCTTTAATCAAAATTAGTTTATAATTGGATAGAATAATTCTTTCAAAGTTTTAAGACTTTTCGGTCTATCATGTTTAGTAATTTGTAGTCGGTTATTAGCTGTGAGTACAAACTCACTTTTAATTTTTTTTCATTCCCCTTTACATCACAAACATAGAGGTTTAATTACGACCCCACAAGAGGTTTTTTAAAAAAAAGTAAGTGGTTACTTAATTGACAAAATAGGAATGCACACGGTTGTGTTTAACTTTTCTTCCATTTTACCACACATATATTTATCACTTGTAAGTAATAGAATAATGTGATTTTTAAGTGTTTAAGCCATTGCTAAAACGGAAAAGCTTTAACAAATTTTAACATTTATTATTACTCAGAATAGATTAGTTATTAACCTATATTTTCATTTTATTTTTCCCATAATTCACCTAATTAATTTGATTATTTATTGATCTTCACTAAAAATAATTTTGGCAGAACTGAATAAAATTCATGTTCTTAAGGTATAGTTAACATTGAACTTGAATTTTCCTTAGATATTGGTACTTTTGTTCAACAAGATTTTTAAGATGAAAATTTGGCAAAAAAATATAGATGTAGATTCTTTCGTTGAAACATTTACTGTTGGACAGGATCGTGAAATGGATATGAACTTGGCAGCAGCCGATGTGTTAGGTTCTCTGGCACATACAAAAATGTTGAATAGTATTGGACTAATGACTGATCAGGATCTATTAGATGTTCAAAAGGAACTCAAGAATATCTATAAAGAAATTTTAGCCGGAGATTTTCGTATTCAGGATAGTGTTGAAGACGTGCATTCTCAGGTAGAGATGATGTTGACTGAGAGAATCGGCGATGCCGGAAAGAAAATACACTCCGGTAGATCTAGAAACGATCAGGTTCTAGTTGATCTTAAATTATATTTTAGATCTGAAATTGAAAGCATCTTCAATAATACCGAAGAGCTGTTCAATGAGCTAATCTCTTTAAGTAATCAACATAAAAACATTTTGATGCCTGGTTACACGCATTTACAGATTGCGATGCCCTCATCTTTTGGATTATGGTTTGCCGCTTATGCAGAAAGTTTAGTTGATGACCTACAGTTATTAAAGGCTGCATGGAATGTTTGTAATAAGAATCCATTGGGATCAGCAGCTGGATATGGATCTTCATTTCCATTGAACCGTACTCTGACTACCAAATTGTTGGGATTTGAAGATTTGAATTATAATGTTGTCTACGCCCAAATGGGGAGAGGTAAAACGGAGCGAATCCTAGCTCAAGCCATGAGCTCTATTGCTGCTACTTTAGCAAAATTTGCCATGGATGTAACATTATTTATCAATCAGAATTTTGGATTTATTTCTTTTCCAGCCCATCTGACAACCGGATCATCAATAATGCCCCACAAAAAGAATCCTGATGTATTTGAATTGATTCGCTCTCGTTGTAATAAGATTCAAGCATTACCAAACGAGATTGCCCTCATGACTACAAACCTTCCGGTTGGCTATCATAGAGATTTACAGTTGTTGAAAGAAAACTTATTCCCTGCATTTCAATCTTTGAATGACTGTTTATCAATAGCAAAATATATGCTCGAAAATATTTCAATCAAGGAAAATATCCTTGATGATCCCAAATATGATTACTTATTCTCGGTAGAAGTAGTGAATAATGAAGTACTGAGTGGTGTTCCTTTCCGCGAAGCATACAGGAAAATTGGATTGGATATTGAAGAAGGTAAATTTAAACCTGCTAAAGAGGTTAATCATACCCATGAAGGTAGTATTGGAAACTTATGCAATGATCAAATCCAACGAATGTTCAGCGAAGTTAAAGCTGAATTTGGCTTCGAAAAAGTCGATAAGGCTTTAGATGAATTGCTGGGATAGAGGGGAGAAGATATAAACAAGTGAGTAAATCTTAAAAAAGCCGTATTCAATTTTCTTTGAATACGGCTTTTTTAATTATAAAAGATTGATTGGTTTTCAAAGAAAATGAAAACGAGCTACATTCTTTAATTTCCAGGTTTGCGGATGTTAAATTTAAACTTGATTTCACTTTCGAAAACTTCTCCCGGATTGAGTCTAACACTTGGGAAAATATCTTGATTTGGACTGTCAGGGAAGTGTTGAGCTTCGAAACATAGACCTCCAAACCGCAGATATTTTTTTCCTGATTTTCCAACATCATCACTCAGAAAATTTCCAGTATAAAGATGAATGCCCGGTTCAGTCGTGAAAACCTGAAGTTCAATTCCAGATTCCTTCGAATATGCCGTAGCAATTGGTTCACTGATGGGTTGGTTATTAACATAACTGTGGTCATATCCTTGAGCAATTTTAATTTGTTCTTCTTGACTGTTAATGTCTTCTGCCAAGGTTTTGGGTTGACGGAAGTCAAAAGCAGTACCTTCTACTAGGAAAATCTCTCCAGTTGGAATTTGATCTTCATTCAGAGGTAGAAATTCATTGGATAAAATTGTAACCTCATGGTTGAGAACATCACCATTGCCTTCGCCGTTGAGGTTGAAATATGCATGATTAGTGAAATTAACAACCGTTGGGGCATTGCTTGTTGCTCTAAACTTGATGATGATTTCATTAAAATTAGTGAGCTCATAAGAAACTGTTGTTTTAAGCTCTCCAGGAAAACCTTCTTCACCATCGGGAGAAACATAGTAAAAGTCGACAAGTTTGTTAAAGCTGACCTGTCTGTCCCATACTTTGTTGTGAAAACCTTCGTTGCCACCATGTAAACAATTGCTGCCATTATTTTGTGGAAGGGAATATTCATTTCCGTCGATGCTGAATTTCCCATTGGCAATACGGTTGCAGAATCGTCCGATTGTAGCGCCATGATAATGTTCCTTAGCATTTAAATAGCCTTGGATACTGTCGAATCCTAATACAACATCAATCAAGTCTCCATTCCTGTCAGGGACAAGGGCACTCACTAACCTAGCTCCAAAGTCGGTCAATGCAATTTGCATTCCGGCCCTATTCGTAAGCGTAATAAGGTGAGTGTTTTTATTTTTGTATTTACCTTCAAAGTCTTTAGGGAGAGGAAGTTTATAAGTTGTCATTGGATATCATTTGCTTCTGTTAAAGATAACAATAAAGGTATTTGTTCCCAAGTAGAATCATTTTAATAATCGATGATATTTTATTAATTTGTTCAAAATCAATCTTTATGGTCAAGATTTCTTTGCTTTTCCTAGTCGCCGGTATTCTTGTTATTGCTTTTGCCTTTTTTGTTCCAGCAAAAGATTCTGCCATTACCTTAAGTTATTCCTTTACATATTATGTTGTATCTTCTATTTCACTTTTTAAATTTTTAGGCCTTTTAGGGTTGATCTTTGCAGGCCTTTACCATTTTACAGATCAATATCTTTACTCCAAAACCTGGAGTGTAATGCATTTAATCTGTTTCCTATGTCTGATCATCAATATTTGGACTTATGGATTTGTAGAACGAGTCTATTTTGGGAATTTAGAAGATAGCCTATCAAAGAATATTCCTGATCCTAAAGAAATGGAAAGATTTGAACGGATAGAAAAATTCTATACAGGAACCTTTATTATTATGATTCTACTACAATTCCTTTATGTAATAAATTTAATAGTGGGATTGATTTATCGAAAATCCAATTCAGAGAATTAAGCTCCGATTTTTTAAACGTATATTTGCCATTCAAAATCCAAGACAATACATGAACTGGAAGCAACTGTTATCGGCAAAAAGATGGGGCTATGAGAGCCGTTCTAACAATGAACAATTTGATGCACGCTCAGAGTTTCAACGAGATTACGATCGTTTAATTTTTTCATCACCTTTTCGTCGGCTTCAAAATAAAACTCAGGTATTTCCATTACCAGGAGCAGTATTTGTCCACAATAGATTAACACATAGTTTAGAGGTAGCTTCTGTAGGAAGATCTTTAGGAAGATTATTCTATAATATGCTAAAAAAGGAGAATCCAAACATCGATGTCGAGGCTCCATACCTCCAAGAGGTAGGAAATATCGTTTCCGCAGCTTGTTTGTCCCATGATTTAGGAAATCCGGCATTTGGTCATTCAGGGGAGGCTGCCATTTCAAGCTTCTTTACTGAAGGAAAGGGTCAGAAATATCAGGAGATGGTTAGTAAGGAGCAATGGGAAGACCTAACTCATTTCGAAGGAAATGCCAATGCATTAAGGATTTTAACTCATGCCTTTAATGGCAAAGATCCTAAGGGATTTGCATTGACTTATACAAGTTTAGCAGCCATTGTTAAATATCCCTGCTCAGCAATGGATGGACATGTCAAAGGTTCACACCACAGAAAGAAATATGGTTATTTTGATTCAGAGAAGGAGGATTTTGAAAAGATTGCATCCGAGTTGGGACTTCAAAAGGACCCTTCAAATCCAAAAGGTTATTTGAGGCATCCCTTAGTTTATTTGGTTGAAGCCGCTGATGATATCTGTTATAATATTATCGATTTGGAGGATGCTCACCATCTTAAGATCCTAAGCTATGAAAAAGTCGAGGAATTGTTGTTGCCTTTATGTGCAGGTGAAGATCTTAGAGCTCGTTTGGATGCTCTTGCTGATACAGCGAGTCGAGTTTCATTATTAAGAGCAAAAGCAATTAATACATTGATATGGGCATGTGCTGAAGTTTTTGTCAAAAATCAAGATGCATTTTTGGAAGGTACATTCGATAAGCCTTTAATGGATGCTCTAGATCCTGATATTGTCGGTCAGATGAATGTAATTTCCAAGATTTCAGTTGAAAAGATTTATAACGCACCAACGGTAGTTCAAATCGAAATCGCAGGATTTAAAGTCATGAATGCCTTGTTAGAGGAGTTTGTTCCAGCCTATTTGAAATCAAACAAATCTATGTTCGATAAAAAATTGGTGGCCATGATTCCAGAACAGTTCCATACTGATAATAAGGATACCTATTCAAAAATCAGGGCGGTTCTTGACTATGTTTCCGGAATGACAGATGTTTATGCGGTCGACCTTTATCGGAAAATACAAGGGATATCTATTGCATCCTTAGAGTAATAAGCGTTTTGAATTTTATATTTTATTAAAGAATGAAGCTCATTATAAGAGTTTCAAGTGAAGATATTGAATGAAAGTAGTAATAGCTGAGAAACCTTCTGTAGCGCGAGATTTAGCAAGAGTAATGGGAGCAAAGGAAGTTAAAGACGGATATATTTCAGGAAATGGCTATGCCTTTACATATGCTTTTGGGCATCTAGTTCAACTATGTACGCCCCAAGCCTATGGATTTCACAATTGGTCAGTCTCCAATCTCCCCATAATTCCAAAGGAATTTGAGTTAGAAGTAAAAAAAGTAAAGCGTGATGGGAAGCAAATTGATGATTCAGGGGCTTTAAAGCAACTGAATACCATTAAATCTTTGTTGAAAGATGCTGAAGAGATTATTGTTGCAACAGATGCTGGGCGTGAGGGCGAATTGATCTTTAGAAATATTTATTATTATTTAAATTCAAATGTACCTTTTAAACGCTTATGGATCTCTTCCCAAACAGACAAGGCAATTAAAGAAGGATTTGCAAATTTGAAAGAAGGAATTGAATATGATAGCCTTTACATGTCTGCACGTTCTCGATCTGAATCTGATTGGTTAATTGGTATCAATGCTACTCAAGCATTAACATTGGCCGCTGGTAACAGAGGATTATTGTCATTAGGAAGGGTACAAACTCCAACATTGGCAATGATTTGTTCGAGATATCTCGAAAATAAAGATTTTAAACCCCAAACATTCTATAAAATTCAGGCCGGCTTTGAAAAAGAAGGCATCCAATTTAAGGCTACTTCCAATAAAATTGATAAAAAAGAAGAAGCTGAAGCTGCATTTGGAAAACTCAATGTTGGGATGGATGCTTTGGTAAAGAATGTCGAAGCGAAAGAAACCAAGGAACAACCTCCATTATTATTCGATTTGACCTCATTACAGCAGGACGCCAACAAAAAGTTCGGTTATTCTGCAGATCAGACATTAAGTATCGCTCAAACACTTTATGAGAAGAAGGTTATCACATATCCTCGTACTGGTTCACGATATATTGGAGAAGACGTTTTCGAGAAGATTGAAGAATTATTCCAACATTTAGCAGATACAGCTCAAGAGCAAATAGCTGTTATCAGCAAGAACTTGATTGGCGCTAAATTGAATAAGAGGTCTGTTGATGATAAAAAGGTTACAGATCACCATGCCTTATTGGTTACTGATGAAAAGCCAGGACCCATGCCGATGGATCAGCAGAATATCTACAATATGATTGCAAAGCGTATGGTAGAAAGTTTTTCTGAAGTATGCTTAAAGGATATTACCACCGTGACAATTGATGCAGCCGATATTGAATTGATTGCGAAGGGTACAGTAATTCGACAATATGGATGGCGGTTATCTGCTGATCAAGTTGAATTGCCAGATGAAGACAAGAACAGTGACGATCAGGATAATGAGAATGCTCAGCTGCCCAAACTAAGTGTCGAGGAGCTGTTAGAAGTTCTGACCTTGGACCTTGCAGAAAGGTTTACCAAAGCAAGACCAATCCATACCGAAGCCTCTTTATTAAAAGCAATGGAAACCTCAGGTAAAGAAATTGAGGATGAGGAGATGCGTCAAGCAATGAAAGATTGTGGCCTTGGAACACCGGCTACTCGTGCTGCAACTATAGAAACCCTGTTTCAAAGGGACTATATCAAGAGGGATAAAAAGAAACTCATACCTACCGAAAAGGGTCTCTCAGTCTATTATTTGGTAAAAGACCGTTCAATTGCTAAAGTTACTCTAACCGGGAAATGGGAGCAAAAATTAGAGGAAATGCGTGCCAATAAAGTAAGTTATGATGTGTTCATGAAACATATTAAGGACTATACTGAGAAAATTACAAAAGAACTCTTGCAATTGAGAGTGGCCATTGCCCATGAAGAACTCAAACCCCTACAAAAAGGGAAGATAAAATGTCCAAAATGTTCCAAAGGAAATATTCAACTTTATGATAAGGTTGCGCAATGTGATCATTATGCTCGTGGCTGCGATTTTAAGATATGGCGAACATTAAACGGTGTTTTCCTGGATGAGAAGGAAATGAAGAACCTTCTTGAAAAAGGAAAAACATCTGTTATGCAAGGGGTCAAAAATCAGGATGGCCAAGTAGTTGCAGCGGCCTTGATTTTCGAAAACTTTAAAGTAAATGTAGGCTGATTTCATTAACTTAGTTAGATGGACACTATCTATGTTTTTTCGGGTTTAGGTGCTGATCGTAGGGTATTTTCGAAAATAGACTTCTCAGGTTTTCAGGTAGTCTATATCGATTGGTTAAAACCTCGACCTTCAGAAGCATTGGAGAGTTATGTTTTCCGCTTGGCTGAACATTATCATATTCCCAAACAGGGGGCTGTCGTTTTAGGCCTGTCCTTTGGCGGTATGTGTATTGCCGAACTATCCAAATATTATGATTTCAAAAAGACTGTCCTGATATCATCTGCTAAAACCAAGGATGAACTTCCTAAAGTGTTAGGCGTATCTAAATACCTTTCACTACATAAATTACTTCCAGACGGAAATGGAAAGCATGCCCCTCATATTTTATTGCATTGGATTTTTGGTGTAAAGACTGATGAAGAAAAGGGGTTATTAGAAGATATCATCAAAACTACCGACCCTGATTTTCAGAAATGGGCAGTTGATAAGATTGTAAATTGGACAAATACTCATGTTCCAGTGAATTGCCTTCATATACATGGTGATAAAGATCGCCTAATTCCTATTCAAAATGTTGATTATACAATCCGGATTAAAGGTGGAGGACATTTTATGATTTGGAATAAGGCGACAGAGCTTTCTTTTCCTATTCGTAACTTTCTCCTTTAATTTGATGACTGTTCATAAAGTCATGTTGCGGTCAATTGTCTTGCGATAGCTTTCCTAATATTTGATTTGTGCTACCTTTGCAGCATATGGCAAATAGACTTTACAATCCATTTTTAGATTTTCATTTCGACAACAAAACATGTTTCTTGTCAGGTAAAGCATTAAATTCAGACAACGAGAAAATACAGGTATTTCCACAATGGATGATGCGTTCCTTTGATTTGGAGGATAAACCTTTTAAAATGTTGGATGAGAGTATGGTTACCTATAAGCAATTGCAATTGCCATGTTCAACACCTGTATCTGATCTTTTTGAAGAGCTGGAAAAAAAAGTGGAGGATGCTGTAGGATTGGGTTATTCAGCCGTCAAAAATTTAGACCAGATAACTCTATTTCAATGGGTTAGCAAAATACTTTATGGAGTGGTATTCAATGAGATACAAGTTGGGATAAGACAGGCATTTATTTCTGGAGAGCAGTTGAATTTTTCTCAAGCATTGGTACAGAAATTCAAAAACCTTCATTTTATGCTGCAATCATTGATTGTTCCAATGGAGTTTGAGCAGAAAAATCCTTTCACTTTTGCCGTATTTCCAGTAGATAGCACAGCTGAAACTTTTATGTATCGGGATGAAATCAACACACTGATTTTTTCACTCCGAATGAAGGATTTTGCAATTATTGCCACCTTACAGGATAATGGTGTTCATGAAATTTACCATGAAGATATACTTAAAAAGGTTGATGGAAAGATTCTTCATCCCATTCAGTTTGAAGAAATATGTGCCCGTTATTTCTATTCTGCTTATTTATTCAATCGCTTACCGGAATATACCTATATGGAAGTCGGAGAGAAAGTGTATGTTGAACCTATGCCTTTAAATGATTGGACATTGAAACCCATATTTGATCAATGGACAGTCAAAACCTATGGACAGGTTTTGGAAAGTTTTTGGAAACCCTGGGGATTTATCTTGTTTGAAATCATAAAGAATCCAGAACATCCCATGTCTTTTATATTGGATGAACAGCATAATTTCCTCGAAAACATTGAACTCCCGAGATAATTTTTAATTTTCTTGCTCGATAATTCGTAAATTAGTAATGTATAATTATTTAGTGATGAGGGTTTTACTGGTTTGCATTTTTATTTCCATATCCCTGTTCGCAATTGGACAGGATAAGCCTATGGTAGATAGCAGTATCGTCCGAGAGGTGGATGCTATAGCCCAGTTTCAAGGTGGTCAACGGGGTTGGCAAAACTTCCTGGAAAGAAATATGGACATTGCTGATGCCATTATGGAAATGGATAGCACTCAATATGTGGAATATGGATTAAGACAAACTGCTATCCTTGAATTCACCGTTTGTGAAGATGGGGAAGTCTGTGAATTTGAAATAGTAAATCAGTCTAAAATTAGTCCAGCTTTTGCTAAAGAAGCATTGCGGGTAATGAAAAAATCACCAAAATGGACTCCCGCTGTCAAGAATAAATTACCTGTTAGAACACGCATACGGCAGCCAATTACCGCCATCCTAGAATCATACTAATTTATTGCTAAAACTAATTAGTATTGTAAAAATGACGTTTAATTCTTTTGGAAAGTTTTTTGTAAAAGTATCTTTACAGAAAAAATCATATTTATTTTAACTTTCTGTTGTTATTTTTTCATTTAGTATTTAATATTGGAGAACCTAAATTAAAAAATACTATATATGAAAAGACCACCTTCCTGATAGGTTGTTCGAAAAATGAATTAATTTAAAGAATATTACCTACCCTAAATTGAAATTTATGAAACAATCTAACTGTCCAAATCCTTGGGCAAAACCTCTGTTTTTTACAAGCAGATGGTCCCTTATTGGCTTTACCTGCCTTTCACTCTTAAGTTTTCCTAATACTATATTTGCGGAAGAATATGGAAACTCAATTTCTTATCAAGAAGAAATTGAAATTAATGGAAGAATCGTTAATAAGAATGGTAGCCCTGTTGCAGGAGTCTCTATTACTGTGAAAGGAAAGAGTATTAGTACATCCACAAATTCTACAGGAAATTTTACTTTAAAAGTACCTCGTAATAGTGTTTTAGTTATTACTTCAATGGGATATCAGCCTATTGAACATCTGGTATTAAATTCCAATCCCATAAACTTAACGCTTTCCGAATCCAATGAAGAGTTGGATGAAGTAGTGGTAATTGGTTATGGTACCCAAAGCCGTAAAGAAACTACTGGAAGTTTAACTTCCTTAAAAGGTGATGAAGTTGCCAATTTACCGGTGCAAAGTTTTGATGCCTCATTGGCAGGACGTTCATCCGGCGTTCAGGTAAATACTAGTGCGGGGGTATTAAATCAAGCCCCAGTTTTCAAAATCAGAGGTACAAATTCATTATCCTTAAGTACCTATCCTCTAGTTGTCATCGATGGAGTTCCTGCGTTCAATGATAACGATGATTCCGGACCAAGTTATGCAGCAGCTAACCCTCTTTCGGCAATTAATCCCGCTGATATCGAAAGTATCGATATCGCAAAAGATGCTGCCGCGACAAGTATTTATGGTTCTCGTGCAGCAAATGGTGTAGTTTTTATCACCACAAAAAAAGGAAAACGTGGAAATGCTAAAGTTAATTATGAAGGCTGGTTAGGATACACCACTGCAAACAGACTTCCAGAATTATTAAATGCTTCTCAATATGTGGAAATCAAAAATGAAGCTTTAATGAATGATGGTACCTACAATGAAAACACCAACTATTACGGATTGAGTAAGGATGCAAATGGTAATACCATTGACACTCGTTGGTACGATTATATCTATCAAACTGGAACCTCCCATAGCCATAACATCAATATTTCTGGTGCTACGGAAAAAACAACCTATTATGGCTCTGCTGCTTATACCGATCAACAAGGTATCTTCCAGAAAAATGGATTCAATAGAAAATCAGCAATGTTCAATATTGATAATACCACTACGGATTGGTTGAAATTAGGAGTTAAATTGAACTATGTGAATGAAAATAACTTGGCTGCTATGGCGACTGCATCTGGTGGTAGTGGTGGCTTTCAGTCTTCATCATCCTCTGGAGCAATGGCTCGTATTGCTTTGATTTCAGCCCCTATTATTGGCCCATATAATAATGATGGATCCTTTAATGTTACCTCCAATGGATTTTTAGGGTTGATGGATAATACCGGGCATTTAAATCAATCTCGTTTAGGATTTTATAACCCCGTAATTTCTTTATTGAATAATTATTCCAACAATACCGGTAATAATGTTCAGTCCAATGCCTATGTTCAGATTAAACCATTGAGCTGGATTACCTATAAATCAGTTTATGGTATCGATTATCGTAATGTTGATTATAATAATTATTCTTCTCCAATAACAGGAGAGGGCTTAGGTAGCAATGGCTCCGCGAGCAGTGTTAGCTCTAAACGTCAAAGATGGGTATGGACCAATACCTTGACTATGGACAAAAATTATGATAAGCACAGCTTTAACTTATTATTAGGACAGGAGCAGCAACGCACAACCGGATCAATGTTTGGATTGGAACGTACCGGACAAACAGATCCTTACTATTCGAATATTCAAGGAGGTTGGCAGAATGTCTTCGACTATAGGACGGACAATCAAGAAATAAATAATTACTTATTTTCTCTGTTCTCCCGATTCCAATATGATTATGAAAAGAAATATTTCTTTACCGCAAACCTAAGACAGGATGAATATTCAGCCTTAGGATTAAACAACAAGAAAGGTGTTTTCTGGGGAATATCTGGAGGATGGGATTTAGCGAAAGAATCATTCTGGTCTTCAAGCTCATTAGGACAAAAAATTAATGCTTTCAAATTGCGAAGCAGTTTTGGTAAGGTTGGAAATGTTGGTGGTTTAAGTGATTTCGGCGCCATCAATACGTATTCTGCTATTTTATATGGCGGCCAGCCAGGATTAACTTATTCGGTAACAGGCAACCCAGATTTAAAATGGGAAACAAGTAAGAAATTTGATGTAGGTGTTGATTTTGCTTTATTTAATTCTGCAATCACCGGTGAGATTGGCTATTACAAGAATTCCATTGATGGGTTAATCTTTGCAGTCCCTTTGCCTCCATCTGCAGGAGTTCCAAACGGTACCGCCAATAGTATCCTTCAAAACGTTGGAGAAATGTTTAATAGTGGTTTGGAATTCACTTTAAGCGGTGCTCCGATTAAAAAGGAAAATTTCGGCTGGAATAGCTCATTTAACTTGACAACAAACCATAATGAAGTTGTAACTCTTGCCAATGGCGTGCCGAGCATTATTTCTGGAACTTTAGATGGGATGACAATAACATTACCCGGCGAGTCAGCAGGTATGCTTTATGCCATCGAGACCGCGGTGTTGATCCAGAAACTGGCCGTCGAATTTTTATTGATGGTGATGGGAAGAAGGTGTTTTATCAACAGAGTATTACCGGAAAGAATGATGTGAAATATCAGTGGGAATATGAGGACGGAACACGTGCCAGAGCAATCACTCCTGCAGATGATGCCAAACCTTACAAACCAACTGCAGCAAAATTGTTTGGGGGTTGGTCAAATACCTTCAATTATAAAGGGGTTGATTTGACAGTTCTATTAACTTATCAATTGGGAGGATATATGATGAATGGAAACAGAGGCACCATGCGTGATTTACGTTTTTGGAATAACTCTGTTGACTTGATGCGCAGATGGCAAAATCCAGGAGATCAAACAGATATTCCTCGTGTTGTAAATAATGATAATGTTTCCAATGGTAATACCCTTCCTTTGACCCATAATATTTCTTCAACAGATTATTTACGCTTAAAGAATGTAATGCTTTCTTACACCCTTCCAAGTACAGTAGTAAGTAAAATGAAATTGAGCAACATTCGCGTTTATGTCAGTGGACAAAACTTAGCCCTATGGACAAAATATACAGGTTATGATCCAGATGTGACCACGAATGGAAATAATGCAATTAGACAAGGAGTGGACAAGAACCAGGCACCGAATGCGAGAACATTCACTTTTGGACTTAATGTTGGATTTTAATGGCAAACAATAATCTTAGAAAAATGAAATCAAGTAAATCGATTATATTATGTGCAACCGGATTAACATTATTGTTTAGCAGTTGCAAAAAAGAGGAATGGTTAAATCCTCAACCCAAAACACTGATCACAGATGTTACAGCATTTAGTACCCCAGAACGTATATTAAGCCAAGTAAATGGCCTATATGCAAGTATGAAAACCACCAGTTATTTAGGCAGTTGGTATACCATCATTTCTGACGTTCGTACAGGAGAATTCCACTGTAGCAATATGAATGCAGCAACTGGTTCTACCATGTATTCTATGTTGCCACAGACTACAACAACCGATGTTAATGATATCTGGGTGGCCTTATATGCATCCATTAATAAGATCAATGTTTTTCTCGACAATATGGATAATGGTGGAGATGCGGTTTTAGATGCCGCCGTAGCCAATAACTATCGCGCCGAAGCAAGACTCATACGTGGTATGACTTATTATTATCTATTGCAATTTTATGCTAGACCATATTGGGATGGGAATGGAAGCAAGCCTGGACTGCCATTGCGGCTTACAGGTAATACAGGTCCCGGTAATTATGACTTAGCAAGAAGTTCCGTTGCAGATACCTATAAGCAAGTATTGGCGGATTTAGATTTTGCAGAGCAGAATCTGCCAAGCAATTATTCATCAGCATTCCTAAACACAACAAGAGCTCATAAAAACTCCGCAATAGCTTTAAAAACACGTGTTTACCTGAGTATGCGTGACTATGCAAAAGTCGTAACAGAAGCTAATAAATTAGTTCCGGCAACAGCACCATTCATAGCAAGTTCAGGGGTCGGAAATAAATTGGAAGCGAATTTCGCAGACATCTTTAAATCCCCTTATTCGAGCAATGAGTCTATATTCTCTATGCCTTTTACAAACAATGATGCTCCTGGTTCTGCACTGTCTAGATATTATTTACCTGGAACGGGTGATGGAGGTACTGCGACCAGTAATGGAGCGGGAGAGTATTCTTTGAATAAAGTGGAAGGAATTTATTCCTCCCCATTATGGGTAGATTCTGATGCGAGAAAAAGCCTGACCAAAATAGGAACAAAAACGGGTAAGGCATGGTTAACAAAATTCAACCAAGCATCACCGTATATCGATTATGCCCCGGTAATTCGATACTCCGAAGTTTTATTGAACTTATCTGAGGCTTTAGCTAGAACAACTAATACAGTCGATGCTCGTTCATTGGCTTTTTTGAACGCTGTATACGGTCGATCCAATCAAGGCTCTTCTTTGAGTGCCTCATCCTTTGCCAATGTCAATGCTTATTTAAACAGAATCATAGAAGAGCGCAGAATTGAATTCGTCGGTGAGGGAATTCGTAATGGTGATATCATGCGTTTAGGATTAACCATTCCCGCAAAATCACAACATGCAATTGCTGCAGTTCCAACAGATGATCCCGCTTATATTTTGCCCATCCCTAGCAACGAACTGATATTGAACAATTTAATGGAAAACAATTAATAGGACTTATTCATGAATTATAAAAATTTAAAAACAATATGCTTCTTAGCATGCATGTTGATCCTTTCTACTGGTTGGGCGCAAAGTTTGGCGCCCAATATTCCACGAGGACCTCAATACAGTAAGAATAAAGCAACAGAAACCATAAAATTAGACAGCTCGGTTATTTCTTCAAATTCAGCCCTGATTCCTAAAGTTGTAGAAACAAAGCATGTAGCTAAGCTAAGATCAGGAAGTTTGGAGTACACTGCCCAATCAGGATATATCCAATTGAAAGATGAAGATGGAAATCCAAAAGGAAATGTATTCTTTATTGCTTATATCGCCAGCAATAAAAAAGATCGCCCCATTACTTTTGCATTTAATGGTGGTCCTGGATCAGCTTCCGTATGGGTAAATATGGGTTTTATGGGGCCTAAAAGGCCTACCTTAACCGAGGAGGGTGATGCAGTCTATCCGTATAGCTACGGAGATAATCCAGAGACATGGTTAGATAAAAGTGATTTGGTCTTTATTGATCCCATATCTACAGGATATAGCCGTGCTGTAAAGGGAGAGGATCCAAAGCAATTTCATGGTTTTGTGGAAGATGTTCAGTCAGTAGCGGACTTTATCCGTTTATATGTTACAAAAAATGAACGCTGGAATTCCAAGAAATATATCATGGGTGAAAGTTATGGTACCCCGAGAGCAGCAGGCCTAGTTCAATATTTACAGGACAGATATAGCATGTATTTTGATGGTGTCATTATGCTAAGTTCAATTTTGAATATGCAGACTGCCCGATTTGAAATTGGGAATGATTTACCGTATCATCTTTTTTTACCTACTTACACTGCAACCGCCTTCTATCATAAGCAATTGGATCCTAGTCTGCAAAATAATTTAAGGACAACCTTAGACGAGGTTGAAAATTTTGCCAATTCAGAATATATTCTGGCACTGAACAAGGGAACTGATCTGACAGAGCAAGAGTATGAACAGATTGCCACCAAATTAGCTCGTTATACAGGATTAAGTAAAGCCTATATAAAAGAAACTAATTTGAGAATCAATATCCATAAATTCTGTAAGGAATTAAGAAGAGACGAAGGTCTGACGGTTGGTCGCTTAGACAGTCGATCGATAGGTCGTGATTATGATGATGCATCAGATCGATTTGAATTTGATCCTGCGGGAAAGACAGCGGGAACATTTTCTTCCGCAATGAATCATTATATTAGGACGGAACTTAAATTTAAAAATGAATTACCATATGATTTCTCCGGCGCTGTTTCTCCTTGGAATTATAATAATGTTCAAAATAAATACTTGAATGCTTCAGAATTATTGAGACAGGCAATGGCAAAGAATCCAGACTTAAAGGTTTGGGTTATTGGTGGTTACTATGATTTAGCCACTCCTTATCATGCTGCTGAATATGTAATGAAGCACATGAATTTGAGACCGGAACAAAAGGAAAAAATTTCCTTTACTTATTATGAAGCCGGGCATATGGTTTATATGCCGAAAGATTGTATGGTACAATTAAATAAAGATGCTGATGATTTCTATAAAAAAAACTAACCAAAATTATTTGAAAGCAAGCCTTTTTATTGCTTTCTTGACAAGTAGTAGCCTAGGATTTGCTCAACAAGCCATTAACTATCAACTTCCACCAAAATCGATTGTGGATTTAGTGGATGCTCCACAGATTCCTGTTGAACAATTCAGCCCTGATGGGAAATATATGTTAGTATTGGATGTTCCAGGATTCCAGACCATCATTCAGGCATCTCAACCCGTTTTGGGTATAGCAGGGTTGAGGATCAACCCTGTGACAAATACTACAGTTGCTGAAAATTTAGGCACTTATAAAGGAATTAAGGTTCGAGACCTTAGCAAGAATTCTGATTTTAATATCAACGGTTTACCGCAGGATTTGCAGATTGCTGATGTTAAATGGTCTTCAAAGCCTGGGATATTTGCCTTCTTAAATAAGTCTTTGCAGGATACCGAACTATGGATTGCAGATTTGAATACAAAAACAGCCAAGAAAGTTCTTAGTAAAGTGAATGATACCTATGGCAGTACTTTTCAATGGAATGCTGATGGAACAGCCTTGTTGGCTCAACAGGTAATTTCAAACCGCGGCGATGTGCCCGTTCAGAATCCAGTTCCTACAGGTCCCGTAGTTCAGGAAAACCTTGGCGGTATCACTCCAAGTAGAACCTATCAGAATTTATTGGCAAATGCCTATGATGAAAGCTTAATGGAATATTACCTATCCTCTGATCTGGTTCAGGTTGACCTTCAAGGTAATGCAAAACCTATTGGAATAAAGGGTATATTTAAATCAGTATCCTATTCCCCAGATGGGAAATACATTTTAACAGAAAAGGTGGTAAAACCATATTCCTATTTGGTTCCCATTTATTTATTCCCAGTAGAGGTTGCAGTATATTCAGCATCTGGTTCAAAAGTTAAAGATATTTATACTGTTCCATTGGCAGATAACCTTCCTATCAGTTTTGATGCTGTCTTAGAGGGACCAAGAGATTTTGAATGGAGAAAAGATAAAGATGCTTCATTAATATATGTTCAAGCTTTTGATAAAGGAAATCCAAATACCAAATCTGAGATCAGAGATGAGCTTTTTGAATTGCATGCACCTTTTGATCTATCAGGTTCTACTAAAATTTATTCTGCTAACTATAGAGTAAGAGGCGTTCAATGGGGAGATGGAATCGCTATTGTTGCTGAAAATTGGCGTAAGGACAGATCTTCGAAATTAACCTTGTTAAATTCTAAAACCAATCAAGTCGCCAAGGTACTTTCTACTCGAAAATCAGAAGATACTTATACTGATCCAGGAACCTTTATCAAGAATGCAAAAGGTTTATTGTTAACCGATGGAAAAGGCTCTGTTTTTACCCAAGGTCTTGGCGCTTCCGCAGAAGGTGACCGACCATTTGTGATGAAATGGAATGTGGAAAATGGAAAACAGGATACCTTATATAAATCAAAAAGAGGATTCTACGAAGAACCAGTGTTTTTTAATAATACTGGGGTAGTGTATGTTTCTAGGGAATCTGCTAAAGATGCTCCTAATGTTTTCGCTATCAACCTCAAGAATAAGAAGGAGTCACAGATTACATCCTTTACAGATCCTTACCCAAGCATTGCTAATGTTCAAAAAACCTTATTATCCTATCCTCGAAAAGATGGCTTGACATTATCAGGGGTGTTGTATGTTCCTGAAGGTTTCAAAAAAGGAGATGCACCATTACCGGTATTGGTTTGGGCATATCCTCGTGAATTCAAGACGAAGGAAGCTGCAGGCCAAGTAAAGGGATCACCGAATCGATTTCCAAGATTAGCTTTTCGATCACCGGTATTTTGGGTTACTCAAGGATATGCGGTCATCGATCAAGCTGACATGCCAATTGTTGGAGAAGGAACATCAGAACCTAATGATACTTTTATCGAGCAGATTAAGGACAATGCAAGTGCATTGATTGATTATGTGGTTGATTTGGGGGTTGCTGATAGAAATAGAATTGGCGTTGGAGGACATTCTTATGGAGCATTTATGACAGCCAACCTATTGGCGCATACTGACTTGTTTGCCGCTGGTATCGCACGAAGTGGGGCATATAACAGAACCTTGACCCCCTTTGGTTTTCAAGGTGAAGCGAGAACTTATTGGGAAGCAAAAGATACCTACGACGCGATGTCTCCATTCACTTATGCACCACAGATCAAAAGACCTTTGCTAATGACTCATGGTATGGATGATGAAAATTCCGGTACTTTTCCCATCCAAAGTGAACGCCTCTATGCGGCTGTCAAAGGACATGGCGGTATCGTCAGATTGGTTCTACTACCTAAGGAATTCCATGGCTACAGAAGTAGAGAAGGGGTATTGCATACTTTTTGGGAGCAGCATCAATGGTTGGAAAAATATGTAAAAAATAAAAAATAAAATGATTAAAAACACCATAAAATCAGTTCTTGTTGCCCTTTTGATCGGTCAGTTCAATTATGGTACTGCCCAACAAGTAACAAGTCCTAAAGACCATTTTGGTTATAATATTGGGGATGACTATAAGCTTGCCAATTATAAGCAAATGGAAAGTTATTTCTTAAAGGTTGCTAAGGAATCCAACCGCGTTATTATCCAAAAAGCAGGTTTGACCGAAGAAGGAAGACAGCAATATTTAATGATTATATCTTCTCCTGATAACCTAAAGAATATAGAAAAATATAGGAAAATTTCTCAAACATTAGGACGTGCAGAAGGCATATCTGAGGATGAAGCGAAAGAATTGTCAACTCAGGGAAAACCTGTTGTCTGGATAGATGGGGGTATGCATTCCAATGAAATGGTTGGCTCGCATCAATTGGTTGAAACCTTTTATCAATTAACCAATAGAAATGATGCTGAAATCAATAATTATCTGGATAAAGTTGTTGTCCTGATGTGGCATGTCAATCCGGATGGTCAGGATTTGTTGGCGGATTGGTATATGCAATATGATGATGTAAAGAAAAGAAACATGTCCATTCCAACCTTATATCAGAAATATGTTGGTCATGACAATAATAGGGATTTCTTTATGTATAATATGAAGGAGGCTAGCAATCTGGCTAAAGTTGTCTATGTAGATTGGTTGCCCCAGATTATCTATAATCATCATCAGACTTCTCCTGATGGAACCATCGTTGCTGGACCTCCTTATAGAGATCCTTTCAATTATGTTTTCGATCCTTTATTAGTTACCGGAATTGATGGGGTAGGCTTTTCTATGATCAACAGACTTAATGAGGAAGACAAGCCTGGATATGTCAGGATGGACCAATCTGGATTTTCAACTTGGTGGAATGGCGGATTGAGGACAGCTCCATATTTCCATAATATGATAGGAATATTAACTGAAATTACGGGTAATCCAACTCCCTCAGAGATCCCTTTAGTTGCAGAAAGACAAATTCCTAGAAATGGTCTTCCATTCCCGGTTTCTCCTCAAAAATGGAATTTCAGAAAATCAATTGACTATTCCGTATCGATGAACTTTGCAATACTTGACTATGCAGCTAGAAACGGTGATAAACTGTTGTATAATTTCTATAAAATGGGTAAAAATTCTATTGATAGAGGTAATACAGATACATGGACAAAGTATCCAAAATATGCTGAATCAATAGAAAAGGCTTATGATGCTGATATTGCTTCAGGGAAAATCAAGAAAGAGGAAAACAATTCTTACTATCGCTCGAAGATAATCCCTAATAGCTATTTTGAGGCAATCTTCAATGATAAATCAAAACGCGATCCTCGGGCATATATCCTTTCAGCAGACCAGGCAGATTTTGGGACTGTAATCAAGTTTACAAATGCATTGATTAAATCTGGTGTGTATGTTTATCAAGCGACTTCAGAATTTGATTTAAATGGAAAAAAATATCCAAAGGGTTCTATAGTTGTTAAAACCAATCAGGCTTTTAGGCCACAAGTTTTAGATATGTTCGAGGCACAGGATCATCCGCATGATGTTGAATATGAAGGTGGCCCTCCCATTCGTCCATATGATGCTGCAGGCTGGACCTTAGCCATGCAAATGGGCGTTGATTATGATAAAGTGTATGATGATTTCAATGCTCCCCTAGAACAAAAAGAACATGGAGTTTTACTGAATCCATTGGCTAGGGAGGTTTCTAACTCTAAGGCTGGCTATTTAATCAATGGAAAGGCCAATGATGCATTTATAGCCGTAAACCAATTGCTTAAGTCCGGAGTAAAAGTATATCGAGATCTGGCCACTAAAGATTTCTATGTGGATGCAAAAGAAGGAAACAAACTAAAGGAATTTGGAAATCAGTTAGGTTTGCAGAGCCAGACAGTTTCTTCAAAACCTAAACAGTTAGAGCCTGTAGAATCTATGAAAATTGGATTATTTGATTATTATGGAGGTAGTATGCCTTCTGGATGGGTAAGGTGGATTCTTGAACAATATGGTTTTGACTGTAAACTGTTTTATCCTCAAGATATTGACAATAATTCTATTAAGAATTTTGATGTCCTATTATTTATTGGTCAAGGTATTCCTGCATTTGGTTCAAATAGTGGTGGTAGATCGGTTGACGAATCCATAGTACCAGAGCGTTATAAGCATATGTTAGGCGCTGTGTCAACTGAAAAATCATTGCCTATTCTCAAATCTTTTGTTGAGAATGGCGGGCAGATCTTAACTGTAGGATCTTCTTCAGATCTAGTATATCATTTTAATTTACCAGTAGAAAATCCATTAATGGAAACAGGGAAAGATGGTAAAAAGATCAAATTATCCAATGTAAAATATTATGTTCCTACTAGTATCCTCAAAGCAGAAGTCGACATCACGAAACCTGAAAACTATGGCCTACCTAAAGATCTAAATATTGTATTTAATAACAGTCCGGTATTTAAGTTCCAGAATTCTGATCAATTGTATTCGTTGGGGGCTATTACAACAGATAAATCCTTATTGAGTGGTTGGGCACATGGACAGCAGTATTTAAAAGATGTAAATATTGGTCTAGTGTCTAAAATTGGAAAAGGAAAACTAGTTGCTATTGGTCCTGAGATTACCAATCGGGCGCAAAGTCACGGTACATTTAAAATGTTGTTCAATCAGCTTTATAAATAATGAAAGGGAGCAAAAAGCTCCCTTTCTTTTATTTATTATAGTTCATTTCGATTTTCAGGAATCTACCCGTTTCGGAATTTTTCTGCTTAATTAAATCTTCTGGAGTACCCTGGAATAGAAGCTTACCACCATTTTTGCCTCCTTCAGGCCCCATGTCGATGACCCAATCAGCAGCTTTGATCACATCCAGATTATGTTCAATAATCAATACCGTATTACCGCGATCTACCAGTCGATTGATGACTCCCAATAATACATTGACATCTTCAAAATGTAATCCTGTAGTAGGTTCATCCAGTATATAAAAAGTTTTCCCAGTATCTTTTTTAGAGAGTTCTGTCGCCAGTTTTACCCTTTGAGCCTCCCCTCCAGATAGCGTTGTCGAAGATTGGCCTAAAGTAATATATCCTAACCCAACATCTTGAAGGGTTTTAATTTTTCTATAGATGGAAGGAATGTTTTCAAAGAATCCTACTGCCTCATCTATGCTCATGTCCAAAACATCAGAAATAGACTTTCCTCGATAGCGAACTTCTAATGTCTCTCGATTATAGCGCTTTCCGTTGCAGGTTTCACAGGGAACTTGAACATCAGGAAGAAAATTCATCTCAATAATTTTCATTCCTGCGCCCTGACAGGTCTCACATCTTCCTCCTTTTACATTGAATGAAAATCGCCCCGGTTTGTAACCTCGTATTTTTGATTCCGGTAACTGCACATATAATGCACGAATATCTGAAAATACACCAGTATAAGTAGAAGGATTTGATCTTGGGGTTCTTCCTATTGGAGATTGATCAATCTCAATAACCTTATCTATGTTTTCTAAACCTACAATTTTATCGTATGCTAGTGGTTTCGCTTTAGCCCTAAAGAAATGATGATTCAAAATAGGATAAAGGGTATTAGTGATCAAACTTGACTTCCCTGATCCTGATACACCTGTGACGAGTACCAATTCCCCTAAAGGTATGTCGATACTGACATTTTTTAAATTATGCCCTTTTGCACCTTTTAATGATAGCTTATGGCCATTCCCTTTTCTCCTTTCAGCAGGGACTTTTATTTCTCTTGTTCCGTTTAAGTAATCTGTTGTCAGGGTATTTTCCTTCATCAACTGTTTAGGGGTTCCCTGTGCAACCACCTTCCCGCCATGTAATCCTGCCGCTGGACCCATGTCAATAACATAGTCTGCATGTAGAATCATATCCTTGTCGTGTTCTACAACTAGGATTGAGTTACCGATATCTCTTAAGTTTTTAAGAGCATTGATAAGACGCTCATTATCGCGTTGATGTAAGCCGATACTAGGTTCATCTAGAATATATAGCACATTGACTAATTGTGAACCAATCTGCGTCGCCAAACGAATACGTTGTGCTTCACCTCCTGATAAACTTTTCGAACTACGGTTTAAGGTTAAGTAATTCAAACCTACGTCTAACAAAAATCCTATTCTGGTCTTGATTTCTTTAATAATCTCCGTTGCAATAATGTTTTGTCTTTCTGAAAGTTTGGTTTCAATCCCGTCGAACCATTCACTCAAGGCAACTATATCCATCTCTGCTAACTCTGAAATGTTTCTATCAGCTACTTTGATATGCAGAGATTCCTTTTTCAAACGTGCGCCATGACATTCAGGACAGATTACTTGGGTTCTAAATTCATCTAAGCCTTGTGTATCCTCACTGTATTTCGCACTCATTTCCTCAAGCATTTTAAAAATACCTGCAAATTGAACCTTATATTCCCTAGCTCCATATGAACCATAAGAAACAGTTAAGTTGATAGGCTCCTCTTCACCAAATAATAAATTGTCAATTAATTCTTCGGAAATCTTATCGACAGGAGTGGAGAGAGAGATGTCATATTTTTTAGCTACAGCTTTTAGAACTGCGAAATTCCAGGAATCTTTAACTGGACCTAATGGAACAATAGCACCTTTCTGGATACTTAAGCTACGATCAGGAATAACAATTTTTTTGTCTATTTCATAAATATAACCTAATCCATCGCATTTTGGACATGCCCCATATGGAGAGTTGAATGAAAATGTATTTGGTTGCGGTTCATCATAAGAAATTCCAGATTCGGCATCCATCAGATACCTACTGAAAAATTGTTCTTTATTTTCCTTGTTGGCAATCTTAATAATACCTTTAGAAGTTTTCAGTGCCTGACCTATCGAAGTAAAAAGCCTTTTGCGACTTTCTTTTTCAACTAGGATTCTGTCGACCACAATTTCAATATCATGGATCTTATATCTGTCAACCTGCATCTTTGCTACTAGGTCTAATATTTCACCATCAACTCGAACTTTCGTATATCCTTGCTTTCTGATTTGTTCAAATAGTTCCCGATAATGACCTTTTCTCCCTTTTACAACTGGAGCAAGGATGTATATTCCTTCATTATTGAATTCACCAAGAATTCTGTCTGTGATTTCATCATCAGACATACGTTCCATTTTTTTCCCGGTAACGTAGGAGTAGGCTTCACCAATTCTTGCGTAAAGCAATCTTAGAAAATCATAGATTTCAGTGATTGTTCCTACTGTCGACCTTGGGTTTTTGGAAGTTGTTTTTTGTTCAATAGAAATAACTGGGCTAAGACCGGAAATTTTATCCACATCTGGTCTCTCCATACCTCCTAAAAACTGACGGCTATATGCAGAAAAAGTTTCCATATAACGTCTTTGTCCTTCCGCATAAATAGTGTCGAAAGCCAAAGAGGACTTTCCACTCCCACTTAATCCGGTAATGACAACGAGTTGATTTCTTGGAAATGATACGTCTATATTTTTGAGGTTATGCACTCGAGCACCAAAAACTTCTACTTCGCTTTGATCTCCGAGGTCTACTGCTTTTTTTACGGCCATTAATCTATCCTTTTAGCAAAATGCAAAGTTACAGATTTTTAGGTAGAGATTTTTAAGAACCGAAAGGCTAATCTTCTATTAGGCAGGATTATTGAAAAGTATTACCTTTAATCAACAAAGCGCGACATTTTGAAGAAATTAGACGTAAATAAATCTGAACGAGAAACAATTGAGCAAGCTGTAGAGCATTGGGAGCGCGAGGGATTGCTAAGCACAGAGAAATCTGAAGAATTAAAGAACAACCTTGATGACAAAGGGTTTGAATGGGGAATGTTGGCTAGGTATGCCTTTTGGATAGCTTTGGCATCCTTGATTTTTTCAGTTGTATCTCTGTTTTCGGATGGTTACCTGTCGGATCTTGTGGAAAAATTTTATGAAACTCCAAATGTTATTTTCTGTTTGGGATTTGCTGGCCTGGCTGTATTGTTCTATATCCTGGGATTCAGGAATAAAGCCAAAAATCCCGATAAAAACTTTTCCAACGAAACCCTCATGTTGGCAGGTGCTTTTTCAACGGCAGCGAGCATTGGGTTTTTAGGCCAGGTTTTAGATCGAAATGAATACCACTTCACTTGGTTGTTTCTGATGTCTATCATAATATATGCCATTCTTTCCATCAAATTAACTTCAAAATTGCTTTGGGTATTCACATTAGTCGCATTAGGTATTTGGTTTGCTACGGAAACTGCTTTCCATAGCAACTGGGGCTTTAAGTTTTGGGGAATGAATTATCCACTAAGATTTACCATTTTTGGTTTGCTCCTGACCGCTTTCGCTATTTTTGTGCAGCCGAGAATTAAATCTATTCAGGTTTTTCAATCCACATCATTTGCTGTTGGACTCTTATATACCATGATTGCTTTATGGTTATTGTCCATTTTTGGAAATTACAGCGATTTTGATAAATGGTCAAGTGTTAGGCAATACGAAATCTTTTATTGGGGTTTATTAGGAGTTGGCTTGTCATTAGGGTTAGCAATTTATGGCATGAAAACCAAAAATCATGTAGCCCGAGATATAGGTTTCGTATTCTTTATTTTGAATCTCTACACTAGATTTGTTGAATATTTATGGGATAATATAAACCGAACCATATTCTTCCTTTTATTAGCGATATCCTTTTGGTTTGTTGGAAGATGGGCGGAAAGTATTTGGAAGAAAAAATAAATTAATATTTTATTCCATTCTCCTTGAGAAAATTTAATGCATGTTTTTCGTGTTCTATTAAAGGTCTCATCTCTAATGAAGAAAGGGAAGTGTCAACAGAAACATAAAATTTAGTCGAATCAGGAATAATTGCCTCAGCTAATATCTTGACTCTTTCCATATGGAATTCAGAGGTAATAATGATGAGCAGGTCCGGTTTTATTTCCTCGATCATTGATTTTGAAAGCGAAAAATCTTCCACAGTGTTTTTTGAAGCGATACCTGGTAGAAATCGGTTAGGATCAATGCCTTTAAGTTTTAGAAATTCTTGAGCATAGTAAAAATGTGGTTTATCGGTTTTATTGAAATGTTCTCCAACTCCACCGGTACACAGTATCTTGGAAGTTTCGTTTGATTCTGCCAAATCATAGGTTCGGTACAATCTATCAAATGCAAATGTTGAAAGATTGCCATTGTTATCATTCGGTGAACCAAGAACCATAATTATAGCTTTCATTTTTTATTTTTATTATTATTCAAATCTATAAAAAATGTCGACATTTTATATCTTAAAATGTATTTATTTTAATTCAACTGATATCAAATAGAAATAAAAAAGCCACCCAGAGGTGGCTTTTTTTGATGTTATTATCTTATAAATGGATTACTTCACCGTATGCATCGGCAACTGCTTCCATAATAGCTTCACTCATTGTAGGGTGAGGGTGTACTGATTTAATGATTTCGTGACCTGTTGACTCTAATTTACGAGCAACAACTACTTCAGCGATCATTTCAGTAACATTTGCACCAATTAAATGTGCTCCTAGGAATTCACCATATTTCGCGTCAAAAATAACTTTTACAAAGCCATCTTTAGCTCCAGCAGCCGAAGCTTTACCAGATGCTGAAAATGGGAATTTACCAACTTTGATTTCATAACCTGCATCCTTAGCAGCTTTTTCCGTAAAACCTACAGAAGCTACTTCAGGAGAACAATAGGTACATCCAGGAATGTTATTATAATCAATCGGATCTACGTGTAAGCCTTTGATTTTTTCAATACAGGTAATACCTTCAGCAGATGCTACGTGTGCAAGGGCTTGACCTTTAACGATATCTCCGATTGCATAAACGCCATCAATATTTGTTTTATAAAAATCATCAACTAAAACTCTGCCCTTATCCGTTTTTACTCCAACTTCTTCAAGACCTAAATTCTCAATGTTTGGCGTAATACCTACTGCAGAAAGTACAACCTCTGCTTCCAAGGTTTCTGTACCTTTCTCTGTTTTAATAGTAACTTTACAAAGGTCACCTTTCGTGTCAACAGATTGAACTTCAGATTTCGTAAGAATATTAATTCCAGCTTTCTTTAGTGATTTTTCTAATTGTTTTGAGATTTCTTCATCTTCAACAGGAACGATACGATCCATAAATTCTACGATCGTAACTTTGGTACCAATTGCATTATAGAAATAAGCAAATTCAACACCGATTGCACCTGATCCTACTACGACCATTGACTTAGGTTGTTTAGGAAGGTTCATTGCTTGACGGTATCCAATGATTTTTTTACCGTCTTGGGGTAGGTTAGGTAATTCTCTAGATCGTGCTCCTGTAGCTAAGATTGTATGTTTAGCAGTATATTCCTTTGTAGAGCCATCTGCAGCTTTGACTTCGATTTTACCACCTTTTTTAATTTTTGCAGTACCCATGATCACATCGATCTTGTTCTTTTTCATCAAGAACTGTATACCTTTACTCATGCCATCTGCTACACCACGACTTCTTTTCACAATAGCCTCAAAGTCGGCTTCTCCACCATTTACTTTGATACCATAATCGGCAGCATGATTTAAATATTCGAATACTTGTGCACTCTTTAAAAGTGCCTTGGTAGGAATACAGCCCCAGTTAAGACAGATTCCACCTAATGCGTCACGTTCGATAATGGCAGTTTTGAATCCTAATTGTGCAGCTCTGATTGCCGCAACGTATCCACCCGGACCACTACCGATAACAATAATGTCGTAATTCATAAATATTAATTGTCGTTATGTTTGCAAATACAATTCATCAAAAATACACATTTTTTATTTAGTCAGGTCATATCTTTTCCCCAAGAACGTCATTTTTATACCCTATATGTCATTTCGAGGTCACTTCAGAATTTGGGATTTCGTTTACCTAAATGATTTCCTTTTCTTTGCGCTGATTAATAGTAATTTATATGTTAAGAATATTTCAGCAAGTTGCCCTTTGGGAGGCAATCTCTACCGTTTTGTTATTTTTTGTTGCTATGCCCTTAAAGTATATCGCAGGAATTCCTGAGGCTGTACGCGTTGCAGGATCCATACATGGATTTTTAGTCGTCTTATTTGTAATATTACTAATTGCTTGTTGGCAAACCTACAATTGGAAGATTGGCCGTGTTGTGAAATATTTCTTTTTAAGTCTGATACCTATTGTTTCATTTTGGGTTGAAAAAGACCTTAAAAAAGAAATTGTCGCTCAAAAGACTGCCTAGTCTCTTTTGTTGATATTGGGTTCTATCCCCATATAGGCATATGTTATTTCAGTTTTGCCATGTGGGGTAGGGGTACCATCTTTATCCAAATTCACAAAAACTAATTTGTCAATTGATAATATCACCATTCTTGTGATTTTATTTCTGACAACACATCGCATCGTTAATGAGGTCGTCCCAAAATTGATCGCCTCAATTCCTAATTCTATAATGTCTCCCTGTTTGGCTGAGCTAACAAAATTGATCTCAGAAATATATTTTGTTACGACGTGTGGGTTCCCGAGTTGTACGATAGCATAAATCACTGCTTCTTCGTCAATCCATCTTAATAAGGTTCCGCCAAATAAGGAACCGTTAGGGTTTAGGTCTTCAGGTTTGACCCATTTTCGAGTGTAAAAGTTCATAACTTAAAATATGAAAAAAATTGGTCAAAATGGAGTCAAAAATAAAAAAGGCATTCTGTATTGAGAATGCCTTTTTCTATTTTAATTATGCGTGGATAGCTCTATTCGCAGTAGCTGCTAGGGCAGCTTCTTTAAATGCTTCCGTAAAGGTTGGGTGGGCGTGGCAAATTCTACCGATATCTTCAGCAGATGCACGGTATTCCATCGCTACAACTGCTTCAGCAATCATATCCGCAGCTCTTGGACCAATCATTTGAACACCTAAGATTTCATCTGTATCTGCATCAGCTAATACTTTAATGAAACCATCTGTATCTCCTGATGCTTTTGCACGTCCCGAGGCTTTGAATGAGAAACTCCCTGCTTTATATTTTTTACCTTCTTCTTTTAATTGTTCTTCAGTTTTACCAACTGCAGCAACTTCAGGCCATGTATATACTACTCCAGGAATTAAGTTATAATCAATATGTGGTTTTTGTCCTGCAATTGCTTCAGCAACATAGATACCTTCATCTTCTGCTTTATGAGCTAACATAGCTCCTTTAATAACATCTCCAATTGCATAAACTCCAGCAACTGAAGTTTCCAAGTGATCATTCACAGGAATTTTATTTCCTCTTTCTTCGGTCTTAATGCCTATGTTTTCAAGACCTAATCCTTCAGTGTAGGCAGTTCTACCAACTGCAACAATACAGTAATCTCCTTCTAAAACAACATTTTGGCCTTTAGAATCCTCAGCAGTTACGGTAACTGTTTTTCCTTTCGACGTAGCTCCCGTAACTTTATGGCTCATAAAGAATTCCATTCCTAAGCTTTTCTTAAGGACACGTTGTAGTTCTTTACCTAAACCAGCATCCATAGTAGGGATGATTGATTTTGCATATTCAACAACAGAAACTTTTGATCCTAGTCTTGCATATACAGATCCTAATTCTAACCCGATTACTCCACCCCCAATTACGATTAGGTGCTTTGGAATTTCAGTTAGGCTTAATGCTTCTGTTGATGTGATAATTCTTTTTTTATCGACTGGTAAAAATGGAAGAACTGATGGTTTTGAACCAGTTGCAATAATTACATTTTTAGTGCTTAATTCTTCAACTTTACCATCTGTGCCTGTAACTTTAATGGTGTTTTTGTCAACGAATGAACCTACGCCTTGGAAGCTGTCAATTTTATTTTTCTTAAATAAAAATGTAATACCAGCAGTATTTTGCGCGATAACATCATCCTTACGAGCCATCATTTTTTTAATGTCTACTTTAAGGTTGCTTAGGTTAATACCATGATCTTGAAAGCTGTGTGCTGCATTGTGATAATGTTCTGATGAATCTAACAATGCTTTGGATGGGATACATCCTACATTAAGACAGGTACCTCCGAATGTGCTATATTTTTCAATGACAGCCGTTTTTAAGCCTAATTGTGCACAGCGGATAGCGGCAACATAACCACCTGGACCACTTCCGATTACGATTACGTCGTATTGCATAGAGTTTTTTCTTTGTTTACGTGGCAAATTTACTATTTAAATGCATATTAAGCGAGGGAAAATGGTAAAAATAAAGGGCCCCAATTTTGGAGCCCTTTTCATATTATTTTTTTTTGAATTATTCAGCAACGATTTTTCCTTGCATAATTCCGAAGTGTCCAGGAAAACTACATAGATAAGGATAAACACCTTTCTCTAATGTGAATGTAATTTTATCTTCTTGACCTGGTCCTAATAATTTTGTGTGTGCAACGATTGAAGATAATGCCGATTTAGGAATATATTCGTTATCCGCAGCAGCAGTAGCTTCGCCACCAAAAGTAGCAACGTCAACACCCGGTTTTAAAACAACCAAGTTATGACCCATCGATTCAACCGGCATAGAACCAACGTTTTTCATCGTTAATTCTACAGGCTCACCCGCTTTTACGCGAATTAAAGTCGTGTTAAATTGCATTTGATCGTTCCCTTCAACTGTCCATTGGTTTGACAAGGTTACGTCTTCAATCCCTGGTACAGTTTCAGTTGTTGTAGGTGTAGCTTCAGTTTCTGTTGTTGTTGTGGTTTCGGTTGAAGCGCCTTCCTCTTTCTTCTCAGCGTTATTGCCACAAGAAGTAATTCCTATTGCTAATACTAGCGCAGGAATGATAAATAATTTCTTCATAGCTATTTATAATATAATTTCTACGAATTTAATATAAATTATTGATTTAAACGAGCTTTAAATCATTAGGACGTGATTTTTGGATTCTTATTCTTATTTGTTACTTGAATTATTTTCTGATATAATTCAATTGGATCAAATGGTTTGCCGATTACACCGTCAGCTCCTGCTTGAAATGCAGCGGCTTGTTCGTGTTCCAAAACGGAAGCTGATATCGTAATAATTGGAATGCCATGTTTCTCAGGGATGATATGGTTTTTGATTTCTTTTATCGCTTCAAAACCACTCATAATGGGCATATGGGTGTCCATAAGAATCAGATCATACTGCTCCGCCTCTACTTTTTCTAACGCTAATCTTCCATTTTTTACAATATCAACCTCACAATTCCAACTACGCAACATATGGGCAAGCATAAAGGAGTTTAATTCATTGTCCTCTGCAACCAAGACACGCATATTGTCAAATTTTGGAAAACTGTTGTACGTGGGAACTTCTTTCTCTTTTTCTACTTCACTTTGTGCAGATTCCTCAAACCATCCTTCAAAAAAGAATTCAGAACCTTCACCATACACGCTATTCGCACCTACATTTCCATTCAATAGTTTTGCTAACCTTTTAACAATCGCCAAACCTAATCCCGTACCACCAAACTTCTTCGTAATTCCATCGTCTGCTTGTTCAAAGGCCATAAAGATTTTGTCTACTGAATCCTCCCGAATACCAATCCCAGTATCCTTAACTGCAAACCTTAATTTATGCCGCTCAAAATCTTTATTTACAACCTGTACACTCAGTAAAATCGACCCTTTTTCCGTAAACTTTAAACTATTCGAAACAAAATTGCTAATGATTTGCTGTAATCGAAGTGAATCATAATGTATATACTGCGGAACATCTTCTTCTACATCAATATGGAATTTCAGATTCTTGTGCGTTGCCTTGATTTTGAAAATTCTATTGATATCCTCAATCATCTTCGTTAAGCTAAAGTCTTCAAATTCAATCTTCAGCATACCTGAATCTATTTTCGAAAGATCAAGGATATCATTGATAATCAATAGTAATGAATGTGATGCATTATCAAGTCTCTTTAACCAATCTTTTTGTTCCACAGATAATTCCGAACTTTTAAACATATGCATAATACCCATAATTCCATTAATAGGAGTTCGAATTTCATGACTCATGTTTGCTAAGAAGATTTCTTTGGACTTTCTTGCTTGAATGGCTTCCTCTCTCGTTTTAAGGAGCTCAATTTTGGACTCCTCTAATTCTTTATTCTTTTGGATAAGCTCTTGTTGAATTAGAATTTGCTGGACAAATGATTTAACTTTTGCAATCGTTATTTCAGGATTCAGTGGTTTATACAAGTAATCTACTGCACCACTTTCTAGTCCCTTAAGAAGGTATTTATCTTCTTTGGATATGGCCGTAACCATGATCGCCATAATATGGCTAGTTTTAGGATTTGACTTTAAAAGTGATACAAATTCGAATCCATTAATTTCAGGCATCTGAACATCAACTAATGCAATAGATATATCATCTTTCCAACAAATCTTAAGTGCTTCATTAGGATCTGTAGAACTAATTATATTGATGTGGTCAACTTCTTGCAATAAGGCGTGAAGACTGATGATATTTTCTTCCTTATCATCCAATATCAGAATATTGATCGTTTTCATAGGTGACATTACATTAATTGACTGAAATAATCTATAATATGTTGATTGGAAATTACCTTAACCTTTTCCGATACAAGACTGCCTGCTAATGGCATAGTATTGATAACAGCTTCCTCAGGCTTTTGAACAAAGCACGTAGAACCATTATTTACTAAAGCTTTTAACCCTTCTGATCCATCGTTATTGGCCCCAGATAAAAGGAATGCTGTCGCATTTTTACCATAAACTGCAGCCGCAGACTCAAAAAACACATCAATAGATGGCCTTGAAAACTGTACGGGATCTGAAATGTCTAAGGAAAATATACAATCAGGTTCCACCAGAGTATGGTATCCCGGAGGAGCAAAATAAATATGGTTCTCTAGGATTGGTAATTTATCTCGTACCGATATTACATTTCTATTTAATCGTTTCGACAAACTTGTTTCAATTTTTGTCTCGTATTTTGAGTTTCTATGGAGAACAATAATTATTGCAACACTAAACTCTGTCGGTAGATGATCTAATATTTCAACTATTAGTTCATATGCACCTGCGGAGCCACCAATTACAATAATTTTTGATGCTGTTTTCTCCATATTATTTTATTTTTTGGTAGATATTATACTCTTTATCAATTAATTTAAAATTTTCCATAATGTCATGACGCATTAATGTTTCCTTTGTGCCAAGGCATAAGAATCCAAATAATGCTAAGGATTGATAAAAAAGATTGATAACGTGTTCCTGCAATTTTAAATCAAAATAGATTAGAACATTTCTACAGGTAATTAAATGAAATTCATTAAATACTTGATCTGTGGCTAAATTATGAGTGGAAAACAAAATGTTTTGTCTCAGATCATGATTTATGATTGCAGCATCATATCGCGCGGTATAATAGTTTGAAAGACTTTCAGTTGAGTTATATGCGTTAAAATTATCGGAATATTCCTTGAATTTTTTAATAGGGTAAATTCCTTTTTTAGCAACATCAAGAACCTTGCTGTTGATGTCAGTTCCATAAATAAATGCTCTATCGCTCAGGTTATTTTCTTTAAGTAGAATAGCTAAGGAATAGACTTCTTCACCTGTTGAACAGCCTGCACTCCATATCTTAATCCGTGGAAACGTTTGAAGATAGGGTATGATATCCTTATTTAGTTTATTATAGAAGCCCGGATCTCGAAACATCTCTGTAACATTTACCGTAACTTCCTGAATAAAGTATTGCTGAAATCCTTCCACATTGATTAGCGCATTCTTTAAATCCACCATATCCATATCCTCCAAATTCATGATTCTTTGAATTCTACGTTTCAATGAAGACCTCGTGTATCCTGATAAATCAAAATCAGATACATTCTTTAAAAGAAATACAATCTCTTCTACTTCAGCAAAACTTAATTCATTCGAATCTTTTAACTCAGCCATACTTGCATTAATGATACTAACTTATCTAAATCAATTGGTTTACTAACATAATCATTAGCCCCTAATTCAATTGACTTTTCTCGATCTCCCTTCATTGCTTTCGCGGTTACTGCGATGATTGGAAGGTTGTTGAATTGCTTATTCTTGCGAATCTCTTGTATTGCCTCATAACCATCCATCTCAGGCATCATAATATCCATTAGAACAATATCTACCTTTTTATGCTCATCGTTTATAATGTTTAATGCCTCCAATCCGTTATTTGCAATTTCAATATGCATATTGTATTGTTGTAACGAAGAAGTTAATGCAAAAACATTTCTCATATCATCGTCCGCAATTAAAACGCTCTTACTATCTAGTGTACTGGTTCCATAGTTTTCTTTAGGACCAATCTTTTCTGGATGTTTGATCGGATTATATGCAGGTGTTGATAATTTATTCAAGAATAAGTTCACCTCATCAATCAACCTGTTGTTGGACTTGCTTGATTTTAAGACCATTGACTGAGTGTGTCTCATAATTCTTTCAGTTTGTTCTGTACTCAAATCATATGCCGTATTTATGATTACAGGAAGTTTTTCATATTTCGGATTCGATTTAATAATATCTAACATCTCCAATCCACTTCCATCAGGGAGCTTAACATCCAGAATTATACAATCCAGGTTTTTCTCTTGTTCGAGTTTTTTCAACCCTGATTCTATTGTAAATGCTTGAATGACATTAATATTCTGTTCTGCAAATGCTTTCTTAATTAAATCACTTTGGAACTCCTGATCTTCTATCAATAGGATTTTTTTAAGATCCCTGTCTACATTCAGTTTGATATTCTCAAAAGCCTGACTAATACTTTCCTCTGTTACTGGTTTTGCCATAAATCCGATAGCTCCACTTTCAAGAAAATCTTTCTTGTTAAAGTTTGCTGCGGACATCATGTGAATAGGAATATGTTTGGTGGAATCATCCGCCTTAAGTGTTTTAAGAACTTCCCAGCCATCTGCCAGCGGTAACATGACATCCAATATGATAGCATCTGGAATCTGTTCCTTCGCCAATTCTATTCCTGCCAACCCATCATATGCATTTGATACCGTAAAACCAAACCCTTGAGCAAACCCTTTTAATATATCAGCAAAATTGACATCATCCTCAATGATTAAAATTGTTTTATCCTCTTTTGTTGCTAAGTCGGATTGCTGAACAGGCTCTGAAACCTTATCTGACGAGAGGGCAGACGGAACTATAGGAATTTCAGTCTTTTGAATTTCTGCTTTGGCAATCGAATCCTTCGTCTTGCTGCTTTGTTCAATAGCCTCTATCAATGGAACAATTAAGCTGAATTTACTGCCCTTTCCTGATTCACTTTCCAAAGTTATCCGACCACCTAATAGGGAAGATATCTCTTTTGATATTGAAAGGCCTAATCCTGTGCCTCCGTATTTGCGACTCGTAGAGCCGTCTTCTTGGCGGAAAGCTTCAAAAATCAAGGCTTGCTTATCTTCTGAAATACCTTTCCCATTATCTGAAACAGCAAAATGTAAATTCCCTGATTGTTTAAATATCTGCAGTTTGATTTCACCATGCTGATCCGTGAATTTAAAGGCATTAGACAAGAAATTCTTAATAACCTGTTCAACTCGATATTCGTCGGATATGAATTGTTCCGGAGCTTTATCCGTATCTATGATAAATTTAATTTTCTTTTCCTTAGCTATTTCCTTAAATAAAGACTCTAAGTTTGATGCGAAATGTTTACTGTTGATTGAATCTTTATGAATTTCTACTTTTCCGGATTCAATTTTAGCTAAATCAAGCAATTCATTTATTAACTGTAACAAATCAGATCCCGCATTGTGAATCACTGATGCGTATTTAACTTGTTCATCGGTTAAGTTATCGCGTTTATTGTCTTGTAATAGTTTGGCGAGAATAAGGATACTATTTAATGGAGTGCGCAATTCATGGCTCATATTGGCCATAAACTCTGACTTATATTTACTTGCTTGTTCTACTTCAGTTATTTTTTGTTCCACAACTGAATGCGCATGATTTAAATCGTTGTTTCTTTTTTCTAATTCAGCCGCTTTTTCATTCAATTCCTTGTTCGCTTGGGAAAGCTCTTCTTGTTGTACCCTTAATTCTTCTTCTGATGCCTCCAGTAAGTTTGTTTTATAGACTAATTCTTCGTTGGTAATTCTTAATTCTTCCTGCTGTGCTTCAAGTTCTTCTGTTTGTCTTTGTGTCTCTTCAAGCAAGCCTTCTACAAGGGCATGACTCTGTCTGCTGTGTAAAGTGGATCCGATTGAACGACTGGTCCTTGTCAGATAACTCAGCACATTTTCAAGTTTTGATTCTGGAAAAGAACCTATTAATTCAATGATGGCAATACAATAATCCTCATATATAATCGGGAATACAATGGCGTCTGCATTTGCAGTATTTATAGTTGCAGTATTGATTTTTGTATTGTTGAGTTCAATTGCAGCAAGGGTCTTTGCTTTCTTTGATTCAGCAACCGTTCCAAGAATCCCTTCAGCACTCTTGAATTCATCTAATAATTCAGAAGGATTTAAACCTCTAGAATCTCTCAACTTAAATTCATAAGAATCTGTTTTTCTAACATAAAATGCTCCCGCATAGGCCTCAGTAACTTCTGAAATAATGCCCAAGGAGGTTTTAGCAATCTCTGTTTCCGTGATGACACCGGATATGGAGTTGTGTAATTTGGAAGAATTGGTTAAAACCCAGTTCACTCCTTCAAGTTCTTCTGAAGTCTTAGTCAGGTTATTATTTAATTCTTTTTCTTTTTTAGTGTTTCTACGCAGATATTCCAAAATGCGCAATGTTTGAATAAAGGCTAAGAAGATAACCAGTAAAGAAAGTATTCCAAAAATTGCCGTATAGATCCTTGTGTTATTTAATTGCTTGGACTCATTGTCAATAAGCCGTTTTCTCGCATTGATAACATCATTGGTATATTGATTTCTAGCAGCATTGATTTTTGTCTGATCAGAGGTTAAGGATTGAAGGATCTCATCTGCAGTTTCCTTATTAAAGTCATGATTATTCTCAAGAATTAATTTTGTTAAGGATTTAACCTCTTCCGCCGATTTTGGAATGCTGCTGAATAACTCATTTGGCTGTTCTATCTTTTGAATAAACCCCTGGATTTCATCATTTAGTTGTTCTTCAAGCAGCGGATTTGCATTCTTTTCCAAGTTTTTATACTTCGACAATTTCTGTAAATCCAATTCCCATTCCTGAATATTGTAAAAACTTTCCTGCGCTATTTCAATGTAATTATCAATATTAACTGAATAGTCACGCTGTTTATTTAAAAAATACCAATAGGAAAATATGATGATTAGATTGGCAACAATAATACTAATAATAAATTGCCACTTTAATTGACTGAACTTATTCATGTTAGATCAGAATATTAGCTTTAAAATTCATAAGAATAAACTTTTTTGATTCACTTTTACACTAGCTTTGTTTAACAATATTTTGAAAAATAAAGCTCCTAACTATAACATTTGAAAAATAGTTAATACATGGTAAACAGCTGCAAATGTAAGCAACTATTATGAATACGTGTTATAACTCAAAAATGATTATTATAATACTGTTTAATAGTATAGATACTGTAATGTTGATTCACTAAGTTTTAATTAACTTCTTACAAAAATCTGAATTTTTGTTTTAATTTTAGTTTATTTTAGTTTAAAAATTTAATAATTAGATGTTTAAGTTTAAATCCGGCCTTAATAATTGTTGAATTTATCCCCAAATCACACTAGAGATTCACTCATAAATTTAATAATAGTTATTTAATGATGAAATGATTTTTAGATTCAATTGATCAATTAATAAATAAATTAATTAAAAAGGGAAGCATTGAAGGGTATCAAGTTTGATTTATTTTTTTATCTTTAAGATTTAGAAACATTATTAATTTTAAAATTAATGGACTCACCAATTCAATTAGTTCTCCTAATTACTGGATCAGTAATTGCCATTTTCATACTGTTATATTTATTGCCTGTAAATCTTTGGTTTACAGCTCAGTTGTCTAATGTAAAGATCAGTTTATTGAATTTAGTGTTGATGAGATTACGTAAGGTACCTCCGTCATTGGTAACGAATGCGATGATTACATCGACCAAAGCTGGATTAAGAATTACATCAAATGAAATTGAAACTCACTTTTTAGCTGGTGGGAATGTTAATAAGGTAATCAAAGCCTTAATTTCCGCAGATAAAGCGAATATCCCTCTAGATTTTAAATTAGCAACAGCGATAGATTTAGCTGGACGTGACGTATTTGACGCAGTACAATTATCAGTAAATCCGCAAGTAATCAATACACCTCCTGTAGCTGCTGTGGCAAAGGATGGTATCCAACTGATTGCAAAAGCAAGGGTTACTGTTAGAGCGAATATTAATCAATTGGTAGGTGGTGCTGGTGAGGAGACTATTCTTGCGCGTGTTGGTGAGGGGATTGTAACAACAATTGGTTCATCGGAAAATCACAAGGAAGTATTGGAAAATCCTGATCGTATCTCCAAAACCGTATTGTCAAAAGGTTTAGACTCTGGAACAGCTTTTGAAATTTTATCAATTGACATTGCTGATATTGATATTGGTGAAAACGTGGGCGCGAAATTACAGACCGACCAAGCTGAGGCTGATCTAAAAGTTGCAAATGCACGTGCCGAAGAGAGAAGAGCAATGGCGGTTGCAACAGAGCAAGAAATGAGAGCAAAAGCTCAGGAGGCTAAAGCAAAGGTGATAGAAGCCGAATCACAATTGCCGTTGGCAATGGCAGAGGCCTTTAGAAGTGGTAATCTTGGAATAATGGATTACTATAAATTGCAGAATATTCAGGCTGATACGGATATGAGATCCTCTATCTCGAGACCACAAGGCCCTGAAAAGAAATAGAAATTCAAAAATTCTTATTAAAAAACCCTAATAAGCTAAGATCCTGTCTTCTCTTATTAGGGTTTTTTGTTATACGAAAAAACCCTGACGATGGGCGCCAGGGTTTGATACTAACCAATTATAAACCTAAATTATGAAAAGACAATTTTAAATATTAATTCTACTTATCCTTCGAATTATGAAACAAAGGTACGCCGAGAATTAATATTAGCAAAGAATTGTTAATAAAAAGTTTCCTTTGCAACCATTTTCTGACAATTCTCTGATTTAATTGTTGTAACAAATAAAAAATTGGCTTAATCGGATTAGGAATAAAAGTTTTTGGTCTATAAAAAATATTTATTTTTGAGGATAACGATTGATTATGGTCATAAAGAAATTTTCTGCTATTAAAGCAGTAGTGTTGGATGTGGATGGGGTATTAACGGATGGTAAACTCCTGTTTACGGAAGCAGGTGAACAGCTCCGTACGTTCTTTGTAAAGGATGGATATGCCATGCAGCTTGCTGTAAAAATGGGATTGCAGATTTGGGTAATTTCAGGAGGGAAATCCATTGGTGTGCAAAAGAGACTGCTGGGTTTAGGAATTACCGAAATACATTTGGGTGTGAAAAATAAAATGCAAGTACTCAGTCAGTTATTGCTGAAATATCAGTTAAATCTACATGATTTAATGTATGTGGGTGATGACATGCCAGATTATGAAGTGATGCAGGTCGTGGGACTTGCTGTCTGTCCAAATGATGCCGTTGAGGATATCAAATCAATATCTCATTATATGTCTCCTAAAAATGGAGGCGAAGGGGTTGTTCGGGATGTATTAGAAAAGATCCTTAAACTACAAGGTAAATGGGGTGTTCAGACTGAAATAAAAAGTGTTTAATGTTATTACAAAATAAACTAAAGGAAATCCCAGTTATCCTAGGGTCTAAATCTCCTAGACGAAATGAATTATTAAAGTCTATGGATATTGACTTCCGTATAGAGGTTAGAGAAACAGATGAATCTTTTAATAAGGAATGGAGCGCGTTAGATATCGTCAAATATATTGCAGAAACTAAATTATTAGCATTCAATGACGTAGATCCAAGCCATTTAATCATCTGTGCCGATACGATTGTAGTTGATCAAAATGGTAAAGTTATCGGAAAACCTCAAGATCTAGCTGAAGCAAAGGATGTGATTTTAGGCTTATCAGGGAAAAAACATCAGGTGTATACCGCTGTAGCATTTTCTTATCAGGGAAAGAAGATCTCCTTCGTTGAAGAAACGAAAGTATGGTTTAATGAAATTTCCGAGAAAGAAGTTGCTTATTATGTAGATCGATATAAACCTCTGGATAAAGCGGGTTCATATGGTATTCAGGAATGGATTGGAAGAATTGCAATAGAAAGAATTGAGGGCTCTTATGAAAATGTAATAGGCCTGCCTACAGCTAGGTTACATAAAGCACTTAAAGAATTATTTATTTAAACTCATCTTTTTACTCTTAGGAGGAGTAGTTTCCAGCGAATTAACGCTGGAAACTACTTCTAATTACTTAATGGTATATCTAATTCCTGTATAGAACATTCTACCAGCAATTGGTCCCCAAAGCATATTGGTGTCAAAGTTTTGACCAAATGGTTGTTCAAATGCAAGAATTGGATCTTTTTGATAGAAATTTGTCAGATTTTCTCCGCCAATATAAATATCAAAGTTTTTATTTTTTCCAAAGGATTTGCTGACTTGAGCATTCATGGTTACATAAGAATCTGATTCTGTTGGTAATTGAAATTCAACAGGATTAGTGCTAGTATTTGGAATTCTTTTCTTACCAACAATATTCAATGTATAGTCAAAGCTCCATCCAGAATGAAGATTGTATGCAAGATTCATAAATCCTCGATGTTTAGCAGTTAATGGCTTCTGTAATCTTCCTGATTGGTAGTCCGTTTGAACATCAAGCATACGATATGCCATTCTTGCCTCAAAGTGCTGCAGAGGCATAAACCTAAATTCAGCCTGTAAGCTATTGGAATAGGACTTACCATCTAAATTATAAAATGATACTTCTCGCGGGTTTTCAAAATCGACAACAACTTGGTTTTGAAAGTTATTGTGGAATAGTTCAACCGATAAACCTGCTTCTCTTCCAAATAATTGGAAGCTTTGATCCAATGTTAGTCCTGTGTTCCATGATACTTCAGGTTTTAATCCATACGCACCATCTCCAGCAGTCAGGTTTGCAAGCCCGGCAATTGTTCTACTCGAAGCAAAGATTCCTAAATTTTCAGCAAATATATTCGCTGTTCTTTGTCCGCGACCTGAACTCAATCGTATGGTTGTTCCTAAAATTGGCTCATAACGCAAAACCGCTCTTGGAGTTGTAAACCAGCCATATAGGTTGTTGTAATCTTGGCGCAATCCCAATACTGCATCAAATTTTTCACTAGGACTAAATGTATATTCTGCAAACGCTCCTGCTACAGCCTCTTTTCTGCCAAAGTCATATTTATATTCTGAATTTAACTCCTTTCGGGCCAATAATTCATCATACTTATCATATTGGATGGATGCGCCAACTTTATATTTGTGAGCAACATTCCCAATGATATCCTGAAATAATAGGTTCGCATAATAGGAGTTCTGTTCATTATCATAAGCATTTAAACCAAAGAAACTTTCTTGTTTGTATTGACTTGCTGATAATTGCAAACCAATACTACGATGTTTATTGGTTGGAAAAACATATCCCAGTTTACCAAAACCTTCGATACGTTGATTCTTAAATCCTAAACCGTATTTATTGGTCGTGAATTTATCTGTATCCTCATTAAAGTCAATTTGACCTCCTATACGATCATCATGTAAGAATTTAATTCCAAATTGTGCAATGATACCTTTCCCGTTTTCATAATGCCAGCGGTTGATCCCTGAAAATAGGTTTCCTACCGGCAAATCACGGAAACCATTTTTACTGAAATTCATTTCCTTGTTATACATGAAATTATCATGTAGTAAAAGCCCAACCGACCATTTTTCATTGATATGTTGTGCTAGATTAAGGTTAATGTCAGTTCTACCCATGTTGTTTGCATAAGCATTGAAATATAGCTTATCAGAATTATGTGGTTTTTTGAGTTCAACATTAATCTGTCCAGCCATATTTTCAAAACCATTCGCTACCGATCCAATCCCTTTACTGATATTGATCGCTTCAATCCATGTTCCGGCAATACTGTTTAACCCTAATGGTGAAGCAAAACCTCTCGGTCCTGGCAAGCCCTCTACAGTCAATTGCGTATAAATCCCTGCTAATCCCAACATTTGAATTTGCTTACTACCCGTTACAGCATCACTGCTAACAACATCTACTGAAGCATTGGTTGAAAAACTTTCACTTAGGTCACAACAGGCTGCTTTAAATAGCTCCTTTGCCGTAATCGTTTCTACACGATTGGGGGTTAATTTTGAAATGTAGTTTGATTTTTGTCTGCGCGTGACAACGATCTCCTTCAACGAGTTGTTCTTTGCTTGAATAACTAATACTTCGTGAAGGTTTTTAACTTCTATAGTGTCTCCTTGCATACTCGCATGTGAAATGACAAGGTTTCTATAAGGTTTCTGATGCATAATTTTGAATACACCATTTTCATTGGACTTCACTTTTTTGCTCGGATTATCTGCCCAATAAATTGTAACGTTGGTAATAGGGGTGAGGTCTCCCTTTTCACTTTCATTCACTACTACTCCAGTTACTTCATGGTCATGATCGTGGTCATGCCCACCATTTGCATCATGATCATGAGCATCGCCTTCTGCATGTTCATGTTCTTCATGGCTGCTCTCGGATGCTGCATCCATTCTTGGGTATAGGCAACATTCATGTAAAGTTTCATATACATCGTCAGGTGCTCTATATTGTTTTGTGTCATGTCCTGCCCCAGCGATCCCTTGCTTGATTTTGTCCAGGGAGGTCTTTTCAGAATCATAGGATACAGAAGCAATTCCGGTGTTGATATCCCAATTGATGGATTTTGCTCCGGCATCTTTCCCTGCTGTTTCAATGCGTTTTTTACACATGGCACAGTTACCAGAAACTTCAAATTTTTCTGTTATTGTCTTGTTTTGGGCAAATAGTCCAGTGCCCACGGAAATAAAAATTAATACGAATAAATATCTAAATAAGTGCATATTTCAATGTTATTAATGATTCAAAAAGTCTAGAATGATTTTTAGAATATTAATACATCAAATAATGAAAGTGCAGTTTAGAAGATAGACGGAATGATTCTCCGCAAATAGTGCAGGTTTTAATGGGATGGGAACTTGTGGTTGTACTTCCATCATGTTTTCCCATGTAGTAATGATCCAAGGGATCAGCACAATGGCTGGAGAAAAATCAAATACACTCCCAAAAAGCATTTTTGTCCGCAATTGGTCGCTTTCGGAATTTAATTCAAAATCTACCTTGGAGTCCTTACAGGAATGATCATCCTCACAAGAAGCATTGCCTAACTCGTTTTGTTCATGGTTATGGTCCTCATGTGGTTTTGTACACATTGGACAGCTGTCATGTGATACTTTTATATCATCAAGTACAGAGAATGAGGTGCTTTTTCCACAATGGTGCATATAGATTGTAGCTCCTGTACTGCATACAGAATAAATCAATAGTAAGCATATGGCTACAATTTTTCTCATCTTTGCCCCAAAGATAGGAAAGATAGACCTATTATGTGGATAATTAATTGTAATTTTTTCTTGTCAATTGGATTCACACTAATTATATTAGAATCGACTTAGTACTTTATAAACCTATATTTTTATGGAAACATTAGCTGCACACCCAAATCTGTTGTATGCAGGCTTAGTTAGCCTTGTTACTGCAGGAATCTTGGTAGTTTTCCTAGCCAACAAAATTCTGAGAAGAGTTAATTAATAAGTAGGGGGACAAACTATCGTCCCCCTCTTTAAATCATTATCCTTTAATGGATTTTATAAATCCTGGAATCTTTTCCAAATAATCATCCTCAGCCAATAACTTCACAAATGCAGTCCCTACAATTGCTCCGTTAGCATATTTTGTTGCCTTTTCAAAGGTTTCTTTATTATGAATACCAAATCCAATAACCAATGGATTGTTTAAATCCATTTCTTTAACCCTATTGAAATAGGCTTCAGATTGTTCCTCAACATTTAGTTGTGTACCAGTGGTTGCATTGGATGACAAGAGGTAAATAAAACTTGTCGATAGTGAATCGATCTTTTTAATTCTCGAATCGGATGTTTGCGGAGTAACTAAAAACACGTTACTAACTTGATTTTCCTCAAATATCCCTTGATACAAATCTTCATATTCATACATCGGTAGATCAGGTATGATCGTGCCATTTACACCCACTTCTTTACAGGCTTTACAGAAATTTTCTACCCCAAATTGAATTACTGGATTTACATATCCCATTAAATAAACAGGAATACATACTCTTTTTCTTAAATCTTTTAATTGTTCGAATAAAACTTTTAATGTCATTCCATTTTTTAGAGCGACTTCTGAACTGTGTTGAATGGTAGGTCCATCGGCTACAGGATCTGAATAGGGAAATCCAATTTCTAAAAAATCAGCTCCTGCTTTCTCCAACTCTTCCGCAATATCTAACGTACTGTCAATGCTTGGGTATCCTGCAGTAAAATATATGGATAGCAAACCATTTGCTTGTTTATTAATCTGTATCATACTAAAAACCGAAATATTTCATGTAAATATCCAAATCCTTATCTCCTCGTCCTGAAAGACAAATAACCACTGTCTCATTCCCTTTAAACTTCATTTTTTCAAGATGAGCCAATGCATGCGAACTTTCAATCGCCGGGATAATCCCTTCTAGTTTCGTCAGTAAAAGACCAGCTTGCATAGCTTCATCATCCGTTGCGCTAACGTAGGTTCCTCTACCCGATTTAAAAAGCCAAGCATGTTGTGGACCAATTCCTGGATAGTCTAATCCTGCTGATATGGAATATGGCTCAATCACCTGTCCATCTTCTGTCTGCATAAGGATGGAACGGCTGCCATGAAGAACTCCCTCATGACCTAAAACCGTAGTCGCCGCGGATTCTCCACTATCAACTCCATGGCCAGAAGCCTCAACAGCAATTAATTGTATATCTTCTTCATTCAAGAAATGATAAAACATCCCCGCCGCATTTGATCCTCCACCAACGCAGGCCATTACAATATCAGGGTTTTGTTTCCCCGTTTTTTCTAACAATTGCTTTTTGGTTTCTTCTGAAATAATTGATTGAAACCGAGCAACCATATCAGGATATGGATGTGGTCCAACTACAGAGCCGATGATATAATGGGTGTCTACTGGATTATTAATCCAATCACGCAATGCCTCATTGGTCGCATCTTTTAAGGTTTTACTTCCCGAAGTAGCTGCAACCACCTTCGCACCCATCATCTTCATTCTTGCAACATTTGGGGCTTGCCTCTCAATATCAATCTCTCCCATATATACAACACATTCCAATCCTTTTAATGCGCATACTGTCGCAGTTGCTACACCATGTTGACCTGCACCTGTTTCTGCAATGATCCTTTTTTTACCAAGTTTTTCTGCCAACAAGATTTGACCGATTGTATTGTTAATCTTATGTGCGCCGGTATGGTTTAAGTCCTCTCTTTTAAGGAATATTTTTGCATTGTATTTTTCTGAAAGCCTTTGCGCAGGATATAACGGTGATGGTCTGCCAACATAATCACGTAATAAGGATTCAAATTCTTTCTTGAAGGTCGGATCTTCTATAATTTCCAAGTATTGATTTTGCAGCTCCTCTACATTGGGATAGAGCATTTCAGGAATGTAAGCTCCTCCAAAAGGACCGTAATATCCTTTGCTATTTACTTGATATTTGCTCATTTCGTATAATTTTCAGTGCTAATTTTAATTTTTCAATATTCTTTAATCCTAGCTCGATTTCAAATTTTGAATTTAAATCCAAGCCTACTAATCTATCATCCTCAAACTGTAGCGCCTCATTAAGGTTTTCTAATGATAGTCCACCACTTAAAAAATAAGGTTTGTCAAAGGGGTACTCTTTTAATTTTTGCCAATCGAATGTTTCCCCTGTTCCGCCATATTGTGGACTTTTGCTGTCAAAAAGAAAATAATCGACATGATTAAGATACCCATCAAGTTGATGCCAGTCAAAGTTGCTGTCAACCCCAAATGCTTTGATAACCTCTATCCCAACATTCCTAAGGGATTCCGCAAGTTCAGCGCTTTCATTGCCATGTAATTGAACGGTATGTAAAGAATGTTCTTTTACCTGTTCAAGAATTCCATTTAAGTCGACATTTACAAAAACCCCAGTTTTTTTTATGCTTGCTGGGAGTTCAACGTCAATTAAACCTCTAACATAGCGTGGTGATTTAGGATAAAAGATGTGGCCAATATAATCAATTGACAATTCTGAGAGCTGAATTATGTTGTTTCGCTCCTTCATCCCGCAAACCTTTATCAATAAATCCTTAGGCATTGACAAGCTTTTTAAAGCTCTCTAAAGCTTTGTGGCCTAATAATGAAGTTTCAGCTTCATAGTAACAGTCGCCGAAACTTTTTTCCGGATGGAAAGTCTTTATGCCAAATGCAGCATTGGTCAACAACACATTGTTTTGCACAGCTGTTCCATTACCTTCAATAATCTGACGGAAGGTTTTTGCTGCCTGTTCCACCGAATCTCCTCCTGTCAAATCTTCCGCATTAACCTCTGTAAAGCCTAATTCTTCAACCGTATAGTAATTTTCTCCTTGATTATTAATAACCTTGAAATCACCTGTTAATGATATTTCATCATATCCGTCTAGTGCATGGATGATGCTATATTGTTTCTCTGTATTCTGGTATAGATAGGCATATAATCTTGCAAGTTCAAGGCTAAATACTCCGACAGATTGAAATTTTGGATTTGCCGGATTTGTTAATGGACCTAACATATTGAAGAATGTTTTTACAGCAAGTGCCTTTCGGATAGGTGCTACGGTTTTCATCGCAGGATGAAATAACGGTGCATGAAGAAAGCAAATATTGGCAGTCTCCAATTGTTTTTCCAAAACAGCCTTATCATTCGTAAATGTATATCCTAAATATTCCATCACATTAGAAGATCCGCATCCTGATGATACACCTACATTTCCATGTTTTGCTACGTGATAACCTGCCCCAGCAACCACAAAAGAAGCCATGGTTGAAATATTGAATGTGTTTTTTCCATCACCTCCAGTCCCACACATATCAATTAAATCGTAACCAGAAAAGTCAACCTTATTACATAAATCGTACATCGCATCTCGGAATCCTCCAAGTTCCTCCACTTTAATGCTCCGCATACCATAAATGGTCATAAAGGCTGCAATTTGATGGCTATCATATTTGCCAGTAGCAATATTTGTCAATATATCATAAGCCTCTTTTCTGCTGAAGGACTTATATTCGAATAGATGGGCTAATATTTCTTTCATTATTTTTTAATAAAAAAGGCTTGCCGAAAAGGCAAGCCCACTATTATTTAGTTCTTTGAATTCAACCAATAGGTGTCTGCCACAACATTAATTGTTGTGCCACCACCAAGCTGTATTGAATTGTATTGTTGTCATTGTTAGTTTAACAAATATCAAAGATGTTTTTGATATTTGCAAGAAAACATTAGAAAAAATGATTTTTTGTTAATAAAGTACAAAATGAGCCATTTCATTTCCTTTCGAAACTAATGTAAATGACCCAATCTTATCACCCTCAACATAAACACTAGTAACCAACCTGTTTTTATAGTAAATGAAATACATGTTGTTAACGTTTAAGCCTTCAGGATCAATGTCCCGAATCTCCTTTTTAGGCATTTCATGATAGTTCTTAATTTCTATCTGATCGATGTTTTTGTAGCTTAAGTTTAGTCTGATTTCTTCAAGACTTACTTCTAAATAATCATATAACTCATCTGATGGTTCTTCCACGATTACCCATTGACTTAGAATAACATCTAAAGGAATTTCAGAATTATTTAGATCATAAATAAAATCAGTTGCAATATCCCTGCTTTTGGATGAATTATTCTGCCTAATATCATCCTCATGTTCATATTGAGCAAAAGAGACAATAGGTGCTATCATTAACAAAAAGTAAAGTAGATAGTATTTCATTCTGTTCATTTTAATATCGAACTATTGACCTTAAAAATAGCAAAAGGATTAATTTGTTTGATGATTAACCATAGAATTACATAAATGTGAACGGATATATAAGTCCTTATAAATACATTCAAATAAAAAAGCGCCTCTTATAAAGGCGCTTTCCTATAGCGATTTTTAATATTCGTCTTCGTTGAAAAAGAAATCATCTTTTGTTGGATAATCAGGCCAAATTTCCTCAATGTTTTCATAAGGTTCACCATCATCTTCCAACGCCTGAAGATTCTCAATCACTTCAACTGGTGCTCCTGAGCGAATTGCATAATCAATTAATTCGTCTTTTGTCGCTGGCCATGGAGCGTCTTCTAAATGAGAAGCTAATTCAAGTGTCCAATACATATCTCTTTTAATTAAGTTTCACGTTTTCGCAAAAATAATATTTAATTTAACTAATGCAAGGAAATAATCTTTAATTCTTTGTTAAGACGTTTATCTTTCAGAAAATCAATGCTTTAAATTGATGTGTAAGGTGGATTTAGGATTTGTTATTCCAAACTTTGTTCATTTTTTCATAAACTTCCATCTCAATCGAATCATATTTTTGGTTTGAGGTAGGCTCAAACAGTATGGGTTTTAGTACCGAGATCTTAATTATCCCTGGTTTTGAACCAAATCTTGACCCATCATCCCATAGTATTTCATATGCATTATGAATGACTACAGGTAGTATAGAAATTTTGTTTTCTATTGCCATTTTAAAGGCTCCAGCCTTAAATTTATGCAGCATCGGGGGAAATTCATCATCTATTTTCCCTTCTGGAAAGATTACGATCGACTTTCCTTCTTGCAATAGTTCAGTGGCTTTTTTAAATGCCTTGAAGGCCGAAATCCTGCTTTCCCTATTCACTGAAATGTCAATTGATTTAAAGAAAATTCGAGTGACCGGGTTTTTTAAGAGTTCTTCTTTTCCAATAAAAGAGAATTGTTGTGGACAAAGGTAGGTCAACGCTGTTATATCCAAGATAGATGTATGATTCGGACAAATAATATATGGTTTTGTCCAATCAATTGGAACTTCGTAATTAATTTTAAAACGTACTCCAACCAAATGTAGACTCAGAATGGAGATCCATTTTCTAAACCAAACTATATGTGAATAATATTTTTTTGGATGCTTACTTAAGAAGTATAATACGGGAAAACTTAACGAAAAGAAAAAAAGAACTGAAACAAAATATAATATCCTAAGGACCTTTTTTAAAAACAACATATTTCCCCTGCGAAAAAATTAACTATGATGTAAAAATAGAAAAAGCTTCACAATCGTGAAGCTTTTTATTTTATTTACTCATTTCCGCATAAAATTTATGGAACAAAGGAATAGTTTCAATTCCTTTTAGATAATTTTCTACTCCATATTTTTCGTTAGGTGAGTGTAGGTTATCTGAATCAAGTCCAAAACCTAATAGAACCGTCTTGATTCCTAATTCTTTCTCAAATAGAGCAACGATTGGAATGGATCCACCACCTCTCGTTGGAATAGGTTTTTTATTGAATGTCTCTTCAAGCGCTTTTTCTGCCGCTTTATAGGCTATACTGTCTGTTGGTGTGACAACTGGCTCTCCTCCATGGTGTGGTTTTACCTCAACTTTAACAGATTTTGGCGCAATTTTTTCAAAGTGATCTTTGAATAATTTAGTGATGCGCTCAGAATTTTGATTCGGAACTAAACGCATTGAAATCTTAGCAAAAGCTTTTGATGGTAATACGGTTTTTGCTCCTTCTCCAATATAGCCGCCCCAAATACCGTTCACCTCTAATGTTGGACGAATACCTGTACGTTCTATAGTGCTGAAACCTTTTTCGCCCCATAGTTCGTTTACTCCTAAATCCTTTTCGTATTCTTGGATATCAAATGGAGCCTCATTTAAAGCTTTTCTTTCTGCTTCCGTAAGTTCTAATACATCATCGTAAAAACCTGGAATCGTGATATGGTTGTTTTCATCATGCAATGAAGCAATCATTTTCGATAGGATCGTAGCCGGATTTGCAACAGCTCCACCATAAACTCCCGAGTGTAAGTCACGGTTTGGTCCTGTAACTTCTACTTCAACATAGGATAGCCCACGAAGTCCTGTTTCTAATGAAGGATTTTCTAGACTGATCATCGAGGTGTCAGAAATAACAATTACATCAGCCTTCAAACGTTCCTTATTTGCATTCACAAATATCCCTAAGTTCGCAGAGCCAACTTCTTCTTCACCTTCGATCATGAATTTAACGTTACATGCCAATTCATTTTCTTTCATCATATATTCAAAGGCCTTCACATGCATATAGAATTGACCTTTATCATCAGCTGATCCACGTGCGTAAATCTTACCATCACGTAGGGTCGGTTCAAATGGAGGTGTTTCCCATAGTTCGATAGGGTCTGCTGGCTGAACATCATAATGGCCATAAACTAATACGGTCGGTAAGCTTGAGTCAATGATTTTTTCGCCATATACAATTGGATATCCAGCAGTAGGACAAATCTCAACATTGTCAGCACCAGCATCTTTCAATTTTTGAGCTACAAATTGTGCGGTATTTAGCACGCCTTCCTTGTACTGTGGGTCAGCACTTACTGACGGAAAGCGCAATAATTCAAATAATTCTTCTAAGAAGCGGTCCTTATTTGCTTCTACATAGTCTTTGATTTTTTGCATTTCAAAAGGGTTTTTACAAAGGTAATGAAATAAATTTTACATGGGCTGTAACTTTTTTTATCAATCTACGACTAATGAATTAGAGAATTTGATAGATAATGAGTACCCTAAATCTCGATTTGTGTTAAATGATTGTTAAATACTTTTTATTCTCTCAATAATTCTCACAATAGTGATAATTTAGCGATGCCTTTTAGATTGTAACTTTAACTTTTTTATGAAACTACTAACCAAAGTAATTTTAAGCCTGGTATTGGGTTTATCATCTCTGACGACTTTTGCCCAAACTAAATTAACGGGTACGGTCGTTGATGAGACAGATAAGTCCAAACTCAGCAATGCAACGGTCATGCTACTTCAAGCAAAAGACTCAATTCTCGTCAATTTTACGAGAGCTAATCAAGATGGGAAATTCTCCCTTAACAATCCCGATACTTCTGATTATTTATTAATCGTCAGTTATCCAAAATTTGGAGATTATTTTCAAGAAATCGCCAAAGGATCTGGGGATAAAAATCTAGGTGAACTTGCATTACAAAGTTCTGCAAATCTAATTGAGGAAATTTTAATTACCGGTAAAATTCCCGTTGTCATAAAAGGGGATACCGTAGAATATGATGCTTCTAGTTTTGTCACCGAAAAGAATGCTAAAGTTGAAGATTTATTGAAAGTTCTCCCTGGTATTTCTGTAGATGCTAGTGGTAAGATTACGGCCCAAGGAAAGACCGTAGAAAAAGTATTGGTCGATGGTGAAGAGTTCTTTGGCGATGATCCTACCTTGGTTACCCGAAATATCCGTTCCGACATGGTCGATAAAGTTCAGGTATTTGAGAAGAAATCTGAGGACGCTGAACGAACTGGGGTAGATGATGGGCAACGCATTCAAACAATTAACGTCAAGCTTAAGGAAGATGCTAAAAATGGTATGTTCGGTAAGCTCGAAGGCGGAGGCGGTATGGATGATAACTCTGGTTATTACCTTGGTAAAGTAGCCCTAAATAAATTTAATGGTTCTAGAAAGATATCAGCATTTGGAATTACATCCAATGATGGAACAACCGATCTAGGTTGGCAAGAAGCTGAAAAATTCGGTATTGCCAATGATAATGTAACCATGTTGGATGATGGTGGTATCATGATTTCTGGTGGGGGTAGCTTCCTTAGCAATACCAATAGAGGGCAACCTCGAGCAATCACTGCAGGGGTGTCTTTTATGGATGCATGGAAAGAAAAGAAACATAAGCTTAACCTAAATTACAAATATGGTCAAGCAGAAAATGAAATTAATACCAATACAATTTCTCAAACTCCATTAGCAGACGGAATTTCTAATTCTGAGTTTGATAATAGCGATGTATCTAAAAGTACTGGACATCGATTCAATACTAAATATGATTTTGCAATCGACTCACTAACAACCTTGACTTTAAGAGTGGCAGCTTCCAAAATGAATGGAGAAAATGACACGTATAGAAAAGGAAATAGTTTTAAGAATGGTGAGTTAATCACTGAAGATGAACGTAGTCAGAAAATTAATACCTCAAATGATAATTTCAATTACGATGCAAACTTTACTAGGAAATTTGCAAAAGAAGGAAGATCAATCAATTTGAAATTTACAGGTAATAATGGTAAGACTCAGGGGGATATGTTATTGAACTCAAAATTAAATAATGTGGTAGCCGGAACTGAAAATGTAATTGATCAGTTTAAGGATAACTCAAATAATTCAAGTTCCATTATGGCGGCAGCAACATATACTGAACCGATTTCTAAAAAGGTAAATATGTCTGTTGGCTATGAATATACCAACTCAAAAGCTCACTCCATTAACAGTGCCTTCAATAAGGATGCCGCGGGTAATTATACCGAGTTTGACTCTGAATTCAGTAATGACTTTAATTTTAATACTGTACGTAATGCAGCTAATCTTTCTGTTAATTATAAAGCTGAAAAATTAGAGTTCAATTTGACCAATAATATTCGTCATGATGATATGTTCCAAAGGAATAATCTTGCGGATAATTCTATGAGTAGAGATTATTTAACGTATAATCCAAGAGCTCGTCTTAGATATAATATCAGCAAAGCTAAATCTTTGAACCTTTCTTATAACAGATCAAATCAGTTACCTTCATTATTCCAGATTCAGCCTTTAAAACAAAATGAGGATCAAATGAATCAATATTTTGGTAATGAAAACCTTAAACCATCTGTCTCTAATAATTATAACTTGAATTATTACTGGTATGATATGATGAAGGGTAAAGGATTGTATTCTGGTTTAGGATTTACTCAAACCTTAGGTGCTATCCAAACTGACGTAATTGTATATGAAAACTTGAAACGTGAGTTATATTATGTGAATACCGATAAGGCAATGACCAACGGATATCTTTATGGTGGTTATAATTTTAATTTGATTAAGAAACATCAAATTAAAATGAATGTTGGATTAAATGGTAGCTTAAATAACTATTATAATATGATTAAGGATCTTTCTGATCCAGCTAATCCTAGAGAATTTGAAGAAAACAAAAATGTGAGCTATAACTTCAGTGGTGATATTGGATTCCAAAAAAGCACGACCAAAGGATTTGATTTCTATGTATCATTCAGTCCTGGATATAGAGTGTTAAATACAACATTGAACCCAGAATTAAATTCAGAAGGTTTTACTTTTGATACCTATGGTAGATTCACTTACTTCTTACCTAAGAAATTCCAAATTACTGGAGATTTGAATTATGAGTATGAAGCTCCAACTAAAGCGCTCCCAAGTTCATTTAGCAGATTGAAATTCTCGCCGGGTATTCAAAAGAAATTCTTAAAGAATGAGAGTTTAATCGCCAATTTCTATGTAAATGATGTTTTCAATCAGAACGTTGGATTTAGCAGAAGTCAAAGTGGACAAGGTATTACGCAACAGCGCTATAATAATATCGCAAGATATTATATGTTGAAATTAACTTGGGAATTCACATCAATGAAAGGAGCAGAGTAATTATGAAAATGAAAAATATTATATCAAGTTTAGTATTGGCAATCCTAAGTATTGGATTTGCTAATGCACAGCACGCATTTTTTCCTGAACAAGGTTCTATTACCTATGATAAAACAGTTCACGTAAAAAACCTGATGCGTAGACATATTCAAACACTAAAGGACGGGGATTTCTCCAAAAAGTATTTTGAGGAGATGATGACTAAGGCTCCTGAGACTGCCGTCTTAACTAAAAAAGTATCCTTTAGCGGCGATGAATTAAGTGTTGAACCGGTTGAAAAAGACCAGCCACAGATGATTTCCAATTTATTAAGAATGGGATTGTTGGACTATGGTACCAAGATTTACCAGAACCTTGCTAAAAATGAATCTTTGATGACCATGGAAATGGGAGGCTCTCAGATCAACATTAAAGACTCTTTGACAAACGTAAAATGGAAGATCACCAATGAGTATAGAAACATTGCAGGATACGATTGTAGACGAGCTAATGGCGTTACACTGGACTCTGTGTATGTGGTAGCATTCTATACCGATCAAATTCCAACCGCTGGCGCTCCTAGTACTGTGCATGGATTGCCGGGGATGATCTTAGGATTAGTAATCCCTGAACAGCATTTCAACATATATGCAACAAAAGTTGAAATGACCGCAACAACTGTTAATGCGAACATATTTAAAAAGAAGTCTGATATCTATACAAGAAAACAGACAAAAGATCGAATGAAGGAAATTTTTGGAAGATGGATGACAGATAAACAGTTCAACCTGATAACGGCCGCTATGTTCCTATAAATTATTTAAGAATTTATTTATTAAGCAATTCAAAATTAGTGATGATGCAAGGAGCTAGAATTATCTAGCTCCTTTGCTTTTTAATGCATATTTCATTCTATGAAAATTGTAGCAAAAAAAAATCCCGATCAATTCTGATCGGGATTTTATGCTTTAATTCTTCGAATTATTTCTTTGAATCGTTTTTCTTAGAAGTAACTTCGTTACGAATTTCTTGAGCTAAAGTTTTGATTTCTTGTAACCCTTTACGTACGCGTGTTCCTGCAGCAGAGTTTCCGTTATTGAAGAATTTTTCTGCGTCAGCTTCGATTGAAGCTACTAGCTCTTTTAATTTAGTGTAGTTTTCCATTTTTTAATTAATATAATTTTAGTTTTTCTTAATTAATTCTCTAATATATCATAAATATACAAAAGGAATGCAAACTATGCGAATTTTAAAAAGTTTTTTTGTGTTATAAAAGCCTTTTTTATGGCAATTACTCTACTATTTTCAATTCGTCAATGATGTTTTGTGCTCCCGCAAACTTGTCAATTATGAAAAGAACATATCGGATATCAACCGAAATTGTACGTTGCAATTTAGGATCGAAAATAACGTCTCCTGCCATTGCTTCGATGTTTCCATCAAAAGCCAAGCCAATTAATTCCCCATTTGCATTTAAAACAGGTGAACCTGAGTTACCACCAGTGATGTCTTGATCACTTAAAAAGTTAACTGGAAGGTAACCTCCCTTGTCTGCATAACGTCCATAATCCTTATTTTCATATAGTTCCATTAATTTTTTAGGTAAATCGAACTCCTCATCTGCAGGTTTATATTTTGCGATTGTGCCTTTTAAGGTCGTATAATAATTTTCTTTTGCATCGTTTCTTTTATCCTTCGGAAGTGCTCTTATTGTTCCGTAAGTTAAACGTAAAGTAGAATTTGCATCTGGATAATATTTTCCGTTAGGATCCATTTCCAATACCCCAGCAATATACTTGCGGGATGCTCCTAAGAACTCATCATTCATCTTCTCTGCTTCCGGGGAGGTTTCACGATACTTATCCATTAATGCTGAAGAAAGTTTGTAAAGAGGATCTTCATCAATTAGCTTGGCATCAGGGTTTTTTAAGTACGCGGCAAGTTTTTCTTGGGACCCAAATACACTTTGATCAAAGGCAGATTTAACATCTCCTTGAAAATTCCCAGCATTTTTGTTTGCTAATTCGCGAACATAAGCTGAAATTTCACCTCCTTTTGCTGAATAAAGATTTAACTCATCAGCAAGAACATCGATTTCCAATGGCATATAAGCTTTTTCATAATTATCAGTTATGAATGCTTCGATATGTGGTGCCATTTCTTTACGTTTCGCTTCATTTTCTTGTGCATATTGTTTTAATCCAGCACCTAGGGAAGCTGGCATGGCAGCAAAAGTTGATGAACGAAGCATACCCGTCAGGTAGTTGTCGTGTTTCGCTTTATCATTGGTTTTTGTGTAATAATCGTTGATTACAGATAATACATTGCCGTATTTTTCTTTGTTTTCAGAACGATTTGCCCACTTGTTAAATCTTTTTTCTTGCTTACGTTTGGTCGCAGAGGTCCTGTGTTTTTTCAACGCATCGATCATCCCTTGTCTATTTTTCCAGTAGTTGGCAACTCCGGAATACTTGGATGCATAGTTTAGCTTCACCGCTTGATCCTTATCCATGTGTTTTTTCATCGCGTCCATTCCAACTTTTGAAGCCTCAACCCATGCTGGATAAGCATAATTTACGTTTTGGTCGATTCCAGCCGCATTCATCCAACGATTTGTACGACCAGGATATCCTAAGATCATCGAGAAATCCCCATCTTGGAAGCCTTTGATACTTACTGGAAGGAATTTTTTTGGTTTCAATGGAACATTGTCCTTCGAATATTCTGCAGGATTACCATCTTTATCAGCATAAACCCTGAAAATTGAGAAATCTCCTGTATGACGTGGCCATTCCCAGTTATCCGTATCTCCACCGAATTTACCAATGCTGCTTGGTGGGGTTCCTACTAAACGTACATCCGTAAAGTCTTGATAAACAAAATAATAATATTCATTACCATTATAGAATGGACGGACAGATACAACGTATTTACCATTCTCGCTATTTTCTTTTTGAATTTTAGCAATCTCTTGGTTTATAATTTTTTCACGCTCTTTCTCTGTCATCTTATCGTTTACCAATCCCAAGATGCGCTTAGATACATCATCCATACGCACAAAGAATCTAACAAATAAAGATTTTGGTTTTAATTCCTCAGCATGATTTTTAGCCCAAAATCCATTGGTTAAATAATCATGTTCAGGTGTAGATAGTTCTGCAATTGCACCATATCCACAGTGATGGTTCGTGAAAACAAGTCCACTCCCTGAGACGATCTCTGCAGTACAACCTCCGTTGAATTGTACAATTGCATCTTTTAAGCTGGAATTATTGATGCTATAAATTTCTTCAGCTGTTAATTTCAAGCCTTTTTTCTGCATGTCGGCTTCGTTCAGACGCTTCAGGTGCATCAAGAACCACATGCCCTCATCAGCAAATGAGAAGGTACTAACAAGCGTTAGCACACATAGTAATAATAGTTTTTTCATATCAACCTTTTTAATGGTAGGACAAATTTGCCGGAATTTAGGCGCAAATCAAAATCATTTGTAAGGAAATGACCTCATGGCATATGATTGGTTTTAATTATCTTTGCTGAGATGGCGTCATTTGAAGACTTTAAATTTAATAAGCAAATCCTAAACGCAATAGACGAAGCGGGATATTCTAATCCAACTGAAATTCAGCAAAAGGCTATTACGCCGATTCTTGCAGGTCAGGATGTAATGGGGATTGCTCAAACTGGTACGGGTAAGACGGCAGCATTTGTTCTGCCAATGCTCATGAAGCTGAAATATGCCCAAGGAAATGATCCTAGAGCATTGATCTTAAGCCCAACTCGTGAGTTGGCTATGCAGATTGAAGAACATATCAGGTTATTTTCTACCTATTTGGACTTGAGAACCGTATTGTTGTACGGTGGTTTGGGACCAAAAACTCAGAAAGAACAGTTGGCTAAAGGCTGTGATATTATTGTAGCAACTCCAGGCAGATTTCTCGACCTTTATTTAGAAGAGGATATCAACGTTAAAAGCTTAAAATTCTTGGTATTGGATGAAGCTGATAAAATGATGGATATGGGGTTTATTGGGAAAATCCATCGAATCCTTGAAGTGGTGCCCCGAAAAAGGCAAAACTTATTGTTTTCAGCGACGATGAGCGAACTCGTACGGAAAATTGCTGGTGACTTCCTCGCTTTTCCAACCGTTATTGAAGTTACGGAACAGGCTACGCCTGCCAAAACAGTTACACAGGAAATTTACCATGTCCCAAATCTTAAAACAAAAATCAACTTACTGCAACATTTCTTTAAGGATGATGAAACATTCAATAGAATAATCGTTTTTTGTAAAACCAAGGTCGTGGCCGATCGTGTCTATTCTTTTTTAGAGCGTAAATATGGTGCTGAGGATGTTCGTGTCATTCATGCCAATAAAGGCCAAAATACGAGAATCAATTCTATCAATGCTTTTAAAGAGGGCGAAGTAAGGATTTTGGTAGCAACAGATGTTGCGGCCAGAGGATTGGATGTGTCGCAAGTAAGCCATGTCATCAACTTTGATGTTCCTATTGTTATTGAAGATTATGTTCACCGTATTGGTCGAACAGGACGTGCTTTTCAAACCGGAGATGCAATTACCTTCTGTAATCCTGCAGAAGAGTATTATGTCGGCAAAATTGAAAAATTAATCCGACAATCTATTCCTGTTAAAGAATTGCCTGCAGATGTCGTTATTGAAAAAACACCGTTTGATGAAAAACAGGTTATTGCAAGGGAAATTGATACTCAAAAAAGAAAAGAAGACCCTGATTTCAAAGGTGCATTCCATGAGAAAAAATATGCGCCAAAAACAAATAATTCCAAAAGACCAGTTCGAGGCAAAGGAAAACCTGTGAAAAAAGGAAATAGTAAGCCAAGTAAAAAAAGATGAAGTTAACTCCGCTGAATATTACCTTAGCTTGTGTATTGGTATGGGCAGTTTCAGAAATGGGTTCCACGGATAAGGCTTTGTTTAGTTGGGCAGGATTGCTCATCTTATCTGTCGTATTAATCGTTGTCGATATTCTCTTTAGACTATGGACAAAGAATACCCAACGCTTATGGATTATGCAGATAGGTTTTATTTTGCTGGTAGGTATAATTTCAATATTAATAAAATTACAGTTTTAGATATGAAGAAAGCAGAAATCAAGCTTCAAATTGAATTAGATGATAAGAATGTTCCTGAAACAATTCAATGGTCATCAACGGATGGTGAAAAAACAGAGGAGCTTCCAGCTAAAGCATTATTCCTGGCTCTATGGGATGCGCAATATAAAAATTCATTAAGAATCGATCTGTGGACGAAAGATATGCCTTATGATGAAATGAAAAGGTTTTTCTATGAGACCCTTCAAACATTAGGTGACTCTTTTTTACGTTCCTCAGGTGGTGATCCAATGGCTGAAAAAGTTATTGCTGACCTTCGAGACTATTGTGCGCATTATGCGGACAAAATGGATATTTTGGAGCAACAGAATTAATTAAACAAAAATCTGTCAATTGATTTTGACGAAATTGAAAGCATAAATGGAATATTTTTTAGTGAAGTCAGAGCCATTTAAGTATAGCTGGGAAAAGTTTAATAAGGACGGCGAAACTTTTTGGGACGGTGTAAGAAATTACCAAGCAAGAAACAACTTAAAAGCTATGAAAAAAGGAGATTTAGTCCTCTTTTATCATAGCAATGAAGGAAAGGAAGTTGTGGGGATGGCTAAAGTTGTAAAGGAATTCTATCAAGATCCTACTACTGAGGATGAACGTTGGGTTGTAGTTGATTTAGCTCCTGTGGAAACTTTTAAACATCCGGTAACATTGGAAACAATTAAAGCGGATCCCTTATTACAAGATATTGCCCTAGTAAGACAAGGAAGGCTGTCAGTCATGCCTTTAAAACAAGAAGAATTCGATAGAATTGTCGAACTTGGAAATTCTTAAAAGTGATTAAAACTCTCCAACAGGAGAGTTTTTTTTATTGCCTCATTTACACCCTTATTTCATCTCCTTAAAACCTGCCTTTACTCATTCTTCAGGGTTAATTCAAAAAATTAAAATAACTTTATATTAGCAAGTGCTATTTATAACCAATTATTCAGCAAATGATAAAGGCAATCATTTTGGACGATGAAATCCGTGGTAGCGGATTGTTACAGCATAAATTGCAAGAGTTCCAGGAGTTCTTGTTAGTTGCTGCGGTATTTAATGATCCTCAGGAGGCCTTAAAACAAATTCCTAACATTGAAGCTGATGTTCTGTTTTTAGATGTGGAAATGCCTTTCATGAATGGATTTGAATTTTTGGAAAAAATCGGACAATTTGATTTTGAGGTTATTTTTGTAACAGCATATAACATCTATACGCTTGATGCCCTGAAGGCAAACGCGCTTGACTATTTATTAAAACCTGTTAACAATGAGGAACTAGAGTTAGCAATCCGAAAGCTTCAAAACAGAATTACTCAAAAAGAAAAACTGAAAAAGGTAGACTTAATTGAATCCCGTCCTAATATGGCCAGAATCGCTCTTCCAACTGCTGAAGGAATACACTTGGTGAAAAGGGATGACATTCTTCGGGTGGAGGCTATGAGTAATTATAGCATTTTTTATCTCAGCAACCTCTCAAAAATTATTGTTTCCAGAACATTAAAAGAATTTGAGTTGTTATTAGAAAACACACAGCTGTTAAGAATCAATAGAAGTGTAATCGTAAATCTTGATTATATCGTTAAATATAGAAAAGGTGAGGGTGGGACTGTAGAGATGCTGGATGGTTCGGAAATCGAAGTCTCCCCAAGTAAGAAAAAGCAGTTAATGGATAGGTTATTTTCCACATTCTAAATTGTACTACATTGAGGATTGTATTCATTTTAATCCTTGCTTTAAGTTTATTCGTTCATCATGTTCATGCCCAAAAGAAGATCTATAACTTCCTGCATTTTACGGAAAAAGATGGATTGGCAAGCAATGAAATCGCAGGATTAGCTGAAGATCGGAATGGGTTGATCTGGATAACTAGCAAAAGAGGTCTGTCATATTTTGATGGACAAAAATTTACTGATGTAAAATTCGAAGGCGAGTCCGAAGGAATGACAAATTATCTCGGAAGCATTGCTATTGACCCTCAGAATAGGATTTGGATCACAACCCAAAACAATGGATTAATCTGCTATGATAGAACCAAACCCAATGGTAAAAACCTAAAATCCTACCACGCAAAAATTAGCCAATCCGGGCTTGTAAAAAACTCGCTTTACGATGTTATCGTTTCTAAATCTGGGATAATCTATTTTTCAGGACAAGAAACAGACCTGCAAGCTCTAAATCCAGAAACTGGTGAAACCAAACAGGTAGTTATGCCTAGAATAAAATCGGACAATTACCTCACAATTTTTAGCTTGAAAGAAGATTCTCTCGGAAATATCTGGTTGGGGACAAGGTATGACGGGCTTATTCGTTATAACCCTGAAAACAATTCGGCACAACAGATCGACCTTGCAAATACTGGTGAAAATGCAGTGGATGGTTTTATTTTTCGACCAGATCGATTTTATGCTGGCTACTATGACCATGACCTCATTTCTGCTAAATATGATTTTTCTGACTTAAAAACATCATTGTTAGGTTGGGAAAAAAATATGGATTATTATGACAATTTTATCAGCTGTAATACCTTTTGGCCATCCGAAAATAAGATTTTAATCGGGCATATACTGAATGGATTGTATGCTTACGAACCAGAGTTGAAAACCTTAGAACATATTTCTTGGGATGATTTAATGCCTGAACTACCAAAACCTTCCCGAATACACGCTATTTGTCCCGTAGCAAATGGATATTGGGTTGCTACATCTTCTGGATTGTTTTTCTATTCGCAAAAATTAAATCAGGTGAATACACTCATCGCTGACAACTCTGAAGACCCAATTATCGAACTTTTTAAATGGAATAATAAAACCTGGTATTGGACCAAAAAGAATTTTGGCGAGATGGAAAGCTCCTTAACAAAACGAAAATCTTCCTTCTCCCTTCAGAATTTAAATATCGGTTCTATTAATACAACTCCCTCCGTAATCTATTTTTCTACCATTGACAAAGGTGTATATGAATTTAGAAATCCAATAAACGGCCTTAAACCTTTAGAAATTAAAGGTAATGATTTTAACTTCCGAAATGCAGATTGTAATTCTGTGATATTGGACAGCCTAAACTCTGAAGAAATTCTGTGGATTGGATCTTGGAATTCAGGGTTATATAAATACCATATGTCCACTAAATCCATTGAATTATTTTCTGTAAATGATGGACTTCCAGATCATAAAATAATCACGCTTGGAAAAGATGGACAAGGTGATATTTGGTTAGGAATGGATGGCTATGGAATAGTATTATTGGAAGAAAAAGGAACTCCAAAATTTAAACAATTCGCCCAACAGCAATCATCGGCAAATACGGTTCAATCGAATACAGTATTTACCTTTTACCTGGATAAAGAGAAAAGATTTTGGTTTAGTAATTCAAATTCCGGAATAGGTGAAATCAAACCTAATGGAAAATCCTATCAATTCATTCAGTATGCTGACCAAAATATCTATCCTTGGCTTTATCCTATTCAAATTACAGCAGATAAAAATGGATTATTCTGGATCCAGGCTCTGGATGGTACTATGCTGTTCGATCCAAACTCAAAAGTATTTATTCATTTAAATAAATCGGAAGGGATTTATCCTCCTGCAAATATCAATACGTATAATTTTTATCTGAATGATCATGAAGTCATTTGGTGTACTGAAAATGGCTTGATAAAAGGAGAGTTACCAACTTTTCATTCTGACAAATCACCAGAAATCAACGTATTAATCAATAAGTTTTTTGTTCATCACCAGGATAGGTCCTTTGAACTCTTTAAAAATGAAATTAAACTCAAACCAGATGATAATAATTTTTCCTTCCACTTTGCTGTCGTTGAACAGCTCACTAGGCAAGGCCTGGATTTTGAATATCAGCTAGTAGGGTTTGACAATAGCTGGGTGAAAAGTTCTTCCGAACAGCTCGCATTATATAATAATTTAGATGGTGGAAGGTATGAGTTTAAGGTACGTGTGAGGGACCAGTTTGGAAATTGGTCACCCAAAATAAGTTCAGTCCATATTAATCTGGCATCACACTGGTATGCCACAATTTGGTTCAAAATATTATTAGTTATCCTGTTTCTTGCAGCCATTATCTTGTTCTTTCTGTACAGGATTCGCGAACATAAAAACATCAATAAACTTCAAGTAGATTATAATGAGAAATTAAAAGAAGAATTATCTAGGAATGCTATAAAAATAAAAGAACAGGCAGCAGATATAGAAAGGGAAAAGCAGGAGCGGATGGAAAATAATTATAAACAGAAACTCTATGAGAGCGAGTTGAAGGCGATAAGATCGCAAATGAATCCGCATTTTATCTTTAATGTTTTGAATTCCATTGAAGCTTATGTTGTCGAAAGTGACAGCAAAAGTGCAAGTCGATTAATTCAAAAGTTTGCAAGTATAAGCCGATTGGTACTTGAAAATTCTCAATTTTCTACAGTGGGACTAAAGTCTGAAATCCAACTATTAAAGCTTTATTTAGAACTTGAACAGGAACGTTTTAATCATGCTTTTGATTTTGAAATGAATATTCAAAAGGGATTGGTCGATGATCATATCAAGATCCCATCTATGCTTATCCAGCCCATGGTAGAAAATGCAGTTCATCATGGCGTACGTCATTTGAAAGATAAAAAAGGATGTATACGATTGAAAATCTCTGAAGATGAAAATAAAATTATTATTGAGATTTTAGATAATGGAGTAGGATTTAAGGATTCTTCAAGTGTTAAATCTTCATCGTTCAAAACAACCTCTTTTGGTATAAAAGGAGTAAGGGAAAGAATCCATATTATCAATAGTAATTTAAAGGATCCAATTGCATCTCTGCAAATTGAACAATTAATCGGAGAGGAATTTACGACCAAAGTAGTCATTAATTTACCCGCTCATCATAAAATATCCTATCCTGAATAATACGAGGATAGGCTCCATATACTTTAATTAGCTTTTGTGCTCAAAAAGACTCACCAAGTTTTTGATTTCAGTTGCATTCTCAGGTTTTAATTTTCCACCTAACAATAATCTTAATTCTCTCCTCCTTAATGCCTCTTCAAATAAGGTTTTTTCCTTGTCAGTCTCAGGAATTAATTTAGGTATAGCCTTTGGCTTGTTTTCTTCATCGATGGAAACAAATGTATAATAAGCTTCATTTGATTTTACTTTTGTTCCCTGCGGTAAATTCTGCGCAAATATTTCCATTCTTACTTCAACTGATGTATTGAATGCTCTGGTAACTTGTGCCTCGATCGTCACAACCTCCCCAAGTTTAATGGAACGTTTGAATGATACATTGTCAACAGATACCGTAACCACTTGATTCTTGCAATGCTTTTGCGCAGCCATGGCTGAACAGATATCCATCCAGTATAATAGCCTTCCTCCCATTAAATTTCCAAATGTATTGGTATCATTTGGTAGAACGAGCTCGTTCATCACCGTATAGGATTCTCTTGCGAATTTTTCTTGCATAATTATTTTCTATAGTATTTAAATTGTTGATCGATATATGCTAGGGATTCTAGAAAAGTTGTTGGTTGAAAGCCTAATTCATCCTTCGCTTTCTTAAGGATAAACCCGGTCCTTTGTGGTCGGTTTTCTGCCTGTCCTATTTCTTCAGCTCGTATGGCTGTGATTAATGTTTTGTCAAGGTCCCAGAATGCTGCCACTTCTTCTACAGCTTCTTGAATACTGAACATTTTATCGCTTGAAATATGATAGATGCCAGTCGCATTTTTTTCTATGGAAAGAATACAAGCTTTAGCAAGATCATCTACCCAAGTTGGCATTCGCCATTGATCTGATACTACTTTTATTGCTTCCTTTGCTTCCAACTTGGATTTTGCCCATAGGACTAGATTGGACCTGTTTTTGTCGGCAATAATCCCATATACTAAAATCGTTCTTAGAATGGCTGCCTTGCATCCGGAATCATGGATAGCTCGTTCTGCCATTAATTTGCTTTGACCGTAGGCATTGCAAGGGTTGCTGGGTGAAAGCTCATCATAGGGCCCATTTTTGCCATCAAAAACAAAATCTGTGGATAGAAAGGTAAGATGAATATCTCTGGATCGACAAAGTTCTGCGATCGTGCTGACGACATCTATGTTTAATTTTTTGCACTTCTCGGGTTCCTGCTCGCAAATTTCCACGCTCGTTATTGCAGCTGTATGAACAATATGTGTCGGTTGAAAACTGTCGATAAGGCTGCTTAACCCTTCAGTATCTAACAAATCCAACTGTACAAATTCGTATCCCTTTGTATTTGGATTTCTATTCGGCCCCTGCGAGGTACAGCACAATTGAACCTGTTGCTTTTCAACAAGCATATCTGTCAATTTCTGACCTAAGAAACCATTCGAACCAGTGATTATGACCCGCCTTGAATTCTTTAATTCGTCCATTGAAAATCCATTTTAGGCTGTTTCATCGAATTGTCTAAAACTTCTATTTCAAGCTTCAGAATGGATTCCATAGCCTTGTAATTGATTCTTTCTTCATCATCAGTAGGCTTGTGATAATCATCATGTCCGCCGGTATGAAAGAATAGGACAGGAATGTTCTTCCGGTAAAAAGAGGTTTGGTCTGAACCTCCGTTCCCATCACGGCTCAAATTAAATTTGATGTCGCTGCTTATTCCCTCGAATATCTTTGGAAATGCAGAGCTCGTTCCGTAACCGATTACTGCCACCCCATTGTCTGGGTTATATCTGCCAATCATATCCATATTTAGCATCCATTGAATGGAATTTAAGGGAATGGTAGGGTTTTCAGTGAAATACTTTGAACCTAGTAATCCTAACTCCTCAGCCCCAAATCCTATAAATAGTATATTGAATGGCTCTATAATATCATTGGATGTATAATGCCTTGCTAATTCTAACAAACCTGCAACTCCGGAGGCATTATCATCCGCACCATTATGAATCTTTCCTACTCCTAATGAATCTCTGGAACCCCCGATATGACCTGTTCCTAAGTGGTCATAATGTGCCCCGATAACAATGGTATATTCCGCAGAATTATCCAAAAACCCAATAATATTGTCAGATTTTCTTTCAGCATTACTGATTTTTACTCTCGTGATTTTGGCAGGAAAACTTTGCCTAAATCCCTGCACTCCTTTGGGTTCTAGCTTGTATTTTTTGAAGAATTTCTCAACATAATCAGCTGCTTTTGATGAACCTTGCATACCTGTTTCTCTTCCTTTCATTTTATCTGCAGAAAGATATTTGATATGCTTCTTTAAATTTTTTGGATTTACTTGTGAAATCGCCCAATTGGGAGCCACTAAAAATGCGACCATCGCGGCAATAGAAAATATGATTCGGAAATTTTTCATGTCCAAATATACGGATTAAGGTAAAAGAGATTGTTTAGATTAGATAACTTTGTGAATCAAATGTTTTAATCTTCAATGATCTCACTATTCACATTTGTTTTTTCGTTATGTTCTTCCTTAAAGTAACGTTTCTGAAAAATAAGGATTAGAAATACACCAACTGAAATTGCGGAGTCAGCGATGTTAAAAACAGGGCGAAAGAATAAGAATTCTTCTCCTCCCCAGATCGGGAACCATGTTGGAAATGTCCCACTTAACAAAGGAAAATATAGCATGTCTACCACTTTTCCATGTAGAAAGGTAGCATAACCACCTCCTTCTGGGAATAAAACAGCTTTTGAAAATGGAGTACTCTCGCTGAATATCAAACCATAAAAAGCACTGTCAATGATATTCCCCAATGCACCTGCAAATATTAACGCGACATTGAGTATGAAGCCGCGATTGTATTTGTTCTTAACCATATAATGAAGACCATAACCAATCCCCATTACAGCAATAATTCTAAATACACTCAGAAAAAGCTTGCCATATTCCCCACCAAACTCCATTCCGTATGCCATTCCAGGGTTTTCAATAAAATGGATTAGGAATTTATCTCCCAAAACTTTGAAATCCTGACCAATGGTCATATTCATTTTAACCCAGAATTTTGAAATCTGGTCAACCACTAAAATAATTAGAATAAGTAGAATTGGCTTGGTATATCCTTTCATAGCATATAAAAATGGTCTTTGCGTTTTCCTGCAAAGACCATTCAGTTAATCTTGTGCTTAATATTGTTTGTTCTTAGCCTCAATACTCAATGTCGTATGAGGTACTGCTTTCAATCTTTCCTTTTGGATTAACTTACCTGTTTCTCTACAAATCCCGTAAGTTTTGTTCTCAATACGGACTAATGCCGCTTCAAGATTGTCAATGAATTTCTTTTGACGGGCAGCTAATTGGTTGATTTGTTCTTTCTCCAATGTTGCCGATCCATCTTCTAATGTTTTGTAAGTACCTGCTGTATCGTCAGTTCCATTAGCATTGCTATTGCTTAAAGAAGTTGTTAACGAAGTTAATTCTTCTCTTGCAATACGTAATTTCTCAAGAATTATTGCTTTAAACTCCTGTAATTCAGCATCACTGTACCGTGTTTTCTCTGTGTTTCCCATACTTTAAATTTTATCTATTGATAGCAATAAATTCTCTCCGTCAATTTCAATAGTTTCTCCATTTGCCAGTCCGCTATCGAAATTTAATTTGTCGGCCAAAATTTCCGTACAAATATACGAGAAATTATTATCTACAGCTTGTTGAATTTCAGTATTTTGACTTAATGTCACATTTATGCGGTCAGTGACTTCAAATCCCTTCTCTTTTCTCAAGTTCTGGATACGGTTAATAAGCTCACGAGCCATTCCCTCACTCTTTAATGCCGCAGTAATATGTACATCTAAGGCTACTGTTAATTTACCAAGATTAGCAACCTGCCATCCTTCAACGTCTTCTGCGATAATTTCGACATCTTCGCTGCTAATTACATATTCCGTGCCAGTTAATGCTATAGTACCGGTACTCTCTAGCTGTTGAATCTGCTCCGCATTAAATCCTTGGATCGCCGCAGCAACAGTTTTCATGTCCTTACCTACCTTTGCACCAAGGGCTTTGAAATTCGGTTTAACCTTTTTCTTGATGATGCCCGTCGTGTCCGTAATAAATTCAATATCCTTAATATTTGTCTCTGAAAGGATCAAGTCCTTCACTTTTTCTACTTTCTCCTGGAATGAACTGTCTAATACTGGCACCAAAATCTTACTCAATGGTTGTCGTACATTGATGCCCGTTTTCTTTCTTAAAGAAAGGGTCAATGAAGATATATCTTGGGCTAGTGCCATTCTTTCCTCCAAAGCTTTGTCAACTAAATCCGTATGATAAACCGGGAAGTCTGCTAAATGAACAGATTCAAAGTTTTCCCTTTTCGTTGCAGCATTTAAATCAAGATATAACTGATCTGCAAAGAATGGTGAAATAGGAGCTATTAACTTAGAAATCGTATCTAAACAGGTGTACAACGTTTGATACGCGGAGATCTTATCTTCCGAATATTCGCCCTTCCAGAAACGTCTGCGGCATAAACGTACATACCAATTGCTTAAATGTTCATCAACAAAGTTTTGAATTGCGCGAGCTGCTTTTGTAGGCTCGTAATCCGCATAATACTCATCTACTTCCTTACTTAAACTATTTAACAAGGATATGATCCAGCGGTCAATTTCCGGACGTTGCTGAATTGGAATCTCGGGCTCTGCATAACTGAACTTATCAATATTCGCATATAATGCAAAGAATGCATAGGTATTATATAACGTTCCGAAGAATTTACGACGTACCTCATCCAATCCTTCAACATTGAACTTTAAGTTATCCCATGGAGCTGCATTGCTGATCATATACCAACGTGTCGCATCTGCAGAGTACTGCTCGATCGTAGCAAATGGATCTACTCCATTACCAAGACGTTTCGACATCTTGTTGCCATTCTTATCTAATACCAATCCGTTGGATACCACATTTTTAAAAGCTATAGATCCTCTAACCATTGTAGAGATCGCATGTAGGGTAAAAAACCATCCACGTGTTTGATCTACTCCTTCCGCAATGAAGTCCGCCGGGAAAGCTGTAAAGTATTCATCTTTAAATGGTAAGGCTTCTCCTCTTTCCAATTTTTCGTAATCTAATCCCCATTGTGCATAAGGCATGGCCCCTGAATCAAACCAAACATCGATTAAATCAGGTTCACGAAATAGCTTCTGACCACCGTCCGAAACTAAAACTATATGATCTACATATGGTCTATGAAGATCTAGTTCTTCTGTTCCAAACTTATCTAAATACGATTTATTGATAGCTTTTTCTTCTGCGCTTAGCACATCAGAATTTAGGGAAGACTCTAAATAAGATTTCAACTCAGGCATCGATCCAATGCAGATTTCTTCATTTTCATCTTCACTTCTCCAAATTGGAAGTGGGGTACCCCAATAACGGGAACGTGATAAATTCCAGTCTACTAAATTCTCCAACCAATTGCCAAAGCGACCAGAGCCTGTAGCTTCTGGTTTCCAGTTAATCGTTTTATTTAGGGCCACCAACTCTTCTTTTACTGCCGTAGTTCTAATAAACCAGCTATCCAATGGATAGTAAAGTACAGGTTTATCTGTACGCCAGCAATGTGGATACGTGTGCTCGTATTTTTTAACGTCGAACGCTTTATTTTTTTCTTTTAATTTGATCGCAATCAAGACATCCGTAGGACGGAAATCTTTATCTGCTCGTTCTGCATCTGAATAGTATTCTTCCTTGACAAAACGACCTGCAAAATCAGTAATCTCTTTTACAAAACGTCCTCTTCTATCAACTGTAGGAACTTCTTTGCCGTTCTCATCCTTCACCATAATCGATGGTATGCCATTTTCTTTAGCTACTCTAAAGTCATCTGCACCATAGGTAGGAGAGGTGTGAACAATACCTGTTCCATCTTCCGTAGTCACAAAGTCTCCCAATATCACTCGAAATGCCTTTTCTAATAACTCTTCAGATGTTACATAAGGCATTAATTGATGATATCGCAATCCCTCAATTTCGGAACCCTTGAATTCTTCAACGATTTCCCAAGGAATAACTTTGTCTCCAAATTTATAGTCTTGAAATGAAACTTGCTGACCTTCGGATTTAAAATGTTTTGGAATTAGATTCTTAGCCAATATAACAGAAACTGCCGTTCCTGTATATTGATTGAAAGTTTTGATTTTAACGTAATCAATGTTTTTTCCAACCGTTAAAGCACTGTTTCCAGGTAAGGTCCATGGAGTCGTCGTCCAGGCAAGGAATGCAACATCTTCATCTGGGCTTTCAACCAAACGATCCATCATAGGATGGATTTGTTGTTTGTCTAAACGGAATTCCGCAACGATCGTTGTATCCTTAACGTCCTTATAGGTTCCAGGCTGGTTTAATTCATGTGAACTCAATCCAGTTCCAGCAGCCGGTGAAAACGGCTGTATGGTGTAACCCTTGTATAAAAGCCCTTTTTTATAAAGATCCTTCAACAAGAACCATAAGGTTTCAATATATTCGTTTTCATAGGTGATGTAAGGATGCTCAAGATCTACCCAATAACCCATTTTCTCTGTTAGGTCATTCCAAACATCAGTATATTTCATTACCTCCTTGCGGCAGGCATCATTATAATCTTTAACCGATATTTTTTTACCAATATCTTCCTTAGTAATTCCTAAAGTCTTTTCTACAGCAAGCTCAATCGGTAATCCGTGTGTGTCCCAGCCACCTTTGCGTTTAACTTGGTAGCCTTTTAAAGTCTTATATCGGCAGAAAATATCCTTAATCGTTCTCGCCATAACATGGTGAATACCAGGCATGCCGTTCGCTGAAGGTGGTCCTTCATAAAAGGTGTATGGCTTGCTAGCTGGACGGTTGGATATACTCTTCGCAAAGATGCCGTTAGCCTCCCAACGTTTCAATACCTCTTTGCCTACTTCTGATAGATTTAACTGCTTATATTCCTTATACATCACGTAGTCTAATTCTGTTTTTTAAAGGTCGCTAATTTAATGAAAAAGTTTTATATAGTATTTAGTAGATAGTATTTAGTAGATAGTATTTAGTAGTTAGACAAAAGACAGAAGACAAAAGACAAAGAGCCGAGATTTTGTCAAATGTCCATTGTCCAAGAAATTTAAATTCTATCGGGATTATAAATTTGTCAAATCCTGTAGAGACGGAATATGAATGAATCCTGTAGGGATAATATATTTGTCAAATCCCAAAGGGATGGAATATCCAATGAATCCCATTGGGATAATATATTTGTCCAATCCTGTAGAGATGGAATATGAATGAATCCTGTAGGGATAATATATTTGTCAAATCCCAAAGGGATGGAATATCCAATGAATCCTGTAGGGATGCAATATCTATAGAAATTATTTTACATCACAGAATTCAACGCCGTAGGTGTGGCATATTAGATTTATCAGAATACTTTATCAAGTTTATGAAATCAAATCCTACCTCAAGAAATAAAAATGGAAAAATATCCAAGGAATAATTTGGTCGGCTAACGCTAGAGCTATAAAAAAATCGCCCTCCCTGCTCTAAATACTAACTACTAAAAAATTCGGCACCTCCGGTTCTAAATACTAACTACTTAATACCAACTACTTAATAACCCGCCCTACAGTTCTAAATACTAACTACTAACTACTAACTACTTAAAAAAAAGGTTTCGCCAATTTGACTGTTTCGATAGTTTTCACTGCAAGAGTAAAAATTAAACAACAGATTTTTTTGGGTTTTCTCGCTAGCGATTTTCATACTGTCGTCATTCCGCATGACGAATCCTTTTTGGAGCAATAATCTTTATGCTGAGAAGCTGCTTCCGCAGCCACATGTACTTGAAGCATTTGGATTGTTAAAGGTAAATCCACGAGCATCTAAACCGTTTTTGAAATCGATTTCCATACCTGCTAAATATAGCCCGTGAGCTTTGTTCATAAAAACACGGATACCTTGAATATCATATTCTGTATCACCATCTTTCTTTTGATCAAATCCCAAAATGTAGCTCATACCTGAACATCCTCCACCCTCAACGCCTACACGTAAACCAAAATCTTCACCTATCTCTTGTTGGTCGATCAGTTTTGTAAGTTCATTAAGTGCACCTTCTGTAAAAGTAACTGGAGCTGCAACTGTTAAATTATCTGAAGCCATATTAATTTACTATTCATTTACTTCTACAAAAATACTAATTTTTAGATTCTTTTACGGGAATTCAAATGAAAATGACAATCCATAAACACTGCGTGTTTTTAAAAAAAAATCACCCAATCCTACCCATATCCACGTTTTAGGTTCCACTATCGCTAAAGTATATAATATAGAGCCTTCAAAGGACGTTTTAAATGTATTATTGGAACAGATCAATGGATATAATTTGCATTAATTCTTGTCAAAATTGTAATTCTTAAAATTCATTACAGAAATTTAGGTAATTATAAGCCCATTTCTTTGTAATTATCTATATTTGCAACAAAATTGAAATTTTAATATCCCCCAATAAAAAATAGCAATATGGAAAGAGATCAATCCATTTTTAATCTAATTGCCGAAGAGCTTAAACGCCAAGAAGAAGGAATTGAGCTTATCGCTTCAGAAAACTTTGTTAGCAAGCAGGTTATGGAAGCTGCTGGTTCTGTTTTGACAAACAAATATGCAGAAGGACTTCCAGGAAAACGTTACTATGGTGGTTGTGAGGTTGTCGATAAAATCGAAACAATCGCAATCGACCGTGCAAAAGAACTATTCGGTGCTGAATGGGTTAACGTACAACCTCACTCAGGCGCTCAAGCTAATGCTGCTGTTTTCTTGGCAATCTTAAAACCAGGTGATAAAATTTTAGGATTCGATCTAAGCCATGGCGGTCACTTGACACATGGTTCTCCTGCTAACTTCTCCGGAAAACTTTACGAACCATTATTCTATGGTGTAAAAGAGGATACTGGACTTATTGATTATGAGCAATTGGAAGAAACTGCTCGCCGTGAAAAACCAAAAGTTATTATCTGTGGTGCTTCTGCTTATTCTCGTGACTGGGATTATGCTCGTATCCGTAAAGTAGCTGATGAAATCGGTGCACTTGTTGTCGCTGACGTTTCTCACCCTGCTGGATTAATTGCTCGTGGTTTATTAAATGATCCACTTCCTCACTGTCATATCGTTACTACAACGACCCACAAAACTTTACGTGGTCCTCGTGGTGGAATGATTATGGTCGGTAAAGATTTTGAAAACCCTTGGGGAATTAAAAATCCAAAAGGAGAAACTCGTACCATTACACAATTGTTGGATCTAGCTGTATTCCCAGGTACACAAGGTGGCCCATTAGAGCATACAATCGCTGCTAAAGCAATTGCTTACGGTGAAGCTTTATCAGATGAATACTTAACTTACATTAAACAAGTAAAGGCGAATGCTGCTGCATTGGCTCAGTTCTTTGTAGAGAAAGATTACAAAATCATCTCCGGAGGTACTGACAACCATTTAATGTTAGTTGATTTAAGAAATAAGGATATCTCAGGTAAAGATGCAGAGGCAGTTTTAGGTCTTGCAGGTATTACTACTAATAAAAACATGGTTCCATTTGATTCACGTTCTCCATTTGTTACTTCAGGAGTACGCTTTGGAACTGCAGCAATCACAACACGTGGTATTAAAGAAAATGAAATCATTCAAATTGGTGAGTTAATCGACGAAGCATTGAACAACCGTTCAGACAATGCTGCGTTAGATCGCATTCACGGAAAAGTGAAGGAAATGATGGCAATTTTCCCTTTATATAAGTAAAAGGTAAAATTTAACAGTATGATGGCTCCAAAGGGTAACTTTGGAGCCATTTTTGTTGTGAGAAGTGAATGTGAAGAAATGTTAAAATGCCTAACCTTTTTTTGATTAATCAGAATTTTTAACTCTCTTTGATTTAACAACATTAAACATAAAGCCTATCGGAACACAACTACGCTTAAACTAAAATATTACAAAGACATAGAAAACTCTTACATCATTTGTGGAGGCATAATTATGAAACTATTGAATAAGAAAAGTGACCAGGAACTGGTACAAGCGTATGTAAAAGGTGAAGAAAGAGCCTTGCAAGTACTACTAGATCGTTATAAAACGAAAATCTATACATCAATATATCATCAAGTTAAGGATCAATACCTAGCAGAGGATATATTTCAAGAGACTTTTATCAAAGTCATCAATACGCTTAAAGCCGGCAGATATAATGATGAAGGTAAATTTTTACCTTGGGTAATGCGTATTGCACACAATATGGTCATTGACCATTTCAGAAGAGAGAAAAGAGCTCCAAATGTCATCAACAATGATGGTTTTGATATTTTTGAAGTGCTTCAGTTTTCGGATGACAGTGTGGAAATGAAAATGGTAAAGGATGAACGCGATGTTGATTTAAAGAAAATCATCCAGTTACTACCGGATGATCAAAAAGAAGTGTTAATCATGCGGTTATTCTGTGATATGAGCTTTAAGGATATTGCGGATATTACGGAAGTAAGCATTAATACCGCATTGGGAAGAATGCGCTATGCATTGAGTAATCTCAGGAAAATGATTGAAGAAAACAATATGATGTTTCAACTCGGATAATACAATAAGGATTAAGGTTAATAAAAGGAAAGAGGCAGTATCTAATCAGGTACTGCCTCTTTTTTTGCGAAATTTTTTTTGTTTCGTTTGCTTTCAGTCGGGTTTCAGTCGTGTTTTGCTCGTGTCTCGTCCACAGCTTGTCCAAAGGTTATCCACAGCTCGTCCGCTCACAAGCGGACGAGCTGTGGATAATGTCAAACCAAGGTGCGGACCATTCACGACCAAAACACGAGCAAAACCAAAGTGAAACCAAATACACATTATGGCTGTTTTTGAGTAAGGTTTCTGTCACTTTGTCTATTTTATGTACAATTCGACTTGTTTAAGACATTATTTTTTCTTTCTTTGTGGTATTATGTGGTTTGGAATTAGTTTTGATAATCACTATTAAAATAGAAAACAAGATATTAAAGATATGTATTGGATAATTTTCATTGGAATTATGGTAGTAAGCTGGATAGTTCAGTTTACATTCAGGAATAAGTTTAAGAAATATTCGGAGATGCCGTTGTCATCAGGTTTATCAGGAGCAGAGATTGCACAGAAAATGTTGAACGAAAACGGAATTAACGATGTACAGGTTATTTCGGTAGAAGGGCAGTTGACTGACCATTATAATCCGGCAAATAAGACAGTTAATTTAAGTCCGGATGTTTATCATGGTCGTTCGGTAGCTGCGGCTGCTGTTGCGTCACATGAGTGTGGTCACGCTGTTCAGCATGCGACAGCATATTCATGGTTACAGTTCCGTTCGGCAATGGTTCCTATCGTTAGCGTTGCCTCAAAAATGACTACCTGGGTATTGATGATCGGAGTTATAATGATGGCATTTTCTGGAAACGTATATGTACTAGCAATTGGCGTAGGTGCGTTGTTCTTAACAACTTTATTTAGTTTTATTACCCTGCCAGTTGAGTTTGATGCTTCGAATCGCGCTTTAGCATGGTTGAATGCATCAAATGTTACGCATAGCACAGAAGAGCATGATGGAGCTAAAGATGCTTTGAAATGGGCAGCAATGACTTATGTAGTAGCAGCGCTTTCAGCATTGGTTACTTTATTGTACTACGCTTCCATACTTTTCGGAAGAAGAGACTAAAAAATTGGGGATTTCCCCTTGTAGAGCCCAGATCGAAAGATCTGGGCTCTTTTTGGTTTTAAAGCTTGTTTATTTGGGAGGTCGTAATAAAAAATTAACAATAATTTAATTTTATATCGCTTAAACTGTTGGTATTGATTGTTGTCATACTTAAATAATAAATCATATTAACCATAAAAGATGAAAAAATTAATTCTTTCCCTGACGGGTGTCGCCATGGCATTGTGCTCCTTTGCTCAGTCTGATACCCTTTATTATAATCTGGATCGATTTGGAAAAGTAGCTTTTGAATCCACCATTAAACCTGATAGTAAACTTGATTCAATGGCTTTAAGAAGTGGTTATTTAAGACCTAAGTCCATGCTTCCTGATGGTTATTTTGTTGAAGTCAATGGGTTTCAGGTTAACCAAAATGGTGAGTTATATTGGCAACGGGTATTTTATACGGATTTAGAAAAAAATGATCTATTCCTCAAGCTAATTTCGAAAGGAATTAAGGATGTTTATGTTTCTGATAATAGTATAGCGGGAAACATTTCTAAAATTGAACCTAATTATTTGGGGATGAATGTTCCAAAAAATTCACTTAAATCACCTTTGGATAACTCTACGATAAATGCAGCTCTCTTAATTGAGTATAAGGAAGGAAAATATCGAGTTACGCTGTCAAATTTAAATTTTGATGTTGAAGAGCATAACATTAACAGAGTGAGTAGTGTTTCTTATTCTGAAATCGTGGAGCAATATAGTATAAATCAATATGCCGTTCAAGTTGGAAAAGAAGGTGCTTACTTATCCGAGAAGTTTAGGAAGGATTTCAGCAAACCTCTAAATTTTACTTTAGAGAAGCTATTCGAAATTGATAACAGAATCTATTTAAAGAGTTGGTAAATCTTAAAAAATTGACTTATGAAAACTACTTTAATAACTTTTGTGGCTCTGTTTGTGGGTATCAATGCATTTGCACAAATTTCAGGACAAAACGATACCTTAACTGTGGCTATAAATAAGGATGGAAACATCCTGTGGAAGCAAGAGAACAAATCTTTTGAACATCTGAATTTAAAACTAAACTCTGCTAATAAACTGGAGTGGAAAAAAACCTTTACCTCAAATTTGGATGCCCCAGATCTTTTTATGAAATTAATTTCAACAGGATATTTTAAAGATTTTTATATACATGACGGACAGTTTTCAGGATCGTTTAATGGAATATTTCCCGACTTTATGAAAATGGGTATTTCACAGTTTGATATGCCTAGGTATTTAGTTTATTCGGTTATCAATGGAGGGATTAAGGTTGAGGTTAGAGAGGGAGAATTTACAGTAACCATTTCGCAACTCATATTACAGAGAACAACGGAATATGCTACATTCAAAATTGGGGAGAGGACAAAACTTGAAACCCAAGCTTTTCGACGGGGTAAATTATCTTCTGCATTTATGGAAAGTTATGGTAAAATAATTGATTTCACATTTGATCAGTTGATGGGTAATTTAATAGAGCCAACTGTAAGCGAGAATAATGAATTATCTTCAATGTAAAAAGGAAATTAGCTGATATTGATTCCAAATCTTAAATTAAACAAGCAAAAAGCTATATTTGTAAGATAAAGTCAAAACAAATGTTTTACAAATATCTTCAGTTTTATGCTGGGGATTGGGCAAGGTATTGATTAATAGAAAGTTAAAAGATGTTTTCAAATCTACAGGATAAGTTAGACAGGGCCTTTAAAGTATTAAAGGGGCAAGGCAATATTACGGAAATCAACGTTGCAGAAACGATGAAGGAAATTCGCAAGGCATTATTAGATGCCGATGTGAATTATAAAACTGCGAAAACGTTTACCGATGAAGTTAAGCAAAAGGCATTAGGTCAGAATGTATTGACCAGCATTTCTCCGGGTCAATTATTGACCAAGATTATGAATGATGAGCTTACTGAGTTAATGGGAGGAACAGTTACTGAGCTGGAAATTACCAAGAATCCAACCATTATTTTAATTGCGGGATTGAATGGTGCGGGTAAAACTACGTTCTCTGGAAAACTAGCTAACTTTTTAAAGGCATCAAAAAACAAGAAGCCATTGTTGGTTGCAGGTGACGTTTATCGTCCGGCGGCAATCGATCAGTTGGAAGTTTTAGGCCAGCAGGTTGGCGTTCCAGTTTATGTTGATCGGGAATCTACCGATCCGATTGGAATTGCTGTTGCGGGTGTTGAAGAGGCAAAAAGAAATGGAAATAACGTAGTTATCATTGATACGGCGGGTCGTTTAGCAATTGACGAGGCGCTGATGAATGAGATTACAGCAGTTAAAGATGCGACCCAGCCACATGAGATCTTATTTGTGGTTGACTCCATGACAGGTCAAGATGCGGTGAATACAGCGAAAGCTTTCAACGATCGTCTGGATTTTACAGGGGTTGTATTAACTAAATTAGATGGTGATACACGTGGTGGAGCAGCCTTGTCCATTAAATCTGTTGTCAATAAGCCGATCAAGTTTATTGGTACAGGTGAGAAGATGGAGGCACTTGATGTTTTCCACCCTGACCGTATGGCTTCGCGTATTTTAGGTATGGGTGACGTTGTTTCCTTAGTTGAGCGTGCGCAACAGCAGTTTGATGAGAAGGAAGCGGCAGAACTTCAGAAGAAGATCCGCAAGAATAAGTTTGATTTCAATGATTTTAAATCACAGATCAAGCAGATTAAGAAAATGGGTAATATGAAGGATTTGATGGGGATGATTCCTGGCGTCGGTAAGGCGATTAAGGATGTTGAAATAGATGACGATGCATTCAAGCCGATTGAAGCGATTATTGATTCGATGACTCCATTTGAGCGTGAAAATCCTGATGCTATCGATCCTAAGCGCAGAGCACGTATTGCGAAAGGTTCGGGGACCAGTCTTGATGAAGTGAATAAGCTGATGAAGCAGTTTTCAGATATGCGTAAGGTAATGAAACAGATGTCAAATCCAGGTATGGCAGCGAAAATGATGCGCAATATGCCTAAGATGCCTGGGAAACCTTTCTAAGGGTTGCATTATGCCTTGATAAAAAGACAAAGGGTTGCAGCTTGAGCTGCAACCCTTTTTTTTGTTTAATTAGGGTATAATTTATGGAGTATTGACCTGTTCTATTGATGTTTGTTTGCTTGTTTTGTATATTAGTGTAGATTGATTAGACAAGAAAGCTAAAATCCTATAAATTGAATTGAATTAATTGTTAATTTTGCATTATGGACGACCCCGGGCAGATATCGGAATATGGTAAAATACTATTGATGGCAATTATTGCTGTTATATTGGTTAGTGCCACCATGTTCTTAGCTCGTATTCTTTCCCCTAAAAATCCAAATCCTATCAAATTGAGCACTTATGAATGTGGTGAAGAGACCACTGGAACTTCATGGGTTCAATTTAATCCTCGATTTTATGTTATTGCTTTGGTATTTCTTCTATTTGACGTGGAATTAATTTTTATTTTTCCATGGGCGACAGTTTTTGGAAATGCGGAATTCATTGCTGCAGATTCGAGATGGGGCTGGTTTACCTTAATAGAAATGGCAATTTTCCTAGGAGTTTTAATCATTGGATTATGGTATGTGTGGAAGAGTGGGGATATCAGCTGGATAAAGCCTACGCATCAAAAGCCCACGGTACCTGTTGGGATTCCAGCCTCGGCCTATGAACAATTGAATTCAAAAGAATACCAGATTCGAGATTATAAGGAACAGGAAATAGAAGAGGTTCTTGCAGAAAAAGCATCTTCACCCGTGAAAATGGGTTTTAAACCAAAATTTAAAAAACCAAGTTCAGAATCATGAGTTTAGATAAGCATTTGCAGCAAAATAACGGGGTAATCATTGCAAAGATGGATGACCTATTAAATTGGGCTAGACTATCTTCGATGTGGCCGGTTAGTTTTGGGATTGCTTGTTGTGCGATAGAGATGATGGGTGCAATGGCATCGACCTATGATTTAGATCGATTGGGAGTCTTTCCAAGGCCTTCACCAAGACAGTCTGATGTAATGATCATCGCTGGTACAGTTACCTTTAAGATGGCTGATCGGATTAAAAAACTATACGAACAAATGCCCGATCCGAAATATGTTATTTCAATGGGTTCATGTTCAAATTGTGGTGGACCTTACTGGCAGCACGGATATCATGTCGTTAAAGGGGTGGACAAAATTATTCCAGTGGACGTGTATGTGCAAGGATGTCCACCAAGACCAGAAGCACTGATAGGTGCCTTCTTAGAATTACAGAAAATAATAGAACAACAGTCTTTACTGAAAGGGGATATATTCCCAGAAGCAGTGGAGCAATAGAATAAAATATGGCTAAAGATTTTTATGGTGATTTGCGCCTAGGGATTTTAGGCGGAGGCCAGTTAGGTCGAATGCTGATCCAGGAAGCAATAAACTTTAATGTTAACATTCATGTATTGGATCCCGATCCAAATGCACCTTGCAAAAAACTGTGCAATCAATTTGAGATCGGCTCCCTTTCTGATTTTGATACGGTTTATAATTTCGGTAAAGACCTTGATATGGTTACTATTGAAATTGAAAAAGTAAATGTAGATGCCTTAGAGGCTTTGGAAAATGAGGGTGTATTGGTATTTCCACAGTCGAGAGTTATCAGGTTGATTCAAGATAAAGGATTGCAGAAGCAATTCTTTAAGCAAAATGATATTCCAACATCGGCATTTCAATTTATATCCAATAAAGAAGGATTAGCATCAAGCCAAATACAGCTGCCATTTATTCAAAAATTGCGTAAAGATGGATATGATGGTAAAGGGGTTAAAAGAATAAATAGTCCGGCAGATTTTGAGGATGCATTTGATACAGCGTGCATTGTTGAAGAACTGGTTGATTTTGAAAAGGAAATTGCGGTGATGGTTGCCCGTAATGATCGTGGTGAGATGGCCACTTTTCCGATGGTAGAAATGGAATTTAACCCACAGGCGAACTTAGTTGAATTCTTAATATCTCCATCGACCTATTCTTTTGACATACAGACCAAAGCTGAAAGTATTGCGATGAAGATTGCCAATGACCTTCAGATAGTGGGCGTGTTAGCTGTTGAAATGTTCCTGACGAAGGATGGAGATATACTTGTAAATGAATTAGCGCCAAGACCACATAATTCAGGACACCAAACGATAGAGGGGAACTTCACCTCTCAGTTCGGGCAACATTTGCGAGCAATTTTTAATTTACCCATGGGCGATACAGCATCGCGAGCAAACGCAATTATGGTCAATTTATTAGGAGAAGCGGGATATGAAGGTTTGGCAAAATACGAAGGGATTGAGGAAGCTTTAGGCATTCCTGGGGTATATGTGCATTTATACGGTAAGAAATATACCAAGCCATTTCGCAAGATGGGGCATGTCACGATTGTCAATCAAGATCGTGCATTAGCGATCGAGATTGCGCGAAAGGTTCAGAATTTGATTAAGGTAATAGCATAATAAAATTAGAAAAATGGAAAACGCTAAAGTAGCTGTGATCATGGGGAGCAAGTCAGACTTACCTGTCATGCAAGATGCCATTGAAGTTTTAAAATATTTAGGTGTGGCTTTCGAATTAACGATCGTTTCGGCACACCGTACACCGAAGCGTATGTTTGATTTTGCGGAGCAAGCCGCAGGTCGAGGAATCAAGGTGATTATTGCAGGAGCGGGTGGTGCAGCGCATTTACCGGGAATGGTAGCCTCTATTACTCATCTTCCAGTTATTGGTGTTCCGGTTAAATCTTCAAATTCGATTGATGGATGGGATTCCGTACTTTCAATCTTGCAGATGCCAAATGGTATTCCAGTAGCTACAGTAGCTTTAAATGCAGCTAAAAATGCGGGGATCCTAGCTGCTCAGATCTTAGCGACTAGTGATGAGAACTTGGTGACAAGAATACAGGAGTTCAAAAATGAACTAAGGGAAAAAGTTGAAGAATCCGCTGAAGAAGTAGAAAGATTAGTATTCTAATTTCTTGAAATGGAGATATAAAAATGGCGGAAATTCAATTCCGCCTTTTCTATTTTATTTAAAGTTCTTTTGCATATAATCAAAACTCTTTTTGATACTTGCGTATTTATCTGGAGTATAGATTTCATCCTGTTCAACGAAAGCATATTTCAAACCACTTTCATTGGCAAATTGAGATATGTTCATAAAATTGATACTACCCGTTCCAACTTCCGTATATTTTATGTTCTTGAAAGTTTCCATTAGATCCAGGGTATCTCTTTTGCCTGTTTTTGGATCAATTTTATTGATATCCAAAGGAGTTGAGAATGCTCTGTCCATATCTTTGATATGCCATAGGGGGAAGCGGCCAGGATGTTTGTCGAAATAAGATTGTGGACTGGCACCAGCTTTAGTAATCCAGAACATATCTAATTCGAAATCCACGAGGTCTTTTTCAGTAAATGCCAAAAGGACATCAAGTCCATTTGTTCCATTTCCAAACTCTTTAAATTCCCAGAAATGGTTATGGTAACCCATTTTAATACCAGCTTTTTTGGACATCTCACCGGCTTTATTCAGCTGCTCGGCCATGTATTGATAATCGGATTGATTGAGTTTATTTAATTTGTGCATCGGAGGAACAGGAGCAATGATATACTCTTGACCTAGGTTGTGAGCAATTTCAATATATTTCTCAATGTTTTCTTTATCCGTACTGTCTTTATCTAAGTATTTTCCTAAATCATAGTGGCCACTATGCGTTTTAAGGTTGTTGTCATTTAAAATCTTCTTGAGTTCATCAATGGATACACCCCATAGGGTTCCGTTAGTTGGATCAGCACCATAGGTTTCCACATGAGTATAACCTATTTTAGAGACAGATTTTAAAACTTCTTGAGGATTTTGAGCTAGCAGTTCACGTAGAGTAAATAGTTGCAAGCCTATGTTTTTGAGGGGTGAACCCGGTGTTTTTTTCATGCTATCGCATGAAATCAAGTGTGGAGCAACCAGACCGCCAACTAATCCCATGCTCGCAAGCTTGATGAAATTTCTTCTTGATTGTGTCATGCAGAATGTAATTTATTAAATGAATATAGGTAAATTTTTAATAAAAAAAGGATTCTTAATTTTAAGAATCCTTTTGAGAATAATCTTGAAAAGAATGACTAGATCGTCATAATATCTTTTTCTTTCAGTTCGGCTAATTGATCAACTTTAACGATGAAAGAATCGGTTAGTTTTTGTACTTCCGCTTCACCGGCTTTGATTTCATCTTCAGAAGCGCCATCATTTTTTAATTTCTTAATCGCTTCGTTGCTATCCTTACGGATATTACGAACAGCTACGCGACCTTTTTCAGTTTCTTCTTTAACTTTTTTCACTAAGTCACGACGACGTTCTTCAGTAAGCGGTGGAACAGCTAAACGAATTATAGAGCCGTCATTTTGAGGGTTTAATCCAATATTAGATTCCATGATTGCTTTTTCAATCGTAGAAAGGAGGTTTTTTTCCCATGGTTGAACAACGATTGTTCTTGCGTCAGGTGTGTTTATGTTGCTAACTTGCGATAATGGCGTTGCTGTGCCGTAATAATCAACATAAATTCCATCAAGCATACCGGGACTAGCTTTTCCAGCGCGAATCTTAGTTAATTCAGATTCTGTATGAGCAACAGCTTTAGCCATGCCATCTTTGCATTCGTCCAGTTGAAGTGAAATGAATTCGTTCATATCTTGATTTATTATTTGCTTAAAATTAATTACTTACTACAGTTCCAACATGTTCACCATTGGCTAATTTCAATAGGTTACCAGGTTTATTCATGTCGAAAACGATGATAGGTAGGTTGTTTTCTTGGCAAAGAGTAAATGCAGTCATATCCATCACATTTAATCCTTTTTCATAGACATCTGTGAATGTTATTTGGTCAAATTTCTTTGCATTAGGATCTTTTTCTGGGTCGGCAGTGTAAATACCATCTACGCGAGTACCTTTTAACACGGCGTCGGCATTGATTTCAATGGCACGTAGGGAAGCAGCTGTATCTGTTGTGAAGTAAGGGTTTCCTGTTCCGGCACCGAAGATGACGATACGTCCTTTTTCTAAGTGACGTACAGCACGTCTACGGATAAATGGTTCACAGATTTGTTCCATTTTAATCGCTGTTAACAGACGGGTTTTCATTCCGACCTTTTCAAGGGCATCTTGTAATGCCATTGAATTGATGACAGTAGCTAACATTCCCATGTAATCCGCTTGAACGCGGTCCATTCCGGCTTTCTCAGCGCTCAGTCCACGGTAAATGTTACCACCACCAATGACGATGGCGATTTCCATGCCTAAGCTATGAAGTTCCTGAATGTCTTGTGCGTATTGTTGAACACGATTAATGTCGATACCGTAGCTTTGCTCGCCCATTAAAGCTTCGCCACTAAGTTTAAGTAGGATGCGTTTGTATTTCATATTTGACTTTTGGAATAGTTCCAAAAGCCAAAGATATGACTTTTTGCTTGCGATTAATTAGATTTATTTCCTTTTTTTACCTTTTCAATAACTTGTGCGTAAAATTCTTCATAGATTGGGACGATTTTGCTCAATTCAAAGTCCTTAGCACGTTGTAATGCATTTTCTTTGAATTCATTTAATCTTTGACAATCCTCCAAAATATAAATTGAGTTTTTAGCCATATCATCAATATCACCTACTTCGCTTAAAAATCCGCTAAAACCCTCTTTATTTAATTCTGGCAGACCGCCGGTATTTGAAGATACCACTGGAACTTTACAGGCCATAGCCTCCAAAGCAGCCAATCCAAAACTTTCTGAACCTGAAGGCATCAGGAATAGATCAGCAATTGAAAGAATTTCTTCGATAGCATCCTGTTTTCCCAAGAATCTGATACAGTCCATTATACCCAGTTCCCTAGCCAATTCTTCCGCATTTCGACGCTCAGGACCATCACCTACCATCAATAATTTGCTTGGTACCTTCTGAGTTACCTTGTGAAAAATCTTTACCACATCCTCTACACGTTTTACTTTTCTAAAGTTTGAGGTATGAACGATGATTCGTTCTTGATTAGGAGCAATGGCTTTCTTGAAATGTTCGTGATTTTTATTATGGAATCGTTGAAGGTCAATGAAATTCGGGATGACCTTAATATCATTTGTAATATCAAAATAACTTTGGGTTTGTTCCTTTAAATTTTCGGAAACGGTCGTAACACCATCGGATTTGTTAATTGAAAATGTAACTACCGGGCTGAAACTCTTGTCTTTACCTACCAAAGTAATATCCGTTCCATGTAAAGTGGTCACAACAGGAATGTTGATTCCATATGTTTCTAAGATTTGTTTTGCAAGGAAGGCAACAGAAGCATGCGGAATCGCATAATGGACATGTAATAGATCCAAACCTTCAAAACGCACGACATCAACAAGCTTGCTTGCTAAAGCCGTTTCATAAGGTGGGAAATCGAATAATGGATATTGGTTAATTGCTACTTCGTGATAATATAAGTTTTCTGAAAAGAAGTCAAGTCTAGCAGGCTGGCTATAGGTGATAAAATGAACTTGATGTCCATTGTTCGCCAAAGCTTTACCTAATTCGGTTGCTACAACTCCACTGCCTCCAAAAGTTGGATAACATACTATGCCTATTTTCATAAGTTCCGTTTTCGTTCCTTAAAGATAAGAATGGTATCTATATAGTCACGCAAAATTTTAAGTGGAATGGAAAAAATTGTAATTTTATTACAAATGCGTGTAAATAAAGAATTATTAATTCAAGAATTGAGCTTTAAAACTTCGAGATCGGGAGGTAAGGGCGGACAGAATGTGAACAAAGTTTCTTCGAAGGTGATGTTGAATTGGGATCTAGAAGCATCTCAAGGAGTTGATTCCGATCAGAAAAATTTAATCAGGGAGAAATTGGCTAATCGTATATCTAAGGAGGGGCTTTTACAATTAGATTCAAGCATAGATAGGAGCCAATTGAAGAACAAAGAATTAGTAATAGAACGATTTTTAAATTTAATCGAAGAAGCATTAAAAGTTGATCCTAAAAGAATCCCAACAAAAATTCCCAAATCAATTATTTTAGAGCGATTAGACCGTAAGAAAAGACAAGCTTCCAAAAAGTCTGATCGTCGGTGGAAACATGAGGAATAATTTCATATTTAGCTTCTATTAAAACGGTGGTTTGAAATTAATTGGATTTGCATAATTCAATTAGAAAAAAATATTTCATAAGTTTGTGATATAAATCTGATTTATAAGATTAGGCCATTTTGTAAATAAGATGATTGAATTAAAATATAAACTATATGAAATCTTTACTCCTCATCTGTCTATTTACATTATTGTTTTCCTGTACCAAACCTGGAATTGAAATACCTAAAGAACACTCATTTGTTTCACAAATCTTTAAGGATAAAGATTCTTGGAACATTTCATCCGCTAAAGGCTTTTATCATCCAAAAGATAGTATGTTAAATATTATGGTTTTTGGAGGGTCAAATGAACGTTTAGACTTAGGTTTTAAGAGGGATGATAAAAATATGGGCGAACAGAAATCATATTTGGCTGGATTAATTGAGGCTAATTGTGAACATTGTGCTTCTATTAAAAATGGATATAGGTTGGATAACAGCAAAAATAACTCATTTGAATTTATGAGTTTTACTACTTCAACAACTCCAAATACTATTGGGATCAGGTTCTCATTAAACTTAAAAAAAGATAGTATTTATAAAACTGATAAACCGTTAAATATATTATATAATGGAACATTGGTTGTTCCAATTGAATTAGAAGAGGAATAATAATACTTTTTCTTTTCTTTAAAATAATAAAATCGACAAATAATATTCTTGATACTACTCGTGCTCAATCTTAAGTAAATCAATTCTATCCGATACATTTTCCTTTAATATTTATTTTTTATAAAAATTATAATACTGATTAACAGTGTATTGTAATTTATCCAAGTATTTAACTAAGTTTTTAGTTGTATAACTAAAAACGTAGTTATACTTTAGGTTTATAATCGATTATAGGCAATATTGTCTTTTTTAATATTAATAGAATAATGGACGAATTAAAAGAACTTACAAAGGCCGAGGAGCAAATTATGCATAGTTTGTGGGAGATTGAGGGAGGATTTGTTAAAGATATTATTGAAATCCTTCCGGAACCAAAGCCTGCCTATAATACTGTATCTACTATTGTACGGATTCTCGAGACCAAGGGTTTTGTGGATCATGAGTCTTTTGGAAAAAGCCATCGTTATTTTCCAAAGATTGAAAAAGAAGAATATAAAAAACTCATAACCGGAAAACTATTACAAGGTTATTTTGAGAATTCTGCTAGCTCTATGCTTTCTTTCTTTTTGGAGGAAAAGAAACTGGATGTGCAGGATTTAGATGAGATCATGAAACTCATTCAGAAACATAAGAAATAAAATAGATCGCTATGAATTATCTATTGATATCGAACTTGGCTCTTGCATTATTTTTTCTGATCTATAGATTTGGACTTAAGAGATTGACTTTTTTCAATTTAAACCGCTGGTATTTGTTGAGCAGTATTTTTATCGCCTATCTGGTTCCGTTGGTTTTATTTATTGATTTCCAAGTTCCAGAAATGATGCAAGTCACTTTGCCAATCTTAGATCTTTCTTTAAATGGAAAGCCTAAGCAAGAACTGGTACCTATTGCAACAAATATGGTTCAGGAGAAGAATTGGGTCGTAGGTAATTGGGTTCAATTGTTATACTGGATCGGCGTAATTGTAACGCTTGCAATGATAGGATTTAGGATTCTACTATTGTTTTCGAAGCAGTTTTCTGCGAAGAAACACGGAAGCTATTCATTTTTCAATTACATCAATATTGGAGCTGAAGTCAAGGAGAAATCGTTAATCAAAGCTCATGAAGAATTGCACGTGAAGCAAGGTCATAGTTATGATTTACTTTTTGTGGAGCTTATTCGGGCATTCAATTGGTTCAATCCAATCTTGTTTTGGATCAGGGATGAGCTAAAATTCCAACATGAATGTATTGTAGACAATCATTTTTCTGAAGACAAGGTTGCGTATGCGGAGCTTTTGGTCGCTTATGCCATGAATATTCATCCTCATCATTTGAGCCATGAGTTTTCCAATAAATCAATATTAAAGGAAAGGATAAAAATGATATTTAAGGATAAATCAAATTCAAAACACAGATTATTTTACTTAATGGTATTGCCTATGGCCGCTATGCTTTTAGGTCTGACGATCAATTGTAAATCACCAAATAAGGAATCGAGTTCAAGTACTGTCGATACCATTGCAACTACTGGACATGATGCAATGACTGATTCAAGCGTTTCAAAGGTAGAAGAATTCGCTGCTGAAAGTGTGCAGGAGGAGAAGAGTAGTTCTTCAGAACCTATTGAGGTGAATTCAAAAAATATTGAAGAGGAAAAAATTATTTTTCCAGAACCAAAATCGAAGATTGATGATGTTATGGATTTTGATCAGGTAGAAGTTCCTGCAGTATATCCTGGTGGGTTAAATCAATTTAAAAAAACGGTCGGGGAGACAGTGAAATATACCCAAGCAGCTATCGATGCTGGAGCAAGAGGAACTGTTGAGCTCAGTTTTATAATCGATACTGAAGGGAAGGTTCAGGATATTAAGGTAGCTAAAGATGTTGGATACGGCATGGCTCAACAAAGTGTTGAGGCATTGAAAAAAACCAAAGATTGGAAGCCTGCAATTCATAATGGAAAACCCGTTGCTGTCAGATATTTGCTTCCGATTAGGTTTGACCTTACACAAACGTAAACATAAGAAATAAACTGAATAGCTATGAACTACCTTCTGATATCGAACCTAGCATTGCTAATTTTCTTTTTGATCTACAGATTTGGATTAAAGAAATTGACCTTTTTCAGCTTGAACCGCTGGTATCTATTAAGCAGTGTTCTCATTTCATACCTGATGCCGCTGTTTCTTTTTATCGACTTTCGTGTTCCAGAGCTGATGCAGGTCACCTTGCCCGTTATTGAACTGACTCTAAACAAAGCGAATAATACTGTAGCTATTACAAAAACGGTGGAGGAAATTCAGCAAAGAAATTGGATTGGAGAGAACTGGTTGATGCTTTGCTATTGGATAGGAGTTGTTGCTGCATACTTATTGATCTACAGAGCGATGATATTGTTGAGGGGAAATTCTAAAATTCAACAACATAGAAGTTATTCATTTTTCGGAAAAATTATGTTGGCAGAGGAAGGGAAAGATAATCAGGTCATTCAGAAGCATGAAGAGGTTCATGTTAGTCAAGGCCATAGTTATGATATTTTGTTCGTCGAGTTGGTAAGGGCATTCAATTGGTTCAATCCGGTTTTTATATGGATGAGGGACGAATTAAAATTCCAGCATGAATGCATCGTTGACGAGCATTTTTCAGAGGATAGGATTGCCTATGCTGAGCTGCTTGTTGCACAGGCTATGGATGCTGAGCCACATCAGCTGAGTCATGAGTTTTCCAATAAATCACAATTAAAGGAAAGAATAGAAATGATATTTAAAGATAAATCAAAATCAAAGAACAGGTTGTTTTACTTAACAATCCTGCCGATGGCAGTTATGTTATTTGGATTAACAGTAAACTGCAAATCACCAAATAAAGAAACCAAAGAAAGCGGATCGGAAGAAACAGCAATAAGCTCTCCATCGCAGGAGAATGCCCAGGCAGAAAATGAACCATCAGTTGATACCGTGAAATTGTCAGAATCGAATGCTACAGGAAATGCTAAGGAAGAGATCAAGAAGACAGAATCTAAAGACGGATATCCTGGTAAAGAGGCAAAAGCAACAGGAACATTTGGGGTGTTTAGCTACGATCAGGTTGAGGTAAAACCTGAATATCCTGGTGGAATTAATCAATTTAGAAATGATGTATCTGAAGCACTTGAATACCCACAAGCGGCCATAGATGCAGGTGCAACAGGAGAGCTAGAACTTAGCTTTGTCATTAATAAAGAGGGCAGGCCTGTGGATATTAAGGTAGTTAAGGATTTTGGATACGGATCTGGTTTAGCTGCTGTAAAGGCTGTTAAAAGTACAAAAACTTGGAAACCTGGAAAATATAAGGGATTGGAAGCAGATGTGAACTATAACCTTCCACTCCGATTGAATTTAACAGAAATTTAATTAATTAACAAAATCTAAAAGGCTGAAAATAGGATAAATTTTATGGGTATGGTCATTAGAATCCTGATAAATTTCCTTGTGGGATGTATATTAATATTCTTCATTTCATGCAAAACCGAAAAATTTTCTAGCCATGGTTTTTTCACAGCGGATGTCGATAAATATTTCAATGAAAAAGAGGGGGTTAATGTATGGGTGTATCGATCTTTCCAACCTCGGGATACAGGGAATACGGGGCTGAGAACTCAATCGTTCTATCCATTGGATACAAGAATGATGAAGTCCGTAGGCTTAGGTAGGAAAGGGGATAAGGTTCTATTTTCTGTTGTTCCAGACTCAAGGCCTTATTATAATATGGTTGCGGTCAAGCACAAAAGGAGGAAATTCAATATAGAAGATTTTGAAAAGCGAACCTATAATCGTGCAGATTATTTTCAGAAAGATTATTCCACTGAAGGGATGACCATAAAACATGTCTATATCCCTTACGGGAAAAAAGAGAGTATGAGTTTATTGTTTTATGCCCTGAATGTGGAAGGCAATCCAAGAGACCTGCCTTTGGGTAGATTTGAATATTTAGCAAAAATTAATGCATTGGAATTAAAGGAAGAGCTTCAATACAAATCGTATTGGCAAATATTTGATTGTGGTTCAACTTCCAGGAAGCCCTGGTCCATACAGCCGAATGCTGAATTATTAAAAGGCAGGGATATAATTTATTTAAAGCTTTTTGATATTTATGGTGCCAATAAGACGATCTCTTATTTCAAGCTTATAAAAAAGGGAGATACGGGTTCCATAGAACTTAGTTTATGCCCAAATAACTATGTATTTGAATACTATGATGAAAAGGGAAATATATTGGAAAAAGGTGAATTTAGTATAGGGAAAGAAAAAGATCCTTCAGGAAACTGAAGGATCTTGACTTTTTACGCTAAAAATAGTTTTTCTAACTCTAAAGGGGCTACGTATTTTCCATCCTTGTAAACACGCATATTTCCACCGGATATTTCATCGATTAAAATGATCTGATCATTTGTTTTATCGTGTCCAAATTCCAATTTTATATCGTAAAGTTCCAGACCTTTTTTTGCTAATTCATCTTTAACGATTCCGCAGATTTTCTTGGTCAGGTCTTTTAATTCTTGGTATTGTTGTTTGTTTAGTAATCCCAGCATTTCCAATGCGTCTTCTGAAATAACAGGATCTCCACGTTCATCATCTTTAATGGTTACTTCGACAAAACTGTCCAAAGCTTGACCTTCTTCGCAATATGCTGCATATCTTCTTAGGAAGCTTCCAACCGCTCTATAACGACAGATAACTTCAAGTCCCTTTCCAAATACCTTGGCATCCTTTACAATCATTTGAACTTTGTCAATGTCTGAAGAAATAAAATGGGTGGGTATTCCTAGTTTATTCAGAACTTCAAAAAAGTAGGTGGTCATTTTGAGGCCGGATTTTCCAGCGCCTTCAATTGTTAATCCTACCGTATTAGCACCTGGGTCAAAGACTCCGTTTTCTCCAGTTACATCATCCTTGAATTGCAGAAGAATCTGATTGTTCCCCAGACTGTAAACGTCTTTTGTTTTTCCTTGATAGATTTTTTCCATGATGGTTTCAGTTAATTGAGGCGAATTTATTAAAAAATGACCTAATTTCTAGGCTATCCATAATGAATGCTTACTTTTCTAGCTTTAAGGCCTTCAATTCTCTTTGTAAATCCTCGATTTTATCTATCAAATTGCTGACTACTTCAATTCCTTGAACATTTAAATCCAATTCATAGTGCCAAGTTGAATAACGTTCAACATGGTACACCTGCTCTTCCTCTAAATATTCTTGCTCTTCCTGTACAATGATTTGAATAAGTCCGTTGCTATGGAGTTCATGAACAAAGGTATATTCAATATTGTTGGTTTTGCAGATGTCGATTACTCTAAATAATGTCTTTTCCATAGCTTATTTTAATGAATCTGCTAATTGTTCTACTATATTTTTCTGATCCGCTGTTAGGTTTGTCGGTAATTTGACCTGTATTTCAGCATAGAGATCACCGAAATCACCATCCTTTTTATAGATTGGGAATCCTTTTCCTTTCAAACGGATTTTAGATCCATTTTGGGTCTCTGGTTTTATTTTAACGTTAATTTTACCAGTCAGGGTATCGACAATAGTCTCCCCACCCAATAATGCGGTTGGTAAGTCTATATCGATATGAGTATAAAGGTCATTTCCTCGGCGATTAAATCGATGGTCAGGTTTTATAGAGAAAGTAATATAAAGGTCTCCATTTGGTCCTCCATTGACTCCATCTGCCCCTTGTCCTTTCAGTCGGATCTTTTGACCGTCTTCAACACCTGCCGGAATGGTAATACGGATGTTTTTACCATTTACCGTAAATGTTTGTTTATGTGTTTGAGAAGCTTGTAATAGGGTTAATTCTACTTGGGTTTCATAGTCTTGTCCTCTGTAACTTCCACGTTTTCCCGATGAGCGGCCACCTCCAAATCTTGACCCAAATAGGTCCTCAAAGAAATCTGAATATTCACCGGTGTCATAATTACCATTGTAATTATTGAAATCAAATCCTTCGAAAGGATTTTGACCGGCAGAGCCGCTTGATCGAGAGCCTCTCGAACGAGCATAGTCCTGTTGTGCTTTCTCATATTCTTCGCCATGTTTCCAGTTTTCACCGTACTGATCGTATTTCTTTCGTTTTTCGGGATCAGTAAGGACTTCGTTAGCTTCGTTTATCTCTTGGAATTTTTTCTTCGCACTTTCGTCATTCGGGTTTAAGTCAGGATGAAATTTGCGGGCCAGCTTACGGTAAGCTTTCTTGATATCATCTTGACTTGCCGATTTATCCAATCCTAAAACATTATAATAATCTAAAAATGCCATATAGTTTATTGATTTAAAAAAAGAACAAGTTGAGTAGGGTTTTGTTTAGTAATAGCTTTACTCAAATTTACAATCTAAAAGTGTAAAAGTAAAGGGAGTTAAAGGAAACAAAGTCGATTATGAACTGTTCTAATAGAAAAAGGAATTATTATGGATACCAATAGACTTTCTAAAGCGATGGAGACCTCGCTGATAAAGCAAATGACAAAAGAAAATCAAGCATCTCAGATATATTTAGCATTAGGATGCTGGGCAGATACAAAAGGGTATGGCGGTGTTGCTAATTTTTTATTTCGACATGCACAGGAAGAAAGAAATCATATGATTAAAATTATGATGTATATTCTGGAGCGTGGAGGAACACCGAAGGTGGAGGCTGTAGAAGAGCCAAAGAAACTTCCTAAAACAATTTCAGAATGCTTTGAACTGGTATTTAAACATGAGGTTGATAACACAAATGCTATCTATGGCCTTGTTAATCAATCCATGGAAGAAAAAGATTGGGCTACTTGGAATTTCGCACAGTGGTTTGTTAAAGAACAGACCGAAGAAGAAAAATTGGCTATGGAATTGATCGATAAATTAAAAATTGCTGGAGGAGACCGTGCAAGTGATGAATCATTATTTGAATTGGATAAGTACTTAGGCAATGCACCTGATGAGGTGACTTTGGCGAGAGAATCCACTGCAGATAATCCGGAATAGACATACAATTTATCTAAAATATTTAATGGCGTCCCAAAGCCATGAAACTTGAAAAACAAAGAAGGGCAGAATTTATTTCTGCCCTTTGATTTTTTCAATATATGCGATTTCTTTTAAACTGCTTTCCTTCCCTTCATTTTTTATACTCGTTGCATTTATATGATTAGGATTATTTTCGACTGGAACAAAATGATCTACAATGCTAGTTAGAAAGGAGGATATGCTGAGGATAAACATCCCAAATATTTTAATAATGATTTTTGAAATCATAATCATTGTTATTGCGGTTTCCTTTTGTTGTAATAGTCTAAATTGCCAGAGATTTCTAAAAACTTCACTCTTTTATCATCAGGGTATTTACCAATAATAATATTACTTAATCCCTGAAGGTTGGCATTCAACGTGTCAATGAAGGAACCTTCGTTCAGAATAAGCATTCCATTGTTGAGTTTTAAATCTATGCTGCAGAATGTGCTGCCATGGAATTCCAAATGGGATTTGTCTTTTACAGTTATTTTTATTGGATTAATTTTATGGAGATTATCTCTTGATTCATTAGACCCAATTATCTGAGATTGATTTTGAACAATTAAATTTTCAAAGGAGGATAAATTTCCTTCTCTTGGTACTGACCGAAGGGAAGCATTTAATTTATCTAAAATGAGAGTTTTTAAAGATGAATTTGTATAGATATAAATAGCTTTAAAATCACTTTCATTTAATTTTATTACTAAAGTATCAGCGCTGTTTTCAAAATCATAAGGAACATAACGGTTGTTTTCCATTAAATAAACTTTATTCGAATCAGATTGGACGAATTCAATGAAGGCATTTTTATTTGGATAGCCTAGCAATTTAATATGATTGATACCCTTTAGTGATGCATATTTATAAGTTTTAGATTTATCAAAATTATTAATAATACCAGAGATAAAATCCTTTGGTTTCTCATTTGAATCTATAAATACCCTTCCATCTAATGGTTTAATTACGGCCAAGCAAAGCCATAAAATTAAGACAGCGGCCATAATAAATAACGTTGATTTTTTCATATTTAGTTAGCTTTAAATAATTCAATTAATTCGTCGATTTCAATGTTTAATAATTTGGCAGTTTGAAAGAATTTAGGTGCTTCATGCTGAAGGAAATTTGCTTTCTTTTCATTCATGATGATCTTGACAGCATTTTCTTTAACAAAAAGTCCTAAACCACGCTTATTGAAAATAATTTCATCTTGTTGTAATTTATCATAAGATCTCATGACCGTGTTTGGATTTACTTCAACACTTGCTGCGAATTCACGAACAGATAGAATTTTTTCACCAACCTTCCATTCTCCGATTAATATTTTCTCCATTACCAAATCAATTATCTGTAAGTAAATGGGTTTGTCTGATTGAAATTGCATCTATACCTCCTTTTCTTTTAGAAAGAAATAAAATCCTATGTAACAAAGTACAGCGGGAATAAAGATGATTAACCATTTATAGAGGAATATATAAGTCTGATTGGAAATTAGATTAGAATTTCCGGTCCAGATTTTGGATCCTAAATAAGTACCAAAAATCATAAAGGTTAAAATTAATGCTAGAGAAATTAAAAAGCTATATTTTTTGAAATATAAGCTAGCCACTAAATAAAATGGAAAGAACATTAAGAAAATGCCCACAGTAATAAAATATTGCAAAGCATTTTTTCCACTATAAAAAATCGAGTCTTTTTCGATTGTCAGATATAGGTGTCCTTTTCTATCAAAAGCTTCCATTATGGCATTCCAATAGGTTTGTTTATAAAATAATTCCACGATATAATTTAATCCCAAAACAACTAGCAGGTTATATAAATAAATGATTAGACCAATGAAACAATAGGTTATAAGCTTTTGCGAAGTTTTAATAGGAAGAATAAAATCATAGCTTTTTTTAAAGTTTATTGGAATAATTGTAAGGTAGAAAAAGGGAAGAACAATGACTAAAGCTACTGTCCAATTAATATCTCGCAATCTTGAGGTCGATATTAATGCTTCATCTGACTTTATTATTGAACTGCTATTAATAATGCCATCAAATACAGGACTTGATAAGAAATATAATCCAACTCCAAATAGAACAAATGCAATTAATGGAATAGCAAAGAGTAAATACTTATTGGATGCAAACACACATTTTAAATATTGGATGATATTTTTCATAGTTCTATTGGTTTTGGGTTATTGGTAAATGCATTAAACATAAATTCAATATCAAGCTTGCTTTCTTCCTCAAGATTATTTTTAATGAGATAAAAAGGTCCTGCCAAATCATCCTGGGTATACAGAGCAAGCTCAGCATCCATTGGAGATTTACTAATTCTAAATTGTTTAGAAAGAAGATAGATGTTTTCATCAAGCACAAGGCTTCCATTTTTCATAATCAATAGATGATCGAATAAGGTATCGACATCTCTTATTTGATGGGTAGCTATTAGAAATATTCTATCGTCATTAATGTATTTAGTTAACAATTTTCGAAAGATAGCTTTTGAAGGAATATCCAAGCCATTTGTTGGCTCATCCATGAGTAGGACTGCGCTATTACAGGCTAAAGCGAAAGAAAGATGTACTTTTCGATGCTGTCCTAAAGAAAGAGCTTTCAGCTTATTTTCCACTGGAATATTGAATTCTTTTATACAGTCAACAAATTGTTGATGGTCGTACTTGCTGTAAAAGGCTCCGTAAAGTTTTCCGAACTGCTCAATACCTAGATCGGGTAATTTGCTATGATCAGGTAAAAAATAAACATCATTCAGATATTCTGAAGCTCTTTTACTACTGAGATGTCCATTGTATTCAACTGTTCCATCCTTTGGAATTAACATACCTACAATTAATTTTAGAAAGGTAGTTTTTCCTTCACCATTCAATCCTAAGAGGCCGTAGATATTCCCAGGTTTTAGATCTGAATTGATATTCCAGAGGATATTCCTATTTGGTTTATAATGATACGATAATGATTTTATGCTTAACATATCTCATAGTTTTAGTGTATTAATATGGTAGTACACTACAAATATAGTAATGAGATTCTAATTTGCAAGAAAAAACAAAAAAAAGAAGCACTCTGTTTGAGAGTGCTTCTTAGTAATACGTTCTGCGAATGATTATTGAGCAGCCGGTGGAGTTTTGTCTACCACTAATTTTTTATCGCGATTTGCAATATCCCAAGCGGTATGAAAAACTAATTTTTCACGTTTTACCATCATTGGGAAATCGATTTTATCGACAGTATCATTAGGTGTGTGATAATCTGGGTGTAACCCTGAGAAGAAGAAAATCACAGGGATTCCGTGTTTCGCCAAGTTATATTGGTCAGAACGGTAATAGATACGCAATGGATCTTTAGGATCGTCATACATGTAATCTAATTCCATTTGAGTGAAATCTTTATTTGCTTTCTCATTGATTGCTTTCAATTCCGAGCTTAACATATCCGATCCAATAGCATGGATGTAGTTGTGATTTCCATCTAAATGTTTGTCATCGATACGACCGATCATATCCATATTTAAACAGGTAACGGTATTGCTCAATGGAAAGATAGGATTTTGGGAATAATAATTTGACCCTAATAAGCCTTTTTCTTCAGCAGCAAATGCCATAAATAAAATAGTTCTTCTTGGACCTTTACCTTCTTTTTTAGCTGCAGCAAAAGCTCGTGCTAGTTCCATAACGCCAACAGTTCCTGAGCCGTTATCATCAGCACCAGGAAAGTATGTTCCATCAGGTAAGATACCATCATGATCATAATGACCTGAGATGATAACGATTTCTTCTTTTAAGTCAGTTCCTTCAATAAGCCCAAGTACATTAGGATCATTGAATTCTTCTTTTTTAACACCCATATTGGCATCTAAAGAAGATTTAATGTCAAAGGAATTTGGTTTTCCAGTTGAGCCAATCTTTTCAATGACTTGAGCAACCGATGTATTTTTGGAGGCTAACAATTGATTTGCCGTTTCTACGGTAATATTAGCTACAGGAATTTCCATAGTCGGTTGGTTCGGCTGCGCTTCATTAGATCGCAATGAAAATCTTCCAGCCGTTAATCGATTGCCATAACGGGTAATCATTTCAGCATTTTGAGAACTTACTGCTAAGATCATTTTAGGATTTAATTTGCTCAATTCTTGGATTCTCTTGAATCTACTAGTTGACCAATCTGATCCTACACTTGATCCAGTAATCAAAGAATTTCCATCCTTATTTGTCGGTTCGCCTTCATTGATTACCAAAACAACTTTACCTGTTAGGTCCAGCCCTTCTAAATCATTATACTTGTCGGTTTTAATTCCGTATCCAACAAATACAATATCCGAAGCTTTAAAATCCTTCATATTGTTATTTCCTTGGATAAATAAATCTTTGCCGTTTGTAAGGTTTTTATTGTTAAGGTCGAATTTTTCTACGACATAGGATGATCTTTCTAATGCTACCGGTTGAAAATAAGAACCATTTACAGCAGGTTTTAATCCGAGGTCTTTGAAAACCTTTGCAATATATTCGACGGTTTTCTTACCGCCTTCTTGTCCTGTTCCACGTCCTGCAAATTCTTTAGATGTAAGAATAGTCAGGTGGTTTTTTGCTGATTCTTGTGTTAATAAATCAGCATATTTTTTCTGATTTGCCTGTTGAGCCACCGAACAGCTAAAAATAGTCGGTAACAACAGGGAAAGGATAAGATATTTTTTCATAGAATAAATTGGTTATGCACAAGAGATTTTGTTGACACGGGTTGCATGACGTCCACCTTCGAAGTCTGTTGACAAGAAGGTGCGTACAATACGTTTAGCCAAATCTAAGTCAATAAAACGAGCCGGAATGCACACGATATTTGCGTTGTTATGTTGGCGTGCTAATGCTGAAATTTCTTCCAACCAACAAATTGCGGCACGAATTCCTTGATGTTTGTTAGCCGTAATAGCCACACCATTTGCACTGCCACAAATCAAGATTCCCAATTCGTTTTCTTGTTGTTCAACACTTGATGCAACGGGATGTGCGAAATCAGGATAGTCAACTGAATCTGCAGAAGCAGGACCAAAATCCTGAACAGTATAACCTAATTCATTTAAGAATGTGATTAATGCTGTTTTATATTCAAACCCAGCGTGATCACTGCCAATTGCGATTTTTTTAGACATGATATGTTATTTTGTATTATAAAATTCTTTTTCTGCTAATTCCTTTGCCTTCTTCACATTTGCCGATACCATAATACTCAATTCATAAAGAATAAACATTGGAGCACTTACTGTCAATAAGGTAATAATATCTGCTGTAGGAGTGATAATAGCTGCGATTACCAGAATAATTACAATGGCATATCGACGACTTGCACGCATAAATTCCGGAGTCATGATTCCTATCTTCGAAAGGATAAAAATTAATATAGGAAGTAAGAAGATAATACCACATCCTAAAGTTAAAGTAGCAATTGTTGAAAGATATGAATCGATTGTAATTTGATTAGTAATCTCCTCACTTAAGGAAACGTTTGCCAAGAAGTTGACCGATAATGGAACCACAATATAATAGCCAAATAGAGCCCCTATTACGAATAGCACTGTTGCATAAAAAACAAATCCTCTTGCAGATTTTCTTTCCACATCGGTAAGTGCGGGCTTAATAAATAACCAAATCTCGAATAGCAGATATGGAAATCCTAATGCAACTGCCATTAACAAGCAGGAGTTAATTTGGAGCATAAATTGTCCAGCCAATTCTGTGTTGATAATATTGAAAGGGATTTTTTCGACACAAAAACCATCCAAGTTCAATGCGGCACCCACTTTACACATCATTCGGTATGTCCAAAAATCTAGATTCTTTGGACCCATGATAATCTGGTTAAAGACGAAATCGTAAAATGTAAAGGAAAGAATTGCAAATACGGTAATTGCAATAACAGAACGGATGATATGCCATCTCAGGATTTCTAGGTGATCGAAGAAAGACATTTCTGCTTCGATGTTTTTTCCTTTATTCTTTATTGCTTCTATAAGTTTAATATTCTTGGACATGTATTTTAGCTGCGATAATCTATTCGTAAGAAAACAAAAATACCATTCTTCTTTCGAAGAATGGCATGTTTTGTTTATGTAAAGTAAATTTTATACAACCTCCTCATCAGGATACTCCGTAAGGTCGAAAGTTTCCATGAATTTTGTTGTAAAATTTCCTGCCCTGAAGTTAGGGTCACGCATTAATCTAAGGTGAAGAGGGATTGTTGTTTTCACCCCTTCGATTACGAATTCACTTAATGCACGCTCCATTGTGTTGATAGCCTCTTCACGAGTCTGCGCCACACAGATAAGTTTTGCAATCATGGAGTCGTAATTTGGTGGAATAGTATATCCTGAATATACATGCGTATCTACACGTACTCCATGTCCACCAGGTGAATGGAAATTGGTGATTTTTCCTGGAGAAGGGCGGAAATTGTTAAAAGGGTCTTCCGCATTGATACGGCATTCAATAGCATGCATTGTTGGTTCATAGCTCTTTCCAGAGATAGGAATTCCAGCAGCTACTTTAATTTGTTCTTTGATTAAGTCAAAGTTGATTACTTCTTCGGTAACCGGGTGCTCTACTTGAATACGAGTATTCATTTCCATAAAGTAGAAGTTTCGGTGTTTATCCACTAAGAATTCAATGGTACCAGCACCTTCATATTTAACAGCTCTTGCTCCCAATATGGCAGCTTCACCCATCTTAGCACGTAATTCTGGAGTGATGAATGGTGAAGGAGCTTCTTCAACTAATTTTTGGTGTCTTCTTTGGATAGAACAGTCACGCTCGGAAAGGTGACATACAGTTCCGTATTGATCACCAATGACTTGGATTTCAATATGGCGAGGATCTTCAACAAATTTCTCGAGGTACAAGCCGTCGTTTCCGAATGCTGCACCTGATTCTTGACGTGCTGAATCCCATGCGCCTTCAAATTCTTCATCTTTCCAAATAATACGCATACCTCTACCGCCACCACCAGCTGTAGCTTTAAGGATAACAGGATAGCCCATTTCCTTGGCAATCTTAATACCGGTTTTAACATCTGGTAATAGGCCATCAGAACCTGGAATAGTAGGAACCCCAGCTTTTTTCATGGTCTCTTTAGCAGAAGCCTTATCGCCCATTTTTTCGATCTGATCAGCAGTTGCACCAATGAATTTGATGCCATACTCAGCACAAATCGCAGAGAATTTGGCATTTTCTGATAAGAATCCATATCCAGGGTGAATAGCATCAGCATTTGTCAATTCTGCTGCTGCAATAATATTTGGAATATTTAAATAGGAATCTTTACTAGCAGGAGGACCGATACATACAGCTTCATCCGCAAAGCGAACATGTAAACTGTCACGATCTGCAGTTGAATAAACTGCAACACTTTGAATACCCATTTCTTTACAAGTACGGATAATTCGAAGTGCAATTTCACCTCTATTTGCAATTAATATTTTTTTGAACATAATACTGTATGGTATAACTCTTTATCTCTTCGCACAATTAAAAATAGTTTTTGGAGGAATTCCAAAAACTAGCTAGGATCTACTAAGAATAAAGGTTGATCGTATTCTACAGGTTGAGCGTCATTTACTAAAATCTTAACGATTTTACCTGAAACTTCAGATTCGATTTCGTTGAATAATTTCATTGCTTCCACGATACAAATAACCTTACCTGGAGTAACCTCATCACCTACGTTAACAAAAACAGATTTGTCAGGGCCAGGTGAACGGTAGAAGGTTCCAATAATAGGAGATTTAATGGTAATGTATTTAGAGCTGTCATCTGCTGCAGGAGCTGATTGCGCTGCAGGAGCAGCCGCAACTGCTACAGGAGCCGCAGGAGCTGCAGCGGCAGGAACTGCATGAGCAGTTGGGATTGACGCTGTTACATACGTAGGCTCTTGATTTGTTTTTATCGTAATTTTAAAATCTTTCTCTTCGATTGATACTTCATTCACACCCGATTTTGAAACGAATTTTATCAGATCTTGAATTTGTTTGATATCCATACTCATATGCTAGTAGGTTTGTTTAATAATTTTAAAAAATAAATAGCTATAAAGGTAATAATAAAATACGGATTAGTACGCCCATCTTAAATAAACGGAACCCCAAGTAAATCCGCCACCAAAAGCAGCAAGGATAAGGTTATCACCTTTTTTAAGTTGGCTTTCCCATTCCCATAAACAAAGAGGAATAGTTCCACTAGTTGTATTTCCGTATTTCTGAATGTTGACCATCACTTTTTCTTCAGGTAAACCAGCACGTTCGGCTGTTGCATCGATGATTCGTTTATTTGCCTGGTGCGGTACTAACCAATTAACATCATCGGAGGTCAATTTGTTTCTTTCCATCACCTCAACTGCAACGTCAGCCATATTGGTAACTGCAAATTTGAAAACGGTACGACCTTCCTGATAAGCGTAGTGCAAACCAGCATCGACGGTTTCATGAGATGCGGGGTTCAATGAACCGCCCCCTTTAATATTTAGGAATTGTCCACCTGATCCATCTGTTTTCAATACGGCATCGATAAGACCATTTCCTTCATCATTAGGTTCCAATAAAACAGCACCACAACCATCACCAAAAAGGATACAGGTGTTTCTATCTTGGTAGTTTACCACAGCAGACATTTTATCGCCACCAACTACCAATACTTTTTTATGTTTACCAGACTCAATAAATTGAGCGCCGGTAGTTAATCCGAATAAAAAACCCGAACAAGCTGCCTGAAGGTCAAATCCCCAAGCCTTTTTTGCTCCGATCTTGTCTGCCAAGATATTTGCTGTTGCAGGGAACAACATGTCAGGAGTACTTGTGCAAAAGATAATCAAATCAATTTCCTCAGCAGAAATTCCTCTTTTCTCTAAAAGGCCTTGTACCGCAGGTACGGCCAAATCAGATGTTGCTTTTCCAGGATCTTTTAATATTCTTCTCTCACGGATTCCGGTACGGGTTACAATCCATTCATCATTTGTATCCACCATTGTTTCCAACTCTTTGTTGGTCAGGATATAATCAGGGACGTAACCATGTACTGCAGTAATTGCTGCGTGAATTTTAGACATAAATTTTAGTTAAACGCAGATTTGATTTTCTCAATAAATTTTGAGGCAATCATATCTCTAGACAATAATACCATATTTTTAATAGCCTCTGGACTTGAAATTCCATGGCCAATAATGACTGGTGCATTAACACCAAGAATCGGGCTGCCACCGTATTGCTCATAATTAAATCTATCGAAAAATTGATCTTTAAATCCTTTCTTTAGAGTAACTACATAAAATGATTCAGCAAGTTTTAAGACCACATTACCAGTATATCCATCGCACACAATGACATCGGCATGATCACTAAAAAGATCACGACCTTCAGCATTTCCGATAAAATTAATTTTGTTATTTTCTTTTAATAGGGGGTAGGTAGCGATGGTTAGGTTGTTTCCTTTTTCTTCTTCTTCACCGATGTTTAATAGACCGACTTTCGGAGAAGGGATACCATAAACATGTTCAGCATATAAGCTACCAAGTATGGCAAATTGATTAAGCATTTCGGGTTTACAGTCAGCATTAGCACCAACATCTAAAAGGATTCCGAAACCATCTTTCAGTTTGGGGACATTCGTTGCAATAGCAGGTCTTATCACCCCTGAAATAGTTTTAACACTGAACATAGCACCTACGAGCATGGCTCCGGTATTACCTGCAGATGAGAAAGAATCTATTTCTCCGTTTTTCAATAAGTCAAACCCCTTAGCTATAGAAGAGTTCGGTTTTTGGCTGATTGCTTTTGTGGGATGTTCGTGCATACTGATGATATCAGGAGCATGAACATAATCAAAATTTGAGGGGTCAGTTCCAGCTTCGGCAATTGCCTTTTTGGTTGCTTGTTCATCGCCAAATAGGACAATTCTCTGGGAATTATCCAGCTGTTTTTGAGCTTCAATTGCTCCTGAGATATTAGAATCTGGAGCAAAATCTCCCCCCAACACGTCTAATCCAATCTTCATTCGTTATTATTTATATTATTCAATAATACGCAAAAAACATCCCAAGTTAAAGTGAATAATATAAAATATTACACTTTTTTGGGATGTTTTTTAGAAAGATGTCTTTAGACAGCAGCGGTGTTCTCGATAATTAATTTACCGTTGTAGTATAAGTTACCGTCTACTGTATATGCAGTGTGAGGTCTGTGCACCGCGCCAGTTTCTTTACAAACAGTTAAGCTAGGTAATTCAGCTTTATAGTGTGTTCTTCTCTTGTCTCTTCTAGATTTAGAAGTTTTACGTTTTGGATGTGCCATCTCGTATTTTTTGTTTTAGTTATTTTTAATATTCTTCAATGCTTCCCAACGAGGGTCAATGTTGTCATTGTCCTCTTCAGACGAGCTTTCTTCTTCATTTTGGATCATGCCCAGCATTTCTGGATCGCATGTAATTCCATCACCATTTTCACTACACTTTGGATAAGGAGGTACAGCCACATTAATATACTCATAAAGTAATGGGGCGATATCCAATTCATAATCGTTTTTGGAAAGCGTAATCACTTCTTCAGTGTTTTCGTTCCAATCTTCATCGCTGAATTTTACCAAAGCACGTTCCTTAATATGAACAGGTGAATCAAATGTTGATAGACAAACATCACAGGTAAGTTTTATTGTACCTTGAATGTCGAAATGAGCTATCAACATGTTTTCCTGTTTCTGCAATTCAACAACCGCTTTAAGGTTGCCGTCCTGTACTAAGGAATGTTCGTAACATGCAAAGAACTTCTCGTCGATATCAAAGTCAAAACTGTGCTTACCTGTTGAAAGACCTGAAAATGGTATTCTGTATTTTTTTAGATACTTCACAATCTTGCATTTGAGCCTGCAAAAGTAACGATTAATTAATCATAAATGAAATTTATTTTAAAAAATCGTCTATGCTATTCGTAATAATTTTTTCCTAATTCAATTTTTGGGCGGTCATTGGCCATTCTCCATTTATTTGTATCCCGAAGAGAGTATGCACAGCCGCAATATTCCTGCATATAAAAGCGTTCTTTTTTGCTGATTTCCAACATTCTTGCCGAGCCACCTTTTTTACGCCAATTGAAGGTCCAATACTCCATATTTGGATGTCTGGAAGCTGCCCTCAGACCACAGTCATTAATCTGCTCCATTGTTTTCCATCTTGATATACCCAATGAACTTGAAATCACATCAAACCCATTTTCTGCTGCGTATTCAGCAGTTTTTACGAATCGCATATCAAAGCACATGGTACAGCGAATTCCACGCTCAGGCTCATTCTCCATACCCTTAGCCAACTCAAACCAATGATCAACATCATAGTCCGCATCGATAAAGGGAATGTTATGTTTTTCAGCAAAGCGGATGTTTTCTTCCTTCCTAAGATCGTACTCCTTTCGTGGGTGAATATTGGGGTTGTAGAAATAGATTGTAAAATCTATATCCGATGCTATCAATGCCTCCATCACCTCACCAGAACAGGGAGCACAGCAGGAGTGAAGCAACAGCTTTTTCCCTTTGTTGGGCAATTCCAACTTCTCTCTTACAAATTCTTTGTTCTCCATTGCATAAGATTCTATTCTGCAATTTTACATAAAACCATTTATTTAATCAACTTTAACACTTCTTAGCGCTACCAGAACTCTTCGGCAAACGATAATTTTATACATTTGTAATAAATTATTTGTTTTATGAAACTAAGGTACCTTTTTGCTCTACTTGCTATCGCAACCGTCCTAGGGTTTTATTCCTGTGAAAAGGACGATGACGAACCGCCTGAAAGTAACGTGTTTTCTCGACTGTATATTTCTTATTCCAACTATAATCCAAATACTTCCGCTACGAAGTTCAATAATGTGGTATTATTGCCATTTTCGGATGATTCTTTAATGTCAAAAGGGGCAGCACCTTCCTTAACAGATGCCAAAGGGGGAAGAAGCATTTATTTCAATCCCAGTGCACAGCTTGTATTTCAATCCTCCAATTATGCATTGGAAGCCGATACTTTTATCAATAAGATGACTATAGGTTTGACTGGGGGATTAAGTAATAGTGGAAGGATATCGCATAGATTCTTAAATAATGTTAGGGGAATGGTGTTCCACCCAAGTCTAGATAAGCTTTATGCAATTAACATAAAACCAGATACTTCGAGATTTTATGTGTTAGATAGGCCAAGAGGGTTGACCACATTCCATAAACCTGGACAAACTTATCAATTCAAGAATGATAACGAATATTGGGATGTGACTATTGTAAAAAGTGGTTTGGTTGTCAGTAAGTCTGGTACAAATGGAGGTGTTGAGATTTATGACAATCTTATTGTTTCGCGTGACTCAACGATTAATTCAGTAGATCCTTCTAAAATTTTGACTGTTGAAAATTCGAGTAATATTCAGGGGATGTCAGTAGATACTGTAAATAATATGCTAGCCTTGACTGACTATGTTCAGCAAGGGACTGCTACTAATCCCACTTATGTAGGTAGAATATTGATTTTTGATGATTACAACGCTATAAGTCAGGCATCAGGGACCATTAAGCCTAGTAGAATTATCGAGGGTGTAAGCACAAAGCTTCTACAACCAGTCGATGTTGAATTGGACTTTAGAAAGGAAAGCAAATATTTATATGTTGCAGACCCAGTTTCCAAAGCAGTCTATCGATTCTTAAAATCTGATAATGGGAACGTAGCTCCTAATGCAACCTATACTTATAGTCAATCTGGAATCATGTTCTCGCCAATGGGGATTTCCCTAGATGCTAGGAATTAAAGGATTATAAAAAAAATTGTTGGGAAGACGAGGTTATTTAATCTCGTCTTCTTCTATTAAAGAGAGTAGTGTTTCTATTTCCAGCTTTTTTTCTGCGTTATCAACATGTTCATATGCTGAGATTAAATTCCTAAGAACCCTTTTTATAATTGCAATATTATCACAAGGCAAGGTATAGTTGTCGGATAAGGGTAGGTTTAATTGTCTCAAAAAGGCATAGATATCCTCTTCCCGCATTATCTGCCCTCTATTGAAAACATTGATATAGAACAGGATTTTATGTTCATTTTCGGGATCCACATAGGCTAAAACAAAATGCTTTGGGAGATTGACTCCATAGATTGGAATATCAAGTTTCTGAGCAACTAAAGCATAAATACAGGCTAAGCTAATTGGATTACCTTTTTTAGATTCTAATACCTTGTGTATAAATGAATTTTGAGGGTCATGATAGTTTGAGGTGTTTCCAGATAGTCCAAATTCCCGAAAAATAATATTATTCAAGAGCTTAACTTTTTCTACTGGGCTCATATCATACATCAAATGATACCATGCATTTCGACGCAATTCTGCTAATTGATAGTAGACTTGTTCTTCATGCAAATTAGGATATTGATATCGATTGATAATTAATAGACCTTCTAAAAGGTCTTCAGAGTTATTTAATTTCCAAAGTTGGAGATCGTTTTTAACCTGATCATATTGAATTCTGTGAATAATATTTTCTATCCTACTTTGGGAAAGTGGATCAAAAGAAGACTCCCACGAGTGTTCTAATAGAGGGATGACCTCCGGCCCACAGGTGATTAACTTATACTCAATTTCTTGAAAGATTTCCCGATCGGGATCGTCCAAAAGAAAGATGAGTGCCTTTATTTCTTTTTCATTCACCATGAAATTTACGAAATAAAAGGCAATCCCAAAAATCCTTAAAATTTTAATTATTTTATTTGGCCATCCAGCATATTCAAAATGGATTTACCATATTCCGCATTCTTTTCCGAATGTGTTACTTGAATGATGGTTACACCATCTTCATTGAGTTGTTTGAATAATTCCATGATTTCTTCCCCCTGTTTTGAGTTTAAGTTACCAGTGGGTTCATCTGCGAGTAATAACTTGGGTGATCCTGCCAATGCTCGAGCTATACCTACAACCTGCTGTTGACCTCCTGAAAGCTGGGCAGGAAAAAGATCTTTTTTACCTACAATATTGAACCTGTCCAATAGGTCCGAAACGATACTTTTACGTTCTGAAGAAGATAGGTTTTTATAGATTAATGGAGTTTCAATATTTTCATATACAGTCAATTCATCGATCAAATGGTAGGACTGAAAAACATAGCCAATATGCGATTGAAAAAGCTGAGACCGTTTTTTGGCCTTCATATTTAGAACATCCTCATCCATAAAGAAATAATTTCCTTCATCAGGTTCATCCAACATCCCTATAACGTTCAATAGAGTTGACTTTCCAGAACCTGAAGGACCCATGATAGAAACAAAATCACCCTCTTTAATCTCTAGATTAATGTCTTTTAAAATAAATGATTTCGTTCCACCTACATTGTACCATTTGAAAATATGCTCCAGTTTTATCATGATATTAATTTGCTGTTGTTTTGTGTCTAATTTAATTAATCTTTAAGTCATTCAATAGCATACGATAGCAGGTAATTGAATTACAGACTTTCATGGAAGCACTTACAATCGGTTTGCCATTTATATAATGATTTGAAATTCAGTTTTATAAGAAATATTTTAATTCATGATATGTTCGGTTTCGAACAGGTTCCGTTCACAATTGGACAATGTCCGCCCAAGAATTATTCATCCCTTAAGCTATCTACAGGATTAACTAGGGCAGCTTTTATTGTTTGAATATTAACGGTGATTAAAGTGACGATTAATACGATGAATCCTGCAGAGCCGAAAAACCACAATTTTACTTCTGTTTTAAATGCAAAATCCTCAAGCCATTTGTTAGCTAAAATCCAGGCTATTGGACTGGCAATAACAATAGCAATAATAATCATCAAAACATATTCTTTTCCAAACAGATTGGAAATACTGGCAATTGATGCTCCCAAAACTTTACGGATACCTATTTCCTTAGTCCTTTGTTCCACACTTTGTAGAATCAATCCCGTAACACCTAATGCTGATATAAAAAGCGCCAAAAAGGCAGATAAGGTAAAGATTTGCGCTTGTTTTAATTCTTTCTGATAATTGTTGGCAATCAAATCATCAACCCATTCAAAATTAAAATATTTATCTGGAAAATGTTTGTACATGGTTTGGGTAATCCGTTTTCCAACAACATTTTCTTGTCCATCTTTTATTTTTATCAATATATTTCCATATTCCTGAAAGTCCTTTGCCAGTATGACTGTCGGAGATAGAGGCTTATGAAATGACTCACTATGAAAATCTGCAACTATTCCAACCGGAATTATATCTAAACCTTGAATTGGAATCCCAAGATCAGATAAGCCTAACCTTTTTGCAGTGCTTTCGGTAATGAGTGCATTTAAAAATTCATCGCCCTCAAATTTAGGGTTAGGTTTAGGATGGCCGATATAGTCCTTTTCAGTAAGGTTTCTACCCGCTATAAGCTTAATATCTAACAAGGGTGTGAAATCAGCATCCCCCCCAATAAAACTAACTCTGATTTTTTCACCTACATTCTTTTTATCATCCACAGTTCTTGCTAGATATCCAGAACCTATATTAGGCCTCCATGCTGAAATACTTACTTTTTCTACTCCTGGAATTCGCAATAGCTCATTTTTTATGGTAGAAGATTTATTGGACAAGTAGAGTTGTTTAATATTGAGAAGATTTTCCGTATTTAATCCTTTTGGAGTATTTTGAATTAAGTTCAATTGGGACTTGACTGTAATCAAGCCAACAATGACGATCAGTGAAACACTAAATTGGAAAATGATTAAAGATTTTTTCATCCAAACCTCCACATTAGAAACTTTCGATAATTTATTTTTCAAAGCTTCTGATGATTTAATATTGGATACTATCCAGGCAGGATAGAAACCAATTATTAATCCAGAAAGTAGAACAGTAAGTATGAAATAAATGAGAATGCTACCTACAATTTCACGAGTAAAATATAGTTTGAAATTAAGGAAACTTTCTAAAGGAGGTAATGCTAATAAGTAAAAGAAAATACTAATTAAGGCGGCAATCAAAAAAATAATAATAGTTTCCAGCAAGAGTGATTTAATCAATGAATATCTACTTGCTCCCAATATTTTATGAAGGTTAAGCGACTTGATGCGTTTTATGGTTCTTACAGCATAAAGGTTTATAAAATTAATAAAAGATATAACTAGGACTAATAGTGCGATAATTTGAAAAATAAATGTTGTTTTTTCATTTCCATAAATGTCGGAATGGCTTACCGGATTCATGTAGATTTCCTTCAATGGTTGAAATCGAAAACTAAAATTCTTTACAGCAGAATCTGAAAGAAAATCTTTGTACCATTTATTGGCTTTCTGAGAAAAAGCTGCAATATCCGTGTTTGGTTTTAATGCAATATACTGCTCTTGATAGTATCCATCTCCATTTTTAGAAAGTTTATTATTTAAAACTTCAGAAAAAGTTATTACTGGTGTCCTAAAAGTTGAGTTATAGGGAATTTCATCGAAAACTGCAACAATAACGTATCCCACATTCTCGCTTTCTTCTAATAGCGGATCCGAAGACTTAATCAATTTTCCGATAACATTTTCCCCTTTAAAATATTTGTCCCTGAATTCTCGATTAATCATGATATTCGTTTTCCCAGCAACCAATATGTTTGGATTTCCTTCAATTATTTTAAAGTCCAAGATATTAAAGGCATCTTTTTGCATAAAGATTGAACGAACCTCAACTGTTTGATCAGTTCCGAGATTTAAAAAAATTTCTCGACTGAACATAGCTGCAGCAGCTTCAACTTCAGGAAATTGATTCTTTAACTCCAAGCCTAGATTTGCGTAAACTTGGTTTATTTCTCCTTCAATACCTTTATCCAATTCAACCGTGTTAATCCGATAAATTCGATTCGCCTTGGACCAACTCGTGTCGTATGATTTTTCTTCGCTTAATACCGAAAAAACCAATAAACATAAAGTAAAAGCCAGGGTTAATCCCAATACATTGATAACGGTATAAGATCCATTCTTTACAATATTCCGGTATGCTAATTTTATGCTATTCATTTAATTCAAAATATGTAAATGTTATTAATAATTGTTTATCTAGCTTAATCTTGTTTTTGAACAAAATCCAATAAGCGAACGTGCAGTTTTAAAATTATTCATCCCTTAAGCTGTCTACAGGATTTTCTTTAGCTGCTTGAATGGATTGATAGCTTATGGTAAGTAGAATTATAATTAAAACCAATATTAATGCTAATCCAAAATACCACCACTGAATAGAAATATGATAAGCAAAATTGTTTAACCAGCCCCTTATCAATAAAAATGCAAGGGGTATGGCAATTATAGATGCAATAGTAAAAATCTTAATAAATGGTTTATTCAATTGAATGAATATGGATTTTACAGAAGCTCCAAGCACTTTTCTTACACTCATTTCTTTTCGTTTCAAAGTAACTTGATAAGCCGACATGCTAAATAGACCAAGGGAGGCAATAATTACCGAAATTATACTGAAAATATTGAATGCTGATTGCATTTCTACCTGTTTAGCATGCAGAGCTGCATATTGTTGATCCATAAATTTATAGTCTAAAGGAAGATCTTGAGAATATTCATTTTTCTGCCATTCCTTTTCAACGACTTTTATAGCTTGGTCGACCATTCCAGGCGCTGCCTTCACCATTAAAGTTATTTTCATCCTTCCGGCAGCACATTCATTTTTATAGCTGTAAACCGTAGGGGCAACTTTTTCCTCAAACCCATATGCTTTACTATCCTTAACTACAGCAATAATATTAAAATTGACATTACAACCTGAAATTCTTGAACCTATGGGGTTTGTCAACCCTAATGATTTTGCTGCAGTCTCATTGATTACTGCATAATTTGATAAGCTATCTTTTAAGATTTGGCTTAAGGATATATGGTCATCACCTGCTATTTTTTCGATATTCAAAGTTTCAAAATATCGTGGATCGATACCAATATGTTCCAAATCATGTTTAGTAGTGTTTGAAAAAAATTCCATTTTCATGGGTCTTTCTCCGAATCCAGGTACATTGGTAGGGGAAGATGCCGAAACTATACTGGGATCATTAATTAACCTTTTTTTAAAATCTTCAAAGTTTCCATCCATTGCAGAATTGAAATATAGACCAATTCCATTAAAGTTTATAATCTGTTCAGGCTCAAACCCCTTATCTGTATTCTGAATAAATTTTACTTGTTGCTGGACAACAAACATCCCAACAATAAATATAATGGCAAATATGACCTGAAAAGTTAAGAGGGCATTTCGAAATGTAAAATTTTTAATTGTTTTTGTAGCCCCACCCTTTAAAAGATAAATGCTTTTATATCCAGAAAGCACCAAAGCAGGATAGATTCCCGACAATAGAGTAGTCGTTACTAACGCTAATACCAATTGAATGATGGTTTGGACCGAAAAAATATAATGTATAAGATCATCATTAAACCATTTTTGTAGTACATTTCCTGATATTGCAAGAGCAATTAAACTTAAAAAAGCAGATAGCAAGGTTAAAATAAATACCTCGATCAACAATTGACCAATTATTGCCGCTCTGCTACTTCCCAATATTTTTTTAATTGCCAATTCCTTTACACGATGGTCTGCCTGTGCCATGATCATATTAGCAAAATTCGCTGAGGCAAGAATTAGGATAATTGCTGAAAGAATTCCTATGATCCATATAATAAGATAACCTGTATTTGATCCAGCTTTTGGCATCAAATGAATATTTGCCAATGGTTCTAAATAAATGTTTCCTTTGGAAAATGAGGTGGATTTAATTTTATCATAAGTGGCAATTTCACTTAAGTATAGTGCATTAATCTTATCCTTTAAGGCTTGAATATTAGTGCCCTTCCTAACTTGGATAAAAGTTTGGTATGTGAAAGGATTTCCCGCAGCTTTTTCATCAGCAATATCTCTGATGAAAATTGCATCTTGGTTGATTAGAGATGGCGGTCGTTCTTTAATGATTCCATTAATAGTTTCTTGCATCCCAAGATTAATAGGGAGCATAGGAATGATTTTCGGTTCTAAAAATTGTAAATCCTCAGCTTTGAATAATAATTTGGCATCTCTCTCATTAATCAGCGTAGCTTCTTTTTGTTCTTTGGATTTAAAAATAGGACCGTTAATACTTTGAACCTGGAAGATTTCAGCAGCTGCAGAATCTAGGATTGCTCCATTTTTCATATACAGCGTTGACTCACCAGCAATTGGATAGCCACCGAAAGGATAAACCATATACCTTCCAGCCAGCTCCACTTCAGGAAAATTGTCCTTAATCATTGGTGCCATTGAAGGAACAGTCTCTATGCTGTATTGACCATTCAATTCTAATCCAATCTGATAAATATCATCAAATTTTGGATTCCAGCGATCATAGCTCATTTCCCTATTTATATATTGATAAGAAAGAATAAATCCTGTGAAACCCAAGGTTAATCCTAAAATATTAAGGATTGAAAATGTTTTATTTCTCCAAAGGTTTCTCCATGCTATTTTCAAATCATTTAAAATCATAATCCTCTGCTATTAATTTAATATTCTTTATCCATTTTACCTTTTTACCTCATTTCTCTAATATTGATCCTATACCTTATTCATCCCTTAAGCTATCTACAGGATTAGCCTTTGCGGCTTTGAGCGAATGGTACCCCATTGTTAAAAAAGCAATAATTATTGTTGCGATAGCAGGAATTAGGAACATCCAGTAGGATAGTTCAATTTTATAGGCAAAATCCTGCAACCATTTGTTTGATGCCCACCAAGCAATCGGAGAGGCAATTAAAATCGATATAAAAATGAGTTTCAAATAGTCTTTTGATAGAAGACCAACTATTCCTGCAATCGTACTTCCAAGAACTTTTCGGATACCAATTTCCTTAGTTCTTTGAGCAGTAGAGATAGTAACTAAGCTGATTAAACCTAAACAACTTAATAAAATGGTGATCCCTGTGGAAAGATTGATAATCTTGGAAAACTTATAATCACTTTCATAGAATTGACGCATTTTCTGATCATAAAACTCAAAAGCAAAAGGAGCATTTGGATATATTGTTTTCCATTCTTTTTCAATTGTTTCTAAACTTGATTTCCATGTTTTAGGGTCATCTTTCAATTTTATGGAGGCCCTTTGCAGCTGACCTCTGTATGCAGATGTTAATAGCGCAATACTCTTTTTTTCGGAATGAAGGGTTTTACTATTGAAGTCTTCAACTACTCCGGTTATTGTTCTGTCCTTGCCATAAGTTTGAACTGGCTTGCCTATAGCATCTGTTGGAGTGCGGAACCCCAATTCTTCAATAGCAATTTTGTTGAGGATCACTCCCGAACTGGTATCTGCAATAGTCATAGGCCTTCCTGCTAGTAATTTAATTTTATAAACTTTTAAATAGTCATTGTCAATAAACTTTATAGGCATATTCACCTTTACTTCACCAGTGTCTGATGCCGTGGAGACATTATTCCCCCAATGGTCATTGCTCAATGGAAAATGGCCAAGAGATACACCTTCTACTTGGCTATGCTTTTCTACAGCAGATTTAAAAACATACGGATCTACATCACTATTTTGATGTTTTTTGAATGGTAATTGAAAGGTCACGATCGCATTATAATTAAATCCTAAATCAGATTTCATGGTATGTTTCATTTGCAGTCCCATAATAAAAGTGGCTATCACGAATATTTGGGCAATAATAAATTGGAATACAATTAACACTTTGCGTAAAGAGATACTCCCTAAGGAAAGTTTGCCTATCCCCTTCATTTTAATGACTTCCGATATTTGAACCTTATTGATTAAATATACAGGATATATACTTGCAATAAATGTGATTATAATCAATAGCGCCAATATAAATAGGATAACCGGCCATTGATCCGAAAATGAGTTTATGTTGGCTGGCAGAAAGGAGGCAAAAGTTTTTTCAAAGATTTTAGTCAGTGGGAGGGAAAGTAATAGTGCAATAGCTGTGATAATAAAAGTTTCAAAGAAAAATGATTTACTAACATCAAATGGTTGTTCTCCCAAAGTTTTTCGGATTCCGATTTCTTTTGCCCTATAAGGAACCTGTGCAGTTGTTAAGTTAATATAGTTAATAGTTGCTAGTAGCATTAAGAAAATCCCAATACCAATCAACCCATATAGTATTTTAATATTTGTGCTGTCTTGTAGGTTCTGGTCAAAATGCACATCCGCTAATGCTGTAATTCCAACCCTTGCTTTTGAATCTGATTTACTAAACTCCTCATTTGTCATTTCAAAAACCTTCTTACTTGCTTGATCAACAAAAGAACTTTTGCTATTCAGGTCCTTTAATTGAACGAACAAGGTGTAATCTGACATAAAGGTTAGCCAATTATCACTATTCCAGTCATTACTTGAAACATTCATAAATTCTTTAGCCAGAAAGCTACTGGGATGTTCCAAATCTTTTACAACACCTGCAATGGAGTACATCAAGGTATCATATTTCAAAGTCTTTCCAACAAGATCTTTTAACTCCACATTTGGGAAATACTCCTTAGCTCTCGAAGCTGTTAGTACCACCTCGTTAGGATGTTGAAATACACGCTCTTGATTTCCTGCAATCCATTCATAAGGAACCATCTTAAAATAATCAGAAGTTGTTTCAACGATGTTTTGCTGATCCTCAATTAATATCGGATCTTTAGAATCAGAGGTATTACTAATAATTGGAAAGTGTTTTTTATTGATGGGGACCGTATATTCTACGGTACTGAGATTTTCTTTAATATACCTTGAAAGAGGGGTCGGCACCCCATCAAAATAATCTGTAGAACTCACCTCATCAAACACTCCGAAAACTTTAAATATCTTTTCTTGGTTCGGATGATGTTTGTCAAAACTGAATTCATAATTTACAATTCTAAAAACAATCCAACATGCACTAATGCCAATGGCTAATCCAATAATGTTCAAAAAGGCGAACATCTTGTTCTTCCATAATTTTCTAATAATTAGATTGATATTTTTCATGGGGTGGTTTTGTTAGATTTAAGAAGTTAGACGTTAGACACAAGACAGAAGACATAAGGCAAAAGAGCCGAGAAAAGTTAGATCTTAAATTTTATGTTAATTTATTTTTATTCATCTTTCAGACTATAGATTGGATTGGCTCTTGCGGCTTTGAATGCTTGTCCAGCTATTGTTAAGAAAGAAATGACAAGAGTTACTAAACCGGCGATTACAAAAATCCACCATTCCAGATGAATGTGGTAAGCGAAGTTCGCCAGCCATTTATCCATGGCTAAATAGCCAAGTGGAACTGTGATAATAAACGCAATCAGGACTAGTTTAATAAAGTCATTGGTCAATAATCCCACTAACTTAGCAACCGAAGCTCCCAAGACTTTTCGAATTCCTATTTCTTTAACGCGTTGCTGAGCAGCATAAGCGGAAATTGCAAATAATCCGATGCAGGCGATGCTTACTGTTACCAAGGCGAATAACTGCATGATTTTGGTTGTTTGTTGTTCCTGTTTATAGAGATCTGCATAATCTTCATCCAAAAAATGGTATTCAAAAGGAGCATTAGGTTTGAGTTTTTTGACAACAGATTCGATTTCTTGAATGGCTTGTTTAGAATTGGCATTAGCCTCCAATTTCACGAAAATATTACCGAAATAATTATATTCAGGAAATAAAGCAACTGGCCTGACCTCTTCACGCAAAGAGGCAAAGTTAAAATTATCAACGACAGCTTTTACAGGCCCTTTTCGTCCATTGATATGAACTTGTTTACCTATAGCTTCTTGAGGAGTCCAACCAATTTTTTCAACAGTTAATTTATTAATGATAATAGCAACTGATCTATTGACTGAGGTATCTTTAGCTTTTATAATATCGGTTTCATTCAAATTTTCTCCCGCAATTATGGGGATGTCAAAGGTGCTTAAGAAATCTCTTTCAATAGGTATGGCCGTTATATCCATTTTGAAATTTGCTTGTTTTCCTTCGGCTGTTTGTAGCGAATATCCTCCTTGTATATTGACAGGTGAATCATAAGAAGCAGATACATTTTTGATGCTACTGAGTTTCATTAATTCGTTTTTCATTGTTTCTCGCTCTATATTTTTCCAGATATCACCATCCAGCACGAGGATCTGCGAACGGTTCAAACCTGTATCCTTAGTCTGAATAAATTGCATCTGCCTAAAGGCAAATAAGGTGCATATCACCAAAAAAATCGAGATGCAATATTGAAAAGTAATTAGAATTTTAGCAACTGAGAATTTAGCATAATTTGATTTAAGTTGACCTTTAATAACATTTATCGGCTTAAAATGTGAAATAACCCAGGCTGGCCATCCGGAGGCTAGGAAGTTTAGGATTATAAAAAATCCTAACATAGAAATATAAAAAATAGGATTTGTCCAGATATTTAATTTTATGGGAACAGCAATATAAGCGCTGAATATCGGCAATAAAAACCATGTTGAAACTAAGCCAATAATCAATGCAAGTCCAACCATCACGGCACCTTCTCTAATAAATTGTTTAAAAACTAATTTTCTTGCAGCACCCAATACCTTTCGGACAGCTATTTCTTTTGCTCTTTCAGTAGCATGGGATAAAGATAAGTTTGTAAAATTCACAGCAGAAATAACCAATAAGGCAAATCCGAGAAAAGCAAAAATATAGATATAGGTCATGTTTCCAGATCCTGCAGCCTTTGAATGTAAATGAATATCTTGAATCTGTTCGATATTGAATTTAATAGTAAATCCAGCTTTCGCTTCTTCTTTAAATTTTTCGTTTGCGAAGCGGTCAACCTTGCTTTGAAAAGCCTTTGTATCTATGTTATTCTTTAACAATAAAAAGGTTAAATCATTTGCAGAACCCCATTGTGTCTGTTTATACCTTTCAAGACCTTTGTTTGAAAGAAGTGCAGTAAATTTAATTTCCGTAAATGTTGGCAAATCCTCAATGATGGCAGAGACCCTCCAAGGAGTGTTATCGACAACTAATGTTTTTCCAATAGGATTGGTGTTTGGAAAATATTTCTTCGCTAATTTTTCAGTAATAACGATATCGCTAGGATTAGCGAGTGGTGAATTCGAATTTCCTTCCAAGATTTTGTAATCCAATACCTTTAAGAAGTCTGAGTCAACATATTTTAATCCATTTTCCTTAATCGTTTCTGAACCTTTTTCAACAAGTGCAGCATCGTTGTAATTGTACATCCTAACAGCTTTTTCAATTTCTGGAAACTCCTTTTCAAACTCAGGAGCTAAGGCTGTAGGAGTAACAGACCAATATTGATAATCTTCGTCGTCTGCAGCCTTCACCCCAGATGTCACCATCGAAATGCGGTCCGAATTCGATAGAAATCTGTCATAAGTAAGCTCATGGTAAACATAAGCTGACAATAACAAAAAACAAGTTATTCCTAATGCTAAACTCGCAATATTAATGATAGCAAATCCCCTGTTTTTCCTAATGTTTCTAAATGCTATTTTTAGTGTATTCATAAATTAAAATTTATTCGTCCTTCAGACTTTGGACAGGGTTAATTTTGGCAATTTTTAGGGCATGATAACATATCGTTCCGAATGCGATCAACAAGCTGATTCCGGCTGCGGTAATAAAAACCCAGGCAGAAATGTTCGTTCTATAACTAAAGTCCTGTAGCCATTTATTCATAGCCCACCAACCTATAGGAGAGGCAATAAGAATTGCGATTATTACAAGGCGGATAAAATCCGTAGATAATAATTTAATAATCCCGGGAAGGCTGGCTCCCAAAACTTTTCGTATTCCAATTTCTTTTGTTCTTTGTTGGGTCACAAACGCTGCGAGGCCAAAGAGCCCGAGGATTGCTATGAAAATTGCAAATCCAGCAAAGATCGATACGATTGTCTTTGTCCGTTGCACATCCGCATACAGTGCTTCAAAGCCTTCATCCAAGAAACTGTACTGTATTTTTTGATTAGGTGAAAAGGAATTCCATACTTTCGTAATTTCCGATATGCTCTTCTCTAAATTTTCTGTTTTTAATTTAATGGAAATCATGTTAGGACTTCCACCAATTAACAAAGCCAAGGGCTTGACTCCATCCCCTTTCATATTATCAAAAATGAAATCTTCTACAACACCAATTATGGTGAATGTCGCAAAGTTTCTAATTTTGGTACCTATTGGATTTTTGATGCCAAGTTTTTTGACCATACTTTGGTTAACAAGGACTGCAGCAGAGTCTGTTGGCATCTCCATATTGAAATTCCTGCCTTGTTCTAACTTTATCCCAAATGTATTGATGTAATCTTCATCTACAATCCAATTTTGCCCGCCAACACCGACGTCTTCATTTTGCCTTCCATCGATCCAATACGAATTACCATTTCTTTTTACCGCATCCATCATGACCGGTAAATAATCTGAAATGGAAACCGAGGAAACTGTTGAAATTCCCTTTAATTCTTCTTTTAATGCTTTTTGCCTTCCCTCCAATGTTCCTGTTCCACGTAAAACCAATACCTGTTCTTTATTGAATCCTAGGTCCTTATGTAAAATATATCGTACCTGTTGGCTGATCACCAAGGTTCCAATGATTAAAATAATAGAAGTGACAAATTGAAAGATAACTAATCCATTACGGAACCAATTGTTGCTGGACTTAAGGTTGAGATTACCTTTAAGAACTGAAATTGGCTTAAATCCTGAAAGATACAGGGCAGGGTAAATTCCAGAAATCAATCCGATCAACATTCCAAACCCTAGAATGCCAGGGATAAAGGCTAAACTTTTCCAAGGATATATTAGCGATTTTCCTGAGATATTATTGAAATAAGGTAAAAGCAGGTAGGCAATAAATAATGCTAAGAGCATGGAAATCACAGAAAACAGGAGTGACTCTGTCATAAATTGATAGATTAAAGATTTTCTGTCTGATCCGATGGTTTTCCTTACGCCAACTTCTTTGGCTCGTGAAGCTGCATTTGCAGTGGATAAATTGATGAAATTAATAATTGCAATAAATAAAATAAATGCTGCTATACCTCCAAAGATATAGACCATCTGAATATCCCCTCGATTTTGGGTTTCGATTTTATTTTCTTGGACACCTTTAGAATGGAGGTGGATATCTTTCAATGGCTGTAAGGTCATACGTGCTGATTTCCATATCTCCTCATTAACTGCCATTCCTGCTTGAATTACAGCAGGTCGGTAATGGTCATCGATATAGGATTTGCTGATCTTTCCTTCCAATTGATTGATATCAGTCCCTTCTCGAACTTTAAAGTAAGTTGCATAATTGGAGGCCATCCAATTTTGCTTCTCACCTGGGTAGGGTTCATGCCCACTTAAGGTCATAAAGAAATCAAAACCATAAAAATTAGAATTAGAAGGTAAATCTTCAATAACGGCAGTTATGGTATAATAATTTGATTTGTCATTGTTCAGGTAAATAGACTTTCCAATGGGATCAGAATGAAATAATTTCTCGGCCTTACTTTTTGTAATAACAATGGTTCTTGGATTGTCCAAAGCATGCTTTAATGTGCCGTAAACTGTATTTAATTGGAAAATATCAAACATGGATTGATCCACAAAGCAAAAACCTTCTTCAGAAAATAGTTCTGGATTTTCAGTAGTCGCCACCTGATTGCTTCCTGCGCCGAACAGTGGGTTAGAAAGCACTCTTCCTGACTCAACGATTTCAGGGAATTCCTCTTTGAGAACTGGTCCTGCCGGTGCCGGCATCGATACCCCTTTCTGAACAATGTTGTCCCTGGTAACCATGCCCACGATACGAAATACCTGATTGGAATCCTTATAAAACTTATCGTAACTAAGTTCATGCTTGATATATAAAACAATAAGAAGACAGATTGCCATACTTATTGCAAAGCCTCCAATCTTTATGATCGAAAAGAACCCCTGATTCTTTAAGTTTCGCCAAGCGATTTTGATGTTATTCTTTAACATAATAACTTATTTTCTTTGATTGCTATTCATCTCTCAGGCTATCTACTGGATTTGCATTAGCTGCTCTGAAAGCTTGCCAAGCAATGGTTGACCACGCGATAACAACTGAAATAACGGCGGCTAATACAAACATCCACCATTGAATTTCAATTCTGTAGGCATAAGTTTGTAACCACTTATTCATTGCCCACCAAGCTAAAGGAGAGGCAATGATAAAGGCGATAAATACTAGTTTTATAAAATCCTTAGAAAGTAACAAAATAATACTGCTGACTGAAGATCCTAAAACTTTACGGATACCAATTTCCTTTACTCTGGTATTAATCGTCAGTAAGGCTAGAGCAAAAAGTCCTAAACAGGATATAATAATAGCTATCGTGGTTCCACTTATGACAATTCTTGAAAAAATACGTTCAGATTGATAGAGGTTTTGGGTGTTTTCATCCAAATATGAGGGGTCAATCTTGGCCTTTGGATTGACTTTCTTCCAAATGTTATTAACCTTGTTCAAGGTTTCACCTAATTGATTGGTCTCTACACGGACAAAAATATATTCTACATCAAATACATTTGGATTGACTGAAATTGTTAACGGCTCTACTTGAGATTTTAAGTCTTGAAAATTAAAGTCATCCATAATTCCAATCACCGTACTCGAACCATTAATTTCAATTTTTTGCCCCACTATTTTATCGGTGGCACCTAATAAAGAAGCCATTTGTTTGTTGACTATAACTGTATTAGAGTCTGTACCAAACGATCGATCAAAATCTCTACCATCTAATAAAGAAATTCCTAGCGTTTTTAGATAATCATAATCTACCCGCATGTAATTGGTTTTAACCTCTTTATTATTGTGTTCGAATCCAAAAATACTTCGCATAACATTTCCATCTTTACCTCTTCCAATATTGAAATCAGAACCACTTACAGATTTAACATTAGGTTGCTGTGCTAATTCAACTCGCATTCGTTTTAAGGCATCTTCTTTATTGATTCCATTACCAATTGGAATGCTGATGACTTCAGATTTATCGAATCCGAGAGGTTTATTAGAAATATAATATAGTTGGCTACTTATAACGATGGTGGCAATTATTAATAATGTTGCAATGATAAACTGGAGGACGGTTAAAGAATTTCTCAAATTCGAGGTCTTAATTTTAGAAGACCCTTTAAGGGATTGTATAATATTTGTCCTTGCTGCTTTAATTGCAGGGAGTGCGCCAGAAATTAAGGTAAGGACAATAAGAATAATAGTGAAAATAAGGATGTTCTTGCCATTGAATAGATCCGTAATTTTCAGTTGATAATTCATATTTGCATTATATTCTGGAAGAATAAAATAAGCGATTGCCAAACCAAGGAGTAGAGCCAGGACGCATAAAATAATCGATTCAAGACATAGTTGTTTGACAATGTCCCAAGTAGTACCTCCTAATGTCTTTCGTGTACCAATTTCACGATTTCTACTGATTGAATTTGCCAGTGAAAGATTTATGAAATTTGATGATGCGGTAAACAATATTAATCCTGAGATTAATAAGAGAATCCAAGGGAAATCTGCTGAAATGGTTTCGCCAAAGCTAAAGTCGTTTAAATGTAATTTGGAGAGAGGCAATAAATGTAAGCTAAAATAATCCCCATTGTTATCCGGTTTACCTCCATCACGTTTTAAACGATCAATATTTTCTTTGAAAAATTGGGCGGTAAATGATTTAGATTCTTTACTGAATGCCTCATCATTTATAGACTGTCCTTTGACTTTTACAAAAACTTGATGATCTTGATTATCCCAAAGGTTTAATTGTTGCTGATACCCGGGTTTATTTTCAAATCTCATCAGGGACGAAAATTCAAAACTTGAGTTGGATGGTATTTTTTCTAGGACAGCACTTATTGTGGCAGCTTGCCACGCACCATTATTATTGACCTCAATTTGCTTTCCCACGACATCAGTAGATCCAAATAATTTATTGGCCATTGATTCTGTAATAACAAGATTATTGAGTTCAGATAGGGCGTTTTTATTTCCTGATACAAATGGAAAGTCGAAAATATTTAAGAAATCAGCATCAACAAACCTATTCGTAGCCTCAAACTCTTTATCAGCATTCTTTAGTAAAACGGTGCTATTGCGAACCCTACTAAAGCTTTCAATACTTGGGATATCTTTCTTGAGTTGTGGTCCTAAAGGAACAGGCATGGAAGAGTCTTCTCTTTTCCCAACTTCAGGTTGTGATCGTTTGTAGAGCAATGCAATCCGATCCCCATCTTTGTGAAAATTGTCAAACGAAAGCTCAAACATCGCTGTGAGGAAAAGAACGGTTGAGGCAGCAATTGCTATCGCGAGTCCTAATATGTGAATTATACTCAAGGACTTTGTCTTTATTATGGATCTCCAAGCTGTTTTTAGCATGATCTTAAAATTTTTTATTTGTTTTTATTCGTCAAATGTTTATCATAAGCAAGCCTTATTCATCCCTCAAGCTATCGACAGGATTTGCTTTTGCTGCAAAATAAGTTCTCGACGTTAATACGAGGGTAGCAACAGCTGTCAGCCCAATACCGGCAAGAATAAATATCCAGAAGGATAATTCTGTTTTATATTCAAAATCATTGAGCCATTCATTCATAAAGTACCAAGCAATAGGAAAGGCAATCAATGAGGCAATTAACACGAGTAGCAACAGGTTCTTTAGCAATAAAAACACGATTTGACTTATCGTAGCGCCCAGAACCTTTCTGATTCCAATTTCTTTGATCCTTTGGTTCGTGATAAATACAGCAAGTCCAAATAATCCCAATGAGGCTATACTGATCGAAAGCCATACCGCCCATGTCAGTAATTTGCTGAGATTTTGCTCATTTTTATAAAATCCGGCGATCATTTCATCGATGAATTTATAGTTGAAGGTATCCTCAGGATAAAAATTCTTGAACTGTTTTTCGATTTTTGAAATGCCATTTTTCCAAGATTCAGGATGATTTTTATCTAAAGCCACATGTACAATATAACCGTCTTTCCTTGTCCAATACATGGTTGGCTTCACGGGTTCATGTGCAGATGAAACATTAAAATTTTTCATGACACCAACAATGGTAATTTGGCCATTGTTAAGTGTCGTACCGATGGCATCTTCAGGACTCTTCAACCCCAATGTGCCGAGCATTCTTTCGTTGATCATGCTTTCAGAGAGCGTATCTAAAATTCTTGCATTTCTTCCTGCAACGAGAGGAATACCATATACATCTAAGAAATATTCATCCCCATTCCTTGCATCAAAGGTCACAGATTTGTCTTCAGTTTTTGCTTGGTCATATTGCATTGATGAAGTCATCCAGCCATTAAACGCTGGCGACTGATTTCCAAAACTTGCAGCCTTTACTTCTGGAATTTTGAGAAGCTCATCTCTAAAAGTTTTCCCTACGGCTTTTTTATCAAATTCAGGAATGTAGATGGTTATTACAGCATCCTTATTAAAGCCCATATCCATATTTACGGCATAATGTATTTGCTTACTAACGACCAAAACAGCAATTAAGAAACCTTGTGCCAAAACGAATTGAAAAATCGTTAGACCCTTTCTAATCCATGCACTACGGCTCAGGTTGCTGTTTTTAGTTGCCTGATTCTTGAGGGCCATAACCGGAGAGTATCCGGTTAGTACCCATGCGGGATAAAAACCTGCAATACACGTGATGACAATCAGTTGAATAGTCAGATAGCCAATGAGTTCTAGAATTGGGATAGAATTTACCGTAAAACCTTTTGGGAGAAATCCTTCAAAAGCATGGACAAGTATAGGCAATAATAGTATGGATAACAGAGTTGCAAATCCTGCAACCAGGAAGGTTTCCAAAAGAAACTGTCTTACCAAACTTGATTTTTTTCCGCCTAATGTTTTACGAATTCCAATTTCTTTTGCTCGTTCAGATGACTGTGCCGTAGAAAGATTAATGAAATTAATAGCTCCTAACAGTAATAGGAAAATTGCTAATAATATTAAATTCCTAAGTGTGGACGATTTTACTGCATTATAATTATAAGTACTATTGAAATGAACATCTTTTAGGGGTTGTAGTTCAAATTTATCCTCCCAGGCTCCATCTTCCTTTTTTTTATTTTTACTTAGAATTCCAGCAATTGTCTTTTCAATAGCATTTGTATTGGTTCCCTTTTTCAAAAGCAACAGGCATTGGTTGCCTCCATTATAAGAAGTCCATTGATCCCAATTTTTTTGATCCTTGAGTGACTTGTACTGAGGAATGGTTATATATGAAATAATGCCATCATACTTGAAATCTGAATTTTCCTTGAAATCTGCAACAACAGCTCCAACTTGTAGATGTATACTATCTCCATAAAGAATTATTTTACCAATAACATCTGCAGGATCCAATTTCGGAAAATATAAGGCCGATCTACTTTTAGTAAGAACAATTTGATTAGGTTCCTTTAAAGAATTTATATGACCAGCTAAAGTTTCAGTAGGGAAAATCTTAAAATAGTTCTCATTACTAAAAGTCAATCCTTCCTGATCATTAAACAACTGTGGTTCTTCCTTATCATTCTGAAAAGACTTAAGTTTTGTCTTTCCCAACTCTAAATCAGGTACTAAGGTCTCTATTCCGGTAAGGTCGCTTTCCATTTCACGAATTAAAGGCACCAAGATAGCACTTCCTTTAAATCCTCCATTACTAACAACTCTATAAACTCTGTCTCCATGAGGAAGATGCTTGTCGAAACTATACTCATATCGAAGCATTAGAAAGATGATTAAAGTAGCGCAAATTCCAATAGCAAGACTTACTACGCTAATAGAGGAAATCAAAATATTTTTCCTTAAAAATCTCCAGGCTGTTTTGAAATGGTTTCTTATCATGATTTAACCTTTATGGAATTATTATTCTAGTATCTATCTTCATTGATTAAATTTCCTAGCATTTATTTACCTTATTCATCCCTCAAGCTATTTACTGGATTTGTCAATGCTGCTTTGATCGATTGGTAGCTTATGGTAGCCAATGAAATGAATATGGCGGCTAGACCAGCAAATACAAAATAATACCATTCGATCTGAATTCTATATTCAAAGTCTTTAAGCCAATTAGTCATAGCCCACCAAGCTATAGGCGAAGCAATCAGAATAGAAATAAACACCAACTTGATAAAGTCGAATGATAGGAGAGAAGTGATTTGAGGAACAGATGCACCTAGAACTTTGCGTACTGCAATTTCTTTCATTCTAGTTTCAGCCATATAAGCAATTAATGCTAATAACCCTAAGCAAGAAATAAAGATGGTCAGTCCGGCAAATAATAGGGAAATCGTTCCAACTGCCTTAGTTTCCTTAAATTTGTTTTCAAACACCTGATCAATGAAATGGTAGGAGAAAGGGTATTCAGAATTGTACTTCTTAAAAATACCTTCAATTGTTTTTAGATTGTCCTTCGTACTTCTAGCGGAGTTTAATCGATAATGAATTACATTAAACCAAGCATTTGGGCCTAGGATTACAGTAGATTCATTTTTCCCATATGGCGATCCCATGATAAAATCTTTGATTACACCAACGACGGTCCATTTCTCTCCATCTCCGGAAATAATACTTCCTATAGGCTCTTTAAGTTTTAATGATTTTACTGCGGCTTCATTCAAAATAATTGCTGAACTATCTGTCGGAAATTTATAGATATCAATATCTCTACCTGCAACTAAGGTTAAGCCTAAGTTTTTAACGGCATCTGCATCTGTGCTGAATCGATTGTAGTTTATTCTTTTGTCTTCTTCAAGGGATGCATTAGATGTAAATCCCCATCCTGAACTATAACGATCGGTTATAGGTGACATATTTTTGGAAACTGATACAACTGCATTGCTTGCTAATAAATCTTGCCGAATACTGTTGTAATTTTTAAAAATATCTCCCTCCATTTCAGTATAAACCAGTCCGTTTTCTTGATATCCTCGATCGCGATCTTTCGTGTGATTAATCTGTTTGGAGACTATAATTGTAGCAATTATTAAAATTATAGCTAAAGAAAATTGTATTACGACTAATATTGATCGCATACTCATGCCTTTAGTGCTGCCTTTAAATTTTCCTTTGAGCGTTTGAATAGGTTTGAATGCGGAAAGGAAAAATGCAGGATATGCACCTGCCAGAATACCAGTACATAATGCGAATCCAAATAGAAACAACCAGGAGTTCAATGAAAGAAAGGATAAGGAAAGGTTTTTAGAAACCAATTCATTGAAATATGGCAAGGTAATAACCATTATAATTACGGTCAAAACGACGGCAAAGAAACTAATGAGGACACTTTCAGTGAGAAACTGAAAGATTAAGCTCTGTTTATTAGCACCAATAACCTTCCTTACACCGACTTCTTTTGCCCTACGCTCAGATTTGGCAGTACTTAAATTCATAAAATTAATACAGGCAACCAGGAGAATAAACCCGCCAATCCAAGCGAATAGTTTTACCAAATCAATACGGCCGGATTTATACTCTCCACCTGTTCCGTTATTGTATAAAAAGTGATCTTTATAAGGAAAAGCGAATATTTCTAAGTTCTTTATTAAATTTTTATCGACAGATATATTGTCACGTGTAAAGGTTTTTATTTTAGAGTTGAAATCTGAAAGAGCAACATTTGGTTTTAATAGAATATAGGTCTCGACCGAATTATTGGTCCAATTTTCATCATAGAAATTAATTGTTTTAGCATATTCCCAAGATAATAGACCTTCAAAATCAAAACTTGAATTTACAGGAAGATCTTTTATTACAGCTTGTACCTGTAACTGATCAACCGAATCTATCCTGATTATTTTACCTATGGGGTTTTCGGTTCCAAATAAATCTTTTGCTTTTTTTTCAGTAAGGACAATTGACCTAGGGTCTGTCAGCAATTTTTCTTTATTTCCTGCTACCAATTGAAATGAGAACATATTAAAGAATCCTGAATCAACAAATGCAAAATTTGTTTTCAAATTTTTGTCTTCGTATGTTGTTAGGAAATTGTTCTGATTTGAGTACCTCGAATATGATTCAATATCTGGAAATGTTTTTCCCATTTCCTGGCCCATAATCTTTGAGGTATAAGTCCATGCGTACATCGAACCTTGATAATTATCCCGATTGCTGATGACATATAATCGATCGCTTTTATCATGATAACGATCCATAGTCAACATATTCTGTAACCAAAGCATTATCATCAGGGCCCCGGCCATTCCAATTGCCAACCCAATAATGTTGATTGCTGTAAATCCCTTATTCTTCTTAAGATTCCGGAAAGCTATTTTAATATAATTTGTTATCATTTGAATATGGCAGATTTAATAAATCAATAGACATTAATAATAACCATTTAAATGAAGGATTCAATTGGTTTGCCAATGTTTTAAAATGTTTATATACAGGATATTATGATAAAATTTCAAAATTTTATTGTTCGATATCGGACGGTTTATTGTCCGTTTGCGAACAAAACTTATATAGATTATTGACTCTTAAATAATATTAGATAGCCTCTTGATAAAAAGACCCCCATTTGATCCATAATATTCTGTTGAAACTAAATCTATAAACGGCTTTAAATATCTGTGGTATTCGGTTTCTCACATTCTAAGAATAATCAAAATAGGGGTTAATTTCTTAATACTATTTTTTATGGGATCGGCATTAATTACAATTCTCTTGGTCATCACTCATCCCTTAAGCTATCCACCGGATTTGCCAATGCAGCTTTAATAGACTGATAGCTGACGGTCAATAAGGTCACTAAAATTGCACCAATACCGGCTAAAGCAAATATTGTCCAGTCAATCGATATCCGATAGGAATATTCAGATAAGAATTTATTCATAGCCCAATAAGCGATTGGAAATGCCAGTAAGCAAGAACATACGATAAGGACAATAAACTCTTTGGAAAGCATTCCTGTTACTTTGAGTACGGAAGCACCTAGAACTTTTCGGATACCAATTTCTTTTGTTCTGCTTTCAGCCATAAAAGCAGCTAGACCAAATAAGCCTAAGCAAGATATAAAAATGGTTAATCCAGCAAATAGAGTTGCCAAACGTCCAGTTTTTTGTGTCTCAGAGAATTTTTTAGCATAGGCTTCATCAACAAATTTATAGTCAAATGGATAGTCTGGATTATATTTCTTAAAGATTGCTTCTGCTTTTCTAAGAGCTTCTTCAGTATTTAAGGTTTGGTTAAATCGGATGTGCATATTATTCATCCAGCGACTAGCCCCTTCAAAAACCAATGGTTTGACTGGATCAAAAGGTGATTCTTGAATAAAGTCTTTAATTACTCCAATAATTTGAAACTTTTGACCAGAGTCGTCGAAATATTGACCTATAGGATCCTTAAAATTCATCACTTTAGCTGCAGTTTCATTGATAATAGCGGCTGAAGAATCGGTAGGGAATTTACTTAAATCAAAATCCCTTCCGGCAATTAATTCGAAACCTGCTGTTTCAACGACTTTATCGTCGCCAGTTTGTCGATTAAACTGAATGACGGCATTGGGGTCTTTACCTTCCCAAGTAAATCCATTCCATCCACTCCAACGCTCAGTAAGAGGAGACATAAACCGACTTACAGATTGGGCAATATTTTGGTCTAGCAATTCCTGTTTGATCAATCTTGAGTTTTTACTGATATCCCCAACTTCATTGACATAGATGAGATTTTCTTTTTCAAATCCAAAATCACGACTTTGAGCATGTTTGATCTGTTTTTGAATGACGATGGTACTTACAATAAGAATAATTGCAGTACTAAATTGTATAACAACAAGAATCTTTCTTGGATTAACCTTATTCTGAACCTGACGGAATTTACCTTTTAATACTTTTATTGGATTAAAAGATGAAAGGAAAAATGCAGGATAAATACCCGCTAAAAATCCGGTCAACATTATAAAACCTAAGATTAATCCCCAAAAATTGAGGTCTTTCCAAGGCAGACTTAATTTTATTCCCACCAGATTATTAAAGCTTGGCACAAGAAGAGAAACGATGAGTAAGGCAAGGATTCCTGATATCGATGCCAATAAGAAGGATTCTGAAAGAAATTGCAGGACTAAGGATTTTTTTTGAGCGCCAACAACTTTACGAATACCTACTTCCTTCGCTCTTTTTTCACTCTGCGCGGTGCTTAAATTCATAAAGTTGATGCATGCGATCAAAAGAATAAGTCCCGCTATAAGCAAGAATGTTTTAACCATCTCTATTCTTCCACCTGCCAATGCACCGTTCTCATATTTATTGTATAGGTATAAGTCTCCGAAGGGTTTCAGAAAGGTTTGGGTCTCTACTTTTGAATTTCTTGTTGAAATATCAAGTATTTGTTTTTGAATTTTATCTAATGCTGTGTTCTTCTCTAATTCAACATATAAATCAACCGAGCTATTTCCCCACTGATTATCTGAGTAGCCTAATTTTTCGAATAATGTCCACGGCAGGAAATAATCATAGCCTTGAAAAATATTGTTTCCTAAATCCTTTTCTAGAACTCCACTAATAGTCAATACATTGGTGCTATCTATCCTAACCGTTCTACCTAATACATTAGTATTTCCAAAAAGCCTAATGGCAAGGTCCTCAGAAACTACAATCTGATTGGGATCTGTTAATGCGGAGTTTCTTTTTCCTGCAGAAATCGGTAATTCGAACATATTTAAAAAGGCGGAGTCTACAAATGCCCCAACTTTGGATGGAACTTTCTTTTCGCCAATATCAAGTAGCAAACCTTTGCTCCCGGATAATCTGGATATATTTTTAATTTCCGGTACTTCATTTTTAAGTGCTGGAGCTAATGGCTTAGCAGTTGAGAACCAAACTGCAATTTCTCCGTCCGAAAATTCTTTGGATCCTACAACATATAGCTGGTCGTTTTTCGGAAAAGTTTTGTTAAAGGTCAATTGATAATTCACCCATAACATAATTAACATAGCAGCTGCCATTCCAATTGCCAATCCGACGATATTAATCGCAGTAAAACCTTTATTTTTCTTTAGATTTCGAAATGCGATTTTAAAATAATTTTTAAGCATGGCAATTCCTGTGGTTAGAAATATATACTTCTTGAGAGCTCTCAGTCTTTACTTTAATGATTTCTGTTGATACCTTAGGATAAACAACCTCATGGGTTCCTTCTGCATACCAGATCCCAGTTTTAGGGTAATTTTTATTAAAGCCATACTGTAGATTGACTAACAGCAGGATCAACAAAATAGTACCCATTAGCAATGCATACTTCACATTTTTAATGGAATCTGAATCTTCACCTTTGATGAATTTTCCGATATATATTTTAAAATAATTCTTATTCATGGCTGAAATAATTAATATAGTTACTTTATCCAAACCAAAAATTTGCCAAGAGTGTAAAGTGTTTAAAATCAATTGTATAGATAAAATTTTTAAAATAAACATGTTCGATTTCGAACAATTTCTGTTCGCTTGCGAACAAAGGCTACAACATAAAAAAGTCCAGGAATTATCCCGGACTCTGCATTATGGAAAAATTATTATTATAATCTAACGTTTACGAAATTTCACACCATTCAGTTATCTAACTACTAACTACTATTTACAACACCGCAGTAGAAGTTTCCAAGATTACCTGTCCATCTAGCATTCTAATGACTCTATCAGAGAATTTAGCATCGTGTTCTGAGTGGGTTACCATAACGATTGTTGTACCGGCTTCATTGAGTTCTGTAAGCAACTGCATCACTTCATTACCATTGCTGGAGTCTAAGTTACCTGTAGGCTCATCGGCAAGGATAAGTTTGGGATTGTTGACAACTGCTCTGGCTACGGCAACACGCTGTTGCTGACCACCTGAAAGTTGCTGCGGAAAGTGATTTCGACGGTGCATAATTTGGACTTTTTCCAATACTTCTTCTACACGTCTTTTACGTTCAGCAGCTGGTACATTTGTATATACCAAGGGTAGTTCCACATTTTCAAAGACGGTCAGTTCATCGATCAAATTAAAGCTTTGGAATACAAATCCAATATTGTGTTTACGAAGGTCTGAGCGTTTGTTTTCTTTAAAGTGAGCTACTTCAATATTGTTAAAAAGATAACTACCTTCATCCAAATCATCCAATAGGCCGATGATATTTAGCAGTGTTGATTTGCCACATCCGGAAGGACCCATTACTGCAACAAATTCGCCTTCCTTAACGTGGATATTCACGTCATTTAAGGCAACGGTTTCTACCTCTTCGGTACGGTAGAATTTCTGTAGATTGGTGATTTTTATCATGGTGTTTCTTTGTTTTTTAATGGATTAATTTAGTTTTATAATAGGTATATGTTATTCGTTTCTCAAAGTTTTCGTTGGATTACTAGTTGCTGCACGTAGTGCTTGGGTACTGATCGTAAATAGAGCGATGATTAAAGCCAATGCGGCAATCATAATAAAGATTATCCAAGGCATGTTCATATGATAGCTGTAACCATTTAACCATTCGTTCATAAAATACCAGGCAATAGGGAATGCGATCAAACAGGATATTCCAACTAAAATAATGAATTCTAGATTCAGCATACCAACCAATCTGCCCACCGAGGCTCCCAAAACCTTGCGGATACTAACTTCTCTTGCTCTCTGTTCTGCTGAAAAGGCTGCTAGGCCTAATAATCCTAAGCAAGATATAATAATTGCTAGTATTGCGAATAAGCTTGCTAGTTTCTGAAGCATAATTTCTGTACTAAAGAAATTGTTGAATGCTTCATCCAAGAATTTATAGTCAAATGGAAATTCAGGATTATATTTTTTTACAATACCTTCTATTTGTTTTATCAGCTCTGGGATATCAACCCCAGCTTTAGTCTTAATATTCATGACCCCGCCCGTATAGCCATATTTATAACCAACATCTAGGGGAGCTAACATAAGAGGTTCGGGAGAGCCATAAATATTATTGTAGATATAGTTGTCGACAACACCTGCAATGGTGAATGGTAATTCATTCATTTCAATGGGTTTTCCTGCAACCAATCCATCAGGTTGGATTAATTTCGCAAAACTTTCATTGATTAAAACCGAGGAGCTATCTCCAAGGAAATTTGGTCTAAAGTTTCTTCCGTCCTTTAATTTAATGCTCAATGCATCGATGAAGTCTGGGTCGACAAAAGTATATCCAATTAATATGGATGATTTCGGATCCTTACCATCCCATTTAAATCCAGAGGTATTTGAACCGACATTTAAAATACTAGAAATGCTTAATCCTACAGCATCGATTTTTCCTGTTGCTTTTAGTTCTTCTTTGATCACGTCGATATGCTTCGACATATCGCCTTGTATATTGGTCATAATAACTTGGCTGCGGTCGAATCCTAGATCTCTATTCTTTGCATGTTGGACCTGAAGATAAATAACAGATGTACAGATCATCAAAATAATTGCTGCAGTGAATTGGATAATGACCAATGCTTTTCTAATTATTCCACTAGATCCAATCTTTCTGGCTCCTCCTTTTAATGTAGTTAATGGGTCAAAGGAGGAAAGGAAAAATGCTGGATAACTACCAGAAACAATTCCGCATACAAATATAATGGCAGTAATAAATCCTATGTGAGACCATTTGTCAATGCCAATTGTTAATTCTTTATATACGAAACTATTGAAGGATGGGAGACCGAGCTTTACCAAGCCAATGGCTAATAGACCGGCAAGAAATGCAAAAACAATAGATTCGCCTAAAAATTGGAAGATCAATGATTTTTTCTTTGCGCCAACAATCTTACGCATGCTCACTTCTTTAGCTCTCTTTTCTGACCTTGCTGTTGAAAGATTCATGAAATTGATACAAGCGATGAGGAGAACCAGCCAGGCAATAGAGGTAAATAACCTCACGCTTTTGATTTTTCCATCTTGCTCGATTCCCTGCTTAAAGACATTGTACATTTTCCAACGTTCCATAGGATATAGGAAATTTTCATCTACATGTTCTTTAGCACCTTGTTTATCTTCAATATAATATTTTAATTTATTGTTTACTGCGCTGAGGTCAGCTGTAGGGTCTAATTGCACTAAAGTTATTACACTGTTATTGCCCCAATTGTCGTATCCGAAATTTGCATTTGCTGATTCTAATTTCTTGAAGTCTATAAGCCAATCATACCTAAAACTGGAATTTTTTGGAAAATCTTTAGTAACTCCCGAAACGGTAAAAACTTCATTATTATCAAACTTGACTGTCTTACCAACAGCTTGGGTTGTCCCAAATAGCTTGATGGCACCACTTTCACTCAGAACAATTTTGCTAGGTTCATTTAATGCAGATTTAGCGTCACCATCTAAGAATTCTGGGGCTAAAATGGATAGGATTTGAGGATCAGCATAATAACCGAATTGATAGATCTGTTTCTCATCGACGGTAAACAGATTGGAACTTCCCCAATTTAATCTACCTGCATGAATTACTTCGGGAAATTCTCGTTGGAGTTCCTTTGCAAATGGGCCAGGAGTAGATTCAAAAACATTGATGTTACCATCATAGGTCTGTTTAGACTTGGTAATATAAATATCTTTCTTGTTTACAAAGTTGTTATTCCATGAAACCTCATCCTCAACCCAAAGAAAAATTAAGGCTGTTACAGCGATCCCCAACGCCAAGCCGAAAATATTCAGAAAACTATAGCCTTTCGTTTTCCAAAGATTTCTAAGAGCTGATTTAATAAAATTCTTTATCATAATGGTTATTTTAATAGAGATAGCCCTTATCTTCATTGTTTCAGATAAGGGTTAAAGAATTTAATTCTATTTTTTAATACTCAATTCCTGAATCTTGTCATAGGTTTCATAACTTGAAACCACGACTTTGTCTCCAGGTTTCAATCCGTTGAGCACTTCATAATATTCAGGATTTTGCCTTCCTAATTGAATATCGGTTCTATAAGCTGTATTACCATCTTTGTCTAGCTTAAAGATCCAATTACCAGCAGTTTGTTGATAGAATCCCCCTTTAGCAAGTAATATAGCTTTGGTTTCATCACTCAATGCCAAGCGGATTGTTAAAGTTTGACCACGACGAATTCCTTGTGGTACTTCGCCAACAAATTCCATATCTACTTGAAATCTACCGTCTTTTACTTGGGTATAGACCTTTTTGATTTTCAGTTCATAGGATTTGCTTCCTATTGTAAATTGGCCTTTAAGATCTGGGAAGATTCTGTTGATATAGTGTTCGTCAATATCAGCGCGGACCTTAAATCCAGTCAACACGTCTATTTGGCCCAATCTTTCGCCTGGGTTTTTATTTTGACCTACCTCAGCATCGAATGAGGTCAATTGACCGTCAACCGGTGCACGAAGGATTAAATCGCCGACCTTTTTACGCATTAATTCCAAGGCTTCCTGAGTCCGTTGGTAAGTTTTGCGGTCCTGACTTAATTTCTGTGTATTTGAAACCTCATCTTGTTTTAGGATTTGTTCCGTTAATCCAATACGTTCTTTTTGATACTTATAATCATTAAGAGATTTTTCATATTCTTGAGTACCGATTGCTTTTTCGGCCAAAAGTTTTTTATTAAGATTATAAACACGTTCAGCTTCACGAAATGCAGATTCAACTTCTGCCATTTGATTTTTATTGGAGATGGATGCTTGCTGAGCGTTTGTTTGTGCAATCTGTGCCTGTGTTAATAGGTTCAGGACCTGAGTTTCATTTTGTACTAAATTCAATTCCATATCGGTATTGGAAAGACGCATAATTGGGTCACCTTTATGAAGATGAGCGCCATCCTCCACATACTTTTCTTCGACCCTTCCTCCAACAGATGCATCTAAGTAAATACTACTAATGGGCATTACCGATCCATTAATTGGAATAAATTCTTGGAAGGTATCTTCCTTAACTTCGAAGATTGAAATACGTTCTGCATCTACGTTCAGTTTGCTATTTCCGCTCGTATAATAATAACTAGCACCAATCAGGGCAACAATGCCAGCAATTCCGGCAACTGTAAGGATCCTTTTTGTATTCCACGTCTTTTGTTTAATCGGTCTGTCCATGTAATTATTAATCAATTTTGATAAAAGCATAGATAAGGTTGTGCCAAATTTTTAATGTTATGAAAATCAGCTATTTATTATAAAAACTGAGTTTTAAACTGTTCGAAAGCGAACAGTATATGTGCGATGCTGAACAATGAGGATATTATATTTCAGTGTTCGCTTATGAACACTTGCCTGTTCGGCTTCGAACAGGTTTAATAACGATAAAATGTTAATCAGTTGAAATTCAAATTATTAATTATTTGGCACAGCCTATGAAATGCAAATGGAAATAAGTTTTAAATGAAAAATAATTACCTATTTGTAATCATATTTGTTTGTTGTTTAATTAGCACGGTAAAAGGACAGGATGGCTTCCTGTCCTTAACCGATTGCGTTCAACAAGCTATACAGAATAATCCTACATTAAAAAGAAATGAACTGGTTGTCGATCGTTCAGATTTAGCTTATAAGCAAGCAAAATTCGATCGCCTACCTTCATTGAATGCGAATATTGGGCATAGTATATCCCAAGGTAGGACCATTAATCCGACAACCAATCAATATATAGATGATAACAATAGTTCAGGGAGTCAATCCCTGAACTTAAATGTTCCGATTTTTAATGGATTTTATATTCTTCATAATATTCGTATGAAATCCAACGCATTGGATGCTGGAAAATTGGAGTATGAAGGTTTTGTTAATGATTTGAAACTGGATGTAATTGAGGCCTATGTGAAAGTTTTGACGGCAAAAGATATGCTGGTTCAAACGGAAGGTCAATTGGCAGTTACGAAGGAGGAGTTACATAGGCAAGAGATTTTGGGTAGAGAGGGAGCCACCAAGCCAGGTGATTTATATGATATCAAAGGTCAATATAGAAGTGAACTTAACGCTGTAGAGTTAACTAAGCAAACTCTCAACAATGCACGTGTACAATTAGCGGGATTTATGAATATCGATGTTCAGAATTTGGGGGAACTTAAACCTATTGATATTCCAGCTGAGATAAGCATTCAGAGTTCGGAGGAATTATTTCAACAATCTTTAAATGCCATGCCACAATTTAAGGCATTGGATTGGAGAATTAAGGAAATGGAAGAAGGGATCAAAGTTGCAAAGTCGAATTATTGGCCAAGCCTATCGCTCTCTGGTGGGATGAGTTCCAATTACAGTAAAGAAGGGGGGGCGGTATTCAACCAGATTAAGAATAACTTGAGTAAGGGTGTCGGAATTAATCTTTCTATTCCGATATTCAATCAATTTAAGAATAGAACACAGGTAAGATTGGCTGAAGTTTCATTGAATGATGCGAATCTGACGAAAGATATCATGAGGAATGACCTTCGGATGAAAACAGCACAAGCGGTTTTCGACTTAAATATTACTCAAAAAAATGTAGTAAACCTTCGGGATCAGGAGGTAAGTTATGCCGAATCTTTTAGGATTGCGAAAGTACATTTTGAAGCGGGCAACAGTAACTCAGTAATTTATTTGATAGCAAAAAACAAATTGGATGCTACACGTAGCCAGTTGATCATCAGGCAATATGAATGGTTGATGCAAAAATATGTGAATGATTATTACGCAGGTTCTTTAGATTTATAGTTAACTTAGCTAACAATGAAGAAAGCGACCATTTTAGTTGTTGATGACGATCAAGATTTATTAACCGCCACGCGAATATTATTAAGGCCAAATGTAAAGGAAGTTTTAGTTGAGCATAATCCTGAAAGGCTGATTAATATCTTGGAAAAGAATCCGGTTGATATTGTCATGTTGGATATGAACTATAAGAGTGCTATCAATACGGGAAATGAAGGGTTGTATTGGTTGTCGAAGATCAAGTCGCAATTTCCGAAGGTTAATGTAGTAATGATCACGGCATATGGAGCTGTTGATCTAGCTGTAAAATCATTGAAGCAAGGAGCTTCAGATTTTATAGTCAAGCCATGGCAAAATGAACAGCTTTTAAATACCCTAACTGGGATTTACGAAGAAACAAGGCCGAACCAAAAGGACAAATCATTTGTAGGTTCGAGGGATCAACATGGGATTATAGGTAATTCTGCCATTATGGAAGATTTACAGTATAAGCTTGATAAGGTTGCTCCTACGGAGGCAAATATTTTAATATTGGGCGAAAATGGTACGGGTAAAGATCTGATTGCGAATGCGATTCATCAGCGTTCATTACGTTCCAAGGAGTCTTTTGTTAAAGTCGATGTTGGATCATTGACAGAAACCTTATTTGAAAGTGAGCTATTTGGATATAAAAAAGGGGCCTTTACGGATGCTCGAGAGGATAGGAAGGGTAGGTTTGAGCATGCTGATGGGGGAACTTTATTTTTGGATGAAATAGGAAATATAAGTTTGCAGCAGCAAGCGAAGCTATTGAGTGTATTACAAAATAGGGCGGTTGTTCCATTAGGTTCCAGCCAGCCTATTTCTGTAGACATCCGATTGATCTCCGCCACGAATGTTCCCTTGAAAGTACTGGCTGATGAAAACAGGTTTCGAAAGGATTTAATTTACCGTATCAATACCTTAGAGATTCAAGTTCCACCACTACGTGAAAGAGGGGAAGATGTACCATTGCTTGCCAATCATTTCTTAAAATTTTATTGTGCAAAATATCATAAAAATATAGCTGGTTTTGAATCAGATGCATTAAATAAATTGAGGGGCTATCATTTCCCGGGCAATGTTCGGGAACTGCAATATAGTATAGAGCGTGCAGTCATTATGTCTGACCAGCAAAGTATACGTGCTGAAGATATTCTGTTTTCACCGATAGAACAGCAGCAGATTGAGAAGCCAATCGTTAGCGATTTTTCCTCCCATAATTTGGAGGATATGGAACGCAAGGCTATAAAATCTGCGATAGAGCGTTATAATGGCAACATCAGTAAGGCGGCCAAGGAATTGGGGCTCACGCGTGCAGCATTATATAGAAGGTTGGAAAAATATAACCTTTAAAGCATGATCAAGCTGGCTGTAACAGATTTTTTCAAGATGTTATTGCTCATGGCGCTTGCTGTCGGCATTGCATATTTGGGATTTAAGGGCTTTTATCTGTATTCTGGATTGGCATTTTTCTTTCTGATAATCTTTGCCTATCAAATGTTTTCCAAACATCGTTTTCTGCTTAAGCAATTGGTGGAGTTTTCAGAAGCGGTAAAATATCGGGACTTTACACGCAGGTTCGTTGTTAAACGGCCAAAATCTGTGGAGGGCCAACTGTATTCGGCCTTCAATCAAATCAATGAAGTTTATAAGGACATCAGTATCGATCAAGCGTTGCAGCACCAATATTTGAACAAGGTGATCAATATGCTGGATACGGCGATTATATTTTATCATGCAGAGTCAGGGAAGGTAATTTGGCTAAATGAAGCGTTCAAGGATCTGTTCCAAGTTCCCCATTTGGGCAATATGTCGGGCATGAAGAAGCGACATCCGGAGCTTTATGAAAAAACAATTCAGCTTCAGGTCGGAAAACATCAAATGGAGACCGCCCACTCGAGCAAGGGAAAGATTAAGTTGCTGATGCAGAGTTCGGGATTTGATACGCAAGATGGATCCTTTAGAATCATTGTCTATCAGAATATCAATGAGGCGATTGATGAAACCGAAACTAGGGCATGGCATAAGTTATTGCGCGTATTGACGCATGAAATCATGAACTCCATTGGTCCAATCAGCTCCTTAGCGGAGACCCTGCACGAAAGATTGGAACATTGGGAAGGCAAACAAGATATTGAAGATCTTAAGGTTGGCATTTTTACAATTAAGCGTAGGAGTGAGGGCTTGTTGCAATTCGCTAAAAGTTATCGATTGATCAATAAGGTTGATCAACCTCAATTTTCAGAAATCCTGGTTATTCAATTGTTCGAAAATATCTATCAATTGTTAGAACCTACCTTGCTTCAGAAAAATATTGATGTGGATATTATCATCAAAAACACCCGACTCATTTTGCGAGCGGACGTTAATTTATTAGAGCAGGTTATTATCAACTTGCTTTTAAATGCAATTGAAGCGGTTAAGGAGGTGGAGGAACCATATATCAGTCTATCTGCGATCGAAATGAGAGATTATATTCAGTTAAAGATTCAGGATAATGGTGTTGGCATGTCGCTAGAAATTCAGGAACAGATTTTTACACCATTCTTTACGACGAAAAAAACAGGGACTGGGGTAGGATTGACTTTAAGCAAGCAAATCATGTTGATGCACGGAGGTAATATTTCTGTAGACAGCAAAGAAGGGGCTGGAAGTACCTTTACCCTACAATTCTAATACTATTCGTATTTTTGTGCTCTTATGCGGTACTTACTGTCCTATATCTATCATTTTTTTATTTCCAATAGCCGTCATGGTACGCATTCACCTTTTGTTTATTCATTGGCTGAAAAAGTGATTTATAATCCGGTTTTTAAGAGTCAGTATCATGTTGATTATCCAAAAGGATTTGGCCCAAAATATTGGAATCTATTAAACAAAATTTTGAGTTATTGGGAAGTTCCAAGATTGAATACCGATTTAAAGGATTCGATAGCTAAGGCCTATTGGATTGAAGGACCGGAACAAAATTTCCCTGAATTATTGAATTTAGTGGAACAGGGTAAAATATTGATAGTCCATGAACCATATCAAAGAGCACAGAATAGGCTTTGGAAAAACCTTATCGCTGACGAAAGAGTCATAGTTTCAATAAATCTCTTTCATTTCGGAATTGTGCTGAAAAGAGATGGGCAAAGAAAAGAGGATTTTTTGTTGAGGACGAGATAGACGTTAGACAAAAGACAAAAGACATAAGAGTGGCTGATGTCTAGAAAGCTTCGCTAATGCTGAGGTAGAATCCGGATTGTTTTTTTTCACCTGGGCGTTGTTCGCCGAACGCATAATCGAATCGGATGCTGCTATTGTGTTCTAGGGAGAAGAAATAGCGTAAACCGGCTCCGTAGGAAGGAATAAGTCTAATATCATGCTGTTTTGAGAAGGTACTTCCTGTTCCCAGGAATCCATTGATTCCTACGCGTGGGTGAAATCTAAATCTTAATTCTGCCTGAGCGGTTAGGTAGTTTTTGTCTTTATATCTTCCTAAATAATAACCCCGCATGGTCATATCACCACCTAAGTCACGCATAACATAAAAAGGGACATTATCACCATAGGAGCCACGGAATAATCCTTGAGCTGCAATGGTTAATTGCTTGTTGATGGGATAGAATCCACGTATATCCAGTTCGATCTGGTTTCCTACATAATTATCTTTTCCAAAAAAATTAGGGGCATAACTATATTTTGCTCGTCCATAGAATCCATTAGTTGAATAAGTGGTATTGTTACGAGTGTCATATAATGCAGAGATACCTATTGCAAGGTATTGTCCGCCCTTCTTAGCAAATACCTCTGGGGATTCAAAGATTCCTCCTGGTTCGATATCGTTGAATTCGAAATTTTCATAGTTGAGGTTGACTCCGGCATAAAAATTAGGGGCAAATCTCTTTTCGCCATCAACTTTGATTCGGTAAAGTTTTTGGTCGAGGTAATCCTCATCTTCTTTCCAAGTATCATTACCGATGCCATAGAAGTTAAATGGCCAATCTCTGAATCTCAATTCGGTGATAAAGTGGTAATCATTATTATTCGTCCAGATATCTGAAGTGAGCTTGATATTTTTTTGTTTTTTGGTTGTGAGCGTGCCGATCAGTGTTACATTTGAGGTTCTACTGTCTAAGTTTTCTTTGTCCATGTAGAAGTTGTAAGTACTGGCGATTCCATATTCGAATCCAGTTTCCTGGGCATAACCCACAGCGGGCAGGACGACAAAACTTCCGGATCTAGAGGAATCTTTTTCGGAGGAGACGAATTTTTTGATCAATTTATTGATGAAACCGGGATTCTCTTGGGCGTGAGTTGGGGCAATAGTTAAAGCTGAAAGGGCTAAGCAAATAAGAATATGTATATAATTTTTCAAAGCAAATGTATTATTCATGTGCAAATATAGGGTATCTAATGAAATGGAAAATGAAAATTATTTACTTGCATATCAATGATATGGTTTTCAGGAGTAAAAAAAATGGATAAATATTTTTGATATGTTGCTGGAGTAGCTATCTTTGCAACATCAAATCGGGAAAATAAGTACTGAAATGGTTTAGTTCTTTAAGTAGAAAAAAAATAAAAAATAAAACTTGCGAATATCAGATAAATATTAGATTTTTGCACTCGCTATCCAAAGATAGTCGTTCTTTAAAACAGAAAGTTTTATTAAATTAAATACGCCTCCTTAGCTCAGCTGGTAGAGCAACTGACTTGTAATCAGTAGGTCATTGGTTCGATTCCGATAGGAGGCTCAAAACAACGTAAGTTGTAGGTCTGGAGGGGTTCCAGAGCGGTCAAATGGGACGGACTGTAAATCCGTTGCTTCGGCTTCGAAGGTTCGAATCCTTCTCCCTCCACCAAAAAGTTTGCATTCTACCTTTGTAAAGAGGTAATCCAGAGTGTTAAACTATTAAGCGGAAGTAGCTCAGTTGGTAGAGCGATAGCCTTCCAAGCTATAGGTCGCGAGTTCGAACCTCGTCTTCCGCTCAATTTATAAAACAAATCTAAGTCTCTGTCTTCTTAACAATTTATTTTTGAAAGGGTAGAGGCTTATATCTGTAAATAAGCTTTTTGTAAGCCGAAGTAGCTCAGGGGTAGAGCACTTCCTTGGTAAGGAAGAGGTCGTGGGTTCAAATCCCATCTTTGGCTCGAATACATAAGTTTTGTAACTTTGTAAGATTAATTAAAAGAAATATTTTATAATTACTAATTCGCATAAACATGGCAAAAGAGAAATTTGACCGTAGTAAACCGCACTTAAACATTGGTACTATCGGTCACGTTGACCACGGTAAAACAACTACAACAGCTGCTATCACTAAAGTTTTAGCTGATAAAGGTTTTTCAGAGGCTCGTTCATTTGATTCAATTGACTCTGCTCCTGAAGAGAAAGAGCGTGGTATCACAATTAACACTTCACACGTAGAATACCAAACAGCGAACCGTCACTATGCGCACGTTGACTGTCCAGGTCACGCCGATTACGTTAAGAACATGGTAACAGGTGCTGCACAGATGGATGGAGCTATCATCGTAGTTGCTGCTACAGATGGTCCTATGCCTCAAACTCGCGAGCACATCCTATTGGCTCGTCAGGTAGGTGTTCCTGCGTTAGTAGTATTCTTGAATAAAGTTGACTTAGTTGATGACAGTGAATTATTAGACTTAGTTGAGATGGAAGTTCGTGAATTATTATCATTCTACGAATTCCCTGGAGACGATGTTCCAGTAATCAAAGGTTCTGCATTAGGTGCATTGAACGGAGAGACACAATGGGTTGATTCAATCATGGAATTAATGGATGCTGTAGATAACTACATTCCAATTCCTCCACGTTTGACAGATCTTCCATTCTTGATGCCAATCGAGGACGTGTTCTCAATCACAGGTCGTGGTACAGTAGCTACAGGTCGTATCGAAAGAGGAGTAATCAACTCTGGAGATCCAGTTGAGATCTTAGGTATGGGAGCTGAAAACTTGAAATCTACAGTAACAGGTGTTGAGATGTTCCGTAAGATTTTAGATTACGGTGAGGCTGGTGATAACGTAGGTTTATTGTTACGTGGTATTGAGAAAACTGATATCCGTCGTGGTATGGTTATCTGTAAACCAGGTTCAGTAACTCCACACACAGACTTCAAAGCAGAGGTTTACGTATTATCAAAAGCTGAAGGTGGTCGTCATACACCATTCTTCAACAAATACCGTCCTCAGTTCTATTTCCGTACAACAGACGTAACTGGAGAGATTTCTCTAGAAGAGGGAACTGAAATGGTTATGCCAGGTGATAACGTTACAATCACAGTTAAGTTGATTAACGCGATCGCAATGGAAAAAGGTCTACGTTTCGCTATCCGTGAGGGTGGTCGTACAGTAGGTGCTGGTCAGGTAACTGAAATCATTAAATAATCTATATAGATTATCTAAATAAAAATAAGCTAATTGGCTCAGGCTGATTAGCTTATTTTTTCACTGCGAAATAAGTTGCGGAAAATCGCAAATAAATTGAAATAATATTTGTTGTAATGAGGTCTAAAGCCTATATTTGCAACACAAAAAAAATCTACACGGGCATAGTTCAATGGTAGAATAGAGGTCTCCAAAACCTTTGATCTGGGTTCGAATCCTGGTGCCCGTGCTAATAAAAATAGAAACTTAAAAAATGGCAAAAGTACTTGATTTTATTAAGGACTCTTATACAGAGGTTACCGAGAAAGTGACTTGGCCTACATGGGCTCAATTACAAAGTCACGCGATTATTGTACTTGTTGCGTCTATTATTATCGCTTTGATAATTTTCGTTATGGATAAAGCATCAAGCAATATAATGGAACTGTTGTACAATACAGCATCTTAATTTTCTAATCCAACAGTATTATGGCAGATCAAAGTTTAAAGTGGTACGTTGTGCGTGCTGTTAGCGGTAAGGAGAAAAAGGTTAAGCAATACCTTGAAGCTGAAATCAACCGTTTAGGCATTCAACATTTGGTTACTCAGGTTCTTATCCCTATGGAGAAGTACTACCAAATGCGCGACGGCAAGAAAGTAGCCAAAGAACGTAACTACTACCCTGGATATGTATTGATCGAAGCGGCATTAGACGGTGAGATCGAACACGCAATCAAAAATGTAAATAGTGTAATCGGATTCTTAGGTGATAAAGCCGGTAATGCGATTCCTTTACGTCCAGCAGAAGTTAACCGTATCTTAGGTAAAGTTGACGAAATGGCAGAACAAGGAGAATCTATCTCGGTTCCTTATTACGTTGGCGAAACAGTAAAAGTTAATGACGGTCCTTTCAATGGTTTTACAGGTGAAATCGAAGAAGTTCACGAAGACAAGAAAAAATTAACCGTAATGGTAAAAGTATTCGGTCGTAAAACTCCTCTTGAATTGAACTATATGCAAGTTGAAAAAGAGTAATCTTTGAAACATTAGAAAAGCAAAAGAATTTAAAAGCTCTATCCTTCAGGATGGAGCTTTTTTTTGTTGTATAATGCTCCTGGGCTTGGTAAATGATCCCAAAGCAAGAATAATTTGTAAATTTTATTGGGATGTATATTTAAAGGATTTCATTGGTTTGCTATATCTATAATAAATGATTATCTCGATATATAAATCTCCTTTATCTGAATAATATTAAAATCTTTATATTTAAATATTGAATCACCTAAATTAATGATGTTGAAATCCGAAACCTTATCTTCTAATCTTTCGGCTCCTGTAAAAATCAGAGTACGAGCCATCGATATTATGCGAGGCTTAACTTTATTTCTTATGCTTTTTGTGAATGATCTGTACACAGCTGCTGTGCCAAAATGGTTATTACACAGCGAAGCAGAGGTTGATGGAATGGGTCTTTCAGATTGGGTGTTTCCAGGATTTCTTTTTATGGTAGGTATGGCAATTCCTTATGCAGTTACAGCTAGGATGAAGAAAGGTGATTCGGATGTACTGGTATTCTTGCATATTCTCAGCCGTTCCATCAGTTTAATCATTATCGGACTTTTGATTGTTAACTCAAGCAGCCTTAACCCTGAACTTACAGGTTTAAATAAATTAGTTTGGTTAGGATTGGTGTATGTTTCTATTTTTCTGATATGGAACAATTATCCAAAAGAAGGAAATACCAAGCTGTTTCTTAGATTGAAATGGTTAGGGATTATAGGGATGATTTTCTTAGCGTCTATTTTTAGGTCAGGAACATTAGAATCTCTCGGATGGTTTGAACGCAGTTGGTGGGGAATCCTAGGATTAATTGGTTGGGGGTACCTAGCTGGAGGATCGGTTTATCTTATCATCAAGGAAAGAATTTTATTGGGAATACTTGCCGTTCTATTCTTTCTAATTCTGAATATTATTTCATCGAGTGGCCTTATTCCCATGTTATCACCCGTGCAGGATTGGTTTAATGTCATATTAGGTGGGAATGTTCCTATGATCGTTGTATCTGGATTGTTAGCGGCATTAATTGTACGAAAGATGAATAGCGATTGGAAAAAACTTGCCATATATCTCTCCGTATATGGATTGGTATGTTTGATTTTGGGATTGATTCTTCATCAATGGTTTATAGTCTCCAAAATTTTAGCAACACCATCTTGGGGAATGTTATGCAATGGGATTAGTATATTAATATTTGTCTTAATTTATTATTGGATAGACGTAAGGGGTTACACAAAATTCAGTAGATTATTTGAATTGGCAGGACAAAATTCGCTGACCACATACCTTGCCCCAGACATAATCTACTTTATCATATGGGGATTTGGCCTTCCTGTCTTGTTCTATAAGCAAGGGGAGTACATGTGGCTTGCAGTGCTAGGTTCTTTAGTGTGGGCGTACTTGATGTTATGGTTTGGCATTATCCTTAACCGAATTGGAATTAAACTTAAACTATAAATACAATTTATTATGAGAAGAAATGAGAGAAATGTCCTTTGGATCTTTGGGATGCTTTTATTGGTCGTTGCCCCCTTATTAAATTATGCACAGGGCAAAAAGCCACATATCGTTGCCTATGTAACGTCATGGACCAAGCCTATCCCTGACCCCAATTTAATCAGTCATATCAATTATGCCTTTGGTCATGTGAATCAAACATTCGATGGTATCAAGCTTGATAATCCAGAAAGACTTCGTGAGATAGTAAAATTGAGAAAGATAAATCCAGATCTGAAGATTTTATTATCAATTGGCGGTTGGACATCTGGAAGATTTAGCGAGATGGCTGCGGATGAAAAGTATAGAATGAGCTTTGCGAAAGATTGTCAAAGGATCGTGAAAGAATTTAATCTCGACGGTATAGATATAGACTGGGAATATCCAACGAGCAATGAAGCTGGGATTTCTTCCTCAGCCGATGACACCGACAATTTTACCTTATTGATGCGTGATATCCGCAAGGAGATCGGGCCTAAGAAATTATTGACCTTAGCGACAATTGCAGATGGAAAATATATTGATTTCAGGGCAATCGACAAGTATATCGATTTTGTCAATGTAATGATGTATGATGTTTCAAAACCACCGTTACAGCATAATAGTTTGTATCGTTCAGATCTTGCGGGGAGAATTACATTTGTTGAAGCCCTTCAGGCACATTTAGATGCCGGAGTTAGCAAAGGCAAATTAGTAATGGGCATTCCATTTTACGGTAGGGGTGACAAAAAACAGGTTAATGATTTTGTGAACTTTAAAGATATTCCAAAATTGACCCAATTCACAGAGAAATGGGATGATAAATCGAAGGTTCCGTACTTAGTGGATTCAACTGGAACTTTGGTACTGACTTTTGAAAATGAGAAATCCTTAAAAGAAAAGGCTGCTTACATAAAATCACAAGGAATCCTTGGGGCGATGTATTGGGAGTTTTATGGAGATAACGATGATTTATTATTAAGTAAGACACTTTATGAAGGATTGAAATAGTGTTTTCAAACAAAAATGTTATCTTATTGTTTGTCATACAAGGGGTTATCTTTTATTTCTGTTAACCATTATAAAATAAAGCTTATGAATAATCAAATTTTAAAACCCAGTAAATTGGGCTTTACGGCTCTTTTACTCCTTTTTGGAATGGAAACTTGTTTATATGGACAGGATAATGAAACAGCATATTTCTCAGACATTACAGAAACCAGCATTCCATTGGATCCAAAGACTCATGCTTTGGATGTAGTCTTGGTAGATGTCAATGGGGATAATTCATTAGATATCGTATTAGCATTGGAAAACCAGCCAAATCGGCTATACATAAATGATGGAAATGGAAATTTCACATGGAAGAAGGGTGTTTTTGCGGATGCTAACCATGATACCGAACATGTTCGGGTTGCCGATATGGATAATGACGGTTTTGTAGATGTGGTATTTGTAGCTGAAGACGACCAAAATCATGAATATTATTTAGGTAATGGAGATGGTACATTTCGGAATGTTTCGGACAGGTTATTAGGAAAAAGTGAAGGAAATGGTTTGGATATTGGGGATGTTAATGGAGATGGCCTTCCAGATATTGTTATAGGCAATACAGGAGATAAGCCGGGATTATTTTTATGGTTGAACAATTCGGAAAAGCCTGGATTTTTGATTGATTCTACGGCAGAACTGTTGCCAGATTATACAAGCCAAAGCCAGTCTGTGAAATTATTTGATGCGGATGGAGATGGGGATTTGGATTTGGTGGTAGCGAATGAGGCTCCACCAAGTCGGCTGTACTTTAATGATGGCAAGGGCAAGTTCACAGAAAGGGAAGGATCTTTAGTTGAAAGGGAGCCGCTACATTCAAGAGAAGTTATCGTATTTGATGCAGATAAAGATGGGAAGCCAGATATATTCTTTGCGAACCTAACCAGTAATGGTGGGAATAAGGAACGAAACTCAAGGGGAAGGATATTTATGAATAAAGGAGATGGGAAATTTGTTGATGAAACGGAGGAAAGGATTCCAGATTATGATTTTTCTACGTATGCTACCAATGTGATTGATTTTGATCGTGATGGTGATATGGATATTATATTGAGTGCTTTAAAGATTCCGCCATTTGAGGCGATGCAAGTTCAGGCATTGCGGAATGATGGTGAGGGTAGGTTCAGTTTTGCGACGGAAGAAGTTATTCCGAAGGTTACTGTTGAGCGGGCCTGGGGTCAGAGTGTGGGGGATGTAAACGGGGATAAGATTCCGGATTTATTGATAGGTGCCTGGGGTGATCAGGTTCGGTTATTATTGGGTAAATAAAAAAAGAAAAAATAGTTTTCATTTTATAGATTTTATAGTTATCTTTGCACCTCGTTTGGTTGCAAATATTGCGTTTGCGCTGGCGAGAAATTAAATGTTACGTTATTGCTTCCAACTTACTAACAAACATTTAACAAATTAAATCACAGAAAAAATGGCAAAAGAAGTCAGTGCGTTAGTAAAATTACAAGTGAAGGGCGGAGCTGCGAATCCATCTCCACCAGTAGGGCCTGCATTAGGTGCTAAGGGTGTGAACATTATGGATTTCTGTAAGCAATTTAACGCTCGTACGCAAGACAAACCAGGACAAGTATTACCTGTTGTGATCACTGTATATGCCGACAAATCTTTTGATTTTATCATTAAAACTCCTCCGGTAGCTGTTCAGTTAAAGGATGCAGCGAAGCTTAAGAGCGGATCAGGGGAGCCAAACCGTAAGAAAGTAGCGTCAATTACTTGGGATCAAGTAAAGACAATTGCGGAGGATAAGATGCCAGATTTGAATGCATTTACTGTAGAATCAGCTATGAGAATGGTTGCTGGTACAGCGCGTAGTATGGGTATCACTGTTTCAGGTGATGCTCCTTGGAAAAATTAATTAACGAAATCAGTTTAAGAAAGTGGCTAGATTAACAAAAAATCAAAAAGCGGCACTATCCAAAATTGAAGCTGGTAAAGCATACTCTTTGAAAGACGCTGCGGCTTTAGTAAAAGAGATCACCAACACCAAATTTGATGCTTCTGTGGATATCGACGTTCGTTTGGGCGTAGATCCTCGTAAAGCAAATCAAATGGTTCGTGGTATTGCAACATTGCCACACGGTACTGGTAAGACAGTTCGTGTATTAGTTTTATGTACTCCTGATAAGGAGGAAGAAGCTAAGGCGGCGGGTGCAGACTACGTAGGTCTTGATGACTATATCAGCAAAATCGAAGGTGGTTGGACTGACGTTGACATTATCATCACAATGCCTAGTGTTATGGCGAAAGTAGGTAAATTGGGTCGTATTTTAGGTCCAAGAAACTTAATGCCTAACCCTAAAACAGGTACAGTAACTACGGAAGTAGGAAAAGCTGTAACTGAGGTTAAAGCTGGTAAGATCGACTTCAAAGTTGACAAAACGGGTATCATCCATACTTCAGTTGGTAAAGTGTCTTTCGACGCAGATAAAATCTATGACAACGCATTAGAAGTGTTACAAACGATTTCACGTTTGAAACCATCTGCAGCAAAAGGAACGTACTTCAAGAGTATTCACATTTCTTCAACTATGAGTCCTAGTATTCATATTGAAACTAAATCAGTAGCAGGAATTTAATCATGAGAAAAGAACTTAAACATGAAATTGTTGAAGCTTTAGCTGAACAGATTAAATCTTACGGTAATTTTTACATTGCTGACACTGCTAATCTGACAGTAGAGAAGGTGAATAACATTCGTCGTAAATGTTTCGAGCAAGGAATCGAGATTAAGGTTGTAAAAAACACTTTAATTAAGAAGGCGTTGTTAGAGGCTGGTGTTGATTCAGAAGAGATCTTTGGCGTATTAAAAGGAGCGTCAACCTTAATGTTTTCAGAAACAGGGAATGCTCCGGCGAAATTGATCAAGCAATTACGTAAAGAAGGTGACAAACCAGTATTAAAAGCGGCATATATTCAAGAGACTGCTTTTGTTGGTGACAACCAGCTTGACGCATTAGTTACCCTTAAATCTAAGGAAGAACTTATTGCAGACGTTATTGCATTACTTCAATCACCTGCGAAGAACGTTATTTCTGCACTTCAATCAGGCGGAAATACAATTTCAGGCTTAGTAAAAGCTTTAGAAGAAAGAGGCTAACGAACCCTCACATTAACAGACGTTCGTTAAATTTTAATTAACAATATTTTTTAAAGAAATTCAAAAATTCAAAATAAAATGGCAGATTTAAAACAACTTGCTGAACAGTTAGTAAACTTAACAGTAAAAGAAGTTAAAGAATTAGCTGATATCTTAAAAGACGAGTATGGTATCGAGCCTGCTGCTGCTGCTGTAGCTGTTGCTGCTGCTCCAGGTGCTGGCGAAGGTGCTGCTGCTGCTGAAGAGAAAACATCATTTGATGTAATCTTGAAAGAAGCTGGTGGTCAGAAATTAGCTGTAGTTAAATTAGTTAAAGACTTAGCTGGTTTAGGTTTGAAAGAAGCTAAAGATTTAGTTGACGGTGCACCTAAAGAATTAAAAACTGGTGTTTCTAAAGACGAAGCAGAAGCTTTGAAAAAACAATTAGAAGAAGCTGGAGCTGTTGTTGAGATTAAGTAATCTCGCATAAAGCGCCAAAAACTTAGACTCTGATAGTCCAAATCTATCAGAGTCTATTCCTGTTTATAATATATAGTATACGGATCAAGTTTTTGCTGATGCTTGATCGGAAGGTTAAATCAGCAACATGTTAGCTCAGTTTTTTTAAACTAAATTCTTATTCCCTTGGCAAACAATAATATTCAAAAAGAAAGAGTAAATTTTGCGACAAGTAAGAAGGTAATTGATTACCCGGATTTCTTGGACGTACAATTGGAGTCTTTCAAGGAGTTTTTTCAATTAGAAACTACTTCTGACAACCGCCATCAGGAAGGGCTTTACAAGGTTTTCGCAGAAAACTTCCCTATTTCTGATTCAAGAAACATCTTTGTGCTAGAGTTTTTGGATTATTTCATTGATCCACCGCGTTATGATATTCAAGAGTGTATCGAGCGTGGCTTGACTTATAGCGTTCCTTTAAAGGCAAAATTGAAGTTATCTTGTAATGATGAAGAACACGAAGATTTTGAAACCATTGTACAAGATGTGTATTTAGGAACAATTCCGTACATGACTCCAAAAGGTACTTTCGTTATCAATGGAGCGGAGCGTGTTATTGTTTCTCAATTGCACCGTTCCCCTGGTGTGTTCTTTGGTCAAAGTAGACACACGAATGGTACTAAACTTTATTCTGCTAGGGTTATTCCTTTTAAAGGATCTTGGATCGAGTTTGCAACAGACGTAAACAACGTTATGTATGCTTATATCGATCGTAAGAAAAAATTCCCAGTTACTACCTTGTTACGTGCGATCGGTTTTGATTCGGATAAGGAAATCTTAGAACTTTTCGACCTTGCAGATGAAGTAAAAGTTAGTAAATCTGGATTGAAGAAATACGTTGGTCGTCGTTTAGCGGCTAGGGTATTGAACAAATGGACAGAAGATTTCGTGGATGAAGATACTGGAGAAGTAGTATCGATTGATCGTAACGAGATTATTCTTGAGCGTGAAACAATCTTAGAAGAAGACCACATTGATTTAATCATCGACGCTGGAGTAAAATCCATTATCCTTACTAAGGAAGATGAGTCGAACAATGCGGACTATTCGATTATATATAACACATTACAGAAAGATACTTCGAATTCTGAGAAGGAAGCGGTGGAGCATATCTATCGTCAATTACGTAACGCAGAACCACCTGATGAGGAAACTGCACGTGGTATCATTGACCGTTTGTTCTTTTCGGATAAACGTTACGATTTAGGTGATGTAGGTAGATACCGTATCAACCGTAAATTGAAACTTGATACGCCATCAGATACGAAAGTATTAACGCGTGAAGATATCATTGCTATTGTTAAGTATTTGATCAACTTGATCAATTCAAAAGCTGAGGTGGATGATATTGACCACTTATCTAACCGTCGTGTTCGTACGGTAGGTGAGCAATTATATGCTCAATTCGGTGTAGGACTTGCTCGTATGGCACGTACAATCCGTGAGCGTATGAACATACGTGATAACGAGGTGTTTACACCAACGGACTTGATCAATGCTCGTACATTGTCATCGGTTATCAATTCATTCTTCGGAACGAACCAGTTATCACAGTTCATGGACCAAACCAACCCATTAGCGGAGATTACGCACAAACGTCGTCTTTCAGCTTTAGGTCCTGGTGGTCTTTCAAGAGAGCGTGCTGGTTTCGAGGTACGTGACGTTCACTACACGCACTACGGTCGTTTGTGTACTATTGAAACTCCAGAGGGTCCAAACATTGGTTTGATTTCATCACTTTCAGTCCATGCAAAGATTAACAACTTAGGATTTATCGAAACACCATACCGTATCGTAGCAGAAGGTAAGGTTGTTGTTGACAAACCAGTTGTTTACTTATCAGCGGAAGATGAAGATGACAAAACAATTGCACAAGCAAACGCTTTGTATGATGATAAAGGTAATTTCTTAGATGCGAAAGTAAAAGCAAGATATGAGGGTGACTTCCCGATTATTGAGCCTGAGAAATTAGACTATATGGACGTTGCTCCTAACCAGATTACCTCAATTGCGGCATCATTGATTCCATTCTTGGAGCATGATGATGCTAACCGTGCATTGATGGGATCGAACATGCAACGTCAGGCAGTTCCATTATTGCGTCCACAAGCACCAGTTGTAGGTACAGGATTAGAGGCTCGCGTAGCTAAAGATTCACGTACTTTGATCAATGCTGAAGGAAACGGAGTAGTAGAATATGTTGATGCACAAGAAATTCATATCCGTTACGACAGAAACGACAACGATCGTTTAGTTTCTTTCGATGATGATGTGAAAGCTTATAGATTGACTAAATTCAAGAAAACCAACCAAAATACTTGTATCAACTTGAAGCCTATCGTAAGAAAAGGACAACGTGTTGAAAAAGGACAAGTATTATGTGAGGGTTATGCAACTGAGGACGGCGAATTAGCATTAGGTAGAAACTTGAAAGTAGCATTCATGCCTTGGCAAGGATACAACTTTGAGGATGCGATCGTAATTTCAGAGCGTGTAGTATCACAAGATTTATTCACTTCATTACATATTGAGGAATTTGAACTAGAAGTTCGTGACACAAAACGTGGTGAGGAGGAATTGACTGCTGATATTCCAAACGTTTCAGAAGAAGCTACGAAAGACCTTGATGAGAACGGTATTATCCGTGTCGGAGCAGAGGTTGGCGAAGGAGATATCTTAATTGGTAAGATTACACCAAAAGGAGAGTCTGATCCTTCACCAGAAGAGAAACTTTTACGTGCCATCTTTGGTGACAAAGCAGGAGACGTGAAAGATGCTTCATTAAAAACTCCACCATCTATTAAAGGTGTTGTAATTGATACGAAGTTATTCTCTCGTGCTAAGAAAATGTCTAAGGAAGTAGAGCGTAAAGCATTAGAGAAACTAGAAGTAGCACATGATAGGAATGTTAAAGTTCTTAAAGATCGTTTAGTTGACAAATTATTTACGATTGTAAACGGTAAGACCTCACAAGGAATTTACAATGTTTATAAAGAGCTTTTGGTAGCAAAAGGAGCGAAGTTTACTCAAAAGATTCTTACAGATCTAGATTATAACAACGTTAATCCAACAGGCTGGACTACTGATGACGATAAGAATGACATGATTAAGATTGCATTACACAACTACAACATTAAGCTTAATGAGGAGTTGGGTGCATTCAAACGTGAGAAATTCGCGATCTCAGTGGGAGATGAGCTTCCATCAGGAATTGTTCAAATGGCTAAGGTTTATGTTGCTAAAAAACGTAAGCTGAAAGTTGGAGATAAGATGGCAGGTCGTCACGGTAACAAAGGTATCGTAGCACGTATCGTACGTGATGAGGATATGCCATTCTTAGAGGACGGAACACCAGTTGATATCGTTTTAAATCCATTAGGGGTACCATCTCGTATGAACCTTGGACAGATTTATGAAACTGTATTAGGATGGGCAGGACAGAAATTAGGTGTTAAGTTTGCTACACCGATCTTTGATGGTGCAGAAATGGACCAAGTAGAGGAGTGGGTAGAGAAAGCGGAATTACCTAAATCAGGTCGTACCTATTTATACAATGGATTGACAGGAGAGCGTTTTGACCAACCTACTACAGTAGGGGTAATCTACATGTTGAAATTAGGACACATGGTAGATGACAAAATGCACGCTCGTTCAATTGGACCATACTCGTTGATTACACAACAACCATTAGGTGGTAAGGCACAGTTCGGTGGTCAGCGTTTTGGTGAGATGGAGGTTTGGGCATTAGAGGCATTCGGTGCATCTAACATCCTACAAGAGATCTTAACTGTTAAGTCTGATGATGTTGTAGGTCGTGCGAAAACTTACGAGGCAATCGTAAAAGGAAACAACCTTCCAACTCCATCGGTACCAGAATCGTTCAACGTATTGGTACACGAGCTACGCGGACTAGGTTTAGATATCACATTAGATTAATCAAGCAAATTAAGCTTAAGAGGGTGCATAACCTTCTTAAGCTTTCATATACAGCTTTAACTTTTTACTAAGTATGTCTTACAAAAAAGATAATAAAATCAAAAGTAACTTTACATCGATTACGATCAGCTTAGCATCTCCAGAAACTATTTTGGAGCGTTCAAGTGGTGAGGTTACTAAACCAGAAACCATCAACTACCGTACTTACAAACCAGAGCGTGATGGTCTATTCTGTGAGCGTATTTTCGGTCCAGTAAAAGACTATGAATGTCACTGTGGTAAGTATAAACGTATCCGTTACAAAGGTATCGTTTGTGACCGTTGTGGTGTTGAGGTAACAGAGAAGAAAGTACGTCGTGAGCGTATGGGACACATCAATTTGGTAGTTCCTGTTGCTCATATTTGGTATTTCCGTTCTCTTCCAAACAAAATTGGATACTTATTAGGACTTCCAACGAAGAAGTTGGATATGATCATCTACTACGAGCGATATGTTGTTATTCAAGCAGGTATCAAAGAAGAAGATGGTATTTCATACATGGATTTCTTAACTGAAGAAGAGTACTTAGATATCTTAGATACGCTTCCAAAAGAAAACCAATACTTGGATGATAATGATCCTCAAAAATTCATTGCTAAGATGGGTGCTGAGGCGTTAGAAGATTTATTGAAACGTCTAGACTTAGACCAGTTATCATACGATCTTCGTCACCAAGCTGCGAATGAAACATCACAACAACGTAAGAATGAGGCGTTAAAACGTCTACATGTTGTTGAGGCTTTCCGTGGAGCAAATGATCATATCGAGAACCGTCCAGAATGGATGATTGTTAAGATCGTTCCTATTATTCCACCAGAGTTACGTCCATTAGTACCTTTGGATGGAGGTCGTTTTGCAACATCAGACTTAAATGACTTGTACCGTCGTGTAATTATCCGTAACAACCGTTTGAAGCGTTTGATCGAGATCAAGGCTCCAGAGGTAATCTTACGTAACGAGAAACGTATGCTTCAAGAAGCTGTAGACTCGTTGTTCGATAATTCACGTAAGGTGAATGCTGTTAAGACTGAAGGTAACCGTGCATTGAAATCTTTATCGGATATCCTTAAAGGTAAGCAAGGCCGTTTCCGTCAAAACTTATTAGGTAAACGTGTTGACTATTCTGCTCGTTCGGTAATCGTCGTAGGTCCACACTTGAAACTACATGAGTGTGGTCTTCCTAAAGACATGGCTGCTGAGCTTTACAAACCGTTCATCATTCGTAAGATGATTGAAAGAGGAATTGTAAAAACAGTGAAGTCTGCTAAGAAAATTGTAGATCGCAAAGATCCAGTAGTATGGGATATCCTTGAGAATGTATTGAAAGGACACCCAGTATTACTAAACCGTGCACCTACGCTTCACCGTTTGGGTATTCAAGCTTTCCAACCAACCTTAGTTGAAGGAAAAGCGATTCAATTACACCCATTAGTGTGTACAGCGTTCAACGCCGATTTCGACGGTGACCAGATGGCAGTTCACTTACCATTAGGTAATGCTGCAATTTTGGAAGCACAGATTTTGATGTTGGCAGCACATAACATTCTTAACCCAGCAAATGGTTCACCAGTTACCGTTCCATCACAGGATATGGTATTGGGTCTTTACTATATTACTAAAGGCCGTAAGACTGATGATAGCCGCAAAATGCAAGGTGAGGGAAGTACTTTCTATTCAGCAGAAGAGGTTATTATCGCTTTGAACGAAGGGAAAATTGATCTTCACTCATTTATCAAGGTTAAGGCACGTGTTAAAACTAAAGAAGGAGAATTCAAAGATCAGATCATTGATACCACAGTTGGTCGTGTAATCTTCAACCAAATCGTTCCTGAAGAGGTTGGTTACATCAATGAGTTATTGACTAAGAAATCACTTCGTAATGTTATTGGAGAAATCGTTAAGAACACGGGTATGGCTCGTGCGGCGAAGTTCTTAGATGACATGAAGGAACTTGGATTCCAGACGGCATTCAAAGGAGGATTATCGTTCAACTTACAAGATTTGAACATCCCTGCTGCGAAAGCAGATTTAATTGCTCAAGCATCGAATGAAGTTGAAGAAGTAATGAATAACTATAACATGGGTTTCATTACGAACAACGAACGTTATAACCAAATCATCGATATCTGGACACGTATCAACAACAAGTTGACATCACACGTGATGGATATTCTTTCGAACGACAATCAAGGTTTCAACTCAGTATATATGATGTTGGATTCAGGAGCACGTGGATCGAAAGAGCAGATTCGTCAGTTATGTGGTATGCGTGGATTGATGGCGAAACCGCAGAAATCAGGTACATCAGGTGGTGAGATTATTGAGAACCCGATTCTGTCAAACTTCAAAGAAGGTTTGTCAGTATTAGAGTACTTTATTTCTACCCACGGTGCACGTAAAGGTCTTGCGGATACGGCATTAAAAACGGCTGATGCGGGTTACTTAACTCGTCGTTTACATGACGTAGCACAAGATATGATTGTTGTTGATCAAGATTGTAACGGATTACGTGGTATCTATACGACAGCACTTAAGGATAATGATGATATCGTTGAACCATTATACGACCGTATTTTAGGGCGTACTCCATTAAACGATGTCTTCCATCCAGAAACAAACGAGCTAATCGTTGCTGCGAATGATGATATTACAGAAGAGGTTGCAGAGGCGATTGAGAGCGCAGGGATTGAAGGTGTTGATATCCGTTCGGTATTGACATGTGAGTCAAAACGAGGAGTTTGTGCATGTTGTTATGGACGTAACTTAGCGTCAGGAAAGCGTGTTCAATTAGGAGAGGCAGTTGGTGTAATTGCAGCACAGTCTATTGGTGAGCCAGGTACACAGTTAACACTTCGTACATTCCACGTCGGTGGTACGGCATCTAACATTGCTGCTGAGTCATCAATCATCGCTAAATATGATGGTAAAATCGAATTCGAAAACGTACGTACGGTTGAGAAAGAAGGCGAGTTTGGTCCATACCAAGTTGTCTTAGGTCGTTCAGGAGAGATTAAGGTTGTTAATGAAGACAAAAAAGTTCTTTACCAACAAATCATTCCTTACGGTTCTAACCTATACGTTAAAGAAGGTGAGAAAGTAGAAAAAGGTACCAAACTAGTTGATTGGGATCCATATAATGCGGTAATTATTTCTGAATTTGCTGGTAAGATTGAGTTTGATGCTATTATTGAAGGTATTACCTTCCGTGAGGAATCAGATGAGCAGACAGGACACAAAGAGAAAGTAATTATCGAAACTCGTGATAAAACTAAAAACCCTACTATTAAGGTTTTAGATAATAAAGGTGAGGTTATTCGTTCATACAACATTCCAGTAGGAGCTCACGTATCGGTATCAGATGGACAGAAAGTAAAAGAAGGAGCGGTATTAGTTAAGATTCCACGTTCTACAGGTAAGACCCGAGATATTACGGGAGGTCTTCCTCGTGTAACGGAGTTATTCGAGGCTCGTAATCCATCGAACCCTGCTGTTGTAACTGAGATTGATGGTGTTGTATCCTTAGGAGGTGTTAAACGTGGTAACCGTGAAATTTCTATCGAGTCTAGAGATGGACAAGTTAAGAAATACTTAGTTCCACTTTCTAAGCACATCTTAGTACAGGATAATGACTTTATCAAAGCAGGTATGCCACTTTCAGATGGTCAGATTTCTCCTGGAGATATCTTATCAATCAAAGGCCCATCTGCGGTTCAAGAGTACATTGTAAATGGTATCCAAGAGGTTTACCGTCTACAAGGTGTGAAGATCAACGATAAGCACTTCGAGACCATCGTTCACCAAATGATGCAAAAAGTGAATATCGAAGATCCGGGAGATACTCGTTTCTTAGAAAAAGAAGCAGTAAATAAATGGGATTTCATGGAAGAAAACGATTCAATTTACGACAAGAAAGTTGTTGTAGATTCAGGAGATTCAAAAACGCTTCGTCCAGGACAGATCGTTAATCTTCGTAAATTACGTGAAGAAAACTCAAGTTTGAAACGTCAAGATTTGAAATTAGTGGAAGTGCGTGATGCAATTCCAGCGACTTCAAGTCCATTGTTACAAGGTATTACGAGAGCTTCATTAGGTACGAAATCATTTATCTCTGCTGCATCGTTCCAGGAAACTACTAAAGTATTGAATGAAGCTGCTATTGCAGGTAAACGTGATAACTTATTAGGATTGAAAGAAAACGTAATCGTTGGACACTTAATCCCATCAGGAACAGGTTTACGTCAATACAGTAACATCATCGTAGGTTCTCGCGAGGAGTACGATCAGTTATTAGCTTCTAAAGAAGAAGATTAATTTTAAGATAAGTCGGAATAATAATTCCGGTTAACATAGAAAAGCTCGGCTCACGTAGCCGAGCTTTTTTTATTCACTCAAATATTCCTAGTTAACAACATTTTCATTTTATATTTGTTCAAACATTATGACAGATTTTGCATCATTAGATTTTATTTATTCTCAATTGGTATGGGATTGGAATGACCTGTTGAAGGCTATTTTATCACTTTGTGCGGGTTTTGTCTTGGGTTTTGAAAGGGAATGGAAGGATAAGTCTGCAGGCTTTAAGACGATTTCGATCATATGTTTGGGAAGCACATTATTTTCACTTCTGTCTTTTAAACTGGGAGCGGGGGAATCTGAAGACGCTACTCGAATAGCTTCATACGTTGTCTCAGGAATTGGGTTTTTAGGCGCAGGTGTTATCTTTAAGGATGGAGTGAATGTAAATGGCTTAACTACTGCAAGTATTATCTGGATGTCGGCAGCAATAGGCATGGCAATAGGATTTGGTGTTTATGTAATTGCAGCTATCTTTCTCTTAGCTTGTTTCGCTATTATCGTTTCAGGTCCACTGTTGAACAAGTATGTCATCCATAATGTTGTAAGAATGGTTACGATCAGTTTTTCTAGGAATGAATTGGATGTAAAGGATGAAATGTTATCCAAGATTAAGCCGTTGGCAAAACATGTCAAAATAAAAAAGCAGACGATGTCTGCTGATATTATTTCCATGGAAATGGAAGTATTGATTGATAAGCGAAATATTAGGAAATTTGAGCACGTGATTCTTGAAAATCAAAGGCTTATTGAAATAAGTTTATAAAATTTCTAATTTTCTGTTTTCACCCATTTCAATAATTTTTCTGAATTTTCGATTATTTTTTGGAATTGGTATTGACCATTTTCCTTGGTAAACAATTTGGATCCTAATCCAACAGCACTTACACCAGCTTCAAACCATTTATTGATGCTTTCTTCGGTGCAGTCAACACCACCTGTTGGCATGAACTTTAATTTTGGGAACACTGGTTTAATACTTTTTAAGAAGCCAGGGCCCAAGGTTTCCCCTGGAAATAATTTAACGAATGTGCATCCTACAGCTTGAGCATTGGCAATTTCTGAGGGAGTCATGCATCCGGGAATCCAAAGCATATTATTTTCATGAGCACGTAATGCGATACTTTTTGAGAAGATTGGACTAACTAAGAAATCTGCACCTAACAGAATAAATCGATCTGCATCTTCGGCTGTCATGATCGTCCCGATACCCAGTTTTAGATCCGGGAAGAATTCCTCTTTATACGCTTTAAGCGCTTTGAAGTTTTGCTCAGCAGCTTCTCCTCTATTTACAAATTCAAAAACCCGTATGCCGCCAGCATAACAGCTCTTTAATACCTCAAGACATATTTCAACATCTGCATCATAAAACACTGGTAATACCGGTGTCTTTAATATTTGTTCTATAAGTTGTTCTTTCATTTTAAATTGCTTTTCCATTTCCAAAATCACCTTCAACGAATAATTTCTGATATCCTGCTGCTGTAGCATAATTTATGATTTCCTGTGCATTCATATGATGAGTTAATGCATGGATTAAACCAGCCATAAAGGCATCACCACTTCCAATACGATCAATCACTTCATTGGTTTCAAAAACCGCCGAAATACGATCTTCGGTTTTGTTGTGATAGGTTCCATAGAATAGATTGTGATTAGGGTTATCCATAAACCGAAAGGTGTTTGCTATTGATTCTGCATTTGGGAAATTCTCAAAGATATAATCTGCAGATCTCTTGGAACATTCCATATATTTTTCCGTACTTGTATTTCTATTAAGTCCATCTTGGACTGGACTACCTAACATATTGTTAGCTGCCCAAATATTACCCATGATGACCTGACAATAGGAAACGAGTTTAGGCATGATGTCCAAAGGCGTTTTGCCATATTTCCATAGTTTGCTTCTATAATTTAAATCCACTGATATTTTAATATTTCGATGTGCAGCTTCTTGAAGTACAGCTTCCATAAGATCTGCCATATCTTGAGAAAGTGCAGGAGTCAGCGCAGACCAATGCAACCAACTAACCTGATCGAATAGTTTATCAAAATCTATTTCTGAAACTTTCAATGAACTAAAGCTGGAATACTTTCTATCATAAATAACTTCTCCACTGGTTAAGCCATTTGCGGACAGTAGGATGTAGCTTCCGATTCGATCACCTGAAGTAATTGATTTGGAACAATCCACAGCGACATTTTGCATGGATTCAATAATTTCGTTTGCTAGTTTGTTGTCAGGGAAAGCACTAAAGAATTGTACTTGGTCTCCCATTTGTGCAAGCGCAACGGCTACATTGGCTTCAGAACCGCCGGGATAAATTTTCATACGGTTTGATCCAACAGAAAAAATGGATTCATTAGTACTTTGAAGTCTATATAGGACTTCTCCAAATGTTAAAATGTACGGCATAGGTTAATTTGTTGTTCCAATATAAAGTTTTTGCCTGAATCGTCAATGAAATATTACGAAAACGTTTAAGTAATATTCATGAATAACATGGCGTTATTTCGCATTAATTTCAGTATTATTGAAAATAATCTAACCATAAACTATGAGTATTCTAGAGAAATTCTCCCTAAAAGATAAAGTTATTGTTGTGACTGGTGGCACAGGTATTTTGGGTAAATCCTTTGTTAAGGCAATTGCCGAAGCCGGAGCGAAGATCTGTATCATTGGAAGGAACCAAGACAAAATTAATGAGCGTATAAGCATGGCAAAAGATTTGGGTGCTGATGCGATTGGACTTGTTGCCGATGTGATGGATGAGGAATCCGTTAAGCAGGCAAAACATCAGATCCTGAATAAATTTGGTACGATCGATGGTCTTATCAATGCCGTTGGAGGAAATATTCCTGGTGCAACTATTGGGGTAGACCAATCCATTTTTGACAATAAGATTCAAGATACAATCAAAGCAATAGAGTTGAATTTATACGGAACCATCATTCCTACTTTAATATTCGGGGAGGTGATTGCTGATAAGGGTCAAGGCTCGATTATCAATATTTCATCTTTGGCAGCATCAAGACCATTGACTCGAGTTTTGGGATATACGGTTGCCAAACATGCAATTGATGGATTTACTAAATGGATGTCGACCGAGCTTGCATTACGATACGGAGATAAGGTTCGTGTCAATGCCATAGCTCCGGGAGTATTTTTGACTGAGCAAAACCGTACTTTACTAACTAACCCGGATGGTAGTTATACAGATAGGGCACAAAAATTTATCAATGGAACTCCATATAGTAGATTAGGGGACCCATCTGAATTAGAAGGAACTTTAGTTTATTTATTGAGCGAGGCATCAGCGTTTGTTTCTGGAGAGATTATCTTCGTTGATGGCGGTTTCAACTCTTGGTGTGGAGTATAATATGGAAAATAAAAGAGTATTAGAGCAAACTTGGAGGTGGTATGGGCCAAATGATCCTGTATCCTTGCAAGATGTAAAACAGGCAGGGGCAACCGGCATTGTTTCGGCATTGCATCATATTCCGCATGGGGAAGTATGGCCATTGGAAGATATTCAGGAAAGAAAACGAATTATCGAATCTGCAGGATTGACTTGGTCAGTTGTTGAATCTGTACCAGTGCATGAATCTATTAAAACAAACGCATCCGATGCACCTCAATATATAGATCGCTATAAACAATCCTTAAGGAACTTAGCTGCCTGTGGAATTTATACCATCTGCTACAATTTTATGCCTGTTTTGGACTGGACACGGACACAATTGGACTTAATTATGAAGGATGGCTCAAAAGCTCTGTATTTTGACTGGATCGATCTGGCGATATTTGATATATATATTTTAGGAAGATCAGATGCACCTTCCGATTATTCTGAAGAGATTCAGGAACGCGCTAAACTTAAATATGAGTTAATGAGCGATGAAGAAAAAACTCATCTTCAATTTAATATTTTAATGGGAATTCCAGGCGAGGGTGATATATCATTGGAATCACTTCAAAATAGCATCAATATTTATAAAGAAATTGGCAGGGATGGATTGAAGCAGAACTTGCTTCGGTTCTTGAACGCTATAGCTGACACCTGTGAAGACAATGGCATCAAGATGACTATACACCCGGATGATCCTCCTTATCCGATTTTAGGGCTTCCTAGGGTGGTTAGCAATGAAGAAGATTTGACCTTTATTATCAATGAGCAGCCAAAGGCATTTAATGGAATATGTTTCTGTACAGGTTCTTTAGGTGCAGGCCCTAAAAATAACCTTCCTGAAATTTTGGATAAGGTTAAACACAGGGTGTATTTTGCACATTTAAGAAACGTTCAACGCGATGAATTGGGCAGCTTTTATGAGGCAGACCATTTAGATGGAGATGTTGATATGTATGCTATTGTAAAGGGACTTAGTGCAGAAAATCAACGAAGAGAAATTGCGATTCCTTTTAGACCGGATCATGGTCACCAAATGCTGGATGATTTATCTAAGGTAACTAATCCGGGATATTCAGCAATAGGAAGGCTACGAGGCTTGGCCGAATTAAGGGGATTGGAACTAGGTATATTAAGGTCTTAACAAAAGATCAACCAACATAAACAACAATTATGGAAACCACTAAACCTACAAAATATAGGTGGACGATATGCGTATTAATTTTTTTCGCGACGACCATCAATTATTTGGATAGACAAGTTCTTTCGTTAACCTGGAAGGATTTTATTGCGCCTGAATTTCACTGGACCAACAATGATTATGGGAACGTAGCGGCAATATTTGCTATAGTCTATGCCATTTCCATGTTGCTTTCTGGTCGTATCATTGATAAGCTAGGGACCAAGAAGGGTTACCTTTGGGCTATTGCCATATGGTCAATTGGTGCTGTTTTACATGCTTTTTGTGGAATGATAACTTCCGGAGTGCTGACAGGTCAGTGGTTAGTAACTTTTCAACAGTCAAAAGAAATCATTGCTGGAATAGAGGATATAACCCGGGTAGTTAATATTTCTGTTACGGTCTTTATTTTTGCACGAATTGTACTGGCACTAGGGGAAGGAGGAAACTTTCCTGCCGCCATGAAAGCTTGCGTCGAGTATTTTCCTAAGAAAGATAGAGCTTTTGCTACCTCCATATTTAATTCCGGAACAACAATAGGAGCCTTAGTTGCACCACTTGTGATTCCAGTAATTGCTGCTAAATACGGTTGGGAAATGTCTTTTGTAATTATTGGCGCATTAGGGTTTATATGGATGGGCTTTTGGCAGTTTATGTATAAAAAGCCTGAAGAAAACCCAAGAGTTAATGAGGCAGAATTATCATATATTAAACAGGATGTTGATCATGGAGAGGTTGCTTCTGCAGAAAAGCCAGCAAGTAGCAAGGTTTCTATTCTTGAATGTTTAAAGTTTAAGCAAACTTGGGCATTAATCTTTGGAAAGTTCTTCACCGATGGAGTATGGTGGTTTTTGTTGTTCTGGTTTCCAGCCTATTTAAGCTCGGTCTATGATATTAAATCTTCGGATTTCGAAGGTCAGATTGCCATTTTTGTACTTTATGCCATCACGATGCTCTCGATCATCGGGGGTTGGCTTCCAACTTATTTTGTTGAAAAGAAAGGTATGGATGTATATGCAGGTCGAATGCGAGCGATGTTAATTTTTGCATTTTTCCCCTTATTGATTTTATTTGCACAACCTTTAGGAGAATATTCATATTGGTTTCCGGTAATCCTGATTGGTATCAGTGCGGCTGCTCATCAATCCTGGTCTGCCAATATTTTCTCTGCTGTTGGAGATATGTTCCCAAAGAAAGCTATTGCAACGGTTACTGGAATTAGTGGATTAGCAGGTGGTATAGGATCCTTTTTAATCAATAAAATATCTGGAGTATTATTTGATTACGCCGAACAAACTAATATGAAGGTTTTCGGATTCGAAGGAATTGAATCAGGTTATTTTATTATTTTCAGTGTGTGTTCCGTTGCCTATCTGTTAGCGTGGACCATTATGAGGATTTTAGTTCCTAAGATGAAGTTGATTCATTTATAGAAGTAGTTAGTATTTAGTAGTTAGTAGTTAGACTAAAGACATGCGGCAAAGACATAAGAGTCGATATGGTTGTTTATGTGGGATATGAGATGTGAGGATTAAAAATATAACAAAACCCCTGTGCAATTTCGCACAGGGGTTTTGTTTTTCTGGGGTTATTTATGGTATGATTGATGGTAATTATAAAGTTCATGGATATTACCTGAACTTAGAATAGGCATTGCATGCTTAAGTTTGGCATCATCCCATTTCCACCACATTAATTCTAAAAGCATCTCGATTTCTTCCTCTTTAAATCTTTTACGGATAAATTTGGCAGGATTGCCTCCGATAATAGAATAAGGTTCTACGTCTTTTGTTACCAATGCCCGACTACCTATTACAGCACCATCTCCAATTTTAATTCCAGGCATGATCATCGCTTCAGTTCCAATCCATACATCATTTCCAACAATTGTATCGCTAGATGATTGATAACCATTTAAACTGCCATCAAATAAATCCACATCAGGCATATAAAAGAATGGGAAGGTTGAGATCCAATCATACCTATGGCCTTGATTTCCTGCCATAATAAAGCTAGCACCACTTCCTATAGAACAAAAGGATCCAATAATTAACTTGGCAATCCCTTTTTCATCAGGAAATAAATAACGAGCACAGTCATCAAAAGAATGTCCATGATAGTAACCCGAATAGTAGGAAAATCTTCCTGCAATGATATTGGGATTTGTAATATGATCTTTGATTATTTTGCCCTTAAAAGGGCTTTCGAAATAATTTTTCATTTTAGCATTATTTTAATTCATTAAAATACAAGCAAAGCAATAGTTGCCTTACTTAAATTAGTTGTATTTAGTTGAATGCTGCTAATCTGACTTTTTCATTGTTCAAATATAGTGAACTCATTTTAAATGATTTCTATCTATGCAGTTAGTCTTTATTAAATAAATGAGGCAGCACAGGTTTCTTTCCTTTTTTGATTGCTTTGATATAGGGCAAATAGGAGTTTTTATACCATGGGATAGTTTCTCTGAAACGGTCTGACAATCTTTCTTCCATTTGATTGTTTATTTCTAAAGCTTCAGTCAGCTTTCCTTCTCCAACCAATTTATAGATAAATAAAAGTGAAATGGAATATAAATTTTTAATCAAAAGAAAGTCATCAATTGGCTCGTCGGATTCAAAAATGTTTATATAATGTTGATATGGTTTTGAGAAAAATGTTTCTGGAAATTCAGATTCTATTTTTGTGAGGTATTCCCCTTCTAAATTATTGACATAAGTGAAAAACTCTTCTAATGATTTGATGATCGCCTGATCCTTTGATTTCAAGGGAAGCAACCATAATCCCCAAATGTTTAGCTTCTTTTCAAACTCTTTGTCATAAGGGATTAGCTCAAAAAGAGATGTTTTAAAATGTGCGTCCTCAATATAGGTGTTAGCTGTCAAATTTTGCCATTTCATTAATAGATCATACTGAACATAAGTTTCAATAAATATTGATTTTAATTCAACTTCTAGGGTTATCTTATTAAAGACTCTACTATTGGATAATTTTGTTTTAACATCTTTAAAACAGACCCATTCATGACTTTTTAAATTGATTGACACCTCATTTGATAGAAAGTTGAAATCTGATGAGTCGATTTTTTGCTTTATATATTTTTCAATTGTTTGAACTTTCTCAGCTATATCTTCAAGTGATTTTTTATTTTTAAGATAGGATGCATAAATTTTCTCAACAGTCTTCTTGGGATCCATCAAGAATTCTATTTTTGCTTTTTGATTTGGTGTTGGGTCTCCTAAAAGTTCATTTGTCCGACTAGGAATTTCAAATTCTGTTTCCGTTTTCTTAATGGACAATAGGCTGTATTTAATGAAAAGTTCACGAAGATTTAGAAGATCTCCATTGTTTATCCAACCCTCAATATCATTTGGAATACCATCATCTGAGGAAATATCATATTCTAAAAATGCATTTAAAAACGCTAAATAGAAATCATGCATCACTGATTTTTCCTTATATTTTTCTGCTAATTCAATTCCTGTAGAAATTAAATTTAATATAGGAATTTCCTGAGGTTCTTCTTTTGCTTCTAACCACTTACCTTCTTCAATCAACCTTTTCCAAGTATCGGAACCATATTCAGGAAAAATAAAACCATCCTCGTAAAAAACGACATCGCTTTCATCACCTAAATTAATTTTGGAAGAGATCCAATTTTCTTCAATCGATGCAAAATATGCAGGATTACTATTGAAATCAGGGTGTTGTTTAACAGGGAGCTTTTTGATAAATCCGATTTTCTCCAAAAATGGAAAACAACGTAATGTAGTATAACTTGTATCAAAACGATTTTGGAATTGATATAGATTATATATAAGATTACGTTGTTTCTCAATTGAAAGATTGCTCTTTTCAATGATAAGAATAGTACTTTCAATTAAGTTTTCAATAGCATGGTATGACATAAAAATCCTAAATGTTTGATTTATAAAAATGCAAAAGATATTTCTAAAGCAATTTATCCATAACAGTTTAGGATGTCTACATTTTATCTACATATTAAGAACTTACTATCTCATCAACAGATTTGTTTACAAATACCTTATTCAGCAAAAGGTTTTTGATAGCAGTTGGTTCTACAATGTCCTCCAGCTGATCGAAATTTCCTATCAGAATAGGATAATATTCTTGGTCAATATCAGTAATTCCATGAGAACCTTTTACTAAGCTTGGATCTAATGGTGTAATATCCAATACTGCTCTTAAACCTATTTTCTTCAATATCAGTTTAAAGATTGCTCTTGATTTGGAGGTCATAAACATTTCGACAGGATCATAACCTGGTTTTTTATGTATATCTACCATTCTAGCATAATCAGGTGCTTTTGTGTCATCCTCCCAGAAATAATACGTAAACCAAGCGTTTTTCTCGGCCAATAGAACGAGATCTCCCGAGCGATTATGGTCAATCTGATAAAGTTTTTTATCTTCCTTATCCAGTACCTTTGCAATCCCTGGTACATTGGACAATAAGGATTTCAATTTTTCTTTTGTTTTCTCGGATTTGGTGTAAATATGTGCGATTTGGTGGTCGGAAACTGCAAATGCTTCAGATGCGCCGGCATCCAATAGTTCTAGTCCTCTTTCGATTCTAATATCTAATAGACCTTCTTTTCTTAATATCCTATTGATATGAATAGGTTGATCTACTGGAGCAATTCCATATTCTGAAATTAAAACAATCTCAACATCACGTTCTTTAAAGAAAGTAACCATCTTTTGGACCAACTCATCGATTAGTTTTAATTCCACTGCGGTTTGATCTGCTTTAGGACCAAATTTCTGAAGGCAATAATCTAAGTGAGGCAGATAAACCAGATTCAAGGTAGGTTTATGTTTTTCTTCAACATACATTGCGGAATTTGCAATCCAATTGGAAGAGGTAATATTGGCATTAGGTCCCCAGAAATTAAACAAGGGAAATTTTCCGAATTTTTCTGTCAATTCATCTCGTAATGTACTTGGGTATGCATAACAATCAGGCATTTTTCTACCATCAGCCAGATAATTTGGCCGAGGAGTGACTGAAAAATCAGCTCCATTATACATATTGTACCACCAGAACATCTGAGCACAGGTGAAGGAAGGGTCCATTTTTTTTGCTGTTTCCCAAACGTTTTCCCCTTGGACCAAGCCGTTGGCTTGTTTCCAAAACTGTATTTCAGCAGCTGTGTGGTCATACCAACCATTTCCCACAATACCATGCTGACTGGGAGATACGCCGGTTAAATAAGTAGTCTGTGAAGACGTTGTCAATGCAGGTAATACGGGTTTAATATGGCGTAATTTATTTTCAGCAATAAATTTTTGGATGAAAGGGGTGTGTTCCCCGATTACAGAGCTTGAAAGCCCAACTATATCAATTACTACAATTCTCTTCATACTTAACTCTTTAATTTATCCAATAACCAGCTCAATTCCCTTGCAATGGATTCTTCAATTGGAACTTGCAAAGATTTGGGTAATACTCCCCAAGTATAGGTTTCTACCTCGATATGATTGGTTCTTTGTTTTTCCTTATGAAGGTTAACTACTTTTAAAATATCTTCTTGGGTTGAATCTAGTTCTCCATAACTTTCCAAGAAGATAGGAACATGGAAATGACTTCTCCATTCGATATGATTGATATCATTTGTATCATTCAATGCATCTGGAAGATCTTTATATTTAATTAGATTCCCATCCAAATCCTTTGCAATTACTTGATGCAGATAAATGGGTTCATTGAATTCTTTTAATTTATTTTTCTGATTTTTTCTTATTTCAGGATTAGTTGCTAGTGGAACTTTAATGGCAGAACTAACTTGGAACTTTCCAATTTTAATATTTAATTTTTCTAACTGTTCCATGCATTGCTGATGGTCTTCATATTCCAAGGCAAAATGGCAAACATCATAACAAAGGCAGATATAGCGATTTATAATTGCCTTTGCCTGGTCTTCATCCAATTTGCTCTTTTCATTGAAATAAGAAATAGCCATTGGAATTAGTTCCTGGGTATACCAATCAATAAATTCTTGGGAATCTTCAAGCATTCCATCAGGTTCAGGTTCAATATCCAAATGCATATATTTTGCTGTAGAAATTTCTTTCTCGTAAAGATATTCAGCAATTAAAAGGATATGTTTGGTGCATTGGTCTCTTTTGGATTTCCATTCTTGAGTATTTTCGGTATGCCAAAAACGGTAGGAAAGGGGAGAAGTTGAAATTCCACCCTCTTGACCATTCTCCAGTAATTGATTTAAAATATCAAACAGGTTTTTTGTGTATTGAAAACGTTCATTGCTGGTCCAATCGGGAGCATGAACTTGATCTTTTACCTCTTTGATATGGAAATCTCCAAATGGGAATCCATTCATTGTAAAGACGTAAAACCCATTTTCATTCATCCATGTTTGGAATTCCTGAAGGGAAGCGGGGTTCGCTAAATCTTTTGCTGCTTTTGCAGAAAGTCTTAACCCTATTCCAAAGTTTTGATTCGGAGAAACAGCTGCTTTAATTTTTGGCAGATTTGTTTTTAATTCATGGAAATGATCTTTCCATAATTCTCCTGGGTGAATGTTGCTGCAATAGGAAATATGTGAATTAGCTAGCTTCATAAACAGGTTTTTGATTTTGGCAAAAATTCTTCAATAAATCGATTGCTTGAAGGACCAAAGGATATTCTAATGAATGCACATCTATTCCTTTGCCTAATTTTTCCAAAAGGACAATTGTCAATTTTCCTCCTAGATGTTCTTGAAAATCTAATAATCCAGATAGTAATATAAATCTAGCCTCTTCCGTATCCAACATAGGGTGATAGATTGGTAAGTCTAATTGATGTAGAAGTTCAACGACACTGTAAGCATCTTTTTCTGAAATCTTTCCAACCAAAAAAGAATATAAAACATCAATTGCGATTCCAATAGAAACAGCTTCACCATGGAGCACCTTAAAATCTGTCATCTGCTCTAATTTATGAGCACTCCAATGGCCAAAGTCTAGAGGTCTGGAAGAACCTAGTTCAAATGGGTCCCCATTTCGTATATGTTCTAAGTGTTTATCTGCACATCTGTAGATTAGGTCTTCCATTTCTGCAGAATTTCTTGTTTTAATTTTTTGGGCATTGTTCACAATCCATTCATAGAAATTGATATCCTTAATTAAAGCAACTTTAATAGCTTCGGATACTCCTGCAATCCAAGATCTATCATCTAGAGAATGTAGGAATTCAAAATCATTGAATACTGCTTGAGGAGGTGCGAAAGTGCCTAAGAAATTCTTTTTCCCTTTATAGTTAATTGAGTTTTTAACCCCTACTCCAGAGTCATTTTGGGATAATACCGTTGTAGGAATACGGATGTGTTTAATTCCACGATGTGAAATGGTTGCTGCAAATCCTACTAAATCAAGGATAGCACCACCACCTATTCCTACGATATAGGAATGTCTGTCAATGCCATATTGATCTACAGCTTGTATAATAGAATCTAGGCATTTAATGTCATTCTTACAGATTTCACCTCCAGGAATTACAAGAGGTTCACTTGCAAGAATAAAATCTTCAGATTCCATAAAGTAATTGCGGATCTGATTGCTTAATTCAGGATTTTTTTCACTAAATCCAGCATCAATTACAAAAAGTATTTTTTGTTTGAAGCCAGGATTACTTCTTTTAGAAAGGAAATCCTTAAAAAGGTTATTACCTAAGGAGAATAATCCTTTAGTGAAGTAAACATTATATTGATATTCGACTGTAAATTTTTGTTCTAATGATCGTTCCATAGTGCGCAAGGTTTAGGTTACGGCAAATTTTTTGGCTAAGTAAATTGATACAGGTAGGATGGCACAAACGGCAATAGCAAGAAGCCAAAAGCCTGAGATTGCAATCCAACTGGCATTCATTAAAATCAGTGCTAAAACACCAAATTTAACGGCTTTTCTAACATCTAAAGGGTTTAATGATTTTAAGGCCTTTAATAAAGGCATTGCAATCATAGAAGTAAATAAAAGTATAAATATTAACGCCAAATAATTTTTGCTACTGAAAGTGAAGTAAAGAAGTGTTAGCACTACGATGGAATATAATCCCACAGAAACTAACATTGCCGTTTTATTATTTCCATATACTTCACCTCGACTGATATTGGTCACTGATGCAATATAGATTATTGGAATAATAGCTATATACCAGTAAATCAAAGAGGCTGGTAGTACTGCCATTCCTAACAATAAATTTAAACCTCGACAACTTCCCATAACAATGGGGCCAGCAATAAAATGGTGCTTTGCTTTTCCATTGTATAAAAGGCACATCAATACAATAGCCAATGCAATATAAAAGGCAGTTATATTTACGAGAAATGCTAATAGGCATCCTACGGCAAAGGCTAATGTTCCTAAAAATGCTGCAGCAGACTTCTTAACTTTTCCTGAAGGAATCGGACGTTCAGGTCTCTCTATTCTATCCAATTCAGCGTCAAAGACATCGTTAAAAACGATGCCTCCTGTGTATAACAACATGCTGGATAAGGTTATCCATATCAAACTATTAGCATCGGGCAGATTGCTTTGTAGAAATAGACAAGCTAAAGCAACGCCAGCTAAAACATCGGATATTGCTGTTAAAACATTGGAAGGCCGAATTATTTGGATCCATGGTTTCAACATATGATGCTTATTTAAGAAATAATAATAGAATCCTTATTTAACCTTGGTTGTTGACCACCACGCAAAATCGTGTTGCCTTCAAATTTTTCGTTTGGATCAGCAAAATATGTTTTGTCTAGATCACCTAGATTCATGTGATTGCTTACCTGAAAGGCGTCTAGCGCATTTTGAAAACATACTTTCTCGATATCTTCTTTAGAAATGCCATGTTGAGCCATCAAGGCAGCCGTTTTAGGTACCGCTAAGGGATCGCTTATTCCCCAATCCGCTGCAGAGTTAACCATAATCCTTTCTGAACCATATTCCTTGACAATTTCTACCATTCTTTCATTGCCCATTTTTGTAAATGGATAAATGGTAAATCCGGCATAGAAGCCACGGTCTAAAACTTCTTTTACAGTTTCTTCAGAGTTATGGTCAATGATAACGGTTTTAGGATCTAAGCCGTGTTCAATGGCTACATCCATGCTTCTAGTTGTTCCTTTTGTTTTATCACGATGAGGTGTGTGAACCTGGACAGGAAGCCCAGCTTCTTTTGCTAATTCAAGTTGAGCTCTGTAATATTTGTCTTCGGCAGAAGTTTGATCATCATAACCAATCTCTCCAATCCCTAATACACCTTCCTTATATATGAAATGAGGAAGAATCTCCATGACTTGTTCAGCTAATGCTTCATTGTTGGCTTCTCTTGAGTTTAAGCCAATGGTACAGAAATGTCTTATCCCAAATTGGGAAGCCCTAAATCTTTCCCAACCTATAAGGCTACTGTAATAATCCTTAAAGGTATCAATTCCCGTCCTAGGCTGACCAACCCAAAAAGCAGGTTCAATCAATAATAGGACTCCTGCATCAAACAGAGCTTGGTAATCATCCGTTGTACGTGAAACCATATGAATATGTGGGTCCACGAATTTCATCCCTTTAATTAATTCAAAGTCCAAGGGCATAGGTCTACCCATGCTCGCTAAGTCTCTATTTAATTCTGTGCACATTACTGTCTGTTTTAAATTTTCTCTAATAATTCTGGGCTAAGATTTTTCTGCTGTTTTAAGATTTCTACAGCACGAGGAGGTAAATGATCCTTTGCCAGCTCCCATAACATAGGATGGATTTCTCTTTTGGCAGAATCACGTTCATAAATATAATCGACAATTGAATTTGCAAGATTTACATTATTTCTTTCATAAAGACCGTAAATCTTTTTAATATCCTTGCCGGTAAAAAAACTTTTTAGCACAAGTTGGTTCCATGCTTCTTCAGACAAGTAATTAGCAGGAAATTTATTCTGCTCCATAATTGCTTCTTGAACAGGACCAATATTGTTTCTTATTCCTTCTTGGCAACGGTCAATCCATATTTTAGGAAATTGATATATATTCAATGCTGAATATAGAGCTACTAACTCTTGCATATCTGAATAGTTGAATAACTTTTCAAGAAACGTGAAATAAGGTTCCTGTTGGTCTTGGATTAGACTTAAAAGATAGACTCGCGCAAGTCTAAGTACGGTCCAATGTTCTACAATCAAAGGATTGTCATCCTCTTGGACCATACTTACTAATTTGTCCTTGCTCGTATTTAATTTCCTACTTAGAGAGGAAAAAAATTTGACGAAACTTGATGAATAATTCTCTGCAATAGATTGCTCACATTCCACTAAATAACTTTTATCTTCTGCTGTAAGCAGTTCGAATAAGGTATTTCTCACATTTTCTTTCCATTCCATATTGCGGATTATTATTATAATTTTATTATTTCAAAATTTTAATTTGCATGTCTTTATATTCGACTTTCATTGGAGGCCCAACATGTACTTGCACTCCAATTAGTCCTTTTTCTTTGCGCTGAACTGGATCATTATCTATAACTTCAGCAATGATTTTACCATTAATAAAATGGGTTAATTTATCACCTTCAGCCACAATTTCCAATTCATTCCAGTCATTTGGCTTAACAATCGTTTTTAACTCTTCAGGTGTTGCTACAGAATCAATTATTTTTAGATTTGTCCAAGCATTACCTTTCACTTCACCTTCATATCCATCAGCTGGATTTAAGATTTCAGTACGTTGACCACGATATGCCAAAGTTGTACGCTTGCGTTCTTCATAATTTTGACCGGTATAGTTGTTCTTACCGTCAATATCTGCCTGATATCCTTTTAACGCATTTGGGACCTCAGTAAAGCGTTCGCTTCTGTAATTTACACCACTATTTCCATTTTCGGAAATTTTAAACTTAGTTTTCAACGAGAAGTCTCCGACTTCACCACCATTCCAGATTAAAAATGTATTGTTTTTCAAGGGTTCTTGATCTGTTCGGATCTCCCCGGTAAGCACTCCATTTTGCATTTTCCAGTATGTTGTATCACCTTCCCAACCAGTTAATGAGTTTTTGTCAAACATGTCAACATAACCTTGATCGAGGCTTTCTTCGGATGCAGAAGTGCTGTCTTGTTTGTTGTTTTGTTCCGCATTACTACCATTGCAAGAGCTAAGTAAAACGGTCGCTGTAAGGCATATACAGCTAAATTTGAATATTTTTTTCATGTATGCTCTTTTATTGGTTATTTATTTTTCCAATCTACATCTGTGTCTTCCCATTTTCTGTTTTTAGCAGAGTTAATAACTGCTTCACAGACTTTCTGAGTTTCCAATGCATCACGGAAAGTTGGATGACATTCTTCGCCATTTTCCACTGATTGTAAAAAATCTGCTACTTGATGAACAAATGAATGTTCGTAACCTATTGATAAGCCTGGAACCCACCATTTATCCATGTAAGGTTGGTCGCCATCAGTGACATGAATGGAGCGCCATCCCTTAACTATACCTTCATCTGAATTGTTGAAATATTCTAATCGGTTCAAATCATGTAGATCCCATTTTAATGATCCTTTTTCTCCATTGATTTCAAAAGTAAATAAGGCTTTATGTCCGCGTGCATATCGAGTAGATTCAAATAATCCCAAAGAACCATTATCAAAGTGACAGTGGAATAAACAAGCGTCATCAATTTTTACATCTTCCATTTTACCGGTCTCTTCATGCATCCTTTGTTTTACGAAGATTTCGGTCATTGCAGAAACATCTTTGATTCCACCATTCAACCACATTGCTAGATCAATACAGTGTGCTAAAAGGTCTCCTGTCACTCCAGAACCCGCTGCCTCAGCATCCATTCTCCAAAATGCAGCTCCACCTTGGGGTAAATTCTCATTAATAGTCCAATCCTGTAAGAAGTTGGTGCGATAATGGAAGATCTTACCCAATTTTCCACTATCAACAATTTGCTTCGCTAAAGTAACAGCTGGTAGGCGACGGTAATTATACCAAATCGTGTTTTTCACTTGATTTGCCTCTACTGCAGCAACCATTTTTTCACCTTCTTCAAGTGTTCTGGATAATGGTTTTTCACATAAAACCATCTTGCCCGCTGCGGCAGCAGCGATTGCAATTTCCATATGCATATTATTAGGTGTGCAAATATCTACGGCATCAATATCTTCTCTTGCAATAAGTTTTTTCCAATCCGTTTCATATGATTCATAACCCCATTGCTCTGCGAAAGCTTTAACCTTATCTTCGCTACGGGAACAAACCGCCTTCAAAACAGGTTTATATTCCAAATCTGGAAAGAAATTACTTACTCTTTTATATCCATTGGAGTGAGTTCTACCCATGAATCCACAACCAATTAATCCTATTCTTAATTCTTTTTTGCTCATAATTCTTGTTTTACAAATTACTCAGACCATCCATTTTTTTCACGAACGTCAATCAAGGTTTTTAAGATTGAGTTCCAGGTTTCCTGCTTGTGCATAACCTCATTAGGGAACATACAACCATCCCAACAAATATGATTGAATGCTTTTGTTAGGTTGCCGTTATCATCTCTCAACCAAAATCCTGCATCTTTCGCAATATCCAATCTACCATTCGGGTCTGTCGGTAAGCAATGTCTACCTGTTTTATCATGAGATCCAGATCCGAATACAGTTCCGTCATTTTGTGCCACATGGAAGTCTATGGTCCAAGGGCGCAGTTTTGATGTTAAGAATTTAAGACCTCTTTCAAGTTCTTCACGGTCATCCCATTGAAAATCTGGTTTTAGGATGCGGTCTTCAGGAGCATTATAACCCAATAAATAAAGGAAAGTATGAGACATGTCTGCCTGGAAACCGATATTATCGCGATCCACCATTTCCAAAGTATCTAACATGGTTCTCCAACTTTGCATTCCACCCCAACAAATCTCACCTTCAGCTGCAAGTCTTTCGCCGTATTCAGCAGCGGCATCACATGCCCTGCGAAAAGTTTCAGCAATTAGTTTGGTGTTTTCTGTTGGGTTTTTGGCCCATTCTTCCACACTAGTAGCTGAATCAATACGGATCACGTTATTGGTACGGATTCCTTCCTTTCTCAATTTATATCCAAACTCAGAAGCTTTTCTTACGACTTCAACAAAGTTGTCCCGATCTGCTTGTGATCCCATTGCTGAACCACCATCTGGTGGCCAAATAGGAGCAACGAGAGTACCAATGGATAAACCATATTGACCACCAATTTTATCAACCACTGATTTTATATGATCATCTGAAGGATCTAATTTAACATGGGCATCAAATAATCCTAAGTCAACGCCGTCGAATTTTACACCATCAACTTCTGCATTTGCCGTTTTTTCCAACAACTCATCTAAGGAGATGATCGGTTCTTGGTCACCTTTACCTACAATGCCTGGCCATGTAGCATTATGTAATTTTGGGAAATTGTTCTTGCTCATCACTAAGTTTTTATTTGATTCTTAACCTTTTACTTCTAAATCAGGATTGTCAGGGCCAAAATGTTTCAACATGACAATCGGATCTGTTTGCGAATGATTTTGAATAGTTACACCTCTTTTTGCAGCTTCTTCAGATACAAAGAATTCATCATTCGTCAACTGTCCGTAACGAATTAATGCAGGAGTTTCAATAGTCCAATCATTCATTTTACCATATCCTTGCATCATGATCAATCCATATGCTGCTCCATCTTTAATGGTGACTGTTTGTCCTGGGAAAACAGTTAATTCTTTTGCACTGAATGCGGTAGATTTATAACAAATCCATTTTTCAGAATATCCAGCAGCCTCCATTTCTTTTTCTTCCTTAACAGGTAGAGGAGCCATGAACCTATTCTTCATCATGTCGGGATCCACGTTTAGATCCCAATCTATGATGTCCATAAGTGCATCATAATCACCTTTCATGTTTTCGGGAACACCTTTCCAAAGTAATTCTTCAGGGATAATAGCTTCATTGACCAAGGATTGGTACATCGCAAATACATCTGACGCTTTTTGAGGTTCGTAAGTACAAAGACTACCTGGAGCATGTAATAGGCCAGGAGGGACATCCCATCCTGTGCCTGGTTCAAGGCGGTATGCTTGAGAATAATTTGTTATTTTATTATCTCCTTTTGCGAAGTTTTCTAGGCATTCTTTGATTGTTTCCTTAGAAGTGCCTGGTGCAATTCCCATGAATGTATATGGGAAATCGCCTCCATGGTTATTTAATTGAGGTGGGAAATAATATGCTTCTGGTTTTCCTTGTTGTTCAATTAAGGCAGCTTTTTCATCATTGTGATGGATATGGTGAGGTAATGGCCCCATATTATCAAAGAATTTTGAATACATTGGCCAACTTTGATATTCATCCCAAAGTCTATTACCTATTAATTTTCCTTTTAAATGATCTACGCAATCCGCTAGTAAAACTTGTTCAGTTTTACCGTTTTCTTCATATACTACAAAACTTAGGCCTTCGAAGTCACCAGTCAGAGGACCGTTTTTAGCAGGCGTAGTTGATGAAAACCATCTTTCATCGATACCACCACGTTCACCGCCTAAAACATAATAGTCGTCTGGGTGAAGTTTTATTCTTCGTCCAGGTACACAAAAAGATCTAGGAACCCAGTTTGGTGCTAGTCTTAATATTCCTTTTCCTTGTTCGAATGCCTTTTCAATGATTTCCATTCTCGTAATTATTATAGGTTTATATACTTGTTTACAAATTCGGTTATGGAGTCCGAGTTATTCAATATACTTATTTCTAAGGTATATTTTCTCTTTTCTCCGGGTTTAAGTTGAATTAATTCTCCACGCTCACGCATGAGTTTCTGTCCTAAGGGAGGGTTGGTTCCGGGCTCGAGTCCGGTGACATATTCACCCTTTCCCCAATGTTGCCAATTGGTTAACCATGGCAATTGCTTCTTATCGAAGTCTAATTTTAATGCAAAGCCTAATTTTTCATTGTAGATTCCACAGGTCGCATTACCCTCTTGGTCTGCCTCAATATCAATTAGGACTGCTTCTTCACCAGAACCGCTGTGATCGTCCCTTGGTTCCTGACAAGTACGAAAGTCTTGTCCTTCTTTAAATATTTTGTTGTCTTCGCCAGTTTCGCGAGATTTCCAAGCCCCTTTCCAAAGGAGTTTGGTTCCGCTATCAATAAAAGGCCATCCAAAGTTGAAATGGTATAAAATCATATGGGAAGAATAGATGTTACCAATATTTTGAACTTCATCCTCCAAGTAAATTTTTGGATCGCCTAGAATACATCGTATAGTGCGCTTTATTTCGATGTTATCACCTAGGGGATGGCCTTGAAACATTTTTCCGGAAATAGACATTTCTAAGTCGCCATTAAGAAGGTCTGGTTGTTTAACAGTGATAAGCTCAGCAGGAGTATTACTGTATTGATCATGTAATCCTCTTTTACCGAATTCATCTTCTTCTGGACCACCCACATGGGTCACTCCACAAGTTGTTAACAGACCACCACCAAATGTCCTCAGCCAATCAATCCCTTTATCAGAAAAAGGCTGTGGAGAGGTGACGCCCAGTCGACTTAACCAACTCAAATTAAACTGATTGAATGAAGCGTCCGCAATGTCCATACCCCGATCTATGACTACTTTAAATCGTAGTCCAGCACCAGTGTTGATCCATGCAATTCGGGTTCCTTTACCTCTTCCATTGTCTAAAATAGAAGTTTCTATTCCCCCAACTTGTGCGATGTGGGAGACTTTATCCAACCAGTCTTTATTTGAGCTTTCCAATTTCCCTTTTATTTTTTCTTATAAATTTCATTGTTCTCATTACCTCCAGACATTAAGTAGGCAATGATATCCTTCACCTCATCAGGGCTCATTACATTTAATGTTCCTGGAGGCATGATTGATACTTCAGAACGATTCATGGATTTAACATCACTCTTCGCAATTGATTTTGTAACATGTGGGGCGTAAGGGTTTTGAGAAATCACATAATTCTTTTCATCTTCACTCATTAAACGACCCAATACAGAAGTACCATCTTTCATGTTGAATACTTTAGATTCATATTGGTCAGAGATTACTTTACTAGGCTCAATAATCGCTTCAAGCATATCACGTTTTGAGAATCGAGTTCCTAATTGGGTTAAATCCGGTCCTACAGAACCGCCTTCGCCTTTGATGGTATGGCAAGAAGCACACTTCATGGCCAAGAATAGTTCCCTTCCGCGTTTAAAGTTGCGAACACCTGTGTTTTCATCGACTACTTTCAATGCAGTGTCCACTTCCCAATTTCTTCCAGGGCCTTTTGGTCCTTCAACATTTTCAGCAAGTCTGGTTCCTTTTTCATTAATTAATGAATCTCCAGACATTTTGCTGTACATCGCAAATTGATCTTTTGGAACATGGGTTAATGCCATTTTACGTGCATTGTCAATAAATCCGATATAACTATTTCCACCTTTATAACCGAATCCTTTATAGAACCATTTGAAATACTCATCACGGTATTCTGGAGTCCATCCAGCACTTGTATTACTCAATGCTGTTGCCAAGAATATCTGTTGAGCAGGAGGGATATTTGCTAACATATCAGCGATGTCCAAGCCATATTGAGGGTTTCTTAAGATCATATCTGAAGAGCTCATATAGGTCGTTTGAATCGTGTCGTCCTTAGCGTTAGCTAATAAATCTAATGTTTTCTTTACAGCAGGTTCGCTATTGAGTGCTAACAAAACTTTTGCTAATTCTCTGTTTAGATAATTTGTCTTAGCTGGATATAAAGGTTCCAAACGTTGCGCAATTGCTGCTGCTGGCGCACCTTCAATATTGCCCATTCTGGAAATCACGATTTCGTAAACTCTCAATAAGTTTTCCAACATCTTTGGAGTGATTTTATCAACAGGAATGGTTGCAAGCTTATTTAATACTTGAGTTTTGTTAGATGGGTCAGCCACATGAGCGACAGCTACCATTGCTTCCGTTAAACGTACTACATTCTTTTCTGCGAAGACTAAGTTTTTCCAAGAGTCGAATGGTTGGTGTTCTAAAGCAACACGCGCTGCATAACGGATATGACGGTCTTCGTGACCTAAATATTCCCATACTTTTTCTGCAGCACCATCAGATTTACGGTGGTATTGTTCAATCTCACGACGTAATTTAATGGCCTTAGATGGCTCAGATTTTGCTGTTTCGGCTTTGATTTTCTCGTGATCCTTATGGTACACACGGTATAAATCAGATTCTAAACGCCTTCCGCCGGTCAGAAAATACAATGAGCCATCGGGACCAATTGTACCATCAGTTAAAGGTAATGGGGAACCAGAAATAAATTCTTCCGCATTAGCTTTATAACTTGCACCATCTTGTTTTAATTGGATTGCATAGATAATCCCGAAACTCCAGTCAAACGCCAATAAGCTATTTCTGTATTTATCAGGAAATTTAGCTTTGTTAGGATTGATAAAGTTGGTCGGAGAACCCTGACCAATATTCAATACGGCAGGTAGATTATCTAAAAATCTTGCATCCCATTTTGCATCACCTTTTCTCCATCCGAATTCAGCACCACTAGTTACATGAAGAATACGAGTAGGGCGGTACCATGGCATTCCGAAATCCCATTCCATATCAGAGTCGTAAGTAAACAATTCGCCTTCATTGTTGAATGCGATATCAAATCCATTACGCATACCCGAAGCGATTAGCTCCCAGGATTTACCTTCTGCATCTGTTTTGGCGATCCATCCACCATGGTTATGCGAATCAGAATCGTGACCATGGGTGTCAAGAATCAATGGAATTAAATTGTCAACATTGTTGTTGGGAGTCAAACGATAGCTATCCATCTTAGGGATTTCGGTGAAATTACCAGCAATAATGTAAATCGCAGAATCAGGACCTTGAACAATACTATGAGGACCGTGTTCACCTTCACCATTTAAGGCTAAAAGTTGAGTGATCTTATCTAGTTTATCATCGTTATTGGTATCCTGGATTCGGTAAAGGCCCGATCCTTTGGAAAGGTTTTCGTTTGGACGGTGGTTGATCATGACATATAAGCTGTTATTAGCCCATAATAAACCTTGAGCAAAGCCCATCCCAACTTTATTGGAAGTTGTGTCCTTCGGATCACGATTTTCAATAGGGAAATCCAAGGCTTCAATCTTTGGTTTTACCGTGGAATCAGAACCCATTGGAGGCAATTCTACTCGAAATAGACCACCAAATTGATCTGACGTGATCATACGACCTTTGTCATCAAAAGTCATGGATACCCAAGATCCTTTTTTGTCATCAGAAGGGCTATAGATATGTTCTATCACAAATCCTTCAGGTAATACAATCTTATCTGTTTTGGGATTTGGGACTTTGACTTCTTCTTTTTCCTTCTCTTGCTTACATGCTCCTGCCATGAACAGTAAAAGCATGGAAAACAAATACAATTGTGCTCTTTTAGTTTTTATCATTTGGTTATTATGTTGTATTAGTAAATAACAGCTTATATGGTTTTACCAACCTGGATTTTGTTCAATTCCATTGATCTGAATCTCTCTTTGAGGGATCGGGAACAATAGTTTGAACGATTGAATATTGTAAGAAGCTGCACTCAACCTTGACAGACGTTTCTTTTCTGCAGCACCATGAGCAGTCATAACTTCGATTGCTTTTCCGGTTCTCAACAGCTGATACCAACGATGATCTTCAAATGCAACTTCAACACGTTGCTCTTTGGCGATTGCTTCACGTAAAGCATCTTTAGAAAGTCCTGATAGAGGTTTTAAGCCTGCACGTTTTCTTACCAGGTTTAGGTTAGCATAAGGATCTCCAGATCCTGCTTCGTTTTGTGCTTCTGCCAATAGCAATAACACGTGTCCGTATCGATATACCGGCCAATTTTCATTTGATCTTCCATCTTCAGGATAAGGCGAATGATAGAACTTCTTGATAAATGGAATCTTACCTCCGAATGCTATCGACTCTTGAAAACTCGAGTTAGATGGATCGGTAAAAAGTTCAATAGATTTATCTCTTCTATTGTCGCCTGCCTCATATGCATCATAAATGCTTGGAGTTGGAATATTACTTCCACCCAGATTTCCTGAGAATCCAACCAATTTCATTTTCGCATTTCGAGGACCAAACATGTAGATGAAGTTACTATTCTCTCCTTCCACAGATTGGTCGTACTGAATTTCAAATACGGATTCATCATTATTCTTTGAAGTCGGGCTAAAACAAGACGCATAATCAGGCATCAATGAATATCCCAGTTTAGTTACTTCTGTGAAGTTTGTTACTGCTTCGGCATACTGCTTGCGCGTTAAATAAACATCACCTAATAAAGTATAGGCAGCACCTTTAGTCGCCCTCCCTAAATTGGCAGGGTCATAATCTGGAGGTAAACTTGCTATAGCATCTTTTGCATCCTGTATAATTGCGGTATATACCTCATCGACAGTTGCTTTCTTGCCATCCGTAAATGCTTCCGATGGATTTGCCACCTCCTTCAAATGTAAAGGTAGCTCCCCAAATAATCGCACTAAGTGAAAATAAGAAAATGCTCTGATAAATTTGGCCTCTCCTAGGTATTGTAACTTTATTTTTTCATCCGCGAAAGGAACTTGATCAATTCTACTAATAATAACGTTCGCTTGTTGAATAATTCCGAATAAGTTAACCCATGTAGTATTGACGTAATTGTTTGATGAGGTGATCAAGAATTCATCAATTTCTTCTCGTTGCTGTGCACCACGGTCGGTCTCGTCATATTGATAATTGGTATTATCTGAAATCATTTCAGTCATTGCCCAAAAATCACTTGTATATAATCCTTGCAATCTACTATATACACCATTTACGGCACGAAGAACTTGGCCTTCGTTTTCGTAATAATTATCTCCACTGGAAAAGTCATAGGGTTTTACATCCAATAATTTATTGCAAGAGCTCATGCTCAATAACCCTAGACCTAATAGAATATATTTTAATTTCATAATTCTCGTCTTAAAAATTGAAGTTCAAACCTAATGAGTAAATTCTTGGAACTGGGTAAGCTGAATAATCAATACCCGGTACTAGAGGGCTGGTATCGCCTCTGTTTAAATTAGTTCCTTCTGGATTACCTTCATAACCTGTAAATACAAATGGATTCTGAAGGTTAGCATAAATTCTTAGGTTATTTACAACACCACCTATACTTTTTGGAATGGTATATCCAAAAGTGATATTCTTAATCCATAAATAATCAGTTTTATCAATGAATAATGAATGTGTATCACGGTACATCACACGACCTCTTCCTGTACCATTAGTTGTAGGAACTTTCCCACTTCCCGGATTATCTTCTGAACGCCAACGATCAGCAACCTCTTTTCTTACATTAAATACACCATCGATATTGTCTGTATAGAATCTTGTTGCATGCAACATTTCTTGTCCCATAGAAGCAACAAGATTTACACGAGCATCAAATCCTTTATAGGTTACGGTGTTAGTCATACCCAAAGTGAAATCAGGATATGGATTTCCAATCACATCAAAGTCATCATTAGGTGTAATTTGACCATCTCCATTTACATCTTTCATTCTTAGGTTTCCTGGGATAGCACCTGGGAATGCAGGATATTTATCCAAATCAGCTTGGTTTTGGTAAATTCCTTCTACCACATAACCGATGATCATTCCTACTGGTTCACCAATTCTTGTAATGTTTGTGAAGTTTCCTTCAGAACTAGCTCCTGAATAAATTGGGTCAGTACTTCTTCCTAAAGCAATTACTTTATTTCTGTTGAATGAAATGTTGAAATCGGTATTCCATGTTAAATTTTCACGAGCAATGTTTGCCGAGCTAACGGTAAACTCAAACCCTTTATTTTCCACATCACCTCTGTTTTCAGTTACAGAGCCAAATCCTGATGAATTTGGTATTGGAGTATTCAATAATAGATCTAAAGTATTACGTTTATAGTAGTTCGCTGTAAAAGTCAAGCGGTTATTCCAAGTCGTGAAGTCTAAACCAATGTTTAATTCTTTCATTCGTTCCCAACCCAGGTAGCTATTTCCTAAACTGTTCATTGTACGTCCTGGGGCTAATTTTCCTCCAAAAACATAGTTTGCAGTTCCGATTCCACTTAATGAAGCATAGTTTGCAATGTTGAAGTTACCACTTCGACCATAAGAAGCTCTTAATTTCAACTCATTGATCCATTCTTTATCCTTTAAGAAATCTTCTTCGGATAAACGCCATCCCACTGCTACAGAAGGGAAAGAACCCCAACGATTGTCTTTGCCAAAACGAGATGAACCATCAGCCCGATATGATGCGGTTAAAATATAGCGATCTAGATATGAATAATTCACCCTAGCTAAGTAGGAGATTAATCCCCAATCCTGCATACCTGTACCACCTGTAATTCTTGCTGCTGCATTTAAGGTTTGGATATCATCATCCGGGAATTGACTACCATTGAAATTGGAACTCCTATTTTTCTGCATTTGGATGGAGTAACCTGCCAAAGCTGAAATAGTATGCCCATTGTCAGACGAGTAATCATAGTTTAAGGTATTCTCATTTGCCCAGTTTAAATAGCTGCCTCTCCAAGTGCTTCCACTAGGAATTGATAGACCTGGTGCATTTTGATTTGGGATGGTTGAAGGCCTGAATGTATCACCACTTTCATCTTCATAATCCACATTGAACGTAGTTTTGAACTTTAGATTCGTCATAAAACTATATTCAGCAAATGTGCTCATCAAGAGCTTTAATTTTGAGCTTTTATTCTTACGCTGTTCAAGGAACATCACCGGATTTGGATTACCGAATGTCCCTGGAGATTGAATGTATGGAACAAAAGAACCATCATCATTATATATTTTACCTACTGGCGTTGTGATTTCAAAAAATTCATCACGTCCTTGACCGTTAATTCCTCCTTCTAAATAGGAAAGGGTAGGGTTGATGTTCATTCCCAGTTTTAACTTATTTGCCAAATTACCTTCCACATTAGCACGGATAGAAAAACGATCGAAGCCTGAATTCAACATAACCCCTTCTTGATTCAAGTAACCTGCAGAAACAAATGATCTTACATTTTCGTTACCTCCGCTAAAACTTACGTTTACATCGGTTAAAGGAGCTACCTGTAATACTGCATCATACCAATCCACACCTTCACCTAAGGCTGCAGGATTTCTATATTCTTCAGGAATATCATTAATTGTAGGTTCTCTATTTTCTTCATAGCGAATTTTATCCTCAATTGCTTCCTTACGGAACTGTGCAAATTCAGCAGCATTCATTAAGTTAGGTCTGCCTTTTTGAGGGACTTGCTGTAAACCGGAGCTGAGAGCAACATCGATTTTCATTTTGCCATCCGAACCTCTTTTAGTATTAATTAAGATAACACCATTAGATCCACGAGAACCATAAATTGCTGTTGCAGAAGCATCTTTTAAAACCGTCATTGACTCAATGTCATTTGGATTTAGTGTAGCTAAGGGATTTCCTCTTTCACTTGATGAGGTAGGAACCGGGAATCCATCAATTACATAAAGAGGTTGACTTCCAGCACCAATAGCACTCATCCCTCTAATTTGGATTTTTGGACCTCCACCTGGAGTACCATTGGATGTACTTACTTGGACCCCAGCAATCTGACCAGATAGCGCCTGGTCTGGACTGGCAATAGCTTGTCCTCTTACATTTTTCATGGATACAGCAGCAACCGAACCGGTCACATCTTTTTTCTGCTGACTACCATAACCTACGACTACGACTTCTGAAATGTCTTCAGAACTACTCGATAATGTAACATTTTGAGTACCTGAGGCATTCACTACGACTTCTTGGGAAGCATAACCTATGTTGTTAAAGGTCAATGTTTGACCTTTGTTAAGCTCAATCTCATAATTTCCTGATGCATCAGTAACGGATGCGATATTCGTTCCTTTTACTCGGACGGAAACACCGGCAATAGGGGATCCTTCGGAATTGCTTACAGTACCGGTAACCTTGATTTTTTCTTGGTTCGGAGCTGCTGTAAGCGAATTCTCCAAAGTCGTTACCATGGAAATGTTGAGCGCTTCTCTATTCATGTCTGAATAATTTTTGGCTTCGGAATAGCCTGTCTGCGATAATATCAACGCAGGAAAAATCAACGAAAATTGCAGAAATCTTTTCTTGGGTTCTGTTCCGAAAGTGAACCCTAAAACCTTTCTAAATGTTGTTGTAGGCGCAATTAATCGTCTGTTGTTGGTTTTGTTTAGTTGGTCATATTGCATACCTTTGCATAATTAATTGGTTAAACAATAAAGAGTTTCGACCCTCTTGGTTAGTTTAAAAGACCATTAATAATCTACCGATGGTGCGGGAACACTGTCGGTTTTTTATTGGTGTTTTTCATAGTTATTTATCAATAACAAATCAGCCTTCTTCTAAATAATACATGTCTTTCTTTTTCTTTTGGTTTATAGGTAACATAGGTTGAAGTAAGTTACCGGTTATAGTTTATTAATTAGGTTGCCTTTCAAAAAGGCCGTGAATCAAATATAGCTATCGACTTTAGGTTGAGCATCCTGCACCGTCCTGTAAATAGTGGAGAACTTAGTTTTACGGGAAAACAAATGAAATGGTTTGGTCATTATATAAGCCATATCCTCTGCAAATTTTTGCCAACCTGAAAGAACAGGATAGTGGTTTCGAAACGCTTTTTTATATTTAAAAATATTTTCAAATTATAACCTAACCGATCATGACTCGCGGCTATCTTCTTATTCTTTTCAGTATTTTATTATCCAGTATGACTTTATATGCTCAACGTAAATTGAGCGATGGACCCAAACATATTAGTCCTCTCACACGAGAATATATCTATCCAACTCGAATTATTTGGCAAGAGGGTGATATAAAATCTTCTGAAAACTTAAAAGTTGCAGGGAATGGACAGGCAAATCTGACCAATGAGAATATAAGTATTCTAAAAAATAGTGGGAATAAGACCAGCTCGGTTTTATTGGACTTTGGCAAGGAGTTAAATGGAGCCTTGGAAATCGTAACAGGTATGTGGCCGGGAGGAAATATTCCTAAGAACGTTAGGATAAGGCTGGGGGAATCTGTTTCGGAGGCCATGTCGGAGATTGGTGCTAAAGGGGCAACAAATGATCATGCCATGCGGGATATGAATCTGCAGCTTCCTTGGTTAGGTAAAAATCAAACCGGGGAATCCGGATTTAGGTTTGCAAGAATAGATTTTTTGGATCCTGATGCTGAATTGCATTTACGAGAAGTGAGAGCAATAGCAACTTACCGGGATATTCCATATTTGGGCTCTTTTAAAAGTAGTGACGAACGGCTGAATAAAATCTGGGAGGTTGGTGCATACACCGTTCATTTAAATATGCAAGATTTTCTTTGGGACGCCATTAAGAGGGACCGTTTAGTTTGGGTTGGTGATTTACATCCTGAAGTAGCAACGGTAAATACGGTGTTTGGATACAATGAGGTTGTTCCAAAAAGCTTGGATTTGGCTCGTGAGTCAACGCCTTTACCGGGTTGGATGTGTGGTATAAGTACTTATTCCATGTGGTGGATTGTATTGCATTACGATTGGTATATGGCTCATGGAGATTTGAATTATTTAAAGGAACAACAACCTTATCTTCAAGGCTTGGTGAAACAGATTATCAGCAAGGTCAAGAATGGAAAAGAAAATATGGACGGCACACGATTCTTAGACTGGCCATCTAGCGAAGATAGCATTGCGGTACATGCCGGCTTACAGGCCATGACTATATTAGGTCTAGAGAAAGCTGCCCAGATTTCCACATTTTTAAATGATCCGGAAACAAAAAAACTTTGTGAAAATGAATTGGTGAAAATGAGAAAAATAAAACCAAATCACAATCATTCAAAACAGGCGGCTGCACTGATGTCTTTAGTGGGATTAATGGATAAACAAAAAGCATATAATGATGTATTAAAAGTAGGGGGTGCAAAGAACTTTTCAACCTTTTATGGATATTATATGCTTGAAGCAATGGCCAAAGCTGGGAAATATAAGGAGGCCATGCAGATCATCTCAGAATATTGGGGTGCTATGTTAGATTTAGGAGCAACCACATTTTGGGAAGATTTCAATATAGAATGGCTGCCAAATGCCAGTCGTATCGATGAATTGGTTCCTGCAGGAAAAGTTGATATTCATGGAGATTTTGGAGCGTACTGCTATGTTGGTCATCGACATAGTTTTGCCCATGGATGGGCATCAGGTCCAACTTCATGGTTATCAGAGCATGTTTTGGGAATCAAAGTTGCTGAACCTGGAGGGAAGGCATATATCGTAAAGCCTAACCTTGGAGACCTGACATTTGCTGAAGGTACTTTCCCAACAAAATATGGAGTAATAAAAGTTAAGCATACAAAGGATGAATCTGGAAAAGTGATTTCTGAAATTGAAGCACCCCAAGAAATAAAGATTATCAGATAATAGGATGGGAAGCAGATTATTTATAGGAAGATTATTGCTAAGTGTTGTTTTTATGATTTCGCTTAGTTCATTATACGCGAATATCTATCCGCAATATTTAAGAACCGAATATAAGGTCAATCCCTTTGTAGAAGAGAGCAAACCTAGGTTAAGTTGGGAATTGGACGGGAAAGGATTTAATAAATTTCAATCCGCCTACCAAATTTTGGTAGCCTCTTCAAAAGACTTATTAAATAAGGATCATGGCGATCTTTGGGATAGTAAAAAGGTTTCCGGAAATCAGACTAATCAAATTGAATATTCAGGTAAATTACTTTTATCTGGTCAAAGGGTTTTCTGGAAAGTCAGGGCTTGGGACGAACATGACAATATTGGTAAATGGTCTGAAATTCAATATTGGGAACTGGCTAAACCCAATCAAAACGATTGGTCAGCAAAATGGATAGGTATAGACCTAAACCACCTAGCTAAAAAGGGGGAGTATCATTTGCCACCATCACCCTATTTAAGGAAAGTGACTACAATCAACAAAAAAATAAAAAGAGCGCGATTGTATATTAGTTCATTAGGACTTCATAATTTTTATATAAATGGCGAGAAAATAGGGGCTGATTATTTCGCTTCTGGCTGGACGGATTACAATAAGCGGGTCTATTATAATGTGTATGATGTTACAGATAAATTAAAATCAGGGGGGAACGTATTTGGCGCAATTTTATCAAGTGGTTGGTATTCGGGGTATTTAGGGTATGCGCTTTTGGTCGGTTCACCTCAAGTAAACCAATTCTACGGTAAGTTTCCAATGCTTAAGGCACAAGTCGATGTTGAATTTGCAGACGGAACAACCGAAATCATCAATACGGATTCCTCCTGGAAAACAAGTACAGGAGCCATTATGGAATCTGACTTTCTTGAAGGTGAGAAACATGATGCTAGAAAAGAACCCAAGGATTGGAATAAGGTGGGTTTCAATGATACATCCTGGGGAAACATAAAAGAATTTGTTAATAAGGAAGGTCAATCTTTGGAGCTCTATCCCGGAAATCCTGTTCGTATTGTACAAGAAATTTCAGCTAAATCAATTAAGAAAATTGCAGCGGGGAAATATATTGTTGATTTCGGGCAGAACTTTGCTGGCAATATTCGTTTGAAACATCAAGGTAAAACTGGTGATTCATTGGTTTTTCGTTATGGAGAAATGCTTTTTCCAGATGGAACACTAATGACAGATAATTTAAGGAAAGCAAGGGCAACCGATACGTATATATTTGGGGAAGGCGGAACTATGAACTGGAGCCCGAGTTTTACTTTCCATGGGTTTCAATTTGTTGAAATTTCTGGCTTGAAAGAAGAGCCTAAACTTGATTTTCTAACAGGACTGGTATTGAGTTCTGATTTAGATCCCGTAGGACATTTTGAGTCCGACAACAGTATGTTGAATCAACTGTACAGCAATATTATTTGGACCCAAAGGGCAAATTATTTGGATATTCCAACAGATTGCCCTCAACGAGATGAACGGCTTGGATGGACAGGTGATGCTCAAGTATATATGCGCTCTGCAATCTTTAATGCAGATGTTGCGCCATTTCACAAGAAATGGATAAAGGATCTGAATGATTCTCAATGGCCGAATGGAGCCTATCCGATTTACTCCCCAATGCCTGTCAACCAAGATGGGATTGCAGCTATTCGAGCATCCGATTCATTTTCTCCTGGATGGTCTGAAGCAGGTATCATTTGTACCTATGAAATCTTTAAAGCATATAATGATCAAAGAATCGTTAAGGAATCATTGCCTTTCATGAACAAGTTTATGGCCTTTCTAAAATCGAGAACAAAGGGTAATGTGCTGTTGGAGGGTTCCTTTGAAGATGTAAATCCAAAAGGAGGATTCGGTGATTGGTTATCTGTTGGTGAAAAAACGAGCCCGGATTTATTGGCTACGACCTATTATTTTTATTGTAATAAGCTCATGGCGGAAATGTGTAGAGCCATTGGTGATATGCAGTTGGCCAATGATTATGAAAAGGAATTGTTTGCAGTAAAAAACGGCTTTAAAAAGCATTATATGGATATTAATGGTAAGTTAAAAACTAATGCAGCTTTTTATGGGGATGGCGCTGGTTATGTGGAAGGCCAAAATGGATTTTCTGGTCATACCCAAACAGCCTATGCCAATGCAATCTATTCCGGTATATTGGACCAAGCCGATGAGAAAATTGCAGGGGAATTTTTGAGAAAATTATTAGAAGATAATGGAAATAAATTATCCACTGGTTTTCTAGGGTTTAAACCATTATTACCAGCCTTAACCTCAACAGGCTCGTCAGATAAAGCCTATCAATTATTGCAGAGTACTGAATATCCTTCATTGGGCTATGAGGTAGTAAATGGGGCAACTTCAATTTGGGAGCGTTGGGATAGTTTTACCAAAGACAAGGGATTTGTACATAATGCTGCGATGAATTCTTTCTCCCATTATGCTTTTGGTTCGGTGAATGAATGGATTTTTGAAAATATGTTGGGAATCAAAGCCAAAGAAAACGGTTATCAACAAATATATATTCAGCCGGAAATAGGTGATTTTGGCATCAATAACGTATCAGGATCTTTTCGTTCTTTAGCTGGAAATATTAAAAGTTCTTGGGTAAAATCGGAAAAGGATCTTACGCAAGAAATTGAGATTCCTGTGAATGTGAAGGCTTTCTGTTATATTAAAACTGATCATACAGATTCAATCCGTATCAATGGAGAACCAATTGACAAAAATGACCTTGTCTTATCCGTTAAGCGATTGGAGTCACAGGTGATGTTGGAATTAGGTTCAGGAAAATATATCATCAAAACAACTTATTAGACATTTTACAAATGAAACAGGTTGCATTTAAAATGAAATTACTTGCTGGAAACGAGGAAGAATACCTACGCAGACATCAGGAGATTTGGCCGAAATTATCTAAACTGCTCAAAGAAAATGGAATTTCAGATTATGCTATTTTTTTGGATTCTGATACATTAGACTTGTTTGCGGTTCAAAAATTAGATATGAATTTTAATGAAGAGAGGTTGAAGCTGGACCCAATTATGAAAGAATGGTGGGATTATATGAAAGATCTGATGGAGACAAATACTGATAATTCACCAAAATCTTCACCATTAAAACAAGTATTTTACTTACCTTAGGTTAGATACAAAAGAAACCTATATTGTAATTCTAACTAATTTATGACTAACAAGGTAACTGATTTCTTGAAAACTATTCAGATTAGTGACTTTTCTGCTACTCCTAAGTATAAACAATTAGCAAGTGCAATCATTGATGCTGTCAAATATGGAACATTGGAGAAGGATGATATGTTACCATCCATCAATGAGCTTTCAGTTTATGTAGATATTTCGAGGGATACGGTTGAGAAGGCTTATAAATTTCTCAAGAATGCTGAAGTAATTGCATCCATACCCGGTAAAGGATATTATATTGCAACAACTGATGTTAAGCAAAGACAAAAGATTGCGATGCTTCTCAATAAATTAAGTGCACATAAGAAAATCGTTTATGACTCTTTTGCTCGCGAACTAGAAGATGATGCCGCACTTGACCTTTTTGTTTATAATTCAGATATAACCTATTTAAGAACCTTACTTGGAGGTCTCACAAAGACCTATGATTATTATGTTCTATTCCCACATTTTAAAGAAGGTAGAGATCAGGCTCCTGAAATTATCAATAAACTGATTCCAAGGGAAAAATTAGTCTTGTTAGGAAAATATATTGATGATATTCAAGGCGATTTTGCAGCCGTTTATGAAAATTATGAAAAGGATATTTATGGAGCTTTAGAAGAAGCATTACCTTCTTTAAGTAAGTACCACACCTTAAATCTTATTTTTCCAGATAATAGCGACTATCCTAAAGCAATTATTAAAGGGTTTTACAAATTCGCTCAGCAATTCGCATTTAACCATTCGCTTGTGAGCGAATTGGAAAAGGAAAAGATAGAATTAGGTACTTGCTATATAAATATTGCAGAAGATGATTTAGTAAAGCTTTTAGATAAAATCATCAAAAAGAACTTGAAAATTGGTCAGGATGTAGGGGTAATCTCCTATAATGAAACACCATTAAAAAAATTTATCCTAAATGGCATTACTACAATTTCAACAGACTTTGAGATGATGGGTAAAATGGCTGCTGAGTTGATAAAAAATAAATCAAAAGATCATGTTGAAGTGCCTTTTTATTTAAATCAAAGACAGTCTGTTTGAAATAATTAATAATCTACATCCCTAATTATTACATAATGAAAATTGTTAAGAACATTATTTTTATCCTCTTTGGTCTGGCCTTTATTTTCTTTGGAACGGCAAAATTCATCAAAATTATTCCAGTTCCAGAATTTACTGATGCACAAATGGCCATTAACGAAGCGCTTATGAAATTAAAATGGATTACTCCATTGGTAGGCAGTATGGAAATAATAGGAGGTTTACTGATAGTATTCCCGAAGACAAGAGCGTTAGGAGCAATAATTCTATTACCTATTTTAATAGGAATTATTTTACACCATTCTACATTAGATCCTTCTGGAACGCCTATGGCTCTGGTTTTAGGATTAATTGATGTATGGATTATTGCTGATCATTGGAAAAAATATCTTCCAATGATTAAATAGCATAAAAAAGCGAACATCATGTTCGCTTTTTTTTAATATCTGTTTCCCTACTTAACTGGATATTCTTTGAAAATACCTTCCACAACCTTAGGAAGGTTATTGATAGCTCTCTCAGGAGAGGTGATTTCACCAGAACCTCTAGCTTGCCAAACTACTGAATTGGAGCTGCGGTCTACTGCTTCAATAATTAAATGAGAATAGCGCACTTTTTCTTTTCCGATTGGGTATGACCTGCCACCCCAACCATATCCCCACCAAGGACTGAAGCCCCATGGGCCACCAAATCCCCAGCCAGTATTTCCATATACCATTTTACTTTTGTTGTTAACAATAGTAATATAACGGAATAATACATCTGGATTTTCTTTACTATATCTTAAACCACGTGCTTCCAATTGATGGTTTGCTGAAGAAAGAATATTCTCTCTAGCAATATCATTTGTAAAATAATTCTTAGAAAGAGAATCTACAGGTGGTAACCAACCATAGGTTTTATATTTCGAAAAATCAAGTGTTTGGACTCTGGTAGTGTTATATTTATAGGAACTGCAGGAACCCAAAACTAGGATAGCTCCCAACAGCATAATCGACCATAACTTTTTCATAAATCTCAATTTATTTTATTAGACGTATATATCATCAAAAAGTTTAATGTTAAAATGAATATTTTGCTACAAGTGGCATTGACCTGCCAGGACCAAAGGCTTTTGGGCTAACACGCAGAATAGGAGGGGCTTGGAATCGCTTGAATTCCGCATTGCAAAGTAGTTTGTACACCCTGTTAACCAGCGGTTCATCAAAGCCTAAATGAATCACATCATCTTTCGATTTTTCCATTTCAATCAGCTGGAAGAGAACGGAATCCAAAATTTCATAGTCTGGTAAAGAATCAGAATCTTTTTGGTCTGGTCTTAATTCAGCAGAAGGGGGTTTGACAATAGTATTGATAGGAATGATTTCACGATCTCTGTTGATATATTTTGCGAGTTCAAAGGCTTGCGTTTTATATACATCTCCGATGACACTTAATGAACCTGCCATATCCCCATATAATGTCCCGTAGCCTACTGCTGCCTCAGATTTGTTTGAGGTATTTAATAGGATGTTTCCAAATTTATTTGAGATTGCCATCAATAGAGTTCCTCTCGTCCTTGCCTGAATATTCTCTTCTGTGGTGTCTTTTTCCCTCCCTATAAATGTTTCTTCCAATGTTTCTTCGAATGCTGCTGCAATATCTTTTATAGGGATGATTTTATGCTGACATCCTGTGTTTTCTACCAAATCCAATGCATCCTTCAATGAATGGTCCGATGAATAAACAGATGGCATTAATATGGAAAGTACATTCTCAGAGCCTAATGCTTCACAAGCTAGGGCAGCAACCAATGCTGAATCCAATCCTCCAGACAAGCCCAATACTGCTGTCTTAAATCCTGATTTATGGAAATAGTCCTTCAAACCAAGAATCAGCGCGTCATGTATCAAAGCAATTTCAGCGTTTTTTTTCTCCGTATAGGAAGATTCTGCCTGTAGGTCATTGTTATTTAATTCAACATATTGTAAATCCTCTTCAAAAGATTTTAATTCAAGGATCACTTCAGCTTTTTTATTTAGAGCCAAGGAACGACCATCAAATATGATGTCAGTTTGTGCTCCAACTTGGTTCACATAAATCAAAGGCGCATTCGCCTTAATGACATTGCGCTTCAATACGTTTTTTCTACTTTCGAAATGTGTATATGAAAATGGAGAAGCGGCAATGTTAATAATTAGATCAGGATTTTCTTTTGCCAACTCCAGCATAATATCGCCAACATAAGAATTTGGTCCATCATCATCCCAGAGGTCTTCGCATATTGTTAAGGCTATAGTCTTATTGTTAAAATTAATACAGGTAACATGAGCATTAGGTTCAAAATAACGATATTCATCAAAAACATCGTAATCAGGTAGTAGGCTTTTCTTAGTGATTTTAGAAATCTCACCATTTTCAATCATTACAGCGGCATTGTACAATGATTTTCCTTCGCCATCCTGATTTGGAATTGGAGCACCAATGATGCATGAAATGTCAGTACAGTGCTTTGCAATTTCCTCAATGCTATTATAGCAATGTTTTAAAAAAGCATCATTCCGTAGTAAGTCCTTGGCGGGATAGCCTCCTATAGCAAGTTCAGCAAATACAATTAGTTCTGCACCTGCTGTTTTTGCTTTTTGTATACTATCAATAATTTTTTGATTGTTCTGTTCGAAATTTCCTATATGGTAGTTGAGCTGTGATAAAGCTATCTTCATATGCTTGACATTTAATGTAAAAATAGCAATAAAATTTTTCTATTTAACTAATTCAAGATAGAAACAATCATCAATAAATTAGGTTTTAATAACAAAAAAGGCAACCCTAGGATTGCCTTTTTCGATATTTTTAATTGTTTTGAGACTAGTTTTGATTTTTAATTTCAGTTACCTCAATTGTAAATACTAATGGAGAATTCGCTGGAATAGTTTCATTAGATTTATTATCATAACAATAAGGTGATGGAGCGATAAATCTAACTTTGTTACCTTTTAATAATCCATCTGGTAAAATTCCTGAGAAACTATTAGGTGTACTGTTTTTTGGATAAAAAATATACAACCATGCTGGAATTACATTATTAATGGCCATTTGAGTTGCTGTAGTTTTTTCATCAAAAACTTTTCCATCCATTAATTGACCTTTATATTTAACATTAGCTACTACAGGTACCCATGAGTTTCCGTAAGAAACATATTCAAAAGTACTATCAACCGTTGATGGAAGTACTTCGTACCATATTCCAGTTGCACTGTCTTTTTTTGCAGTAGGGCCAAAATTCTCAGCAGCATATTCTGCTAAAGGAGCTGCCTGTGCTTTCAAGGTAGAATCAATTCTTTGTTGTTCTTTTTCATAATCAATTCCACTATTATCTTCATTTTTCATACATGAGGATACAGTAATCACAGCTAAAAAAGCAACTAAGAGTAATTTAAAGTTTTTCATATTTGTTTAAGTATCTTATTTAATGCTCCTGAAAACGATAATCAAATGATGTTCGCTACAGTAGCGGTGATAAATTTATAAAATATTTAATATTTGCTTAATACTTAGATAATTAATTTTTTTCGTTTTTACTGAAAAATCTTCATTAAGTAGCATAGTCGTAGGGAAAATTGCCCTATTTTCAGAACCCATTAAAATTTTTGCTAATTCATGGTATTTTCCAGTCCTTTTGATAGTAAAATCATTTTTGAAAAGTTGACCATCAAATTGGATGCTGTCTATTGATTCTGCATCAAATTCTACAGCGTAATAATGAGAATTAAGCTTTTCAATGACTTCAGGGGCAGTAAATGTTTCACTCAACATCTTTTTGCAATAAGAACACCAGTCCGTATGAAAGAATAAGAGCACAGGTTTGGGATTGGTTTGTAAAGAATCTTCCAGCTGCTCAAAACTGATCCAATTGACGCTAGGTTTAACCTTCTCTTGAGAGTGGACTAAACCTGTTGTCAAAAGAACAGTAATTATTATGATTTGTAACAAGCGCATTAGTGAAAATGACCAATTTTAATCCCAAAAGTAATGGTCCTAGGTCGTGAAGGTCCATAGATGTAATTTGAATCTCTTAAAGCTCCGCGGTCGAAATCTTTCTGAAAGGCATTGAAAACATTTTGCATACCTCCAAATATCTCCATGCTGAATTCTTTCTTTAAAGAAAAGGTGTATCCTAGCCTGAAATTTGCCTCAAAGAAGTCAGGAGAATTCTTTAAGATCATCTCCTTTCCTTCCAATACATGTGGGACAATCATGCTTCCAGTATAGACACCTGTGATATCAATACTCAATGGTTCAAGAGGTTTCCAATTAGCATTCAAATAACCATAAGTATTGGGTGTTCTGACAAAACTTTTGCTGCTTATATTCTGATCAGCTGTTGAACCTTCATACAATAATTGTTCATCATTAAATTCAGACCTTTGAATGGTTCCTCCCATTTGAAAAGTATATTTGGATGAAGGAGCTACATTTAGCTCAATATTTGAACCATAAACCTTTGCTCCTGTACCATTTCTCATTTCTTGGATGATCAAATTCTCATCTTGTGAGGTCATGATATTTGTAAAAGGATTTTGAAGATCCGTGTAAAATCCTTCAAGCAATAGGCTAGTCTGAACAGAACCAAAATTTTTTGTAAAGTTTAAGGAACCTGTATAGGCATTTGAATATTCGGTTTTTAAATTTTCTCCAATTAGAACAAACACCTGTTGTCCACCTATAGATGTTACGTGCATATCTTCATTAAATGCTTGCGGAGCACGAAAGCCCCTAGCATACCCCCCTCGAAATTGCAGATAATCTGTAATGTCATATAATAGCGTCAACCTAGGACTGAATGTTCCAAAATTTTGCGATGAATTCCGGTCGTATCCGGCTAATTTATAGCTGCCATCTACATAAGTATAGTCATATCTCGCACCCACTAATGTTTTAAAGTTGTCTAAAATGTTCCATTCATATTGAGCATATGAACCCAAACCATTTGTCTTTTGGTCAATCAGACGATCATATCCTGGAATTTTATCTTTAGTTCGGTTGTTATTATATTCTATTCCAGCAGTTAAAACGTCCTTTTCAAAAGTATAGGTATATTGAGCACCAACAACCATGGCAAAATCATCTGTATCACCATATGCATTTGATGCAAGAACACTATCTTGTGGAGTTCTGCCACCTCCTAATCCTCCATAAAAGCTTTCTCGATCTGTGAGTTGACCAGAACCATAAATTGAAATTTTATGTTTATAATCTTTTGAATAATGATCGTAAGTTAATCCCCCAATAAACGTGTTTGTCCGAAGCTGTTCAGTTACATCTGTAAAGTGAGGAGCCTTGTCAAGATTGTCACCACCTCTTCTGAATTCATTTAAGGCACTCAGATCAAGTGTTAATTTGTTGAACTCTGAGGGTTTATAGAAAGCTTTCGTTCCAAAGGTTATGTTTTTCAATTTAGTCATTTCTGAGAACCCATCTCCATTTGCATCGTAAGCCTGCCTATTGCGGTGCATGCCATAAAAAGTTGCTCCAGCTCTTAAGTCATTGTCTACATAAGAGGTGTTAAAATCAATGGTATTGTCCCATGATTGGCCATCAATAATGCTGTTCGTAGATTTTATTTGCCAATCGTTCTCAACGGGGTCTTTTGTAATGATATTTATTGTTCCAGCAATTGCATTTGCACCAAATAGAGCCGATCCGCCTGAACGAACGACTTCAATTCGGTCGATCATCGAAGTAGGGATTTGATCTAATCCATATACGCTATTGAGAGCAGAAAATACGGATCTACTATTAATTAATATTTGTGAATATGCTCCTTCCATGCCATTTAAACGAACTTGCGTAAATCCACAGTTTTGACAATTGTTCTCTACCCTGACTCCAGGTTGATAATTTAAAGTTTCAGACATGGCGACTGATTGTGTAGCTGTAAATAGTTTTGGGCTCAATACATTCACAATAACAGGTGCCTTTTTTCTTTCCATACCATACCGTGAAGCACTTACTACAACCTCATTTAAATTGAGGTTATCTTCATGAAGGACAATATTGACATTAGATTGTGAGTTTGAGGTGATCTGTTTCTTTGCATGTTGATATCCAACTGCCCTTACAGAAACAACTGTGTTTTTCAGCGTTTGCTGATCTAATTCAAAGAATCCCAGACTATCTGTTGATGTCCCGATCTTTGTCCCCTCTAATTGAACGGTAGCATTAGCAATGGGTTCTTGTTTGTCGTTGATCACACGACCGGAAATTTGAGCATAGAGAATTTGGTTGCCTAATGCGAGGCATATAATGATCAGGAAATTCCTGAGTAGAAATAATTTCATATTTTATTAGCTGATAAATTATTGCGAAACCAAACCACATTATGTGGAATGACCAAGCAATTTGTAGCTCAATATTAATGGCTACAGCATACATCAAAAAATGGAGACAATTTGGCTTAATTACAAGGAAAGTGTCCTGTTTTTAAAGCCAATAAGGTCAATTAATAAAGAATGTTTTTAAGCTAAATAGGAAGGTGGACCGCGCCCAGTACGAATTTCATGAGTTTGAAAAATAAGCTCATAAAATTTAAAGCCAAACTCCATTATGGAGAATTCAGGTAGAATTGGGGCTTCAAAGACTACAGAAGACCAATTAAGATAACTCCCTTGGTAAACAATATCTAAATATCGGATTTCAGCATCTGAATGATGCTGGTGGTGTTTTTTTTCACCAAGGTTGTAAGGGTGAATGTGGGTGACAATTTCACCAGTTGAAGTGACCTCTTTGTGCATGAAGACTACGCCACTGACGATAATGCCAATCATCCATACAAGGAGGAAATTGGCAACGACTTGACGATATGAGATTAGTCTATGCATGCACTAGTCAAATGTATGCTAAAATTAGCAAAAAAATGTTTTTTCTTATTAAACAATTTTATTATGCTCGTCAGGGAAAACCAATAAAGGTTTATGGTTTCTTGCTTCTTCACGTTCCATTAAAGCGTAAGAGATGATAATTACGATATCACCTACTTGTACAAGACGAGCTGCAGCTCCATTTAAACAGATTGTGCCTGTCCCGCGTTCGCCAGGAATAACATAAGTTTCTAGCCTTGCCCCGTTATTGTTATTTACGATTTGTACTTTTTCATTAGCAATTATGTCTGCAGCATCCATTAAATCTTGGTCAATGGTGATGCTTCCCACGTAATTCAATTCAGCCTGCGTAACACGGGCTCTATGAATTTTCGATTTCATTACTTCTATCATCATAATGCAAAGTTAGTCTTTTAAAAAATTTGATTTAAATATTATTCTAATGAGAAAGTAATATGTTGTCTATTAAACGGACTCCTTCCACCCATGCAGTAATTAATGCTACATAATCTTTGCTTGGGTCAATATTCATTGCCGGAGCTAATGTTTTTGTTTCACAGATGCTTAAGTACTCCAGTTCTACTGCTGGGTTCGAGGCAATAATTTCTTCCGCAGCTTTCAAAAGATCGGGAATAGTTTTTTTACCAAAATGATCTTTAATATATGTAAGTGACTTAATGAGTGTCAATGCATTTTCTTTTCCTTCAGCTGAAAGTCTTGCGTTTCTCGAACTTAATGCCAAGCCTTTGTCGCTCCTAATGATCGGACAGATAAGAAGTTTAATGTTCAGTTTTTTGATATCAACCATTCGTTGAATGACCATGACTTGTTGAAAATCCTTCTGTCCAAAGCATGCTTGATTTGGTTTTACTAAATTAAACAGCTTGTAAACGATTTGTGTAACACCCTGGAAGTGGCCAGGACGGTGTTCACCTTCCCAGATTTTATCCAAATCTCCTAAGTCAATATGCCATTCAGGATCATTTTCAGGGTACATTTCTTCAACAGAAGGCATAAACAGGATATCACAGTCAACAGACTCTAGAAGGGCAATGTCGTTTTCAATAGGGCGAGGATATTTTTCCAAATCCTTAGGATCATTAAACTGAGTTGGATTAACGAATATGCTGCATACTGTTACATCGGTAAGTGGTTTGGCATAATTAATAAGTGACAGGTGTCCTTCATGTAGTGCACCCATGGTCGGAACCAAGGTAATGACTTTATTTTCTTGGCGAATTCCACTCAATTCTTGTTGGAGTTCCACCTTTGTGCGAAATATTTTCACGGGCAAAAATTAAGAAATAAGGTGCAAAAGTGGGGAATAATCTTTAAATTATAAAATGATGATTTTTAATCAATTGTAAAATTGATAAATTAATTGTATCTTTGTAGACCGATTTTACTATTCAATAATACAAAAAAAACAGTTGGAGATGGCAAAAACGAAAATCTTGTTTATAACCCATGAAATGTCGCCTTTCCTTGAAATAAGTAAAATTTCTGAAATTACACGCCAGTTACCACATGCTATGCAAGAAAAAGGATTCGAGATTCGAATTCTAATGCCGCGTTTTGGTAATATTAATGAGCGCAGAAATCGTCTTCATGAAGTGATAAGGTTGTCGGGAATGAACATTGTGGTGGACAATAATGATAATCCGCTAATTATTAAGGTAGCATCTTTGCCGGCGGCAAGAATGCAAGTGTACTTCTTGGATAATGAAGAATACTTTCAGCGGAAAAAAGTTTTTCGTGATGAGCATGGAAAAGGATTTGCAGACAACAATGAGCGGTCATTGTTTTTCTGTAAAGGCGCTTTAGAGACCGTTAAAAAATTAGGCTGGTCACCAGATGTAGTGCACTGTCATGGATGGTTTACTGCAATGGTACCTGCATATTTAAAGACGGTTTATCAAGATGACCCTACATTCAAAGACTCCAAAGTATTCTTTTCATTATATAATGAAGAATTTGGAAATGATTCATTAGGGAGCAAGTATGCTGAGATGGCTGCGCAAGTAGATATCGATGCAGACAAATTAAAAGATTATGGCTCTGGAAGCTATGTCGACATTTACAAAGGAGCTCTTTCCTTTACTGATGTAGTAGTTAAAGCTGATGCAGACATAAACCCGGAAATTCTTGCTTATATCCAAGAAAATAATATCCGTACATTCGAACCATCATCTGATGAAGATTATGAAGCTTTCTCAGAACTATACGATGAGTTTGTAAACGAAGAAGTTTCAGCATAAAGCTTGAATTTAAGAAGCTAAAAAAGGGCAGGGATAACATTCCTGCCCTTTTTTAGCTTCTAGTCTTTTTCTATTGATAACATCAGAAACCTTCCATGCTTTCCCTTCGTCTAATAATATTCGCTATCTTCGTTTTATGAAGATTAAAGTAGGATTTGGATTTGATGTCCATCAAATGAAGTCAGGACACCCATTTGTCGTGGGTGGTGTAACCTTGGATCATCACGCCGGTGCTTTTGGACATTCGGATGCAGATGTATTGGCACATGCAATTTGCGATGCAATCCTGGGTGCTGCAAATTTAGAAGATATTGGTTATCACTTTCCAAATACGGATGAACGTTGGAAAGGTGCAAATAGCCTAGACTTGTTGAGACACTGTATCAAATTAATAAAAGAAAAAGGGTTTGAATTGGGGAATATTGACGGCATGTTATGCCTAGAAGCACCCAAAATAAAACCATATATACCTCAAATGAAGGAAAATATTGCGGCAGCTGCTGGAATTTCCGTTGAAGATGTTTCCATTAAAGCGACAACAAACGAACAAATGGGATTTATAGGCAGGGAAGAAGGTGTGGTTGCGTATGCAGTATGCCTTTTAGAAAAAATCAATTAATTCTTATTGTGTCGAAAGTAATTGATGGCTATAATAACTGCTATCAATGCTAGAAAACTTCCAAGAAAAAATGGTGCGCCCGGCAAGTAAATCGGGCCACTTTTTTTGGTGAAAAATGAAAATAAGCTGGTCATTACTAAAGGTCCGATAATTGCCGTTAAACTAATGATGCTGGTCAATCCCCCTTGAATCTGACCTTGTTCATTTGCCGGAGTATGATTTGAAATCGATGATTGCATGGCCGGACCCGCAATTCCAGCAAAAACATAAAAAATACTCGTCACAAATAATAGCATAGTGCTGTCAACAAGTCCATATCCTAATAAGGAAATACAGTTTAAGCTTAAACCTAGAATTATACTTTTAGCAATCCCCAATTTAGGTATGATAACCCGTATTAATCCAGCTTGAACAATAGTTAAAAGTATGCCGATGACTCCCAAAGAATAACCAACCATTCTTTCATTCCATTGAAATTTTTCCATGGTAAAATAAGACCATGTGCTTTGAACTGCATGAGCAGCTATATTGATCAGAAAAATACAAACTACCAGCGGCATGATAATCGGGTATTTTTTTAAATGCCTAAAACTGCCGATAGGATTTGCATTTATCCATCTGAAATTTCTACGGTGTTCTTTCGGGAGCGATTCAGGAACTACGAAATATCCATATAGAAAATTAAATAAGGTTAATCCAGCTGCAGCGAAGAACGGATACCTAGGTCCGTAATGTCCTAAGACACCACCGATTACTGGTCCGATAATAAATCCCAACCCAAATGCAGCTCCCAACAACCCGAAATTTTGTGCTTTGTTTTCTTTAGTTGAAACATCAGCTATATAGGCAGCAGCAACAGTATGACTTGCTCCTGTGATACCAGCGACCAATCGACCTACAAATAGCCAAAATATTGATGGTGCAAACCCGATTAATAAATAATTGATTGTAAAACCGAATAATGAACATAGTAAAACCGGCCTTCGGCCATAATGATCGCTAAGATTTCCTAAAATCGCTGCAAAAAAGAACTGCATAAAGGCATAACAAAACGTTAACCACCCGCCATAAGAGGATGCTTGACTAAGATCACCATGAATCAATTCTTTAATTAATGCCGGCATTACCGGGATAATGATCCCCAGTCCAATAGAATCTAGAACAACGGTAATGAAAATAAAAAGTAGTCCAGCTTGTGATTTTATTTTTGGCATATACTAAACTAAGGTAGTTATTTTTTTCCGCCTTCAATTCGTTTTAAACAGACAATTCCCAAGATCAATTCATCTTTTTTAGAACTTAGAAGGACAAGATTTATTGACATCGAGAAAAATATGGTATTTTTGTTGTTGTCAAATGAGATTTGGCACACTTACTGTTTATAGGGAAAAGGACTTAAAGTAGTAAGAATAAGTTCGTTGTTTCATTAAATTAACAAATGAAGAGAGAATCAAAAAGTAGTAAACTGACTGAAGAAGACGTAAAGAGATATTCAGGTCTTTTCTGGAAAGTATTGTTGGGTTTGGTTTTGTTTGCAGGTCTATTCCTCCTGAGTGTGAGAATTGGAATTTTCGGTAAGTTACCTACCTTCAAAGATCTTGAAAATCCAAAAAGCAATTTAGCATCTGAGATTTTGACTGATGATAACCGAGTTTTGGGAACATACTTCGTACACAACAGATCAAATGTGAAATACAATGAATTAGCACCTTCGCTAGTTCAAGCCTTAATCTCTACAGAGGATAAACGATTCTACGAACATTCAGGAATCGATTATTCCCGTACAATGTCAACAGTTTTACTCACTCTTGCCGGAAATAAGCAAGGAGGGAGTACAATTACTCAACAGTTGGCATTAAATCTTTTTGCTGAGAAAAGAGAAAAAAATGCCATCAAACGTATTATGCAGAAATTCCAGGAATGGATTACCTCTGTTCGTCTAGAAAGAAATTATACCAAGGAAGAAATCGTTATGATGTATTTCAATACGGTTGACTTTGGGGCATATAATACCTTTGGTATCAAATCCGCTGCTCGAACGTTCTTTAATTCCACTCCAGAAAAATTAACTCCTGCTCAGTCTGCATTATTAGTTGGTATGTTAAAGGGACCGGGATACTATTCTCCTGTTCGATTCCCTGAGCGAGCAATTGCAAGAAGGAATCTAGTCCTTCAAAACATGAGAGATCAGAATTATATTACTAATGAAGAATTCGACAAATACAAAAGCGAACCTTTGGGATTAAAATTAACCATTTCAAACTATGGTGAAGGTTTAGCTCCGTATTTTAGAGCAGTCCTGAAGGAAGAAATTAAAAAAGAATTCCAACGTTTGGCCATTACTAAGCCAGATGGTACACCATATGATTTAGATCGTGATGGTCTCAAAGTCTATACTCCAATCAATTTCAAAATGCAACAGTATGCTGAGGAAGCTCAAAAAGAGTGGATGAAGCGCTTGCAGAATGAGTTTGATAAACAATGGCGTCGTAGAAATGCTTTCACCGGGAAAAATGCAAACTTATTGGTTACTGGGATGAAGCGCTCAGACCGGTACAGAGTATTGAAAGCAGAAGGTCTTTCCGAAGATCAGATCAAGAAGGATTTTGAGAAAAAGGTTCCTATGAACTTATTTACTTGGCGAGGTAGTGTTGATACCGTAATGACTCCTATGGATTCAATTAAGTATACCAAGTTGTTTTTAAGGAATGCGATGGTGTCAATGGAACCTCAAACAGGTTACATCCGTGCTTGGGTAGGAGGAATAGACTTTGAGCATTTTAAATATGATCAAGTGAAGTTGGGTACTCGACAAGTGGGTTCAACAGCTAAACCATTTGTATATGCTTATGCTATCGACAATGGATATGGACCTTGTGTATCAGTACCTAATCACATGCGTACTTATGGAGATTGGACTCCGAAAGGAACTACCCAAGGTGGTGACCCCATAACATTGAAAAATGCCATTAAATATTCTCAAAACTTTGCCTCTGCTTATTTAATTAGTGAGGTCGGAGCGGCTAATGTTGCAGATCTTACTAAAAGAATGGGAGTCAATTCAAATATTCCAAACAACCTTTCTATTGCTTTAGGATCATATGATGCTTCCTTATTTGATATGGTTGGTGCATATTCAGCTTTCGTAAATCAAGGAACATGGGTTGAACCAACAATGATTTTAAGAATTGAAGATAAAAATGGTGCTCCAATCTATGAGAAAGCTCCTAAAGTTTTAAAAGCCTTGAACAGTGAAACGGCATATGCCATGGTTGATATGCTGAAAGGCGTTGTTGATGGTGGTACCGGATCTCGTCTTAGATGGGACCCTAATTTTGGAGGATTGAAAAATCCAATTGGTGGGAAAACGGGAACAACAAATGATAATTCAGATGCTTGGTTTATTGGGATTACACCTGAACTAGTAACCGGTGTATGGACCGGTGCCGAGGATCGTGGAATTAGCTTTAGCAGTATGCAATACGGTCAAGGTGCTGCAGCTGCGATGCCTGTTTTTGGACTTTATATGAATAAAGTTTATAAAGATAAAGACTTGAGTTATTCCCAAGAAGATTTCCCTCAGCCGCCAGGTGGAATTACCAGATTCGAAATGAACTGTTCGAATTTCTCACAATTCTATGGAAATGATCCTGCGAAGAATGATTCGCAACTAATGGAAGACGATAGGTTAGGATTTTAACCGATTCTTTAATAAATTAGACCAGACCTTTATTCTTCAAACAATAAAGGTCTGTTTTTTTGCTACGATGGAATTTAATTATAAAAAAGAATTAACTAAGATTCCCCATAAACCTGGGGTCTATCAATATTTTGATAAGGATGATACACTGATCTATGTCGGAAAAGCTAAGGACTTAAGAAATAGGGTCGGTTCTTATTTTGTGAATGAAAATCAGCTCAATAGTAAAACTCGTGTATTGGTCCGCAAGATCAATAAAATTGCTTTCACCATTGTGGACACGGAAATTGATGCTTGGTTATTAGAAAATAACCTGATAAAAAAACATCAACCCCGGTATAATGTAATGTTGAAAGATGACAAAACCTATCCCTGGATTGTCATTAAAAATGAACCTTTTCCTAGAATCTTCTGGACAAGAAAATATATTAAAGACGGTTCTCGATATTATGGACCTTATGCATCCGTAGGTATGATGCATATAATCTTAGATATGATTAGGGAGCTGTTTCCGTTAAGAACATGTAACCTTAGCCTAACCCAAGAAAATATTTCTAAAGGCAAATTCAAAGTTTGTTTAGAATATCAGTTAGGAAATTGTTTGGGTCCTTGCGAAGGTTATCAAACTGAAGTTAATTATGATCAGAACCTCGCTGACATTAAAGATATCTTAAACGGAAAGATTGCTGTTGTTACTAATCGACTCAAGGAGCAGATGAATATGGCAGTTCAGCAAATGGATTTTGAAGCTGCACACAAATTTAAGGTCAAGCTCGATAAGCTTTCAAATTATCAAAGTAAGTCAACAGTCGTAAGTTCTTCGATAACCAATGTTGATGTATTCAGCATTGCTTCCGAGGATAATTATGCCTTTGTTAATTTTCTAAAGGTTGTTAACGGTGTGGTTATTCAGACTCAAACCGTAGAATTAAAAAAACGTCTAGATGAAACTAATGAGGAGTTGCTGGCAATCGCCATTCCACAATTGAGATCAAGGTTTAGAAGCCATTCTAAAGAAATTATCGTGCCATTTGAACTCGATATTGAAGGAAATGAAGATATAAAATTCAATGTTCCAAAATTAGGGGACAAGAAAAAATTATTAGAACTCTCACAGAAAAACGTAGCCTATTTCAAAAAAGAGCGATTACTTCAGTATGAAAAGTTAAATCCTGAAGTAAAGACCGAGCGCATATTAAAGCAAATGCAAAAGGATTTGAGATTGCCTCAATTGCCTCGACATATTGAATGCTTTGATAACTCGAATATTCAAGGGAATTATCCAGTTTCTGCGATTGTCGTTTTTAAGGATGCAAAACCGTCCAAGAAGGATTATAGACATTTCAATGTAAAGACAGTTGAAGGACCAAATGATTTTGCCACGATGGAGGAGGCTGTTTTTAGGCGCTACAGAAGACTTTTGGATGAAGATCAGCCATTGCCACAGTTAATTATTATTGATGGAGGGAAGGGGCAATTGAGCGCCGCATTGAAGAGCTTAAAGTTGTTGGGTATTGAGAAGCAAATGACGGTTATCGGGATTGCCAAAAGATTAGAAGAACTTTATTATCCCGGAGACCAGTATCCGATGTATCTGGACAAGAAGTCTGAGACTTTAAAAATAATTCAACATTTAAGAGATGAAGCCCACCGATTTGGAATCACTTTTCATAGGAATCAGAGGAGTAGAAAAACATTTGTTTCCGAGCTTGATAACATCCCCGGAATCGGAAAAATAACCGTTGAGAAGTTATTGAAAACTTTTAAATCCGTTAAAAAAGTGCGTGAAGCTACAGATGAAGAATTGATGAAGGTGTTGAATTTAAAACAGCTACAATCTTTGAAGAATTATTTTTCTGAAAAGAATAAGGTGCTATAAGAATCCCAATTCCAATTTAGCTTCTTCAGTCATCATGTCTTTTGTCCATGGCGGATCGAAAGTCAATTCCACGATAGCTTCATCGATTCCCTCAATGGCTGCAACTTTTTGTTGAACTTCATTCATAATTTCCCCGGCTACAGGGCAGGCTGGGGCAGTTAAGGTCATTACGATCTTAGCCTGCTTGTTTTCCTTTGTTATAATCTCATAAATCAAACCTAAGTCTAAAATATTTGCTGGTTTTAATTCCGGATCATATACTGTAGCGAGTACTTCTTCAATCTTTGGAGCTAATCCCAAACGGTCCATTATAATGATATTCATATCTTTAAATTTTATTCTGCCAACACTTCTGAATAAATTCTCTCCAATTCACCCATTACAATCTGTTGGCTATATTTTTCAACATATTCTTTTCGGCAATTATCTTTTATTTCATTTATCTGATCTGCCGGTAGGGAATTCCATTCTGACAGTGTTTGCACTAAGTTAATATGATTGTGCGGGTCGAAAAGCAATCCTGTATACAAAGGTACGACCATTTCAGCTAAAATGCCAATATTGCTGGCTATGACTGGCGTTCCTAGGGCGTAGGCTTCTAAAACGGCCAGAGGCATGGATTCATAACAGATGGAAGGAACAATAACTGCTGATGCGGAAGCAATATGATTACTGAGGCTTTGTTTATCTTGAAAGCCTAAATATTGCATATTTGGACTATTGCTGCAAATAAGCTCAACCTCTTTTTGCAAAGGTCCTGTACCAAAAATTTTGATATTATGGTTTGTTGCTTTCCATGCATGAAGCATAGGAAGGATACCTTTTTCTTCCGACAATCGCCCAACATACACAAAATAATCACTCGGATAAACTTTGCTAACCTCTGCAACCTTGACGAAATTTGGTTTTACCACAAACTTGTTGTTAGGGATGTTTAATTTTGATTTGATGAAAATGGATTTAGAAAAATCCGAAAGTGCTATATAACGGTCTACTAAATTAAAAGTGCCTCTTTTCCTATGTACCCAATAAGTAAATGCCGTCCAGAATGTTTTGAAATAAGAATTCTCCAATACTTTCTTTTTTACTGCATCCCATGGAAAGTCTTCATTTATTGATTTGAGAAAAATATTGCCATTATAAAATAGTGTTGCTGATGGACAGATTAGTCTAAAGTTATGTAAGGTCATAACCATGGGCACCTTCAGTTTTTTGATATGAAGGATAAATAAAGGTCCAAGAGCATAATGTATATTATGGATATGTATTATATCCGGCTTGAATTCTTCTATTTTAGCTTTTATTTTTTTGACTTCTGGCCAATTGATCGGATATAATAGATATTGGATATAACCTTTAAGATCTTTTACATTACGAACAGTATATAACTCTACTTCATGATTTTTTCTCAATGCCTCCATTTCCTGTCCCATTACAAAATCTTCTCCGCCAATATGTTGGTATTGATTATGAATGATGAGTATGCGCATATGTAGATTTCTTAAATTCATCGCAATTTACACAGTAAATGGCTAAAATCAAATCCTTAATCTAACGCTATTAGGCCTCAAAATTGTTATCTTCGTCTTCATATTTAAATATTATGTTCGAACAGCATCCCTATGGTAAGTTAATTAGTGAATACATTCAAAATGAAAAGTATCCTGTTCAACCTGCCGACTTATATAACCCGATCAAGTATATTCTTTCTTTATCTGGAAAACGTATCAGACCGATGTTGGTTCTGATGGGGGCAAGACTATTTGGAAAGGAAGATTTAAAGGAGGTTGTGCCAGCTGGTATTGCCATAGAATACTTCCATAATTTCTCTTTGATCCATGATGATATCATGGATAGAGCACCTTTGAGAAGAGGGCAGGCCACAGTTCACCAAAAATGGAATGATAATGTTGCAATTTTATCGGGGGACGCACTGTTAGTAAAGGCTTATCAAGAGTTAGGAAAAAGTCCCGCAGATAGAATACCTAGTCTGTTGCAGGTTTTCAATAAAATAGCACTAGAAGTTTGCGAAGGACAGCAGTTAGATATGGACTTTGAGAAAATTGACCATGTCTCTGAGGATGAATATTTAAATATGATTCGTTTGAAGACCTCGGTCTTATTAGGAGGTGCATTACAAATGGGAGCTATTTTGGCCTATGCTGATGAGAAACAACAACAGTTAATCTATGATTTTGGAGTCAATTTAGGGATTGCCTTTCAGCTACAGGATGATTATTTAGATGTTTATGGAGATCCTTCAGCATTTGGTAAACAAGTAGGAGGAGACATTCTTTGTAACAAAAAGACTTACCTAAGAATAAAAACGGAGCAATTAATTGATGGGGAAGCAAGGGCAGAATTTGATGATTTATTATCGTCAGATACAATTGAGGACGGTGAAAAAGTAAGTAGGATGAAAAATCTATATGCAAAATTTCAAGTAGATCGATATGCTGAAGACATTAAGTTACGCTATACTGACCTGGCATACAATAAATTGGAGCAAATTAGCGTTTCAGAACCGCAGAAGGCAGAATTGAGAAAGCTTGCAGATACCTTAATGCACCGTACGCGTTAATTATGAAATTTGCTATGTTTTTTATAATTTGGTGAATTCAGTAAAAGATTATACAGAGTAAAGAACGTCAATGGAGCCATTAAAAATCACTATATTTCAAGCATATCTATTTTGGGAGAATGTCGATAAAAACCTTCAGAACCTTGGTTTGAGATTGTCTTCATTGCGTGAAAAAACAGATTTGATCATTTTGCCTGAAATGTTCAACACAGGATTCACAACCAATGTAGAAAAATGTGCGGAAACAATGAATGGCAAGACCATGCATTGGCTCTATGAAACTTCCAAAAAATTTGAATGTGTCGTTGCTGGTTCTTTAATTATTGAGGAAGATAGCAAATATTACAATCGTTTTGTTTGGATGTCTCCAGATGGAAGTTTTGTTCACTACGATAAGAGGCATTTGTTCACAATGGCAGGGGAGGACAAAATATTTACTGCTGGTCAATCCCGTATTATTTTTCAATTGAAAGGATGGAAGATTTGCCCGATGATATGTTATGACCTGAGGTTCCCAACTTGGTCAAGAAATCAAAATGCAGCTTATGATTTAATGGTTTATACAGCTAGTTGGCCAGATAAGCGCTCGGCACATTGGAGGGCCTTAATTCCTGCAAGGGCTATTGAAAATCAAGCTTTTGTAATTGGTGTCAATCGTGTTGGCCACGATGGAAAAGAAGTGTACTACTCTGGTGGCTCGATGTGTATATCTCCTAATGGCGATGTGGTATACTATAAACCTGAAGATGAAGATCTTTATACTTTTACCTTAAATCCGAAAGATTTAGAAGATAGTAGAGAACAATTCCCATTCTTGAAAGATCAAGATCAATTTAAAATTTTATAAATTTTATTAATCCTTGTAAGGTCTTTCTAAGATAGCTTGTTGAATTACTGCATGCCGTAAATCGAAATGCTGGCCTTCGAGGACCTCTATTTCAATTCTTTTAGTTGCTGTTTTAGATTTTTCTTGTTTTATTCTTTTCTCAGCAGCAATTCTTTGCTGTTCTAATTTCCTTTGTCTGGCAATTTCAATTTCGTCATATTGTGGGATGTCTCGAGATAATTCCTGATTTTTATGACTTACTAAAGTAGTTTTTAAAACAGTTTTTACGGGTTTGGCTGCAGGAACTGGAACTGGTATTTCTTGAAATGGACTATCCTTTTGGAGTTGTTTTTTAAGCTGCTCCATCCTTTTTTTTGCTTTTTCTTGCTCTTCCTTGTATCCTTGATAGATCTTATAGATAACACTGCCAATGATAATCAGAGCTATTAAAATAGGATTGTCCATATCTATAAAAATAGCTAAATTTTTTATGAGTTTATTAAATCCTAATAAAATAATTTGCAAATACAGCAATTAATGATTTAATTGCATCAACAACTTATTACCATTTTAACCGAATATGATGACAAATGAAATTTCTTACGCGAGTGAATTCTATTCTTTCTTAACGGGGAGAGTTTCTACGGCAATCGGAAGACGATTGCAACGAAACTTTAAGGAAAGTGGATTGCATATTACCGCTGAACAATGGAGTGTACTGTATTACCTTTGGGAATCAGAGGGATTAAGTCAGCAAGATATTGCTAAATTAACGTTTAGGGACAAACCTAGTGTTTCTAGGTTGATATCAAATCTGGAAAAACAGAAGCTTTTGGTTCGGGTTTGCAGTTCTGGAGATAAACGTGCTAATCAAATCTATTTAACCGCCCAAGGTCATAAGATTAAAGATAAGTGTATGCAACAAGCAGAAAAAACTATCTCTGAAGCTTTGTCTGGAGTTGATAGAGGTTCTATGCAACAAGCCCAGCAAATTTTAGAGATAGTTTTTAACAATTTAAAATAGGCTGTTAGTCAAAAACCTCTGGAGCGAAATCGCTTCGATTGTTAACTAATTTACCAGTATTTTTAAAGTATATATCTTGGAAGCTTAAGGTCGTCTGACTATCTACTTTACGGAAGAATTTGTCTGCATTGACTTCTTCAAGACTATTAAATCCGCAGGCTTCCATGATTTCTACCGTTGCACGTAAAGTGTTACGGTGGAACTGTGCTACGCGAACATATTTGTCGTCTACGTTCAGACCTTTATATAAATGCGGCTGCTGCGTCGCAACACCTACAGGACATACATCCTCGTTGCACTTTAATGCTTGGATACATCCCAAAGCGAACATCATACCGCGAGCACTGTAACATGCGTCGGCACCTAAAGCAATTACTTTAAGGATGTCAAATCCAGTTACAATTCTACTTGAAACAATTATTTTAATATGTTTCTTCAAGCCAAAGTTGATTAATGTCGTTGTTACAAATGCTAGTGCATCATAAAGTGGCATCCCTAAGTTATCAGTAAACTCTAATGGAGCAGCTCCTGTACCTCCCTCTGAACCGTCGATGGAAATAAAGTCTGGCATAATCTGCGTTTCTTGCATCGCCTGACATATCTCAATAAATTCTTGCTTATCGCCAATACATAGTTTAAAACCTACCGGTTTAAAATCCGAAAGTTCACGCAATTTCTGAATGAAATGCATCATTTCAACAGGAGTTTTAAATGAGCTGTGTGCAGGTGGAGACATGACATCAGTTCCCGGTACCACATGACGGATCGCAGCAACCTCAGGGGTGTTCTTAGCGGCCGGAAGGATACCTCCATGCCCAGGTTTCGCACCCTGTGATAACTTTAATTCTATCATCTTCACATATGGACGGGATGATTTCTCACGGAATAAATTAGGTTCAAAATATCCATTTTCATCACGACAGCCAAAATACCCGGTACCAACTTGCCAAATTAAGTCCCCACCACTGATATGGTATTGGCTGATACCACCTTCTCCTGTATTATGAGCGAAGTTTTGCAAGGCTGCGCCTTTGTTCAATGCTGTAATCGCTGTACGGCTCAACGCACCATAACTCATTGCCGAAATGTTAAATACACTTAAGCTATATGGCTGTTTACAGGAACTGTTCCCTACCATCGTGCGAAGATTATGATCTTCGATATGGACAGGAAAGATACTGTGAGCAGCCCATTCGTTTCCAACAGCCTGAGGATCACTCTGCATACCGAAGGCAACCGTTTCCCTTTGGTTTTTTGCCCGCTGATAGACGATTGAACGCTGACGTCTGTTGAAAGGTCTGCCATCGGTGTCTGATTCCCAAAAATACTGTCTTAATTCAGGACGGATAGATTCCAAAAAATAACGAAAATATCCGACCAATGGATAGTTCCTTAAAATCGCATGCTTTGTTTGGAAACTATGATACAAGGCGATAATTAAAAGTGGAAATGGTATAAGTAGTAACCAGAACCATTTTGGTGTAAAGATTATACCAAAGGAGATGATTATTAAATTGATTAAAATAATAGTCCCAAGGATGAGTTTTCTTACCTGCATGATGTAAATATTATGCTAAACTTATTATAATTTATTTTACCACAGTTTAGGTTCCGCTATAAATGTGCCATAAAAGCTGAGAACCACGTAACCGGTTATTTGCATGCAAAATTAGCAAGTTCAATGGGTATTAAGAAAAAATAAACAATAAGAAATACGATTTACCGAATTCCTAATTTTATGAATTATTCTCTCTTGTTTTAATAATAAGGTCTGACATTTTTTGGTAAATAAGTTGCCAATCAGGATGGGAACTAATAAAGTTGAAATGCGTTGACATCGTGGTTTTGTCATTTCTTACCGCTGGACCTGTCTGAACGTCCTTCGGCTCATGATTCTGCACCTTTTCTGCCGTTTCTTGGATGATGGGCCGAATAAGATCAAATGATAAATCATGCGCTTTCAACAATTCAAAAGCAACCTGAAAAAGAGCATTGCTAAAATTATTTGCGAATACAGCTGATACATGTAATGCCAGTCTTTGCTGAGAATCACATGGGAATACATGATCCGAAATCTCAGTTGCTAATCCATACAAAAGCTCAAATGACAGCGGATTATTTCCTTCCACAGCAAATGGCGTATGCTGAAGATCCAAATCCTTATGTTTAGAAAAGCTCTGTATAGGATAAATGACGCCGTAATTATTAAACTGGGATAGAAGGGAAATATCTGTTCCTCCTGAACAATGAGCCACTACTCCAGTTATATCTTTTGGAAGATAATCTATCACTTCTTTCAGAACATGATCAGATACCGCTAGCAAATAAAAATCTGCTCCTAGATTGATATCCTTTAATTCATTGATCCCTTCACTGGAAAGAGCAATAGCCAATGCATTCGCATTGGCTATTGTATGGCTGTATACTTGCAAAATTTGATGTCCTGCATCAGCGAATGCTTTCCCTAAATGGGTGGCAATATTACCGCTTCCAATCAGGACAATCCTCATTATGCAACTTCTTTAGAATCTTTATTTCTATTATCTTTTACTCTTCTGTAAATGGCCATTCCAAAACCGATGGTCATAACGATAGTACCACACCAGAAGAAATTGATATAAGGGAATTTTATTGCTTTAAAAACTACCCATTTTTTTTCAGGAAGAGGTTTTTGATAGGCCATTAATTCCAACTTGTTCTTCTCAGGCATAATCTTCGTAAATCTAAAACGAAGACCCTGTTCAGGAACGTCCTTGTAAAAATCAAATGTATTGCCGCCTTTGATTAAGAAAACAGGCTCGACCAATGACTCCTTCCCGTCAGCTGAAACAACTTTGATTTTCATTCCAACCAAAATATCGTCTTCTGCTTTAGGCATGTTTTCCAATTTAGCGTCTTTATTAAGACCTTGGATTACATAAAATCCGTTTCTATATCGTAATGTATCTCCAACATTTACTTCGTATGTTGCCGGTTCGTCATATTCTTCAAATCCCGCTGAACCGACCTGTTCTTCAGATTGTGCCGGTTTCTGTGAGTCTGAGGCCGCCGCCGTAATTAAAGTGTAGATATCATGGGTAAGGAAATGTTTTGTTCCAGGAGTACCAATTAAACCTCCCATTTGCGGATTGTTTTGCGCGAATGGCATTAGAATAAAAGATTTTTTTACATTTCCTGTTTCCTCATCAACTTCTTCGTATTTAATCTTATAAAATACATTGGGTCTAGCTACCGAATCGCCAATATAGGTGATCTTATATTTCCCCATATTGACAGGCTCTCCTTCTGTAAGGAATAAGTTGTCTCCAGGTTTTTCGACTTGGTCAAATCCTGCAACAGCAATGTAATTACTATTATTTACAGAAATAACTTCATTCGTTGCAGCAGCAATCAATGCTCCAATCAACAATAATCCGAAGCCAATATGCGAAACTGCTGAACCTGCTAAACGCCATTTTCCTTTGAATGAATCTCCTAAAACTCGCAAGTTCACCAAAATACAGAAGATTGAGGTGAAGGTAAGTAGGATAAACATAATGTTCGTGTAGATATGAGTAAAGTACACGACAACTGCAGATATGATTAATGCAAATATTAAGGAAGCAATTGTTGCAGCCCAGAATTTTTTGCTATCTGTCCTTTTATATTTTAAGAATTGGGTAAAGGCAGTTAATAACATGACAACAACTGCAAAAGCACCTTGCCATTTATTGTAATGTGGAATAGGATCAATAGGAGGGGCTACTTTAGTTCCAAATAAAGCATTGAATACCGGAATGGAAGTCGTAGCAATCATCTGAACACAAGCAACTGTTAATACTAATGCCCCAATAAATAACCAGAATTCTCGGGAATAGATTTCTTCCTCTTTTTTGGTGCTAGGCATTTCTTTTTTCCTGGATACCAATAAGACGATCATAATGATTAAGAAAATCAAATTGAAGATAATCAGCTGACCAGACATTCCTAAACTGGTAAAGGAGTGAACAGAAGTTTCTCCCAAAATACCACTTCGCGTTAGGTAAGATGCATAAATCACTAAAACAAAACTGATCATCGCTAAGAATACCGCTGTGAAATAGGCATGTCCAGTATTCTTATAAGCCACCATGACGTGTACGGCAGCAATTAAGGTTAGCCAAGGGATAATAGAAACATTTTCTACAGGGTCCCAGGCCCAGAATCCACCAAAGTTTAATGCTTCATAAGCCCAGAAAGATCCCATGATAATTCCAGCTCCTAAGATCATCACCGCAAAAAGGGCCCATGGTAAACCTGGATTAATCCATTCTTTATAGCGTTTTTGCCAAAGTCCTGCCGCAGCATATGCAAATGGAACGATCATCGAAGCAAAACCCAAGAATAAGGTAGGAGGGTGAATAACCATCCAATAATTCTGTAATAATGGATTTAACCCGCGACCATCCTTAATCATGTTCAAATAGTTAGGGTCTTTTAAAATCGGCCAGTCCATCGCTTCACGTAATAAAATGAAGGGAGAACTTCCAATTCGGGATCCGAATATTTCAACGCCTAAAAGCATTGATGCTAAGAATAATTGACAAAGCATCACAAAGGTCATCACCGGACTTTCCCAACTTTTCGCCTTAAAAACAAGGATTGATCCCATAACCACTTGCCAAAACATCCATAACCAAAAACTCCCTTCTTGTCCTTCCCAGAATGATGAAATAATATAATGGGTTGGAAGGGTCATCGATGAATGCGCCCAGGCATAATGATAGACAAATAAATGATTATAGATAATATAAAATAGCGTGGCCCCAATGACAACGATGGATAATGCATTTAGCCAAAATCCGATACGCCCCAATTGTTTCCACGATTTTTCTTCTGGATATTTTGTAGCAAAGAAATAGGAAATGAAGGATAATAGTGCAGCTCCAAATGATAGGACTACGAAAAACTGTCCAATTTGACCTGGAAGTAGATTTTCTCCAACGTAATTTACGTCCATAGAATTTTAAGGTAATGAATTGTTAATTAACAGATGCGGTTGCAGGTGTTGAGGTTGTTTCAATAACCTCCATTTGATCCTGATTGTATTTCGAAGGACATTTCATCAATATCTTACTTGCATGGAAAACACCGCCTTCCATTTTTCCAGTCAATACGATTTGTTCAGACCTTTCAATATCCTGTGGTTTTGAACCATTGAATACAACCTGGCATTCTGTACTGTCATTGTCATACATATAAAAGGAAAAATGATTTGCATCTTTCACCGGATCGTAATGTAAATCTTTTTGCTTATTCAATACGCCTACAACATAAATCTCGGTCTTCTTTTCCTTCGCTTCTGTAAATGTTGAATATGTACTAGAATCGGTATAGATCACAAGTATCATCGCAATAGCTATCGCTATAATTACAATTAAAATGATCGAACTTTTCTTCATCTTTATTAGAATAAATAATAATCCAACTGCAAAATTACAAAATACTACTCCAAGGAATGAATTTAGCAAAGAAATTGAACTATTTAGAATAATTCTAATTTACCTACCCGTAATTTGTTAATGTATTGATAGTCAATTTAATTAACTTGATCATGGTATTTTCCTTTCATATAACTTTGCAACTTAATTCTGATGCACTGTAATAATAATGATTCAAAAGAAAAAGCTCCTTTTGGATTATTCTCCTAAAAAGAGCTTTTTAATAAAATATTGTTCCGAATAATTAGGCTTCAGGTTGTTCTGGATTAAATTGTTCTCCAGAAAATTTCGTGACCAGCATTGCCGCAACTGTATCACCAGTTGCATTTAAGACCGTTGCTAAAGGATCGACCAATGCCCCTATGATGAGGATAGATGGCACGGCTTCATTTGGAATTCCATAAAGAGAAATCATGAGCATTTCTCCAATAAATCCACCATTTGGAATTCCCCCAGCAACCATAGAAACTAATACTGTAATTCCTACCGCAGTAATCATGGTAGTTGGTTCAAAGAAATCCCATCCTAAAATGGAAAATGCAACATAAATTTTCAAAATGGAGGAAATTGATGAGCCATTTTTATATAATGTATTCCCTATTGGGATAACGATGCTTGATATTTCCTTTGGAATACCAATTCTATTAGCTGCTATTAAGTTCGCTGGTAGTGTTGCCAAACTGCTACAGGTACTAATTGCCGTTAAGGTTGGTGAAATATTATGTTTCCAATATGTTTTTACGCCGGAAGTACCCTTCGCAATAAATGCGTAAAAGCTGAAAAATACTAGGAAGAAAATAATTCCAAATCCATAATAGAACCCTAAAGGTTTCGCGTAAAATCCAAACAGCTCAGGTCCCAATGTTTTTACCTGATAAGCAAAATATGCCCCTAAGCCTATAGGTCCTGCTTTCATCACTAAAATGAGAAGGTTTTCCATCACTTTATTTCCTGCATTCAGAAATGCCGTGAATTGTTTTCCCATTTCACCGGATTTTCGGGTAGCTGTTCCTACAAGAAGGGCAAAGATGACAAATGCAAGAATATTTTTGCGGGAAAGGAGATTAGCGAATTCATCAACCGTTAAGAACCTGACAATTCGATCTCCCCAAGTTTCATTAGGATTGGTCGACAAAACCTCATTGACTGCAGATCCATCTGATATGGCCGTTACTGGAAAGGCCCACAAACCAGCAATTGTTGCGATTGCCGCAATAATGATGGTTCCAATAAATACTGCTGTCATTATTCCGATGGTCTTTCCTAATTTATTGCTATCCTCAATATTGGCAATCGAAGAGGAGATGGCAAAAAACAAGAGTGGGATAACGGAAACGAAGAGTAAATTCAGGAATATATCACCGATAGGTTTCAGGATTACAACCAGTTGGGGGAAGAATACTCCAATCAGGCTACCAACGGTAATACCTATCAGAAGCAAAATTATACTTCCATAATTTTTAATGATGTCTTTCATTTATGTAATTTGCTCAAGCTAAAATACTTGTTTTTATTTTAGATTTGCCAAAAATATACAATGGAATTCGTTAAAACAGCAGATGGATCAAAAACTTTGTTCCATGAACAGATAGGAGAGCATTATCATTCCAAGCATGGTGCTCAGCAAGAAAGTATTCATGTGTTTTTAAATACAGGCTTGCGTTATTGGTTAGAAAAAAATGTTGCCAAGAATGCCTCTATTTTGGAGATTGGTTTCGGTACAGGTTTAAATTTCTTGTTAACAGCAGATTATTGTGCAAAGAATTTAATCGGACTAAATTATGTTGGGATTGAAGCCTTTCCATTATCTAATGAGTTAGTAAGTCAATCAGAATACAACCAATATATTTCAGAAGATATCTGGAAGGATTTCTTATTGAATTATACTGAAGCGTTGAATTCAAAGATAAAATTAACGGATAATATTCATTTGGAAATTGCACATCAGAAAGTGATGGAATTCAATAGCTTGGAACAATTTGATGTGATTTATTTTGATGCTTTTGCAGAAATCCATCAACCGGAGATGTGGACCCCTGAAACCTTGGCTCATGTGACTCAATTTTTGAAACCAAATGGAGTATTTGTTACCTATGCTATCACAGGCAATCTAAAACGGGCAATGAAAGCTTTAGGTTTTAGTATTGAAAAAGCGCCTGGTGCTCCTGGCAAACGTGAAATGCTAAGAGCAACCAAGCTTTAAATCCTATTTTTTATTTATCCGGCCGAGCGGTCGACGGTTTTGTCCTTCGGATTTCGTTAAGTTATCACCTAGATCTCGACGGGCTTCATCTACAATTTCTAATAGTTTTTCAACAATTTCCGGATTTTGATCAATAACATTATAACGCTCACTCGGATCTCTTCGTAAATCATAGAGCTCCGTGGTTTTCACTTCTAATTCCTTATACTGTCCGCCAAATCCATCATTCCCTGGAAGTATTCCTTCATAGCTTCTTGACTTATGCGGAAGGAATAACTTCCAGTTTTTATATCGTACAGCCTCAAGATCATTTTGATTATAATAATAATACATGGAGGTTCGAGACTCTGGTGCTTTTGGATCTTTTAACTGAGCTAAAAAGCTGATTCCGTCTATTTGCTGCGGATTGTCCGAATAATTAGTCAACTCCGCAATGGTGGCAAATATGTCCATGCTACTGGTTAGGTAGTTGTTAATTCGGCCTTCTTTAATTTTGCTAGGCCATGATATTATACATGGAACACGCTGACCGCCTTCCCAACTCGCTCCTTTCCCTTCTCTAAATCCTCCTGCAGAGCCATTGTGGTTCCCGAAGTTCAGCCATGGTCCATTGTCGCTGGTAAATATCACGATGGTATGATCACTTATTCCATTAGCTTTTAATGCTTGCAATATTTGTCCCATGGAATCGTCAATCTCATGCATCACGTCTCCGAAAAGGCCCTGCTCGGAGGTCCCTCTGAATTTTTTGGAAGCTGCGATAGGAACATGCGTCATGCTATGGGCAAGGTAAAGGAAGAAAGGTTTGTCTTTATTTGTTTTTATAAAATTAACAGCTTGATTTGTATAGTTTTCTGTTAATTTTGATTGGTCTTCTAGATTATTGATTTTCATAACCGTATCAGGAATTACCTGTCCGGATTTGATGCTCAATAGGGGTAATACAGGGTATTTAGCAACATAACTATCCGCTTTTGCAGGCAGCCCATCAAAACCTACTGGCCACATATCATTAGAATATGGAATACCATAATAAGCGTCAAAACCCTGTGTGGTCGGCATAAATTCAGGTTCACTGCCAAGGTGCCATTTCCCAATAATTTGGGTTGCATATCCTTTGCTTTTCAACATTTCCGCCATAGTGATTTCCTGTTGGTGTAATCCTACTCCCGTATTTGGCATAAACGCCCCGCTAATGCCCATCCTATTCGGATAATTACCAGTCAATAAGGCCGATCTCGACGCTGAACAAACCGCTTGCGGCACCAAAAAATTTGTAAATCGTATACCTGTATTCGCCATTTTATCTAAAACAGGGGTATGATAATCCAAAGCTCCTGTAACTCCCAAATCACCATATCCTAAATCATCCATAAATACAATAACAATATTAGGTAACTCCTGTTTTTTCTGACCAAAAACAACCGTAGTAGTTAAAATTAAGAATAGAAATAAGATTTTTCTCATAGGTTTAGGGGTTTAGAGGATAGACTTAAGACACAAGACAGTAGACACAAGACTCTAGAAAGTTGACAAAATGATTCTTAACTACTGACTCCTTTCTCTTTATTCTCTGCTGTTGGCAATATAAACTATCCAGTAGCCAATTTACAATACTTATTAGAGAATAAATTATTAAAATTAGATATTGCATTATTTTTTTACAACTTTCTCTGGCTCTTATGTCTACTGTCTAATATCTCCTTGTCTCTTCTTAAAAATCCCATCGGGATGGCATATCTATAGCCAGACCCGCAGGGTCTGGAATAAGCGTTAATTTCAACTATCTAGGCTCTTATGTCTACTGTCTATTGTCTACTGTCTAAAAAAAATGCCGCAGAGACATTTCTCTGCGGCATTTTTTTTATAAAACCAAAGATACTAGTGACCTTCGTTTCCATCAGCTCCGTGAGCATGTCCATGAGATAATTCTTCTGGAGTAGCTTCACGAGTGTTTAATACTTCGATATCAAAGTTTAATTTTTTTCCAGCCATTGGGTGATTTAAGTCAGCAACAACTGTTTCTGGTGTTACCTCTACCACAACCGCGCGGAATTGATTTCCTTGGTTATCCTGTAATGGAAGAACCTCACCAACTGGAGGCAATCCAGTTTCTTTGAACATATCAGCAGGTAATTGTGCAATTGCACGATCATCACGTTCGCCATAAGCATCTGCCGCCTCAAGTTCAAATGATTTTTTATCACCAGCATTTAATCCAGCGATGTTTTCTTCAAATTTAGGCAACATCATGCCTACACCATATAAAAATGTTAAAGGATTTTCAGTTGTTGTTTGCTCTACCAATGTTTTTTCACCGTTATCTTCAATTGTATGAAGAACGTAGTTCAATGTTACTACATTGTTATTTTCTACTGCCATTCTAAATTAGATTTTGGGAGTTTATCCCTGTTTATTATTTATTAATTCTATAATGCCTGCAATCGTCGATTGAGGAAGACTACATGTTTTGTTCTGACAAAGGTATGCTTTTGATTCCAAACCGACTTTATTCTCTAACAACGGAAGCCTGCTTTTTGTTCCTCCCAATGTGATTTTGTTCGGTATATAATGTTGATCAAGTTCTTTTCGCCATGATTTTACATCTTCTCCCGTGATGGCAATTTCCCAAAATCCATAATGGAGTTCAAGTAATTGAATTGCCCAGTTTGAATACGCTGAACCATAAGATTTAATATGTGGAAATACATTTGCAAAAACTCGATCTGCAATTTCCGTGTACTCATTATTATCAAATAATAAGCCGAGTTTGAATAAATTCCTAACTATTGTAGAGGACGATGCTGGAATGACATTGTCCATGATCTCACTTTTTCTTGCAATAAGAACTTCAGCATCAATTCCGCTATAATAAAATGTGCCTATAGATGCATCATAAAACTGCGAAATTGCAATGTCTGTGTATGTTTTGGCCTTATTTAACCATGATTCATCAAATGTTGCTTCATAGAGTGAAATATAGGCTTCAATGGTAAATGCATAATCATCTAAAAAGCCAAAAATAGTCCTATTGCTATCTGACGGTTGATGAAGTAATCTGCCATTTTGGCAACATTTGCTTTCTATGAAATTGGCAATACCTAATGCCAGTTTTAGATAACGGTCCTCGTGGAATGTCCTAAAGGCATCTACAAGGCCTTTTAAAAATAGTGCATTCCAGGTCGTAAGCTGTTTATGGTCTAGTCCTGGACGAATTCTTTTACTGCGGTATGTTAATAGTTTTGATTTTATCTCTTTGAGATGTGTATCCCATTCTTGCTCAGAATATCCAGCTTCTGAAATAATGTGCTCGTCCTCTGCTTGCACAAATGGAATATTTATCTGTTCCTCCGTCCAATTCCCGCTTTTCTTTATGTTGTAATAGTTCCTAGCCAGTTCAGCATCTTCGCCCAATAAATTAAATTCAGCATCCTCGAAAGTATAAAACTTACCTTCAACGCCTTCTGAATCAGCATCCAAGGCTGAGTAAAATCCGCCATTAGGATCCATCATTTCTCGTTCCGCCCAAGAAATTGTTTCTTCAACAACATTTTTATACTGCAAGGAGGGCTTTTGCTGATAAGCTTCACTATATAGGCTCAATAATTGGCCATTATCATAAAGCATCTTCTCGAAATGTGGTACATGCCATCTGCCATCTACGGAATATCGAGCGAATCCACCAGCAATATGATCATATATACCTCCATTTGCCATTTTCTTTAAGGTAAAATGTACATGGTCTAGAATTTCTTGATCATGATTCAAATAACCGTATCGGAGGAAGAAAATCCAATTATTGGGTAATGGGAATTTAGGTTCACGCCTATAACCGCCGTTCTTTTCGTCGAATTGTTCTTTCCACGGTTCTACAACAGCTTCAACGTCTTGATATGTATATTGCTCTGGAATTTCTTGAATGGGTAATTTTTCAGCTTGCTGAATTCCTTGGGTTAGTCTTTCAGCATAATCTATAGCTCCTTCAGGTTTTTCCTCCCACATTTGAGCAATTTGTAGCAAAACCTGCTGCCAGTCTTGAGGCTTAAAATAGGTGCCCCCATAAATTGGGCGCCCATCTGGCAAACAAATGCAATTTAATGGCCAACCCCCAGAATTGGTCATCAGCTGAACAGCAATCATATAGATCTGATCGATGTCAGGTCTCTCTTCGCGATCCACCTTTATACAAACAAAAAATTTGTTCATGGTTTGAGCAATAGCATCATTTTCAAAACTCTCTCGCTCCATAACATGACACCAATGACATGCCGAATAACCTATGCTGACAATAATTAGTTTATTTTCTGCTTTGGCTTTGTTTAATGCCTCTTCACCCCAAGGAAACCATTGAACTGGATTGTGTTCATGTTGCTTTAAATATGGGGAATTTTCACCTTGTAACTTATTTGCCATAGTAAACGAAGGTAATTAATTATTATTTTAATAAACCTAAGAGATTGGCAGTTCCTCCTGCCAACATTTCAAAGGTTAATCCTTGTTCTAATTCTAGAATTGAAACATTGGAAGTCGCTAGTTCAATTTCTGAATGGCTAAGGTAATTCGTCAGATTGGATAAGCCAGGATTATGGCCGAATACCAATAATTTATCATAATTAGTTGAAACGTTATTGATCACCTTTAAAATATCTGTAAAATGAGCTTCGTAGATATCCTTTGTTTGTTGGATGTTTTCCAATTTATATCCAAGAACGGAGCAAAAGATTTCTGCAGTTTGAATGGCTCGATTTGCCGTGGATGAAATGGCTAAGGTTTTTGTGTCAATTTGTATTATCTCTTTGAGTTCCTCCGCTATACGATGCGCCCTATCTTTTCCCTTTTTCTGCAAATCTCTATAGAAATCTTCTTTTGAAAAGCTATGTTCTTCAGCTTTTGCATGTCTTACTAGATATAATGTTGCCATGATATTCCCGAATTAGTGAGGCTACAAGATAACGAAATCTTAGTTAATAGAAGGTTCTGAAATTGTTAAGGAAAAGTTTTAGTATAAAACTAAATCGATATACATGTATCGGAATTAAACATATTATCGTTATAGATATATCTAAACATTGAAAAACAGTAAATATGGGTAAAGAAGGTACATTTCAGAATGATCTGTCTTTAATAGTTGGCTTAAGAAATAATTTAGAATATAGTAAAGCTTTTTACAGTGCTATCCGCAAGCTATACGATAAAGTTGAAATTGTATTTGTCAGTTACGGTAGTATCGATGGTACACATGAATGGCTGGATAGTTTGAATGATCCCAACGTAAAATATCATTATGGGAAGGAATCCAAATCCTTATCAGAAACCTATAATAAAGGGGTTGAATTAGCCACTTCAAAGCTGGTTACTTATGTTCATAATGATATGATTATAGGTGAAGGTTTTGTTGAGGCGTTGATTGAAGCCTGGGAACCGGGAACAGTAACATTTTATTCCTTAATTGAACCTCCTGTATTCACAGATGATTCTTTTGACTGGAAAACAATTAAGGACTTTGGGACCGATCTTAAGACATTTGATAAGAAAGCATTTAACAAATTTGTAAATAGGCTAAGAGAGAAAAAAGAACCTCCATTTCCCACAAACGACCATTCATTCTTTTTGTGTGTCGAACGATCCTGGCTTGTAAGTATGGGCGGCTTGGATTCAACCTTTAATCCAATGTTTTGCGAAGATCTTGACCTGTTAATGAGGTTCTCCATTCAAGGAGCCAAATTAGTGCAAGTACCTCAAGCCATTGCCTATCATTTTGTCAGTAAAACATCTAGATTTTCCAAGGAATATAGTGAATCAAGTAAAAATATTGACCTTCTTGCTATTCGTAATTTCTACAGAAAATGGAGATTTCACCCATTTGCAGAGTATAGAAAAGCTTATGATGTTGTGGCCGTCGTAGAGAATGCAACTCCTGAGGGATTATTTAAAATCGAACCCTTTGTTCATAAAGTCTATACGGATTCAAATATTGCACAATATATCTCTAAATATCAACATACAACAAGGATTAACCTAAAAAAAAGAGTATTGCCAATTCAAGAATTAAAGAAACATGATGTTATTATTTATTTAGATCAAAGTAAATTGAATCATGCTGATTTCAATCAAATTCAAAAACTTTCTGATATTATATCGAAAAATGAAATAAAAAATAATAATCCACTTAAAAGATTGTTTAAAAATTACAAAAAAATTAATTTTGGAAATATAATTGGAGAAGTTAATGACTTCAGATCTTTGGAGGAGAATTTCCCAGTTGTTGTAAATCATTAATTTTCCAATAATGGGTTTTTTGTCCTACATTTTTAACAATCGTCCTTCCATTTCTTACGCAATTACTGTTTGTAATGAACATAAAGAGATAGATCAATTATTAGCTAGCTTATTACCCAAATTGAGAGATAAGGATGAGGTTGTTGTTCTTCAGGATATTACAGAGAAAAATGAACAAGTTTCCGAAATCTTGAACAAATATGCGGATAGGATTAAAGTTTCAACCTCAAAACTCAATGCAGACTTTGCAACATTTAAGAATGAATTGATACCAATGGCATCATGCGATTACTTATTCCAAATCGATGCTGATGAATTGATTCCTGATTCCTTAATTAAAAAACTTCCTGCTTATTTAGCTTTAAAGTCCAAATATGATTGTTTCAATGTTCCTCGCAAAAATACGGTGGCTGGAATTACTGACGAACATATCAAGAAATGGAATTGGCAAATTAATAAAGATGGATATATTAATTATCCGGATTGGCAGATGAGAATTTTTAAACTGGATCCATCGAACCCCATTAAATGGAAAAATAAGGTTCATGAAGTTTTGGTAGGATATAAAAAAGTCGGAAGATTAAAAGGAAAAGGTTATGAATTTGCTATTATTCATAACAAGGAAATCAAAAAACAAGAACAACAAAACGAATTCTACGATAATAATTTTTAATCCTTCTGTATGCCATAATCTGTCCAAATCTTCTTTTCATCAATAGTGCTTTTTAAGATTTGATCATTTTTTGATAAATTATCTTTGTTGTTTTCCTTATGATAAAGGTGATATGCAACCGCTGAAAATTTTAAAAACCTCTTTTTTACTCCTTTGTTCATCAATCTAAAGGCCATCTCAGAATCCTCAGATCCCCAACCTTGTATGCTTTCATTGTATCCATTTACAGCTATTAGATCATCCTTCCAAAAGGACATATTACATCCCCTCAGTATTGCCGGCTGATTTTTCTTGTATCGATCTGCTAAGAATTTAGAAAGTACCTTAGATCGTAAGCTATTTAAAATAAAAGACATAGGAAATTTACTACGGTCCACTTTTATGCTGCCTTTCTGTTCCAATAACTCTTTACTTTGTTTCTGGTCAATCCATACCCGGCTTCCACATAAAAAATGATTTTTTTCAACTAAAGATAAATGGTCTGAAATAAAATGTGGATCCAATAGAATATCACCATCAATTTGAATGATATATTCTGATTGAGCTGCTTCAATGGCTTTATTACGAATTACACTCAACCTAAATCCTTCATCTGGATGCCATATATGAACTATTGGTACTGGAGATTGTGTTTTTAGCCTTTCAACTAACAATTTTGTTTCTTCCTTTGATCCATCATCTGCAATTAGAATTTCATCTGGCAATCGATTTTGCGAAAGAATGGTTTGTACACAGCGCTCCAATGCCTCCGGCCAATTATAAGTCGAAACCATGATACTAACAGTACTGGGTTTTTGTGCCGCCATTTTCATTCTAATTTGTTAAATATTGGTCCAAGCCGGATTCCGTCCAGGTAATATTGTCCTTTAAAGTCTTTTCCATAATTTCTTTATTGCGACCTTCCTGATCTACATTTTTTTTCTCAGGATGGTGTAAATGATAAACTATGGCAGCAAACTTAATAACTGATTTTTTTATCCCATTATTCATCATCCTCAACGTTAAGTCGCTATCTTCATGACCCCAGCCCTCATATGCCTCATTGTATCCATTTACCGCATAGATGTCTTTCTTCCAAAAGGACATATTTGCCCCTCGGGCATAGTAAACAGGGTAGGAGTTCTTATAGCGGTTAAGTAAATAATTGGATAAAACCGGAATACGGAAACCATTTTCTATTCTTTTGTTACCTCCTCCAAAAAGCTTGGGGTGTACATTTAAATCATTGATCAATTTTTTAGAATATTCGTCACTTAGCATCACACGACTTCCTTGCAATAAATAATTTGGTCTAGCGGCTTTTAAGTGGTCTTTTATGAAATCCTTATGCAGAAACACATCGCCATCGATTTGGATGATATATTCATGTGTACATACTGCAAAACATTTGTTCAGCATAATTGTCTTTCGAAAACCAGCATCTTCCTGCCACAGGTGTTTAATAGGGATAGAAAATGAACTTTTGATCGTATCAATCAGTTCCTTTGTGTCAGAAGTCGATCCATCATCTGCAATGATAATTTCTTTAGGTAAAATGCTCTGTTCACCTACGCTGAGTAAGCATAAATGTAAGGCTTCTGGCCAATTATACGTTGCTATTATTAATGAACAGTTCTTTACAATCATGCAGTTTGACAATTATTTCTCAATAATATAAATTATCGATTACTTGTGGAAATATGTTTTTGAATTGATTTGGTATCCAAGAGAAAGAATTACATGGACTCAATTATCTTTCTCAATCTACCCATAATTAATGGCCAAGAATAATTTTTTTGAACATAATCTTTTGCCTTGCTTTTATTTTGTTCAATTAAATCTGGATCAGAAATAAATTTATGGATTTTAGCATGAAAATCCTGCTCGTCCCCATATGCTTCAGTCGCTTGTGCGCTCTTCCTTGAATGACCTAGAAGAACATCTGATTTGCTGTTGACTAACACGGTTTTTCCGAGGTCCATGGCCTCTAATAACAATAATGAAAGACTTTCATTCCTCGATGGATTGACAATCAAAGTGGCATTCTTGATTAGAGAAACTTTTTCTTCATCCGTTACAAATCCGGTGTAAATAATATCGGCATGTTCGATTTTTTCCTGAAATAAACGACCTGTCAAAACAAGCTTTAAATCACTTGGAAATTTCTTCTTATAATTTATGAACCATGGAATCAGACTGTCCATTTTAGAGCCGCATATCCTGCCAAAATAATGTATATAGCGTTCGGGAAGATTAAATTTTGATTTCAATTCGACTAATGGAACTTCCTTCTCAAATTCGGTTTCAACCCCGACAGCCACTATGCTGTTTTCGGACATCTTATTCCCAAAAATCTGCTGACTTAAATGATGCTCCTCTTCGGTATTAAATCCGATATGCTTTACTGAGGTAAAAACATGCGTATGGACGGATCTAAATACATCCCCTTCATTATGAACGGTCGGAATTAATAAGGTCTTATTTGGAGCTATCCTTGCCCCGAAAACTGTATGTGGATATACATAAGAAAATAAAATAATCGCTTTATATTCCTCCTGATGCTGTTCCAAATAATCAAGTAGTGGTTTGGAATAAAAACCATGGCTCTGAAGTAACTTTTCTTCATTTTTAATTCCAAGATTCCAAACAGGATTCAGATTTGCTACAGATTCCAATAAACCTAAGCGAAATAGATTCCGACGAACCTTCCTGGAAAACTTAGTTTTCTTACGCCATTTTTTGTGTTCCTTAGGATCAAATGGTTTACAATCGAACCTTAATACATTTACTCCATTTATTAACTCACTATCTTCTTTATAATAGGGTTCAAATGTATTATAATTAATTGTTTTACTAGTTAAAACATCAACCTGGTAATCGTTTATTAGTCTTTCAGCAAGCATTTTACAATGATATTCCGCGCCACCATTTACCTCATTTCCATACTGACAAACTAAGAAACAAATCTTTTCCATATTTTAATTTGATGATTGACTCCTAAAACGATTATTAGACGCCAATTCGCTACTATAAGTTTAATTTTAATTTAACCTTCTCAACAACCATTCCACTTGTAACAAGGTCGATGGCTTCAATTCCATCACATGGACAGGCTTTATTACCATAGATGGAACTTGGTCTACTGGGATGCTCAACCTGTACACAGTCATCAATACTTTGTCCATAACCAAGGAATCCCGCATAAGGATGCGTCGCCCCCCAAATGGAAACACAAGATACCCCCATTAATGAGGCCATATGCATTCCTGAGCTATCCATACTAATCATCAGGTCAAGATGAGCGATGATATCCAATTCTTGGCTCAAATTATATTGGCCAACTATAGAACGAACATTTGAAAATTGTTTTTCCCAACCCTCAGTTACCTGAGCTTCTTCAGATCCTCCCCCAAAAAGAATAATTTGAACCGGGATTTCTGAAAGTACTCTGATTATTTCGCCCATTTTTTCCTTTGAAAGGACTTTATACGGATGTTGGGCAAAAGCAGAAATTCCAATTTTTTTCATATTGGAAGCCAAGATTGGCATCATCCCTGGTGGAATGAGCCTGTGTTGCTTTTGTAATTGATGTGAAAGTGATAAAGTATATCCCAGTTGACGGAATACATCTGCATACCTTTCTGTCGTCAGTTTTAAGGGTTTGAAAATCTTATTTTCCGACCTAGTTAATGCTTTTTTTTCTGCCCTTCCTTTGTCCAGAATCTGAACCGTATAGCCAGATATTTTAAATAGTATATCCAAAAACCTGGACCTTAAATTATTATGCAGGTCAGCAACTTGCGTAGCCTTATAGGACTTGAGTTCCTTATAGAGCTTAAATAATCCGGCTATGCCTTTATGCTTGTTTTTTGGGTCAATGGGATGAAACTTTAAACGTGGGATACCTTCAAAAAAAGCAGAAAAAAACGGACGGGAAACCATAATGATTTCTGTGTCCGTATGCTGTTCTTGAAATTCACGTAAGACCGAAGCCACCATTGCGACATCACCCATCGCTGAAAACCTAGTGACCAAGATTCGCTTCATATTGAATTTATTTCTGTGACCCGTAGAGAACTGGATTTAAATTTGGATCATTGTACATTTTCATCTGTTTGTAGACTTTCATGTATTTTCTCCCAGCTTTGATGTCCTCTAAAAGCTCGTCAATGCTTAGAGATAAATCAACCCGCTGTTCTAACAATATATTCAATTTTATTTGACAGGACTCTTGATGAGCTTTTGAAACATCCGTACGAAGTGTTTCTTGCTCCATATGATAGATTTTTAAGGCAAGAATGGATAACCTGTCAATTGCCCAAGCTGGACTCTCTGAATTGACTTTTGCATCTGCTAATGCTATTACATCTGCAAATTGTTGCAGATAATAACTGTCAATAAATTCAACCGTATCTGTACGATCCTGATTTTGGCGATCAATTCTTCTTTTCCAATATAATCCTTCCCTAGGATCAATATTTGGATTCCTAATTACATCTTCCATATGCCATTGTGCCGTATCAATCCAGCACTTTAAATATAATAAGTGTTCCAAGCTATCGCGATTATAGGGATTCTCAATAGGTTGGTCAATCTTATCATGAACATGGTAATCTTCGATTACCTTCTGAAATATTGTATTTGCTGTTGAAGAGATCATATACAAATATAGTATTTAGTAGGTAGTATTTAGTATTTAGACCGTTGAAATCCCAATTGAATTAGCAGAAAATGATGATTATGTTGAATTTAGTTTTGTTGAAATTCGTTAAGAATTGAAAAGAATTTTAGATGTATAGGATGATGTGTAATTCATCTTCTTAAAAATAGTTTCTTCATCTTGCGATGAAGAATGACATGCATAACATGGGGGAGAATGGGCGATTTTCGGGGGATTTTTTTGAGGCGTGCCTCAAAAAAATCCCCCGAAAATCGCCCATTTAAAAAAAATCGTCTGTCTCTAGCTAAAGCTCTGAAAACCATTTAATCGTCAATTAATGACAACTTACTACTATCCAGACTCTTATGTCTTATGTCTTTTGTCTTATGTCTCCTTCCATTAACACACCTATCAATCAGTCTAACTACTAACTACTAAATACTAACTACTAATTACTAATTACTCCAAACACCCCACTTGGAAAAATCCCAATAAGTACCACCAAAATGGTTAAAATAACTCCTATTACCAACATAGGACTTAAGGCAGGATTGATGTTTTCGATGTTTTCCTCCTTATTATTTCTTAAGAAAGCAAACAAAGGAATTTTAAAATAATAGAAGAGAGATATAACGGATGTTAGTGCGCCTACAATAAGAAGCCAAAGAAATATTTGATCGCCTCCATATTGATAGATTTCGAAGATACTACTGAATACAAATAATTTTCCTATGAATCCTGCTGTTGGGGGAAGACCTATTAACGAAATACCGATAATAGAAAAACAGGTGAAAATGATGGGCATCTTTTTTCCTAAACCTGTATATGAACTTAACTGTGTACTGCCGAGTTTTTGTTCCAATACATCTATAAAGGCGAAACTCGCAAAATTCATTAAGGTATACACTAGTACATAGAAAAATAGGATATTCTGCTGTCCATTGCTATAGGCGATGATAGCCATCATAAGAAAACCAGTATGGCCTATGGAAGAATATGCCATCATTCTCTTTATATCCGTTTGTCTCAGGGCAATTAAATTACCTGCCAACATGGTGACAATTGAAACAAAGGAGATAAACATAAAAGTAAGTTCACTAAAGTAGAACGGTGTACTGATCCATGCTGAAGCCAACCTGCTTAGAAGGACAATGGCGGCTATTTTAGGAACAGTAGAAAGAAAAGCGGTAACTGGTGTTGGAGCCCCTTCATATACGTCGGGTGCCCACAGATGGAACGGCACAAAACTTAATTTAAAACCTATTCCTGTAAAAACAAATAAAATAGCTATACTGACCATTACTTCTGGAGCAGCAATCAACCCTTGAATATGTTTTGGACTCGCAAAATTTAAATCGCCCGTAAACCCATAAATTAGCGAAAGTCCATAAAGCATGACAGCGGAACATGCTGATCCAAATAACGCATATTTCATTGCTGCTTCTGCTTGTTTTTTGTTTTCAGAAAAGTATCCAACCATGATATAGGAACAGATTGAAACCATCTCAATCGCTATAAAGGCCATAAGCCAATGCGTTGTCATTGAAAACAGATTTAACCCTATACCTGCAGCAAGTAAGATACTATAGAGGTCTCCTTTCCGCTTTTTAAACTCTTTATTCGCAAAATGCTGTTGCAGAAAAATGGCCGATATTAGTAAACCTATTGAAATAAATGCTCTAGCGAAAAAGGAGGTTTTGTCGACAATTAACATATTGTAGAAACCAAAATTGCTCTGATCATGCTGTGTCATTAAAATGAGGAATGCACAAATGATACTTAATATCGTGACAAAAAAAGAAGAATGCTTCCAATACTTATCGAAAATTAAGGTACAGACAATACTGCTTAAGAATCCAAAAGATAATGCAAATTCCACTTTAAATAAAGGAATCGATCTAATGATATGATCTATACTGTCTGAAACTTGGAAAACAAATTCGTTCATCTATCTTAACCCTACAAATATGGTGTAACCAAATCCAATAAACTCAATACAGAGTTATTTAATACTCCGAAAACTAAGGATGGCATTATTCCCAATAACAGCGCTAATGCAAGGGTAGGGAATAGGATAATCTGTTCTCTGATATTGACATCCTTGAGTTCCTTGACCCATTCTTCACCACCTTTCAAACGTGTTGTACCGAAAAACATGCGTTGTAAGGTCCAAAGGAAGTATGCGGCGCTTAATAAAATTCCTAGGGAACCAAAGATCGCCATCCAACGTGGTATTCCTGTATTCATGCTTTCAGCATTGAATGTTCCTATAATAACAAAGGCTTCTCCTATAAATGCGGAAAATCCAGGAAGTCCTAATGAGGCAAAAAAAGCAATAGCGACGTATGCAGTATATTTTGGCATAATACTCGCCAATCCTCGAAAATTATAAATGTAACGGTCATGTACGCGATCATATACAACCCCAACTAGGAAGAATAAAGCTGCTGATAGGAACCCGTGGCTTAACATTTGAAACATGGCTCCAGAAATACCCTCTGCTGTTAATGAAGAAATACCTAAAAGGACAAATCCCATGTGCGAAACAGAAGAGTAGGCAATCAATCGTTTAAGGTCGGTCTGGGCCAGAGCATTCAGTGCACCATAGATTATGGAAACAACGCCAATCAATCCTAACCACCAGTTTGCATCCGCTGCGGCGTCTGGGAAAATTCCCAAGCATATGCGAATAACTCCATAACCACCAATTTTTAACAATATACCCGCTAATATAATTGAAACAGGAGTTGGAGCTTCAACGTGTGCATCCGGTAGCCAAGTATGTAGAGGAACAATTGGAATCTTGATGGCGAATGCGACAAATAAAACTATAAAGCCAATCATCCTAGCCGGAATCCCAAATATTTCATTTGCATTGCCTAAGAAATCGAAAAATGATCCTGGAACATAATTCTCAGGATTCATCATATAAAGCATATTAAAGGTATGTGCTCCTGTGTTGGGGTTTTGAACTGAAAAATAGAGCCCAACAATGACCAAAAGCATAAATACCGATCCAAACAACGTATAAATGAAGAATTTAATTGCGGCATATTCTCGCCTTGCTCCTCCCCAAATGCCGATTAAGAAGTATAACGGCAACAACATCACCTCATAAAACACATAGAATAAGAAGAAATCCAATGCACAGAAAATACCCATAACAGCAGTATTGAGAAGCATCAATAAAGCAAAATAACCCTTCTTACTTTTTTCTATATTCCAAGATGCGCCCACTGCCATCAACATCACAAACGCACTCAATAGGAGTAAGGGAAGAGAAAAACCATCAACCCCGAGAAAGTAATCGACTTCTAATTTTCCTAATGAACCCAAATCCAACCTGATCCATGGTAATTGTTCCACATATTGGTACGTCGATACTTCACTAAAGGCTCCTGCTGAACCATTAAAATTTATATAAAGGTAACCAGCTAACCCAAATTGAAGGACTGTAGCTAGTAATGCTAAATATTTAAAACTATGACCCATACGGTTTGGTAGCAATAGGATACCTATTACAGCAATCATGGGAAGAAATATAAGCAAGGATAATGCACCCATCTTATTTTATTATCAAATAAATTATTCCAATTAATACCACAGTAAAAGCAAAACCCAAATAGTTCTGTAATCTACCGTTCTGTACCCATCTCAATAGATGACCTATATAATATGCTGTGCCAGCTATGGTATTAACTAAGCCATCCACAATATATCTATCTATCCAAGCACTGAAATGAGCCAAATTTCTTACTATTGTCGCTAAAAAATTAACAAACCCATCAACTATATTTTGGTCAAACCAATATAGCCCTTTACTCAAGTTCAGAGTACTTTTAACGAATATTTTATTATAAAATTCATTAATATATCCTTGATTCATAGATATATCCAATAATTTGTTCCCTGAATTCAATGGATACTTACCCTTCACATACCAATTCCATCCGATAACCCATGCTATGGCAGAGCTTATCGTTAATATGATGGGTAAGATAATATGTAGGCTGTGAATCTCAGCAAAAGGATATGTGATTGAGAAACCTGTTAAAATAAAAGAATGGTGGTAAGCAATGGGATTCCAAGAAAAAACCAAAAAAATAGAACAGATCCCTAGAAAAATCATTGGACCTAACATGCTAAGGTTTGCTTCATGTAAATGTATCCTCTCCACTTTAATTTTCAATTCACCAAAGAAGACCTTGAAAATCAATCGACCTATATAGAATGCGGTCAAAATACTTACCAGTGTCAGCGTAATTGGAATTAGGAAGTAAAGTCCATTCAATTGGGCAGCCCATTCAAAAGCTGAAATTAAAATTGCATCTTTTGAAAGAAACCCTGAGGTCAATGGGAATCCTGCCAGCGCTAATGATGCTATGGACATCAGGATAAATGTTTTAGGCATCCATTTTTTCAATCCGCCCATATTATTGATGTCTTGTGGGTCAATATCCAATTTGTTTGCCTCTTTCAAATGAGCCATTTCATGTATGATTGCACCCGCTGAAAGGAATAAAAGACATTTGAAAAATGCATGGGTGGCAAGGTGAAACATGGCAGCATCCCATGCTCCAACACCGACAGCAACCACCATAAATCCCAACTGTGATATGGTTGAAAAGGCTAATATTTTTTTGATATCTGTTTGGCTTATTGCAAAATAGGCAGAAATCAATGCGGTAATACAGCCAATAATAGCTATAGTTAGCAATACAGTTTGATTGAATAGTGGAAAGACCGTACTTAATAGAAATACACCTGCTGCAACCATGGTAGCCGCATGAATAAGTGATGAAACCGCCGTTGGACCTTCCATGGCATCCGGTAACCAAACATGTAAAGGAAATTGAGCAGATTTTGCCATTGCCCCGATAAAGAAACAAATTCCCGTAAAAGTTAACCATCCATCTGAAGATGCAGGTAAGCTATAGAATAAGCCGTCCTTTCCGAAGAGTTCAACAAGATTAAGGCTCCCATACATACTATAGACGGATGCAATTCCCAATAAAAATCCTAAATCACCAATTCTATTGATAATAAATGCTTTTTTATTGGCCTGAACTGCGGATTCTTTTGTAAACCAAAACCCAATGAGTAAATAAGAAGCAAAACCAACCAATTCCCAAAAAATGTACATCATCAAAAGGTTACTAGAAATGGTCAGACCCAGCATCGCAAAACAGAATAAACTGAGATACATCCAGTATCGATGAATTCCCGGATCTCCCTTCATGTAGGATTTTGAATAGATATGTACCGGTAAAGCAATAATACAGACAATAAGCTGCATTAATACAGTCAGATTATTTAATAAGATGCCCAATGTAAAAGTATGGGTGCCGATTGTAAACCAACTGACATTTGCCGAGATGGGTTCTTGTTTCCAAACTTCAGCAAATACAAAGATCAAACTGAAGATAGTACTTAGAATAATTGATACCAACGCGATATTGCCTGATTGACTACGCTTTCCTAAGATGGCCTGAATAAGGAAGGCTAGGAAAGGAAGCAAAACGACTAGCATACTTCCAATTATTGGTGATATGTTTAATAAATCGCTCATTAATCTCTCAAATCTGTTATATTTTCTGGATTAATAGTTTTATACTTTCTATAAACATTGAGTATAATCGCTAAGCCAACTGCTACTGCAGCCGCTGCCAAAACAATCGCAAACAAGGCAAAGATTTGACCGGAATAATTGATTTTATCATATCGACCAAATGCGACTAAATTTAGGATAGCCGCGTTAATGATAAATTCTATTCCGATGAGAATCATAATGGAATTTCTTTTTGCTATAATGGCATATAAACCGATACAAAATAGACATGCTGAAACAAATAGGAAATGAGTTAGGCTGATCATTTTGGATCCTCCTTTCTTGAAAGGTGTGCAGCACCGATTAAAGCTGCGAGTAAGAAAATGGATATAACTTCAAATGGCAACAGATATTGAGTCATGAATTTTATTCCCAATTGATTGATGTTGTTGTCAGATGATTTGATGATATTTCCTTGCCTTATATTTTCAGTAATCCATTGTGGAAAATTATCATGCCATTCGATAATTCCATAAGACATAACTGCTAAGAAGCCTATGGAAAGCAATAATGATTGCCAATTAGGAATAGAAAGGAATTTGGAAGAGGTGTTTTGAAGGTCCGCCAGCAATTCTTTATTGGATAGCATAAATGCAAAGATCATAAGTATCAAAACCCCACCAACATAGACCATAATTTGGGTGATTGCTACAAAATCAGCTAAAGCGAAAATAAATAAGCCTGCCATTCCAAATAACACAATAAAGAAAAGAAAGAGCGATCGAGCCGTATTCTTTAAGCTAACAACCAATAATGCAGATCCAATAACTAATGCCGCAAAAGCATAAAAAATTGCTAATTCCATTATTTATTCTTTGCTGCCTCCTTTTCAGCTTGAAACTTTGTCCATTCTTCTTTTCTCTTTTTAACTTCTTCAGGAGTCATATCGGAAAAAGTATAGGTTAGATCCGCCAAATTCGTTGTTACACGGTCATATTTGTCGGTCATAGTAATACACTCTGTAGGACATACAACAGTACATAAACCACAATACATACACTTTGCCATGTCGATATCGAATTCGGCAGCATAAAGTCTTTTTACTGAACCGTCAGAGGTCTTTCCTATTGCCTCAGGAGATTTAATCGCTTCAATGGTTATACAGTCTACCGGACATGCTTTGGCACAAAGGTCACAAACAATACAATCATCAATCACCACATCCAATTGATAGCGTGCTACCTCCGGAATAGGCATTTTAACCTTAGGATATTGAACCGTGGTTACACCTTGCTGTTCCTCAAAGTAATTATCCTTCTTGATATCCAATGATTGTCGTTTTTTACGGGCACTAAAAAGATGCCTCACCGTGAGGGTAAGTCCTTTTATGGCCGTTGCCAATCCTTGTATAGTCGTTTTAAATATCAATTATATCATGATTAATATCCTCCATAAGCCTGATATGGCCATGCATACAAAGGCAAGGGGAATAAGAATTTTCCAACATAAAGTCATCAACTGATCTGCACGGAAACGAGGAAGTGTCCAACGAATCCATATTTGAACAGCAACGATGAAAAGAGATTTTATTAAAGTCCAAAATACACCCCAAACAGGACCTGTAGTCCAATCTGCTAGTTTTGCTGGACCAATATTGGGTAATGGGCTATTCCAGGCCCCTAAGAATATAACAACTCCTAACATGGCAACCAGGAACATCATAGCATACTCCGCCAAAAATAAAAATGCAAATCGAATTCCTCCATACTCTGTATGAAAACCCCCGATCAATTCAGATTCTGCCTCTGGAATGTCAAATGGTGCCCGATTACATTCTGCGAGAGAGGCAATAAAGAATATAGCATAGCTGACCATTAAGTGGGGCGCTTGAAAGATATTCCATCCAAAGATTCCACCAATCTCATTTACTTTCCAAAATCCCAAAAAATATATCTCTTTACTTGATAATAGCCCTTGATTGAATGCTATTTCATTTAAATTCAGCGTTTGGGTAATCATCACTGCTGCTATCAACGATAAACCTACTGGCAATTCGTAAGAAATCATTTGAGCGATCGCACGGATTGATCCTAATAAAGAGTATTTATTGTTTGATCCCCAGCCTGCCATCAAAATTCCTATCGCATCAATAGAAACTACTGCCATAATAAAAAATAAGCCTGTATGGGTATTCGAGGGTATTAAGTTTGGCCCCCAGGGAATTACGCTATAACCGACAAAAACAGCAACAAAAATTAGGATTGGTGCAAGCGCAAATAGGATTTTATCCGATGCTGATGGTGAAATAAATTCTTTCTGAAGAAGTTTAAGGATATCGGCAAAGGTTTGGAGTAACCCATATTTACCAGTTTCCATTGGACCTAGTCGGTCTTGAACAAAACCTGCAATCTTACGCTCTGCATAAACAGCAAATAGCGTAAATAGGGCAATAAATAAAAATATTGCTACAGGGGTTAGGATATTCAAGATTAAGCTGTCCAATCTTCTTTTTAGATTAATTCTTAATTAGCTACAAACATAAGGAAAATCGTATTAAATAAGCCATAGTTAATGTGAATTTGAATAAGGATTTCACTGTTTTTTTAAATTTTAGCAAAGTTTCAACAATTCGTAAAACATTGCATGGTATTTGCCTTTGATAGGTAATTTATTGAAAGACAAAAAAATTTTTTTTAAACCTTTTGATAAATTTTGGGTATTAATAATAAGAGTTTAAACAATGATATATATGAAAAAATCAATTTTTGCAGGATTAGCTGTGTTAACAATTTTATTTGCTAGTTGTGCAGGTGGTAAAAAAGTAAGTGCTAATAAATCTTCGGAACAAACAGAAATAACCGGTAATAAATGGGTGTTGGTTGAGTTGAATGGCAAGGAAATTACAGGAAAATTAAATAATAAAGAACCTTTCCTAGTTTTTTTAAATGATGGATCACGTTATTCAGCTTCGGGTGGATGTAATACATTGGGAGGTGAATATTTATTTGCTGGCAATGGTAAAATTTCCTTTAAGCCAGGAATGACCACCATGATGGCATGTGATGATATGGAAACTGATAAATTGCTTACTGAAGTATTTCGTAATGCAAACAACTATACCTTAAGTAATGATGTACTTTCCTTAAATAAAGGGCGTAAAGCAGCATTGGCAAAATTCAAAAAAGTAAATGCCCAAAACAGTTTGGCTGGAACTTGGGAATTGGATTACATTGATGGTTCTGGTGTAACTTTTAATGAATTATATCCTAATAATAAGCCTTCCATCACATTTGATTCTACATCAGGTAAGGTTAGTGGAAATGGCGGTTGCAATAACTTCAATTCAAATGTTGAGGTTCAAGGTCGAAACATTAAGTTCGGTCCAATTGCTTCTACCAGGATGGCATGTCAGGGAAATGGTGAACCTCTTTTCTTTCAGACTCTAGAAAAAATTAATGTTCAGAGTGTGAATGGAGATCAGCTTACTTTGATTGTAGGTGATATCGCAAAAATGAGATTCAAAAAAATAAAATAATAATAGAAAAATTTCGAGTATCTAGATAAAGTGTAGAGAGGCCGCAAATAAACTTTAATTTATTGCGGCTTCTTTATTGATTATCATTAAAAACATCTTTTTTTTACTAGAAGGAGATATCCTTAATTCAAATTCTCATCGATCCATTGACCGTCAGATTTGATGATCTCAATCAATTCATCCAAAGCTTTTGCGGAAGATACATTGCGTTTTACAACTTCTTTGCCTCGATATAATGTGATCTTATCTGGTCCAGCTCCTACATAACCATAATCTGCATCTGCCATTTCGCCCGGTCCATTCACAATACATCCCATAATTCCTATCTTAAGACCTTTCAGATGGTTTGTCCTACTCCTAATCATTTGGGTAGTTTCTTGTAGATCAAATAAAGTACGACCACAGCTTGGACATGAAATATATTCTGTTTTTGATATTCTAGACCTGGTAGCCTGTAAAATTCCAAATGACACTGATGCTATTTTGTCGGTTGGAGTAGCAGGGGAGTCCAACCAGATACCAGAACCTAATCCATCAATTAATAATGCGCCAAAATCTGTGGCCCCATACAATTGAATCTTTGATATTGGCTCTTCAGGGTTCATAATATCTCCAATTGGACCTGAAAAATCTTCAGCCGGATAACTACGTTTTATGATTACAGGACAATCAATCCCAATTTCTTGGAGGTTAGCAAAAAATTGCCTTTGATCCGCCATTCCATGAATATGCTCCGTTTGAAGAATGAATACTGTGGTCTTATCCATCTGAAGATTTGCAAATTCTTCTGATTCCAATTGATCATTGCTCACATAAATAAGATTCATTGCATGGTCTTTTTCCTCTGCAACATTATATTCATGCAAGGTGTAAATTGGATGGATATTCGTTTTGTTTTCCAATTTCAACCAAGTTGCATAGTTGTATAGTTGTTTTAGGTTTCCGGGCATCGTAAAAGATGGTAGGGAATCACCTAAGAAAACAAAGTCTACTGACTGATCACCCATATGATACTTGTCTAAAATGGCATCATATTTATAACCTACGTCTGTAAGAATATATGGGTCTTTAAGGTTTTTATTCGAAATATCAACAATTATCCTAGGGACTAATGAACCACCGATGAAGGCATTGACTTCATTTGATTCATATCGTTTAGTTTCTTGAGAGGTTGCAATCTGAATGATTTCTCTTTTTGGTTTTTCTGAAAGTTGTTGAGCGCGCTTTGAATATCTTTTGACTAGGGCAATAGCAACTGGGGCTTCTTTTTCGGGCTCCTCTGTTAATGATACACGAACGGTATCACCCAAACCATCCTCTAATAAAGTTCCGATTCCAACAGCTGATTTAATTCGTCCGTCTTCTCCATCGCCAGCCTCCGTAACACCTAGGTGTAGTGGATAGTTCATGTTTTCAGATACCATTTTCTCAACCAACATGCGATAGGCTTGGACCATAACTTGAGGGTTGGATGACTTCATGGAAACACAAAGATTGTAATAATTTAAATCTTCACAGATGCGGATAAACTCTAATGCAGATTCCACCATCCCTTCAGGAGTGTCTCCATAACGACTCATGATACGATCAGATAGCGAGCCATGGTTGGTTCCTATTCGCATCGCCGTGCCATACTCCTTACAGATATTGACTAATGGCGCAAATTTTTTGTAGATACGGTCCAATTCACCTTGGTAAGCGGCATCTGTATAGTCTATTTGGTCAAATTTCTTCTTGTCAGCGTAGTTTCCAGGATTTACTCTCACCTTTTCCACTATCCTTGCAGCTACTTCAGCAGCATTTGGGGTAAAGTGAATGTCTGCGACTAAGGGAACTGTATATCCTCTTGCGCGGAGCTCCTTCTTGATGTTTGCTAAGTTCTCCGCTTCTTTTATGCTAGGAGCAGTAATACGTACATATTCACAACCTGCGTCAACCATCTTGATGGTTTGTTCAACCGACCCAAGGGTGTCCATAGTATCTACAGTGGTCATACTTTGGATACGGATGGGATTATTTCCACCCATCGGAATATCGCCAATTTGAACCTCTCGAGTAAAAAATCTCGAATATTCAGTTTTGCTGTTGCAGTATCCGCCGGCCAATGATGTCAATTGCTTACTTTCCATATCCCTGCAAAGTTAGCTAATTTCGAGTTTAATAGCGTAATATAGATAATGAATTTGCGGCTCCTGCAACCTTGATGTCGTACTTATTGGATTCTTGATCAAAGTTTTTACTCTTACGGACATCATCTTGAACAATATCGACATCCTCATATTTATTGTTTGAGAATAATGCGTCAGTCTCTACACGGCATGCCGCACCTTTAGGAAGGTAAAGTAAAACTTTTGATGCTGCAGTATTTACTTCGATCTCACAAATACCATTCTTTGGTTGCGGTAAGTGAAGATTTAAAGAGCTCGCACCTGAATTTACTTCAACCTTATTTATTTGTAAGGCTTTAAAATCTCCAATAATTGCAGCGGCCCCAACATTAAACTCCAAATCCCAAACAGGTCTGTTGTTTAATTCAACATTGATTAGGCTATTGTTGTATTTGTTGTTTTTCATCCTGCTGTTCAACTCTAATTTCATATTCTTTTCCCCTGAAGTCTGAAGATTTAATGATGAAGTAGATTGAGCAGTTTTAGCGCTGATAATTAGGCTTGAATCTGAACCAGTTTTAAAGTCATATTTTGCAGCTCCGCCATTGATAATTAATTTCGCGGTCTCTGTTTCTGCAGTGATTGGCTGAGAAACGATTTGGGAATATGGCCCTGCAACTTCATTGCCTGAGGAAAAATCAATCTTATCCAATTTATCATAAACACTGTCTTGGCTAGTTACCCCTTTAAAAAAGATAATCCCACATAATAATATATTCGCAGCAATCACGATATATTTGCCAAATGTTCGGCCTTGTAATAATAGGCTTATACCTATTGATACAAGAATTAATGGCCATAATTGGATTATTGCGTAGAAATTGAAATCTATGACTTTCAAGTTGTGTAGCAAGAAAACGAGTCCTGCAAATACCAACCATATACCTGTTGCGATTTTATTGTTCATTGTTTGTTAGCTTTGTTGAACCAAAACTAATACGATAATACAAATTATCTAAGTGAAAATAGGCTTGTCTCTTTATTTTTTCGGTAAATCAATTAGTTTTGTCGGTGAAAAGATTCATAGAGAATTTGTATCTTGAACTCATCTGAAACATTTTTGTAAAGGATACGTTAGAATTATTGATTAAAAACAAAAAGAATACTAATACCAACGTATGATATTTTATTATTTTGGTGAATATATCCTGTTATTAAAGAAGGTTTTTCGAAAACCTGAAAAAATGAAGATTTATTTAAAGGAAGTCTTTCATGAAATGACAGAGATAGGTGTTGGGTCGTTGGGCTTAATTGTTATCATTTCTACTTTTATTGGTGCTGTAATGACCATGCAGATCGCATTCCAATTGGTGTCCGATTTGATTCCTACATCGGTAATTGGTCAAATTAACCGTGACTCCAACATCTTAGAATTAGGTCCTACCATTTCAGCCTTGGTATTGATGGGAAAAGTAGGATCATCCATTTCCTCTCAAATTGGTTCCATGCGTGTAACAGAACAGATTGATGCCTTGGAAATCATGGGTATCAATGCTGCAGGTTACCTTATTCTCCCTAAAATTATCGCTGGAGTGATTATGGTTCCGGTCTTGGTGATCGTTGCTATTGCATGCGCGTTAGTCGGAGGTCTTTTAGGTGGCGCGCTTTCTGGTGCCGTAACTCCCGATGATTACATTGAAGGTATTCGAGGTGGATTTAACGGTTTTACTATGGTGGTAGCCATGGTAAAAGCTACTGTATTCGGGTTTATCATTACTTCTGTTCCTGCTTATAAAGGTTTTCATGTTCGCGGTGGTGCTTTAGAGGTTGGTCAAGCTGGTACAAGGGCCGTGGTTATAGGTTGTATCTCCATATTAGCATGTGACTATTTGATCACTGCATTAATGCTGTAATAATATATGATTGAAGTAACGAATATACATAAGTCTTTTGGAGATAACCTCGTCCTTGATGGAATCGATGCTATTTTTGAACCCGGAAAAGTAAGCTTGATTATCGGTGGCTCTGGCTCCGGTAAAAGTACCTTGTTAAAATGTATTGTAGGTTTGCATCAGCCAAACGAAGGAAAAGTATTCTTCGATAAAAAAGAGTTTACAAAAATGAATTTTGAAGAAAAGGTGCCCATTCGTAAAGAAATTGGAATGCTCTTTCAAAATTCAGCACTTTTTGATTCAATGACTGTTGAACAAAATATCGTCTTCACACTCGATATGTTCACGGATATGAGTAAAGCTGAAAAAATTGAACAAGCTAATTTTTGCCTGGAAAGGGTAAATCTTGCTGGTAAAAATAAATTATTCCCTTCTGAACTTTCTGGTGGGATGAAAAAGAGGGTAGGAATTGCGCGTGCAATCAGTATGAACCCTAAGTACCTCTTCTGTGATGAGCCAAACTCAGGTTTAGATCCTGCAACCTCCATATTGATTGACGAACTTATTCAAGATCTAACCGAAGAATACAAATGTACTACCGTCGTGGTAACCCATGATATGAACTCCGTAATGGGAATTGGCGATTATATTTTATTCCTCTATCAAGGTAAAAAATATTGGGAAGGGTCAAATCAGGATATGTTGAAATCGGACAATAAGGAACTGAATGATTTTGTATTTGCTAGTCCATTAATGAAAGCAGCGCGGGAAACCTTGAAAATAGAGGACTAAGTTCCTAGTTCCTATGAATTTTTTATCTTTGCAGAAAAATAAGCATCTTGAATAATAATTCCCAAATACAATTACTGACGCCACAACATTGGAAAGATTACGAGCTAATCGACTGTGGTGATTTCGAAAAGTTAGAACGCTTCGGAGAATTGATCCTAATTCGTCCAGAGCCACAGGCGGTTTGGCCAAAAGCTCTTGGAGATGCAGAGTGGAATAAGCGATATCATATTAAATTTAAAGGCCGCTCGGCAACTTCCGGAGATTGGATGAAAAAAAATCCTAAAACTCCTGACCGTTGGCATATTCAATACAAAAATAAAGATGCTGAAATCAAGTTCAGACTTGGTCTCACTTCATTTAAGCATGTCGGAATTTTTCCCGAACAAGCCGTGAATTGGGATTATATTTCTGATTCTGTTAAATCATTTAAAACTCCAAAACCCAAAGTTCTTAATCTATTTGCCTATACGGGTGGAGCTTCTTTAATTGCAAAAGCTGCAGGCGCGGATACAACTCATGTTGACTCAATTAAACAAGTTGTAACTTGGGCGAATGAAAATCAAGAACTTTCACACTTAACCGATATACGTTGGGTGGTCGAAGATGCTTTAAAATTTGTAAAACGCGAATTAAAAAGAGGGAATACTTATAATGGCATCATCCTAGATCCTCCAGCTTATGGACATGGACCTAAAGGGGAAAAATGGAAATTGGAAGATCACATCATGGAAATGATGCGCGATGTTGTTCAATTATTGGACCCTAAAGAGCACTTCTTGATTCTAAATACCTATTCATTAGGTTTCTCTTCTGTTATTGTAGAAAACTTAATTAAAACTTCATTCCCAACAGTTGAAAACCTGGAAATAGGAGAGCTTTATCTCCAAGCAACTGCTGGGCCTAAATTACCATTGGGGGTGTTTGGAAAATTTAGAAAGATTACAAAGTAATAAACAACGAACATAAAGGAAAATAGCCATCAACGTGATGGCTATTTTTGTTTTTCATAGGTAGGTTAATATTAAGTATTACACATCTAAGGGGCAATTTGGGACTCAAGCCTATTTAGCTGATCATTAAACGAATTCTTCGATTCACCGAAGGCAAAATTTACCTTGGCTTGCAATGATCGGTAATAGGAAATTCCTTCTAGGAGTTGAGTTTGAAATTTCTGAATGTATTTTTTCTTTTTGACATCCAGGTCTGGCAAATTTTCTTTAATAAAGCCAGTCAGGTGCTTCACATAAAGATCTAATTCATTAATAAAAAATGATGGTCTTTGAACGTCTTTCAGTACATTGATGCGTCCATAGATATGATCAACCATTTCTTTTAAACTATATACCTTGTTGAAGTAAGCGGTGTTTGGTCCTGGACAGATCGCAACTGCATTACGTTCCTTAGGCTTTAAAATGCCATATTTAATATAGGCTGGAGTCGATAATCCTTCACAAAGACATTGCTTCTCAACAATCTTTTCAAAAGCAAGTTTATAGCTTTCTTGATCTAGATTTTGACTTTCCAATTCCTTTAATTTATTTACTTGATATGCTCTGGAGGCAGTACATAGTAGTTCTTCTGATGTACTGTTATCAGAAATTAAATATTTCTTGGTGCAAGGGAATCCAGGTTTTCCCTGTTCAATTCTTCTAAGTCTACTTTGCTCAGCGGTACTTTTTCTAAAGTTGTTGAACGGTACACCAAGTGGAGAGGCTGGCGAGATATAAAAGTCCTCTGCTGTAGCATTGGCTAAATTATTAAGGGTTTCATCATCTACCGTAGTAGCCTCCGGAACCAACAAGAATGGTGAACCCCATCCTACAGCATCCATACCATAATAATCTAACAGAAAAGAATGCTCCTGCGAAGTTCCCACACCTCCTTGGACGGTAAACTTTATTGCAGGAGCGTTTTCACTATTTAGACCTAAATCTTGAAGGGCACTTTGGTACAGCGGATAGATATCCTTTACCAATGCTTCCTTGTTGTTTTTAAACTCTTCGAGAATCGGGCCTAATAAATACCCGTCGGTGGCAAACGCATGACCGCCACAGTTTAAGCCCGATTCGATGCGGTATTCAGAAATCCAAATACCTCTTTTTGCCAAATACTTGGCTTGGATAAGAGCCGACCTATAGTCGGAAACTTTCAGAGTAATTTTCTTCTTGAAATTTCCATCGGCATCTGGAAAGAAGGTACCCAACTCTGACAGGTACGCGTATAATCGGGGGTTCATTCCTGCGGAAAGAACTAACGATGAATTCAACTTACTTTTGGCAAATCCTCTTACTGCCGCCGAAGCATCTGAATATAGGTCAGGAAGATCATTCCCCTCTGCATCTTTATTCACCTTATCAACCTTCGACATAATGTTTACATCAATTTCTCCAGCAACCATCGCCGCGCGGATCTCTTTTGCTACCAGATGGTTTTCATATCCATGCTTAAGGCTCTTCCAAATCTCAAAATTCTTCTTGCTTGGGTGATCTTCTGGCAATAGCTCGAAATAACGCTGTGCATCCTCATCCTCATTCCAGTCTACTCGTTTTAATCTCTCTATCTGTCCATGAACCAAATCATGAACTAAATCCAAATAACGAGTGATCCTTTCTGCTCTATAATCTGCATTCTTTTTATTGACTGCTTCATATTCTAACCCGTTTTCTTTAGCATAGTATTCCCGCATCCTTTCAATCAACTCATCATCAACAATTGAAATAACTGATGAAATACCAAATTGAGCTACCTTAATTGGGGTATCTATCGAAAATGCGAGGCCTAAAACAGGGATATGGAATGAATGCGTCATGTATGTGATTTACTGAACGCAAATAACAAAACATTCAGCAACTAAAAAGTAACAGTAGGCGCAATTAAAATGTGATGTTGGTCACTGTGGAGAGACATTAGACAGTAGACAAAAGACATAAGAGCCGAGATACACCAGTCTTATGTCTTGTGTCTTATGTCTACTGTCTTAAATCTACTTAAAAACAATCGTCCTATTTCCATGGAGCATTACTCGGTCTTCTGAAAGTAGTTGGATGGCTTTGCTGAGAACAGCTTTTTCGATTTCGGTTCCTGCGTTTCGCATTTTTGTGACATCGTAGCTGTGGTCGATGGATTTTGTGTTTTGGACAATTATTGGTCCTTCATCCAGGTCATTGGTTACAAAGTGTGCCGTTGCACCTATGATTTTAACTCCTCGGTCATGGGCTTGTTTATAAGGGTTCGCCCCTATAAAGGCCGGTAAAAAGGAATGGTGGATATTGATGAGTTTTCCCTTGAATTTGGATACAAAAGATGGGGATAAGATTCGCATGAATTTAGCAAGGATAATGTAATCTGAAGGGTAGGAGGCAATGGTTTCTGCCAGTTCTTCCTCAAATTGTTCTTTGCTTTTATGCTCATGACTGATATAGTGAAAAGGCAGTCCGAATTTCTCCGTAAATTCCTGAAGATTATCGTAATTGCCGATTACAGCAACAACTTCAGCTTGCATGGTTTGGAAGAAATGCCTAACCAAGATGTCTGCCAAACAATGGTGCTCTTTAGTTACTAAAACTACTAATCGTTTTTTTCCTTCAGGATTCACCATGACCTGACTGTTTGCCGGTAACCGGGCAATTAGAGCCTGATGGAGGATATCTTTATTATATAATTCTCCTGCACAGACCACTCGGACGAAGAACTTATTATTCACTTCGTCAACAAACTCACGCATAGTGACAATATTAAGTTCCTGTTCTGCTAGAACATTGGAAATTATGGCCACCAGTCCGACAGCATCCTGACATTGGATGAGAATTAAGGTTTGATTGTTCATGTTAACTTACAGCTTCTTGAACCGTTTCCATTTCTGATTCCTCAGATTGTTGTTCTTTTGTTTTTACCATGTCGTCTTCCGTGTCTAATTCAACACGAAGGTTGTTAACGATATGGACCTGACGGTCTGGAGTATTCTTACCCATATAATATTCCAATAACTGCGGAAGCTTATTGTCTTTGGATAAGATTACAGGTTCTAAACGGATGTTTTCACCGATAAACATTCCAAATTCTGAAGGGGAAATCTCTCCAAGTCCTTTGAATCGAGTGATTTCTGGTTTGCCGCCTAATTTATTAATGGCAGTTATACGTTCTTCATCGGAGTAACAGTAAAAAGTTTCCTTTTTATTTCTTACCCGAAACAATGGAGTCTGCAAGATCGATACATGTCCAGCTTTGACAAGATCAGGGAAAAATTGTAGAAAGAAAGTCATCATTAATAATCGGATGTGCATTCCGTCCACATCAGCATCCGTAGCAATGACAATGTTGTTATATCGCAATCCTTCAATTCCATCTTCAATATTTAAGGCATGTTGCAACAGATTGAATTCTTCATTTTCGTAGACAATCTTTTTCGTTAAACCATATGAGTTCAATGGCTTACCTTTAAGACTAAATACTGCTTGTGTGTAAACATCTCTGGATTTTGTGATAGATCCTGAAGCTGAATCACCCTCGGTAATAAAAAGGGTAGTTTCTAGGTTGCGTTCGTGCTTATCGCTAAAATGAACTTTACAATCTCTTAGTTTTCGGTTATGTAAAGATGCTTTTTTTGCTCTTTCGTTAGCTAATTTCTTGATTCCTGCAATGTCCTTACGTTCACGCTCAGATTGTAAAATACGTTTCTGAAGGGCATCTGCAGTAGCTGGATTTTTATGAAGGTAATCATCCAATGCCTTCTTGACAAAGTCATTGATGAATGTACGGACTGTTGGGCCTTCCGGACCTACACTTTGTGATCCTAACTTAGTTTTTGTTTGGGATTCGAATACCGGCTCTTGAACTTTGATAGCTATTGCCCCAATAATGGAAGACCTTACGTCTGAAGCATCAAATTCTTTTTTGTAGAATTCACGGATGGTCTTCACCAATGCCTCACGAAATGCCGCCTGATGGGTACCTCCTTGCGTGGTATGCTGACCATTAACGAAAGAATAATATTCCTCTCCGTACTGCTGACCATGGGTCATCGCAATTTCAATATCATCTCCTCTAAGGTGAATAATCGGATAGCGCATTCCTTCAGTATCTACATTGCGTTCCAAAAGGTCTTTTAATCCATTCTCAGAAATGAATTTTTGACCATTGAAGTTGATCGTTAATCCTGAATTTAAGAAAACATAATTCCAGATCATGTTCTCAACAAACTCTAACCTGTATTTATAGTTCTTGAAAATACTATCATCAGGATAGAATGTCACCGACGTTCCGTTTCTCTGGGTTGTATCTTTCTGCTCGTCTGAAACTAATTCGCCTTTGCTAAAAGATGCAATACGAGTTACGTTCTGTCTATACGATTGAACAGTAAATTGATTAGATAATGCATTTACAGCTTTTGTACCAACACCATTTAATCCAACTGATTTTTGGAAAGCCTTGCTGTCATATTTACCGCCGGTATTGATTTTGGAAACCACATCGACCACCGAGCCGATAGGAATACCGCGACCATAATCTCTTACCGTTACTTTATTTTCGTTAACTGTGATATCAATAATCTTTCCAGCTCCCATGACAAACTCATCGATCGAGTTGTCAACGACCTCCTTTAATAATACATATATCCCGTCATCATAGGCAGATCCATCGCCCAACTTACCAATATACATCCCCGGTCTCAATCGGATGTGTTCCTTCCAATCGAGGGATCGTATGCTATCTTCGTTATATGTTGTCATAAAAATTTTGATAATATTGAACCATCGCAAAAATATAAAAAAGTTAATCGACTTTTGCACAACACTTTTGCACAATTAACCCATTTATCCCGCTCAATTCCCTAAAATATTCCTTTAAACCCCAGATTCAATATATTTTAGACTCTATTTAACGTTGGACATTTGTCTAATTACTAACTACTTAATACTAAATACTAGACCAACCAGTATAAAAAAAGAGAGGCTTTTAATCAAAAAGCCTCTCTTTTTTTATACTGGTTGGTCCTAAATGCCTCTTCCGAAGTCATCTTGAACCCTTACGATATCTTCTTCATCTGAAGGATTTGCAGAATCCGTATGCTGCCAGATTTCAGCAATCACTCCGTATGAGCCTAAACCCACCAAACGATGTCTTTCACCTTGACTTAAGCGGATGGATTCTCCTTCCTTTAGAATTTTTAATTCGTGTTCCTCATCTGTAGGACTAGTTACAACACCCACTTCACCACGGATAACTCTCCATATTTCAGCTCTACGGTGGTGATACTGCCATGATAAACGCTTATTTGGACCAACAATTAATACTTTTGGACTTAGTTTTCCAGAGATTTTTAGGTCTTGAACGTCCATACCCTCAAAATATGCGTTGGCAAACTCCTGTGCTTGATCTTCATTGATAACAAAGAAACCTCCCCATGGTCTATTCTGATCTTCACTCTCGATCTTGAAGCCCTTGTCTGTAAGTTTACCTGCTATCTCTTGAAATAATTCGCTTTTATCTATATATGTCATGGTTACTATGTTTACTTATGTGAAGATAATATAACTTTTGTATTAAAACAAACCGTTAAAAAAGTCTATCGGTTGTTTTTACCTTATATTTGCAAAATAGATTTTTTCCTCATGTCACAAGCATTCGATACTCAAAACGATATTTTTGCCAAAGCCGTTGCATTTGTAAATCAAACCCAGCAACCTATTTTCCTTACCGGAAAAGCAGGGACTGGAAAAACTACCTTTCTAAAGTTTATTCGGGAGAATAGCTATAAGAAAATGGCAATCACTGCCCCAACTGGTGTGGCGGCAATGAATGCTGGTGGAACTACTTTGCATGCTCTTTTTTGGCTTCCTTTCGGTGTGTTTATCGAAGATTATCCTTTGCAATGGGAAGATAAAGATCAATTTATCTATAACAAGCATCGACTTTTTAGTACCATTAAATTAACCAAGAATCGAAGAGCAATCCTTCAGGAACTTGAATTGTTGGTCATTGATGAGGTCTCTATGGTAAGGTCCGATACATTGGATGCCATAGATGTCATCTTGAAAAGTGTTCGTCGTGATATGCGTCCATTTGGAGGTGTTCAGGTGCTCTTTATTGGCGACCTCTATCAGTTGCCTCCTGTTGTCCAAGACCGAGAGTGGCAGGTATTAAGAGATTATTATACCAGTCCCTTTTTCTTTGATGCAAAAGTATTCAAACAACAAACCCCAGTTTTAATCGAACTGCAAAAAATATATAGGCAGCAGGACAGTACTTTCATCGATATCTTGAATAAAATCAGAAACAATGAAACTTCCAACGATGATTTGGAAGCTCTAAATGCTCATTATAAGCCAGATTTTGTGCCTCCAACTGGAGAACAGTACATTACCCTGACTTCACATAACCGCCTTGCAGATCAAATTAACCAGGAAAAACTTGAAAGCCTGGACAGCAAACTGCACCGTATAAAATCCATTATCAAAGATGAATTTCAAAATGGATTGTTTCCTGCTGAAGATACTCTGAGCCTTCGCGAAGGAGCGCAAGTTATGTTCATCAAAAATGATGTAGGAGAGGAACGACGATATTTTAATGGTAAAATAGGAACGGTAAAAGACATTCAGATCGATAAACATAAAATTATCGTTTCCTTTCCAAATGGGGAGGAAGATGTCGAAGTAAAAAGGGAGACTTGGGAGAACATCCGATATTCCTACAACAAAGGTGATGATAAAATCGAGGAAGAGGTACTAGGGACATTTTCACAGTTTCCGTTGCGCTTAGCTTGGGCAATTACGATTCATAAAAGTCAAGGATTGACCTTCGATAAAGCTATTATTGATGCCGGAACTTCATTTGCAGCTGGCCAAGTTTATGTCGCTTTAAGTAGGTTAACAGGATTGGAAGGCTTAGTGCTTAGGTCCAGAGTTCCATCTTATGCCATCAGGACGGATTTTCAAGTTGTCAATTTCATGAAACAGATGGCAGCATCAAGCGATCTGGAGCCTATTCTTCAAGAAGCTCAAAGACGATATTTAGGACAGATTCTCCTACAAAGTTTCCGATGGACTAATATGTGTGACGAATTAGAATCATTGATTGCTGAGCAAGATGGAAAGAAAATCGAAGGAAAAGAAGAGGCAGTTGATTTTCTAAAAGACCTATTATCTAAGCTCAAGGCACAAGAAGTTGTCGCTAATAAATTCGTAACGCAACTTTATAAGATGTTAGGACAGGTCGATATTGATTATGAAAAAATCTGCGAACGTTCTAATGCTGCGGTTAGTTGGTTTATTCCAACTTTCAATAAAGAATGTTTAGAACCTTTGGAAAAGCATATTGATGAGTGGAAAGTCAAAAAAAGAACCAAGAAATACATTTCGACGCTAAAGAGTATTCTTTTGGATTTTAAAAGAAAGCATGAGCAATTAAAACATAGCCAAACAATCGCCGATGCCCTAAATAAATCTTCAGACGAATTGACTGAGGAATTAGTGCAGTGGAATAAACCGAAAGATGATCTGGTAAAGGAAGTCGATGAAAAAGAAAAGGATACAAAACAGGTCTCCTTGGATATGTTTATGGATGGAATGGAGATTGAAGAAATCGCAGCCAAGAGAGATATGGTGATTGGGACAATTTATGGTCACTTAATTAACTTTATTGGTTCTGATATTGAGGCATCTGATTTAATATCGGAAGATGAACTCCAAAATATCGTTTTGGTTTTACAAAAACATCCTGAAGCCTCCGCTACTGAAATCAGGACCTTAATGGACATGAAGGTGGACTACCCTCAGATTAGGATTGCTCAAAAATACCTTGAAATTAAGTAAATGTTACGTTTGCTTATCCTTTCAAGCCATTACTTTGTAGATAATCTATGTTTTATAGGTAATTATTGAAAAAATGACACTAAAATTAACAGCATATTCATATTTAATTATCTTTGTTTCTAAACACATCTACTTTACTTGAAAGAAAACAAACCAAATAAGAAGGTCAACAAATGGTTGGTTTTTACCTCCATGCCATTTCAAATGGGAGCGACCATCTATTTATTCCATTGGGTAGGTGCTTGGTTAGACGAAAGATATGCAGTTGAAGGTGAATGGTGGATGAAAGGTCTTACTATGTTAGGCGTAGTAGTGTCTCTTTACCAATTTATTAGACAAGTAAATTATATAAATAAAAATGAATAAATTCCTATTATTAGTACTAGTATTACTTGCCGTTACCGGGATATGTTTTGGTATTCACTATGCTATATTGAAATTTAACGACCTAGATCATTGGTGGATTGGTTCGGGATATAGTCTTTCAGGAATGTACATTTTTGGTGCAGTGTCATCCTTAGTCATGATGATGGTATATCTTGGTCTGGATTACTCCATGCCACAGCAAACTGGATTTGGTTTTTTGGTCGGAATGACCATCAAAGCCGGAGCCAGTTATTTCTATATTAAAGATGGGGTCAATTTGTTGGAGAATGACTTTATCGAATTAAATTTCCTAATTGTATTTTTCGTTTATTTATTGTTTGACGCATTCGTTGCGTATTTCCTTGTAAATCAACAAGATTTAGAGCTTAAAAAGTAAATTTTTAAAAAGTTTTTGCATTGTGTAGACTAATGCGAAATAAAATTGTAATTTTGCGCAAAATTTGTCATAATTCAACATTATTTAAAATGGTGAGTCTTAAGAAACTACTTTTATTATTGGCAGTGATTTTATTCACTGTAAATCCATTTAGATTAGCAGCCGAGACAGTTCCTACAGCAGGTAAAACATCCAGCAAGGAAGAAATCAATGCGCACATCCAACACCACTTAAAGGATGATTATTTCTTTAATTTTGCTACAAATTCAAAAACAGGTCAAAGCTATGGTTTTCCATTACCAGTAATTTTAATCGACAATGGACTTCATATTTTTTCTTCAAGCGAATTTGATCACGGTAAAAAAGTAGTAGAAAAAGACGGTAATTATTACAAATTATACCACAGCAAAATCTATAAAACTGATGCTGCTGGTACCATCACTTATGATGAAAAACACCACCCAACTAACGCTAAACCCTTAGATTTCTCAATCACTAAAAACGTAGTAGGTTTATTGCTTGCAGCATTATTGTTATTCTTAGCTTTCTTAAGCTTAGCAAAAACTTACAAAAAAGGACCAAACAATATCCCTACTGGTGTAGGTCGTGTTCTTGAGCCTTTAGTTCTTTATGTGAGAGATGAAATGGCTGTGCCTAACATTGGCCACCGTTACAAAGAATTCATGCCTTATTTATTATCGGTATTTTTCTTGATTTTCTTATTGAACTTATTAGGTTTAACTCCTCTTGGACTAAACGTAACTGGTAATATTTCCATAACTCTTTGTCTGGCTTTATTTACTTTCTTTATTACAAACTTCAAAGCAAACAAGGATTACTGGAAACATATTTTCTGGATGCCAGGTGTTCCAGTTCCTTTCAAATTTATTTTAGCACCAATCGAGGTTTTAGGAATGTTCACGAAACCATTCTCATTGATGCTACGTTTGTTCGCAAACATCACGGCTGGTCACTCCGTTGTTATGGGTTTGATCGCCATCATTTATTTATTCCAACATCAACTTACTTTAGGTGGTAGTATCGGGGTATCGATGCTATTGACATTAGTGTTGTTTTTCTTGGAGCTTTTAGTTGCATTTTTGCAAGCATTTATCTTCACCATGTTGTCGTCCTTATTTATCGGTATGGCAGTAGAAGAACATGCACATCATTAATTCGAATTTTTTGTTAAATTTTTAAATATAAAATTGTTATGATTCCAAATTTAGTAGGAGCAGGTTTGATCGTTATCGGAGCTGGTATTGGTCTAGGTAAAATCGGTGGTTCAGCAATGGAAGCTATCGCTCGTCAACCAGAAGCAGCATCTAAAATTCAAACAGCGATGATCATCATCGGTGCCCTAGTAGAAGGTTTAGCATTCGGTGCTTTAATCTTAGGTGCATAAGCCCAGGCTTATCAAAAAAACAATAGACATAACTTGCAACGGTTGGTTGCAAGTTGTGTTTATCAAAACAAAAAATTAATTTTTACAAATAATAATAACGTAAATAAATGGACGCTTTAATTCATGATTTTTCATTCGGGTTAGTTTTCTGGCAATTGATCATTCTTTTGATCGTTATCTTTTTGTTGGGAAAATTTGCTTGGAAACCGATTGTAAATGCTTTAGAAGAACGCGAAAAAGGCATCACTGATGCTTTAGCTTCTGCTGAAAAAGCAAAATTGGAAATGGCACGTTTGACTAATGAAAACGAAAACTTGTTGAAACAAGCTCGTGAAGAACGCGATGTTATCTTGAAAGAAGCTAAGCAATTGAAAGATAAAATCATTGCTGAAGCTAAAGATGCTGCTCAAACTGAAGGAGGTAAATTGATCGAACAAGCTAAACGCGAAATCGAAGATCAAAAATTAAAAGCTTTGGCAGAGGTTAAAAACCAAGTTTCTACCTTATCTTTAGATATTGCACGTAAAGTATTAACGAAAGAATTCGAAGATCAAGGTAAGCAAGAAGCTTTAGTAGCTGACTTGATGAAAGATGTTAAATTAAACTAATTGGTTAACGAATTTAAAAATTAACGTATGTCAGTTTTCAAAGTAGCTTCAAGATATGCCAAGTCTTTAATCGACTTGTCTAAAGAACACCAAAATTTAGATGGTGTCAAAGCTGATATGGATGGTGTTATTGCTGTAATTAAGTCTAATACTGAATTACAAGCAGTTTTAAACAATCCAATCATCAAGACAGACAAGAAACTTGCAATTTTGAAGGCTTTATTTCAAGATAAAGTAAAACCAGAGATATTGGAATTCTTCAATATCATGGTTAGAAAAGGCCGTGCTGATTTAGTTTATGCCACTGCTTTAGAATTTATCCGTGAATACAACGAGGTCAAAGGAATCGTTTATGCTGAAGTGACTTCTGCATCTCCTTTATCTGAAGCCAATCTTCAAGCTTTGAAACAAGAGATAGCTTCTCAGATCAATGCTGAAGTTATTTTATCAAACAAAGTGGACAAATCATTAATTGGTGGATTTGTCGTTAAAGTTGGTGATATGCAGATCGATGCTAGTATCCAAGGAAAATTAAACAAATTAGAAAGACATTTCGAAAACCAAGGTGTATAACCCTTCGGTTGAGAATAAGATATAATAGAATCAAAAACCCCTTATACGAATTACAACAATGATAGAGGTAAGACCAGATGAAGTTTCGGCAATTCTAAGAGAGCAATTGTCAGGCTTTAAGTCAGCAGCCGAGTTAGAAGAAGTGGGTACCGTATTGCAAGTAGGTGACGGTATTGCACGTATTTACGGCTTAACAAAAGTTCAATCAGGTGAATTGGTTGAGTTTGCGAGTGGACTACAAGGTATTGTGATGAACTTAGAAGAAGACAACGTAGGTGTTGTACTTTTAGGTGCATCGGATGAAATTAAAGAAGGTGATACTATCAAACGTACTAACCGTATCGCATCTATTAAAGTAGGTGAAGGTATGTTAGGTCGTGTGGTAAATACATTAGGTCAGCCTATCGATGGTAAAGGACCAATTGCTGGAGAGACTTTCGAAATGCCAATTGAGCGTAAAGCTCCTGGAGTTATCTATCGTCAACCAGTAACTGAACCTTTACAGACTGGTATCAAAGCTATCGATGCCATGATTCCTATCGGACGTGGTCAACGTGAGCTTGTGATTGGTGACCGTCAAACTGGTAAAACTGCAGTTTGTATTGATACTATTATCAATCAAAAAGAATTCTATGAAGCTGGTCAACCAGTATTCTGTATATATGTGGCTGTTGGTCAGAAAAACTCTACTGTTGCGAACATCGTTCGTACCCTTGAGGAAAAAGGTGCTATGCCTTATACAGTAATCGTTTCTGCTTCTGCTGCAGATCCTGCACCAATGCAGTTCTATGCCCCAATGGCTGGAGCAGCAATCGGTGAGTACTTCCGCGATACAGGTCGTCCTGCATTAATCGTTTATGATGATTTATCTAAACAAGCGGTGGCTTACCGTGAGGTGTCTTTATTATTGAAACGTCCTCCAGGCCGTGAAGCTTACCCAGGAGACGTGTTCTACCTTCACTCTCGTTTATTAGAGCGTGCTGCTAAAATCAACACTTCTGATGAAATCGCGCAAAACATGAATGACCTTCCTGAATCTTTAAAAGGTAAAGTTAAAGGTGGTGGTTCATTAACAGCTCTTCCTATCATTGAAACTCAAGCGGGTGACGTATCTGCATATATCCCTACCAACGTAATTTCAATTACCGACGGTCAGATCTTCTTGGAGTCTAACTTGTTTAACGCAGGTATTCGTCCAGCGATAAACGTAGGTATCTCTGTATCACGTGTTGGTGGTAACGCGCAGATTAAATCAATGAAGAAAGTGGCTGGTACATTGAAACTTGACCAAGCTCAATACCGTGAGCTAGAAGCTTTCGCTAAATTCGGTTCTGACCTTGATGCTGCTACAAAAGCAGTATTGGACAAAGGTATCCGTAACGTGCAAATCTTGAAACAAGGTCAATATGCTCCAGTTTCTGTTGAAAAACAAGTTGCAATTATCTATGCAGGTACAAAAGGTTTATTACGTAATGTCCCTGTAAATAAAGTTAGAGAGTTCGAAGAAGAATTTTTGACTCAACTTGAGCAACGTCATCCTGAAGTATTGTCAGCGCTTAAAGCTGGTAAGTTCTCAGATGAATTAACTGATGTATTAGAAAAAGTAGCTAAAGAATTAGCATCAAAATATTAATTAGACAATAGATGTTGGACAACAGATTTTCTCAAATACTGTTGTCTAATGTCTCTTTTCTAGAAAGAAATTATGGCAAACTTAAAAGAAGTTAGAAATCGTATTACCTCCGTTAGCTCTACGCAACAGATTACCAAAGCAATGAAGATGGTTTCTGCAGCGAAGTTGAAGCGTGCGACCAATGCTATCATTCAATTGCGTCCTTATGCGACTAAGTTGAGAGAGATCCTCGCTCAAGTTTCAGCTTCTGTAGAAGGTAATGATTCGCCGTACACACAGGATCGTATCCCTACAAAGGTATTGATCATTGTGGTTACCTCAAACAGAGGATTGGCGGGTGCCTTCAATGCTAATGCCATTAAAACTGCAAATAACTTGATTGCAACAAAATATGCTGATCAATTCGCAAGAGGTGATGTAAGCATTATTGCTATCGGTAAAAGAGGTCAGGATTTCTTCAGTAAACGCGAATTCAACGTAATCGGTAATAACAACGAATTGTTCAATAATTTAGATTTTGAGAACGTTTCTAAAATTACCCAATATGTAATGGATCAGTTTAAAGAAGGTAACATCGACCGTGTTGAAGTAGTTTATAACCAATTCCGTAATGCAGCAGTTCAAATCTTAACTTCTGAGCAGATTTTACCTCTTTTGCCAGATAATAAAGAAGATAAGGATGTTGCTGAATTGGACTACATCATCGAGCCTTCAAAAGAAAAAATCATCGAAGAGCTTATTCCTAAAGCAATCAAGATTCAGTTATACAAAGCGGTATTAGACTCGCATGCTTCCGAGCATGGAGCTCGTATGACAGCGATGGATAAAGCAACAGAAAATGCAGGCGACCTGTTACGTCAATTGAAATTGTCGTACAACCAAGCGCGTCAAGCAGCTATCACTACCGAGTTAACAGAAATTGTTTCTGGTGCTGCTGCACTTTCAAATAGCTAAGAAAAAATTATAATTTGTATAGGGAAAGCCATCACAATTGTGATGGCTTTTTTATGCTTTTTTTCTTCTTAACTGCCTAACTATAAAGATTATCAATGCTATTATGGGAAAGCTAACATAACATATCCCAAATACTATTAATAACAGCCCTAAGCCCATTCCTCCCTGTGGATCATTGACCGGCTGAGAAATTATATTCAAAAAGATTAGAAAAGTAATGATGTTTAATGCTAAACAAACTATATAGGGTGCTATTCCTTGCTTTTTCCTAATCGATATCCAAATGATTAATCCATAAATAAGAAATAAAGCTGATCCATATATAACAATTAATTGAAGATCCTCCGACATATTTTTAGTGTGATTTATGGTAAATTTTATTCAGTTAAATCTTAAAACTAGCGCAATATAAATATAGATAAAATTTTATTTTTTGATTGTCGTTCGAAAAGGGTATAAACCAGTCTTAAAAAAACCATTCCATATCACTATTGTTCATACGTATATAAAGTAATCTTAAATATCAGGGGCTGAAAGCCAAGATTTTAGAGCTGTATTTTTGACTATTATCGTATTATTGTCAAAATATTAGTTTTTTATTTGCTCTGATTAGCAAATTTTTAAATTTGTACTGTTCAATAACGACCAATGTGGATGTTTATGGGTTAAGATTGTTAACTCAGAGTGTATATGAAATTTTGTAGGATATGGCAAAGAAGTTATATGTTTCTAATTCGACCGAATCTTCAAGGATGTTTAAGAATGATTTCCTGGAATCATTAACGAAGGTTCATTATTCGGTTCCCATCATATTTTGGATCCCCGTTAAGATCTATTTTATCTGGAAAGCTCTTGTACCTGGTGAACTGTCAGTTGCTACAGTACTGATGTATTATTTCTTTGGTTTATTGTTTTGGACCTTAGCAGAGTATATCCTGCATCGTTGGGTTTTTCATTATGAACCAACCTCAAAATTCGGGCAACGGATTCACTTTATCTTCCATGGTGTTCATCATGATTATCCTAAAGATAGACTTCGTTTAGTTATGCCTCTATCTGCAAGTATTCCAATGGCAACCATCATTTATTTTATCTTTAGTATATTCTTTTCACAATATACTTTAGCGGCATTTTTCTCAGGATTCCTATTGGGCTACCTAATCTACGATGAATGTCATTATGCTATGCATCATGCTAACTTTAAATCTGGCCTATTTAAAAGGATAAAAGATCACCACATGCTGCACCATTATTCTGAACCTGAAAGAGGATTCGGAGTCAGTTCAGCAATTTGGGATGTCATATTCGGCTCCGGGTTCACTAAAAAGAAAGGGGTTAAATCTTCTGAAAAATTGCAAGTGAATTCTTTTAAGGATTCCGAAAAACTTAAAGAGGAACAATTAAATTAACGACTATATAAAAACGGGTTCAGAATTTCTGAACCCGTTCTTTCTTTATTTTTACCAACGTATTAAAGCTGATCCCCAGGTAAACCCTGCTCCAAATGCAGCAAGACAAACCAACTCTCCATCCTTTATACGTCCTTCTTCCCAGGCTTCACATAGTGCAATAGGTACGGATGCAGCTGTGGTGTTTCCATATTTTTGGATATTGTTGAATACCTTGTCATCGGATAATCCCAGTGTTTTCTGCACAAATTGTGAAATTCTAAGATTCGCTTGATGTGGAATCAACATGTCGATATCTGTCGTCTTCAGATTATTCTTTGCTAATGCCTCCCCAATAACTTCAGGGAATTTTACAACGGCTTTTTTAAATACTGCCTGTCCGTCCATATACGGAAATGCAGATCCGTCCTCTAACATTTCCTTGGTCATCAACATTTCTCCTAACTCTACATTCGGCCATTCGGGCATGTTCTCCCCTAAATAATAGCCTGCAGAAGCACCGGGATAATACATGGCTAATTTCTCTGCTTCAGAACCATCAGAATGTAAATGTGTACTTAAGATTCCTTTGCCTTCTTCTGATGTAGGCTGTAGAACAACCGCTCCGGCACCATCCCCAAAAATTACGGAAACCGCACGACCTCTTGTGGAAAAGTCCAAAGCAAATGAATGCTTCTCAGATCCTACAACTAAAATGTTCTTATACATCCCGGTTTTGATGAATTGATCTGCAATGGATAAGGCATAAACAAACCCCGAACATTGATTTCTTACATCCAATGCCCCAATTTCTTTCATCCCCATCTCTCGTTGCAATAAAACTCCACAGCCTGGAAAATAATAATCCGGAGATAAGGTTGCGAAAATGACAAAATCTATCTCCTCAGCTGTCGTATTTGCTCTTTCTATCGCTATTTTGGAGGCCTCAACAGCCATACTTGTTGTTGTTTCTCCAATCCTATTGGCATATCTGCGCTCCTTGATCCCTGTACGCTCTTGAATCCACTCATCACTCGTGTCCATAAATCGTGTAAGGTCATTATTCGTATATACGTTCTTTGGAACATAGTATCCCAAACCAGCAATTTTTGATTGAAACATAGGTCTAACTTTAATAAACAATTCAGCTAAAATACTGATTTATTTGAAAAATAAGCTATTTTTGCTCTATGAGCGTTGAAGTTGAACAAGAAACATTTACCCTGGAAGAAATCCTTGCTGTAACCAAGGATTCTAACAAGTTGATTTTGTGGAACGATGATTTCAATACCTTTGATCATGTCATTCATTGCCTCATGCACTACCTACAATACTCCGAAACAGAAGCCGCCAGAATTGCTTGGACCGTTCATACCAAAGGGAAATGTACAATTTTAGAAGGCTCTTTCACTGAAGTGGAAGTGTATAGAAAAATCCTAAAAACTGAGGGATTGACTGTCTCCGTAGAGTAAAAACCTCGTAATAATGCAGTTACGATGATTTTATTGTATGTTTTTATATGCAAATTTGTGCCTTGAATCACTAATGGAAGACCACAATGCTATTTAAGAAAACCCTCAGTAGTTTATTTTTATTATTCCCATTTATTTTATTAGCCCAATCCGTAAATATTAAAGGTCGGATTATTGAACAAGACAGCTCAAAATCAGCAATAGGTGCTAGCGTAAGTCTTTTATCAACTGTTAATAATGCCTATATCAGAGGTAACCAAACAGGATCAAACGGAAATTTTGTAATTGAAAGTGTTGATCCAGGAACCTATAATCTTCAAGTTACCTATATCGGATTTAAAACATATACACGAAACAACTTCGTGGTTTCTCCTGGCAAGAATATTGACCTAGGCACCATCCCACTTGAAGAAGCTGGAGAACTGATCTCTGAGGTCGTTGTGCAAGGAAAATTGCCTGACCTACAAATAGGTATCGATAAAAAAGTTTTCGATGTTTCCCAAAGTATGGTCAGTGTAGGAGGATCCGCTCAAGACCTTCTTGGCAATGTTCCCACTTTACAACTCGAATCTGATGGTAGCATCAGCTTGAGGGGGTCGAGTAACGTCAGATTCTTAGTAGACGGCAAGGAATCTGCTATGGCTGGGTCAGATATCAATTCATTTCTGCAATCATTGCCTGCAGATGCAATTGCAAAAGTAGAGATCATTACCAATCCCTCTGCAAAATACGATGCAGAAGGACAGTCCGGTATTATCAATATTATCCTTAAAAAGAATGCCCGACTAGGATTGAATGGCTCAGTAAACGCTTCGGGCGGATCTTATGAAAATGCCAATGCCGGAGTGACCTTAAATTATAGAGATGGTAAAATGAACTACTTTGGTAACTATAACTTCAGCAGAAGAAATAGCCTAGGAAATGGATTCTCTGATAATACCGATTATATCAATGGTGTTATTACTGACCTAAGTCCTAGAACCAAAAGTATCGAAGAAAGTAAACGATTAGGATATAATCATACGATTCGATTCGGTACGGATTATTACATGAATGACAAGACCTCGCTAAGTCTTACAACGAATTTTAGCTTACGTGATAACGAACGTGGAAACGATATCAACTATGAATACTGGAATGTCCCCGGATTAGGAACGTCAAGTTTCCGTAATTCATTGCAAAATGAAGATGACTTTGGTGTCGATGCACAATTGGACTTTAAAAGAACATTAAAACGCGAAGGTGAAGAATTAACAGCCAATGTATCTTTTGGTTATGATACTGAAGATGGTGTGAACGATTTCCACCAAACATTCGCCAATGGAAATGCAGACTTAAAACGTGTGAACAACACATCAGAATCAGGAAAGAACTGGAACATGCAATTGGATTATGTATTGCCATTAGGCGAAAACCATAAATTCGAAGCTGGTTACCGCAGCATTCTAAGGTATTCTGATGAAAGCCAATATTCAGAAGAATTGGATTCTTTGACACAACAGTTTTTGCCAGATTATCGAATCACAAACGATTTTGATATGAAAAGCACGGTCCATGCACTTTATACGAATTATCAAAGACAGTTGACAGAAAAGTTAGGTGTTCAATTAGGTTTACGTGCTGAACAAGCTAATCTTAATACAAACATATTGTCACATGATTTAGAAAATCCATCGATAATCAAAAATGATCAAGGTAAATTAGATTATTTTAGACTTTATCCAAGCGTATTTTTAAGCTATGCTGTTGGCAAAGGACAAGGCGATAAGGTTCAGCTAAGCTATTCAAGACGTGTTCAACGTCCTCGTGGATGGCAGGTAAATCCATTTATTGATGTGTCAGACGTGCAGAATTACCGTCAGGGTAATCCAAATCTGTTGCCTGAGGATATACATGCCACGGAATTGAGCTTTTCAAAATTCTATGATAAATGGAACTTTATATCTTCGGTATTTTATCGTCGCGTAAACGATCAGACACAGCCTGTCATTTACGATGAAAGCCTAATTGCCGATATCGTAGGTGACAGAACAAATGTCACTTACATGAAGTGGGAGAATGCGTCCGACTTAGATGCAATGGGATTCGAATTAATTACCAAAGTTAATCTGACCAAATGGTGGGATGTTACAGGTAATGCCAATCTATCACATATCACCTTCCATCCAAAAGATGGATTGGGATTGGTAGGAAGAGAGTCCTTCAACTGGAATGCAAATCTAACCACGAATGTAAAATTTACACCGACATTTTCTGCACAGGTTAGAGGTGATTATAGAAGTGGAATGAAGACCATGCAGGGAGAAATGAAACCTATGCAGGGTGTTGATGTGGCGTTGAAAAAAGATGTTTTAAAGAATAGAGGTAGTTTTATGCTGAATGTGCGTGATGCATTTAATACCCGTAAATTCCAGATGCATAATTATTTACCAAATAGGGAAATGCAGTTTTCGCATAGATGGATGCGTAGGATGGTTACTTTATCATTTACTTACCGTTTCGGAATCCAGAACTTAGGTAAAAATAAACGCGAAGAGCAAGGGCCTGAGATGGAAGATATGGGCGGACAACAATTTTAATACTTGATATTACGATAAGAATATTTAAATTAGACTTTCACTTAATCAACTTTATACTATGAAAAGAAACTTTATGTATGTATTAGTAGGTGCAATCGGACTGACAGTTGCTTCATGTGCAACAAAAAATGCAGCGTCGCCTAAAGGAGCTGATGTTCCTGCCTATGAAGTACTTGAACTGCCTAAAGTATCCCTTAAAGACTTTAAAAAGAATTCGGCTGGTGCCTACGTATTATTTGATGGATCTTCATTAAATGGATGGAGAGGATATGCAAAAGACCATTTACCGAGTAAATGGGCTATTGATAATGGAACATTGAAATTCTCCAAGGCTCCTGCAGGTGTTCAAAACCCTGAAGGTGGCGACTTGATTTTTGCTCATGATTTCAAAAACTTCGAATTAGAATTCGAATGGAAGATTTCTCAGGCTGGAAACTCAGGTGTATTCTTCTTGGCTAAAGAAATTAAAGATCAACCGATCTATATTTCAAGTCCGGAATTCCAGCTCCTGGATAATGAAAACCACCCTGATGCAAAACAAGGCGTCGATGGAAACCGTAAATCATCTTCTTTATACGATATGATCCCTGCAAAACCTCAAAATGCTTTCCCAGCAGGCGAGTGGAACAGAGCTAAAATCGTGGTGAACAAAGGAAAAGTAACCCATTACCAAAATGATGAAAAAGTAGTGGAATACGAATTATGGACTCCAGAATGGACTCAATTATTAGAGGCTAGTAAATTCAGCAAAGAAAAATGGCCTTTAGCTTTCGAATTGTTAAACAATGTTGGTGGAAAATCAAAATCAGGTGTAATTGGCTTCCAAGATCACGGAGATGATGTTTGGTTAAGAAATATCACTGTTAAAGAATTATAATGTTTAAGAAAATTAAATATTGGAAAGAGAGCCTTTTGGGCTCTCTTTTTTGTATCTCGACCTTATTCCTTTCTGCCCAGGAACTGGACTGGAGGAATGTTCTTCAAGAAGGAGCATTAGAAGGTCGTGTAAGCGAAGTGAATGCCGATGATGGATATGCTAGGCTGCCTTTAAAACTAAAAGATCAAGTCCGGAAACCTGTATGGGATCTTGGACAAAATGGCGCTGGTGTCTATGTAGAATTTAAAACGCCGTCCAAATCATTTACCGTCAGATATAAAGTTTCAGGAAGCTTGAATATGCCCCATATGCCAACAACAGGTGTTAGTGGTCTTGACCTCTATGCTAAGGAATCTAATTCTCAGACCTGGAATTGGATGCATGGTAAATATAGCTTTAAGGATACCATATCTTATGTGTTTGAAGATTTTGGTTCAAACCCGGATTTCATTTACCGTCTATATCTTCCGCTTTACAATTCTGTGCAATGGATGGAAATTGGAACAGATAAAGGTGAGAAAATCGAATTCATCCATCAAAAAACCAAGCCCATTGTCATCTATGGTACTTCCATTGCACAAGGTGCCTGTGCATCAAGACCTGGATTAGGATGGACCAATTGGATGGGTAGAAATTTTAATCAAGAGGTTATAAATCTTGCCTTTAGTGGAAATGGCCGTCTGGAGCAACCTATCCTAGATTTGATCAATAAGCAAGACGCATCAGTTTTTATTCTTGACTGTATCCCAAATTTATCCATAGCAGGTGAAAATGGTGAACAGAAATTAATTGACCTGATTGATAATGCAGTCAAGACCATTCGAACTGTACATCCAAATACCCCAATAATCATCGCCGCACACAGCTCTAGCGAAGTTCCTGCCGTCTATAACCTCAAAACCAATGCGGATTACCAAAGCCGTTCCAAGGTGGCGGAGAAGGCTGTAAAAAGCCTGCAGCAAAAAGGAGATCAAAATTTATATTGGCTTACTGAAAAGGAAATTGGCTTAGACAATAACTCAACTGTAGATTATGCTCATCCCAATGATTTCGGAATGGAGAAAATTGCAACTGCCTATAGCAAATTGCTGAAGAGAATCCTAAAATAAACAGATTACAAGAGCTTATTAAAAAAGCTCTTGTAATTCTTTTAAGTCCTTGATCATATAGTTTACATCCTGAGGTTTTTCAACCTCCAATGGATTAAAGAAAATTGCTTCTAGACCAGCATTCTGCGCCCCTCGAACATCAGCATCGATATTGTCTCCAATCATCACAGCCTCATCCTTTATTGCTTTGCCGTTATTCAGGGCATGCTCGAATATCCTTCGGTCTGGTTTGTTAATCCCAATGATCTCAGAAATTACAATCGTTTCAAAGTAAACTGACAGATTGCTATGCTTTAATTTTTTCTCACAGGCCTCCTTAAATCCATTGGATATGAGGTGAAGCGTATAGCGATCTTTAAGATAAGTTAATGTTTCGTGGGCATTTGGGAATAGATTTGTCTTGGTCGGACAGATCTCCAAGTATTCTTCTTCAAATTCAACCGGGAATAATTCAGGGTTCACACCTAATTGGGTAAATGTATCCGCAAACCTCAATTTCCTTAGTGTAGCCTTGTCAATTTCCCCATGATGATAAAGATTCCATAACCTATGGTTATTGGCTGTATAGGTGCTTATAAACCCATCAGAGGTTGGTGAATTAAATATTTCATCAAAGGAATATCGGAAGTAAAGTTCCTTAAGCGTTTCCTCAGCATTCCTGTCAAAATCCCAAATGGTATGGTCTAAATCAAAAAATAGATGCTTTTTATCGTTGAACATGTGCAAATATAAGGGCTATACCTTGCTGTATCAACCTGTAATCTAAGTTTACTGTCATAAAGTTGCGCTTACTTCCTAATGAGGACGTATTTAAGTACATTTGCGCAGGATTTATAGGATATGAAAAAAGCATTATTTCTGTTTTATTTCTTGATTTTTTACGCAATCACCCAATTGTTGTGGTGGGGCTTTATCTTGGTGAAATTCGAACCAGATAGAAAGGGAATGATTATCGGAGAAGGATTGATTTTCTTATTGATCTTTATTTGGGGTGCCTTGAAATTAAAGAAGCAGGTAAAGCGTGAACATGAGATTAACCAGCAGCAGCAGAATTTCTTACTGGCCATTACACATGAGTTAAAATCTCCCTTGGCATCTGTCAAGCTGTATATCCAAACCATCTTAAAGCGTGACCTTGACCGTGAACAGCAGAAAGTCTTTTTGGCAAACTCACTCAAGGATATTGAGCGATTGGATGATTTAGTGGAGAATGTCCTTTTGACTACAAAACTTGAAAACAGAGCCTATCAACTACCTAAAGAGGCTTTCAATATCACCGAATTAGTGGAACAGATTATCGATAGATTGCAGAAAAATGCATGTAAATCCCAAGTTATCAAATTTGACCTGGATCCCGATATCGAAATCAAGGCAGATAAGTTCGCAATCACAAATGTCATTACCAACTTAATCGAAAATGCCGTAAAATATTCCCCTCCATGTGCAACCATCTTCGTAAAACTGAACAAACAAGGTTCAAACTTGTTGTTTTCAGTAACAGATCACGGCGAAGGAATCCCTGATGAGGAAAAAAAACTTATATTTAATAAGTTTTATCGAGTGGGTAGTGAGGCAACCCGTAAAACCAAAGGAACTGGTTTGGGGTTATATATTGTTAAAACAGTATTACTAAAACACAATGCAACCATTAGGGTGAAAAATAATACTCCTACAGGAAGCATTTTTGAAGTTATTTTTGAAAATTATGCAAACTAAACAACGTATACTATTAGTTGAAGATGAAGAACATCTATTAGAAGCAATCAAGTTAAACCTAGAACTTGAAGGGTACCGTGTTACTACTGCTACTGATGGTAAAAAAGCATTAAAGATTTTTAAGGAAGAGCGTTTTAACCTGATTATCTTGGACGTTATGATTCCAGAAATCGATGGTTTCCAAGTTGCGGAAACAATCAGATTACAGAACTCTGAAGTACCAATCATGTTCTTGACTGCTAAAAACAGCTCAGAAGACCGTATTACGGGTCTGAAAAAAGGTGCCGATGATTACTTGGTAAAACCGTTCAATCTTGAAGAATTAATTCTTCGTGTCAGTAACCTTATCCGCAGAGGAATGAAGGGAGATGACCTTAAGGAATTGAACTCCTATACAATCGGTGATAAAACTATCTACTTCAACTCTTTTGAATTGCATCAGGCAGATGGTACGATTACATCATTAACAAAAAAAGAAACTATGCTTCTAAAATTGTTAATTGAGCGTAGAAATGAGGCTGTTTCACGTGAACAGATTCTGGAAACCGTTTGGAATTACGATGTTTACCCATCTACCCGAACAATTGACAACTTTATCTTGACCTTTAGGAAGTACTTTGAGCCTGATCAAAAACATCCAATTTATTTCCACTCCATCCGTGGCGTTGGATATAAATTTACAGACAACTCGAACTAAGTAAATCGATGACGAATCAAGCACGAAAAATAGTAATCGCAATTGCGATCGCCTTTCTATTGTATGCGATCTATGCAAAGCATTACAATATCGCCGTCTATATTTTTGGTGGGATAGCCTACCTGGTTTGGAGTTATTTTAAAGAAGGAACCGTTTATCTGGCAACTCAGGCATTTCATAAACAGGACTACGAAAAAACGAAAAGACTGTTAGCCGAAATCAAGAATCCAGATAAATTAAGAAAGGGAAGACGTAATTTCTATGAATTTATGATGGGCAATATCGCCTTGAAAGAGGAAAAGATAGAAGAAGCGGAATATCACTTTCAATTAGCTTCTAGGCTCCCTTGGAGAAAAGATAATGAGAAAGGGATGGTGTTAATTAATCTTGCAAATATCAACCTGAGAAAGCATGATTATGAGCGCGTTCAAGCTTACTTGGACGTCACCAATAAATTAAAGCTTACGGCACGCCAAGTGTCAATTATTGAGAAAATACAAAACGAAGTTAATAAGCATAAGTAGTGGACAAAAATTTGAAAAACGATCTATTGATTCGCGCTGCGATGTCGCAGCCTACGGAAAGACCTCCAGTATGGATGATGCGTCAAGCAGGAAGGTTTATGAAAGAATATTGGGAAATTAAAAACAAGTATTCTTTCTTGGAAATGTGCAAAACCCCTGAAATTGCCGCAGATGTTACCATGCTGCCAATAGACCTATTAGGTGTGGATGCAGCTATTTTATTCTCCGATATTCTAGTTACCGCCGAAGCAATGGGCGGAGACCTTTCCTTCGAACAAGGGGTAGGTCCTCGATTCTCAAATCCAATCAGAAATGCCAAAGATGCCGAATACCTGAATGTAGATTGTTTGGATAAATTGCAGTATGTAGCTGATGCCATTCGCGTCATCCAACAACGTTTGGACGGAAATGTTCCCTTGATTGGATTTGCAGGTGCACCCTTCACCATTCTTAGTTATTTAGTAGAGGGTGGTTCTTCGAAAGACTTTAAATTAACCAAGACTTTCATGAACAACCAACCTGAATTGGCTCATAGCATTCTTCAGAAAATTGCTGATGTTACCGTTGAATACCTAAACATGCAAATTGCTGCCGGTGTGAACGCTTTACAATTGTTCGATAGCTGGGCTTTGGCTTTATCTTGGAATGATTATCATGAATTTTCCCACCAATACAATAAATACATCATTTCAAAATTAAATAGAAAAGATGTTCCGATTATTTCATTTGCCAAAGGTAGTTCGGTATTTGCCCCAGTGATGGCTGAAGCACAGCCTGATGTGGTTTCATTAGATTGGAATGCTGATCTATTGAATATCAAAAAAGCATTGCCAAGCAATATGGCCGTTCAAGGAAACTTGGATCCATTTGTTCTGTACGCTGATAAACCGGTGATTAAAAAGAAAATATTAGAATTATTCGAACGTATGCGCGGTGAAAAAGGTTTCATCTTCAATTTAGGACACGGAATCATGCCTGATATGCCTTTTGACAACGTAAAATATGCAATTGAGGTAATCAAGGAATTCAGATATTAAGAATTTTCAACTTTGAATAGGGGAGCTGTCACATTGTGGCAGCTCCTTTCGTTTTGAATGCAAATCATTTCCTTACGTACCAATGTCATTATTTGAGGATATAATTTTTATTTTTGAATATTAATTCAAATTATGCTTTATCTATACGCGAAAGCAATTCATGTTATTTTTGTTATTTGCTGGATGGCGGGGCTTTTCTACATGCCCCGATTGTTTGTCTACCATACCGAAGCGAAACAAAAATCCGATGTTGAATATCAAGTCTTACATAAGCAATTTGTGATTATGGAGAATCGGCTGTGGTGGGTAATTACAACTCCGGCCATGTATATTGCTGTCTTCTCAGCATTGACCATGCTCTACATTAATCCTGCATTATTAAGTACAGGCTGGATGCAGATCAAGCTATGTTTTGTTGCTGCCCTGATTGTTTATCATTTTATTTCTCAAAGGCTCATGCATCAGCTGAGAGATGAGCAGTGTAATTGGACTTCTTCCCAGTTTAGGCTGTGGAATGAGGTATCTACTCTGATTCTGTTTGCCATCGTTTTCCTAGTTATCCTGAAATCAGCGTTAGGCTGGGTGTTTGGCGTATTGGGCATTTTTGGATTGGGAATTCTACTCATGATACTTGTTAAGCTTTATAAAAAATATAGAAAAAATAAAGGCGAGCAGGTTGACTAATATGTATATTATGAAGAAATTACTTTGGATTGTTTGTGCTTTTATCTTGCCAATAACTTTAAATGCGCAGGAACATGATTGGGCATTTGGTCTTTATAGCGATCTGAAATTAGACGATGTGGGCTATGATGCCAGCTTCGGTGTTCAGGGTAAATATGACTTTACTAACCGTCAATCCATTCAGGCACAATTCCATGGTCGGGGCGATTTATTAGCGGTTGGCGCTGATTACTTGGTTAGCTTTTTGAACAAGGAGAAATCAAACTTTAACGTCTTTATGGGGCTTGGATTGGGCCAGGAGTTCTTTACTTATGACTATTCTGTTGAAGGTACGGAGGACCAACCCATGCGTCGCACGGAAAACTTTACCAAAGCAAATGGACAACTTGGCTTAAGTTATTATTTTCCTGCTGTGGATTTGTCCTTATATACGGGATATAAAGTCAAGTATCAATTTAAGAATGAAGTTGCCGAACCTAATTACGTTATGTTAGGTTTGAGATATCATATTTGGTAATGTTTTGGAGGTTAAAATCCTCCAAAACATACATATTTTACTTCAATATATTCGTCTAGACCGTATTTGGATCCTTCGCGGCCCAAACCGGATTGTTTAACGCCACCAAAAGGCGCAGAAGCATTCGATATCAAACCGGTATTCACTCCGACCATCCCTGCTTCTAATTGCTCTGAAACTCGAAAACACTGGTTAACATCTTGGCTGAAGAAATAGGATGCCAATCCAAATGGCGTATCATTTGCTAGTTGTATGGCTTCCTCTTCGGAACTGAATTTAAATAAGGCACAGATAGGCCCAAAAGTCTCTTCTGTCGCTATAATACTGTCCTTAGGCATATTGGAAAGAACCGTCGGTTCATAAAAGAGGCCTTTCATAGGCTTGCCTCCTGTTTCCACCTTCGCACCTTTAGAAATGGCATCCTGAACATGCTCTTCAACCTTTTTAAGTCCATCCGCATTGATTAACGGACCAACCTGCGATGTTTTCTTCAAGCCGTCTCCAACAACCAATTCTCTTACAGCCTTGGTCAATTTTTTGGTAAATTCCTCATAAACCTCTTCCTGTACATAAAAGCGATTGATCGAAACACAGGTCTGACCCGTATTTCTGAATTTACCAGTAACAGCTCCAGCTACTGCTTTATCGATATCTGCATTTTTAAAAACCAAGAACGGTGCATTGCCTCCTAATTCCAATGAAATTCTCTTGATGCTGCTGGCAGCCTGTTCCATCAACGTTTTCCCAACTGAGGTTGAACCCGTAAATGATATCTTTCTGATTTTTTCATTGCTTGCCAATTCCTTACCTATGCCTTTACTGTCCTTCGAGGTAATCACATTAAATACACCCTTTGGAACCCCGGCCTGATCGGCTAATTTTGCTAATGCAATCGCAGAAAATGGAGTCTGTGATGCCGGCTTCAAGATTACCGTGCAGCCTGCTGCCAATGCCGGGCCAACCTTGCGCGTGATCATGGCCAATGGAAAATTCCAAGGCGTAATGGCCGCGACTACCCCAACTCCCTGCTTAATGGTCTGCATTCTCGTATTTCCTGCCATGGAGGGAATCGTCTCGCCGTATGCCCGCTTTCCTTCCTCCGCAAACCAGTCTATAAATGAATTCGCATAATCAACTTCTGTCAGGGATTCCTTAATGGGTTTTCCACTCTCCAAAGTCATAATCTCAGCCAACTCCTGTTTATGTTCATTAATTAGATTGTATAAGTTTCTAAGGATCCTGGATCGTTCACCGACAGGTGTGGACTTCCATGAATCCCATGACTTGTATGCCGTATTGATAAATTTCTGACAATCCTTTACTGTCAAATCCGGTAATTTCCCTACCGGCTTTAGAGTCGATGGATTGATCACTTCAAATGTTTTATCGGAACTGATGAATGAACCGTTTAAATATGCTTTTTCAATTATTAGGGAATTCTTCATAGTAAACTTTTTAATCGAACAATTGGAAATGAGAAATGTTTATTTCAGTAATTTGCACCTTATAGAATGCAAAATGGAGGTTTTAAACCTCCATTTCTATGCTTTATTAAAGATTGTTAAGGGTATGACCCATTTTATCTCTTTTAGTTTTAAGATATCCTTCGTTGAATTTATTTGGAACGATCTCAATCGGAACGTTGTCTACAACCTCTAGGCCATATCCAATTAATCCAGCACGTTTTGTAGGGTTGTTAGACATCAACTTCATTTTTGTAACGCCCATGAATCTCAAAATCTGTGCACCAACACCATAGTCACGCAAGTCAGGCTTAAAACCTAACTGCAGGTTGGCATCCACAGTGTCGATTCCACTTTCCTGAAGCTTATATGCATGAAGCTTGTTAACAAGGCCAATGCCTCTTCCTTCTTGATTCATATATACGATAATCCCTTTTCCCTCTTTCTGAATCATCTCCATCGATTTATGAAGCTGTGGCCCACAATCGCAACGACATGATCCAAAGATATCTCCGGTAACACAAGAGCTATGAACTCTAACTAAAATAGGCTCATCCTCTTTCCATTCACCTTTATACAACGCTAAATGTTGCTCACCTGTATTCTTTTGGGTAAAGGCTTTCATTTTGAAGTCTCCCCATTCTGTAGGCATTTCAACGGTAACCTCTTCCTGGATTAAGGTATCGTGTTTTAAACGGTATTCAATCAAATCTTCAATTGAAATAATTTTAAGGTCAAAACGCTCGGCCACCTTGATTAGGTCTGGAAGACGAGCCATCTCACCATCATCCTTCAAGATTTCTACCAATACTCCTGCAGGTTCAAAACCAGCAAGGCGAGCTAGATCCACAGAAGCCTCCGTGTGTCCTGTTCTACGTAAAACACCCCCATCTTTAGCAATTAATGGGAAAATATGTCCTGGACGACCCAATTCCTCAGGTCTTATGTTCGGGTCAATTAATGCTTTGATTGTTTTGGAACGATCCGAAGCTGAAATACCAGTCGTACAGCCATATCCCTGCAAGTCTACTGAAACTGTGAAGTTCGTTTCATAAACCGCTGTATTATCGCTGACCATTAAACCAAGATTAAGTTCTCTACAACGTTCTTCGGTTAATGGGGCACATACCAATCCTCTACCATGCGTAGCCATGAAATTGATGATTTCAGGTGTAGCATTGCGAGCAGCAGTAACAAAATCACCCTCATTCTCACGGTCTTCATCGTCAACTACAATGATAACCTTGCCTGCTCTAATGTCCTCGATCGCTTCTTCAATCGTATTTAATTGGATTTTCATTTGCTTTAAATATGATACAAAGGTAGGGCTATTTAACCATTATTTTATAAGTAAGTTGTCATAAATCGATGAGCTCAACTTATTGTTCGAATTTATATTGTTTAAACAACTATGTGGCTTGACCGACCATTCTAAATTCCTTTATTTTCATTGGCATGCTATCTCTAACTTACCTTCTGATTTCTATATACACTTGGCAAAATTTTAAAACATTCAAAGTACACTTTTGAGAAATGATGGGAATACTTAAAACCTGTTAGGTAAGCTATTTCCTTAATCTCCAAATCTGTATGGATTAACAGTTCCTGTGCTTTCTTTAATTTCTGCTTGCGGATATATCCAAATACGGTATCACCGAATAAATCTTTGAAACCATTTTTCAATTTAAATTCATTAATCCCGAATTGTCGTGTTAAAGTTTTGAGATGAAGATCTTGATGGAAATTCTCGTCAAGATAACTCTTCAATGTAATCATAATGCCAATATCAGTCTGACTCCATTTACTTTTTTCGACAGAATTCTTCGAACCTGAAAAAACAGTTATCATAAGCTCGATGGCCTTGGTCCTGATAAATTGCTTCGCAAATTCTGATTGATAAGTATGCTCCAATAATTCATGAATCAACTTTTTTTGGACTTCAGAGATTATCGAGGCATGACGGTAAAACGTATAATTCTTTAATAGGAAATGTTCCAATAGATGCTTTTCAGAGTAACCCTGTGTCCTTAATAAGTCATATAGGTATTGCTGATCAATATGAATGTCCAATACCTTCCGCGAACAATTATAAGTAAGATGACCGTTCGTATTTGGGATATTAATAAATTGAAAATGGTTGGAGGGAATATGTATAAATTCGTTTGTCAGACTTTCAAAAAAAGAATCTCCCTCAATCTCAAATTGAACCTTTATCATGGGTTCTTTATGGTTTACTTTTAACCGAAATGGTTGCAATAATTTCCATTCCTGAAAGCTTACCGTAATGCATCCATCATGAAATTTATATAATCTGCCTTCAATGAGCTCATTATTTATAGTCTTTATTGAAAAACCATTTGCATAGTTATGACTCTCTGATGAGGCCAATAATGTGTTTAATTCTTCTTTCCCATACAGTTCTTTTAGGGTAACTGTTTTCATTTTATCCCTTATTTGTTGTTGAATATCCCTTAAATGTTATCGATGCGTAACCAAAAGTAATACTTTTGCCTCATTATTTATAATTAATCTAAATAAAATTAATACATGAAAAACTGGTTTTCGCAGCAATTATTTAAGGCTGCTATTACACTAACATTTTTATTTACTATTCCAGCACTCATATTTGCTCAACAAACAGGTATTGTTGAAGGGGAGGTGTTTACTATAGATGGTAAACCACTTTCATATGCTACTATTCGCTTAAAAGACACCAAATTCAACACATCTGTTGATGAATCTGGATCATTTTCCTTACATGCCCCAAAGGGAAATTATACGCTAGAGGTTTCCTATGCTAATTATACTATTTCTTCCATCTCAATTAATATAGAACCAGGTGAAACGACCCAAGTGGATCGGATTACTGTACAATCCAAATCAACGCAACTGAGAGAAATTATTGTCTCGGACATTCAACGAAACAAATTCGCTAGAAAAGAAACGCAGGACATTGCAAGGATGCCTTTGGCAAATCTTGAAAATCCGCAGGCCTATTCCGTGATAACTAAAGAGTTAATGATGGAAACTGCAGCTACAGATTATATTTCTGCCATGGCTCAAGTGCCAGGTGCAATTATTACCAATGGAGTTAACGATAGTGGAAATGGAGTTACCATGCGTGGTTTTTCCAATACCAATCAAGGAGGATCCAATATGGTCAGAAATGGTATGCCGGTCGAATCAAGAGCAGTATCTGAAATCTTCAATTTAGAAAAGGTAGAAGTAATTAAAGGTCCTTCCGCAACTTTGTTCGGTGCTCAATCCTCAAGCTATGGTGGTATCATAAATAATGTGACTAAAAGACCATTTGAATCTTTTCGAGGTGAAGTAAGCTACACTACTGGAAGCTTTGGAATGAATCGGTTGACGGCTGATATCAATACCCCTCTTAATAAAGATCGAACTGCTATGGGACGATTTAATGTACTTGGAATGACGAACAACGGTTTTCAGAATGAAGGTAAAGTTACAGCAATGGGATTTGCTACTAGCCTCCTGTTCAAAGCTAATAATAAAACAACGGTCAGGTTGGATGCTGATGTTTATAATACAACTAAACCCTTGGTTGCTTTCCTAAGAAATACAAATAAGCTGTCTTCTTCTAATTTGAAAGAATATAACCTTCCTTATGATCGCTCCTTTACTTCTGACGATATTGCTACAAACCGTACTAATATCAATATCGGTGCTGAATTGGAATATCAGATTTCTGAGAACTGGAGCTCAAAAACTTCCTTCTTATATAATAATACTGGCGACAAAGGTTCTATTTTCATGGTTCCCATGGTCGTAGATGACAATAGGGTAGAACGTCGATATAGAATCTTTGATGATTACAGCATGAACTTTACAGCTGTGCAGCAAAATTTCAATGGATCATATCAGCTTGGGGAAGTGAAGAACAAAATCTTAATCGGTGCTGATGCAACTTTCTTCAAGGATAAAAATCTATATATGTTTCCTTACTTCGCCATATATGACACGGTAAGTGTGAAGGATCCATATTGGAAACCCTTGACAAGATCTGAAGTGGAAGCATCAAGACCCAAACGAAGTTATGGCGATGGAATTGATGAAAGTAACTATCGCGTAATTAGCGGTTATCTATCCAATGTGACTAATATTTCTGACCGCTTATTTGTCATGTTAAGCGCGCGTATAAATGCCTTTCATCAAAACGATTTAACAACCTATAACCCTGGACAACCTCAGGTTGTTAATGAACAAGGTAAAGTGGAACAGAAAGCTACCGATCCGTTTTATGAGGTCGAAAAAGGGTATTCTCAAATAAATGTCTCCCCTAAAATTGGCGTTGTTTATCAACCCCTAAAAGATAGGGTATCTGTCTTTGCAAATTACATGAATAGTTTTTCGAATATCGGGGCTTCTCAGGGACTTTCCAATCCTTCAGATCCTGAATCCGATCCTGTCTTGACAAAATGGAAACCGGAACAGGCCAATCAAATTGAAGTAGGTTCAAAACTGGAGTTATTTGATGGTTTGTTAAATGCAACGCTAAGCTATTATGACATCCGTGTTAAAGACAAGTTGAGAACGGTGATCCCAGGAATCAGTGTACAAGATGGGAAACTTGAAAGTAAAGGTTTGGAAGTTGATCTGATAGCAAGTCCGAGCAGAGGCTGGAACATCATTGCAGGATATGGTTATAACGACAGCAAATACATTGTTGCGGCTGAAAATCAAGTCGGAAAACGTGATGCTTGGAGCCCTAAACATGTGGCCAACTTCTGGACTTCATATAAATTCTTGGATAATGGGGTTAAAGGATTAGGATTTGGAGCAGGTATTAACTACGTAGGTGATGTCTTGCTAAATATGCAAGATGATTTCTATGTACCCGCCTATACTCTTTTGAATGGAACAATATTTTACGACCAACCAAAGTATCGTGTCGGACTAAAATTAAATAATATCGCTAATGTTAAATACTGGGATGTATATGGAAAACCACAACGTCCATTTGAATTCTTAGCGAACTTATCTTTCAAATTCTAATTTGATTTTTCTAATGCCAAACTACTGCAGGTATCTTTCCTGCGGTAGTTTATTTTCAAAAGCAACCTTAAAATAGAATGATAAAGAATTTTGAATTAAAAACAAGACCCAAGCCAGCTTTGAATACTGCCCCGGTAAAAAAGAAAGGAAAAAACTGGTTCAGTAGATTGAATGCTTGGTTGCATCTGTGGCCATCTATTGTCTCAGGATTAATCGTTGTTTTTGTATGTCTGACAGGGACAATCATCGTTTATTGTGATGAAATTTTAGATTTTACAGCCGCTGAGTCTAAATTTGTGGAGGTTGGTGAAAAACGTGCAACCGCATCTCAAATTGTGGAAGCTATCCATAAAAAAGATCCTAAATTACGCCTGTCTCAAGTCGTATTCTTTAACGATCCAAAAAGATCTGTCCGGGTCAGAGCCTTCCATGATGATTCAAAACGGTTGAACTTTATCTATATCAACCCCTATACCGCAGAGGTTTTAAAAGTCGATTATACAGGGCATTTCTTTTATGTCACCGCACACCTGCATTCCAATTTGCTGAACAGACAATTTGGAGGTTGGATTGTATTGGTATCAACAGTTATTTTTCTGTTAAGCTGTATCACGGGATTGATTTTGTGGTGGCCAAAAAGATGGACAAAAAAAACAAGGCAGGATAGCTTCACCGTGAAATGGAAAGCAAAATTCAAAAGACTAAACTATGACCTTCATAATGTCTACGGATTTTATTCCTTATTACTATGTTTTATTCTAAGTGCAACAGGCATCATTATTTTCTTCCATTCTTTAGGTGATGTGCTTATCAAATCCTTTGGTGGTTCTGATGAACATATTGACGTTGTTTTACCAGCTTATGACGAACATAAATCTTCATTGGATTATGCCCAATATGCTTATCAAGCATTAGCTGAAAACCCACATAAAAAGAATGCTTCCATTTGGGTTTACAACCTTAACGAATTGGGGGCTTATGTCTTTCAAATGGGAGTGTCAGGGTTAAAAAGTACTGAAAATCTCGACATGGAAATATTTGATCGCTACACCGGAGAAAAACTAACGGTCGAGACTCCTTACATCGTTCATGAGAAAGTTGAAAACTATGTGTGGCAACTGCACATGGGCCAGTGGTGGGGACAATTTGGAAAACTCTCAACTTTTCTTGCCGGTATTATTGCTACTTCATTGCCTATTACTGGTTTCCTAATCTGGTGGGGAAGAAGGAAAAAGAAAAAGAAAATTGCAGGCTAATAATCTATCGATCTATGAAAACGACAAACCATTCTATTCATTTTAATCTTTCTATATGCTATTATCTACTCAATTGTGTTTGTTACTACTCTTGTTTTCATCATTTGCCTATTCACAATCTGGAATTCAGGGTATTGTCCTTAATGAAAATGATGAACCATTAAGCCAGGTTACCATCTCTTTAAAAGGAAGTCAGCTCCAACCCCTTAAAACTGGACTGACCAATGAAATGGGTGAGTTTTCCATTCAAATTCCTGAAGGAAACTACAATCTTGAAATTTCCTACCAAGGCTACTCGAATTATGTGAAAACTAATTTGAATGTCGCAAAGGAGACTCTGGATTTAGGAAAAATCAACCTCATCCCTTCGTCCTTAGCTTTGGATGAAATCAGCATCAAAGGCGAACGTAATCTTATTGAACGTAAATCTGACCGGATGGTGCTGAATATTGAAAGCAGCATTCTCGCCGATGGAATGACTGCCTTAGAAATTCTTCAACGGGCTCCGGCTGTTAAAGTCGATGATGATGGTAACATCAGCATGCGTGGAAAATCGGATGTTGCGGTTATGATCAACGGAAAATTATCTTACTTATCTCCCAAGGATCTTGCAACCTTACTAAAAGGAACAGCTTCTTCTTCCTTAAAGAGCATAGAGCTCATTACCAACCCTTCTGCAAAATTTGATGCTCAAGGGATGGGAGGAATGATAAATATTGTTATGAAGAATGATAAGAAAGCTGGCTACAACCTTACGGTTAATTCCTACGGCGGAGCAGGTCGAAAAGAAAGATATGGCGCAGGAATAAACTTTAATGGACAGGTCAACAAATGGAATTTTATCTTAGGTTATGATCGCGGCTACAGGGGTGAAAGGGAGTACAGAACCTTCAACCGCTTTTTTGAAAAGAATCCTGATGAAACCTTAGCTAGGAAATCAGTCCAATATTCCGATACCGATGAACCCTTGGAAACAAACAATGCGAAAGTCGGAATCGATTTTCAGGCAAATGAAAAACTGAATTTAGGAATAGCATGGACCGGGAGCTTCGGAACCTACAATAACTTCAATAAAGGATTCAATAATATTTTGTTCAGCAACGATGAAATGATATCCAATTCCCTGACCGATAATAGCAATATAAGTAAATGGAATACCAACACCTTGATGGCCAATGTACAGCAAGCAATTGGAGAACATGGAAATTTACTATCGGCGGATTTTGAATATTTAGTAGCCGACTATAAATCCGACCAACAATTAACGTCCGATTTTCAAAAAACAGGCCATCAAAACCCTTATCTGTCCAAAAGGAAAAATAAAACCCCTTCGATCTCTGAATTATATGTCGGTAAGTTAGATTATCTACATCATATCTCGACAAACCAACGATTGGAGCTAGGATGGAAGAGTAGTTTTATTGAAACAGACAATAATGCAATAAACGACACCTTAAAAGCGGGTCAATGGGTCAGCGATTTGAGTACAAGCAATCATTTTCTGTATTCAGAAAATATCCACGCTGGATATGCCAACTATCATCTGGAGTACAATAATTGGAATTTTACAGCCGGTTTACGTGTTGAAAATACCTATTCACTAGGCAATCAGTTGACGAGTAAGGTCGTGAACAAAAGAAACTATACCAATCTATTTCCCAGCGCTTCGGTCAGCAAAAAATTAAATGATCGCCATAGTATCCAATTTTCTTATAGCCGCAGGATCAACAGACCAGATTACGAGGATTTAAATCCTTTTCGTTTCTATGTTGATGCCTTCGTGTTTTATCAAGGAAATCCTCTATTGCAGCCCGAATTAGCAAACTCCTTTGAATTAAACTATAGCTTAGGAAAGAACCTGCATGCTTCCTTCTATTTTACAGATGTAAAAGATGTCATGACCAGTGTTTTGACTCAAATTCCAGAACAGAATGTGACCATCCGATCCATTGCCAATATTGAAGGCTTTAGAAATATCGGTATGAATCTAAATCATACTTATAAACCACTTCAATTCTGGACAAGTATCAACAATGCCAATGTATTTGAAAATAATTATTTCGGAAACTTTAATGCTGAACGCATTAAAAACAGATCCTGGTCTTATGAGATTCAGAGCAACAATATCTTTAAGCTACCTAAAAGTTGGGCATTTGAAATCAACGGACAATATAATTCAGACCAATCCAGCGGTGTTTTTGTAAGAAAAGGATTTGGATTTGTTTCTGCTGGGCTGATGAAAAGCGTCTGGAAAGACAGGCTTTCCCTGAAGCTAGCGGCTAATGATATCTTTAAAACCATGAACTATCATGCAGACTCCCATTCAGGATCAGTACGTATGAATCAGCATTTCAACCTGGATACAAGAACCCTTATTTTTTCAGCATCCCTCAAGTTAGGAAAAGAATTAAGTAAGAAAAAAAGAAATCCTAGCGAACAGGATGAACAAAGTAGAGTCAGAGGAGGAAATTAATCCAATTCAAATATATCGTTAATCAAAAAAGGGCTTCAAATATCGAAGCCCTTTCCTTTTAACTGTTAATTATTATGCGGGCGTACCCTTATTCTCTTTCTTTTTATTGAAAAATCCAATGATCTTATTCCAGATTGCCTGTGCCTTCATCTTATACTGATCGGCATCAAATAAAGCCGAGTCGGAAGTCGATTTGTAGGTCAGGAATATCGCAAGTGGTGTCAGTACTATAATTGCCATCCACATTCCCCACATAGGAGTCAGGCTGGCATCTTTAGCTGCTTTTTCCGAAACCGTAGCAATGACGTGATAGATTAAGAAGAATATGATCGCCATCACAACAGGAAGTCCTAATCCGCCCTTGCGGATAATGGCTCCCAATGGCGCTCCGATACCAAAGAGCAATAAACAGGAAAAAGCCAAGGTAAACTTACGGTGCCATTCGATATCATATCGAACATCCTTCTCCGCATACGGAGCAAATTCTGCTTCTCGATTGACCGCCATATCTTTAATCTGACGTGCCTGGCTCAAGCCATTATTAATGGACATCCTCATCTGACCATTTGTATCAAAGTCAGGTAGAGATACCTTAGCCTTCGTCCTTCCGGGACTATTTTCCCTAAAGTAGGGCGAATAATAGTTAATATAACGTTTTGCTTCAAAAGAATTTGTCCGCTCCAAGCTGTCAATATAAATCCGATTAGAATCTGAATAAAGTTTTAGCTGCTTCAAGTTCAACATCTGATGATGGGATTTGAAGAGGTCCTGATCCGTTCTATTCATCTGGAAACTTCCCATATCAAATTTAGTCGTTGTCTCCTTGAATCTAAATCTGGTGAACTGCTGTCTGGGATCATAACGCTTCGCGTTTTCCGATCGTGAATCCTCATAGCGAACCCCATCCTTCAATTCCAGCACCATAAAATTATTATCGGGTGAATTCTGTATAAATCCTTCCTTCGCAAAAGTAACGTTCGTAGCTGTACCACCTGATGGGTGCTCATAGATCATTAAATCATGCAAGGTCGTCCCGTCTTCACTTTTCCCTTTCGCACGAATCGAATATCCAGGGATGGTATTGTTAAATACTCCCGGTTTGATAAAGAAATCGGCTTTTTTCTTCCGGACATCATACAATAGTGAACCCATTTTCAGATTCACCACCGGTAAGATATAGTCGGAAAAGAAAAAAGATCCTGCACTGAATAGTCCCACCACCACAAATAATGGGGTCATAGCTTTACGTAAAGATACCCCAGCAGCCTTAATGGCAACTAGCTCATAGCTTTCACCTAAGTTCCCAAAAGTCATAATCGACGATAGCAACATCGAGAGTGGCAGCGCCATGGAAAGCTGAACAGCACATTGATAGCTCAACAGCTCCAAGATAACATACCATTGGAATCCCTTGCCGATTAAGTCATCAATGTATTTGAATAAAAATAACATCACGAGAACAAACATGACAATAAAGAATGTCACCAAAAATGGCTTTATGAATGCTTGTAATATGAGTAAGTTAACTTTTTTCATTTGATTCCTTAATCGGAATGCCTCGGCTTTCTCCTTGAAATACGAGGTTCCAAATGCAAAGATACAATTTTGATTATTCAAAAAATGTTAGAAAAAGTTAATCTGAAATTCAATATTGAAGGTTGTTTTTACTGGACTAATTTTTTTGACTTTATGCTATTAGCAAAAATTATATTTTTCGTTCAGTTGAAATTCTGTGTAAATCAGTGCTCTGCATTGGCTCTGCATTGGTTCCAGTCGGGTTTCGCTCGTGTTTTGCTCGTGAATGGTCCGCACCTTGTTATGACATGGTCCACAGCTCGTCCGCTTGTGAGCGGACGAGCTCCGGATAAGTTTTGGACAAGCTGTGGATGAGACACTAGCAAAACACGAGCAAAACCAAAAGCAGACATGGCTGAAATCAAAAAAAAGCTTGGACAAAATGAAAAAAGCCCCTAATTTGCATTAGAGGCTCTAGTTAAGAAAAATTTTTATGCTCCGATTACTCTTTGCAAGTAACCGATCGAATTGTTCCAAATAAGTTTTCGGTCATCAATGTTGTCTTCTTTGACATAGTCTGTGACACTTAATGCAACATCATTGGTCAGTTCATCTTGAATAATTTCAATTTCAAAGAAATAAGGCTCATCATCCAACCACTTGAATTTTACGCTCTTGTTTTCTTTGGTAGCGACCAATCGTGCTCTGTGGGACTCATTATCCCAAATAAATTCATAAATACCATCATGATAATTCACATCATCTGCAAACCACTGAGCAAGCTCATTAGGCTCCTGTAGGTAAGGAAAGAGAATTCTAGGTGAAGAATTTAGTACATATTCTAGGTTTAATTTAATCTTTTCTGCCATTTGATACTTATAAGTAGATCTATATAAATTTTTGTTAGTAATCTGTTCACATGTAATACATGCTACTTTTTGTAAGTATAATGAATTAATCCGTTATTCAAAAAAATCTAATTAAATCTTTTATTCACAAAAAGCGCATTATTAACAGTCTAAAGGCAGGACTGAGCCTGTATTTACCGATAATTTCCATTTAATTGCTGTTAAGCTATCTTTTTGACTATAAATTGATTGTGAATTATAGGCTAGGAATTGATGATTTAAATCCTAAAATTGTATAAATTATTCTTTGATAATTATTCCTTATTGCTATCTTTGCATACCGAAAAACGGCGGGGTAGCTCAGATGGTTAGAGCGCAGGATTCATAACCCTGAGGTCGGCAGTTCGATCCTGCTCCCCGCTACTGAAAAAAAGCTCAGCATTCGCTGAGCTTTTTTAGTATATATCCACGTTAAACTCATATTTTGACGTTTGGGTACTAAATATTTTAACTAGCAATTGCTTTTCCAGATTGTACAGAAATTCTAAGCGAGACACAAGCGAGACAGAATTTTAATAAGATGTACACAGATCCAATCATTGTTCAAGGAAAAGATATTAAGACAAGGTCTTATATCTATTATTATTTTAACGGCAAACGTTATAAAGAATACACAGGAAAAAAACTAGGCTTGCATATTTTTCCGAATTCAGCAAAGACCTTAAAAGAGCAAAGAAAGCTTTTAGATCAACTTCAGTTTGAATTTTTATCAGCGTTAAAAAATGGTGTTCTAAATCCTAATTCTAAAGTTGAAAACTTCCAAGTAAAGGAAATCCTTATCGAAGCTTTAAATAGAAAATTGTCTGAAAATCTTAGCAAATCTTATAAGAGCGATTTAAAATTAACTTTGAAAGCTTTTTTAAATGTATTACCAAAACACTTTCATACGGTTTCAATATTAGAATTAAAGGTTATTCATATTGAAAAGTTTCTGAATTTATATCGAACTTCTAATACTACATTTTCAAATAAAAGAATAAATTTAATGGCAATCTTTTCAGAAGCCAGTCGAATTTTGGATAGGGATATCGATGTTGTTAGAAAAGTAAAACCCAAAAAATCAATTGCAAAACTTCATGAAATTTATTCAAAAGAGGAGTTAAAAACAGTTTTAGATTATCTTAAAGAGACTAATCAATATTTGTATTTATGTTGTTTGTTAGTTTATGGAACATTTTTAAGACCTCACAATGAAGTAAGGGTGTTAAATAAAAAGCATTTTAATGGTGATTATTCCATTATTACATTAAGTGGAGTTGAGAACAAAAGTCGAGTAATCAGAACTGTGAATGTTCCATTATTTGTACAAAAGGAATTAAAACCTATTCTTGATCAGATTAAGCGTGATGATAACATTTTCTCATTATCTAATCTGCCTTTTAATGATGATTATTTTAGAACACTATGGACACGTTCAAAAAAGGTTATGTTAGAAAAGGGAATTATTAGGAAGGAACAAACAATATATTCTTTCCGTCATACAGCAGCTATTAACGTTTACAAGAAAACTAAAGACCTCCATATCCTTCAACAGCTTTTAGGTCATTCAGACATGATAGTAACATTAAAATACCTTCGTGGATTAGGTGTTCACAATACAGAAGAGCTTAGAAGTGTAATGCCTGAACTTTAATTTGGACTCGAAAATATACATTTATATCCCCATGCAAAAAACGAAGTCCAAATCATAAAAACTAAATTCGCCCAATTCCCTTTGTGGGGTTGGGCTTTTTTGTTTATTATTAGCCATCAATTCACATTATATGTCTAAATACAATTATGGGGATGAAGATGAACTATTTGACCCTTCAAATTTCCAAGAACCTGCGAATACTCAACTGCTAAAAGAAGAATTCAATCTAAATTGTACGATTGAAATTACCGATCTATATAAAAGGTATTTCAATCCACTTGATATTACTTTTAAATCAATTGGGAATAAATCTAATCTAACAAACACGCTTGAAGAGCAACACCAAAATTTCAGAATCGTAAATGAAACATTTTATATGGTTTTTGAGGAAACCGAAGATGGAAGGTTTTACCATGATGATTCTAGAATTTATGAATTCATTTCTCTTTTACTTTTTAAAAAAGATTTAAACGTTATAAATGCTGAGGAGAAAGAAAGGTTAAATGAGTTTTTCAATCAATTGATAGATCTGTTTATTCTTTTTAAAGTTGATTACTGGAATTCTTATTATTCTCAATATCATGAATCATTATCAAAGTCTGGATTCAATGAAGACATTGAAGAAATAACCTATTTAAGACAGCTCTTGGATAAATGGGAGAATATATCAAACGTTGAAATATCTCTCCGCAAAAAGGATGAATATGGCTCTGTAATAATTTCTGAAACCCAAAAGGTTAAAGATGATATTTTAAAATTGATGTTAGAACCTTTCATTAAACGTAAATATTACGACTTTATTAATTCTTATAAGCTTGAAGGTGAAATTTCTAACGAGGAGAAACTGGAGTCCAAACTTTATTCAAATGAAGTAACCTCTAAATTCACTCTCACAAGCTTCATATCTGAAGCAATTGCCATTCTGAATTTTGAAGGCATTAAACCCTCAATGAGTTTTGAATATTTTGATTCACTTTATACCATGGTTCATAATAATACTCATTTTGAAACCAGACTAACACCAACATATGAATTCTTAAAAGTTGTTGTTCCAGCACTCAATAGTTTCTTAGAGGATCATGCTATTAAAGGTTTCAAGAAAAAACACAAGCACATGCTTATTTTTTCTTTGCTCAGATCTTTTTCATTTATTCCTGACAAGAAAGGTTTGGAATTAAATGGTAATGAGGATGTTAAGGAAGACTTTGTCAAACAGCTTCTAAGATAAATTAACTCAATTCCAAAAAGGGGGGATAGAAACATTAAGTTGTTTTTATCCCCCTTTTTCGTTGATGCACCTTTGTATTGTCAACAGCGGATAACGCCTCAGAAAATATGCGAATAAACTGTTGAGTGTTCTTTGAAATGCGATAACAATACAAGAAAAAATGGGGGCAAGGAAATATTAATTTAATAGTTGCCCCTCAAATTAAACAAAGAGCTTTGCTCATGACATCTAGCCAATAAATGTGCAGTTGGTTAGTTGGAAATTATAAATAATGCACACAATTTTTAAAATGAAAAAAATTACATTAAGGAAAGTAAGCAACAAGGTTGCAGGCTTCCAAACTAAAAACCAACCAATTACTGTTTTATCATTCTTTAAAGATGATAATAGTGAATCTGGTATCTGTACAAAAGAAGAAATGATAAATTATATTTCTAATCTAGACGAAAATGAATTTACTTCCTTTAGATTTCTACTAGAAAATTTATTCATAAAAGCCAGAGTAAATGTTTCGTCAAAAGTATACACTGATCGTTTTGATGTTGATTATGTATATGTAAACATAAATTATATTTCTGGCGGTGGAGAAAAATTTAAAGTGATCTGCTTCCCTGGTTTTGAAAATTTTAGAATGGCATTAAAAACCAAAGGAGTTTATATTAGCTTTCAAGAGTTGATTGATTACCTAAACATTAAAATTGAAATTCCTGATGAAGGTGATACTTCTGAGGATGCGGATTTTGCCGCATAATTAAATAAGTCAAGGCTGTCCTATTTGGACAGCCTATTTTTTAACCTACAAATATTAAAATCATGAAAACTATTACAATCAATAAAGGACAAAAATTAATGGATTTACCTAAATCAATATTTCCTCACATTCCATCTAACCATATTATTTTTAAAAACATCACAGGTATTGGTGCAACAACAATGGAAATTCTAGATTTAACAAGGCATTCAATCATTATTGAACCAAATGTTCCAGTTATAATAGGTAAGGAGAAAAAACATCCTGAAATCCTAGGTGTTTATAGAGGAGTGTCCGAGAGACATGTTTTAGAATATTTACTAAATGAAAACATTAAAAAGAAGAAAATTCTAACCACTCCTGAATCATTTCAAAAGATAGTATTGGCATGTATTGATAACCAAAGTCGTTTTAACCTATATAAAGATTTTTTCCTTTTATTTGATGAGTGCGACAAAATCACTAAGGATATTGAATTTCGAGAATCAATAACAGATCCACTAATACATTTCTTCATGTTTGATAACAAAGCATTCATTTCTGCAACTGCACTAGTCCCAACCGATCCGAGATTTAAAAGTCAAAACTTTGAATATCTTTCAATAATTCCAAACTATGATATCACTATGAATATCGATTTGCATATTACAAATAATCAATATGCATTATTTCAGTTACTTATAAAGCAAAATGAAGGTCGTAAAAATTTCATTTTCTTCAATTCAACAAGAGGAATTGAAAAAATCATTTCAAAACTTAATATTTCTAATGAAAGTGCAGTATTTGTATCAGATAAAAGTTTAGGTGACATAGAAGGAAAGGTGCAATATGCCTCCTCTTCAATTGAAGAAGAATGTTTTGTGAAGTATAATTTTTTCACATCTAGATTCTTCTCGGCCGTTGATATTGATATAGATTATGATTGTAATATATTTCTTATCACAGACACTCATATGGCAGAACATTCTATAATCGATGCTAATTCGGAAGCAATACAAATTATAGGAAGATTTAGAAATGATAGTTTTAGGAAGAAAATAATAGCTATTTCGAACGTTGATGATAAACTAAATTGCAAGAAAATTGAAGACGCAGAGATATTTATCCATACCCTTGATTGTGTTTATAGCCACCTATTAGCACTTCATGATGCTTCTACAAAACCATCTCAAAGAGAAGCTTTTAAAATTTCATTCGAAGGTCATGTTTATAATAAATTTCTCGATCCCATCACTCGTAAAAAATCTTATTTCCTTATTGATAATTATTTTTTAAAGCAAAAATGTTTATTTCAGTATACCTCCCAAGTCGAATTAATAGACTCTTATAATACTTCTTCAATTTTTAATACTGATATTAATTATTTTAACGTTGAAACTTATTTCAGAAATTTTTTCTACGATTCACAGTCAGATATTTCAAGAAGAATATTCAGATCTTACAAACAAAACATAACAAGAATTTTTGATCTTTTAGATGGGTATAATCATTTCGAACCAACCTCTGATGAATACAATGATTTACAACAGCAAGTGGCTGAAACTCAAATGTATTTTCCAGAGATATTCCTGGCTATAAAGTTGAACCTATTAGAAGAAATATATAAAGCACATTGTAAAACTGATGTTGAAAAAGCAATTAAGTCAAAATTGATTAACGACTCAGCCGATTGCATCCCCTTTATAGAAGATTTGAGAAATGAATTTCCAATCAATTCTGAATGGCAAGGAGATGATCTAAAGCAACAATTTGGAGATATAATTGACAAATATTCCCTTCCGATGAAACATACTATTGTTAATGCAAAACGATACTTAGAAATTAGTGATCGCTACAAAGGAAGAGGGGAAAATCGTAACATTTGGTTTTATAAAATATTAGATCATAAATAATGAACTCAATTTTTTGGGACAGTAAATTATTTACCCCTATAAGAGGTATTTCAAGAAAAATACTGTCCCATTTTTAGAGTTAATTCTACTTCAATTTGCTTTCCAAAACGAATTATGAAAAAGTTCAACCCAATTAAACTAAAAAATACCAAATCTGATGAAATGTTTCATTCTTCACGATTCGAGCCAGAAAGTTCGAATCCTAAAAGATAAAGAATCAATATTTTCATTTTTAATCTTGCACCTAATTATACAATAAACAAGAGGGTTTAATTTTGATAAAACTGTTTAATTATCATCCATTTAAAATCAATCAAAAATCTATTTGACCTCAGATATCCTTATTGTCAACATATTACCACTATCAAACTTTTTTTCTATTCCCCCCGCATCAATCCTAGATATCAACATCCCCCCACAACGCTTCGAGTTGGAAGCCATTCTTTCAACATCAAAACCAATAACACAGCCTATCGGAAAAACCGATAGGCTTTTTTTATGTACAAATTTTCACAATCGATTATGAAAAATCTAATGAACGTATCTGAAATAAAAGTTGAATTTAAACCTAAATTCAAGCTTTCTGAATGTCCCCAAGTTTCATCTTCTAAGGAAGCCTTTCAGATATTTAAAAATGTCTGGGATGAAGGATTAATGACATTCTTGGAAGAGTTCAAGGTAATCCTTTTGAACAATGCAAATAGAGTTTTAGGAGTTGTTGACATTGCAATGGGTGGTAAAGACTTTGTACCAGTTGATATGAAGGTTATATTTTCTATAGCATTGAAAGCATCTGCATCCAAGATTATACTTGCACATAACCATCCATCCGAAAAACTGATTGCCAGTTCCCATGATATTGCACTTACAAAGAAAGCTGTTGATTGTGGCAAACTATTGGATATTGAGGTGTGCGATCACTTGATTTTATCGAATGACAGCTACATTAGTTTACGTGATGAAGGAATGTTTTAACTGCAATTCATTATTTGCTATATTTGTATCATTAAAATATTTAAGAAATTAAGCGTTAGCTTGAAGTTCTTGTGACAGAGAAAACCTAGGAAATTTTCAATTTGCGCAACAAGGATGGATATGGTAACGTTCTACGCTATATATAAGCGTGGGACGTGCCTATCTGTTTTGTTTGTGCAGGGTTCTCCTAGGTACCTCTCTCAGCAATTCAGCTCTAGGTTACGTCCCACGCTTTTTATTTATTAACCTTTCGAACAGGGGCATTCGAACCATTTAATTTTAATTTTTATGAATTTTAAAACTTTTTTATTTGCCCTAATCTTAGGAGCATTATTCTTGAGTTCTTGTGGATCTGGAAAGGTTTGGAGCAGAATTGGAATGACTGAGCAAGAATTTTTAGAAACTAAGAAAAATCGTAAGCGTATTCACCTTGTACAGCAGACTTTGACTAAGACAGTTTACAAAGCCAACGATTTTAATTTCTTCTATTATTTCCAAGACAAAATTTTGGTTGAACAAAATCAAGGACAGAGACAGTCTGATTTTATTTTGGAAAATAGAAATAGATAGGATTATGAAAAATTTTTTTATGAATGTTTTAGCAATTCTTATTGGAATAGGATTGCCAGCGTATTTTTTTTACAATAAAAAACAAAAAGAAATCCATCAACAGGAGTTGGAAGCCGAGAAAAAACAAGAGTTAAAGGTAAGAGAGGAAGAAAGAATGAATGAACAACTTTCAAAATCCTGTAAGTATGATTTAGCCTATAAAACAGCTATGGATTACTTATGGAAAGAGAATTATAATCTTATTGAATTAACTATGACCACAGAGAATCCTTCAAATTGTTCTATTGAATATTATTTTGATGTCAGATTGATTAAATTTAATGAATATACAAGAGAAGATGAATTAAGCGACAAGGTTTATCAACTTAGAATGGAGCTTAAAAAGTATAATGATTTTTACGGAATTGAATTGGCAGAGTTAATTGACAAAACCAATAATAAATACAGAAAGTTATTATAAGCAAGTATTAATCTTTTCATAATATGTCAACACATTATATTGATGCATCTTGTACTCAAACTAATGAAATACAAAATCGCAATAACGCTTTAAAACAGGCTTTTATAAACATTGAAGAAACTTTATTGAGGGTCCAATCTTGGCTTAAACATGAAGAGCTTAGATTTAGTGTTAAGAGTGATTTCCTGAATTCAAAGCAATCGCAATCATTAATTAAACAAATTACAACTCCATTTGCAATAGTTTCTTTGGGCTGTTCCCCTGAAGGTATATTTAGTATAGTTTATAGTCTAGATCATCGGATAAAAGATCTTATAGGTGATTATTTTACTAATACTCTCTTAAGGAGAATCTACGAATTTACAAGTGGTGATTTAGAAGGGAAAATACACATTGGTTCTTTGAATAGTGATTGCTTTTCTACAATTTCTCAAATGATTGATTTAGCGGAAAATAATTCTTACCATAATGTTACTACAACAGACTTTATTGATGGATTAGAGTAATAAAATTCTTAAATACAAATAAAGCCTCTCCATTAGAAGAGGCTTTATTTTTTATTAGATATTTATTTTCTAATAAACGCCAATATGTTCTACCCAAGCATTTACATTTTCAATGACTTCACCACTTGGTCTCTCCTTATCCATATAGTACCATTTATTTTCAAGTCTCATGTAAAGTCCTACTGCTAGAAATGTGAAATTTCCTTTTGTAACCGAAACCACATAAAAATCATTATTTGCTTCTGGAAGCCTTTCACTTGTTTTTACCCAATTCATATTTTTCTTTTAAGTTTTATTAAGAAATGTGATTCAAAATTTAGTTTTCGAATTTAATTAATACTATTTTGTCGTTAAACCTAAACTTGTAATTTGTTAAAGTTTGTCGACTTTTAGCTATTTATGGATTTCTTATGATAGTTTGAGTTTGGACATAGAAATTTACTCAGGGTTTTAAAAACCAAATATGGTGTCCAAATTTTTATGTGATGATACAGACTCCATTCTCTTCTTTATCATTCTTTTGAAAACAATCCTTAACACATCATATGAAACTTTTGAGAGTTTCCATGAGTATTAGGGATGTATATGCTAGTTTATATGGTTTAAGGATAATAAAGTCTTGTAAGCTACAACTATATACTTTTATTAACACCTGAATAATTTTTAGTGCCTCACTTAAAATCATTACACTCACTTAAAATTTGGAGGGTTTCGTGTATAAGATAAGATAAACAAATATTATTGAAATCGTTTAAACAAATCCGCAAAATTTTCGGCCGAAACCTCACTCAAATTACTTCCATGACGAACAAAATATTTTCCATTATAAATTGATGGCTTTGAATCAGATTCTATCTTTAGGAGTATAACTTCCTTTTCAAAGTATTTTATGAGAGATATGTTTCTCAGCAGATTATCTTTATCTCTTTCAGTAATTGGTTGAGTTTTTATAAGGTTGACTAATTTAGTGAAGTATTCATCGCTTAGCTTTTTATAGTTACTAGCATCGCCATTAGCACCAGTTATATCAAAGTTAGAATATCTTATAGCTTCAGTACCATAAATTTCCTTATATCTTCTTGTTGTATCTGGAGTATCTGACACACCAATTAAACAATATCCTACAGCATTTTTATGAGTATTTGCCATTGCGGTTAAGGTACATATAACTTTGTTGAATAATTCATTATTAAACTCTCTAGCTTCATCTAAGTTATGCAACCCGACTTTAAAATCATACAAGGTCTGTTCAGTTGATGACTGCATAAGAATATTTTCGAATTTTGTTATCCATTGACTTCTAGCCGGATCATTATTGTCAGAATCAATAAAATTACGTGATATAACGCCTACAAGAGCATCAGTTTGAGTTTGTTTTTCCTTAGCAGACCAACGGCCGCCACCTGCAGAAAGTTTGATTACTTTATCTCCTGCTTTATCTAGTGCGGCTATGAGAGCCTTCTTGTCGGATATCTGTTTGTTTTGAGAAATAAGTAATTCATATAAAGAATAAAAAACAATTTGAAAGTATCTAGAAATTCTAGGTTGTTGACTCTCAAAGATTAAATTATTAAAATTTTTACCAGAGACTTTTAATAATTCTATAAGCGAATCGAATACAAACTGGATATTGCTAGAGATAACCTCCGTATTGATTTTCTTAATATTAGTCTCAACATTTTGGTATATAGCCGACTCTTCTTTGTCATAATTATAACCATACAGTTCATCCAAAATTTCATAACTTGACCTAATGCTCTTATCTGAAATTACCCAAGCCAGTATATCAGCAATAATTTCTTCATCTTTAGACTGTCTAAGATCTTCTTTAGAAATAATGTTATTCCTCACCCAAAATATATCCTCTATATTAATCCCGTATTCTAAATTTTTATTAGTAATACTAATATTCTTCATAGAATTTAGATCTAATATCTGGCTTGCACTAGAATCTCCACGAATATTTGATGAAAGTTGTCGAACTAATATTGCAAAATCTGTTAATACACCTGCTTGTCGAAGCTCTTGCTTGGATAGATGCTTTCCTCCTGAATTTAATCTTCTGAAAATTTCGTCAACATTCTTCTCCTCTGATTCTTGGTAAATTGACAGTGGAATCTGATATCTTGCTATTTCCACGCATAAAAATCTATCTAATATCTCAGTCTTCTGAACAAGTTTACCATCATCTTTAAGAAGTTTGGAATCTGCCATTGTATCTAAATCAAAATATTTGCCTTCTATATCAAATTCTTGATTTATAAAGGACATTATAGCATTCATACGTTGCATTCCATCGATAATTTCCAACGTTTTTTCTTCATGAATAGTTACCTCAGCGAGTAAAATTAATGGCACTGGATAACCGTTGATTATTGAGTTAATAAAGCTCTTCTTCTCTTCAATTGACCAGACAAGTTTTCTCTGATACCTTCTGTTTACTAAGAATTGTTTCTTTAGATAATAACCATATAAGGTTTGTATGCTTTCACCTTTAATTGAAAGATCTGATGAGTCCTTTTTAATTGTCATATTTTTACATCATTATTAATTGGAAATAAGGCATTCCGCCTCAGCCAATATAGAAAATTATCACGCCATAATAAAATATTATGTCATGCTAATTTCTTTACATTGGATCGGCTTCATAAAAGCTCCTAAATCTTTTTAATTTCATTAAAAATCTTCCTGCTTTTAGAGTTTGGCTCGCCTGCTGATCGCTCAGGCTTCGATGTTGTCACTATTTTTGAAACAAAAATACCGCCAACAGTCTACGTGTACTTCGTACATATCGTTGAATCATGCTTGCGCATTTCTCTTCAACGACACCTCGCTCAACTCGCAGGACGGCGAGCTGTATCAATTGCAAAGCATAGTTCCAAATTCAATAGTTAATTGTGTTTTACTCTCTGCACCATCTAAAGGTATCCATTGATAATTTTTTAAAAAATATGCATTTCCACCATCAATATTCACCCATTCATCTATACCTCGTGCGCCATTTTTTAAGTCGGAAGATGTTGAAATTCCTATAGGCGCTCTATACTTACGTTCTGAAACCAACAATTTACATCCTCCACTTTTAATTGATTCTTCTGCTTGAATTTGGCTGTAAAATTTTGCTTTTGTCATTCGTGGTAATAAACTATTAACTTGAGAGGGAGACATGGAAGTCGCACATGAATTTAATAGAAAAATAAAGCTTATAACAGCTAAACAAGTATATCTAATCATAATTATGTTATTTATAATAAATATATAAATAATTTGGACACGAAAATTTACATGGGGTTATAGATGCAAAGAATGGAGTCCAAAACCTGTTGCTATTTTCACACTTTTTATATAATTTAGTGAGACACACGCGAGACAATTCGTTTGTTTTTGTGCAATTTGAAAAGGCTTTTTTCTAGTCAGATGTGGGTTTAAAGGCTAATTAGAGGGATTCATAACCCTGAGGTCGGCAGTTCGATCCTGCTCCCCGCTACTGGAAAAAAGCTCGACGAAAGTCGAGCTTTTTTAGTATTTAGTAGGGAGTATTTAGTAGTTAGACGCCGGCAGCTGTGCCGGGGATGGGGGGTAGTTAGAATATAGATAATTTAAAATATTAGGTGAAATCGCAAAAAATGACCTAAACTAACTTCAGTGCCTGTAATTCAGCAGCAAGTCGATGAAGCCCTTCCTCTATTTTTTTCAATTGGGGTTGTCGAGGCCTCTTTAGTCCAGAAGAGTAATGCTGTATCTGTCGTTGGTTGATACCAGTAATCTTCTCCAAAGCCGAGTTGGTAAAGATCCCTTTGTAGTAGTTTAATAGGCTTTCCACATCAAAATGATATATAATTTCATAATCATCTTTTAATATAGTTGGGATATTTTCTGGCGTAAACTCTGCTTTAATAATGCTAATAGCATCTAAAATGGATTGTTTTGCTTCTTCCACCGTATCTCCTCCGCCATAGATGCCTTCGGCATTCTCTGCATAAGCACTGAACATATCGTCACTGCGCTCGATGATGATTTTCAAGGTTTTCATAATGTTGTCCATTTTAGTTTTCTTGAGAACTTGAAGCTTATTTAAGCCCCAAATCTTTCATTATTTTTTTGCGAAGGCCTTCTCCAATTTCCTTACTACCATGATAGGGAATGAGACATATCTCTAACTCCATAATATAAAGGTAGTATATTTACTACTGTTTACAAAAATTGTTTTTTATATTCAATAGAGAATGTAGTCATTGTATGAAACGAAGGTTATAAACTAGTTGTGAAGAATTTCTTTCCAATATTAGCAATCGTTTAGATATCTTTGGACAAGCCGATTTAATGCCTTATTGCCAATCCTGCATTCCATTTTAATAAAGCCTTCGAATAATAGACATGAATTCATATATTAGTGTATGATTAACAGGATGTTGATCAGTTTATTGATACCTAAAATTATAATTTTTCCAAAAAGCAAAAGAGACTAACAGTAAAAAGAAATAAAGGAATGCCTTTAACGGGAATGCTGACATAGGTGATGACAACGGCAGCACATGATTATAGGAAAATGATTAAAAGTAATTTTAAACTGATGAGCTATGAAAAGATTTATTTTTTTGATTTCAATCATTATAACATTATGTTCCTGTGAGCGTAATGAAATTGATATTAACAATACGAGGATTGTTGGAGAATGGAAATTAGTTCGAATTGAACAAGACGTTATGAATCCCTCAGGAATTAAAAAATCTACAACTGATTACAGTTCAAAAAATGTGATTTATAATTTTCAAAAAAACAATTTGTTAAAAGTTAGCGGCGGTGAAAATTTTGGATATAGTAATGGAGAATACCCGTATGAATTCAAAAAAGATTATTTAAGTGGTTCTCCTTCGGCTGAAGAAACTAAAATTAACCTTGTAATTATTAATGATTCAAAATGGGTTTTTAATTTTTCAGATTCTCAAATAACTTTGAGTAAAGCTTACGTAGATGGTCCAACGTTAATCTTGGAAAAGAAATAAGAGTAGATCACCTTCTATTCACTCAGGCAACGAAGTTGTCTACTCTCTGCTGTTCTTTCTTGGTCATGAAAGGAGATAAAACAAAGTAAAAGGATTATTATAAAAACATTTTCTATTATAAATCGAACATTTCTATTTATATAAAAATGAAAGCTTTGATTTATAAATTACCTAAAAACAGGTATTTTTTACCAAAGGTAAATTTGATAAATTCAATATTGATTGTAAACCTTTAAAACAGTTAGTATGAGAAAGTTTGGAAATTTACTGCTATTTTTTATAGTTATAATGCTAACTGGTGTATTAATGAACTCCTGTGGCAAAAGTGAAGATCCTATAAAAGGGGAAGCATATCTTGAATGTAAACTTAATGGGAAACTACACAAATTTAATAGTGTAACCAATGCCAATGATCCACCAGCTGAAGAGACGGTTCATTTCGTAGTTGTTGCTGGGTTTGAAAATGATGACGTAGTCAAAGCACCTTCTTTTGGAATAACGCTGGTCTCTGAGGAAAATATCACAGAAGGGATCTATCATGTAGAAGGTGGTTCTTCACCTGAACTTGATGCAGATTATTGTTTACAAATTTATGAAGGTGAAAACTTTGTAGAAACTAAATGTTATAGTGGAGGAAGATTAAGTGATACCCATTTTTCACTAAACATTACAAGTCTTGACGATTGGGGAGTAAAAGGTACTTTTTCTGGCCGTTTACGTGATGTTGACGATAAAATCATTGAAGTGACTGAAGGTAAATTTTCTGCGCCTTATAACATCAATCTATAAAGAACTATTATCAGATATTCTTGCTGGTTTTAGTGATAAGTGACAACCCTAACAAATCTCTGTTGGCGTGATATTCTTATCCTACCAGGTTTGGTAATTCGTCATGCCTATGGCGTTGAATGCTTTGTCGCAATCTCATAGCCACTCCTTACTATCTTTAAATTCACGTTCGAACAGATTGTGATTAGTTGTAATGCTTTGTTTTTAACTTTGAATCGAAAAAAGTAAGGCAAAGGATTTATTCCGAAAATTTCCTTTTGTTCCATCAAAAAGTAATTGCTTATTACCCGCACTTGTAAAAAGTCTTTAGGATTAAGCTGGAAAGATTTGTAAATTGTTGCTACAAACCAGATTACTAATCTTATGAAGCAAATTATCCAATTTATCACTTTCCTATTGGTTTTATCTACTTGTTTGCCAACCAGCAGCTTTGCAAAGGAAAAGGAAGTAAAGGTTTTCAACCTACAACGATTTTCCAGTCTTCAAGAATCCGACGTTATTGGAAACATTCAATTTGTGTGCGGGAAAAAGATATAAATATCGCATTACACTAAATCGTTATTGACAAAAAGTATCGGGTTACTAATCTTTGTAAAAAATGCTATCATGATTTCTGTTGGTATCGTAGAAGATGAGAAATTTTATAACAACAGCCTAAAAAGGGTGCTGGATATACATGAGGAGTTTACTTGTGTCGCTCAGTTGTATTCGGGTGCTGAAGCATTGAAGCAATTGCCAATAGTACGCCCAGACATTGTGTTAATGGATCTACATTTAAAAGATTCTCAGGGTAGCGATGTGATAAAAGTATTGAAAGGTCAAATGCCTCAGAGTAGTTTTGTGGTTATTACCAGCTTTGAGGACGATGAGAATGTCTTTGAATCACTTCGTGTAGGGGCTGTGGGTTATTTGATGAAGGGGGAAAGTCTGGATAACATCGTGAAAGCTATTCACGACGCTTATAATGGTGGTGTACCAATGAGTAATTCCATCGCTCAAAAGGTACTAAAATTCTTTAGGAGTCAATCTGAAAAGGAAATAAATATTCCTGAGTTATCTGTTACCGAACTACAGGTATTAGACTTGTTGGCTAAAGGACAGCAATATAAAGAAATAGCTTACAGAAAAAAGGTTTCGATAGAAACCATCAAAAAACATATCAGTAATATTTACAGAAAGCTTGGAGTAAGTAATAAAGTAGAGGCAATTAATTATTTACGAAAATATAGTTAACACCTACCATGTTAAACGAGACTATTTTCAGTTTATTGAATATTGGATTCAACATCTGTTTTATGTTGTATCTGACGTTCAAATATTTTTATGAACAGAGCAATAAGTATTATTTATTTCTAGCCCTTCTCAGTCTTTCTTTCACTACAAATTTAATTCTTCGCTTAGAAGTTGTAAATGGCGATTATACATGGGTTCGTATTTCCAGAAAAGCAGTAGTCTTATTTTTTTATGCCTTTGTCCTATCCTTCTTGGATTCGCGACTAAGTAAATTTGTTCGTATTAGCCTTATTGCGGGTATCGTTTATATTGGTATAGGTATGTTCTCTAGATTATTGATGTCGAACTTTACCATGTTTGCATCAATCAATAGTTTGTATAAATCCTTATACACTTACGTCGATCTATATATAATTGGGGTCATGATTTACCATATCTGGAACAAACGTAACGGATATTACCTTTATATCTTTTATGGTTTGCTAACTGTGATTATTTGTGCCGTCCTGATTTATATTGGTGATCCATTATTTGGGCTTGACCGTTATATTTCAGGATATCTGATCTTTCAATTTGAGATTTTGATCTGTTTTTGCTTCTTTTTTTTAGCGATCATCAGTAAGGAGAATGAACAGAAACTGGAAATTGAGCGATTGGAGAATTTAGTAGAAATAGAAAAGCAAGAGAAGGAAGCATCACTGAATTTAGAACGCGAGCGCATTGCATTTGATATGCATGATGAACTTGGAGCACCTATCGGCTATTAAATTACAATCGGAGATTCTCAAGAAACAACATGGAAGTGGTTATAATGCACAAGAGTTGGATAATTTAATTACCATTTCCGACCATATGAACAGGTCGATGCGAGAAATGCTTTGGTCCATTAATCCGGATCATGATAACTTAAAGAATTTTGAAGAGTATTGTATTCGCTATGCTGAAGAATATTTTGAAAGGACCTCCATATCATTTCAGCATATATCAAACGTACAGGATCCTGAATCCAGTCTTTATGCAGAAGTTAGGTATAATCTATTATTGATTCTGAAAGAAGGATTCCATAATTGCGCCAAACACAGTCAAGCCAATCTAGTAATATTGACGATCAACGCAAATTCCCGATCCATCCATCTTATCATACAGGACAATGGTATTGGTCTATTGCCTGATGCCCCAGAAGGGTATGGATTAAAGTCGATTAGGAAGCGTGTAGAGAAACTAAAAGGAGAAGTGCTTTTCCATTCTCAGGGGCAAGGCACGCAGATTGATGTCCGAATAATTACCACTAGTTAAAAAGCATCAAATCAATTACCCATTTTCGGTATTGACCGAGGAGTGATTTCCTAATAATTTTGGATAACAAACCAGTATTATCTAAACAAGCTTATTATGAAATTCACTCAAAAAATGAGGAGCATTAGTATCTTATTTGCCCTCTTACTGTTCCTTCCGTTTACTGCCTGTGAAAAATTGGAAAAAGGTGTTCTAGAAATTCGAAAATATCGAGGATATCCTTATTCTACGGATGGAGATAAATTATTTTTCAACGAAGAATTTTCATGTGTAGTAGTCGATGAGGCATTAATCGACTTCAGTCCAGGAGAAATCAAACGGGTTGTTGTAAATGGTGACCAGAATTATAGCGGGTATTACACTCACTATGAATACTTTTATCACTCAGACAAAAGTGCCAAAGATGTCGGTTATTCCTATAAAATGGACTGCAATGAAAGGACGCATTACGGTATGGCAAATGGCTGTTTTCATGTGAAAGATGCGGTGGGTTTACCTGCTGAAAATAGTGGTTTCGGTCAAATTGCTGGTGCTTGGAAATACCCAGCTACAGGCGAGGTGGTATGGATAGATTCTGACAGGAATGGAACCGGAAAATTAATTCATGGAGGATCAAGGTTTCCAAAAGAAGCTTTAGGAGGAATCTTTTTTACAGAGGTTCAAAAAACAAGTAGCAGAGGCTATAAAGCCAAAAACCACCTTTATTATCATGGAACTGGATGGGCTCCTGGCTCCTACCATGAATTTGAAATTAGTAATGATGGATCGACTTTTAAATTAGGCAGTGCAACATGGTATCGGGTAAAGTAAATCCAATGGTCAACAGAGCTTCTTAAAGCTATTTTTTGGCAAGAAGAAAGAATTTTTTTGATAGAATCAATTACACTTAGAATATCTGATTATGAAAACAATAGCATTTATAATGATTATGTTGTTTTTTGGCAACAATTTATCTTTTGGTCAGACCAATGCTGATCAATCTAAAGATTGGACGACATTTGAAGAAAATGGTAAATACGGATTCCGATACTCCGATTATAAAAGGAGTGGAGATCCTAATGTGGTTGCCATAGCACCAATTTTTGAATATAGGATTCCATATTTCTTTCTTAAAAATTCAAAATATAACGAGGTCGTAAAAAGCTTTGATAGGAAAATAGAATGCCCCTGTCGAACTGAAGCCTATGAAAAGTTTGGAATAACAAGCTTCGCGATTATAGACAGAAAAGGAGAAGAAGTCATTTCGCCAGCTAATAACCATACGGGATATCATGTTCTTCAACCCACGATTTTCGCCTTGGAGATTGCTTACCATAAACCTCCAGATATCAAAGGTTGCAGCATTACTATCATCAATATTGAAACTAAAGAAGTTATTGCAAAGCTCGCCCCAAATAAAAACGGAAATCAGGCAATCATTCAGCCTAAATATTTGATGAGAATGAGAGATTTTGACTTCGAAAATTCTTTCTACGTTAATACTTCGATTAATAAAGCATTTTCAGAAAAACTTTACGCATTGCATTCAAAAGAAAAGTTCGATTATATACTCATTTATCCTGAAGATTTTAATGATTCGAATACTCCAGAAAAAGTAAAAGGTTTTTCCGCCTACCTCCTATGGAATGATGGAAAGCATAAGTTAATTAAGGAAGAATGGTTTAGAGAACTATAAATGGTTAAAACACAAGTTTTGGCAAGTGAGTTTAGGATTTAATTTTTAAACAGTAAAAACTGAAGTTTTAAAGTAATAATAATCAATGCGCCAATGTCTTAACGTCGATTAAAGATTTAAAAAAAGAACAAAATGAATCTATATAACCTATTTAATAAAACCATAAAAGAAAAACCCTCAATCAGCTACCAAGTAGGTCAACAATGGCACTACCATACCCGTCCTGGTGAAGAATCCTCGACTTTAAAAATCTTAAAAATTGAAGATTACGAAAAGGAAGGTACCATTATACATATTTCATTCGCTGCAGTTAAAATTAAAAATCCAAAATACTTTGAAGGTGCTTTAGAAGAGGTGCTGCATTTGCCCATTGCTGAAAATGCTTTGAGAAAGAGTACGACCAAACTAAAGGATGCAGATGTTCCATTACCCATTTATGAGCTTGGTTATACGCGTTGGAAAAATGCTTTTGATGAAGGCAAAGCGGGGTATTTTGGTATCCCACTTAGGGAGGCAATACAATGGTTAGAGGATGGGACCTATGAGGTAAAATAAGAAGAGATTGTTGTTTCATTCTAGAACTTTAGCTCGGGAAACTGTTTAATCTATAACTTAATGACATAAAAAAATAATTCTTATATTATGTAACACATTCTCTTACGTCAATTACAAACTATGGAAAAAAGTTTTGATCAGGTGCAGTATTTTAGGGTTGATGGAAAAGATTATCCAATAGATTGGAGCCGGACATTTTGGACGATCGCTGAACTAACTTCTACCTTGTTAACTGAAATAACGGTTGATATTCCAAAAGACATTTCGGTAGAAGAAAATGATCTACTGGATGATTATAATCCAGATAGAAAAATAAAGATTTCTATTGAATCCTTAAGGATTTTTGAAAGTGGAGTTCCAACTGGACAGACAAAATTTGAAGAGGACAAAAATCCTGTCGATCACAAATATTTTAACAAAGAGGGTTTTGAGTATAGCCTTAAATTTTATGGGACAGTCACCTATCGAGACAATTGGGTGTTGATCGAAGGGGAATTAAAATCTCCATATGGTGATTCGGCGGTCTATAGCTTACAGGTTGCAGTACAATTCAATGCTGAAGTATTAAATTGGAGCAAATATCATTTTAAAAGTCTGGAGGAAACTGTTACTGCTGACCCATTGATCGTGAGAAAATTGGATATTGTAAACCCTACATTCACATCCCTTCCCGATGAAGTCTATGATTTTAAGAACTTATCTTATTTGTCGATTACTAAGCTGGGTGATTATTTTGACCAAAGCAAGTTAGCATTTAAGGAATTTGACGAACGTATTGCTGATTTAACCGAGTTAGTATCTATAACAGTCAATAAGGCCTCTATTCATCAACTTCCTGAAGACATTGGTCATTTGAAGAATTTAGAGGTATTATCCATCAATATGTGTGGTTTAAAGAAATTGCCAGATTCTTTATGGTCCTTACCGAACTTAAAATACCTATATCTATTCAGTAACCAAATTAGAGAAATACCTGAAAAGATAAATTTACCGTCGCTACAAGTTTTAGATGTCAAAGAGAATCAATTAAAAACATTGCCCGGTTCTCTTACTGAACAACCCGCTATAAAATCTATTTTAGCTAATGATAACCCCTTAGAATATCTTCCTAACGAATATAATTCATTTCAAGGTTTAGAAATTTCCATCGAAGACAAGAGGAATTTATTAGATTATACCTATAAAGGGGCAGACGGACAGGGTATGGTTCCATGGGATGACAGCATTTTCGCCGCTGAATCTGATCGAGAGTTAATTAAACCTGTAGATGAAATAATCAGGAAAAATAAATTAACACAAGCACGTGAAGCATTATTGTCTTTGCTGAAAAAAGCCATCGGATTTGAGCAGTATGAAAATGAGGATTATCAGAAATTAGGAAATCACCGATTTGGTGGTTATCCTGACTTGCCTTTAGATATCCCATTTCCTAGTTTTTATAATGATTATAGGGATAAGGATTTCCTTTATGAGTTTATTGCCCAGATAAATTGTGAAGAACTTTCAAACTTGCAGGAGTTTCTTCCCAAGTCAGGAACTTTGTTCTTTTTCTTTAAAAGCCTACAATTTTTTGGATATGATGATAAAGACCTAGCAAAGGTAATTTATGTTGCGGACAATGGAACATTGAACTCCGGAAGTCGGTTCGATTTTAAGGAGGATGATTTTTTTGAACTCCCAAATGCTAAGTATAAGGCTTTCAAAGCAAAAGCTTTTAAAGTCAATTCAGCGCCTTCATTCTATGCTCACAGGGAAAATCGATATTTATTTGAGGGGAATGCACAATCACTGGAACATCAGGAAAAATTACTCGATGATTTATATGAGACTTTTGAAGTGCCAGTTCTGAATTTGAAAAAATTTGATCATGCTATGAATTGTTATGGATTTACGCAGCATGAATCGCCAGAATTACAGGCTTCTTTATCTTGGAAAGGAAATCCCCAAGACTGGATCATTCTGCTAGAGGTAAAATCAATCGGTGACTTTCAATGGGGGGATGCCGGCGATCTGTTTTTTGTTATTCATAAAAGTGATTTAACTAGAAAAGATTTTAGCAGAATATTCGTAACCATGGAAGGTGGTTAATGGAGATTAATCTATATAATGGGAGGGAATATAATTGAAAAAGGCTAAATCATTAAAATCATTTACCTTCACTAAATTGGAGTTGTGTAGAAGGCTCAAATTATCTGATATTTCAAATACATCAGCATAATTATGATCGCTCACAATGATTCCTTTCTTTTCTTTAACTATTAAAATGTGACTTTTTAAAAAAGCTATTAATATGGGGCTCAATTTTGTAAATGGTTCGTCGAGTAAGAGGAATGGTCTATTTGAATACAAGATTATTAAAATTTCTATCAATCTAGCTTCACCGGCCGAGAATTGATATAACTTAAGATTTAAATTTTTTTGAATTAAATCGATTTCATATAAATAAGATTCCTGGCAAGGCATAAATCTAATTATATCTTTTACTTTCATGTTATAAGGGAATAACTGTCCCTGAGGTAAATAGGTGATTTTATTTGTTTTATATCCTTTTTCAAATTTAACCCCTTCACATTTCATGTATGCAAAGTCGGGTTTTAAATTGCCGAAAATAATGTTTAAAAGCGTTGATTTTCCTGAACCATTCCTCCCCAATAAACCTAGAATAGAGTTTTTTGGTAAATCTAGATATATGGAGTCAAGTATTTTAAATCCCGATCTAGTGTAGGATAAACTGTCTATATAAAGTGATTGATTATAATGCATATAAATGTAAAAATTACCAGATCAATGATTAAGAAAATGGTTAGCATACTGAAAAGTGAAACGCTCGTGTTTCTCATAAAATCTCTATATTTTCTAAAATAAATGAGATAGTAAATTACTCCAGAAGAGGCATAACCTAGAATTTTTATCCAAATAAGTAAGTTGTAAAATGAAATATCCGGAGGGATTGAGAGATTCTGTAGTGTTATTATTAATAGTAATACACTTAATGAAAGATTAAAAATGTAAAAGATTTTTGAAAAATAAAATGTCTTTTCGAGTCTTAATCCCATAGAATTTAGTTGTTTTTCTTTAATGGTTTAATTAATAATAGGTTATTAACGAATGTTCTGAATCATTAAATTTTTTAGTGAAATTTAATTTCATTCTCTTGAGGTTAAAACTAATAATTTATTCTCTCTAATTTTTTTTCTTCACAATAATTAACAAATGGGATATTGATGTATTAGGTTTTTAGAATCGTTATGGGGATGTTTTTAAAGGAAGCGGTTTCCTCATCTTGCGATGAGGATGATAGGGGGGGGACGGGGATTTATGGCCAAAATTGTTTAAATTAGGAATATAGATCAGAATATTATGGAAGTTCGGAATAATGAAGACAATCTTCAATTTGAGATTAGAGAGGGGGAGGAGGTTGCACGGTTGGAATATAGGTTTTACAAAAAGAGCATTGCCATGATGCATACTGTTGTTCCTGAAAGTATGCAGGGAAAGGGTATTGCTTCTATTTTGGCAGAACATGCATTCGCATTTGCAAAATCAAAGAATAAAAAAGTGATGGTGTACTGTCCTTTTGTTGCCAAATATGTGAAGAAGCATCCTGAAGTGAGGGAACAGATCGATCGTGATTATCATCCTACACTATAGGTTCAATCAGTTATCTCAAGACCTGACTTTTGAATTCACTTGGAGTAATCCCCTTTACTGATTTAAATATTTTATTAAAGTTGGAAAGGCTATTGAATCCACATTCATAAGCGATGTTGGTGATCTGCAGTTTATTCTCAGTAATCATTTTACATGCTTCACTAATTCTCACCTCATTGACAAATTGGATGAATGTTTTCTGTGTCCTGGTTTTAAAATATCTGCAGAAAGCATGTTTTGACATATTGGACATATCAGAAACGTCACTTAGTAAAATCTCTTTTGCGTAGTTGTCAAATACGTGCTTAAACACTTTCTCAATCTTATTGTTGTCAACAGGATTATAATTATTGGTATAACCAACGGATGAAATACATTCAAACTCGTCGGTATTAACCATCGTGTCCAATATTTCCAGTAGTAAGATTGTTTTTTGCGGACCATAGGGTGTTCTTACTATCTCTAATAGTTTGGATTTGAGTTCCCTTTTGGTCTTTCCATAAAAGATCAACCCACGTTTAGAGAGGTTGAAAAAGGCATCAATTTTATGTGAATTAAAAAACTGACCTAAAGTTTCGATAGTTAAAGAAGGTTCAATATATAATGCTAAAGATTTTGCTTCTTCCACAAGCAGGTCGCTGTTCTGGTCATTATGCCAAACATGAGGAAGGTCAGAACCGATAAAGGTCAATTCATCGGGGAGGAATCTATCAACGTTATCGCCAATAATTCTTTTTCCTTCACTTTGAACAATATAGGTCATCTGACAGGCACTGTGAAAGTGGAATTCGGTAGAAAATATTGGGCGATTGACCTCCTTTGTCGCAAATGTTTTGATTTCCGAGCCTTCAAGTATTTTGGCAAAAACAGGTTTCATCGATAGCTTATTGACTGATTATTATGATGACAAGATACTGTAAATAGTTGAGTTATTGAAAATCAAGGTAACGATGTTAATATAGTGTGTGAATATGTTAATTCAAGCAAAGTTCTTTACCTAACATTAGATTATTTTCGTGTATTCCAATTAAAGAATAAACCTGTTAATTGAATTGATATGTTCAAACGACTCCGTCAGCACTTTTTACTTTTAGGGTTAATTTGTTTCGCTGTTGTTATGTCATGCAGTAAATCTCAAAAAGAGAATAAGGTTTTAAGGTACGCTTCAATCACAGGATTGAAAGCTGAAAAATTGGAAGCGTATAAGAAGCTTCATGCCGATGTGTGGCCAACTGTACTAAGTAAATTGAAAGATTGCCAGATTCAGAATTATTCAATCTACTTAAAAGAGATCAAAGGTGAATATTATTTATTCAGTTATTTTGAATACACGGGGGATGATTTTGAGCAGGATATGAAGAATATGGCTGCGGATCCGGAAACACAGAAATGGTGGAAGGAAACAGATCCATGCCAAATTCCATTGGCAGATGCACAGGCAAAAGGCGAGGTGTGGTCAGCAATGGAAGAGGTTTTTCATATGGAATAGAACTTTAAAGAGTTAGTTAGTCAATATAGTTTTTAATTTGGTTTAAATCCACCTTGGGGAAGGTGGATTTTTTTTTTGCCATAAATTGTCAATATAGTTGTAATAGCAGGCAATATCGTTTAAGCTGTTTTGTTGAATTGCCAATATCTTTGGTTAACAATTAAAATCTAAACGATGCAAAAAGTCTTATTATTCACCTATATCCTTTTCGGGATGATGTTTAGTGCCTATGCACAAAACCGGGTCATAGTCCCTGTTCCTAGTACTCAACCTAATAAGTTTCAGCAAGAACAGATCAGCAGAAAATATGGGATGTTCATTCATTTTGGAATCAATAGCTTTCATGATCAAGAATGGACAGATGGTTCAATGCCGGCGAGCAGTTATAACCCTAAGGCTATTGATGCCAAGCAATGGGTAGAGACAGCGAAGAATGCAGGAATGAAGCATATTATCCTGGTTTCTAAACATCATGAGGGATTCTGTTTATGGGACAGTAAGTACACAGAATATGATGTTGCTAATTCTCCTAACAAAACGAATGTTGTGGAGGAAGTTGCGAAAGAATGTAAAAAACAGGGTATTAAACTTGGCCTATATTATTCTCTTTGGGATAGAAAGGAAAATCCAAATGTTAAGGATGTTTCAGCAGATCAGGCTTATAATGCCTATATGCTAAAACAGCTGGAAGAGCTTCTCGATATGACCGGTAAATATTCGGATATCGTAGAGTTATGGTTAGATGGAGGTTGGGAAAAGGAAAATTACAGATGGCCAGCTCAAGATATCTATAACTTGGTGAAGAAAAAAGCACCAGCTTGTCAAATCGGAATTAACTGGAGTATTGGATCTCCAGAAAATGCGGATAAACATGCTGTCTTGCCGGATATGCAAAAGGAACATTTCCCTATCCGTTATTTTCCGAGCGACTTTAGATTAGGAGATCCTTATCTACCTAGCAATCCTGATCCTAAGATCTTTTCAGCGCAGGGGAACAGCTATTATATGCCATTCGAGACTACGGTGGTATTGGGCGAAAGATGGTTCTTCAACACAACTGATAAAAAATACAAAACATTGGAAGAGCTAGAAAATATTTATCAGAAGGCGACCGTACAAGACAACATTTTAATCCTGAATGTGGGACCGAATAGAGATGGTCGTGTGAAGGATTCTGATGTGGATATCCTGATGAAGTTGAAAGAAAAGCTCAAACTATAAAAGAAATTAATCACCTAAACACATAAACTAAACAATTAATGATTTTAAATTTTAAAGTCCAGGACAAGCGGTTTCCATTATTAACCGGTGCTGGAAGTGATGCAGTTCATAAGGATCCAATCTATTCATATGCAGTTACGGAATTGATTGATGATAGCGGGCATATAGGAACAGGGCTTGCCTTTACTATTGGAGCTGGAAATGAACTGGTCTGTCAAGCTGCTGCATTCTATGCGGAACAGTTGAAGGGTAAGGACATTGAAGAAATCATGGCTAATTTTGGGCAGGTTTTCAATGCATTAAGCAATGAGCAGCAATTCCGTTGGTTGGGGCCACAGAAAGGTGTGGTGCACTTGGCGCTTGCCTCCGTAACGAATGCTTGCTACGATCTGTGGGCTAAAAAAAGAGGTGTCCCGCTATGGAAATTATTGATTGATTTATCTGCTGAGGAGCTAGTCAATACCTTGGACCTATCCTACCTTGAGGATGAATTGACAAAGGATCAGGCGATTCAATTACTTCAGGATAATATGCGTAGCAGGGATACCCGCATGAATATCATTGAAAAGGGATATACAGGTTATGACACCTCAGTTGGCTGGTTTAATTACTCGGATGATCAGATCCGTGAAAACTGTAAGAAAGCAATTGATAGCGGGTTTACAGCGATGAAGTTAAAAGTGGGAAGTTCTGATCCGCTACGCGATATCCGACGTGCGCATATCGTTAGGGAAGTTGCTGGGGATGCTGCTACAGTGATGTTGGATGCGAATCAGCAATGGACCTATCCTCAAGCTGTATCCATCTGTAATGAACTGAAAGAAATGAACCCTTATTGGGTAGAAGAGCCAACCCATCCGGATGATGTATATGCACATAAGAAATTGGCGGAGCTTGTTTCACCGATAAAAATTGCAATGGGAGAGCATGTCCCCAATAAGGTACTGTTCAAGAATTACCTTCAGTTGGGAGCAGCCGGTTTTGTACAGGTTGATGCAGTTCGAGTAGGTGGGGTAAGTGAATTTTTGACGGTAAGCCTACTGGCAAGAAAGTTTAATATTCCAGTGGTTCCGCATGTCGGTGATATGGGGCAATTGCACCAACATTTGGTATTGTTCAATCATATAAACATGGGACATGAAGCTTTGTTTTTGGAACATATTCCGCATCTAAAATCACACTTTGTCCATCCTGTAGATATTAAAAATGGAGTTTATAAAACACCAATGGAAGTTGGTAGTAGTTGCGATTTATTATAAGATGTTACTATGCTAGGAAATATTGACTTAGGAATTTCTATCTTTTATATCCTCCTTATTTTGCTGGTCGGGATTTGGGCTGGGATGAGTAAAAAAGGGAAAAGTGAGGTGAAAACTGCAGATGGTTATTTCCTAGCTGGGAAATCCTTACGATGGCCTGCTATTGGGTTAGCATTATTTGCTACCAATATTTCAACTGTTCATTTGGTAAGTCTGGCACAAAGTGGATTTGATACCGGCTTACTAAATGGAAATTTTGAATGGATGGCAGCCTTTACTTTAATTCTGCTTGCCTTATTCTTCGTTCCATTTTATTTAAAGTCTGGCGTTGCGACCTTGCCTGATTTTCTGGAAAGGCGTTATGATCGGGCTAGCCGAGATTGGTTGACGATTATTTCTATCGTTTCAGCGATCGTCATTCATATTGCCTTTTCGATGTTGGCAGGAGGAATTGTACTGAAAACTTTATTCGGATTCAATATGTACTTGAGTATTGGTGTAATTTGCATTATAACAGGTATTTATACAATATTGGGAGGATTGAAAGCGGTGGTAGTTACGGAATCCATACAGACTGTTGTTTTATTGAGTGGAGCCTTTATTATTAGTTATGCGGCTTTTCATAAAATGGGTGGCTGGTCTCCAATGTTAGATGTCCTACATACGGAAGGACAGATGGAGCGTTTATCCATGTTAAGACCCACGGATGATGCAAGCGGAATGCCGTGGCAAGCGGTCATCCTTGGATATCCAATTTTAGGGATTTGGTATTGGTGTGCCGATCAGACGATCGTTCAACGGGTATTGGGAGCAAAAGATGAAAATCATGGTCGGGTTGGAGCCCTGTTTTGTGGATTCTTAAAGATCTTGCCGGTTTTTATTTTCGTATTGCCAGGGCTGTTTGCCTATACCTTGTTCAAATCAGGCCATTTGGATCTGAGCAGTTTGGGATTGGATGCTTCCGGAAATGTGAATTCCAAAGGGATCTATACCTTGATGATTACCCAATTATTGCCTTCGGGATTAATAGGGGTTTTAGTGGCAGCGTTGCTATCTGGGTTGATGAGTCAAATTTCCGGGGCCTTGAATAGTATATCAACTATGGTTAGTTATGATATCTATAAGCAGAAAAAGCCGAATGCTTCAGATAAACAATTAATTTGGATCGGTAAGGTATCGGCAGTCGTTGCTATGATCGCTTCTCTTTTCTTGCTCCCCTTATTGGACAGGTATGAGTCAATTTTCAATGGGATTAATGATGTGATAGCGCATATTGCTCCACCAATAACCTGTGTTTTCTTATTAGGTGTCTTTTGGAGCAAAGCTTCTGCGAAATCGGCAAAATTAACGTTATGGATAGGTTCCCTTCTAGGCGTGCTGGTCTTTGCAATTAATAAATTGATGCCTGAATCCTTTATTGGTCATATACCTTTTATGATGATGGCTTTTTATTTGTTTATATTTTGTGTGCTGATTCAGGTTTTGTTTTCATTGATCTATCCAGTTCAACATACAGAAGAAAGCAAGCAGCTTTATTGGAAAAATCCCCTTGATCCCTTGCGTGGGAAAGCCTGGAAAGGCATTGGAAATTATAGATTCCTCTCAGCTCTATTATTGGGAATGGTAATAATGCTTTATATTGTATTTAGATAAAGAGAACATGAGCGAACTAAGGGACAAAGTTATATTGATTACCGGAGGAACTGCCGGTATCGGTTTGGAATGTGTAAAGGCATATATCAAAGCTGGAGCAAAGGTAGTTTTTGTTGGTTTGGATCATTCTTCTGTGGAGGAGGCCAAAGCTTTATTTGGGAATCCGCATTTAGGATTGCAAGCAGATGTTTCTAATGATGCTGATGTAAAAATTATTATTCAGAAAACTGTGGATACTTTTGGACGGTTGGATGCCATTCATAATAATGCTGGTTTGGCAAGTCCTTCGAAACCTCTTCACCTTACGGAAGATGATGAGTGGGAAAATTTAATCAATGTTAATTTAAGAAGTTTGCTATATACCACCCGTCATGGCTATTCCTATCTTAAGGAATCCAAGGGATGTATTTTGAATACAAGTAGTTTAGTAGGGGAAATCGGACAAGACAATCATGCTGCTTATTCAGCTACGAAAGGAGCGGTCAATGCATTGACTAAATCGATGGCTATAGATTATGCAAAGGATGGGATTCGAGTTAATTCTGTTTTGCCTGCAGCAGTTATGACCCCGATGCTTAAAAATTGGGTGTCAGAACAGCCTGATCCCGAAATAACCGAAGGTTTTTTAAATGATATCCACCTATTGGGATATTGCCCTGAAGGCGATGTTATAGCTGATGCCTGTGTTTTTTTATTGTCGGATAAAGCTAGATTTATTACCGGAGTTAATATGCCGGTTAGTGGTGGAGCAGAGTTAGGGTATAGGAGGGGTGGATAGCTATTTAATTGGTTTGTAAGTCATAACGGTGTTAAACCCATTCATTAAAGAGTCATTCGTAAGCTTTAGCGTTAATTCATTCTCACTTAGATGAATGATTTTATACTTGCTGAAAATCACTAAGGAATCAGCATTTAAATTTAGTTTTTCGGAGATTTTATTATTCACTCTGTAGGATAGAATGAGGGTAGAATCTTGACCGTTAATTTTATAATCACCCCAATATTCGGAAACTCTTTTATGCTTAAGCTCGGAAAGATCTGCGATCTTAATTCCTGCAAGCTGATGAATGGAGTCTTTTATGGTATGTGAATATTGTGTTGGGGTAAAGCTTAGGGTCGTTGAACGGATATAACTTTCCGGAGAACTATTATCTGTAAAAACCTCATTGATTAAAATATCATTTTTCCAGATGTATTTTTCTAAAAGTGCACGATTGAATTCACCGTCAATAGGGGACATATCTTCCTCTTTACAGCCTATAAGGAAGGCAAATGCGATTAAGAGTAAGAATTTTCCTTTCATGGCTTCCGCTATTTTGGTTAATTAATAATGGAAAGAAGGTTAAATAATATTAGAATACTCTAATTTAAGTTAAACTATTTTGTTATCAAACACTTAGAGTAAAATAAATGTTTTATTTAAATTGATTTTATTCAAATCCATCAAATTTCCATTTCTTGTTTGGTAAAATATCATTTTCTTTTTAAGAAATAAAATTTTCCGACATAATTCATGGAAATTTGATGCTGATTTAATATTTGATGGCATAATGTAGAATCATAAGCCCTTTATCATATTTCAATTCGTCTAGCAAGCTTAGGGCATAGGCAGAATCAACATCCTCAAAAAGTTTTGTTCCATGACCAATAATGACAGGATTGAGCTTAATCTTTACTTCATCAAGAAGTTTATTCTCTAATAACCAGCCAGCTAGCTTGCCTCCTCCGCATAGATAGATGTCCGAATCTACTTCTCTTTTTAATTTTGTTAATATTTCTACATTTAAAGGAAGGATTTTAACCTGATTATGAAGATGTTCCAATTCCAAATGATCAGATAAAATATACTGGGTCATATGAGAATAAGTAGGAGAGGGTTCACCTGGCTTTACTCCAAATTGATATCCAAATTCATATGTTTTTCTTCCCATCAATACATGTTTGAATGCTTTAAGATCTTCCAAATAGGTTTCTATGGCAGTTCCTTCATAGATATAGCGACTGACATCGTTATTCGGACCTGAAATAAATCCATCTATTGAGGAGGCTACATAATATATAATCTTTTTCATAGTATATCCTTTCTTATAATTAGTATAACTCGATTTGTTTGTCTATTTGAATTTCTTCTAAAAAATAATGGTCATGCGATATCACAATTAAACAACCTTGGTATGCTTGAATGGCGGCAGTCAAGATTTGAATGTTTTGGATATCGATATTATTTGTCGGTTCATCAAGAATAATAATATCGGGTGCTTTGCTCGAAATATTTAGGCAACATAACAGAAGACGCATGCGTTCACCGCCGCTTAGAAAGAGGCAACTTTTATCCCAGGATTCTTTTGGAAATAGAAATCTATTTAATCTGATCTTTACTTCATGTTCTTGTAATCCCGATTGATTGAAGCTCTGTGCCATGTCATAAACCGTAAGGTCGGATTTTATTAAAGAATAATCCTGATCGACATAAACATAGTTAAGATTAACCCGATTAACCTCTCCTTGACTAGGCATGTTTTTGCCAATCAATAAATTTATTAAGCTGGTTTTTCCTGAGCCATTTAATCCCTTAAGGGCTATTCTATCCCCATATTTGACTTGAAAATTAAGATTTTCGGTCCACAGGTTTTTACCGGCAATTTGATAGTTGAGGTTTTTAACTTCAACCAGATTTTTTCCATTGTAAAGACCTGAATCATCAAATCCAAACTTCATTTGGTCAAGCTCAGGGAGGTTTGCCCTCAATTCGTGTAGGTTTTGGCGTAATCCGGAAATCTTCTCTTGATGCACCCCCTTAAGCTTGGAGGTACTACCCTCAGCTTTATTTTTCAGTGCGCCCATTAAGATTTTTGGAATACCGGCCTTTTCCTGTTTCTTTTTACCGCGAGCATTTAGTTTGTTCTGCCTTTCATTGGCTTCACGCTCCTTATCTTTGGCTTTCCGGAGTTCTTTTTCTTTTGCTCTTACATCCTGATCTAATGCGTTTTGGGCGATGCCTTTTTGTTCGGCAAAGAAATCATAGTTGCCACCATACTTCGTAATTCCTGATTTGGTCATTTCAGCGATTTCAGGCAACAGGTTCAAAAGAGTTCTGTCATGGCTAACAACCAAAAGTGACTGGCTGCAATTCTCAATGAATTGGTATAGTAGATTTCTGCCTTCATAATCCAAATGGTTACTTGGCTCATCCATTAATATAATTTCGGGTTCCTGAATGGCAATACCTGCAAGAAATACCTTGGTTTTCTGTCCGCCGCTTAGATCCTCTATCTTATGATCCAAGGATATTTCGGAAAGATTCCAATGTTCCAGTGCTTGCTGACAACGGTCTTCGATTCCCCAATCATCATTGAGGGTGTCCATATTTTCAGCCGTCATTTTTCCGTCTAATATTTCATGGAAAGCTCTCAGCTTTTCATGAATGCCAAGGGCTTCGGCGACACTCATGTTATTATAGTTGTCAAGCAATTGTGGAATATAATACGGTTTGCTGTCACATGCTACGGTTCCTGAGTTTAGGCTGAGCTGGCCGGCAATGATTTTTAATAATGTTGACTTTCCAGTACCGTTATTGCCAATCAATGCCAATTTTTCTTGATTGTTAACGACAAATTGAATGTCTTGAAATAAAATATCCTTATTGGGATGAATATATGTTGCGTTTTGTAGAATAACCATAAAATCCTTTCGCTAGGGGAATAAAACCATTAAAAAGCAATTTGCTTTTTGTGAATTGTTGCGGAAAGAATTTGGGTATTACATATATCCGATTTTGATTTTTGATTACACAAATATAGAATTATTTTTTTAATCCTATCCTTTTCGAGGTTTAAGCGTTCTCTATGGTTCTGAATGTGAGGTTGATTCTCGGACCATGAGATGCTTTGGTTGGAGGAAGCCTATGCAGCCAATGGTCTTGAGTATTGTCTTTCATGATAAGTAAACTGCCGTTTTCAAGTAGGATATCAATCTTTTCCTTTGTTTGCTTGTTTTTGAAAGAGAATTTTCTTTCGGCTCCAAATGTTAATGAGGCAATAGCACCATGCTTTTTAAGGTCTTTTTCCCCATCACTGTGCCATGCCATGCCCTCTGAACCATCATGGTAGAGATTGAGCAGGCAGGAATTATAGGTTTCTCCAGACTCTTCCTCCACTCTTTTTTTTAATTCCAATAATTCCTTGGTCCATGGAAGGGCAACTTTTTGGATGTTTGAATAGCTGTATTCAAATCTTTTATCACCATACCAAGCTACCTTGCGTTTAGTTTCGATATGTTTTCCAAAGATGACGGCTTGGTCATTCTTCCATTCAATGGAATTGAGCAAGGTATTGTAATAAAAATTTGTATCAGGTATAATGACCCCATAATAATTGACAGTACCATCATGGGGCAAAAGATTCTTCGAAGGTTCAGCGGTATTAAATAGCTTCATTTGTGATTTCTTTGTCGTTTTGAGCGAACTCCCAGCCCAATATAACAGATTTTCGAATTGGTTTCCAACGGTATCCTCCGGTTTGTCCGGTGGTTTGGATTACCCTGTGGCAAGGGATTAAATAGGCAATGGGGTTCTGTCCGATTGCGGTTCCTACTGCTCGGGAGGCATTCGGCTGCTCGATTTTATTCGCGATATCTTTGTAACTGCTTACTTCTCCCAAGGGAATCTGAAGTAAAGCCTGCCATACCTTGAGTTGAAATGGTGTTCCTTTTAAGTGAAGTTTTATTCGTTTTAAGGAGTTATCTTCTGGGTTGAATATTCGTACAGCCTCAAGATGAATCGGCAGCTCCTGCTCGCTTAAATTGGCGTTTTCAAAGACCTGCTCAAATTCCTGTACTCCTTCTTCTTTTTGATCTACAAATGCCATGTAGCATATTCCTTTCTCGGTTGAAGCAACCAAACAGATTCCGAAAGGTGTTTCCTGCCAACTATAAGAAATATCCATGCCCTCTGCACCTTGTTTGTATTCTGCAGGAGTCATTCCTTCTATCTGTACAAACATATCATGTAGCCTACTTGTGCTTCCTACTCCCGTCAATAGATGCGTTTCGAAAAGGGTTTTCTGTTCTTCTTTCAACAACTTCTTTGCATAATTCACCTGGGTGTATTGTAGGAACTTTTTAGGACTTGTACCTGCCCAATCACTAAACAACCGTTGAAAATGAAATGGACTTAAATGAACATGTTCTGCAATGGCATCCAAACTAGGCTTCTCTTGGAAGTGATCCTGGATGTATTGGATTGCCTTAGCAATTCGTTCATAATTCAATTCTTTTTGTGTCTTTTCCATATTCAAATTTCCCTACAAATGGCAGAAGATAAAATCCGATTCTTGCTAAGTTACGAGATATTACAAAAAGAAAGGCAGATGAAATGATCATCTACCTTCCCGAATAAACTATATATCAGGGTTATTTTGCTAAATAACCTCCATCTACTGGATAGTAAGATGCGGTGACGAAAGAAGCTTTATCTGAAGCCAACCATAAGGTTAATTCAGCAACTTCTTCTGGTTTTCCTAATCTTTGGAAAGCATGTTGGGTTTCAAGATATTTTAAGGTGTTTTGATCAAGGTTTTCATCAATTAATGGGGTAGCAATAAATCCTGGTCCGATGGCATTGACACGAACGCCTTTGGTGGCATATTCCCAACCTGCAGTTTTGGTCAATCCGACTACACCATGTTTTGCCGCGACATAGGCAGATGACTGCGCAAATCCAACAGACCCTAAGATCGAAGCCATATTGATAATACTTCCGCCGACTTTTTCGATTTCTGGCAATTGATAGTGCATGCCATAGAAAACTCCATTTAGATTGATATCAATCACTTTTTTCCAGCCTTCTATGGATAGTTCGGCAACCGGATTGGCTTCACCGCCGATTCCAGCATTGTTTACTGCGATGTGCAACGCTCCGAAATTCTCGATAGCAGCAGCCACTATTTTTTTATTGTCTTCCGGAGAAGATGAATCAGCTTTGATAAAAATTACATTTCCATCCCCAAGATTGTTGATAAGTTCATTGCCTAACTTTTCATTTAAATCCGCTACAACCACTTTAGCACCCTCTTTTACAAAAAGTTCAACAATAGCCTTACCAATACCTGAAGCTCCTCCAGTTACAATAGCTACTTTGTCATTTAGTTGTTTCATAATAATACCTCTTTTTTAATATCAAAAGGTACAAAGAATACGCAGGACAAAGTGTGACCAAAGTCATTGAATTAACTGATTATGACTTTAATAGGAAAGAAAAGTGGAAAGGTTACAAAGTTTTGATAATTGTCTATTCTTTATTTTCGGGAAGATCGTTGCTTAAAATTATAGCATCACCTTTTCCATATTCATTGGAATAAACTTTTATCAAGACTCCAACTGATGAAAGAATCAATGGTCCAAAAATTAAGCCCAGCATACCAAACAATTTTAGCCCTAATAGAACTCCAAATACAGTAATTAGAGGTGGGACATTGCCCAATGTTTTTAAAATGGTAAAGCGAAGAATATTATCAATGCTACCAATTAACAAGAATCCATATAACAAAATACCAACACCATTTGCTGTTTCACCACCAGCCAATGTAATGATGCCAAGAGGGACGTAAATGGTCATGGTCCCCAATACCGGAACAATGGAGGCAATGCCGGTCAGCATTCCCATAAGTATAAAGTTTTCAACCCCAAAAATCCAATAACCCAGCATGGCAACCAAGCCTTGGAAAAAGCCCAAGATTGGTATACCAATAGCATTGGAACGGACCATAGAATCGAATTCAGTCCATAATTCTTGCTTGCTCTTTGGAGAGAACGGAACAGCACGGGAAATATAACCTTCCATCTGCCGACCATAAACGAGCATAAAGTATAGGACAAATAGAGCCACGATAATATTGATCATAACCTCCGCCACCGAATTTAAGATGCTTGGTACATATTTAGTAAAGCTCTGTAAAATATTCAACAAAGCTTCATTTGACATGTCAATATCCTTAAGAAAAGGTTTATCGGCCATATATTCCTTCAACAAATTAAATTGCGAAAGGATCTTATCAGTATTTGAAAGGAGTGCGGTGATTTGAGGAACTAAATAATCAACTAATGCCCATATAGGCAGTACAATGAAAACAATGGAAATTAGAATAGCAAGCAGACTAGTAAGGATCTTGTTCCATCTTCTTTTTTCTGTCAATTTAAAATAACTCTTTCTGAAAAGTACATATAACGTAATAGCACCTAAAAATCCAGGAAGATAATAATAGAGATTCTTGAAAATAAGGATACAGACCAAAATGATAATTATTATCAGCATGATCTGATTGATGGAATTGTTGTTAATCTGCTTCGTTCTCATATGCAGAAGCAATTTAGGAATTTTTGTTAGTATTTAGTATTTAGTAGTTAGTAATTAGATTTGTATAGTTTGATATTTTCAACTCTAATTTTTACCCCATTAGCGTCCTTAGGTCTTACTACTAAATACTCAATACTAACTACTAATAAACAAAAAAAGCCCATCCTTTTTTTAAGGATGGGCTTTTTTTGTTTATTCAGACTATGCTCCTAATTGTACGCGTTTGAAAGCAGTAACAGTTAATCCTTTAGATACAGAGTCTAAGAATTGAGCGATAGATTTAGAAGAATCTTTAACGAACTCTTGGTTCAATAAAGTATTTTCTTTGTAGAATTTGTTCAATTTACCTTGAGCGATTTTTTCGACCATTTCTTCTGGTTTACCTTCCGCACGGATTTGTTCTTTAGCGATTTCTAATTCGCGTTCGATAGTTTTAGTATCAACACCGTCTTTATCGATAGCGACAGGGTTCATTGCAGCGATTTGCATAGCTACATCTTTACCAGCTTCTTCAGCACCAGCAGCATCAGCAGAAAGGCCTACCAATACCCCTAGGCGGTAGTTACCGTGGATGTAAGCAACCACTTTATCAGCAGCAACAGATTCGAATTTAGAAACGTCGATTTTCTCACCGATTTTACCAGTTTGCTCGATTAAAAGGTCAGCGATTTTAGCACCACCGATTTCTAAAGCTTTTAATTCTTCTAATGAAGCGGGGCTATTTGCCAAAGCAGCATCAGCTACAGATTCAGCAAAAGCAACGAAGTCAGCGTTTTTCGCTACGAAGTCAGTTTCACAGTTAACTTCAACTACGATACCTGATTTGCCATCAGCGTTAGCTTTAGCAATGATAACACCTTCGTTTGAGTCGCGGTCTTGACGGCTAGCAGCAACTTTAGCACCTTTTTTACGTAGGTAGTCAACAGCAGCTTCGAAATCACCATTAGCTTCCACTAATGCTTTTTTACAGTCCATCATACCAGCGCCAGTTTGTTGACGCAATTTGTTTACATCTGATGCAGAGATTTGTACTGACATAGTATTTTTTTTGTTAAAATTACGATTGATGTGTTAAGGATTCTTTGTTTTTAAAACAAAAGAATGTTAACTTTTAATGTTCTGTTTTTTGCTTATTATCAAAAAACCGGGTAGACAGTGGCGGTAAAAGGAAGCAGATCTTCCAGAAACCAACACTAGTCTATCCGGCTTATATAATAGAATAATATTATTCTACGTCTTTCGCTTTACGAGTGCGTTTTCCTGGAGCAGCTTCAGTAGCTTCACCATTGTCAACTGCAGCTTTAGCAGCAGCAGCTTCTTTTTCCGCGTCCTCTTCTTTATCGCGTTTGCGTTCTTCTAATCCTTCGATAATAGCTTTACCAATTACACTAGCGATTAAGCTGATTGACTTAGTAGCGTCATCATTCGCAGGGATTGGGAAATCGATGTTCGTAGGGTCAGAGTTTGTATCTACCATTGCAAAAGTAGGGATGTTTAATTTCATCGCCTCAGCAACAGCAATATGTTCTTTCTTAACGTCGATAATGAATAATGCAGCTGGCAAACGGTTTAAGTCAGCGATACCTCCTAAAAGGTTTTCTAACTTAATACGCTCACGTTGAATCATCAATTTTTCTTTTTTAGACAATACATCGTAAGTGCCATCTTTTTGCATTTTATCGATGTTTGACATTTTTTTGATTGATTTACGAACAGTTGCGAAGTTAGTAAGCATACCACCTAACCAACGTTCCGTAACGAAAGGCATATTAACCGCTTTAGCTTGTTCAGCTACGATTTCTTTAGCTTGTTTTTTAGTTGCTACAAAAAGCACTTTACGACCTGATTTCACGATTTGTTTAATCGCTGAAGCAGCCTCTTCTAATTTTGTAAGAGTTTTGTTCAAGTCGATAATGTGGATACCATTGCGTTCCATGAAAATGTACTTAGCCATTTTCGGATCCCACTTACGAGTAAGGTGACCAAAGTGAACACCTGCATCCAATAATTCTTGATATGTTGTTCTTGCCATTTTTTGATCCTCCTTATATTAACGTTTACTGAATTGGAATCTTCTACGAGCCTTACGACGTCCTGGTTTTTTACGCTCAACCATACGGTCATCACGAGTCATTAAACCTTTAGCACGTAAAGCAGGTTTTACTTCTGGGTTAAGCTCTACTAAAGCTTTAGCGATCGCTAAGCGAACAGCTTCTGCTTGACCTTTAACCCCGCCACCTTGAACGTTAACGTTGATGTCAAAATTTGCAAGAGAATCAGCTACCAATAAAGATTGAGTAACGATGTATTGCAAAGGTAATGTAGGAAAATATTCCTTGTAGTCTTTACCATTAACGGTAATGTTTCCATTGCCAGCAGTTAAGTAGATGCGGGCAACAGCAGTTTTTCTTCTTCCTGAAGTGTTAGTTGTTGACATAATCGTTCTCCTTAAAATTTAACTGGTTTTGGATTCTGTGCCTCATGTTTGTGCTCTGTTCCAGCATACACATAAAGGTTTTTAAATAATTGACGTCCTAAACGGTTTTTAGGTAACATCCCGCGTACCGCTTTCTCGATGATGCGCTCTGGGTGTTTTGCCATTAACTCTTTTGGAGAAACGAAACGTTGACCACCTGGGTAGCCCGTGTAGCGAACATATACTTTGTCGCCTAATTTGTTTCCAGTCAATCTGATCTTGTCTGCATTGATAACAATCACGTTATCTCCACAGTCTACGTGTGGGGTGAATGAAGGCTTGTGTTTTCCACGAATCACTTTCGCGATTTCGCTTGCCAAGCGCCCCAAAATCTCGCCTTCAGCGTCAACAACGATCCATTCTTTGTTAACGGTGTTCTTGTTAGCAGAGACAGTTTTGTAACTTAACGTATTCACTTGCTTTTATTTAATTAATTAATAATGTTTTAAATCCTTTTGTAATCACTACAAAGAGGTCTGCAAAGGTACAATATTAATTTTTAATTGTCAAAGCCATATTTACTTTTTTCTGGTTTTGTTTACGCTTTATCTAAATTTCTGATTTAAAAGGAGATCTTACCTGTTTCATCTCCTTTTAAAAACCTTAAATATTGTTCTGTTATCCTATCCCTTTCTAATATAATTTTGGTCGAATTCAGGTTATTTAACATTTATTAAAGTTTAGCCTTTAAACTTTTCTGCATTTTTGTGCTCTTTAAAATTAATTTGTTACCTTGAATTGCCTTAAACCGTGAAAAGGCAATAGAATAGGAGAATATTAAAGAGATTTAGATGAGAAGATCACAATGGTGCAAACCCCTAGCATTAGGATTAATGTTGATGGCGGGACAGGTTTTGTTTGCGCAAGATTTGAAAGATGATAAGGGTTATAAGGAACAATTAGCCTCAATTGAGTCAAAGTTGAAAAGTGGTGATCTTGCGAATGCCCTTCAAAGTATAGAAGAAACCCTTTCAAAATACCCCAATGGTGCAGAAGTTTACTATGCGAAGTCTTTACTATATGCGCAGGCCAGGAATTTTGATGTGGCTTTACCGGCTGCCGAAGAGGCGGTGAAAATAGCTCCAGAAAATATATTATATAATAACCACCTACTGGAATTATATAAAAGTCAAGGCGACTTTGGTTCTGCCGTGCAGGTTTTAGATAACTTTATTGCTAAACAACCCAACAATCCCCAAGTCTATCGCGAAAAGATCATGATGCAGCATGCTGGTAAGAAATCAGATGATGCCTTGAAGACTTATGAAGATGCGAAAGCTAAATTTGGTGAAACGGATACCCTTGATGTTTTAAAGGCTGAAATACTTATGGACTTAGATCGTCCAAAGGAAGCAAATGATCTTTTGCAAGTCTGGAGAAAGAAAAAATCGCCTATCCGACAGGTTTATAGTAGCTTAAGTTATATTCTTTTAGATGAGAATAAGCCAAAAGAAGCATTAACCGTATTGGAGGAGGGACTGGCCACAACGAAAGACGATTTGCTATACATGGATATGGCGGATGCGAACATGGCTCTTAAGAAAGGTCCTCAGGCATTTGAGAATATCAAAAAAGCATTTCTATCAGATGCTGTCAACTTTATTGATAAGCATCGGGTCATGATGAACATTGTGAATAACAATAAGGAATTCAGTAAGGACCAGTTGCAGGATTTAGCAAATACCTTGGTATTGAAGCATCCAAGAATGCCCGATAGCCATATGTTTAAAGGGGATGTGCTTTGGATGCGCGGAGAATTGGATCAAGCCAAGTCCTTATATCTGACTACGGTAAGCATGAACCCTCAGCACGTGGAGGCATGGAGGAAGTTGATCAATGTTGAGCTGGCAGGAAATAAACTGGATGAAGCAATCGTTGATGGAAATGAAGCCTTGACCCATAATCCAAATAGTGTAATCATCACTTATTTTGTAGGTGTGGCTTATATGATGAAGAAGGATCATGATAATGCAAGACTTTTCTTAGAGCGAGCGTTGGATCAGAGTGCTAATGAGAATGATTTTGTAAAATCTATGGTTTATGGTGGTTTAGGAGATCTTTACCATGAAATAAAGATGAATTCAGCATCAGAGGTGGCATATGATGAAGCCATAAAATTAGACAGTAGCAATGTAACGGTATTGAATAATGCAGCCTATTATTTGGCAGTTCAGAAGAAGGATTTGGAAAAAGCTGCGGCATATTCCAAACGCTCAAATGAACTAGAACCGAACTCAGGAACATTTGAAGATACCTATGCATGGGTTCTATTTCAACAGGAAAAATATCAGGAAGCATTAGTTTGGATAGAAAAGGCAATTAAGAATTCGGAACCATCTGCAGTTTTATATGAGCATTATGGTGATATCTTAAGTAAGTTAGGGAAGACTAAGGATGCCCTGAAGCAATGGGAGAAAGCCATGATTTCCGCAGAGGGGAGTTCCGTTGATAAAGATAAATTAAAACAGAAAATCAGTGAGAAGAAATATATTGAGTAGAATTAGTTTGGTTTTTGCGGTTCTAGTGCTGGCATATTCTTGTGGCAGTAAAAAAGCGACCGTAAAAAATGATACAGGCATTACTGCGAAAGGTAAGGATTTGCTGAGTACATACGAGCTTAATAATTTGAATTTTATTACCTTTTCCGGAAGGGCAAAAGCTAAAGTGCAGTATGGTGAGGAAACTCAGAATGTAACTTTAAATGTTAGGATGGAAAGAGATAAGGCGATATGGATTTCAGTAACTGCCTTATTAGGAATTGAGGCTGCTAGAGTCTTGATTACTCCTGACAGCGTCAAAATTATGAATCGATTACAAAGCGAATATGTATCCAAGCCGTTCTCCTATATTTATAAGTACACGAATCCGGGGATTACCTTTCGGATGTTACAGGATATCTTGATGGGAAATATTTCGACGGAGATGTTGCGGACGGATCAGCTGCAGATTGCTACGAGTGAAGACGATGTACAGGTAATTGGGATAAAAGAGGGTTTAACCTTCCATTATGGTGTTAATAAAAGTAATCGACCATTTACCTTTAATCTGGTAGAAATAGGGAAGACAAATAAGTTGGAAGCGCATTACAGTGATTTTGCAGTAATTGACGGGCATAATTTTCCCCAAAGATTCACGTTAAACATTGAGGGAAGCGGTACGAAGGTGTCTTCGGATATGTTGTATAATAAGTCCGAATTCAATAAAACAGTAGAATTACCTTTTAATATTCCCTCAAGATATAAGGCTATCAATTAATTAGAATTGGTTGTTAATGTAAAGAAATTGTGTTTTTTTTATTTTCGTATTAACTATATCCTTATTTTTGGAAGTTCTATAAAAAAAGACTCGAAAGAATTTAGCATTTCATGGATTTGAAAAAGATTGTACTCAGTATATTTTCCTTGTTTCTATTTGTTGGCTTAAGCTTTGGCCAAAGTAGTTTGGAATTAAAAAAACAAAGAGAGAGATTGGATAGGGAGATTGCTGAGCTTCAAAAAATATTAAGCGCGAAAACTCAAGAAAAGATTTTATCGCAACAAGAGGTTGCTGCATTGAGCAAGCAGCTGGACTTGAGGGAGAATAAGATCAGTACTATCAACTCTGAATTGCGAATTATCAATAAGAACATTTCTTCAAATAATGTGATTGTTGATAAATTGAAAGGGGAGCTTGAAAAAATGAGACAGGATTACGAAAAGATGATCCTATTCGCCTTTAGAAATAAAAATTCCTATAATAAGATGATGTTCATCTTCGCTTCTAAAGACTTCAACCAAGCTTTCAAGAGGGTGAAATATTTGCAGCAGTTTACGGATGCAAGGAAAGTGAAAGTGGCAGAAATTGAAGGAACAAAGAAGCAGATAGAATTGAAGATTGCTCAATTGGAGCGTGATAAGAAAACACAGCAGGGATTATTGAAAGAGCAGGAATCTGAACGTAATACTATTGCTAAGGATAAAGCGGCTCACTCACAAGAGTTGAATCAGTTAGCAAAAGAGGAACGTAGTTTCCGCGGGCAGCTGACTAAGAAACAGCAAGAGAAAAAACGTTTAGATGCTGCCATTAAATCTGCAATTGCCAGAGAAGTTGAAGCAGCACGCAGGGCAGAGGAAGAGCGGAGAAGAAGACTTGCAGAAGCAGAAGCTAAGAAAACAGGTACGACTGTTACAGAAGCTGAGAAGAAAATTGAAAAGAAAACTGGATCTGCGGTATTGAACAATACACCGGAGGCAACAAAATTATCAGCAGGATTTTCATCAAATAGAGGTAGGCTTCCTTGGCCAGTAGGGTCAGGTAATGTCGTTCGTAATTACGGAAGTGTTACGGTTGAACGCGGAGTTCGTGACTTCTATGATTATATCCGTATCCGGACTTCGGATGGAGCGCCTGTAAAAACCGTATTTGAAGGCACTGTACTACAGGTTATCAATATTGGATCTTACGCTGTTGTTGTGCAGCACGGGGAGTATTTAACGGCCTATTCAAACTTGAAATCAGTATCTGTTAAGAAGGGTCAGAAGATATCAACTGGGACCGTTATTGGGTCTGCAGATTCGGATCCAGAGGTTGGATATTCATATATTGATTTGAGCGTTTATCGCGGTACAACCTCCATGAATCCATCTATCTGGATAGCAAGATAGTTACATGGTTTTTAAATATTTTATCTATATATTTGTTAGATATATCAACTTGAAAGAATTAGTAAATTAGTAGAATATGTATACATCAGGATTATTATTTATCGGTACCAATGAGATTATCATTATAGTTGTATTGGCGTTGTTGTTATTTGGGGGTAAAAAAATTCCTGAATTGATGCGTGGGTTAGGTCGTGGCGTGAAGGAATTCAAAGAAGGCCAGAAAGATGATCAAAATGCAGAAAACAATACAAATACAAATACTAATAATGATACAGTTAACAATCAACGTTAATAAAGGTCATTAAAGATTTTAAAAAGTTTCACGAGGTAGAATAACTATCTTGTGAAACTTTTTTTTTGAGCTAACCAATAGAATTGGCAATTTGCCAACGATAAGCGAAGAACTAACACAGATAGTTTTACAGTACGCATAATACTTATGAACAAAAAAATTAGTTTCCTAGTTACAATAGGCTTGTGTGTCATCAAATTTGGCAATGCACAAGAACAACATTTTGAACCCAATCAGTTTGGGGAAACTTTCCAGGCCAATATTATTGACCAATTGGAAAGGGATAAAGAAAAGACCTATCAGTTTTTAGATTCTATCAAACAAATTTCTGGTGGAGCAGTGGTATTTAATGAAGAGGATGCAAACATTGCTCAGCGCATTCAGAAAATCCAAAAAACTGTTCCTTTGGAATATAATGCCCGGGTAAAAGCTTACCTGGATAAATATATTTCTAAAAACTATAAACCTTATATAGAAAAATTACTTGGCTTAAGCGAGTATTATTTTCCAATCTATGATCAGATTTTTTCCGAGCAAGGAATTCCCGAAGAGGTGAAATATCTATCCGTTATAGAATCTTCGCTCAATCCACATACGGTTTCAACATCAGGAGCGGTAGGTCCATGGCAATTCGTCTATGGAACTGCTAAGGTCTATAATATGACCATGGATTCTAATTTTGATGAGCGTAAGGATGTTTATACTACGACCAATGCCGTATCCTCATATTTGAAAGAGGCTTATGATGAGTTCAATGATTGGTTGCTGGCATTAGCTTCATACAATTGTGGTAGAGGATGTGTGAGACGTGCTATAATTAGATCAGGCCTTAACAGTCCTAATTATTGGGAATTATCACCATTTCTTCCGAAGGAGACCCAAAATTATATTCCAAAATTTATTGCAATGACTTATGTATTGAATCATGCTGAATTGTATGGATTAAATGCATCTGATAACGAATTACGAACGGAACATAAAGTGTTGATGTTGGATAAGTCGATCAATCTGGGTCAGGTAGCATCTGCATTGACCTGTTCTCCTGAGCTGTTAAAACAATTGAATCCAGGTTATAAGAAAGATATAGTTGTTGCTAGTCCCCAAAAGCAAAGAAGATTGGTGATTCCAATAAGTGAAGCAATGAGTGACTCATTGATTTATGCGGCATTAAATAATACAAATAATGTGGCAATACAGAATGCGATTGCTGCGGTAGAGGTTAAAGAAGATAAAAGCCACACAGTCGTTAGGGGAGAGACCTTGCAATCTATCTCGAAAAAATATAATGTAAGTATTCCAAACTTATTGGCTTGGAATAATCTGACTTCTCGTTCATCCATTAGCGGCAAGACTTTAGTCGTAGCAAGAGCGATTGATGAAGAACTGACGAGAAATGTTGTCGCTGCCAGCAAAGTAAAGAGTGCCAGAAGTAGTAATAATCAAACCTTTGTTTCCTACGTTGTTAGAAAAGGTGATACCTTATCGGGAATTGCTGATAAACATCGTGGAGCAACTGTTTCGAAAATAAAATCAGATAATAATCTTCGTGGGTCTAACCTTAAGATAGGACAGAAACTGAAGATCTATAAAGGGAAGAGCTAATGAGGTTTTCCTTGCCTAACCAGATTAATTAAAAGAAAAGATGCGGCTATGATAAATATGCCGCATCTTCTTTTTTATCGTATTCTTCCAATACAACCTCAACATGTTCTTTGAGGATGGTTGAAAGCTTTAATCCATAGTAATCACTGAATACAGGGAATTGATGGTGACTGCGATCAATTAGAACTGCTGTGCGCATTCTTTTCAATGGAACATTCAAGAATACCCCTAAGCCATAGGCAAGCGTTCTGCCGCTGTTTAATACATCATCGATAAGTATGACTACTTTGTTCTTTGCGATGTCAACAGGCACGTCCGTATGAGCCTCTAGGCTGCGTTTGGTTTTTTGAACTGTGACCTTAATCAATTCGAATGTTTTATCAGGAGCGATCTCCTGCAATAGTTTCTGTAAACGTTCTGCAAATACATATCCACGTTCAGCTAATCCGACAAGAACAATCGCAGGTTCATCAAAATTATCTTCTACAATTTGATAGGCGATGCGTTTTGATTTTTGATGGATTTGTTCCTTGTTTAATATAAGAGTTTTCTTAGATGACATCTTCGCTTTTTTGATCAGGGTAAATTTAGCAAAAATTTAAAAAATAAAGTCCGAAAGTAATGCTTTCGGACTTTATTTTATATTTTATAATTACGCTAAAACTAGTGTAGATTTCCTTTGCTTGTTGGATTTGCATCGGCAGTCATGATACGTTCCTCTTCTTCGAGTTTTGGACGGCCGCCATTATAGTAATATCTTTTCCAGTAGGCTTCATTTAGGTTGCTTACCATGACACCTTTGCTTGATGATGCATGTGCGAATTTATCATCGCCTAAAAAAACGCCAACATGTGTAATGCTTCTGCTTCTGATTTTAAAGAAAACTAGATCTCCTGGTTGTAAATCATTTTTACGTACTGGAGTAACATTTGAATATTGGTTACGGCTATTGTATCCGATTGTTGTGTTAAATACATTTTCGTAAACTGCCAAAGAGAATTTTGAACAGTCAATTCCTCTTTTAGAATCTCCCCCTAAGCGATAAGGAGTCCCTAACCATTCATAAACAAATTGATAAAGTTTTGTGTTTGTGGTAGCGTTTGAAGCAACGCCCATGATTTGAGAGAAGTATTCTTTTGCTAGGTTATCAGGGTCTGAGGATTTTTGGCTGGTTTGAGCCTGCGAGAATAGACATAAGCCTATGAATAGCATCACTGCCACTAGTTTCTTTGTTTTCATTAAATCGCTAATTTATACAACCATAAGCTCTCCGAAAAATGTTCATTTTTTTGTAATTTTTCAAAGGAGCTGAAGCAAATCTAATACATACTGTATAGAATTCAAAACATTTTCATCTAAATTTAACAAAGTTTTAACACTTTTAACATTTCCAAAAAATATGTGACAACAGACTTTCTAAGGAATAATTTTAATAAATCAGCCTTATATAGCCTTAATACCATCATTTCATATTTTTTTCGATTTTTTTAATAAAACTGCATAATTATATAGAATTTTATAATATATTTGGAAAAACAAAAACAAAATTAATGTTAAACGCATCTATTATTATTACAATTATCATTACCACCGGGGGAGAAGCCAGGAGGAAGTGATTCTATTGTATAGTAAATAGTACAGATATTAGAAGCCTTCCTCATTAGAGGAGGGCTTTTTTGTTCTTAATCAACAAACTAACAGTATATAAACAGCGCATAAAGCATGAAAATTCTAAAATTTGGCGGAACATCCGTAGGTTCCGTAGAAAGTATCAAAGCAGTATTAGCTATCGTGAAAGAATCTTACGATGCCGGCGAGAAGCCTTTAGTCGTTTTATCAGCTATGTCAGGAATCACCAACCTATTGACAAAAATGGCTGAAGATGCTGCAGAAGGGAAGCCATTTGCTAGTGATTTGAAGTTGATGGAAGAAAAGCATTTCGAAGTAGTCAAGAAATTAATTGCAGTGAAATATCAAAATCCTGTTTTAACAAAGTTGAAACTATTGATAAACGAACTGGAAGATCTTTTACAGGGGGTAGCTGCACTCAAAGAATTGAGTAACCAAAGTAAAGACTTGATTGTTTCTTATGGCGAACGTTGCAGCAATTACCTAGTATCGAAGATCATGGAACAGGAGGTCCCAGATGCTGAATATATCAACGCTTCCTACTACATTAAAACAGATTCAAACTTTGGGAATGCTCACCTCAACGAACCATTAACAAATCAACTTATCCAAGCACTTTCTCAAACACATTCCGATAAACTCTTATTTGTAACTGGATTTATTGGCTCAAATGAAAAAGGTAGGGTGACTACCTTGGGCAGGGGTGGTTCAGACTATACAGCTGCCATTTTTGGTTCAGTACTCAATGCGTCTGCAATAGAGATTTGGACAGATGTCAATGGTATGTTGACTGCAGATCCGCGTATTGTGAAAAAAGCATTCTCTCTACCTATATTATCCTATACAGAGGCGATGGAGCTTTCTTATTTTGGTGCCAAGGTGATTTACCCTCCTACGATGGTACCTGCATTTATGAAGAAAATTCCAATTGTTATCCGTAATACTTTTCAACCAAAGTTTCCAGGTACAGTTATCCAATTCGAAAGTGGTAAGTCTGCTTACCCGATCAAAGGGATTTCTTCTATTTCGGATGTTTCTGTGATCAATTTGACGGGAAGTGGAATGGTCGGAAAATCTGGCTTTAGTGGTCGTTTGTTCACATTGTTGGCTCGTGAGCAGATTAATGTAATCTTAATCACCCAATCCTCTTCTGAACATAGTATAACCTTTGCTGTGAATCCTAATGATTCTCAGAAGGCTGTTGAACTCATCCAGAATGAATTTGAATTGGAATTGCTTGCCAATAAGCTGTCTATGCCAGTGATCGAGGGTGACCTTTCTATCCTTGCGATTGTAGGTGAAAACATGAAGCGTACGCCAGGAATGTCTGGTAAGCTATTCTCTGCACTAGGTCGAAATGGAATTAACGTTAGAGCGATTGCGCAAGGATCTTCTGAATTTAATATTTCTGTCATTATCAATAAAGAGGATCTGTCAAAAGCTCTTAATGCTGTACATGATGCCTTCTTTGCCGAATTAAAAAAGACCTTACACGTATTTAATGTAGGAACAGGCAATATTGGTTCTACATTATTCAGCCAATTAAATAAGCAACATGATTTTTTGGAGGATCAGAATGATATTGAAATCAAGGTCGTAGGAATTTCAAATTCCAGAAGAATGTTGTTCAACGCTGATGGAGTGAATTTAAACAGCTGGAAGGAGGAAATGGAAGCAGATGGTGAAGTTGCTGACTTAGCTACTTTCATTGCTAAAATGCAGGAAATGAATCTGCCAAACTGTGTTTTTGTTGATAATACAGCTAGTAAATTACCGGCGACTTATTATGAAAGCATATTTCAGTCAAATATTTCCATTGTAACTTGTAATAAGATTGCTAATTCTGGGGAATATGCTCATTATAAACTCCTTCATGAAACGGCGCGCAAGCATGGTGTAGATTTCTTTTATGAAACAAATGTTGGTGCCGGGTTGCCAATTGTAAGGGTGTTAAAAGATTTAATGATGAGCGGAGATCAATTGCTTAAGATAGAGGCTATCCTTTCTGGGACAATTTCTTACATCTTTAATAATTTTAAAGGAGATGCTTCCTTTTATGATGTGGTAAAGAAAGCACAGGAATTGGGCTATACGGAACCTGATCCTCGGGATGATCTGGGAGGAATTGACTTCATGAGAAAGATGCTGATCTTAGCGCGAGATGCTGGATTTCCTATTGAGTCCTCTGACGTTAAATTAGGGAATATCCTTCCGGAAAGTTGCTTAAAAGCTTCTTCTGTAGATGAATTTTATGCTGAATTATTGAAGGCTGATGAATTCTTCAATAATCTTAAAAACGAAGCCGAAACACAAGGAAAAGTCATTCGATACATTGGCTCATTGGAAAATGGAAAAGTTGAAATAAACTTACAGATGGTAGATGAAACACATCCATTCTATGCACTTTCAGGAAGCGATAATATCATTTCGTTCACAACAGAACGGTATAAAGAAAGACCACTGGTTGTTAAAGGTCCTGGTGCAGGAGCTGAGGTTACCGCAGGAGGTGTATTCGCTGACCTAGTGAATGTAGGGGCATAATACAATAATTTAAAGAATAAGAAGATGTCATATCCTGAACAAATATTAAACAAGGAATCAAAAGTGAATGCTGATAAATGGTTAAATGAAGTCCGTGTATTTGCTCCGGCAACTGTTGCAAATATGATCTGTGGATTCGATATCCTTGGATTTGCGGTTGATAAGCCCGGAGATGAAGTTTACATGCAAAGAGTCGATACAGTAGGTGTTAAAATCCGTTCCATCCAAGGAGATGATGGGAGGCTCCCAATAGATCCTGACAAGAACACGGTAAGTGCCTGTGTAAAAATGCTATTGAATCACCTTGACCTAGCTGATAAGATAGGAATTGAAATAGAGCTAATCAAACATATGCCAATTGGTAGCGGCTTAGGTTCTAGTTCAGCGAGTACGGTTGCAGGTCTATTTGCAATAAATACTTTATTGGGCAACCCTTTGACAAAAGATGAACTAATGCCGTTCTGCGTGGAGGGGGAAAGGCTGGCTTGTGGACATGGTCATGCAGATAATGTAGCGCCAGCATTGATGGGCGGTATCACATTAATTCGTGGCTATGAACCATTGGATATTATCAATCTTCCCGTTCCCCAAGATTTAGTTGCTGGAATTGTATTTCCACAGGTTGATGTTCCGACAAGGGATGCCAGACAATTGATCAAGGAAAAAGTATACCTGAAGGATGCCGTAAGCCAATGGGGAAATATCGCAGGTTTGGTGGCTGGTTTATATAGAAACGACTATGAGCTAATCAGCAGAAGTATGCATGATGTTTTAATTGAACCTACAAGAGCTATCCTCATTCCTGAATTTTACGAGATGAAACGCATTGCCATGGATTCTGGAGTATTGAGTTTTGGTATTTCCGGATCAGGACCTTCGGTTGTAGCCATTAGCAAAGGATTCGATGCTGCCCAAAATGCTGTGGATCGCATTCAGGAGCATCTTACAGCCAATGGAATTGAAAGCTTACAGTTTGTCTCTGCTGTAAATGCTGAAGGACCAAAAGTATTGTCTAAATCATAATCTAAACTTAACACTATGCAATTTTATAGTACAAATAATAAAGATTTACGAGTTTCTTTTCAAGAGGCGGTGTTCAATTCATTGCCTCAAGACAAAGGATTATATATGCCTGAGGAAATTCCTCAATTAGCCCCTTATTTCCTCAAGAATATTCAACAATACTCCTTTCAGGAGATTGCCTTTCAAATTGCCAATGCAATAATCGGGAAGGATATTCCAGAAGCAGATTTGAAGAAATTAATCAATGATGCTATTAATTTTGATGCTCCATTGAAATTCCTTAGTGCAGATACTGCCGTCCTGGAATTATTCCATGGCCCATCATATGCCTTCAAAGACTTCGGGGCAAGGTTCATGAGTCGAGTGATGGGTTATTTTTCTAAGCAAGGAGATAAGCTTTTAGACGTATTGGTTGCTACTTCTGGTGATACTGGTGGTGCTGTTGCTTTAGGTTTTTTAGGGGTTGAAGGAACCCGTGTAACCATCCTTTATCCGAAGGGTAAGGTGTCAAAAGTTCAAGAAGAGCAATTAACAACCAATGGTCGGAATATCCGAGCGATTGAGATTGACGGTACATTTGATGATTGCCAGGCATTGGTAAAGCAAGCTTTTAATGATCCTGAATTGAATAAGGAACTTCGTTTAACCTCTGCCAATTCAATAAATATCGCAAGACTTATTCCTCAGACTTTCTATTACTTTTGGGCTTATGCCCAATTAAAAGCTCAGGGGATCAATGAAGTTGTTTTTACTGTACCAAGCGGGAACTTTGGAAATATTGGTGCAGGACTGTTGGCTTATAGAATGGGATTGCCTGTCGAACATTTTGTTGCCGGAACAAATGTGAATGATACCGTTCCGCGCTTTCTAAATTCTGGCAAATATGAACCCAAATCGTCTGTCCAAACATTAGCAAATGCTATGGATGTTGGAAACCCTAGTAATTGGGTCAGAATCCAAGACTTGTTTCACAACAACCTAGAGGAATTAAAATCGGTAGTGACCTCATACACCTATAATGATGAGGAAACAGTCAATGGAATGAAGGAACTCTATGACAACTATAAATACGTTGCTTGTCCACATACTGCTATTGCCTACCTAGCTTCTGAAGCATACCGCAATGAACATCCTGGAGAATATGCTTCCGTATTTCTTTCAACAGCCCATCCTTGCAAATTTTCTGAAGCTATTGATTCAGAGGTCTTCAAAGATGTTAAACTGCCTGAAGGAGCAGAAAAACTACAGGGAAAACCAAAACTTGCCGAGGCAATGAATGTCGATTATGCAACATTTAAAGAATATTTGATCAAGAATAATTAGACAAATCCTTAAAGTAATCTAATTAGAATAAAAGGCAGAATATTATGGTTCTGCCTTTTTTATTCATTTTTTTATTTGGGGATGAATTATTTTCTTTCAATTCTATTTATTTTTGCATTCATGAATAAAATAATCCTGAATAGAGGAAAGGATAAAGCTGCTTGGCAATTACACCCTTGGGTTTTTTCTGGTGCCATTTCATCGGTAATGGGGAAACCTCAGAATGGTGATATCGTTTCTGTTTATAATATAGAAGATGAATTTATTGCCTACGGAATGTACAATGGTAATTCTAGGGTTGCTGTAAGACTGCTAGAATGGGATCCTCGTAATGAAATTGATGAACAGTGGTGGCGAAATCGAGTTGGAAAGGCAGTTCAAAATAGAATGCCTTTATTGACTGAACAGAACAATACTGTCCGATTAATCTTCGCCGAGGCAGATTTCCTTCCAGGACTAATTGCTGATAAATATGCAGATTTCATTTCTATTCAGGTTCATTCTGCTGGGATTGAAAAAGTAAAGGATATTTTGATAGAGCAATTGGTTCAGCTTTTGAATCCAAAGGGAATATATGAACGCAGTGATCTGAAATCTAGGGAATATGAAGGTCTTCCTGATACCAATGGAAAACTATTTGGCGATATGCCACCGGAATTTGTCGATGTGATCGAGAATGGAATACATTATCAAGTGAATATAGCGGAAGGTCAAAAATCGGGATTCTATTGTGATCAACGAGAGAATAGAGCAATTACAGCTAGATATGTAAAAGATAAGTCGGTATTGGACTGTTTTTGTTATTCTGGTGGATTTACATTAAACGCTTTCCGCGAAGGGGCGAGCTCTGTAACCTCGGTTGATAGTTCAGGATTGGCGATCGAAACTTTAATAAATAATGTAAAGAATAATGGCTTCGATAGCGGTAAGCATATTGCGGTTCAATCGGATGTCAATAAATACTTGCGTGAATTAGGTGAGAAGGGGGAGAGGTTTGATGTCATCGTGTTAGATCCTCCAAAATATGCTCCTTCTAGGGCAGCTTTAGAAAAAGCTTCTCGGGCTTATAAAGATCTTAACCGAAGGGGATTGATGCTGTTAAACAGCGGCGGTCTCTTGGCGACTTTTTCCTGTTCCGGCGCTATGGATATCGACACTTTCAAACAAGTTCTTGCATGGGCTGCCTTGGATGCTGGTAAAGAAATCCAATTCATCTATCAATTCTGTCAACCTGAAGATCATCCTGTGAGAGCTTCCTTCCCCGAAGGTGAGTACTTGAAAGGTTTGCTGGTAAGAGTGGTTTAAGCTAATTCTTGAATAGTAAGATTTATAAAAAAATCCCTTAGGTTAATAACTAAGGGATTTTTTATTTTATTTTATCAAATTTAACCAAGCTTCTGCCATTAAATTGGCTCCTGCCATGGTGGTGTGAACACCGTCTGTTGTCCAATATCCACCATCACTATTTCTTTTTAATCCCTGGTCGAATGTCTGTTGATAGGGTAAGAAAATTGCCCCAAACTCCTGTGCTATTTCCTTTGCTGCAAGTTGATATTTCGGGAACTCCGGAAACCATGCATCTGTGACGTGCTTTACATTTTTAACGCCAAAAGGTTCAATGATAATCAACTTAACATTTGGAAGAGCTGCCTTAGTTTTTGTTAACAATTCCCTATACTGTGCTTTATAATCTTCTGGAGTATTCTTAGCACCGCTGTCCATCGTTCTCCAAAAATCATTTACTCCGATCATAATGCTCAAAATATTTGGCTTCAAGTCGATAGCTTGTTCTTGCCAACGATTCAATAAATCTGGTACACGGTTTCCGCTGATACCTCTATTGTATATTTTTAGATTCTTATCCGCATGCTTGTTTAGGAGTGTACTTGCAGCCATAAAAGCATATCCATTTCCAAAAGCATTACCATCATTAGGATTCTGGTTCTCTTTGTTCCTTCCTGCATCCGTAATCGAATCGCCTTGAAATAATATAACGTCACCTTGGTTGATGCTTAATTTTGCCTTAGCACCTGTTGAAAAATCAATGGCATTTGCCAATGAAGTTCCTAAGCCAGCTGCCCCTAGTGTCAACAAGCTCTTCTTTAAAAAGTCTCTTCTGTTATCCATTTTTGCTTTAATAGGTTGAAATTGTATTAGCAATTTAATTAATCTAACAGAATTTGGCAATTCCTTCCTTGATTATTTTGCAGGATTTTAGGATTTCTTCCTCTGTAATGGTCAATGGTGGAGCAATTCTTAATGCCGTTTCGCAATGCAGGTACCAATCGATAATCAACCCCTGACTGGCACAATAATTACTCACTTGATAAACTTGATCAAAATTCTCAAGCTGTAAGCACATCATTAATCCTAAACCACGGATTTCCTTAATTTGCGGAATATCTAGTTCTTTCCTGAACAAATCTGCTTTTTGATCTACTTCTTGGACTAAATTATTTTCTTGGATAACCTGAAGGGATGCTCTGGCAGCAGCACAGCTTACGGGATGACCACCGAAAGTTGTAATATGGCCAAGCATTGGATTTGCCTTAATCACATCCATCATTTCCTTGGGAGTAACAAAGGCGCCTAAAGGCATTCCACCACCAATCCCTTTGGCTGACATTAAAATATCTGGAACAATATCGAAATGTTCAAATGCAAATAGTTTTCCGGTTCTTCCAAAGCCTGTTTGAATTTCATCAAAAATGAGAAGAGCTCCAACTTCTGTACACTTCCTTCGCAATGCTTGCATGTATTCTTTATCAGGTACACGCACGCCTGCTTCTCCCTGAATAGCCTCAACAATTACTGCTGCGGTTTTATCGGTGATTTTATCTAGATCGCTGAGTTGATTGTAATCGATAAACGATATTTCAGGCAATAATGGAGCGTAGGCTTCTCGATATTCTTCATTCCCAATCAAACTTAATGCACCTTGGGTACTGCCATGATAGGCATGCCTTGCAGCTATAATTTCACGACGACCCGTATATTTTTTAGCAACCTTCATGGATCCTTCAACGGCTTCTGCCCCTGAGTTTGTAAAATAAACCGACTCAAATGTTTTTGGTAATACCTCTAATAGCTCAGTTGCAAATTGAACCTGTGGTGCCTGAACAAATTCGCCATATACTGTGACGTGCATAAAACGATCCAGTTGATCTTGTATTGCTTTTAAAACTTTGGGATGTCTATGTCCGATATTACTCACATTGAACCCAGAAACTAAATCGATGTATTTCTCGCCATTTGGACCATAAAGGTAAACACCTTCGGCACGGTCAATTTCTAGTAATCGGGGGGAATCGGATGTTTGTGCAGTGTTTTTTAGAAAAAGTTCTCTATTACTTATCATGATGGGACAAAGATAGGTATAAACAAAAAAAGAAGCTCAAAAATTAGAGCTTCTTTCCTTAATGTCTTCTGCTGTTAAGTTCTTTGTACAGCAATTCTATAAATTCTTGTTCGACGGAGAAGAATTGGGATGCGCGGGACTGACCTACGACATCGGCAAATCTTGCCCGGTATTTTTTCTTGATGTCTACCTCCTGAGCGTCAAATTCAATTACATCATTGCCCGGTCTAAAGGAGTTGCCTCTGGAATCTACCTTTTGGTTGCCCCTTGATTTCTTTGACTTGACATTCCTTATCTCTTTCGAATACTCATAGTATAGAGGAAAGAACTTCTGTGCTTCTGTTGGAGTTAATCTCAACTGTTTGGTTATATAAGCAGCCTTTTGGCTCTCAATGGCTTCAAACCTTTCTTGACGAGACTGTCCATTCGCAACAAAACAAGCTATCAAAATCAAACTAAGCGTTGAAATAATATGTTTTAAACGAATCATTATAATGTATAATTTAAGTAATCTTCTAAAACTTCCTCATCAATCCCCGAACCTACACCTTTTGATTCTTCTGGTTGATAGATATACTCTGCATAGTATTCTAGATCAGAAGCATCACTGTAATTGGAAAGGTAGTTGATGATTTCATCCTCTGGGATTTCATTCAACGACAGCTTTTCCGTTTGCATCGGTTGATTATTATCTGAATTATAAACAGATACTCCTATTACAGCTGCAACACATGCTGCCGCTGCGGAGGTCAACCAAGCATAGACTTTCCCTTTCTTTCTAGAATCTGAAGTTTTAGACTCATCACGTGAAGGCAATTGAATAACCTTCTTGTCCTGAACTTTGTCTAAAATAGCATTGGACATATTTTCAAAGTATCCTGCCGGAACTTCAAATCCTTCTGTTTGAACATGAGATTTAAGCTCTTCAGAATAAATGGAAGCCATGATTTGATTATCAGCATCTTCAAAATATCCTTCAGGAACTGTAAACCCTGGTTCTGCTATCTCTAGCGATAACTCTTCTTCTTCAATTCTATTCAGAATGCGATTAGTCAAGTTTTCAAAGTAACCAGCTGGAACTTCCGTTTCTTCCATTTCCTTGATTCCATCGATTTGGACTTGGGCAAGAATCTGTTCGCTCATCTGATCAAAGTATTGCTCAGGAACAGTAAAACTGTCAACACTCTGGAATTGATCGATCTTTATCTGACCTAACAATTGGGATTCTTGTTCTTCAAAGAATCCTTTCGGAGTGCTCAAACCAATTTTTCCTGTGTCTGAAATCTGATCAAGTTTCGCAAAGAATAGGCTCCTTTCGGCTAGCTTTTCAAAGTAATTTTCAGGTACAATGAAAGGGTTGACACGCAACGAGTTAGGTAGTTGGTTGTCTCCTAAATTTTCGTAATATGTGTTATTTTCTTTCATAGTACCATAATAGATAGTTTTTACTCCAAAAGGTTTAATCGTTTGAGGCAAAAAAGTTCTCTATTTTTTTAACTGCTAAATGGTATGAAGCTTTTAATGCTCCTACGCTCGTTCCCAACACTTCTGATATTTCTTCATATTTCATGTCTTCGAAATATTTCATGTTAAAGACCAACCGCTGTTTGTCAGGCAAGGTTAATAATGCCTGCTGTAATTTCATCTGAGCCTTGTCGCCGTTAAAGTATGCCCCATCGGCTAACGAATCAGATAAATAAGCAGAGTTTTCATCATCTAATGAAACACTCTGCTTTTGTTTTTTCTTATTCAAAAAGGTTATACACTCATTGGTAGCAATGCGGTACAACCATGTATATAACTGAGAATCTTCCCTGAATTTCTCAAGATTACGCCATACTTTGATAAAGATATCTTGTACAACATCATCAGCATCATCGTGGTCTATAACCATACGCCTTACATGCCAATAAATCTTTTGCTGATATTTTTTTAGCAGTAAACGGAATGCCTCTTCTCGAGTTTTCTCATCCGCAAACTTTGCTATTATCAGGGAATCTTCCATAGATTGTTATTTTCTTGTAATTACTTTACGTACTGCGTTTACAATATTTGCAGCATTTAAACCGTATTTTTCCATCAATTGCGCTGGAGTACCCGATTCGCCAAAGCTATCGTCTACCGCAACATACTCTTGTGGTGTTGGTAATTTCTTCGCCAATAATTGGGCCACACTGTCACCAAGTCCTCCTAAACGGTTGTGTTCTTCTGCTGTTACAACACATCCAGTCTTCGTTACAGACTTTAATACGGCTTCTTCATCCAATGGTTTAATCGTATGGATATTGATGATTTCAGCATTGATGCCTAATTTCTCCAATTCCTCACCTGCTTGGATTGCTTCCCAAACTAAGTGTCCCGTAGCGATGATAGTAACATCAGTACCTTCATTCAACATTATTGCCTTACCAATTTCGAATTTTTGATCAGCAGGAGTGAAGTTAGGAACTACCGGACGGCCGAAACGTAAGTAAACAGGCCCCTCATGGTCTACTAACGCAATTGTTGCCGCTTTTGTTTGGTTATAATCACATGGATTAATTACCGTCATGCCTGGTAACATCTTCATCAATCCGATATCCTCTAAAATCTGATGCGTTGCACCATCTTCCCCTAAGGTTAATCCAGCATGTGAAGCACAAATCTTAACATTCTTACCAGAATATGCAATGGATTGACGGATTTGGTCATAAACACGACCTGTTGAAAAATTAGCAAACGTTCCTGTAAAAGGAATTTTACCACCAATGGTTAGACCTGCTGCAATACCCATCATGTTTGCTTCCGCAATACCAATCTGGAAAAAACGCTCAGGGTATGCTTTGATAAAGTCGTTCATTTTTAATGAACCGATTAAGTCAGCACATAAAGCTACAACATTCTCATTTTTTTGACCAGCTTCTAATAAACCAGCTCCGAAACCTGAACGTGTATCTTTTGATTCTGTGTATGTATATTTTTTCATTATGTATACTAACGTCTAAAATAAGATTAATAATCGCCTATGGTTCTAGGGATTTGGTTTAAAGCAGATTCTAATTGCTCATCATTTGGAGCAACACCGTGCCATTTATGCGATCCCATCATGAAATCAACACCTGATCCCATCTCAGTATGCAATAATATAATAACCGGTTTTCCTTTTCCTGTACGAGTCTTTGCCTCGTCAAGTCCGGCAACTACCGATGCCATGTCATTTCCATTGTCAACCTCTAATACATCCCAGCCAAATGCTTCCCATTTCGCACGTAGGTTCCCTAACGACAAAACCTCGTCTGTTGAACCATCAATTTGCGCACGGTTATAATCAATTGCGGCGATGATATTGTCTACTTTATTATGTGGAGCATACATAGCTGCTTCCCAAACTTGTCCCTCTTGCAATTCGCCATCACCCATCAATACGTAAACTAAGTTGTTGTCTTTGTTCAACTTCTTAGCCTGTGCTGCACCAAGTGCTACCGATAAGCCTTGACCTAATGATCCCGAAGCAATACGGATTCCTGGAAGGTGTTCATGCGTAGTAGGGTGTCCTTGAAGACGTGAATTGATTTTTCTAAACGTTGCTAGTTCACTCACTGGGAAATACCCCGCTCTCGCTAACGTACTGTAGAAAACTGGAGAAATGTGACCGTTTGACAAGAAGAATATATCTTCACCAATGCCATCCATGTTGAAAGATGGGTCATTTTTCATCGCGTGGAAGTACAATGCCACAAAATAGTCAGTACAACCCAATGATCCTCCTGGGTGCCCCGATTGGCATGCATGCACCATACGAACAATGTCTCTTCTTACCTGCGAAGCGATCTGTTCAAGTTTGTTTATGTCTGCACTCATTTTAAAGTATAATATTTCGATTATTTTGCTGCTAAAGTTAATGATTTTTAATGGAGTAGAGACCCTTAAACTGAATTATTTAATAAACATTTCCCTGTTTTTTGAGCAAAAACAAAGAAAAGTTTAGGAATGGGAAAAATGAACTGAATAAAAAAGCCTGAGATATTATCTCAAGCTTTTATATATTTTAAATTTAAAGGTAAATAAATACCAAAAATTTCTTTGTATACCTACAATTACATAGCCTCGGCAACAACTTCTTCCACCTCAGGTACCATCCTCTTTAATAAGCCTTCTATTCCAGCTTTTAAGGTAATGGTAGATGATGGACATCCAGAACAAGATCCACGTAGTTCAACAGTCACTTTTCCGTCCTCAAATGATTTATATGCTATTGCTCCTCCATCTTGCTCTACAGCTGGACGTACGTAATCATGTAGAACTTGTTGAATTTTTACCTCAACCTCTGAACCCTCAAAAACGACATCTTCATTATGCTCAATTGGTTTGACTGCCAATTCAGATTCAACGGCACCTTTAACAAATTCCTTTAACAAGGCTTCAATATCATCCCATTCAGCATCATCAGTTTTAGTCACCGTCACAAAATTACTAGCAAAGAAAACCCCATTCACAAAGTTAAATTTGAATAATTCCTTCGCAAATGCAGACTCCTGTGCCTTCTCACGATCTGGATAATCCAAACTACCATTGATTAATAATTTGTTCACCAAAAACTTCATCGTAGCTGGATTCGGAGTGCTTTCAGTATATACGTTTATAGTTGCCATTTTTTAAATTCTAATTTGAAAGAACAAATATACTGCAAATACCTGTTCCTATACGTCATTGGAGGGTAAAAGCTTACAGCTTTACCCCTGTATAATTACTTGGTGATATAGATTTAAGCTCTGCTTTCACCTCTTCTGAAACATTCAACTGATCTACAAATACCGCAATGGTATCTTTCGTAACATGCGTATTCGTTCTTGTCAGGTCTTTTAAAGCCTCATAAGGCTTCGGGTAACCTTCTCTTCTAAGAATGGTTTGAATTGCTTCTGCAACAACTGCCCAGTTGTTCTCAAGATCTTCTTGAAAGGCTTGTTCATTCAAAATTAATTTTCTTAAACCCCTTAATGTAGATTTAATAGCAATTAATGTATATGAAAATGGAACTCCAATATTCCTTAAAACTGTAGAGTCTGTTAAATCTCTTTGTAATCTTGAAATTGGAAGTTTTGCAGCCAAATGTTCTAAAACAGCATTTGCCAATCCTAGGTTTCCTTCTGCATTCTCAAAATCAATTGGATTTACTTTATGTGGCATTGCCGAAGAACCAATTTGTCCTGCAGTAATTTTTTGTTTAAAATAATCCATGGAGATATAAGTCCAAATATCGCGGCAAAGGTCAATAATGATATTGTTGATTCGCTTCAAACCGTCACAGCTCGCCGCAAAATTATCATAATGCTCAATTTGAGTTGTTGTTTGAGAACGGTCTAATCCCAATACCTCATTCACGAACTTATTGCCAAATGCAACCCAATCATTTTGAGGATAAGCAACATGATGTGCATTTAAATTGCCTGTTGCTCCGCCGAATTTTGCTGAGAATGGTACTTGATTCAATAAATTTAATTGCTTCTCGATCCTTTCAATGAATACTTTGATCTCCTTCCCTAAACGAGTAGGAGAGGCTGGCTGTCCATGGGTACGTGCTAGCATCGGTACATTTTCCCAATCTGAACTTAATTTTTTCAATTCATCAACTAATTCCTTGATTGCGGGTTGATAAACTTCTTTAAGCGCATCTTTCCATGAATAGGGTATTGCAGTATTATTGATGTCTTGAGAAGTTAAGCCAAAATGTATGAACTCAAGAGAATCTGAAAGTCCTAATTTTTCAAATTCGTTTTTCAGAAAATACTCAACTGCTTTTACATCATGGTTTGTAACCTTTTCGGTATCCTTAATCCATTGAGCATCCTCCAAACTGAAGTTACGGTAAATATCACGCAATTTATCATTTAAGCTCCCGTCAAAATGAGCCAATTGTGGAATACCCGATTCCGATAAAGCAATAAAATATTCTACTTCAACTAAGACACGGTATTTTATTAATGCGAATTCTGAAAAGTAATTCGATAGATCTTTTGTGGAGTTATAATATCTGCCATCAATGGGAGTGATTGCAGTTAAAGGTGATAAAGTCATTTTATTTTCTTTTGTACGGAGGCAAAAATAAGAAATAGATGTGAAAAGTAGATGATTTCTTCGATTACCTATGGTCTATAAACAACAAAAGCTCGTTTCTAAAACGAGCTCTTGATGTATTTTTAAAATTTAGTTCGGATTATTGAACGTTTTTCAAAGAGTCAGCGATTGAATCACCAGTAGCACGTACTGAATCAGCAACGTTTTCTAATGAATCAGCAACTTTCTCAGTAGTTGAATCTACAACATTTGACAAAGAGTCAGCAGTAGCTTCAGTTTTAGTTTCAGCGTTGTTACAAGATGCAACAGCGATAGTTAAAGCTAAACCTAAGAATCCGAATTTGAATAAATTTTTCATTTTTAATTTTCTATTTAGTTGAAACAAATTTGTTTATTTAATTCTTAATACCCAATACCTTAAAAGGTAACCCAAGAAATTATATTTTTTTAAAATTTTTATTAAACCTTCTGATACTCAGCGGGTTGTTTTTAAATATTTTCCTTAAGGCAGCGCAAATATACTACTGTTTTGTTGATTTGCAACAAGAAAAAACAAAAATTGTTATATTTCTGTTAATTTTTTAAATAAATATTATGCTAGATAAGATGAAAAACATCCTAAAGCTCATTAAATCAGTCGATTTCGAGCAATTGGAGAAGATATCAAAAAAAGTTGATTTAGCTGAAGTTTTAGGCGCAGTCTCAAAAATGGACGAAAATCAATTGAAAATGGCTATGAAAATGTTGACCGGAAGTAAAAAGAAAAAAGATCCTCCTCCTATAAATGCGGATTTTTATGATATTTCGGCCAAACTTTCAGAGGAAGACCGTGCTCTTCAAATGAAAGTCCGCTCATTTTTAGAGGCAGAAATTAAACCGATTGTCAACAAATATTGGTTGCATGATGAATTCCCTTTTGAAATAATTCCCAAATTGAGGGAGTTGAATGTGTGTGGCTATGTTTATGAGGGTTATGGATGTGCAGGAGGTACTTCATTGATGGATGGAATCATCGCTGCAGAATTTGGTAGGGTAGACCCTTCTATCGCTACTTTTTTAGGTGTTCAAAGCGGCTTGGCAATGGGGTCCATCTATATGTGCGGTTCCGAAGAACAGAAGCAGCAATGGTTGCCTGATATGCAACAATTAAATAAAATTGGTGCTTTCGGATTAACAGAACCTTTGGTGGGATCAGCTACAGCTGGTGGATTAACCACAACCTGTAAAAGAGACGGGGATAATTGGATATTGAATGGACAGAAGAAATGGATAGGTAATTCAACCTTTTCAGACATCACCATTATTTGGGCAAGAGATCTGGATGATCAGCAAGTGAAGGGATTTATCGTCCGTAAGGAGAATCCTGGTTTTTCTGTGGAGAAAATTAAAGATAAAATGGCATTGAGAATCGTGCAGAACGGTCTGATAACATTGACGGATTGTGTTGTTCCTGAATCTGATAGATTGCCGAATGCCAACTCTTTTAAAGATACTGCGAAAGTACTGCAAATGACCCGTGCTGGTGTGGCTTGGATGGCTGTTGGATGTGCTCGTGGGGCCTATGAAAACGCATTAGATTATACAATTAAAAGAGAACAGTTTGGAAAACCAATTGCTTCATTCCAATTGATCCAAAATCACCTCGTTGAAATGCTTTCCAATCTGACTGCTATGCAGACCTTGGTATTCCGTTTATCAGAACTTCAAGACGATGATAAACTAAAAGATGAGCATGCCTCCTTGGCTAAGGTATTCTGCACGCTAAGAATGCGGGATATAGTTTCTAAAGCACGTGAAGTTATGGGAGGAAATGGTATTCTATTAGAATATAATGTGGCAAGATTCTTAGCTGATGCCGAAGCAATCTATTCTTATGAAGGGACTAAAGAAATTAATTCCTTGATTGTCGGAAGAAGTATCACCGGTATTAGTGCCTTTGTTTAAAAAAATAATCCCCGGTTTCATCAACCGGGGATTATTTTTATTTTTTGTTTTTATTCTGTTGTGAAGCTTGTTGCTGTCTCATCATTTCTTCCATTTTCTTTTGGAAGGATGACTGTTTTTTCTCTTCTTTAGGTTTCTTTTTATTTGCTTCAATGCTAGCAAGGATCTTATCATCATTTACGAATTGACGAATGATTACTTGAGTTAAGAAAGTAAGAACTGCCGATAGGAAATAATAATAGTTCAAACCTGCAGGGAAACTATTCAACACAAAGAAGAATACCAATGGCATGATGTAACCAATATATTTCATTTGGTTATTTACCGCTCCTGATGTCGAGTTGTTATACCATGTAGTTAATAATGTAGTCAAGGTCATCAAAACACACATAAATGAAATATGGTCAACTCCTAATAAAGGAAGTGGAGCAAAAGTTATTGGTGCATCATAGGTTGATAAATCCTTAATCCATAAAAAGCTTTCTCCGCGCAATTCGAATAAGTTCGGGAAGAAGAAGAAGAATGCTAAGGTAAACGGCATTTGCAATAATAATGGCAAACAACCTCCAAGTGGATTTACTCCAGCCTGTTTGTAGAGCTTCATTTGCTCCTGTTGCAATAACATCGGATTATCATCACCCACCTTCGCCTTAATTTCATCTAATTGAGGTTTTAATACCCGCATTTTACCCATAGACTGGTAAGACTTATAGGTTAATGGGAACATTAATAATTTTAAGAACAAGGTTAAGATCAGGATTACAATACCGTAATTCATATTAAAACCATCTAGGAAATCAAAGATGGGAACAGTGATAAATTTGTTAATCCATCCCATTGGACCCCATCCCATATTGATGATTTTGTCAAACCCGTTTCCTTCAGCCTTTAAAGTGTTGTATTTGTTAGGTCCAAAGAAGAAACTAAATCCATATTGTGCATCATTCTGTTGGTTAAACGTAAGCTCAGCATTTGCCTTGTAGTTTTTAACAACACTATCCTGTGTTAAGAAAGTAATTGCAAGCTCAGGATTGTTTAATCCCTCTTTACTAGTCAAAACGGATGAGAAGAAATGTTGCTTGAATGCAATCCAAGAAACTTTCTCTTCAATAATTTCTTTTTCATCTCCCGATTCGGAAAGATGATCTACCCCGCCGTCAACTTCTTTGTAGAAAATAGTTGATTTCTCACGCTCCGATTTTGCATTGCGCTCTTTCTGTTTTAAAGTGGTTTCCCAATTTAATAACATCTTTTTAGAGCTTACATCTACTAAACTTCCAATGCCAACAGTTTTAATGTCGAATTGAACATTGTAATCATTCCCTTTTAGTGTATAGATGTAATCAATGTATTTATCAGCAGCATAGGAAAGACGCATTGTTAATGATTTAGAATCCTGTCCAGCCACCGTAAAGCTTGCGCCTTGAGCTTGGAAGAATAAATCATTTGTTTTTACCGCTTTCCCTGGAATATTAAACTCAAGTCCAAAACGATTTTCATCTCCATCAAATAATATAAGCTTTGAACCGTCAAAGTTTGTCTCGCCTTTTAGCTCAACAGATTTGACACGTCCGCCTTTTGAGCTTACATTTACTTTTAACAACTCGTTTTCCAAAGTAACGATTTGCTCTGTTCCTACCGAAGCAGCGCCAAAGGGCTGACTCATTAATACCGAATCTGCAACTTTTGGAGCTTCTACAGTTGCTTTCAAAGAATCGCTAATTGGTGCTAGTCCTTCTTTCGCTCTTTTAATTGAATCTTGTACTTGTTGTTCTTTTTTGATCTCATCTTGTGAAGGCTTCAGTAAATAGAAGGAGCCCGCCAAGATGGCAAAGATTAAGACGAAACCTAGAATGTTATTTCTATCCATTGTTTATTAATTACTATAAATATGTAGTGGCCTAAACCCTACTGTGATTTTTTGTGCGTTAAAGCAGCGGCTACAAAGCTAACAAAAAGTGGGTGAGGATTCACAACAGTTGATTTTAATTCTGGATGAAATTGTCCCGCCACAAAGAAAGGATGATCCTTTAATTCAACGATTTCAACCAATCCAGTCGATGGATTAATCCCTGAAGCTATCATTCCCGCATTTTCGTAATCTTTTAGATACGCATTGTTAAACTCATAACGATGACGGTGTCGCTCAGTAATTTTTGACTTTCCATAGATTGTATAGGCTTTAGTTCCTTTCTTAATCTCACAATCATAAGCCCCTAAACGCATGGTTCCGCCCATATTCTTGATGTTTTTCTGCTCCTCCATCAAGTTGATTACCGGATGTGGAGTATTCTCGTCCATCTCAAAGCTATTGGCTCCTTTTAGTCCAAGAACGTTACGGCCAAATTCAATTACCGAACATTGCATACCTAAACAAATACCAAAAAATGGAATTTTATTTTCACGTACGTAACGGATGGTCTCTAATTTTCCGTCCAATCCCCGCTCACCAAATCCTGGAGCTACCAAGACTCCGTCTAAACCTTTCAGTTTTTCAGCAACATTTTCTTGGTTGACACTCTCAGCAGCAATATATTTTACTTTAACTTTTGTCTCATTTGTTGCACCTGCATGTATAAATGCTTCCGCAATTGATTTATATGCGTCTGGAAGTTCAACATATTTACCTACCAATCCAATGTTTACCTCGTCGGTCGGATTTTTTAATCTACCTAAAAACTTCTTCCAATTTTCTAAATCGGGTTCGTTTTTCGTCGAAAGCTTCAGTTTAGCCAAAACTGTTTTGTCCAACTGTTCTTTCAGCATATTCAATGGAACATCGTAAATCGTTGGGGCATCAATAGACTCTACTACAGCATTGATATTTACATTACAGAACAAAGCCAATTTCTTGCGAATGTCATTGTTCAGTTTGTGCTCTGTCCTACAAACCAGGATGTCTGGTTGAACACCATATTCCAATAAAGTTTTTACGGAGTGTTGTGTTGGCTTAGTTTTTAGTTCTCCAGCAGCTGCTAGGTATGGTACTAAGGTCAAATGGATAACCAGAGAGTCGTTATTGCCCAACTCCCAGCGTAACTGACGTACAGCTTCAATAAAAGGTAAAGATTCAATATCTCCTACTGTACCACCCAATTCTGTAATGACGATATCATATTCTCCGGATTGACCCAAAAGCAACATACGACGTTTAATCTCATCAGTAATGTGGGGAACTACTTGTACAGTTTTACCTAAGTACGCTCCTGCACGTTCTTGTTCGATTACATGGCTGTAAATACGGCCGGTCGTCACGTTGTTTGCTTGGGAGGTTGGAACATTTAAGAATCGCTCATAGTGACCTAAGTCAAGGTCTGTCTCGGCACCGTCCTCTGTAACATAGCATTCGCCATGTTCGTATGGATTTAATGTTCCTGGATCAATGTTGATGTACGGGTCAAATTTCTGGATGGTTACTTTTAAACCACGTGCTTGGAGAAGCTTGGCAAGGGAGGCTGCAATAATTCCTTTCCCTAACGACGAAGTTACGCCGCCCGTAACAAAGATATATTTAGTCATAACAATAATGGATTTCTAACTCAGATAAGACGATAAAATCAACCGCTCATCTGCTCTATGTACGGGATACAAAGGTACGAATTTTTATTAAATAAGGGCTAAAAAAAATAGTTCTAAACCTTTTGTTTCCCTAAGAGAACGATTGTCAATCACTTGAGCTGTTTTTTATCAGTTTTTTTACTTTCAACAGATGTTTTGAACTGCTGAATTCCTTTATCTTTAACCTAAAATTTGAATATATGGAATATAGAAGAATGGGTAAAAGCGGACTTCAATTGAGTGCACTCTCTTTTGGGTCCTGGGTTACTTTTGCCCGACAAACCGACGATAACACAAACGAACGGTTGATGGCTCAAGCTTATGATGCCGGAGTGAATTTCTTTGATAATGCTGAAGTTTATTCTGCCGGACTGTCCGAAGAAATGATGGGACGTGTCCTGAAGAAATTAAATTGGGACCGTTCATCTTTTGTGCTTTCAAGCAAAGCATTTTTTGGATGGAAGGGAGAGGGAAAGAAACCGAACCAGCACGGTCTTAGCCGTAAGCATTTGATGGAAGCTTGTCATGAAGCGCTTGAACGTATGCAAGTGGAATATCTGGATTTGTTTTATTGCCATAGACCAGATAAAAATGTCCCGATAGAAGAAGTTGTTCGTACCATGAATACTTTGATCCAGCAAGGAAAGATTTTTTATTGGGGAACCTCAGAATGGTCAGCAGCGGAAATTGTTGAAGCTCATATGATAGCGAAAGAGTTTGGTCTGGAAGGTCCTGCAGTTGAACAACCTGAATATAATCTTTTTAATCGCCGAAAGATTGAGGTTGACTATGATCCTATTTTTAGAAACATAGGGATGGGAACTACCATTTGGAGCCCTTTGGCTTCAGGATTGCTGACCGGAAAATATAACGATGGTATTCCAGAAGGATCAAGAATGTCATTGGAAGGATATGAATGGTTGAGAGATAAAGCAGTTGTCAGCGATAAACTCAGTCGAGTGAAGGAATTGGGGCTTTTTGCAAATGAATTGGGAGTGTCCCTTCCAACGCTTTGTATTGCCTGGTGTATCAGCAATCCTAACGTAACTACCGCAATTCTTGGTGCTACAAAAGAAATTCAGCTTACCGAAAATCTCAAAGCCTTAGAGGTTTTACCGCTAATAAACGGGGAAGTTAAAGAGAGGATTGATACAATTATGGGAACTAAACCCACCATAATTCAGAATTAATTTCCGATTCTTTAAAACAATAAATAAGGGCTTCGCGATTTGCAAAGCCCTTAAATATAATTTTTTTAAAGTAACTCGATTATCTTTTTGACTTGATACGAGCAGCTTTACCGGTAAGACCACGTAAATAGAATAATTTAGCGCGACGTACTTTACCAATGCTGTTAACTTCTATTTTCTCAATGTTAGGTGAGTTTACAGGGAAAATACGCTCTACACCAATACCGTTAGAAATTTTACGAACGGTAAAAGTAGCATTAGCTCCTTCGCTGTTTAATTGAATTACCACACCTTGGTATACCTGAACACGCTCTTTATTTCCTTCGCGAATTTTATAATGAACGCTGATGGTATCTCCGGCTTTGAAAGCGGGGTTTTCATTTTTTACTACCGCTTGTTCTTCTACAAATTTTACTAAATCCATGATTCTGAGTAATTAATAACGATATTTAACCTGTAAAAATCGGAATGCAATATTACAGCTTTATTTTGATATTTGAAAATTCTTTTTTAAAAATATTCTAGTTTTCCTAGATTGCCTGCAAAAGTATAAAAAAATTACCCCTTTTTAATCATCTATTGTATCTTAAATTTTAAACTTTATCATCCCTGTTTTATAATTAGCATAAAATGAGATTTTTAGCTTTTTTAACTATTAAAATTTCTCTCAAATAATTTTATCACAAATTTTAAACTCAACTATTGAAATCAAAATTTGGAACCTCCATTCCAGAAATTCGTTGCATACACAATTTTATTGATATTCAATTAATAATTTTTATATTTTAACATTGTTTAATGTTTGTTAACATTAAATTAATAATTGGTTAAAATATGGTAGGTATTTGCTAAAAAATGGTCATTCCTTAGCGATAAATGTTCAGACATTAGCCTAGTTAATGATTGATAACCAAAACGACTAAATTTAGATGAACAAAAGAAAAATTGCTTTTTTAGCAGCAAGTCTTTTCTTCTCGACCTATCTTTTTGCTCAAACACAGCTAAAAGGCCGAGTTGTTGACGAAAGTGGTGCTCCCATCCCCGGGGTAACCATTACTCTTAAAAATGGAACTTCCACCCAAACAGGTCCTAATGGTGAATTTAATATTACCTATGACCAAGCCGGTGAAATGAAAGTTTCCGCCCTCGGATACGGAGGCAAAATGATTAACCTCTCCAATCAGACTTCTTTGGATATTACCTTACTTCCAAGTACAGAAGGACTGGATGAAGTGGTGGTAACGGCTTTAGGAATTTCTCGGGACAAAAAATCCCTGGGTTATACCGTGCAGGAGGTAGGTGCGAAAGAATTAACCCAAGCAGGGCAGGTAAATGTAACTAGTGCTCTTTCCGGAAAAGTTGCCGGTGTACAGATTAACCAGTTCGGTGGTACTGTCGGAGCATCTGCTCGTATTAGCTTAAGAGGTAACTCTTCGCTCTATGCCGATCAACAGCCATTAATTGTGGTGGACGGTGTTCCCATTTCTAATGATACGCAACGATCCGGCGATAATACCTATAGTGGCGTGGATTATGGATCTGGAATTAATGATATTAATCCTGAAGATATTGAGACAATTACAGTTTTAAAGGGTGGTTCTGCTGCACTTTATGGTATGCGTGCTGGTAATGGGGTTATCCTTATTACTACAAAATCAGGTAAAAAAGGTAATAAAGGCGTTCAACTTGCCTATGATGGTAATTTTTCTGTTGATCAAGTAGCAAATCTCCCGAAATTACAAAACCTGTATGGTCAAGGATATAATGGTGACGAATATCACTATAAATTAGATGGAGGTAATCTGTCTTACCAAGATTATTCTAGACAAAAATCCTTTGCATATGATGATGGAACAGGAAGCGGTAATGGCGTATTCGATGGATATGATGAATCTTGGGGTCCTCGTTTAGATGCTGGATTAAAATTGCCACAATTTGATAGCCCGGTAGTAAATGGTGTTAGACAGGCGACTGATTGGATCTCTCATAAAAATAATTATCGTGATTTCTTTGTGCCTGGATATTCTATGAATCATAATTTATCGGTACTAGCACAAAGTGAGAATTCCAGTACAAGGGCTGCTCTTTCCTTTAGAAATCAAGAAGGAACAGTGCCTAATACTGATCAAAAAAGGTATGGTTTACAAATAAACAACAACACCAACATTTCGGAGAAAGTTTCCTTTGATGTAAGTGCTAATTATACACGTACAGAAAGTGATAACATTTTAAATCAAGGCTATGATGGTAACAACCCGATGAACGGATTTATTTGGTCAGGCCGTCAGATTAATATGAAAAGTTTGAAAGATAATTGGGATCAAAGAGATGCACAGGGAAACTTCACCCTGTATAACTGGAATACCAATTACCATGTCAATCCATATTTTAATGTGTACGAAAATACTAACTCCTACAAAAGAGATCGCTTTTTCGGTAAATCTTCCCTCTATTATCAACCAGTGGAGTACCTGAAGTTTGAAGGACGTGCCGGACTTGATTATTATAATTCTCAAGCATTTGAAAAGAACTATTTTAACAGTGCATTTCCTTTAGGTGGATTCCGCGATCGTAAGACTGATAATACAGAGCTAAATCTAGACTTCTTAGCCACCTTCAATAAACAATTTGGTGATTTCAACGTACTTGCTTCTGCAGGCGCAAACTATAGGAATGTATTATGGTCAAATTCCGTAATGGGTGCTGATGCCTTAACTGTATTAGGCGTTTATACCATTGCAAATAAATCTGGTGATGCCGTAAATACCATGGATCATAGTCATATTCGTTCAAATTCAGTGTTCGCATCTGCTAACTTAGGATGGAAAGATCAGGTTTATTTGGATATGAGTGCCAGAAATGATTGGAGCTCTACAATTAAAGATGATTTTTTCTACCCTTCCGTAAGTATGAGCTGGCTTCCGACGTCGACATTCCCGGGGTTAAGAAATGATGTATTGAATTTCTGGAAAATAAGAGGTGGATGGGCTGAAATTGGAGCAGGTACTACTGCCTACCAAAATAGAGCCTATTACTATGCGCAATCTGCATCCTTTGACGGGGTTGCCCAAATGTATCGATCCATGACTTTTCCTAACGAAAATTTAAGACCTGAACAAATTAGAACATGGGAGATTGGTACCGAAATCGGTTTATTCAATGATAGAGTACATGCTGATGTCGTTTATTATTATAAAACTACTCGCGATCAAATCATGAACGTTACGACTTCCAATGTTGTAGGTTTTAGTTCAATGTTATTAAATGCTGGTGAAATTGAAAATAAAGGTATTGAAATTCAATTAAGAGGGGATGTAATCAAGAAAGAAGAAGGATTTAACTGGTCTACAACCTTGAATTATGCAAAAGATAACAGTAAGGTAATCGAGTTATATCCTGAATTGGGATTGAATACCTATCAGATAGGCTGGACCTGGGGTATTGCCAACGTAGCTAGAAAAGGTGAGCGCTGGGGTACCTTAGTTGGTGGGGGATATGACCGTGTTGAAGATGGCGCTATGAAAGGAGCAATTAAGGTCAATCAGAATGGACTTGTTGTGAATAAGAGTGCTCAAAATATCGGTAATGTTACTCCTAAATTCCTGGCTAGCTGGAGAAATGATTTTAGATTTAAGGATTTTTCAATGGGCTTTTTATTAGACCTTCGTATAGGAGGTGATATCTGGTCTCAAACGATGAGCCATGCTTATACTGCGGGTGTTGCCGGTATTACCGCTGAAAACGGGGTGCGTGAAAAAGCCATTATTGCGGGTAGGGATGTCATGTCAAACGAACGTTTCGCAATGCAGGACGCCAGTGGAAATTGGGTGGAAAACACAATAGAAACAGATGCCCAAACTTGGTTTGAAAGCGGTGGTATTTCCCAGATGTATGTGTTTGATGGATCTTTCTTGAAATTAAGAGAAGCTTATTTAACCTACAATGTTCCTTCTAGATATTTACAGAATTTAAAAGGAATAAGTCGCGTCAATCTTTCTTTGATTGGTTCAAATCTGGCCCTTTTGTGGACGCATAAATCAAATACCATGCGTTTAGACCCAGAAACAGGTGGGGTGTCAAGTGATAGTCGCGGGGTAGGTTTCGAACAGGCTTCTGTTCCAACTTCACGCAGTTTCGGACTTAAATTGGGTGTTACATTTTAAGGAATATAGGAATCATGAAAATAAAATTTAATAGATATTCAATTGTTGCTTGTTTGTTCTTGAGTTTAGCAGCAACGAGTTGTACTAAATCCTTTGAAGAGGTAAATACAGATCCAGATGCACTTACTAAAGTTCCTCCAACCAATATTTTAGCGAATGTCATCCGAAATACCGGAGAACAATTTGGTGGTGATGTCGATGGGTATGGAACCTTCGCTGGATACATTGTGAAAATCCAGTACATGGATTATATGTCAGGTTTAATTCCAACAAACAATACATATGGAAACCGTTGGGCGGCATGTTATTATAACAATACCCAATTAAATGAATTGCTGAAAATGACTGAAGAAAATGCGGATGGATTTAAAAATATCCGCCTAGTATCCAGAATTTGGCAAAACTATATGTGGTCCTACCTTACTGATGGGTGGAGAAATGTGCCATATTCCCAAGCTTTACAAGGTACTCCTGATAAAGGGAATGTTCTGAAAGCGGAATATGATAAACAGGAAGATATATATCCAAAAGTATTGGCTGACTTAAAGATCATAGCAGATGAAATGGCCGCTGGTCTTGGTAAGGATGAATTAGGTGAAGGAGATTTTATCTACAAGGGTGATATGGAAAAATGGCAAAAATTCTGCAATTCATTACGCCTTCGTATGGCTATGCGTATTTCTGGAGTTTCTTCCGCTTTGGCAAAATCTACCATTGAAGAAATAGCTGGAAATCCAACAAAATACCCAGTGATTGAAAGCAACGATGAAAGTTGTTACCTCTATTATCCTGGAGCAGCTCCTTATTACGAGCCATGGTATAATAATGGGTATATTGGAAAGAGGGTTGACAACTTTGGTATGTCGGATATTTTTATCAACCATTTAATGGAAATGGAAGATCCTCGTATTGCAAAAGTTGCAAACAAAACTTCAGATAATACCTATAGAGGATATGTTAATGGTGCTCCTGGTTCGCCTGCTTCATTAACATCCATTTCCTTTATCGGGGACAAATACATGAAGGACGCCGCTGGGTTTACACCTTTTTATAAATCTTCTGAAACCTATTACATCTATGCCGAAGCTGCTATGTTAGGCTACAATGTAGGAATGACTGCCCAAGCGGCTTATGAAAAGGCTGTACGCCTATCAATGGAAGATAATCAAATCGCTACGGCTGCAATCGATAAATATTTAGCAGGAAAAGGAAAATGGAACAATACCAAAGAAAGAATTTGGTGGGATATGTGGGTAGCACTGTTCAAAGAAAACTTTGAAGCTTGGAGCTTATACCGTCGTACTGGAATCCCTTCTACAAATTATCCTTCTAAAGGATCAGTTTATGGTAAAGCACATAACGACCAACCTTTCAGAAATCCTTATCCAAATAATGAATTCTTATATAATGCTGATAATGTCAATAAAGCTGCGGCAAATGTAAAGGATTACGTGTGGGGTGAACAGATGTGGTGGGATAAGCGAACTGGCAAATTCTAATAAAATCATAATTAATAACAATAATACTTCGAGAATGAGAGCCGTACCTGTATGGCTCTCTTCTTTTTTATTATAGTTAAAATCCTGCCTGAATTGGCTAAAATGAATGTGTGCACGCCATAATATTCTTTTTAATTTTATAATGTGGAATTACGTATTCCTATGAAAGCAGGTAAAATCTAAATTATTGAGAACTTAACATGAGAATGAACAGAAGATTTGCGCAGGTGGTATTGATGGTTGTTGCCCTTTTTGGAGGTGCCAATTCGGTAAATGCTCAATCCGCTGGGGATCAAATACTAGATGGAATTGGAGAAACAGGCATGATCGCACGCTATGTTTTTGATGGTAATTTAAGAGACTGGTCTAGAAACAGCCTTCATGGTAAATTTCAGGATGGGCAACCTAAGTTTCTTAAAGATGAAAAATTTGGAAACGTACTTTCATTAGAAGGAGGGAAGAATGATTTTGTGGTTCTCCCGGATGGAACTTTGACTAATTTAGAATCTCTTAGTATTTCTGGTTGGGTAAATTTACGAGCCAATCAATCAGGTCAATTCTTGTTTGATTTTGGGAAATCCAATAATCAACATTTCTTTGCAGCACCTTTTGGTACTCAAGGTCAAAAAGGATTTCAAGCCCTTATTACAGCTGATGGAAATAATAAACCAGGTGCAATCGCTCCTGAACTGCAATTGAATAAATGGGTGCATGTTGCAATTGTCGTTGATGTCTTTTCAAAATCTATTATAACCTATGTTGATGGAAAACAGGTGGGAGAAGCAAACAATATCCCTAAGGAGCTTTCCCAAGTATTCGGTTCCAATAATGGTAACTCCAACAAGCTTTTAATTGGCAAATCCTTACAAGCTGATGGTACTAGTTTAAAAGCTTTGTTGCATGACTTTAGAATCTATCGTGTTGCATTAACAAAGAAACAAATCTCAGGAATTTATTATAATGCACTTAAAGGTATTCGCGAAGATGCGCAAAGAATGGGAAAAGCAGAAGATAACTTGCCAACGTATGATTTGACAAAGGCACAGTTATACAATGCTTATCTGGAATCTGTTGCCGATGTGAAAGTAGAAACACAATTGGGCGAATTAGCCCGCCTTCCAAGCTATATACAAGGAGCATACAAGGATGGTATGCAGGGGCCAAAAGTTAGAGTGATCTGGCCTGCAGATTTGGACAATGAGGCGGTATTGCGTGCTGGTGAATACACGGTTACTGGTCGTGTTCCAGGAACAACACTTAAACCAAAGGCTTATGTTACCGTAAAAGGATTTAATAAGCCATCAACTCCAAAGGAAAAACTAGTTCCCTTTGCTTTAAATCAAGTATCCTTAAATACGGATGCTCAAAAACACGAAACCAAATTTATTGAGAACAGGGATAAATTTGTAAACACCCTGGCAACGACCGATCCCAACTCATTTCTCTACATGTTCCGTCATGCTTTCGGACAAAAACAACCTGTCGGGGCAATTCCATTAGGGGTTTGGGATAGTCAGGACACTAAATTAAGAGGTCATGCTACAGGGCATTATTTAACGGCAATTGCGCAGGCATATGCCAGTACCGGATATGATAAAGCCCTTCAAGACAACTTCGCAAAAAAGATGGATTATATGGTGAATACACTTTATGATCTTTCTAAACTTTCCGGATATGCAAAAGAGCCAGGAGCTCCTAAGAATTCAGATCCTACAGCCGTTCCAAAGGGACCTAATAAACAGGATTTTGATTCAGATTTAACGGAAGCTGGAATCAGAACTGATTATTGGAACTGGGGCGAAGGATTCATCAGTGCATATCCTCCAGATCAATTTATTATGCTGGAAAATGGAGCAACCTATGGCACCAAAAACAATCAAATTTGGGCTCCTTATTATACACTGCATAAAATCTTAGCGGGCTTGATGGATATCTATCAAGTGAGTGGGAATGAAAAGGCGCTGGAAGTGGCTGAAGGAATGGGTAAATGGGTCCACGCTCGTCTTAGTAAATTGCCTAAAGAAACGCTTATCAAGATGTGGAATACCTATATCGCTGGTGAATATGGAGGAATGAATGAATCTATGGCTCGTCTTTCCCACATCACTAAAAATCCAGATTACTTAAAAACAGCGCAATTATTTGATAATATTAAGATGTTCTATGGTGATTCTGAACATTCAAGCGGATTGGCGAAAAATGTCGACAGCTTCCGTGGCCTACATGCAAATCAACATATCCCTCAGATTGTCGGAAGCATGGAGATGTATCGCGTTTCCAACGATCCTAATTATTACAAAATTGCCGATAACTTTTGGTATAAAGCGGTAAACGATTATATGTACAGCATCGGTGGCGTTGCTGGGGCAAGAAATCCGGCAAATGCAGAATGCTTTATAGCTCAACCAGCTTCTATTTATGAAAATGGATTTTCTGCAGGGGGACAGAATGAAACCTGTGCTACCTATAATATGCTGAAACTGACCAGTGATCTTTTTATGTTTGATCAGCGAGCTGAGTTAATGGACTATTATGAACGTGGATTATATAACCACATCCTGGCATCCGTTGCTGAAGATAGTCCAGCAAATACTTACCACGTATCATTGAGACCGGGATCTAGCAAGCAATTTGGCAATCCCGATATGAAAGGTTTTACCTGCTGCAATGGAACTGCTATTGAAAGCAGTACCAAACTGCAAAACTCAATCTATTTCAAAAGCCTTGACAACAATGATCTGTATGTAAATTTGTTTATTCCTTCGACCTTAGACTGGAAAGAGAAAAATGTGAAAATCGAACAAGTAACAAGCTATCCAAAGGAAGATCAAACTAGGTTGAACATCCATGGCAATGGGAAATTTACAGTTCATGTGCGCGTTCCTGGATGGGCTAACAAGGGATTTTTCGTAAAAATTAATGGAAAAGAACAAAAGTTTAAAGCTACCCCTGGTTCATATCTTGCTATCAAACGTGATTGGAAGGATGGTGACCATATCGAATTGACTATGCCATTTGATTTTCACTTAGATCCAGTAATGGATCAACCTAACATAGCTAGTTTATTTTATGGTCCAATCTTATTGGCTGCTCAGGAGTCTGAACCAAAAAATGAATGGAGAAAGGTAACATTTGATGCAAGAGATATCAGCAAATCAATCCAAGGTGATCCAAAGACTTTAGAATTTAACATTGATGGTGTAGTTTACAAACCATTTTACGATAGTTATGGTCGTCATTCGGTTTATTTGGATGTTACTTTAAAGTAATTTCCAATGGATTATTTTCAAGGTATTTGCCTTTTTGCAATATATTATTCAAATAGTCAATGTTTTACATAATATTTTTTTCAATACTATTGTAAATAAAAAATATCCCCGTATATTTGTGCCACACAAAACAAAGGTGATACCTTTTCGGGGTGTAGCGTAGCCCGGTATCGCGCCACATTTGGGATGTGGAGGTCGTAGGTTCGAATCCTGCCACCCCGACACAATAAAAAGCTCGACTTCGTCGGGCTTTTTTTGTGTCCGGGTGTGGCAGATTCGAACCGTGGTTCGATCCGAAGGAGCATCAGGGCGTGTGTTTGGGGATGTGGGGCTGATGGGATCATGTACAAAAGTTGTGGAGGGGGTAAAAAATAATTAGATATTTGTGCTTTGAACTTATATAGAGATGCACGATTCATTTAAAGCTTTAATGCCGCTTATCATTCCTGAAGGAGTTTCCGATTATTTTGAGATGACGCACTATTCCCAAGGAGAGGGTCGGCTGGATATCTTCCTAGAAGAGATGAACGCTATTCCGGAAGAGTTTCAAAAGAATAAGCTGATCTCCAAAGGTTTCTTCGAGCCTGTTACCCTGCAAGATTTTCCTATCCGTGGCCAACAGGTTTACCTGCATGTGAAACGCCGCAGGTGGCTCAATCAGGATACCGACAAAGTGGTTTACAGGAATTGGGATTTAGTAGCAAAAGGGACGCGTATCACACAGGATTTCGCTGCTTTTTTAAAAGGTATCAACGGACAGCCAGGCTCATAGTATCCAGACCATCAGTTCGTTCTATGGGATATCAGCCAGTAAACTAAGGAGATACTACCGCAATAAACTGAGCGGTTTCCAGGATTGGGAGCATCGCGAGGATGCACGGAATGGACTGATCTTCCCACAAAATGTCAGCGCCCATCTTTCTATTGACGAGACCTGCCTTTCCCATGGCGAGCTCTATACCGTTGTCACCAACAAGGAAGCACGAGGTAAAAAAGGGACCATCGTAGCCATACTGAACGGGACAAAATCAGAGAACATTATCCCGATCCTTCAAAAGATCCCACAGAGATTACGCAATAAAGTTCAAGAGATAACGCTTGATCTAGCCGGCAATATGGGATTGATAGCCAAAAGATGCTTTCCCAATGCTGTTCAGGTAATAGACCGTTTCCATGTTCAGCAACTTGCTACCGAAGCGCTTCAGGAAATAAGGATAAAGCACCGCTGGCAGGCCATTGACGATGAAAACCAGGCAATTGAACAAGCACGAAAGAATAAGGAAACCTATTTTCCGGAAGTCCTATCCAACAGTGACACCATCAAACAGTTACTCGCAAG
>NZ_ML771899.1:507833-677562 GCF_009733535.1 Sphingobacterium endophyticum | reverse complement strand
GCTCGGGTTTCGCTCGTGAATGGTCCGCACACCGTCCGGGAATGATCCGCAGTTCGTCCGCTCACACGCGGACGAGCTCCGGACGAGTTTTGGACAAGCTGTGGACGAGACACGAGCAAAACTTGAACAAAACACGAAGAGAACTAAAAGAAAATTTTCCGGCGACTAACCACTGTGTCAAATAGCTTGGGTAAAAGAAAAAAGGGAAGAATAATTTTAAAAACAACAATGAATCTCCATTCTATGTTAAATAACATTAAAAAATAAATCCAATAAACAGTAGTTTACCTAAATCCATTATATTTAAATAACCAATTAAATAAAGCATGGAAAACATTAGCCAGCAAGAGACCATAAATTATTTTCCTAAAAACCCTATCCTATTCAGATTTACATTTATTTTCATCAGCCTCTTCATCCTAGTATTTAATAATGGAACATTTTTACCATTAACCTTATACCCTGTCTTGAAATGGCCTCCGTTAGAATGGGCAGTAAACTGGATAGGAAAAACATTTTTTTATGTAGAACACACCTTGAAACTTCCAATGAATGGAAGCGGCGACACCAGTTTTCACTGGTATTCCTTAGTATTTATACTCCTCCTATCCATAATAGGCACATTAATTTGGTCAGTGTTACCTCGAAAAGCTAATAATTATAACAAATTGTATTATTGGTTAACTGTATTTGTAAGATATTATCTGGGATTGATGTTGATTCATTATGGATTTGTGAAATTTCAGCAGTCACAATTTCCATTTCCAGGATATGGATCATTAATCAGCCCCCTATCAGAATTTGGATTAATGCGATTAGCCTGGTCATTCTTTGGTGCCTCCCATGGATATAATATATTTATAGGTATAGCGGAAGTTGCAGGAGTTTTATTACTGTTTAGAAAAACAGCAACCTTTGGAGCTATGGTCTCTCTAATCACCGCAATTAATATTATGGCCATAAACTATTTCTACAATGTACCAGTTAAGATGGTTTCTACAGCCTTGGTTTTATTCAGTCTATATTTATTAGCTCCCAACATGATTCGGATCTTTCAGTTTTTAGTCCTTCAGCAACCAACTAGAATCTTGAGTTTTCCAAAACTCCCGGCCAGATCGAAAGTCTTAAAAGGAATATTAATTGGTATTAAATGCCTCATTATCGTATCCGTTTTTGTGTTTAGTTATTTAAATATGAACAATTCCAAAAAATACATGGCTAACTACATAAGTAAGGATACAGATTTCTATGGTGCATACTACCTATCCCCAAGCCAGGATGAAAACAGAAAGGCAATGGGAATTCCAGAACATTGGGAAAGATTGGTTTTTGAATATAAAAATAAGATGTCGAGCCAAAATGTTGAATTGAAAACTCGGTTCTATGATATTGAAGTTAACAAAAACAAAAAGGAGATTAGGATCATCAGCCCAGCTGGAGAAAAAGGATTTCATGCCTCCTATATAATAGGAAGCAATGGAAATATAACTTTGACGGATCTCAATTCAGAAAAGCCGGTTCAATTAATATTGACAAAAATGGATCTGGATGATATTCCATTAAAGAACAATCGCTTTAATTGGGTTATTGGGGATTAGCTAGAAAGCATTGATTCCCGTAATATCATTTCCGGTGATTAAAAGGTGAACATCGTGGGTACCCTCATAAGTAATAACGGACTCAAGGTTCATCATATGTCTCATAATGGGATAATCTCCGACAATCCCCATAGCTCCCAATATCTGTCTAGCTTCTCGAGCGACTTCTAATGCCATATTTACATTGTTCCGTTTTGCCATAGAAATTTGGGCAGGAGTTGCACGATCTTCATTTTTCAGCAAGCCCAGTCTCCAAGATAGCAATTGAGCTTTTGTTATTTCGGTGACCATTTCAGCCAATTTCTTTTGCTGCAATTGATAGGAAGCGATTGGCTTTCCGAATTGCTTTCTTTCCTTGGCATATTGCAAGGCTGTTTCATAGCAATCTACCGCAGCCCCGATTGCTCCCCAAGAGATGCCATACCTAGCTGAATTTAAACAGGACAATGGTCCACGCATGGAATTTACTTCAGGCAACACATTTTCTTCAGGAATGTAAACCTGGTCAAAAACGAGCTCCCCTGTCTTGGATGCTCTTAAGGACCATTTATTGTGGGTTTCTGGCGTACTAAATCCTTCAAAACTTCGCTCGACAATTACTCCGCGAATCTTTTTATCTTCATCTCTAGCCCATACCACGGCAAGATCACAGATTGGGGCGTTGGTAATCCACATTTTCGCTCCGGATAATCTAAATCCATTTCCGTCCCTAACGATCTTAGTTTCCATGCTTGCTGGATCCGAGCCATGGTTTGGTTCGGTTAAACCGAATGCTCCGATGAGGTGTCCGGAGGCCAGACCGGGAAGAAACTTTTGCCTTTGATCTTCGGAACCGAATTTATAGATGGGAAACATGACAAGAGAAGACTGTACAGATGCGGCGGATCGAATTGCAGAATCTCCGGATTCCAGTTCCTGCATAATCAGTCCGTATGAAATCTGGTCAAGACCAGCACCGGCATATTTTTGAGGGATAAAGGGGCCTAATGCACCGATAGCGCCAAGTTTTTTCATTAAATCTGGGATTTCCTGATGTGCTTGTGCAAATTTGTCAATTACTGGGCTGATCTCTGATTTCACAAAACCACGGATAGAGTCGCGAACCAGAATCTGTTCTGCTGAATAAAACTCCTCGATTTGATAGTAATCCATCGTTATATTGATTTAAAGATAAATAGTAAAGAACAGAAGCTTATATCCAACAAGCACAAATTTGCGTTGATATCGGTATAAACTTAAGGACTTATAAATTTATAATATGTTATGCAGTACTAAATTAAAGTTCTTCTTTTCGAAGAACAATGATATTGGTCATGTATTTTTAATAAAATACAAAATTTACATCGTTTTAGTATATAATCTACTGTTTATATTATGAAATAACAAAATTTATTCTTTATATTTATTAAAATTTCGAATAATACAAACCATATTATGACATCAAAAGAATTAAAGGCGCTTGGCATAGAAGCTGAGAATTTAGGAACATCCACTGGAACGAAATGGTTTGCAAAAGGAGAATTGCTAGAATCCTATTCGCCAACCAATGGAAAGTTGATTGCGAAGGTTAAGTGCACAACAAGAAAAGAATACGAAAAAGTAATACAGGAAGCCGAGAAAGCGAAATTGATCTGGAGGGATATTCCAGCTCCAAAACGAGGAGAGATTGTTCGCCAATTGGGTGAAAAATTACGTGAATTAAAGCCTGTACTTGGAAAACTGGTATCCTATGAGATGGGTAAATCCTATCAAGAAGGATTAGGGGAAGTACAGGAAATGATCGATATCTGTGATTTTGCAGTTGGATTGTCGAGACAGCTTTATGGGAACACCATACATTCTGAAAGGCCGGGCCATAGGATGTACGATCAATACCATCCCTTAGGAACAGTTGGGATTATTACGGCATTTAATTTTCCAGTAGCAGTATGGTCATGGAATGCTGCATTAGCATTAGTATGTGGCGATGTTGTTGTTTGGAAACCCAGCGAAAAAACTCCATTATGTGCGGTTGCCTGCCAGCATATTATTTCAGAAATTTTGAAATCCAACAAATTGCCGGAAGGTATTTCGTCGATTGTAACTGGAGATGCAGAGGTAGGAAAATGGATTTCTGAGGATGAGCGGATTCCGTTAGTATCGGCAACAGGGTCTACCCGTATGGGGAAAGAGGTTGCTACGGTTGTTGCAAAAAGATTAGGGAAGTCCCTTCTTGAGTTGGGCGGCAACAATGCTATCATTGTGAGTCCAAGCGCAGATTTAAAGATGACCATTATCGGGGCTGTATTTGGCGCAGTCGGCACTGCTGGCCAACGTTGTACCAGTACCAGGAGATTAATCATTCATGAAAGCATCTACGATAAGGTTAAAAAATCCTTAGTTGATGCTTATAAGCAGATAAAAATTGGGGATCCATTGGATAGCCAAAACCATATGGGTCCATTAATTGACAATCAAGCCGTAAAAATGTATTTGGATGCATTGGAGAAAATAAAAGCAGAAGGAGGAAATATACTTACAAAAGGAGAAGTATTGACAGGAAAAGGATTTGAAAGCGGCTGCTATGTTAGGCCTGTTATTGCAGAGGTAGAGAACCATTATGCCATTGTTCAACATGAGACATTTGCTCCAATTTTATATTTAATAAAGTATAAGGGCGAGGTTAATGATGCGATAGCACTTCAAAACGGGGTAAAGCAAGGATTATCTTCAGCCATTATGACCAATAGTTTACGTGAGGCGGAATTGTTCTTAAGTCAAAATGGTTCAGACTGCGGGATAGCCAATGTTAACATAGGTACTTCTGGAGCGGAAATCGGGGGAGCTTTTGGTGGGGAAAAAGATACTGGTGGAGGTCGAGAATCTGGCTCTGATGCTTGGAAAGTTTATATGCGACGACAAACCAATACAATTAATTATACGAGCAGTTTACCTTTAGCACAAGGGATTAAATTTGATTTATAAACCATGATGAGAGAAACACATAAAAGATTAGCGAAGCATATCCTAGCGGATGGCCTACCTGTAGTTATGGATCTGGAAAAGTCCCACGGTTCATACATCGTAGATATTGACGGAAAAGAATATCTGGATATGTTTAGCATGTTTGCATCTTCAGCAGTAGGCTATAACCATCCCTATATATTGGCAAATGAGAAACAATTGGAGAAGGTTTCTATTAACAAATTAGCCTTATCCGACATCTACCCAGATGAGTATGCTGATTTTATAGATACATTTGAACGAGTAGCAATTCCGAAGGAGTTGAGTTATTGCTTTTTTATTGATGGTGGTGGATTAGCGGTTGAAAATGCGTTGAAAGCAGCTTTTGATTGGAAAACGCGTCTGAACCTATCGAAAGGGATCAATCAAGAAGCGAGTCAGGTCATTCATTTTAAGCAGGCATTCCATGGACGTACGGGGTACACCCTATCTTTAACTAACACCAAAGATCCTAGGAAGTACATGTACTTTCCAAAATTTGATTGGCCACGCATCAGCAATCCGAAGCTTACTTTTCCATTAACAGAAGATTCTGTTGCTGAAACGATCGAATTGGAAAATCAAGCGATTCAGGAAATAGAGGCTGCCATATCGAAAAATCCAAATGATATTGCATGCTTGATTTTAGAACCTATCCAAGCCGAGGGTGGTGACAATCATTTCAGGAAGGAGTTTTTTGTTAAATTGAGGGAGATCTGTGACAAGAATGATATTATCTTAATATTAGATGAAGTTCAGACAGGCATTGCGATGACGGGAAAGATGTGGTGCTATCAACATTATGGTATTGTACCTGATGTTATTTCTTTTGGCAAGAAAACACAGGTTTGTGGAATTTTAGCGAACAAGGAAAAGTTTGACCGTGTTGAAAAGCATGTATTCCAGGAGTCAAGCCGTATCAATTCAACCTTTGGAGGAAACTTGGTTGATATGGTTCGTTTCAAATTGATATTGGAAATCATTGAGAAGGAAGATTTGGTGAATAAAGCCGAAACCTTGGGAGCCTATCTACAGGTAAAACTGAAGGAACTATCAGAGAAGCATACCTCAATCAGCAATGTGCGTGGAAAGGGACTGCTTATCGCCTTTGACCTGCCAACTACAGAGATTCGGGATAAATTCATTCAAGATGCTATGAAAGAGAATATGTTAATATTAGGATGTGGGGATAAATCAGTAAGATTCAGGCCACATCTGACGGTTAAGAAAGAAGATTTAGATAAAGCGATATCTATAATAAACAAGGTGATTGATTAAGTAAATTAGGGACCCCGATCTTAGGATTGGGGTTTTTTATTTGAAATCATTAGTTTACAATAGGTTATCCATAGGGTATTTACATAATTAAAAGTTGTTCAAAATTTGACAAAAAATAGGAGAAAGAGATGGGTTTAAAGCGTTAGTGATTGCTGTCATTTTTGTACATTTGTAGATTATGTCGGATATTATTCAATTGCTTCCTGATTCAGTAGCAAACCAAATCGCGGCGGGAGAAGTAGTACAACGACCAGCTTCCGCGATTAAGGAACTTATGGAAAATGCTATTGATGCAGGAGCGGATCATATAAAGCTTATTATAAAAGATGCGGGGAAGTCCTTGATTCAAGTGATTGACAATGGCTGTGGAATGAGTGTGACTGATGCTAGGTTATGTTTTGAGCGTCATGCGACTTCAAAAATCAGGAAAGCGGAGGATTTATTTGCGATTCGTACGATGGGATTTCGTGGGGAGGCCATGGCGTCGATAGCCGCGATTGCGCACGTGGAACTTAAGACGAGACGGGTTGAGGATGAGTTGGGTACGATAGTAGAAATCGAAGGATCGGAAGTTATTCAACAGTATCCGGACCAAGCGCCTGCCGGAACCAGCATCTCCGTTAAGAATCTTTTTTACAATATTCCCGCAAGGAGGAATTTTTTAAAGAGCAATTCAGTTGAACTCAGACATATCATTGATGAGTTTCAGCGCATCGCATTAGCGCATCCACAAATATTCTTTACTTTTCATCATGATGGTAATGAAATGTTTCATCTTCCAAAGGAAACCTTAAAACAAAGGATTGTACATCTATTCGGGAACAATTACAACCAAAGATTGGTTCCAGTAGAAGAGACTACGAGTATCCTTAATATCAATGGTTTCATAGGAAAGCCGGAATTTGCAAAAAAGACACGTGGTGAGCAATTCTTTTTTGTAAACAACAGGTTCATAAAAGACCCCTATTTGAACCATGCTGTGATGAATGCCTATGAGGAAATCTTGGCAGCAGATACCTTTCCATTATATGTTCTATTTATAGATATTGACCCTTCGAAGATTGATATCAATGTACATCCAACGAAGACAGAAATTAAGTATGAGGATGAAAAGGCAATTTATGCGATCTTGCGTTCGGCAGTAAAACGCAGTATTGGTCGCTACAACATCGCTCCATCATTGGATTTTGAGCAGGAAACTGGATTCAATAATCTCATTACTCCAAAGCCCTTGGACGAGATCCAAGCACCCACGATAAACTTCAACCCGAATTTCAATCCATTTGATGATGGGGTTAGAAAACATACTAGAAGCTATATTGCACCGGAACATGTTGAACGTAAAACCGCCATCCCGCAGAACTGGGATAGCTTGTATCAAATAACGGAGAGCGAGGAAACAGAACAATTAAGTCTATTACCGACAGACACGGATTTGAGCAATGAGACAGCGATTATTCAACCCTCGGATCAACCAAAGAAGCAATTTTTTCAATTACACAATCGTTATATAGTATCTCAAATACATTCAGGATTTATGTTGATTGACCAACAGACTGCGCATGAAAGGATATTATACGAACAGTTTCAACAACAGCTACAGCATAATCAAGGGTCGAGTCAACAAAGTTTGTTTCCCCAAACGATTGAGCTGAATCCAGTGGACTTTGCCTTGGTACAGGATATATTGCCTGAGATTCATGCTTTAGGATTTCAATTACGTCCATTTGGGAAAACTACGTATATTGTAGATGGAATCCCTGCAGATTTGGAAAATATAAATGAGAGCCAGATTATAGAAAAGTTATTGGAGGATTTTAAGAACCAAAGTGATTTGCGACTTAGCAAAAGGGAAAGGTTGGCAAAAAGCTTGGCAAAAAACGCTTCGATAAAACCAGGTACAAAATTGGATAATGACAGTATGTCGGAACTGATTGACAAATTATTTGCCTGTGAATCACCGAATATATCCTTATCTGGGAAACCAGTAATTATTACTTACACCCTACAAGAGCTTGCTGAACGCTTTGGTAGGACCATTTAATTTTGAAATAAGTCTATGAATAACCTCTTTGGAAATTTACCAATAGTAACCAAAAATCTTTTGATCATTAATATCATCTGTTTTATTGGTTCAATGATATTTGAAGCATCTACCCGTTTTTTCGGAGTATTCTATCCTGATTCGCCATTTTTTAAAATATGGCAAGTGATAACTTATATGTTTATGCATGGAAGTTTTGCTCATATATTCTTTAATATGTTTGCATTAGTGATGTTTGGATCAGTTATAGAAAGAATATTGGGGCCAAAAAGATATCTTAATTATTATTTAATCTGTGGCTTAGGAGCACTTGTTTTACAATATGGTGTTCAAGCTATAGAGGTAAACAGTATTGCCGGAACAATTAAGGCTTCACAATATTTGAATTTCAACTATACAACAGGTATGGTTTCAACCAACCTACCCATTACTTCTGATCAATTAAGTACCTTGTTATCAATTTACGGCACACCATTAGTAGGAGCGTCCGGAGCAATTTATGGCTTGTTGCTTGCTTATGGATTTTTATTTCCAAATGCAGAAGTAATGTTAATATTCTTGCCAATTCCCATAAAGGCAAAATATTTTATTCCAATTTTAATTGTCATCGAAATTGTGTTGGGTTTTTCAAACTCAGGTTCCTCAATTGCACACTTAGCGCATGTTGGTGGGGCATTATTTGGATTTATTCTCCTAAAAATGTGGGGAATCAAAAGAACAAATTATTATTAAGATTGTATCGTTAGAGATGAAAAAGGAAAATGGATTAAAAATGTTCTTTAGGACAACCTATCAAACAGGTTCTCCTATTCCATATATATTATCCATACAGATTACCCTTTTTATATTAATCCATCTTGCAGATTTACTTGTAGAATTAAATGTTATCAATTTTCCATTGTATGATTGGATGTTGACGAATTTAACCCTTCCGAACAGTTTTTCTGCATTTATTGCAAAGCCATGGACATTGATTACCTATCCATTTGTTTATAAGGGCTTATTCAATATTTTATTTGATTGCCTCTGGCTTTATTGGATGGGAACCACCTTTTTGAATTTCCTAAACAAAAGGCAGCTATTGACAGTCTTTTTTGGGGCTTTTGTGATTGGCGCCATTAGTTTTTTGGCATTGTCAGAGATTGGATTTTTGGCCAAGGGGCCATTTCCATATCTTTTATCAAATTCATTAGGCTTGTCGGCTTTGGTAGCAAGTTTGATGGTTTTGATTCCGAATATGGAGATTCGCTTGTTTTTATTTGGAATTGTAAAATTCAGGACCATAGCGATTATCTTTCTTGCATTGGAAATCTTATATCATTCTTTTGCAAACCGTGCTGCAGGGGCATCCTTTCCATTAGCAATCTGTTGGGGAGCATTATTTATGTACCAATTACAAGCAGGGAATGATTGGAGCAAACTCTTTACCTATAATCCTAAGAAAAAATTAAAAGTAGTTCATCAAGTTCGAAAGTCACCAACCTACAAAAGCTATAAGGGAGACTTGCCTAATCAAGAAGTGATCGATGAAATATTGGATAAAATTTCTCAAAATGGCTATGAAAGTCTATCTTCACGGGAGAAAGAAATCCTGTTTAAGGTAAGTAGAGAAGAGCAAGAATAATGTTAATTAAGAAAAAGAATTTAGGTTTTTTCAGCAAGACTGTAATGCTAGGGAACTTGGCGGCAATAGCTGCTCTTTTTTTCTGTTATTCAGCATCGATCATCAACCCCAAATCATTTTGGCCCATCTCCTTTCTGGGTTTGGCCTATCTTCCTATTTTGTTGATCAACATTGGATTTATTTTTTATTGGATCTTACGCAAGCCTAAATACTCCTTGTTTTCATTCATAGCCATATTGATTGGCTGGAATTTAATGACGAAACATGTCACATTTAATTCAGCGAGTCCCGTTGCTAAAAATGATTCATCATTACGAGTGATGACCTATAATGTGCATATGCTGGAGCCAATTTCTAAAACTGACAAGCCGGCGAAAGATGAATTTACTGAAATCATTCAAGAAGTAGATCCGGATGTATTATGCTTACAGGAATTTAGCAGCACCATCAAGGGAAATAAAAAATTCAGCGAAAAGATTAAATCAAAAATTAATTTTGACAGCTATTATTTTGCACCTTCACAGCAAAATGAATACAATGCATATGGACAAATTATCTTTTCCAAATTTCCAATCATCAATTCTGGATTAATTAAAAAGAATGAGTACGGTATCAACCGTATTATCTATGTAGATATAGTTAAGAATGAAGATACGGTCAGGGTGTACAATGTTCATTTAAGATCATTTGGATTGCAGAACGAAGACAAGGAGTTCATCCAAAATCCCAAGACAAAAGATGGTTCGGAGGAAACGAAGACCAAACAAGTTGGGAGAAAGTTAAAATGGGCTTTTGAGCAACGTAGCGATCAGGCAGAATCCTTGTTTAGCCATATGGAAGAAACAAAATTTCCAAAAATCGTGATGGGTGATTTTAATGACACCCCTATGTCCTATTCAGTAAACCTGATTGGGAAAAATATGGAAAACGCTTTTCAAAAGAAAGGCAATGGTTGGGGAGTAACTCATTTTGAACTTTTACCCATCCTTCAAATCGATTACATCTTTTGTGAGAACAAATTTTCGGTAAACAATTATCAAGTAGTTAAGAAAAAACTATCCGATCATTATCCGATTTACGCAGATTTAAGTATCAATTAATCAGGTATTATTGACACCAAGCATTTGTACTAATGCAGCTTCCACAAAAGCGTCGTATCTGTTTTTCACTTTGAAATAAGCTTCCCTTCCAAAATAATATCTACCTAACAGGGCTTCAATATCACTTTGTATTAGATCATGTAGATCCCGTTGCTTTCTCTGTGAAATATTCCATCCTTTATCGGTGAGGAATTTAATAAAACTATTGTATTCAGAAATTGGCAAATTATATCCTTGCAGGAAGTTTTCAATAGAATATGCAGGAAGTTTTTTGGTAAATCTACTATAGACAAATTGCTCAATGAGGCTAGATTGAACTAAATCCTTATAGAGCAAGCTAACTTCATTTGAATCGATGGGAATGATTATGTCAGGAACAATTCCACCACCGCTATAAAGTTTTTTTCCAAGTTTAGTCTGATAAGCTTGGGCATGGGCATATGTTGTATCTAAAGACCACAAACCGTTATACATACTTACATAGTCATTCATGATAGACCAATTGGGGCTATATTTTCTTTGAATGCTTCGTCCTAGAGGAGTATGGTACCTTGCGATACTTAGATTAATTGTTGATCCATCGGAGAAATCGAATAGTTCCTGTACTGTAGCCTTACCGTAAGTTCGACGACCTATAATCGTACCACGATCCCAATCCTGTACGGCTCCAGATACCACTTCGCTTGCAGACGCTGTTCTTTCATTCACCAAGACAACTAATTTTCCATGCGAATATGCACCCTTACCTTCGGATAAGAAATCCTGTCTCATTTCATGAGCTCCTTCGGTGTAGACCATTAATCGTTGATCCGGAAAAAACTCGCTCGCCATTTTAATAGCAACATGGAAGTATCCACCACCATTATCACGAAGGTCCAAGATCAGATTTTTCGCTCCTTGTTTTTTGAGATCAATGACCGCATTTTTAAATTCTTCAGCGGTTTTAAGGGAGAATCTACGAATTCTAATAAATCCTATAGTTGGTTTTATGAGATAAGCAACATCCAAGGAGCTTACATTGATTTGATCACGGATAGCCTTAAGCGGTCCAGGAACTTTCATGGAATCTCTTTCAATAATCATCTGTACTTCGGACCCTCGCTTTCCCCTCATTAAAGCTTCCACTTCTTCTTTGGAAACAGCTAGTCCAGCGACCTGACGTTTACCTATCTTCAAGATACGGTCTCCCACTTTGAATCCACCTTTGTCAGCAGGACCATTCGTAATCACCCCCACAACCAATAATGTATCGTTGAGATTAAAATACTCCATACCTATTCCTTCGAAAGTTCCTTCCAAAACTTCGGTTTGAGATTTGGATTCATTCGGAGTTAAGAAAGTAGAATACGGGTCAAGATGGGAAATAATATGGTTGATTGCACCATTTTGGACAGAATCCATATTAATGCTATCCACGTATCGATTGGAAATTAGGTCGACAACTTGTTGAATTTTATAGGAATTATCCGACAGACCGATAGGCACAAGAGATCCTCCGGTATTGAATCCTTGTTGGTCAGAATAGTTCTGTCCAAGGATCAATCCCAATAAGAGTGTTGCAGCATAAGTAGCTGCGACAAAGATATTTCGTTTTCTACCTTTTTGCATTGACGGTCTGGTGCGCAAAATTAATGAATAACCGTTTGTTTAAAAGAAATTTATAATAAATATTTTATAACAATTAACAGTCCAAATTACAGGATAGAAAGTAATAATTCCGCAATTTTCAATAATTTTACAGATAGATGCATGAATTAGAACCATATTATAACTGGCGGGACTATTATATAGCCTCAGATGACGATCGGAGTCCATTTTATGCGACTGTTTATAGTGAATTTGAATACGATAAAAAGATATATAATTATCTTCTTCATCCTCAATGGGATTATTTTGGTTCACAGACACTTTATTTAAAAATTATTTATGTAGACTACGAAAAAGGTTATTGCATTATTGAATTTATCGGGGAATGGAATGATGCCATCTACAATGATATCATGATTCTCAAAAGGGAGATGATTGATTTAATGATTGATGAGGGAATCAACAAGTTTATCTTAATTGGAGAAAACATATTAAATTTTCATTCTTCAGATGACTCCTATTATGAGGAGTGGTTCAATGATATAGAAGATGGCTGGATAGCCGGGATCAATTTTCGGGAACATGTGATAAAGGAATTTCAGGACAACCATATTGACTATTATATCAACTTTGGGGAATACTTAAATAATTTCCCATGGCGGACCTTAAAACCGAAACAGGTATTCCATCATATAGAAGAACATCTTCAACGAAGATTAAGCTAAAATATACGGTTAATTGACTGGCTTATTTTAGCTTAATTATCTATTTTTCCTTAGATTTGCCAATCAAAACATTGTAATTATGTCATTCAGAATAGAAAAAGACACCATGGGTGAAGTTCAGGTGCCAGCGGACAAATACTGGGGTGCACAAACTGAACGTTCAAGAAACAATTTTAAAATCGGAGCTCCTGGTTCCATGCCAAGTGAAATCGTTGCGGGATTTGCCTACCTAAAGAAAGCAGCAGCATATGCAAACTGTGAATTAGGGGTTTTATCGTCGGAGAAACGTGATGCTATTGCAGCAGTATGTGATGAGATACTTGCTGGAAAATTAGATGACCAATTCCCATTGGTTATTTGGCAAACTGGTTCAGGAACACAATCCAACATGAATGTCAATGAAGTTGTTGCAAACCGTGCACAGGTTTTGGCAGGAGGAAAGATTGGCGAAGGTGAACCTGTTTTGAAAGCAAACGACGATGTCAATAAATCACAATCATCTAACGATACCTTCCCAACAGGGATGCACATTGCTGCCTACAAAGCTGTTGTTGAAGTGACTATACCTGGGGTTGAGAAATTACGTGATACTTTGCAGAGAAAATCTGAGGAGTTTATGAACGTGGTAAAGATTGGTCGTACGCACTTAATGGATGCTACCCCACTGACTTTGGGTCAGGAACTTTCAGGTTATGTTGCGCAGTTGAGCTATGGGATTAAAGCAGTTAAAAACACATTATCTCATCTTTCAGAATTAGCTTTAGGAGGAACAGCTGTAGGTACGGGATTAAATACACCAAAAGGATATGATGTATTAGTTGCTAAATATATTGCTGAATTCACTGGTTTACCATTTGTGACTGCGGCAAATAAATTTGAAGCATTAGCTTCCCATGACGCTATAGTTGAAACACATGGTGCTTTAAAACAATTGGCAGTTTCATTAAATAAAATTGCTAATGACATCCGTATGTTGGCTTCAGGGCCACGATCAGGGATTGGAGAGATTATTATTCCAGAAAACGAACCAGGATCGTCGATTATGCCAGGTAAAGTAAACCCTACACAATGTGAAGCATTAACTATGGTTGCTGCTCAGGTTATGGGTAATGATGTAGCAATTACTATAGGAGGCACACAAGGTCATTATGAATTAAACGTATTTAAACCATTAATGGCAGCTAACTTCCTACAATCAGCAAGATTACTTGGTGATGCATGTGTTTCATTCGAAGAACACTGTGCGATTGGTATTGAGCCTAATTATGCTCGAATCAAAGAATTAGTAGACAATTCCTTAATGTTAGTTACAGCATTAAACACAAAAATTGGTTACTATAAAGCTGCAGAGATAGCTCAAACAGCTCATAAGACAAATTCAACATTAAAGGAAACGGCTATTAAATTGGGTTATGTTACTGCAGAAGAATTTGACGAATGGGTTAAACCAGAAGATATGGTTGGCAGTTTAAAATAAATTTTCAGTAAAAATACATCAAAGATTAATAACAGGGAAAACGATTGTAAATAAAGGCTTTACAATCGTTTTTTGATTTTTTGGTAATGATGTAAAAAGCAGAAAAAAGCGAGGTTAGGCAAAAGTAAGGTTACTAAAACGTTACTTTCAAGCATTAGAAGAAACCGCTTTAAAACGCTGTATTTCAGCTTTCTGCATAGTTTTTCATATTGTTCCGTAGCTCATATAGGTTTAATTTTATAATTAAGAATTGTGAGTATGGAAACGACAAAAAAATCAACGTTTAAGGTTCTTTTCTACCTTAAAAAGAATGCCCCGAAGAAGAACGGAAAGGTTACGGTTATGTGCAGGATTACCGTAAATGGTAAACAATCTGCATTCAGTACCAAGCTGGATATTTCTGCATCAAATTGGGATTTGAAGTACGGCAGGGTTTTAGGAAAAAGCCGAGAAGCCCAAGATGTGAACGGCAAGCTTGATAAAATCCGTTTGGGCATTGAGGAATGCTATTCCAAAATTCTGAAGAACGAGGGGGCTGTAAACAGTACTAAACTTAAAAATGCCTTCCTCGGTATGGAAAGCGGAGAAATGACCTTTTTCAAGTTCTATGAACAGTTCTTATCCGACTATGAGAAAAAGGTCAATAGCGGACTTCGGGTAAATGGTACACGCAGTAAGTATAAAACACTATTAAGACATCTTCGCAATTTTGCACTTACAAAATACGGTTACTCCGATGTGTCTTTTAACGACCTTACTCCTGATTTTATACAGGACTTTGATTACTACCTGCGTGATGACCAAAGCTTGACACATAACACCATTTGGCTGTATATGATTGGTTTTACCACGCTTTGCCGATTGGCAATGAGCAGAAAGCATCTTGCTTTCAATCCGTTCAGCGAGTACAAGAATACCAAAAAGGACAAAGACAGAGGTTATCTGTTGCGGAACGAGTTGGAACAGCTTGTAACGTTCAACTGCGAGAAAAAGAAAGACGAATTGGTTAAAGACCTGTTTGTTTTCAGTTGCTTTACTGGTCTTTCCTATTCAGATATGAAAGGGCTTAGAAACAGCAATATTCAGGATTTCTTTGACGGTAACCAGTGGATTATCATACGTAGGAAAAAAACCGCCACATCGTCAAATGTAATGCTGTTGGATATTCCCAAAATGATTATCGAAAAATATGCAGGATTTTCAAAGGATGGAAAGGTATTTCCCGTACCATCAAATACAGTTTGTAATGACAGCCTAAAGCAAATATCCCAACAAATTGACTGCCTTAAAGAGAAGAAAGTAACCTTTCATTTAGCACGTCATACGTTTGCCACGTTGTTTTTGAGCGAGGGTGTTCCGTTGGAAAGTTTAAGCAAGATGTTAGGGCATAAGAATATTGCCACTACGCAGATTTATGCTAAGATACTCAATGAGAAAGTCGGAAAGGATATGCAAAAGGTATCGCATAAGTTTAAAAGTATGGAAAGCTCTTTTGCGGTTCAACTTTAAAACTAATAATGCGATTAACGAAAGCCAATGCTGTTTTTGCATTGGCTTTTTTGTATTTTAGCTATTTACAAAAATAACATCTCACATTAGTTAAACAAGACCAACCTATTTAACTGTATTGCCTAGATTTTGTGAGAGTTATATTTACAATGATTAAAACAATATGATTGAAGTATGTTGACATATAACGAACGTATCGAATTAAGGGAAAAGTTGACTAATGGAGAAATTTCATTAGAACTTGCCAAAGAACTATATTGGAAGGATTATAAAGAAGGACAACGGTCGTGGCACACAAAAGATTGGAAAGAGAGACGAGCTAAAATTCTTAAAGAAAAATGCGAAATATGCGATAGTACAGACACATTAACAATTCAGCATCTTTCTCACCCCAAAAAATATTCCGACTATGAAAGAGAAATAACAAGAAAATATACTCAAATTTTCAAAGAAACTAATTCTGACCTTGATAAATCAGAATTTAAGAAACATATTGTAAAAAACTATGATTACATAGCTGTTTCCTTATGTCCAAATTGTGGAGACAACCGCCCCAACAAAAGAGTAAGAAAACTACCGCAATATCGTTGTGCAGTATGCAAGCACGAGTTCGATGAACCTATTTATAAATCGTTAGAAGAACTCATCACAATTTTTTATACAGACGAAGAAGCTCTTGATGTTCGTGATAAGTGTTTTGTATCAAAAGACAAATGGAAAAATAATCACAATTTATCCAATATAAAATATTGGTTTCAAAGAGAAAAAGCCAAAACCAAAGATGAGGGAATAATCGGGAAAGAAGCGTTTTTACTCTATTTGGTTGACGATATAAAGTATCTTTCTTTTGAAGAGACAATAACTGCGTGTAGAAGATGTGCTTCTAACTATGATTTAAAAAATATGGAGTTATGTCCTAAATGTAAAGTACACTACAAAGGCATTCAATATCCAACTTGCATACAATGCTTGCCCGAAGATAAACGAAAGTCAGCATTAGAAATGATTGAATTTGGAAAAGAATGGCGAGCAATGCACGATAAACTTGGAATTTAATCTACACGTTTATAAAACACCACAGCCCACCGCTTTAAGCAGTGGGCTGTCTCTTTAATTGACCGATACGTTTACAGTTTCAAAGCATTTATTTAAAATCGGCTAACGCTGATAGTTATCTTCCAACACTTTCATAATATCCGACTCTCGGAAAAGGATTTTCCGTTCGAGCTTGATAAAAGGTATCAGTCCGTCATCTCTGTACTGTTGCAACGTCCGTTTGCTGATATGCAACATCTCGCAAACCTGTTCGCCCGATAGGTATATTTCCCCTTTTAAAAGTGGATGAAAATATTCCCTGATATACAGCAGTTCATTTTTTATACCTACCACAGCTTCGAGCAGGGCAAGCATATCTTCGTTTGAATTTCCAATCTGTTTCATTTCTTTTGCTTTAATGGTCGCTCTCCCTGCATAAATAACTCCACTTCGGATAATCTGAAATATGTTTTCCGATTGATTTGCGTTGCCCCAAGAATACCTTTTGCCCTATACGTCTGCAAAGTTCGTTTACTGATGTTGAGCAGTTGGCAGGCTTCCTGTTGGTCGAGCCATTTTGTTGCCTGTTGCAATGCTTTGTAGGGGGCAGTCATTTCCGCTATCAAATTGGAAACTTCCTTTACTTCCTTATGCAATGCCTTTAAAATCTGAATGTCTAAAACTGTTATTTCCATATCTGCATCATTTAAACCTCGAAAATAAAAGCTATTTACATAGGTCATTCCAATGTTGCCGTCAGAGGTAGCGTTTGGCGTTCAGATGTCAAATACTTGGCTATAATCCCAACTTTGGCTTATTGTTTTTCTGGAGAGCTTGTTGCGGTTTGATTGCGTTGTCTGTCTTCAAGGCAGGCTTTTTGTTTTTCTGTACAATCTGACTTTTTTCATCGTTTTTGAAATCCGAAAGCATAATCGTTTTTGTTGCACCTATTATACTTTCAGGTTCGGCAGTCTTTTTTTGTTGTTCAACACGCTTGCCCCCGAACAGCTTGCCCAGACCTAAGCCCTTTGTATCTTTGAATTGAAGTTTAAAGTTAGTAATGAAATTGGAAATTGGGTCGCTATGCTTATCGACCTGCATAAAATGAGTGTTCTTTTTCTTCTCGGATAGCTCGTTTTCTTTACGCTCTTTTTCGGTAATTGTTTTTTGTGCCATAGGTTCAAAATTTCCCCTAATTTAGAACACAAGAGAATGTATTATTTTAATTTGGCATTACGTGGTAGTATTTGGCTTGTGTTGGCACGATATAAATGGAAAGCAATCCTCAAAACACTTTAAATTTTCCTCGCAAAGCTTCTTCACATTTAAAGAGTTTTGTACGGATAAAGGAAAGCATACCAAAAACACCCAATACTTATCCCATACGTGTTTTTTGTATCCTTTCTTTGATTAGAATTGATAAAAAAATGAACAAAAGGTAGCAAATGTAAGGCGGACAGCCACCGCACCACCCAACCAAAAGCTTACGGCATAATGGCAGGGCAAATATGGTGGCTTCGCCCAGTTGTTGTGTGATTGCCCTGCCACCCTTCGGGATTTATTCCGTTTCCTTTTGGTTCTTCCACCTGTCCGCCTTGTTAAAATGGCTTTCTTTTTTTTCTGTTTTTTTCTTTTGGAAACAATTTTAAGAAGAAGTTACGCATCCTGACCAAAGGACGGTTATCAAAACAACGGTTTGTGCTTCTCATTATAGATTTCGCTAATTAACTCCCCGAACTCCTGAAAGTGGTACTCGATAATGTTGTCCAGATACGCATAAATCGTCAGTTTGTCGATGTCCATAATATTGGTAAGCCTGTTAAATTTTTCGTGGTGTTCCTGCCGTACATAGACCGATTTACCCCTACTTGCAGTACTGTTCGGAATTTTAAAGAACTGTCCGCAGTAGTCCTGTTTGGTCAGCTTCTTTGGCTTGAAGGTACTTTTTTTCGTACTGTTCGCTGACGGTTTAGTTTGTTCCGTTTCTGTTGCTATTTCCTCGGGTTTTTCTCCTGCCATTACACGCATAATAGCTTCCTCATCCACATCGGGTTTGGCAAAGTCTTTCCTATGTGTTGCTCCTTGTTGTTCTATCAAAGGTTGCTTCTTTTCATCAGTTAGGAAATTTTCAATAGAAAAATCCTCTTTTTCGGGTTGTTGATTTTTGTTTTCTTCGTGTATCATATCTCTTGTTTTTAATATTATCTCAAATTAGCTATCTGGTTAGCTGAATAGTCAGTTGTATATATTATTGTATTTATGTAACCAACTATTTACCTATGCACATGCATACACTTAACTAGCTAGTTCATTAACTCAAAAATCTGTAATTGGTCTGCATTCAATCACGCAGATTTGCTGTCGGGATTTATGCCGACTGGCTACATATTTAAGGTTATAACCAATCAGCCAGTTAACCAGTTACAAAGAAAATAAAAGCAATTCCAATCCACATAAAGGTGGCATTCTTTGGCGTTTAATGGCTTTATTTGGCGTGATTCTAAATGACTGTTATTCAAATAGTCTTACCGAAATTTGTAATAGAAACGATGGGGTTTCCCTGCTAACTCCAATCCGTTTGCAAAACGGATTTTTCTGAACTCCTGTTCAGAGCAAGTTATCTCTTGAGGTCCTCGAAATAAATTTCCGCACCTCAAGAGCACTTGCCCTTGCAGGGGGTTGGAAACGGCTCCGAAGTCGCTCGTTTGTTTAAAATTAAAATGGATTATTATGGAAGAGAAAAACAGAAAACAGATTAGGAAATCAGGACGAAAACCAAAGATTGACCCTGCGGTTCATCGATATTCCATCAACCTGAATGCACAGGATAACGCCAAGTTTCTTGCCCTTTTTGACCAATCAGAAATGAAAGTAATTGCTCATTTTATCACAGCTTGTATATTTCAGAAGACGGTAAAAACCGTCAAAATTGATATGGATGCTATTGAATATCACGAAAAGCTGACCCGATTTTTTAGCCAGTTCCGAGCAATCGGAACAAATTATAATCAGATTGTGAAGATATTGTACCGCAATTTTTCGGAGAAAAAAGCAGGAACTTACCTTTTTAGATTGGAAAAGGAAACCATAGAATTGGTACAAGTTACTAAAGAGGTTATCCGTTTGACACAGGAATTTGAAGATAAGTATCTGAAAAAAGAGTAAAGTTATGATTGCAAAAATCGGAAAGGGAAGCAATATGTACGGAGCGATTTTGTACAATCAACAAAAAGTAGATAAAGAAAATGGAGCGGTTCTGTTGCTGAACAAGATACCCGATACGGTGGACGGTAAGTATTCCGTAGCCTATTTTAATAAATGCTTTGAGCCATATTTATCGGCAAACATCAAAACGGAAAAGAAGGTACGGCATATATCGTTGAACCCAGATCCTGCGGATAAGGTCAACGATGAGCAGTTTACCGAAATGGCTCAGGAATATATGGAGCGTATGGGCTACGGCAATCAGCCCTATATTGTTTTCAAACATACGGACATTGACCGTACACATATCCATATCGTTTCGACCTGCGTAGGTATTGACGGAAAGAAAATCCCCGATGACTACGACCATCCACGCTCCATGGCAATCTGTCGGGATTTAGAACAGAAATATAATCTGCAGAAAGCTACTGAACAAGAGCAGAAACAAGCCAATAAAGTTTTCAAGCCTGTAAATCATAAAAATGGCGACACCAAAAGTCAGATTGCTTCGGTAGTAAGGCATCTCCCAAAGTATTATAGCTTTTCAACTATGGGTAGCTACAATGCATTACTTTCTCTTTTCAACATCACGGCGGAGGAAGTCAAAGGTGAACGGAACGGACAGACCGTAAACGGATTGGTGTATTTCGCATTGGATAAAAACGGCAACAAGGCTAGCAATTCGTTCAAAGCATCGCTATTCGGAAAAGATGCAGGAGTAACACAACTGCAAAAACACTTTGAACAGTCAAACGAGAAAATGAAAACTAACCCTACAAAGTCTGTTCTGAAAAATATTGTGGAACTTGCCAAACATACTACAAGCAACGAAAGGGAATTTAAGAAGCAATTGACTGAACAAGGAATTAATACGGTTGTAAGACGTAATAATGAAGGACGAATTTACGGAGTGACCTTTATCGATCACCAAAGCCGAAGTGTTTGGAACGCTTCGCAGTTAGATAGAAATCTGTCGGCAAATGTATTCAACGATTGGTGGAACAATGGAAACAAACCCGAATTGAAGACACAGAATATTCCTGTTTCTAAAGCAAATGAAATAGAAAATGTACCGAAAAAAGACCTTTTTGAATTTCTTTCAAATGAGCATTCGTCTAATTCCGATTTAGGATTGCTCAGCTTATTACCCGATGCACAGGGTGAGGATTACGAGGAAGAACAGTTTGCTAATCGAATGAAGAAGAAGCCATATCTACGCCCAAAAAGATAAAAATTGTCTAATGATTAATTATAATTTTTAGTAAATGTTTTTTTTCATACATGTATTTCAAAAGGCATAAAAGCCAGAAGCAAAAATAAATGTCATAACTAACTTTTTTTACAATACTACCTTAATAATTATTCTATAAAAACAACAAGAAAAAACTAATTTACCTGATCAAAAATTGCTATTTTAGCACTCGAAAGATATAGCAATAGAACAGACTTAAAATGGCAAAAAGCAATAAATTAGTAGCACCTTTCCTAAAGTGGGTTGGAGGTAAAAGGCAAATTATGTCTTCAATTGTGGATTTATTGCCTAAAAATATCAAAGATTTAGAATATGTTGAGCCTTTTATCGGAGGAGGTGCAGTACTTTTTCATTTACAACCAAAAAACGCAGTAATTAATGACTTTAATAAAGAGTTAATTAATGTATATGAAGTTATTAGGAATAATCTTGCTGAATTAATTGAGGATTTAAAAAAACATGAAAATAATGCAGAGTATTTCTATCAAATACGAGGTTTAGATAGAACTGAAGAATTCAACAATTTAACATCTATTCAAAGGGCTTCACGTGTTATTTTTTTAAATAAAACTTGTTTTAATGGGCTTTATAGGGTTAATAATGCAGGTGAATTTAATGCTCCATTTGGGAGATATAAAAATCCTAATATTGTAAATGAGCCGACATTAAAAGCTGTAAGCAAATACCTTAATTCAAATAATATAATTTTAAAAAGTGGAGATTATGCTGAAACTTTGGGGACGCTTAATGAAGGTTCTTTCGTTTATTTAGATCCGCCTTATCACCCAATTTCAGAGAGTTCAAATTTTACTGGATATGTTCAAGGTGGTTGGGGAGCGTTGGATCAAATTCGATTGAGAGAAACTTGTGATCAATTAAATGCAAAAGGTATTAAATTTTTACTTTCTAATTCTTCTGCACCTTTAATAATTGACCAGTATAATGATTATAATATTACTACTGTAAAGGCTAATCGAGCAATTAATTCAAACGGAGCAGATCGAGGTGAAGTAGACGAAGTTTTAATACGAAATTATGAGTAGCAAATCTAAAAATGATATAGCTTGGGAAAAAATATTTGAAAAGTACAAAATTACAAATAGGGTTTTGGAAGATGGTCATGCTATAATTTCATCAACTCATATAAACGAGTTTAGAGAGGCACGATTAATGACAAAATTTGACCATAAATCTCAGCTTCCAAGGCTTTTCGCTGATAATAATCTATCTATTCTACCCACTTCCAGGGGAGGTTACATAATAGGATCTTTTGAAACGTTTTGTGATTTTAATACAGACGATATCGAAGTTACCCCAATTGAATTTCCAACATTTTTAGAAAGTTTAGATTATAGAGATATAACTAGTGAAGCAACAGCGATAAATTGTGCTTTTGTTTCAAAAATACTTCATGATTTTACAGAAGAAGGAAATCTATTACCGACAGTTAGTGGACGAATGAGTTCATCTTCTTTTGGATTCGACATTAATTCATCGAAGGGGTTATTTAAAGTAAATGTTGGAAATTCACAAGTAGAAATCGATGGAGGGTATGAGGGAGATAGTTCTTTGAGTCTAATTGAAGCTAAAAATTATATTTCGGATGATTTTCTAGTTCGTCAACTTTATTACCCTTATAAACTTTGGAGTGGTAAAATACAAAAACAAGTACGCCCCATATTTCTAACCTATACAAACGGTATTTTTCATTTACGAGAATATGCTTTCGGTAATGTGAACCATTACAATTCGCTTGTTTTGGTTAAACACAAAAAATATGCAGTTCAAGATGGCGCATTCAATATTGAAACTATCCAAGAAGTTTTAGACAAAACTAAAACAGTCAAAGAACCTGAAATACCTTTTCCTCAAGCTGACAACTTTGAAAGAGTAATTAATCTTTGCGAACTTCTTAAACAAAAAGAATTTATAACTAAAGAAGAAATAACTCAAAACTATGACTTTGACGCAAGACAAACCGATTATTATTCAAACGCAGGTAAATATTTGGGACTTTTAGAAACAGGAAGAGATCCATTAAGTGGACAAATTGGTTGTTTTTTAACAAATAAAGGCAGACAAGTTTTTAATACTAACTTGATTGACCGACAAAAAGAGTTTGCGAAAGTCATTATTTCTCATTCGGCATTTAAACAAACTTTGAAACTTTACCTTGAAAATGGAGAAATGCCAAGTAAGAATGAAATCGTAGAAGTAATGAAACATTCTAAATTACATAAAGTTGGTTCTGATACAACGTATTTTAGACGAGCATCAACTATATCAGGTTGGATAAATTGGATAATGAACCAAATAGAGGAATAACTATGGCTTGTAACAAAGATCATTCTGCCACTGATTTAATTGTCAAAGACTTACCAATAAGTCAGGGTAATTTTGAACGTCATAAATGTGCTTCATGTGCATATGAAAAAGGGTTAGAGAACGGTACACTAAAACTATTGAATTTTGATCTAGAAAATTTTATATCAAATTTAGAAGAAAGTCAGAAAGGAGATCGTCGACATAGAAGTGCAATAGAAGCTTATACCTTAGGTTTTTTTCACGGTTTAAATGGACAGAACAACCATCTAGCCATTAAAGATAAATTTAAAATTGCTTCTCAAATGAGAGATTTCGGGCTCTCTATGGTTGCGAAAGGTATGGTCAATGCAACATTCTCAGAGGCGGGAGAACCTTATTCCCATGCCATGGGACTTGTGCAAGTTGCAAATGGATTTGAAATTTTGATAAAATCTAAAATTGTGGAGGAACACCCTTTATTAGTATTTAATAAAATTCCTAAAGAGGCAAATCTATTAGATGGAAACATTAAAATGGAAGATCTGATAGAACATGGTCAGACAATCATGTATTCAGAATTACCTGATAGACTTTGGGCTACAACGGGCTATAAGATAGCGCCTATCGAACTATTTAACAGATTTGGTCGAGTAAGAAATCAAATTATACATTTTGCAATTCCGAAAATATCATTATCAGATTTAACATTGGAATTTACTTTTAAAATAATTGAAAAAGCAATAAATAGCTGGTGGGATACAACCATTCTAGATTATTCACAAGATTACGATGATACAATATTAGAACACATTTTTGATCGTTTAAAAGATTTAAACCTTTCAACTAATTATACTGTTGATCATGAATATAATTTAATAAAAATTTAGTTATAATGTCGTGATTCTAAATTATCCTGTATAGTTAGAATTCAGATCATCATTTTATAACTAGAAATTTGTATATTTATGTTGAGTTAACGGAAGCACGTTGAAAAGCAAAGCAATAAGCACCATTACCAAATCGTTACCTGACTTTTTTGATAATCTTTATAAAAGCTTAGTATTCAATCGATACAGCTTTTTCCTGAAAACTTTAAAATAAAATAGTGAATAAAAAGAGCAATACATATTCTCAATTAAAAGCATACCTATCTATCATGGTAAGTATGCTTTTTGTTTTTGCAAGTTGTCAGCGACATACTGATATGCAAGGTGAAGGCGAGGATTATTTACAAGGGATTTGGGTTCAGGATAGTATTCCTGGACAAGATCAATTGCTGAATTACACCCTTTACCAATTTAAGTTCACCTGTGATTCGGTCTATGCAGAAATGCAGGTTCGGAATAAGGTTCAGAGTATAGCAGACAGCTGCTATAATAATGGTAAGTGGACTGAATATGCAAAAGCTGTTTATTCTGTTCGCTCCGATAGTATGATTGTGGATGGTGTTTACACCAAACCCAATGGGAAGCAAAAGATTTCCGGCTGCCATAAGCATGGAATTTACGGACCTAGATTTTTGATTAAGTTCAAAAGTAAGGATAGCCTGGTTTTGGAAAACAGGTTTGAAAGTAGGCCTATTATTTTACGCAAAACCGCGGACCTTAGCTGTGTCCCTAAGAAACGTTGGGAATTATAATTCGATAAAAACAGAAATATCAGATAAAAAGAAAGCCTAAGTATTTAACCCTAGGCTTTCTTTTTATAATGATTATTTTTTTACCTAATTGATCAAACGTGTATCATCTGAGGATTTTAGGATATGGTTTTTAAGTTCAGTTTCTGCCTGCAATAGTTCACCTTCAGCAACTTTACGTTTCTCACGTCCTTCACGTTGAATTCTTAACACTTCCTCAATAGTTGTAATGATATCCGTATTCGCTTTTTTGATGGTATCCATATCAATGATTCCACGTTCGGTTTCCTTAGCGACATTGATTGTTGCATCTTTAAGCATTTCAGAATTTCTTTTCAGCAACTCATTAGTGGCATCAGTGATTGCACGTTGAGCTTCCAAAGCACTTTGGGCATGTGCAATACCCAATGTCAACACCATTTGATTTTTCCACAATGGCAACGTATTCACAATACTAGATTGAATCTTTTCCATTAGAGAGCTGCTATTGCTTTGAATCATTCGGATTTGAGGTGCAGTTTGCAATACTACCATTCGGGTCAACTTCAAATCGTGAACTTTACGTTCAAAGCGGACAACATGTTGTTCCATGTCTTTATATTCCTGAACCTTATGTTGGTCACCAGTTGCTTCGGCTTCAGCTTTCAAAGCAGGCAATGTCGTAGTTAAAACTTCTTGAAGCTTCTCTTCTCCAGCCTGAATATGTAAAGAAAGGTCTTTGAAATACTGTTGATTTTGAACAAATAATTTATCAAAGATATTAACATCCTTCGCTAAGTTTTTATAATGACCTTCGAGCTTTAATTCAATAGAGTGAATATTTTTTTCAACGGATGCATATTCAGTACGCATCCTTCCTATTTTCTTTTTGATATTATCAAAAAAAGGCAATAAGGGTTTTTTGTTGACTTTATCATCGAACTCACGAATTTCAGAACGGAGATTAACAAGAATATCCTCCGCACCCCCAAGATCTTTAGTTCGTACCTGTTTTAATATTTCATTTGAAAAATTACTGACGTTGCTTTGTGCACCGACACCGAACTGGATAATATCCGTAGTAGATGTTAAGTTAATTTTGTCTTTATATTGTTGAATAAGTTGTTTTTCCTCATCGGAGAAGTTTACTTTTACCTCGGAGGGCTTATTCTGGTTTTGATCATCATCAAGGTTTGTCAAATCTAAATTTGCCATATTATTCTTTTAAAAGGTTTCTACTTTTGAGGGTTTGGATGTAAACATCTGTTTCAGCAGATACATCCAACATACCCATTTTAAACTGATTTGTTACTTCTTGTTCGACGGCTATTGCAGCTTGGCGAATAACATCCTCCAATTTTCTTTTGGATTCTATGGTAATACTGTTATTCAGTTTTGCGTTTTCAAGCTCATCATATTGCATTAAGACATTCACGATAGTTGAATGCCTGACTAGGAACTTTTCAGCTTCGCGTTTATCTTTTTTCTCCAACAATTGGAAAAGCCTTAAAATATTATCGATATCCTTATTGATTTTAGGGTTATTAATTTCCTTCCTCCAATGCAACAATCTTTCGACAAAGAATTGAGGGGTATCAATTGTTGGAGCAGCAATTTCAATACGTTTTTGTGAACCGATACTTGGTATCCAATATAATTCTCTTACTTCCGCAAGCTCCATCCTTTGTAAGTATGGTCTTGCTTGATTCAATAATAAACCATTTCCCACAATATAAGACAGAACCGAACCTCCCAAGGTCAATAACATGGCCTGACTGAGCGCACCAAAGAAGATTACGAAAGAAACAAAAAGTCCAATCTCAACCGCTAGCAAAAGCCAAGCCGTCAGCATCCAAGACCTCACCTTAGCTTTTTTTGCCTGGGACATCATCACTAATGGATGGATGTGAATAGGCAAAGGCAAGAACAGCAAGATAGAAAGTACAGTCCATCCCATTTGCTTAATCTTCCACGGTATACTTTTTTTTGTTACCAATCCCATTCTTTAAATTTAATTATTTTTATAAAAATACAGCAATTCTTAATCCAATGTAAGTATTGAATATGACTATTAGGTGATTGGCATAAAAACACCTGTCATTACGTCATTTTTGTCGGTGAATTTTCTTTAATTTCTTGAATAAGTCTTAAAGATACCACATAAGGTTTCTGTTTTTCCCATCTTGAAACCAACCAGGCAATAAAGCTAAGATTGAAGATGTCCTTATTTTCTTCTCTATCCAACATCGAATAAACAGTTTGTTGATAGGAATGTTGAAAAATAATATCAGGATTTAAAAGATATTTTTTCACCAAGTTTAAAAAATGTAACACTCTTTCTTCGCCTACACTCCTTAAATATTGTTTATACCTACGTTTAAAACTTTTCATTCTCGACATCGCTAATTCTATATTTTCAAATTGAGCATGCAGGAGGATTTCCATTAGATTCTTTCTAATACTCCATAACATTCCCAGTTTCTTTTCATACCATGCATCAGAATGAGTTAATCTAGCCAGATAACTCATGGAATTACGATCATCTAGTTGAGCTAAAAACATAGCCTTACTTAAAATAAGGTCGTCCCTATCCTCTTGAGAACTTTTGACCGGCAGGTTTTGCAAGGTATTTTCCAATGAATCGATCCCAGCTTGCGCATCCCCACTAAAAAAATAGTTAAGTGCGAAAAGCAGATTTTGTCTAACAAATAAAAGCTCAAAGTATTGTTTATTCTGCTCCAGCAAGCCGTTTAACTGCTTGAGATAGTTTAGGCTTTCACTGAAATTCCTATTACGGAGGGTAAAGTTAGCCAGATAGTAAAGTATATGCAGATGATAAAACACCTGAGATTTTGTATTAATTTTTTGTCCTTCAATGAATTGGTGACTTTTTATGAGATATTTTTCAATCAGTCCATAGTTTTGATTAATTGCTGCATATTCATTTGCTATATAAAGGATTTGATAGAGTGATTTATAATTCATCAAATCCAGCATGTTTATATGGTAATGCCTGATGGTATTTTCAATGAGTTCAGTTAGGTTGACTACTTTAGCCTTTAAATGTATTTCATTAAGTTCTCTTCTCAAGGCCGCATAAGCAAGTCTGAGTTTAGCTTCACGTTGCATATGATTTTGGTTGATTCGGAATTTCTCCGTTAAATCAGTAAGATTAATATGCTCATCCAAATGGGAAAATTGCAACCGCAGCAAGAGAATTTCATTTAGATAACTGTACTGTTCTTGAGTTTCAGCAAGTTTTTCGGCTTTAACTAGGGTTTTAAAACCTATTTTCACCAAGTTTCTCTCGAGGAGAAATCTTGCTACGACCAAAAACCTCAAAATATCATAAGCTTCATCACTGCTGTTTTCAAATGTTCGTTGGGAAATAAAAACCAACAGGCTATCATACAATCTCTTTCTTAATGCATGATAGGCATCTTTATTTTTTGATGTTTTGAATAGATTATTTACTGATTTAATATCGTCAGTTTCTATGAAATTGAACAATTTGATATTCTTAACATCTTGTCTTTTGTTTTTTCCATTTAAGAATGCTTTAAATGCTATTTTATCCTGTTCATTTAGAACTTCTATTAAATCCTTTAAAGAATCCATATTGAAATATAAGTTGAAATTATGCTTAAAAATACAATTTATATCATCAGTTTTCATCAGTTATTTGATTTGGTATTCAAAAAATGCTGGCGAAATTTGGATCAGTATTAATCATTAAAACAAATAAAAATGGAACCGCTAAATAAAAAAACTGAGGAGATATTAACTCCATTAAAACAAACGGAAGAGAATAACAAATCCTTCAAACCAACTGCTGCATTTGTTGGGGCCTCATGGATAGCCATGTTAACAGGAATCGTTGGTTATTGCATTGGATTATGGAATGCAAGCATGGAATTAAATGAGAAAGGCTATTACTTTGTTATCCTATTATTTGGATTATTCGCCGTAATCTCTGTTCAAAAGAGTGTTCGAGACAAGGCCGAAGGACTACCCGTAACGGAACTCTATTATGGTCTAAGCTGGTTTGCTACATTAGCATCAATCATCCTATTAATTATAGGACTATGGAATGCAGATTTACTTTTAAGCGAAAAAGGGTTTTATGGAATGTCCTTTATTTTAAGTGTTTTTTCAGCAATTGCTGTTCAAAAAAACACACGTGACGCTAAATTATTCAAGGAAGAAAACATATAACTTAGCGGTTACCCTGCAGAGTCCAATTTGGCCTGCAGGGATTTTTAAGTTTAAAAAATTAAAAATGCATACAAAATAGACGTTAAAATGGAAGATCTAGAGAGAAGAGACCTACAGGCTATTTCCGAGAATACGGATATTACAGGAAAGGAATTACAATCGATCCTAGAAGAAAATATATACCCAAAACAAGATTCATGGGAAAAATTCATAAAAATAGTTTTGTTAACCTTGGGTATAGGTTTCCTAGCAGCAGGGATTGTATTTTTCTTTGCATACAATTGGCAAGACCTAAATAAGTTTTTAAAATTGGGCATTGTCCAAGGTCTAGTAGTTATATCGGTCTTATTGGCCATGTTTTTGAAAATTGAAAAGCTATATAAGGATATTATTATAACAGGTTCGACACTGCTGGTTGGTGTTATGTTTGCTGTATTTGGCCAAATCTATCAAACCGGGGCAAATGCATATGATTTCTTTTTAGCCTGGACTGTCTTTATAAGTTTATGGGTTTTTATAAGCAATTTCCCACCGTTATGGATAGTTTATTTGGGACTTTGCAACCTTACCATTTATTTATATTGGGATCAAGTCGCCAGAAGCTGGGATTTTATTTATTTAAGCTCTGGATTATTTGTTCTAAATGGCAGCATCTTGTTGGTCTGCGCATGGATTAAAAGTAAGGGTAAAGGGAATATTCCTACCTATTTCACAAACCTATTAGCATTATCTGCTGCTATATGGTCTATTTATTCCAATTTATATTGGATTTTGGGAGATAGGACTCAGGATGCAATCATTATTGTTGCTGCCACGCTACTTTTTTATGGCCTAGGTTTATGGTATGCTAATCGGGAAAAGAGTGTTTTTTACATGGGATTAATCCCTTTGAGTGTAGTCATCATTCTTTCAGGAGCAATCCTGAAAATATCCGAGGAAGACTATATTTTCCTAGGATTGAGCATTTTCATTATAGTAAGTGTGAGTTTAATAATTTGGAATCTTATCAATATGCAAAGGAGGAAAAGTCATGGACAATAACAGATTTCCCAAGGTTTTACATTGGGCCGAAGAAAACATAGGTCGATCATTTACTATCGATCAAAAGAAACTCGAGGAACAATATAATCATGATCGTAATCAACAGTCGATGACCATTAAGGTATTATCCATCCTTGGAGGGTTTCTTGCTACATTGGCATTTGTTGTGTTTTTATATTTAGCGAGATTGGATCGGTCTGAGGCCGCTATGTACATTCTATCCCTGACCTTCTTTTTCACATCCATTTGGATCAATAAAAAATTTGACAAGGTCATTTTAGACAGTATTTCCGTCTGTTTATATTTATTGGGATTTGGACTGTTTTCTATGGGATTTTATGCTTCTGGAGGTAATGCATTTCAAACACATTCCATTTTTATTTTATTTGGAATAATAACCTTGTTCCTCAGCAAAAGTTATATCCTTTCCTTTTTATCGGTATTGATCATTTTTGGATCATCCATAGCAGTCTTATTTGATTTAGAAATATTCGATCTCATTCATGCCATTTATATCTGTATAGTTTTATTATTCATTTATTACACCTTTAAAGAGGGGCGTTTAATGAAATCATCCATGTTAGCTGGCAAGCAGTATATGTCAATAAGGACTGGCTTGGTATTCTCCTATATGATTTGTTTATATTTTATAAGTAGCCCAAGAATATCGGAAGGAAATTGGCATTTCAACTGGATCAGTTCAGGATTTAATATCGCAATCGTCATCTGGCTTATCCATTGTTTACTAAAAAGGTTTAAATGTGATGAATTAGGCAAGCGGATTTTTATTTTTCTAATCGTAACAGTCTGTTTAGGATTTACCGCTATGAGTCCAGCAATTTCTGGTTCTTTATTATTACTATTAATAAGTTTTAAAGTAAACTATAAAACTGGTTTTGCATTAGGAATACTTGGATTTATATATTTCATAGGTCAATATTATTATGATCTAGATTTGAGTTTGCTGTATAAATCTATTTCTATGATGGCATCAGGTTTATTCTTTATCATACTTTATCTCATGATTTTTAAAAAATCGACACAACATGAAAAAGCTTAGTCTAATAATTATAACGGTCAATTTAATTGGTTTATTGATTTATTTCAATTACAGTATAAGTCAAAAAGAGCAGATATTAAAAGTTGGAGAGTTGGTGCTATTAAAACTTGCGCCGGTTGACCCAAGGTCTTTAATGCAGGGTGATTATATGCAACTATCCTATGAAATAAGTCAAAATCTTATATTAGATAGTATTCCAAAGCGGGGTTATGTTGTCTTGCGAATGGATAAAAATGCTGTTGGGCATCGTATAAGATACCAGCCTACCAGATTACCTTTGAATTCAGGAGAATTATTGATTGAATTTACTAGGCCAGATAATTGGAATTTGAATATAGGTTCAGAGTCTTATTTTTTTGAGGAGGGCACAGGAGATCGCTATGAAAAAGCGGTGTATGGTGGTCTTAAAATCGATGAGAAGGGGAACAGTCTATTGGTAGGATTATATGATAAAGATCGTAAACTGATAAATTAGGCAATAAAAAGGGCTCACTTCGTTGAGCCCTTTTTTATAATTTTTAATTAGAACGGTAAATCATCATCATCCGATGAATTTGCTGAAATATCTACTGGAGGCATATCAGCATATCCGGGAGTAGATGCAGCTTGGGCAGTATTGGCCAATTTAGTAACTCTCCATGCCACTAATGAATTAAAGTAAGTTGTAACTCCATCTTTATTAGTCCATGGTCTGCCACGTAGGTTGAAAGAAACTTCTACTTCATCACCTACTGCCAAATTATCAAATATGTTGACGCGGTCTTGTGTTGACTCGAAACGAATGTACTCTACAAATTGTGGGTTTTCAGCATAGGCAACGATTAAATCTCTCTTTTTGAAAGATTCGGTTACTTGTTGCGTTGCCCCTATCTCATGTACTTTTCCTCTTATTTCCATAACTTATCTATTAAACCGTAAAATTAAACATTTTTTGCTAAGAGAATAAGTAACTTTGCACAAATATGGCAGAAGTTTTCAACAAAAAGAATAAGGTTATTGTTACATGCAACCGAAGGTTGTCCCCTTATTTGGAGCAGGAAGTCCGCGAATTGGGATTTGACATCAAGCGGGCATTCAATACAGGTGTAGAATTACAAGCATCTGTTAATGAGTGTATAAAATTAAATTTAAACCTCAGAATAGCGAGTCAAGTATTATATGAATTAAAATCATTTAGGGCGAATAATGCGGATGAATTATATAAACATTTGCTAGGTATCGCATGGGAGGATTTAATTCCAATCGATGGATATTTTACAGTAACATCGAATGTTCACAACGAAACGATTACTACACCATTATTTGCGAATGTTAAGGTAAAAGACGCCATTGTAGATCGTATTAAAGACAAAAAAGGCCTTCGTCCGAATTCTGGTCCAGATTTAAACAGGGCAGTTATCCACTTACACTGGATGGAAGATCGTGCAGAAATCTTTTTAGACACTTCAGGAGAGACCTTGGCAAAACATGGCTATAGAAAACATCCTGGGAAAGCCCCCATGTTGGAAGCTTTGGCTACAGCAACGATTATGGCGACCCAATGGGATGGCAAAAGTCCATTTGTCAATCCGATGTGCGGTTCAGGGACATTAGCTATCGAAGCTGCTTTGATGGCGCAAAATCGTAAACCTGGATTACAAAGGATGAACTATTCGTTCATGCATTTTATTGGATATAACGAAGAAGTATTTTTTGAAGAAAGAAGAATACTAAAAGATATTACAGATAAGACCAACTTGCCTTCTATAATTGCCTCGGATATATCCTCAGAAGCGATTGAGATTTCGAGGTTAAACGCTCGAACAGCAGGTGTTGAACATTTAATTGAATTTGAAACCTGTGATTTTGCGGACACTACGATACCAAATGAAGATGGTGTTATTATGTTCAACCCGGAGTATGGGGAGAGATTAGGCGTTCATAGTAAATTAGAGGCCACTTATGCAAGGATTGGTGATTTCATGAAGAAAAACTGTAAGGGATATCGTGGTTATATTTTCACAGGGAACCCTGACCTAGCGAAGAAAATAGGTCTCAAAGCCTCAAGAAGGTTTGAATTTTTCAATGGGAAACTTGACTGTAGATTATTGCAATATGAGCTATACGATGGGTCAAAAGAAAAATAAAGAAGAGGATTTCATTAGAAAGACTGCTGAATTTGTTGAAGAAAAGTTAAAAGGCGCGGAATCGGGTCATGATTGGTGGCATATTTTACGGGTATGGAACAACACGAAATTGATACTGCAAGAGGAGAATGCAGATAGGTTAGTCTGTGAACTCACGGCTTTATTGCATGATATCGCAGACAGCAAATTTCACGATGGAGATGAAACGATTGGCCCTCGAGTGGCGGGGGAATTCCTGAACGGAATCGGAGTAGAGGCAGCTGTGGTTGAACATGTTCAAAATATAATATTGAATATGTCCTATAAAGCATCTTTAGGAACCGTTAATTTTCATTCTAAAGAATTGGAAGTTGTTCAAGATGCAGATAGACTAGATGCTATCGGAGCAATCGGAATTGCGCGGGCTTTTAACTATGGAGGATTCAAAAATAGAGAAATATATAATCCTGATTTACCGGTACTGGAAAACCAAAGTAAGGAAGCATACAAAAACACGACCGCACCTACGATTAATCATTTTTATGAAAAACTATTGTTATTAAAGGATAGAATGAATACCAAAACCGCTAAAAAAATTGCTGAAGGAAGGCATGAATTCATGGCCAGCTTTCTGCAACAATTTTATAGCGAATGGAACGGAGCATCATAACTTTAATAATTTCTTAATATTAAATGGGTAAATTCGAGACATGTTACCAAAAGATATGTCTCGAATGACCTTTAAAAGACTAATTCAAATTAGCACCTATTTACTTTTGTACCTTCCATTTATGGTCTATTCTCAAGACCAGGATTCCCTTCAAATAGTAAAAGCGAAATGGGCAAAGAAAGAGATTAGGAAAGGAGTTGTTTGGAATCAAGGACATTTTAACAAGCTGTTCAATTCAGTTCAAGAAATCAATTGGGTTGAAATAGACCTAAATAAGAATAATAAAAACATTCATATTGCAGCTGAACCATCGACCTTAAAGAATACATCAGAATTTGCTAAGGAAGAAGATGCAATAGTTGCAATAAATGCCTCTTTTTTTGACATGAAAAATGGAGGTTCCGTTGATTATCTTAAGGTTGATGGAAAAATTATCAATAAACCAAAAGATGTTAAGCCGAATGAGCGTGCGAATGCGGTATTCAGTATTCATAAAGATCGAATTACAATAGAACAGACGAATAAAATAACGGTTGAGGAATCCTCTGCGGAATCCGTTATGGTTGCGGGTCCATTATTATTAGAGGCTGGAACCTATGTTCATTTAAAAACAAACCCCTTTAATGACAACCGCCACCCAAGAACAGCAGTTGGAATTACTCAAAAGAAGAAATTAATTTTCATACTTATCGATGGCAGAAGTAATCAAGCGAATGGAATGAATCTGACGGAATTAAGTAAAGTAATGAAATGGTTGGGGGCAAAAGATGCCATGAACTTAGATGGCGGCGGTAGTAGTACACTTTATATACGTAATGCGACTGAAAACGGGGTTGTTAATTACCCATCGGATAATAAGAAATTTGACCACGAAGGGCAACGTTCTGTGGCAAATATTATATATTTAAAATGAATAAGTAATTAAAACAATGAAAAGACAGGTATTATTACTAGCTATGACAATTGTATTCCATGCTGGATTATTTGCTCAAACATCCATAATTGCGCACCGTGGTGCTTGGAAAAACACAAAAGTTCCTCAGAACTCAATTGCCTCTTTAGATCATGCGATTGAAGAGGGATGTTGGGGGAGTGAATTTGATGTTTATTTAACTAAAGATGATATTTTGGTTGTTAATCATGACCGAGATTTTCATGGTTTGGAGGTTGAAGACCTCACCTATCAGGAATTATTAGCTAAGAAACACGATAATGGCGAGTCCATTCCGACTGTAGAGGAATATTTAAAAAGAGGATTGCAACAAAAAGGAACCAAATTAATTTTCGAACTAAAAACGAGTAAGTTAGGTAAGGAAAGGACCATGAAAAGTGTTGAACATTCCTTAGCCATTGTTAAAAAGTTAAAAGCAGAATCCATGGTTGAATTCATAGCATTCGATTGGGATGCATGCTTGAAATTCAGGGAATTAAATAAGAAAACAAAGATACACTATCTAAATGGCGATAAATCACCTGCAGAGGTAAAAGCGGCAAAATTAACTGGTGTAGATTATCATTATACTATTTTTCAGAAAAACCCTAACCTGATCAAGGAATTTAAAGCATTGAAATTAAAAACAAATGCATGGACTGTGAATAAAGAAGAGGATATGAAATTCTTAATCGACCAAAAAATCGACTTTATTACAACTGATGAGCCTGAACTTTTAAAAACTATATTGAACAAATAAAATGAAGAAATTCTTAATCAGCTTAAGCCTATTATTGAGCATGGGGTTTACTTATGCCCAACAGATGAATGTTGCAACCTTTAACATTCGTCAGAAAAACAATGTGGATACTGGAAATATGTGGGATGACCGTAAAAGCTACTTGACGGATTTAATTAAATTTCATGAGTTTGAAATTTTTGGAGTTCAAGAAGCCTTTAAAGACCAGTTAAATGACATGTCTAGCAATTTACCCAACTTCAAATATATTGGTGTAGGTAGAGATGACGGAGCAGATAAAGGCGAACATTCGGCAATTTTCTATAATACAGATCGTTTTGAGGTTGGCAAAAGTGGAACCTTTTGGTTATCTGCAACTGACACGGAAAAACCTAATAAAGGTTGGGATGCGGCATTGCCAAGAATCTGCACATGGGGAATTTTTAAGGATAAATCCAACGGTAAGAAGTTCATTTTTATGAACACACACTTTGACCATGTTGGAATTGAAGCAAGAAGAGAGAGTGCAAAATTAATTTTAGCCAAAGCAAAAGAATTTGCAAAAGATCTTCCATTGATTCTGACAGGAGATTTTAATATTGATGAGAAAAATGAAGCTTATTTTACCTTGGCAAAAAGTGGTGTCGTACAAGATGTGTATGATTTAGCGAAAATTGTATATGAACCTAACTCAAGTTTTAATAGTTGGGGAAAATCAATTCGTGATAAAGGACGAATAGATCATATTTTTATTACAAAACCCTTTAAGGTTCATAAATATGGAATTTTGACTGACACTTATAAAGGAAAGTTTCCATCTGATCATTTCCCGGTATATACAGAGTTAAACTGGAAATAACTCAATCTTAAAAAATATGATGCCTCAAAAAAAAACAATTTTGAGGCATTGTTATTTTTAGGCTATGCGATGTTCAAACATTTAATTTTATATCTATTAAAAACCTTAATTTTGAGCAATGAAACAACTGAAAAACATTCAAATATTTGGGCTAATTAGCGCAGCATTATTATTAACAAGTTGCGATGCTTTAAATCAAGGAGGCATAACCTTACCTCCACAGGGAACCGGATCAACAAGCAGTACTCCGAGCAATTCCAATCCTGGCACAATTACACAAACCGAGGCAACAACAGGGGTAAAACAAGCGCTGAATAATGGTCTTCAAGAAAGTATCAAGACCTTATCGATTAAGAATGGTTTTTTAGGAGATGCAGCTGTTAAGATTCTAATGCCTGAAGAGGCTAGAAAAGTTGAGTCGGCATTACGTGCTGTGGGGATGAATAAATTATGCGATCAATTTATTGCGAGCATGAATCATGCGGCAGAATCGGCGGTTAAAGAGGCCTCCGGAGTGTTTGTGAATTCTTTATCAAAAATGACCGTCAACGATGCTTTTAGCATTTTATTAAGCGGGCAACAGGATGCAGCAACTAACTACTTTAAAAAAACCACCTCCTCCGAGTTGACCATCAAATTCAGCCCAATCATACAGACTGCGATGGGACAAAATAATGTAACCACCTATTGGAACCAACTGACATCAGCCTATAATAAATTACCACTAAGCAACAAGATTGAAACCAATCTAACGGCTTATGTAACGCAGAAAGCGATAGATGGTTTGTTTGTAAAAGTTGCAGATCAAGAACTTAAGATCCGAAAGAATATTGGCGGGGCGAGAAGCTCAGGTATTCTTGAAAAAGTCTTTGGTTGGGCAGATAAACAATAAGGTAGATGAATAAAAGGCATTCAAACGATGTATTGAGGTTAATTAATTTGTAGTTTTGTTTCTATGGAGATTAATGATATTCAAAATTTTCAGGTAGCTGAGAATTTTATAAAATATGTTCAGATTGACACACAATCTGATGTAGAGTCAAGTACAGTCCCTTCGACTGAAAAGCAGAAAGATTTAAGCAAGGTTCTAGTAGCGGAATTACAGGCAATTGGAATAAAAGATGCGCATTTAGATGATTTAGGATATGTCTATGCCACAATTCCATCCAATACAGAAAAGGATGTTCCTGTCATTTGTTTTTGTTCACATGTTGACACCTCACCGGATTCTTCAGGAACAGATGTAAAGCCTTTAATTCATCAAAATTATCAAGGCCAGGACCTTGTTTTGCCTGATGATGAAAAAATTATTATTCGTCTTACGGATCATCCAGATTTAAAGGAGCAATTTGGTAATGATATTATCACAGCAAGTGGGAAGACCTTGTTAGGAGCAGATGATAAGGCAGGAGTTGCAGAGATTATGGATGCAGCTCGGATTCTTATGCTGAATCCAGAAATAAAACATGGTGAAATAAAAATTTTGTTCACTCCTGACGAAGAAATAGGCCGTGGTGTCGACCATGTTGACCTTAAGAAACTAAGTGCGGAATATGCATATACGATGGATGGAGAGAGAGCAGGAACGATTGAAGATGAAACATTTTCTGCGGATGGTGTAAAGGTTAAAATAGATGGTATTTCTATTCATCCGGGTTATGCCAAGGGTAAAATGGTCAATGCTATTAAAGTAGCATCAGCAATTATCGATCATTTGCCTAAGGAAAGATTATCTCCTGAGACAACGTATGCAAAGGAAGGTTTTGTTCACCCCACAAATATTGAAGGTTCAGTTGAAGAAGCGAGCATAAGTTTCATAATCAGAGATCATGACACGAAAAAACTGGCAGAACATGAGGCGGAGCTTGAAAATATTGTCAGAACAGTCCTTTCGAAATACCCTGGAGCATCCTATACATTTGAGGTTACGGAGCAATATCGCAATATGAAGGAGATATTGGATCATCATTCTAAGGTAGTAGAAATAGCAATGATGGGTATTGAGCGTGCGGGGATGAAAGTAGAAAAAAGAAGTATTCGAGGGGGAACAGATGGTTCCAGGTTATCGTTTATGGGATTACCATGTCCAAATATATTTGCTGGGGGTCATGCATTCCACGGTAAGCAAGAATGGGTTTCCATTCAAGATATGCAAAAGGCAGTTTTAACAATTTTGCATATATCTGCATTATGGGAAGAACTTTCTTAGTTACCTTAACTTACAATCAATCAAAAAAAATAAAATATGAATCAGAACGAAGTATTAAAAAATATACAATTTAGAAGAGCAGTTTTTCAAGCAAACTATACAGATCAAGAGGTTAGCAGAGATGAACTTCTAACGATTTTAGAAGCGGCAAATGCAGCCCCTACCCACAAAAGGACTCAGCCTTGGAGATTTGTAGTTTTCCGTAATGAAGGATTAGTACGATTAGGTGATGAACTAGCTAGAATATATAAGTCAGTAACTCCTGCTGAAAAGTATACGGAGGCGACGGAACAAAATATGGCAAAGAAAGCTACACAATCAAAAGCTGCGGTAGCTATTATTGTGAATTACAGTGGAGAACTTCCGGAGTGGGAAGAGCTGGCTGCTACAGCTTGTGCTGTTGAAAATATGTGGTTAGCTGCGGCTTCCATTGGAATCGGTGGTTATTGGGCGACACCAGGATTAATCAATCATATTGGACAGTTTTTAAACTTGGAAGAGAACCAGCGCTGTATAGGATTTTTTTATATGGGTCATCATGAGTCAGAACCAAGAGAACCTGTTAGAAATCCAATTGAAGAAAAGATTCGTTGGGAAGAATAAAATAAAAGCGGTCAGGGAAATTCCTGACCGCTTTACTTTTACATTCTATTTTTGGATATCCAGAATAATTCCACCCTTCTCCCCTTTCCATCTTACTTTCTGGTCCATAAAATTACTTAATACTTCTACTAATTCCTGATCCTTGGCAGGACTGATTTGCAAATTTTCAGCAATACCATCGATTACCTCAAAAGTGATGGTTAATCTACCGCTAGCTTTCACATCTCTTAATTCAGAATTCAATTCTTCATTGAATTTTTCCCATCCTTCTTTTGGAACAGCATTAACATTATCCATAATTGTGGATTGGACCTTCATATTTTCATCCATTAGAATAACTTCTGTATTCTTTTCATGGGTATGATTAACCATATATTTAAATAGGATAAGAGATGATGCGACCAAAAACAAGACTGCTGCGGCCATACCGATGGTAAGGCGATGCCAACTATAGAATCTTCTTTTTTTATCGTCGGCTTTTGAAGCAATTTTCTTGGCTAGCCTTTGTTGCAAAATACTGAGTTGATGCGAATCCACTCCACGTTGAAGTCTGTAACCATCAATAGCATCTTGCAAGAAGGGATCATTTAATGCTTCACGTTCTATCTCATACATCTCTTCTTTACTCATGAGACCCATGATATAATTATGAATTCTTGTTAATTGATAATTATTTTCCATTACTTTTTCTCCATACAAATTTTAAGATTACGTCTACCATTCTGTATATAGCTTTTTACTTTTGCTATATCGAAGCCAGTTTGGTCCGCGATATCTTTATAACAATGCTGCTCCAAGTAAAATAATCGGATGCAGCGTTCCTGTTCTATATTAAGTCCAGCGATACAAGTTTCTAACTTTTCGAAATCCTGTTCGTTCCATTTTTTTTCATCTTCGTTTTCGAGCATTTTCTCAGATTCAAACAGGTTATCTTCGATATCTACTTTAATAACTTGTTTGTTTTTTCTGAGTTGCATAAGGCAAAAATTACGCGCATATACATATACCCAACTTTTAAAATTATCTACCTCATACACGCGTAATTTTTCAATTAGCTCATCAAAAATTTGCATGACCGCATCTTGGCTTTGCTCGGTATCCTGAAGATATTTATAGCATACACCATATAATAATGACATATATGGAGCATACAGTTTCCCCAGGCTATCTAAATTGCCGGTCTGCCTAAAATGTTGCAATAGCTGTTTTTCGTCCATGCGATTTTCTCTACACTTATATGATGATTTCCAATCTCAATTTGCATAAATTATTTGAAATATTCGTATCGGCTTTATCATGCTGATTGGATTTGGAAATATGTTACGCCTATGCTGTTGGATGGGGGAATTGAAGTTCATTGTATATTCCAACTCTATGGGATTTGTTCAAAATGTTATCCTAATCAGATTTGAAAACGAGTTAGCTCTGGATAAAAATCCCATCGGGATGGTATATCTATAGCCAGACCCAAAGGGTCTGGAATAGGGTGCAATTCAAATCAACTCCGTAGGAGTGACATATTTAATCCATAGAATTTAAATAAAAAACCGTCCCAAATATTGATTTGAGACGGTTTTAAAATAATTTTATTTTTGGAATTTTTTAGCCAAATAAAGCAATAGCCAATACCAATGTTACCAATATATTGAAGGTCTGAGCGATTAAAAAGGCATACAAAGGTTTTTTATTGTCCTGTTTAAATAAATCCTTGAAATTTGTTTCCAACCCTATGGAAGTAAATGCCAATGCAAACCATAATCCTTGCAAACTCTTTAAACTATCTTTTATTCCAGCATTTGTTTCAGGCGAAATAACGAACGAGAACATTAATGATACAAAGACAAATCCTACAACGAATTTTGGGAACCTCTCCCATATTAATTTTAAGGTTGGTTTATCTTTTTTGGTTTCATCATCTACAGATTTAGAATAAGTCCAATAGATACTGATAAAGAAGGCAGCAATACCCAATAGGACGTTTTGAGAGAATTTCACAATGGTACTGATTTTTAATGCTTCCTCTCCTACCAAAGTTCCGGATGCTGCTACTGCCCCAGTTGTATCAATAGATCCACCGAGCCAAGCACCTGTAACTTCTTGCGAAAGGTTCATCATATCTGCCAGGTAAGGCATGAAAATCATCATTGGTACGGCAGTAATAAGCACTAATGAAATCACATAGGATAATTTCTTGTTGTCTCCTTGAATAGCACCAGAGGTTGCGATTGCGGCAGAGACACCACAAATTGAAACTGCACTGGAAAGCATTAAAGACATTTCCTTATCAATTTTCAATTTCTTACAAATCCAAAAGGCAAAATACCAGACTGAAACAACGACCACCAAGGCTTGTACCAATCCTAAAGAACCAGCTTTTAAGATATCTCCAAAAATTACCGTCGTACCTAATAAGACCAATCCGATTTTTACATATAATTCAGTACTTAAAGCTTCTTTAAACCAAGAAGGAATTTTGAAGAAATTACTGATGATCAAGCCAATTGCCAAACTGAAAATTACGGCTTCCAAGTTGAATGATTTTACTCCTGCATTACCTGCTAAAATCAAGGCAAAGAGCGTTAATATGTAAACGATAGGAAAAACAATCAGTAGGGCTTTCAAATTTTTCTTTAACAACAATGCTCCAACAATTGCAGTTACATAAACCAGCACGAACTGCAGGCCCATTGCTGTTAGGTTTTTCCCTGAAAGGACTTTAGAAGATAATTCTTCTGAATTTGCCCAGCTAAATGCCGGAACAGGAACGATAAATCCTAATAAAGCAATAGCTATAATTCCGATCCCCAAAATAACTACTACCCAATCTTCGGAAAGTTCAAATGATTTACTTGACATAAAAGTTTAAGTTGATGATTTAATAAAAGTATTAAATGCGGGCTGAATATATGGAAAATTAAATTTAAAGCCATTTTTTATGGTTAAAATTGTTGTTACGGGAACTGATTCTAACAACAGTACAGGGTCAACGCCTTTGATAAATGCGCCAATTTTTGCCATAACTGAAGGTAATGGAAGTCCAAAAGAAACTTTACATTCCTTTCTTAATGCGTGCATGAATTCGGCATTACTTACAGGATTGGGGCTACATGCATGATAAATCAATTCTCTATGACTAGATTTTACAATCCAATCAATCAACCTAATAAAATCACTTTCATGAATCCAAGAAACCATCTGCTTACCGTCACCAACTTTACCACCCAATCCCATTTTAGCCAAAGGGTATAATTCAGCAAACATTCCGGACTTTTGACTCAATATCGGGCTCATTCTTAGGATTACTTTTTCAGTATCTTTAGTTTTAGCTTCTTTAAAAGCATTTTCCCAATCCTTCGCTAACGTACCTAAGAAATCATTTGCAAAATCTTTTCCGTTTTCATCCTGAAGGCTTTTTGCAGCATTAAAAATTGATACGCCTGAGAAGTTGATCCATAATTTTACAGGATTTTCCAAGGTCGAAATAGCTTCTCCCAATAATGTAGTTGGGATTATTCTTGATTTCCACAGCAATTCCTTATTTTTTTTTGTAAATCTTCTATTGATTGATAGTCCGCAGAGATTGATGAGGACATCTGCATTATCTAGTTCCTTTTGCCAAGGGCCAAGATTTTCAGCATCCCAATTTACATATTGAACGGTTGAATCACCACTATGATTTTTTTGTCTAGAAAGAACAATAATCTTGTGGCCTTGTTCCTGAAAGAGATTTATCAAAAGACGACCTAAATTTCCCGTTCCTCCAGCTAATACAATCTTTGCCATACTTAATTTTCAATTTTGATGTTAAAATGATCTTTTAAAGCAATCCTAGCGGCATGAAATCCGCACATTCCATGCACCCCACCTCCAGGTGGAGTGGATGATGATGCGATATATACTTTGGGATTAGATGTTCGATAAGGGGTTAAAGACTTTGTTGGTCTTGTAAATAGCTGTAAAATATCCATTTGCCCACCATTAATGTCTCCACCAACATAATTAGGATTATAATTTTGAAGTTGCATTGTGTTCATCGTGGATTTAGCAAGAATTGTATCCTTGAAACCAGGTGCAAATCTTTCAATTTGGTTTTCAATAGCTTCGGTCCTATCCATTGAAGATCCATGTGGAACATGACAATATGCCCAACCAGTATGGTTTCCCTTCGGAGCTCGGCTTGGGTCAACAATACTTTGTTGTGCAAAAAGAACAAATGGTTTTTCAACAAGTTTTCCATTATAGGTTTCCAGTTCACTTCTCGCTATTTCCTCGTAAGTATTACCTAAGTGAACCGTTGATGCGAACTGACTTTTTCCATCTTTGAATGGTGTAGGATCAGATAATGCCCAGTCTATTTTAAACACTCCAAGCCCATACCTAAAATTTTCCAATTGTTTTTTATAGCTATCATTGATGTTCAAGCCATTCAATTTTAATATTTGCAATGGTGTAAGATCGAGCAATAAGGTTTTGTGTTCTGGAAGATCCTCTACATTTTCTAGCCAAAAATTCAGTTGGTGCTCCCCTCCCAACGACTTATAGTAAAGTAACATAGCATTTGCAATAGATTGGGATCCACCAACAGGGATTTTCCATCCGACTTTGTGTCCAAGAGCGGATAAAATCATTCCAATTGCAGCAGTAGTTAATTTAGAGAAAGGCAAAATGCCGTGGGCAACAAGCCCTGCCCATAAAGCTTTAGCTTCTTGGGTTTTAAATCTACTGGCAATATGATGAGCACTTCTTAATCCATTGAGTCCAAATTTGGCCATTAAAATGGGATTTTGAGGGACTTTTAGAGGGCTTAAAAGGTCATTTGAGAGCGCCTCCCAATTCTTTATGAGGGGTTCTAAAAGAGTGATATAGGTTTGATAATCTATCCCTAGCTCGGATTTCATTTGATTAAGATCCTGATGTAGTAAGACTGAATTTCCGGAATCAAGAGGCTGTGATACTTGGTATTCTGCAGATTTGAAAGAAAGACCAAAATCAGAGAGAGGCAGTTTTCTCATAAACGGAGAGCCTAACGCCATAGGATGGATAGCTGAGCAAACATCATGTTTAAAGCCTGGCAGAGTCAATTCTTTTGTTCGCATTCCTCCACCAATTGTATCAGCTCCTTCGATCAATAAAGTGCTGAGCCCCTGCCTTTGAATTGTGATTGCAGCAGCTAGTCCATTTGGACCTGAACCGATAATAATGGCATCGTATTTTTTCAAATCTTAATTAAGAAACTTAAAGTTAAGATAAAGAGACATTAAATGTGAAATTCAAAGTAATATTAGCCTAATATACATCAATATCCACTTATAATTCATCAATCTAAGCTTGACAAACATTGAAAAATAATTGTTTATTAGTATTAGTAATTAAAATTATATCCACTGAGAATGAATAAAATATCAAAGATTATCCTATTCCTCCAATTGTTTTGCTTTCATGTGGGTTATAGCCAAGAAGGAACCGACCTTAATATTTCTGAAATCATGCCTGCTGAAGTTGATCCTGAAAATATTTTTATGGATGAGCACTATTATAATTGGTGTCCATCAGTTATCCAAGGAGAAGATGGGAAATATCATATGTTCTATTCAAGATGGAAACATGGAAAAAGGAATGTTTCGATAGACAGTATGGAGCATATTTTTGATGGTTTTCAGGGTTGGTTAAAATATTCTGAAATAGCCTATGCAGTTTCAGATCATTTAAACGGTCCCTATAAATATGTTAGTACAGTTATTAAAGGAGACGGGGATGAGAAAAGATGGGATCAGTTCACGATGCATAATCCACAGATTAAAAAGTTTGGGGAATATTACTATCTGTACTACATCAGCAATTCCTATGATCCTAATTTCAAGATAGACCAGGAAATCAGCAATGATTGGGGGGAATGGTTAAAATACAATTGTACTCAGAAAATTGGTGTTCTCAAAGCGAAAAGCCTTTCAGAACTAATCCAGGGAAATTTTGAGCCCACAGAGCCATTGATGCAACCAGATAATAAACTAACATATGAGGTTGCCAATAATCCATCGGTAACGCAGGGTCCGGATAAAAAATATTATATGATTTTTAAATCACGGAAACCAAATGTTGGCAATATGACGATGTGGTTAGCAAAAAGCGACCATCCTGATAAAGGTTTTCAAATCATCAGCGATGTATTCACAGAGGCTGATCTTGCCTGTGAGGATCCATTCCTATGGTATGATTCATCAAGAGCTACATTTTATGCTGCAGTCAAGTACTTTTCCCATAGCAAGGTTTTGGTTCCACAATTTGGGGCCTTGGCATTGATAAAATCTAAGGATGCAATGCATTGGGAACCTGCTGAACAACCATTAATTTCATTACGGGAAATTCGATTGAAAGGAAAAGAAAAAATAATGCTTGAACATCTTGAGAGACCATTTATTGTTTTTGATACTTCTGGCAATCCTATTTCATTAGTTTCAGCTGCCACGATTGGTAAGCCTGGAAAGCACGCTGAAAATGAAGTAAATAATATTAATAATTCCTTTATTATCAGTTTTGATCTAGATACGAGGGAGTGAAAATTAAAAAGCCCCGTAAACGGGGCTTTCTTTCATAATCAACCTTAATACTTAGAAACAGTATTTATTTTCTTCGATCAATTTCTTCGCGATTCTTTGACGAGCTTCTTTGACATTGAAAGGTTGGGCTTTTGTAAAGCGACGTAGACCGACCATCATCATATTGAACTCATCACCTTCAGCGAAAGAATTTAATGCTTCTTTACCTGCTGCATTTACTTTATCCACGGCAGTGTAAAGGTATATTTTAGCCATATCGGCTGCATAATCAGCTTGTTCCCCTGGCTGTGTGACCTGCAATTTTTCTGCTCTTAACAGTACAGATTCAGCAACATATACATAACCAATAATATCCGCGATATTCATCAAGATTTCTTGTTCTTTTGACAAGGACATCATTAGTTTCTGCACAGCACTTCCTGCGATCATTAAACCAGCTTTCTTCAAATTTGCAACAATTTTCTTTTCAGCAGCAAAAGGCGTATCGTCCTCAGTTCCGAAATCTGGAATTGACATTAATTCGCTGGCTACAGCTTGTGCTGGCCCCATTAAATCAATTTCACCTTTCATCGCCCTTTTCAGTAACATGTCAACAACCAGTAAGCGGTTAACTTCATTCGTACCTTCAAAGATTCTATTAATACGAGCATCGCGATATGCTCTTTCCATTGGAGCTTCGGCAGAATAACCCATTCCACCATAGATCTGAACACCTTCATCTACCACATAATCTAGCATTTCCGAGCACCACACTTTGATAATAGCACACTCGATAGCAAATTGTTCAACTGATTTCAATTTTGCTTTTGCTTGATCCATTCCAGCAGCAATTAGCGCTTCATATGCGTCATCGATATTTTGACCGGCACGGTATGCTGCAGATTCGTTAGCAAATAAACGGGTTGCCATTTCAGCAAGTTTATAACGAATTGCACCGAATTTAGAGATCGGCAAATTAAATTGAACGCGTTCATTGGCGTATTTTATAGCTGTATTAATGACAGACCGAGCAGAACCAATGGTTGCCGCCCCTAATTTAATTCGGCCAATATTTAAGATATTTACTGCAATTTTAAATCCATTTTCTCTTTCAGAGAGCATGTTCTCTACAGGAACAGGACAGTCATTGAAGAATATTTGACGGGTAGATGAGCCCTTAATTCCTAATTTATGCTCTTCAGGGTTCATGGTAATACCACCGAAATCTTTTTCAACGATAAATGCTGTAAGATTTTTATCGTCATCGATTTTTGCAAATACAATAAATACATCAGCAAATCCGCCGTTTGTAATCCACATTTTCTGACCATTGATAAGGTAGTGTGTTCCTTCGGCATTTAACTTTGCAGAAGTTCTACCTGAATTTGCGTCAGACCCTGAATTTGGCTCAGTTAAACAATAAGCTGCTTTCCACTCGCCAGTACCAAGCTTTGGGACATATTTTGCTTTTTGTTCCTCGTTTCCATAGTAAAGGATCGGTAAAGTTCCAATACCGGTATGGGCAGAAAGCGCTACGGCAAAGGAGAATCCTCCACCTACCGCGTCAGCAACAAGCATAGAGGTGTTAAAATTCTTTCCAAATCCACCATATTCTTCAGGAATTGAGACTCCCAACATGCCCAATTCGCCAGATTTATCCATTAAACTTTGCATCAGACCTTCTTCCTGGGCATCGATACGATCAAGTTTATTTAGAACTTCAGTATCTAGGAAATCAATACAGGTTTGGCGAATCATTTTCGCCTCTTCATCGAATTCCTCAGGAATAAAAATATCTGTATATGGGGTTTCACGAATGACAAACTCCCCACCTTTAATTGCCTTATTTTTTACTTCTTCGCTCATGATATTCTTGTTGTTTAGAATAAAGTGAACATGCACCTCATCTGTTTATATTTTTGTTAGTTCAATATTATAGTAATTCAAAAATTCCCGCAGCCCCTTGACCAGTACCAACACACATGGTTACCATTCCGTATTTCTTTCCTCTTCGTTTAAGTTCATGCAATACCTGTACGGTAAGTTTAGCACCTGTACATCCAAGAGGGTGTCCTAGCGCAATAGCTCCGCCATTTACATTTACTTTTTCTTCATCAAGGCCTAATTCGCGGATTACGGCCAAAGATTGAGAGGCAAAAGCTTCATTCAATTCAAATAAGTCGATATCCTCTTTCTTCATGCCTGCTTGTTCTAAAGCTTTAGGAATTGCAACGACCGGTCCTATCCCCATAATTCTTGGAGGTACCCCAGCAACGGCATAACTAAGTAGTTTAGCAATAGGTTTTAAGTTTAATTCCTTTAGTTTTCTTTCAGAAACAACGAGAACAAAAGCTGCGCCATCCGATGTTTGGGAAGAGTTACCCGCAGTTACAGACCCTTTCGCATCGAACACTGGCCTTAATTTAGAAAGAGCCTCCAAAGATGTATCTGCACGAGGACCTTCGTCCGTATCGACTACATATTCTTTAGTTGCCATCTTACCATTTTTGACATAATTTTCTTTAATGGTAATAGGTACAATTTCCTCTTTGAACTTTCCTTCTTTTATAGCTGCAACCGCTTTTTGATTAGATTTTAGCGCAAATTTATCCTGATCTTCTCTAGAGACATTAAAGTCTTTAGCAACAGCTTCCGCTGTTAAACCCATTCCCCAGTACCAATCAGGATGTTCTTTAGACACGACAGGATTAGGGACGATCTTCCAACCACCAAAAGGCATTCCTGACATGATTTCAACGCCACCCGCAACAATCATATCGGCCATTCCTGATTTAATTTTAGCAACAGCAGTGGCGATTGTTTCTAATCCAGAAGCACAATAACGGTTTACTGTAATTCCCGGTACTTTATCAGTATCTAATCCCATTAGGGAAATAAAACGACCAACATTGAGGCCCTGCTCAGCTTCAGGCATTGCATTACCCACAATCACGTCGTCAATATCTTCTTTGTTTACATTTGGAACAGACGCCATTAAATGCTTAATAACATCTGCTGCCAAATCATCCGCACGTGTAAATCGAAAACCTCCTCTAGGAGCCTTTCCCACCGCTGTACGAAATCCTGCTACAATGTATGCTTCCATGTTAAAGTATTTAGTAGTTAGTATTTAGTAGTTAGATTTAGCAACCTCTTAGTTTTTTCTGAAGAACAAAGCTCATTTTTTGAACTTCATAAATCTTAAATAAAATAGTTTCTAAATCACTTTCTAATAAATAACCTAAATTTTTTGATATAATTAATTGTGTCTCCAATTCATAGGTTGATCCGTGTGATATTCCTAAAAATTGAACAAACATTTTATTGGAATTTCTTCCGGCACCTTCTGCAATATTAGACGGAATTGAAATTGCTGCTCTCTGAATTTGACTTACTAAATTAAATCGCTCCCTTTCAGGAAATAAATCAGTCAATTTATAGATGTCTGAAACTAAATCAATAGACTTTTGCCAGACTTTCAACTCCTTATAGTTATGCATTTTTATCTGTATTAAGTATTTGTATTTATTTAGTGAAATTTATCTTTCTATTTTAACATTACATTAAAAATCATTTAATCAAAACATTAAACTTTATAGATAGCAATCTCATCTTAATACTAAATACTCAATACTTAATACTAATTTCTGAACGGTTTTCCTGTTGTTAGCATGTGCTGAATGCGTTCAAGGGTTTTGCGGGTTGCGCAAAGTTCTAGGAATGCTTTTCTTTCCATGTCTAAAAGGTATTGTTCATCGACTTCTGTTGGTTGGGAAAGGTCACCGCCGCACATTACCCATCCTAGTTTTTCGGAAATTAACTTGTCGTGCTCGGAGATGTAATGTCCGGCTTCCATAGAGGAAGCGCCTACGTACACGATTCCTAGTCCTTGATTTCCTAAAACCTTAATATTCTTGCGATGAGCTGGTTGGACATAGCCAGCATTTGCTAATTCTAATGCTTTGGCTTTAGCATCAGCCAATAACCTCGCGCGGTTCATGGTGATTTCATATTTTCCTTCCTGAAGGTATCCTAGTTCAAAGGCCTCCACAGCTGATGTAGATACTTTGGCTTGGCCAATAGTTAAGAAACGATCTTTCAGGAAGTTCTGATCAATTTGATCTGCTCGGAAATCGTCCGATGCTCTAAGAGCAAATTCTTTAGAACCTCCACCACCAGGGATGACACCAACACCAAACTCAACAAGTCCCATATAGGTTTCCGCATGTAGCTGAACAAAATCAGCATGCATCGAGAATTCACAACCTCCACCTAATGCTAATTGGAAAGGAGCGGCAACGACAGGAATAGCCGAATATCTTAAGCGCATTGATGTATCTTGAAACATCTTCACCGCCATATTAAGTTCATCATAATCCTGCTCAACAGCCATCATGAAGATCATACCAATATTTGCACCAGCAGAGAAGTTTTTACCATCATTAGATATCACCAATCCACGATAATCTTTTTCTGCTAGATCAATTGCTTTGTTCAATCCTTGAATGACATCACCACCAATAGTGTTCATTTTAGTATGGAATTCACAATTGATAATTCCGTCACCTAAGTCAATGATGGATACTCCGGAATTTTTCCATATCGTTTTAGATTCACGAATATGGTCTAAGACGATTAAATCCTCGGTTCCAGGAATTGGGAGATAAGATTTCGAAGCAATATCATAATAATGGCGCACGCCATTTTCTACTTTATAGAAGCTTTCAAAACCAGCATCCAACATTTCATGTACCCATTTGGCGACTTCGCCAGTCTGCCCTGGGAGGCGTTTTTCTTCTTTTTTTATTTTTTCAATAGTATCTCTAACACCTAGGGCGTCCCAAACTTCAAAAGGGCCAATTTCCCAACCGAAACCTGCACGCATAGCATCATCTATACGGAAGAAATTATCCGTAATTTCTGGCACACGGTTAGAAACATATTCGAACAAAGGATAATGCATAGCTCGGAATAATTCTGCTGCCTTATCAGTACCTTGCTCGTAGACTTTCATTCTTTTGCGGATATCCTCCACAGGTTTAGTAGCCTCAAGGGTTGAAGATTTCACTTTTTGCTGAGGACCAAAGGTCATATCTTTTAAGTTCAATGAAAGGATTTCAGAATTTCCTTTATCATCTTTGACCTTTTCATAGAATCCTTTTTTCGTTTTTTCTCCCAACCATTTATTTTCCACCATTTTGCTGATGAATTCAGGGAGAATAAAAACTCCTTTAGCTTCATCATCTGGTGCATTTTGTTCCAATCCCTTAGCTACATTTACTAAAGTATCCAAACCGACAACATCTGCTGTTCTAAAGGTTGCGGATTTTGGGTGTCCCATTGCAGGGCCGGTAAATTTATCTACCTCTTCAACAGATAGTCCTAATTTCTCAACAAGGTGAGTAATAGCCAACATCGAATAAACACCGATTCTATTTCCGATAAATGCTGGGGTATCCTTACATAACACCACTGTTTTACCCAACATTTTATCTCCGTATTCAATTAAGAAGTCAACAACTTCTTTCTTGGTATCCTTGGTTGGAATAATTTCCAATAAAGGAAGATAACGGGGAGGGTTAAAGAAGTGAGTTCCACAGAAGTTTTCTTTAAAATCCTGAGAGCGGCCTTCTTCCATTAGGTGAATAGGAATACCGGAAGTATTGGTGGTAATCAATGTCCCTGGTTTTCGGAATTGCTCAACCTTATCAAAGACAGATTTTTTGATATCCAAACGTTCTACAACAACTTCAATGACCCAATCAGCATGGGCAATTTTGTTCATATCATCATCGAAGTTACCGGTAGAAATACGCGTTGCAAAGGATTTGCTATATAAAGGTGCAGGGTTTGATTTAATGGCAGTTTCCAAAGATTGGTTAACGATTCTATTACGCACCAATGGGCTGTCCAAAGTTAATCCCTTCGCTTCTTCAGCAGGCAATAGTTCTTTCGGAACAATGTCCAAAAGTAAAACCTCTAAACCTATATTAGCAAAGTGGCAAGCAATTCGGGATCCCATTACTCCGGAACCTAATACAGCTACTTTTTTAATATTTCTATTCATATCACGTATATTTTCTAATTTATTAAGGTTCAATTTGTACTTGAGGAGAGTAGTTAGTAGCTACCTCGTTTATTTTTTTCAGGAACTTTATTAAAGTTGCCTTTTCCTTTTCAGAGAAAGATGTGCTCAAATGATCATTGAATTCGCGAACGACATCTTTAGCTATCTTTCTTTTCTCTTGGCCTAATTCGGTTAAATACACTTTAACGGAACGTTTGTCGGTATCACTAGTTTCACGATAGATAAATCCTAGTGATTCTAAGTTATTGAGGACTCTAGATAAAGAAGTCGTTTTCACACCGGTAGAGTTAGCGATTTGCGAAACAGGAGTACCATCCCGATGAATGTTAATTAATATGTAACCGGCAGCTTGTGTAAAACCATGCTGGGAAGCTATCACATTATATTTATTGGCAACAGTTTGCCATGCGGTTTTTAAAAAATAATCGATGGTATTGTCTTGGCTCATATTCGGGTTTCTAACATTTATTATGCAAGCATAACAAATTTAAATTTTTGAATTGATAAATCAAACTGTTTTGTGATTTTTTAATAAATAGTTGACATTAACGGTTTGATATAAAATAATAATGTGAGAATTTACGAAATGTTATGAAATGTGGAAAACTTTTAGGGATTGAATTTCAAATCATTAAATAAAATTTTAAAGGGGTTATAAACAGTTTATAATTTTGGATATTATTATTACATTAACTTTGCATCAAACAAATAAAAACATGGCATTAGTAAATATTCCAAGATTAGACCTGACACATTTTACGGCTGGCAGTTCTGAAGAACGCCAACAATTCGTGTCAGATATCGGCAAAGCATTTAACGAGACAGGATTCGTTACCATTGCGAATCATGGCCTATCTCATGAACTTATTGATGAATTATATCAGGTCGTAAAGGAGTTTTTCGATCAACCCGCAACCATAAAAGATAAATATGAATTTCCTGAATTAGCAGGGCAAAGAGGATATACATCGAAAGGGAAAGAAAAAGCAAAGGATTCGAAGACACCAGATTTGAAAGAATTTTGGCAGAGGGGACAAACAATCGTTGGGGAGGAATATTCAAAAGCGGATTTTCCGGACAATCCATTAGTTGCCGAATTACCTCGTTTTAATGAGGTTACAGCAGAAATATATAAGAAACTCGAAGATGCAGGTCGCAATTTATTAAAAGCCATTGCTACATATTTGGAGTTACCTGAAGACTATTTCGAACAATATGTTATTAATGGAAACTCGATTTTACGCGCCATCCATTATTTCCCTATAGAGAACCCTGATGCTATTCCAGCAGATGCTGTTCGCGCAGGAGCTCATGAAGACATTAATTTAATCACTTTATTAATTGGCGCAAGTGCTGATGGATTAGAGGTGTTGACAAAGGAAGGGGAATGGTTTGCCATTAAAGCAAAAGGCGAGGATATAGTCGTTAATGTAGGCGATATGCTGCAAAGATTAACGAATAATAAATTGAAGTCTACCACACATCGTGTTGTCAATCCTCCTCGTGAATTGATGAAAAACTCTCGTTATTCTGTTCCATTTTTCTTACATCCAAAATCAAATATGAGCTTAGCATCATTAGACTCTTGCATAGATGCAGAACATCCAAAAGCTTATGCAGATTACACCGCAGGACAATATTTGGACGAAAGATTGAGAGAAATCGGGTTGAAAATGTAGAGGAGACAGTAGACAGTAGACATAAGACATAAGAACTGGAGGGTTGAGAGTTGGGAGGATGGGTGTTAAGTGTTGAGGAGGTTGGGTGTTTATGTGCTGGGGGGGGGTAGGTGTTAATGTTTTAGTCTATACTTAAATATAAAAAAGAGAGATGTTGGTATATTAACATCTCTCTTTTTTATGCATTTTGGTAATCTAGGGCTAGAAAAGTCTCATTCCTACGCCTATGTTCATAAAGATATTATGCATGTTGAAACTAATGCTTTCAAAACCAGTTTTCATTATGCTGTTGAATCCATAGTCAAGTTGAGCTGAAGCATAGAATTTTTTGTTGATGTCATATTTCCCTCCAATACTCATTCCTACATCAACTTTTCTAATCTGTTTGCTGAAATCGTATGCAGCATCCACAATACCTACTTTTTCACCAGTTGGTTCTTCATCGCGGATATATCCATCAGTTGCAAGACCATAGAATTTTCTTTGTACCGCAAAGGAAACATAAGGACCCGCATGCAATCTCCAATTTTCTGAAAGTTGATAAGTTGCCAAAACTGGAATAGTTAGGTACAAGTTTTCAACATTGGTTGTAATATCACCATAATAATAACCTCTTACATTTTGGGATGGATCTTCATCGGCATTAAAAGTAGTTCTATAACCTTTTACAGTTGCTTCAGTTTTCATTCCTTTACCTTCAAAGATTAAACCGGATTGAACACCCCAATTATCATCAATTCCATAAGTAACTTTTGCCCCTACAAAAAATGGCAACGCTGGTTTAAAACCGTTAATCTTTCTAATTTCTGTTGGTAAGCCTAATGGAGAAGCTCCTCCAATTTTGGTTCCCAGTTCTGCATCGACTCTAATTTTACCTTTTTGCAGTTCTTGACCACTTAGGTTAAATGCTAACATTAGACCTATGACACTTAAAATTGAATTCTTTATATTGATTTTTATTCTGTTCATTACCTTACGTTGATTTTTACTTCATCTACAATTAACTTACTGCCAACAGCACCTTGAAAAATTGCACCATACTTACTAGAAGAAAGTACAATAGCAATACTATATCGGTAAGCATCTACATCATTTTGGCTATATTGCTTTTTATATTCGAAAGGGATATCGAATTTCACAAGTTCGTCCGATTTTGTTGGCCCTGTATTTTTTAACTGTGCTAAAGCTATGATATGTGGGCTAGTAAGCACATCTTTATCGTTCAACCAAGTTCTTCCAGGATCAACATCATCGTTTTCTGTAGCTTTCATTAAAGCTACACGGTCAAACAATACAGCGTAGATATCGCATTCATCAATCACATTAACCTCTTTACCGTTCATATCGATAACTTTTTTGCCTGGTTCATATTTATAATAACCTGATAAAGAAAGAGGAACACGATTAAATGGAAGCCCAAATCGGGTTTGTATATCAATTATGCTTTTGGTAAACATGGAACCGATAAATAGATTTCCTGCAGCAATTGGCTTTTTGACTAATGAGCCTAAGAATCCTGTTGATTTTGTTTCTAGGTAAGCGGCATATTTACCAGACTTCACCAATTTAGGGTCATCAGTTGCTTGTGTTGGGTAAGATTTTTCTGTAGGATTTGTCCCAGCTGTTAATGCAAATCCAGAGTTTCCAGATGCCCAAAGTTCTTGTTGGATACCTTGAACTTCTTCATAGAAATAAATCCATTTCTTTTTTTCATCCTGTTTGAATAGTTCAAAGTCAAAATTTTGGGGAACTGAAGATTCAAGTAATGTAACCGAATACTGTTTTTTAAACTGACCATCTTCAGAAACTACTTCGTAATATACGGGTTGGGAAAAATCCTGGACAGAACCAGATTCTGGGATAGAGGTAGCACCAGGAGTCAGATCAAATTCTAAAGAGAACTCTTTAAGATTTACCTTTCCAGGCTTTACATAGATTACCACATTTCGGTTGTTGACGATAGGTTTAGCATTAATCAAACTGTCAGCAATGGACACCTGGGTAATATCAGCTTCCATGTTTTTCGCCTCATCTTTAATACAGCTCGTTAAAAAGAGAAAAAGTCCAAAAATGGACCATAATAATCGGGAGTACGGCATTATGAATTTTTAATTATTAAATAAATGAAATTGGCAGGCTGCCAAACAAGTGGCAAAGATAGGATTAATTAAACCAATGAATTCATTTCTGCCAAGATGAAATTAGATTGATTCAGCATTTTTACATTGAAATCAGGATTCATCATTTCTTTTTAATGATTTATCACAAAAAATCGAAGGCGATAAATTTCTTCAATATCATTGTGTCAAAGAATTGATAAAAAAAATACGGAGAAATGATGTTCTACTATATTATTCGATTTTTAATAAGTTTTATAGATATTGGAGAGGTATCTAATTGGGTTTATTTAGATCAAACTAAAGAACAAACCCGTTCTATAAATTATTATCTGCTTCAAGATGAATATCCAAAATGTTTCATCCTGATAGTACCCAATAATTACATGGAGGACTATATAGCGTATGCTGAAGGAACAAATGATTCATTCAAAATAACCAATTTGTCAAATACTACAGGGTATTTTTATAATTTTATAGAAGCAATATGAAATCAAACGAAGATTCTAAAAAGAACAAATTCAGAAAATTTATTACTGAATTATTGTTAACAGTGGGGTTAACTATTATTTTCAGTATGGTTAGCTTTCCTATTCACAGGCATCTAGGGATTTTAATTTTGTTTGCCCCATATGCATACATCATCTATGCACTGAACAATTATATACTACTAGAATTCTTATACAAAAAGACCATTTTACTTTCCGAGTATATTCTTTTAGCATTGCTGAGTGGCATTTTGATCTTTTTGCCATTTGCCTTTTTTATTCAAGCGATCCATGGTCGATTCAGTGATAAAATCATTGTATTAGGAGCACTGTGTTTGGCTGTGGTTTTAGGGTTCTCATATTATTACTTTTATAAATTTAGAACCAATAGCAAAACCATTGCTTCCCTACGCAAGGATTTGGGCAAAACTGCTGCTGAGTATAAGCTCATGCAATCTCAAGTCAATCCACATTTCCTATTCAATGTTATGAACAGTATTTATGGGATTGCACTGCAAGAAGATGCTAACCGTACAGCAGATTCAATTCAAAGGTTAAGTCAGATGATGCGGTTTTTGATTTTTGAAAATCAACAAGATCAAATTCCATTATCTAGGGATTTAAGTTATTTGAAAGAGTACATCGCTATTCAAAGCCTGAGAACAGAAACTGTGGAAAATGTTAAGATTGAGCATGAAATTGTAGACAGTTTAGATAGCCTTTATATTGCGCCGATGCTATTAATACCTTTTGTTGAGAATGCTTTTAAACATGGAATAAGTATGAGTAAGCCTTCATGGATTAAAGTGAATGCAGATGTTGTAGATAATCAGCTGAAGTTTTCTGTCTATAATAGTATCCATAAGGTTCAAGGAACTGATTTAGAACGGACAAAATCAGGTATAGGGTTAGAGAATGTAAAATCCAGATTGGATTTAACCTACCCAGACCGTTATATGCTGGTTATGGAGCAAAATCAGCAGGAATATTTTGTTTTTTTAACGATTGATTTGGATGTTGTTCCGACATCTGTTCAAACTGAAACGATGAACTCATGATTAAGGCGATTGCAATAGATGACGAGCCGATTGCACTTGATATTATCCGCAGATATGCTGATAAAATATCCTTTATTAATTTGGAGAAACAATTTTTGAATGGCTTGGAGGCCAAGGAATATCTGAAGGATAATGAGGTACAGCTGCTGTTCTTAGATGTTCGTATGCCTGATATTAATGGCATTGATCTTTTTAAGGAATTGCCTGAGAAGCCAATGGTCATTTTTTCTACCGCCTATTCGGAATACGCCTTGTCAGGATTTGAGCTAGAGGCCTTGGATTATCTATTAAAGCCGTATACCTTCGAGCGTTTTGAGAAGGCATGTCAACGCGCCAAGGAGTTGTTAGAATTAAAGGGAATTTTGGACAATAACCCTACTCTATTCGTCAAAGACGGTTATCAAATGATTAAAATAGATTTAAAAGACATTTTAGTGCTTCAGGCGGTAGGAAATTATATTCGATTTATCTTGAAGGAGAGAGAAGTGCTGGCTAGAATGACTATCAAGGAATTTCTTTCAGAATGGGCTGACAATAATTTTCTGCAGGTGCATAGATCTTATGTAATCAATATAGAACAGATTCGTAAGCTAGACCGACATTCCATCTGGATAAATGATATAGAAATCCCAATTGGGGGTAGTTACTCTGAGGAGGTCAGGGAGCGATTTAATTTATGATTATTCTTTTGCTAGAAGTTCGCGATCTTTTTTAGTTAGGGATTGAGCAACCAAAACATAGCTATGATCGATCAAATCAAAAATCTTATTATCTGCTAATTGCCTATTTGCATGAACAGTGTTCCAATGTTTTTTATTCATATGATATCCCGGGAAGACAGTATGTTCATATTTTCCCCTTAATTCAACGGCATATTCGGGATCACATTTTACATTAAATGACAATTGATCAATCTGGTCCAAACCTACCAATAAAAAGACTTTCCCTAAAACTTTGAACACTAATGTATCTGGACCAAAAGGAGTCTCTTCTGAGCTATACTTTTTAGCTATACAATATTCACGCAGTTCTTCTATATTCATGATTTTATGCTTTTAAAGAGTGATTTATTTTAAAGTTGGAAAATATCTTTGAATATTAATATGTTTTAAATTGGATTTATTGAAAGAATAGGAGGACAACTTCGATTATGAGAATAAAAATGCCCCCAGAAAGAGTTTAACTTTTTGGGGGCATCGCACAACTGCAGGTCATTTATTATTCAGACAACAGTTTTGTTAATTCTTTCTGTATTTCTTCACCTTTATCTTCATTATACCATTTTTGGATGGCTTCTTTAATTTCTTCAAAAGGTTTTCCTTCTGCTTTTTGCTGTTCGAAGATTTCCTGAAGTTTATCAGGTCTTGGTCCCCACACCACTTTATCATGCCCTACATCATTACGAATAATTAATTTAGGGATAGATTTTCCGCCATTGGTGAGGTAATCATCGATTAAAAAAGGTTCAGTATCTCTCAGTTGAATATCTAAGTCGATAAAAGGGTTATTATTAACAATCTTATAGATTTGAGGTACGGAATGTGCCGCGTCACCACACCAAGGTTCGGTAATCAAAATCCAATGTTGTGGGTCTTTGATATTTTCGATGCACTCTTTCATTTGAGCTGAAGGTTCAAATTTTTTCAGCCACCTGTTCATTCTAGACCAATTAAGTTTTGTATAGTTTAGATAGTCAGCGTTTGTAGAGTATGCTTCGTGTGCTTCAGTATTGTTTAAGATATCCTCGAAGTAACTCAGGTATTCGTCAAAAGTCATGTTTGGAATAATTTTTTCAAAAATACATATAATTCCAATATTTAGGAAAAAATGACATATTGTCACGCTCAGATGACAATTCAATGCAGATATTTCCGACTTAAATATGACAAATTGAAAAAAAACTGTTTGGCATAAGCGTTGTTAATACAATAGAAATCATTTAAACATTTAATAAGATAACACAACAAGATATGTCAAAAATTATAGGAATCGACTTAGGAACTACCAACTCATGTGTAGCCGTAATGGAAGGAAATGAGCCGGTAGTTATTGCGAACAACGAGGGTAAACGTACTACACCATCAGTTGTTGCATTCGTAGCAGGCGGGGAACGCAAGGTTGGAGATCCAGCAAAACGTCAAGCAATTACAAACCCACAGAACACAATTTATTCAATCAAGCGTTTTATGGGTGTTACGTATAACGAAGCTAAAGGCGAAATTGATAAAGTTCCTTATAAAGTAGTAAAAGGCGATAACGATACTCCACGAGTTGAGATTGGTGATCGTAAATATACTCCTCAAGAGATCTCTGCAATGATTCTTCAAAAAATGAAGAAAACTGCTGAAGATTACTTAGGACAAGAAGTAACACGTGCAGTTATTACAGTACCTGCATATTTTAATGATGCGCAACGTCAGGCTACAAAAGAAGCGGGTGAAATTGCTGGTTTAAAAGTGGAGCGTATCATCAATGAACCAACTGCAGCAGCATTAGCTTATGGGTTAGAGAAAGCAGACAAAGACATGAAAATTGTAGTTTTTGACTGTGGTGGTGGTACACATGACGTTTCAGTTTTAGAATTGGGTGATGGTGTATTTGAGGTTAAATCTACGGATGGTGATACTCACTTAGGTGGAGATGACTTTGACAATGCTATTATCAACTGGTTAGCAGATGAATTTGCAGACGAGAACGGTGGATTGGATTTAAGAAAAGATCCAATGGCATTGCAACGTTTAAAAGATGCAGCTGAAAAAGCAAAAATTGAATTGTCGAGCACAACATCAACTGAGATAAACTTGCCTTATATTACAGCAGATGGATCAGGTCCTAAGCACTTAGTTCGCACATTATCACGTGCTAAATTTGAAAGCTTAGTGGCTCCACTTATCGAGCGTACAATTGAACCATGTCGTACGGCATTGAAAAACGCTGGATTTAGCACTTCAGATATTGATGAAGTAATATTAGTAGGAGGTTCGACACGTATCCCTGCTATTCAAGATGCTGTTAAGAAATTCTTTGGAAAAGAACCTTCAAAAGGTGTAAACCCTGATGAAGTTGTAGCATTGGGTGCTGCAATTCAAGGTGGTGTATTAACAGGAGAAGTTAAAGATGTATTGTTATTAGACGTAACTCCACTTTCATTAGGTATCGAAACTATGGGAGGTGTTATGACAAAATTAATTGAAGCAAATACAACTATTCCTACCCGTAAATCGGAAGTATTTTCGACTGCATCAGACAATCAACCATCTGTAGAGATCCATGTATTACAGGGAGAGAGACCAATGGCGGCTCAGAACCGTACATTAGGACGTTTTCAGTTGACTGACATCCCTCCTGCTCCACGTGGTATCCCACAAATTGAGGTTGTTTTCGACATCGATGCCAATGGTATCATCAAGGTATCTGCAATCGACAAAGCGACAGGTAAAGAACAGAATATTCGTATCGAGGCTTCTTCAGGATTATCTGATGAAGAAGTTAAGAAAATGAAACAAGAGGCAGAAGCAAATGCTGAAGCGGATAAAAAAGTAAAAGAAGAAGTAGATAAGTTAAATTCTGCTGATGCTTTAATTTTCTCGACTGAGAAACAATTGAAAGAATATGGCGATAAGATTTCGGCAGATAAAAAAGCTCCAATTGAATCAGGATTAGAGAAATTGAAGAAAGCACATGCTGACAAGAATTTCGCTGAGATTGAGGCAGTATCTGCAGAACTTCAAAACGCATGGAATGCGGCATCAGAAGAAATGTACGCAGCATCACAACAAGGTGCAGGACAGCAGCAACAAGCTCAAGGCGATGCTAACGGTCAAGCGAACAATGGTGGAAACCAAGGTGGCGCGGACGATGTTCAGGACGTAGATTTCGAAGAGGTTAAATAGATAAAGTTTACCCCCTTATATGAATGAGAAAGCTCGGAATTTTATTTCGAGCTTTCTCTATTTATGGTAATGTTGAAGTATTCCCTTATCAAATACAGTCCACATTCCAGAAGGCATATTTGCCTTCTTAAGAGCTGAATTAGACCACGTATTGCAGGAATAGAATAAACTATAGGCTCCTTTCGCTTCATAAAAGGCATCATTATCCCCATACTGGGCATTTGTATGAATCAGGATTGGTTTACCTTCAGCATCTTTATCTAAGGCATCAATAATATAGTTTTTTAATATACTGTATTGAATAGAATCGATCTGAATTTTATAGCAAAGGTCGTTTTCAACCATATTTTTATAATAAGTAACATGTAAAGCTGTTTCACCAATTCCAAATCCTGCGATTAGGGCGGTTTTTAGAGTAAGATCTTTCCATTCAGGTGTATTTAGATAAAACCCTTTATCACCCCAGCCTATTGAAATATATGAGTTGTTCATTGATTTTCCTTTTGTGTTCTCTATTGGAAATATCTTTGTCCAATCTTCAAACTCGTTTTTCACCGGTAGTACTATGTCAGTGTGAACTCCATTGGATAAGATGTATGCTGTTATTTCCTTTTTTGAATTAGGGTCATTACTGTTCGCAGGGATTCGAGAAAAGATAAAATCTGCTGCAAAATATAGTGCTGCAAATCCAAGTATTCCAGTAATCACATATAAGAGAAACATCATCATTTTCTTGAACATCATAAATAGATTTAAATAATAAAGTTATCAATATTGTTTAAAAACAAAAATGGCAGGACGAAGCCTGCCATTTTAAATATTATAAAGTATTCCTAGAATAATTTTTCTGGATATTCACCATCTGCAACTAATTTAGAGATACTTTCTTGAACAATAGGTTTATCCTCAACATAAGTAACCCCGAACCATTTAGAAGAAGTAGGAATTACTTTAAAATCAGCTTGTCCATTTTTCACCATGTGATCCGGTACAGAAGGGATAAAGAATTCCGATTTAGGATTATCGGCATTTTCATCAACAAACTTAGGGAACATCTCCATCGCAACATCAAAGATTTTGGGAGTAAATCCCCAGAAATTCATTGAAACACGTGCATCTGCCGGCAATTCGTTCTTAACTCCATTTTCTTCAAATACGATTCTCTTATCACCCTCAGCATTATCATAATATATATTCGTTCTCTCAGTTACAGAAGCCATATGTCCTTCATTAGTAACTTCACAAACACCACGAGATACATATCCATAATCAGACATAGTATTACCAAGTTCAAATCCCATTAAAGACATGTGCGTATCATCAGCTTCATTTGACAAGAAATCAGCCATTTTCTTAAAGGCATCGTATCCATAGAAGTCATCTGCATTAATCACACAGAAAGGGCCATCAACTTCATCCTTTGCACTCATGACAGCATGAGCAGTACCCCATGGTTTAGAACGTTCGATATCTCTATCTACACCAAACTTTCTTAGGTCAAAGTTTTGAAATGCATATGCTACATCAATTTTTCCAGCAAGTTTAGCATCAAATTTTTCACGCATTACCTGTTCAAATTCTTCACGGATAATAAAAACTACTTTTCCAAAACCAGCGCGAATAGCATCAAAAATTGAATAATCGATAATCGTTTCTCCATGAGGGCCGAAGCCATCTACTTGTTTTAATGAACCATAACGGCTAGCCATCCCAGCTGCTAGAACCACCAAAATTGGTTTTCCCATAATGTAAATTTTAGTTTAGTACTCGATTTTTCGTATGCAAATATAGTATTTTAAAATTATCTCTTTTTGAAGATGGAGTTCAGGATTCCATTTGCAATTTTTCCTAATAATTTGGCTCCTTCTCTGGCTAAAGTTCGACTTGCTTGGTTTTGAGCTGCCTCTAATGGAGTTTGCCTTCTGGATTTAGAGTTACTTGTTTTAGAGGCTGCTTTTTCGGCTTCTTGTCGAGCACTTTCCGCTTCTTGATTTGCCTCAGCGATTTTCTGACGTTCTTCTAAGATTTCAGAGGCAGTTTGCCTTTCAATCCTTTCCTGATACTTAGAACGGTATTCGGAATTTTGAATCAGCTCTTGATATAAATCTGCTGAACAAGGCCCCATCACGGCTCTTGCAGGGACTAAATGAGTAGCTACTACCTCCGTTGGGATACCTTTATCATTGAGTACGGTCACAAGTGCTTGCCCCGTTCCTAGAGCCGTCAATACCTTATCGATTTCATAAAAATTTGAAGTTGGATAGGTTTTGACTGTCTTTCTTAAATTATCTGCATCATTAGGAGTAAAAGCTCTTAAAGCATGTTGAATTCTATTACCTAATTGTCCTAGGACAGATTCAGGAATATCCGTTGCAGCTTGGGTACAGAAAAATACTCCAACCCCTTTTGATCTGATTAATCTGACGATTTGTTCAATCTGAGTTAAGAACGCTTTGGATGCGCCATTAAATAGTAAATGCGCTTCATCAAAAAAGAATACAAGTTTCGGCTTGTCTAAATCCCCAACTTCAGGAAGTTTTTTAAATAATTGAGCAAGGAGACTTAATAAGAATGTTGAAAATAAGAGAGGTTGGTCTTGGATATCAGAAATATTCAATAAGGTAATTACTCCTTTGCCATCGACTTTTCCGAACAGATCCTGGATATCAAATTCCTTTTCTCCAAAAATATGTGCTAGGCCCTGTTGTTCAATTGCAACGATCTTTCTTAATATCGTATTTGCACTTGCTGTTGAAATCTTGCCGTAGTCATTTTTAATCTCATCGGCTCCAGGTCCATCAGAAAGATAACTCAGTAATTTTTTGAGGTCCTGAAAGTCAACAATTGGTAATTGCGTATCATCAGCATATTTAAATATGGCACTAAGTACCCCCGCTTGTGTGTCGTTTAAATCTAGGATGCGGGCTAAGAGCACAGGACCAAAATCTTCAACTGTAATACGCATAGGCGCACCTAAATTCCCTGATAGGGAAAATAATTCAATAGGAAAACCTGAAGGCTGGAAAGGAATTCCAACTGCGTTTCCACGTTCAATTAAAGCATCATTTGTTTTTCCTGGCTCTGCCAAACCTGAAAGATCGCCTTTCACATCAAGCATAAAAACGGGTACCCCTGCATCAGACAATTGTTCAGCCATTAATTGCAAGGTTCTAGTTTTACCGGTACCAGTTGCACCAGCGATTAAACCATGACGATTCATCATTTTTAATGCAAGATTTACTTTTGCATCTGTAATGATTTCAGCATTAAGAATTCCTGATCCAAGTTGAATATAAGGTCCTTTTGGACTATAAGAAGATGTAATCTTCTCGATAAATTGTTCTTTCATAAGCTATAGCAATAAAACGCTAGAATGAAAATATGAATAAAGATATAATTAATCAATTTAAGATTTTAATCAAAACAATGTTAACAAAATATTAAGAATTCAGACAAAAGGCATGACTTTTGTAATTTTTTCATAATAAAATTTCAAAAAAGAATTTTTTTTGAAATTAAATTTTATTTTTGTTCAGTTTATGATTATAAAAGATCACATATTTACAAAAGCTTATAGACTATTAGCAGCAAAATTATGCTTCTTTATCTTTTTTACGAAGATGCTAATCTCTATTACGCCTATGTTTGTAGATGTACTTGATAAAGGTACAGTTCTTCAAGTAGTCATGCAGCTTGAAATTGAGAATACCGCAAAAGGTGCCAACAGTAACAATGAAGATTTACATGAGACAGGCATCAAGATTTTTAGACCGGGCGATTTTGATTTCTTAGCATTTAATCCAACCGTTGAAAATACGGGTGGCATAAAGCACTACCTTAAAAATGAGAAGAGTATTTGTGCCTACCATGCCTCAGTTCCTACCCCACCTCCAAACTGTTAATTCAACTTTTAAAGTCTATGCAATATTCTGATGTCATTTTATGACCTCTTAATGGGCATATTGAATCATTTTATCATTTGTTGAATTAAAAAAAATTAAAACTAAGGTTTATGTTTGGTACAAGAACGTCTGCTTTTTTGAAATTATCAAAAAGGGACTTAAAATATGATTTCCCAGCAAGTATTGTAGTATTTTTAGTGGCATTGCCATTATGTTTGGGAATAGCAATGGCCTCTGGAGCGCCGTTGTTTGCCGGAATTTTAACCGGTATTATTGGAGGAATAGTAGTAGCATCTATTTCAGGATCACCATTATCTGTCAGCGGTCCAGCTGCAGGATTAACAGTAATTGTATTGGGAGCAATTGAAAAGCTCGGAGCCTATGAAACATTCATTCTGGCGGTTCTTATTGCAGGAGCAATTCAATTAATATTAGGAATTATCAAAGCGGGAATGATTGGAAATTATTTTCCATCAGCGGTTATTCTTGGAATGTTAGCAGCGATTGGAATCACGATTATCTTAAAGCAGATTCCTTTGGCTTTTGGGTTAACAGAGAGCAATGCATTTGATTTTGAGCATGGAGGGATAACTGCTTTCACAAATACTATCCTTTCGAGCGTGAATTGGGGTGCAACCATTATCTGTTTTCTATCCTTGGCTGTATTGATCTTTTGGCCAAGTATCAAGATGCTTAATAAAATTCCAGCACCCTTAGTGGTTGTATTACTAGGTGTAGGTTTAGGATTTGCTTTCCAAGGAACATCTTTTGCATTGAACCCAGATCACTTTGTTAGTATTCCGGTAGTATCTTCGATAGCAGAATTCCAAGGATTATTTATATTTCCCGATTTTACTCAGATTTTGAATAAAGAAGTTTGGATTGTGGCATTTACTATTGCAATCATTGCAAGTTTGGAAACCTTATTAAGCATCGAGGCTGTGGATAAATTAGATCCATTGAAGCGCAATTCACCAACAAATCGTGAATTAGTTGCACAAGGAATCGGAAACATAACTAGTGGATTATTAGGGGGACTACCGATGACTTCTGTTATTGTTCGTTCATCGGCAAATGCCAATGCAGGCGGTCGCACTAGACAATCTGCCATCCTACACGGTTTATGGTTATTAGTTGCTTTATTAGCTATTCCAAGTATTATCAATTTGATACCTTTAGCTGGTTTAGCAGCAATTCTATTACATACTGGATTTAAATTAGCAAAGCCTGCATTATTCAAACAAATGATGAAAAAAGGCTTGGATCAGTTTATTCCATTTGTAGTAACAATTGTTGCAATTGTATTGACTGATTTGTTGACAGGGGTTGGAATTGGTATCCTTGTGGCAACTTTCTATATTTTACGCGCTAACATGCATAATGCATACCATTTAAACATCAAATCAACTGATCAAGAAGATAAAGAAACGGCGATCATAACATTAGCAGAGGAGGTAACCTTTCTTAACAAAGCTCCAATTCAACAGAAGCTATACAACCTTCCAAAGAGTGTAAAATCTATTGTTATTGATGGTCAAAAGAGTAAATTTATTGACAAAGATGTTATAGATGTGATTAAAGATTTCGAGCAGAACGCGTTGAGTAAAGGCTTAGAAATTGAATTAAATGATGTGACCTACAAAAGGAAAACCATCCAGAAAAAACAAAAACTTAAGAAAGTAGTTTAATTTAAAATAATTGTAGAAACTTGTATGATCTTTTCGAAGATCAGATAAAAATAAAATTTAAAAATGGGACATAAAGATTTAGAAACAGGATTTAATCAGATTTTAGAAGGTAACAGAGATTGGATGAACTTCGTTGAAAAGGATACAACAGGTAGATTCCAACAATTAGCAAAAGGACAAAGCCCAGAAATTTTGTGGATTGGTTGCGCAGATAGTCGGGTTCCTGCGAATGAACTAACTGGTAAAAAACCAGGAGAAGTGTTTGTACATCGTAACATTGCAAACATGTGCGTGCATTCGGATATGAGTATGTTAGCTGTATTAGACTATGCAGTTAATGTATTAAAAGTAAAGCATATCATCGTTGCTGGTCATTATGGTTGCGGGGGTGTTGCTGCATCTTTGAGCTCTCAACAATACGGGATTATCGACAACTGGTTATGCCATATTAAAGATGTATATCGTTTACATGCCTCTGAGATAGATGCAATTGAAGATCAAGAAGAGAAAGCTAATAAATTGGTTGAATTGAATGTTAAAGAGCAAGTTTTTAATTTAACTTCTACATCAATCGTTCAAAATGCATGGAAGAATGGCGCTGATTTAGCTATTCATGGAATGGTTATCAATATAGGAACAGGCCAATTGATCAACCTAGATACTACATTTACCAATAACGAAAGTATGGCAACTGTATTTGCATATAAATAAACTTAACCCATAGGATTATTTACCATAAAAATGGCCGCTCAACAGGTTTGTTGGGCGGCCTATTTTTTTCATTCTAATTAAGGATTCTATTTAACAAAGCTACCATCAAGATTGATGGCTTTAGCAAAAGCTGTCGAGAAAAGATCTGTGACAACCGCAAATTGTTCACGAGTAACTTTGTTTTCCTGATTATACTCTCCTTCGAATTTTAATTTCGTACTCCAATCTTTTATTATCTGCTTTTCAACCTCATCGCCTTTGAAGGATACAAATCGGATTAAACCCATTAAGTCTTTCCATGTTAAATCATCGTTTCTATAATTATCCAGGAACCATAGCTGACTACGGGTATAAATATCATTCAAAACGTCTTTAATATCATCAAACCTTACTATTCCAGATTTATTAAATACATATTTATTATCACTTTCAATCCCTAAAAAGAAACCTGTTAAAAAGCATTTTTGAATAGCATTGAGATGTACATCGTTGATTTTAACATCTTGATAAGGAATTAATCTTGCTTTATATGTTAACAGTTCAGATTGTAGCTTTCTTATATCGATGCTTTTAGTTGTCGTCTTAAAAAATGCTGAATATGCAGCAGTAGCTCCAATAGCTTGACCGAATGCTGATCTAAATGGTATACTTTCTGCATTTATTGGTATATTTCTTAGACGACCTATATCGAAGAAATTATCTTTTTCAGAATTAAGAATATCTTGTAAGAAGACTACATTTACCGTTTGGTTTAAATCGCCTACAGCCAAAGTAGTTCTACTCAGTTCTAAACTCATTTCAGAGGCAGGTGTAAAGTTGAGCCGCGCAGCTGAATCTAGATTTAGTCCACTTGTTTTTAACAAAGCAGCGGACTCACTTGCATCAATTACAGAAATTACATCAAATTTCTGATTATCTGAAAGAGTAACTTCCCATTTCTTTCTACCCTTATTAATTTTTGAGACGGATTTATCTTTAAGAATTGTTAAGTTGGGCAGCTGATTGATAAATTTATCAATGGAATTTCGAGCAAGTCGTGGATTAAAATCAAGTTTTACAGTTTGCGCCAATGAGTCATCCCTATTTTTCGACATTGCCATCTCCATTAAAATACCCATCCAAATACCACCATCAAGATTATTATTACTTTCAATTTTCAAAACTTCTGTGGTAATTTCTTCAGCAAGGATCGGTTTATCCATCACAAGGACAGTCGGAACATTGGATCTCGCAGATTGAATTGCAGCACTTAATGCAGTAATATCAGACCCATAGATTAGTACCGCGGGTTTTTCCTTTTTTTGAGCAAATAATACCATCGGAAGCAATAGGCAAACAAGTGTTAAAACTCTCAGATTCATAGTTCCATAATTTAAATTCGAAAATAAGCAAAAACAAATAAGTATTCGTTATGCGATTATCCATAATATCGATGAAATAGCTAACTTTGCTACATGTTAGAAGAAGAAAAATCATTGAATTTTATTGAAGAGATTATCGAAGAGGATCTTCGTACAGGGAAGCATGATGGGCGTGTCCTAACCCGTTTCCCACCAGAGCCAAATGGCTATCTTCATATTGGACATGCAAAGTCGATCTGTCTAAATTTTTCTTTAGCACAGAAGTACAATGGCAAAACAAACCTGCGATTTGATGACACCAATCCAGTAACTGAGGATGTTGAATACGTAGAAAGCATTAAGAAAGATATTCAATGGTTAGGATTCCAATGGGCAGAAGAATTATACACTTCGGATTATTTTGATACTTTATATCAATTTGCGGTCAATTTAATCAAAAATGACTTAGCATATGTTGATGACAGTACGGCGGAGGAAATCGCTTCTTCTAAAGGAACACCTACGGTTCCAGGAGTGCCAACTGTATTTCGTAGTCGATCAATCGAAGAGAATTTAAGGTTATTCGAAGAAATGCGTGATGGTAAATATAAAGATGGCGAGAAAGTATTGCGAGCTAAGATAGACTTAGCAAGTCCAAATATGCATATGCGCGATCCAATTCTTTACCGTATTAAGCATGCGCATCACCACCGTACTGGAGATAAATGGTGTATTTATCCAATGTACGATTTTGCACATGGTCAATCGGACTCAATTGAAAAAATCACACATTCGGTATGTACATTAGAGTTTATTCCTCATAGACCCCTATACGACTGGTTAATTGAAAGATTAGAGATATTTCCATCAAAACAATATGAATTCGCTCGATTAAACCTTACCTATACGGTAATGAGCAAACGTAAATTACTACAATTAGTTAATGAAAAGTTTGTTGAAAGTTGGGACGATCCGAGAATGCCTACAATATCAGGACTTCGAAGACGTGGTTATACTCCAGAAAGTATTCGGAATTTTTGTGACCGTATAGGAATCCAAAAACGTGAAAACATGATTGATGTTAGTTTGTTGGAATTCTGTATTCGTGAGGACTTAAACAAAACTGCATGGCGCAGAATGGCCGTTTTGGATCCAATCAAATTAATAATCAACAATTATCCAGAAGGTAAAGTTGAAGAATTAATTGGAGAAAATAATCCAGAAGTTGAAGGAGGAGAAGGAAGTAGAGTTATCCCATTTTCCAAGGAATTATGGATTGAGCGTGACGACTTCATGGAGGATGCACCAAAGAAATTCTTCCGTTTAGGACCAGGTCTTTCAGTTCGTTTGAAACATGGTTATATCGTAACATGTACTGACTTTAAGAAGGATGAAAATGGAAATGTAACAGAGGTTTACTGTGATTATGTTCCTAACTCTAAATCTGGCGAAGATACTTCAGGAATGAAAGTAAAGGGAACAATTCATTGGGTATCTGTTCCTCATGCTAAAGAGGTTGAGGTACGTTTATATGATAGACTATTTCAGGATGAAAATCCAGCCGCTGCTGAAGATTTTAAATCTTCAATTAATCCAAATAGTTTACAGATTATAGAAAAAGCCTATGCAGAACCTGACTTGGCAAATGCTGAATCAGGAAAAGGATATCAATTTATTCGCTTAGGGTATTTTAATTTAGATAATAAAAATACTACAGCGGATAAACTAGTATTCAATAGGACTGTTACTTTAAAAGATTCTTGGGCCAAAGAAGCCAAGAAAGGATAAAACAAAAAAAGGAGGCGCTTGCCTCCTTTTTTGTTTATTACTAAAGCCAAACTGCTTTATATTTCTTATCCATGTCGTTTGCCAATGCAACGAGATTTTCATCTCCAAGTTCTTTCAATATAGGTAAATAATCTTCTATAGCTGCCAACCCTAAACGGATAGACATTAAATCGTAGCCCCGGCTGTTCTTCTTAGTGATCGCCACTTGATAGTTCAAATTTTCCGCAATCGCAAGCAATTCCTTTTTTGCCAGCATTTTTGCTTTTTCAATTTCCTTAACCTTAACTAAGGTATCCAAAAGAACAACATTCGAATAAGACAATTGCATACTCTTTGAAACCTTAGGTTGGAATTCATAAGCTTTTAAAGCAAGTTGTTTCACCTTATCCATATCCCCTTGCTTTAATAGGGTTTGCATCCCATCAGCATAGACATTCGGATATACCCAATTTTCATAATATTGATTGGAGTCCACATCAAAATAATTCAACTTATTGATGCTAGACCATTCAAATTTGTTAACAGCATTATCATAAAGCTTATCCACATTTACTAAACTAGATCTTTCAGAAGGCTGACCGATATCTACAGGTACTAACTTGTGAACTAATCCTTCTGATGCAAGGTATTTATCCATTCCCATTGAAGTCATTGATGAGCTTAGGGATGTAAAATAGATTGGACGCTCCCAATTGTTATTAACTAAAATCGACATGATACTTAAATCTGCTCTAGAAACAAAATTATCCTTCAATTCCCATTGCATATATTCGGGAACAAATTCCTGCCATTCTTGAGGGAGATTTGCATTCTTCAAAGCAACATTCTTATCTATCTTCAGCTGCAGTTTGTTATTTGGCATGATATTAACGAATTCACCGGAGTTTGTTTCCAACTTATCTTTATTGTTATCAGACAACATAACCTCTAATAACTTATCGATATCTGAATAACCCTCAATACCCAAATCCACAACCTGTATACCGTCTCTTATCCCTTTTTTAACTTTGTCAAAACTAAACCCTATTGGCAATGCTTTGGATTGATTTACATCCTCCATAGCAAGCTTTACATACCAATCAGATTGCAAATAACCATAATTCAATACACGTACATCTGGTCTAATACCTTCAGCCTCCTGCAAATACCATAGTGGGAAAGTATCATTGTCAGCATAAGTAAACAAAATGGCATTAGGTTCACAGGAATTCAATGTGTTTAAAGCTACTTCACGGGTCATTTGTCTTTCAGAACGGTCATGGTCATCCCAATTTTCTTTCAACATCAATATCGGTCCAGCAACCATACAGAAAGCAACAGATGAATAGGTTATTACTTTCACGGAAACTTTACTTTTACGTTGGATAAAATCAATTATTCCAAGAACCCCTAAACCAATCCAAATAGCGAATATATAAAATGAGCCAGCATAGGAATAATCCCTTTCGCGTGGTTGCATCGGTGTCTGGTTCAAATAGAGAACTATAGCTAATCCTGTAAAGAAAAATAATAACCCTACGATTGCCGTATCTCTTTTATTCTTTTTCATTTGCCATAATAAACCAGCAATACCTAACAAGAGCGGTAGGAAAAAATAAGTATTTCTACTAGGGTCGTTCTTCATGTTAGCCGAAATGGAGTTAATACCCGGCAAACGGATTTCATCGAGAAAATTAATCCCTGAAAGCCAATTTCCAGCTGTTACTTCGCCTTGACTAGGTTGATCGTTTTGACGGCCAACAAAATTCCACATGAAATATCTAGAATACATATGTCCAATCTGGTAATTGAAAAAGAATTTTATATTATCCATAAATGAAGGATCCTCGCCATCAGCCAGATTTAAATATTGCTTATAAAAAGCACTATGTTTAGTGCTATATAACCTTGGAAACAAAACCTTCTTATCATATTCATAACCTTTTACATAATCAATCGAGGCATAATTCTTATCATCTTTTCGGTAGGTTTTCCCATCAATTAATCCAGTAATATTTGAATTAAAAGTAGGCCCTTTAAATAGAGGTTCTGACTGATACTGTTCTCTACTCAGATAGCCTAAGAATGAAAATGCATTATCTGGATCATTATTATTCAAGGCTATATTAGTTTGAGCCCGGATTACAACCATACTAAAGGATGTAAATCCAAAAACAACGAAACATGTACCAAGAATAAACATATTTAATAAGGGTTTATTCTTCTTAATGGAATAATAAATACCATAGATCGCACCTGACACTACGAGTATGATAAAGAATGTGATTCCAGATCCAAAAGGCAGACCTAAAGAATTTACAAAGTAAAGATCAAAGTTTGCAGCTATCCGAACTGAATACTGAATTACTCCCCATAAGATAAATGCGAGTATAAGAATTCCAAGACCAAAAGATTTAGCAACACCTTTCCAAGTGATTTGCTTAGATTTTTTGAAATAAACCAATAAGGCCAGGGCCGGGATAGTTAAAAGATTCAATAAATGAACCCCAATGGAAAGGCCCATTACATAAGCAATCAACAATAGCCATTTATTTGAATCCGGTTCGTCTGCCCTTCTTTCCCATTTCAATGCCAGCCAAAACACAATAGCTGTACACAGTGAGGACATTGCATACACTTCTGACTCTACAGCGGAATACCAGAAAGAATCCGAGAAACTATATGCTAAAGAGCCAACTATACCAGCTGCAAAAATCTGAACGGATTTCATATTTGAAATGACAGCATCATTATTGATCAGCTTTTTAGCCAATGCTGTAATGGTCCAGAAAAGGAAAACAATAGTTAAAGCCGAGCAAAAAGAAGATCCAATATTCATCCAAAAAGCAATCTTTTCAGGGTTTCCGAAGGCTAAGTTTGAAAACACATTCTGTAGCATCAAAAACAAAGGTGCTCCAGGTTGATGGACAATTTCTAAATTCTTGGATGCGGCAATGAATTCTCCAGTATCCCACCAACTCAATGACCTTTCAGCTGTGGAAACATAAACTAGAAAAGCAATGAGTCCACAAAGCCATCCCAAAAGATTGTTAATTTTGCTATAATTCATGATTGTGGTTAGTTTATAGTATTAAATTTAATAAAGTATTAGAATCAAGAATGCTGATTAACATAATTTAACAGCATAAAACAAAAGGGCGAATGGTAAACATCCGCCCTTTGCTCTTATTATTTGATAAACATGTTGCTTTTAAACTAATTTTTCTACGATTTTCCTGGTAGGTCCCGGGTTACTCATGGTGTAAAAGTGTAGGACAGGGGCTCCAAATTCGATTAATTCTTTACATTGTTGAACCAGCCATTCTTCACCGACTTGTCTAACATCAGCATTTGTCTTACAAGATTCAACCGCATCGCTTAAATCCTCGGGTATATCCAAGTGAAATATCCTTGGAAGTGTAATCAATTGCTTCTTAGTCGTCAGTGGTTTCAATCCCGGAATAATAGGAACATGGATATCGTTTTCTCTGCATTTATTCACGAACTCTTTATATTTCTCTACATTAAAAAACATTTGGGTTACAATAAACTCCGCTCCCATTTCTACTTTCTTTTTCAACCATTTGAAGTCGGTATTAAAATTTGGAGATTCAAAATGCTTTTCAGGATAGCCTGCAACACCAATACAGAAATTTGTCTTTTCCGAAGTGCCAATATCCTCATGTAGGTATGAACCTTGGTTCATATCCACCACCTGTTTTAGAAGATCAGTTGCATAAGCGTGTCCTTCAGGTGTTGGTATAAAATCGGCATCCCCTTTTCTAGCGTCACCTCTTAGAACCAATACGTTGTCAATCCCTAAAAAGTTAAGGTCTATTAAAGCATTTTCAGTTTCTTCTTTGGTGAAACCTCCACAGATTAAATGCGGGACAGCATCAACCTTATATTTACTCATTATTGCAGCACAGATGGCAACAGTTCCAGGCCTTTTTCTGTAAGAAACACGTTCCAGCAATCCGTTGGCATGCTGCTTATATAAATAATCTTCACGATGATAAGTCACATCAATAAACGGAGGTTTGAATTCCATCAATTCGTCCATGGTTTGGAAAATACTTTGAATTCCCTGACCTTTTGCAGGAGGTAATAACTCAAATGAATATAAGGTCTTGCCCTTAGCGTTCTTGATGTGGTCTACGATTTTCATAAAAATATATTAAGGCTTAGAGAGAACACAGTGGATCCTGGATTCTTAGCTTATCTTTCCCATATTGGGGTAGAATGTAGCACCTTGACTGGTGTCAGGTTGCTAAGGCTTCAGCGGGTCTAGTCCCTCTGCCTTTCTCTATAAGCGAGGGCTAATATCGTTAATAGCAACCTAATCTCAAAATCTTAAGTAAAAAAAGAAAGGAAATCGCATGATTTCCTTTCTTTTTTATTCTAAATACATATCAATCAATCCCTCAGGGAGTTTTAATACGATTATTTTTTCTTCCGGGTCGATTCCTACGATAAAATCTTCATTTAATGGGAACATTGCATCTCGACCATCAATATCAACGGTCGCAATAAATTGCTGCGGCATTTCTTGCACTTCTGTAATTTCGCCTAACTCCCCTTCCGATTCTTCAATAGCAATATAACCTACCAGATCTTTATATGTAAAATCTTCAGGATCACGCTCCGGCATTTTATCATTCGGCAAATACACTTGTTTCCTCAATAGTGGCTGTGCTTTGTCAATGTGGTCGACATCTTCAAAATTCACATAGGCAGTACTATTGTTCTGCAATTTAATAGTATCAACAAAAAAAGGAACCAATTTCTTGTCTATTTCAAGGAATACAACATCAAAGTCTAAATCCATGTATTGCTCAAACTCAAAAAACATTTGGACCTCACCCTTCAATCCACGGGTTTTACTAATATACCCTATATAAAAACATTGTTCCTTTGTCATATTTACTCGTTGGTTGCCAAAAATACGGATTTCTTTTCCTTCCGCCTATTTCAAGCATTTATTATAGCCTTTTACGCAGAAAAAAAGCCGGTCCAACATTTTGAACCGGCTATTTTGAATACTTTATGAAGATTAACCTTCAGTTTCTTCAGTGTTTTCTGCAGCGTCAGCAGCTTCTTCTGCCTCTTCTGTAGCTGTTTCTTCAGCAACAGGAGCGTTTTTAGCAGCGATAGCAGCAGCTCTGTCTTCTTTTTTCTTAGCTTCAGCAGCTAAAGCAGCTTTTTGAGTCTCTTCTTTAGATTTTGCTAAACCTGATTTTTTACCTTCGATTTGAGCATCTTTACCTTCGTTCCATTTTGCAAATAGTTCTTCAGCTTTAGCCTCATCGAAAGCACCTTTTTTCACACCACCTTGTAAATGTTTTTTGTACAAAATACCTTTGTAAGAAAGGATAGCGCGAACAGTGTCAGTAGGTTGTGCACCTTTGTTCACCCAGTCTAAAGATTTTTCGAAATCCAAAACGATAGTTGCTGGGTTAGTGTTTGGGTTGTATGAACCTAAACGCTCAATGAACTTACCATCACGTGGAGCACGTGCATCTGCTACTACTACGTGGTAAAAAGGTTTCCCTTTTTTACCATGTCTCTGCAATCTGATTTTAGTTGCCATGTTTTATTTTATTTTATGTATTCAACATATCCCCCGTGCTACATGCAGGAGGGGACGCAAAGATACAAAGTATTATTAATTAAAGCAATAGTCCATTTACTGTTAGCTGATTAACCTAAAAATATAAAGTAATACCCCATTTTACGGAAATCTAAATTCATTTACTGCCTACTAAGTACTAAAATTTTCCGATATTCAAATACTTCAAAACCATAGTCATCTTTATGCAAAGAATTGCTCCTTTAAAAATTGTAAAGGCTTCTGCTGGATCAGGAAAAACATTTAGTCTAACAATCCACTACCTTACCCTCTTGCTTTCTAAGGAAAGTAGTTATAGAGAAATATTAGCGGTTACTTTTACAAACAAAGCTACTGCTGAAATGAAAAGTAGGATAATGTCAGTCTTACACGGTCTTGCTATTGGTGACAGCAACGATGCAATCGAACAATATAGAAAGCAGCTCATATTACAAAACCCAAGCTGGGACCCATTTACCATTCAGGAAAAAGCACAGCATATATACAGAAGGATTTTACATGACTATAGCCACTTTTCAGTTAGCACCATTGATGGATTCTCTCAAAAGGTAATTCGAAGCTTTACTTATGAACTTAACCTGGATTCAGGATATGCTATAGAAATGAATATCAATAAGGTCAAGAAAGACCTTACCATTATGCTGAATCAATTGTTGGATGACCGTCCTGACCTTCTTGAATGGATAATCAACTATGCCGAACAAAAGATTGGCAGAAACGAGAATTGGAATTATAGGCAACAATTAATGGGATTGGCAGGGTTGATATTTTCAGAGAACTTCCAAGAATTTGACAGCTATATGATAGCTGCTGATACCCATAAAATTTTCAACCTTTTAAATAAGGAAATTGAAGAGAAATCCAACAATTTCATAAAGGCACTTGAACAGGGATTGGAGACTTTCAAATCAGTATATCGAAGCTTAAATATTGATGAGTCGGAAATGAAATCTAAATCTAAAAACAAGTTAGTTTCCGCAGCAAAAATTAATGTGGATTTACGAAAGATTTCGATAGGCGATATCCAAGAAAAAATATTTGACAAGTTCACCGTATTAGTAGATAACGAAGAGGCATTTACAGATTCCAAAAAAGAGATTCGATATGATTATATACAAGGTATTCAACCTGCATTGGACGCTATCCTAACTCTTCAGCAGCACTTCGCAAGTTATATTGCTTATCAAGCTGTCAGTAGTAATTTATATTTTTTGCGCCTATTAAAAGAGATGAGCGACCTTTTGAGCCAATGGCGTAAAAACAATTCAGCTCAATTGATTTCAGATGCACAGATACTATTAAACAAACTTGGATTAGATGAACATAGTGACCCTACGTTTATTTGGGAAAAAATAGGTAATAGATACAAATATTTCCTTTTCGATGAATTTCAGGATACTTCCAGAATTCAATGGAAAAATTATAGCCCACTACTTTTAAATGCACTTGCAGATGCAACCGGAAAAATAAGCGAGCATTTAGTCGTTGGGGATGTCAAGCAGAGTATCTACCGTTGGAGAAATGGTGATTGGAGAATCCTCCTTCAACAAGTAGAACAGCAAGTAACTCAAAACTTTCATTTAAGGGCTGATAAAATTAATCAATTTATTGATAGCGGCACCCTGGAAACTAATTACAGAAGTCTTCCTAACATCATCAATTTTAATAATTATTTATTTGACAGAATTCCGTCGCTAATGCAGCAAATCCTCAATGAAAAAGTTGCTGAAGGACTCTCTAATGAGGATTATGGCTGGTGGTTGGAAATGGGCAATGACAATTTATTAGTCAAGGCCTATGAAAATAGCGCTCAACTTATTCCTGAGAGCAAATTGAGCCCGGGAAAACCTTTAGGAAATATTGAGATTAATTTCTTTCCTGTTTCAGATGGACGATACAGAAATAATCAGGTAATAGATCAATCCTTAGAAGTGCTATGCTCCAAAATTGGCGAGTGGATTAGTAACGGCACTTATAAGCCATCTGATATCGGCATCCTGGTACGAAGCAATGCACAGGCAAAGCTGATAATCCAGGAATTGATGAAATTCAAAAACTCCGAAGGATTACAATTTGAAGTTATTTCCGGTGATGCACTTACCTTGATTTCAAACCATGCGATAAATTTGATTATTGAAACCCTAAGAGCTTTGGTTTTTCAGTCAAATAAACATGTAATTCACCATGCAAATATGGCTTATCTATATCAGTTGGCAAACAACAGTTCCAACTTTGAACAAGATAACTGGTTAAAATTTAAAGACAATAACCTGAATGAATTAGCACAAGTATTGCCAAGTCAATTGATAGAATCATGGTCCTTGCTACAGAAATTACCACTGGTTCACTTGGTAGAAAAACTTATTGATATTTACCAATTGGGAGACAAGGGAAGCATTCATTTACCTTATCTCCTTGCTTTCAAAGATATTGCGACAGCATTTTCAACACAGGGGGAAAGAGGGATTATTCAATTCTTGGAATATTGGGATGAAGACGGTGAAAGAGCCGTATTACCTGCTAATGGTAAGATTGACGCAATAGAAGTTACTACGATTCACAAATCTAAAGGCCTCGCTTATGAGGTAGTGATGATTCCGTTCTCTTCCTGGAAAATTGATGGTATGACTAATGGAGATTTTTGGATCGATGTATTGGACAGTCCTTTTTCTGAGCTTGGAAAAATCCCCGTAAAGTACACCCAAACTTTAGGTAAATCTGTTTTCTATAAACAGTACTATGAGGAAATGCTATTTAATTACATGGATGCATTAAATACATTTTATGTGGCGACGACAAGAGCTAAACGCCATTTATATATTACTGCACCTCAATTTAAAGATATCGTCGATAAGAAAACAGGAGAAATAACCGGAACGGAAGTTAAAAATGAATTTATAAGTGATTTACTAATTCAAGTTTTGAATTCCCCTAATTCTCCCTATCAATTAGAAAACAATTCTCTACAAATAAATGACCCACTATTAGAAAATGAAGTTTCTAGGAATGAAAAGGATTCAAATGATGATAAACTAAAAATCGAATTATACGACTATCCTCAATCTGATGCTTTAGAAACCGCATTGGAAAAATCGACAAGTCGTAATATCAATAACATTCTAATGCTGGAAAAAGCTGCGCAATATGGTGTGTTGGCCCATGAGATTGTTTCCTTAGTCAAGGATGAATCTGAAATAAACCATTTCGTTGACCAATTTATTGCAGAAGGTGTATTGGCAGTCGATGAAAAAGAATCTTTATTGCAGGAAATACAACAGATATGGAACCACCCAATAATCAACACCTGGCTTACAGGGGATTTTAAGGTGTGGAATGAATCAAGCATTATTTTAGAAGATGGAAGTACCCAACGGCCAGATAAAGTTTTTACAAACCAGAATGAGACCATTGTGCTAGATTTCAAATTTACCCAAGGGGATTACATTAACCATAAAACGCAAGTAGGCAGATATATGAATGCCTTAAAAAATGTTGGATATAGCAATATCAAAGGATATTTATATTATGCAAAGTCCAAAGAATTAGTAGAAGTGAAATAAGTAAGATCATGGAAAAACCATTTTTAAGATTAGTTGCAGAAGATATACAGACAAGATTCGGTAAAGACATTTCAGATCTTGCTATTGTATTCAATAACAAAAGACCTATAACTTATTTAAAGAAACACCTGGTGGATGTCTATGGCCAAGCAATTTGGTCGCCTCAGTTTTTCACTATCCAAGAATTTTTTGGTCAATCGACTAAAAGTTTGCAGACTACTCCACTCAGTCAATTCTTTTTTCTCTACGAAATCCATAATGAACTTTTAGCCCAAGAAGGAAAAGACCCCGAAACCTTAGAAGAGTTTTATCCTATTGCTGAAATCATATTAAGTGATTTTGGACAGTTAGACTATGATTTGGTCCCCATTGATCAGATCTATATGGAACTTTTTGATACAACGGAGATAGATATAACCTTTCAACATTTCACCGAGGAGCAGCAATCATTCATCAAACAATTTTGGAAATCTTTCAGTATGAAAGGCCACACTGCAGTACAACAGAGATTTCTTGCACTGTGGAAGCGCCTCCCAATACTTTACCATACATTTAAAGAAAAATTAAAAGCTGAAAACCAAACCAACTTTCCAACTATTTACAGGCAATTGGCAGAAGGGAAAGCTGAAAACCAAAACTTCATCCAAGGATATCAGAAGGTGCTATTTGTTGGATTCAATGCGCTTAATAATGCTGAAGCCAAACTGTTCAAACATTGGCAGGAAGAGGATAAAGCTCTATTCTATTTTGATGTAGATTCCCATTATTTAGATGATAAAATTCAGGAAGCCGGTTTATTCCTTCGGAAAAACATCTTTCGTACCGGATTGATTAACTCCCTTGCTGAAGCTCCTAATTTTATTGGAACTAGGACAACTGATGTTAAACTATTCCAGACCTTAGGGAAGAATAGTGAAACGAAATTATTACACGAAGTATTGAAAGATGGAGAACAAATTGATTTCAAGAAGGAAACAGCCGCAATACTTTTAGCTGATGAAAGTCTCTTGGTTCCTCTATTACAGAGTCTGCCTAAAATTGACATCAATATCACCACGGGTTATCCTTTAATTCAATCTCCTCTGTATGGTTTATTAGATTTATGGACTGAGGTACAACTTTTAATTTCACAGCAAAAGAAGAAAAACATTCCTTTCCAATTGCTCGAAACATTTTTAAGCCATCCATTAACGAAAGTAAGTAGAAGCCAAAAACAATCAATTCAAAAAGATTCTGCCGAAAAGCAATTATTTGAAATTCCAGTAGAAGATATCGACATTAGTACTTCTGTAATACCTTATTTTTTTAAAACATTAAACAGCTCTGAGGATCTTATTCCGGCAATGGTCCGAATTCTTGACGACCTTTTAAATAGTTTGGCTTTAGATGGAAGAACTAAGGTAATTGAATCCAATCTTCTTATTGAAACGAAAAAGGTTTTGAATCAATTACAGTTGGGATTTCAAAAATTGGGAAACCTAAGTATCCTTTTTCAGGTTGGATTAATCAAAAAAGCATTGTCACCAATCAATTCCGCAATTGAAGGAGATCAATTATATGGATTACAAATTATGGGACTTCTTGAAAGTCGATGTTTGAATTTTGACCGTATATATATCCTGGGTGCAAATGAAGGGATTTTACCAAAAACCTCGAGCTCAGCTACTTTTTTACCCAACAACTTAAGAAAGGCTTATGGATTGCCTATCCTTGAAAATCAAGATGCTCTTTCTGCTTATTTATTTTATAGACACTTTCAATACAGCACAGATATCAACCTCTTCTATAATGGTATTGTAGATGAAAATAGTACTGGAGAAGAAAGTAGATTTATCAAACAACTAAGTTTTGAAACTAAATTTAACTTCATTAAAAAGACACAGCAGCAAGCCTTATTATTCCCGGATCAACCTTCAGAATTAATCGTAGAAAAAAAAGGAGAAATTTGGAATAAGTTATATGGTTCCTATATTCAAAATAAAAAGGCTCTATCTGCATCAGCTTTTACAACGTATTTAATGTCTCCTTTGCAGTTTTTCTTAAAATATGTTGCCGAAATTAAAGAACCTCCTTCTATCTCTCAGGAGTTCGAAATGAATAAATTAGGTACAGTTATCCATGAATGTATGGAACAACTATTAACCCCATTTCTTCAAAAAAAGGACTTTGTCTCTACCCAAGAACTCGTTCACGCACTTGAAAAAGTCGATGAAACAGTTCTCCATGAAATAGCAAAACAATACCAAGCCACTTTTCAAAAGGTAGATGACTTGAACAGTTTGCAACATATAATGCATAAGATATCTTCTGAATATATTAAGATGTATTTGCAATATGATATCGATCAATATGAATCGATTCGGATTGTTGAATTAGAAAATGATCAGGACTATTTCTTAGACTTTGACATTGAAATTAATGGTAAACCTGAAAAAATAAAATTATATGGTATTATTGACCGTGTTGACGAAGTCATAACCAAATCAGGGCAACATAAATTAAGAATTGTTGATTATAAAACTGGGGCAGATCAGGTGGTCTTTGGCAACTTAGACAAAGTATTTGCTGAAAACACAGAAAACAAAGCACTTTTACAAACTTTATTCTATGCTTTTGTTTACGAACAGATCGTTGGGGTTAAAGGTTTAGAACCACACCTATATGTTGCCAGAAGGATGCGTGAAGACGGGACATTATTCAGAAACAGATCGGGAAGTTTGGTCTTCGAAGATTTAATCCTGGAAGACCAGAAAAAAGTCTTTATCGAATTCCTTCGTGAGAAATTGGAGGAATTGTTTAATACAGACATTCCTTTCAAACATAATCCTGATGCTGTCGTTTATCCATCAGACCCTTATACTTTATTCTATAAATATAGTATTACCGAAAAAGCAGAAGAAGAAGCATAAATTAAATCATTTCAACCTGAACTACCATATGTTAGAAGTAAATTTTAGGATAAAAGTATTTTATCACGTAGCTCGTGACTTAAGCTTTACGAAAGCCTCCAGAGAATTAAATGTAAGTCAACCTGCAGTTTCTAAGCATATCCAAGAATTAGAAAGTACTATTGGTCAAGCATTATTCTTAAGAAATGGAAGTAGAATATTATTAACTGAGGCTGGAAAAACCTTAATGGAGTCAGTAAGAGTAATTATTCAAGAATATGAACTGGCTGATTATAAATTAGGGTTACTTAACAATCAAATTCAAGGAAATTTAATTATTGGGGCGAGTACCACAATCGCTCAATATATTTTACCAAAAGTCATCGCTCAATTTTCTGAACAAAATCCTTTGGTCAAAATCAAATTATTTACTGGAAACACAGCACAAGTAGACCGATGGTTGTTCGAACGTAAAATAGGATTAGGATTTGTTGAAGGAATTGCAGAAGACCAATCGTTAAAATATAATAAAATATTAGATGACCAGTTAATTTGGGTGGCAAGTCAATCCCATCCATTATTTAATCAGACGCCTATATGTTTGGAAGAATTAGTAAAACAAGAATTTATTTTCAGGGAACCCGGCTCAGGAACCAATGACATTCTCTTTCAAAAGTTTAAGGAAAATGGAATAAATGCAAAAGACTTAATCAATCGAGTTCAGATGTCGAGCTCTGAATCCATCAAACAATATATTCGCTTCAGCAATAGCATCGGAATACTTTCTCGGTATGCAGTTCAAAATGATTTAGAGAATGGAACCTTAAAACAAATTGAGGTGGATGGATTTGAAATTGATCGTGAATTGTATTTAGTTCATCTACATGGCGAGCTCTCAGGATTACCGAAGCAGTTTATTAGATTTCTAAATCAAGCACTTATATCTTAGCATAACTTTAGGTTATAGCCCATAACATTTTACCGTTTTAGCAAGTCCAAAAGCAAGCTTATGTTTGCTATTATGGAAAACAATTTAAACCAATCTCAATTACTGATAAAGGAAGTAAATCAAATAGCCAAACAATCCAAAATTGTGGCTGGAATATTTATTTTCATTTTGATATTAGTTGTTTTACAAGCACTGGGAATTAATACGGACTTCTTAAAAAAGGAAAGCCAAGTTTCTAAAACAGAAACAAAGGCTGCATCAAATTCATTAAATCATATTGAAGAATTTAAAATCTCTCCATTCCCTGAGAATGAAGAGGGAAAGATGGCGGCCTATGGAGAGAAATTAATCAAGGAAACTTATAAATTTCTAGGGCCAAACAATAAAATAGGCGAAGTTTATTCTGGAAACAATCTTGCCTGTGCAAGTTGTCATTTAAATGCTGGAACCAAAGCCTATGCTGCTCCATATGTTGGATTAAGTGCTATATTTCCTGTTTTTAGTGGTCGAGAGGGAAAAGTTGCCACTTTGGAAGAAAGAATAAATGGATGTTTCGAGCGTAGCATGAATGGAAAGAAACTTCCAGTCGAAAGCAAGGAAATGGTTGCCATCATAAGTTATATCAAACATTTGAGTAAAGATGTTAAAGTAGGTGAACGAATCGAAGGCCAAGGCTTTGTAAAATTAGAAGCTCCTTCAAGGAAAGCTGATTTGCACAATGGAGAAACCGTATTCAAGACACAATGTGTGAGTTGTCACCAAGCAGACGGTTTGGGATTAGCTAAAAAACCAGGAAACTTGGAAGAAGGATACCTATATCCTCCTTTATGGGGCAATGATTCATTCAATGATGGCGCAGGAATGGGAAGAATGTTAACCGCAGCAAAATTTATCAAAGGAAATATGCCATTAGGAGCAACTGCTGATGCGCCCATCCTAACAGATGAAGAAGCCTATGATGTTTCGGCCTATATCAATTCTTTTGAAAGACCTACAAAAGCAAATAAAGAAAATGACTATCCTGATTTAAGTAAAAAACCAAAGGACAGTCCTTACCCTCCTTTCGCAGATAATAAATCTCAAGAACAACATAAATATGGACCTTTTAATTTTTAATAAATGAAAAACATTATTTTATTATGCAGTCTTCTCATGATGGGGACATTACTGAAAGCACAATCTACCGATCTACAAAGTAAGTTAACTCACAACGCTGAATTTACGGGTGCCGATACCCACAATAAACACTATAAAGCAATTTACCAACTGGACAGTAATAACCCCGATGTTATAAAAAAAGCTTTTCGAAACATTAAAAATGTCTTGAATGACCCGAGGTTAAAAGGAAAATTAGAAGTAGAATTAATTACTTTCTCAGGCGGAACCGAAGTTATGCTTAAAGATTCAGCCTATGCTGACGCCCTAAAAGAACTTATTGACAAAGGAGTAATTGTAGCTCAGTGCACAAATTCATTACAGGAAAGAAATTTAAAAAAAGAACAACTCTATGATTTCATTGGCTACGTGCCGAGTGGCAACGGTGAGTTGGTCATTCGCGCATCTGAAGGATGGGTCATTGTAAAACCTTAATCAAACTGGAAATTTAAATACGTATAGAATGAATTTGAAACGAATTATTGTTATTGCTGTTATTTTTATAATGAATAAATCCTTTGCACAAGATAAATTTCAATTTGATCCACCTTGGAATACTCCACCGGAATCCGCAGTTAATTTTACGGTTCCAGGAATCGATAATGTCCCGGATCTTTTTGGAGACATCGTAGATCCTCAGCTCGTTGTATTCTTTGCCGGAAATCAGTTTATGGTCATGGATGACTTAATTGCCGCCTTTAAAGCTCAACATCCAGCCTATCAAAGGATTTTTGTTGAAACTCTTCCTCCAGGAATATTAGCTAAACAGATTGAAGGCGGTTCAATAACTATCGGAAATATGAGGATTACGCATCTACCCGATGTTTATGCAGCAGGAAAAAACAGAATCGATAGTATGCAGCAGCACTTCTCCAGAACTGAAGTATATGCATATAATAAATTGGCCATCATGGTTCCAAAAGGAAATCCAAAAGCCGTAAAGTCCGTTCAAGATTTAGCGAAACCTAATGTTAAAATAGCAATGCCTAATCCTGCTTGGGAAGGTATAGGACGACAAATCGTTTCCGTTTATAAAAAATTAGGCGGCGAAGCATTGGAAAAAAAGATTATGCAAGAAAAGGTCGCTGATGGATCTACATATCTTACCAAAATACATCACAGGGAAAGCCCAATGAAAATTTTATATCAGGAGGTCGATGCCGCTCCTGTATGGTATTCTGAAGTAGTGTATCAATCCATTCTTAAGCACCCCGTAGAACTGGTAGAAATCCCTAAGGACGAAAACATCAGGGCGACATATATGATTGCAGAAATGAAAAATGCTCCAAGAGCTAAAGCAGCAAAGGATTTTGTTGATTTCATGAAATCAGATCAGGCTAAAGCGATCTACAAAAAATATGGCTTTGAAACACCATAACAATTTGTTTATTTAAAATAGAAAGGGTTCTAATCGTTTGACTAGAACCCTTCTTTATTAATACTTTTTATTAGGGCTTTTTATATTTCTTGATAGCCTTATTAGCTCTTTTCTTTGCGGTATTGATTTTATAATCCAACCACTTTTCTTGAAATATTTTACGCATGGTATCATCGAAATGACGGGTCACAAATAAATTTCTTGCCCCCTTTAGTTTCTCACTTAATGAATTAGCCAATGCACGGACAGAAATAGAATATCCTTCTGTTTCATATTGAATATAGTGCCACCAGCCGGCTGGCATATATAATGTTTCACCCGGATTGATCACTGCCTCATATCCATCTAAGAACTCTAAACCAGGATAATCATTAACACTGCTTTTCTTCAAATTTGCAATGCTGTGAAAGTTATATGGCAATTTATACATCAAATCAGACTGGTTATTCGGAAACAACCAAATACGCTTTGCCCCTTGGAACTGAGAAATAAAGACATGCGACATATCAATATCGAAGTGATTGCGTGTTGCAGATCCTTCCCCTCCAAAAAACATATAGGGCAACCATTGCAATACCTTTCCACCAGTAACATCATTAAAGACAACGTCCTTCTTAAGTTCTGGTCTAAGCTTCATCAGGTTGAACAAAAATAATCGCAGTTCAGTAGGGCCTTTACGGATTAAATCCAAATACTCAGCAAAGGTCATACGACCAACAGGAGGACTCGCAGCGTGATTCTGAGACTCCTCTTCTCTACCATAAACATCTATTTGCTCATTACCCGCTATTTCCTTGAAATAGTCATAACTCCATTTGGTCCAACAAGGACTATCTTTACTGATAAAATCCTTTATAATAACAGGCTGACTTTTATTAAGATAGTCCCTAATAAAGTCTTTAGGAGCTATTCCAGAGATACTATTAACAGGTTGTAATTTCACAATCTTCCCATTTTTGTGTTAATGCAAACATAAAAAAAATATTCCTACAATAAATATACCCAAGATAACTCTCCTGTAGATTTACTTCGATTTTTTACCAAATTATTGATTTAATATTTATTAAAAAATGATAAATATCAAATTTAAATGAAATATCCTAGGGCTGAACCATAATTAAAAAGCCGCAACAAAATTTAATCTTTTGATACGGCCTCTATATCTTAAAATAAATTGCTTATTTATTTACGTGCTTAATATATTGCTCAATTGCCATAGTCATACTTGGTGCAACTGGAGTAGGTGCTGGAATATCTAAAATTAATCCATGTTCCAACAATGCCTGTTGTGTGGTAGCTCCAAATGCAGCAATACGTGTGTTATTTTGAATGAAATCAGGAAAGTTCTCATACAAGGATTGAACACTTGAAGGACTGAAGAAAACTATAATATCGTAAAAAACATCTTTTAGATCCTTGATATCCGAAATCACTGTTTTAAACAATACTGCTGGCGTAAAATCGTAACCATTTTCTTGCAACCATCTTTGTGTCTCCTCATTAGCCATGTCTGAACATGGAAATAAGAACTTCTCTTTGTTGTGTTTCTTCAAAACATCTTCTAAATCTTTAGCCGTTTGCTTTCCAAAGAAAATCTTACGCTTGCGATATTGAATATATTTCTGAAGATAAAGAGCAATGGTTTCTGAGATACAGAAATATTTTAGCTCAGCTGAAACGTCAAAACGCATCTCTTCACATACCCTAAAAAAATGGTCAACCGCATTTTTACTGGTAAAGATCACTGCAGAATAATCTGCAAAATTAATCTTCTCTTTTCTGACATCCTTTGCAGAAACTCCCTCTACATGAATAAAACCTCTGAAATCTAATTTTAAATTATACTTCTCAGCTAGTGTGAAATAAGGAGATTTATCGTTTTCCGGCTTTGGTAAAGTAACTAATATGCTCTTTACTTTTTTGGATCTTTCTACATCAATCTGCATATACTCTTTCTTAATTGCTTAGTGACCTAACTAATATCAAAATTGGTGCTAATTCGAGACTGCAAAGATAAAGAATTAAATAAAAAATAGAAAATTTGAAATGATCAAACAAGTGAATTGCAGTTCTTAAGAACCTGTAAGAGAACAAAATTATTACTAAACAGATGTAAATAATCGAAATCGATTTGAAATAATTGGATGGAATAAAGACCACTGCCAAAAGAAATGGCATCAAGAAAAACATGCTATTAAAATACACCAAGTAAAGAATTGCAATATATTCCCTTACTATTTTTTCTAATTGGAAGACGAAGGAAACAAAACGGATAATCAAAATTTTAGCAATAAATAACATCGCTACAAATCCTGAATTTTTTAAAAAATTTTCAAACGTAAGATAATTTTTGTCGCCAAAACTTGACATGATCACAACAACAAATAGACCTAATGACAAACTGAAAACAGCATATAAAAAGATATATGGCCATGAAGTCGCTAGATTATCCTCCTTACTTACCTGAAGCAATAATCGCTCTTTATAATAGGCATCAACAATAATCTTTAATTCCACAGGAAATACAATCCGAAGAACTCCTAATACAAGAAAAAGCAAAAAAACAACTAATAAAACCCAGGCAGGCCGGTAATTCTTTCCAATCCCGATATGGACAGTAGATTCCTTGTTGTTTAAATGATGCGATTCTAATCCATATAAAAGATCATGACTTCCTTTATTTACCGTAGAATCTAATCCCATTTTCAAATAATTTATTCCTTTATCCGGGAAAAGAATTATTTGACTATTTTTAAGAGCATTGTCCAACGAATCAAAAACAGCTAGTCTAGCTAATGAATCCTTTTTTGCTAATGAATCAGCAACCAAGGTTGAATCAACTACTAAACCTTGGCCAATGACTTTAGGAGCATAAAGTATGCTGCTAAATATTAAAAATAGGATAAGATTAAATGCTTTTAAGTGTTTCATGAAAGCCGTAAAGTTAGAACAAAATAATTGCTTTATAAATTGAAAAAATGAGTAAAAAAGAAATTGTAAGATGTGGTTGGTGTGGTATGGATGAATTATACCAATCCTACCACGATAAGGAATGGGGAAAACCTGTAACAGACGATAAGGTATTGTTCGAATTTTTAATATTGGAATCTGCACAGGCCGGATTAAGTTGGATTACTATCCTAAGAAAAAGAGAAGGTTATAAAAAGGCTTTTTCAAATTTCGATTATAAAAAAATCGCTAAATATACGGAGAAGGATGTGGAAAGATTGCTCCAAGACCCTGGAATCATTCGTAATCGACTCAAAATAAATAGCACCATCAATAACGCCAATGCATTTATGGAAATCCAAAAGCAATTTGGCAGTTTTTATAATTATCTTTATAGTTTCTTACCCGAAAATAAACCCATTATCAATCAATTGGAGGATCTTAAAAATGCTCCGGCAAAAACCGAACTTTCTGACATGATCGCCAAAGATTTAAAAAAAAGAGGAATTAAATTTTTTGGTTCAACAACCTGTTATGCTTACATGCAGGCAATTGGAATGGTAAACGACCATTTGACAACCTGCAGCTTTAGGTAAATTACGTTCTTGGAATATTTTTATAGATATTTTGTAGGTTACGGCATTGCCCGTTATAGTCCAAACCGTAACCTACTACAAATTCTTTCTCAATTTCAAAACCTACATACATGATGTTATCAAATGAATACAACAGACATTCAGGTTTTAATAATAACGTCGCTACCGAAATACTGGCAACTCCTAATCTTTCCAATGCCTCAATCGTATGAACTAAGGATCTACCTGAATCTACCACATCCTCAACAATGACAACATGCCTCCCCTCCAGAGACATCCCCACACCAATTAATTCATGAATATCTCCCTGGTCCGTTCCAGAATATGAAGCCAGTTTAACGAACGACATCTCACAAGGAATATGAACTTGTTTCATCAAATCCGCCATAAACATAAAACATCCATTCAATACGCCCACAAAAACTGGATGCTTATCTTCATATTTCAAATTGATATCGATCCCTATCAAACGGATTCTCTTTTGAATCTGCTCGTAATCAATCATCAACTCAAATTCCAGATCGTCGATAAAAATATTCTTCATGTGTTAATTGTTTTCTTCGGTGCTCCCCTTGCCAAATAATTTTTCCAATAAGGTTTTACGTATCTTTTCTTCTTTATCGATTTCATCAACCATATCTTTGATATCATCATGATTCATCATGGAATCAGGAATTCCTTTTGGACGTGGAGGTCTTAAATTTGGCTGTAACTGTACCTGATAAAATCCATAATTGGCAGGAACTTCCTCCCCTTCCAATTGATTCATTTTAGTCATTATATATCCATAGGTATTAAAATGTTTCATTACCCATGGCTTCAATTGTCCGGTATAGTCAAATGAAGACAAACCGGTCTTAGGTCTTGGGATGATGCTGGATAGATATAAACTTTCACCAATCTTAAGTTCCGAAGGTGTTTTGCCAAAATAATACTTAGATGCTTCTGAAATACCATATACATTCTTTCCCCACTCGATTATATTGAGGTAAATTTCCAATAGTCGATCTTTGGTCACTTGTTTAGATTGCTCCATTAACCATACTAATAGAATCTCCTCGAACTTTCGCATCATCGTCTTATTCCGATTCAAATAGAGGTTCTTAATCAATTGCATGGAGATGGTACTCGCTCCTCTTTTAAACTTCTTTTCCTTGATATTAGTAACAATCGATAGTTGAAAAGCCTCCAATTCAAAGCCATTATGTTTGTAAAAAAATGGATCTTCAGTATTCAATACGGTCTTCCTTAAAATCGGAGCAATTTGACCAAGAGGAGTAAAATTAGGGTTGGTTGCATCCAGTTTAATATCACGCATTTTTACAGTATCCTCGTAAGCTTCATATACAAAAGGTCCAATCAGCTCAGCAATATTTGCCTTTCCCCATTTCTTCACCTTTAATCCTTGATCGTCGATTTTTGAGGCAAAGCTCAATTGTTCCGGTTCGTCAATATCAACCTTAAAATCCATATCATACTGAATATCTCCTTCTACTTCAATACCGTCTAAATTCTCAAAAAGTCCAACTGGCAAGGCGTCAAAGAAATTCTGAGCCTTAAACTTCCCGGTATGAACTGCCATTTCCAATATCTTTTTCGGTTTACGGCTGAACTTTAGTTTCGGCTCAAATACAAAATCCTTTACTGAAACTTTCGTCCCTTGAATAAGTTCAATCGTATTTTCTGAAATTAAAAATCCTCCATCCGCAGAGCCATCCGGCAGAACAATCGTTTCTTCCGAAAGCCTATGGTGTTTAACCCGCATGTTTTTGGAACTTATCCCTCCTTTGACCTCTAAATTTTTCTTTCCTTTCCTGGAAACTTGATCTAGGTGAAAACTTAGCTCATCAAAACTCACCTTTAAACCCAATCTCCTTCCTATAAATGGTATCTGCGCATCTTTGTTTTCCGAAGTAATCGTCACATTGGCAGTCTGACGGCTAGGATTAATATTCCCTTTAAAATTCCACTTTGCCTCCTGTTCATTCAAGAAAACATCAATATCATAATCACCGTCATCTATTCTTCCTTCTGGAATCTTCACCACTTGTGTAGCTGCAGAATCTTGATAGGATAGGCTGACGTTTTCTAAACTTAAATTATTGGGAACGGCTTGAAATGCTCTTTTTAAAAGATTATCTACTCTTTCCGCTAATGTTCGATTATTTGAATTCTCCTTGGAGCTGTCTTGATCTGCCTTTTTACGGAATAGAAAATCATAATTGGAAGTGCTGTCATGCTTGACTAGGGTAATATTCGCATTTTTTAAGTTCAAATCCTTCAACTGAACGTTTCCTGAGAGCAATGGGAATAGTTTTACTGAAACTTGAAACTCATCAATTGCCGCTAACTGCTCGGCAGAATCAGGATACAACTTTACTTTTTGAAATTCAACCGTCGTTAACCCTGCAAACTCATATTTATCGACTTCAAAATTTAACTGGTAATCATCCTTAAGCTTTTTCTGTACTTTAATAACCGCCTTATTTAGCATATCACCCCTAACTGACATCGCCCATATAAAACCAATCAGCAGAACTCCTAGAAAACTCGCTAAAGTTATAATGAACCACTTCTTCTTGAAAAATTCAGGGATTTTAATGTTTTTAAAGTCTAACATATATTAACGTCTATACCGTAGAATATGGTAAAAATATGCAAAAATCATTAAAAACATCATTATGACAAGATATTGGGCTTCTTTCTTTAATTTTGTTAAATTAATTTGATTTCATGATTACAAAAGAACAGATTCTACATGCATTAGGCCATGTTGAGGAACCAGATCTGAAAAAAGATTTGGTAACACTCAACATGATTGAAAACATTCAGATATTACCAAATAAAATAAAATTTGATGTGGTATTAACCACTCCTGCATGTCCTTTAAAAGGACATATCGAACATGCATGCCGAAATGCTATTGCTCTATTCGTTTCCAAGGAAATCGATGTGGAAATCAATATGACTGCTAGAGTGCGCGCTGTTGAAAACAATCAACTCAAAAACATCAAGAACATTATCCTGGTTTCATCTGGCAAAGGTGGCGTCGGAAAATCAACCGTTGCAGCAAACCTTGCCCTAGCATTAGCTAACTCCGGTGCTAAAACAGGATTGCTTGACGCCGATATCTATGGCCCATCTGTTCCTTTGATGTTCGGTGTTGAAGATGCAAAACCACAGTCTACACAGACTCCTGATGGAAAGAATAAAATAGTTCCGGTAGAAAAGTTTGGACTTAAATTACTTTCAATTGGTTTTTTTACAGATCCTAATCAACCAATTCCGTGGAGAGGACCAATGGCTACTTCTGCCATCAAACAATTATTTGGTGATACAGATTGGGGGGAATTAGATTATTTGATCGTAGATATGCCTCCGGGAACTGGAGATATACACATCACTACCGCTCAAAGCTATCCTATTTCAGGTGCAGTGATCGTAACAACACCTCAGCAGGTTGCATTAGCAGATGCTATAAAAGGCATGGCCATGTACCAAATGGAAGGTGTCAAGGTACCTATTGTGGGGGTAATTGAAAACATGTCCTATTTCACCCCTGCCGAATTACCTGAAAACAAATATTACATTTTTGGAAAAGATGGTGGCAAAAGATTAGCTGAAGACAATCATGTTCCATTCTTGGGGGAAATCCCATTGGTGAAATCAGTAGCCGATGCAGGAGATAATGGTTTCCCTATAGCATTAGACCAGGAGGAACCAGTAGCAAAATCATTTAGTGAAATTGCTGGTAGAGTAGCTCAGGAATTAAGTATTCTGGCTGCAAGAGCTTAATACTACTTAAATAGAATAAAAATGGGAGCCATTATGATAGCTCCCATTTTTATTTGTATTAATATAACCCGGATTATTCGGCAACATTAAAGCATTTGTATTAATTGCAACTTGTGGAATAGGAAATAACTAATTCTTTGTTCTTTTCTTTCCGTCTAAAAATACTTGAGACATAGTTTTTGATGGATTAGACTCTGATGGTGTTCTTCTCATATCCGTCCACCTTAGGTTTTCGAATGTGAATTCCACCAGAATTATTTCTTTATTTTTTAAATTTGCGGTTTCCTTTAGTCACAATCATTACATTTTCTACTAAAATTTCTAAAGAAACAATCGCTTCAGAATTTGGGCGAAATACCTTCACCGGCAGAACTTGGGTTTTCGAATTGTTAGTTGGCAAAACAACCCCATCACAACAATAAAGTGGTTTATTACCAGCATTTATGGAAGTCCGACCTCTAAATTTGAACTTCGGCAGCATTTCCCTGTAAAGCTTATAGAATGATAGGCAGAAATGTCTTTAAATTACCGCTCTCCTATTGACGATACCGAGTTCGTCAAATTCTTCCGAAAAACATTTCCATAACCTACAGCAATCACTTCATCCAGCCCCATCTCATCCGAAATCATTTAAAAATCTACTTGTGTACCATTACCTATTTTAATTCCCTGGCCCGAGTAACCAAGTAAAGTAAAACTCAATACATCATCTTTACTAGCTTGAATTGAATAATTTTGCGAAACCCCTCTTTGAGTTCCAAACTTGTTCCGACGAATATAACGGATGCACCCGGCAAGGATGTTTCATTATCCTTAGAAATCAACCTCCCCGTAACACCCTGAATTTGTGACGTATCCTCACGCAAACAAACACATCAAAAAGTATGAATACATATTTTTTCATAAAGTATTTGTTTATTTAAAAGAGAATTTTCTTAATAAAATTGATAGTTATTTTGTGTTTTGTTTATACAAAAAAAGTTACAATCGCTTTTTGAAAAATGGTTATTTATCTTTACTGTAAAAATTATACTTTAATATTTAACACTATACCAATACAATAAAAAAATCAATTTTATCTAGATTTTTGAGATGGGTGAAGGGAATCTGGAAAAGTGTTAGGTCAATAAAGATTCGATAGAATAGAGGCAAGGGAATTTCAAAATGCAGCTTGATAAAAAGCAAAGCACTTAAATACCTGAACTTTATGTCATCTGAAACAAAAAAGCCGAGTAAATAAATTTACCCGGCCTTCTTTATACATCCTTCACCTTATTTAAAAGGCGAAGGATTTAATCGTTGGTTATCTTAATAACCTTCGTTTTGTACTAATTTTGGATTTCTTTGAACATCATTCAATGGTAAAGGGAATACTAACAATCCGTTTCCAAATTTGTATTCTGGAACAACACTATGAGCTGGAAGATTTCTTCCAGTACGTAGGAATTCGAATAATCCTTGTCCTTCAAATGCCAATTCAATTCTTCTCTCATTCAAAATAGCTGCAACTAACTCAGCTTTGGTAGCTGGAGCGATCGTAGAAGCTTTTGATCTTGAACGAACCTGATTAACTAAAGCAACTGCATTTGCATCAACACCTGAAGCGATATTTGCCAACGCTTCAGCTTTGATTAACAAAATTTCCGAATAACGCATGATTGGCGCCCAGTCAGAAACTCTTGTATACTTAGCAGTCCAGAATGCACCATTTGCTTCTTTAACTAATTCTGTACGTCTTAAATCTGTAACGCTCATTAAAGCTACATATTTAGGGTCGATTTGAATATCCGCTCTTTGTGTTGGAGCATAGTGTTGCCCTAAAGCATGGTTGGTATTGGGGTTATCTCCACCATTGTGTGCAACAGAGAAAATATTCTCAGGAGTGATGTAGGTATCAAAACCTTCCGCTGGAGAAGCATTCAATTGGAATACTTTTAACGCTTCAACTTTATTAGCATACTCTAATGCTTTAGCATAATCTTTCTTATACAAGTTGATTCTTGCTAATAAACCATATGCCGCACCTTTGGTAGCACGAGCAACCGAACTTAAAGTTGGTGTCGCTGAAGATGCTGGCAAGTCTACAACTGCTTCTTCAAGATCTTTGATCATTTGATCATACACCTCTTTAACAGTATTTCTTGGAATTTGGTTCTCTGGAGAGAACGGAGCATCGCTTGAAGTCAATACCAATGGAACTCCTAAATGAGTAGCTCCTGCTGTAAATCCATAAGGTTGAGCCCAAAGGTTAACCAAATAGAAATATGATAATGATCTAATGAATTTCGCTTCAGCAATAAATTGCTTTTCTTTCTCAGCCGAAACCACACCAGAATTTGCCGTTATATTCTTAACAAATAAGTTAGACTCATTGATAGTTCTGTAAGCAGCGGTCCATGCTAATCCTACTGTACCGTTACTGGAATTTAATGAAGTAAAACTTGGAATATCACCAAAATATGTTGGGTTACCACAATCGATCCCCCTAATGTCTGCATAAATTAATGCACGTCCACCTAAGTATTCAGGATTTTGCAATGCATCGTACATACCTACTGCTGCTTTTTCAACACGGCTAGGATCTGAAAAGATATCTGATGGTGATAAGCTTGAGTAAGGCTCTTCAAAAATTTGATTTTCACATGATACAAACGTCGCTGATGCAACCAAGATACATGCAAAATATTTCTTAATGTTTTTCATCTTATTCTTATTGTAATGAAATGTTTAAACCAAGTGTGTAAGTTCTAGGCTGAGGAACTGATCTATTATCAACACCAATAGCGATGTTGGTATTATTTCTGTTCAAACTAACCTCTGGGTCCTGACCTGAGTAACCAGTGATAACAAATGCATTGTAAACTTGACCATATAATCTCAAGTTACTGATACCCCATCTCGAAAGATCTTTGAATGTGTATCCTAAGCTAATAGTACGCATACGTAAGAAATCACCTTTTTCCAAGAATCGAGTCGATGTTTGGTTTGCAGCTGTCTCAGTCATATACAATTTAGGAACATCAGTTTGTTGTCCTGGTGCAGTCCATCTGTCTAAGATCTCAGAACCATTGTTTACGAAATAATTCGAAAGCAATGAAGCTCTTGTTGAGTTATATATACTGAACCCTCCTGTGTAAACTAATGAGAATCCGAAATCAATATTTTTGTAAGTGAAGTTGTTATCTAAAGCACCGTAGTATTTAGGCAAGCCTGATTCATCTAAATATTGAGCATCAGAACCACCAACACCAGACTGAACCGCAGATGTTACATCGTCAGCATCTGTGTAAGTCCATGATTTATCTGCTTGGTTGTATGTTTTGTAGCCACCATCAGCAGTATACCACATTGGATCACCTGTTTGGCTATCAACACCTTTCCACTTAATTAATTTGTAAGTACCTAATCTTCTACCTACGCTTGCAACAGAAGCTCCGTCAACCATATCTGCACCTTCTGTGACCAAAGAAGTTACTTCGTTATTAACTGTAGTGAAGTTTAATGAAGTAGTCCAAGTGAAGTCCTCACGAGTCATCGTGTTAGCATTCACTGTAAACTCAATACCGCTGTTTTTCATTGAACCAATATTGGTTTCAATTGAACCACCCGGTACACCTACTGTCGAAGGAGGAGTTGCATTCAAGATCAATCCTGAAATATCATTATTATAGTAATCAACTACGAAGTTTAAACGATTGTTTAAAATATTGAAGTCAACACCTACGTCTAATTTTTTAGAAGTTTCCCATTGTAGGTCAGCATTTCCCATTTGAGTAGCTGAGAAACCATTCAATGTTGTATATGCTCCACCTCCGTATAATGTACGAGCTGCATAAGCAGATACCCCACGTGAGTTACCTACTTTACCATAACTACCTCTAACTTTTAAGTAATCTAGCCATTCAACATCTTTTAAGAAGTCTTCGTTTGAAGCAACCCATCCTAATGATACTGAAGGGAAACTACCCCATCTTGAGTTCAAACCGAATCCTGAAAATGCATCCGAACGGAAAGCAACTTCAGCTAAATATTTGTCGTTGAATACATATCCTACACGTCCAAAGTATGATTGAAGACCTGTTGAGAATAATGTACCGCCTGACCATAACATCACTTCAGATGTTCCTGGTACCGCACCAGTGTAAGTACCGTCAATTAAATCAGTAAAGAACGTATCACTGAAGTCATTTCCACCAGCATATACTTGTCTTTCTTTCGTGAATTGCGACTCCATACCTAAGGTAGCTGAAATACGGTGAACACCGAATGATCTGTCGTAGTTCGCGTAGTTTTGCCATACCCATTGATTACGGTAACGGATGTTGTCCTGAACCATACCGTTGTATGACATACCTAAACCACCAATTAGTGGATGAGCATATTGGTGCTCATAGTTATTTAAGTAATCAATACCATATTTTGATGAAATCTTCAATCCTTGGATTGGGTTAATCTCAGCATAAACATTACCTAATAATTGCTCAGGAGTGTTTTGATTTAATTGTAATGCCGAAGCAGCGTAAGGATGCGCAATGTTACCTCCTACCAAGTTAGTGCCATTTACTACTCGTGTGTTGTTACCGTAAGTTAAATAACCATTCGATCCCAAGTTATACCCTGTTGAGTTAGCAGGATTTGAGAAGGCCATAGTTGGGAACGCTTGTAAAGCTGATACAGTCACACCATTTACATAACGGTCTGTTAAGACACCATTATTTTGTGTTTTTGAATAGGAAAGTGACATCCCTGTTTTCAACCATTTAACTGGATTGATATCTGTGTTCAAACGAACTTGACCAGTTTTTAAAGAGTTGTTCTCAAGAATACCTTTTTGATCTAAGTAACGAACCGATCCAAAGTAATTAGCTTTTTCTTGACCACCTGAAATAGACACTGAGTTATCATAACCAATACCATTTCTGTAAACCTCATCTAACCAGTTTGTTCTGTCATCAATACCATCACCATCAACATCTGATTCTCTAGCGATTTCTGTTACACCGCCAAAATACTTGGAAGCATTCGAAATTTTCTCGTTACTGATCGCCATAAAATCTTCTGCACCTAACATATCTAACATTTTTGCTGGACGGCTAAATGTAGTTTTTGAATCAAATGCGATATTCGTAGTTCCTTTTTTACCACGTTTTGTGTTAATCAAGATAACACCATTTGCAGCGCGAGAACCATATAGAACTGCAGCACTTGCATCTTTCAATACCTCAATAGATTCAATATCATTACTGTTGATCATCGCCAATGGGTTGAAACGTGTACCGTTTCCTGAATTGAAAACGTTTGTGTTTTCAACTGTATTCATCGGAACACCATCAATAATGTATAAAGGCAATGAACTTGATGAAATCGAGTTGATACCACGGATACGAACTGAAACCCCGTCTCCTAATGTACCACCTGATGAACCAACTTGAACACCTGCCATTTTACCTGAAAGCGCTTGATCAAAACTTAAACTAGGTTCTTTAGCTAGTTTATCTCCAGAAACTCTACTTTGAGATCCTGTTAAGTCTTTAATTAAACGAACACCGTAACCTGTAACAACAACTTCTTCTAAAGAAGTCTCATCAGATTCTAATTGTACGTTTAAGGTTGTGTTGTTTCCAACACTAACTCTTTTTGAAGCATAACCAACAAAAGAGAAATTTAATGTAGCATTGCCATTAACAGAGATACTGTAATTCCCTGAAGCATCAGTTTGTGTCGCTGAACTAGCTCCCACAACTAACACTGACACACCACTAAGTGGAGTCCCATCAGCAACCGAAGTTACTTTTCCACTCACTTGACGTTCTTGTGCTGACGCTGCCCCGATTAGACAGGTTAACACAAAAATTAAGCTGAGTAATTTGTGTTTCATAAATTTTGCTATTAATTAAAAGTTTTAAAACAGAGTCTGTTAAATTTTGTTAAACAGGTGACAAATATAGACTTTGCTTAAATATTTCACAAATAAATTCAGTGGGACTGAAATTTTTATCAAATAAGTAATAAATAAGTTGATTTTATAACTAATTTGTTATCAATTTTAAAATATTGTTGGAAAGTGCAGGTTTCAGATATAAAATTGTCCATTTCTGATAATTAATTGATCAAAATTTATCCATCATAAAACAGCTAAAAACCTTATTTAATGACACTTAACCTATAATTTTGTAATTTTTCAATTTATTCAACACAATTTTTAATTTTTGATTTTACTTGAGTTTACAGAAATAATTACTTGCTAAACCACTATTATTGATCACAATACATTTGCAAAATATTAAATATGCATGCATAGCATTTTCAAAACTTTCATGAAAACCATATACTTTAATCAAAATATAATTTCGAAAAATTATTAGAAAGTTCATTAATAAATATATTTTACTTGAATCTGTCTACTAATCGAAAGGTTGAGTAAAAACGACAATTGTAAAATAAACGTTACAACACATTACGAATTGCCAATTTGCATTAAAAACATATGTTTGAACACAAAAAAATAGATAATTCACAGAATTACAAAAATTATCATTTAAAGAAATTTTCAATAGACAAATAGTTGAATTGCGAACCTTTTATTTATTAGTGTATTTTATTGGTGTTTTCTTAAAATAAAACCCATTTCTTTAACAATACTCACACTTCAACCTTTATTTTATAAATCCTTTATAAGAATCACTTACCTTTGCATATGCGATTTGATATAATAACGGTTCTCCCAAAATTATTGGACAGCCCATTTGCACACTCCATTCTACAGCGCGCTCAAAACAAAGGGCTCTGTGAAATCCACGTTCACAACCTTAGAGATTATGCCGTGAATAAACAAAAATCAGTTGATGATTATCCCTATGGCGGTGGATCTGGAATGGTCATGCAAATCGCACCTTTCGCTGCTTGTATTGATCAATTAATTTCTGAAAGAAATTACGATGAGATAATTTACATGACCCCGGATGGCGAAACCCTAAATCAGGAAATCGCTAATGGATTAAGCTCAGGTGAAAATTTCATTATTCTCTGTGGACATTACAAAGGCATTGATCAAAGAATTAGGGATATTTATGTAACCAGAGAAATTTCAATCGGAGATTATGTATTATCAGGAGGCGAATTGCCTGCTGCTATTTTAGTTGACGCAATTGTCAGGGTGATCCCTGGGGTTCTTTCTGACGAAACCTCTGCCCTCTCTGATTCATTTCAGGACGGACTCCTTGATGCACCTATTTACACTAGACCTGTCGATTGGAATGGTCATAAAGTTCCCGATATTTTACTGAGTGGACATGAAGCAAAAATAACCGCTTGGCGTCACGAACAACAACTTATTAGAACAAAACAACGAAGACCTGATTTGCTAAACGACTAATAATCCAGCCAAATCTTTGCTTTTTTCACAAATAAAGTTTGAATATTCAATTTTTCTTTTAATTTTGTCATGCAATGACGACTGTAACTCAATATACTAACCGTTGGTGGCTTCTGACTAAATAAGTCGGGAGGGTGGTATATTTTAGATAAGATTTTTCATAATCAACCAAAACCACTGAATGGTAGCCCGACGAAATTCGTCGGGCTTTTTTTATTTTTAAAAACTATTATTAAAATATATGAATTACAAATTCAAAACTAACCATAAAAAGATTCTCGCGGATACAACCACGCCCGTGAGCATTTACTTAAGGCTTCGTGATACTTTCCCAAATAGCTTATTGCTCGAAAGTTCCGAATATAATAGCCGTGACAACAATATCAGCTATATCTGTTGTCAACCAATCGCAAGCATCATCCTCGAAAATGATGAACTTAAGATTTCCCTTCCCCATGAAAATACAGTCATCAAAAATGCAGATGAAATTAATTTAAGAGAAGAGGTGTCAAACTTTAGAAAGTCTTTCTCTGCTGATCTAATCCCAGAGGTGAATGTGATTACTCATGGGTTATTTGGTTATTTCACATTCGGCGCAGTAGAATACTTCGAAGACATCAAGCTTACCTCTAAAATTGATCAAAGAAAAGATATCCCAACTCTTCAATATCATATATATAAATATGTCATTGCGATCGATCACTTCCGAAACCAACTGCATGTATTTGAAAACCTCTTGGACAATGAAGAAACAGATCTGGAAAGACTTCAATTCCTAATTCAGAACAAAAATTTCCCGGAATATTCTTTTCAAGTTAAAGGCGAAGAGAAATCAAATATGAGCGATGAAGATTTCAGAGCTCTAGTCAATAAGATGAAAGAACATATCCAACGTGGTGATGTATTCCAAATCGTTCCCTCCAGAGCTTTTGAAACACCTTTTTCTGGAGATGAATTCAACGTTTATCGCGCTTTAAGATCTATTAACCCTTCTCCTTACTTGTTTTATTTTGATTATGGTGATTTTAAACTATTTGGTTCTTCTCCTGAAGCTCAATTGACTATTAAAAATGATGTCGCTACCATTTATCCCATTGCAGGTACGTTTAAACGCACTGGTAACATGGAGCAAGACGAAAAAATTGCTGAAGAGCTTAAGAATGACCCTAAAGAAAGTGCCGAACATGTTATGCTTGTAGATTTGGCGAGAAATGACCTAAGCAGACATTGTCATAATGTGCAGGTAAAATCCTATAAAGAAGCTCAATATTATTCACATGTAATCCACCTTGTTTCCAAGGTCAGCGGAATATTAAATCCCAACACCAATCCATTTGATGTGGTTGGAGACACTTATCCGGCCGGTACGTTATCCGGAGCTCCTAAGCATATGGCAATTACCCTCATCGATCGTTATGAAAATCAGCATCGTTCTTTTTATTCTGGTGCAATTGGGTTTATGGGCTTCAATGGTGATTTCAACCATGCCATCATGATTCGTTCCTTTATGAGCAAACAAAATTATCTCCATTATCAAGCTGGTGCTGGAATCGTTTTAGATTCTGACCCGGAAAAAGAACTACAAGAAGTAAATAATAAAATTTCAGCTCTTCGCAGAGCTTTAGAATTAGCGGAAATAATATAATGAGCAAGCCAATATTAGTAATCGACAATTACGATTCATTCACCTATAACCTTGTGCACCTTCTGCAAGAACTCAATTTGAGTTACGAAGTTGTAAGAAACGATAAATTTGATATCGATGAGGTAGAGAAATATGACAAAATTCTATTATCTCCTGGACCTGGAATACCAGAAGAAGCAGGATTATTGTTGGATGTAATTAGAAAATACGCAGCAACTAAAAGTATATTAGGCATCTGTCTGGGTCAGCAGGCAATCGCAGAGGTATTTGGAGCTAAACTTTACAATATGCCTAAACCATTACATGGGGTAGCGACTAGCATAGAAATTACCGACAACAACGAAACTCTATTCGCTAATTTCCCTGAAGATTCAAAAATTGGAAGGTATCACTCATGGGCGGTAGATCCCAATACATTAACTACCGAATTAAAAGTAACTGCTGTAGACCCAAATGGAGTAATTATGGCATTGTCGCACACAAAATATGATGTTAAAGGAATGCAGTTCCACCCGGAATCAATCCTTACCGACAATGGAAAAACTTTAATTGCCAATTGGATTAATGGAAACAATTAATGCTTAAAAAATTCGAAAGATTTAAATGAATATATTAGATAAAATTGTAGCTAGAAAAAAAGAAGAAGTTACTGTAGCTAAAAGCCTTGCAACCTTAAGTGAATTGCAAAAAACACCTCTCTTCTCCAGAACTTGTTACAACCTGAAAGAAAGCATTTTAAATCCAGAACGTACTGGAATTATAGCTGAATATAAAAGGGCCTCTCCGTCTAAAGGATTGATCAATGGGGTAAACACTGTACAAGAAGTAGTAAAAGGCTATCAAGATGCCGGGGCTTCCGCAATTTCTGTATTAACAGATAAAGATTTCTTCCAAGGTTCTCTCGAAGATTTAACGGCGGCTCGGGAAGTCCTGGAGATTCCCTTGTTACGCAAGGAGTTTATCATCGATGAATATCAAATCGCCGAAGCTAAAGCATATGGCGCGGATATTATCCTCCTCATTGCAGCATGCTTAAAGCCCGAAGAGGTAAAAAACCTTTCTGAATATGCTAAATCTCTGGGTTTAAACGTACTCTTAGAAGTCCATAATGAAGAGGAACTAATTGCCAATACCTTCGAAAGCATTGATGCTATAGGTGTTAATAACAGAAATCTGAAGGATTTTGTAGTTTCCCTTGACCACTCATATGAACTTGTCAATAAAATCCCCAATCAGTACATCAAAGTTTCAGAAAGTGGAATCTCTGATCCAGAAACCATTAAGGACCTTAAAAAATCAGGCTTCAACGCTTTCTTGATCGGTGAAAACTTTATGAAAACAGAGAATCCAATGCAGGCAATTGCAGAATTTGTTGGTAAAATTTAAAAAAATTGATTGTCAGGCGATTGTTCTATTCCTATGTCTGATGGCTTATGTTTTTTAGTCTTAAATCTATTTTGCTACTTTTGTAAAAAATTAGCAAAATAGATGTCTGTAAAGATTGGCAAAAATATTGATTTAGGTGAGTTTCCCTTACTATTGGCTCCAATGGAAGATGTAAGTGACCCTCCATTCCGTTACGTATGTAAACAGAATGGCGTGGATATGATGTACACTGAATTTATATCTTCTGAAGGCCTTATTCGGGATGCCGCAAAATCTCGTCAAAAATTAGACATTTTTGAATATGAAAGACCTATAGGCATTCAGATCTTTGGATCTGATATTGAGCACATGCGTCAATCTGCAGAAATCTGCACGGCAGCAAACCCTGACTTAATTGACATCAATTATGGTTGTCCGGTTAAAAATGTGGCTTGTCGGGGCGCAGGAGCCAGTCTTTTGCAGGATATTGACAAAATGGTCGCAATGACCAAAGCAGTGGTTGAAGCCACTGATTTACCCGTAACAGTTAAAACCAGACTGGGATGGGATGATAACACAAAAAATGTTTACGAGGTTGCTGAACGCCTTCAAGACATTGGTATCAAAGCATTGGCAATACATGGCCGAACAAGAACTCAAATGTATAAAGGTCAAGCTGATTGGTCAATGATTAAGGATGTTAAAAGAAATCCCAGAATCAAAATTCCTATCTTCGGAAACGGTGATGTTGATTCTGTTGAAAAAGCTGCAGCTTGGCGACAAGAGTATGAAGTAGATGGTATTATGATCGGACGTGCATCCATTGGATACCCTTGGATATTTAGGGAAATAAAACATTTCTTCAATACCGGCGAACGATTGGCTGGCCCTACAGTGTCTGAACGTGTTGATGTATGTAACACCCACCTAACTAAATCAATAGAATGGAAAGGTGATAAAACCGGAATTTTTGAAATGCGAAGACACTATGCCAATTATTTTAAGGGAATTCCAAATTTCAAAGAATACAGAATGAAACTGGTGAGCCTTCAGGATGTAAAAGAAATTCAAGAGGTACTAGAAGAAATAAGATTTAATTTTGCAGAAGAAGTCGCTTAAATAAGCGACTTTATTTTGACCCGCCTCTTTTCAAAATCCTCAAAAGCGACTCCTTTTCAAAGTAGAATACTGCTCCTAAAAACAGTAGAAACAAAAGATTCCCAATCCAGAAATGTCCAAAATATGCAGCCCACGAAACTGCTAATCCAATGATAAGATAGATGCCTATCTTTTTATTTTTATACGGTATACTATAGTTCTGCTGGCCCCAAAAATAAGAAAGACCAACCATAAAGAGATAAGTAACTGTAGTGGATAATGCAGCTCCAAAATATGAAAAATGGGGTATCAAGGCAAAATTCAAGATAATTGTAATAATCGCCCCTATACCAGAAATGTAAAGGCCATATCGCGTCTGATCTGACAACTTATACCAAACAGAAAGATTCATATAGATCCCCAGCAATACATAATTGAACAACAACATCGGAACCAGGATTAGTCCTGACCAATACTTTTCGTTGATAAAATGCTTCAGCCAATCTAAATTCGCACATAGGCCAATCATCACCATGATCATAGCAATCACAAAGTATTCCATGATGACTGCATATGTCTTACGGGCATTCTCATTCTTAGAATACGAAAAGAAAAATGGCTCCGCTCCCAATCGAAATGCGGTGACAAACAGATTTAAAAATACAGCAATTTTCGCAACCCCTCCATATATTCCTGTATCATAATCTCCTTTTTCCCCAGGCAATAATCTTGGAATTAATACTTTATCCAAGTTCTCATTAATGATAAAGGAGATATTTGCAATTAAAATCGGAAATGAATAAGATAGCATGTCTTTTACCAATTTGGAATCCACTTTAAACCGGAAACTCAAAATCTGTGGCAATAACAGGAACAAGGTTAGAATACTGGCAATTGCATTCGAAATGAATACATTCCCCAGCCATCCTTCTCTGAACCACCCTGAACATAATGAACGGATAAACTCTGAACCCTTCATTAATTCGGGCAACCAAACCAATAGGAATAAGTTAGCAAAAATGAAAACTAAAACATTGATCAATTTTATAGCTCCATATTTTATGGGTCTACCCTCCGCCCTTAGCTTAGCGAATGGAACTACGGCTATAGCATCTGCCGCGAGAATCAGTCCAAAATACTTCACATATTCAACATAGTCTTGAACATTGACCCCTTCGTTTAACCAAATGGCGATGGGTTCCGTAAATGTAAAAATGCTGATAAGGAATAATGCTGCTGTAACCAAGGTGACGAGAAAACTGCTGTCGAATACACGCTGCTTATCGCCTTCTACTTTTTGAAGGTATCTAAAATACGTGGTCTCCATCCCGAATGCCAATACAGCATTGACCATGGATGAATAAGAAAAAAGACTGGTGAAAACCCCGTAAACAGATGGTATAAACTTGGAAGTAAAAAATGGAGTCAACACGAAGTTGAGCATCCGTGAAATTATAGTCGAAAGACCATAAATCATCGTATCACTTACAAATTTCTTAACTACGGACACGATTATTTGATTTTTTTGATGACCTCAAAATTCCGAAATCCTTTTAGATCGTCGGACTCTTCATAATGAACTTCAGAAACTTCTGCCCCTTCAGGTCCCTCCTGACAGAATTCCAACAAGGATTCAAGACCAAATTTATCCCCTTCGGCTTCAATAAATACAGACTCGTCAGCCATATTCATAACATATCCTTTCACACCTAACTGATCAGCTACTGCCTTGGTGGATGCCCTAAAAAATACTCCTTGGACCTTGCCTGTTACCCTGATATTCCAATGCTTCATGAATACAAAGGTATAAGAAGAAATAGAATTAGAAACTATCTAATTCTCCTTACCTTAACTTTTGGATTAAGTTTGAACGTGTCCATTCCCTCCAACAACACCAACCCTGGTTTTTTACCAACCTCAAGTGAACCCAATTCCTGTTCAAAATTCAATGCCTTTGCTCCATTGATAGTTGCCCATTTAATCGTTTCATTGAAATCCAGTTCTGGGTATACTTGGTGAATAACTTTCAACTCCTCCAAAATATCCAAGGTATCATTTGAGGCTAAACTATCTGTCCCAATGATGATTTCATGACCTCCTAACAAGAAATTGTCAATTTTTGGAATACGACCTTCAATATATAAATTAGCTTTTGGACAAAAGCAGATATAAACGGATCTTCCCATACGATCAACAAAATCTAAATCCTTCATTGAAGTATATGTATTATGAACTAATATTAGTCTGTTTTTTGAAGGGATATAAGGTAGAAATGATTGCAAGGAATTTCTGGCTTGTGCCCTAAAATCATCCATTACTAAATCCATTTTCTTAAAGAATTCTAAAAATTCACCACTTTTGTATCTAAAAAGCTTGTTCTCTTCATCACTTTCTTGATTATGGATACTGAAGATATTATCCTCACTGACAGCCTTTTTCAAAGCCTTGAACAGGTACTTAGAAACAGAATAAGGTGCATGTGGTGTAATGGATGAATGTTTATAATCAAAATGAAACTCGATTTCCTTTGCATTATCAATATTGGTAATGACATCCTCTTTTTTCATGGCCATTACCTCAACAAAGGTGTGATACTTGATCAAACTATTTTCTTTAATTTTAGCCGACACTACAGTATTCACATGATCTCCAACTGCCTGAATTCCCTTCTCATACATCTTCTTATCCGCGTCTAACATCGCCTCTTCCAATGATGCATTATGATTTCCTCTTTCATTCATGACAGAAGACAGAAACGATGGCAAGCCAATATTTCTAGGAACTATCCCTAACAGATTTGAAAGTTCAAGGTGACAGTGGGAATTAATAAATCCAGGAATTAGGGCTCCTTTAAATTGCTCTACAAGGCTTTCATCGATTTCACCCGGGTTATAAACCCCCTTAACAAGACCATCGTCATCCATTGCAACAACACCTTTTTTAATAGCTGGTCCTGTAACAGGAAATACAACATCGGCAGCATAATACTTCATAAGAAAAAAATATTTCCGTTTTTTTTAAGTTAGCGTAAATTGCCTTTAATGGCATTGCAGGCAATTTACAAAAAAATACAATGAGTTTAACTAATAAAATAATAATTACGAATTTTTTACAATAATATATAAATTTTGTTTTATTTATCCAAAATGATAGCTTTGTCCTATCAATTAGGGGTGCCTTGTTTATGAACACAAATAAAGGCTGAGATTATACCCTGTGTTTCAACGTATTATACGAAACACGCACCTGACCTGGATAATGCCAGCGTAGGGAAAGGGCGGTTAAATAGAACTTGGTGTGACCCCTTGCAACAAGAAAGTTTAACTCATTAAAACAATTTTTTTATTATGTTTAACAAGCTTTGGGCAATTTTAGCCTTATGTTTGCTCGTATCTGTGAGCTTCGCTCAAGAAAACTTCACTGTGAGGGTTTTAGACAAGTCTGGAGCCCCTGCAATCGCAGCAACAGTATCTATTGACAAACAGTCAAAATCAACTGATCAACACGGAATCGCCGTTTTTGAAGATTTAAAATCACAATTCTATAACTTAAAAATTTCTTTTATTGGTTATAAATCCGAGATATTAAGAATTAATCCGTCGAATCAAGCTATTTTTTCCATAAAATTAAAAGATCAGGTTTACGAATTTGAAGAACTCTACGTCTCCGCAACACGTGCTAAAGAAAATTCAGCAACCACTTTTAAGACGCTCGACAAAGAACAAATTCAACAAAAAAACCTCGGCCAAGATATTCCTTACCTTCTAGACCAAACTCCAGGAGTCGTTATTGGATCCGATGCGGGCGCTGGAATTGGATATACCAATTTGACAATCCGTGGATCTGACAATGAAAGAATAAATGTTACCCTAAATGGAATACCCCTTAACAACCCTGAAAGTATGGGCTCATTCTTCGTAAATCTTCCAGATTTTGCTTCTAGCACAGAAAGTATACAGATTCAACGTGGAATCGGGACTTCTACAAACGGACCCGCAGCTTTTGGTGCTTCCCTAAACATTCAAACGGATGCTCTTGAAACCAAACCTTATCTTGAATTAAATAATGCTTTCGGATCATATAATTCCTGGAAAAACACGATTAAGGCTGGTACCGGATTAATAAACAACAAATACGCTTTCAATGCTCGTGCTTCTAGAATCAGTTCTGACGGATATGTTGACCGGGCTTTCTCTAACCTGAAATCATTCTATGTGGACGGTGGACTATATACCGATAAACATACCTTAAAAGCTACTGTATTCTCTGGCAAGGAAAAAACTTATCAAGCATGGTATGGATTGGCTGAACCTTTGTTTACAGGAAATAAAGCACGAATTGAAGAATATGCTGATAATCTTTGGCTTGAAGGTGCTGAACGCGAAAGATTCCTCAACGGTAACCGTCGCTATAACTATTATACATACGATAATCAAACGGACAATTACACCCAAACCCATGCCCATCTAAATTATTCTTATAGGCCTTCCACTCAATTGACCTTCAATTCTGCCCTACACTATACGCGAGGTGCTGGATATTATGAAGAGTTTAAGCCAATGAGCGATTTGAATGACTATGGTATTGACCCAATAAAGGTTAATGGTGAGACGATTGAAAATACAGATTTGGTTCGAAGAAGATGGTTGGATAACCATTTCTATGGTATCACCTATTCCTTATTATACAAACCTTCCAGCAGTTTAAACTTCACTTTTGGAGGTTCATATAATCAATATAAAGGTGACCATTATGGTGAGGCTGTCTGGGCAGACCAAGTCCCAGAAAGTGCGTTAGGAAAAAAATACTATTTCGGTCATGCCAACAAGAATGACTTTAATTTCTTTGCTAAGGCAGACTATAGAGTAGATAAATTCCTTTTTAATCTAGATCTACAATATCGTAACATAGTCTATAATGGTAAAGGTGATGATGAAGATATTAAGAACTACAGCTTTGATGACACACATAATTTCTTCAATCCAAAAGCTGGCATTACCTATTTCCTTGATGAAAATTCAAACTTCTATGGTTCCTACGCATTTGCAAGCAAGGAGCCTACTAGAAATGATTATGTAGAGAATCCAATGGGCACTGTACCTCGTCCAGAAAAAATGCAGGATATTGAAGCAGGATATCGTTTCAGATCCGAAACTTTCAATATTGGTGCAAATGTTTACGCTATGCTGTACAAGGATCAATTAATTCCAACAGGGGAAATTAACAATGTGGGAGCTGCTGTCCGTATTAATGTCGACAACAGTTACCGAACTGGGTTTGAATTAGACGGAAGCTGGAAAATTCATTCAAAATTTATCTGGTCAGCAACCGCAGCATTGAGCCAAAATAAAATCAAGAATTTTGAAGAACAGATTCCAATTTATGATGACGACTTCAATGTTGTTGATCATGAATTAATTGTACATAAATCATCCAATATTGCTAAGTCTCCAAATATTGTCCTATCAAATAATTTCACTTATAAACCAATTGAGGCATTATCCTTTAGATTTTTAAGCAAGTATATATCCAGGATTTACCTAGATAATACTTCAGAAAAAAATCGAAGCATAGCACCTTCATTTGTTAATAATGTTCAGGCAGTTTACAGCTTCTCAGCATTTGGAATAAGGAAAATCGATTTGAATTTGATGGTCAACAACATTTTCAACGAGAAATATGCTACATCAGGTTATACCTATAGTTCGATAATGCAGTCTGTAGGTAAGCGGGATTATTTCAATTTTTATTACCCTCAAGCAGAAACCAACGCAATGTTGGGACTAAACATTAGATTTTAAGTAGACATAAGACAGTAGACATAAGATTTTTTTAAGGGGTGATTTTTTGGGGATTTTTTTGCGGCGTGCCGCAAAAAAATCCCCAAAAAACCGCCCCTTCTGCCCCACGTTACGCTTGTTCATTCTTCATCGCAAGATGAAGAAACTATTTTTAAGAAGAGACAAGGAGAATTTTGACATAAGGCATAAGAGCCGAGATATATAAATCTGATAATCCCGTAGGGATAAACATGCCACTCCTACGGTGTTTGTTTTTTTATTTACTTTTTTTCTATAGCTATGCCATGCCGATGGCATTGAAAAAACCAATTGATTTTGCCAAAATCAATTATACTTAATACTTTTAATCCCATGCGAGCAGTAATTCAACGTGTAACCCACGCCTCATGTACAGTAGACCAACAGATAACAGGAAAAATTAACCAGGGGCTCCTTGTTCTCCTAGGCGTCGAAGAAGAAGATACCAAGGAAGACCTGCAATGGCTGGCACAAAAATTAGTTAACCTACGCATTTTCTCCGATGAACAAGGCTTAATGAATAAATCCGTGCAGGACCTAGACGGAAATATCCTTCTAATATCCCAATTCACTTTATTTGCACAAACAAAAAAAGGCAACAGACCTTCCTTTATCCGTGCAGGAAAACCCGACAAAGCAAAACCTATGTACGAAGAAATGGGAAAATACCTAACCGAATTATTAGGCAAAGAAGTCCAAATGGGCGTTTTTGGAGGGGACATGAAAATCGACCTACTCAATGACGGACCAGTTACCATTATCATGAACACAAAAGACAGGGATAACCATTAACCATCAAAACAATGACAATTAAAGAAGCACAAGAAATAGTAGACCAATGGATCACAACCACCGGAGTTCGTTACTTTAACGAATTGACCAATACCGCCATGTTAATGGAAGAAGTAGGCGAGGTCGCCAGAATCATGGCAAGAAAATATGGCGAACAATCTTTTAAGAAATCAGATGAAGAAGTTAATCTAGCCGATGAAATGGCAGATGTCCTTTTTGTTTTAATCTGTTTAGCTAATCAAACAGGCATTGACCTCACAACAGCGCTGGAAAAAAACCTCGATAAAAAAAATATGCGCGACAGCAACAGACACAAAAACAACGAAAAACTAAAATAATACTTAGGAATAAACTCCTAAACCACCCCTCTACACATTATCAATTATCAAACATCAAAACTTTCCAAAAAAATCTCAATGCGCTAACAACTATACAAATTATCCCACCAAATCGGCTCTTATTGTCTTATTGTCTATTGTCTAACTACTAACTACTAAATACTAACTACTAATTACTAAATACTACCTCCGCATACAACGGCAAATGGTCAGAGGCATATTCTTCCTTGATTACTTTATATTCTTTCCATTTAAATTTCTTGTTTTTCAATACCATGATATAATCGATTTCATTTTTGGTATTTACATTTGGAGACGTTGGTTGGTTACTTGAGGTATTTCTAACAAAATATTTTTCAAGAATTTCAATAGGCTTAGAGTTGGGGGTTGCATTTAAGTCTCCGACAAGGATCAGAGGCTTACTATAAAGCTCTCCCAGTTCATTGATAAATTCTGCTTGAGCGATCCTATTTTCTTCCTTCAGGTCAAGGTGTGTATTCGCCAGGGAAATTGTTTTTCCATCAGGAAGTTCAACGTCTACAATCGCCAAGGAACGATTCTCACTTTCAACCGGCATAGGTAGATCATACCTCCTTTTTCCAACTATTTTATGCTTACTTAGGATTACAGTACCATAATAACCCTTTTCTAAGTCGATGCCTTTAGAAAAGAAGTAATCCATTCCTGTCAGTTCAGCTAGTTTCTCAGCTTGATTCATCATTTCAGAACGTGAAACATTGATATCAACCTCTTGAATGCCAACAATGTCCGCCTTGGAATCATTAATCACCTTTGCTATAGCTTCAATGTCAATTTTATTGGCAGCAGATGGTGGATTGGCATGATGAATATTATAGGTCAAGATTTTTACAGTCTGTGATTTTAGTTGAATGCTTACAAAAAGCATTAGGAAAAGGCTTAGAAAACGCATAATTAAATTTTTATTGAAGTTAATATAATTCATCAAATATTACCAATTTATTATCTTAGCCGCATGAAAAAACCTAATTTGATCTATTTATTCATAATCGTCTTCTTCCTGGGCTCCTGTTCAGTGAATCAAAAGACTGCTGACCTGCAAACTGAGTTTGCAAATGGTGCGGTTGTGACGGCTCACCCATTAGCTTCAGAGGTGGGGGTAGAAATATTAAAAAAGGGCGGTAATGCAGTTGATGCAGCTATTGCTGTAAAATTTGCATTGGCAGTAGTTTACCCAAATGCGGGAAACCTTGGTGGCGGTGGATTCATGGTTTACCGTGCTAAAGATGGGCAGATTTCGTCCTTAGATTTCCGCGAAAAAGCTCCTTCTAAAGCTTTCAAAGACATGTACCTTGATCAAAACGGAAACCCAATAACTGACTTAAGTCTTTATGGACAATTAGCCGCTGGTGTTCCGGGATCCGTAGGAGGAATGGATGAAGCATTCAAAAAATATGGCTCTCTTCCTTGGAAGGACTTATTGCAGCCTGCAATTGATCTTGCATCGAAAGGATTTGCCCTTACAAAACAGCAAGCCGGTGAATTCAACCGTTATCAAGAAAGATTTAAAAAATTTAACCCCAATGGTGCCGCTATTATTCGTGATGCCGAATGGAAAGAAGGCGACAATTTCGTACAATCAGAATTGGCTGAAACATTAAAGCGTATCGCTGAACTAGGACGTGATGGATTTTACAAAGGCAAAACTGCCGAATTCATCGTTGCCGAAATGAAAAGAGGCAACGGAATCATCAGCCTTAAGGATTTGGAAGATTACCAGGCCGCTTGGAGAGATCCGATTGTTGGCATGTATAAAAATCACAAAATCATTTCCATGCCGCCGCCTTCCAGTGGTGGAGTTGCTCTTATGGCCTTGTTGCAATCTGTAGAAAACTATCCCTTGAAAAAATGGGGATTTCAAAGCGACAGCACAGTTCGCGCGATGGTCGAAGCAGAACGTAGAGTGTATGCTGATCGTGCAACACACTTAGGCGATCCTGATTTTTATCGTGTGCCGGTAGCCAATCTTACAGACGCTAAATTCAATCAAGAACGTATGTCTAAAGTTAGCTTAGAAAAAGCTACCCCAAGTGATGATGTAAAGGCTTCCAAATTCCCTGGATATGAATCTGAGCAGACTACCCACTATAGCATTGTTGACAAAGAAGGCAATGCAGTTTCTTTAACAACAACCATTAATGGTTCTTATGGATCATTGGTATGGGTTGATGGGGCTGGTTTCCTATTGAATAATGAAATGGATGATTTCTCCGTGAAACCTGGATCTCCAAATATGTATGGTTTATTGGGTGGAAAAGCAAACTCTGTTGAACCAGGAAAACGTATGTTAAGCGCAATGACGCCAACAATCGTCGAAGAGGACGGAAAATTAAAAATGGTTGTAGGAACTCCTGGAGGCTCTACCATTATAACATCTGTATTCCAAACAATCCTGAATGTCCTGGAATTTGATATGACAGCACAAGAATCCGTTTCCGCTGCCCGTTTCCATCACCAATGGAAACCTGACGTAGTCGATGCTGAAGAAGGTGCTATCGATGAAAAAACCCGCCAAAGCCTCAGCGAGGACGGATATAAAATCAACGAAAGAAGCCCTATTGGCCGTGTAGAAAATATCGTCATCCTCAAAAATGGCAAACTCCAAACCGGAGCTGACCACCGCGGTGACGACAGAGCCGTGGGATATTAAGGTAGTATTTAGTAGAAAGTATTTAGTATTTAGATTTTTGTATAGTCAGAAAAAACATACAAGCATCTAAATACTAATTACTAAAGACTCAACTAATGCCCCCCAACATCATCCAACTTTCCTTTAAATACCCGGAATTGTATGATAAAATAGATGACTACCAGAAGAAAGGCAATGACAAACCAGTTAAATCCAACGGAAAGTCCATATTCATGAGCAGCCACATTGTAAATTGTTAAGGATGGGTTAACAGAATTTGTGGATGGTAGTACATTCGGAAAAAGTGATGCAACTGTTGTTGCAAAGCTGCCAAGTATAAATAAAGTGGAAAATAAAAATCCCATACCATCCTTTTTAAACTTCTTGATCCAAAATTGTCCAATTAGTCCAATTCCAGCAATTAATGGAAAAATCCATAACCAAGCGTGACCTATTAGATTATTCAGCGGAAATGGCTTGACATACTGCCATAAGGCTGCCGTCCCAATTACCAATAAGACCAATGCAATATTTAATTTGAAAATAATACCCTTTAGTCTTCGGTTAAGGTCTGTAGATGTTTTAAGGATAATCCAATTCGAACCATGAATGGTCAATGTAATCACCGAAACCACTCCTAAAAGAATAGTAAACCAATCAATAATGCCATGTACCTCTGCCAATGGATCCAATGTAGGGTTCCATAACTGTAAGAAGAAATATTGAGGTTCTTGGGTAGACAATCCATTTTCGACCATCCCTAAATTCACACCACGCACTACATTACCCAGTGCCGCTCCAAAGAAAATTGCCAAAAACAAACTTGCAATTCCAAAAGCCTTTTCCCAAAATTTTTCCCATAGGCGGTTATGGATCTGTCCCCTCAGTTCCAGTCCAATTGCCCTAAATATCAAAAACCAGAGCACCATCATCAAGGGAAGATAAAAGCCACTGAATGCAGATGCATATAGCGTAGGGAATGCAAAAAACAAAACCCCTCCCGAAGCAATTAACCAAACTTCATTTGCATCCCAAAATGGTCCAATCGAATTCCGTATTGCTGCTCGCTCATCATCTGTCTTTGCAAACAGCAAGTGCACGATTCCTGCCCCAAAATCATATCCGTCTAGAACCACATACATGCCTAACATAAATACCAAAATGATATACCAGAACATTTCCATAACCTATGATTTTAGTGCTAAATTAGTTTCAGGACCCTTTCTGATTATCTTTAATACCAGCATCAGAAATAATAAGCCCAATAAGATATACAATCCAACAAATCCTAACAAAGTAAATAATGTATTCCCCGAAGAAACTGTGGGAGATACTCCGTCTACCATCCGCATCAGATTAAAAACTAACCAGGGCTGTCTACCCAATTCTGCAGTATACCATCCTGCAGTATTCGCGATATAGGGAAACGGAATCATAAACATTAAAATCCATAAGATCCATTTAGTTTGATATAATTTTTTGCGCCATAGCAAAAACGCAGCAATAACCATAACCCCAATAAATATCGTTCCTAGGCCAGCCATTATGTGATAGCTATAATATAGACCGGGAACATTCGTAGGATGTATATCTTCGTCAAATTCATTCAACCCTTTAATAGTTGCATGCCACCTTTGGTAAGTAAGAAAACTCAGTACATTGGGAACGGCAATTTTGTTGTCCAACTTTTTATTTTCCATGTCTGGCTGACCTATCAAAATAATTTCAGACCCCCCTTTTTCAGTTTCGAAAATCCCCTCCATGGCAGCAAATGTTGCAGGCTGATGTTTTACGACATTCTTTGCCAACATATCTCCAGTTGGAAAAGCAACAGCAATAGAGGCTATTAATCCAAAGACAATTCCTGTTTTTAGAAAAACTTGTCCGTATTCACGATGTATGTTGCTGAGTAGATAGAAAGCTCCTACAGCTGATACAAAAAAGGCAGATGTAACCAATGAACCAGCTTGATTATGCAAATAAGATGGCAATAACCACGGATTTGTAAATAGTGCTGAAAAATTATTAAGGACAAACTTTCCGTTTTCCAGTATTTCGTATCCTACAGGATGCTGCATCCATGAATGTGTGGCTAATATTAGATATCCAGATGCCCAAGAACCTATAAAAACCAAAAGCCCAGATAAGAAATGCAGCTTATGACCAAGTAATTTCTCACCAAAGATAAACATCCCCAAAAATGATGATTCCAAAAAGAAAGAAAACATGCCTTCCATGGCTAAGGTTTGTCCTATGATGCCGCCTGTCAATTCAGAAAATTTTGCCCAATTCGTACCAAATTGGAACTCCATAGGTATACCGGTAACAACACCCATTGCAAAATTTAAAGCAAAGATCTTCATCCAAAACTTGGAGGCATCATTATAAAGGATATTATTGGTCCGAAGGAATTTCCACTTAAAATAAACGATCATCAGGGATAAACCCATTGTAAGTTGTGGAAAGAGGTAATGAAAGGTAATCGTGAATGCAAATTGAAGCCGATTATAGAGAATCATATCTTCCATAAGAAAAGTTAGTTTGTGGTTGAAACTTTCCTTAAATTTAATTTATTAATACTGAAAATCAAACAAATAAAGTGAATACTATTCCTCTTTGTATTTATCTCCAATCTGTTTATTGGCCTTCGCGCCTAGGGTTTTTAATTGCTCAATCTTCCGGATGACATTGCCAGAACCGGAACTCAATTTCTTCATCGCATCCTCATGCTTCTCTGAAGCTTTTTGAATAATGGATTGTAATTGATCCATATCTTGTAAAAAGCCTACGAATTTATCATATAATAGACCTGCCTCTTTAGCAATTTCCAGCACATTTCTATTCTGCCGTTCTTGTTTCCAAACACTTGCAATTGTCCTCAATGTTGCCAATAATGTAGATGGACTCACAATGACAACCCGACGGTCCCAAGCATCACTAAATAGTTCTGGTTTATGGTTTACAGCTAAACTAAGTGAAGATTCAATTGGAATAAATAATAAGACAAAATCTGGGGAATGTATCCCGTATAATGCATGGTAATCCTTCGCTGATAAATCTCGAACATGATTTTCTATAGATTGTACATGTTGTTTTACAAAAATCAATCTATCTTCATCTGTATCGGCATTTACAGCTCGTTCATAAGCCACCAACGATAGTTTTGCATCCACTATCAAATGTTTTTCATCTGGCAAATAGATGATGGCATCTGGCTGGAACCGCTTTCCATCAATCTCCTGTACCGAAGCCTGAAGCTTATATTCTTGATCCTTCAATAGACCCGAACGCTCCAATACCCTTTCCAAAATCACCTCGCCCCAATTTCCCTGTTTTTTATTATCTCCCTTTAAGGCCTTGGCAAGATTATTCGCCTCATCTTTAATTTGGATGCTCTGCTGCATTAACTGTTCAACAACTCCCTTCAAAACATGACGTTCTGCAGATTCCTGTTGATAGGACTTCTCAACTTTCTCTTCAAAAATCTTGATTTTTTCCTTTAATGGTTCTAAAACTTGAGAAAGATTCTGCTGGTTCAGTTGGGTGAATTTACTGGATTTCTCCTCCAGAATCTTATTTGCTAAAACCTGAAATTCGTTATTGAACTGAAATTTCATCTGTTCTATTTCAGTTTTTTGATCAGCAAATTTCTCCTGCTGTGCTTGTAGATATGCATTTGTACCATCAAGGCTACGTTCAACACTTTGCCTAACTTGAACTTCATCTTTGAGCTCTTTCAACAAACGTTCCCGTTCTGATACCAGCAACTTTTCGCGTTCCTGAACCTTCGCAAATTCAACCTGCAGATCCTTGACTAGGTCTTGAGACCTGTTATGCTCCTCACGCGAAACAGACCTGGCATTACGCCAAATCAGATATCCGCATATAAGCACTAATAATATTAATGAAATTGGATAGATAACTTCCATTTTCAGGATCCCTTCTGAAATTATTAATTACTGTAATTTTTGATGAGTTTTCCACCATAAATCCGGCATATCCCCAGATACAGCCAATTGGTAATCCTCATACCGGCATGGGACCAGGTAAAACCTTTCATTGACAGATTTCGAACCAAAATAAGGAACTTGCATCCACCAACGGTCAGACTTCTTACTCTTTACAAAAACCAACTCATAATCGTCTGCTTCTAAAGTCGTACGATAAATAATATAATTCGATTTTGGATACATGGGAGCATCCTTTTTCCGACTGTAAAAACCGTCAATGAAACACCATATCATTTGTGCAATTAACATTCCCGTCTGACCCATGGGATCAAAGGTTGGGTTATATTCATAAATCCCAAAGGAACTGCACTTATCTGACATCCCCGCATATCTCGCTAATTGACATGCTTCGTCACCATATAAACCATTGGGGCCTGCATTTGCATTCCCACAGGCTTCTGATGCCCGAACTGCTCCGATATCAAAGCTTACCATGTCTGCCGCCCTAACGATCGGCTCTGCTTGATCAAGTTTGCCTGAAAAACTACCCAAACGCATCGCATTAAAAAATAGCTTATCATACATATTGATCGATTCCTTACTTACTAAATATGTTTGATACCCAATATTACTGAGATTGAATAAATAATCTGGTTGATGTAATATCAGATGGTTAAGGTAAGTCTGAGAATTTAATGGCATATCCTCGGCATTTTCTTGGTCCAAATCAAACCTTGAATCGATTACCGCAACATCAACACGCTGCTCCAAATTCTCATAAGCCGTATATTGTGCATACGTAAGATCCTGGCCTCCGCCAATCAAAATGGGTATGATCCCCTTCTTCATCAGCTCCTCCATGACCAATTTCACAGCAACGTATGTATCTCTTACAGTGGATCCGGCCTTAATATTTCCTAAATCAGCAATTTTAACCGAATAATCTCCTTGATAAAGGTCATATAGATGTTTCCTGACCATATCCGGACCCTTTTGTGTCCCGTTATTATTGACAGCAGACCTACCCTCCTCAACCCCAAATATTGCAAGCTGCGGGTAATTACCTTCCTCCTCCCAATCTGGAAATCGGTCCGTATATTTTTCAATCGATTTTCCGAATTGTGAATTGTAATAGTCTGCAGGAAGACCTAGTTCTTTCGGGGAGATGGGTGATAAAAAATCTGCTAATGTCATATTGATTGTCTAATTCCTCAATTTTTCTTGAGATTATCCTCTTGTATTTAGCAAATATGCATTTATTAACTTACTTTTGAACTACATAATTTTTCAACAATAAGTTAGGAAGTGATTTTAGTAACTGGCGGAACAGGTTTTTTAGGGTCTACATTATTGCAATATCTCATTGATGATGGGCAAAGTGTGATTGCGCTAAAAAGATCATCATCTATAATTCCTGAACAGCTCCGCTCTTCATCTCTCATCCAATGGGTTGATGCTGAAATCACTGATTTTTTCATTCTTGAGGACATAATTCCTAAAGTAGATCAGATTTATCACTGCGCTGCTAAAGTTTCCTATCAAAAAGAAGATGCAGCAGAAATAATCCATACAAATGTTGAAGGCACTAAACATATCGTTAACCTTTGCCTAGATCATAACAAAAGATTGCTTCATGTCAGTTCTATCGCTGCTTTGGGATTCAATAAAAAAGGACTGCCTGTTAATGAAAATGATAAATGGGAATATAATCCTAAGATTTCTAAATACTCCCTTGCAAAGTATGAAAGTGAAATGGAGGTGTGGCGTGGAATTGCAGAAGGTCTCGATGCTGTAATCGTCAATCCATCCGTAATTATGGGATTGGGATGGGGGGAAAAAGGATCTCGTGCTATTTTCAACCTGGTAAACAAAGGCAATAAAATTTATCCAGAAGGTTCCGTAGGTATTGTGGATGTAAGTGACGTAGCCAAGATTATGATCTTGTTAATGAATAGTGATATTACGGCCGAACGATTTATCTTAAATTCAGAAAACATTAGCAATCAGGAATTGCTGACGAAAATAAGTGTGTTGATGAAGAAGCCGGCACCAAACATTAAAGCTACTCCTAAACTATTATCTTTAGCATGGAGATTGGCGAAAGTTTCTTCCTTTTTTAATGGTAAGAAACCCGCTATTACGAAAGAATCAGCAAGGGCAGCAAACAGCAAATTACAGTACGATAATTCCAAAATTAAGGAAAAACTAGGCTATACCTTCAAGCCTTTAGATCAAACCCTAAAGGAAGTTTGTGAAGCCTATTATTTATAGTCACAATCTAAACTTACATAAACAGTGAAAAACTATTACATCATAGACTTCGACAGTACATTTACACAGGTCGAAGCCCTAGACGAATTAGCAAGAATTTCTTTAGAGAATCATCCTGACCAAGAAAAAATCTATAAAGAAATTGAAAGATTTACCAATTTGGCAATGGAAGGAAAGATTTCTTTCCGCGAAAGCTTAGCTGGTCGTGTTAACCTTTTGCAGGCAAACCGCGATCATTTAGACAAGTTGATTGCTCATCTAAAAAAGAAGGTCTCCAAATCATTCAGTAGAAATAAAGAATTTTTTAGGGAACATTCTGAAACAGCATGGATTGTTTCTGGTGGTTTTAAAGAATTTATTACTCCGGTTGTTAGCCCCTACCATATCAAAAAAGAAAATATCTATGCCAACACCTTTAAATTTGATAAAGAAGGAAATATTATTGGCTATGATGAAGAAAATCCTCTTTCTGACGAAGGCGGTAAAGTTAAACTATTAAAACAACTGAACATTAATGGTAGAATCTTTGGAATTGGTGACGGATACTCCGATTTCCAATTGAAAGAATCTGGATTGATTGAGAAGTTCTATGCTTTTACGGAAAATATATCAAGACAATCCGTTACCGATAAAGCTGATCACATTGCTCCAAGTTTTGATGAATTCCTTTATGTCAATGACCTTCCCAGAGCCATCTCCTATCCGAAAAACAGAATCCTTTGCCTGATCGTTGGTGAGGTACCTGAAATTGCTGCACATATTCTGAAAAGAGATGGATTTTCAATTCGCGTAAAAGAAACCCTCGAAGAAAAATATGTCAAGGATGTTGGAATGCTATTGCTTGGACCTGGTGAAAAAATTGAAGATGATGTACTGGCAAGAGCCGATAAATTGAAAACGATTGGTTATTTGGGCGATGTAAAAGGACATTTGTCCAAAATGATCTGTAATGAAAAGGGCATCGTGGTATTCGATGATAAAAAGAACAAAAAAAGAAATGCTGAATATATTCCTAGGAGAATGGCTGACTTTATCAATAATGGAGATACAGCTCAAAGTAGGAATTTCCCGAACTTAACCCTACCAAACTTAACAAGGGCACATCGGTTATTGCATATCCACAAAAATGTTCCCGGAATCATGGCTCAGATCAATAATATCTATGCAGAAAACAACATCAATATCTTTTCCCAATTTTTAATGACACGGGGAGAAATCGGCTATGCTGTTACCGATATTGACGCTGCTTACGACAAACAAATGCTCAAGCAGTTAAAACAAGTGGACAATACAATAAAATTCAGGATTCTATATAAATAGAGTAAAGAAAGTTTGTGTCTAAAAAGCATGGATAAACTAATGTTTTGGTTTCTAGCCAAAACTTGATGCCTTAAATAGCATTATAGGGAGTAAATAACGAAAATTGCTTATTCTGCTTTTTAGACAAACTTTCTTTTATTTTCAGAACAACCATCAACTTGGATGGTTACATCCCATATCTCCTTATAATCAAAGTACAATTCGATGCTGTTTGAACAGCAATGCTGCATTGTTTACTATTTAAACGACCTATATTTTATTAAAGTATATTTTTATAGCCAATTTTTCTAACAAAGAACACGAACATGCTATTAAAGAAAAAAAGTTTTCCCCGGGGTAAACACAGTTGAGATTGGAACATCCCATGCTCTGATATCTTTAATTTCAGCAATCGGTTCAAAATAGGAAATTCCTGCCCGAATAACTTCAGGTCTACATGATGCAAAGAATCGATCATAGAACCCTTTTCCATACCCCACTCGATTTCCTAATACATCAAAAGCCAATAAAGGTGCTAATACTAAATCTATTACCTTAGCTTCCACTTCTTCTGCAGCAATTGGTTCAGGGATACCCCATGGATTACAAATTAATTCCGTATGCGGATCATAGATATAGTGCTTAAGTAGATGAGTCTGAAAGTCCGATTTCGAAATCACGATTTTAATATCGGGGTAATGGGTCCAAATCCATTTTATAAATATCGAAGTGTCAAATTCTTTAAATTTTGCAATCGCCAAATAGCAGTGTAGGTATTGAATATCCGACCAATCAAATTGCTTTAACTCTTCAAAAATTAAAATATCCTTAGCCTTGACCTGTGACTCTGAGAGATTGTTTCTCTTTAATTTGTATTCAGCTCTTATTTCTGCTTTGTTCATTTGAATTGAATTCCAGTAGATTGTTATTATTCACTAAAAATAAAACAAATTCCATAAAAAACGGCCTTGAAGCTTGGGAGCTAACAAGACCGAATAATCAACCTAAACCTAATATTTTATTTTACACGTTCCATGTAGTCTCCAGTACGGGTATCTACTTTAACGCGATCTCCCTGATTAATGAATAAGGGAACACGGATTTCAACTCCGGTTTCTACCGTTGCATTCTTTAATGCGTTAGTTGAAGTATCGCCTTTAACCGCTGGTTCTGTGTATGTAATTTCCAATTCTACACTTGCTGGTGCCTGTGCCATAATTGCCTCTTCACTCTCAAAAGCAACAATAACATTCATTCCTTCTTTCAAGAAACGTGCTGTATCTCCAAACAAGCCTTTTGGAATATTGAATTGTTCGTATGATTCGTTATCCATAACCACGAAAAATTCTCCATCCTCATATAAATATTGATAGTCATTCGTCTCAACTCGAGCAATTTCTACCTCTTCATCTGTTCTGAATCTATATTCTACTAACTTTCCAGTTTTAACATTACGCATTCTTGCTTGATAGAATGCACGTAAGTTTCCAGGTGTACGGTGAATATATTCCTCAACCGATACTAATTCCCCATTGAAACGAAGTATATTTCCACTTTTAACGTCTGAAGCTTTTGCCATAATTATTCTAAATTTCTTCCGCAAAAATATAAAAAACTTTCAGGAATCCTCAAGATTCTCCAACAATCATGAAAGTTCTTACTATTCCTTAACAATTGATTAGCAATATAAAAAACACCGAATTCACCTTATTTATAATCCATAATTTGTAAATACGCATTACAAAAAGAATATTCATGCTCTTGGTTTGATCCTACAATCAAAATCCTTTCACTTTTCGTCTGATCCAACAGGTCTAAATACCACTTTTCGCCATCTTTATCAAGATTACTTGTTGGCTCATCTAGAAATAACAACTTACTTTCAGAACAACATGCAAGCAATAATTTTACCCGCTGCCTCATCCCTGAAGAAAAATGCCTGATTTCTTTTTGAAAGGTACTCTTTGTAAACCCCAAAATCTCCTGCAACCTTGACATATCAAACCCTGGCAAATAAGTCTTAAACTTAAAGTGAAAATCGATCATCTCCTGCAGGGTAAACTCCTCGATTAACTCAACATAAGGTGCAGCAAGGCTTGCTCCTTTAAAAACGTGCTCAATCTCAATATCCCTCCCTGCATCTGTAAACGACATCTTCCCCTCGCTGGGTGTTAATGATCCTGTCAATACCTTGATTAAAGTGGATTTCCCCGATCCATTTGGACCTAAGATAGCATAGCTGTTTCCAAAAGAAAAGGTATAATCGAGATGTCTAAAAATCCATTCTCTATTATACCTCCTACCTATATCTTGTAAAGTTATATTCAAATAGTAGTTCAATTAATGGTTATAAACTTTTTCCCTGTCCAAATCCTTTAACGACTCCTCGGTTGGATGCTCTTACGAATCCCAGAATTTCATCTCTTAATTCTGTCGCCTCAAATTCAGCCTCAACAATATCCAAAGCTTTACCTAAGTTACTGTGCTGAACGAACAATACACGGTAAATATTTTGAATTTCATTGATTTGCTCATTCGTATAACCTCTTCTCCTTAAACCTACCGAGTTGATGCCGGCATAGGAGATTGGTTCTCTCGCAGCTTTAATATACGGAGGAACGTCTTTTCTCACTAATGTACCACCAGTTACAAATGCATGTGAACCGATCTTACAAAACTGATGTACAGCAACCATACCAGCTAATACAACGTAGTCGCCAACTGTGATATGCCCCGCCAATGTACTCGAGTTCGAAAATATGCAGTTATCACCAATGATACAGTCATGTGCGATATGACTATATGCTTGAATTAAGCAATTCTTACCGATAACAGTACGATATCTATCTTTAGTTCCTCTGTTGATGGTTACACATTCACGGATTGTGGTATTGTCACCAATTTCCGCTGTTGTGATCTCACCTTCAAATTTTAAGTCCTGAGGTTCTCCTGAAATTACAGCTCCTGGAAAAATTTTACAGTTTTTCCCAATTCTCGCGCCATTCATAATGGTCACGTTTGAACCTATCCAAGTACCTTCTCCAATTTCAACGTCCTTATGAATCGTTGAAAATGGCTCTATGACCACATTCTGTGCAATCTTTGCTTCAGGATGTATATATGATAATGGTTGAATCATTCTTCTTCGTTTTATCCTTTGACCTTTATGATCTGTGCCATTAATTCAGCCTCACTCACTACCTTGTCACCGACCATTCCTACTCCTTTCATACGCGCAATCCCCCTACGGATTGGCTCCAATAACTCACAGCTGAAAATAACAGTATCCCCCGGTACAACTTGATTCTTGAACCTTGCATTCTCAATCTTCAAGAATAATGTTAACCAGTTCTCAGGGTCTGGAACAGTGTTTAACACCAAAATACCACCCGTTTGTGCCATTGCCTCAATCTGCAATACACCCGGAAATAAGGGAGCCCCAGGAAAATGACCCATGAACAAATCTTCATTCATCGTCACATTCTTTAGTCCTACCACATGTGTCTCCGACAGTTCCAATATCTTGTCAATCATCAAAAATGGCTGACGATGAGGCAAAATATTCATAATCTGAACAGTATCATATACCGGTGGGGTATTCGGGTCATAAACCTTTACATTCTTTTTATTGCGTTCACGTTTCATCTGCCCTTTAATTCGCTTTGCAAATGCAACGTTCGCCGCATGTCCAGGACGTGCCGCCATGATATGTCCTTTAATAGGTTTCCCAACCAATGCCAGGTCACCAATCATATCTAGTAATTTATGTCTTGCAGGCTCGTTTTGATAGCGTAATGAAATATTATTTAAAATACCTTCTTGAGCCACCTCTACCCTTTTATGAAATAAATCCTGCAATTTATCAAGTTCCCCTTCTGAAACTTCTTTATCAACAATAACTATCGCATTGGACAAATCACCTCCTTTTATTAGATTTTGACTTACCAAGGCTTCCAACTCATGTAGGAAACAGAAGGTTCTTGATCCTGCAATTTCTTTACTGAATTCATCTAAATTACTGATCGAGGCATGCTGACTTCCCAATACTGGTGAGTTAAAATCAATCATACAGGTTATACGGTAGCCATCAACCGGCATTGCTACGATTTCAACCTTATTTTCTGCGTCAGTAAAATGAATATTGTCCGTAACTTCGAAATAATCACGGTCTGCATCTTGATCCTGAAAACCTACTTCTTGAATTTTCTCAATAAAGATTGCTGAGCTACCGTCTAATATCGGAACCTCAGGACCATCAATTTCAATCAATATATTATCCAATTGCAAGCCTACTAATGCCGCCATTAAATGCTCAATAGTACTCACCGATGCACCGTTCTGAGAAATTGTCGTTCCTCGTGCCGTGTTGGTTACATTATCAGCATCTACATTTACAATCGGTTGACCATCTAAATCTACTCGTTTAAATTTATACCAGTGGTTTTCAGTAGCTGGTTTTAATGTGACATTTACTTGCCTACCAGTATGAAGACCAACGCCCGAAAATTGGACGTCAGATTTAATGGTTCTCTGTTTTACATTCATATCTAACATTAGTATTTTGCAAAAAAATTATCCTGTAAAGTTAGCTATTATTTTTATCATTTAACTGCCTCTCCAACTCTGCAATGCGCTTTTCAAGCTCCGGAAGCTTAGAATATAACACTTGAGAGCGAAGTTCATTATTATATGGAAATGCCGGACTTCCGCCCCATTTCTTGTTTTCTTCTGTAATCGATCGGTTGATTCCAGATTGCGCCTGAACTTGTGAACCCTTTGCAATGCTAATGTGACCCACAACGCCAACTTGTCCTCCTAATACAACGTTAGGTCCGACCTTTGTGCTACCGGAAATTCCAGTTTGTGCCGCAATTACTGTATTGTTGCCAATCTCAACGTTATGGGCAATCTGAATTAGATTGTCCAGTTTAACCCCTTTCAAAATACGTGTAGAGCCCATTGTTGCCCGATCTACAACCGTATTTGAACCTATCTCTACATCATCTTCAATGATAACGTTACCTATTTGTGGGATTTTATCATAAGATCCATCTTCCTTTGGCGCAAATCCAAATCCATCACTCCCAATGACTGACCCCGCATGGATAATTACCTTATTCCCAATCACACAATCCTTATATACCTTCACTCCAGGCAACAAAACCACCTGGTTTCCAATCGTTACATCGTCTCCAATATATACTTGTGGATAGATCTTAACCTTATCTCCGATTACAACATTCTTACCAATATAGCTAAAGGCACCAATGTATGGTTCCTTGCCAATCGTTGCCGTATCGTGGATATAAACTTGTTCGTCAATCCCGCTTCGCTCGTTACGCATTTCATCATATAGCTTTAATAGCTCAGTAAATGCTGTGTAAGCATTTTTAACCCGAATTAAGGTGGATTTTACTGGTTTTTGTAAAACTAAATCCTCATTGATTACAATGATTCCTGCCTCAATTTCGTATATATAGTGTTCGTACTTTGGATTCGCTAAAAAAGTCAAACTGCTCGATACGGCCTCTTCAATTTTTGAAAGCTGATCAACTACAGTGGAAGGGTTCCCTTCTACTTGTCCTTTAAGTAATGTCGCTATTTGTTCCGCGGTGAATTGCATTAAGTAATACTTGTATTTTATATGTTTATAATCATTTCTTGGCCTGATGTTATCAGACCTATCTCCTTAGGGTAAGTAATGGCATATTTCTCTACTCGCCTAGATAAGGATTCAATATTCGACAAATCCGAAGCTTCTGCAATGTCCTGCAACTGCCCATCTTTCATCATCACACAGATTTTGCTCACCGAAGAATCATAGGCATTATTACCAATGGTCTGCTGGTAAACAAAATAGTCCAATTCATCTCCTTCCACTGCAAATTTTTCCTTTACCCTTTCTTTTAACTCTGAAACATAACTTTCAGAAAAAGGAGTGTTGCTTAATTCCGTTCGGAACAATTCCCGACGGATAATTTTTGAACATAACATACTCAAAATTAGATCTTCATGGTCAGCCCAAATCTTGATCGCTGATAGAATATCTGTGTCGTCTAAACGAGTAAACCATTCTAAATGCGACTCGTCCGACAGGAATGTCAATCTATCTATCTTATTGTTCAAAAAATGATCTAAAGCAGGAGTAGCAAACAGTTTAACTCCTTGATTGCTTAACTCTTTAGCTCTAGTAAGTGCTTTAATCAGCATTTGTTCCGCAGCTATAACTGTCTTATGCAAGTAAACTTGCCAATACATCAACCTTCTTGCTATCAAAAACTTTTCTACAGAATAGATCCCCTTTACTTCTACCACCAGTTCATCATCCTTTACATTCAGCATCTTAATAATGCGATCAAAGGATATGACACCTTCAGAAACACCTGTAAAAAAACTATCTCTATTTAAATAATCCATCCGATCTGTATCTAATTGACTAGAAACCAATTGATGTAGAAACTTCCGATGGTATTGATCATTAAAAATTGTTATTGCTAGATTCAATTGTCCTTTAAACTCCAAATTCAATTTATCCATCAACAACGCTGAGATTATTTCATGTGAAACACCTTCAACTAAAGTGTGTTCCAAAGAATGGGAAAATGGTCCATGCCCTACATCATGTAATAGAATGGCTGCCAATGCAGCTTCTTCTTCCTCAGCTGAAATATCAACTCCTTTACCACGCAAGGTTTCAATAGCCAGACTCATTAGATGCATTGCACCTACAACATGCTGAAAACGAGTATGTAATGCCCCTGGATAAACCAAATGGGTCATACTTACTTGTTTAATATATCGTAGTCTTTGTAGGTAAGGATGCTGAATCAAGTCATAAATAAATCCGGACGGGATCGTAACAAAACCGTAAACAGGATCATTTATTATTTTTTTCTTATTCAAATGCCTAAATAGTGATTAAAATCTCGCCAAAACCATACGTATAAACCGCTATAACATGGCTAAGATACGGGCAAAGATACATACATGGTACTTAATAAATGTTAAAAAAAATCCAAAAAAAGTCAATTATTTAGGTTTTACCTACTTTCAGTTACTTTTAACTTAGCTGAATAACTACAAACTGTCAATTACATATGCTTTTCAAAGATTATACAGCCTGTTTTTATGAAGCTAACCACAAGATAATCAGCTACAAAAATTATTAAAACCAAATATCTAAATAATCAGCATCATTTCTACATGCAAACCAAATTTTCATGCTCACATTAAATTGTTTTGTCACAAAACCATTGATAAAACTTCTAAAATCCGAATTCATACTCCATTTTCTGGATAAGATCACATTTTATTAGCTGAGTTACTTCGTATTTATTTTAGTGCCTTTCCTTGGGCTTGGCTTTGGTATTGCTCGTGTTTCGCTCGTGTCTCATCCGCAGCATGTTATGACATTGTCCACAGCTCGTCCGCTCGTGAGCGGACGAGCTGTGGACAACCGCTGGACGAGATGTGGATGAGACACGACTAAAACACGACTAAAACTAAAGTCAAATACAAATGAAAACACCAAATACTCTTACAACTCATTTGGTTAAATGCCAAATCATCCGAGAAAGGAAACGATTACTAAATGAAAAAGCTGTAAATTAGCGTTCATAAGGATTGACACATGCAGAAAATACATATACTTTGGGCCGATGATGAGATTGAGTTTTTAAAACCTCACATCTTATTATTGGAACAAAAGGATTATAAAGTTAAAACAGTGAATAATGGTTCAGACGCTGTTGAGGCATTCCAAAATGAACCCTTTGACCTTGTCTTTTTAGATGAGAATATGCCTGGGCTGACTGGATTAGAAACTTTAGATAAACTAAAGGCGATTAATCCTTCAATTCCTACAGTTCTTGTGACAAAAAATGAAGAAGAACATTTGATGGAAGATGCTATAGGTGCTAAAATTGATGACTATCTCATCAAACCTGTCAATCCAAAACAAATCCTCCTTACCATCAAAAAGTTTACGGAAAACAAAAGGTTAATTTCCGAACGTACATCCATGGCCTATCAGATGGATTTTCGCGAATTGGGCATGCGAATGAATGATAACCTGAATTTTAAGGAGTGGGTTGATGCCTATAAAAAACTTCTATATTGGGAACTTTCATTGGAAAAACTCGAAGACGCAGGCATGCACGAGATCCTAACCATGCAGAAGTCGGAAGCAAATCTTCTATTTTCTAAATTTATTGAAAAAGAATATTTAAGCTGGATCAAAAACCCAGATCAGGGACCAATCCTATCGCATCAGCTATTTAAGAAGAAAGTTTTCCCAAAAATGGAACTCGAAAAGCCGACTTTTTTCTTTTTAATTGACAACCTAAGGTACGACCAATGGAAAGTTATCAATGAGGTTATGACCGACTATTATCGATTGGATGAAGAGGATAGTTATTATAGTATTCTACCAACTGCAACTCAATATGCTCGGAATGCTATTTTCAGTGGACTTACTCCGCTAGAAATGGAAAAAAGATTTCCCAAGGAATGGCAGAATGATGATGATGAGGGTGGAAAAAACCTTTATGAGGATGTCTTCCTTGCCGATCAAATCAAAAGAGTGTATCGCAAGGATATTAAGCATAGCTATACCAAGGTTATTACCATGGACCAAGGAAAAGAAGTTCTTGAAAATATAAACAAATACATGATGAATGATCTGAATGTACTTGTTTATAACTTTGTAGATATGCTTTCCCATGCTCGAACTGATATGGCGATGATTCGTGAGCTTGCAAATGACGAAGCTGCCTATAGATCGCTTACCCTATCTTGGTTTGAGCACTCTCCGTTATTGGATGTATTGAAATGGCTATCACAAAAATACGTCCGGGTAATAATTACTACGGACCATGGTACGATACGCGTAAAAAAACCAAGTAAGATTATTGGTGACCGCAACACCAACACCAACCTCCGATATAAACAGGGCAAAAACTTAAACTACATAGACAAGGATGTTTTTGTGATAAAAAATCCGCTCGAGGCCCAATTGCCGAGAGTACATATGAGTTCAACTTATGTCTTTGCTAAGGAAGATACTTATTTTGTCTATCCTAACAACTACAATCAATTTGTCCACTATTTCAATGGCACTTTTCAACATGGGGGCATCTCATTGGAAGAAATGATTATCCCTTTTATTACGTACAGTCCAAAATAAGTAAAGCATATCAAAATGGAATTTAAAGTTGCAAATCCAGGATCACTTCCTGATGCGGCGAAATGGCTAATCGAGCAAAATCCTGACAAAAGAGTATTTGTTTTTCAGGCAGGAATGGGTGCTGGAAAAACGACATTTATTAAGGCTATCTGTGAATACCTGCATGTGGAGGACAGCACCTCAAGTCCTACTTTTTCCATCGTCAACGAATACAGTTCAGAAAATGGTCCGGTTTATCACTTTGATTTTTATCGATTGAAGGACGAGCAGGAAGCTTATGACCTGGGATACGAGGAATATTTCTATTCGGGTGATTATTGTTTTATTGAATGGCCGGAGAAAATCCCTAATTTAATCCCTGAAGATGCTGCAATTGTAAAAATAGAAGTCGCTGAGGATCAGTCCAGATTGATAAAAATCAAATAAATTATATTTCTGCTGCAACCCTTTTAGGCCTAGTTGCGTCTTACAAGAAACCACATTGAAATTGGAGCCTAAAAACGTGATACATATATGGGAGAAATGCAAGTCGAGAGATCGGCAAGCTCAAACTGAGCTATATAAAATATTTGCACCCAAAATGTATGCGATCTGTTTAAGGTATTCGAGAGATCAGGACGAAGCGAATGATATCCTTCAGAACGGTTTCATCAAAGTCTTCAGTAAATGTGAGCTATTTGAAGGCAAAGGTTCTTTAGAAGGATGGATACGCAGGGTGATGGTGAATACAGCCATCGAGAATCATCGGAAGAATAAAGTAAAGTTTATTTCCACAGATGATCTGTCGGGACATGATATGGCACTGTCGAGTCCCTCTTCTCTAACAAACCTTAACTATAAAGACCTTCTTGAATTGATAAAAAAATTACCTATTGGATATCGGACAGTTTTCAACCTATATGCCATAGAGGGATATAACCATAAGGAGATTGGAGAAATGCTGGAAATTAGCGAAGGCAGCTCAAAATCTCAGCTGTCTAGAGCAAGAAGTTGGCTCAAAGATCGAATAGAAAAAATGGAGGAATTAGGAATATGAAAGATCAAGATTTAGATAAGTTATTTTCTGAGGGGTTTAAGGACCAGGAAGTAACTCCACCGGCATCGGTTTGGGAACAAATCGAAACTCAGCTTGATGAACAAAAGGTTCTGCCTATTCAAAAAAGAAATAAACTCTTTATTTGGACCATAGCAGCATCCATGTTGCTAGCCTTGGGGATTACGGTAAGCATCTCTCTTATGAAAGATAATACCAATCCTAAGCAAGCTGAATTTGCGGCTAAAGCACCTGAACCAACTAATGACCTGGAAGATAAATCTGAAACAACCTTAGATATACCGAGAGAACCCAAGGTACAAAATGAGGAAATTCAAGTGGCAACAGTAATGCCCTCTCGAGTTAAGAAACAGGCTATAAAAACGAAGGCTCCGGAACTTTCTCAACCTAATGTAGAGAAAGAAAGCAAGTTGATTGTTTCAGTTGAAAAAGAACAAAAACGTCAAACGCCAATCCTTGTAAAGGAAATGTCGCTTGAAAGAAATATTGAATTGGATGAAATAGATCAGGACCAAATTGAACTGAGCGCTGTAGAGGTTGCACCAATTCAACCGCTGGTCAATATCATTGAACAAGAAGATGTCATGTATGCTCAATCAGAAGAGAAACCAAAGAAAAAGCAGACCATCTTTACCAACATTTTGAATACACTCACTGAGAACTTGAATCCATTGGATAAATCCGTTAAATTCAGTTCCGATGAAGAAGGAAATATTAAAATAGATTTACATAACAGTATAGCCAAAACCAGAAGATAATATGAATATTAAGACCATTTTACTCAGTTTATTTTCAATAAGCATGATGGCCGATGTTGCCCAAGCACAGGATTCGACAACGGTAAAATCAGACACGAGTTGGACAAAGGACATTTACCTAGGGGTAGGTAAACAGGATGCTAATGAAAAGGATGGAAAGAAATATCCAAGGACCTATGGAGGGATAACGTTTACCAGAATTGACTGGGGATTTTCAAGATTATCGGACAATGGTAGTTTTACGCTCTCTGAAGGAAACCAATTTTTAAGCTATAAAAAAGCTTCAAATTTTGGGTTTGATATTGCACAAATCGGGCTTCGATTCAATGATCAGTTCAAGGTATATCTATCAACGGGTTTCGAATGGAATTACTGGAGATTAAAGCAGAATGTCCTTCTCTTAGAAAACGTAAGTCCCCTGTCCTATGATGAATTGGATGAGAGCAATAATTATTCTAAAAACGTATTTACGTCGACATATCTTCGTGTACCTTTATCTTTTGAATGGAGGAGCCGTCAATTACACAATGGAGAGCGTATAAAAATTGCTTTTGGAGCTATGACCGGGATATTATTAAAAGGTACACAGCGATTGAAGAGCGATGCTGGGGGAAAACAGAAGTTCAAGGATACCTATAATCTTCAGACCTTCCAATACGGACCGTTTATCCGGATAGGCTATGATGATTTCGGATTGTTTGCCAAATATTATGTAAACGACCTATTTGAGAAGAGCCCTGCCCAAGAAGGTGTCAGAAACCTGGCATTTGGGTTGACCCTCGGTTTTTAATAGTAAAAACGATTCTTAAACTGTATTTTTGTGTCGGGTTCAAAAAGCCCGACATTTTTTATGGCTCAACAATCTAACTCTTGTCAATATATATTTACTGATGTTCAAAGACCTGATCTTCCACTCATTCATGGGGAGGATGTATCCGGAGTATTTGAGGGAAATATTGTAGTTACTGCAGTTAACCATGTAAATTTCAGTATTGAAGAAGGGAAGATAACTGCAATAATTGGAGAGTCTGGAAGTGGAAAGAGCACTTTGTTAAAACTTATCTATGGACTTTTGGAGCCCAACTCCGGAGAAGTTAGATATCGAGGCTGGTTGGTACCAACGCGAAAGGACAAATTGATTCCTGGGCATGATTCCATGAAATTAGTATCACAAGGTTTTGATGACTTAAACCTCTATGCCAAAGTATGGGATAATGTGGCGTCCCAGATGTCCAACATTAATTTAGAACGCAAAGCAAGGAGAACTCAAGAAGTCCTGGAACAATTGCGGATTGACCATCTGGCACAAAAAAGGGTGGCCGACCTGAGTGGGGGTGAAAAACAGAGGGTTGCCATCTCGAGAGCATTGATTAATGATCCAGAGGTGCTTTTGATGGACGAGCCTTTTAACCAAGTAGATGCGGCCTTCCGTGACGAACTTCAACAAGACATTCAGAATATTGTTGCAAATACGGGGTTGACAGTTATATTGGTTTCTCACGATCCAGCTGAAGTCTTGGCTATGGCCGATTATCTATTGGTGATGAAAGCTGGTGAAATCGCTGACTATGGCAATCCAAAAGAATTATACAGTAAACCAAATACTGCCTATACCGCTCGTCTTCTTGCAAAAAGCAATGTATTGGCTCCTGAGAAAGCTGCTCTATTGGGAATTGAAAGTTCAGGATTCATTTCTATTTTACAAGAGAATATCAGCTATGAAATTGATGAGGGTGCCGAATTCTGGATTAAAGACTTTAAATTTCGTGGTTTTTATAATGAATTAATATTAGGAAACGATGAACTAACACTTCATATGATTCAATTTCCAAGAGCAGAGGTCAAAAAAAATACGAGAATAATAATTCTCGTATCATCTTATCATTCATTCCAGTAGGAAATTTATTTTTTGACTGTTTTCAACCAATCGATCATGGTAGCAAACCAATCCCTGCTGTCAGTCTTGTTAATCAATCCAAATCCATGTCCACCTTCTTCATAGGTAAATAATGTGTTAGGAATATTATACGTGTTTAATGCTTTTTGGTAGTTATAGCTATTTGCAATTGGAACTGCCTTATCATCTTTTGCGCTCATTAAGAATGTCGGTTGATTGGTTTCATCTACCTGTTTTTCCAAGGAGAACAGCTCAACATCCTCAGGTTTAACATCAGGTCCTATCAGATTTTGCTTAGATCCACCATGAGTAATTGCATCATCCATAGAAAGAACAGGATAGCAAAGAATGGAATAATCAGGTCTTAAATTTGCATTGGCGAGTTCTTCAGTTTGCGGTTTTTCAAAAAAGTTTGAAAGCGTTCCAGCAAGATGTCCGCCGGCTGAAAAACCGATAACGGCAACCTGTTTTCCGGGATTTTCCTCACGAATTTGAGCGATGGCATATTGCGCATCCTGCAAAGGTCCAAAGCGCTTATCCTCCATCAGATCAGCTTTTGGCAATCGATAGAATAAAACATAGGCCGAATATCCCAAATCATTCAAACGTTTGGCAACATCATGACCTTCATGATTTATGGCTACACCTGCATAACCACCACCAGGAATTACCAAGAACACTAGGTCTTTCTTTTCCAGCTTTGCTTTGTGAACATAGAGTTTTGGTTTATCAAGTTCTTCAAGTTTGTCAACTTTTACTTTAGACTTCGGTATTTCTTTGGTACCATATAAGTATCTCATCTGCCCGGTATCTTGGGCTTTGGTATGCCATGCAATCATGCTTAAAACAAATAGGATTAGGTATTTTTTCATAGTTTATAAATTCGCCATAACGATTAGATTCAGATCTTTACAAGGAACTTGAAACTTTTCGCTCATGTCTTTGTTGGTTAAATTTCCATGATAGATATAAATTGCACTTCGGATACCTTGATTAGCCCAGATCATATTGTTCATACCACCGGACTCACCAATTTCTAGAAGAATTGGAGTAAATATATTGGTAAGCGCATAAGTTGCGGTTCGTGCTACTCTAGAAGCGATATTCGGCACGCAATAATGAATAACGTCATATTTTCTAAAGGTTGGTTTTTCGTGGTTCGTTACCTCGGAAGTTTCAAAGCATCCACCTTGGTCAATACTTACATCGATCAGAACAGAATTAGGTTTCATTTTGGAGACTGTATCCTCAGAAATTAGACAAGGCGTTCTCCCATTTTTAGCTCTTACAGCACCGATAACGACATCACAAGTACGTACGGCTTTATTTAGCACAATGGGTTGGATGACTGATGTAAATACCCGGCTTCCTACATTACTCTGTAGCCTTCTGAGCCTGTACACCGAACTATCAAATACTTTTACCTGAGCCCCCAAAGCGATTGCTGTCCTAGCCGCAAATTCGCCAACCGTTCCGGCTCCGATAATCACCATCTCCGTTGGTGGAACACCAGTGACCCCTCCCAACATTAATCCCTTCCCATCAAAAACATTTGAAAGATATTCTGCCGCAATCAGTACCGACGTGGCACCCACAATTTCACTCATTGCTCGAACGACAGAAAGATGACCACCTTCATCCTGCAAATATTCGAATGAAAGGGCGGTAACTTGCTTTTTCATTAAGGCTTTTAGCACCTCAATACTCATTAATGAAGGTTGCTGTGAGCTAAAAAGCACTTGTCTGTTTCTCATCAGATCAATTTCCTTCAGCGTAGGGCTCGATATTTTAATGATGATATCAGCTTTAAACACCTCTTTTTTATCATGCACAATTCGGGCACCCTGTTCGCTATAATGATGGTCCAAAAAATTGGATGCATTTCCCGCTCCAGATTCCAAGATGATTTCATGGCCGTTTTCCACCAAAAGACCAACGGACAAAGGAGTTAAGGCTACACGATTTTCCTGAAAGGTGTTTTCCTTAGGTATACCGATGATTAAACTCCCTTTTTTCCTCTCCTTAGACAGTAATGCTTCTTTAGGTTGTAGTATCCCTTCTTGGGCTAACTTTGATACATTTATCATTTACGTAAATATAATGCAAGTTAAAAATACGTAATAATATTTCAAGAAATAAAGCTTAAACGATTATATTTGATTATTATTAGATTATTAAACTGTATTAATCGTAAGTTTACAAACTAACCCGTTACGATGAAAATAATTAAGCCGTTGAATCACATAAAGATAGTTCCTAGATGGATTATTTTCATGTTTGACATTGCTGTATCTGCCTGCGCTTTTCTACTCGCCTTCACGCTTTATAATAATTTCAATGTAGATTCCTTCTCGAAAACGGACTTTTCGATTGAGTTCTTATTCTGCATGGCACTTACTTCAATTTCATTTCTAGTATTTAAGCTATATAGTGGCATCGTAAGGTACACATCAGCCGTAGATTCTATTCGAATATTATCGACTATTGTGTTTACCTCCATTATCATGTTTATTGCTAAACTGATATTTATTGCGTTACAAATCCCACTTAATATCCCGACTAACCTGATCATTATCTATGCATTATTTGCATTTACAGGTTTAACGACCTACCGTACCTGTATCAAGATCTTCTTTCAGTACACCAAATCTACCCGTAATGGCAGGAAAAACGCCATTGTTTATGGAGCTGGTGATTTAGGGATTGCTGTAAAAAGGACTTTTGAACATGATTTTCGTTCAGAAAAGACCATTGTTGCGTATATCGATGATAATGATGAAAAGATTGGAAAATCTATTGATGGATTGAAGATCTACTGTTCCAAAGATTTCTTGAGGGCAGTAAATAAATTTGGTGTTGACGAATTAATCATTGCTTCCTCAAACATCGATATTGATGTGAAAAATAAAATTATTGATGAGGCTTTGGAGAACAATGTTACTGTCTTGACATTACCTCCAGTAAGTAAAATCATCAATGGAGACCTATCCCCTGCACAAATCAAACAGATCAAAATTGAGGATCTATTGGAGCGTGCACCTATTCAAATATCGAATGAAAAGCTATTGGATCAATTACGGGGAAAACGTGTATTGGTAACAGGAGCAGCAGGATCAATCGGGAGTGAGATATCCAAGCAATTGGGCAAATATGAACCCCAAATGATCATCTTATGTGATCAGGCAGAATCTCCGTTACATAACCTACAACTAGATTTACAGGATCAATTCAAGAATCAAATATATCATACCTACATTGCAGACATCCGGAGCGAAGAAAGAATGCGGTTATTATTTGAGACCTTCAAGCCCCATTACGTCTATCATGCTGCAGCGTACAAGCATGTACCGATGATGGAGAACCACCCTAGTGAGGGTGTAAAAACCAATGTATTTGGCACCTATCTGTTATCAAATTTAGCTGTTGAATTTGATGTTCAAAAATTTGTCTTTGTATCCACAGATAAAGCAGTCAATCCTACGAATGTAATGGGTGCAACCAAGCGAATTGCTGAGAAATATGTACAATCATTAAATAATTTCCTTACAACAGTTAATGGGATTAAATCGACTCGATTTATCACGACCAGGTTTGGAAATGTATTGGGATCAAATGGTTCGGTTATTCCAAGATTTAAGGATCAGATTGAAAAAGGCGGTCCGGTTACAGTTACCCATCCTGATATTACACGGTATTTTATGACTATCCCTGAAGCTTGCCAATTGGTTATTGAAGCAGGCAATATGGGGAATGGCGGCGAGATCTTTGTATTCGACATGGGTAAGTCCGTTAAGATCGTTGATCTTGCCAAGAAAATGATTCGTCTTTCAGGCTTTACACCCTTTAAGGATATCGACATTAAATTTACAGGCCTGAGACCGGGGGAAAAACTGTATGAAGAGTTATTGAATGACCTTGAGAACACAATGCCGACCCACCATGAAAAGATCATGATTGCGAAAGTTCGTGAGAATGATTTTGAATTGGTAAAAACAGAAATACATGCTCTTTCAAAGGAACTAGAGAGCAACAATAATATAAATATTGTCCGTCAAATGAAAGTGATGGTCCCTGAATTCAAAAGTCAAAACTCCATATACGAGCAATTGGACAAAGAAAAGTTAGTTAATATCAATCCATAAGGCTATTAAATATTTTTTCTAAATTATTGCAAGTAATCTTTAAAAGTGTATTTTTGCGTTCCGTAATCTATTAAAACTAAGAATGTCACAAAATAATCAAAACGGTCCTTCAGCGGTGAGAACAGGTCCAAAGAAGTCATTTTTTCAAGAAAATGAGAAGAGTATCATCTTTATAGTAGCAGGAATCGTGGTATTGATTCTATTATATTTTGGATACCAAAAACTATATTTAGCGCCAAGAGCAGAAAAGGCAGCTAACCAAATGTATCAAGCGGAATATTATGCAACGATTGACTCTTTACAGAAAAAAGCAATTGATGGTGATGGATCATTTCCTGGATTCAAAGAAATTTCAGATGAATATTCCAACACTAAATCAGCAAATATTGCCAATGCATATTTAGGAGGACTTTATTTACGTCAAAAGAATTTCAAAGAAGCCATTAAATATCTGGAACAATATTCAGAGACAGGCAGCGAAGTTCTTGATCCATTAGTTATCGGATTATTAGGCGATGCATATTCCGAAGAGAAGATTTATGATAAAGCTTCTAACTACTATAAGAAAGCAGCTGAGAAAAGCAGCAATGCCTACACGACTCCACTTTTCTTAAAGAAACTTGGTTTAGTTTATGAAGAATTACAAGATTACAAGAATGCTGAGGCTACTTATCAAAAAATCAGAGATGAGTATCCAGAAAGTTCTGAGTCTACTACCATTGACAGCTTTATTGCACGCGTTCAAGCAAAGCAACAGTAGTTTCTCTTGCATTTAAGGTCAAAGCTTAATCAACAAAAATATTTTAATTAACTTTGAGGGCTGCCAAAAGGTAGCCCTTTTTTCATTCTTCATTTTTTTGGAGGAAGGTATATATTAATACAAACTTATGTCAAGTAGCTTAAAAAATCTTTCAGACTTTTCACATTTACAGGTTGGCAATGCTGAAAATCTAAAGTTTGCGATTGTGGTTTCACAATGGAATGCTCAGATTACAGGAGCCTTATTGAATGGCGCGTATCAAGGATTATTAGACCATGGAGCAACAGAGGAAAACATTGAGTTGATTGAAGTTCCTGGAAGCTATGAATTGATTTCAGGTAGTGATATTGCATTGCGAAATAAAGATTTAGATGCAGTTATCACTTTAGGCTGTGTCATTCAGGGCGAGACCCGGCATTTTGATTTTATCTGTGATGCAGTGGCAAATGGCGTCGCAAATGTTGGATTAAAATATAATAAACCAGTCATATTTGGCGTGCTGACAACAGATAATGAACAACAAGCCTTAGATAGAGCTGGGGGTAAACATGGTAATAAGGGTGAAGAAGCTGCCATTACGGCGATTCAAATGGCATTAATTCACAAAAAATATTAATGGTATTGTTTTTGATAATTAGGTAGTTATGAAACACAAGGCACATACGTACAGCATAATCCAATCATTCCCAATTTGATTTTGGTTTGCAATCTATTGCACGTAGTGAAACCCACTCTTATTATTTCAAAAATTAGTATTATGAAAAAACAGAAGAATATAGTTTTCTATATCTATTTAATATTTACGGTCTTTACATTTGCGCCAGCCATGATATTAGCACAGTCTAATAGCATCGTTGAAAAGATATGGACTGGTGTTGGAGGTAAAAACAAATGGGAGAGTACGAAGTACATCATGTTTACCGTTTCGGGAAACAGCAAATACCCAAGCATTAGCGGAAGCAGAAAATTCCTTTTGGATAAGCAATCTGGAAATGTTCGTTTCGAAGGTACCTTGAACAATGAAAATGTGGTAGCACTTTTGAATGTTCAAAACCAAAAGTTGAGCCATGTATATGATGAAAATGGAGCGGAGGTATCTATTCAGGAATACAAAGAAGTATTACCAGATCTTATTGGGCAATACAACATAGACTTGAAGGTGCTTTCATTGCCTATCAGTATCATGTCTTCTAATATTAGTCCACAATCCAGCAATAAGATAATCAATGCTGAAAAACTACAAAAACTAGAGTTCTCAAATTTTTTGGGAAATTCAGGCAGTTTCTATGTGAGTGAAGAATCTGGATTGGTTAAGAGAATTGATCTTGACAACAAGAGCTATCTTGTTAATGGCTATAAAGATATTGGGAACGGTTTGATCCTACCAACAACGTTTAAGGCTAGTTCAGATAGTATCACCTATCAAAAAGTAGCCTCCTTTACGGAAATGGAACCGGAAAAATTTAAAGAATTTTAAAATCAAAAGCAGGAAAGTCGTCCAAATTGGACGACTTTTTTATTTATAAGCTGTTTATTAAATTAGTATTTTTAATAGATCATTGAGCAGTATTCAATTGATTTACAAAACAAATCACATGAACAAATCAACACTTGAAGAAATTGAACAACGTTTTGATGCGGATGTAGAGCGATTTTCGGATCTGAATACGAGTCAAGCAAACACGTTGGATGCTGTATTCAATATGGAGCTGATAACGGATGGTATTAAAAAAGTTTACCCCAATCTTAAGCATCTTTTGGATATTGGATGTGGTGCTGGAAATTATGCTATTAAGACTTTGATGAAAACCAACAATCAAGTCAATGTAGATTTGGTGGACCTTAGCCAGAATATGCTTGACCGAGCAAAACAAAGAGTATTGGAACATACAACAGGCGAAGTCAATATCTTTAAGGGAGATTTCAGGACCGTTGATTTAGAGGCTGAAAAATATGATGTAATTATTGCAACTATGGTGCTGCACCATTTGAGGGATGACCAGGATTGGGAATCTACCTTTCAAAAATTGTATAGCTTATTGAAAAAAGGAGGAAGCATCTGGATTTTGGATATGGTGGAACAAAGTAGTCCTAAGATGCAAGAATTGATTTATTATGATCGATATGGTGATTTTTTGACACAACTAAAAGACAGATCCTACCAGGAGCATGTATTTGCCTACATAGAAAAAGAGGACTCACCTAGGCCATTGGTATATCAATTAAATTTGTTGGAAAAAGTTGGTTTTAAACAGGTGGATGTATTACACAAGAATTTGTGTTTTGCGTCTTTTGTTGGTTTTAGGAAATAAAAGAGTTGACCTTTTACAGAAAAACTCCGATTGCAGACTGATCAATCGGAGTTTTTTAAAACAAAATATCCCTTTCTTCTATTGTACAGCAAATGTAGAAACTCGCCCTACCCTACCTTTATCATCGATAACCGCGAAATTAATTTTATCACCGGCTTTCACTTTCAATCCTTCTGTAGGGAATTTTTTTGATCCAACTTTGGGTTCAGTTCCGTCCTCGGTATAGTAGATATCGAATCCAGGATATTCGATATTCGCCAACAGTTTGTCTGCTTTTTGAGAAACACCAACTGAAGGTAAGCGATAGTTAAAACCATCGGCAATCAGTTCCAATTTTGGAAGTTCGTGCAAACCAACTTTATTAACAAAATCTGCGTAGGATTGAGCGAAAGCTTTTTTATCAAACCTTGCTTCGGGTTCCCATGTCCTTTTAGGGGCCCAAGCACGTTCAGAAAGTGCATATAAACGTGGGAAGATCATATAGTCCATTCTTTCTGGATCTAGAACCGTTTCTGCCCACAATGCAGCTTTTACCCCTAAGAGATTAGATTTTCCTTTTTCAGTCAATCGGACTTTAGAGGCAATGTAGTCTTTTTCCAATTTTTGGCCAGGCTCAGTAATGGCCATATTGGAGAAAAAGTCCTCCGGCAATAAGGAGAAAGAATGGTATAGGTCGGAGATCGCTGCCCACTTCAAACCATGTTCCCTAAAGTCCTTGTCCCACACCATATCCAAATAGAAATTAGCGGCACTGATAAAGATGGTTTTATAACCCGCATTCGCCAGTTTATAAACCAAATCCTCATGCCCTCCTCCAATTACATTATTCCATACGTCCAATTGCATATTCAAATTTGTCAACTGTTCGTTGACAACCATACCCTTGCCCTTATTAACCATTCCGAATTCTTCCCAGCCTTCCATGATAATACCTTTCGACGCACAGATTTCATTCACTTTGCGCACATAATATGGCCAAACATCGTAGACGGTGCTTAAACCCTCCTTCTTCATTAATTCTTGAATTGCAGGCGATTTTTCCCATGAACCCGCAGGAACTTCATCACCGCCCATAGAAACTACCTGAAGCTTTAAGCCGACCTCCTCATACATTTTCTTGATATCTTCCAAGACAACGTCTAAAAAGTGGTAAACAGAGGGCAATGCGGGATTCATTACATTATCGTCCCAATACTGTGCAGAGCTGTATTCAGATTTATCTGCAGCCTCATAAAGCAAGAATTCCTCCGCTTCCTTTGTCTTTCCTGCTTTCATCAGACGGTTATAACGAGTTTCCATCGATTTTATCGCTGCCCGTGCATGGCCAGGGGTTTCAATCTCGGGAATAATCGTGATATATTTTGATGCCGCATATTTCAATAGTTCCTGGAATTGAGCTTTCGTTAGGAAGTGCCCTTCCGTAACTTGCGTACCGGAACCGTAAGCCGGTTGAATGCTCGTTCCATCTTGGTAATATGGCGACCTCTTTGAACCTATTTCAGTCAACTCTGGCAAAGAAGGTATTTCCAGACGCCAACCTTCATCATCGATGAAATGCAGATGCAACTTATTGATCTTATACTGACCCATCACATCAATATATTTCTTGATTGTGCCCAGGTCTTTAAAATTCCTTGCAATATCCATCATAAAACCCCGGTATTCAAACCTTGGCTCATCTTTTACCTCAAGATATGTAAGAACAATCTCCCCTTCTCCTTTTAATTGGCTGGCGGTCAACATAGATTTTATCGACTGCAAGGCATAAAATGCACCTGCACCTTCCGAAGCCTCAATAGTGACACCTTTTGCATCTACCTTCAAGTTGTATGCTTCTTTTCCAAGGTCCTTTTTATATAGGATCTTTATTGCAGCATCCTTTTGATCCTGACTTACAAATGTGTATTGCTTAAGCTGTTCGGCTAATTGTTTAAAGGGCGTAATTTCAAAATTAAAATGCTCGTGGATGTAGTATCCTACCTGCGAATTAAATTTGTAGTGCCCGCTACCCATTTTAAGGTCTGCCGGGGTTGGAAGGATTAGCTGCTCACCTTTTGTTACTCTAGCTGCATTTTTTTCGAAAAGGTCACTTAGAAACTTATTCTGCTCTTGAGCGGTGATATGCAAAGGCATCACCGTTGGATGTCCGATATTAATAATCTCCTTGGGATTACTCCGGCTCTGCAGGTAAAATCCATTTGGTGTCAAGGAGGTATGTGTAATAGGATATGGTGATTTGTAATCAATAACCAAGGAATCCCTTCCTTTAATAACAGAATTATCAGTAAAATCAATCGAATAGAGGTTTCCATTCCGATTGTGAATGGAATAGGATTCAACCGTTTTCTCTTCAATAGGATACATGGAGTTAAACCAAAGGTTGTAACCTTTCAGGTTTAAGTTTTGCGGGTCATTGTTCTTGACAATGATTTTCAATGCCAAATTATCCTTAGGATTATAGTTTTCATTGAAGTCCCATTTTACTTCCAAATTTTTCTCTTGGGCATTCAGGTGGCTGGCTGCCAAAAGAATTCCACAGATACTTAAGGTTTTAATTAGTTTCATATCTTCTGTTTACATGATAAAAATAGCATCTTATACGTAAAGCAACAATTTTTATGAAAAATATTTTGTGATAATAAAAGTAAATTCTATATTTGCACACCGGAAAACAAAACGGCCCGTTCGTCTAGGGGTTAGGACGCAAGATTTTCATTCTTGAAACAGGGGTTCGATTCCCCTACGGGCTACCAGATCGAAGATCAAAACATACAAAAGCTTGCAAATTGAACGTTTGCAGGCTTTTTTGTTTTTACGGCAGGTCAAAATGTTCAGAAATTCGCAAACTTTTAGTGAGTCATTCGGTGAGTCATTAAATTTGATTGAAGTACTCACTGAAACGTATTCAAACAACTGATTTACAACATGTTCTATAATCGAACATCTTGATGTGCTTTTGCTACAAGGCTAATTTTGTTACACATTTTAAATGTTAAATCATGAGTACAAATTATTCCTTGCTCTTCTACTTGAAGAAACCAAAGAATTATGTAAGTGGTGCTAAGCCCATTTACATGAGAATTACGATCAATGGATCGGTATGTGAAATCTCCACAGGAAAGAATTGTGACCCAAGCCGATGGAATTCCAAAGCAAATCGATCGAAAGGCAATACTGAGGAAGTCAAGACTTTAAACAGCTATTTGGAAACATTGAATCTGAAAGTTGGCACCCTCCACCTTGAAATCTTGAAAATGGGTGAAATCCCTACCATTGAACTTCTTAAATCAAAAATTACAGGGAAGACAGAAAGTCAAAGGACATTATTGTCGGTTCTAAAAGATCATAACATTAAAATGGAATCCTTGCTGGGTAATGGATTTCGGGATAATACCTTAAAGGGGTACAGGACGACCTATTCGCATTTAGAAAGCTATATTAGAAAGCAATTTTCAATTGCTGACATTGAACTTCATAAAATTGACCATTCTTTTGTGGTAGGCTATGAATATTATCTTCGATCTGAAAAAGGATGCTCTGATATTTCAGCTGCCAAATACATGAAGCACTTAAGAAAGATTATTAATCTAAGTCTAGCTCATGAATGGATTACCTCAAATCCTTTCAAATTTTATAAGACAAATGCCAAGCCCAAGGAGAAAAACTATCTGAACAGAGACGAAGTAACACGAATCGAAAGCAAAAAGCTTAATATTCTAAGGCTCCAACATCTTAGGGACATATTTGTGTTCTGCTGTTATACGGGACTTTCCTATGCGGATGTATCAAAATTAACCAAACGAAATATTGAGGTAGGGATTGACAATCGATTTTGGATAAAGATCAACAGACAAAAGACGAATACACTTTCATCTATTCCGATACTACCAAAGGCACTTGAAATCCTAGAGTCCTATCGAGATTATCCACCATGTGAATCTAACGGACCATTATTGCCAATATTGAGCAATCAGAAGATGAACAGCTATCTCAAAGAAATTGCAGATCTCTGTGAAATAACAAAAGAACTGACCTTCCATATTGCAAGGCATACATTTGCTACCACTATTACTCTTTCAAATGGAGTTCCGATAGAAACGGTATCAAAAATGCTTGGCCATCTTGATATCCGAACAACCCAACACTATGCAAAACTTTTGGATAATAGAATCAGTAAGGATATGGAAGAGTTAGCAATGAAACTAGGATAAAAATTTTTAATGTATTTAAATTTGATATATTGAAAATTCAAGACTAAAATTTCGATATCAAAAATTTATAAAAATATTTAGTATTCTAAAACGGAATATTTAATTCGATCCAATTTGAATTTTCCTTTTTCAAATAGGGCTTATTTATGTGCGGGTTATACTAAGAAATATTCTCAAATTCTTTAATCCAGTACGTTATATTCTGATTATTTATTTCTTATTAAGAATATGAACTTTTCCTTAGAATGTACTATTAAATTCACTAACCTGAAGAGATTAAATAAAGTTTATGTAATTTTTAATACAGGTTATACGATTTGCATTTGTGAAAAAAAAATCATAACTTTGCTATAGAAGTCATATATGACTTCTATACATATATAATCTTTTCCATTTCAATTATTGATTATTTCCATTTTTTTTACTTATAAAGTATCTCAAGACCTTGTATTTATACAAAAAAAATCATAACTTTGAAACAGAAGTCATATATGACTTCTGTTATTAGTTTAAAATGGGAAGACCTAGCCAATTAACACAGTTCTACAATCTGTTTGTAAATTTCTTTAATAAAGAAACAAAAAGGTCCTACACTGAAAAAAAAATAAAACAACTATTAGATGCTTTAATATTTAGAACAGACGGATTAACAAAAAGATCTGTTGAAATAATAAACTTTCTAGAAAGAAGAGGTGAGTTAATTGAATCTATGATCTACTATAATAATCCAGAAAGAACATTATTTAGTAGAGTATATTCATGGAAGACAAGCAATGATTTCACTGTAATGTCAGGGATAAAATATAATAGTTATTATTCTCACTATACAGCGATGTCAATTCATAATCTTACTTTACAACTTCCAAAAACAATTTATTTAAATTTCGAAAAATCAAATCCTTACGAAACAAGGGGTGAAAATAAAGAGAAACGACTTGAGTTAAAACAAGATTCAATTGATAAAGCATTTATTAATCCGCAACGTAAAACAAGTTTAGAATTAATTTATAAAGACTTAAATGTAATTTTAATAAATGGAAAATTTACGGATAGGTTGGGTGTATTAATGGAATCTCAAGAGGATAGATTATTTTATTATACAAATCTGGAAAGAACACTTATAGATATTGCCGTAAGGCCAGATTACTCAGGAGGTGTGTTTGAAGTTCTTGAAGCTTACCTAAAAGCAAAAAATAAATGTAACAGTGAAAAATTGGCGAAATATCTGTCTGAATTAAATTATATATATCCCTATCATCAAGTTATAGGATTTTATATGCAAAAAGCTGGTTATCCTCAAAGTATGTACAAACTCTTTAAAAAGAATATTCAATATAAGTTTTATCTAACTTATAATATGCGTCGTAAGGCATTTTCTGAAGAATGGCAATTATTCTACCCTCTAGGGATGTAAATGTTTAAATAGTTCTATCACGTAGTCGAAATAATAATCGAAATCTTTTAAATTACTTTTCCTATCGGATCCTATTGTACTAACTACGCTATTCCATGATTGTCTGTGTAAATCTTTCTGATTGGGTAAATCTTTTATAAATTCTAATGGAACTCGTTTAGCATAAAATATATTTTTGCAAATTTCAATATTCTCATTAGACTTAAAATCTAATTTAAAGTTTTCATTCAGATTATAGATGTCATAAAAATCTCTTGCTCTAGATTTTGCAGTAATACTCAATACTATATCTTTATATTTTGGGTGCTGTTGGCATAAAGCCCTCAATTTCTCCAATGCCAACATTTCTGGAGAATATATTTGAATAACATGCCCATCTAATATTTTTTTTTGGCTAGCTCCAATATATTCATATTTACTTATATCTACTTCAAAAATAGTCGAATTATTAGATGCAATAGCAATTGCATTACGTCTTAAAGCAGAAAGATCATTTTTAAATTTATTAAACTTATCCAGTTCAATTGTCTTGAAGGAAATTTTATAACCTCCCCAGAAATCTTCTACACGCTTATCAATTTTGTTAGGTTTATCGGCAAATTTCACATCAAAAACGGTCAAATTTTTGGTTTGGAATTCTCTCTCTAAAAGACCTTTAACTTGATTGTTAACCCTAATTTTCTCTTCCTCAGAAAAATCCTTTCCGATAGAAAAGTCTATATCAATACTACCTCTATCAGTTAAATTATAAGCCAAATCTAGTGCATTTCCCCCCTTTAAAACTAGTAATCCGACTAAAATGTCATCATTCATTAGAGCGGTTATTGTTAAATGCTTAATTTCTTCTATATAGTCTTTACGTTTTTGGCTCATTATTTAATAATCTTTTAGTAGGTGTATGTTGTCATCAATCACAATAAATTAAAAGATATTAGAAATAATAATACAACAGATATAATTTATAACTAACAAAAATTTTAAATATTTAACTGAGGGTGTAATTCTATATTGATTTATAATCATCGCTATTTTCAATTAAACAACGATTAGGTATAAAAATTTTTAATTTGATTTACAAGTAGTTTTTCTTTTAGGTGATTAGCTTAATAGTCGAATAAATTAATATAACACATTTTATAAATTTAATTCCCTCTAAAATCTCTACGCTTTTTGAGTTTAATGAACATAGTCATTAATTAACATCCAAATCTTTTAATAATTTTAAATCATCTAATTATTGTAAAAAAAGCCATTTGAAAAGACCTTGATTATTGACTTGCTTTGTTTAATTCTTTGAGTTTAATAACTTTTCAAGTTTATCAATCATTTCCTTTTGTTGCTGTAACATCCGTTCGTATAATTCAATCATTTTATCAACAGGATTAAAATGAAAATTCGGATAGTAATTATATCCGTTTGACTGATCATTGAATGTATTGGAAATTATATTAACTGCTTGGTCCGCATCAAAATTCTGGATAGCTTCAGCTGGTACTTTCAAGATTTTGGCCACTTGTTCTAAAATATCCATTTCAATCTTCTCCTTAGCTTCCAACTGTGACACTTTCTTCTGTGTCCAGTCTTCGCCCAATTCAAGTGCAAGGGCTTCCTGCTTCATGCCCAGCATTTCCCTGAACCTCTTGATATTTCTTCCTTCGTGGATATGTTGTTTTCTTTCCATAATTCGATGTCAATTTTTAAGGTAGATCTTTCGATCGACCCTTTTACGAATTTAAGGAATATTTCACGGATAACATATGCCCATTCCAGGATAATTTATGCGAATTCTGAATTGTATAGAATAGCCAGTGTTCTGAACTTCATATTTCTAAAGCAACAGCCATATGAAAAGATTGAGAAAAAAGTTCCTTTCCATGGAACAGGTCTGCAGTAAATACCATGAGATCGATAAACGCTACTCTTCTCGCAGTAAAAAGTATTCCATTCTGGTACATGCCAATATTAGGTACCTCTGTGCCATACTCGGTCTAACTCCTGAGAAGATCATCCAAGAGTACCTAGACAGCTTTGCCTTCGGTTATAAAAGCGATGCCACAAAAAAGCAAAGGGATTTGGCAGACAAATTCTTTCTCTCTTGTCGAACCGAAAAAAGTGACTATGACAGGAAAGAGATCAAACAGATGCTAAAAGAAATGGAAATTAACAGATCCTACTTTTCCAGATCATTCAGTTTGGGCATCGAAGCCAGTGAGAGCGATGTCTTTCATGCAGGGCGCAATATTTTTAACCAAAAATGGGTCCAGTGGTGGTTTAATAAACACCGGAATCACCAGAAGATTTCGCTGTTGGACGAGATCTAAATCTTCAAAACTATGATTTCCAAAGAATTGAACAAAGATGAAAAGTTGTACGAGGTGATCCAGATCCTGACCTCTAACTTCCTAATCGAATGCATCTATCGGAGTGACTTCCATGGATCAACAGGACATATAGAGCTTTTCCTTTTGGTATCGAATAAGTATGTCAATATCATCGGTGAAATTACCCCGAAGATGATTAATAGTATAAGGAGTTTTGATACCTATCACATCAAATGCTTTGTCGCCTTCCAGACCAGGGAGAAAATCAAAAAGGGGAACCTATTCCTTTTTAGCACTTGCCAGCCCGAAAACTTGGTCTATCAAAAACGCGATTCCAAATTTTCTGCAATTCCAAATGACTTTGATCCAATGAAGTGCTTTGATCTCTTCCAAAAGCTCCAAGAAAGGGAAGCTCAAAAGATCGACGAATTCAGAGATGGTTATTATCACTTCAAGGCCAGATCCCATTACCCCATGGCCGCCTTTATGGTCCATCAGGTCTTGGAACTGACCTATCGGAACTTGGAGATCATGCTGACTGGAAAGGAAAGGATCACCCACTCCATCCGTTCCCATAATATGGCCCTGCAAATAATCTATCCCTACCTCAGACCTGTCTTTGACTTCGACCGAAGGAGTGACAATGATCTTTTAAGGACCCTGGAAGAAATCTACCGAGCAACCAGGTACGAAGATGGTTTTCAGATCGCGCCCGAAGCCCTTGAAAGGATCGAAAAGAAGATGGATGCGCTGAGGGAACTGTCCGATTCCATATCCATCAAGATCACTACGAATTTCAGGCATCATTATCCTATAGCTGACCAAACGAACCATATGGACGGGAGTGAGGATGCATAAAATTGATCGATGGAAATCCGGATATGGAATAGATCCGCAAAGACCAAAAAAAGGGCTATAATAGCCCTTCATCTCTGAAAGAGAGATACCCTTCCCTGCCCACGATCAGGTGGTCGTGCAGCTTGATGTCCAGAGAGTTTGCTGCCTCATGGATCCTTTGGGTCAGCTTTCTGTCCTCGGTGCTCGGTTTGAGATTTCCAGATGGATGGTTGTGAAAGACGATGATTCCCGTAGCGGTCGCCTTCAGCGCTGTGACCATCAACAGCCTGATATCGACCACGGTTCCCGATATCCCGCCGCTGGAAGCCTCATAGACGCCCATCACGCGGTTGCCCGTATTCATCAGCAGTACCCTGAAGCGTTCGAAGAGTTCCAAGCTCTCACTTTGCCAGCTGTCCATGATCACGCTGTAGGCCTCCCTCGAAGAGGTTACCACGGGCATCTTTGAGCTGGGAATCCGGTTGCTGTAACTCAGCTGAACCTCTGCAACCCTGTACAGAAGGTTTCTTTTTTTTCTGCTTTCCATAACGTTCTTTTTTTAGTTTCAAGAAATGATTATGGAGCATGCACCGGATCTGGCCGAGCAAGGGCAAGAAGCAACGAAATAAAGGATGGATGTGTGAAAAGGACAAGTGTTTATGTCGGAATTTCTTGCCCCGCCCCGAAGGCCGGTGTCCGAACTTTGATCCCTATCATGGATTGAATGAAAAAAAAGATCTACGACCTGTCTATCCGTTTCCCTTTGCGTTTTTTACGCCTTCTTTGTAACGACCTTTCCATTCCCTCGGATGCCAGGCTTGTATCTGAAAGCAAATTGGCCACCAAATCCAAAGCCTGAGATTTTCCAGCAAACAATTCCCGAAAGCTATCAGCTCCCAATTCATCCCTGCCTTTAGAAAACTGCAGGATCCGATCGATCTGCCTGCGCTCTTGCAAATTGCCATTTTTCAATCCATTGGAAAACTTAAAAGTTTCTTTCAAACCCCGATCATAGCTAAACATCCTATCAAATAGAAGCTCTCCCGATTCCTTGAACGCCTTTCGGTCGAACTGTCCGAGCTTCTGGGAATGAGATTTGTTTCTTCCCCTAGAAGTATTCTGGGGACTCAGCTTGATCCTGTTTGTGATATCCTTCCTGCTGACGATGATCTGGATATGGAACTGATGGCCTTCCTTGATTTCACCACGCAACTTCTCTCCACGGATTACTGCTTTGTCCTGATGACCGTAATAGCGGTTCTTCTCCCATTTGGCAAACCACAGCAGATCGGCTTGTCCACCTATCCCTTCACGGTGAAAGTTCCTGGCATAGGCATCCATCACTTTGCCGGCAAACTCCTTAAGCTGGAGCTTGGCACCCGGCTCACCGAAGCGTTCCAGTAGAAAGGCGATCTCCTTTTGGCTAGGACTGATGTTGATCAGATAGAACTTACCATCATCCCTGGACAGCTTGGCAATGTTGGCATCGATAGCCATCCTGACCTCATGCGGAAGGATAGCACCGGAATGCCCATTGAACCACTTTTCCGATTCGGAAAGATTTTCAACAAGCCTGTTCTCCTTTTCCAGATAGTTCACCAGTGCCCCACAGCTTCCAGTATTGCTGCCCGTCTCGGATTTGGAAATATTGATGAACATGACTAGAGCTTATGGAGATCGGAGATAAGCTTTTTATAGAGTTCATCCTTCTTGGCTGAACTCATGCTCCAGCCAATGGCATCCCTATCTTTAAGAAAATTGTCAACCAATTGAACAGCATTTGTAATCAGTACCGATTTCTTTATTTTTTCGGAATCCAATTGTCTGTTCAGGGAATCCATTGTTCGGTTCATACCCTTTAGATGGATGGATATATCATGCAATGCAAGGGAATGCTGCGCAGATTCGGAAACCTGAACGTGCAGCGAATTCAGCATTTCACTGGAAAGGTTGAAATTGGGCACTAACAGGTCTTTTTCCTGCTGCTTGATGAAGGACAGGATACGGTTGATCCCCTGGGACAGCTGATTTCTAAGGGCGTGGTCGTTGATGTCCATTGGATCTTTCTTTGTACTGTAGAAATAGTCGATCATTTGGATCACCAGGGTCCGCTTTGTCCTTCCGAGCTTCCTTGCCAAATTATCAAGCTTTGTATCCACCTGTAGGTTGAACTTTACCGACCTGTTCTTTTCGATCTTTCCATCCATAGATCTAATATATTAAGAATCGAAAATTACTGGCCTGCAAGGGATGGTAAGAAGGGACATAATCTATATATCCACATTTTACAAGGATCTTGATGCACCTGTGGTAGGTCGATATGGACCGTATCTTGGAGAATGCCATCAGTTTTCGTCTGCTCACCTGAAATGGGAGGCTTAGGTTGCCCGTGTGGGAATAATAATAGAGTGCCATAATCAGGCCTAACTGTGAAGTAATTAGCCCACTATCTTTTAAGATCCTATCAAAAAGCCGTTCAAAGGAACTTTCATTATTTGTATGGGAAGTATTATCCATTACAGTTGCTCCTTTCCATCATGGAGCCGATATCGTTCCTGTGATAGTAAAGGCTCCCTCCGATCTTGCGATAGGGCAAAAGTCCCTTGATGCGCAGATTCTGAAGGGTTCCCGGCGATATCTTTAATAGTTGCCTGACTTCTGCACTTTTTAGCCAAAGTCTTTCATTTGCATTTTTCATTTTAAGGTTGAAAATTTCCTTCATCTCTTCGATCAGCTCCATCTTGAGCTGACGGAGGTCTTCCATCGTCACTACTCTGATTTCCATATCTTATTTCGTTTAAATACACAGTGATTTATTTAAGGGCATTCAGGAAAGGGGAAATAAAACTAAGGAAATCAGCATAAACAAAAGAACCTGTTTAGATTTTAGATAGGATTGCCTTTAAACTGTCGCAGGGAATTTCTCGGGGAATTCCAAAAAGTTGGTTGATAAGCAATGAAATCAGAAAAGCATCCCCGGAGGATGCTCAAAAGCCCGATTGCAGCGCATGAAGGGTTAAAAAGTAGGGCTTGCCCAACTTCGGCTTGCTTAAATGACTCGTCCTGGAATAAGTTTACACATTTCTGTTAAAATTTAATCATTTTTCAACTTAAACAAAAACTATTTTATAAATGGGACTAAACAGAATCGAATTCGCTATATTTAGAGATACAAAATTAAATAATTCCATACAATTCAACTATTTCGTAGCTTTGTAAAAGCAATTAGCTAAAAATAATAAAATGGGACTGCAAGATTACATAAAAGATATTGCACGCTTTGGGTTGGAAAACGATCAGGATAAGCTATTATCCACGCTAAACCAATTTATTGAACATTCTAAAAAGACTAGAAAAGTCAATTTTGCAATTCAGCTTCAATCTATCTTAAAGGATAATATTCGACAACAGAAGACCTCATCCTTAACTAAGGTTGGATCGGATGCTTATTTTAGCAGAATAGAAGATAGAGAATTTAATGAATTAATTTTAGAAAAAATAACATCTGATTATAGGCTTTCAAATATAATTGCTAACAAAGAAATCCAAAATGATCTCCAATTTTTCATCGAAGAACATCAAAATATTGATGTATTGAGAAAGTTTGAACTTCCAGTTGCTAATAAATTACTTTTACATGGTCCATCAGGTTGTGGAAAGACCCTTGCCTCATATGTTGTAGCTGGTGAACTTCAAAAAATGATGATTGTGGTTAATCTAGGGGCTATAGTATCATCAAAATTAGGAGAAACTAGTAAAAATCTTTCAAAGATTTTCAGAAGCGCAGCTGCAGAAGATTGCATCATTTTTATTGATGAATTTGACAGTTTAGGTAAAGTACGAGACTATAGTCAAGATCATGGGGAAATGAAAAGAGTAGTAAATACAATCTTGCAGCTTTTTGATTACCTACCACAAAGTAGTATTGTAATTGCTGCTACAAATCAAAAAGAAATGTTAGATGAAGCTCTTCTAAGAAGATTTGATTTTTCAATAGGATTTGAATTACCAAATGCTAAGGAGATTAAAGATCTTGTTACCTTAGTTCTTAAAGGCAATAAGTTTAAGTTTGACAATCAAATTAAAGCTAACAAAATAATTAAAAGTGCTGTTGGTCTGTCATATTTTAGTATTCAAAAAACTCTAATCACTACAATAAAGAGAAGCTTATTTGCTAAAGAGAAGAATGAAAATTATTTTAGTACTCTAAAAATTAATTCCTCCATATGGGAAGAATTAGTGAAAAATGAAAAGAAAGCATTAGCAATATAAATTAAAATTTGTTTCTATCTCTAATACCCTTTTAAAATTCTAAGTCTAAATCTCCTTCAATAATATTGGCGATGTCCAAGTAATTGTTAATTTTCATTATTTCATTGTAAAATTCTATTCCAGGCGTATTCTCATTTGTCATGATTTCTGAAATCCGAATCACTAGTGAAAAGTAGTGTTCACTATGCTTTAGCGTATTTAAAAAGTCTTTTTTCGCAAGACATCTTACCGCTATTGCCACTGAGTCTTTGCAATTATTTATATCAACAGGTTGCAATCTATATGAGATCTTTTGGGTATTAGAAAATAATCTATTATCTATACCGAAATGATCTTCACTCCAGCCGAATTGACTCTTTATGCCATATACATCTTTAGTAGTTCCTATAGATTTGATATCTAAATTTTTCACTAGAGAAAAAGACATATGTAATGGTAAATAATTTAAATGATCATCTTTTATTGGATCAAAACTATACGCCAAAGAAATATCAAATTGTAGCTTGTTTCCATTATTTAGCAAGTACGAGGGTATAAATATTGGGTATTTAATTATCTGCTCAACCTTAATACTTCCCTCAATCAGATAGATTATAGAATTATTATTAGTGGATAGTAAATAATCTTTATTTGGCTTTCCATAACCAACCAACCTCTTGAGTAAATTAGGATGGAACTTTTCGAAGTGGGTTAATCTACTGCTTTCATAATATTCCGCACTATTTATCAAAAGTGCTTTTACTGATTGTGTCCTAATCTCAGGATAATGGGTAAGAATTTCTGCTGCATAGGATGTTAAAAGTGGTGTTGCCAAACTTGTTCCACATGTCTTTCCGTAAAATTTCTCACTTTCAACATTTGGAGATCTGAGAATTTGAATTCCAGAATTATAATCGAAAAGGTCCCCCCCCTCCATTACAAAATCTGGTTTATTTAGAAATTTATTTTTTTGTTGAAGTTTTTGTCCATTTACTTGCCGATTGTAATCGAAATGAAACTTTCTTGAGTAATGCGCAGGGTAGATATTTGAAGGAGTGATATCCGATTTGTCATCTTCATCAAAATTACCAGCTAATGCACCTACTGATATATTATTCAATGATTCAGAGGGTATACAAATATTTGTATCTTCGCACATATGAGAATCTGTACTTGAATTTAATTTATAAAAGAATACTGGATAATCATGATCTTCATGTATATAATCATTTTTTAGAGCCAATAAACTATCGCTATCAAAATTGCCAACAGAAAGGAAAATTAACAAATCATACTGAAATGCAATTCGGTCTAACTCATACGCAAACTGACTGTAAGATGAATTATATTTTTTTGCATTAGGTATAACTAATGACATGTTAAATATACGTACTCCGTGTAGCTTTCTTGCTGAGATAATATCATTAATTAATCTGGGAATGTCAAGATTATCATCGCTAAAATGTAATGCCTTAATATTTAATATTTTTGCTTTTGCATCATATTGATTTTTCTCAATTTTATAAAATTCATCTCCTAACAAAACCAAACCTGTAACTAAAGTACCATGCCCATCTTCATCCCAAAAGGAAGGTTGCGTCGTGTGGTTGAAATTTTCTGTTAATAGAGAATTCTTAAATGGCTCTATTCTACTTATTCCGGTGTCGATGATACCAACAATTGGAATGTTTTTTGGTACATTAACTGTAAACCCATACTCTCTTACGGGGCCAGCTAAGCTTGGTCTCACTTTTTGCGACCTTGAACTTGTAACACTTTTAACAATATCAAAATTATCGACTATAAGGTTGATTTTATCTTTTGGTATAAACAATATTTCTAGAATATCTGGATAATTTTCATCGTAAGATATTGAAATCTCATCCTTATGTAAATGCTCTAATAAAATATTCTTTTGGGTATCATAGGCTCCAGCTAAATGCGTTGATATAAATGTAATCAATATACCCTCTTCCTGATAACAATTGAGTCGGTCGTTACTTGAATAGAATTCAAACTTATAAACAAGAGCTAAAAGATTATATTTTTTTTTATAATAATTTGTTCCAACTGGACTATCAATTATTTTACCAATTTGAATTAGAAAATTCTCAAAAGCTTCTCTATCATCTATTGTAAATACCACGGTTTTATTAAAATCAAGATATTCAATAGGTGAAAGCCCATAGTTTAATAAAAATTTCTTGGATAGATTACTGTTGAAGACGGTAAGAAAATTAATTCGTACTAATTCAATATTAAAGGGTAAATAAATTGATTTTTGTTCCCTTCTAGCTTGTCTAACCTTATTAAAGGTAGTTAGATAACTATGAAATTCAATTTTCTTACTTTCACTAATTATTTTCTGTTCGATTTCCTCCTCAGCTTCTTTCTTTACAATAGCATCCTTCATATTTCGTTGCTTACTAAATCCTATCTGAGCTGAAGTATTATTATTTAGGTAAACTATTCTATTTCTCATTATAATAGATAAATAAATGGCTTGCTATAAATATAATGCAAAAACTTTGAAAAGAAAAGATATTCAAACGTAAAGTAATTAACCATATCTCACTATTTAAAGATACTTAATAGCGTTTCTCTATTGGAATAACGACAATTGGGTTGAAGTTATATTAAGCTTTCGTAATCCAGAACAATGCTTTGGTGTTTAAGTAGCATTTCAAATTTTAAACGAATAATATTTTTTTGGAATCAATATAATATGATTTTAATCCCAGTTTTGAAGAATTGAATATTAAAACCAAAGAAGGAATAAATTTAAATTGTTTGCTTTTAGAAAAATCAATACTTAAAATTAGATATTTACCGACAGCGTATTTTTCATTTGCTCACTATTTATGAAATAATTTTCATCACATATAAAGTTAATATCGTAATCATACAATCTGAATCCGGCGATAGTTAATGGGGCTACACACTTAATTTTGTTATTGTTGATTACATATCTTTCGCGAAGATCCATCCATAACCTGCCAAGAGCATTCGTTCCTTCTAGTGTGTTGTTTCCTACTTTTTTAGCTCCCCAAAATTGATCTTTAAATGATAACTCTACAATGGCTTTATTTTCAGTTTTTAGTAATAATGGAGCAAGTATATTCCAATGTTGAGAAAGTTTTATTTCCATCACCCATCGCATTACTCTAAGTTTGATTAGTTCCCAGTCCTGCCTTGAGTAAGGGGTATATTTTTTACTAATCATTTTAGCAGTCATTGGGCTTGCCTGCTTGATGATTTCATTCTGAGCCTTAGGAAAAAGAGAATAACGCATTGCTTGATATAGAGCCTCACTACTAGGTATAACGAGGTCATTTACATATAAAGGGAACGAAGAAGACATATTTGACAATTCGCCAAACAAGTCATTTGTTTTAGAAAATATAATGACTTCATCACAATTATATAATCTCATTTTTTCTTTATTTGGGTTCATTTCCCCTTATTCCTCTATTCTTTAAAACGAACAATGGTCGCCAATTATTATTAGCCCACCAAAATACAATTGGACAGTTGTTTGGAATATTTCTAAATGTGAAGAACAATGTTCCTAAACCAAAAGTTTTATGTGATTTGATCGTATATCCCAATGGACGTATTTGACTAACCTTCAATTCTCCTACGCGCGATAATATTTCTATTCCCTTGACCAAAAATAGTGTTTCTATTCTATTTCTTGAAGCCAAGGATGAAAATAATTTTTCTTCAACAGGTTTTTGAGGTGGCCTAAAAGCATATTCAGGCTTATCTACAGCAGCTAAATTATTCAAATAGTTGTGAATGTAAGGATCTTGGTTATCAATAGGTATCATATTGTTTAGCTTTGGATTATAGTCTTTTACATTATTTTCAATCCAATATCCAGCTTTAATCGAAAGAATCTTTTTTACTTCAATTCCTAGATTTTTAATTAATCTAAATTCGGCATTTCCTTTACCCCAGGTATGACAACATATAAATATAACTAAGACGGGTAATTGATTGTCTCGGGTATATTGATAGTTAGAAATACCTTGAGTTAAATCACTTTCAGTTTTGAACCAAGTATCTAGGTCTGAGAACAACTTGCTGCCAGTAGACAACACATCGTCTAGATAGATATACCTTTTTATACGTTCAGCTGATTGAGTTAAATTGCAATTATAATGTTCAATTAGAATTTTATTTAATAAATCTAATAATTCTTTTTGGCTTTTATATTCAGGCTGTATATCTATAAAAGATGTCTCCGCAATAAAAGAAGCTACATCTTTATATTTAAATTCTTTCACCCAGCTTTCTAGGCATGATTGGAAGAACTTCTTACAATCTGATTTGGACAGATAAGTTTGCTTGAATATATGTAACAGTTCACTTAATATGAAATCTTGATCTTCTTGATCAAATTGACTTACCCAATCATGAACATGGTCTGCGGTCATGACATTATTTTCATAATCCCTCAAAATGTTTGCAATAGCAGAAGATTTTTCTCTCATTATTTGATAATATAATTTTTTATATCATTAACAATTTCTATCAATCTTGACCTAGTATATATCTTTTTGATATGTAGATATAAGATGGTTTTTTTGAATAGAGACACATACTGGAAAACAATTCCATAGATATTTCGTATTTAAAGGAATAATTTGTGTGAATTTCTAGTCTATCACAATATTGTAGTTGATTATTGGTTACAGATGAATTAGCCTAATTTGAATTAAATAAGTTCGTATCATATTAATATAGTGATTTTAGTAACAGATAATATCAAACAAAAATTGTTTTCAAACAACACCTATTTTAATTTCGGTCAATTCTCTATACCTAATTCTTTAAAGAAAGCTAAATGTTTTTTCTCACTCATCTCAATTAACTGTTGATAGGACATTACTTCGATATGTAAATTAATCATATCATTTAGTTTGTAAAGTGTTTTATAAGGAGTTTGTCTAAACCCATTGAAATTCACATTGTGTTCAATTAAATCTTTATGTAAGTCACATACTACATAACCAAATTTTGGAGTTGTCTTTTCTAGATTAACGTACTCTCCATTATAGTCTTTTGCTTTACTTTCCATCAAATCTTGAAAATATACCATTATTTGATTGTCAAGATTTTTATCCAAAGTTGTATTCATATCTCTTCCAGGTCGCTTAAATTCAAAGATTACCATAGAGTTCATCTGACTTTGCTTTTCTGAAAATGCCCATGGAAAATCGAAAATTGCAATATCAGGTTCCTTATTACTTATTGAACTTAAAATCGGAGTACTTTTAATTTTCTTATCTGAATTTGTATAAGAGTGGAATGCTAACCTTTCGTCGAGCAGCCATAAATTATGATATTCATAAGGAATTGAGTCTGTTGACTCACCCATCGGAAAAATTAAATTATGTAAGTCTTCTTCTAATTTGTAGTCGCCGTCTTTTGAAATTTTAAGCATTTTCTTCAATAATTGAAGTATAGCCTTTCTTTGAATTAATAGGTCAGCTAATTTGTCCTTGGCAAACTGTGCCTCCTGATCTATAAGTTTTTTTACTATCGTTGAATATTCAGCATAGTCTTCAACTTTGCCTTTTTTTGTTGCTTTTTTCAAGCCGTTAGATAATTCCTTTTCTAGAATAAATTTTATCTTATGCAAGTATTCTTCAAGACGATCATCAGAAAGATTTGTAGGAATGTTTTTTAAAAGATCTTTGCGAGATAACAGCGACCTATACTGTACACGTAATTTCTTAGGATTAAGTATATATCGTTTTATCCGATCATAGTTAATTGCTTTAATTTTTTCAAGATCTGATTCGTATTTACTTTCTAAAATAGATTTTACAGAACTTTGAATTCCAGATATAGTTATTTCATCAATAATGGAATAATCTTCAAGTTGTGCAGGAATGTTAAATGAATTTCTAACAGTATTTACTCGACTGTCTAAAAAGGAGGATAATACATATGCGTCAAGACAAAAATCTTCTTCGTTTTCGTTTTTAAAGCTTCCTTCAAAACCAGGTATTAAATTCCCTAAATTGTCAGAACGACCTACAACTCTATTATTTGCGCATAACCTTAAACGGTGAGTTTTAGCATCAGACCTTTTTACCAACAGAAGTTTAAACTCTTCAGAATCTTTAATCGGATGAAATGATAATGGTTTACCTTCAAAATTTATGACTGTCCCTATAATATCATTTAAAATAAGTTCTGTATTGTCCAAATTATCATGTAAGATTATGGTTGGAACGTTATTATTAATGAAAAATGGAAGACAATGTTCAATTACATCCTTTGCAATCTGTATTGTTGATATTGCAGATTTTTCCTTGAACTTTTGACGGCAATTATTTAGCTTAACAACAGTTTTAATTTTTTCTGCGGAATTCAAAATTTGCGGATTCCCGTCTTTTGGATTCACTTCATTTATCACATCGAAGGAAAATTCTCGTTTTAGTTGTCTATTTCCAACTTTGTATACACTAGTTACATGCATTTCTTCAAAACAGGCGAGAACAGTAAACCTGCCAACACCTTTGCAGCCCCGTGACCTGTTTTTTTCAGAATATGCCATATTAAATGATCTGAAATTCTCATCATCAAATCCAATACCATTATCCTTAATAATAATATTTTCAATGGGGATTGGTATGATCTTTCCCTCATTGTTTACAAAAGCATCAGTTTTGAATAATTCATTATTTACTGTCCTTTCAATATATATATCTATTAATCCCCCACTTTTGGGATGATTATCCGAAACACTTAATATCGAATTTACTACCACTTCAAACAATGGGAGTAAGAATTCGTGAGGCCTTAAATTTATTTCATCGACCTTACTTTTAACGGACATTTCCATAACAATAGTTTATCTCAAAACTAATGAAATAATTTATTCTTTTTTTTGAAAAAGAAAATATAAACACTGTGAAGTATTAAAAAAAATTGAAAAGGCAAAGTTCTGTATAGAACTCACTTAGGGTTTTGACAATTTCATCTTTTGAATTTATCATAAGAAATGTAAAAACATTTAAAACTCTGAATATAGGCTATTTGTTCTTACAAAAAAATCAGATAGCGATTCGATTTTTTACAGGAAAACAGATTAATTTTATAAGCATATGCCTAATAATTAAAATATATTAAAACAATAAGGGTAAATAAAATAATTAATTATTATTTTTGAGTTAAAGCAATTGCAGCTAAAATGTACATCAAACAAGTGAGTCATTCGGGGAGTAAGGAAAAAGAAGGTTTGTAAAACTCTGATAAAGAGACTGATGCTCGTCAGGTGTTATTCCCCTACGGGCTACAGGAAATGCTCAGCGAAAGCTGAGCATTTTTAGTATGTAGTAGTTAGTAGTTAGTATTTAGATGTGTGGGAGAAACTGGGTGTCTTAAAAGTTGTATAATTATTTCCTTTTGGTTAACTTAGGATATTGTTTAACCTTATTAATTAAGAAATTATAGAAGCTGTTAGTGAAGACCCCAATTGGAACCAATATCCTTCTCTCCCAAGTTGAATGCCAAGTAGTACATGTCCACTGACGGAATGAAGGAGCAGAACAGCATCTACACCTTTATTATATACCACAAAGTCGGAAGTATGCTTTCTTACCAATTTCAATAACCAAATAACGATCAAGCTTTCATACGGCTTCAAACGAAAACTGCATTCAATGAATAACAAACATATTAACATTATTATTTTTTTGTTAGTTATTGTAGTTCCTTCATCTTTATTCGGACAAGGGCAGAATAAAACTATAGATTCATTGGCAAATGTGCTTGATTCGATTGGTAAAAATAATATAGAGACCTCAATTTACATTCGAACCGATAAGAATATATACGAAACTGGAGAGGATCTTTGGTTTAAGGGCTATTCCGTTGATCTAAAGCACCTTCTCCTGTCTTCCCAAGGCCAGTCACTTTATATACAGCTGGTTCAGGAGCAAACGGACAGTGTGGTTTGGGAAGAGGTTTATCCGATCAAGCAAGGGGTAGCATCCGGACATATTTACCTGGACAATGCACTTAAAGCAGGTACCTATTGGTTAAGTGCCTATTCTTCCAGTTCTGTAAGAACCAAAAAGGAACAGTTCCTCGATGCCAGAAGGGTCAGGATTATCGAGAATCTAAAGGAGCTGGAAGGAAAGAAAGAGCAGCTGACACATGATAATCAAAATATTCCATTAGAGTTCAAACTCTTCCCGGAATCGGGAGTCCTGTTGGCAGGTGTCAGGAACCGGGTGGCATTCAAAGCCTCCTCCAAAAACGGTCTTCCTATCAAAGTCTCAGGGAGGGTTTTCGAAAACGATAAGGAAATCAGCAACTTTAAAAGCCTGCATGATGGAATGGGCAGTTTTTATATAAATCCCGTATCCGGCAGGAACTATACTGTTAGATTAGACTCACAGCAAGGAGAAATCCACCCTTTCCCAACGATCAAGGATGCGGGAATGACATTTTCCCTACTTGAGAATATGGATGATACCTTGAGCCTAAAAGTATATAATGCTGAAAAAAATCCACAGACTTTTTATGTCCAGGTCCAAGCCCGAGGGATGCCCTCAGTGATTGCTTCTGCTGAGGTGATGGATAGCCTGACTATAAAATTAGCGCTTACGGATGTCCCCTATGGGATTTCCGAAGTAATGCTCCTGAATAGCTCTTCAGTTCCGGTTGCCGAGCGACTTGTCTATATAAAGCCGGGTAAGACGATCACGATCACGGCCGAGATTTCAAAGGAACAAGCTAACAGGCGAGATAGGATCGGAATTAAAATTAATGCTAAGGACCAAAATGGGGATCCCATCGTTGCACAACTGGGAGCTACGGTCTATGATGGCATTTATCATGACCCCGCTGATGGAATGGATATACAGACCCATTACCTGATCTCGAACCAGGTCCGTGGAAAAGTACATAATCCGGGCTATTATTTTGACACCGAGAATCAGAACCGTCATGACGCGATGGATCTACTGCTAATGACCCAGGGATGGCGATCATACAAGTGGAGCCAGGAGGCACTGAAAGAAATGAAGCCCTATGTCGAGCCGATAATTGCAGACACAATTTCAGGAATCCTCCTGTCCAACAAACAAAAAAACAACCAGAAACCGCAAGAGGCACTCATGATGTTCAATGCCCAGCAGAGCGTAAGCCAATTGGTGGAAGTAAAAGGAGGAAACACTTTTCAGGTCTCTGCTGAAAACATGCAGATCGGGAAAGACATCTACATCAAACATTTCGGACAGCCCAATGATTATGAAATAACGGTGACCGACCCCTTCCAGAAATTGAATGAAAATAAACTTTGGAAAATGATCCGATATCCGTACTCGGAAGAAGTACTTAAAAAAGATAAGGACAGTATAAGACTAGACCTGACTGGGAGGTCCATTAGGCTGGAGGAGGTTGTGATAAGTGCAAAAAAAGAAAATGTCTTCCGGGACAAGTACATAGGTAGTCTGGATAGTTTGGCAAAATACCAAAACAATACCGATAGAGTCCATGGAAATGCAAATGGCGGATGGTTAAACTGCCCGGTAGGAGATTGTAAGGACATGCCCATTGAAGGTGCTACATATTTAGTATGGACAGGGCCAAACCCACCGACCTCCCATCCTTTTTATTTTAATTCATCTAATACCAAAAGAATAGTCTACAGATATCCGAAATATACAGAAGAGGAGCTTATGAAGATGTATGGTGTTACTAGAACCAAAGGATATTATCCGGAAAAAGTGTTTTACGAACCTGAGTACGAAACGCAGCAAAGTTCGTTGCCCGATTTCAGGAATACATTGCTCTGGGCCCCAAACATTATTACGGACGAAAATGGAGAGGCTACCCATGAATTTTATACCTCGGACATCAACAGTAATTTTTTGGGAATAATCGAGGGAGTTGGAATTGATGGATCATTTGGGAAAACTGTTTTTCAAATTCGCGTGAAACCATGACAAAAATATCCAGAGGTATAGGATAGAATCTAAAAACATTTCTAAAAAGATAAATTTTATGATACCATATTTAATACCATTTAATCGCGTAGGCGATTTTGTTCTTGGAGATAATATTAAAAATTTATCAATCAATTTTTCGTTTAAAATAACGGATTTTAGTCATGATGAAATAGCCCCTTCAATTAATTATTCAGTAAATAATCCGCAGATTACTTTATATGTTAGCAATGGTAAAATTGACTTTATTGGCTGTTATGAAGAATTACTATTTAATGGGATCAATCTAATTGGGATAACGATAGAAGAATTTTCTTCAATATTAGACAGCACATATACAGAAGTTGATATAGTTGATTTTGAAGCAGATGATTTACCTCAATATATTTATGAATTTGAAAGTGTTGGTTTGCAAGTGTGGGTCAAAGGAAATAAAGGAAAAGTTGTATCAATTATGGTTAATAGTAAGGAACATTACCTAGATTGAATAAACCACCCTCGGGTCATTCCATGTTGTAAGGAATGGAAACTGTTTTTAATCTATTTAGAACTCATTCATAATACATCGACTATCGTCAACATCCATTTAAATCACGGGCTCAAAATCCCAATAGGAATTTGTCAAAACGGCATGTTATAACCAATAAATATAAGAATTATGGATATCAGCGGATTATCTTTTATTCTTGATCGTGGTTGTGGATTGGTTGTCCCAAGGAACCAGTTTGTTTGTATCATAAAAGGAATTGAAATTAGCAAGAATTATAGCAATTGACTTTTAAAATGAATTTTACAGAAACTACAATTTATAACAGATAATTCTCTACCAATTATCAGGTAAATTATTTATGTTCAAATCCGAACAAATAAAACGTCCGATTTCGAACAATCCCAGCAATTGAAATTAATACAAATTATTAACAATCAACTATATATACATTTGGCAAACGAATTGAGATTTAAGAAAGTTGAATATAAAAACTTGACTTTTCATTTCTTAAATTAATATTATGTTAAGAAACTATATAAAAATTGCTATACGAAATCTAAAGAAAAATAAAGGATTTACGGTGATCAATGTAATTGGTTTGGCAATTGGGATTTCTTCCGCGATTTTGATTTTATTATGGGTAAGGAGTGAAATGACCTATAATCGCACATTTGCTAAAACAGATCAACTATATATTGTCGGAAATAAGGATAAATGGAATGGAAATATTGAAGTTTATTTTACCACTCCAAAGCCGATGGCTGAAGTAATTAAAACAGATTTCCCAGAATTAAAGAACGTTAGCAGGGTCACCCCTGCTGATAATTTTACTTTCCGAATCGGCGATAATAACATAAAATCTGGAACGGGGATTTTTGTTGATTCTACATTTTTATCTATGTTTAACCTTCCAATGATTGAAGGAAATCCAAAATATACACTTAGGAATCCTTCAGAAATAATTTTGACAAAAACCTTTGCTCAGAATTTATTTGGTAAAACAGATGCAATTGGCAAAATCATTAATATTGATGGCATAGAATCTGTTTCCGTAGGAGCGGTTGTAGACGATTTTCCAATCAACTCTTCATTCCATAGTTATGGATATCTTCTACCTTGGACATTCTTAGAAAAAATTAACAGATCGGATGACAACTGGTACAATAATTCCATTCAAACTTTTATCGAAACAGAACCAAATGCAGATATTTCTAATCTTAAAGCAAGATTTCAGGGCTTATCAAAAAAACATATAGAAACAGAAATTGATAACATTATAAAGCCAATAGGTGATATTTGGCTTTATGGGAAATATAAAGATGGACAAGTAGTTGGAGGAAGAATTGAAATGGTTCGAATATTTATCGTAATTGCTATTTTTATCTTAATTATTGCCTGTATCAACTTCATGAATTTAAGTACAGCACAAAGTGAAAAAAGGTCAAAAGAAGTAGGTGTACGAAAAGTAGTTGGTGCAAAAAAATCATCCTTAATCTATTTGTTCTTAACGGAATCAGTAATCGTATCAGTATTATCAGGAATCATAGCTTTAGTAATAGTATTTATAAGCCTACCCTTTTACAGTAGATTGATTGATCGACAAATTAATTTTGAGACCAACAATCCAATTTTTTGGCTTATACTTATTGTATTTATTTTCCTGACAGGCCTATTAGCAGGAAGTTATCCTGCATTTTTCCTCTCCTCATTTCAACCAATTAATGTTCTAAAAGGAAAGTTAACTCAAGTAGTTTCGAAATTCAACCCGAGAAAATTCTTGGTGGTTTGTCAATTTACAGTAGCTGTGATTCTGATTATTAGCACTTTGGTGATCAATAAACAGATTCAACATGGAGAAGAACGTAAAGTTGGATACAATAAAGAAAACTTGATTTTTATAACTGAAAATGACCAAGTTCGTTCTAAAGTTAACTCTATAAAGGAAGAATTAATTAACCAAGGGGTAGCAAGTTCAGTTACGCGTACTATGACTGCCTTAACAACAAATTGGAGTACAGGAGATAGTTTTGAATGGGAAGGCAAGGATCTCAACAATAAGATTAGTTTTAACCGATTTACTGCAGATGATCATATAGTAAGTACGGCTGGTTTAAAACTTATCAAAGGGCGAGATTTCGACCTTAATAGGTTTCCTACAGACTCAACTGGGGTAATTATAAATGAGTCTGCTGCTAAGATTATTGGAATATCGGATCCTATTGGTAAAAACATAAAAGACATGGGGATTGACTGGCATATTGTTGGAGTTATTGAGGATTTTGTTCAAGAATCTCCATTTGAAAAGATTACACCATTAATTATTGAAGGGGCAAAAGGCATTGAAACATTTTCCCAAATAATTCCTAATAATACTATACATATTAAATTTAATTCATCTTTGGGTACTAGCGAGGCATTAAATAAAACCGAGAAAATATTTAAAAAATTCAATCCAGATTCTCCTTTTGAGTATCACTTCATAGATGAGGATTACGCTAAAAAGTTTGAAGAATTTCAACGGCTTAAAAAACTATCAACCATGTTTTCTATCCTTACCATATTCATCTCTTGTTTAGGTTTATTTGGCTTAGCAGCATTTATGGCAGAAAGTAGAACTAAGGAAATTGGAGTACGAAAAGTATTAGGTGCATCGGTATTTTCAGTTACCAAATTGCTGAGTAAGGATTTTTTAACATTAGTAGGTATTGCTTGTCTAATCGCATTCCCAATTGCTTATTGGGCTATGAATAAATTTCTAATTGGATATTCATATCGCATTACGATCGGTTGGGAGATCTTTGCGATTACAGCAGCTTTCGCTTTATTGATTGCACTATTTTCAGTGAGTTATCATTCAATTAAAGCTGCTTTGGCAAATCCAGTTGATAGTTTGAGGAATGAATAAATTAGGTTTTCATGAGTTGATAAATCTACTTTTCAGTGTATCTGTCTACAAACACAAACAAAAGAATGGCATTGATTAATCCCAGAGCAATAAATTGGATCAAAGTAGATAATGGTATTTCTGTTGTATATAGAGAAATAATAAACGTGTAAAAAATTACAGTCAAGATTGAAAGAATAATACATTTTAGGAATAGACTTAATTTATTATTCTTAATCTTATAGAAGAAATCTTTTATTAACTGAAAAGGAACTAAGATAGATATCGTGTATAAAAAAATCGATTCTGGATAGCCTGAGTTTCTAATAACCCCAATAAAGTACTCCCATAAACTATCATAATGAGTATCATATACATGATAATTATTGTTCAATATGTTACTCCACATGCTTGGTATTACCACAACTAAAGTGTCGGTAATAAAAGGGATTAGTAAATTAAAAATAAATTTTCTCATCTGTTTTGATGTATTTTTAATTGCAATCTCTATTAATGTTTAAAATATACGATAAAATAGGGAAAAATTGAATGGGTTGCGGGTAATTACATCGACAGTGGATAAAATCATTACACACAGAGCACAAAGTCTAGTTTTTTATATAGTCGCTAGAAAATAGTTTCCAGAGCTTTAGCTCTGGAATGACACGCTTTGATTGGTGGGGTTGGGGCG
>NZ_ML771899.1:0-507823 GCF_009733535.1 Sphingobacterium endophyticum | reverse complement strand
GGTCGGGGGAAAAAGGCTCGCTACGCGAACCTTTTTCCCCCGACCTTTCGCCATCCTTTCCCGCCTATCTTTGGGTCATTCCATGTCGTAAGACATGGAAACTGTTGCTTACCTTTTTGGCATACCTTCTACCTTTACACATGGTCATTTAACAATAATTATTAATTCAGTGTACTAGCAATTCCACTAAATATTTTATTAAATTTATTAAATAGGCTGAATTAATTATCCTAAAAACATCCATTCTAGTAAAACATAACTTCAACTATGTACATAGCCAAAACAATTATACTTTTTGTCATTCTTATCCTATCAATACCTACAAAGGAATTGAAGGCACAAAATGAAACAGTAGGATTATCTTTAAAGGATGCTTTTTCCGGTAAGTTTAAAATCGGAGCTGCTTTAAATCTGAAACAGATTTACGAGAGGGATGAAAAGGCTACCGCATTATTGGTTTCAGAATTCAACTCTATTACAGCGGAGAACTGTATGAAAGCGATGTACCTACAGCCAATAGAGGGTGAATTCAATTTCGAAGATGCAGACCGATTCGTTGCGTTAGGAGAGAAATATGGCTTGGAACTTATTGGACATACCTTAATTTGGCATTCACAGGCACCAAAATGGTTTTTTACTGATCAGGAGGGCAAAGAGGTCTCTAGGGCGATACTGATCCAAAGGATGCAAAAACATATTCATACTGTAGTATCGAGATACAAGGGTCGGATAAAAGGTTGGGATGTTGTGAATGAGTCCATATTGGACAACGGGGATTGGAGACAGAGCAAGTTTTACCAAATTATAGGTGAGGATTTTGTTGAATTAGCGTTTCAATTTGCGCATGAAGCAGATCCAAAGGCTGAATTATATTATAATGATTATTCCATGTTTGGAAAAGGGAAACGAGAAGCTGTGGTAAGAATGGCCAGCAATCTTTTGGATAAAGGATTGAAAATACATGGTATCGGTATGCAAGGTCATCTTGGTTTGGATTATCCTTCTGTGAGGGAATTTGAGGAGAGTATATTGGCCTTTTCACGATTAGGCATACAGGTAATGATAACTGAGCTTGATATGAGCGTATTGCCAATGAAAGAACCAAATCAAGGTGCTGAAGTAAGCAACAATTACGAATATGAGAAAAAATTAAATCCCTACACAGAAGGATTGCCTTCCGAAGTAGAAAAGAGGCTAGCTAATCGATATACAGAATTCTTTGATTTGTTTATTAAACATCATGATAAAATTTCCCGAGTTACAATGTGGGGATTAACTGATGCGGATTCCTGGAAAAATAACTGGCCAATTAGAGGTAGAACCGATTATCCTTTACTGTTTGACCGAAAATATGAGGCAAAACCCTTTGTAAAGGAATTAATTCAAAAAGCTAAAATTGATCTTTAATTTAAATAGTTTCCGGAGCTAAGGCTCTTCAAAACTCGCTTTGCCAGTTGGATTATTATTTATCATTTTGTAAATAAAATTCTATCCATTACATTTGACAGATAATCAATAAGTATGCACTAAATTTAAGAAGATGAAATAGAAAGAACTTAACTCAGAAAAAAACACCTAAAACAAACAAACACTTAACCAGCCTAAAAAAAAGGCAACCAAATTAACTATCAATTATTACTATCATGACTCAAAAAAAACGTGTTTTTTTTGGGGCAAAGTCCTTGTCTATGCTTGCGGTGTGCTTATTGAGCTCCTCCCCGGAAGTGTTTGCAGAAAAAGGGAATTTTGCCTCCACAGTGGTTGTTGTACAGCAAAACACCATCACAGGATCTGTAAAAGATGATGCTGGAAATCCGATCGCTGGAGCAACAATATTAGTTAAGGGAACCACCCGAGCAACAAGTAGCGATGCGAAGGGTGAATTTTCCATCAATGCCAACTCTGGCGAAACCATCATTATACGAAACTTAGGTTATTTAACACAAGAAATCACTGTGTCCAATGCGGCAATTAATGTTACATTACTACCTGACAATGCAAATATTGATGAAGTTGTTGTGATTGGTTATGGTACTCAGAAAAGAGCAAACATTACTTCAGCAATTTCCACAGTAAATGGCGATGCACTAAAGAATGTTTCCCCGTCCAACCTTTCCAATGCAATTGCTGGCCGTGCTCCTGGTGTTAAAGTAACAGGAACCTCAGGATTAGCAGGGGCTAGTTCAAAGATCAGATTCAGAGGGAGCTTTGCAGAGCCTTTATTTGTCATAGACGGTATTGTCCGTGATAAAGCTGCGTTTGATGCTTTAGAAGCAAATGAAGTCGATCAGATGTCCTTCCTGAAAGACGCAGGTGCTGCAGCTGTCTATGGTACACGTGCAGGAAACGGGGTTGTTATTGTGACCACCAAAAAAGGTACAGTAAAAACTCCTGAATTCAATTTCCAAAGCAATATTGCAGTAAGCAATCCGACCATGACACCATTAGCAGATCTTACAACTGCAACAGACGAACTTACTTACCAAAATAGGGTCGCTGAATTTCAAGGCTTACCAAAACCAAATGGACAGGAAGAATTTGATTACTTTAAAGACAAAAGTTATAGCGTTAATGACGTAATCTGGAGAAATCCAATAAGTAACCGACAGTCTATTTCTGTAGCGGGAGGTGGTGAAAAAATCACTTACTATAACTTATTAAGTTACAGGAATGAAAATGGTTCTTATAAATCTGTCGACCACCAGAAATTCAATTTAAGATCCAATGTTTCGGCAAATATTACAGATGCATTCAGTGTTGATGTTAATATATCAGCCAATCAACAAAATTCCAATCGTTTTTATTGGCCTTTCAGCACATCATCAAATGACGATGACTTTGATGTGTCTGATTTTTATCGTGTGACCTTCAACTGGCCAAAAATGTATCCTTTCTATCTAACTCAAGATGGAACTCCAAGTAATACACCAACTGCTTTCCCAGTACAAACACCAATGGGTAGCTGGCAGGCATGGAACGTAATCGATCAAGTAATTGGTGACCGTTACATTGACCGAAAAGTTAGGCAAGTAAATCCAATCTTGTCATTGAACTTAAAGCTAGACAAATTGGTACCTGGACTATCAACAAAATTCGTAGGTAGTTATATTGGTGAAGATTACCTGAGAAAGCGCTATATGAGTTTCCAAAAGAACTATACTTTTACCTCATTGGATCCAGATGGCAATCCTTTTATTCCTGCACCTCCATCTGAAGACCGTATAAACATCTTTACTTTCAGTCAGCAAAATCCGTTTATGGATTACTACACGCAACGCAGGTGGGAGTATCAGATGAACTTTTTCTTGAATTATGCTCAAACCTTTGGCAAGCACGACATTGGTGCAACCTTAGTATTTGAACAGGGAGAGAAGGGATTTACCAATATTACCTCAACAGCACAAAGTCCAATTACTGCACTTGACCAAATGCATGTTTATCCAACGGACCGTAATTTTAGAGCAACAAACGGTTGGGAAGGAATCGACGCAAGACAATCGGTTATTGGCCGTTTTAATTATGCCTATGGAAGTAAATATCTTGTAGAAGGTTCCTTCCGCTATGATGGTGCCGCATTATTTCCAGAACAACAACGCTTTGGTTTCTTCCCTTCAGTATCTGCTGCTTGGAGAATTTCAGAAGAGGAATTTTTTGCAGGCATAAAGGATAAAGTTTCAGATTTAAAACTTCGTTTTGCTTATGGAGCTACAGGAAACTACCTTGATGTTAATGGAAATGCGATCAATCCTTTTTCTTTTTCTGAGAAATATGCAACGACAACAGGATTTATTTTCGGAGACCGTTACTACAATGGTTTGGCTTATGGATCGACTCCAAACCCTAATATTACCTGGACAAAATCGGAAAGTTACAACTTAGGGTTGGACTATGGTTTTATCAACAATAAATTGAATGGATCAATCGAGGTTTTCAAAAGGTCAGAGACAAACATCTTAGGTCCGAGAACAGTATTGTTACCAGACACCTATGGTAGGTCTTTAGCCCCAGAAAACTATGCCGCAAGGAGTTATAAAGGGGGAGAGATTTCCGTGAACTGGAATGACCGCATAGGTGAAGTAGCATATGGTATTTCAGGAAACTTAGGCTATGCTGTTGATCAATGGGATATATTTGATGAACCAGCTGCCTATGCAGCAGGTGGTTTAGAACATTTTAGATCTAGAATTGGCCAACCTGCAAATATGTTGTTTGGTTTTAATTCCTTAGGAATTGTTAGAACGCAAGAACAACTTGATCAGTTACTTGCTTCTGGTTTCAAAACATATGGTAGAGATCCCTACTTAGGAATGATCTTATATGAAGATGTTCGCGGGCAAGGTTATTCCGAAACACCTGATGGTAAAGTCGACGGAAACGACGTTGTTCTTTTATCATCAAACAACTCTCCACGTTGGGACTATGGTTTGGGATTGAACGGTTCATGGAAAGGCATTTCGGTGAATGCATTGTTTCAAGGTGTATTTAAATATGATCGTATGATTTCTAACCAAGAAGGAGGAGGTATGCGTCAGCATGGTGGAACATTCCGTCCATATTACCCAATTTGGGCTGGAGATGTATGGACACCCGAAAATCCAAATGCACAATACCCAAGACCAGTTGGATACAACTGGGCAGAATCAGGGACCGATCCGTCCTCTTTTTGGATGCGTAGCGGGGCATTCTTCAGGTTGAAAGATTTGAATGTTGCCTATCAGTTACCAACAAGTTTCACAGAGAAAATCAAAATGAACAGTATCAATGTATTCTTCAATGGCACAAACTTATTTGTCTTTTCGCCAATGACGGAGTTTCATGACCCTGAACAGTTGAATTATGACTCATACCCATTAATGAAGACGTTTACATTTGGATTGGACATTAAATTTTAATCGGAATTAATCATGAAAAAGATATTTATAATAGCATTGGGACTTTCAACTCTATTCTCCTCATGTAAGAATGTGCTGGATATAGAGGATCTACAATCCCTAGATGAAGATAAGGTGTGGCAGGATCCTAACTTGGTTAATGCTTATATGGCTAACCTTTATACTGTTTTCGGAAACTGGAGCTCAGGACAAGACTCATACAGTGAGCAACTGGTAGGCATACCCTTTCAATTAAACACCATTGCACCAACAACTGGAGCTTTCAAGACCTGGAACTACACAAACATCAGAAAAATAAACACGGCTATCCAAAAGGTTCAAGAGAGTGCAAATTTAACCCAAGATGTTAAGGACAGAACCTTGGGAGAAGCCTATTTCCTTAGGGCATTTGTGTATTTTGATATGCTGAAACAATATGGAGGTATTCCGTACATCACTGTTCCACAAAATGCAGAAACAGATGATTTAAATACTCCAAGAAACTCAACAAAAGAAACTTTCGATCTTTTGGTGAAAGATTTGGATGATGCTATCAAATTATTGCCAGAAACCATAGAAAAATCCTCAGCGAATTATGGCAGGATAGATGGAAACTTTGCTGCAGCATTTAAAGCGAAAGTTTTATTGTATAAAGCATCTCCACAATTTAACCCATCAAATCCATATAACAACGCGTACTGGAAGGAGGCCCATGCAGCTAATAAATTGGCTTATGATCAATTAAAAAAGAATAACTATAGTCTAACCACTGACTATTCAAATATTACCTTAATTGAAAAAGGTCCTGAAGTAGTATTTGCCGTGATAAACGCATACCCAAATAAAGTAGGAAACTGGGATAATGGAGTTAGACCAGGATTTGAAAGCCGTGGTCCTGCAAGTTCTGTTCCTACCTGGGATTTTGTTAAAGAATTCCCTATGAAAGATGGAAAACTGTATACAGACGCATCAGGGAAATATCATAAATCGGATGATGAATTCTTACAATCTTATTGGTTGAACAGAGATCCAAGATTTGATAAATCCATTGTTTGGAATGGAAAAATCTACGAAGTTTCTGGAAAGGCAGGAAAACGTCAATATACTTCGTTAGGAATTGCCGATGCATTAGACAACTTTGGCATCAACCCAGCAGCAGGTATTAACTCCACCAATCAGGATCGCTACAGTGGCTTCTTTATTTTGAAGAACAGCAAATTATCTTTAAAACAGACTGAGGTAGAAACACAGTATGATGTTGATTTTGTGTTAATGCGTTTAGCTGAAGTTATGTTAAACTATGCTGAAACAGCAAATGAAACGGGTGATTTTACAACTGCACTAGACATGCTTGTTCAATTAAGGAAACGTGCAGGCATTGAGGCAGGAACTGATGGGAAATACGGAATCACAGCAAGTTCTCGCGACCAAATGCGTGAAGCCATTCTAGCAGAAAGAAACATCGAATTATGTTTTGAAGGGCATCGTTTCTGGGATTTAAGACGAAGCCGTAAACTGAACCTATTGGATAAATCAACAAAATACGGTGTTGAAGCTGTTGCCATCAATTCCAATGGTACAGAAATGGATATAAAACAAGCTGCTGAATTAGCTAAGACATATCAGCTTAAAGAGGCAAACTTTAAATACAGTATCCTACAGGTTCCTAAAAATGGAGTTAAGGTCATGGAAGTTCCTGATACCTATTATTTCTTCCCTATCGGTCAGTCAATTATTGATCGTAATCCTAAAATCTTGCAGAACAAGGATTGGGGAGGAGAATTCAATCCTACCATGGAATAGAATAAATTAATAAAGATAAGCTCAAATTTAATAGCCCCCAGAAATTAAGTTTCTGGGGGTATTTTTTAACCAGTTAATAAGCGATTGAATCTAACTGAAAATTCATATCTTTCCAACTAGCCATAGCAAACACGAGGTCAGCATTTGCTTGTACTTGAATATTTTTAATCTGTTTAGCTTTTAATGCTTTTGATGAGTCCATTACAGTTCCTTCGACAGACACTTCTGAAATGTTCTGAGGATTTGCAAACCTGCAGAAACTTAAGTCAGGAGCTACGGTCATGTTAACAACCTGGGTTTCATTTAATTGTAGTCCATTGATTGTAATGGATCGAATTTCATTTTCAATGACTTTGGAAAAAGTTAAGCCCATAGGTTTACTGCGTTGGCTCTTGAGGCGTATTTGAGTAGCATCTGCATTGACCATTAATATTTCTGTTTCACCTTTTTTAGTTTCAACATTTTCCAACTTGATCATTGCTCCATCCGGCATAATGCTATTATAAGTGTAGACTCCATTTGCGGTACTTTTTATTTGGCGTGTAAGGCTCTGTCCGACCGGCAACAAATAAGCTTCTGGAAACAGGTAACAGGGGTGGCTGTTTGGAATTTCATAATGTATTTTACCATCAAAGTTTCCGGTTTTCCTTCCTTCTGCATCGGTGACCTCAATATCCGCAGGGCTTAATAAAAAGTCTAAGACAAAGGTTGTTAACCCTGTCGGGCCAGTAAACGGCATATCATGATCAGCTAAATTATAAGAACCATTAGTCATAACAGCCAGTGTTATTCCCTGATCCAATCGGAAAGCTGAACTTTTATTATAGGTAAATCTCAATTTACCATCTTCCAGTTTAAACTCAAGATAACAATCGTTATCATCGTGATGGTTACAATCCCAGCAATAGAGTTTTACACCATCCAGACTATTTACCGTTGTTAAGCCATTAGTTGACTGTTGGGCCTACTTTTCAAGTGGACAGATTGAAATTCCACGATATGCCATTGTAAACAAAGAAGGGAAAATCGTTAATAAATCAGCATCCCGACCGAGTAGTCCATGGAGGCTAAAACAACAATTTGCAAAGCATCTTTAGAGTAGGTTTCTCAGAAAATTTTTGATTATCACATAAAAAAGGTGCTCCTTGGAGCACCTTTCCACTATAACTATAATCAACCTAAACCTTCAAATCAATTTTCAGCGTATTATTCGCTGCAACAGAATAATCCAAATCTACAACTATTATGTTTATAGTATGATTCGATTTATTCTGAATTTCCATAAATCCTTTACTGATTTTTATAGATAAAATATTCCCTCTGAATCCGATATGGAATGTAAATGCATTCCATTGCTCAGGCAAAAAGGGTTTGAAATAGAGTTTATCATTTTTCACTCTCATTCCTGCGAAACCTTGGACAATACTCATCCAGGTTCCGGCCATTGAGGTAATATGTAAGCCGTCCTCTGTATCATTATTATAATCATCTAAATCTAACCTTGCTGTCCTAAGGTAAAATTCATATGCACGTGCTTCATCATTAAGTTTTGCGGCCAATATACTGTGGATACAAGGAGATAGCGAGCTTTCATGAACTGTACGCATTTCATAGAAATCAAAGTTTCGACGAATATCATCGATTTGAAAATCATCTTCAAAGAAATACAAGCCTTGCAAAACATCTGCTTGTTTAATAAAGCAAGAACGGAGTATCCGATCCCAACTCCATTTCTGGTTAAGAGGTCTTTCAGAAGCTGGAAGATCCTTTACCAGCCATTGCTCTTTGTCCATATAGCCATCTTGTTGAAGATAGATTTCTAGCTTCTTATGCTGTGGATAATACATATTCCCAATGATATCCTTCCATTGTGCTGATTCCCCTTGATTAAATTCAAGTTTTTCGATGATCTCCTGATATCTATTTGGAGAATTTTTAGAAACATAGAACATTGCTTCTTGAGTATATTTTAAACACCAAACTGCTAAATAATTGGTATACCAATTATTATTCACGTTATTTTCATACTCATTAGGTCCAGTAACTCCGAGAATAACATACTTTTCTCTTTCTTGGCTCCAATTAACACGTTGTGCCCAAAATCTCGAGATGGCTATTAAAACTTCTAAACCATATTGTTCTAGATATTTCCAGTCCTGCGTATACTTAATATAGTTGAAAATTGCATAGGCAATTGCTCCATTTCTATGGATTTCTTCAAATGTAATCTCCCATTCATTATGACTCTCAGTTCCATCCATCGTCACCATTGGATATAATGCGGCTCCATTAATAAAACCTAACATTTCTGCATTTTCAATAGCTTTGGTCAAATGGTTGTAACGATAGATGAGAAGATTTTTTGCAACCTCCTGAGGTGCTGTTGAAAGGTAAAAAGGAATGCAATAGGCTTCGGTATCCCAATATGTTGCACCGGCATACTTCTCGCCTGTAAATCCTTTAGGGCCAATATTCAATCTTGAATCCGTTCCTGTATAAGTCTGGAATAATTGAAAGATATTAAATCGAATTGCCTGTTGTGCTTTGACATCCCCTTCTATTTGAATATCGCTATGTTCCCATTTTCTTGACCATGCCTTTTTTTGATTTTTAAATAGTTTGGCAAATCCCTCATTTACTGCAGCCATAAGTTTAGCTTCGCAGTTCACTAAAAGCTGATCTACCTGATAATTAAGAGAAGATAGCACAGAAGCAATTTTTATGATTTTAACCTCTGTACCTGCACAAACATTGAGGGAAAATTCTTCAGCAATAAATTTGATTTCATGCTTGAACTCTGAGTGCATTTTTTCTGCAGAAATTTTGTCTGTAAGGATGGTTGTATGAACCCCTACACAAAGTTCAAAACCTGTTTTTAGCGTTTTTGTCTGAAGAAAGATTCCATTTTCTGTTTTTTTATCCTTTACAGGTTCCCAAAATTTAAAATCGTAGTTGCTGTCCTGATTGGAAATATCCCCATCAATTTTGGAAACAATCTTGATAGAGGCATCAAAATTTAATAGTTTAATTGTATAGCTTATTGCTCCAATTTCATCGTTATCAATACTGCAGAAGCGAATAGCATGAACTTCAACTTTTTGATCGGTATTTATATTAATCATGAAGGAACGCTGAAGAAAGCCTTCTTTCATATTCAGAATACGTTTAAATTCTATAATTTGACATTTTGCCAGGTCCAATAAAAAATTGTTGATATAGATATCAATACCAATCCAATTCGTAGAGTTGATTACTTTATCAAAAGTTGGGGGATAACCATTTTTCCACCATCCCACTCTAGTTTTATCAGGAAAGTATACACCTGCCACATATGATCCTTGCAAACTTTCTCCAGAATATGTTTCTTCGAAATTTGCTCGCTGTCCCATTTTACCATTACCAATACTAAATAAGCTCTCAGAAATTTTATTTAGTTTGGGGTCGAAACCCTCTTCAATAATGCACCAAGGATCGGCTTGTATATAATTTTTCATATAATTACTGAATATTGATAGCTAAAATAATTGTTGAATGGCATTTAAATTTATCTGGGTTAGGTTTTGAACCAAAAGATGGGCATTTCCCAAATCTTTTGTAGAACCAATACCGACCACTTTCATACCCGCAGAGATCGCGGCATCTATACCAGCACTTGCATCTTCAAATACAAGGCAGTTACTCGGAGTTACATTTAATAATTCGGCCCCTTTCAAAAACACTTCAGGATCTGGTTTAGAATTACGGACAATATTACCATCAACTAAAGCATCAAAATAAGACGTTATGCCAGTTTGATCTAAGATTAATTTTGCATTTTTACTTGCAGAACCAAGTCCAATTTTGATATTATTTTTCCTTAATTCTTCAAGAAGATTGATTGCCCCAGGCAGAACTTCATTTGAAGACATTCCTGAAATCATTTCAACATACCATGAATTTTTAAGAGTAGCTAATTCATTTTGTTTATCATTGGGGATTTGCAAACCGGCCCAATCTAAAATTTTCCTTAGGCTTTCTACTCTACTGACACCTTTGAGTTGTTCGTTCATTTCCTCTGAAAAATCAAAATCTAATGTATTAGCCAATCTCTTCCATGCTAAAAAATGATATTTGGCAGTATCGACTAATACCCCGTCAAGATCAAATAAACATGCCTTAAATCCCATTTTAATTTTATTTTAACTCAAACACTTGTGTACTCATTGGGGGAATATCTATTTCTTGAATATCTTCAATTAAATCTCCAGAAATAATATTCGATGCTTTTTTATAATTTCCTATTCCTTCTTGAAAACGCTTTGTATGAATTTTCACATTCTCTTGTTTACTATTCATAATGACCATTACAGTTTTAAGGTCATTATAGCGGAAATAAACATATATTCCATCATCAGGAATAAACTGAAGCATTTTTCCATGTTGAAGCACGGAATTATTTTTCCGATAATTCGCTAGTTTTCTTACATAATTAAAGGCTTCATTTTCTTTTTGAGACCGTCCTTCTGAAGTAAATTTATTGACTTTATCGGTAGACCATCCACCAGGGAAATCTTCTCTTACTAATCCATCTGGATTGGAGAAATTTTTCATTAAGATTTCAGTTCCGTAATAAAGCTGTGGAATTCCGCGAGTAGTTAATAACCATGCTATCCCAGATTTATACTTATTAAAATCTTCTCCAACAACGGAAAGATACCTGCTCAAATCGTGGTTATCCAAGAAGACAACATTTCGATATGGGTCCTCATAAACGAAATCATTAGCGAAAGTGTTATATAACCTTACCACTCCATCCATCCATCCGAACTTTCCATTTAAAGCTTCATTTATTGCCCAATAAGCTTGAAAATCTGTCACTCCCTGAAGTTTAGTGTCTATTCCCTGATTGATTTTATTAGATTTTGTGAAATATGCTTGGTTTGGGATTCCATGAACCCATGTTTCTCCAAAATATGTCATTTTAGGAAATTCAGCATCGATTGCCTTGCCCCACTCGGCCATAAAATCAAGGTCATTATAAGCATAGGTATCCAATCGGAATCCATCAACCCCCATCTCTTCAATCCACCAAATATGGCTTTGGGTAATATAATTTTTGAGGTATTGGTTATGTTGGTTCATATCCGGCATATGCTTGTCAAACCAGCCATTTACCATTATGTCCTTATCTGCTTTTGAAGCATAAGGATCCATGTGGACCTGTTCACGATAGTTAGTTTTTGTAAATGAATCCCATTGATGAACCCAGTCTTTCATTGGCATATCTTTCACAGTAAAGTGTTCCGTTCCAAAATGATTGTGTACCAAATCTTGAATCATCTTTATGCCTCTTTTATGGCATTCTTCAATTAGTTTTCTGTAGGCTTCATTGCCGCCAAATCTAGGATCAACATAATAGCTTTCTGTATTCGCATAGCCATGATAGGAAGTCAGAGGCTGATCATTAGTCAGAATCGGATTAAGCCAAATTGCAGTTACTCCTAAATCCTCTAAATAATCCAATTGATTAATAATTCCTTTTAAATCACCCCCATGACGATAATACATACTGTCACGATTTAGGGATTGATCCAACATACCTTCTATTTTATCGTTAGCAGGTTCTGCATTTGCAAATCTATCCGGCATAATCAAATAGATAAAATCAGATGCATTCACTCCTTGATGCCTATGCTTCGATGCATCCCTCTTCTTGAGCTCATAATGCTTTATAAAATCTTTCTCTCCAGCTTCTTTAAAGATTAAGGGTACCGAACCTGCCTTTGTATTAGCATCAATGTGAATATCTAAAAAGATATAATTAGGATTTTCGACCTTATTCTGTTTAATAAGGCTTACCCCTAGGTAATTTATGGATACTGATTTTTTAGAAATATTTTTGCCATAAACCAATAACTGTATGTTGGGATTTTTCATCCCAACCCACCAATTCAAGGGTTCTATTCGATCAACTTGTGCGAAAGAATGGAGATTAAAACATACAATGATTAAGGCATAAATTACTTTCATTGTTATTCTCATCATGACTTTGAATTAGTTTTTAACAATCGTATAAGTTAATGTAGTTGGATTCATACTTATCGTATAATTACCCGCTTCAGTTAATTTGATATTATCTCCACCCAATTTTAAGGTTCCGTTACTACCACCTAGGTTGGTTCCCCAGTCATGATTTTTACGGAATTTAAATTCACCTTTATTCAAATTGGTTTTAAGGATCCAATTTCCATCCCCATTGTTCACAAACTTCATATCGGCATCTACAGACCAGTTTGAGTTAGGTACCGCATCACCAATCATTCCCCATATTGGAGCTTCCTCTATCACCCATGTATTGCTATTCATATCCATGGTAAGCAAAAATGGTCCAGCAGAAGGAGATTGAAAATTACCTCCGGTAGGACTTATGGCTCCATTTCCACCATCTCCAAAATTAACATTCCAATTTTTACCAGTTGTAATTTTGTAACCCGATTTGGCAGCAGGGAATGTAATAATACCTGTGTAGATACCATTTCCTGTTACAGAAATTAAACTATCGGCTGTTGAAGGATCCCATCCTTGATAATCACCAGGAATATAAATCCAAGCCGTTAAAGGAATAGGTTTGCTATTTAAGTTGACAATGTTACTATATACTGCTATACTGTTTGAAATACTTGATTTCAATCTTATTTCAACGTCTGAATTGGCGTCAAAAGGTAAATTCATAGCAGATAATAAATTATTCAGTTCAAAACCTGAATATTCTTTCGATGTAATTCCATTTGCAATTACGACCTCTCTAACGGGGGAGAAATTAGTTCCCTTTTTTCCAAATTGTAAGGAGTAGGTTATTCCAGCATTGTACCCGAAATCAGACGGGGTATAAGTAAATTCAATGACTTTATCGTCTAAGGTTTCTTTTGTTAGATTTACGGAGGTAGCCGAACTTTTTAAACTACCGGATTGGCCATCCCCAGCAATTGTCCTAACCTCATCTTTTTCGCAAGAGGTCAGTGCAAACGCACTAAGACAAAATAAAATAAGAAGTTTATTAATTAGTTTCATAATTTCTAAGCATTAATATTAATAACCTGTGTTTTGAGTAAGGTTAGTGTTGGCAATCACGTCCGAAGAAGGCAATGGAAGTAATTTTCTAAAATCTTCGATTGACCTACCATCCTTTGCACCACCTTTCCATGGCCAGATATAGCTACTACCAGTGAATTTCCCAAATCGTATTAAATCCGTTCTACGGTAACCTTCGAAATATAGCTCTCTAGCTCTTTCATTCAGGATATCATCCAAAGAAATAGCCGAAGCATTAGCACTTGTGTTACCATAAGCTCTTCTTCTGATTTGGTTAAAATAATTTAATGCTTGTGCCATTGATCCACCAGTTCCACCACGTAGAACGGCTTCGGAATACATTAAATAAACATCGGCTAAACGAAATAAAGGGAAGTCTAATGAGCTGAATGTTCCGCCTTGTGAAGCTCCAGGCGTTCCATTAGATTTTACGTTTTTAAATTTTGTAACGCGTAATCCATCTTTGAATTCTCCAAGTTCATCATTTTCAATTTTGTCACCAAAGAACATCGCTCTTTTATCAGTTGCCCCACTATAATCAGGGAATGCCAATGGTAATGCTTTTGTCGATCGATTTCCACCCCATCCACCGGTCGGTACACCAAAAGAAGTTGGATTCATCTCACCATTTATCAATGAATTGATCAAAAATGTCGTGCCCCCAAAATTTCTGGTTTTTACTCCATCATAGTTAATGCTGAAAATTATTTCATCTTTGCTGGTATTGTAATTATCCTCTAAAAATAAGTTAGCATAACTGCTGGCAAGGGCATATCCACCATTAATTATTTTTGACGCATAGGTAATGGCTTCCGTATATTTAGCTTGACCAGTATAAACTTGGGCATTTAAATAAAGCTTGGTCAATAAAGTCCAAACTGCACCTTTATCTGCACGGCCATATTCATTTTGTTTTGCTGCTTTAATTGTTGGTTCAATTGCCAATAATTCTTTTTCAATATAACTGAATAACTCTGGGCGTTTTATTTGTTCTGGAGATACTTTTCCGATTGTATTTTCTTCGGTAATAAAAGGAGGATTCCCAAATAGATCTAATAATACCCAATATTGATAAGCTCTAACGAACCTAGCTTCTGCACGGTAAGCTTCAATATCGGCGGTATTTGAGATACCTCTAGACGAAAGTTTTTCAGGCGTGCTTTCTCTCAAGAACTCATTCACCACGGTAATGGTATAAAGAGATCTTGTGTAGAGTCCCTTCACCATGATATTGTCGGCATCTGGAGTGCCATAAACCATATCAGGAACACCTGGGTCATTCCATCCACACAACGTTTCATCAGAAGTCAATTGTTGGATATTCCAGTATAAGCGGAAGAAATCTGACTGGCCAGCATCAATACCTGCTAAATCAGAAGCACCTTCCCCTCCACCCGAGGTCATTGACAGGCTACCATAAACCTTTAAAAAAGCTTCTTTATAACCTTGTTCAGTACTATAAACTTGATCAGCAGTAATATCGTTCTTTGGAGTAAGATCTAATAAGTCTTCACTACATGAAGTTACAGACATGATCATCATGCTGCTCCAAATTGCGTTTTTTATATATCTTTTCATGATTGTCGTATAATATGTTAAAACCCAAAGTTTAATCCCAAAGAATATATTCTAGGTCTTGGATATAATGTATAATCAATACCGTTAAATAATTCTGGATCTATACCTTTATATTTCGATACTGTAAATACATTCTGAACATTTGCATTTACTGTCATGGTCACTGTTCCGGACTTATCAAGATTACCAACATTGTACACTAATCCCAAATTATCCATTCGTAAGAAAGATGCGTTGTTGATATAGTAATCACTGTAATATTGATTGTTGTTAAAGTTGGTATTGAAGATATCAGTAGTAGCGTTGTTGATGAAGCGCGATGGGTTCAGGATATTTCGGGCTACACCGAAGTTCGATGAGATGTTGTCGTACACGTAATTTCCGAAACTTGCTCTCAGAACTGTATTTAACGTTAATCTTTTGTAATTGATTGAAGTTGTTAAGCCCATAAAATAATCAGGTGCTGGTTTTTTATAATAATATCGATCAGCCGGTGTCACAGCATCATCTTGGTTTAAGTCTTCATAAACCCCTTCTAATGGGTTTCCTTGCTGATCATAAACCTGCTTATAAACAAAATATTGGAAGGGCGCTAATCCAACAGTGTGGTATTGAATCACATTACCTGTACCTCCAGTTATCCAACCAGCTGCAAGTTGATATCCTGGATTATCGTTTAATGTAAGGTTGGTTACTTTACTTTCGTTTACAGTCATATTAAAGCCAATATCCCAATTGAAATTATCAGATTTAATTGCTTGAATATTGATGCTTCCCTCTACACCGCGGTTTTCCATATTACCAACATTGGTCAATAATTGATTGCTATAATTAGTTCCCACGGGTATTTCGATTGTTGCCAATAAATCCTTGGTTTTCTTGTTATAAGCATCTATGCTACCGGAGATTCGGCCTCCCCAGAATCCATAGTCCAAGCCAATATTTGTGGTTGTCGTAGACTCCCATCGAAGACTTGCATCATAAGCAATTGGAGAATAAACATGATAAAATTGATTGCCAACTTGATATTGAGATTCGTTAGTACTATAATAGTAGCTAGGGATAAAGCCATAATTGGAAATTCCATCTTTATTACCAGTTTCACCATAGCTGACACGAAGTTTCAAATCCGAAATACTGTTGTTATCTTTTAAGAAGTTCTCACCCTTGATTCTCCATGTAAATGCTGCAGAAGGGAAAATACCCCAACGACCATCAGGATTAAATTTTGACGAACCGTCTGCACGAACCGTACCTGATAAGATATAACGATCAGCAAAAGAATAGATTAACCTACCATAATAAGACAGTAATCTATTTTGTTGAACGTCATCAGGGAAGTTTGGCGTGGTTAAAACCACATTATTTGCATTATATGTAGGATAATTAAACCTAGTTTCTTTATTATCATAATAACCATAACCAGCTGTTAAATTTATATTACTATTTATGCTTTCGATGTCTTTCACATAATTTAAATAACCTTCGATAAAAGTGTTATTACTTTTACCTCTGTAGCGTTGGAAGAAGCCCTTATTAGCAAAATTTGATGCAGCAAATTCAGGAATGCTAGTTGCTCCTTTTCCAGCAGCAATATCATAACCAACATTCACATTAGCATGTAATTCCGGTAAGAAGTGGAACGAATAGTCTAATTGAGCATTACCAATACTTCTATTTGCCGCTCCTCTATTACCATAGTTTTCAAGTAGAGAAACCGGGTTCCTAGGTGACAAGGAATTAGGCACAGCACCTTCTTTCCATTCAAAGAAACCACCATAAGGACTAGTAGGATCATAAACCTCCTGTGTTGGATCAAAGATGATAGCCGAACCAATTGCACCCGTATTCGCGAATTCCTGGTTGGTCATGGTTCCTTTAAAATTGATGTCCAATTTTAAGTGGTTGTCAAAGAATCGAGGCGAGATATTCAAGCCCAGAGTCCCTCTTCTTAAAACGTCGGTTTTCAAAATACCACTTTGCTCCAAATGACCAATTGACACTCTATAAGGCATATTTGCCAATCCCCCAGAAAGGGTTACATTATTATCGGTTGTAAAAGCGTTTTGATAGATTAATTTTTGCCAATCTGTATTCGCAGTACCTAACAGTCCTTTCTGAGCAGCAGTTCCATTTTCATTAACATAGGATCTTATTTGGTCAGCAGTTAATACTTCAACTTGATTAGCGATGGTTGAAAGGGAATTTACAGTAGATAGAGTAAGTTTTGGCCTTCCGATTTTACCAGTTTTAGTTGTTATTATGATAACACCATTGGAAGCTCTTGACCCATAGATTGCAGTAGCATTCGCATCTTTCAAAATGGTCATAGATTCAATATCATTAGGGTTAATTAGTGACAATGGGTTGGCTGATCCCGGAACACTTTCACCACTTAATGGATTACCATCAACTACAATCAAAGGATTGTTGCTGGCAGACAGCGAGGCGCCCCCTCTTACGCGGATTGTGCTTCCTGCACCTGGGGAACCGCCATTCGAAGTTATTGATACGCCTGACACTTTTCCTTGAATCAATTGATCCGGAGAAGTGATAGCGCCTTTTTGAAAATCTTTGGATTGTACATTTGAAACAGCTCCTGTCACATGCTTTCGTTCAACAGCACCATACCCAATAACCACAACCTCACCAATTTCAGCAGCATTAGAAGAAAGAGTAAAGTTCAAGGTTTGTGATGCGGTTAGATTCACATTTTGTTCCGAACTATTATGTCCGATGAAAGAAGCTTCGACAATGATTGTCCCAGAGGTCAATCCTTGTAAAACATAGTTCCCAGAAGCGTCTGTAGAAACTTGTTTATTAGTTCCTTTAATAGTTACCGTTGCTCCAGAAAGTTCCAATCCAGCATCATCGACTACCTTCCCTGAAAGTTGAAGATTTTGTTGTCCGGAAACCAATTGAAAACTGAAGGTGAAGATAAATATTAGCCGAAACTGCCAATGGTAAAAATCCCTAATCATATTTTGTTTTTTTGTTTATAATCGACGGGCATTCATTGCCCCCCTATTGGTTTGTTACTAAATTATTATAGAAATGTTATAAAAAAAATAGTTTTTCATTTTTTTTATTTTTAGCAAAAAAGGCAAAAATAAATACCATATAATTCTGATTATCATTTATTTATATATTAATATATTAATTAAATTTTTGCTATAATTATAATTATTACCGAAACCGTTCCCGACAATTATGATCATTTTCTTCTTAAAATCTAGTATTTAGCAATTTTAATTGTTCAGGGTTTACATGAATTTAATAGAGGTAATTTTATCAATAAACAAAAACAATATAGAGTTAATGATAAAATAAGCCATATACCTGATTAAATTACCCCGAAAGAGATGGAAATTTGTCCATTAACTTTGTATATAGACCAGAATTATAAATCATGAGTACACTGAACAATCAAATTTTAGATGAGATCAAACCTATCTCATCTGCAGAAACGGCGGAATTCCAGGAAAACGGCCATATATTAATTCGCGGAGTATTGGATAAGGATACAGTTGAATATTTCCGTGAATATATAGTGGATGCTGCGCAACGGCATAATGAAGAAAAGCGAAAGCTTGAAGAAAGGGATACCTATGGAAAAGCTTTTTTACAGATCATGAACCTTTGGAGAGTAGATGCAGAGGTAAAGCGATTTGTATTGGCCAAACGCTTTGCAAAAATTGCTGCAGATTTATTAGGTGTTGAGAATGTTAGGCTGTATCATGATCAAGCGCTTTTTAAGGAGGCCGGAGGTGGTCCAACCCCTTGGCATCAAGACCAAAACTACTGGCCATTGGATACCAGCAACACGATAACTATGTGGATGCCGTTAGTTGATATTCCAAATCCAGAAATGGGAATGTTGACTTTCGCTTCAGGCTCACATAAACAAAATAATGTTTCGGATATCATTATCTCTGATGAGTCAGAGCAGACCTTTTCAGAATATGTTAAGGAGAAGAATTTTAAGGTAACCCATCCTGATTCCATGCATGCAGGAGATGCGACTTTTCATTATGGCTATACGATGCATAATGCACCTGGGAACTCTTCTGACAAGATGCGATCAGTTATGACCATTATTTATTATGCAGATGGGGCAAGAGTTACTGAACCTAAGCATAAATGGCAGGAAAACGATCGCCAACAATGGTTAATGGGCAAAGAAGCCGGTTCCCTTGCAGATTCTGAAATCAATCCTCTTCTTTTATAAATGATTGTAGGATGAAAATGAATAAGTCATTAGTCCTGTTGTTTCTTGTCTTTGGCTGTTTGCCTTTACTTATAGGCTGCAATAATAAGAAGCAACAGGACCGAGAAAACATCAAGGATGAAATTATTTATCATGTGTTTCAAAGGAGTTTTTATGATAGCAACGGAGATCAAAATGGGGATTTAGCTGGGTTAGAACAAAAATTAGATTATCTTCAAAACCTTGGTATCACATCGATATTGCTGACACCTCTTTATGAATCAGTTTATTATCACAATTATTATTCTAGTGATTTTAAGAAGATAGATTCAACCTATGGCTCAAAAGAAGAATATCTTTCGCTTGTAAAATCCCTGCATAAGAGAGGTATGAAGCTCTACATGGATATGGAAACTCAATATGTAACGGAAGATCATCCCTGGTATAAAGATTCCTATGGTAATCCAAAATCCCCCTACTCCGATTACATTCTTTATGATGACAAAGAACAGTTGAAACCTTCAACTATCGTTTTTGATCTTTATGATCTAAAAGGATACGATGGACAAAGAAGAAAAATTACCACGGTCAATCTTCTGAATAAAGAAGTAATCCAGTATAACAAAGATCTTTTTGCATATTGGCTTGATCCTAATCAGGATGGTAGTTTCGATGATGGTGTAGACGGCTTCCGTTTGGATCATATGATGGACGACTTGGATAATAAGGGACGTTTAACCAATTTATTCCGTGATTTTTGGGTGCCATTAATAGACAGCTTAAAATCCATTAATCCAAAAGTGCATATAATGGCCGAGCAAGCAGATTGGGGATCATATGGAATTGATTACCTAACTGAGGCCAAAGTAGATTGGGTATTTGGATTCAGAATCCAACAGGCAATTAGAACGATGGATAAGGAAAAGATTATGGCATTTGCTGACACTACTTTTCAAAGGACGCCAAAAGGCAGTAATCAGGTCATCTTTATTGAAAACCATGATATTCCTAGGTTTTCAACGGCTGTCAAACAAGTTAAGGGTAAAGAAAAGGTAGGTGCAGCATTGAACTTATTAATAGGAGGAATTCCATCCATCTATTATGGTCAGGAAATTGGTATGTTAGGAGATAGTTTTTTCGGAAAATACGGTGGAATTACGGATGCAAATGAAATTCCCTACCGCGAAGCATTTGAATGGAATAAAAACAAAGATACACCCGGAATGGCTTTTTGGTATAAGAATTCAGGACCTTGGTGGGGAACAACTACCGTAAAAAGCAATGATGGTATATCTGTTGAGGAGCAAGAAAATGATCCAAATTCATTGCTCAATACCTATAAGGCATTGATTAAACTGAGAAAAGACAACGCAGTATTAATCAATGGTGGGTACGAGTCAATACCAAATCAGAGTAAAGATATCGTTAGTTTTTATAGAGAAAATGAAAAAGACAAGGTTTTGGTCTTAATCAACCTATCTTCAGAAAAAGAGGAGCTGGAGTTATCAATTGAAATTGGGGAACCAAATTTAATTTTCGGTGAAAAAAATGGGACTTTTAAAAATAAAAAATTAAGTATAGAGCTTCCAGCATATGGCACACAGGTATGGAAGATTATTCCATAAATTTCTTTCTATATGCCAAAGGACTCATTCCCATTTTTGATTTAAAAGTTTTGTAGAAATAAGACATATCATTAAATCCTGAAGTTATAGCAATAGAGCTTATAGGATCATCAGTATGGAGCAATTGTTGGACAGCAAAATTCATTCGATATTGAACGACCATGTCCACAAAAGTTTTCCGAGTTAGTTTTTTGAAATATTTACAGAATGCATTGGGAGTTAAGTTAGCGACATTTGCCACATCGTCTAAGCGAATATCATTTTTGAAATTTTCGACAATATAGGCCATGATAACATTAATTCGATTCGTGTCAATATTGCTGTTAGAACCATTTTCTAGCGCTCCGATATGAATAGGATGATAATCTTGTTTAGCTAATTCGTTGAGGAGTTCTAAAAAATTCATTATACGTTCAAAGCCATTGGATTTTCGAAGTCTCAGGATGAACTTAGTTAGTTTCTTGGGTTTATGGAAACTTAATCCAGCTTGGCTTTCTTTGAGGAGACTATTGATAGTTGAGAACTCTGGTTTTTCAAATAAATCCTGTCCTAAAAAATCATGAGTAAACTGTATGACTACGGCACTGGCTTTAGGATCTTCATGATCTAACTTCCAACAATGAGGTTGATTTGGACCAATTAAAACAAAGTCTCCATCTGAGAAATCATCGAGTCTATTACCGATATACCGTTTTCCTTTTCCATGGATTATATAGGTCAATTCATACTCTGGGTGATAATGATAAGGTGCCAAAAATGCTTCGTGACCAAATGTTCTAATTAGGAATGATTCCTGTAGACCGTTCTGTAATATTTCGGGTTTTGCTTTTTGCATTAATGGACTTTTTATGCATTAAGATAAAAGTATTTTTCCAATATAAACCATACATATTGAAATATGAAGATTAAGAGTAGATGAAATCTAACAAATAGTAAGACCAATTTATATACTACGATGAAAAAAACAATAGCTACGATATTGATACTGGGGCTTTGGCTCTCTGCCATGGCTCAAGAAGCTCAATTAACTATTCGCGTGAATGCTCCTTCAACAACTCCAGCTCAAGACTCACTTTTAGTAATTGGAAACCAAGGAGTCTGGGGCTTTTGGATATATCCAAAGAGCAAAGCATTAAAATCCATTGGAAATAATGTTTGGGAGGGAATATATACTTTTCCCCTTCAAACAGATTTAGAATTTAAAGTAACTCGAGGATCCTATTTTAAAGAAGCTTTGTACAATGGAAATGGACAGGTTCCTCAATCTGTTAAATTAAAGCTCAAAAAAGATACAACGATCGTCCTTAATCCAAGTAATTGGAATGATATTTATCAAAGAAGCATCGTTGGAACTGTAAGATATCACCATAATTTCTCAAGCAGCTATTTACGGCATGTTAGAAATGTTGTGGTATGGCTCCCTCCTAGTTATAATGAAAATTCCAATAAGAAATATCCTGTATTATATGCCAATGATGGTCAGAACCTCTTTGACCATACCAATTTAAGTGGTAGTGAATGGAGGATGGATGAAATAGCAGACAGTTTAATGCGGAAAGGAGAAATTGAAGAATTTATTATTGTAGGGATAGCCAACACAAAAGACCGTATGATTGAATATAACGGTACGCCCGAAGGTGAAAACTATTTAAAATTTATTGTTACTGAATTAAAACCGTTTATCGACAAGACCTATAGAACTAAACCTGACCGTTCGAATACAGGAATAATCGGTTCATCGATGGGTGGATTAATCTCATTTTATGCGATTTATAATTATCCTGAAATATTTTCAAAATCAGCCTGTTTTTCAAGCGGGTTCTATTTTGATGATGGTGATATCCTTCAAAAAATTAAGAATGATCTCCAACCCTTACAGAACAGTTTGATTTATTTGGATTGTGGCGGCAAGGATTTAGATTATGATTTTCTACCTTCTAACCGTTTAGTCCATGAAATTCTTGAAAAGGACAAGAAGATAAACGTCTTTTATAAAGAATTTCCGAATGATCCCCACAATGAAGTTGCATGGTATAAACGGTTGGACGTTCCATTTAAATTTTTATTCCCAAAAAGATGACAATTACGAGCAAAGCAGCAATAACTGATGGCTACGGCAAGTATTTTATTGATGAAATCAAAGTTGGTCTTCCCCAAGAAGATGAGGTGAGGGTAAAGATTATGGCGGCAGGAGTTTGCCATACAGATTATGATTCCCTACAATGGAAAAAGCCATTGATATTAGGTCATGAGGGAGCAGGAATTATTGATGAAGTCGGTAAAGGGGTAAAACATTTAAAGCCTGGAGATCGGGTTTTACTAAACTGGGCAATTCCATGTATGAATTGTTTTCAATGTGAATTGGAGAACTACCATATCTGTGAACAATCGTCCCCAGTAACAGGTCATGGACATGGAAGCAATTTGGGCCATGCCCATTTAGATGGAACTATGTGGAAAGGCACCAACATTGAAAGATCATTTAATATTGGAACAATTTCAGAATACACCTTAGTAAAATCAGCAGCTGTTAACAAATTAAACATGGATCACCTTCCATTTGAAAGTGCGGCAATCATAGGTTGTGGAGTAATGACAGGATTTGGATCTGTGGTTAACGCGGGGCAAGTTAAAGAAGGAAGTTCCGTTGTTGTTTTAGGTACTGGAGGTGTTGGCCTTAGCGTTATCCAAGGGGCCAAAATAAGCAAGGCATCCAAGATCATTGCTATCGACATCAATCCGAAGCGCTTGGAAATGGCAAAGCAATTTGGAGCTACTCATTGTCTATTGGCAGGTCCAAAGGATATCGGCTTATTGAGAATGGCCGAACAGGTAAAAGCTATGTGTGATAATCGAGGAGCTGACTATGCATTTGAATGTACGGCTAGACCAGAACTTGGAGCATCGCCGCTAGCTATGGTTAGAAATGCCGGAACAGCAGTTCAAGTAAGTGGTATTGAGCAGGAAATATCATTTGACATGAATTTATTTGAATGGGATAAACTTTACCTCAATCCACTTTATGGCAAATGCAACCCTTTTAAAGATTTCGACCGCATTATTCAGCATTATAAAAATGGTGACCTCTTATTGGATGAGATGATTTCAGCCAAATATTCAATTTATAATCTTCCACAAGCTTTTGATGATATGCTGAAAGGCAAAAATGCAAAAGGAGTCATTATATTTTAATTTATGAAAAATACTTTTAGATCGCTTGAGCAGTCAAACCCTTTGTACAGTACGCAGAACTTAAGTTTTATCACAGTTAAATCTCAAAATTTAAAAGGGAGAGGTGATATCTGCATGTATATCCCAGAAAACTGTCCAAAAGATGTTTCAGTGGTCATATTATTACATGGTGTATATGGAAGTTCGTGGAGTTGGGCTTTGAGTTCAGGAGTACATGAACAAGTCGATGCAGCCATTAAGGAAGGGACAATTAAACCCTTTATTTTACTTATGCCATCCGATGGTCTATGGGGGGATGGATCAGGCTATTTGGCACATCAGGAAATTAATTTTGAGAATTGGATTATTGAGGATGTAATTCAAGCAGGTAGACAAGTAGCATCTGATTACATCAGCAATCATTCTAAGTATTTTATTGCTGGTTTATCCATGGGAGGGTATGGAGCTATTCGATTGGGAAGTCGACATCCATCATTATTCACCGCATTTTCGGGACTATCCAGCATTACCTCAATTCCAGAATTCTCACATTTTATTGAAGAAGATTTAAAAGAATATGAGACGGATGCCGAGCTATCTTTAATAGATAGTTTAATTGCTAATCGAGCGAGTTTAGCCCCTTTTCGATTTGATTGTGGCAAAGAAGATTTGTTGATAGATTATAATCGAAAATTACATTTACAACTTATTGAAGCAGGAATTCCGCATATATACGAAGAATATGAAGGAGAACATAGTTGGGATTATTGGAAAAATAATATAATGAAAACAATATTATTTTTTAATTTACAGGTATAAAACCAATTTAAAACTACCAATAATTATGCAGCCAACGTCTAAACGAATAAAGCCTAGGCTTACCCGTGCACAGATTTTCAACATGAGTTTTGGATTCTTTGGAATTCAATTCGGGTTCGCTCTACAAACAGGCAATGCATCTCGCATTCTTCAAACATTCGGAGCAGATGTTGAACATTTATCGTTGTTTTGGTTGGTTGCACCACTCTCAGGAATGCTGATTCAGCCTATTGTTGGATATTTTTCAGATAAGACATGGACTCGGTTAGGGCGTCGCAGGCCTTATTTTTTGGGTGGTGCCTTAGTCGCGGCTGCAGCACTTGCATTAATGCCTAACGCCTCCATTCTCGCCTTATTTTTACCGCCATTACTAATTGGCACTGGGATGTTGATGATAATGGATGTGGCTTTTAATGTTTCGATGGAACCTTTTCGAGCATTAGTCGCAGATAACCTTCCAAAGGAGCAGCACGGCTATGGATATGCCGTTCAAACTTTTCTCATTGGAGCCGGGGCTATAATTGGTTCCTTTCTTCCTTACATTCTTTCTGAATATTGTGGCGTTAGTAAAGTTGCAGAACCAGGTCATGTCCCAGATAATGTCATATGGTCTTTTCATGCAGGAGCTATTGTTTTGGTCCTTTCATTATTATGGACGGTTATTACTACTAAGGAATATACATCAGAGGAACTAAAATCTTTTGATGAACAAATTCAAGAAGAAGAAATTCATAGTCACAGCTTTTCATCAATATTTAAAGATTTTAAAAATATGCCACTGGCGATGAAACAGTTGGGCTTAGTTCAATTTTTTTCTTGGTTTGCATTGTTTTCAATGTGGGTATTTACAACCCCTGCTATTGCACAACATATTTATCATCTTTCACCTACTGATACTTCATCAGCTTCTTATTCAGATGCTGGAAACCTTACAGGGGTTCTCTTTGGAGTGTACAACCTAGTTGCTACAATCTTTGCTTTAATTCTTCCTAAACTCTATCAATCAATTGGGAAGAAGAAAACACATATGTTCGCTCTGGGCATATCAGGCATAGGATTGATTTCAATATTATTTATTCAAAATCCAAATTTATTATACATACCAATGGTTGCTGTAGGGATTGCATGGGCCAGTATCCTTGCAACACCATATTCTATCCTTTCAGGAGTTGTTCCAGCAAAGAAAATGGGATTGTACATGGGACTATTCAATTTCTTTATCACCTTGCCTCAACTAGTCAATGGGGTATTAGGAACAGTATTGGTAAAATATGTTTTTCAACATCAAGCAGTATACTGCCTAACGATGGCTGGAGTATTTATGATTTTTGCAGCAATTTCTACCTTAACTGTAAAAGGAGATTAGATTAATTTTGGGAGGATTCACGAATTACCAAATCTGAATACATCATTGTAAAGTTTTCTTCATCCAATAAAGCTTCGCCGGCAAGTTGTTTTAGTAAAGTTGCAGCAGCTTTCTCTCCAATCTGAATAGCAGGTTGGCGCACAACAGAAAGTGGAGGATGTAGCAATCCAGCAATTTCTAAACTTGAGAAGGCAATAATTTTTAAGTCCGCAGGAATTTTTACTCCAATTCTTTGGCAAACATAATATGTTGAAAATGCTAGTCGCTCAACAGATGCGAGAATACCATCTGGTTTCTGTTTTAGGATTGCGGTTTCAATAATCTCATTGTTCTCTTCATAGGAATTGGAACAATCTACAATTAAGCGCTTTCGAAGCGGTATTTTATACTTTTTCAAAGCATCTTCATAACCTTGCATACGGGTCTTTCCGATAGATAGTTCTTTATTGATTACAAAATATGCAATTCTTTGGCATCCACTCTGAATGAGATGCTCTGTTGCCAAAAAACTACTATGATAATCATCAGTAACTATTTTGGGGAGTTCGATATCATCATAAATTCTATCGAACAAAACGATTGGCAGATTTTCATAATTGATTTTTTCCAAATAACTGTGATCGGTTGATTCACCTGAAACGGACATGATGACCCCATCTACCCTACCACTTGCAAGGCTATGGATAAATTCTCTTTCTTTACTTATATCATCATCGGTAACAAAAATCAGGATGTGATAACCTTGTTTCTTAGCTTCCCTTTCAGCTCCTTGAATAATTTGGGTAAAGTAATTATTTGCCAATTCTGGGAGAACAATTGCAATAGTTTTACTTCTTTGCTCCTTTAAATTACTAGCATAATAATTAGGTTGATAGTTTAGTTCCTTGGCTAATTTTAGAATCCGTTCCTTAGTTTTAGGATTAATGTCACTACTATCGCGAAAAGCCCTGGACACTGTTGATTTCGAGATATTTAACTCTTTTGCAATTTGAATAATATCAACCTTTGCCATTCTTTTGTTTTATTGGAATGCACTAATATACTCATTTTGCAAATATTACAATGGCATTTATAAATAGTCAATTATAAGATCAACTGAGGTCTAAAAAATATCAATTTCGAATTATGATATTAAAGGATTGGGAATTAAATTCCAATTCATTTTTACTGTAATATGTTTGATCAAGATCAGACAACATAGCAACATTATGGAGCGCAAGCTGCAGGTAATAATTCCTATTATAACCCATGCTTTCCAAATAGCAAATCATAGAATTTATATCCATTTTAGATAATAAAGTAGAATGGATTGTTGTTCGAACTTCAAAATCTATATTTGAATTCTTTAGTAGAAGGAAGGTTTCTTCAAAAGCTCTGAAAGATCCATTCACAGTTATATCGTTAAATTTTTGGCCTATCCCTTTAAAATCCAATGCCACATAATCTACAAGGCTTTCATCGATTAACTTTTTAATCACCTTGGGTCTTGCACCATTTGTATCGATCTTTATTAAGTATCCTAATTTTTTGGCAATCCTTACTAATTCTTTCATATCTGGATGCATGGTACATTCACCGCCACTAAAAACGACTGCTTGTAATAATCCTTTTCGGGATTTAAGGAATTCCTCAGCTTTTTCCATACTGATCTTTCCTTTTCCAAGGACGATTTCAGGGTTATAGCAATACAAGCAGCGCATATTGCAGCCTACAAACCAGAAAATGCAGGCTGCTTTATTTGGGTAATCCAATAAGGTAAAAGGGCTGATATCATACAGTGGATTTGCCATACCCTTCTTTGAACAAGGTTCGTTGTTTATGTTCTCCTTGTTTACCAATATTAAAGCTTTCAACAGGTCTATGATACCCCATTACACGAGTATAGACCAGGCATTTACTTCGGTTTTGTTGATACTGTTCCAAAACAAGTATCCTTTCATTTTTAAGTGTTTCCATATTCATGATTTTTTTTGTGTTCATTGATTATTTCATCGTCACATTTTGGGCAATAATCATGTTCTCCATTTAAATATCCATGTTTAGGGCAGATGCTAAAAACAGGAGTTACCGTGATGTATGGCAATTTAAAATTGCTGAGAACTGTTTTTACAAATGATTTACAAGCTTCTGGGGAACTTATTTTTTCACGCATATAAAGGTGCAATACCGTTCCTCCGGTGTATTTGCATTGAAGTTTATCTTGGAGATAGAGTGCCTCAAATGGATCTTCTGTATGGTTAACAGGGATTTGAGAACTATTTGTATAATAAATTTGATGTTCTTGCCCTGCTTGGATAATATCCTCATATCGTTTTTTATCTTCTTTTGCAAAGCGGTAGGTAGTACCTTCTGCAGGAGTAGCTTCAAGGTTATACAGATTCCCTGTTTCCTCTTGAAAGATTTTGAGTTTTTCACGAATGTGGTCTAAAATCTCGCTTGCAAAATCTATTCCCCATGGACTCACAATATTCTCAAAATCATCTGTAAAATTTCGGATCATTTCATTCATACCATTTACTCCAATAGTTGAGAAATGGTTTCTAAAATGAGGTAAATACCGCTTTGTGTATGGATACAGACCATTGTCATACATTTCTTGGATAAACTTACGTTTCTTTTCAAGCGTAGACTTTCCTAACAACATAAGTTCATCTATTCGTTTTAGAAGAGCCTCTTTATTCCCTTTATATAGGAATCCGAGCCTTGCCATATTCATGGTTACCACGCCAATACTTCCGGTCATTTCCGCACTCCCAAAAAGACCATTCCCACGTTTCAACAATTCTCTTAAATCGAGCTGTAACCTGCAACACATACTTCTTACCGCATTAGGTTTGTATGCTTCAGGATTCTCAACTCTATTTCCATCTTGATCTAACATATATTGGCTACCTATAAAATTCTGAAAATAGGAAGAGCCTATTTTTGCTGTGTTTTCAAAAAGGATATCTACATTTTCACCATCCCAATCAAAATCTTCCGTGATATTTACGGTCGGAATTGGAAAGGTAAAAGGCTGTCCATTTGCATCTCCCTCGGTCATGACTTCATAAAAAGCTTTATTAATCATATTCATTTCAGGCTGAAAATGCTTGTAGGTGAAATCTTCAAGGCATGAAATTCCACGATATGAAGCAAGTTCCTTAACGACAAAATCCGTTACCCCTCTAAATAGATGCGCTCCTGATTTGGTGGGTATCTGATCTTGAAGATCTTGAGGAACAACCCAGTCTAGGGTAATATTTGTGAAAGGAGATTGTCCCCAACGGGCAGGTACATTTAAATTATAGACAAAACTTCGGATAGCTTTCTTTACTTCGGTTTGGGTGAGGCAATCTTTGAATACATAAGGAGCAAGATAGGTGTCAAAGGAACTAAAAGCTTGCGCTCCAGCCCATTCGCTTTGCAGAATTCCCAAGAAATTTGCCATTTGCCCAAGTGCTTCTCTAAAATGAGAGGGAGGCTTACTGTCTACTCTACCCCTCACCCCATTAAAGCCTTCATCCAATAGAACTCGGAGGCTCCATCCGGCACAATATCCAGTAAGACAATCGAGATCATGAATATGAATATCAGCATTCCGATGAGCATGACCTTCAATCCTATTATAAACTCTATCCAACCAATAATTGGCAATTATTTTTCCGGCAGTATTATTGACTAAACCCGCGTTGGAGAAGGAATTATTTGCATTTGCCTGAATTCTCCAATCATTTTGATAGATATATTCTTCAACTGCATGACTACTATCCACATAAGTGCTTGAGTCAATAAAACGATCAATATGTTCACGCTGTAATTTTCGGGTATGGCGGAACAGCATGAATGACCGCATTACTTGGAAGTGACCTAATGAATACAGTTTTCTTTCTATTGAATCTTGAATATCTTCGACATCCAGCAAGTCCACATCTTGACATTCGATTAGGATACTTTCAATAATCTTTTGGTCATATGGAATTGAAACACTTTGGAAGGCTTTCTTAATGGCATCTTCTATTTTAAAGGATTGAAAACGTTCAATAGTTCCATCACGTTTAATGACATTTTTCATAGGCATAATATTTACTTTGCGATAGATTTTTAGGATTTATCTAAAGCTAAGGACTTATTATCCATTATTTTATGAGCCAAAACATAAGGAGTTAAAATCTCCAATTTTGACATCTTTTTGAAAAAGAAAAAGTCTTCCTAGTCTTTGATTTATCAAGGACTAGGAAGACTATAAAGATTGTATTTTATTTATTTTAAACCTTTAAAATGAGAGGTTTACCTGAGCAATAAAGTTACGTCCAGGTCTAGCAATTTTCATAATATCTTGATGACGATAATAATATTTATCCAAAATATTTTCTACTCTCAAGTTGGCAGTGATTTTATTTTGTTTAAGGCTGAATGTTTTCCGTAATCCAGCGTGTAGTAGGGTTACCTCTGGAGTGCTGGTTTCCCCATAAAATTCAGGACTGACTTTATTTTGTTTGCCATAGTAAGCAATATCAAATTGACCAGTCCAGCCTTTCACATTTAATATGATGGAGTTTGTATTTGTAAATGGAGAAATTAAAGGCAAATAGTTTCCTTGATAATCCTTTCCTTCAGAGTAGGTCATTGTACTATACCAATCTAAGTTTTTAAGGATTTTTAGCCGCAATGCTAATTCGGCACCAAGAACATTTGCATTTGGCAAATTGTTACTTTGCTTTACTCCTGTTGCTCCAATGGTCATCACCTGAAAATCCTTATTGATTACACCTGCAATGTAATCATTGAAATAATAGTTATAAGCTGTTGCTTCTAGCCTTAGCCAAGGCAACTGATAGCTAACACCAAGACTTGCTTGTATGGATTTTTCGGTTTTTAGGTTTATGTTTCCTAAGTAATCATAATTATCCAGTCGATTAAATAAGTAGAAACCATAATATTCCTGCAAACTTGCAGCCCTATTTGCATAGCCAATTTTAGCCATAAAATGCAAGTTTGCATCGTAATGGTAATGACCAGTAAGATTAACATTTGCAATGTGATTAGAGCGGCTTAAATCTTCCGTATTCATGCTGGATAATTGATCTTTTCCTTCTTGGCTAAAAATACTTGAATTTATATTGCTATAAGTGCCTAAAAACTCTAATGCCCATTGTTGTGTAAGATAAATTCTGTCTGAAACATCAAGACTTATCATATTTCGTTGGGCATCTGGAAGAGTAAACATAAACATACTATTTCCTTGAGAAGGATACATAGTCATATTTGCGGTTAATCTATTTAAATAACCATTGATCCTTGCCTGAATAAAATGATTTTTTAGAGAATAACCGGTTTCTGAATAAAAGCCTGCTGTCCAAGATAAACCCGGCATATCCATGTGCATAGGAACAGTTTCGATTGGACGTTTGGTATCATCCATTGCATGGTCTATATGGTTAAAATAGATTTTTGATTTGATATCACTTAATCCGGAAATATTAGATGTATAGGTGTGCGTAATAGACCCAATATTTGCGTTAGCAAAAGCAACATCCATGGTCAATGCTGGATAGCCAATATTTTGTCCATAATCAGCTAGATATTGAGCTATAATCTGATTTTTCTCATTTAGTTTGTATTTTACAGCAATGGATCCATTCCATTTTTGAAATTGAGAATTAGGAACAATCTGTTCATTTGCAGATCGGTAATTTTGTGCCTTTCTAAAGATTCCATTCAATAATATCCCAAACTTTCCAGAACTATAATTCATAGTTGCAAAAGTTTGAACAGCTTGGGAATTAGTTTCAAATCCAGTACCAACCATTCCCTTTAACTTTGGCATTTCACTTAATTCAGGAGTTGCTAATTTAAAATCTACCCCACCAGCTAAGCCTCCAGCATAGTTATTAAATGATGGACCAAGATTAACATTAATCTGTTGCAGGTTACTAGGTTCAACATAGGAACTAACCGGATCCATCCGATCTGTACAAGCGCCGAAAACAGCCATTCCATCAATACTTAAGCTAATCTGTGCAGCATTCAAACTTCGAATAGTTGGCTCCCAGGCATAACTACCCCTACGAATCATCTGTACTCCTGCTATTCGATCTAAAATTTGATCAATATTAGCCTGTTTTGATGCCCTTTGCTCCTTCTCAAGTTGTTTGGTAATTCCAACCTGACTGGTAACAACCACCTCTTCGATTTCTTGGTTCTTTAAGGTATCCTGATGAACATGATGTTGTGCAAAAGCATTCAGATTTATCATTAGAAAACCCAAGCTGCATAATAATGGAATGGCTTTCATAATCGTCGTATTAAATAAAACTTAAATTTTTATTAGAAGTTATTGTTAGAACAAAACATCTAAAAAGACCTCTTCAGCTAATTTTACGTTTGCCTTATTGATATTGAAAAACAATCTCCAATCTCCAGTCATTGTAAAATTGACCTTCCCTACATAACGTCCTTTTCCCAGACCAGTAGGGTTTTGATTATTTGGAGATCCATGCTCCATGGAAGTCATCTCTGGAGTAAAATCAAGTGTTAAATCATCTTGGACAGGATATGAAAACATAGACTCTCTTAAGAATATCATAACTTCTAAATCATTCATTCCAATTTTTGGTTGATTGGGTTCTACCAATGATAACACATATCGTTTGTTGTCATTTGCTGTAAATGTTTTTACAGGTACATTTCCCTTTAATGCCTCTTTGACAAGTACTGGCACAGAAACCTCCTCATCAGCAATTTTTAAATCAAGGGTCCAACTTCCTGACTCACCTGATGCCATTGTAAAGACTACAAAACCTTCAAATAATCCTGAGCTAGAATCAAAGGTTAGAGGGCCATTTGGCGCTCCATGTTTCATTGTTCCCATATCCATGGTCGGTACTAGGGATATATTACCTGGATTTATTGCTTTTCCGTCTTTTTCAATTTTCACATAGATGTTCTTATATCCAATTTGAAAATCGCAATCAGATAAAATGCTCAATTGATTGCCATTAGCAAGGGCTTTTGTTGCAATTACAGTTTTATCATTAATAGGATTTTCAAGGTTTTCATCTTTTTGACATGCATTCATCAACAGAGCGACTATACTCCAGAAGATGACGTTTAATATATTTTTCATGATTTGTTTATTTATTATTTTTTATTCAGTTCATCTCTACCTTCTGGTGTCATCCGATCTATATTCCATTCAGGATCCCAAATCAGTTGGATATTTATTTCTTTGTCTGAAAATGTATTTTTAAGACTTCGTTCTACTCCGAGTAAAATAGTTTCAGCCATTGGACATGCTGGAGTGGTTAATGTCATTTCTACTATTAGTTTATTAGCCTTTGAAAAATCTAAGGCATAAATTAGTCCCAAATCCAGTACATTAATTCCTAATTCTGGATCCATCACCATCATCAAAGTTTGTTTTGCCTTTAACTCCTCTGCCGCATATTTTGATGTAAGATTAATTTCCATGGTGAATATTTGGTTTATGAGCTATCACTTTAAATACATTTAAGAGGTAACAGACAGATAGCAAAATCCATAGCCCTGTTGATATATCAATCATCCATCTTATCTTAAAAATTATGGATGTAACTGTTATTGACAGACTAATTAGAAAAAGGTAATATTGGATCTTGATTAAGATCGAGCTATATAAATCTTTAGGAAGAGGCACTTTGACATTTCCATTTAAGTTTTTGTAGGCTAAATTCCAGATGATAAAAGGCAATGTCTTAAAGGTCATACCTAAGATTATGCCGGTTATCCAACCCAAAAAAATCCATGTACCGTATAAGGTTACCCAATTCCCAGATTCATATTGAATAACTAATGGAGAAGTCAGAAAGGCAATTATCAAACAAGCAAAGGAAATAATGGTATGCTTCATTGGAATATCTACTTTTTTCCTTAGCCTGTTTTTAATACAAACTATAATAAAGAATAACCAGCTGATAAACCCTAAGAATATAATGCCTCCAAAGACTAAAGAAAAGAAGCTTATTTGATTACGGTACGCATCGACTAAGAAAAGAAGTAAGCCAGCATTGATTAAGATTATGGAAATAAATAAGAGGATTTTTTTATCCGATTTACCTAATAGAAACATAGGTATCATTTTAGCTGCGGCACCTAAGATCAGTTGTAAAAACCAGCCAATAAATCCAGCATGGGCATGTAATTTTAAAATATCAAGGTGGCTTTTTGTCATAAAACTTTCTACAAGATTTATTGCTAATAATAATCCCACGGTGGTTGTAAAACAGAACCAAAACGCCGAAAGCATCCAATAAAGATTGAATTCAAAATTCTTATCAGTGTCTTTGCTTGTCAGCCAAACAATAATAAAATAGAGATAGGAAGATAGGGTAATTAATGACCCAGCAATGATCAACAGATAATTCGTTTTAAAAAACCAAAAACAATAAACCAATATGCTTGTCCCAAAGGTTAACAGGATATAGCTGAGGAAGGATAATGCTGGATATTTTAAATTCGTTTCAAAAATAACAGGGACTAATTGATAGGCAGCACCCATAATAATCATTGTCCCCCAACCAAGTGCCAACGTATGGACAATGGCTAAGACCTTTGGTTGGAAATAATGACCAAGGATTTCATTTCCTGTAGCAAATAGCAAAATACTAAAAACCAAGAAAAAGATAGCTGCAGTAATAAAAAAAGGTATTACCGCATATCCATTACTGGCATTATTTACATAACCTGCATTCATTTTATTTTATTATGGATAAATTAATATCCTGACATCATTTTCTGTCAACTCACTTACAAACACTCGATATGGCATATTCCCCAATTCTTCTAGAAGGTACAATGGAATTTTTCTATGTCTAACATTAATGGCTTCATTTGAGCCTAATATTTCTATCGCATGTAAAATGGTTTCCATTGGTTCAGGCATTGGAAGGGCCCTAACATCCAACTCCAATATCTTAAACTTATTAGAAATAATAAACTTTTCAATTACTTCGAATGGCACAAAAGAAATCATCGAATCCAATTTCTCAACTAAGTTTTTTGCCGTTGGTTTATAAAAATAAACATGGTATTCATCCAATGCTTTTTGTTCAACATATGATAAAGCACCTTTATCTTCTAACCTACTTATTAAAGGGTATGGAATAAATGAATTGATTATTGTGAGCAACCCATTTTTAGGCAATTCTTTATATAAGTTGAATATTTCTTTCAATGGATCGTTTCCAGCATCAATTAATGGACGTACGTCTAGTGATTTTTGACATGAATTGTATGCTAACCAATTAGGTTTGACATTAACTTTTTCTTGGTCATTTTCACTTTTTTGATCTTGTTCCTCCCAGAAATAACCTAAAGGAAGCAGGACATTTTTAAAAACCTGTATATCAACGTTTGCTATTTTTGAAGCTTCCTCAATATTAACACGAGGGGTTAAGACCTTTCTTAATAAAGGTATTCTAATCTTTCTTAAAGGTTTAGCAATAGAAGCAATCGCTTCTATGCTCAACTCATTTGCTTTAATTATATCCGATATTCTAGTGTATTGATTAATTTTCATAGCCTTATAGATTTCAAAATCAGGATCAACAATTGAAATTTCTACAAATCTTTTTTCTTAAAATGTCTAACAGAAAGCCATAAAGGAATAATGCACCATAAAAACATCACAACCAAAGTAATTCCCATTCCTAAAGCATTTCCGAAGAACTCTCTAAAGATGGCACCTGTATATCCCATCATTGCTGAAAGATCTAATTGTAATAGGATTAATATTCGGCAAATATCAATAGGATTAAACATGGATAATCCTACCATAATATTTTCGATAGGGTAATCCGAAAACTGGAACAACATGAATAAAACCAAGGCATCAAACAACAATCCGAAATATAACCACAAGAGAATTGCAAGTCCGATACCTTTGGCTTTATCCCTTATTAATACAGATGTCCACATCGCTATAGCTACGAATATTAGAGTGAGTAATAATCCGCAACCAATTAATGTTAAACCAGAAGTACTATAGGCGTATATGATAGTTGGAATTCCAACTCCAATCAAGAAAGAGAGACAAAGTGCTCCAGCTAGTCCAACAAAAATACTTAACCAAATATTCTCTCTTTTCAATGGTTGGCTTACTAACAAATTGATAAACTCAGCACTGTTATATAGGTAAATACTTGAAAAAACAATACTCACTAATGGCACAACAAATAGCACAATATTCAAAAGACTCACAAGTCCTTTTTCATAGTTATCTTCCATACTAAATACACTGATGGACAAGATAAGGAGTAGAATTGTGTAGAAAATAATCGTTCTATTTCTCAATAAATCGACAAAAACATAACGTATAATTTTATTCATGGAATCTCCTTATATTTTATGATCTGGAACTGCCATAACTTTTGCAATAGCTTTTGAGAGCTTATCAGTTCCGGTATCCTGCTTCAATTGATTAAGTGATTTATGGAATATTAATTTTCCATCTTGTAAATAAATAATTTGGCTTACCAAATCATCTAAATCACTAAGTACGTGAGAGCTTATAATGATCAGTTTATTTTGTTTCATTTCCTTCTGAATTTTTGCCTTTAGGATTTCAGAGGACAGGGGATCTAAGCCAGCTGTTGGCTCATCCAGAATCAGTGCTTTCGGGTTGAACATAAATGCGAGACAAGCACTAACTTTTTGTCTCGTCCCTCCAGAAAGAGTCCCCATTCTTTTACCTAAAAGAGCTGGTAAATCAAAGGAATTATATAGTTCGTAATCCAATTGGCTATCAGGCATTTTTCGAATATCCTTCATCATATCAAAGACTTGCCCAATAGTCATGTTTTCAGGATATTGGCCTACTTGAGGCATATATCCAATTTCGTTGCGATAGGTATATTTATGTTGAATATTTTGGCCTTCAAATTGAATAATTCCGGCATTTGGCACAACCATTCCTAGGATTGATTTTATAAGGGTAGTTTTACCACTTCCATTTGGACCGATCAAGGCTACGCATTCCCCACCATCTAGGGATAGGGTAATATCTTTTAGTACTTTGAATTTGCCAAAGTCTTTTGAAATATGTTGGATATTGATCATACTTTTACAGATTTCATTCGAGGGCTATCGTCTTTAAGCCCTTCAGGGGTTAAACTTGGCAATAACTTTTCCGTGCGGTCAAATAAGGTCACCATAAAACTTCTGAACAATAACATGGCCGAAGGGTATCTTTCTACCATCATTGAGAACAAGCTAACTGGTCGAAATGGGATGTCTCCTACTCCATCCTTGTTAAGGTCATATCCTTCATATTTATCCCAGTAATTATTTGCAAAATAATTTAGGGTCATTGTTCCATTTGTCGCAACATCGAAAGTATTTTGCAGAAAATTATTATTATTAAAAGTGTTATCCATGCAGCTAGCTTGAATTTTTACACCCCAACCATTTCCTTTAAATAGATTATTTTCTATATTTACTCTATTAGTTCCTTCCATAAAAATCGCAGCCGTATTTCGATCAAACTGGTTATTTATGATTTGGCTATCTGAAATATCCTTCAGCAATAATCCATAAGCAGCATCTCCCCAATTTTCTTCAAAAATATTGCCTTCCATGTGCACATGTTTCGTGTACATTACGGCAACACCAGCTCCATTAGCACGGAATGTATTTGCTATATAACTGTTGTCATGAGAAAACATAAAATGTAGACCATATCTTAGATTCCGTTCTGATAAATTCTGTAATACTTTAGTATGGGTGACGAACTCTAAATAAATACCGTCCCGATGACCTACTATAGTATTATTTTCAATATGCAGACTGTCCGACTTCCATCCATGAATACCATTTCCAATAAGTTGTTCGGCTTTTCCATAGGCTTGAATCTTATTACCATAAATTTCTACGTGTTTAGAATTTTGAGAATAGATTCCGAAAAAATTATCTTCTAAGATATTGTCAATTATTTTTACATGTTTAGTGTTATAAATTTTGACTCCGGCTATATCATTCATCGAAGAATGTCCTGACCCTCTTATCGTGAAGCCTTTTATTGTTACGAAGGGTGATTTCACAGATATTGGTTCAAATTTCTTCTCCCCATCAAGGATTACTTGACCAGAAGCCATTAAAGTTATTTGTTTATCAACTATAATATTTCCCTCTTTATAAAGACCTGCTTGCACGATGACGGTATCACCATTTTTTGCAACTGAGATTCCTTTTTTTATCTCCTTTATCGCGGAGGCATTGCCTACATGAATGGTAGCGGCATGGGACATGCCGGCTACCATGAATAAACAAATTATCGCACTAAATATTTTAAAATTTGGAGTTCTCATTATGCTGTATTTATTTCCACAGATCTTCCCATTTCAGGATAGTACCACCTAAGGATGCTTTTGTTTTTTCGAGGTCTTCCAGACTTTTGAATGCGGCAATATTTCCCCGCATTGGACTTTTCAATTCATCACTTTTCAGATAGAATAGTTTTTCTGCAGGCAACAAGCTGTTGCTCAAATAATCTGGTAAATAAAAAGCTGCAACTTCTTCTTTTTTAACATTGCTTTCCTTAACAAAGGAAATCATGCATTGAACATCATCGAAGTTATAAGTTCTTCCTTTTTTAGTTTGTAATTGTGTCCCAAATCTTTGGTCGCTTACTGTCATTTTACAATATGCGCATTGATCGGTACCATATTTAATTGGTTTCGGACCAATTTTACCTTGACATGCTTGAAAGCTAAGTGCTAATAAGAGCAAGGAGATAATCCCAATACTAAATAGTTTACTTTTTTTCATGTCTTAAGCGATTAATTGTTTTTTAGATTGTCGCCATTCTTGAAATACACAGTAGGCCAGGATTATACCACAAAGGATAAATATCCAACCACCTATATCCGGAATTGAATAGGCCCCAAAGTTCAATAATTGTTTATATCCAATTAATGGAGGTTGATAAGACATTCCTGGAACTTTTATAGGAGCATTAGGATCTAAATTGTGTCCATAATTATATTCCCAGATGTAAAAATCAACCATTGCAATAATTCCAAATGCCAGGAAGGCAAAGAATAGGATATAAATTAAGTTTCTTCTATTGCTCAAGCCTACAGCTATGAAAGCTAAAGCAAAGAATCCTATTATATAAGGTAGCACAGTAAATTCTATAAAATCCTGAGCATGTAGGGTTTTCATACCGATGTAGTGGTTCAATCCGTTAATGATTTCCACTTGTCCAGCCAGTTTATAGCTGTAAATCTGCAGTTCTAACCCTTCTGGGTATTGAGCTGCATCCAGCTCAATACGCCAAATAGGTAAGAAGATGACTGCTACTATAGCCAATCCACATAGTATCAATAAAGTACGGTGTAGTTTTGACATTCCAGTTGTAGTTTTCATCTCTATGTAGTTTTAGTTAGTAGTTTCTTGAGGTAGGTTTGTACCTAGACTATAAGTCAATGGAACATTATTACCTTTTTTAGAAATCCGTATATATCCTTGCATTTCTTGGTGAAGTGCACTACAGAAATCCGTACAGTAGAATGGGAAAACACCTACTCTGTCTGGTACCCATTTCAAGGTTTGAGTTTCACCTGGCATAATTAATAGTTCGCCATTTTTAGCCCCTTTGACTGCAAATCCATGTGGCATATCCCAGTCCTGTTCAATATTAGTTACGTGGAAATATACCTCATCTCCAAGTTGTATACCTTCAATATTATCTGGAGCAAAGTGTGATCTCACGGCTGTCAAATAGACATGAACTTCATTACCCTTTCTTTCCACACGAGCTTCTTTTTCTCCCTTAGCAGCATAAGGATTTGTGTTTTCTTCTATCTTGAAGATTTTCACACTTTTATCTTTAACCTTATCCGCCTTAATTGCTTGGGCATAGTGAGGCTCACCAATCGTTGGAAAATCAAGGATTAACTGCATTTTATCTCCAGATATATCAAAAATTTGAGCACTTTGTGACAATTCAGGACCAGTAGGTAAGAAACGGTCTTTCGTAATTTTGTTGTAAGCAACTACATATTTACCATCCGGATTTTTGGTGTCACCACCAGGAATCATCAAGTGACCTGTAGAATAATAAGTTGGAACACGGTCAATTACTTTTAAGTCTTTGATATTCCATTTAACAAGTTCTGAAGACACAAAGAATGAGGTGATAGCATTTCCTTTTCCGTCAAACTCGGTATGTAATGGCCCCAACCCTGGTTTTTCAACTTCTCCATAAAGAGCAGCTTCATATTTAATGATTGGAATTCCACCAAATTTTCCTTCGAACTGTTTCCCTTCAATAGCTTTTTGAATTTTATTAAATGAAAACACCGGAATTAATGCTGCTAGTTTTCCAGAACCTACGATATATTCACCAGTTGGATCCACATCGACACCATGCGGTGATTTAGGGCAAGGAATATAGTAACATAATCCTTCTAATTCCTCAGCTGTTAACACTACAGTTTCAGTTTTAAATTCTGTTTTAGAAGTATGCGATTTCTCATCATACTTATTATGCGCATATTTTAAACCTGAAACTTTTCTTCCTTTTCCAGCTTTCAAGTATTCCTCAGCTTTTTTCCAGTTAACCGCTAGAACAAAATCTTTATCATTCTTGGATGCATTTACTTCCAATAGGGTGTTAGCCTGTTCTGTGTTGTATGTAGAGAAAAAGAACCAACCATGAGATACACCTTTACCGGCACGGCTTAAGTCGTAGTTTACACCTGGAGTTTCAATTTGGAAAGCTAATTCCATATTTCCATTATCCTTATTTACACTTACGAAGCTTAGAGTTCCGCGGAAATTCTTTTTAAATGTATTGATAGGAACATCTCCAGATTCACCATCTACAGGTACAGAGAAACGAGTTCCTGCAACTACATATTCTGTATTTTCAGTAATATATGGCGAGGAGTGGTTACCACCGCTATTTGGTAATTCAAGGATTTCAGCAGTACGGAATGTTGTCAGGTCAACACGAGCGATACGAGGAGTATTATTTGCATTAACAAATACCCATCTTCCATCATAGTTACCATCGGTTTTGGATAATTGAACGTGGTGCAAATCGTCCCAAGGCACATTCCCGTGAGATGTCTCTAGCATTGGTTTTGTTTCTTCACTGAATCCCCATCCCTTTTCAGGGTCTAAGGAGAATACAGGGATTACACGAAGCAATCTACCTGATGGTAATCCGTAGACAGAAAGCTGTCCACTAAATCCTCCAGATACGAAGTTGTAAAATTCATCGTATTTTCCAGGAGCCACGTAAGCTTTCTCAGCTGCATTTCCACTTACAGCCTCACTTGCTCCTTTAGGTTTACAAGCCTGAAAGGTAGAGAACAGTGTAGCTGCAGCTAATCCTGTCAATAAATATTTTTTTAATTCCATTGTTTTATGATTTTAGGGTTAATAAAATGTCCATGTATTATTTCACACCATCATTTTCACGCATGTACTCATAAATTTTACGAGCATCATCATCTGTAAGGTTTTGATTTGGCATACGCACAAGACATAGTTCCAATTGAGCTTGTAACTCAGGGTCTTTGTCAATCATGGCATCTGGATTAGTAATAAAATTCATAATCCATTCAGGAGTTCTACGCTCTGAAACACCTTTCCATCCTGGTCCAACTAACTTCTCATCAGTCATTTTATGACATGATGCACATTTCAGTTCTGCAATGGTTTTACCTTCTTTTGCTAATGCGACATCCAATTTTTCTCCAACCTCAACTTTGTCAAACTTGCCCTCACCTCGGTGAGGATCATAGCTACTTGGATCTTTTGTTTCAGCTGCATTTTCTTCAGGGAAAGATCGCTCAGAAGACTTTTCACTATTGTTTGATGAGCATGCATATATGAATATGGCCATCAAAAAGAGTACGCTTAATTTTTTCATAGTTTCTAGAATTTTAACATAAACAATAATGTGTATTATGATTATTACAAAGGTATCTGCAATGCTGAACGTGATTTTATGCGTGAAATCATAAAATTTTGACCAAAACTATGGATATGTGGCAATAATAATATCAACACACTGAACATCAGTCGCTTAAGTGTTTTTTGATTTTAATCACTATTTGGAGTGACTAAAATCAACCCTTTCAAATAGCATTCTGGATATTTTTGTCTTAAATAAAAACACTAACACAGACGGTCATGATACCAACCGAATTACTCATTGAAAAAGGGGCAGTCACCAAGAAAGTTGAAGCGGGAGAGGTATTATATGCAGAACATGCTCCATCAACATTTTATTACCAAGTTATTTCAGGTAGAATAAGAATATGCAATTTCTTAGATGATGGAAAAGAGGTTTTACACAAAGTCATTGATCAAACAGAGGGCTTTGGTGAAGTTGCGATCATTGACGGTGGTCCTCATGTCGTTAGTGCAGTGGCAGATTGTCCGAGTATTTTATTAAAAATATCAGCTCACTCATTTCTTGAAATTCTAAAGGAATATAACAGCATCAATCTTTTAATAACACAACAGATTGCCAGAGACTTACGATTCAAGATGTTTCTAACTAGATTGATCTGGAGTCATAATCCTGAAGAAATTCTTGTTGGCTTAATAAAGCGTTTAAACGATGATCGAAAATTAATTTGTCCTGAATGTAATCGTCTCATGTTGACTAGACAACAGTTAGCAAACATGACCGGACTCAGAGTTGAAACCATTATTAGAACGATGAAACTACTTGAAAAGCAAGATAAGTTAACGATCGTAAAGGGGAAAGTATTCGTTCCTTCTGATGGCATTGGCGAAATTCAATATGATACATTAAAATGTTCATAAACCCAGATGATTGATGCTAAAGTCTCTTCAAAATATAAGCGCAAAAAAATGGATTATTATTTCAATAGTCAATTTTCTGATCGTAGGGATTTTCGGATTATTAATGCGTTTAAAATTTTTATACCCACTACCTTACTTTGATCAGAAAAACCTGATGCATGCTCATTCTCATTTTGCTTTTTCAGGATGGGTAACCCAAGCAATTATGATCTATATGATTATGATGGTTACAGGAATAAAAGTCAGCGATGCTATACCAAAGAAATATCAAAACATTTTAATTTGCAATTTTTTGGGATCTATTGGAATGCTAATAGCCTTTACGATTACAGGATATGCATTTCTTTCCATTGCTTTTTCATTTTGCATAGTTCTAATATCTTATTGGTTTGCTATTAGCATTTGGAAGGATTTAAATTCTTCCAACCTTTACAAATCAATAATTATCCTATTTAAGGCGGCTTTAATCTATAGCATCCTTAGTTCATTTGGGACATATGGTTTGGTTTATTTGAAGGTAACTCATCAGTTGGATCCACTGAAACAATTGGCGTCCGTCTATTTCTATCTGCATTTTCAATATAATGGCTGGTTCTTCTTTTCATGTTTAGGATTGGCTAATTATTGGGTTTTCAAAAATTCAGGAATAACACTAATTACAGAGCGATTTTCATGGAGTTACTCCTTAACAGTAATTCCGGCTTATTTTTTATCCGTTCTATGGTGGAAAAATTTTCCTAGCTGGCTCTATATCCTTTTATTAGTTACTGTAGTTCTCCAGATTTTTCTCTGGTATCGATTTTTTTCTAAATTAATATCCTTGAAAAGAGCTTCTCAAACGCTGAAATTACCCGATGTAGTTAATTTATTATGGCTTTGTGTTGGGATTGCAGTAAGCTTAAAACTAGTATTACAGGCAATATCCATTATACCAACCCTAAGCCAATTAGTTTATGGTTTTAGACCTATTGTTATTGCCTATTTACACTTGGTCCTTTTGGTAATTATTTCACTATTTTTATTAGGATATGCCTTTCTTTCTAATGGTCTTGGACTAAATAAAATGATTAAAATAGGAGTCTATGGTTTATTAATTGGTATTCTATTAAATGAATTCATTTTAATGATTCAAGGGATCGGTGGCTTACTAAGAATATCCATACATGGAACCCATGAAACATTGGGAATTGCCGCACTGTTAATTGTTATTAGTCTTTGTATCATCATTTGGAAACAAAAAAGTAGATTTATACAAAGAATTGAACATGGATAAGAATAATTCCCCGATTTTATTTGTTGCAGAAAAACTTCAGCTTGAGGATGTATTAAACGAGCATTCTTACCAGGAACAGTTTGATAAATTAGCCCATTATTTGGACCATCTCATAGCGACTGACTTTAATAAACTAATTAGCATTCTATATCGCGTAGATGTATCCGAAACAAAAGCTAGAGCTGCATTAGCTGCAGAAGCAGATAAATTCAGCCCCGGTCAAACATTAGCCAAACTACTTATTGAAAGAGAATCTGAAAAAATAAAGTTTAGGGAGCTCTATAAACGAAAGTAGTTTATGCCCTTGTTTCTCCTGCAATAAAGCTAAACCCTAGTCAATTTATAAGGAAAGACCTTACCAGATGCCCATTGCGCAACATACAGGTTTTCATCATCATCCACGCAAACATCATGTGGATGTGCAAAAATCTTATCTTGTTGACGAACTTGTTGAAGTAGTCCGTCTTTGTAGATAGGCTCTGTACCTCCAATATTGCTAATTACCTTATTATTCTTATCAAGTATGGTTACAAAACCAGAATTTTCAACATCCATCCCTGGAGATCTCAATACCGCAGCATATATATTATTTCCTTTGATTACAGGTCGGCAAACACATGCTCCTGGCATACTTATTACCCCCAATAACTTTCCGGAAGTATCGAACCTTTTAAAGCAATTCCTGGTTCTATCTGTTATCAGCAGAGATTTTTCACCATTCCTGTTATCAAAACAAATACCATGTGCATTATCAAGAAATGAATCACCCTCACCCCTTCCTCCAAAATGGTTTTTCAAATTGCCTTTATTGTCATAATGAAGGATGTGTTGAGCACCATAGCCATCTGCGATAAAAATATCACCATTGCTATCGACTGCGGTTTCTGTAGGCACAAATTCTTCTTTTTTATTATAAAGTCCTACCCCTAAAGGAGCATCAATTGTCAGTAAAATTTTCCCTGAAAGGTCTGTTTTATAAACCTGATGTTTATCGGTATCTGTAATATATAAGAATTCTGTACCATTTTCATTATGTAGAGTCAATCCATGCCCGCCGGGAAAATCATGTCCCCAGCTTTCTAATACTTTCCCGTCCTTATTGAAAACAATTACATTATTTTTTGTTTCATTTGTCAGTAGGATAATCCGCCCCTTTTTATCCTGTACCATTTCATGACAGTCTTTAACCATCAGATTAGGTGTATGTTTTGAAGCCCAATTTTTATCTAATGTATATTTCATTTTGTTATGACCATATACGATATCTTTAGGCTTTGCAAAGAGGTCCTTCATGATCAAAAGTCCTCCTGTTAAAATACTGCTTTTTTGGATAAAAGATTTTCTATTCATATTAATTTAGGGCTAAGTAATTACTTCAATATTATTTCGTCAACAAATAACCATGGAACGTTTCCATTACCTGGTAACCCCTCTGGTATTTTCGCATAATGCTTGGTTTTCAATCGTATGACACTAACATCTTGACTAGGGAGATGACAAGCAATTATTCTACGATTCCGAATTTTATCAGGCTTGTCCATTTCCAATTTTACTTTATTTAGGAGTTTCAAATTAAGTGTATCTGATCCGCCCCACACTTCAATATATTGAGGTGGATAGATATGTTGACCATAATCCTGTTTAATACTTAATGCTAATGTGTCAACTTTTACAGGATTATCAAAGTATAAACTTGCGCTAAGGTCATTTCCTTGAAAACCTAACCATTTACCATCTGCATTATTATTTCCACCGCTTTCCAAATCGAAGAAACTCTGTTCCTTCCTAGCTTTATACTGCTGGCTTGGCTTAGTTTCTAACGTAACTTTTTGAGGAGCAATAAATGTGGCATAAAAGTTCTGTCGAACCTCATTACTAGGCAACCAACCATCTTTCTTACCTTTTACCCTGAGCAGGGCATCCTTTTGAATTGGGAATGGAGATTTATAAAGCAAAGCAGATGTACTGTCTGGGTCACTTCCATCCAAAGTATAATGAAATTGAACTCCAGAAACAGGATGAGTTAATGAAACCATTATTTCTTTTTGAAAGAAGCTCCTTGATGGATTGATTTTAGGTGCGGTTAAAGCTAATTTTTGGCTAGCATCTAGTTTTACACCAGCATCTATTCTTAAGGTTGGATAATTTTTCTTTACAGCGTCAATATCTTCCTGTTTGATTGGAGTATTCCAAACATATACCTTCCGGATATTAGGCAGAGTAGCTAATTTTTCTAATCCCTCCTTTTTAACTTCCGTACCAATCAAACTTATGTTTTTGAGATTTTTTAAATCAGACAAAAGCATTACAGCATCATTGGATAACTTGGTATTGTTTAAATTCAAAATCCTTAGGTTTTTAAATTTCTTCAGGGTTTGAATATCATCGTTTTTTATTGGCATTGAACTTAGGTTCAATGAAACGACTTGATCAGATATTGGCAATAGGTCGGAAAGGGATTTATCGTTATAAAATTCTTTACCAAAAAAATTAACATCCAATGCAGGAGATCCTGCATCTAAAGGGGTAATAATCCGATATGGGGTGGTTAATTTTTTAATATCATTTTCATCAGCCGCCGCGAACTCATAAGTTTCAGCTCCTTCAAAGCCATACACAGCTCTTACAGATTGATATAATGTATCTTGATCATTAAAAGCTGATAATGGCACGTCGAATTTTCCTCCGCTTTTTACCCAAGCTTTTAATAAAGATATTTCATCAATACTCAATTGCGGTTTACCTTTTGGGGGCATTCGATGTTGATTTTCAATATCTAACAATAACCTTTCAATCATTAAGCTTTTAATTGGATCTCCTGCAATAAATAGTTTACCATTTTTTCCACCTTTCAGAATAGAACTACTATCTGAAAGAATTAAATCCCCTTTTGGCTTACTGGAATTATGACAACCCATACATTTTGCTTGTAAGATGGGCAATACCGCATCCTCAAATACCATTGCTGTTTCAGCATCTAATTCTTTTGAGTTTTTACTCAACAATGGGCTTGTAATAAAATCTTCACCATGTGTCAACGATGCACCAAAATGACCAACAAGTAATAGGATAACCATTGCCACATTGATTCCAACGGTAAATACCGGATGATATCCTGGGTTTTTTGTAAATCTTAGATACCCTAATAAGGCCATTGATAATAAGGAAAGAGCTACTCCGGTATATTTATGCCATTCATAACTGCTGCCATCAAAGCCGCCTTCTTTGGACAATACTAATCCCATGATGACCGTGATCGCTATAAGAAATGAACTTATAAAAAGTAGGGAATTAATTAAACTCTTAATCGTTGGCAATTCTTTTTCAATTCTATTTCGAAATAAAAAAAGAATCCATGTAATAATGAGAAGAACGATTGGAAAGTGCAATAATAAGGGATGCATCCTTCCGATGACTTGTAAGTAAACTGGTACCTGAATTCTATCTTCAAAAAGCAGGAAGAAAACGATAAAGCTGTTTAAGCCTAATAGTATATTGAAATGCAAATTTTTTAATGTCATCTATCTATCCAATTTAAGCAAGAATATCTTTGACAACATTACCAGCGACATCAGTGAGACGATATCTTCGTCCGAGGTGTTTATAAGTTAATTTTTCATGGTCAATTCCCAGGGTATGTAAAATTGTAGCATGAAAGTCATGGACATGAACAGGATTTTTCACAATATTATAGCCCAATTCATCTGTTTCTCCATAAACCATTCCTGGTTTTATTCCTCCGCCTGCCATCCAGATGCTAAAGCAACGAGGGTGATGATCGCGGCCATAATTATCCACTGTCAAACCACCTTGGCAGTAATTTGTACGGCCAAATTCCCCACCCCAAATCACTAAGGTTTCATCAAGTAAACCACGCTGTTTTAAATCGGTAATTAGTGCGGCAGAAGCTTGATCGACATCTTTTGCCTGTAAAGCCATTTCCCCTGGAAGTCCGCCATGCTGATCCCAGCCTTGATGATACAGCTGGACAAAACGAACTCCATTTTCGGATAGCTTCCGAGCTAGTAGACAGTTTGCAGCATAGGTCCCCGGCACTAGACATTCTGGACCATACATCTTTATAATGTGATCAGGCTCTTTTGAAAGGTCAGTTACCTCTGGAACGGAGGTCTGCATCCTATACGCCATCTCATATTGTTGAACTTTTGCAGTGATTTCTGGATCACCAAAAGTCTCATATTGCATACTATTGAGTTCTGAAAGCTTATCTAATAGTTTTCTTCTGCTCATTTTATCTGTACCCTCAGGATTATTTAAATAAAGTACGGGATCTGGCCCACCCATAAACTGCACACCTTGGTGGACAGAGTCTAAAAAGCCATTGGTCCATAGTTTTGAATAAACCCCCTGACCATTTCCCCTCCCTTTCGATACCAAAACACAGAATCCAGGAAGATTTTGATTTTCACTCCCCAATCCATAGCTCAACCACGCTCCCATACTTGCACGACTCCCTTGCTGTGATCCTGTTTGAAAGAAAGTAATCGCTGGATCATGATTAATCGCATCGGTATGCATGGATTTAATGATACATAGGTCATCCACAACTTTTGCCATATGTGGAAAAAGACTACTGACCCAAGCTCTACTTTGTCCATATTGCGCAAAATCGAAGTATGAGCCTACTAAAGGAAAGTTTGCCTGCCCTGCTGTCATTCCAGTTAGCCTTTGTCCTCCCCTGATTGATTCAGGAAGATCCTGCCCCATCATTTCCCTTAGTTTAGGTTTATGGTCAAAAGACTCCAATTGAGACACTCCTCCTGATTGGAACAAATAAATTACACGCTTTGCTTTTGGGGCAAAATGGGGTAAAGCTTTTTCAAATGCTTCCTGACTACCTGGTTTCCCAGAAAACAGGTCAGGAATCAATAATGCTCCCAAAGCAACACTTCCTATCCCTATACTCAGGCTTGAAAGGAATTGTCTTCTATTTTGGAACAGTTGTGCCTCTTTTATTTCTTTATCAAAATTGGAATCTTCTTTCTTTTTCATAACAATCTACAATTAGACTTCTAACCTTATTTTACCCTCTTGTCAATGTTTCTTCGAGATTATAAATGGCATGAACCACAGACATTAAGGCTGCCAATTTTACTTCCGGAATTTTTTGGTCAATTGGCGCTTCTCCTACTTTCAAAAATGCGGTTGCATCAGCTTTTTTCTCAGAAAACCTTGCGAATTCTTCTTTATAATATTGATCTAACAACTTCAATTCATCAGCTGTAGCATCTCGACATAATACTTTTTTGAAAGCGGTTTTAATAAGATCTGTTTCGCCTTTATTTGGGGCATTATTAATTAAATTGGTGGAATATACTCTAGCAGCCTCTAATATTGCAGGATCATTCATCATCACCAAAGCTTGTAGTGGAGTATTTGTCCTATTACGTTGAACCTCACAAGCATCACGGTTGCTAGAATCAAAAATCAGCATGTTTGGTGGTGGTAAGGTTAATTTAAAAAACACATATAATCCACGCCTATAGAGATCTTTACCATGGTCTTGAACATACTGCGCCAATGCACCACGACCAGAGCTACTAACTTCCCAAATGCCATCAGGTTGATAAGGTTTAATACTTGGCCCACCTATGGATCTATTTAACAAACCACTGGTAGCTAATACCTGATCCCTAATCATTTGAGCAGGCAACCTTAATCTTTTTGACCGAGCTAGGTAAATATTATCCGGATCCTTTTCTAAATGTTTTGAACTAATTTGGGAAGACTGTTTATAAGTTGCGGAACTGACCAATTGCTTGATTAATCTTTTCACATCCCAACCATTATTTTGAAAATCCAATGCCAACCAATCCAACAATTCAGGATGACTTGGCAAATCCCCCTGATTTCCAAAGTCGGCAACAGATGCTACCAAACCCCGACCAAAGATCATCGCCCACATTTGATTCACAAAAACCCTTGATGTCAATGGATTTTTTTCGCTAAATGTCCATTGAGCTAATCCTAATCGATTTGAAGCATATTTCGTGCTGTCAAATGGTAAAACTGATTGAGGTGTTTGTGGGTAAACTCTCTCTTTTGGCGCATCATAGACTCCCCTATCGAGTACATAAGTTGGTCGGATACTATCTCGTTCTCCCATTACGGAGACTGAAACATCCCCATCATCGGCATTCTGATTAACAAAATTCAAAATACCTTTAATATCCTCTTGGGTAACAGTTAATCTAGGAGTTTTTGATGGACCTGAATAAACCAATCCTTCCAATCCCTTTTCCAATGAATTATTAAAGAATGCATACATTCCGTAATAATTTTTCTGGGTAAATGGGTCATATTTGTGGTCATGACATTGGGCACATTCCATGGTTATCCCTAGAATTCCTTTTGCATAGGTATTTGTTTTGTCGAGTCCATAAGCTACTCGGTATTCCTCCTCAACAACCCCTCCCTCTTCCGTAATTTTATGATTTCTATTGAATGCTGTAGCTAGAATTTGTTCTTTGTTTGGATTAGGCAAAAGATCTCCAGCTAATTGCCAGGTAACAAATTGGTCATACGGCATGTTTTCATTGAAAGCATGGATTACCCAGTCTCGCCATGGCCATTGTGTCCTAATATCATCATCCTGATATCCATAGGAATCCGCATAGCGAGCAACATCCATCCAATGCAATGCCATTTGTTCCCCATAGGCTTTTGAAGACATTAAATCATCTATTAATCGGTCATAGGCCTTTGATGAAGTATCTTTTAAGAATCGCTCCATTACCTGTTCATCAGGAGGGAGCCCGGTAAGGTCTAAACTTACTCTACGTAATAATCGATTTTTGTCCGCTTCTGGATTTGGTTCAAATCCTGCCTTCAGCATCTTATCCAAAACAAACTTATCTATATCATTTTCGCCCCATTTTATTTTATTCTGTTGAGGGATTTCCGGCTTTACAGGAGCTGTAAATGCCCAATGAGGCTTATAAACAGCACCTTGTTTTATCCATTTTTCTATTAAGTCTATTTCATAATTGCTCAATGGCAAATTAGATGCTATTGGTGGCATTCGAAGGGTTTCGTCATCAGATGTAATGCGAAGAAATGCCTCACTAATATTGGGCTTCCCTGGCACGATTGCATGCTTATCTGGACTCTCTGCCAATGCCTTATATGCCCCTTCTTCAGTATCCAATCTTAATCCACCTTCTCTTGTATTATTGTCTGGTCCATGACAGGCAAAACACTTATCAGAAAGGATGGGCTTTATATCATAATTATAATCTACATATTTTGGCAATTCGAATTTACCTGAATCAGTACTTGTTGAATCCGAAGGACTGCACATTGTCAGCAGTCCAATCATTATAATCAAACCTATAATTACAGGAATAATTATTTTTGATTTACGCAGTATTATGACAGATTGTTTAGTTATCATCATAGTATTAAGTCTTTTCATTGAACACAAATTCGGATCTTTGGGATCCTAATTGTCTATTTTTATAATGGTTATTGAAAGTCTATTTAATTTTCCTTTATGAAATTGAATAGATCTTATATTTCTATTTACTTGCAATTGATGAAAAAGATAAGATATAGGCTACCATAGCTTCAGCATCTTCGGTTTTTAATTTAGGGTGGGCGCTCATTTCAGCATTTCCCCATGCCCCACGACCACCATGTATTATTCGTTGAGCCAATATCTTAATGAACACTTCCTTTCGCGGATACCTTAAGTCAATATCAGAAAATGCCGGTCCAATTAGTTTTTTATCTTCTTTATGACATGTATAACAGTCAGAATAAGATATCATGACCTTTCCCCTTTCAATAATACTGGAATCTATTTCTTCGTCACTGCCATTTATTGCACGTATATATGATTCTCTTTTGTCAATAGCTTTTATGTTCAATTGTGAATCCTTGGAATTCGAGTCCGAATTGCATCCAACAATGGAATGGAAGCATAATGAATAAAATACAATCTTAATAATCGACCTTTTCATAAAGAAAATGATTCCTGGATTTAAGGAAATACATGAAGGTTTATAGCATTAAATGATAATTGTTTAAAAATCAATTGATTATTACATGAATTTAAGAAAATTCCATCAGCAAGTAAAAATTTTAAAGAACTATCAATGCAATGGTTACATTTCCCCTTATGCATAGTTGATGATTTGACACAAAAAAATGCACCAATTCACTTTAGAGCTTCTCCAAAGTCTATTAAATAAGGAATAGTCCGAGTTTTTAATTAGGTTAAACTAAATTATACAATCTTTTTAATATAACCAAACAAATGAAAAACTTTGTATAAACATATCTTAATTAGATGCTGGATATCTTTTGATTAAAACTTTAATATTGATTGATCAGATCTGCAATTTTTGAACTCCAGATTTTATAACCATCAGAACTTAAATGGAGATAATCTCCCCCATATAGTTCGGTTTTTAAGGATCCATCTGTGTTCACAAACCATGAGGTTGGATTTATATAATGAATATCGCTAAGATTTGATTTGGCTAAAATTTCATGAATTTTACGACATGCAATTCTATTTGAACTGTTCATTTCTTTCCCTGCAGGTAAAAGGCCGAATAGGATTATTTTTGTATTTGGCATCTGTTTTTTTGCTTCAATAGCACAGGCAATTATTCCAGCTGCAATATCTTCGGGTTCATCTCCCGGAGTCACATTGTTTATTCCAATAGTAATGACGGCATATTCAGGTTGGGCTACATTATAGTTTTGATTTTGAAGACGCCAAAGGAGGTTTTGAGTTTTGTCACCTGAAATACCTGCAGTTTCCCATGCCTTACCTTTCATAGCTGTATCCATGAAGTCCTTTCCCTGCTTAGTATTAATTAATGTCCTGCTACCACCAAATCCTTGGGTAATAGAATTACCTAACAACAATAAAGTCACTTTCTTATTTTCCAGGGTATGTTGAATATCTTGAGCAACATCATGCCAATCTGATCCGTTAATCCAACCCGCTCCAGAACGAAATTCATTACCTGGGACCGCTTTTATGCATCGGTTTTCAAAATGACCTGTAGCCTTCAAGATAAACTCCACAATGGGCTCTGGATTATTCAGAGAATGTGGATGATGGCCGATATCTTTTTTATGGATGACTTTTATGAAGGCTCCCAATTTATTTAATCGATTTTCGAATATTTCGGTATTTTCATTGACTGGCACGACCTCATCAGCATCACCGACAACATGAATCAAGGGAATTTTAGATGAAGCCATGACTTGAGCATGATCAATTGGGTTCTTTTTCCAATTCATAGCCTCAGTCTCATTATTAAAACCATATGCTTTCAACAATCTTTGGCTGTCCTCTTTTGAACCTGGAGAGGTGCCTTTTCCTAAAGGCCAGCTTTTGAAATCCATGACAGGGGCATCAGCGTAGATAGCTGAAACCTGAGCCGGATTTTTGGCCGCCCAATTATAAACAATTAATCCTCCTCGACTCATCCCTTCCAACACTGGTTTTGTATGTAGTCCTGCCTGAGTTGCCAATTCATAAAATGTATCCCACCTTGCAATAGCTTGGTCAGAGCCATATAGATCACTCACATCACAATAAGTGAGGTAAAAACCCCTTTCTAATAAATCAATGTCAGTTTGAGGCTCATGACCCCAAAATCTTGCCCTCCAAATCCATGGGTTACCGTTCGCTGGACTTTTAGGTTTCACTATAAAATACTCAACACCATCATTGAGAAATTTATAGCCCTTATATCCATGGAAATTAAATTCTGAAACTGGCTTTAACTTAAAATTAGCAATTGCATCTGTCCATTTTTTCTCATTATTTGAAATTGAATGATATATCTTTTCTGCAATCTTACCTGCGGCAATTGAAGATATATTTTTTTTATCTGGCATTAAGTGATCACTCCATTCATTTCCGAAAATATGACGCAGATTGACAATCTTTAAATCTGAATTATAAGCTAATTCTTCATAAATAGGAGCATATTTCTGTTGAAGTGCTGCCTCGACTTCAGAATTATTGAAATTCCTCAATGGAGATAATAATATGATTTCTGGACTTTCAGATATGTTCTGATATTTTTTTATAATCCCTTTTAATTCTTCCTTAAATTCTACTGTATAATTTGCCTCACTGAATTTACTGAAGTCTGGCTTGATATCAATTATGATGATTTGAGCTTTGCTTATTACTGATTTTTGAAATTCTTCTGTAAGCATATAATCTATGGTATCCAAACTTCCAAGGTTTTGAACATTATATTCTTTCCCTAAAAAAAAGGATAGTTGAGCGGGGTAAGAATTAAGATCTCTATTTGTAATATTGTTTCCGTAGGTAAACCCATTACCAACACAAATTACCTTAATTTGGGCGAAACTTTGATGAATTGCAAATACAAAGAATAAGATTAAAATAACCTGATTTAAGGATGACTTGCTCATGATAGGTTTATTTATAAGGATAAGAATCAAATATATCAATTTCAAGAATTATTTATTTGGCAAAGTGAAAGCAACATAGGAATCACCTTTTTTACCGCCCCATTTTGACCCTCCGCATGCAATCACGACAAATTGCTTCCCATCTACTTGATAAGTTGCAGGAGTGGCCACACCAGGTGCAGGAAGGTCAGTTTCAAATAAAATTTTCCCGTTCGTTTTATTAATTGCTCTAAATTTTCCATCTGAATTTGCAGCAATAAAAAGCAATCCTGAGGAAGTTACTATCGATCCACCATAATTTTCTCTTCCTGTTGCTGGAATTCCTTTCTTCTTCAACTCTTCAAATTCTCCAAAAAAGCTGTTTTCCAAACATACTCACCCGTATTTAAATTAATTGCGTTTAGAGTACCCCAAGGAGGGTTCACTGCGGGATAACCTTCTTTCGTCAAGAATTTATTATATCCAGTATTCGAATAATTTGGCTTATCATTATCTTCTTCAGTTCCGACTTTTAAGGTCTCGGGCTTTCCAGAATAAGTCAAACCATGTTTATCCTTCAAATCAAGGACTAACGTAGCTAGGGCAATTCTTTCTTCCTCAGATAAATGATTAAATGGAGGCATCATCCGTCTTCCAGAAGATAATAGTTCATTAAATTTTGTGTAATTATACTTTTTCTCTACACCAATGATGGAAGGATAGTCGCCTCCGCCCATTCGTTCAGGGCCATGGCAAGTCATACAATGCTTTTTGTATAAGATTGCTCCAGCTTGCATATTGCTCTTCTTCCCTTCCACATTATTTTCCAATTTCACCAAATTCAATACCCATGTCATTTCATTGGAATTAACATATAGAATCCCCGTCTCTGGATCAAAAGATGGCCCTCCCCATTCCCCTCCTCCATCATATCCGGGAAAGATGATGGTCCCATTTATTGAAGGTGGAGTATAGATACCATGCGAGTTATATTGTTGATACCGCTTTTTAATATCTTCAAATGAAGACTTTGATACTAAACTATTTAAATCCTTTTCTGTCATGCCCTGCCTTGCAAATGGAGTTGGTAATACTGGAAAAGGTTGAGTCGGAGAAAGCTTCTCGCCTTGCACTACCCCTTCAGTAGGCACAGCACGTTCTTCAATTGGATATATTGGTTTTCCAGTCAATCGGTCCAAAACAAATATTAAACCCGTTTTGGTAGTCTGTGCAACTGCATCGATTTTCTTCCCATCCTTATTTAGGCTAACCAATATTGGCGCACTTGATATATCCATATCCCAGACATCATGGTGAACCGTCTGAAAATGCCATAATCGTTTGCCGGTATTGGCATCCAATGCTAGAATACAGTTCCCAAATAACCCATCCCCCCATCTATCACCACCATAAAAGTCATTTGTTGGATTTCCTATACCAGCAAATAGAATTCCTCTATCCTCATCCAAACTAAATCCCGACCAGGCATTTGTTGAACCTTTCGTTTTATAGGCTGTAGAATCTTCCCATGTATCATAACCATATTCTCCTGGATATGGTATCGTATGAAAAATCCACTTTTGCTCACCAGTTCGAACATCAAATGCACGGATATGTCCAGGAGTACCCTCATCAACTTGACCACTAACAATAAAATAATCCTTAAAAACCATCACAGGTGAAGTTGGCGTCATATTAGACTTTTGAACCTCTCTATCTAAGCCATTCCTCAAATCTATTCCTCCTGCCTCGCCGAATGATTTTATCAATGCACCAGTACTTGCATCAATTGAAAATACAACTGGTCCAACCGTAAATATTATTCTTCTATCCTCATCCTTTTCCCAATAGGCTACGCCCCTATTCATATTTTCACTTTTACGATGCCACCTTTCGCTTTTTAAAGAATCTCGAGGGTCAAATACCCATATTTCCTTACCCGTTGCCGCATTTAAGGCAAATAGCTTCATTTTTGGAGAAACAGCATATAAGATATTTTGAACAATAATTGGGTTGGTCTGCATCGGTCCAAATTTGCTGCTATCTCCTTGCTCTGACTGATATATCCATGCAATCTCCAAATTCTTTACATTATTGGTATCTATTTCAGAAAGAGTAGAATATTTAATACTTTCTTTTGACCCGGCACTAACCTTCCATTCATTATAATCGGTCTCCTTTGATTTCAAATCCTTTATAAGAAAAAATAATATGGAACTAATTGCTGCGACAATAATAATTGGCAATAGAAATCTTTGATTAGATTGTGTTATTGACTTCATAGGAAAATAGACTGGCATTAGGTTTAATATCTCAAAATAAACAATTATTTTGAATTTAATTGGTTTTTGAAGATGAGCATAAAATTAACCAATTCTGACACGATTTTAATGTATATAAATTAATTATGCCCATTAAAAACGTTTTAAATTAATATATGGCCGAAATTAAGAACATTCCGTCTAAATTGAATTTTAAAATTTTTAATTAAATTTTGTATTTTGCCTAAACTTCAAGAATAAAAAGAGAACTAAACAACCACACAACATTTAAGGAAAATATGGAATTTTATAAAGATGAACCTAATACGCTCCTCGCGGTTGACTGCATAATATTTGGGTTTGATGGGGAATCTTTGCAAATTTTGCTTATAAAAAGAGGATTTGAACCAGAAATAAACAATTGGAGTCTCATGGGTGGTTTTGTACAACCTGAGGAAAGTCCCGACGAAGCAGCTTCAAGAGTTTTATTAAAACTGACCGGATTAGAAGATGTCTATATGGAACAATCTGCCGTGTTTGGAAAACCGCATCGTGAAAAACATGGCCGCGTTGTTAGCATAACTTATTTTGCACTTATCGATACTAAGGAATACCAACATATCTTAACCGATGAATTTAAGGCTAAATGGTTTCCAATCGATGATTACCCTGAACTTATCTTTGATCATGATGAAATGATAAGCACAGCCAAAAGATTATTACGAAGTAAAGCCGCTTTATATCCAATTCTTTTCGAACTTCTACCTGAGAAATTTACACTTCCCCAAATTTCTAGCTTATATGAAGCAGTCTATGACATTGTAATCGATAAAAGAAATTTCAATAGAAAACTATTATCATCTAACCTACTCATTAAACTGAATGAAAAAGATAAAGAAAACTCTAAAAAAGGAGCCTTTTTCTACGTATTAAATAAAGATATCTATAAAGATCAAATCATGTCTTTCCTTAGGTATTTACCAAGCTGGTCTGCGCAAGACTTAGGAATTTAGATATTTAAAAATAAAAATGGTCTTTCCGTGGAAAGACCATTTTTATTTGAATTTAATTTCAACTTCAGCTGATTCTATCCAAGGGGAAGAGAATTTAACAAATGCAGTGTCTTTGAAATTCGGGTTAGCCTGTAAATAAACAATCATTTTCCCATGAAAAACACGTTGTTTATTATCTGTATAATCTGACATATCCGTATTATTCCCAGCCTCCATTCCTAACAGACGAACATCGCCTATAATTTGGCATGAAATCTCACTTTCAGATAGAAAAACAGCATTACCCTCTTGATCTAAAAGTTGTAATTCAATTTGAGCAATTCCATCTTCTTTATTAATTTCAATTACACTTGGGCCTGTAATATTAATACTTTTAGCCGGTCCGCTTGTTGTAATCTCATCCTGAGACACTTTGTCCCCATTCACATCTAATCCAATTATTTCAAGCTTACCAGCTTTAAAAGGAATATCCCACATGTAGATCCCTGTTTTTGAATCATAGTTTTTAATATCGCCAATCTGTTCCCCATTAAGTTTAAGGAACGCTTTAGGAGAGTTACTATACCCTACAACTCGTATTAATTGCCCATTCTCATAATTCCAATTAGGCCAGGCGTCCATCCAGGGTGCACCTGATGGATCAGGCGAAAATTTGTTTTTTTGTTGAATCCATTTATCATCAACAGGATTTTCGTCTTTAATTGGATAAGTTCCCAAATAGGCCATTGGCTTTTGAGACCATAAGGATTGACGAAAATAGCCTCTCGGCTTGATAAATCCTGCAAAATCCATTAATCCAGAGTAAAAACCTCTAGTTGGCCATTTTCTTGATTCACCTAAATAATCTATTCCCGTCCATAGAAATTGTCCAAATATATGCTCATTTTCAGTTACAGCTTTCCATGCTTCAAGGTCATGCCTGTTTTCACTACCATAGATCACACGTTTGGGGTATTTAATATGGTCTTCTTGATATTTACTTTCTGTATAGTTATATCCAGCAATGTCTAATGCTTCTGGATATTCAGTTTCATTGGACATTGCTACACCCGCCAATCCAGCCGTAACTGGTCTACTAGGATCGAACTTACGAACAACAGTAGCAAGTTTCTTCGATATTGCACCCAATCGATTTGCATCAGGTGCATCCTGCTTAAATCCTCCATAGATTGCCTGTGTAAAACCGCCGTCCTTTTTACCGTCAAGAATCGGATGCGAATAGGGATCATTTGGATAATCAACCTCATTCCCTATACTCCATGCAAAAATGGACATATGATTTCGATCTCTTTTAACCATATCCTCTAAATCTTTCTCGCCCCATTCTTCAAAGAAATCAGTTGAACCCTGAAAACCAGGAACGCCTTCATTCCATCCATCCAACCATTTTCGTTTTGGAAACTCCCATTCATCATAAGCCTCATTGATTACTAAAAACCCCAATTCGTCACAAAGATCATAAAAAGAACTACCTTGTGGATTGTGGCTCGTCCTGATAGCATTTACACCAATTTCCTTTAATTTCATCAATCTTCTTCTCCAAACAGTTGGATACAATTCAGAACCCAATACCCCGGCATCATGGTGGATACAAACTCCCTTCACCTTCATCCACTGTCCATTCAATGCAAATCCCTTGTCTGGATCAAAAGTAAACTTCCGAAAACCTGTCTTTATTTCTGATTGATCCAATATTTTACCTTCCGATATAAGTTTAGTTTTAAGCACATAAAGATTTGGTGAATTTATACTCCAAAGCGCTGGATCGTTTACTTTTAACACAAGTTCAATTGCATTTTTCCCTGATGCATTTATCTTCGTTTTTGTTAATTTTTTATTTATTGATTTGCCTGATGGATCAAACAATTCCGTTTCAACTTCTATTTCTTCAACAGCATTTGATTGATTCAGCATTTGATTGATTCAGCATTTCTACCTGTATGTTTAATCCTGATTTCCCTTTATTTAGTTCCGGGTAGGCATAAACGCCCCACTGATCCAATCGGATCTTGTTGGCATAGACTAACCAAACATCACGATATATACCTGATCCTGTATACCATCTAGAATCTGCATCCTTACTATGATCTACTTTGACACTTATTAGATTATTGCCCCCATAATTTAAATAAGGACTGATATCATAAGAAAATGAAACATAACCGTTTGGTCGTTTCCCTACAGATTTACCGTTGACAAACACCTCACTTCTATTATAAACCCCTTCAAAATACAAAAACACCTGCTCACCTTCTTTTTCAGCTGGTATTTCTATCTCTTTCTGGTACCATCCAATTCCTCCCGGAAGATATCCTGTTGCACTTGCCAATGTTGGACTAAGGGGTTCTTTGATGGTCCAATCATATGGCAAACGAATCTCTTTCCATGACCTATCTCTCTTACTGTTCGCATCTAGAATTTTGTCCTCCTGCAATTTAAAAGACCAACCTAAATTGATTTTTTCAGCTTTTCCAAACCCTGGTTGAGCAAATACTGATGTAGGTAGAAAATAAGCTAGAGAACTAACTAAAAAAATAAATAATATAGGTTTCAATTCGTTCATTTTTTACAGTTATTAATCATTTATACCTTGATGAGTTGGCTTTACCGGAAGTATATTACCATCTGAATCAAAATACATCCTATCGATACAGACTTCTCTATTAAAACCTGCGGCATCCCCCATATTAATACCATTTGGGTAATTAAATCGATGATATACTATATACCATTCGTCTTTGCCAGGTATCTGTAATACAGAATTATGTCCTGTGCCGTAAATACCTTGGCTCGAATCTTTCGAAAGTATCAAATTATCTGCCTTGATCTCAATAGGTCCATACGCTGATCTTGATGTACCGTATCTTACTCTATAATTTTCACTCCGAGTATCGTCTTCAGACCATAGAAAATAGTAAATCCCGTTTCTGTAAATAACATAAATCCCCTCCCTAAAAGTGCCATCAGATGGGGTAATTACTTTCATGGTTTCTTTTTTAATAGAAATCATATCCTTATTTAATTCCGCAACCGCTAAATATCCATTTCCCCAGTACAAATAACTTTTGCCAGATTTTGGATCGTTGAATACCGCCGGATCAATTTCCTGACCGCCTCTAATGCCTTCCGGTTTAAAATCAATTAATGGTTTACCTGAATCCTTAAATGGTCCTGTAGGATTATCCGATACAGCAACACCGATTTTTTGTGCTGCCGTGAAATAGTAATAATATTTGTATTGGCCTTTTACTTTTATCTCGGTAATCGTAGGAGCCCAAGCATTTCGATCTGCCCACGAAACATCCTTTTTTAAATCTAATATGACACCTTCATCTTTCCAATCCTTTAGGTTGTCGGATGAAAAGGTCTTGAAATAGTAACCTCCCCAACCATCAAAACCATCACTCGTAGGATAGAGATAGTATTTCTTAGTTTTGTTTGAATATAGCACATCAGGATCCGCGTAAAAGCCTTTGAGTACAGGATTTACTGCTTTAGGAATTTCTATTCCGGCAGGCAATCCCCATTTTGAGGTTAGACCAATCAATTCATCCCTTGAAATCGGAATGATTGTCCCGTGCCTTGGGTGGAAATCCATAGTGATGTTATGATCAATGACCTTAAATTTATCCAAATCAATAGACTCACAAAATTGATATTTCCCTTTACCATAAACATCATACATTAAAATGTATTTGTCCGAATGATTCAGTTTAAAAACACTTGAACCCTCAACTGCATCTCTTGTCTGTTGCTTATATCCCGGTTGTTCAATCCACTTTCCCGAAGTAAGAGAATCAGTTATTGCTAATTTAATCCCATTCCCATGTCCTTCTGTTTTATAGAACATATAGTATAGGCCATTCTTATTGACAATATCACCATCAATACATGACTTTCCATTCTTAGGGTTAAACAAAACTTTTGGTTCACCTTCGAAATCAGTAAAATCAGAATTCGCATAGGCGTAATAAATTATATCAGGACCATTCCCATGTTGCATTGACCAGTAAACCATATATTTCCCAACAGAAGAATCAAAAATCGTCTGTGGTGCCCAAACTCTTTTCAATTCTTCATTACCCTGAAATCTTTTTTGAATATTAATAACTGAATGTGTCCAATTGATTAAATCATCCGATTTTAAAAGAACCATTGCTCTATTGGAATCCCATCCTTTCGAAGAGGTCATATCAGTTAAAACCATATAGAACTTCCCGTTTTCTCCCCTTAATATATGGGGATCACGAACTCCACCTGTGGAGCTAATCTTGTCAGAACTCAAAATTGGATGATTATTATTTAAAGCTTTGAAATTATATCCATCTGTACTTATTGCATAACATACAGCCTCATCTTGCACAACATTTCCTTTAAAATAAGTAAATAAATAAGCTACAAAATCTTTTTCCGCTGGTCCTGACTTATATGACTGAGCCAAGCTGCTACTGCCTGATAGACTAAAAATAATAAGTGTTAGAAAATAATAAATTCGGTTTAATTGCATTTTATTCGGATTAACTCTTTATTAGGTTTTCATTTTAATTCGTTCCAAGTTTTTGAACCTGTGAATATAAATATTCACCTGAAGAATTTGATTTGACTCCAATTCGCACAAAAACTCCTTCTAAATTGGCAAGATTCTCTGGAATATCAACCGTAGATGTATAAGCTGTTCCAAGTTTTATATCATCAACATTTAGATCTCTACTAAATTGATTGTCCTCCTGGTCCAAAAGCATTCTTCCACTCATATAAAGTCAGACATTATCTAAATTAGCATTTTCAACGACTTTATTCACTGTAAAAGTTGCAGTTACTTTATTCCCATTTCTATTGAATGCAACATTCTTTAATGCAAAGTATGGCGTAACGGGGGTGTCTATTTTTGTATTTCCATTTACTTTTATCAAAATGGTATCTTGAAATTGAGGCAACCATGGAGAGTCTCCTTTTCTCACCAATTTATATTCACCATCAAATAAGCTTGCAGCGAATTTAGATTGTTTTCCGCTTAGTCCATTAATATGACAAATCCACCATTAGGCTTCATTGATATGTTTGTCTTTCCCATGATATTCAATTCCTGAGTACTGAATTCTCCTGGCTTATCAGCATCTGTAATAAGTTTTACTTTTTTATTTTTTGCTAATTCAGATAGATCAATGCTAATCTGTTTTTCCTTATTCTCCCCATTAATCCCAGCTACATACCATTTATTTCCTGATTTTCTGGCAATAACAACTTCCTTACCAGGATATCCCTGAATAAATTTCACATCATCCCAATGAGTTGGAAGGTCACGCAATAATTGCTTAATAAAGCCGGGGACATGCAGCATACCTTCTGGAGACTCCGCAAAATGCTGAATACCTGATAAAAACAAAATCGAAGTAGCTAACTCAAAAGCTGATGTTGTTTTCCTCACAACATTTGTATTGACTTTATGTAGATTCATTGGAGTATAATCCATTGGGTCAAATACATTTCTGGTAAAAGGCAATGTTGCACAAATTTCTGCCTGCCTATCTGCATCTTCTTGTGTAAAGGTTACAGTCTCAAAACCTCTTACAGCTTCCACTGTCATTAGATGTGGATACATTTTTGACCATCCTCGAGGCAAAGTTGCACCATGAAAATTGACCATCAATTTATAGTCAGCAGCGTCCCGAAGAATCTCATGATAATAGGCAATCACAGACTGTCCATCTCCACCAAAAAAATCAATCTTAACTCCTTTTATTCCCATTTTTTGAAGTTTTTCAAATTCCTTTCTTCGCAATTCTGAGGTTAATAGTTTATTCTTTGGCGTATATTTAACAGTATTCCAGTAACCAGCTGAATTATACCATAAGATCAATCCAACATTCTTCCCTTTAGCATAATCTGATAACTCTTGAATGCGCGAATAGCCTATATTTCTGTCCCAATTAACATCGATTAGACAATATTGCCAATTCATATCCGCTGCAAAATCAATGTATTTTTTCTGCTCATCAAATATGATGTAATCATCTTTGCTATTAATCCAACTCCATGATGACTTACCCGGCTTAATGAAACCTTGATCTATTTGAATTGACTCATCTAGAAGATCTAAACCCAATGTTGATTCTACGATAGTTCCCAAATTACCAACAGCAATTACTCGCCAAGGACTGTGAAAATCACCTTCAATAACAGTTTCTAACTCTTTATTAAAAATGGTTTCTTTTATTCCTGCATAATCAATTTTATACTCACCTTTTTCAGATTCTGCCGATAACCTACTAGCTGCATGATTAGATTCTAATCCAGATTCTGAAATTAACACATAGGTATCACCAACCTTAAAAAGTGCAGGATATACCCAACCTGTTTGAGTAGGTTCCAATGTCCCTACTTTAATAGCTTGGTAATAATGCTCCTCATATGACGGATTTGTTTGCTCCCATCCTGATTTTGCAATGGCCATCGGTTGTAACCATGCAATCGCAGTTTCAGGAAACTTAAATGAACTCTGCTCTGAACTTAATAATCTCTTTGAATTATGTACACTCGGAATTTCATATCGGAACGCAACCCCATCATTCGAAACTTGGAATTGAATATTTAACTGATTATTTTGTTGATTTTTAAAACTTATCACCTGCTCATTGGCTAGGTAGTTATTAATTCTACGCTTGGCATTTAAACTTTCGTAGCTTTTTTTAATTGTATTTAAATTGGATCTTTTATCAAAAGACAAACCCGATGAAAATGATTCATCGGCAAGGTTTAAACCCAATTTTGAATTTTCCAATGCTATCTTATTTTCAAATTTCACAGCATATAGAGGCTCACCTTTTTCATTCAAATGAATTTCAACTCTAATCTTTCCATCCGGACTTTCAATTTGCATCTTTGGTTGAACTGCATTTACAGTATGGATCAAGAGATATAAACTTAGGGACGTCCACAACTTCTTATTTGAAAATAATGATAACATAATTATAATTTATTTAACAAGGATTTACCAAAACTTAACGTACAATGCCCCAACCAAAAGCAAGGTTACAACAATCATTACTGTAACTGAAGGTTCCAATTTGAACATTTTGCGATCCAGTTCTAATCCTTTTGGATTTACTTTTGGCCCGAACAAACTAATTCCCACCATCACGATCATCGTAAATAGAAAAGCAAGACCCATACATATCTGGAAAGGAATTTCATAGTTCCCCTGGGCATTTGGATAGGCTGTATAAAGAAATGTTTCATGTCCAAACCATTCTGGTGCATAATTATTAAACACAACCGAAAGCACGAAACCCGTAATTAAACCAGCTATTGCTGCTGAACCGGTGGTTCTCTTCCAGAACATCCCTAACAAAAACATCGCAAAAACTCCTGGTGAAATAAAACCAGTATATTTTTGAATAAATGTAAATCCTCCTGCTCCTCCAATTCCCAAAAGATCATCCCAGGTAAATAATAAGGAAACGATGATAGAAATGATAATTGTTATTTTCCCAATTCTAATTAATTTCTTTTCTGAGGCATTTTTGTCGATATACTTGTTGTAAATATCCATCGTAAAAATTGTCGCAATACTATTAGCCTTTCCTGCTAATGATGCCACAATGGCTGCAGTAAGAGCTGCTAATGACAAGCCCTTCATCCCATTGGGTAGAAACCCTAAAATTGCTGAATAAGCATTATCAGGATTAAAATTGCCTCCTGGAGCCATTTCTTCCTGCAATGCACCATTTTTATAAAGAACATATGCTGCAATACCTGGTAACATAACAATTATTGGCATCAACAATTTCAAAAATCCAGCAAATAAGATTCCCGTCCTCGCCGTTTTTAAATCAGCCCCCAATGCGCGTTGGGTAATATATTGATTACAGCCCCAATAGTTCAAGTTCACTATCCATATACCTGCTAAATACATTCCAATTCCCGGTAGCATTAAATATTTGTTGATATCTTCTTGAGAACTCTCTGCCGTTGGTTTATCGACAATCAGGTTAAAATGTTTTGGAGAGTCAACCATTAACTGCTTAAATCCTGCGATTGCATCTTTTCCAAGTCCAAAATGTTCCGATACTAGCGTCAGCGCTACATAGGTTGTGGCCAATCCTCCTACAATCAATACTACCACTTGAATAACATCTGTAAAACCAATAACCTTCATCCCTCCAAGGGTAATAACCACCGCAAATACTGCTAATGCTAGCATAATAAGATGGAAATTCTCACCACCTCCTAGATTGCTAATGGCCAGGGCACCCAAAAATAAGATCGATGTTAAATTGACGAATACATATAGAAACAACCAAAAAACAGCCATAATAAGAGCGGTAGTTTCATTATATCGTTGCTTCAAAAATTGTGGCATCGTAAAGATTTTATTCTTCAGATAGACTGGTATAAACCAAACTGCTACGATGATTAATGCTATGGCAGCAATCCACTCATAAGCAGCTACAGCAATACCTACGGTAAAACCATTTCCGCTCATTCCAATAAATTGCTCCGCTGAAATGTTGGAAGCAATTAAACTTGCCCCAATTGCCCACCAGGTTAATGAACCTTCTGCTAAAAAATAATCCTTACTGCTTTCTGTTGATGATTTTTGTCTTTTATAAATCCAATAACCATAACCAGCGACTACTACAAAATATATTAAAAAAATGACGTAGTCTATTGTTGCAAATTTTTCCATGATTTATAGGTTTATTTGGTTATATCTACTATTGCAACTTAAAAAATGCTTCACTCCATTTTAGGTTATTCTCAAAATCTTTCAAATTGGTCGTTTCATCAATTAATATCATTTCCAGTCCCGCAATCCTTGAAAAATCTGCTAAATATTCGGAAGTCAAATTTTGACTATATACAGTATGATGCGCTCCCCCAGCATATATCCAAGCTGTACAAGCTGTTTTCATATCAGGCTCAGGTTGCCACAAAACTCTTGCTACTGGCAATTTAGGAAGGTCTTCACTAACTTCAACACCTTTTACCGTATTGACCACTAATCTAAAACGATCTCCCATATCGACCAAAGATGCGTTCAACGCCTTTCCCCCCTTTGAATTAAAGACCAAACGTGCAGGATCAGATTTCCCTCCAATTCCCAATGGATGTACTTCTAACCTAGGTTTATCTGCCGCCAATGATGCGTCCACTTCAAGCATGTGCGATCCTAATACCATTTCATTCTTTGGATCAAAGTGGTAAGTATAGTCCTCCATAAAAGCATTTGCCCCTTCGTAACCTGTTGCCATCACTTTACATGCTCTTACTATCGCAGGAGTTTTCCAATCTCCTTCTCCGGCGAAACCATACCCATCCGCCATCAAACGTTGAACCGCCAAGCCTGGCAATTGAACCATTCCATGTAAATCTTCAAATGTATCTGTGAATCCCTTATAATTCCCTTTCTCTAAGAAAGATCTCAATCCTAACTCTATCTTGGCTGCATCATAAACCTGCTGCCTATTCTGCCCACCTTCCTTTACATCATCTGTCAGAATATATAGATCTTCGTATTCCTTAAGTAATTTATTAACATCATTTTCAGAAACAGAATTAATTTCGGCAACTAAATCTCCGATACCATGTGTATTGACAGAGAATCCAAATTTAATCTCTGCTTCAACTTTATCCCCTTCGGTTACTGCTACATAGCGCATATTATCTCCAAATCGAACAAATTTTGCGCCTTGCCAATCATGCCATGCCGCAGCAGCCCGACACCAAATATTAATTTGCTCAACGACCTCCTCGTCTTGCCAATATCCTGTGACTACCTTACGTCCTATCCGCATCCGGGATACGATGAAACCAAATTCACGATCTCCGTGGGCACTCTGATTCAAGTTCATAAAATCCATATCAATGGAATCCCAAGGAATATCACGATTGAACTGAGTATGTAAGTGAAGTAACGGCTTTTGTAAAGCCTGTAGGCCTCTAATCCACATTTTCGCAGGGGAAAATGTATGCATCCACGTGATAATACCTATACATTCCTCTTTCGCATTCGCAGCAGAAATTGTTTCAAAAATCTCATTCGAATTCCTTACAATTGGCTTAAAAATTACTTGAACAGGGATACTTGAGTGCGAATTATAATAGGCTGAAATCTCTTCTGAATGCTTGGCCGCTTGTCTCAATGTTTCTTCACCATATAGATCTTGGCTTCCAGTGATAAACCAAACTTCTAGATTTTTTAATGTTGACATTTTATAGGGATATTTTTAGGGTTTATTGAATTGTTATTGTCCGTAATATGCGTTTTTACCATGTTTACGCTCATAATGTTTATTGATTAAGGAATCTTTCATACGATTCACTTCAGGATTGATTTGCTCAGTCAAAAAAGCCATTTTAGCCACATATTCCAAAACTGCAGCATTATAAACAGCCTTTTTCCCGTCCTTACCCCAACAAAAAGGAGCATGATTTCCAACCAGCATCATTTCTACTTCCTTATAATCTAATTTAGCTTCCTTATAATAATTAATGATTTGATATCCGGTCTGATATTCATAGTTTCCTTTGATCATCTCATCTTCCATCGGTGGTGCACAAGGAATATCTTTTGTCAAATGATCCGCATGGGTAGTCCCATAAATCGGAATGTCACGATTGCTTTGTGCCCAGGCTGTGCCATAGGCTGAATGGGTATGAACAATTGCACCAATTTCCTCCCACTCCTTGTATAATACAGCATGGGTCTTGGTGTCCGATGAAGGTCTTAATTCTCCTTCAATAACATTTGCATCAAAATCAACAATGACCATATCCTCCGGCTTCAAATCCTCGTAGGGTACTCCACTTGGTTTGATAGCAAAGACCTTGAGATCTCTATCCACAACACTTACATTTCCAAATGTAAATAGAACCAACCCTAGTTTAGGCAATTCCATATTCGCATCAAATGCTGCTTGCTTAATTTTACTATACATGGTATATATTTTTCTCTAATAATTCTGAAAGCTCATTATACTTAGCATATCGTTGAGCATAGATTCCTACATTTTCAGCATTAGGTTTATATTCTATATCAAAACCTTGACCCATGGCTTTCATTGCCGTTTCAACATCAGTATATACTCCTCCTACAACTGCGGCAAACATCGCTGCCCCTAATGCACAGGTTTGCTCAGAACGATGAACCCTTATAGGCATATTCAAAATATCTGACATCATCTGCATGACAAATGGCGATTTCTTCGCTACTCCTCCTAAAGCAATGATTCCTTTTACAGGGATGTTTTGATCCACAAAACATTCTACAATTTTTTTAGCTCCGAAACATGTTGATTCAACAACAGAACGATATAATAAGATTACATCTGTAGATAAATTTAAATCAAAAAATGCTGCTTTTAGATTCTGATTGGCATATGGAGTTCTCCTTCCATTTAACCAGTCTATTGCCAATGGATGTGAAGCTTTCGGCTTAACAGGTGATGCTTTTTCACTTAGTAATGGAATTAATTTATCCTCAGCTAATTTGACCTGCTCATCATCCTCCCCAAATAGCTGCTTTAATGGCCAAGTCAACAAGTTTTTAAACCAAGCATATGCGTCCCCAAATGCAGATTGTCCCGCTTCTAATCCTGTCATTCCTGGAATTACTGAACCATTGACCTGTCCACAAATACCTTCTACAGTAATACTTAGCTCTCCCGGAACCACTAATATGTCACAGGTGGATGTCCCCATTACTTTACTTAGATAATAAGGTTCTATCTCACCACCTACTGCACCCATATGACAATCAAAAGCGCCAGCTCCAACTTTTACTTGTGTTGAAAGACCTAATTGTTCCGCCCATTCTGCTGAGAGATTACCAACGGAATGTGAAGAACTATGTGTATCGATACCTAATTTCTCCACCTGCCCTTTTAAAATCGGATCCAATGTCACAAAAAATTCCTCCGGGGGATACCCTTTAAATTCTTCTGCCCATAGGCCTTTATGTCCAGCGGCACAGACACCTCGCTTTAAAGAATCTGCAGATTGACCTCCTGTTAATACAAAAGGAATCCAATCACAATGTTCAACCCAAGTGTATGCTGCGTCTCGAACTTTTTCATCTATTCTAGATATATGAAGGATTTTCGACCAAAACCATTCTGATGAATATACACCACCTACATATTTGAGATAATTTGTATCAAACTTCTCTGCATGTGCATTGATTTCCTTGGCCTCTCCTACTGAAGTATGATCCTTCCAAAGGATAAACATCGCATTTGGATTTTCTGAAAATTCGGGCAGTAAAGATAGCGCAACCCCCTCTTTGTTGACTGCAATTGGAGTGGATCCCGTCGTATCCACAGAAATAGCAACTACATTTTTCCTATCATTCTCTGAAATATCCGCCAGACATTCATTTATAGTATGTGTAATCCCATCTATATAGTCTTGGGGATGTTGTCTAAACTGATTAATCGATGCATCGTTGTATAGACCCTTCTTCCACCTTGGGTAATAAAAAACACTGGAACTAATTTCTTTCCCATTGTCGGCATTTACCAAAACAGAACGAACAGAATCAGTCCCAAAATCTACCCCTATGACATAGTTTTCTTTCATTTTAATACAAGAATTCGTAATATTTCTAAGTTTATTTTTGATTAGCATTGTCGGCTAGCCAGTGAAAATCAATCATTTCACAATGCAATATAATTAAAATTTTTAATTAATGTCATTTTAACATTTATTTATTTATTTTTTTTCATCCAGCAATTTAACCCCCTTAAAACGACTCCTTTTGCTGTAGAATAATCCTATTCGATTTACATGCACTACATAGTGTAGAAATTACACTACAATTAATTTATTAGTGGCAATAATTTAAGGCATTCGAAAATTCTAGCATTACATTTGCAGACTATTAAAATAGTTACCACAAACTATTTGTTTAGTGATAATCACACACACTACTATTAAAAGAAATAAAAATGAAAAAGAGATATTTACAACCTAGAGTTGAGGTGACTCTAATATATACTGAAGAAGGAATTGCAGCAGGCTCGGCAAAAGTTTATCCATATGACAACGGCAATTATATTCAGGATGAATGGACTCAAGAAGCTGACGATAATAGAAATATTGATTGGTAAGATTTTATACCTTACAAAAAAAGCGACAGGGATTCTGTCGCTTTTTTTATGCCTTTTTAATAAATAATGCTGATTTAAAACCCAAGCTTGGAGAATAAACCAGGTTTCTTCCATGTTTGTTTAAAATGCTCTGCTATGGAGTCATGATCTTGATAGGAAAGAACATAGTCCAAAATTTTATGCGCTTCTTTTAAATATCCCTGATGATAATTTGCATGTGCTTTCGCTAACAACACTTCTTCAGACAAACTATCGTATGACCAATCCTCATTTTGATAGATATTCTCAAATTTCTCTACCAAAGAATTTACATGTGCTAAGTCATTTAATTTATCATACAATTTGATGCCATAACTCAACCATAAAACATATTCTGTAGGTTCCAAAGCCTCACTGCAAAAAGTATCATAATCAGAAAAAAACGCTGCCCCCTCACGATACTGACCTATTTGATAATGACTTTTCACAATCATGTACACCGTCTTGGCTTTATCAAAGTCATTTAGCAGGAATGATTGTTTATTTTCCAAATATAATCTTGCCGCTCGGTTAACCTGTTCAAAATCCTCCAACTCATTAAATACTTGCATTAAATTATATTGAGGATTAGCCTCGTCTGGATAGGTTTCCGATATACCTTGATAATAATCTCTGCGTTGTGAAGCAGGTTTACCTTCATGTTCGTGATACAAAACCTCCTCTACTGTATTCTTTGCTGCCTCAAAGTCTCTAAAATCATAATCCGAAATATCTGGGTTGTCTTGATAATGTTCGTAAATCTCAAATAATAAGCTCTGAGCTTCCTGAACGATATCTTCGGAATTACCTAACTTATGATTTACAGAAACCCAATCTGCCCGATGCTGAAGATGCTTATAAAATGAAACCGTCTGCTCATCATACAAGCTGAAATAGTTCTCTAAAGCTAGCTGAGCTCCTTCATAATCTTTATTCTTTAAAAGGGAATCTACTAGGCTATGTTGCAATTCGGAAAATTCAGAATGATTTAGCCCTTCTCTTGCCATTTCAACCGCCAATTCATAATTTCCCAATGCCGTATAGACTATCGAAAGGTTATTACAGCACATAGCCCAACAGTGCTCATCCCCATAAAAATCACTCTCATACTTAAATTCTTCAAAATACTTTCTAAATGCATCATAAGACTGTTGATACAATTTAGAATCTAAAATCCTTAATGCTTCTTTGATTGCATCATCAGCCATGTTTTTAAGAAAATCATCAAGATTGACTCCCTCATTGTAGATATCCCTAGGTAGACTGGAAAATTGTGGCAATTCTTGTTCAACGAGTCCGTTCGACAAAAATTGGGATTCAACCATACGCCTCCACGTAGTTACATCCGCTTGTATAGAAACCCCAGTTCTTAATATTGGATAGGCTTCATCAAATTCTCCCATCTCATAAAGATATGTCCCGGCAAAATGATAGGCAGCATAATTGTTCGGAAACTTATTCTTTATCTCCAAACTATGATGGTAATAAAAATCTTCCGGTATACCCAAAGCTTCTGAATAATTACGCTCAATAATCAATTGAAAATAAAAAACATTCGGATTTTGATAGCCTAAATCAATCTGTTCCTTAAATCTATTATGCCATTTAACATAGGCATCCACAACCTCCTGACTGTGGTTATCTCCTTTAAGTAATTTTAACAAAACTTTTAGGGAAACATCCAAAGAATTTCCTTCAAACGCAATCTCGGCAAGATCTAGGTATTCATTATCATGCGGACTCACAAAAGTATAGATCCCCTTGTCAATCAATTCGATCTGAGCCTCTTTACTTATAAATCCTGTTCTGTCTAATAAATAAAGCTTTTTTATCCAACATATTGATATATTCCGATCTCTCAGGTCCCGGTTATCTTTGAATTCTACATCAAAAAATTCAATCGCCTCCTCTAGACTCTTTAAAAGGAATTCCTCATCTTGAAAAACTTCATAAATCTTGATCTGAAAATCGTGCCCATAAACTCTATTTAATGGATTTTCCTTCAACCTTTCAGCATATTCCAGGTATTCCTCTTTATTGCTTTCTGTCAGGTGCTTTTTGTCCTTTCCGATCTGATTTAAAGTAAATTGATTGCTTAATGGGTAGTTTAAAATATTATATAAAACTCGAGCATTGTTTGGTTCATAACTCAATACACGTTTTAAATAAGGTATAACATGCTGCTGTATGGCAGCATAAGCTTCCTCATGCCCCTCCTCAAATGCACGGTCATGATGCGCTATGGCCATTAGGAATAGAACGTCGGTATCCTGTGGATGGTCTAATAGATATTCTTCCCCTTCTCTGATACATAGATCTAATTCACCTGCGTAAAATAATTGCTCCAATTCTTCGTAATTCATTTTCCTATTTTATTTCAATCATCATTATTAATTCCAAAAGCAAAATACAAAAGTTAATGCGCATTAATAATAGGGATTTTCAGGGATTTTGAATGTTAACACTTTCTTAATACAGCAATTATTAATACTCAACTGTTACTGAATGATATAGAATTCACTTATCTTTAAATAAGTTTTTTAATACATTCAATGAACAAAAGAGAAGAGATAATAAAAAATTACATTGATGGTTATAACAACTTTGATGTAGAAAAGATGGTTCGAGACATGGATAACGAGCTGTTGTTTGAAAACATTAGCAATGGAATGGTAACAGACTCACTTTCTGGCAAAGAGGATTTCATGCATCAAGCAGAACAGGCAAAAGAGTTTTTTTCACAAAGAACGCAAACCATTACTGCCATGAATCATCATGATACATTCTCTGAGGTTTTTATCGATTACGAGGCAATCATGGCAATGGATATCTCTGATAGTTTAAAATTCGGAGATAAAATTAAGCTGAGAGGAAAATCCATTTTCGAATTTAATTCCGAAGGAAAAATAGCCTTGATTAAGGATATAAGCTAATTTAAGGGCCACTTAACAGCAGCCCTTAAATTAAAATGCATCAACCACAGCATTTATAAAATCTATCTCCTCATGAGTAAGATTTATATCCATCGACTTAGCATTCTGAACAGATTGATGGGCATTTCTCGCACCTGCTAATGCGATTGTAATCCCTGGACGTTCAATGGTCCAACGTAAAACTAACTGAGCCAAAGTAACACCCTTATCGTCAGCTAATGGTTTAATTCTTTCCAAAAGAATATTCGCTCGATCTATAAAATCTGGCTGAAAATGCGGATGCTTTGCACGGTGATCACCTTCCTGAAATTCATACCCAGAATGGATTTTCCCAGTAAGCAATCCTCTTTCTAACGGGCTGTAGGCTAATATTGCCTTATCATGCTTAATACAATACGGGACAGTTTCTTCTTCAATTCCCCTATTTACCATACTATATGGAATTTGATTGGATACTATTGGTAATGTACGCTTCGCTTCTGCCATTAATTGAGCACTGTAGTTACATACACCAGCATACCTCACCTTCCCTTGCTCTATTAACTGAGAAACTGCCTCAAAAGTTTCCTCTACTGCTGTGGTCGAATCTGGCCAGTGTATTTGATATAAATCAATATAATCAGTTCCTAATCTCTTTAGGCTCTGCTCACATTCATAAATAATACTTTCTTTGCCTGCATATTTATAAATTTCAATATCATCTCCATTATTCATCTTACTATGAAATGCGAAATCACCTTTTGCAAGGTCCCATCGCATCCCAAACTTGGTAAGAATCTGTGTTTTATCTCGAGGTATGTCTTTTAGTGCTTCCCCTACAATCTCCTCACTTGTTCCTTGACCGTAGATAGGAGCAGTATCGATGGTCGTAACTCCCAAATCATACGCCGCAACTATTGCTTCAATAGCATCTTTTCGGTCAGTTGAACCCCACATCCATCCACCAGCAGCCCAAGCTCCAAAGGTTATTACCGATGCATTAATTTCACTGTCACCAATATATCTGTATTCCATAATAATATTTATTTTTTAGTATTGAACATTCGATTATATCAACCTTAATAACAGACACTTACCGAAAATTGTTTATTATTTTTCAACTTTCTCACCATTATAAATTTCATTTAACATTGTATATAGTTCTGGATGATCTTTTTGCAGTAGCCTAGGTTTCTGAAAAAAATATTCTGAAACTACTGCAAAGAATTCCGCAGGATTTGTAGCTGCATAATCCCTAATATTTGATTCATCTCTCCTAATTTCTTTAATGGTCTGATGCATCTCCTCAATCCATGGTTGAATTAAGTTCTTTGGAATCAGATATTCAGGAACTCCATCAACCTCCCCGTCTGCCTTATCTATTAAATGAACAAATTCATGTATTGCCGTGTTTCCATCTGAATGTTGCTCAAACCCAGCCATTAATGCTGGTAGTGAGAGAATCATTTTCCGATGCATAGCTCCGTCTCCAACCATTCCTAAGATATTTCTCCTTTCCTCCTCAGTATTATATTTCTCATTGAAAGTACCAGGATATACCAATACTTCATCTAAATTCTCATACGACCAGTTCTGAAAATGGAAGAGGGGAATGGTTGCACTTGCAGCAATTAGTATGCATTGCTCATCCGTGATGCTGGCACCTTTTTCTGGTGAAATCCGTGTAGTATGTAAAAAATAAGAAACCCGGCTTATAAATGTGGCTTGCTGTTCCTCGTTGAGCTGATTGAAAAAATCAACTTTGCCATGTAAGACTTCCTTAATGTAATCTTCGCTCGGTATTTCCTGATTCACTATTTTCTTATTCCCAACATTCTTCCAAACAAAATACACTAATATGATCCCAAATAAGAAAATAATAAATAAAACAACAATACTATAAGTCTCCATATAACAATCAGAAAAACGATATTTCTAATATACAAAAAACAAAAAAGAGCTACCTGATTTTAGATAGCTCTTTTAATTATATTCAAGTGGAATACTACATCATTCCACCCATACCGCCTCCCATTGGAGCACCAGCACCTACTGGATTCTCTTCCGGTTCGTCAGCTAATACACACTCTGTAGTCAATAACATAGAAGCAACTGAAGCCGCGTTTTCTAATGCTACACGTGAAACTTTCGTAGGATCGATAACACCAGCTGAAATTAAGTTCTCAAACTTATCAGTACGTGCATTGTATCCATAATCTGCTGTTCCTTCTTTAACCTTTTGAACAATTACAGCTCCTTCAATACCTGCGTTAGCACAGATTTGACGCAAAGGCTCTTCAATCGCACGTTTGATGATATCGATACCAATCTGCTCGTCTTCGTTTTCTCCTTTTAAGTTAACTAAAGCCTCAGTTGAACGAATGAATGCAACACCACCACCAGCAACAATACCTTCTTCTACTGCTGCACGAGTAGCATGTAATGCATCGTCTACGCGGTCTTTTTTCTCTTTCATCTCAACCTCTGAAGCAGCACCTACATAAAGAACCGCAACACCACCTGATAATTTCGCTAAGCGCTCTTGCAATTTCTCACGATCATAATCTGAAGTTGTAGTTTCAATTTGAGAACGAATCTGCGCAACACGTGCTTTAATGTCTTCAACATTACCTGCACCATTAATTACAGTTGTATTATCTTTATCTACAACAACTTTCTCTGCTTGTCCTAAATATGATAATTCAGCATTCTCTAATTTAAATCCTCTCTCTTCAGAAATTACGGTACCGCCTGTAAGAATAGCGATATCTTCTAACATTGCTTTACGGCGGTCACCGAAACCTGGAGCCTTAACAGCTGCAACTTTCAGAGAACCACGGATTTTGTTAACTACTAGTGTAGCTAATGCTTCTCCATCTAAATCTTCTGCAATAATTAATAAAGGTTTTCCTGTTTGAACTTGTTTTTCCAAGATTGGCAATAACTCTTTCATATTGCTGATCTTCTTGTCATAGATCAAAATGTATGGGCTTTCTAAATCAGCTTCCATTTTGTCTGAGTTCGTAACAAAGTATGGTGATAAATAACCACGGTCAAATTGCATACCTTCAACTGTTTTAACTTCAGTTTCAGTACCTTTTGCTTCTTCAACTGTGATAACTCCGTCGTTACCAACTTTTTCCATCGCCTCTGCAATTAATGAACCGATAACCTCGTCATTGTTTGCTGAAATTGATGCAACTTGTTTAATTTTATTGTTGTCAGCACCTACTACTTGAGATTGAGACTTTAAATTCTCAACTACTGCAGCAACTGCCTTGTCAATACCACGTTTTAAATCCATTGGATTTGCACCTGCTGCTACAGATTTAATACCCGGAGCAACGATTGCTTGTGCTAAAACAGTAGCCGTTGTAGTACCGTCACCCGCTTGATCCGCAGTTTTAGATGCTACTTCTTTTACCATTTGAGCACCCATGTTCTCTAAAGCATCTTTTAAATCGATCTCTTTAGCTACCGATACACCATCTTTTGTAATTGCTGGAGAACCAAATTTCTTCTCAATAATTACATTACGCCCTTTGGGGCCTAATGTAACTTTTACTGCGTTTGCTAGTGTGTCAACACCTTTTTTCAGGGCGTCACGTGCTTCTACATTATATTTTACTTGTTTTGCCATTGTTATATGTATTGAATCTTCGACTTGAATTCATCAAATAGGACAATTTCAAAGTCTAATCTTATTAAAATTTTGTTTTTGGATTTTGATTACAGAACAGCGTAGATATCAGCCTCACGCATAATTAAATACTCTTTACCTTCGTAGGTAATTTCTGTTCCAGCGTACTTACCGTACAATACTTTATCACCTACTTTTACAGTCAATGGTTCTTCAGGCTTCCCTGATCCTACAGCTACAATTGTTCCTTGGGATGGTTTTTCTTTTGCCGTATCAGGAATATAGATACCTGATGCTGTCTTTTCTTCTGCTGGAGCAGGTTCAACTACTACTCTGTCTCCGATAGGTTTAATACTTAATGCCATAATTGTATATCAATTTTTATTTTTTTAGTGTTATGTATTTCAAAAGCATCACTAACTATGCCAATTGAAATTAATCAAAATATTTTGCCATTTTAGCATTAACTGTCATTTTTCATGTCAGTAAACCATCATCTTAATGTCATCATGACACCAGTGCGCCCAAAAACAAAAAACCCTGCCTAATTATAGACAGGGTTATATCGTGTAAGACTAAAGCTTGTTATTTTGTCGTATCTGTAGGAACAGGTGCTTGCGTCGCTGGAGTTTGAGTTCCAGTCGCAGGTGTAGCTGTTGGATTTAAATTCAAATTTGGAGCCGTTACTGGTGCTTCGATTTGATCCCCTAAACCTCCTTTATTCGATGTCGATGGACCAATGATATTAATGGCAATACAAAATACCATTAATGCAATTGCAAAAATCCATGTCCCTTTTTCTAAGATATCACCCGTACGTTGTACCCCAATTAAATTAGCGCCACCCGAAAATCCAGAAGATAAACCTCCTCCTTTTGGGTTTTGAATCAATACAAAAAACGCTAATAATAAACTAGCTAGAATAATTAGGATAATAAATAAAATGTCCATTTCTATATTTCAATTATAACTTTTGTTCAATCTCTTTAATTCGGGTCGCAAAGTACGATTTTTTTTCTGGATTATCCGAAATTAATTTTCGAAACACCAAGATTGCTTTTTCATACATTCCCTGTGACTCGTAGATGTTTGCCAACGTCTCCGTAACTACCTGCAATTGATCTTCTGAACTGCTCCTCGCCTTATTCTCCGTATTAATCGATTCCGCCTTCGGCGCTTGGATCTGTGGCTCCTCACGAATAAACTTCTCTATTACCTCATCGACCTTCTCCGCAGAATTAAACTCTACAGTTTCCTTCTTGTGCTTATCGCTCAATTTATCCTCCGGATCCTGAAGATGAAAAATATTCTCCCTAATCTGTTGATCCAAAATCGCTGCATCCAGTTTCTTAGGATCAAACTGACCCTTTTGCTGTTTTGGGATAACAGGATTTGAAAATGGCTGGTAGGTATCTGCATGCTCCAATCGAGTTTTGTAAAGCCACCATCTGAAACTATATGGCATCAACTCATCATTATATAAACTGATGTCTTCTTCAGAACTCCTCTTCTCACCTTCCTGCTCAACAATTGAATCAACTTCATTTGTTGAATCTTCCTCTATTTCATCTATAACTCCAGCTTCTTCTACTTCAGTTTCCTCATCTTCCGCAAATTCCTTCTCTATATTATAACCCGATGGTATATCAAATATAGGCTCTTCATCTTTTGGGGTAGATTCCTGATGCACAAATTCCTGCTGTACTTCTTCAATGGTAGACTGATGCTCTAATTTGGTTTCAACAACTTCAGGTTCTGATCCTAAATCACCCGCATAAACTTCTGTATCTTCCCCAAACCCCTGTTCTTCCGCAACTTCCTCATAAGAAATATAGTCATCCGAGTCGACTTCTATTTCGGGGATTTCCTCAATGGGTTTTTGTAGATAGTCTCTTAACCAAAATGGATTATTAGCATAGATCAATGTTCTCTGCTTATCTATGGAATGTCCTTCCAAAAATTTCTTGCGTTCAAAAGCAAAAATGATTGGTTGTGAATACGGGTATTTAGATAAAAGCTGCTCAAACTCAGCAGTACTTACCTCCAATGGGTTCTCTAAGGCTTTTCTAAAAACAGTAATTTGATCCATGTAATTCAAGGGCTCTTTTTCTTACCAATTATTAAATGCTCGATTAAAAACATCCTCTGTAAGCATCTTAACGATATCCTGGTTCAAGGTCATTTCCTGTGTGCTTACCTCTCCGCGGAACTCCTTAAATTGAGTAAACGATTCCTCAAAATCACTCTCCCCTGTCTCATCCTTCCTGTTCACATACTTAACCTTCACCGTTATCGAAAGACGATTTAATGCTGCACGATCGGTCCCTGCTTCAACTGCTGCAGGAGTGATCGCATAATTCGTAATAACTCCTGAAAACATAGCATCCCCATCCTGATTAACCTGACTTAATTTAGATTGTGTCCTGATCCGCTCCTTTAATCCCTCTGTGAAAGTTTGACTTAAGGTTGCAGAAACAAATGGAGAAATATTTTCAAATATCTCAACAGAATAGGTTTTCATATCCTCAGGAATGGTCCCACCTCCCAAACTATATTTTACTCCACAACCCTGTATAGTAAATATAAGAAGTGCTGCAAATATATAGGCTATAAAATTGCCTTTCATCTTATTTCTGAACATATCAATCTAAATTCAAATCCTTTATCTTCCTGTACAGCGTACGCTCCGAAATCCCTAGCTCCTGCGCAGCTGCCTTACGTTTTCCTTTATGCTTCTTCAAAGCCTTCTTGATCAAATCCGATTCCTTATCTAATAAAGACAGGGATTCTTCAACCTCCTCAACATCCTGCGTATCATACAGGTAATCATTATTGCTTCCGTTTGATACATTTGGATTATGAATCGTAATTGTTGGGTTTGAATTCACCGGAAATTCCTCCGATCCTAAAACTCCTGCACTTGGCCTCACATCCTGATACAATTGATTGATATAGGGTGAATTTTGATCCATCGTGCCTTGATTTAAGCCATTCTGCATCAACTCTACAACCAACTTCTTCAAATCAACCATATCTTTCTTCATATCAAAAAGAACTTTGTATAAAAGATCTCTTTCAGAAAAATTTTCCTTCGATTGATCCTTCAAGGCCATGGGCAGCGTAGTGCTCTGCGTTTCTGCAGGTAAATAATGACTTAGAATTTGAGCATTTACCAACCTCTCCTTTTCTAAAACGGCAATCTGCTCGGCAATATTTTTCAATTGACGAACATTTCCCGGCCAAGAATAGTTGCGAAGCAATTCTTGAGCGTCTTCAGTCAACTGAATACCTGGCGAACGGTATTTATCAGAAAAATCAACCACGAACTTTCTGAACAAAAGTACGATATCCTCCTTACGCTCCCGCAATGACGGAATGCGCAATGGAACCGTATTTAATCTATAATAAAGATCTTCCCTAAATTTTCCCTTTTTTACCGCCTCGTAAACATCGACATTGGTCGCAGCAACTACACGGACATTTGTTTTTTGTACTTTAGAAGATCCAACACGGATATACTCTCCAGATTCCAAGACTCTCAATAACCTGGCTTGCGTACCGAGTGGCAACTCCCCAACCTCATCAAGAAATATAGTCCCACCATCAACAACTTCAAAATATCCTTTCCTTGCTTCGTGAGCGCCAGTAAATGAACCTTTCTCATGTCCAAATAACTCCGAATCTATCGTTCCTTCTGGAATCGCTCCACAGTTAACCGCAATAAAAGGCCCGTGTTTCCTACCACTTAATTGATGGATGATGTGCGAAAAAACTTCTTTCCCCGAACCACTCTCCCCTTGAATCAAAACCGATATATCGGTAGGTGCTACCTGACGTGCAATATCGATTGCACGATTTAGTAATGGAGAATTCCCAATTATCCCAAACCTGCTCTTAATATCTTGATGATCCATTATTAATATTTAGTGTTTAGATTATTAATCAATTATTCTTCCGATCAGGGTCGCAGATGTACAGCTCTCGCCTAATACATTTACATAATCTCCAATCTTAAAACGTTCATCCACTGGGAAAACAACCATCGTATTTTGATCGTTTCGACCACAGAAATCCTTATCCGAACGTTTAGAAGTTCCTTCAATTAATACTTTCTGAACTTTTCCAACAAAATTCTCAATTCTATATAAACTATGTGCTCTTTGCAAATCCACAACTTCTGTCAACCTGCGCTTCTTAACCTCTTCCGGTATATCATCCTCATAACGCTTCGCTGCCAAGGTTCCAGGTCGTTCTGAATAGGCAAACATATAGGCGTAATCATATTTTACATATTCCATCATTGATAACGTTTCCTGATGCTCCTCCTCAGTCTCTGTACAGAATCCTGTAATGACATCAGTTGAGATTCCACACTCCGGAATAATACGGCGAATAGCTTCTATCCTATTGATATACCACTCCCTATCATAAGTCCTATTCATCAATTCTAGAACTCTTGAGTTCCCTGACTGAACCGGTAAGTGAATATAATTACAGATATTCTCATAACGGGCCATCGTATATAATACCTCGTCAGTTATATCCTTTGGATGTGACGTAGAAAACCTGATTCTTAAATCCGGACTTACTTCGGCTACCAAAGCTAACAATTGAGCAAAGTTGATGGTCGACTTCTCTGCCTCTCCCTCTTCCGATTTAGGGGTATACTTGTACGAGTCGACGTTTTGTCCTAGTAAAGTAACCTCTTTATATCCGGCATTGTATAGATCTTGAGCCTCTTTTACAATGGATTCAACATCACGACTTCGCTCTCTCCCTCTAGTGAATGGAACAACGCAGAATGAACACATATTGTCACATCCTCGCATTATCGAAATAAATGCTGAAATACCATTACTGTTCAATCGCACAGGACTGATATCTGCATAGGTCTCCTCTCGAGAAAGCAACACATTTACCGCACGTCCACCCTCATCTGCTTGATCAATCAAATTTGGCAAATCGCGATATGCATCAGGTCCCACAACAACATCAACCAATTTCTCCTCTTCCAAGAATTTTGCCTTCAATCGCTCTGCCATACAGCCTAATACACCTACCACCATGCCTGGATTCTTTGCCTTCGCAGATTCGAATTCCTTTAATCTATTTCGAACTCGCTGTTCTGCATTCTCACGAATCGAACAGGTATTGATAAATACAACATCAGCCTCTTTATAATCCTTCGTTGTCTCAAATCCTTTCTCTATCAAGATGGAAGCTACAATTTCACTATCTGAAAAATTCATTTGGCATCCGTAGCTTTCAATATAAAGCTTACGACCTGTGGATTGCCCAGTAGGAACCATATCTAAAGCCTCACCTTGGCGAGATTCATCATGTGTTTTTGTTGTATGCGTTAACTCTAACATAGTCAATTTTCAAAGACTACAAAGTTAGTAATTATCTATTAAACAAATGACAGTTTGTCAGCACTTAGTGAAATTTAACAAAACTTTATTTCATCACTCCAGCATATTCTTCCTAAACTCATCAACATTCAACCAAAATAGAAAAGGCGCCAATTTGAATTAGCGCCTTCCATTTATATTTTAAAAAGTCTTATTGAGCTGCCTCTTGTTTAGCTTGCTCTTGCATTTTCTTGTTTGCAACAATTACAATCTCAACACGACGATTTTCTGCTCTACCTGCCTCTGTATCGTTGGAAGCAATTGGCTCGGCAAAGTTCTTACCTTCTGTTTTTATACGGCTGCCTGCTAATCCTTGTGAAACTGCGAATGCCTTAACTGATGAGGCACGGCCATCAGATACTTTTTGGTTTGCAGCCAAAGTACCTACGTTATCTGTATGTCCTAAAACCAAGATATCAGTATTAGGTTCTTTATTTAATGTCTCAACCAATTTAGCAATGTTTTCTTTTGCTGTAGGTTTCAAAGCTGTACTATTAAAATCAAATAAAATACCTGAATCAAACTTAACTAAGATACCTTCACCTACTTGTTCTACTTCAGCTCCAGCTACTGTATTTTCAATTTCTTTTGCCTGCTTGTCCATTTTCTTACCGATCAATGTCCCCGCAGCTCCACCAATAACAGCTCCAGCAATTGCACCTACTGCAGTATTACCCGCTTTACCTCCTATTAAGGCGCCAATTGCACCACCAGCTGCTGTACCTACTACAGCTCCTTTTGTTGTGTTACTACTATTTTGAATGGTTGAACAGCTAGCAAATAACATTGCTGATGTAGCAACTGTCAATCCATATACCGCTAGTCTTTTATTCATTTTCATAATCAAATAATTTATCTTTTGTACTAATTAATTTATTGTCCCACTAATAGAATGCTTATTTGCAAAGCCAATGCCAAACTACATTTTTATCCATTTTATAAGTTACAACTTATTAATTAACAGCACCTTATTTTTCCAAAGTGGGAATATCTAACTTAGGCAATCTTTGAGATTTTGGACGTCCTTGCGAATTCCATGTCTTAAATGAACTGTTGATATAATTCATTAAATCATATTGTCCCCAGCGCTGAGCTGTTGAATACGATGGTCTATAAATATCCATGAACGATTGTAATTCATCTCCCTCCAATTTCGTCAAATTCGATACAATCGTTTTATTGAAGATGCGATCTACTTTCGTTTCTTCCAATTCTTGATTCATATAGCTCTCAAAACGCTTCGCATTCTTCGCCTCTTTTCCGAACAGATTATACAAAGCCGTCGCCGGACTAGCTAAATAGGTCCCAAATTTATTGTGACCCCCATTATATACACCTTTACTACCATAATCTTCCATCATCTCTCGCATTTGACCCTCCTTGGTACTACGGGTTATAACAACCGTCTCGATCTGGTTTCCTGCCTGTATATCAACCAAAATGTCCTCCAACGTATTGATCCTTGTCTTTACCGGTCCATAACCAACTTTACTAATCGACAAGGTATCCCCCACATTCACTTCAACAGTAAATACGCCATAAGAATTCGTCCTAACTGTTTGTTTGGTCCTTAAATTGACCACATTCGCATCACTAATTCTAGTGTCTGTCCCACGCTCTAGCACCAAGCCAGAGACCATGTTATCTAATTCTTGAGCTTGTGCAGCAATACCCAAGAAAAAGAAAGCACATAATAGGGCAATATATTTTACTTTATTATACATCCAATTTTAAAGGTAATAATACTTTTGACTAGCAAATGTTAAAAAGTTTTAAATCACTAGGTATTATAAGGATAGAAAACAAAATTAGCCCCCTCCGGTACGATCACAAAAAGACACATAAATTCATTCGCAGATTTAAAATTCTTAATAAAGAACTCCTTCTTATCTTCTTTTATAATCCCTCTATCCACAAACTCTTCCAATGAACTCGCCTGAATACTCCATTGCGTATTCAGTTCATCTTTATCTAATATCAATTCCCCTAAATCAACCTTTAATTGGTGTGCAACAAATATTGGATACAAAGTATACCCTTCTGCCATCATCTCTGAAGAAACCTCTTGAATTGAATCCTTGTAAAAATCTAAGTCCGACTTTAAACTTACCAAAGGACTTTTCCCTTTACTTGGCTTCCCTTCTTCCTCAGGCCCTTTATTTAGTAGATCTTGTAAATCCATTTATTTCTTTAATTTTAATAATACTACATTCTCAACATGTTGTGTATGTGGAAACATATCAACTGGCTTTATTCGAACAACCTCATACTTACTTGTTAAACTCTCCAAATCACGTGCCTGAGTTGCAGCATTACAACTGACATAAACCACTTTTTCACTCTCCATCTCTAAAATGCGATCAACAACATCTGGATGCATGCCGGCTCTCGGTGGATCTGTAATCACAACATCTGGTTTGCCATGTTCGTTTATGAAATCAGATGTAAGTACATCTTTCATATCGCCTGCATAAAACTTCGTATTGTCAATACCATTTGTTGCTGAATTAATTTTCGCATCCTCTATTGCTGTTGGAACATATTCAACGCCAATAACCTCCTTAGCTGATCTCGCAACAAAATTTGCAATTGTTCCAGCACCGGTATACAGGTCATAAACTAACTCATCTCCCTTTAAATCCGCAAATTCCCTTGTAATTTTATATAATTCATAAGCCTGTCTTGAGTTGGTTTGATAAAATGATTTTGGACCAACCTTAAACTTCAACCCTTCCATCTCCTCATAAATAAAATCTCGACCAGCATAAACATGTATGTCTTGATCAAAAATGGTATCATTACGTTTCTGATTTATGATATATAATAAAGAAGTTATTTCAGGAAATTTTTCTTTGATAAATGACATCAACATGTCCACTTGTCCTTCTTCTGGGTAGGCAAACACCACAATGACCATCAGCTCTCCGGTGGAAGAAGTTCTGATAATCAAGTTTCGCAAACAACCTTCATGTTCTCTCAAGTCATAAAATGACATGAAATTTTCTTTTGCAAATTCAAAAATGCTATTCCGCAAATCGTTTGAAGGATCTTGCTGAAGGAAACAATGATCTATCGTTAAGATCTTATCAAACCTTCCAGGAACATGGAAACCGAGAGCGTCCATCGAATCTGTGGGCTCCACCTCATCAAGGCTCGTTAACCAACGCTTATTGGAAAATGTATATTCTAATTTATTTCTATAATATTCGGTCTGAACGGAACCCAATATTGGTTCCATCCCAGAAACATCAACTTTACCAATTCTTGATAATGCATTCCCAACATATTGCTCTTTGAACTTCAATTGAGAGTCATAGGTCATGTGCTGCCATTTACAACCACCACACACCCCGAAATGAGAACAAAATGGATCAATTCTATACTCCGAACCCTTTTTTACCGCAGCAATCTTCCCCTCAGCAAAATTCTTTTTCTTTCGAACCAACTCCACGTCCAACACATCTCCAGGCACCGCTCGCTCAATAAACAAAACTAAATTATCGTGCTTGGCAACGCCCTTGCCTTCTTCGGCAATATCAACTATTTCAACGTCTGAAATAAATTTCTTATCCTGAGGTATTCTTCTTCCCATAATTCCGCAAAAATACGTTTTTTTAAAGAATTTCCCCTCAATAACAATATATCACATCACCCCCTTTTAAAGATCATATTCCTCCGTAATCTGGAAATATATTGTCTTAAAGTAAAAATCCTATCAGGATGAACATGATATTCCTTTTTGGATGAACTTGAAATCCCATCGGGATGAACTTGAAATCCCATCGGGATGAAATATCTATAGCCAGACCCGAAGGGTCTGGAATAAGTATATATTCCAAAAACAACTCCGTAGGAGTGACATGTTAACCCCGGAATTTGAAAATATGCCACACCTACTTCGTTGAATTCTGCATTTATTTTTTCATTCATAATCTTCCTTATTCTGAGGGAAAACCTCCCCCCTGACCTTTAATAGAAAAGAAAAATTTAAAAAAACATGGTTAATGCTAAATTATGTTAAATCAATTTTCGGGGTAATTATTGCCAAAAAATTATATTATTTTAGAATAACCAAACACCAATTCCTAAATGATAAGATTTTATCTTCTATCAATCTTTATTTTAATAGTGAATTTAAGTTTCGCTCAAAACAATTCTTCTATCCTAGGACATGTATTTGATTCTGAATTGAAACCGTTGGAAAAAGCGACAGTTTCAGTTGTTTCAGAAAAAGACTCAATTGTGATAACTTACGCCCTTACAAACGAAAAAGGTGAATTTGATTTGGTAAAAATACCAGCAAATAAAGAAATTTTATTTTTTGTTTCCCATGTAAATAGTTCACCCTTCCAAAGAAAATTAAATTTAAAACCAGGCGAAAAATATAAGATGGACAGCATCATTTTGAAAGGTAATACAATTGAAGAAATATCTATTACAGCTGTTCCTCCTATCCGTTTAATTGGTGATACTTTAGAATATAAAGCAGATTATTTCAAAACTAGGCCAAACGCTACTGTTGAGGAATTAATTAGGATTTTACCCGGTCTACAAGTGAATGCAGATGGATCCATATATTATCAAGGACGAGAAGTGAGTGGCGTCAGAGTTAATAACAAGGATTTCTTCGCTCAGGATCTTAAAATAGCAACTCGTAATTTAGATGCATCATTAATAGATATTGTGCAGGTCATTAAGGATAAAGGTGAATCTAAAAGAGAAATTTTAGATGATTCAGAATTGCCCATTGTAATAAACTTGAAAATGAAGAAAGAATTTCTAAAGGCCAATTTTGGAAAATTTTATGGAGGTGCGGCTACAAGAGACCGCTATGAATCAGGAGCATTAATAAATACCTTCCGTGACACTTTACAAGTTAGTTTTATCGGTTTTGCAAATAATATAAATAGGCAAGGATTTGACTATTCAGAACTTAATGAACATGGAGGTATGAATAGAATGGAAAACAATAGTTATTCCTATTGGAGTTCTAATGGACTTATGAATCAGATTTCTGCTGGAGTAAATGTAAACTATGATATTGCAAAAAAATTAAAAACTAATTTAATGTATAATTATGGCCAGCACGATTTCTATAGTGATAACAGTCGGACAGGCAATAGCTTTTATAATGAAATTTTAGAGCAATCCAAGGGAAATAGCATAAATGAAAATTCGAATTTTAATCACGAATTGAAAGCATTTATTAGATATAATATTGATACTACATCACAATTTACATTTTCAACAAATTTAACACAATCAAAACATACTTCTGACTATATGGGCAATTCCGAAAGCTGGAGAAATGAAGCAGATTATGTTTTACGTTCTGAAAGTAATAGTTCAAATAACAACAAAAGATTCAATTATTACCATTCATTTTATATCGAAAAGAAGTTTAAAAATAAATGGCTATTATCTTTTAACCATAATTTAAGAAATAATAATGGATCAGGAATAAGTAATAACAATTCTAATAGCCGTTATTTTCTTTTTAATGATAGTACAATCCTTCAGCATCAAATAGAAAATTCTAATAATCTATCACAGGTACTTGAACATAAAATTAACTTACAAGTCCCTATTAATAAAAAAATAAATTTCGATCTCTATGCACAACAAATAAATGGTAATCAATGGGAAACAGAAGATATACTTAACAAGATTAATGCTGATGAATTCTCCAATAGGAATGATGTTGCTAATAATAAAGGATTAAAAAACAATCTATTCTATGCTGGAACAAAATGGAATATTAGTTTAATTAAAGACCTTCCTATTTCAATAGGAATTAAGTATGCAAGTCAATCTAATAACTTTGATTATTATCAAAAACGTGAGAACCTGAAAAATGAAAATTCTTATTGGCTACCCGATTTAAGTATTACCTATAAAAACCTAAATCTAAATTATTATAAGTCTTTTTCAGCTCCTAATTTCTACAGTATAGTTTCTGTTAATTCAGATTTATACCCCACTCGAATACAATTAGCAAGTCCCTTTTTTGATAACACTATTGAGGAAAGATATAGTATTAGGTATAATAAGTTTTTCAACAAATCTAAAATCAATTTCTTTATTTCTGCAAATTATTCAACTAAAGACAATAGCGTTGGATATGCAAACACCTACAATACTGAAAACAGCACTGGAACTTCCCAATCTTATCAAGCTGGACCAACTGATTCGTACGGCACAAATATTTCATTTTCAAAAACATTCCTTCAAAATAAAAATTGGAACTTAAGTTTTTCTACTTATTCATACGTATACGCTAACCAAAATTACAGCATGTCTAATAATGAAGAAAATCTTGCCACTCAATTTTATGGAAATTGGAATAATACAGTAACCTTCAGCTATAAAAGTGCTTTCACATTTACCCCATCGTTCGCAATGGGAATTAATAATACTAATTTTAAGTACGACTCCGAAAATTTTAAAAACATAAACAACACGAATACAAGCTTAGGTGCGACATTACTATTAAATAACATCAAGAAATTTAGAATAGAAAGTTCATTTACCGTAAAAAATCAAGTTGTTGGGATTAACGGTGACAGAAGAAATCTAAACATTTTAAATGCATCAGTATATTATCCAATTTTAGGAAAAGGTGAATTAAAGTTATCAGCTTTTGATATCCTTAATCAAAATGTTTCCAATAATTTCAGCAGCTATGGAAACTCTACGAATTACTCCCAGACATTAACCTTAAGACAATATTTTATGTTAGGGATGGTATATAAATTCTTAAAAACTGGAAAATAGCTAACTATCTAGACTTTTGTCTTATGCCTTTTGTCTTTTGTCTACGCCTCCATCAACGTTGCCTGCACTAAATACGGAAGAATTTCTTTTTGGAAAGAAATAAAGTTCTTGCGTACATCTGCTTCGGATACAGCAGTAAAGGCAAAGGAAAATACAATATTCTTGCTGGTCTTAATTAAGAAGGTTAATCTTTCTTCCGGAATCATATTGGCAATGATATCATTCTGCATAAAAGAACGCAGTAAAAGAAACTCCAAGTCGTCGGACAAGAGCTTTAGGTACTCCTGCGCATTAACGGATTCACGGATAAACTCCCAACCAACGAATTCATTACAAACCGTGTATGTTACTCGGCTGACACGCAATATGGTATTTGCTAAAAATAACGCCAAATCCTTTTCGTTAACATTCTTATTTAAGATATCGTACACATTGTCTTGGATATAATCCATCAGGACGGCATGTAGAATCAACTCTTTACTCGCAAAATGCTTATAGAAGGTGGCTTTCGCAATGGAAGCATTTTTGGCTAGCTCATTTACGCTAGTTTTATTATAGCCATATTTTCTAAATAAATCTCGGGCAGATTTTTTTATTGCTATAACTACTTTATCTTCCATTAAGGTGTTTTTTTGAATTTGGGATTCAGTCTATTTTTTAATGTTTTATATCGACATGAATGCCGATATAAAACATAATATTTTTGGTTCTAAATAATCTCAGTTTCAAATTGTGATAAGAAACGAACATCGTTTTCTGAGAATAGACGCAAGTCGCGTATTTCGTATTTCAAATTTGTAATACGTTCAATACCCATACCGAATGCGTAACCTGAGTATTTCTTACTGTCGATCCCGCAATTTTCCAATACATTAGGATCTACCATACCACAGCCTAAAATCTCAACCCATCCTGAATATTTACACATCTGGCAGCCCGCACCCTTACAGATTGTACAAGAAATATCCATCTCTGCTGATGGCTCTGTAAAAGGAAAGTAGGATGGACGGAACCTTACTTTGGTATCCTCCCCGTATAATTCCTTCACAAAGTGATATAAGGTTTGTTTTAAATCGGCAAACGAAACATCCTCATCGATATATAATCCTTCAATCTGATGAAAGAAACAGTGAGCACGTGCTGATATCGCCTCGTTACGATAAACTCTTCCCGGCATAATCGCACGGAATGGTGGTTGCCCAGCTTCCATTAACCGAACCTGAACTGATGATGTATGTGTACGAAGCACCACATCATTCCCATCCTGCTTCTTGATAAAGAAGGTATCCTGCATATCACGTGCTGGATGTTCAGGAGCAAAGTTTAACGCAGAGAAATTATGCCAATCATCTTCAATCTCATTTCCTTCAGCAACCACAAATCCCAATTTCTTGAAAATCTCAACGATTTCCTTCCGTACTAAGGATAATGGATGCCTAGATCCCAAAGTGAATCCTTGACCAGGCAAGGTCAAATCACCTTCCTTTTTCGCTGACTGACTATCGGATTGACCAGCAAATTGTTCCGAAGCTTCTTTAAAAGTTACTTCAGCCAATTGCTTAAATTCATTTAACACCTTTCCTAATACCCTCTTTTCCTCAGAAGATACCGTTTTGAATTCTTCAAATAAGTTCTTTACAATGCCCTTGGACACTAAGAACTTTAATCTGAATGCTTCAACATCTTGAGCAGAGTTTGGCGAAAATGCCTGTATCTCTTCTGTATACTGCGTAATCTTATCTTGCAACATGTGTCAAAGATACAGCAATTTTAAAAAATAAATGAAATGGTACTGTATTTAATTAGGTAGATTAAAATGGTAGACCATCATTATCGTCATCATTCTCCGTGAAGTCGACAGGTTGTTCTTTTGGTTCGGCATTGCCTGGCACACTGCCTGCTCCTCCTTGAGGGCTCTGCGGCTCGAAATCAGACCTGCGACCTAATAAATTAAAACTCTCTGCTACAATCTCGGTCGTGTACCGACGGATTCCCTCCTTATCTTCATAAGAACGTGTCCTTAGTTTTCCTTCAATATAAACAAGCTTCCCTTTGCTGAGGTACTTTACCGCAACATCAGCCAAGCCTCGCCACAACACAATGTTATGCCATTCCGTCTGTTCCACTCGACGGCCGTCCTTGTTGAAAGTCTCTGAGGTCGCTAAGGGAAAACTCGCAACACTTACATTTCCTTCTAAATAGCGGATTTCCGGGTCCTTTCCAAGATGACCTACTAAAATAACTTTATTTACTCCCGACATACAATAATTTAGGATTTAGTGAGCACTAAAAATAATGTTCCACAAAGGAACTAATCAGTTTATGTTTAGCTAATTTATCTAAATTTTCTAATAAACAATAATTCCAATTTCTTTTTTTGACCAATTCCGAGTTATCAACATCTATCTTGTAAAACTTCGCGTAAATATTCTGGTGACTAAGGATATGCTTCACTTGTCCTTGAATCATTTTTGGCTCATTTTCACCAAATAATTCTCGATATTCAGGCAACTGTACCAATTCCGCTACATTTATTTCTTTTGCCGTTTCTAACATCGGAAATTCATACAAATTCGCCCAAACATCCCCTTCTGACCGCTGCGACATCAATACTTCACCCCCAGCTTCTAATACGAAATAATGAAAATAACGATCCTTACTTTTCTTCGCCTTTATTTTCCTAGGAAGCTTTTCTACCAAGCCATCCCCATAGGCTCGGCAGTCCAATCTCAATACGCATTCCTCACACCTGGGATTCTTAGGTTTACATTGCAAGGAACCAAAATCCATAATCGCCTGATTGTATTCGGATGGATGATCACGATCTAGCATTTCATCCGCTAATTGAGTAAATATCTTTTTCCCTTGAGTACTATTGATAGGCTCATCAATCCCAAAATAACGTGATAGTACCCGAAAAACATTCCCATCCAATACAGCGTGTGGATGATTACTTGAAAAGGAAGAAATAGCCGCTGCTGTATATTCTCCAACTCCGGGCAGTCTCAATAAATCAGTATATGTCGTGGGAAATTCCCCAGAATGCAAATTAACAACCTGCTTACTCGCCTTATGCATATTACGTGCACGCGAATAATAACCTAAACCTTGCCATAACCTCAGAATCTCCGACTCTTCTGCTTCAGCAAACTTTGTTACATTCGGATAACTTTCCAAAAACCGATGAAAATAAGGTGTACCTTGTTCAATACGGGTCTGTTGAAGAATAATTTCTGATAGCCAAATAATGTATGGATTCTTTGTTTCCCGCCATGGTAATGCCCTTTTGTGTGTAGCATACCACCCTAGGATTCGTTGCGAAAATGACATATTGCAAAGATGATAATTTATCCCCGACCTAAGCCTAAAAAAGTTATTAAATGTTAAATTTTCTTGCTATTATTTTAACATCTTCTATTTTTATGCCCGGCTAATATAAAGTGGGAGAGTAAAATATATGACAAAAAAGAAGACTGCTATTGAAATTATTGATTCCAATGGCGATTCAAATTTGAAGATTCAGATTCCAACTATTTTATTGAAAAACTGGAAATATATCCTGGCTGGAGGAATCTTCACTATTTGCTTGATATGTGCAACAATTGTTTATGTTGCCACTAAATCTACAAGCAATCACTACGAAGAACAACTAAGTAAACAAATTGAAGCGCTGGAAGAAGCTAGACAAAACCTTGCTCTTGAAGAAGCTACAAATCAATTGAGTACTGTACAAATTCAAAAATCCTTCGATGCTATTGATAGTGCTGTAAACCAAATTAATGCCAAAATGCGCAAAAGAGGGTTAAAAGAATTTGCCCCTAAAATCAAAAATGCTGGTGGACCCGTGGAAAATGAAGTAAACCTTAATGAAATGATTAAGTTTTACGAAGCAACTGTTAAAAAATTGGACAAAAAACTAGAAGGTGTTCCTTTAGGAAAACCCCATAATGGAAACATTACTTCTAGATTCGGATACAGAAGAAACCCTTTTACAAACCGTGGAATTGAAATGCATTCCGGAATTGACATTAGTGGCCGTACCGGAGAAGCAATCAATGCTACCGCTGCCGGAAAGGTGGTTTTCTCTGGATATAAAGGACAATATGGTAATGTAGTGATCATTGAACATACCAATGGATGGGAAACTCGTTACGCTCACCTTTCTAGAACATTGGTGAAAAAAGGACAAAAAATTGAAGCTGGACAACAGGTGGGTAAACTTGGTAGCACAGGCAGATCGACTGGACCTCATCTACATTACGAATTACTTTCTTTCGGTAGAAAAATCAATCCTGAAAAAACATTGATCTTTAACTAAGATCATGAACATAAAAAAATAGCTGTCCTTTTATTAAGACAGCTATTTTTTTTATAAGTTCTTTAGGAATTTTCTCACTTCTGAAATAAACTTGTCAGGGCATCCAAAATGAATGTTGTGGTTGTCACAATCGAATTGTATCAAACTAATTTTAGTTGGATGTAAATCTCTAAGTTTCTGATTCTCTTCAGTCGTTTTAAATAAATCGGGTTCCCCTATTGCTTCCATTATTAACATAGGAACATCCAATGTCTTATAAATATGCAATGGATTTATCCTAACGATAGAAGAAGCATACCGACTTACTTGATCGCTCTGATTCAAAACCTCCGTATAATGCAAACTATCCTGCATATGCATGTACTCATTTAACCCACAGTACATGATATATTGATTTCCATTCTTTCTGACAAAACCTAAATTCTGCCAGCGACTTTCAGAATCGTCTATAGTTGAAAAATTATTGAAAATTTCAAGCTCTGAATTATATCGCTGAAATAAAAGCTCTTCCACTTCTTTAGGAACTTTAAGATTTTTTAAGAAATTTGTATAATCTTCATGAGTTAATTTCTGGAACATCGTGTCAAAGGAAACAGACCCTCCATCTTCTAGAATAATTGCACTTACCTTTTCTGGGTATTTTTCATAAAATGCAGAGGCAAGGTAACCACCTCGAGAAAATCCCGCGATAACCGCTTTTTTTATCCCCTTCTGCTCCAGCAGTGAATTAAGATCATCCGCAAAATCCCAAAAATCCAAATCCTCCTGTGGTATCTCCGTTAACCCATGACCATAATGGTCTATAGAAAGTACCGTATATCCATCTTGCAAAAGCGAATCAGCAAATGGATAAAAATCGTATGCTGAAAGTAAGCTACCGGGTAACCATATAAACACTTTTTCTACTTGACTCCCCCATTGTAAATAGGTTACTTCATGTCTTTTAAATTTTATCTTCCTTCTATGCTCCTTCTCAAAATCATCAAATTTCCCTTTATGAAAATTATATAAATTTTCAGTTCTATCTTGAAAATCTTGGGATTTCACTGAAAATACAAAAAGCAAAAAAGCAAAACTTAAAATGATGGATCGAAACATGTTGTTAATTTACAAAACAGGAATAGTAAAGTAAGCTCCTAATGCAATCCTATTAAATTGTTTACTGTCTAACTCAACATTCTTGTTATATGTAACTGTATTACCCATATAGCCTAAATAGAATCTTAGATCTCTATTTTTCAATGGCTTATTCTGTAATGCTGCAAAATAAGTATAATTCTTTCTAAAATCAGCCCCTAATCCTCCATCTGCAGCGGCCTTGGATCCAACCGTTTCAAAAGCTCCCTTCAAAGCTATTTCCCATTTATCTGTTATAAATTGATCATATCTCAATATGGCCGATTTATACGTTATATCTTTAGATAATGTTCTTTCAGCACCGGTTCTCCCATAAAAATCATTGATCACTGATGACCCCAGCATGATATGATCGACTGCATAGTAAGAATATTGAAGATCCAGATAAATCATTTGACGGGCAGTCTTAAATTTATTAGCCAATGAAACGGCATGGTTAGTACGGTCTTTTGCAAATTGAGAAATGTTGTAGGACCATTTTGTATCAATTCTTTTATCTAAAAATGAACCCATCCAGGTAAAATAACCTCCCATAGGAGTTTTGGAAGCCTCTAATTCGCCCGCTGTATACCCATTATCTGATAACAATCGATCAAAACTATGATTGATGGTATTATAAAGCTGAACATTAATAGAATGATTTTGATTAATATCATAGGATAACATTCCCCCCACCACAAACAAATTTAATATATTACCTACGTAATCACTAAATCGAAGTTCATAGATTGGGTTGTTTTGAAATTCAAAGCTTCCGACCATTGCGCTCTGTTTACCTAGAGTTACTGCCCATTTATTTTCCTTCCCGAATTTGTATTTCAAGAAAGCAAAATCTAATGCAGCTGAAGCATTGTCTAAAGATGTTGGGGTAAATGACCTATTTAACCGGAATCTTACCCGGTAGGAAAACTGATCATTATAGTCTCCTGAAACCATAATGCGGGCATCATCTAGATTCGCATTTAATTTTGAATCATCTTGACCAAAATTATTGGCATTTAAAGCAGCCCTGAATAAGATATCAAGGTTAACCAATTTCGAAGCTTTAGGCTCCTTAACTTGTACACTGTCAGAATCAATAGTAATTAATGTACTGTCTTGAGCAGCTGCTAATTTTAAAATAAGGCTGAAAAATAAGGTTAATAGTAATTGTCTTTTCATGGAATGATATTCGTTGAGAACAAATATAATTCACTTGAAATATCTATTCTCAACAAATAACAATTCAAAAACATTATAAATTACTCCCTTATGATTAAGGTCTTATTTTTTATCAATAAAGTAATTTATATTCCTGGCATGAGCCTTTTAAAGAATGCCTATTCTATTTCTGAGCTAAAACATCTCTAGCTTCGGTATCTTCTAATCGATCTATTTCAGATCGCAACAACTTTTCCATTCGTTCCTGAACCTTTTTATATTTCGGATTTCCATAAACGTTCTTCATTTCCTTCGGATCTTTGTTCAAATCAAATAGCTCCCATCCATTTACTCGCTTATAGAATCGAATTAATTTATACTGTCCATCAGAAACTCCAAAATGCGGCGATACAGCATGCTCCCCATTCTCATAATAATGATAGAACAGCTGGTCTTGAATACTTTTCTTTTTCCCTTCAAGTACACTCAAAAAGGATCTCCCCTGCATGTCAGCAGGTACTTCCGTACCACTTAACTCTAAAAATGTTGGGGCTATATCTACCACCGACACCATACTTTCAATCTTCGTTTTCGGTTTGATCAAGCCAGGCATCTTCATTAACATTGGCGTTCTGAATGATTCCTCATACATAAATCTTTTATCGAACCACCCATGCTCTCCCATGTAAAAACCTTGATCAGATAAGTACAATACTAATGTATTCTCCTCCAAATTATTATCCCTCAGATAATCTAAAACACGTCCGATATTTCGGTCCATGGATTCAGCAGTATTTAAGTAGTCAACCATATATCGGTGGTATTTCCACTTGGCAAGATCCTGACCACTAAGGTTCGATTTCTTTAATTCATCATAGATTGGTTTATAATAATCCACATAGGCTTGGAATTGTGCATCGTTCATTCTTTTAAAATTCCCGTCTGCACGCATCTTCTCTATATTTTCGAACATCTTCAAATCATACCCCATTTGCATGTCCTTGTCAATACTCATCTCTTGGACAGAAGCAGCTTTTCTGGTCGAATAATCATCAAAAAATGTTTCCGGTAAGGGTATGTTCTTGTTGTCATTTTTCCCAAAATCCTCTAATGCTGGCATCCATGTTCTATGTGTATTTTTATGACCTATCACAATACAGAATGGTTCGTCCTTACCTTTCGAATCCAGCCAATTCAGCGCACGATCCGTAACCAAATCCGCAACATAGCCTTCTTCCCTTTCCATAACTTCCTTCTCTCCATTTACACTACTGATAAAATCCGGATTGAAATAATGACCTTGCCCGGGAAGGATGCTGTAATAATCAAACCCCTCAAGGTTTCTTCCCAAATGGATTTTACCTATCCATGCTGTTTGATACCCATTTTGATGTAATTCCTTGATAAATGAATTTTGTCCATGATTGAAATTTGAGGTCTCATTATCCTTGAACCCATTTTTATTGCTGTACTTACCTGTCAATAATGTTGCACGGCTAGGACCACAGATAGAATTCGTAACATAACCTTTCGTGAAGAGGGCTCCTTCATTGGCAATTCGATCTAAATTCGGTGTATGGGCAATTTTAGAACCATAGGCACCAATAGTTTGATAGGAATGGTCATCAGAAATGATGACTACGATATTAGGTTTTTTTTGGGCATAAACAGCAAAACTGATCATGCTAAAGCATAGAATAGATAGTAAACGCATGTTATCTTATTTGTTTAGGAAGCTTCAAATATAAGCATTGCTTCGGCATCATCTTGTTTTTTGATTTCTTCTTTTAATTTTCGCATCATTTCAGCCTGTTTTTCAGCATATTTAGCATTATTGTACAGGTTGTTCATTTCCTTTGAATCCTTCTTCAAGTCATATAGCTCCCATGAATCAACTTTATTATAAAATCGAATCAATTTATATTGCCCGTCACTCACACCAAAATGTGGGGAAACATTATGGATTCCATCCTCATAATAATGATAGTACAATTGTTTTCTCGCACCTTCTTTTCCTTCAATAATTTTTTCAAATGACTCTCCTTGCATATCCGATGGAACAGCAACACCCGCCAGTTCCAACATCGTAGGGGCAATATCAATAGTCATAAGGAGATCATTAACTTTTTTAGATTTCTTGATGTGCTTTGGATATCGCAGCATCATCGGCGTACGAAAGGATTCCTCGTACATAAACCGCTTGTCAAACCATCCATGCTCTCCCATATAAAAACCTTGGTCTGACATATAAATTACAAGCGTATTCTCCGCTAATCCTTTCTCATCTAGATAATCTAAAACCTTCCCAATATTTCTGTCCATGGATTCAGCGGTGTTTAGGTAATCTGTCATATATCGCTGATATTTCCATTCCGCTAATTTCTTTGGATCTGAAAAATCACGGCTCTCGAAGTCTGCCTTCACCTTAGCATAATAGGACCTATATTTTTCCCGATCTGACTCGTCCATCCTAAAGAAATTCGATTCTTTCATCCAGTCGGCTTCCGATTTAAATAATTTTAGATCGTAATCCAATTTCATATCCTTGCTTACTTGCATTTCCTGAATCTTTGCAGCTTCCCGCCCTTCATAATTATCATAGAAATTATCAGGCAAAGGAAACTTCTTTCCGTCATTCTTACCAAAGTCTTGAGGATCTGGATTCCATTCACGATGCGTCGCTTTATGCCCTAAAATCATGCAAAAGGGCTTTTCACGATCCAAACTCTCCATCCATCCTATCGCCTTTTCCGTCACAATATCAGACACATAACCCTTCTCCCTTTTCATCTCACCTTTCTGATTCTTAAAATTCGGATTAAAATAATGACCCTGATTGATCAGTACATCAAAATAGTCAAATCCTTCTAGCGTATCTCCCAAATGTTGTTTACCAATCCATGATGTACGGTAGCCTGCCTTCCTCAATTCTTTCACGAATGAATTCTGACTATGTTCAAAGTGTGATTTCTCATTCTCTTTATATCCATTCTTATGACTGTACTTCCCTGTCAATAGACTTGCTCTGCTTGGTCCACATAATGAATTATTGACATAGGCTCTGTTGAAAAGAAGTCCATCCTTTGCAATTCGATCAATATTTGGTGTAGAACCAATTTTGGAACCATATGCTGATATTGTCTGATAGGAATGATCGTCAGAAATAATAATTACAATATTTGGCCTCTTCTGACCATACAGCATACTGATGGATAGGGCACAGAATAAAATAAAAGTGAATGCTTTGTTCATATAATTAAATATACGATTTCAATATTTAATATAGACCTTAAAAACATGACAATTCCTGAATAAAATTATCTCAATTCTAATTTGAAGAATCAATAAAAAAGATGACTTTTGCCAAATAATTCCCTCTTTAAATGAAAAAATTTTTTACTCTCCTTGTTTTTGTGACTTTCTTTCAAGTTTCCTTTGCCCAACAAGATGTATTCAAAATTGATTATACAGTTTCTATTGACGAATCTTTAAAGGCACAGATCGCAGGGTCAGACTCCGTTGAAAATTCCATGGACGGATTATTCTTCGACATCATGGAAGAATTAAAGAATCAAACAGTTATGCAGGCATGGGTAGGAAAAGATCAGTACAAAATACAATCAAGTTTCCTGGATACATGGATGCAGATTACAGATAATAAGACCCATACCGTGGTCAGAGTGGATTCTGCAAATGCTAGATTCACAAAATTGGATTTCGAATCAACTAATTTTTTCGCTGGACCAATCAACCTGGAAAATAAAGAGACAGCAATTATTGCGGGATTCCCGTGTAAACTTGCAACCATGGAAATTGAATCGGACGAAGGGGATACTGAACCGGCAATAGTCGAAATTTGGTATACTGAAAAAATACCTCAAATTATATGGGGTGAATACCAATACCTGAGAGATGTCCCTGGCGCTGCCCTAAAAATATCTACCTCAGGTGCATCCTTCTTTGCTATAGATATTAAAAAAATTAAAACCCCAAATAATTTTTTCCAAATTCCTGACAACTATACTGAAGTTGATGACCTTGAAAATCTTGAATCTGAAACTTTTGAAGATGTAGGTCTGGGTGAAGATCTTGTTGCATACTTTGACTCTACATCCTATCAATATGGACTTAGTACGACGGAAGGAACTGTCCTAACCGAACCAAAATTCAGCTCTATAGGACCTTTTAATAACGGCTATGCCATCGCTTCCAATGAAGCTAGTTTATCGGCTATCATTGATAATAAAGGAAATAATAAAACCGATTTCATCTATGAATACATTTACTTTGATCCTGAATTAAATGCTTATCAATATTCAATTGATGGTAAAATGAGCATGATGGATGTCAATGGTACAGCAATCTGGAAAAATCATTATGATTATTTCTCTCCATTTACTCAGAATTTCAGTGTGGCAAATTTTGACAGTAAATCTGGTATTATTGACCGTAAAGGAGATATAATAGTTCCATTTACTGATCGATCGATTCTAGTTAACGACAACTACTATTACATTACCGACGAAGAGGGAACATATAAAGCCTATGATATTAAAAACAATAAATTGATCATTTCTGGATATGCATATCTATTTGTAACCAATGTTGAAAACCTTTTCAAGGTTTCTGAAGATGGTGAGAACTTTGGCTTAGTCAATACAAAGGGGGAAATCATCCTTCCAATGGAATATGGCTATATTACAGACTTTCAGAATGGAACTGCATCCGCAATGAAAAATAATTCTGATGAAGAAATTATCATCAATAGTAAAGGAGAAAAAATAACGAACTAAGGATGACCTTTGAAATTAACACACTACATCGCGGTAGATTTATTTGGATATTACTAGGATCATTATTTGTTGTGGGTTATTTGTTGTCGCTCACTCAGCTTCAGGAAATATATAAAATAATTATCTTGCTATTTTGTATTCCTGCCATCATGTGGGCAGCAGTGAGGTTTAGTAAAGATAATTCCACGTGGAGCATACAAAACCGTAACATTAACATTACCATCTTCAATAAGGAATTATCCTTTGCTGTGGATGATATTAGCTATATCAAAAACCATATCAGATCTGGAGGAAACCTCGTAGTATTCCACAAAAAGGGGAAATCGTCCCCAACTAGAATCTGGAGAAACAAAATTTTCGCAAGCAATGACCAATTTGATGAATTAATTGCTGCCCTAAAAGTTCTTGAAATCGAAATCCTAATCGGATAGTGACCAACCTTTGAAATGCTAAATTTTATATATTTGGCATTATGAATCTAAAAAAGTCTTTTACCCTACTTTTATTGGTCCTTTGCAGTGTATCTATCTTTGCTCAACGCAAAGGTTATTGGGACCAAAAAGTTGATTATACCATGGATATTGATGTCAATGAAAAGACATTCCAATATGATGGTAAAATGAAACTTAAATACAGTAATAACTCTGGACAAGAATTAAACAAGGTTTATTTTCATCTTTATTTCAATGCCTTTCAACCCGGAAGCATGATGGATGAACGCCTAAAAAGTATTTCAGATCCTGACCCTCGAATGGTCAGAAATATCGGCACTAAAGAAAACCCTGAAAGAAAAAGTCGAATTGAAGCCTTAACACCTGACCTAATCGGATTTCAAAAAATTAAAACGGTTAAATACAATGGTTCAGACGTTAGCTTTAAAGAGGATGGAACTATTCTCGAGGTGACTCTTCCAAATCCCATTAAAGATGGAACTACCGTTGAATTCGACCTGACCTGGCAAGCTCAAGTTCCAGAACAAATCCGCCGTAGCGGCCGTAATTCAAAAGAAGGAGTCGCATTTTCCATGACACAGTGGTACCCGAAAATGGCTCAATTCGATGAATTCGGATGGCACCTTGACGAGTACGTAGCTCGTGAGTTTATTGCTCCTTTTGGAAACTTTGATGTAACGATACATATTAATAAAGATTATGTAATTGGATCATCCGGCAAGCTTCAAAACCCAGCACACGTTAAAGGTTATGTTGAAAACGCTAAAATAAAATCTAAAAACAATAAAGCTACCTGGCACTATAAAGCAGAAAATATCCATGATTTCGCTTGGGCGGCAGATCCAAAATTCGTTGTGGATTCCGCTAAAACGAAGGGTAATGTAACCATATACATCGTATACTTACCATCAGACAAGGAAGTATCAGAAAACTGGAAAACCGCTTTAGGCTTGTCCACTGATTTTTTTGATTTTGTAGGTCAGCATTTTGGTGCATATCCATGGAATACCTATACCATCATTCAAGGTGGTGACGGAGGTATGGAATACGGAACAGCGACACTAATTACCGGTGGCAGAAACCTAAAGGGTCTGGTTGGCGTTATTTTCCATGAAGCTGCGCATTCCTGGTATCAACATCTCTTTGGTATCAATGAAACTGTCGATGAATGGATGGATGAAGGCTTCACTAGCTACATCGAAGAACTAGCTTACCAAGAGTTGTTCGAAAGACCTAAAGCCCGGGCATTGAATCCAATTGGCGCCACTTATCTTTCTTATTACAAATTAGCAAAGTCCGGCAAGGAAGAACCAATGAGCCTTCTAGCCGATTATTACAACACAAACTATGCGTACAGCACTGAAGCATACAGCAAAGGTGGTGTATTGGCAGAGCAATTAGGATACATTATTGGAAAACAGAACTTAAATAAAACCTTCCTTAATTTCTATGATTTCTGGAAGCTAAAACATCCAACGCCTAATGATTTCAAACGTGTTGCTGAAGAAACATCAGGAATGAATTTGAAATGGTATTTTAACCTATTTATTAATACGACTAGGACCATTGACTATGCTATAGAAAATGTGACTGCTCAAAGCATTGAATTGAAAAACAAATCTAACTTCGCGATGCCAATCGATTTATTGGTTGAATATGAAGATGGAAGCAGAGAATTGTTCTACATCCCGCTTCGTGAAATGAGAGGAGATAAACCAGCTGAAAACTATGAAATATACAGCGGCGTAAAACGTACTATCCTAACAGATTGGTTTTGGACAAAACCTAATTATTCCGTTCCTGTATCAAAGAAAGTGAAAAAAGCTTGGATTGACCCAACAGAAAGGTTAGCGGATATCAACTATGAAGACAATGCATATTCAGCACAATAGAAATTAAATAAAAATCTAACATGATTTAAAAAAGGTGATCTGATTCTAATTAGATCGCCTTTTTTTAATCATGTCAAGGTGCGGACCATTAACTACAGAAATAGGACATAGTAACATCTGAAAAATATCAGATTGATACAGGCCTATCAACAATGGGATTTATGTAAAATATAAATTGATTATTTGTTTTTAATCCTTTCTAAAAGACTCTTTAATTCGGCAACAATTTTAGGATTTTCTTTAGCAATATTACTCTTTTCACCTGGATCTTGAGCAAGGTTGTATAATTGATCCTCTGGATTATTGCCTAATTCAGTATTGGTCAATTTGCTTATTGCAGGACCTTTACTGGGAAGAATATACTTCATATTCCCTTTGGTAATGGATTGGGAGCCTGCTGATTTAACCAGGTATTCCCTGCCTTTCTTATCTTTTCCAATAAAAGTGTTCCATATGTTTTCACTATCCAATTCACTTTGATTGGCCAAAGGTTTCTTGAAGTAGTTTGCAAAACTTGACAATAGGTCCATTTGACAGATTAGCGCATCCGATTCTTGAGATTTTTTAATTCCTTTCGGCCAGCTTATTATAAATGGAACCCGAGTTCCACCTTCAAAAGAAGAATATTTACCGCCCCTGAATGGTCCAAAAGGATTATGTCCATTCAGTTGGGTAACTGCTCCATCTTCATATCCATCATCAAGTACAGCTCCATTATCACTTGTGAAAATTATAATAGTGTTTTCGTAAAGACCATTATCCTTTAGTGCTTTAGAAATTTCACCTACTGTATGGTCCAATTGCAATATAGCATCTCCACGAAAACCTAATCCACTTTTCCCTTTAAATTGCGTTGAAGGCATTCTTGGAACATGTGGCTCCGTTGCATGGTAGCTTAAAAAAAAGGGGTTGTCTTTATGTTGACGGATATAGTTAACAGCTTTGTCAGTAAATGTTGGAGTTACTTCTTCGTCTACCCATCTAGATTGAACACCTCCAGTCATCCAGCCTATTCTACCAATGCCATTAATAATCGTTTGGTTATGCCCATGATTGAGACTAGCTTTCATTTTTAGGAGTTCTGGATTTTCCAATCCTGTAGGTTCATTTCCAACTTTCGCTTTGTAGGAAACATGAATCGGATCTTTAGGGTCAATTCCTTGGACAATGTGTCCTTCGAGGAAAACAGTAGGGACGCGGTCGGCTGTTGCAGGAAAGATATAGGAATAATTATAGCCGACTTCCAATGGCCCGGGCTTAATTTCTTCATTCCAATTCTTTTCAACTTGATTGCCAAGTCCAAGATGCCATTTCCCAACGATTGCCGTTTCATAACCTTGTTGTTTAAATAGTTCAGGTAAGGTAATCTGATTTTGATCTATAATCAAGGCTGCGTCGCCTGGTAGCACACCGGTCCCTGATTTGCGGAAAGGGTACTTTCCTGTCATCAAAGAGTATCGAGATGGTGTACAGGTAGCTGCAGAGGAATGTCCATTCGTAAACCGAATTCCGTCCTTCGCTAATTGGTCGATGTGAGGGGTCTGGATTTTAGTAGCTCCATAAGAACTCAAATCTCCATAGCCTAAATCGTCCACATAAATCATGACGACATTTGGTTTATCCTGTGCAAATACAAAAAGGGGGAAAAGGAATAATAACAATAAAGTATTTTTAAGTCTAATGGATTCAAGTATCATAAAATTCAATTGGGTTTAGAATAGGTCGAATATACAGATTTTAAACAAGTTTTAAAATCGCTAAACAACATAAAAGTCCAAGAGAATCACTTGGGCGTTTATGTTGTTAGGTACAGCAATCTATTTGCTACCCCAATTTTGATTTGCTTTATCACCCATCACAAATTCCAGAACCCCTCCAATTAAAATCTCCTGGTGAGAAATTTCAGGTTTATTCAATGGCTTACCGTTTAACTTAGCAGATTGAATATATTTTACCTTATCTGAAGCTCCCTTTGCAAGAACGGTAAACGTCTTACCGTTTTCTAATGATATGCTGGCTTTTTCGAAGAATGGAGAACCAATACTATAGACGCCAGAGCCTGGAGTAACCGGATAAAATCCAAGTTGAGAAAAAACCACAAAAGAAGAAAGTCCGCCCCCATCTTCATCTCCTGGCACTCCCATCAAATCATTTCTGAACCATTGCTTAATCAGCGTTTTAATTCTTTTTTGTGTCTTCCAGGGCTGTCCCGCATAATTATATAGGTAAGGTATATGTAAAGAAGGTTCATTTGCCATTGAGAACTGTCCTACATTTCCCGTGTGATCAGGAAGCTGTTGATAGAAATCGAATTTAGACCTTCCTAATGGCTGTACGAACATATCATCCAAATACTTTACAAATTGCTGGTTGCCTCCCATGAGATTGATCAAATCCGGAATATTATGTTGAACATCCCATCTATAGATCCAGGCATTGTTTTCCCCATAATACTCTCGAGCACCTTGCCCACCAGAAAACACGTAGTCAAACGGTTCTATAAAATTTCCTTTTTCATCCTTAGGATGGAAGAAATTGGTTTCTTGATTGAATATATTTCTATAATTAAGGGATTGTTTCATAAAACGATCATAATCCTCAGTTTTTCCTAAATGTTTAGCCAATTGTGCAAGACACCATAAGTCATAAGAAGTACCTAAGGTGACAGCCACAGGTTGACGTCGTTCAAAGCCGTCAACTTCAGCATAGATTTCTTTTTCACCAGGGTGAAGCGCAGGGATATACCCCTTCTCAACAAAGAATTTATCCATTTTCCCAGCAGGTTTACCGGACCAAGGGGCTAAAGTTTTTTCGGTTATTGCACCTTTTGCTGCACGATACGCCTCTTCAACATTAAATGAACGAACACCTTTCTCATAGGCATCCAATATAGAGGCTACTCCATGATTTGAATTCATCCTTCTGCTGTCACCATTGATTTCTGGAAAAGTAGGCAACCAAAAATTATCCATCTGTTCAGACATACGAACAAAAGATTGCAGGATATTTCCCTCCTTTTTTGTATCTATCAAAACATTTAAAGGGTGATGGGCACGATAGGAATCCCAAATCCAGTCATCCGTAAAAAAAGGGACCCCATCATCATTGTGAACCTTACCATCAAACGCACTAAAATAACGACCATCCTCAGAAATATTTACCGGTCTTTCAAATGTTCTGTATAAGGACGTATAGAAAATATTCTTATCATTTTCACTGTCACCTTCAACCTTTAATTTTCCAAGAGCTTTATTCCAAACCGATTTTCCATATTCTCTTACTTTGGCTAAATCATAATTTTTGATTTCCCGGTTCATATTGGCCTTAGCTTGAACCGCATCAATAAATGAAATACCATAGCGGATTTTTATTTTTTTATTTGAACCCGAAAATGTTAAGACTAGGTTTGCTTGTTCACCAGTTGCTTCTGAAGATTTAGAAACCTGTCCATTTTTTAAACTAGCAATATCAGATGGCTGTTGATCAAATTCAGCGTATAAATACACTTTTGTATTGTTGCCGATATCTTGGCTACCAGACAGGCCTTTTCCGTCCCATTTCACTTCACCTTTTCGCGTATTGAATATCAACTGTGGATTTCCATCCTTTTCAAAATTGAGCTCATACATTGCGGCCTGGTGAGCAACTGCAAAATGAACATCAATTTGATCTTGGTCAAGATATACTGAATAGCTGTATGGATTGATGGTTTCCTGATCATAGCTATAGTTCAACACGGGTGCTAGATCACGGCCACCGGCAGATAATGGGCTTAAATTAAAAGCAGAACTACCGCGATGACTGGTTACAACTAAGGGTAGGCCCTTAATACGGTCAGAGGTAAAATCCCCTCTTTCAGGGTAAACACGCAGTATGGAATTCGGTAAATGTACCGTTGGATAAGTAGGAACCAATAAATGGGATATATTTCCCATATAGGGGTTGACATAATCAACTTCAGTTTTCTGAGCCATAGCCTGAAAACCGGAAACACAAATTAAAGCAACTGTAAATAACAGCTTACCTTTGTTCCATACTCCTCTCCAATGAGAAAATCTCTCTGTAAACATACAACGGTGTATTTAGTAATTTAAAATTGGACGACTGTTAAAATGCTCGATAAAAAATGGAATTCAAAGGATCAAAAACAGGCCTAATACCAAATTTAACAAAAAATACAACACAAAAGCCAATTTGTCATAAAAAGGTTTTAGCTAATGTTTTGACATATATTATTAAGCAAAAAAAAGCCCATTTAAGGGCTAAAATGAAAATCTTACTATTTTATTTTTTGAGTTGCATATGTTCTAGATGTTTTCCCATTAACCATTTTTCGCCCACAACTTCAAAACCCAATCTTTCATAGAGCTTTTTTGCTTTAGGATTATCATCATCGACCAAAAGACCCAATACGGAATTCCTACGGACCACATATTCTTCGATCAAATATTGAATAATTTTGGAACCAAGGCCTCTCCCTTGCTGATTGGGATTTACTCCTATACAATCGATATAGTATTCGCCGGCTTGAGTTTCGTCCTCGGGATTAAAATCTTTTCCATAATTTACCCGCACAAATCTTGCAACAGGCGCTCTAAGTTCAGCTAACTTTCCTCCATCGTAGACTAAGGCTGTAGCAACAACAAGCCCTTCATCTTCCATAACCCAATTGTTGTCGAAGGAGTATTGATTACCTGGACTTTTTACTAATTCTAGTAAAAAATTTAAAGCGAGTTCATGGTCACGCTGTCCAATAAAACGATATGCAATTTCTTCCATTGCCAATAGCAAATAATTTGCAATTGGCTCTGCATCTTCCACAGTTCCCTTTCTAATTAACATGATTCTATTAAATGATATCTTATAAGGTACTAATAATTATATTCTAAGACTGAATAAGATGAGTTTATACCCATCTTCTGTTCTAAGAAATTCAAAATGGCTTTGACTTCTATTTCCACTGACATCATGATTTACAACTAAATCCATGACTGGATATTTCCAATACATGGGATCCGCACAATGATTATAAAATTTTAGAAATGCTGGACCTTCAAATAGAAAAGGATTCAGATATGATGTACTGATAAAGAAATCAGCCGAACCATCCATAACCGACATTAAAATAGGTTTTATTTTATCCAAATGATCTGCGACAAAGTCCAGGCTATTTTGTTTCAACCAGCCTGTATCTTCATTCCAATATGTTACCGTATCGAAACACATCTCAGTTAACAACTCATCTCTAACTTCTAATGAAAACTGATCTTCTAGATGTTGTTTAAATTCTTTTTCAAAATTGATAAAGGAATAAATTTTGCCATCAACCCCTTTAAATTTTTCCCAATAAGATTGATCTTGAATAGATTCATCGATAAGAATATTATAGAAATCAAGATCAGTTGTAATTGGAAAATCCTCAATGATTACATTGTTGTTTGTATCGATAAGCGAACTTTTTCCACCCACCCAATAACTATGTTCACCATCGCTTTTTCTTTGAGCACCTTTCAGAACAGTGATTAAGCCGTTTTTCACGATATCCATAGCGCTATATTCAGCAGGAATTTGAATTACTCCATCAGCATTTAAAACGCCGACTTTATCTGTTTTACGGTTATGGAACCTAATAAATCCCTCATTTTCACAATCCGGGGTATTATCAAAATAATGCAGGCTATCAAAACCCACTTTTAGACCATTTTTGGTTAAAAAATATTGCTTTATACCCTGACCATCCGTATTCTCTATAACGGAAATAATATTTTGAAATTTATCAGGAAGTCCAAAAAACGCATTCAGATTTGCTGGAATTACCACCTCATTCTTTTGGTTTTTATAGCCCACCAATGTACTATCAGCATTATAAAATGCAAAAAGCCAATCCTTTTCTTGGGAGAAAGCGTTATAAGTTAGTAAACAGCAAAGATATATTAAATGAATCCTCATCGAATCATCCATTTATAGTATAACGCAAAGAACCGATATTAGCGCTTCTTTTTAGTTTTCTTTTTCTTTTCCAGCTGATCAATTCTTGCAGAAAGTGCGGCAATTGTAATTTCTTGAGATTGAATGGTTGCTTGTTGTGCATTAATTACCTTTTCCAATGCAGCAGCAAGAGATCCATTATCTACGGGCCTATCTATTTTAGAGGGCAAAGTAATTGCAACCTCTTCGCTGTGATGATTATCAGCTCTCAACAACTCACCTACTCCAGAAATCAACCATTCAGGGGACACATCTTTATACGTAGATAAAATAGTAGCTATTGCGTCCGAACCAAGTGCGGAGTTCTTTTGGACTCCTTTAAAGTTTGCATAGGACAACCCTAAACCTTTAAAAAACTCAACTTTATGGATTCCTTTGTATTCAGCGATTAGATGTACTCTTTCTTTAATATTGGTCATATTCTTAGTGTTAATAAGTTTGGATAAAATTTAGACTAAAAATATTAATATTTTTATGAATACCAATATGTTAACAATAATATAACTAGATTTTTATAAAGGATCTTTAGATTCATTATAAAAAAAGAAATCCAATTGAGACAATTGGATTTCAAAAAGAAGTAAGTCACCATGCGATGACTTAATTTTTTATTAGAATTTAAAATTAACACCAAGGTTAATAGCAGATACGCTACCTTCATCAGAAAGGCCTCGATAACCTGCATAAGCTTCCCAAGAAGACTGTTGATAACCAATTTTAGGCATGTAGTAGAAACCTCCTCCACCACCAGTACTAGTCACAACACCGTATCCTAAATCAGCACCAATAAAGAATTCAGGAACGATTGAGTATTGAGCAGATGCTGCTAAAGGAATGTAGTTAAAGTTTTCACCACCTGCGTCCTTAAACTCACTTTTAATAAAGTAATTTTGGAAACCCACTGTTGGACCTACTTGAAAGCTAGGAGCGACATTCCACAAATAAGCCGCATCAGCGCCAGCTGTAAATGAAGAAATGTCAGCAGCATCTCCAACAGGAAGACCTACATTAACCCCAATTTTAAATTGTCCACTTTGAGCCTGAGCTCCCAATCCCATCAATAAGACGGCTGCTGCAATAAATAATCTTTTCATTTTTATTAGTTTTAGATGATCGATTTCAAAACCTACCTTCAAAAACCGTTCCATCCTATTTATTTCAAATAATTGTACATTAATATGTTACAATATTTAATCTTCAAAATTCGGCCCAAAATTTAGCTTTAGTTTAACACATTGGACATCACTTCGTAGAGAACAGTCCTTAAAGAGAAGAACTGATTAATTATTCAATCTCATGGAATGGTTAAATAATAATTAGGAGGAGCTTTCTTCGGTATGAAAATAGTTTTGAGAATGGCAGTAGAATAAAGATATGATTCCAATTACAATGGAAACATCCGCCATATTGAAAATGCCAGTTTGAACAATTCCAAAATCAAGATGAAGAAAGTCAGTTACCGATTTAAACTTAAAGCGGTCGATCATATTACCTATCCCACCACCAATAACAAAAGCTATTGAAATGATTAGAACGATGCTTCTATTGGAAAATCTTACCATATAATATAATCCGAATAAGATAAAGACAACAGGCAGAAGCATGAGGAAAAACATTTTTACTGGTGCTAGCCAAGATTCACCAAGACTTAAAAATGCACCGGTGTTTTCAATATTCGTGAGCGTCAAATAATTCTTGATCACCGGAATCATTTCCCCAGGATTAACCTGGGATCTCACAATGGATTTCGTAATCTGATCACAGCTAATATTCATTGATATCACACTTACCCCAAGCAATACTTTAATCCATCTATTCATTACAATACAGTTTATTGCCTTAATAATTTTGGCCTTATCAATAAATAAATATAATAAATAGATTTTATTATAAATGAGGAGAAGTATAACTTTGAAATCGTAAGACCCAAAGTCATCGAACCAATTAGATTATGAGGCATTTATTCACTTTACTGATGATGTTTATTTTAATTATTTCATCATGCAAAACAACTTTCCAGGAAGATCATAAAATTGGGCCAACCGCAACGATTACAAAAAAAGGAAAAATTGAAAGTGTCATTTTCTCAAAAGATGCCGAATGTTCTCTATGCAATCTAGGTGTAATTAGATTTACTCCAACTCTTCAAGAAATTAATGAAGCTGAAGAAATTCTCAAAAAAAATATAAAAGAAGCAAACGTTCCTATGAATAATCAAGGGGATGGCTGTCCAATTATACATAAAAACCTAAAAAATTACAGAAGACAATATTTTGGGTTTATAGACCCAGAAGGCAATAAAGTTTTATATGTGAATTTCAGTTGGGCTAAATATACGATTTCTGATAAGATGAAAGGATATCCATCCCCTAATGAGGATACAAGCTGGAAAGAAGGAAGACTTATAGTGCATGATGGCTGCAGCTATCATTGGGAAATAGAAATAAATTTAACTAAACAAATTTTACAAAATTTGTCCGTTAATGGATTAGCATAAAGAATTGTTATGAGTTGGGATATTGTATTGTTTAAAGCAGATAGGAAAGTTGATCTTCAGGACCCTCAAATTGAAAACTATTTACAATTGTTTGATTTCAATAGCGCTATTGAAATGCACTTTAGAGAAATTGAAAAATCTGTAGATTTTTGGGAAATAATTGGCGATGGATATTCAATAAATTATTATCCCGATAACCAAAAATGTACTCATACAATGGTTAATTTATATGGTGAGAAAGGATTATTCGAATTGATTCAGCTTGCAAGAAAACATAATCTACAAATTTACGATTCTGGACTTGACGATTTTCTTGATCTAGAACATCCAGAAAATAATGGATATAAAAATTTCATTGGGTATGTTAAGCAGATTATGGAGAAAGAGAAATGAAGACTCATTATTAATTCATATTATGAATAAATAGGTCCTGTTCTTATTTTTAATATCAACTTTAATTTTTGATTACTTCAATAGCCTTATTTAATTCATCATCTTTTCTATTCCTTATTCCATTAATCGTCGGTTCTACAAAAATATCTGGAATAATCCCAATCTTTTGTGTTTGTCTTCCATCTGGATATAAAATCCCAATTCCAGAAATAGAAGTGGATATTCCTCCTGGTAAGAGAAAACTAGTCATATTTCCGTCTGCTCCAGCGGTAGCATTACCCAATATTTTAGTGTTTAAACCTGCTTTCAATGCCATTGCTGTATATTCTTGGGAACTTTGTGTATTTTCATTTACAAGTACAATTACTTTCCCTTTATACGTGTCCCCAAATGGTTGGATTTTATTTGGTGAACGTAAAATAAATTCACCTGGCTTATTCATATTCATAACAGCTGTACTAACAAATGGAACCGAACTATCAACAAACAATGATCCTAATTGCTGATAAATATCGGCTTCTGCTGTTGCATGCCTTAAATCAATTATTACTGCATTAGTTGATCTCAATTTTTCCCTTAATTCAGAAATATTCTTTGGTAAAAAAGAACTTGTGTTAATATATCCTATATCTGACTCAAAAACTTTAAAAAAATTCTCTTTCTTTTTTTTGTTATAAAAGTCATTCATATTTAACTCATTTCTTGGATATAATGTAATCTCTTTTGTAATAGAAAGTCCATCACGCAAGAATTTAATTTTCAGCTTATTATTTGCTGATCTTAAAATTTCATTTGCTAAATCTCTTTTTATCGTTCGCTCGTTAGATCCAGGATAAAACACTTTTAAACTATCTATAAGATATTCAACTGTTTTATAATTAATATGTGTAATAACATCTCCTAATTCAAAAGGGATATATATTTTTGGAGTAACTACAAAGTGATCTGTAACAACCAATTTGTCCTCTACAAATTCAACTTTTGAAGGAGAATAAAAATGCCCCTTTAAGTGGTCTATTTTGTCCGCTCCTGACCATATATTAGCATGAGAATCTCCGATTTCACCAATTAATTTTAAAGTCGCTATTTCGTATTCTAGCTCATTTTTGGAATGAATAAGTTGGGGTAAATATTCCTCAAAAACTTTATCCCAGTCTTTTTCTAATAAATTTCTATAAGGATAAAAGTATTGGATAATATTCCAATAGCGCATTAATGATAATAAACGAAACCCGTCATCTGGGTAGGGCATGTTTTCATAAGCAGCCTCATTTTTTAAAATAGGTTTATCTGCTTCTTGTCCAATTCCAATGTAATAATGGTTATTAGTTTCATTCCATCTATTCTCATATACATTTATAAGCTTCTCTTTTAAATCCAAAGAAAATTCACCATTTTTAATCCAATTCAAATTATTTTTTAAGAATATTTTAGGATCAACTTGCTTTGGTTGGACAAGTGTGTCTAATTGTCCTAAATTTTCTATCCACTTTACAAGTCCGATATCTCTTTCTTCAGATGTATTTACAGACAAGTATTTAGGCAAAAACCTAAATAACTCATAATCCCAATTTAGTTCACCTTTGGCTATTTTTGGGTGATGGTATTTTAAAAATCCCCAAATTTTCGTTAATAATAGGAGATCTTCAGTTTTATTACTGCTTAAATCGAAAGTTTTGATTTTACTACCCTTGTCAAACTCCCTATCGGTCGAAGCAGGATAAACTTTTTCTACTAAAAGAGTAATATCTTTTCCATCCACAAAGACTTTAAAATCATCAAACCATACTTTACCACTTCCAATTAAAACACCACCTATAGCAATACTTTTTGTTCTATCCGGCTGTAGCGGTAAACTAACCTTATATTCTTTCCAATCAGTTGTCCCTTTAATACCTTGGTCCTCCATAAAAGTATAAGATACTGCAGGATCAATACGTATCATTAGACCTGCAAATCCATTATTAATATTTTTAGTTTTTATGTAGCCAGAAAGAGTTATTTCTTTTCCTTCTAAGTGCCTTGGTAACATAAATATCCATGCTTTAAATTTAGGATCTGAATTTTCTATCGATTCCAAAACTGCCGAATATTTTCCATGTCTTTTCTCCTCCGAATCTAGATAATTTAAGTATTGATTATTTCCTAGGGTATGCCAATAAAGTGGCTGATTAGCATTAAGTTTATCAAAACTCAAATTATAATCCTCCGTATCAGGTAATTTAGATTCGTGTGCACAAGAAATGCTTAAAAACAAAAATATAATAAGTTGAATACAACGAATTAGATATAGCATTATAAATTGAGATAGTATTCTTAAATATAAAGAAATTAATATCTAACGGCCTAATAATAGTCCTCAAAAATTAATGAAATAAGCACAAAGCAATATTCTCGAATGTGACACCTTACAATTAACTATCTTTGCCTAATAAAAAACTGAGCGAGTACCCAGTATGTGTAATTGCATTAAAAATCAATTGCTTGAGTTTTAAAAGTAACAAATAGAAAACATAGATTTTTAGTTTCTTTTTTGACATTCGGATTATAAATCCAGACAATATCCGGAGAATAGAACCATTATCTGTTTTACAATCCACGAATTACATTGCTATATATTTAATTCAAGGTTTGATTACACATATAATATTTCTTTGATTAATAAATAATGTTCACTGAATTCGTTTGTTCACGTAACGTGAACATAGTAGAAAAATGAACGAATGATAACTCAACAGGAAATCAAGACGGTAAATAAAGCATTGAACAATCTCGAAAATGTAGCGGGTTTACATGGAGAATGGGAACCTACTGATAATTCAGAGATAGATGGAATATTGACAATTGCTTTAGGCGAAAATCGAATTAAATTTAAAACGGACGTTAAGAAAGAAATCCGGCATACACATTTAGAACGAATTAGAACTCTAGCTTACGTAAATGACACGTTTTTACTCTTAGCGCAAAACATTTTCCCTAAAACTAAGGGAATGCTGAGAAAAGAAAACATAGCGTATTTAGATATAGCTGGAAATTTTTACTTCCGCAATGAGAACTATTATATTTTTATTGAGGGAAACAGAATACCAGCAGTGGAAAAAGAAAAACCTAACAGAGCATTTACTCCTACTGGACTGAAAATAGTGTTTTTGTTACTTACTGAAAAAAACGCTTTAAATATGTCTTATAGGGAAATTGCTCATCGAGCAAATGTAGCATTAGGCAACGTTCCTTTAGTTATAAATAACTTACAAGAAGCCGGTTATCTAATCGCCAAAAATAAAAATAAATATATAATAACTCGTAAACGTGAGCTACTAGAGCGCTGGATCACAGGCTATAGTGAGACCTTAAGACCAAAACTAAAGGTAGGGCGGTGCCGGTTTTTAAAAAATAATACGTATTGTAAAGAGCAGCAACTTGCGCCTGGTGATGTATGGGGAGGAGAAGCTGGTGCGAACATAATGTCAAATTATATTGAACCCGAAATAAAAACACTTTACACCAAATTATTGAAGATGGAGCTTATGACAAAAATGATGCTTGTTCCGGACTCTAAAGGTGATATTGAAATCATACAACATTTTTGGCAAGAAGCGAATAATTTAGAGAAAGACTGTGCTCCGCCTATATTAATTTATGCTGATTTAATCCTTAGTCAAGATCCAAGAAATAAAGAGGTTGCAGAATTGATTTTTGACAACTATTTAAAAACTGATTTTTACTAATATGAGATACGGAGAGCTTAAACATATATAGGCATGACCAGTATTCGTGTAGATGGATTAATAGAGGTATATAATAATGGGATAGAAGATGTAAATTTTGAGACTGGGCATTCATTCAAAGTAGCAACATTACCTGCAATAGCCTTACTCAAGCTCATTGCTTACGATGACAGACCAGAACAGCGTCAAAAAGATGCTACTGATATCTCGAATCTAGTTGTCCATTTTTTTACATTAAATGACGAAATGATATATGAACAACATAACGATTTATTTGATGAAACAAAAGGTATAGTTTTCGAAAGCATTGGCCCTATTGTATTAGGGAGAGAAATGAGAAAAATTGCAAATAGCAACGAGGATTTAGAAATAAGACTTAATAATATTTTAGACAAACATATACAAGGGGGAGAAAATAGTGCATTTGTACGATTAATGGTTAATCCATCAAATGATGATTCAACTATTGAAAGTGTTGTAAACACATTAAAAGATATACTAAAGGTTTTAATAATTCTATATAAATATCTTTTTATTCTTAATTCCTTACCTTTGCCTCATACTATCTGAGCGGGCACCCATGTTCTATTTTCACATTCCATTTTGCAAGCAAGCCTGTCACTATTGTGACTTCCATTTTAGCACCTCTATAAAATATAAGGATGAGCTATTGGAGGCAATGCTGCAGGAAATAGTGCTTCGTGCCTCTTACCTTGAAGACAAGAAAGTTGACTCCATTTATTTTGGGGGTGGAACGCCATCAATCCTTCAAGCGAAAGAAATCGATCGTCTTATTGGACATGTTGCCAAGTATTTCGAAATCAGCTCTGGTGCAGAAATTACACTTGAGGCAAATCCCGATGATTTAGATAAAAAGAAAGTTCAAGACCTTCGAAATACGGAAATCAATAGGTTTAGTATAGGGATTCAGTCCTTCTTTGAAGAGGACTTAATATGGATGAACCGTGCACATAATGCGGAGGAGGCCAAATCTTCTATTATGCGAGTTCAGGATGCTGGATTTGAAAATATTACCTGCGACCTTATTTACGGATTTCCGCTATTGACTAATCTCAAATGGAAATCAAATATGAAGCAGCTTATAGAATTAGAGGTGCCGCATATTTCATCCTATTCGATGACGGTTGAAAAGAAGACCGCATTAGCACATATGATCAATAAGGGAAGCACGCCAGCTTTAAATGAGGAACAAAGTGCTGAACAGATGCTGATGTTAATAGAAACTTTGCTTTCCTCAGGCTATGAACATTATGAGATTTCCAATTTTGCTAAACCAGACAGTTATGCCCGACATAACAGCAACTATTGGAAGGGCAAACCCTATTTAGGAATCGGCCCTTCAGCTCATTCATTCAACGGAACTTCACGCTCTTGGAATATTGCCAACAACGCACTTTATATCAAAGGGATCCTAGCAAAAGAACTCCCATTGGAAACCGAGCAATTGAGTAAGAATGATCGCTTCAATGAATATGTGATGACCTCATTGAGAACAAAATGGGGAATTGACCAGGAGTATGTAAAGAAGGAATTTGGAGATGATTATTTAAATAGTATCAAAAGTAACATTGAAGAATACATTCATGATCGTTTTGTCGGGATATCGGAGGATGGGAAGATAATCTTAAATCCATCGGGTAAATTAATAGCGGACCAAATTGCATCGGAATTATTTATCGTTGATTAAAAAATGAAGGGGAATGCAAGCGCATCCCCCCTCTCTAATTAACCTAATATATAACCTGAATCTTAATTCCTTCCTTTAATTTGATCTTCAAATTTCTTTATAAAATATCCACCCACTACCGCTCTAGCTTTAAAGCCCCGTCTTTCCGGCCGATCTGTCCAAGTCCAATCGGACATCGGAACCCGAGTCGTCGATTCATTCATAAAACTGTAAACCGGTTTAATGAATTTCTGGAAGGCATCATGACTATCCGCCATTGTTGCTGTCCAAAATATCCAGTCTGTTTTTGTATAGGCTTCGCGGCTATCCAGAGGTAGGCCGAATTGATTCTGTTTAGTTAAATAGTATTTAATTTCCCTGTTAATAACATTTGGATCAAAAATCCCCATATCGAATACCTTATCCCAAACCAGATTATACTTCTGGCTCCAAGTGCCGGGTTTATCGAAAGTAAGCCTATAGTGATCCCCGTCATTAGCCATTTTCTCCCATTCTTTAGCCATCTCTTTAGCTTTTGAAATATATTTATCGGCAACCTCATTCTTCCCTAGCATCTTTGCTAGATGCCCAAAAGATGCAATGCCCATAATCGCTTTTGCAGAAAGATTGGCATTGTGAGCAAAATGACCTGCAAAATCATCGGTGCAGAGTTGATTTTCAGGATCCAACCCATTTTCTACCAAATAATCCGCCCAGATAGTTAGTGTTTTCCAATGCTTGTCCGCATATTTTGCATTGCCTTCAGCTCTGGCTATGGCATAGGTTAAAACCAACATGTTACCACTTTCCTCCACCGGCATATCATCACCATAAGTTTGACCATTTCCCACAGGATATGTACCAATATCATGAGAAGGGAATGGTTTCGGCCATTTTCCGGATTCCGAATAGTAGAAGATGAAGTTTCCTAAGGCCTTCGCTAATTCAGGGTTATAAGTAAGGAATAAAGGAGCAGAAGGATAGGTTATATCGACTGTACCGATAGAGCCATTACTATCATTCTCCTTAGACAGCCATAGTAGGTCTCCATTTGGAGCCTCCACTAATTTATGAGCAGCAATAGATTGGCGATAGGCTAAGGCACATAACTCTGCATATTCCTTTCCGTATTTCTGATAGTCCAACATAAATTGGTTGTCAAATTTTTCTACTGCCTGCATCAATTGATCATACTCTTTGAATGCGAGCTCAAATTGTTTTTCAATACTGCTATTTTCTTTTCTATTCCAGTAGGGTCTCAGATTCGTGCCAAAATATTGAATAGCAAACACATCGTCATAGCCTATAGCAATCTTACCTTTAGCAGTACCATTTACCTGAAGCTTTTTTGTTAGCGCCAATTGATCTATTCCATTATTCTGACTCTTTGATTCTGGAATTCCTTTTACGAACGAGGATCGTAAAGAGGCACTGTTACCTACTTTTGCCTTTGACCCTTGGCTCTCTGAAGCCAAATAAAAGTAGCCCCAATCATTTTTGACATGATCTCCTTTACGTTCTAAAACCTTTTGGGAAACTGAACCTGTTTTTAGATAAGTAATTCCATTATTCTCAAAGGTTGAGGATACAGATTCTTGAGTTGGAAGATTGAGTGCCCAGTTTGGAGATGCTTCAAAATACAATTCCACATCTTTTGGTTTCGAAGATTTAAGTTCATAACTTAAATAATTGATTGGCCTGGACAACAACTCAAGATTATCCAAAAATACAGGAGCCGTAAAAGTGACTTTCAATTCAACATCTCCACATTGAAAAACATAGATGGTTTGCATAGGCTGAACATCGAATGAAAGCTGTGTTGCAGTTTTCCCGAAATAGGAATCATCTGTTCGTTCAACCAATAATCCAAAGTCTAGAAAACCATTTGCACCACCATTAAAACAATAGGCAGCAATTAAGTTTTTACCTTTCTTTAAGCTCTTTAAAACCTGATCTGAAAGCTCAACTCTTTTGTTTTTCCCTGTTCCCCCTGTATTTACGACTTCAATACCATTGATATAAATTTTGGTATCGTCATCATGGGAATATTCCAAGTAAACAGATTGATTTGAAAGATCTTCTTTTAACTCAATTTCCCTTCTAACCCAAATTTTATCGGTTGTCCAGTTTGTTTTGCTGAGGGATTCATTTTCAATGGTTCCAAAAGCCCCTTTGCCAGAGCTCCATTTAGAATCATCAAAGTTCATTGACGCCCAATGATCAGTGGGCTGATTCGTTGTATATTGGCCATTCCATGATCTATCTTCTCCATTAGGGACTAAGGAAATCATTTCCAATTCTTCGGTACCCATGAACCTATACAATTCTCCATCAATTTTTACAACTCCCAAGAATGGAGTTTTCTTATCGGACCAATGTACTGGACTTGAATCATAAAGATTATTTGTATAGGACCAGCCACTGCTATTGGGGTCGATCGTGATTAATGGAAAAGCAGGTGCTCGAAGGTCATTCTTAGTATGTTGCGCAACTAAGACCTGCACACACAGCGCCAAAAATAGGATTAGTACATAGGTTTTCTTTATCATGCAAAAAGTTCAAAACTTATTCTTTTAAGTATAGACATTGTTTCACAAATATTATATTGTTCAACGATTCATATACCTTTATAAATATAATGATTGACTATAGGTTTATTATCTCTTTAGATAGAACTAAATATAACAACTAAAACGTTTTAAGCAAACTGTGTAAGGAATTCTTTACAAAGTAATTCCATATCAATTGTAATATTTTTATTAAACAGGATAGTACAGGACACCCTAAACAAATTATAAACCTATATTTGAGTTAACCTGAATCGATGTACCTAAGAATTTCGTTTCATATAGATCTATAATCAACCTCTACAAATTTAAATTATGAACTCATTGAGGCATTTAATAGCATTTTCATTTATCCTGTTTTTACTTGGCTGTAGCCATAAACCAAGCATGGAACCCATCAAAATCCATAAAGATTCACGAGTTGTTTTAGTAGGAAATAATTTAGGATCAAGAATGATGGAATATGGGGATTTTGACACGGAATTGCACACTCGATTTCCTGACAGTAATCTATACATTAGAAATATCTGTAGTCCCGGGAATACACCGGGATTCCGGCCACATCCATCGAGAAATTCTCCTTGGGCATTTCCGGGGGCAGAAAAATTCAATCCTGAATTTGATATCAATACAGGTAGCGAAGGCCATTTCCCAACAGAGGACGAATGGTTAAACACTTTAAAGCCAGATCTGATTATTGGATTTTTTGGATACAATGAATCCTTTCGTGGACAAGAAGGAATAGAAGATTTTAAAGGTGAAATAGCTGCATTTATCGACCATACCAATGCACAAGATTATAATGGGGGAAAAGGAACCCAGTTGGTTCTAGTTTCGCCAATTGCGTTTGAAGACCTGTCAAACATCTACGACCTTCCTGATGGCAAAGAAACCAACAAGAATATAAAATTATATGCCGATGCGATGCAGCAGGTGGCTAAGGAAAAGAACGTTCCATTTTTAGATGTATATAATATTACTCAAAAATGGTATGACCAAGAAAAAGATCCTGTAACCATTGATGGATCACAACTTTCAGAAGCTACGTATGCAAAATTTGCAGACTACCTTGTCAGCAATATTTTTGGAAAAGGAGATGGAAAACCATCTGCTCATAAAAAGGAAATTAAAGAAGCCGTTTTAGAAAAGGATTGGGTTTGGAATCAAGACTTTAAAATTCCGAATGGAGTACATGCCTATGGCCGAAGGTATAATCCATTCGGTCCAGAAAACTATCCATTTGAAATCAAAAAACTACGTCAATTAGGTGAGATTAGAGATACCGCGATATGGAAAGCCGCAAAAGGAGAATCCTATGATCTTGCCGCAATGGATAAGAACACCTCTTCACTACCGGAAGTAAAAACGAATTATGATTTTGGACAAGGTAAAGATGCAAAGTACTTATATGGCGAGGAGGCCCTAGCAAAGTTCCATACTGCCCCAGGCTATAAGATTGATCTTTTTGCCTCAGAAAAAGAATTTCCAGATCTAGCAAATCCTGTCCAGATTTCCTTTGATTCTAAAGGAAGACTTTGGGTTGCGACCATGCCTAGCTATCCACATTGGAAAGCTGGTGATGGGAAACCAAATGATAAAATTATTATCCTAGAGGACACTAATGGCGATGGAAAGGCAGATAAACAATCAATTTTTGCAGACCACTTGCATTTACCCATTGGATTTGAATTTATTCCTGAAGGGGTTTTATTATCTCAAGGAAAGAACCTGGTATTGTTGAAAGATACAGACAACGATGGCAAAGCTGATAAGAAGGAAATTATTCTTAGTGGATTTGATGATCATGACACCCATCATGCACATAGTGCTTATACTATGGATCCTTCGGGGGCAATGTTTATGGCAGAAGGCGTGTTCCTGCACACAAATGTTGAAACCTCCTACGGACCTGTAAGAGGTGTTAATGGCGGGTTTTATAGATATTCTCCACAAAACAAGCGATTAGAAAGAGTAGCACAGGTATCCATTCCTAATCCTTGGGGAATTGCAACCGATGATTGGGGACAGACTTTATATTTGGAAACATCTGGACCAGACGTTCGTTGGATGCTGCCTGGTAGTATAAAACCTAGATATGGGGAGGCGAATGACAAATCATTTACCTTAGTAGATGAAGCACATCGCGTTCGCCCAACTTCTGGATTAGAATTTATATCATCCAGTCACTTCCCTGATTCTGTTCAAGGGGATTACCTATTAAATAATACCATTGGATTCCTTGGAGGAAAACAGCATACTTTTGAAGATGATGGAACTGGATATAAATCGAAACATAGGCAGGATTTATTCTGGTCGGATGATAAGAATTTCCGTCCAGTAGATGCTGAGATAGCACCCGATGGCTCTTTATATATCGTAGATTGGCACAACATGCTGATTGGACACATGCAGCACAATGCGCGTGATCCGCTTCGTGACCACGTTCATGGTAGAATCTATAGAATTACCTATCCATCTAGACCACTTGTGAAGCCGGCAAAAATTGATGGTGCTTCCATTGATGAATTATTAGAAAACTTAAAACTTCATGAAAGTAGAACACGCTATAGAACCCGCACAGAATTAAGGATGCGAGATGCTGATGAGGTGGTTAAAAAAACCGTTGAATGGGCTAAAAATTTAGACGAGAAAGATCCTAAATATCTCCATAATTTGACCGAAGCTATGTGGGTAACATGGGGCGCAAATAAAATTAATGCCGATCTTGTACAGAAACTCCTTGAATCCAATGATTATCATGCACGCGCTGCTGCAATTCATGCTTTAAGGTACAATACTGACAAAATCAAGAATTACAAAGAATTGATGGCCAAAGCCACAAAAGATGAAAGTGGACGAGTAAAATTAGAATTAATCGCTGCAGCATCATGGATGAAACCAAATGAAGGACTTGATTTAATGAATACCATAGATACAACGACTCTGGATAAATGGAACAAACCGGCTTATCTGACCTCATTGGCGCATTTAAACAATAAATCTGTCAAAGAAAACAAGGAAACAAGTAAGACTGCTACGAAGCTTACAGGCCCAGCATTAGACCAGTTTAAACGAGGCTCTGTTATTTACGCGAAAGAAGGCTTCTGCGTAACCTGTCATCAGCCAAACGGCAAAGGCTTAAATACCTCAGGCTTCCCGCCATTACAAGCAAGTAGATGGGTAACAGGAAATGAAGATCGATTGATTAAATTAACCTTAAATGGTTTATTAGGACCAATTGAGGTCAATGGTAAAAAGTATCCGGGCCAAGTACCGATGACTCCATTTGGCATGATGTTAAATGATCAGGAGATTGCGGATGTATTAACGTTCGTGCGGAATTCATTTGGAAATGAGGCATCACCGATTTCAGCGGCAAAAGTTAAAGAAATACGTGATTCAATTAAAGATAAAAAAGGTTTCTACTCACCGGATGAGTTATTGAAGGTACACCCTCTTGAAAAAGAATAATTATTTTTAGAAAAAGAAGATATATATGAACAAAATTGGCTTTAATATCTTACCATGGACTGCTGGAGTTTCTTCAAAGGCTTTTCCCATTCTTGACCGATTAAAGAAAATAGGTTATGACGGTGTTGAGGTTTTTATAGGCTCCCCTGACCAAGAAGAGTACAAAGCATTAGCAGAACATGCAAAGAATTTAGGCTTAGAAGTAAATGCAGTTACCGTATTAGGGCTGGATGAAAACCCGATATCTCCAGATAAAAAAACACGTGAGAAGGGAATAGAAAGGATTAAATGGGCAATTGACCGCGCACAGGATTTGGGGGCGGAAATATTATGCGGACCTTTCCATTCCACACATGGATTCTTTACAAGAGCTGCACCTAATGAACAGGAATATCAGTGGGCGGCTGAGGCCTTAAGAATTGCCGGAGATCACGCACAGAAAGCAGGTATAACACTAACTCCCGAAGCAGTTAATCGATTTGAGAATTATTTAGCCAGCTGCATAGATCACCTGTCCTATTTAATAGAGCTGACTAATCATCCGAACGTAAAGGGAATGTACGATACTCACCATGCAAATATTGAAGAAAAGAATGTTACAACATCCATTCAAAAGATAGCCCCAAATTTAGCGCACGTGCATATCAGTGAAAATGACCGTGGAACTCCGGGGAAAGGGTTGGTACACTGGGATGAAGTCTTTCAATCATTGCATGACATTAATTATAAGGGATGGTACACGATTGAGGCATTCTCCAGAGCAGATCCTGATTTTGCGAATTCCATTAATGTATGGCGAGAATATTCGGACCCATGGGAAATTGCCGAATATGGGTATAATTTTATCAATACTAACTTAGAAAAATTTGAAAAAAAATAAGTTATCTTGTATCTTGTTGAAAAATCAACAAGAAAAATTTAACCACAAATAAACCCTATTATGAGTAAACAAGTTAACCCTAGTGCCTTGTTTTTAGGAAGCTGTCTAGCACTAATCACTACAGGCCTTACATTCTCCATCCGCGCAGGAATCTTACCGCAGCTTGGCGAGAATTTTAATCTTTCTGCAGAACAACTTGGATTTATCAATTCCATGTGGTTCCTTGGATTTCCAATTTCAATGATTCTCGGTGGTATTTTTTATTATAAAATTGGCCCCAGCAACATTATGCGTTTCGCATTTATCTCGCATACATTAGGTATTTTGTTAACAATCTTTGCGAACGGATATTCTACCTTATTGATTTCAACCTTATTTATAGGATTAGGAAATGGTTGTACTGAAGCAGCTTGTAATCCATTGATTGCCGATCTATATTCAGGCAAAAAAATGGACAAAATGCTAAACAGATTCCACATGTGGTTCCCAGGCGGAATTGTATTGGGTAGTTTGATCTCCTTAGCAATGACAAAAATGGGAGCATCTTGGCAGACTCAAATGTGGATTATTATGATCCCTACAATTCTGTATGCCGTTATTTTCTATGGTAAAGCATTCCCAAAACCAAAACAAGAAAGCCAAGCTTCTCTATCAAACAATTTGAAAGCGATGTTTTCACCAACCTTTATCTTCTTATTCTGCTGTATGGCATTAACGGCTATTTCAGAATTCGGACCACAACAATGGGTTGGAATTATCATGGCAAATAGCGGAGCAAGTCCAATGTTAGTTTTAGCACTGGTAACAGGTGTTATGGCCGTTGGTCGCTTTTTTGCCGGTCCAGTCGTTAAGGCACTTGGGCAAACAGGGGTTTTACTGGGCGGGGCAATTTTTGCAACCATTGGCGTTTATTTATTCTCCGTTGCAACAGGAGGAATGGTTTATCTTGCGGCATTACTATTTGCAGTTGGTGTATGTTACTTCTGGCCGACTATGATTGCCACAACTGCTCAAAGGGTCCCTCTTAGTGGCGCAATAGGCATGTCTGTAATTGGAGGAGTTGGTATGTTTTCAACATCGATATTCCAACCTATCATCGGACGTTGGATCGACCAATCAAAAGCTGCTGTACAACAATCAGGAGCTGTAGTTGAAAATCTGGACCTTGCAGTTGGTCAAATCACATTGGCAAAATTGGCAATCTTCCCTGGAGTTCTAATCATTTTATTCATATTCTTCCATTTCTGGCAAAAAAGATCATATAAACCGGTACATGAAGAAGAATCCGATCCATTAGATCCTCAAGTAGAAACAACTTAATCAACCATATTTTTAAGATTTATAATGACACACAACCTCAGAACCGGTAAAACCTTTAAGAACAGTTCAAGTAGATTAATTTTAATTCTGTTCTTGGCACTTAGCTTTAGTTTACAAAATTGTTTTGCACAACAAAATAATTGGTTACACTATACACCTGAAAAAGGACAGGATAAAGGAAAGAAAATAGTCCTTATTTCTGGCGATGAAGAATACCGTTCCGAGGAAAGCTTACCCATGCTGGCGAAAATATTAACTCAAAAGCATGGGTTTGAAACTGTCGTATTGTTTTCAATAAATCCAAGCAATAATCAAATCGATCCTGAATTTCAAAAAAACATTCCCGGAATAGAGAACCTGGAAAATGCAGATTTAATGATTATTGCAACTAGGTTCCGCGAATTACCTGATGCACAGATGAAATTCGTTGACAACTACTTAAAAGCTGGTAAACCAGTAATAGGACTAAGAACCGCAACCCATGCCTTTAATTTTTCAAAGGAATCTAAAAGTCCATATAAACACTATGGATATGGAAGCGCTGAAGGAGAATGGAAAGGTGGATTTGGCGGATTAGTTTTGGGTGAAACATGGATCAATCACCATGGAGATCATGGAAAAGAAGGTGCTTTAGGATTGATCAACGGCCTTGAAGTAAATGCCAAAAACCCAATCCTATTAGGTGTTGGTGATATTTGGGTACCCTCCGATGTTTATGGAATTAACAACAATCTTCGCAATGCCCATATCCTTGTCTTTGGACAGCCTACCTTAGGAATGACTGCTGACAGTCCTGTGAATAAAAAGAAAACCATTATGCCGATTGCATGGACTAAAGACTATCAGTTGCCAGGTGGCAAAAAAGGAAAAGCATTTACAACAACTATGGGAGCTTCAATTGATTTATTAGATCAGAACCTTCGCCGATTAATTGTAAATGCCGCTTATTGGGCAGTAGGCTTAGAAAATGACATTAAAGCAGATTTAAATGTAGACCCAGTTGGAAATTATAAACCTATTATGTTTGGTTTCGGCACACATATTAAAGGAAAATATCCTAAAGACTATAAATAGAAAAAACTTAATCTAACAAGCGTTCGGTTTGCAGATATTTCATGATGATCTGTGTCGCGCCAGAACGTTGCTGAACATAATTTTTTGCAGCGGTGCTAGCCTTTAAAAGCTTCTCGCTATTTTGTAAGGCAATATAAACTTCATTTAAGTCTTTTTCGGAGGAAACAGAAAATCCTGCACCTAATTCCAAAAGGTCAATAGCCTCTTGGAATTTTTCATATTTAGGGCCAAAGATAACCGGCATCCCGTAGGTTGCTGCTTCTAAAGTATTATGAATTCCCGCGCCAAAACCTCCGCCAATATAGGCCATTCTACCATAATGATACAGTGAGGAAAGCATACCGATATTGTCAATAACTAAAACCTGTGAAGATGCTATTTGCTGATCGGTATAGCTGCTGAATTTTGAGAACAATAATGCAGTAGGAAATAACTTTTTAATGGAATCAATATGTTCTTCATGTATCTCATGGGGAGCAATAATAGCTTTCAAACTCTTGTTTTTTTCTAAGAGAGCCTTAAGTAGTTCCTCATCTGCCGGCCAAGTACTTCCCGCCACTATTGTTTCGTGATTTAGTGAAAACCTAGCTGCTTCAGAAATCTCTTGATGTTGTTTTGGAAGCTCCACTACCCTATCAAAACGGGTATCTCCCGCTAATCCTGCATTCGAAATCCCAATCCACTTCAACATATTGACACTATCCGTATTCTGAGTGAAGTAATAAGAGACCTTCTTTAAAATTGACCTAAAAAAACCACCATATTGTTTAAAAAAGACCTGATCCTCCCTAAAGATTGCCGAAATCATAAGTAACCTAATCTTTCGCTTATTTAGCTCATTAAAATAATGATACCAATATTCATACTTTGTAAAAACGGCAAATTTAGGATCAATGATATCTAAGAATTTTCGAGCATTCTTTGCAGTATCTGCCGGCAGATAAAAGACATAATCAGCTAAAGGCGTATTTTTTCTTATCTCATAACCTGATGGAGAAAAAAATGTTACAATAATTTTTTCTTGAGGAAAACGCTGTTTTATCTGTTCCATAACTGACCTCCCCTGCTCGAATTCTCCCAAGGAAGCAAAATGAAACCAGATGTATTTTTGCCCCTGTTCAACCGTTTGCTCAATATGTTTCAATATGTCTTTACGACCATTGACCAATAGTCTGGCCTTCGCATTAAAAGGGGCCAGAATCTTGATCAGTAAGCTATAAATAGAAATTCCTAAATCGTAAAGAAAACGCATCATGTTAAAATATTACTTATCTTCGTCAAAGATATTTAAACCTTTTTAAATTCACTATTGTGCAAGAAAACAAGCGCAAACGAATACTTATAACTGGAGCAGCAGGATTTTTGGGATCTCACCTCTGTGACCGCTTCATTTCAGAAGGTTTTCATGTGATTGGAATGGATAACCTGGTGACAGGCGACATTCAAAATATCGAACATCTATTCAAGCTTTCTAATTTCGAATTCTACAACCACGATGTTTCTAAATTCGTCCATATTCCGGGAGAATTACATTATATCCTTCATTTCGCCTCCCCAGCTAGTCCCATTGATTACCTTAAAATCCCTATTCAAACCTTAAAAGTAGGATCGCTAGGTACTCATAACCTTTTAGGATTGGCAAAAAGCAAACAGGCAAGAATATTGGTGGCATCAACCTCCGAGGTATATGGTGATCCTTTGGTTTCACCGCAAAATGAGGAATATTGGGGAAATGTTAATCCAGTAGGACCTCGCGGAGTTTATGACGAAGCAAAACGTTTTCAAGAAGCCATGACCATGGCTTACCACAACTTTCATGGTTTAGAAACACGAATTGCAAGGATCTTTAATACTTTCGGCCCAAGAATGAGGCTGCACGATGGAAGAGCATTGCCGACTTTTATTTCCCAGGCTCTCCAAAATAAAGACGTCACGGTATTCGGTGATGGAAAACAAACTCGATCATTTATCTATGTCTCCGATCAAATAGAAGGAATCTGCAAACTGCTTTTTAGCGACTACCATTTACCTGTCAATATCGGTAACCCCGAGGAAATGACCCTGATTGATATGGCAAAAGAGATCATCGAATTGACAAATAGTAAGTCTCAAATCATTTATGAGCCATTACCGATCGACGATCCTAAACAAAGGCGACCAGACATTCAAAGGGCTAGAGAGATTCTTCATTGGGAACCAAAAGTATCAAGAAAAGAAGGGCTTGAAAAAACAATAGCATATTATAATTCATTATTTAAAGAACATCCAACTATATAAAATAGAATAAAATGAGCAAAATTTTAGTTACCGGAGGAACCGGATTTATAGGATCACATACGGTTGTAGAGCTTTTCAATGCTGGATATACACCAGTATTGGTAGATAACCTTTCAAATTCTAGTATTAAGATTTTAGATCAAATCGAGAAAATCATTGGTGAAAAGCCTGAGTTTCATCAATTTGACCTTTGTGATGCAGCAAAAGTAAATGAATTTGTAGCGGCAAATCCAGATATCTCAGGTATTATACATTTTGCAGCTTCAAAAGCTGTAGGAGAATCGGTTCAAAACCCCCTTAAATATTACCATAATAACTTCTTCTCTTTAATTAACTTGCTAGAGGCTTACCGTGAGAAACCTATTAATTTTGTATTCTCATCTAGCTGTACTGTATATGGAGAACCAGATACCTTGCCTGTTACAGAATCTGCACCGGTGAAAAAGGCAACTTCTCCTTATGGAAACACCAAACAAATAGCTGAGGAGATCTTAGAAGAAACTGCGAATGCAAATAAAAACTATCAGTTTATCGCATTGCGTTATTTCAACCCGGTAGGAGCACATGAATCAGCGTTAATTGGAGAATTACCTCTCGGAGTGCCACAAAACCTGCTACCATTCATCACCCAAACCGCAATCGGCAAACGTGAGAAATTAACCGTATTTGGTGATGACTATGAAACTCCAGACGGTTCTGCAGTTCGTGATTATATCCATGTCGTTGATTTAGCGAAAGCACACGTTGCAGCAATTAAGCTGCTGGAAAAAGGCAATCCTAACGGTAATTATGATGTTTTCAATATTGGAACTGGAAATGGATACTCCGTATTGGAAGCCATCAAAGCATTTGAAAATGCTTCAGGCCAAAAGCTGAACTTTGAAATAGGCCCTCGCCGCGAAGGTGATATTATAAAGGTTTGGGGAGATGTGACAAAATCTACCAAAGAACTAGGATGGAAAGCTGAATTAGGCATCGATGAAATGATGTCTTCCGCTTGGGCTTGGGAAAAATATTTAAAAGATAATCCAATAGGATAATTAGATAAAAGTATAGATTTATAAAGAAAGCGTCTAATTTTAAGAATCGGACGCTTTTTCATTTTTATCTAAGGCATTTATATCTTCTGAAGTTATTTACCCTCCTCCTTTGCCCTTTGAAAGATCTTTGGATTAAACTTGAAAGATGGTGTCATCAGGTAAAGTAGAATAATCCTAGAATATCTATTATTGAAAGGAGCCAACAGAATAGTGGTCGCCAAAGCAACAATAACATATAGCCAGGGGCTTTCAAGATTTCCCGATAGAAGATAGGTTCCCACGCATGCTGTAACCAATTCAGCAACACTCATAGCATAACTCACATACATCGCTACATAAAAATAACCAGGTTCCTTTTCAAATTTTAAATCGCAGGCCGGACACCTCTCCAACATCTTTTGAGACTTAAAACTTAAAAGTGGTGCTGCAAACATATTCCCAGTTCTACATCTTGGGCATTTCCCATCAATAGCACTTTTTAATCCGGATGGGATAGTATATTGTGTATCCATATTAATATTTACTTCCATTGTGATTTTCTGAATTCTTCAGGGGTTTTACCTTCTACTTTTTTAAAAAACTTGGTAAAATAGGAATTGTCGTTGAAGTTCAGGTAATAGGAAACCTGCGAAATTGTCCAATCCGGCAAAATCAACAATCTCTTCGCCTCCAACATAATCCTATTCCTAATTACTTCACCCGCTTGTGCTCCTAAATATTCCTTGCAAACAGAATTTAAATGATTTGGTGTTACAAATAATAATTCCGCATAATCCTTCGGCAGATGCAGTTCCTTAAAATTAAGATCAACCAAGGATATAAAATTCTTAATTAGAACTAGATGGTAATCCACCGTCTTCGTTGGAAAATTAGGAACATAAGCTTGATCCAATTTTAATAGCAGATAAAGCAATAAAGAACGCTTTAGATCAATATTAACCGGCTTTGTATTCAACTCATTCAATTGATCAAATAAGAAAGAAAACCCAGCTAATTGATGTTCTTCCAAGACAAATACCCCCTCATTTAAGGAAGAGAATAAATTTAGATTCTCGATATAATCCGGCTGAATCAAAAGCGACTTGAAATAATCGATATCAAAATTGACAATATACCCTGTCATCTTGCCTTCAAACATCCAGGAATGTACCTGGCCGGGTCCCATAAAATATACCTGCCCTCTCTGAATGGCATATCGCCTGAAATCTATCTCATGCATCCCTTCTCCTGAAAGGAATAATACCATTTGGTAGAAGTTATGACGATGTGGGAAAACAAGGTTATTATTCTTGCCCAAATACACATCCAAGCGATCTGCCAAAAAATGCTTATCCTCCTTATAGGAAACCGTACATTGCTCTAAAACAGGTATCTTGCCCATACAACACAAAGGTAGACAATAACTACCACTAGAAGTGGTATAAAACCAACTATCAATGGTATTATTTACTTTTGTAAACCAAAATTCTGCATTTTTAATAGAATTAATACCATTCAAATCCACAATCTTTCTCACATTGTATAATTTTGAATCTATACTTATCTTTATTTCATGTCATTACACAAGGATCAGGAGTTAAAAGAGGCAGTTCTCAATCTACCAACAAAAGAAAAAGATAAATTATTAGTCAGACTGATTAATAAGGATAAAATGCTTTTAAAGCAATTACACTATGAACTTCTAGAAGATGAGACAGACCTTGAAGATCGGATAATTGACTTAAAAAGTCGTTTGGAATCGCTCTTTGAGACTAACCCTAATAAGGTTAAAAACATACCGGTATATTCAAACTACAAAAATTTGAGCAGCACCTTAAGGCAGGCAAGTGGGTTGGTAAATGAACATGAAAAAATAACGAAAGATAAGTTTTCGGTTACAGAATGTAGGTTATTAATATTACAGGAGGCTTTTGATAGATACTCGTCTCTTTTTGGCCCATCAGCACTCTCGCCGGCATTCAAGTTACATAAATATGTGAGCGGAAGAATAAAAAACGTCGTTAAAATTTACGACAACTTACATGAAGATCTTCAATTTGACCTAAAAGATCAAATGGAATATGTACTTGAATTCGCAGGTGAGCATAAACTAGATAATGAGTTATAGCAAGATAGCATTCATAATCCCCGCTTAAATTTTCGTAAATTTGCAAAAATAATACCGCGTGAACGTTCAAGAACTAATAGATAAATTCAGCCTTTCAGAACCAGTCAAGAAAATTGCACAAATTATTCAAGATGGCAAACCCAAGATCCACTTAAAAGGGTTGATCGGTTCATCAGATGCAATGCTGGCTGCAGCATGTTATCAGATTGAAAAGAAATTAAATGTCTTTATCCTTCCAACTCATGAAGATGCATCTTTCTTCTTGAGCGATTTAGAAAGCTTATTCGATAATCAAATCCTGTTTTTCCCAGCTTCCTATAGGAAAGCTTTTGAATTTACGCTTCTTGACAGTGCGAATGTTCTACAAAGAGCAGAAACATTAAGCTCAATCAATAAAAATTCAGAGCTTCCAAAAATAATAGTTACTTATCCCGAAGCAATTTCTGAAAAGGTCATCAATAAACAAGATCTTGAAAAAAACACGCTTGAAATAAAAGTTGGAACAAAACTCAGTATTGACTTTATCAATGAATTCCTGTACGAATATGATTTTGAAAGGGTAGACTTTGTCTATGAACCTGGACAATTTGCAATTCGAGGTGGAATCGTGGATATATTTTCTTTTTCAAACGACCTCCCCTATAGAATAGAGTTATTTGGCGATGAAATCGAAAGCATCCGAACATTTGAAATCGAGTCACAGCTTTCGGTGAATAAAATCAACTTTGTAACTATCGTTCCGAATGTTCAAGCCAAGTTTTTAAGCAATAACCATATTTCACTCCTAGAATATATCGAAAGAGATTCCATTATCTGGATCAAGGATGTTCAATTTACCTTGGACATCCTTAAAGAAGGATATAAAAAAGCTTCTCAATATTGGAAAGCATTAACAGAAAAGGATATTAAGGACAATCCAGATTGGGTAGACCCTAGGTTTACATTTACAGATGATAAAAATTTCAATGCTATGTTGTTCGAATATCCCATAGTGGAATTTGGAAAACAATATTTTTATAAGGCAGATGAAGTAGTCACCTTTGATACCCACCCCCAGCCTTCTTTCAATAAGGATTTTAATTTATTGATCCACAATTTTAAAGAGAATGAAAAACATGCTATTCATAATTACATTTTTTCAGACTCTACAAAACAGATTGAAAGAATTTATGCCATCCTAGAGGATCTGGATACAACCGTAACATTTACCCCAATTTATAAAGCCCTAAGAGAAGGATTCAGAGACGATAGATTAAAAATCGCTTGTTATACGGATCACCAAATCTTTGACAGGTATTATAAATACAAACGCAGAAAAGGATATGAGCGTTCCCAGGCCATAACCCTTAAAGAATTAAGTGAGCTAAAGCCGGGCGATTACATAACCCATATAGATCATGGTGTAGGAAAATATGCCGGATTAGAAAAAGTGGATGTGAATGGTAAAAGCCAGGAAATGATTAGGCTGGTATATGCCGACAACGACTTGCTTTATGTAAACATCAACTCCTTAAATCGAATATCGAAATATTCAGGTAAAGAAGGTACGGTTCCCAAAATGAATAAATTAGGAACTGATGCCTGGGAGAAATTAAAAAGAACAACGAAGAAGAAGGTCAAGGACATTGCGCGTGACTTGATCCTACTTTATGCTAAACGGAAAGCTCAAACAGGGAATGCATTTAGTCAAGATACGTATCTGCAGAGAGAGTTAGAGGCTTCTTTTATCTATGAAGACACTCCCGATCAGGAAAAGGCTACCGCAGACGTGAAGAAAGATATGGAATCTCCACATCCAATGGATCGTTTAGTATGTGGAGATGTGGGTTTTGGAAAAACGGAGGTCGCTATTCGGGCAGCATTTAAAGCCGTTGCGGACAGCAAACAGGTCGCTGTATTGGTTCCTACGACCATTTTAGCACTTCAGCATTTCCGTACTTTCTCTGAACGACTGAAAGGACTCCCAGCAAACATCGATTATATTAATCGCTTTAAAAGTAGTAAACAGATTAAGGATACTTTAAAGAAATTAGAAGAAGGTAAAGTCGACATCATCATTGGAACACACCGCCTTGTCAGCAAGGACGTTAAATTCAAGGATTTAGGTCTTATGATAATAGATGAAGAGCAGAAATTCGGAGTATCCGTTAAGGAAAAACTAAAGGTGATGCGCGCAAATGTGGATTCCCTTACGCTGACAGCAACCCCGATTCCAAGAACTTTACACTTCTCACTTATGGGTGCAAGAGATTTAAGTATTATCTCGACGCCACCTCCAAATAGGCAGCCTGTTCAAACAGAACTGCATGTCTTCAATGAGACTTTAATTAAGGATGCCGTTAGTTTTGAAATCGATCGAGGCGGTCAGGTATTCTTTATTCATAATCGCGTTGCCGACCTTCCACAGTTGGGCATGTTGATTAGAAAACTTGTTCCAGGTGCTAAAGTTGGAATTGCCCATGGACAATTAGAAGGAGATGAACTGGAAGATGTGATGTTGAAATTCATTAACCATGAGTTTGACGTTCTGATTGCCACAACGATTATAGAAGCTGGATTGGACATTCCAAACGCCAATACCATCATCATCAACCAAGCCCATATGTTCGGATTGAGCGACCTACACCAAATGCGTGGAAGGGTCGGTAGATCCAATAAAAAAGCATTCTGCTATTTATTGAGTCCGCCGCTTTCCACCCTAACTAGCGAGGCCTACAAAAGGTTGTCAGCAATTGAAGAATTCTCCGAATTAGGATCAGGGTTTAATGTTGCCATGCGTGACCTGGATATTCGTGGTTCCGGGAATCTTTTAGGTGCTGAACAGTCGGGTTTTATCGCTGAAATAGGATTTGAAATGTATAACAAGATCCTCGATGAAGCAGTTCAGGAATTGAAAGACGATGAATTCGGAGATCTATTTGCCGATGAAGAAAATAGAAAATATGTCACTTTCACCCAAATAGATACCGATCTAGAGGTGATGATCCCGGATGAATATGTTACCAATGTTTCTGAGAGATACAATTTATACAATGACATATCGAAGCTCAAGGATGAAGGGCAACTTCAAAAATTTGAACAGGAATTATTAGATAGATTCGGTCCAGTACCTGACCAGGTTTTTGAACTATTCAATACCTTAAGATTACAGTGGCTAGGGAAAGAAATTGGATTAGAAAAAATCTCTTATAAAAAGAATGTGTTGAAAGGGTATTTCGTAAGCAATCCAAGATCCAGCTATTATCAATCAGATAATTTTGGCAAGGTTCTATCCTTTGTTCAAAAATACCCAAGTATTTCTAATATGAAAGAGGTAAAAGGACAACTTCGGATTGCTATCAATAATGTAAATAGCATTGAATATGCTATTGAATTGTTGAAACAAATGCAATAGTAACTTAGAATTAAGGGCGTATCGCAGTTTTATAGAGAAAGACAAAATATCCACCAATGAATTTTAGGTATGCCATCGGCAATATTTTAATATTTTTGATCTTGCGATTTCTGGTCATAAAAGGTCCTAATGTTTACTTTCAAATATAAAAGACATTAGGACCTTAAACAATCCCCAAAAATGGGTATTTTTACTCTACGGTTTGGAAGGTTGCATTAGCCATGATTAGCTTTCCGCTTTCCCAAAAATTTCTAAATAGGACATTGTCCGTCAAATAAACCACGGAACCTCGTCCAACATTCTGTGTACCGAATACCATTCCATTCTTTAACTTCTTGTTCAATGAATGTCCAACGAAACCGCTCATTTTAGCATTTTCAGTTATGTAACCTACATTCCATCCCTTTCCTTCTGGAAAATATTGAAACAGATTCTCATCCTGCTTTAAGGTAAAATAATCTTTCAGCCCATACATTAGCGGATGGGTAGGATCAAAAGTAACCTTGAATATTGCTCCAGCAGTATAGTTCTCCAAAGCTCCACGTTCTCTATCCCCATATTTCTTAAGAAGACTAGGTTTAACCTTCGAGGAGGCAGTGTCTGATTTCAGACTTTTCAACTCAGACCAACCTTGAGATGCTAATTGAGTGACGGCAGATTCCAATGCAATAACCTTTCCGCCTTTTCTTATCCAACTTGAAAACTCTTCACTTTGAGCTTTATCCTTTAAAAATGGATAATTACCATTTGGCATAATGAAAACATCGATTTCATCCCATTCTACCCTTGAGAAATCAGCGGGGTTGATTAAAATTATTGGATATTGTAACTGCTGGTCGAAATAATGCCATACCTCGCCAACATTGGTGGCCCTTTGCCCTTCTCCAGCCATCATAAGGACTTTAGGAGCTTTGATGGTCTTAACATCTGAGCTACCTAGATCCTTACCCCCGTCAACAATGCCAGATTGAATTGCATAGGTCCTAACATTTAATCGATCTGCCTCTTCCTTCAAGACCTTTTCAATGGTCGCCGATCTGTTTCCATTTTTCATGACCAATAACGATCCTTTTGGAAATTCTTCAGCCCCTAATTTAAAGCTCTGATCGGATGCCTTAACAGTAATCTTATTTCTCAATAGGGCGGCTAGCAATTGTGCCGAAGAAAACCCGTCCCACTTAATCGCATAACCAAAGCTCGATCCTGTGCTGTTATTGATAGGTTCAAGCTGATAGGGTGTTAGGTTTCCCATTTTGGAAGCAGAAGCAATCGCTGGCAAACCATAGACATACGGTAAGGACCATGCGGTTATGTCATAAGTAACAGAATCAGTTAGTTTCGCCTCAGGTTCGAATAAAACTCGAATTAATGCTGCTTTTGATTGATTCCCAGGAATTACAACATCCTTTGAATTTAGGCTATGACTCTGGTCTTTCTTACTGAAATAATCAAAACCTTTCAGGGAGCCTGTGGATGAATAGTAATTGATCTTATTTTTATCTAGTAATTCTAACAATGCACGGATCGATTTCTCCCTACCGCTATCAAACTTAATGACATAGGTTTGATAGGATGAAAGTTTGCCAGAGGCAGCGTCATCTCCAAATTTCTTGAATTCTGAAACAACTTTATCTGCATTTTGAGAAACTACTTCAATAACATTTAAACCTGAAGCATGATGCTGAATAGCACGATCAACCAAGGTCAGGGTATCTTTTTGATCAGTATACACCCCCAAACCAGCAGAACTGTTCCCGGCTTTTTCAAAGGTCATCCCGATCGATCCCGAATAAATGGGATAAGTATCTCCATAGGATGGATAAAACAAATCAAATCTTTCCTTCGTAAAGTACAACCAACCTTTTGAATCAAAGTACTTGGCATTATGCTTCCCAATAGTTGTTTGAAATTCTCTCTGCCATGGAGTTATTACCTCATGTAAAGGTTCTGCTGCGGGCGGAAAATAATAAGGTGAATTAATCCCTTGTTCATGGAAATCAACGTGAATGTGCGGCAACCATTTATTGTAGATTACAGCACGAAGTGTACTCTCCTTTTGAGTCTGCCATGCCCAATCCCGATTCATATCAAAATAATAATGATTGTACCTTCCTCCTGGCCAGGGCTCACGATGCTCCCGAGCATACAACTCTGGATTATATTTAATGCCTACAACCCCATTGTACCAATTGTTATATCGCTCCGTCCCATCAGGGTTTAAGCAAGGGTCCAAGATAACCAACGTATTTTCCAACCAGGTTTTACTTTTGCTGTTATTCGGGTTTACCAATTCATATAGGGTCATCATGGAAGCTTCAATAGATGAGGTCTCATTACCATGCACGTTGTTACTAATCCAAACAATCGCGGGTGAACTCGTACTTCCTTGCCCTTCTTGGGCATGTGCTAACTTCAGATTGTTAGTCCTGATATTCTCTAGGTTGCTCATGTTTTGCGCCGATGAAACATAGTACACCTTTAATGGTCGCCCCTCGGTAGTTTCGCCATATGACTCCTCTTTAATTTGATCAGGAACCTGTTTTGCCAAATATTGGTAATATTCCAGGACCTTCCAATGTGGCGTAACTTTCGATCCAACCTGATAGCCTAAATACTCAGCAGGGGATTTAACTTGCGCAAAGGAAAAGGTAGAAATTAGACAAGCCAAAATGACTAGCATTTTTTTCATGTTATATAGGTAATTTAGGGTTAATTATTTAAACAATTCGAAGCTGAAATTAAGTATTTACAAGTTATTTTTTTAATTTTCATACCTTTATTTTTTAAACAACCTACGATGTCACATATAGAAACCGACCTTATCCACAAAGGGCGAGAATTTAACGACAGTAAAGCTGTTGTTACGCCTATCTATCAAACTTCAACGTATTATGCAGATGATGATTTGAAAGAATACATTATCGCCGCAACGGAACCCAAAAATCCTAACTTTTACCATAGACATGGTAATCCCACAAACTCTCAAGCTGCAGCGGTTATATCAAGTCTAGAGAAAACTGAAGATGCTTTGGTCTTGGCAACGGGAATGGCCGCCATAAGTAATGCGATATTAGCGGTCGTTAAAGCAGGTGACCATATCGTTACTCAAAATTCCCTTTATTCAGGGGCCATGCTGTTCTTCAAAGAATTCCTATTAGAATATGGTGTAGAGGTGTCTCACGTCGACCAAAAGGATAATAACGCAATTGAAGGGGCAATCCGACCGAACACCAAACTGATCTATATTGAAACCCCTTCTAATCCAAATCTCGACATTACGGATATGGAATTTGTTTCCAGCATAGCTAAAAAGAATGGAATAATAACTATGGCAGATAATACTTTTGCTTCCCCGATCAATCAAACTCCAGCTGATTTTGGAATCGATGTAGTTGTACATTCTGCAACAAAATACTTGGGTGGGCATAGCGATTTGACAGCCGGGGTGGTGTGCGGCAGCAAAGAATTCATTCAAAAAGTATGGCGAAGATCATTAGTTCTTGGCGGATCATTAAGCCCTTTTGACTCTTGGCTCTTATTAAGAGGCTTAAAAACACTGTCCATGCGTGTTAAGCAGATTAACAGCAACGCATTGGCTTTGGCTAAATTCTTTGAAAGTCATCCTGCCATAAAATATACAGGATATATTGGTTTGGAATCCCACCCTCAAAACAAGCTTGCCCAAAAGCAAATGCGTGGAGGTACGGGAATGCTTTGTATTGAGGTGATTGGGAACACTGAAGATTTAGCTTATAAAAATGCACAGCATATCCTTGATAAGCTTGAAATATTTGCAAATGCAGCAAGTTTAGGTGGCGTAGAATCTTTAGTCGTACATCCAGCAAGTATGTGGGGGTCCCACCACGATAAGGCTCAAAAATCTACTTCCGGAATAACCTCAGGGATGTTGAGAATCTCTGTCGGAATCGAACATATTGATGATCTGATAGCCGACTTTGACCACGCATTAAAAGATATTAAACTATAAAAGGAATCCCTCAAAAATTTTGAGGGATTCCTTTTATAGTTTAATTAACCCGTACTGAGGTTAACTTCTCAGGTATCCATACCTGCATGGCACTCTTACCCCTGTTGTTCCATAAAAAGTATGGAATTGCCGTGATTTCTCTTTCCTCTTGAACAACCTTTCCTCCTGAATGATCAATGGATACGACTGGAGCCTTAAATTGAATCACATTGGTTCCACCTAAAAGGTCCGCCCTATAGTTCACCTGAAATTCTGTGCCATCTGGTAGGAACAAGCCGTTTTTAGCATTTGGATTGTCGATATCCTCAACCGCATAAACAATAGGCCCGTACTGTAAGGCAACCTTGTTGTGATTGTCTTTTAATTCATCCGAGGACACAATGCGGCGAACTTCCATATCCATCTTTAAATCGATCTTATCCCCTTTCCTCCACTTCCGGTTTAGCTTCAGATATCCGTCCTCCTCAATTCCCACTGTAGGCTTCCCATTGACTGTAATGGTATATTCGTTCGCTTTATTGCTCTCATAAGCATACAAGCTGCTTGGAACTGGCTGCTTTAACCAACCCGGTATACGAACAAATACCGTAAATTCTCTTGATTTCTTCGGACTGACCTCAATGCTCACCTCCCCATTCCATGGATAATTACCTGTTTGTTTAACAAAAACCTCATTCTTGTTTAAATCAAGCGTTGTTTCACTCCCAATAAATAAATTGACATACAAATCTGTTGCCGAACGGCTATATATATAAGATCCCAGGGAGGATACCAACCTGGCAATATTGGATGGGCAACATGCTGTCCCAAACCATTCACTGCGTTCATAATTCCCATTGGATGCCAATGGATTCCCATAAAAAAAACGATTACCTGTCAAACTCATTCCATCAATTGCAGCGTTATAAAGCGTACGCTCCAAAACATCAATATACTTGGATTGAGCCGAGAGCATATTCATCCTTTGATTCCAGAAAACCATCCCTACGGACGCACAGGTCTCACAATACGCCGTTTCGTTGGGTAATTCAAAAGGCTTTCCAAATCCTTCATTCGAACCTGATGCTCCAATCCCTCCAGTTATATAATAATGCTTATTCAATACATCATCCCAAATTGCATCCATCGTCCTCAAATAACCTACATCCTTAGTCTCAGATGCTATATCTGCAATGCCTGTATACAGGTACATCGCACGCACAGCATGTCCTGTAATCTTGCGTTGATCCCTAACAGGAACATCATCTTGTGCATATTCAGGTGCCTTCCATTCATCCCAAATCTTCCCAACGCCATAACCTTTACCCCGCTGTTCAACAAACCAGTCCGCCAACGCTAAATATCGATTCTCCTTTGTATGGTGATAAAGCTTCATCAGTGCTAACTCAATCTCCTGATGACCTGAAACCCAAGGTTTGTTCCCAACTCTGAAATATTTGTCAATATGGTCAGCAAACTTTGTGGCAACCTTTAGCAATTTATCCTTTCCAGTGGTATTATAATAAGCAATCCCAGCCTCAATCAAATGTCCTGCACAATAATCCTCATGACGTTCCATGTCCTTCCATCGATCCTGTAAACCAGTTAATGTATAGTAGGTATTTAAATATCCATCGGGCTGCTGTGCCGCGGCAATCTTGTCAATCCATCCATCCGTATTGGCCTCCAATTCCTTATCAGGATAATTCTTAAGCGAATAGGCAATCGCTTCAATTGCTTTATAAACGTCAGAATCATCATAATAGATCCCCTCATGCTTTCCAGAACCCAATGCAGCTTTCTCAAAATTACGAATACGCCCCGTTTTGTCCTCCGTATAGGAAACACAAGCATCCAACGTCGCCGTTGCTACCTTTTCCAAATGTGGTGACCAGAAGTGATCCTCAATGGCAACTTTCGAAAAGTTAATGGGATAAATTTTTTGGGTTGGAGTCTGTGCAGAAAGATTTGCAGTTAATAGCAAACCAGCCGAACAGATCAGTAAGCTTCTCATAAGTGTAAGGTTAGTTTAAAAAAAAGGCTGAAGGAGCCTTCCATCCTTCAGCCTTATGATTACCAGAAAATGGTATATAGGGCAGCCGTAATACCGATGACGATCAAGGCTCCAACAGCAAAACCTGTCTTCGTCCTGAACATACTGGAATCGATTTCCAGACCGTTGGTAACAACACCTTTTTTATTCTCATACATACTGATCACATACATACCGATCAGACAGAATATAAATACAAATCCGATACGGTCAATAAATGGTATTTCATAAACACCATTTACAGGAATTGCAAAACCTGTCGATGCTAAGAAGGAAAGATCCATGAAATTAGGCAAGAATTTTAAAACAATAGATAGTAAGAATCCTACAATCGTTGCAAACAATGCAGCATTTGAAGTCGTCTTCTTCCAGAAAAAGCCTAATAGGAACATCGCAAATACCCCCGGAGATACAAAACCTGTATATTCTTGGATATATTGGAATCCACCTTTTTTATCTATCCCTAAATAGGGAGCTATGAAAATTGCTAAGATCATGGAAACAACAATCGTAATCTTACCAACATTCACCAATTTCCTCTCCGATGCGTCCTTATCAAAAATCTTTTTATAGATGTCCAGAGAAAATATTGTTGCTACAGAATTGGCCTTGCCGGCTAATGATGCCACAACTGCAGCAGTCAATGCTGCAAAAGACAATCCTTTAAGCCCCGTTGGCAATAGATTCAATAAGACTGGATAGGCTCTATCCGGATTTAATTCACCTCCTGCAATCATTTCTTGCTGGAACAGTCCGTCATTATACAATACATAGGCAGCAATACCTGGAAGTACAACGATCAATGGCATCAATAACTTCAATACCGCAGCAAATAACAATCCGTTTCTAGCCGTAGGTAAATCCGCTCCCAAAGCTCGCTGGGTGATATATTGATTACAGCCCCAATAATTTAAGTTGATAATCCACATACCCCCGATTAAAACAGAAAGGCCGGGAAGGTCAATATAATTCGCATTGTCCGGTTTTAATATCATATGGAAATGATCCTGCGCTTTGGTATGAACAATGCCAAGACCGTCTAAAACACCTGTCCCCCCAAAATGATCCGAAACAAGATTCAATGCCAAATAAGTTGTCGCTAACCCCCCTAAAATCAAGAAGAACACCTGAATAACATCGGTATAACCAATCACTTTCATCCCACCAAGGGTAATAAAAACCGCAAATACAGCCAATCCGATCATACAAACCTGAAAGTCAATGCCTGATATACTCGATACAGCCAAGGCACCTAAGAATAAAATGGATGTTAAATTGACAACAATGTATAATAACAGCCAAAAAACCGCCATAATCATCGCAACAGTACTATTGTACCGTTGATTCAAGAATTGTGGCATCGTAAAGATCTTATTCTTCAGATAAACAGGCAGGAAAAATACAGCAACCACTACGAGCGTAACGGCAGCCATCCATTCATAGGTAGCGATCGCTAAGCCTATCTTAAACCCTGAACCGCTCATTCCAATAAACTGTTCAGCAGAAATATTTGAAGCAATTAACGAAGCTCCAATTGCCCACCAGGTCAGTGACCCTTCGGCAAGAAAATAATCCTTCGAATCTCCAGAGGCAGATTTCTTTTTATAATAAATGTAAAGTCCATACCCTGCAACAATGATAAAGTAGCACAGGAATACAATATAGTCTTTGGTTTCCATGGATTTTATTTAGTGGTAAACTTATAAATAGATTTGCTTGTATAGGTATCCCCAGGTTTTAATGTGGTCGAAGGAAATGTCGGCTGGTTTGGAGAATCTGGAAAATGTTGAGTCTCTAAACATAAAGCTGTCCTAAAACTATCCTTGGCTCCATTCTTTAAAGTAACCTTATCCGCCATAAAATTGCCGCTGTAGAATTGAATCCCTGGCTCTGAAGTATAGATATCCATCACGATACCAGATTTGTCCCCCGTAAGCGTTCCCGCATGGTTCAATCCGTCAACCTTTGTTTCATTCAAAACCCAGTTATGATCATATCCCTGGCCGAATTTTAACTGCTCATTATCTTGTTTAATATCTTGTCCAATGGTCTTACTGGTCGTAAAATCAAAAGGTGTCCCTTTAACATCCAGTAATTGACCCGTTGGAATTAAAGTACTGTCAACAGGCGTGAACTTATCAGAATTTAATTTTAAGGCATGTTCCGTGATCGTCCCAGACCCTTCTCCATTCAAATTAAAATAAGCATGGTTTGTTAAGTTAACGACCGTCTTTTTGTCGGTAGTAACCTGATAGGCAATCGATAGTTCATTATTATCGGATAAGCTGTACGTCACTTCCATGTGAATTGGCCCAGGAAAACCTTCCTGTTTATCAGGCAGGGTATAAGCAAAGGTAATAGCCTTCCCGTTTGCTGATTTCACATCCCAATTGGCAAAATGCACCCCTTTTAATCCGCCATGTAAGGTGTTTGGACCATTATTGGTCGGCAAGGTATAGGTTTCTCCATCTAAGGTGAATTTTCCATTGGCAATTCGGTTTCCAAATGGACCTACGATTGGGCCATAATAGGGCTCAGATGGATTGTTATAATCTGAGGCTTTATTGAAACCCAATACCACATCAGTCAAGGTCCCATTCCTGTCAGGAACCTGCAAACCTACAATACGTGCACCAAAATTGGTCAAATAAGCTGTAGCTCCCGATGCATTTTTTAATGTATATAATTTTACTGACTTACCATCAATATCTGCTGAAAAAGAAGCGGAATCCAAGCTAGTAACAATGCTGTGCGCTGAATCTGCACCATTTTCCGCTGTTTGTTTAGTTGGCTGTTGGCAGGCAAAAACAGCTAATAGACCGCCCGCAAACACTAATTTTAGGATTGATTTATTCATTTTTTAGTTTATAATTAATTCTAATATACTAATTCTGAGCCGTTATCAGTTTTTACAAAAATTGCCGTTAGCTCTAAATTAAATTTCTCTTTATAGGCCGGAGATAAGGAATCCACCAGTTGCTGCCCAAATCCCTTCTTCACAATATTAATCGTACAACCTCCAAAGCCGCCGCCCATCATCCTGGCCCCTACCACTTCTTCAAAGGCTTTCGCATGATCAACCAAAAAATCCAACTCCGCACAACTAACCTCATATTCCTTACTCAATCCTTCATGCGCACGGAACATTTGTTTCCCCATGGCCGGAATATCTCCCTTCGACATCTCCTCACATGCCCTAGCCAAACGCTCATTCTCCTCAATCACAAATCTTGCCTTCACGTAACTATCCGAATCCACCCCTTTGACCATTTCGTCAAGCATAGCAGGGGAAACATCCCGCAAACTCTTAACATCCGGGTTTTTACTCTTTACCAAGGACACAGCCTTTTCACAGGAATTCCGCCTGTCATTATAGGCCGATGATGCTAGTGAATGCTTCACGTTCGTATTTAATAATACAATTTCGTAATCCCCTAATTCCAAGGGCACATAGGTATAGGTTAGATCCCGGCAGTCTAATCGAACGACATGATTTTCCTTACTCAATACCGAAGCAAATTGATCCATAATCCCACACATCACCCCGGCATAAGTGTGCTCAGCCAGCTGCCCAATCTTTGCAATGCTTACACGATCAATACCAAATCCGAATAACTCATTCAGCCCAAATGCCGTCGCACATTCGACCGCAGCCGATGAGGAAAGCCCGGCACCTACTGGTATATCCCCGTCAATATAGAGGTTAAAGCCCGACAATGAATACCCCCTTTCCCTCAGTTGATGGACAACGCCTAAAATATAGTTTGGCCAACCTCTATCCGTGGGAGCGACATTATCCAATTCTATCTCAAATCTTTCATTAAAATCTTCCGCAAAGAGATGAATTTCATTATCATCGCGCTTCTGCAGTGCAACATATACCGCCTTGTCAATCGCCGTAGGCAATACAAAGCCCTCATTATAATCCGTATGCTCGCCAATAATGTTGATTCGGCCTGGCGACTTCGAAATTAAGGTAGGGACTTCCCCATACAATTCCTTGAATCTTGACCGAATCTGTTCTCTTGCAATCATCTGTTCTTTCCTTTATAATGTACTGTTGCTTGATTTCTAATTATTTCTGCAGCCTTTTCCGCTGTAATATCTCGCTGAGGGTTCGCCAACATCTCATAGCCGACCATAAATTTCTTTACCGTTGCTGAACGTAGCAATGGCGGGTAGAAGTGCATATGCCAATGCCAAAATTCCTGATCCCCGGCATTCACTGGAGCTTGATGCATCCCCGCTGAATAGGGAAAAGAGGTAGAAAAAATATTGTCATAACGAATCGTCAATTCTTGCAGGGTCTTTGCTAAATCAAGCTTCTCCGCTTCCGAAAATTCAGTGATATCCTTCACATGCCGCTTACTGATCAACAAGGTTTCAAATGGCCAAGCCGCCCAAAACGGCACCAAGGCAACAAAATGTTCATTGTCAACGACAATTCGTTCTTGTTTCTTAAGTTCTAAGGCTAAATAATCTGACAGAAGAGTTTTGCCGTGCTGTAGATAATATTCCCGTTGTTGCTTCTCTTCCTTTAAAATCTCCATAGGAAGCTTGCTCTCGGCCCAGATCTGCCCATGTGGATGGGGATTGCTACAGCCCATTATCGAACCCTTGTTCTCAAAGATCTGTATATATTTTATCCAATCGTTCAATGCTAGGGATGCAAATTCAGCCTGCCAAACATCAACTACTTTTTTTATTTCATCAACCTCCATTTCTGGAAGCGTTAGCTCATGTCGAGGGGTAAAAGCAATGACCTTGCAGATTCCCCTTTCGGTTTCTGCAATCAGCATCCCCTCCTCATTAATTAACCCTGCCTGGGTATCTTCTAAAAGCGCTGAAAAATCATTGACAAAAACAAAACTGGCTTGGTAATCTGGATTCTCACTCCCATCCGCTCTTTTATTCCCCGGACATAAATAGCATGCAGGGTCGTATTCCGGCCTTGCTTCTGTTGGCAAATCTTCAACCTGCCCCTGCCAGGGACGCTTGCTCCGATGTGGGGAAACGAGGATTCTTTCCCCCGTCAACAGGTTTAATCGGGTATGAGGAACATCATTAATCTCAAAATTAGGCATAGGTTCATCTATCTTTTGTCCCCCTAAGATACAAATTCCATCAATTAATTGTAGTTGGACCGTGTACTTTTAACACACCTTTCGAATCTATCTCCAACGGATCTATGAAAACTACCCGCTCATTGCCTGTCTTGGTCGTTCGACCATGATAAACACAGTACATCTTCCCGTCCTTCCCAACAAATACAGAATTATGCCCAGTACCGGTCACATCACCCCCCTTTTCATTGTTCTTCTCCAGAACTGGATTGTGATCTGACTTTATAAATGGTCCCAAAGGACTCCTTGATGTAGCATATCCTACTGCGTAGTATGGCCCTGCATAATGATTCGCAGAATACATCATATAATATTGCTTATTATGCTTAAATAAATAGGATCCCTCCGTCCACCTTCTATTGATCTCGCCATGGGTTACGGATCTGCTCTCCCATTCAGCCTGCTTATCAGATGCGCTCACCGGCGGACGTAATAACAGTCTCGGCTCACCAATAACTCCACTCAAATCTGATCTAAGCCGAATCCCATATACCCAACTCTCTTCAATCTCATCATAAAGCCCCTTATCCTTAGCCCAATCAGCTATCTCAGATTTAACAGGGTGCTTATAACAACACCTTGAATAATATAAATATTTACTGCCATCCTCGGCAACATATACATTTGCATCAATGATCGGATAACCTGGATCAAAAAGTGGTTTATCCGAAATATCTTTAAACGGTCCTCTCGGACTATCTGATACCGCAACCCCAATCTTATAGTTTTCCAATTCATTGTTAGGGTTGTTCTTCCAATGGGCGCTATAGAATAAATAGAACTTATCATCCCATTTATAGACTTCTGGAGCCCAAAAATCCTTGGTTCCCCAAGACTTTTCCTGTAGGTTATTATAGATTACGCCTTCATTTTTCCAATCCTTCAAATCTTTGGAAGAATAGACCACAAAACCGTTCTTTGTGCCCCCTGTTCCATATAAATAATATAGATCGCTTTGCTCATCATAAATAATATAGGGATCCCCTAAAGCAACTGACAGCGGATTTCCAGGTAATTCCTGTGCTTTGCCAAGCAAACAGAACAAGAATGAGAATCCTATTAGCAAAAATCGTATGTTCATCTCTGATTATTAAATTATAGGTTTTTTGGTTTTATTTCTTTCTGGTCTACCTGTTCCGATCACTGGCCAGCCATCTTTCCAGGTCATTGGATCTAGCATCAACATCCTTCTGCTTGTTCCATTGCCTAACTTTCCATTGTTTTTATCAATGGCATGGTAAAATATCCAATCCTTTCCTCTGGAGTCCTTAATGATTCTTGAAGTATGACCCGGTCCGACAATAGACTCTGATCCTTCAAGGGCAAGGCTACCATGATTTCTTTCCTTGATATCTCGACCTTCTTTATCCAGATAGGGTCCCAATAAATTCTTCGACCGTGCACTCAACACATGGTATTTACTATTTGCGCCCTCACAGCAACTTCCCTTTGAGCCCATGAAATAGAAATAGCCGTTTTTCTTAAATATGGTCACCGCTTCATAATCTCCGGCAGCTATTTTATGCTTCTCCCCATTCAATATCTTTTTTCCATCCGGCGTCAGTTCCAGAGCATAGGTCCCTTGTTCGGGACTGTCGGAAAAACTTCCCCAGAAAATATACTTCTTGCCTTTATCCTCTACAAAAAAAGGATCTATGGAATTAGGCACATTGGCAGATTTTGAATCAAGCAATTTCCCTTGATCAATAAAAGGTCCTTTTGGGGAATCCGAAATGGCCAATCCAAGACCGGGATTCTTATCCCCCCAGGTAGAAAATGAATAATAGAGGTAATATTTGCCATCTACCAGGTTGATATCTGGCGCCCAAATCCCGCCAGCCTCTTTCCAATTGGGTTTAATTTCAAAAGCATGGCCAACAAAGGACCAGTTCACCATATCCTTGGATTCTAAAATCGGTACCAGACGCGTCCCCTTTCCATCATCCCAATTATCTTGGGTACCATAGGCATAGAATAGTTTTGTTTTTGGGTCCTGGATTACCGTTGGATCAGCGAGCACCGGTTCAAATACAGGATTCTGATAAGTTTCATGCATTGTGCCTGTAACTGCAGTGTTTTTCCTCGAGCAGGAATCCAGTACAGAAGCCGACAGCAACAAAATAGACATGAGCATTGAATTGCGGACCGAAGGAACATTGATCATATTTTTTATATAGGCCACACTTTTCAGAAACATAACTTGATTGGGTTAAATAGGTTAAACAATTAGATAAAATTCAATTTACGGGAATTTTCTGAAAATCGTGGGAATAAAAAAAGAAAACCCTAAGCTTTTTTGGCTTAGGGCTTTCCATTACTTGATCTTTTCAGTAAGAAAGACAATGTCCTTATAATTATCTTTTTCATACAAGATACCGACCATCTTTGGCTTCATCAGGACTACATCCGAATAGGCCGAATAGGCACCTTTATACCCTTCAGGAGCTTTAGCGATTAGTTTTGAAAAATACCAGGTCCTGCCTTTGTCCTTTGAAAGTCTCAAGGTCAGGTTATCCCTATTTTTTTCATCGGCAGCATTAATATGGGCCAGAATAAAATTCTTTCCTTTCTTCCATGACAACACCGAACCTTGGTTGACCGGGTCTGGTAGGTTAGGGTCTGGAGCAGAGCTTTGCCAGGTTTCACCGCCATCCCTCGAAATAGAAACAACCCGTTTCTTCGGGTTCAGCTGTTGGTTTCTAGAGCTCATGTAAACCTCATTTTCACCCACCTGGGCAGCAGAAGATTCATTTGTGCCTGGATAGGGTACATTCTGGCTCAATTCAAAAGTCTTCCCATGATCATCCGTATAGAATGCATGGGCATTCCAATCTTTCCCTTGTGCGCTTGGATCCCCAGCACTATGGTTGGCAGCAATGTAAATCCGTCCTTTATTCGGACCTGAAGCAAACTGGAACCCATGGCCAGGAGTATTCGCATAAGTTCGCCAATCTTCTTTAAAAGAATATTCTGGATAGACCTGCGGCTGATTAGGCCTATGCGTTTGGCTTGTGATGTTCACAGGTTCAGTCCAAGTCTTAGCGCCATCCGTAGAAGTGATGTACCATATTTCGCGCAAGCCCCTACCCTTTCTTACTTCACCCTCATGGTTATTTCCCGTATTATAAAACAGAAATATCCTTCCTGCTGGATATTCCGGATCCATTAGATCCACTACCGGGGCAGCGTTCCCTGCCTGGAGCTTATCATAATCCGCTGCAACATTCAATCTCCCCCAGGTCTTGCCTTGGTCCTGACTGATCTTATAGACGATATCCACATTGCCATAATCTCCCGCATGATCAACCCTTCCTTCTGAGAAAGCGATCAGGTCTCCATTCTTATTCTTGATAATGGCAGGAATCCTATAACTGGCATAGCCATCCTCGCCAGACCGGAAAACCACAGTTTCCTGCGCGGAAGCAGCTGATATCAAGCATGCAGAAAATACTGCTAAAAATAGTTTTTTCATATATAGTATGTATTGATTTCTAATGATAGGGGATAAATGTAAACATCCATTTGGTTGGGTTTTGCCAATCCTTCCCCTTAAAATCTCCGACTGGCAATTTGATCAATATATCGTTCCAGCCTTCTTTCAACTGAACCTTGGTCGGCTCCCTAAAAGAATAACCTTCATCGCTCAATGGCAATTCCAGACCGCCCTTCTGTCCGGGATGTTTCCATTTCGGGGCAGGAATCTTCTGTCCATTGACGAAAACCTGGCTGTGCAGTTCATCCCAAGCCCCTTGAGCAGGAGAATCACTGGCATAAGAACGGGACAGATTCGCAAAACCTATCCAAAACGGCTTTTCTTCCGTTTTATCACTCCAGATTCTAGACCTTGCATAAAAGGTACTATTTTGCTTAGGGGATTCAATAACTCCCGGAATAATATCAGCCCACCAATGCCTCAAAATAATGGTCCCACCGACTTGGTTCTTATAAACGTGGTAATGATCTCCAAATGGGTCCTTTTCAATGAGAAACTCCTTAGTTAAATCGCCAGCATTATCATAAGGACCGATCAAATCCCAAAACATTTCGGTTTGCCTCTGATATGGAAAAGGAAGGTCAGCGAAATATTTCGTTTTATGTAACAAGATTCTTTTCTCAAATGCTGCAAATTCATGGAAGGCTTCCGTTTCTCTTCCTGGCAGAGATGCCCTCCAACCTGATTCACCGCCTCCTCTCCATATTCTTTCGGCAAATGTTATCATCCCAGGATAAACCGCACTTTGCAGGAACATATCTTCAGGCTTTTCAACTGCGCGATCCGGCCAAGAACATAAAATGGCACCGCTAAGCCGTTCGCTTTCCTTCTCCTGCTCCGCAAACCTTCTAAAAAATAAGGTTGTCACAGTTTCCAAAGGATCCATGTGGTTGATATAAAGATGCTTGGAATCCAGATACTGGAGTCCAGCATTTGGATCGATTGATTTTGGACCGCCCATCCACATTTGACGGACAGTAGTTGATTCCAAGTTACTTCCAGGATCCCAGCCATAGGTTTTGAACCCTAAGGATTCCACATATTTCGTGATTTCGGGCATAAACTGTTTATTGCTGATCTTCACCTCATCCCCTCCTATATGCAAATGTTTGAGGGTGGGATAAGTCTCAGAAAATTCCTTAAGCAATTCCTTGATGTGACCAATGCCCTCTTCACTCTGCATATTGACCTTAAAGAACCGTTCAAAAGCAGCAGAATGCCCCGGCATGTCAATCTCGGGCAGGAATAAGATATGCCTATCCCTGCAATAATCGATCAACTCCTGAAACTCAGCGACACTATAATGCTCTCCAGCCCAACGTGTCATGTTCTCCGCAGCAGTGAGACCAGGATATTTTTTACTTTCCAAACGCCAAGCTACATCCTCTGTGAAATGGAAATGCAGAACATTGAGCTTATACTTAGCCATAACATCGATCTGCTCCTTCAACATGGACAGAGACTGATAATTCCTTCCCACATCCAACAAGAATCCCCTAAAGGAATATGCAGGTTGGTCCCTGATGTTCACCAGGGCTACCTGTTTCTCATGAAAGTCCATTTGCCGTAAGGTCTGAAGGGCATAGAAGATCCCTTTACTAGCCAAGGCTTGTATATGGATTCCCTTGGCATCGATTTTCAACCCATATCCTTCCTCGGAGTCAACCCCATTTAAGCTTGACACGATTTTCAAGGAAATGGCAGGTCCCCTCTTATCCTTCTGGATATTGATGCTATGTCCTTCTAAAATATCTCTTAGCAGGTTGACCTCGTTTTTTCGGATTGATTTGTCAATTTCTAGATGCATCCCCTTGGACAAATCCAGTTTATTTCCTGACCCCTGAATATCTTGAGGCATTGGTATCAAGGCCTCCTGGGAGCTCAGGTTACTGACCGAAAAAAGGTTGATCAACAGTAGAAAAAAATGGGCTATCCTATTCATTGTTTTCCTTATTCTTAAATTGATTAATAATAGTCCAGCAGTACCATTCTTGCCTAGGCAAGTGGAAAGGTCCTTTAAATAAATTCCCTTTTGCGGTTTGGGCCTTTCTCCCATCCCGATGTAGATAACCGAACCATTCCCCATTTTCTTTATCATGGAAATTGGTATAGGCATATTCATGGATCTGCTTATGCATATGGGCATACTTCTGATCCTTGGTTATCAGATATGCCAATAAGGTAGCTATGATGGCCTCGTTCTGTGGCCACCAAAATTTCATGTCCTGCCAATACTCTTGGACAGGCCTGTCATATACGTCTCTAAAATACAGAATACCTCCAAATTCCTTATCCCAGCCTCTTTCCCACATATAGTCCAGCATCCGCAATCCTAGGTTGATCAATTTCTCATCCATATTTCTATGAACGGCTTCATGGAGAATAAACCAAGCCCCCTCAATAGCATGTCCAGGATTGAGCGTTCGCCCATCAATATGATCGATGATGCTACCATCAGGAGCTACTTGCTCCATTACACAGCGGATATCGTCCTTCACAAAAAATCGTTCAATCTCTTGTATCCAATTTTTAATTTCCTGATCACATCGCGGGTCCCCAATGGTATCCCTTAATTGCTGTGCGGTATTGCACATGATCATCGGAATACCTATCCCGCGGCTTGGTCGAGTTACCTCAAACTTTGGTTCCATTTTCCGTCCTCCACTGGCATACTCCAAACAAACCCCAAACAGATCACGGGCAAAATCAGCAGCTTCTTGATCTCCCGAAGCCTTGGCATAAGCAGCACTGGCAATTACAGCAAATGTTTCCGAGAAAAAATAACGGCGCATACGGATTGGATTTCCTTCCTGATCCACATGGAAATACATTTTCCCCTCCGCATTAAAGCATTTGTTTTTCAAAAATTCATAGCCCAAGCGAGCCCCTTCCAACCATTCATCCCGTGGCTCCACCGTGTTATAGAGGGTGGAAAGCAACCAACAGGCACGACCCTGAATCCAAACGGCCTTATCGGTATCGATCAACGAACCATCTTGGTCTCGCATTAACAAGTATCCACCAAACTCATGATCAAATGATCTCGGAAACCAAAAAGGAACCGTATCATTCACCAATTGATCTTTATAAAAATCTGCCAGTGCAGTTAGCTCTTCTTTATTGTACATTCTTTATTATCTTTTAATCGAAAACGTGGAAACAGGAACCCCTTCCTCATTCACTAAATTTGCTCTTGAAAAGGGCTTGTATCCATAATATATCTCGGTTAAGCATCTGGGGTTTTCCAGGACAACCGAATTCCCCCTTATTTCCACTACCTTGAGATCTACCAAATTTCCGTGTCCATCCTTAGCCTGAAACCCTAGAACCTCTTTTGATCCCATAGCCCTTAATTGCTTGGCATGGCTGAATCTAATTTCATGCTTACCTTCCTTGCAATAGGAATAAATGGGCTGGGGACTGTCCGAATTGTTATCTATCCCAAATTCATGCTTCAAGACCAGGTTTGCCAATCGCTTCCCGATGATTAACTTCTCCCTTGGATGTACATCCAAGGAATCACCTACATCAAAACTGATAGCCATATAGACATCCTTCGATTCATTGCTGAGCTTTCTTTGGCTATCCCTGAATTTTGGCCATGACGGCCTATCTATACTGGAAAGCTGAACCGTATAGAATGGCAACCTTTCCCTTTTACCCAAAAAGGGCTTATAATTCGCTCTCCAAGAAGCAATTAATATCTTGAATAAGTGTTCGTGCAATTCAACGTTATGGGCATTACTTTCTCCCTGATACCATAGAATCCCCTTTAATGAGGCATCCTTCCACTTATTGTACCCAGCTTCAAAATTATAGGCCGGTCCATAGGGATGTCTCTGGTTCTTGACCATTGATTTCTTTAGATTGACCTCAGCCCTGTTCCTACAGAAATCCTGGATAAAATCAGATTTTCGCCACCCGTGGATATAAGTCGCCAACAGCGGGTCTTCCTCCAAGCTTCTTCTTGGAATCCAAGACTCGGTATTCGAACCCCCAACGGCTAGTTCAATGATTCCGATAGGAACCTTCGTTTGCTGTCCCAGTGCTTCTGCAAAGCTGTAAGTAATGGCTGAAAAGTTGGCGGCATTTTCTGCCGTTAACCTCTCCCAGTTCCCGGAGAAGTATTCCAGATCATTTACCTTCTTTAAAGTAGCCTCATCCCACTCTTCATTATTTGTTTCCTTTAGGATCTTGTTCTTAAAAATTCGAATATCATTGCGTTTGGAAGCCTCCCGGATCAATTCGCTTGATCCATTGGCATCCTTTAACGGAAAAGCCATATTGGACTGTCCTGATGCCAAGAACACATCGCCAAACAATATATCCTCCAAGAATATCGAATCCTGATCCGTATAGATTTTCATCCGATATGGTCCACCAGCAGGCTTGGCAGAAATATCAATTGCCCACTCCCCTACTTCGTTCGCACTGGATAGGGCAGTTCCTCCATCCATTTCAATAAATACACCCTGCCCAGCATTCGCTTTGCCTTTTATCCGATTAGTTTGATCCCGTTGCAATACCATATGCGAACCTATACTTTCATGTACCGAAAGCCTCTGCCTTACAGGAATTATTCTATCGAAAATGGTCTTTGCAATAATTTCTGCACCTTGTTCAGAAGGGTGTAGATAATCATCAAATAGATCGATACGAAAAGCTAAAGGAGGATAGAGATCAACGAGCTTGTGGAAATGTATCACCGCCACAGCGCCTATTTCTTTCTTGATATCCCAGTACCAATCTCGAGTTCCTGAAAGGAACCGAGGATGTCCACTAAAAATTGGCGTATTTTCACATACATAAACTTCTACCTCCAGATTTTCGTTTTCAAAAAGAGAGATCAGTTTATTGTAGTCCCGTTGAAAGTCCATTTGGTAGTTAGGCCAATTTCTTGGATCTGTATCATTCAGACCTAGGGAAATGACAACCAAATCAGGTTTAAAGGCTATGGCAGCCTTTAGTTCTTCTGATTCCAGATAAGGGTTGTGCCCTTTTTCCAGCAGCGTTGCGCCATTTCTCCCAAAATTGCGGACTTCATAACCATCACCCAGTAATTGCTGCAATTGATCCGGATAAGTCTTCCCTTTAGCCAAATTAGAGCCTTTAGTAACCGAATCGCCAATACAGGCCACCCTCTTCTTTTGTTGGGCAAAAAGAAAGTTGAACGAAAGAATAAATAAGAAAAGTACTTTAATCGATAGCCTCATTTCCCTTCGGTTTTAGTACGGCCAATTGGATGATCAAAACGATCAACACAATTCCCGCCAATAAAGCAAAATCACTTCCCAATTGCCCCTCATCCGCCGAAGCACCAAGAATCTTGGTGATGTAAGCTCCTGCAAATACACCCACCATATTCATGATTCCATACGCCGTTGCCCTGTATTTTGAGGACACAAACTGACAGAGGATCGGCATATTGTTGGCATCAAACATCCCAAAACCGAAGCCAAACATCAGGCCTGCAGCAACGATAGCAAAGACACTGTGCCCATATCCAATCAATATTACCGCAGGAATGGTCAATGCCAAACCAATAGCACTGGTATAAATCCTTCCTCGCACGTTCTTTTGTATCCATTTATCTGAAATAACACCTCCAAGGATTACCCCAAAGAAAGAAGAAAGGGCTATGGTAATGGTGGCCAAGGGACCTGCTTTTTCCATAGGGATATGCAGGTTTTCCGAGAATAAGGTAGGCAACCAATTCTTGGTTGCCCAGCCTGGCAGGCTAGGAACAGCAAAATATAATAGGATGACCCAGAAAGCAATATTGGAGAACAAGATGGAAAGCCCTTTCAACAAAGGAACCTTGTTTCCCACCAACTTCTTGGCATCAGCTCGTTGATCGGTTTCATGTAAAAACAGAATTAGGACTATGGAATAGACGATACCGATCAATCCAAACAGGATAAAGGTATAATGCCAAGAATAGGATGCAGCAACGGTAGCACCAAAACCTCCCAATGCCTGTCCAAAATAGAAACCGGTCATGTGGATCCCCACAGCTAAGGACCGTGACTTATCCGAATGGTAATCGGCAATCAAAGAAAGTCCAGCTGGAATATACAAGGCTTCACTCACGCCCATAATCGCACGTAAGGAATACAGTTGCTCGTAGGTATTGGCATAGCCCATCGCCAGAGTTACTGCCGACCATACAAACAGACTCCCTACGATCAACCATTTCCGGTTCCACTTATCGGCAACAATCCCAGCTACAGGACTCATAAAACCATATATCCAAAGAAATACAGCCATTAGGTTGCCAAATACCGCAGCACTTTCCAATTCCACAATATCGATGGCCATTGCGGGGCGCATGGTTGATAGGATCTGGCGGTCCATATAATTCAGGAGTGCCACAAACCATAACAAGCCTACAACGATCCAAGGATATCTTTTACTGTTTTTCATAGGTTTATTTTATCTGTCCAACCAAGATCTGATCAGTACGGACCCCTGCCCGAACCTCTCCTGATGGAATAAAAAATAGATTTTCTTTTAAAACTGCGGTTGTGGTCACTGGACTTTCTGCTTCCGTCCCGTCCAATCTTGCCCAAGAATCAGTCTTTAGCTCATATACCCAATTCTCTTTCGAAAATCCGGGATGTCCTGCCTGAAGGCTATTCTTTGCTTGAGTCAACTCTTCCTTTTTCAGCGGATCATTTTCCTTGGCAATATAGGCTATAGCCTCCTCTACCTTTGTAAATATGCTTCCATCATCCCCTCCGAAAACATATATTTTCCCCTGTTTATAGATTCCTGTTCCTGCTGCCAAAGCCATAGGGAGCTTAGTGAGCTCACGAACAGTTTTGGTTTTAAGGTCTAATTCCAACAGTCCATCATAAATATCACTCGTGGCATTTGGATTTTTCTTCCTTCCACCGATCACATAGGTTTTGTCCTTCCCATTTCCAAGCACAACAGCATGGCTTACTGGATAGGGCAATTGCATATATTCCATCCAATCTGCAGTCGAATCATCCAATTTCAGGGAATAAACCTGATCAGAGACCGATTCTGCATTTTCACCGCCAACAAAGAAGATTTCATTGATTCCCGCTGCCATCCCAGCATTGGTCAATGCTACTGGCAAGGGCTTTAGGTCTCTCCTTTGTAGCCTTCCCCTTTCTGATAGTTCATATTTGGCAACCTGATCAATAGGACCGGTTTCATTTTCTCCCCCTGCAATATAGATGGAATTTGAAAGACTGAGATTCGCAGTATAGGCAATCCCCGCTCCAAGGTTAAATATCGTATCCAGCTTTAAGCTTGATCCTGAAATGGAATAGACATATCCTTGAGATTGGTAAACTTTCTTTCCTCCATCCCAAGGCAATCCATCCGGGAAATTAGCACCAGCAGCTACAATCAGTTTGTCCTGAATGACACCGGTCATTGGTCCTGCGACACCTATATTTTTTAATCCAGAAACCGCAGGCAAATGACTTGCTTCTCCCCATAATACACCGGACCTGATCTGAGAATCAGAACAACCAACCACTAAAACCGCCATAGATAATATTGCCTTAATCCGCATTAATTAATTGACTTAAAGGAATCAAAGCCCAATGCCGCAACATCTGCCTTGAACAATTCGAAATTCTCTTTTGACATATTGGCTATCGGCAAACGGAATCCGCCACAATCCAAGTCCACTAATTTCATATAAGCCTTTCCGGTCGCAATACCTCCGTATTTGCCCAACAAACGGATCATATCAATGGATTTCTGCTGCAATTTATTGGCTTCCTCAAAATTGCCCTGCTCATAAGCTGCTATTAGATCATTGTATAATGGGGCCGCATAATTATAGGTACTTCCTACTGCGCCTTTTGTTCCTAATACCAAGGAGGACAACATGTTCTCATCACGTCCCCAAAGCATATCGTACTTCCCATTTTTATGATTCAAACAGGATAAAAAATCCATAAAATCTTCATGCGTATATTTGATGCCCTTGAAGGTAGGAATTACATTATCCACCGCTTCCAACAGGTCGATCATATTATAGTTTCCGCCTGTAAGCACTGGGATATGGTAATAATAAAAGGCTGTATTTGGTGCAGCCGCAGCAATTTCCTGACAGCATTTTGCCAATTGCTTCACATTTGCAGGCTTGAAATAATAAGGGGAAGTAAAGGATATGGCATCTGCTCCTTCTTGTTCGGAGATCGCTGCCAATTGCTTACATTCCCTTACATTCGTACCGCCTAAAAACATAATCAGGGCAAAATCTGGATCTGCTTTGGTCAATACTGTCCAAGCCTTCAATACTTGCACTTTCTCATCAAAGCTCAAGGATACCCCTTCTCCTGTCGAACCACAAATAAAAGCTCCCTTTACATTATTTCTCTTAAGAAGCTGATAATAAGCAGGAATCAGTTCCAGGTTCAGTTCATTATTTGGATGAAATGCCGTAAATGGAGCAGCAATCAATCCTTCAATTTTGTTTGTTAGCATATACAAATTATTAAAAACTGGATAACCTATCCTGACCGGCAGGATAGGCTTATATTAAATTTATCATTAAGTTCCTGAATATCCAGGATTTTGGTCCCCATTTAACTTTGGATCCGCCGTTAGGGTTCCAAGGTCAATTGGCCAAAGGATTTTATGTTTCTGGGATTCGTTGTCATCCAACACCCCAACCAAATTCAGGTCCTTACGGAAAACCAATGGTCTTCCAGTTGCATCTTGCATGCGGCGTAAATCATACCATCGCTTACCTTCCGAAACAAACTCCTTGGTTCGTTCATAAAATATGGCAAGTTCATTAGCTTCAAACCCTCCGTTTACAAATTGCGGTGCCGTACCTTTATAGGCCCTGTTCCTCACCAACATAATTTCCCCACTCGGGTCTTGACCCAATTTATTCTTGATTTCTGCCAATAACAGATAGGCATCGGCTAAACGATAGATCGGATAGTCGTCCGAATAATTCCTAACACCATCCACAATGGTCCCTAAGAATTTACGTAGAACCACTGCATGCACATCTCCTTTGTTAAAGTTCAGGAAGGTTGCATTGGCTCTGCTATCTGCGGCATCATACAATTGGTACAGGCCATACTTGTATTCATATCGGATAATACCGGTATTGGAAATCTTCAGAGGATCTGCCGGAATTGGCTCTCCTTTATCATCGACATAGCCAGAAATATCATCACTCTGTGCATACAGGAAATTATTGAAGAAATTGGTCGCTTCACCGTATTGGTACCTCAAGGTAAAAATGGTTTCCGAATTCCCTTTATTGGAAGCTGAACTTGCCGTTGCAAATACATTAGCATAGTCATCGACCAACGTGAATTTTGGAATAATGCTCTCCACAGCTGCCTTGGCAGTCTGCAGATCCTGGGCCGTGGAAGCGGGCGCGGCCCCATCGACCCTCACCTTTGCCGACCATAGGTACACCTCCGTTTTCAGCATCTGTGTAGCAGATAATGACCATTGCGATTTTTGGTTCAGGATATTATGGTCATTGTTGAAGCTAGAGACTGATTTTTCAACATCCGCTTTTATAAAGTCAAGAGTCTCTTTTTCCGTTATACTACGGGCAGTGTACAGCTCTTCAGCGGAACTTGGCGCTTGATTGGCTACCTTAGCCTCAGAAACCAGGGGAACGCGACCCCAGGTCCTGAAAAGGTTGAAATAATAATAGGCCCTCAAACCATAGGCTTGACCTAAATAATATCCCTTTTCCGAATCTGACAGATAAGTAGCGGATTCCACCTGATAGATAAAGTTGTTGATCTGAAAGATCTGACCGTAAAGGTTTGCCCAACTGCTAAAACCTGGACTGCTCTCACGGATATCTTGGATGATAATGGAACTCGAATTTAAGGAGGCGGTACCCGTAAAGCTGGTTCCATCGCGCAAGGTACCCCCCCTCAATTCACCGAAACTCCATAAGGTTTGCTGGGCATTCCTTAATTGGCTATGGATACCGAACATTGCTCCCTTCACCTGGTCCGGTGTTTTCCAGAACGATCCACTAGCAAAATAATCTTCCGGGGTTAAATCTAATTCCATCTTGCTGCAAGAGGAAAATGCTATGCTGGTTGCCGCTATTGCTAAGGCTATTAATATCTTTTTCATGATTTAAGGTTTAAAAGGTTAATTGAAGACCAAAAATGACCGTTCTTGGCAATGGGTAACCGCCGCCGCCCTGTCCTACCGATCCACTTTCTGCAGAAAACAGGGTATTTGCTGTCCAGTATTGGAGGTTCTGCCCAGTTACTGAAACGCTTAAATCCTCCATTTTGATCTTGTTTGCCAAGGATCTTGGTAAACGGTATGCCAGGGAGATTTCACGGAATGCCAAATAATTACCTTTGTTATAGAACATGCTGCTTTCGCGGCTGGTATTATTCTTAAACAATTGGTCCGCCCAGTAATACGTCGGGTATATTGCATCGGTATTTTCAGGGGTATAGGTATCCATCACTTCAGTAGTGGTATTGAATGTTCCCTGCATCATCCCTAAAAACCAAGCTCTGGGCCCATCATAAGCAACATATCCGAGTGCATAGTCGAACCTGGCACTGAGAGAAAAATCCTTATAGGTGGAATAAAGGCCGAATCCTCCGGTCCAGCGCGGAACAGTATTCCCCATATAAACCCTATCGTAGGAATTGATGATACCATCTTTATTGACATCTCTCCACATCACGTCACCTAGGGCCAATGGATAATGCAGGGCCTTTTCCGAAGCGGTCATCGCATTAAATACATCCGGATGCACCAAGGTTCTTGCTCCAATCAAATCCTTTAACTGAAGGGCATAATTATCCAAGTCCTGTTGGGTACGGATAATCCCTAATGCCTCGTATGCATAAGCCACGTTCGGATCTTGTCCTTCTTGTAAACCTCCCACCCATTCAAGTTCCATGGTACTCGGATTATATACCTGGTAACCATTCTGTCGGTTGTTTTCAACACCGTTGAATGGCAGTTTTAGAATCTTGTTCTTATTGTAGGCTGTATTCCAGTTGAAGCTCAAGGTAAAGTCATTTGCACGGACGGCCTGGTAATTCAGGTCAATCTCAATACCTTGGTTTTGCATGTCACCATTATTGGTACTAATGGATGTGAAGCCTGCTGATGAAGGCAATTCAAGGGTAGCAATCTTATCTGAAGTTGTTCTATGGTAATAAGCCACAGATAGATCTAGCCTATTCAACAATCTGGCCTCCAATCCAACTTCCTTGGTAATCAAACTTTCCCATCTCAGATTTGGGATACTTAAGCTGGTCATGGCATACCCTACATTACCATCATACTTTGATGTTCCATATGTCCCTTGCAGAGTGTATGCACCAATGCTTCCAATGTTTCCATTTGCACCATAGCTTGCTCGTAATTTTAGAGTATTGATCACCTGGTCAGCTCCCATAATATTTGCAAAGATATCTTCATTATGTAGGTTCCAACCTAAGGACACCCCTGGGAAAGTTCCCCATCGATTGTTCAATAGATTTGAATATCCATCACGACGCAAGGTCCAGGTCATTAGATAACGTCCATCATAATCATAGTTCAAACGTCCGAAAAAGGAAGTGATCCGATTGCGAACATGGTAAGAATCGATTCCACGACGGTTTGCTTCAGTACTGGTCAGGCCTAGATCCATGAAATCATCAGATGGCGCGCCTGACCCCGATGCTGAAAATCCAGTATTATAGGAATCAAAGAATTCCCATCCTCCCATCGCATCAATATTATGCTTTAGGGCAAAGGTGCCTTTATAGTTTAAAACCGCATTATAGGTTTGGTTCAAAATCTTATCATAGCTGGCTGAGGAGTTACGAGTCCTTACCCAGTTTCCAGGGCTCGCCAAATAATCCCTGTTGAAGGATTCATTGTTACTTTGGTTAATAAACCAGTTTCCACTTGTTCTCAAACTCAATCCTTCAAATAGATCAATAACAAAAGCTTGGGACATCGTAAATTTCTGGTTTTGGTTGTTACGGATAAAACGATCATTATTTACCGCAGGGTTACCATCCTGCCAGTCGCGACCTACCAATAGGTCCCCATTTTCATTAAATCCCCGCATTGTTGGGGGTGCTCCCAGGGCACGAGTCATATAGTTGCCCTCCCCGTTGATAGCATCTCTCCATTTCGTATTGGCGAAATTCAACCCTGAATTGGAGGTAATCCAAGGCTTGATCTTGTAGTCTCCATTCAGTATAAAGGTCAAACGATCGTAATTAGTCCCAATTGGCACCCCTTGTTCATAGTATTTACCCAAACTTGCATAATATTTACTCCTATCATTCCCCCCTTGAACAGCAAGGTTATAATCTTGGGTCAAGGCATTTTTGCGCAATGCATAATCGGTATAGTCAAAATCCCTGTAGATCAATTCCTTACCTGTTACCGGATCGATCATGGTTTGATAGCCTTGTGCCAACAATTCCCTGTTAGAATCATCTAAGAACATGGTGCTCCAAACGGCATTGCTCACTTTGTTCCCATCCAATACATTGCCCTGGTCATCCTTATATTTGTTGCCGGTTCCAAACGGACCTACCGAGGTCAATTGGTTCAACTGGTTTGGTTGATAGATCCCCGAGGTTTGCACGCCTTTTCTAGACCAATACAGATAATCCTTGGCATCTAAAAACTCAAAGGGGATATTCAGGGAATTGACACCGATTTTTGATTTCAACGCAATGTTGGAAACGCCTTCCTTTCCGCGTTTGGTAGTGATCAGGACGACTCCGTTTGATGCCCTGGCACCATAAATAGCTGTCGCCGAAGCATCTTTTAAGACGTCTATTGATTCGATGTCATCTTGGTTGATATCCGAGAAGCCCGACCGGATCAAACCGTCCACGATCACCAGCGGCGATCCTCCACCCCCGTAGGTGGTTCCTCCACGCAACACGATGTTGGGAACAGAACCAGGACGGCCTGAAGTTTGCTGAACCCGCAGACCCGGAATGGTTCCGGCCAATGCGGATGCGGGGTTTGAACGTACCCCAGTTTCCAGGACGCGTTTGTCCAATCTGGATACAGATCCCGTCAGATTCGATTTCTTGATACTTCCATATCCCAAAACCACTACTTCTTCCAGATCTTCCCCAGAAGGACTGAGTGAAATCTTTACGGGATCCAGGTTCTCTACGTTTAGTTGCTGCGATTGGTATCCGATTGAGGAAAATGAAATTGCATCCAACACCTTGGCCTGCACGCTAAATCTTCCCTGCCTATCGGTCTTTGTAAGAAGTCCCTGTGTTTGGTTGGAAACCGTTACGCCCTCCAGGGGATTGCCCTCATGGTCTGTAACCGTTCCGTTGAAAGCGGTCTGCGAAAATACTGCCAGGTTAATGCAGCATAAAAAGGCTAACAACAGCCCACCCCGCAAGGATTGGTAAAAAAGGTTTGTCATAATTTAATAATTTTAAAATTGGATTATGTATAACATAATAATTATTCAAATGTAATACATAATATTTTACTTCCAAATTTTTTTTCAATATAATTGTACCATGGCCCATGAGACCATATCGTCAACATGGGACCATAGAGAAATATGGAAAAATTAGGAACAATAGACACCTCGAGCTTGGTGGACAAGGCAGAGGCCAGGATCATCCAGTTCATTCAAGAAAAGAACATGGCCGTAGGGGACGTACTTCCCAAAGAACTCGATCTGGCGGATAGCCTTGGTGTAAGCAGGACGGTTGTTCGGGAGGCCCTATTAAGGCTAAAGACCATCGGTCTGATCGAATCTATTAAGCATAAAGGGGCCGTGCTCAGAAACCCGGATGTCCTGGGGTCCCTGAGGAAGGTCTTTCACCCCTCCATATTGGATGATGACACACTGAAAGACATGTTTGAAATGAGGTTGGCCCTGGAAGTAGGAATGGCCGATTTTATTGTCAATAATATCACCGACGGTGACATTGAAGAATTGGAATGCATTGCCAATGAGATCGTTTCGGGAGATACGGCGAATCCCTGGCAGGTGGATGATGAAATTCGGTTCCATGGCAAACTATATAAGATCTCAAAAAACCGGATCCTACTGGAACTGCAGGAAATGCTGTTTCCGATTTTCCAGTACGTGCACCAAAGCGGACTGTTGGAAAAAGATATAATCAAAGGTGATTTTATTTCCCACAAAGAACTCGTAGAAGTCTTAAAATTAAGGGATGCAGATGAATATAGGACTGCAATCAGAAAGCATCTGAACAATCATTTTGCAAGGATCCTTAGTTAGGGGAATAATGACTAGCCCCTAACTAATTCGAATATGGTTATTTCAGGCGCTATACCCACACGTCCCGGATACCCTAAGAACCCATATCCTGTGTTCACATACAGTTGGGAATGACCTTTGGAGTAAAGCCCTGCCCATTCCTTATAGATGTATTTGGCAGGACTCCACTGGAAGTTCTCCCCTCGAACCCCGAATTGCATCCCATGGGTATGCCCGGCGAACATAACATCAACATCCGTATCCAAAACCTGTGCACGCCAATGCGAGGGATCATGTGAGAGTAATAGCTTGACGGACTTCTCGTGTGTCCCTAACAACGCCTTCTGTAGGTCCCCTTTCTTAGGGAAACGCCCTGTTCCCCAATTCTGAACCCCAACGATCGAAATCTCATCGTTTCCGACCTTTAAGGTCCTGTTCTCATCCATCAATAGATCCCAGCCCATGACCTTGTGAGTCTGTATTAGGTCTTGAAGGTTCTTACGCTTGGCAGCAGAATCGCCAGGACCAAAGTAATAATCCCCATAATCATGGTTCCCCAAGGTCGAATACACCCCTAAGTCAGCTTTAACATGTGAAAATATATCCTGGTAATCCCGCATTTCACTGGCCACATTGTTGACCAAATCTCCCGTAAAGAAAATAACGTCAGGCTTCTCTCCCAATAGCATCTCAACTCCACCCATTACGGCCTTCCTATTGTAGAATGACCCCGAATGCACATCAGAGATCTGCCCTATGGTCATCCCATGAAACTCCTTTGGCAAATTAGGAAGGACCAGCTTCTGTCGTCGAACACGGTAGTCATATGCCGTGGATATTACGCCCCATGCCAATGGAATCATCGGAAGGGCAGCGACAACAATTCCAGACTTTAATAAAAAGTCTGACCTTGAAATCCCCTTCTTGGGCACCTCCGGCAAGGGGTCTTCCAAAGTCTCCATGCGCTCCGGCAGATCCTTACCCCTTCCCCTAGAAAATAAGCGTCCTACCCAAACTCCCCCACGACGAAGATCATCGATGATCAGCACAACTGCATAAATAAACTTACTGACGGCCGTCAGAAAAAATGCAACCAATATTATCGAACGGACTGATAACGGAATGCTGTATTTAAAGGAAATAAATAAACCGGCCAATAAGGAAAGTGAATACCCCCACCATAAAATAGTGAACCACCTGGTCTTTATAAATTTAATATTGGTTGCACGTAATGCAAAAAATATATAAAAATCCAATAAAAATAATAGAACCGCGTTTATCTGTAGCATCTTAATTTCCGTTTTCCAACACCATATTCTTTAAAGCTTCTATCCACTTGGGATTGCCGTTCAAACTCTCAACCATATCGACCTGTTCTCCCCCCAGCTCCCTGAACTCGTTTGCATATTCAACCTGTATTTCATCAAGGGTCTCAATGCAGTCCGCAACAAATGCCGGACTAAACACCAATAATTTCTTTTTCCCTGATTTTGCTAAGCCATGCAAGGTGTCCGAAGTATAGGGCTGAATCCAAGGGGTCTTACCCAGCCTTGATTGAAAACACACCGTGAACTTGTCCTCTGGGATGTTCAACTTGCGAACAATTGCCCGAGTTGTGGCATAGCACTGCGACAAGTAACAATATGCATTCGTTTCATTCCGACAGGAATCACATCCAAAATCTGGACAGCTACCCTCAGATTTAGGATTTACCTTATCCAACTGACGAACAGGCAGCCCATGATAGCTGAATAAAAAGTGATCATAGTCCTCCAGGTCATGACGTTCGGCATGCTCAGCAATAACATCAACCATCAATGGATTATCACAATAACTACTAACGAAACTTACCTTGGGAAAGTATTGCCACTCCCGCATCAACTCCATTACCCGATCGATCACCGAACCCGTTGTCGCAGATGCATATTGAGGAAATAAGGGAATGACAATGATGGAGTCCAAATACATCTTCTCCAAATTTCTGAGCGCTTTGGAAAGGGATGGCTCCTGGTAGCGCATCGCCAGTTCAACATGATACCCCTCTCCCAACTCCTGCTGTAGCATACGCTGCTGAATAAGGCTATAGTGCATCAATGGCGAGCCGTTCTGTTCACTCCAAATGGTCGCGTAGGTATGAGCAGATTTTGATGCCCTGCGAGGTACGATTATCCCTTTGACCAATAAGGTCCGCGATAGGTATGGGATATCCATAACCCGTGGATCCATCAAAAACTCTGTAAGATATTTCTTTACCTCACCGGAAGTTGGCGAATTTGGCGTCCCCAATTGAACCAACAAAACACCCTTTTTTGCCTTTTTACTCATACTAAACAAAACTAGCTATAATTTCACAGCAATTCAGACCCATCAAACTATTTCAAGGGTATAAAACAATGAATTTTAAATTAAAATGACGATTATAAAGCTTCAAGCCTCTCTTTAACCTTTTTCATCAACCACATCGGAGTCGATGTAGCCCCGCAGATCCCAACTGTCTCATGATCCCCAAATAAACCCGCGTCTATCTCCTGAACATCGGAAATAAAATAGGTGTGCTCATTCACTTGCCTGCACACATCAAATAACACCTTACCATTGGATGACTTTTTCCCAGAGACAAAGACCACCTTATCATATTGCCTAGCAAAATTCCCCAAATCCTCGTATCGGTTGGAAACCTGCCTACAGATCGTATCATTCGCCTTCACTTCATATCCTCGACGGAGCAATTCATCCTTGATGGCATAGAAACGATCCACACTTTTGGTAGTCTGGCTATATAGTGTAAATTTTGAGGGTACTTCGACATGGTCCAACTCATCGATGTCCTGAAACACAACCGCCTCATTATTGGTCTGCCCCTGCAAACCGATAACCTCAGCATGGCCATGCTTGCCGAAGATCAAAATCTTCTCCTGATCATCAAAAGATGTCTTGATACGATTCTGGAGCTTCAACACAACGGGACATGAAGCATCAATTAAGGTAATATTGTTCTCTAAAGCCGTCTTATAGGTCTCCGGAGCCTCTCCATGTGCACGAATCAAAACCTTCTCGTTCTCCAAGCCCGGTAACTCCGCATGTGAAATAATACGTAGCCCCTTTGCCTTCAACCTCGCTACTTCCTCATCATTATGCACAATATCTCCCAGACAGTATAGATAACCGTCCTCCTCCAAAATCTCCTCCGCCATATCTATCGCATAGACTACGCCAAAACAAAATCCTGAATCCTTATCAATCGTTACCTGCAAGTTCTTCGACATAGTACAAAGTTATCCTTTTTATCAATAAGTTGTCTCTCTAATTCACTAATCATCATATATAGTATAACTAGTTAATGACCAAAAAAACGCAAAAGATCGCATGCAAGGAAGTGCAACGGAAAGCTACTGGCCCCTGACTGATCTATTCCCTAATTTTACCGATGGATTGAGAATGGTTAATAACTTCAGAAGGCAACTCGCTTTTTCGGTAAGTCAGAACTCAAATCGCCCGTACATTGGGGGGGGGTACCGACCCAATGTACCAAGATTTTAGAAGGGATTCCATACGAACAGCTCAGGTTTTCTCCAGGTAATGCCTAAAATGATACCTGGGTTCATCCTCAAGCCAGAGCATAAACCGTGAGACGTTTAGTTAAAGGGGACCTAAAGATTTTTTTTATGGAGGTTCAGCAATAAAAGGTCTAACAAAAGTTAAGGCCATTTAGTAACTAACAAATGGAGCCTGTTTATGCTTGCCGAGCATTTGTTTCGCTCATTCCTTTATGGCCGCCTCCGGCTCGTCAACTATACTGTCATTTTCCCGAATGCTGTCACCTAGACCTGTACCGAGCACGAAAAATGCCCCAACTTCCATCATTCGGGAACTTACTCAAATATTGACCTATTGATTGAGAGCAATCTTAACGGCAGGAGTTCAGATCTTTTAACAGAATTTTTATTAATTTCAACTATGAAATGGCACTATCCCCACAATTTCCCCACTTTCGTTGAAATTCGTATTAATTCTTTCATCAAAAGGCAAGTTTTCCCTTCATTGACCGGTTCGATCATGATGACCTTACTCACTTATGGGACAATTCAGGGTAGGGAACTGACGGCAGCCCCGCAGCCTCCTGTGCTTGACACTACTGAAATTCGCATTGTTGCCGAAAGGGCGGACGAATGGACGGATCTTTTCAAGAGGTCGAATGGGTGGTTCGGCGGAGATGGGATATACTCTATCCCAATCCTGTCTAGCCATGGTATGGAAAATGGTGTAACCACGATGTTCATTTTTAGCGATAGCCTCATTGGACAATTGTTGAATGGGAAGCTTACTTCCAGCTATAGGATGATCAATAATTCCGCTGCCTTCCTGTCGGGCCTGCAGCCCAACCGGGACAGCCTAAGGTTTGTATGGGGCCTGAATGGAAATGACAGGATTTCTTCCTTATTTGTCCCCCGGGACCTAGGTGAGGGTCAAAAGGACTACTATTGGCTGGGCGACGGCTTCGTGAACCGAGAACTTAGTAAAACCTATATATTTGCCTATAGGATGAGGAACCGGGACTCCGGTGAGGAATGGTCCTTTGAAACCGTTGGAACGGAACTCATTGCTATCCCAAAGGATTGTCCTCCGCCATTCAAATGTCATGTGCAGATACCCACCCCCCTCCATTTCAACGATGGAGATTTTGGGGCATGTATCTTTCCCAATTCGGAAAAATACGGAGCTCCCCTTCCAGACGGATATGTCTATATCTACGGCGTGAGGGGAAAGGCCAAAAGACTGATGGTAGCCAGGGTAAAGCCGAAGGAATTTGAAAACTTTTCCAAATGGCGGTTTTGGAACGGGAATTATTGGGATGCAAAATCGGATAACATCGCCTATCTAGCAGATGGAGTGTCCAACGAGCTGAGCCTAAGCCCCATTCCTGGGGGTAAATATGTACTGACCTATCAAAAAAACGGAATCGAACCGGAAATTATGGTCAGGTTCTCTGATAGCCCAATTGGCCCGTTTGGCCCGGAAATTAAGGTTTGGCAATGCGAGGAAGCGAAGGTTCACAATCATTTTGCCTATAACGCCAAGGCACACCCTGACATTTCTGCCCCTGGGGAACTGTTGGTAAGCTACAATGTAAATGCGTTCAATTTTAACGAAAATATCAAGAAGTATCCACAGTTATACAGACCACGGTTCATCAGGTTGAAATTCCAGGAAAAAAACTGATTTAACCTATTTAAACAACTTAGCGCATCGTGATTCGAAATACTCCATCCGGCTTACCCTATTGGAATCTGGGTATTTTGCAAAAAGGCAATAGTATAGCAGCGGACAACTTCTTATGTTGATATTTACGTGAATTGTTTTTTCTAACGATGGGGCCAATACGATATCTCCATATGAAATTTTAAAAGTAAAAGGAACGGGTGATCACTGTTAACTGACTTCTGAACAGGGCATCAACCAATATGCTACCGACCAATTATTCGTTCCCATTGGGGCCTTTTTTTATATTATTTCGCTAAAATCAACCACCTCTTTGACAAAGAGAAGGATTTATTTTTTAAATTGTTTGAAAGATGTTTTAAATGGGATGAATAGAATCACAGTATATGATAGAATTGAGGCAGCCTATGGATTTTCTATTGTTAGCCCTCTTTATCATCTAATATTAGCGAGAAGGAACATTCGATTTACGGTGGATAAAGTACCGTACAGTCTGGATGGACCAGGCTGTATTTTCCTGTCACCTTATCAACAATTTTTAACGCTAAATATATCGGATATTTCAGTATTAGGCTTTCACGGCGATTTCTACTGTATAGAGTACCATAAGAAGGAAGTAGCGTGCAACGGTATATTGTTTAACAACATATACATGCCACCCTACATTGTATTAGACCTGCCCCAGTACCAGGAAATAGATACAATATTTCAAAAAATCAATGTCCTTCAAAATAGATTTGAAAGTTATGAAGAGGCACTAATCAAGGCTTACCTACAGGTTATTTTAGCTCTTTCAAGTAAAGAAAAACAAAAGGCAATACATATAGAAACTCAAGATATAATAAGCCCATATTTAAACTTTAGGGAGATAATAGAGGAGTTCTATATACAAGAGAGGACTTTAGGGTTCTATGCTGATTATTACGGTACGAGCACACAGCAATTAAGTAAAAAAATAAAGGCACTTTTCGGAAAACCTCCAAGTGTTTTAATCCGCGAGCGATTGATTCTGGAAGCTAAGAAATTACTTCACCTAACTTATAAAAACATTAATGAAGTAGCCTATGAGCTGGGATTTGAAGATGAGTTTTATTTTAGTAGATACTTCAAAAAAGAGGTGGGCATTTCCCCAAAAAAATACCGAAAAGATGTCGGAATTTCCATTGTGGCAAAATAGTACATGGATCCTACCTAAATGTCCATTCTTAAAGACCACAATTAAATATAATTTTGGATCTAAATTCATTCTAATGAACAGGATCTATAAGGTGTTTTCTACGTCTCAGTATTACTTTGTCAATTTTATTCGAATTGCCATTTTTATCGTAATGGCATGGATTGGGGGCCTGAAAGCATTCCCATATGAAGCGGACGGAATTGTTCCTTTTGTAGCCAATTCTCCTTTGATGAGTTTTTTTTATGAGAATTCTACAGATAAAGCAATCACAAATGACGGCAGGGAAGTCCTCGAATATACCCTCCATAAAAATCCCGAAGGTAGAACAGTTCAAAAAAACAAAGAATGGCACGAGAGAAACAACACCTATTCGTTTTCTTACGGTCTAGGTGCGGCCATCTTTTTTATAGGTTTTCTCGTTATCTTGGGAATTTGGTGCCCGAAGTTGGGGTTTTGGGGAGGCGTGCTAACTTTTGTAATGTCATTGGTAACACTGTCCTTTCTGTTCACAACACCCGAAACATTCGTACCGAATCTCGGAGGTGATTATCCCACGCCACATTATGGATTCCCATATCTCTCGGGCCCGGGCCGATTGGTACTCAAGGATTTAATCATGATGGCGGCAGGTCTAACGGTTGCCTCCGATTCAGCCAATAAGATTTTGAGCAAAGCCATTTAAATTAGTTTAGGAACTCATTCTATCAAAAAAAATAAGGAGATCTAATTATAGCATCCCGACGGGCCGCTTCCCTAATGAACGGAAAGATTGGTCTATAAAAAACAGAATGTCAACGCTTAGAGAGTTGACATTCCGAGATATAATGTGTTATAGATAATTTACTTTTCCGCTTTGGAATTTAGGTTGGTATCGGCTATGGAAGTAAGTTTTTCATCACACGCCTTTTCCTCTTTCAAGGTTGATAACAGCAATTTCAATCCTTCTTTATGATCAAGAACTTTAGCAAATGCACATAAAGTACCATAAGATGCAATTTCATAATGTTCAATCTTTTGAGATGCAGAAATAATCCCGGCATCTCGAACTGACCCTACCTCGGTCTCTTCCATAATACTCTTTCCTTCTTCTAAAAGACCTGCCATTGCATCACATTTTTCAGCTTTCGCCTTAATCCCTATAGACTTAAAAACGTCTTCCAACCTACTTACATGTCCCTTTGTTTCTTCGAGATGGGATTGAATAGCTGTTTTAAGTTTTGGCGAAGTTGCATTTTTTTCCATTTTTGGAAGAGCCTTGACCAATTCCTTTTCTGCCCAATAGATATCTTTCAATCCATCTTCAAAAAGATCATTCAAATCCTTAGCAGCATCAGTCTTTGCCTTAATCTTAGTTTCTTTACCAGTGGTTTTCGTTGTTGTTGCCATAATGATTTTTAGTATGTTTATTATTAATATGATAACACCCCATATTGGAAATAGTTTGCCTAAAACCAGATTATTTGATTATTCACTGAATAATTTTCCCATATAATTTCATCCCCAATTACCACATTACTGATTCTAAGAAATAAGGAAACCATCTGTGAATAGCCGACTTTGATTCGAATGATGCAATTCTAAGTTCTGATTCAAATAAGGCTGCTGAAAAACATACCTTAATTTATATATTTTGTTAACTAATGCAGGGAAAGCATTTTTTTAAGTTGAGTATTCGAAAACTTCTTCTGCCCAAACAATGTGCAGATAAAATATGTTAATGAACAAATAATAATATTATCTTTAGCTCATAAAATTCACATCTACCTTTATACTAAGTCTTTATGAAGGTTTTTTATTTGAGCTTATGACAAGATTGTTTTGGATTATTCTTTTCTATCTCGCATTCATTCCAGAGCAAGGTGGTTTTGCTGCCCATAAGTTCATACCTCAACAGGACAGCTTAGATTCTTTGGGAAACATTAAAGATGCCTATCTGGTCAAGATGGACGAGTTTTTTCGGAACGCAGCCATTCAGAGCGAGAATGACCTCGCTATGGATAGGGCCCTAATCCGGCAGGGTCAAATTTTCGAGGAGATCAAGGTCATATCAAGGCAGGCGCGATCCTTCTTAAAAAAGGGCATTGATACCTTGGCATTGCGGAGTCATCTTAGGGAAATTGAAAAATGGCACGTCATTTCTGGCGATGGTGTTTTTCAGAATCGTGGCAGCGCCCATACATCTCGAAATTTAACCGCCACCTACAATATTCTTAACGCTCTCCAAATACAGGTTCTTGCCTACAAGAAACAGGTCGACAACTATCAGGATAAGCTGGTGGGGTACAGACTACAGATAGACTCACTCTCAAATGACAAATCACTCTTCGTCTTCTCCAGGGATTCTGCCGAGCTAAACGAATATATTAAAAAATTAAGGTTGCTATCCAGTGCCATAACCCCAATAAACAAACAACTTGCCACCAACATAAAAGGAATACAATCGCTTCAGGACGAAGTGAATATTGAGCTCCTTGCCCTGGAAAACGGCCTTGAGGAAATCCTATACTTCCAGCATGAGATCGCTAATAATAATTTTTTGCAGGATTTTACACCTTTATGGGAGAAAAGCACGTATAACAGACCGATTAAGGAGATTGTACACTTCTCGATTCTCAAGGCACAATTGGTATTTACGTACTATTTAAGGGCGCATACCGGGAAGTTGTTCTTTAGCATTGTAATCCTGATGGTCATTCTGTTATACGTTGATGCACTCAACCGCGGAGTTTTGAAAGATGGGAATAAAACCATGGCCAAAAGCATTCTTCTGTCATCGCCAATTTCCTCGAGCTTGTTCATTGGCCTATCAACCGTCCAATTTCTCTTCCCCAATCCACCCTTTGTCTTTTCGGCAACTTTCCTCGCGCTAAGCGCTTTGCTTCTCACGTATATTTTTAGACGATTTATCTCAGTGTATTGGATGCTGGTCTGGTTGAGCATTTTCATACTCAACTTACTGGCAGCACTGGACAATATGGTACTTCAGGCTTCCCGACCGGAGCGTTACCTGATGATCGTCATATCGATTCTAGCAACCATTTGCAGTGGAATTGCAGTTTTTAACAGGTCTAAACATCACGAACTACAGGAAAGATGGATTCTTTTTCCCATAGGCCTGATGGGGGTCCTAGAGATTGGTGCTATGCTGTTTAACCTTTTTGGTCATTTTAATTTTGGGAAAGCACTGATGGTATCGGGCCTCGTCAATGCCACCGTGGCAATCATTTTTCTGTGGGTAATCAGACTGATTAACGAAGGGCTTAGTTGCGCCTCAGTTCTTTACACTAAACAGGAGCGGCGACTTTTCTATATAAACTACAATAGGGTGGGAAAGCGTGCCCCTACCTTTTTCTATGCATTATTAATAGTTGGATGGTTTATCCAGTTTGGTCGAAATTTTTACGAGTTTCATTTTATTTCCGAACCAATCGGCACTTTTTTCTATAACCAGCACAAACTGGGGGCGTACAGCTTTTCGGTTATCAATATCGTAATCTTTTTCCTGATCATGCTCAGTGCCATGGTGCTCTCCAAGGTCGTATCATTTTTCGCAACAGATCCTCAGTGGAACACGCGCGACGAAAAAAATGACAGAAAGTTCCATTTGGGCAGCTGGATCCTGCTAGTTCGCATCAGCATCATTGTACTGGGGTTGTTTTTGGCGTTTTCAGCTGTCGGTATCCCCTTACAACAGATTACGATCGTTATAGGTGCATTGGGCGTAGGCATTGGCTTTGGATTACAGACGTTGGTCAACAATTTGGTCAGCGGGCTGATTATAGCATTCGAGAAGCCCGTGAATGTTGATGACCAGATTGAAATAGGCGGGCAATCCGGCAAAGTAAAATCCATCGGGTTTCGTAGCAGCGTGATTGCCACCGCAGATGGAGCTGACCTGATCATGCCCAACGGAGACCTGCTCAATTCCCATGTGATAAACTGGACCTTGGGGGGAATTCGAAAACGTCTGCACATTAGGCTTGAAGTGAAATATGGCACAGATCTGGCGAATAGCCGGCAGCTATTGGTCGATCTTTTTGAAAAAGAGGAGCAAGTTCTGTCGAGTCCTCCTGCTGTTGTTCAATTTGCTGAGGTAACAGCGCAGTCGGTTGCCATAGACGTGTACTTTTGGGTGAAAACACTAAAGGATGCGGGGCAGATCAAGAGTGACCTTCTGGTTGCAATAGGACACCTGTTCCAGGCCAACAGTATACCGTTGGCAATTGACCAGCAGGAAATTAGTATCGTGACCGTGCAATCTCCCAAACAATCGAATACGAACCAAAACAGCAATTAAAGTATATAGATTAAACCAATGATATATAGAAAGATTTTAGCCGGGTTCTGTCTGGCCTTCTTAGCCCTACATGGCTGCATCAAGGATGCTCCGCTCAACCCCGAGGCTGATATTGAATCCGTACAGCTCGATCAAAGCTTACTGACGGGAAATGTATTTATCGACCAGATAAACCGAACCATCACCCTGAATCTCACCGACGATGCTTTCCAGAACGGCATTAGCCCCGTCCTTCGACTATCCGAAGGAGCTTCCGTGGTACCCGAAAGTGGAAGCACAATAAAATTTGACGGGACAGAGGATATTACCTACTCCGTAACTTCCGCTTCAGGAAAGAACACCAAGATATACACGGTAAAAGTCGTCAATGTAGGAAATTGGGGCTTCGACTTTGAAAATTGGCAAAGTAACCCAACCGACGGCTATGAGTTTCCGATCGAAAGCGGAAACGTACAGATCTGGTCTTCTGGGAATCCCGGAGTTGCACTCTCCGGCATACCTCCACGCCGTGATGCTTATCCGACCAGGTCAACTACCGATGGTTATCTTGGAAGCAAGGCGGCCGAACTCGTTACCATCAAAGGGACTACCTTATCGGAGTTTGTCGGTATCCGACTGTTTGCCGGATCTCTTTTTTTAGGTGGTTTCAATGCTTCGCAAGCCCTGCTCAATCCATTGGCAGCGACAGAATTTGGCCAGCCCTACGTAGGGCTTCCGGATAGATTAACCGGCTACTACAAATACACTGCCGGGGCGGAATATCAAAACCGAGAAGGTGCGGTACAACCTGGAGTAAAAGACAGATGTGCGATATACGCCGTACTCTTCAATGGATCAGAGCGCCTGAATGCCACAAATGTAATGACGTCCGACAGGGTGATTGCACGTGCCCAGCTCGCTGATGGATCAGATAAGGCTAGCTTTACCCGTTTTGATGTCCCATTTGTCTACAGGCAAGGTGTTACTATCAGCGACAACGTGATGGTTGCCATAGTGGCCTCCTCCAGCGCTGATGGCAATGAGTACCGTGGGGCAATTGGCTCCCGTCTGATAGTAGATAGTTTACGTGTAATCCCAAGGTTATGATTTCTTATATTTTACGACTATTTCTATGTGTCCTATTTTTACAAATGAGCCAGCTCTATGGACAACATACTTTTCGATTCAGTGACATAAAACACCATGTCGGTATTGGCTATAATCTTGGTGCAAGCGCCCCCTTTTCGCTGCCCAGTACCATTCGTGAGATAAAAAGCTATTCCCCTCTTTTTACACCCTCCATCGGATACGAAGCTACCTATGACCTTTCCCAGAGGTGGTTGGTCGGTGCAGGTTTGCGCTTTGATATAAAAGGCATGAAAGTGACGGATAGTGTTCAGTACTTTCATACGATCATAACGGTCGATAATGGATCTGGAGACCGAGGCACCTTCGAGGGCGATTTTAGCGGAACGAACGCCACAACAGCAAAAATCAGTTACCTTACCCTTCCGATGTTTGCGGGATACCGTTTCGGTACTTGGAATCTGAAGCTGGGTCTGTATGTGGCCAGGTTAATTCACGGACGTTTTGATGGCAGTGTGTCCAATGGATATATCCGTAAGGGGGATTCCCTTGGCGAAAAGGTGCTCATCGACAGGGCAACCTTTGATTTTGCAGAAAAGATTCGTAGTTGGGATTGGGGAGGACATATAGCCCTTGGCCGCAACTTTGGTCAGCATTGGCAGGCTAACCTAACAGCGCAAGTAGGTGCTCAACCAATCTTTCCACCGTCTTTCAAAGGTGTAGGTTACGAGCTGCATAATATGTATGTGACCCTTGGCGCTGCCTATCATTTGTGGTAATTGACGTCAATCCATGCAGTTGGGCGAAACGGGCAAATTATCCAAGTTAATGAACTTGGCTTTTTAAATCAATTTGCGGTCATTTTACAGACGGCCTCAAGTGCCTTGTAACCAAATGCTACGGCTCGGAACCACTAAGTTCTAGCCTGAGAAATGCCGATAAATTGAAGTCCAACACGATACACAGTCCATTCAACACATTATTAACACTAGAATGGACAGATAATATTTGATATGGTGTAAAATCAACAAATATTTAGATAAATAAAATAAAATTAACTAAATTCGTCGCACCCATCGATAATAAAGAGGTAATATTAATTATTGATTTATTTGAGGTTAACGATTTCCCTTGCCTTTGGCAAGGGATTTTTTACATTTATAAAAAGATAACCACCGAACAATTTTGAGAAAACTGCTTAATCTCAGATGAGACATAAACCCAAGTATGTCTTCAAGGATATTACAAAGAATTTTTAGGTTCATTGTTTTACGAATTGTTAAACACAAAGTCTTCTAAGTTAATTTTTTTTAGGAGCTTTTTTTAACCCTTTAAGTACTTTAAAAAATCAGGTTTGTTGAGAGAAACCGACCTATATTTTACATGTTACCTTGCCATTGAATATTGTTCAATCATGTTATGGGGACAGTTCTTAAAAAAACTAATATTCATCCGAATAAGACCAAAAAAGCCATCCTTTAAGGGGATGGCTATAAATTAATTGATACCTAACTATATTTATAAACTTATTTCAAAACAAGTTAATAACAATAATGTTTGTAATAAATTAACAATTTCATCCCGTGCTTAAATCATACAGGAGTTCAAACTTTTATTACGACTTTGTACTACGTATCATAAATCAATTTTTTCTATATGAGATTTTTCAGTCATCTTAAAAAAGACTTAATTCTATAGTCATGTGTTTAGGAATTTATGTCCCTATAATTAGATAATTTCCTCTGCAACAATTTCCTTGCTGTATGAATTCTGGTTTTTATAGTCCCTTCGGGAACGTTGAAATGTTCAGCAATTTCATAATATTTGTATCCTTCAAAGTACATCACAAATGCTTCGATGTACTTTTCAGGGAGGGACTTCATGACCTTTAGTATATCTTCTCTTACAAAACTGTTCTCACCTTTATTCTTTGCTGAGTTATTAATCACCAAGCTGAATGACTTTATATTCTTGAAATAATTCTCTTCAATCTTTTTTTTGCGGCAGGCATTTAAGAAAATACTCCTCATTATTGTATATATCCAACCTAAAAGGTTAGTTCCGACCGAATAGTTCTTTTGGTAGCGGAATACTTTTATAAGGGTTTCCTGAAGGAGGTCTTTGGCCTCATTTTCATCCTTTGTGAATCTGTTGGCATACTTTAATAGAGTATCAGAATGAACCAACACTTCATTTTTTACAAAATCATTGTTCATTTTTAAAACTATTTGGTAAATAACTAAATTCTTAAAAAAGTCCTTGCGCAAAGACGGTTTAGAAATAATTTGACTGGTATTATAAATATTCTTTAAACAATGAATATGCCAAAGGGAAGAAAAAACACACAATATTTATACGTTATTTAGAAGATTTTACACCTGATTGGACACCGTATTTCCACTCTTTTTTAAGCCATGAACATTCCTCTTTCGTATTGAATCGTCCCGAAAGCATTGTATGAACGACCTATAGGACTTTACAAATTCTCCTCTTTTCTTCCAGAACAGATAGTACAATTCAAAAAGGTGTTTTTGAAACTTTTTACCTCCACATCAATGATACGTAAAGAACGATTTAAGGTGGAAATTCCATTTCCGGCGCATCAATAAGAAGCAGTGTAAATCCTATGGGTGATTATTCGTTGAGCAGAGACTGTAATTGACGTCCATTAGGCCCCTTGGAAATACAACTGCCCAATCAAAGTTGGAAATTTCATTTTGAGATCTAGCCCTGATTGATATAAGTAAGATTCTAAATGCTAGGCACAACACAAATCGGTATGAGCCAATTGATGACTTAATGACCAAGATAAAATTGGATAGACCAGAGTCAAAAGATGACCATGTGTCCTGGGTGAATGCATTCTTAGGGGAAATAAAGCTTTGAATATTAAAAGTAACCAAAACCCTCATATTTATTTAAACACATTCGAAGAGTGTATCTGGATTATATACTTTGAGAAACCTTTAAAAGTATAATAGGCATAAAAAAACATTCCTTATACCATGAACAAACCTATAGTTTTAACTTTATATATAAGCTATTACTATTACATTCAAAAATGGTGAAGAGATTAAAATTACATTTTTGCTTTTAAAATATCCTGACCATAATTTTCTGTTCTTCGGGAAACCATCTAGAAATACCATACCTAGAGCTTGGGGTACCATGAAGTAGGATTTTTTAGTAAAAGCCTAAATTTCTTACTTGGATTTCTTAATATCCAGTATGAATTTTTGTATTTCCCCTTCAATTATATCTGGCCATGGCTCCAAGGCTGATTCGATGTGCTTGACCGCTTCCTCAGTATTTAAAAGTTCCTCCATTTTATGGGCTTCTACTTGAATGTGTCTTAAATAAGAATTACTAGGTCTTTTATCAACTTGATCAGTTGAATCCATAAAAGTTAAGTGTAGTTTATTTAAATCCATAGATTAGTTAATTTAGGTTATATTTTTTCAGAAAAATATAGGTCGAGCTCCAAATCCATTATTTCCTTCCAATCCTTGAGTGCATTTCTTAGGTATGCCTCCCCTGTTTCTATTTCATTAATATCTTTTAACTTCCTTGCCTGAACTCTTACTTTTTGGACGTAATTATCAAATAAATTCTTTATGGTATCTGAGTCAGAATCCAATTTTGAAATTGTTTCTATGTTGTGTTTTTCCATAATTAATAAAAAGGCCTTACCCGGACAGACCGCCTGGAAGGGAATATTAAAATAGCTGTGTGATACTCAAAGGTAAATAATTACAAATAAATCACAAAATTGTGAAAGAATTCTAGTGTTACTCCCCAAGCCACATTACAAATCAGCCTACTTCCCATTTCAATTTTCCTTTAAATAAAAAAAATACAAATCACAGCCGATCTTAAAAAACCTTATAATTTAATGAATCAACGGATGTCGTTTATTAAGATTTTTTTGTTTTAATCTTAATTATCCCTAATTTAAAGCTGTTTATTTAATTTTTAATTTCATTAAAGTATCTACGGAACCCAATAGTTTCAATGCTATTGGGTTTTTCACCTCTAATGAAAGGAAAAGTGAAGTAAATGAAGAAGTATCCCATACTCCACATATAAAATAATTGGACATTTTCTGGTGATCGTTTAGGTGAGGATGAGTGAGTTCCTACGAAAAGACTAGTTACGCCACTAACTCAAATGCTTGAACTTACGTATTCATCAGTAACTAAAAAAAATAGGTTTGCTCTATTTTTAGGCAATCTTGCCAATGGTAATATTCTGAAAAGCTGGATGTTTGCAAGCCAATTTGAAGAGGTAAATTAAACAGGCGTCAGAAATAGATTTTCATAGTTGTAAGTACCTAGGACTTAACGAATGGAAGTTTTAAGCAAGGTATCCCCACTAATTAATAACGTACCTTATCTTTCAAGATACTTTTAGTTTAGATTAATTTATTTTGATCAATATTAATATAAACCTTTTTAAAGCTTCAACCTGACATTTTGAAGCTGTTGGTCATTCCAAGTCAGGAGCTCCTTTAGTATAAGGACTTCCAGAACCTCTTTGTCCAGTCCTGATAGATAATCCCACAGGTCACCTTGAATTTTCAATGGCTCTCCATTTTTAAGAATCTGGAAACCTGCTGATAGAAGTTCTTTTACGTTCTCATGGGTCATTACTAAAGTTCTATTTAAATGGTTATTCTAAAAAATTTGGACATCTCATATGTATGTCCATTGAGTTGGTTACAAATCCCTATACTAACTCCCAACCAATAAAAATAAGATCCTAAAATAGATGATAACTAGCTGTATCATTGGCAATAAAATAGGACATAAAAATTAGAAATATCAAATTAATACGGTTTTTGCAATATTTTGAATATAAACCAGGTTTTAACCTTACTTCCTTGAGAATATCTCATTTTTTTGATTGACTTTTAATAAATCCTAACACAATTTAGTATATAAACAAATATATCCAAAAAAAAAGGACAAAAACATCTTTTATCGGATGTGCTAGATAATATGTTTTAATTAGAAAAGTTAAAAGGGGTCAGAGAAACCGGTCTTATCCTGCTTCTCGCTTAAGTCTAGTTGTATGGATTTCCGGGTATCCATCTCTCCTGGCATCCTGTCTTTTCGTTAAAGAAATACAGAATCTCCTTATTAATCCAACCGGAGGTCTTGAATGCTCCTAGGAAGGAAAATTAACTAATAAAACCATATAGCAGAGGGACTCTCATTGTCCTGAATAGTACTTTGCATGCCTTCTCCAGATAAATCTTGCTGCCTAATATCGTTTATCGTCGCTAAAGAACCCTGGGCACGGAACTCCATTAATTTCTTAAAATTTTCAGGATTATTCCCGTATTCGATTACAACATGAAAACAAAGTTAACCCTAGCTAAAGGTACATAGACCGTAAGGCGCTTATATTCCTTTGTGATCTAGGGCCTCCCAAATAATTTTCAATCCCTGGGATTGCCAGGAAATTCAGATGGTGGTGATGATCTTCCTTATTAGAGCACGCCTTTGCAACTAGATGTTGGCCCCTAGGTAAAGATCAAATATAAATGCCCGATCTCAGTATCTGCACCAATTTTTTAATCCATGCCGACCTGAGATCCTTAAGGAAGTGCATGATAATTCGAAGTGACCCAACAAACCAAGTGAAGGTGTCCCAAAAATATTATTGGGTTGGCACGAAACGTTCTTAAAATGAAGGGAAAGTAGAGGAAAATGAAAATAAGCAGCAGGATGCTCAGAACTGGACAGGATTCCTTAACTTTGCAAAAAATACAGTAAAAAATGGCTACAAACAGAACATTTACAATGATTAAGCCGGATGCTGTGACAAATGGTCACACCGGCGCTATCCTAAATGACATCATCTCTGCGGGATTTAAGATCATTTCAATGAAGTACATCCAATTGAGCGAGATAAGTGCGGGAAATTTTTACGCTGTCCACAAGGAACGTCCATTCTACGGGGATTTAGTAAAATTTATGACATCCGGACCAATCGTTGCGGCGATCCTTGAAAAGGAGAACGCCGTTGAAGATTTTCGTTCCCTTATTGGCGCTACGGACCCATCCAAAGCAACTGAGGGAACCATCCGCAGTAAGTATGCTAAATCGATCGATGCAAATGCTATTCACGGATCGGATTCAGACGAAAATGCGGAGATCGAAGGAAATTTCTTCTTCTCACAATTTGAAAGGTTCTAGTCCATTTACGGACGATCCAGTACCGTTGGCAGAATCTCAAGCGTTGCCAAGTCTAAAAACATTCACTGTAGGGCCTTATTGCTAGTCCTCAAACAGGCATGTGCAAGTACATAATTTAGGAGGGTCCTTAGAATGGACTCTCCTTTTTCCGTCTTTCCTCACCATAGATTTAGTACAATTTCCTGTCTGTGCTCCATAGCCGTGACCCTAAGTGTGTACAAAAAGAGCGGCACCATGGTACCGCTCTGTGACCGACCTCTATGAGATCATGTACACTTGGTTATTTTATTCGGACCTGATTTCTTCAGAATCATCGATTAAACCTTCCTAACTGGTTCTACTGCAAGAATCCCTGCAGAAAACCACCATTGAATCATCCATGCAATTAAGGAAAATCTTAAAAATGAAATGTCCTTAGGCGCAGATAAAGCTAAAACAGTAATCAATTCCATTACATTATGAAAGGCTATCTGGTTATTTGGCTAGCATAAAGATTTTAAATACCAAACATCTTCCAAAAGCATAGCCTTGGATTCTAATTTAAGCAGTCTTGTATCCGGGGTCTGTTAAGGGCAATGAAGATTTGGCATATTATTTCCTTTATTAGTTATATGAACACTTGTTGGTTTTTATTTGTAGTCCCACATACATTCTATAATTAGCTGGAAGGTACTTTGAACCATGCTTGCTCAAAGTATACCTGGGCCATAATTGACAGAGTGGGTCGTTGCACAATATTAGGATTTTTATTTTTTCGCACAAAATAAAAGGAAAAAAACAATGGCATTTTAGCCATCCTTTTATGCCTTATCACGCTGATGGCATAATATGATAACAATTTGACCGATAATATAAAGGAAAGTCGGAGTCGGATTAGTTAGATGGCAAAATTGCCTGAAACACTTTACGGCCGTGAGATACTTGGCCAAGGGTTAAATCTAAAAAAAATCGGCTTTTTTATGAAGGAAATTAAGCTTATGCAAAAAATAGAGCCCACCCGGAAAGGGCGGGCTCGTTAACCAAGTGTTCATAATCCTCTAAGGACCTGAACTGCAAATGTAATTTCTTTATTTTAAAAAAAAATGATGCTTGCGATTTTTTTTTGTGACTTTGAGCAAATTTTTCAAATAATAAGGTAGGATACTGCTCAATCCGATCCATTCTGTCCATGTAATCCATAGGCTTGACCTTCATAAAGTACACTGGTATTTCAGTGTTCAATAAATTATTCGAAAAGGTTGCCAGGCGGGTGGATGTAGCATTTCTTTAAGAAATTATTAGCCGGCCCGTCCAGGAGTCAACAGGTATGTTTCAATATCGGGTCTTGGGAGCTTAAACAAGGATAATCATAATCGGACTACAAAAAAGAGCGGCACTCTTTGTACCGCTCCGTGACCATATCCCTGAAGGATGCTGAACACCTGGTTCCTTAGGACCTATGCCAACCAGGGGACCGGCCCAGATGCCTATTCCGATATTGAATATCAATGACGATTTATCTTTAGAAAGATCAATTTGCGTGGTATAGATATAAAAAAATGGAGATCAATGCATACGTTCGATCTCCATCATAACCAATTACCTTTTTACCTAAATTATTCTTCAAATTTTTTGAACGCTTGAATGACATTTACTCGATTCAAAAACCAAAACAGAACGGCATGTAAATTGAAATTTTCCGGAAGGAAATCCTAATTAGCACTTTTACCTTCCGGGACTGTACTTAATAAATAACTAGTACAAATCAAGGCAATAAGACTAACAATGCATAAAATTTTATAGCAAGCTCGATTAATATTATATGAATGTCCCTTTTTAACTCTAATTGGAGCTACGGCACTTTTATTTTCCTGTATTTTACAGGGCATAAGGACTTTTATGGATTTTTATATTAATTTTGATATAATCCCCAAATTTACCAATGGAACTAACTTGCATAATTATCGATGACGAATTCCACGCTCAAATAGAGCTGAAGGACGCATTGGAAAAGGTCCCTTCGATTTCCGTAAATGGATCCTTTGAGAACATATCGAATGCACTTAACTTTTTGGAAGACGGTGATATTGACATTATTTTCTGTGACATCAATCTTCCAGACTTGAACGGACTCGAGGCAGCGAGGCTACTCCAGCTTAATTGCAAATACCTGATTTATGTAACGGCACATAGGGAGTATGCCCTGGATGCGTTCGGCGCCCATGCGGACGGCTATCTCCTAAAACCCATATCACAGCGCGCGCTCTTGGATAAGATTGCCCATATCATCGAAGTCCAGAAGGTAGTACCAACGAATGCCCATGGCGTTGAAAATTTTGTATTTGTTAAGGGAAATTCCAAGAACAGCTTCATCAAACTGGACCTGAATAAGGTGGTCTTCATAGAGGCAATGCTCAATTATGTAAAGATATGGCTGGAAGGATCATTCCACATTACCTATTCCACGTTAAAGTCTATGGAGAGGAAACTGGATGGAAGCGCATCGTTTATCAGGATTTCGAAATCGATTATAATAAATTCTAGCCACATCAATGAGGTGGACGGTATGATCGTCAGGATGACAGATGGGAATAAATTCAGCATTGGGGATTCCTATAAAAGTGCGTTCGTCACTTTTCTGAACAAACGCACATTGGGTGTCTGATCAACCTATTGTCATTCCAGAGGTTGTCATCGTAGTTGTAGGTACAGTAACCTCCGATTTGGAAGACTTAACATAGCTACCTTTTTCGAACACGTACAAGCTTACGCTTTTGATCTTTTTCTTTTTTGTATATTTCATCTTGCTATTGGAATTGGATGTCGTTATTATACAAAACTTCCACCAGAACAGCATCTTTTTTATACGAACTATACATAATATTATACAAAACCGAAATGTTTCGCGATAAAACCTACAGGATCCACCTGCTTTGCTGGACCATCTATATCGCCTACGAGATTTTACTTACAGGCACATTGAACGGCAGATTTAGCCACCCTTTAACCTATATATTTTTCTATTCAATTGAGATCGGCCTCTTTTATGTCCATGCCCTGATAATTATGCCTAGACTCTTTAGGGCCCATGGGAGCAGGTACATCTTGGAGGCAGTACTTCTGGCCTCCCTGCTATGCAGTTATACCATCCTTCTGGTCCTTTCCAGCTACTTTCTGGAATTGGTCGGAGTAAGGAAACGGCCACTTACCCTGGACGGGGCATTCTTCCTGTACCTTTGCTGGAGAGCCGTCCTTTTTCTGATGTATGCCACTGGATTCTTCTTTGTCCGTAGGTACATCCAACAAACGGCTGAACAGGCCAGAAGGTCACTGGATTTGGAGCGTATGCGGACCAAGATGGCCCAGCTGGAGAGCGACTACCTACGTTCTCAGATAAGTCCCCATCTTCTCTTCAATACACTTAACTTCATAAAATTTGCAGCAAAGCACCGGCCGGAACAGAGCGAAGAAGCAATCCTGCTCCTTACCCAGACCCTTGACTTTTCACTTTCAAAAAGTCAGTACGGCCTCATTCCTCTTAGGGAGGAACTGAAACAGGTGGAAAACATCATCCGAATCAACCAGCTCAGGTACGACGGTAAGGTCACCGTGGAATTGCTTAAGGAGCTTGAGGTCAACGGCAAGCTCGTTCCACCCATATCAATCCTGACCATCGTCGAAAATATTTATAAGCACGGCGACCTCCTGAAGGAAAAATATCCCGCCAGGATCTCCATTACCGAACAGCAAGATAGCCTGACAATCAAAACGGAAAACCTGATAGCTTCCTATCCGGATTCCCAGGCTCGCGGAAGAGGATCAGGTCTTACCAACTTGAAAGAAAGGATGGAGAGTTTCTATGGTGAGAGGAACTTTTCCCTGGAGTATGGAAAACACGGCAGGTACTTTAGGCTCGAGCTAACCATACCGACCACATGGAACCACATCCTAACGGAAACGGAGTTTCCAACAATCTCCCAGCGCAAACTCGACACATAGCATGACGGAAAAAGAACAAAATCAGCACCCTTCCCCAATTGGAGCCGGGATCTGTAGGACACCCTACTTCCATTTGGACCGGGACCTTGAATCGGCATGGCCGGAACTTAAGACTCTAATCTCACAATCCGCTCCAGACTTCTATGAGCGCATCCGAAACCTATCTTATGATGAACTCCTGGGTAAGGATGAGAGGACACGCTTTACGGTCTGGAAGTATTTCAATAGGGCAAGGTATAGGGCAACACCCCTTGGGAGCTTTGCGGCTGTATCACTTATCCCACCAAACCCTAGCAAGGAGAAAAGAACCCTGACCATCTTCAGGGAAATGGATGTTTTTGCAGTAACACGAAACCTTTCCGAGGCGATCTTCAAGGGATTGAAATCAGGCAGCTCCCTAGGGTTGGGATGTATTGCGAACTCGACCTGTTACGTCATGGGAAGCGAAATAAGGTACCTGTCCCTGCAACAGAACCGTTATTCTTTGAGTTCCATTCCATTCACCGAGGAAATTGGTGAACTATTAAATTTCTGCAGCTCAAAGAAGACTTACATTGAGCTCATTGACTTCCTGCAGAACATCCAGGGGATGGACATCAGGAACGCAAGATCCACCCTGGAACAACTGGTGGACTCTGGGGCAATAATTACAGAAAAAGCCGGTTCCGTAACCGGAGGGTTCCTTGCAAAACGGATCCCGATAGAGGAAACTGCTGGCACAGATCTGAAGTATGTTATCAGTTCCAGAAAGATTGCAGGGACGGGCCTTTCCAAGGAAATTAAGGATAAGGTTCTTCAATACGCAATTTTTCTCCGCAAAACATTCCCCATAAAGCCAAACAAAGATCTCGAAGAATTTAAGGTCAACTTCAATAGGAGGTGGGAAAACCGTGCTGTTCCACTAAGTACTGTGCTCGACCCCATATACGGAATACCCTATGGTAATCTTGGATCAGCTGGTAAGGGTGGTCCCTATGAACTTCTGGGCATAGAAAGGATGGATCGGTCTGGGCGAGTCTTCCAGTTCGACGGGTTCGTTGAGTTCCTGTTGCGCGAACTTGTCAAGGGAGAAACCATCAGGCTGGAAAACTTCAGGGCCGATTTGCAAAATGCCCCCGGCAGTCTCCCAAACACCTTCAGCGCCATTCTACAGACCTTTCAGGGCCGTCCGGTCATAAGGTCAATTGGAGGGTATTCCTCAAGCTCCCTATCGGGAAGATTTTCGACATTACCAGATTTTGAACCAAAGCTGCGGGAGATCGCAGGGCTAGAGAAATTGGCAAATCCGGGAATTACATTCTTTGACCTAGCCTACCTCAGTGGGGAGGGAGCCGACCATATAAACTGGAGGCTGCCGCTTTTCGAAGGCGAACTTCCATTTGCCTGCTGGCCGTCCCTGGACAGCCCAGTTCGCTTACAGGACATCCTGGTAAGCGTGGACGGGGAGCGGATACTGCTCCACCATGCCCCGACGGGAAAGAGGATGGTACCAAGGTTCGCCTCTGCCTACAACTTTCGCAGATCAGAACTTCCCCACTTTAGGTTCCTGATGGATGTCCAGGGACAGGACCTCCACCTCCTTCAGCTTCCGGTTATGAGCTCGCTACTGCCGGGGCTCGACCACTATCCCCGAATCGTTTACAGGGACTGCATAATCGAACCCGCCGTTTGGAGATGTCCAGCCTTCAGTTCCCGTTCTGAGCTTACCCAGTGGATCTCAACCTCTGGACCCAAGGGACCCTTCCTTGTTGGGAATTACGACCAAACACTGATGATAGACCCTAACAAAGAGGAGGACCTGGCATATTTCCTAACCTACTGCAAGAAGAACACAGCCCCTCTAGTTAAGGAAGCCTTGATATCCCAAGAAGGCAGCATTAGGGACGAGGAGGGATTGCCATACTTTTCAGAATATGTCATAGACTTCTTCCACGGGCACACCGTATATGAGGACATACCGCTAAGGGAAAGCAAAAAAATCCAGACGGACATAAAGTCCTTCAACAGCGATTGGATATATATCGAACTCCTCATGAACCAAAGCGCATCTGACAGGTTCATATCCCAGGAACTTAAGGCATTTCTAAAATCTGCCGGGGACTGGATACAGTTGTGGTTCTTCGTGCGATACAACGATCCCAGCCCCCACATCCGGTTGAGGATAAGAAAAAGGTATGATAGTCCCGACGTTTTAAAGGATATTGGGGAATACTTCGCGCCTTTAAGGGTTAGTGGGATAGTCTCGGGAATCACCATCAGGGAATATGACAGGGAGATCCAGAGGTACGGACCGAAGGCAATGTCCCATGTTGAAAAATTCTTTCATCTGGACAGTGTAAATGCCTTAAGGGACATTAATAGGCCGACGAAAGAGCGATATGCCAGGATGGTCAACCTAATATGGGATCTCACCCAATACATTCTCCCCGATATCATTGAGAGGGAAAAATTCTATAGGGCTATGGCCGGATATTTTGCCAAGGAAATGGACCTTCAAAGTGAATCGTGGAAGAAGGTAAACCTCTTTTCTTCTGACTTCAGCATGGAAGGAGTCAGGTCCGCAAACAAAGCGATGGTGGGGAAACTACGTACGATAATGCGTCATACTCCCGAAATGGACAGGCGCAAAATGCTTTCCGACCTTTTCCATATGGCAATAAACAGAAGGTTCAGCGGCGAGCAGAGGGTTCATGAGGGCATAATCTACCAAATAGTCCATAGACTCACCAAGGTCATGCTCCATAAAGAACGTGACCATTAGAGGCACCCCGCTGAACCATGGAAACCTCCATTACCAAAAAGGATTATCAAATTAATTTGCGTAGCCATTTGACTACACTTATATTTGTAGTCAAATGGCTTCATATATGAATTTAAGACGAGATGTTTTTCAGGCTATTGCCGACCCTACTAGAAGGGCAATATTGCTTTTAGTCGCTACACAATCCATGACTGCGGGAGCAATAGCATCAAACTTTGACTCAGCACGACCGACAGTTTCCAAGCACCTCCAGATTCTCACAGAATGCGAATTGCTTATACAAAAACAGAACGGAAGAGAGATTCTCTACCGCATCAACGCTGAAAAGTTGAGGACAGTCGCCGACTTTATTGAACCGTTCCGCAAGATGTGGGATGAAAGGTTTAACATGTTAGAGGACGTAATGAAAAAGTACAAAAACAGATAATTATGGAACAGCTAACCAAAGTGAATGCCGAGGACGGCAAACAGGAAATCGTAATCACAAGGGAATTTGATTTGTCCGTTGAGTTACTTTTCAAGGCCTACGAAGATCCTGATCTCTTTGAACAGTGGATGGGAACCAAGGTTTTGAAAATGGAAAACAGAAGACACGGCTCCTATGCTTTTGAGACATCGCACAACGGAAATGTGGTGTTTCGGGCAAATGGGACAATTCACGAATTTGTTCGCAACCGGAAGATAACTCGAACATTTGAGATGGAACAAACGACTTTTCCTGTTCAGATTGAATATCTGGAATTTGAAAGAATCACTCAGCAAAAGAGTAAACTGACAATTCACATTGTTTTTAAATCAATTGGGTTCAGAAACCAACTTTTACAAATGCCCTTTGCTCAAGGTATTAACATAGCTCACAACAGGCTGCAGGAAGTGGCAGACAGGCTAAAATAACGAAGTATGAAAAATCGAAACAGAATAATTTATTGGGTCACGACCATATTCCTTTCAATCGGAATGACCGCTGGCGGTATACAGCAAATTTTTCAGATAGGAGGTTACAACGAAATAGTAAGTGCGTTGGGATATCCGCTGTACATGTTGAGTATTATCGGAACTTGGAAAATCCTTGGGGTCATTGTCATTCTCGTCCCGAAATTTCCGTTATTTAAGGAATGGGCCTATGCAGGTTTTTTCTTTGTGATGTCAGGCGCCCTGATCTCTCATCTGGCTGTCGGCCAAGAATTTTCACAAGCTATCCCCTCCATGATTTTATTGGTCTCAACCGTTTTATCCTGGTATTTCAGACCAGGAGAAAGAAAGTTTGAATCCGACAAAGCCCGGTCCCACCTCCGTGACCAGGCAAGCTGAAATGTTTTTTAAGGGAACGGCGGAAATTGAGTAACGTTATCCAAAGGCTTGAAACTCAAAGGTCCTGCCCTCTTGCAAAATAGGGAATATACAATAAGATAAGATAGAGCATGATCGGGGACGGTAAAAACAGCGAATTCCGTTTGATAGTCCATAGTTAAATTTTAGGAAGATCGTTTTTACCTTATGGCGACTTTGCCTAGATAATCAGAAATCACTGTTCCGCTTTTGCCTCCGGAATATTCCTTCCATTTCCCTTTTGGACTGTATTTCCAAAGAAAGCTCGATGACCCCGAGAATTCAATGGAAATTGAATATTCCAGAGACAGATTTTCCATCACTCGCCATTTTGCAGAAAAAAAAGGTAAATCGAGCTGGGCAGATTCTTATTAAAGGACGGTACGTACTTCAGGTAGCCAAACTCATGGAGCTCCCTTAGACAATTGCGATAGGTAGCAAGGCACATCTTTGCTTCCTTTGCACCCTGGCTGGAGTAAATCCTTATGCACCCCTGATATTCCATACAGGCCCACTTCCTAATCAGGGAAAAATAGAGCGAAATGTGTGCTGTCGAGAGTCGTGGGTCCCTATCCATGGCCTCAAAGAATCTCGGCAGGACCGAGCCCAATGCCAGAAAGGCTTCAGGTTTCATATCCTGTGTCCTCCTTTCCCCGCTCCTCTGGCCCTAACCTGAACCTGCCTCTGAAGTTCCTGCTGCTTAGCACTAGGCCTCTGGTGCAGTTCTGTTCGGTCGTCCATAAATTCCTGCCTAATCCCCTGCTCATTGAAGATGCACACAGCCTTGAATCGGGGAAGCGCTTCAACATAGAGTCTTTCCTTGCCCCTGCTGAGATTGAAAGTTACCAACTGGCGATTTCCCCTGCAAAGTGAATCTAGAATCCTCTTCCTGCTCCGTTCGTCAGCGAGTTCCTCAATAGGGTACCGTTGCAGCTGCTTCTCTAGGTCATATCCATAATTTTCATGGAACTTAAGGAGCTTATTGTTGCCTTGAATGTCCATGGTCTTGGAATCAAGCTGGTACCAAGCCCGGTAGGATTCACCCTGTACGTCCGACATCAGCTTCTGCACGGAGCGACCATTCAGAAGATTGTAGGCTTCCTTCAATGTAAATCGCTCGTTGCCATTCACATAGAATTTCCTGGCATTCACCGTTCGGGATGGATCAGCAGGAAGTTCGAGCCTGTAGGAATTGAAGAAATACATGTCGGTTTGCTTGCTCCTGGAGAAATGGAGCTCTGCCTTTACCTCCTCACCCTCCAATTTAGTCCTTAATTGCAATTGGAACTCATTTTTTCCTTTTACTATCTTGTTATGCATGTCCTCTTGGAGCTGGTTGCCAAATCCTGAATAGAAAAGTTGATCCTTCAGGTATTCATAGTTCTGTACGTTCATGATATGGGATTTATTTAATGCGAATTGGAATGGGAAGTGCTTTTAAGAGATGCCTGTTTTTCACCTTCTGGCTTAAATCCCTGCCTCCAGAGAGCTCCATTATTTCAATGGATAAATGCTTCCCTGTGGGGAGTGTAAAGCTGGGAAGAACGAAAACAAGGGTATGCTGAACATGTTCATGGAATCTCTCCAGGTCGCCATCTACAAATTCAGGGAGTATTTCCACCTCCTGTTCTGCAGTGCGCTTTGTACCTCTGGTTTCCTTTAGGAAGAATCTGAACTGATCGATCTGGTAAGGTATATGGGAATCATTGTATATCCGGAAACGCAGGTACATTCTGTCCCCATGGATAAAAATACCGTCCAACGAAAGAGATATCCCGTTGGAATTCCGCCTGAGCCGCAGGGGGGTAAGATCGGTACTTCGGGTCCATTCCAATGCTTCCTTGATCTGTTCAGTAGGAACCCTCCTTCCGTTAGGCATGGACCGGTAAGAATCCGGTTCACGTTCCTGAACACTTAAGTTGATGGGTTCAGCATATTCCGAATAGCTCACGAGAAAGGAATGTAAGGTTCCATCTTGGGTGATCACCGTTAGGTTTGTGCGTTCCAGGCTCGGACCTTCAGCCTTCACCTGCAGGATGTTCTGCACCCCCTCGGCTCTCTGGGCAAGGAGCCCCGCACTGCCGAGGTCTACACTAATAATCGGCTGGGGAAATATCAGGTTAGTGGTCATTTTTTCACTTACCCCCAGTTCCCTGGGAGTGATTTCCGACTGTCCGTTGACGGATACAGCGGTGACAATAAGGATTGATGCTAGGATTTTCTTTTGGAGACTTATCATAATGTGATCGTTTTTAGTTTTGGCCTACTGGCCATTCTGTTTTTTATCGAACAACAGCAGGCGGTAACCTGTGGGCAGTATCACCTTTCCCGCCTTGAGCTTTTTTCCTATCATACTTTTGGCGGCCTGAATGCCCACTGATGCTGCCTTGGTCTCCCATGAGGGATCCAGAGAGGATAGCCCGATTCCCTGAAGTGTCCGTCCCGTAGATTCATCCATCCCTTGCTGGAGGAGGTTTCCAGGAATATTGATTCCCCGCATGCCGTCCAGGTCATGAACCTGCATATCCACGGAAAGAAGATCCGGACCCACCCTAATATTGGAGACCCTGGCCTCCATCCGCTGGGATGAAAAGCTTACCCGCGCGAAAACCAGATGTCCTTTTGAAACCTCCCTGCCTGCAATGGACACGTCCTCCAATAGGTGCATCTTCAAGGTAGAACCATTGGTGAGTTCCTGTTTTCCGTGGACGACTGCCTGAATGGCCCTTCCTCCAACAGTTTCCTTGATTGGAGGGTCAAGCGAATAGAACCTGACCGCCCTGCTAAAGGAATCAACATTAAGTCCACGTCTTGCCATTGTGGTTATTGCCAAGGCCTCTTCGCTAGAGGTAACTGGCACGGTACTGTCAGCAGAACCGTCCGATGAGGCCGTTTGATAAGTCCCCCCGGTAGGATTCTGAATTTCAATGATCTTGTCGAGCATCGAATTGAGCTCAGAAATCTCCTCTTCCTCTCCGAGTCCTCGGGAAACCATGTCAGGGTTGTCATTTTCCAGATCAAGCATATCTCCGGGTACGGTGGTCACGGCCTGGTAATCTCTACCCTGAAAGGGCTGTGTATTCTCAAGGATTCCCCTGGCCTCACCTTGCGGATCTTTCAATTCCTTATTTAGGTCGGCCAGCTTGGCGAAGATATCCTCGGAAATCAAGTCTCCGGGATCCTTTTTAGCGGGCATGAAATCATCCCATACGGTTTCTGATTTCATAAAATCATCTTCCTGATACAATCCTGATGAATCCTCCGGGAGCAGGTGGTAGGGATCGTTTCTGATAAGTTCCTGAAGCCTCTGGGAATCGCGCTCCGCCCTTTCGTAGTAGTCAAGTTTATCAAGGCCTTCTTCACTGGAACGAACCATATCGGGCAGTTCGGAAGATAAACCCTCTGGTCCCTGGCTCCTGGAAATACCTCCCGGTACCCTTCCTACCCCCATCTTCCAAAACAGGAAGAACAGAAATGGTAGGGCAACCAAAGGTGCAAGCAAAAGGAACCTGGCCCGGCGCCGATTGCCGTTTACTGTGTCATTTCTTTCCATTGCATTTTTATTATTGGTTATTGATTTTTTTAATTTTTTGCTTCAGTCCCCTATATTTTTTTATTAAAACATTACTTTATCTGGAATCCGTTCCGAATGGAGGCGGTATCCTTTGGACCCGATAGCGGGGAATTTCGTACCTCAAGGGTGTCTACCGGGATATGCGGAAAATCGATGGAACCCGGTTTTTCCGCAAGTTCACTCTTCTCCGACCATACGGCCCGATAGACTTGGAGCGTGCTGGCAGCACCGCCGGTCATCAGCATGGCCAATAGGCATAATTTCCAGGTCCTTTTTGAAAAGTCCCTGGTAAGCATCCCCATCTTTCTAGCCCAAACATTGTTAAGTCTAGACCAAAAATTCACATAGGTTCTTTTCATTTACCATCAATTGCGGACCTCTGTTTTTAGATCCCTGTTTTCCAATATTTCCCATCGCTCGATAATCAAACCATGTGAGTTGTTTTGACTTCTAGAGATTTCCCGGAGCATTCCTTTGCTTACCAGGTTTCGAGTGGTCTGGCTGGTTGGCCTGACAATAAGCTGTTTTCCGAAGTAAAGAAAGCTGTAGGGATAGTTCGAAAAGTCGACCTTCACGCTGTCCATCCTTATACTCTGGTTTACGTTGGCAGAAATGAGCTGGGAATAAAAGTCTCTTTCACTAAGATTATCATAAACTTTCTTAGCACTGCGGTCCGCAAGATAGAGGGCCTTTGCAGTTGTCTCCCGAATCGCCGATTCATCGGGGTCCAACGTAAAGAAGAGTTCATGGAAGCGAAGGATATGGTCTCGGGCCTCAGCAGGAAGGTTTTCTTGCCTTGAGGATGATGAGGCCAGAAAAGCCTGGCCGTTCCCAAGTACGTAAACTCTGTCCCGTTGCCTACCGATGGTCTTGAGGCTCCAATAGAGACAAAGACAGCTGAAAGTTATGCTTGAGAGCACTACCACAGCCGTAAACAACCTGATATAGCGAAAGGCCGAATCTATATTTTTCATTTTTCTAAACATGGTGGAACATTTTACGATTAGCCATTACCTTTCAATTTGTCCCCCATGTATCCGTTGGAGGCATCTCTTTCTGTAAAATATGGTTCGCTCAGGGATCTCTGGGCCATACTGCTTGAGTTCCTTGCCGCAGAATCTCCCATTGAGTCATTGGCCATGGAGCCTCCCCCGTGTACAATTTTGGTCGGAAGGCTCGCTGCCGAGCTCTGAAAAATGTTGGTTACGCTCCTAACGAAGGCTCCGTTTTCCGATGCATTCACGATATAGTTGGCAATACTTGGGACAGAAAAATATCCAACGATCCCGATGATAAGGAACAGGAGATAGGCAGCGTCAGCTTGGGAGAAAAAAGTCTGGCCGTCCTGCTGGATCTGGGAAATATCTATTTTCAGCATGTTTTCCTGGATCTTCCCGATCATGCTTCCAAAAATATTGGCAACCGGCAGCCATAGGAAAATATTGATGTATCTGGCTAACCAGATGACCAGGGTGTGCTGAAATCCATCAAAGACTGCAAGTCCGAACACAAGGGGTCCCAGGACCGACAGTACGACCAGCTGAAAAGTTCTGAGCGTGTCGATGCACAAGGCCGCCGCCTGAAAGAGAACAGCAAGCACTTCTCCCATCCACTCCTTGACCGAATTTCTGAAGCTATAGGCAGCTTTGGACATCGCAAATTTATAATCGTTTCCTATGCCCTCCCAAAAGCCCTCAGAGCCCGGATCGGATTCCGGATGGGAGTACCTGTACCACTGATCCCTATTGCCCTGGCCGTCAGGTCCGATGTACATCTGGTAATGGTCCGTCCGCTCCATAGCCTCCCTTTTTCTATTAAGGAGTTCTGTAATGGCACGGTTGGAGTCCCCCACCATTCCCGAGGTGGCAGATACGATGGGGGTTAGGACCCCGTTGATAACGCCCATGACCATGGGAAAGAAAGAAATACAAAAGCCTATGACAAATGGACGGAAGAGCGGATAGAAATCAATGGACTCCGCAGCCGCAAGGTGCTTCCACACCCTTGAGGAGATAAACCATAGTGCCGCAAATCCTGCAATTCCCTGTCCCACCCCGATCAGGCTGGAACACAAAGGCATCATCTGGTCATATAGCATCTGTAGTACCTGATGGAAACTTGCTACCCCTTCGAAGGCATCCTGCCCAACCGCTTTTAAAGGAGCCATGGCAGCCATCCCAAAGATCCCCTGTATTATTTTTATTTTCATCGTTCGTTTTTTTTAGTCTATTTTTCTGACCGGCCAAAGAGCCTCCCTATGCGCTCCGACTCCTTCCTCTCCTGGCCGCGCCGTACCATGAGCACGTCCGTTTCGTGAAGGAAGCCCCTTAAGAACGCCGTGGCATCCTCCATTTGGGCATGAATCCTATCGATTGCACTAAGCCGTTCGCCGTCGTTCATCTGGACCTCCCCGTCCAAGAGCAGCGAGGTGAGTTCCTGGAGGTACGCAAGGGATCCTTCGAGTACCTTTTGCCGTACTTTGGAAAGGTAATCCAGCTCATCCAGTGTAAACCTCCCGGATTTTCTATACCTAAGTACGGCCTGCCGGGATTGCCTGACCAGCTGAATCTGGAGAATGGCTATTCGGTCTACCTTATGGTACTTACTGATCGTTGGAGATGCCTTCATCAGGCCTTGTAAAAAGGCCCTGTGCAGGTTGAAGTTTCCCCTGGAGAGGTCCGTGACCATGCCGTAACCTTTGGAGAGTATGGAATAGCCCTGCTTCATCTGGTAGAGAATTTTCTTCATTTGGGTCAGCTTCTCCACATTAAGCAGCAATTGCGAAATCTCTGTACGCTGCGGGAATGCCCTTTGCGATGGTATGATGAGAAAGGTGGAGATGAATAGGTAAAGTTTGAATGTCTTCATATCGAGTCTTTTTAAGGTTTGAATATCACTTCCGCCTTCTGCAGGTCGCTTCCGAACTGCTTGATCAGTAGGGAAAGTGTCAATGAACCGTCCAATATGCCCTTGGAAAAAAGCAGCAAGCCGTACATTTCCCCTCCTATCTCCTCAATAGCCAGAATCCGCTGTCCATCGTCCATTTTCAGATGTCCTTCCCTCAGGACGGCTCCAAGGTCGTTTAGAAGCCCATTACAGCGGCCAAGCAGGACAGGATAGACCGATTCAAGGGTTTTTCGCCCTTGGATTGAAGTCAATCCGTGCAAACGTGTCCTTGACCGGAATTCAGCATAGTGCGCCAGAATATCAGCCTGCATTGCCAGGATTCCCATAATCTTGGGGTACCCCTTGACCTGTGGACTTACCGTACACAGCGAGTTAAAGAAACGGTTGTGCAGGTCAACCTCAGCACCCTTTTTACCCTGGATCTTTCCCCATCCCGACCTGGCGAAATTTACTCCATCTTTCACCAGCTTGAGATATACCCTTTGGGCAGCAATATGCTGGACCAAGTACCTCTTTTGCGTAGCCTTCTGACGTACCCATTCCCTCAGGGTCTGGCTTTGGCCATCCGTAACGGCAATGGCAGTCAAAATGCATAGAAGCCCGGTTATTTTCCTGACCTTCATCTTTTCGTTGTAGGTAGATAAAACTTACGAATCCGATCGACATCACGGATTTCAGCTGATCTATGGATACTCAACAGAATGTTCTGCCTGTTGAAGTTCACAAGGTCCCTGTGGTTGGCATAGATCTCACGAGAAGCACTCTTTATCATTTCGCTACGCTGGCTGTCGTTCATTTCCAATTGGAAGGACTTTATGACCAGGGCGATCTGCTCTACGTCCTGCAAGCTTCTTTCCAGGATTCCTGTATATATCTTTTCCATATACTCAATCTCATCGGGACTGAAATTCCCGTTTTTCCTTATCGTGGGCCAGACTTGCCTGTATTCCTTGAGCATGGAAGCCTGTAGCTGGACTATCTGGCGCACCTGACGGTAGCGGCTGATCGCCGAGCGGACCTTTCTGAATCCAAGGTAATGTTCCCGGTACTGCTGGGCCTGCCTTTGGGTCCACTCTGAAATTTCCTTAAGCCGCCTTTTACTCAGAGAGTTTTCCAGGGTCTTCTGAGCGTTCTGCAACCATACCGTACGGTTCTGCAATCGCTGTACTTTCAGGTCGACCGCCTTGACAACCCGCTTGATTCCCGCCCGGATCACCTCGGCAATGGCGAGCTGGGCCCTGGCCTGGTTGGTGGGGGTACATGCTAATGTTAAAAATAGGAGTGAAATCCTTATTATGGTGATTCTCTTCATAGCTTCAAATTTTTATTAATCCTTCGCGTATATCCCTTGCCATTGCTGAAATGGCATGGGACAGGTCCCCGCCGAGCCGGTCGGCATATTGCGAAAGCTTAATCCTTTCCGATTCCTCAGTTGTATAGCAAATGTATTCCTCAAGGGATACCTCAGTTCTATAGATCCTGGAGTGGACGCCACCTAAGGAGATGAACACCTCTTTGTACCTGTATTTGGGATCGTTGTCCCGGTTAATGGAAAGGACCATTGATTTTTCCTTTTCGCTAAGCCCCAGCAGCTGTTGGATCTGGTCGAACCGATTGACGAATTTTCGCTGGTCCAGCAGGATCTTGCAGTCACTGTTATTGATAATGGACTGTTTGACCACAGGCGAGGATATGATATCTTCTATATCCTGGGTGACTACTATCGCCTCGCCGAAGAATTTTCGGACGGTCTTGAAAAGGTACTTTATGTACTGGGCAAAGCCTTCTTTCATCAGTGCTTTCCATGCTTCCTCTATCAAGATCACCTTTCGCAGGCCCTTTACTTTCCTCATCTTGTTGACGAATACCTCCATGATGATGATGGTGACAACGGGAAAGAGAATGGGATGCTCCTTTATATTGTCTAGCTCGAAGACTATGAACCTTTCCCCCAAAAGATTGAGCTCCTGGCTGGAATTTAGCAGATAGTCGAATTCACCACCTTTATAAAAAGGCCTCAGGACATATAGGAAATTGTCAATGTCAAAGTCGCTGTCCTTGACGCCCTCCCCTTTTAGGCTATAGACATAATGGTCCCTTGCGTACTCATAGAAACTGTCGAAACACGGCTTGATCTTTGGCTTTGACGCCAAAAATTCAAAGTAACCCGTTATGGCATTGGAAAGCGCAACATATTCCGAGCGCTTGAATGCCTCGTCGTCCTTCTTCCAAAGAGCCAGGAGCAACGTTTTTATACTTTCCTTCTTCTCGGTATCCAGATTGTCTCCATCGCCGATTTGGAAGGGGTTAAAACGTATGGGCTCTTCCTCCGAATAGGTAAAATACCGCCCCCCTAGAAGTTGGCAGAGGCCCCGGTAGCTGTGACCGACGTCCACGAGTACAATATGGCTGCCCTGCTGATGGTATCCCCGGAGCATATGGTTGGTAAAGAAGGACTTTCCACTTCCCGTAGGTCCCAGAATGAATTTATTTCGGTTGGTACATATACCCTTCTTGATCGGCTCATCGGATAAGTCCACGTGAAGCGGCCTGCCCGTCAGCCGGTCCCCCAGACGGATACCTGTGGGGCTCAAGGAGCTGGAGCTGCCCGTCTCTAGGTTCAGAAAGCAACTAGCCTGTTCCGCAAAGGTCTCGAATGTCTCGCTCAGCGGAAGGTCCGCAGAATTCCCAGGGATTCCAGCCCAATAGATCTGTGGGGCTCCCACGGTCTCCTGTTTGCAGAGGCTGTCCATGTTGGAAAGGGCAGAGGTGACCATGTTTCTTATGACCGGGAGCTCACTCTGCTCAACAGTCCATGCAAGTAGGTTGAAATGTGCCCTTACCGGAAGGCGCTGTTGGGAGAATGCTTCATTCAAAAATTCATCGGTAGCATCTCTGGCTATCCTGTTCCCTCGACTGTAGGACGAAAGTGACTGCAGCCTTAGGCGCTTCCTTTCCAGCCTCTTCAGCGTCTTTTGGGGGTCGGAAATTAGGATGTACTGGTTGTAAATATGGTTGCACGAGAGGAGCTGACCTAGGGAAGAACAGAACCCCACGCTGAAACGGGACCTATCTGTTGAGTATCGATCGAAATCGATCCTGCTACCGCACATCGAAGGAAGTTCACTCGCATCGCTCAGGGTATACAGTTGGCAAAGACGGTCTCCTATCCGGATTCCATCTGAAAAGCTGATGTCCCCTATAATAGGCCTGGAATCTGTGCCTTCAAGGAGACAGTAACGTTCAATTAGACCCGCCCGTTCCCTCCCGCTTGCCAGCTCCTTTCCAGATATGCGTTCCAGCCGAATTAAGGAAGAGTCCTCCAAAATTCTCTGAAATTGTCCACAGGCGGCAAAAAAATCGTCGAATCCATCCTTGGAAATCGTCTCGGCAGGAACCAGATTTCCCCTTAACAGACTTGAGAAGAGGCTATTTGGCACCTTCCCTGAAGATCGTGGCTTGGTAAGCAGGATGAAGCACTCGTGGTCCAAATAGGGACGTTCGTTGAAGTGCTTCTCACTGGCAAGGTCTAAAGCACCAATTTCCGGTCGGCAAAGATCCGGCCTATGGATTCTGTTTTCGAACCAATCCTGCTTGTGCATTATACTTCCTGCCGGAAGGGACCTGAGTGCCCTGATCCAGCTCTGGTGGAAGGTTTCATACTCTACGTCGGAAAGCGTGAATATCTCTGGAAGCTTAGCTCTATAAACAAGGGTCACATCGCCCGTCTTGCTCAATATACAGTCGTGTTCAACGTCCATTAGCGGAAATACCGTCGTGATTTCCCTGTTCATCTTCCCTCCCCGTTGAAACTGATATCCATAAAGATGCGCCGGTCCCTTATGCGGACCGACTCGGGTAGCTTTCTCCTAGCGTAAGCCTTCAGTAGGCCATAACGTCCAAATCTCCTGCTCAGCCTTTGGACCTTAACTGCCCAGATCATCGCGGTCATAGTTACCGAGAGCAGGCTGGGTATCCTTGGAATCCCAGCATAGTACAGGCCTATAAAGGCAGCAAATAACAATAAAATGCCGACTGCAAATATCACCATGAACAGAGACTTCAACCCATAGAATTCAATTGGTTTATTGATATCGCGCTGAATGCGGTAAATCGAATTTGCCATGCTCAGTTTATTCCAAAGAATGATTCGATGACGGTAGTAACAACCACCAGGAAGACACAGCTACCAAACCAGGCAGCGGCGACCTTAGCGGTATCAGGATCCCCATTGTTCCATTTCTGAAAGACCTTTATAGCTCCGATCAGCCCCAAGAGTCCCCCTACGGCATACATGAGTTGGGTTCCTGAACTAAAATAACTTCGGACCTGGGAATTGGCTGCCTCAATCCCGGCATTGCCGTCTTGGGCAATGCAAATTTGCATACCCAGCAAGTGGAGGGTCAAAAGGGAATGCCCTAACCGTCTGTATCCAAGGCCGATTCTGACGAAAAATTTTCTTTTATGTTTCATATCTTAAACTATTTTAACAGGTTCAATAAAAAGCGGCATGCGGTCCCGAGTTAGCTGCAAAGCGGATTTCCATGAGGTGCGTGCACCGATCAGAACCGGGAGCGCAGGCCAGCTTAGATTTGTAACCTAGGGTCCTAGGTTTTTCCGGATTCGTTTTCTTCCACAATCTTTACCTTAAATTCATGCAGTTCTTCCTCCAACACTTTCATCAAGATACTGCCCCTTTCACTATTTCCCGTTGGGTTATACTTGGCCAGCAGGTCACCAAGGACATCCCCTTGTGCAGAACGGTACAGTACTCCATTCCTATAGGGCTCGAGGTAAAGCCTTAGCTGATCAAGAAATTCGGTGCTGCCACCGTCCCCCTGGCCCAGAGGAATTCCGTCATTCCCTCCAAAGTTCCAGGGCCTCGAGGCCCAGCCCTGTTTCCTTTTTCGCGATGGAACCTTACCCTGATCGATCCTGTCCACCATCCCACTTGCAAAACAGGTCGACAGCACCCAAACGTAGTAGATCGCCAGTCCCACTGAAAGTGGAAGCAGAACTTGCAGCCATGTTAAATTCTCCAACATATTTCCTCCTGTTTAATTGTTTGACCGTACGATTGCCTTTGCTGGACTTATCGAACGCTTTCTAATCCAAAATAACTTCGTAAAATCTCCCTCGACAAGTACAACATTTACTGTACCGCGGTCGTGCCCCGAAATGACGTAATGGCCTTCGACACCGGGACCAATCCCTGTCCGGTTTTACCGAGCGAGCTGAATTTTCAGCACGAATTACTGGAACCCTTTACCCACCCCTCTTTTCATTTTTCATTAATGAATACTTCAGCCACATTTCTTGTCCATTGGAACGCTCGGATCCTCTTTTTTACGCAGGGGTTATCAGTCCCCTCTTGTCGATGGGAGGAAGTGCATTTATTTTGGCCTTATTATCCCTTTGAGTAGAAAATGGCATACATCCAGGAACCATATCCATCTAAAGCGACGTTCGATCCTGCTACATATTTTAGCTGGGACGGAATTCTGTCAGCCGGCGTACTTAATTTTAGTCCTTGGGGGTATTAACCATCAATCAACAATGTGGATATGGAAGAAAACAAAAGCGATATCTCACTGGAACAGATCAGGGAGATGGATCTGGTAAACTATCTGTCGAACCTTGGACATGAACCATCCAGGGTCAGAAACAATGACTTCTGGTATCTCTCTCCGCTGCGACAGGAGTCAGAGCCGTCCTTTAAGGTCAACCGGCGGATCAACCGTTGGTATGACCATAGCCTGGGCATTGGAGGCAACCTGATCGACTTTGCCATCCGCTATCAGGGGTGCAGCATTTCCGAGTTCCTGGAGGCATTCAGGAATAGCCCTGCCCTCAATCTACCATCAAGGAAGGCTTATCCATCCAGCTCCCATCAGCCCGAGAGCAGGTTGCACGTACTCGAGCACTTCTCACTTCGCTCGGATTTACTGATAAGGTACATCCAGGACCGCCGGGTGTCGCTGCCAATGGCCGATCGCTACTGTCGGGAAGTCGTTTATGAGATTGGTGGGAACAGCTATACCGGCATCGGTTTTGCGAACGATAGCGGTGGTTTTGAGATCCGAAGCCCTCACTACAAATTAGGGAACTCTCCAAAGGACATTACCAGCCTGGACCATGGAAACCGAGAGATACTGGTATTCGAGGGATTCATGGACTTCCTCACCTTTCGGACCATCCATCCGGATCTTGACGAAAGTAAGGTCGACTTTCTGGTCCTGAATTCAGTCTCGTTCTTCGAACGGGCCCGCAGGAAAATGGAAATTCATGAAAAGATCTCCCTCTACCTGGACCGCGATAGGACGGGAATCGAGCTCACAAGATTAGCCCTTTCACTCGATAGCGCCTACTGCGACAAGAGTGAGCTTTACAAGAACCACAAGGACCTCAATGAATGGTCCATGAACCTGGGGATGCCGACCAACGGTTGCCCTGCCCTAAGGCTTAGCAAATAACATAGAATCAGATATATGAAGACCCAAGCAAGAGAACGGAGGGTAAAGGCCATTACGCTGAACTTTACACAACGGGAGTTCCACTCCCTACAGGACCAGAGGGAAAAAAGCACCTGCCCCAATATGGCCCTGTACCTTAGAAAAAGGCTTTTCTCCAGAAAGATCGTCACTACCTTCCGAAACCGCTCACAGGATGACATCCTCGAGGAGCTCTCCAGGAATAGAATGTGCCTTGAGCGAATGATGGAAGCCCTGGAGGAATCTCCGGGCCAGGGCCCTGAGGCCCAGTCCACAAGGAAGGCACTGAGACAAATCGAAGTTAACGTGACCGTACAGACCGGCCTGGTCAAAAAGCTGCTCGGATTATGGTTGTCCTAACCCATGACCTGGCAGGTGCATCCAGGATAATCTCCTACCATGAGAACAAAGTCACTTTGGGGACGGGGAATTGTCTGTATGCAGGAAACATGCCTTTAAGGGCATTTGAACTCGACAGGGCAGAAAAAACTTCCTATATGCAGAACAGGTGCACGCTCAATGCAAACATCAGGATTTCCTGCCTCCATGCCATCCTGGGATTCCATCCCATGGATGGCCGACTTTGCAATGACCAATTTACCAGGATCGCAAAGCGCTATATGGAGCTTATCGGATTTGGACGGCAGCCATATCTTGTTTACCGCCATACGGACACTTATCATCCCCATCTTCATGTGCGCCCATAAGGGCATATAATAAATAGAACAGTAGCAAGTTCTTTGACAAGCGTTTAGACGTCAATTACTACCCGACTTATCTGAAAGGGAAACCGGACAGGGAGTGTAGCATGTTGGGAAACTCATAAGTCAGTTAACTGTTAAGCTGCGACTGAATGGGGAGGTAAAAAGATGAACATAAGGATAAAATCCATACTGATTGAACGATAGCCTGAGCGGTCACATGCGGGAGCTCTGACGGAAAACAGTTACCAACGTCAGACTGTACTACTCCATATTTATATGTGCATTTAATGGAGCATAAACGGAGTACAGCGCATCTACAATAAGTAGAAAAGGGCGGACATCGTATCCGATAGTTCATCGAGCTATGTTATTATATGTCTAAATGGGGATTACCTAACCTGGAATGCCACTGGCATGGCTATGAGACTTTAGGCCTCTGAATATCCAGCATGGTAACGGAGCTTCCGTAGTAGTCCGAGCAAGGGAAAGCCTTGTACATGGCGAAGGGAAGCAGTTAATATTTTTAATACGATTAAAGGAAAATGTGAGACACATTATGAGAAATCCAGAGAAAGTATTAAACAGTCTATCAGAGCAAAGCAAGAAATCATGCTATAAGTATGAGCGGCTCTACAGGATTTTGTTTAATGAAGAAATGTACTTCGTCGCCTATCAAAAGCTTTATGCTAATGCGGGCAACATGACTAAAGGTGCCGACGGTAAAACGATCGACGGCATGAGCATTTCTAAAGTTAAACAGCTGATTGATGTGATCAGAAATGAAAGCTATCAGCCAGCACCATCAAGGAGAACGTATATCCTAAAGAAAAACGGAAAAAAACGTCCTCTGGGAATACCAAGTTTTGGAGACAAACTAGTGCAAGAAGTGATGAGAATGATACTACAGTCGATTTATGAGGGCTACTTTGAAAATAGCTCACATGGCTTCAGACCAGAGAGAAGCTGTCACACTGCGCTTGTTAGTGTTCAGAACACTTTCACAGGTACAAAATGGTTCGTTGAAGGCGACATCAAAGGATTCTTTGATAACATCAGTCACGATGTTTTGATAGGAATACTAAGAGAACGCATTGCTGACGAACGGTTCCTGCGCCTGATCAGGAAGTTTTTGAATGCGGGGTATGTAGAGGATTGGATGTTCAATAAGACCTACAGTGGTACACCACAAGGCGGAATAATAAGCCCAATTCTGGCCAACATCTATCTGGATAAACTGGATAAATATGTAGCCGATTACATCGCCAAATTTGATAAAGGGAAGTCCAAAGCGGTTAATCCTGAATATGCCAAACTCAAATGGACAGCGGAAAATATTATTGCTAGAAAGCTCAAAGTTGAAAATGATGGATCGATTAGAAGCCAGTTGTTGGCACAAATTAGTGAATTGAAAAAACAACGTATCCTAGTTCCTTATGCGAACGCAATGGATGGAAATTACAGAAGGATGAAGTACGTGAGGTACGCAGATGACTTTCTAATTGGAATCATTGGAAGTAAAGCAGACGCTCAAAAGGTTAAAGAAGACTTGAAGATATTCATATCCGAAAGACTTAGTCTGGAGCTGTCTGATGAAAAAACCTTGGTTACCAATGCGAAATCGCCTGCAAAATTTCTTGGGTATGAAGTCTCAGTGAGAAAGTCCAACGCAACTAAGAGGAATAAAAATGGCGTTTTAGCCAGAGCTTTTGGAGACCGGGTTGTATTAGAAATTGGAAATGCCACTATGAAGAAAAAACTTCTAGACTACGATGCCATGACTATCACAAATAGGAACGGTAAAGAAGCTTGGAAGTGTAAAGCAAGACCATGTATGAAGAACAACGACGATCTTGAAATCCTATCGCAATATAATGCCGAAATCCGAGGTTTCTTCAACTACTATTCGATTGCCAATAACAGCTATACAATCGATTCATTCTACAACATTATGGAGTACAGTATGTACAAAACTTATGCTTGTAAATACCAATCCACAACCCGTAGAATGATACGCAAGTTCAGCGAAAACGGGGAATTCATAGTAAAATATGAGAACAAGAAAGGTAAAGTACTAAGCAGAAAGTTCTATAATGATGGGTTCGCAAGAAAGACACTCACGTATAACGAGGTCGATCTACTACCCAACACCATACAATTCACCGCTGGAACAAGTCTGATCGACAGGCTTAGGGCTGGAAAATGTGAGTTTTGTGGAGCCACTGAAGAACTGGAAATGCACCATGTGCGGAAACTCAAAGACCTGAAAGGTAAACAGGATTGGGAGAAACACATGATCGCAAGACGCAGGAAAACTTTGGCTGTATGTTTCAACTGTCATAGAAAAATACACTATGGAAAGATGGACTGATAATATTAATGGAGAGCCGTATACGCTGAGAGGTGTACGTACGGTTCGGGGGCGAGTACTTGGAGATCCTATCACAGTAATGTGGAAAGGCGCCGGGTACTTAGCCTACATCGTATCGACCAACATTCGTAGCGACGGGAGCCAGATCTATACCCACCAGCTCGGCAGGCGGCTTTCCTATCCCGCTTCGACCCGTTTGGAAGACGAATTCGGCCTGGTACCTGCCATGGGGCGGCATCTGGCCAACACTCCCCTCCCGCGCCACATCCGGATGCTCTCCCATGCAAGCCATCCAACCTTTGAGGGAGTAAGGAATATCATTATGTACCTTTCCAGCACATATAGCTTTTCAGAGATCAAAGAGTGGAACGCCCTGCTTAGGCCTTATAATATACTGGCGCTCTGTCCAAGGAAGGGAGCCCAAGGCACGTCAAAGGGCCTGATGTACTACATCATGGACAGCCAGGGCAGGGCCTTGAGCAAGGGAATCCCAGAAAGAAGGTTCAGTCCGGAGCCTTTTATGCACAACGCTGGAAAACAGCAGATGATAGCCCGGGAAAATGCAGCGGTTTCCCGTATTCGGATTGTACTGGCCCAACTTTCCCAACAACCTTGGGCAAATGAAAATGGGCCTTCCGTTTCGGAAAGCCTGCTCACCCAAGGCCTTCAGGTCATAGAGCTTGCGGGGGAGGAAGGAAAATCTCCAGAAAAAATCATCCTAGACCATCAGCTCAGGTGCTCGATACATGAAAGGAGGCTGAAGTTGGATCCTGAAATATGGACATACCAGGAAGCGATGGATATCAGGGAGGCCCGAAAGAAGAACCAGGAACAAAAGGTTACCCCTGGCAAGTCATTTGACCTATAGTTTTAAGATCTCAAAGAGTATGAACAGTACCGAAAATCCCCAAGCCATGAAAAAGATAGCCGATATGTGCCGCTGGATAGCCTTCGTCATTCTTGGCGTTCACTACTACCATCTGGGATATGTCTGGTTCGTAGATCTGGGCCTGAACTGGAAGCTTACGGATCGGATCCTTTCTTCGATATCAGGAACCGGCTTGCTTGACTCCTTCAATACCTCCAAATATTTCTGTCTGTTATTCCTGCTGTTCTCGTTGATGGGCACCAGAGGAAGAAAGGGCCGAAAGTTCAATCTCGGCACTGCCTTTCTGTGGCTACTCTGGGGACATGGGGTATATTTCCTCAGCGGCCTGCTGCTGTATTTTTTTCAGCGCTCACCATGGTCCCTAATTGGATATTATGCACTGTGTTCTATGGGCCTGCTAATGGTGATCAAGGGGATGACAACCATTGCCAGAATCATCTGGACGAGAATTGACCAACAGGACATATTTAACCTGCAGAACCAGACCTTCCCGCAGCAGCAGGGGTTGCTCGAGAATGAATTTTCTGTTAATTTGCCCTATCGCTTTAGATTGAAAAACCGTAGTTTAAAGGGGTGGATCAACGTCATCAATCCATTCAGGGCGCTGCTGGTCCTTGGAAACCCCGGATCAGGCAAATCCTATTACATAATTAGGCACGTCATCTCTCAACATATCAAGAAGGGCTTTTCGATGCTTGTCTATGACTTTAAATACGACGACCTATCCAAGATTGCCTACCATCACTGGATCCTGGGCGGCAGGAAAATGGAATTCTTTAGGATCGACTTTGACGACCTAGCACGTTCCCATCGCTGCAATCCTTTGGAGCCATCCGCAATGAACGATATAACCGATGCGGCCGAATCCGCCAGGACCATCCTGCTCGGACTGAACAGGGAATGGATCAAGCGCCAGGGGGACTTCTTTGTGGAATCGGCCATCAATCTTTTGACGGCAGTGATCTGGTACCTCAGACGCTACCAGGACGGGGAATACTGCACGCTTCCCCATGTCATTGAGCTGATGCAGCAGGATTATGACCGCCTTTTCTCGCTACTGCGAAGCCAAGAGGAGATACAGGTTCTGATAAATCCTTTTGTGAACGCCTACCTGAACAACGCCATGGAGCAGCTCGAAGGGCAGGTGGCCTCGGCCAAGGTCGCCCTGGCAAGGCTCTCCTCCCCCCAGCTCTACTATGTACTCTCGGGAAACGACTTTACCCTTGACATCAATAACCCGGAATCTCCCAAGATCGTCTGCATGGGGAACAACCCTCAGAAGGTACAGATTTATGGGGCCGTTCTTTCCCTGTTCGTAAACAGGCTCATCAAGCAGGTCAACAGAAAGGGAATGCAGAAGTGCAGTCTGATCTTCGATGAATTTCCTACGATCTACTTGAACAATATCGACAGCCTGATCGCTACGGCCAGAAGCAATAGGGTTGCAACGTGCCTTTGTGTCCAGGACATCTCGCAGCTTAGGAAGGACTACGGACGGGACCAGGCCGACGTAATACTTAATATCGTGGGCAACGTGATCAGCGGTCAGGTATCAGGTGAGACCGCCAAACAGCTCTCCGAGAGGTTCGGAAAGATCATGCAGGAAAGGCAAAGCCTGTCGCTGGGTTCCAGCGATACCTCCATAGGCCTTTCCAGCCAGCTTGAATTGGCTATCCCCCCTTCGACCATATCGAGCCTCTCCTCTGGTGAGTTCGTGGGAATGGTAGCAGACGACCCGCAGGTTCCCGTCTCCCTCAAGGCATTCCATGGAAAGGTCATCAATCATCATCGGAAACTGGCAAGCGAGGAGTCCAGTTTCCGAGAACCGGAGGTTATAAGGAAGCTGGACGAAAAAAGCGTCCAGCAGATCTACCTCATGATCAAGAGGGAAGTTCAGGAAATCACCTATTCTGAAATGGACAGATTGCTCTCGGACCCGGCATCAAGGCATCTGGTCGTACCAAAGAAATGAACGGACCTTGGCCATGGCCCTTCCGGCTACCGTAGCGCATCCCGGAACGACTCCCTTCCACCGACGACCGGAAGGGTCAGGATGGTACCCTCAAGGTCCACGGTAATCTGTGTGCCCGCATCCGGCCACAGGGTAAACTCAGGGTCGCTCGAAAAGATCATCAGTCCGATCTGCTGACCGGCAGGGATGATCTGATCATCGGGCTGCAGATCAAAGCTAACATCATAGAATTTTCCAGGGACCAGGGCACTGCCATTCCTTAGCGACGCGTGGTTCTGAGGGTCTGCCCAGCCCCGGGTGATGATATCGTCCGTAATCCTGCCCTGTTTGCCCTGTTGCTCCCAAGGTAGGGCAACTAGCCAGACAGACAGGTTCGCCGACGTCTTTGTGCTGGCCATCTTGATCGAAATTTTCGAAACTCCTGAAAGGTGGAGCGGCTTCTTCAAGACGGGGCTCAGGTAAAGCAAACGATGCTGTGAACTTGCAAGCTGGGCAAGCGAATCCCCCGTAAAGGAAACATCGTCGACCAATGTTTCTTTAACGGATTTATTCGATTTTTGGAAATCCAAGGTCCCATGGTTTAACCCACCGGCCCCTAAATATAGGGCAACGTCCGAAGCTGCAGGATTTGGATAGTCGGCATACGGGGTCGGCTCGGACTGACGGTCATTTTCACGGACGATCCACGCCTTGGCATCCTTTTCAACACCATTCTCAATGCCAAAAAGGTACCTGGTGAACCAACGGTTCATCATCTGCATGGGCGGTGGGCCACCATGGCCATCTTGGTGGTAGTAGATCTGGGCCGGAAGTCCCATCTCCTTGGCCTTTTTATAAATCCTGTAGCTGTGCTCGGGCATCACGTTCCAATCATTGAATCCATGGGACATCAGTAGTGCGGCCTTCATCCCCGCCATATGGTTCAGATAGTCACGGCCGGCCCAAAAATCATTGTAGTCGCCGCTCCTTCGGTCCTGGCCGTTGGCCATCTCCGTATCTCGGATCACTTTATTCCCGTATGCCCGCTTGGATTCATCCCCACTATGTACAAAATCATACAGTACATCTATATCCTCTCCCAAATAACCCCCAGGACTACGAACTAAACCGTTCGACCGATAATAGTGATAATAGGAAGTATTTGGGGCTACCGGAATGATGGCTTTTAGACCTTCAACACCTGTTGTTGCTGCGGCGATGGGCAAGGTACCGTTGAACGAAGTCCCCGTCATCCCTACATTTCCGGTTGACCAGTAGGCCTTAACCTTCTCACCGCCTACCCTATCTTTATAACCATTGTCCTTCCCGCAGAGCCACTCGACCACAGCTTTTGGGGCCAATGACTCATTGGGACCGCCAATCGTCGGCGATCCATCGGACAGCCCCGTCCCTGGTGATGAAGAATGGACGACGATAAAACCGCGTTTTACCCATTCCCTAATCAGACTGTTCGAAATAATGGGACGCTCCCCCGTTCTTTTCACCTCCGGATGTAGACGCCCTGTAGGGGCATCCGATCCCAGTTCATGCTTTACGTTCCACATAATCCCATCGACCATCTCCGCCGTCCCCGCATAATAGGGGGAGGTCTCATAGATGATGGGCAGCCTCAATTGCTCCGTTTCCGTCTGAAAGGGTCGCGTTACGTCAACATGCATACGATCCAATTTACCATCCCCATCCGTATCAAAATCCGTCTCGACCCAAAGGTCTTCCCGTATCCATTTCTCAGGAGTATTAAATCCCTCAACAACCTGTGCCTCCCCTTCCTTAAAAACGGGAACTGTTTGCGAATAGGCTGAAAGACCCCAAGTCAGCGCCGCGGCCAGGGATATAGAGTATAATTTGTACTTCATGTATTTATTCATCACTAGTTGTTCAATAAAATTTATGTCACATTAGAATTGCAGTTTAAATATAGGATTAATTCTTTTCCCCGAACGGATTACCATCCAATTCCGTAATCCTCACCGTTGTTACTACTGCCGCCCCATAGCGTACCATGCTTCTGGTCAAAATAGATGGCATTGATAGGCCCGCTTGTCCGATCTCCCAATTGAATGCTATAGCCCATATCCCTCAATGCTTCCAAAGTCTCTTTTGGCGTTTTATGATCCAGGAGGATGCTGCCAGCCCGTGGTTTGCGGTCCTCCGTCTTAGTTCCTCCCAGGGATAGCCACAATTGGTTGCTGTTGAAATTTGCAGCCTCGCTAGCCTGCTGCGCTGTCATCCCAAATTCAGCAACATTTAAAAAATACTGCAAAAGATTCTGGTCTTGCGTATCCCCTCCCTGAACGGCAAATGAAAGATATGGCTTTCCCTGCTTTAGTGCCAGAGAGGGGGTTAGGGTGACCCGGGGGCGCCTGCCCGGAGCAACAACGTTAAATGGATTGATCAAGGAGTCCAGAACAAAACTCTGAATCCTTTGGCTCATGCCAATCCCTGTATTTCCCGCAATGCAGGCCGGCAGCCACCCCCCGCTCGGAGTGATCGAAACCACCCAGCCCTGGGCATCGGCCGCCTCGACCGTCGTGGTCCCTCGCCATAAACGGTCCATATAATCCCTATCAACACTCGCAAAATTCTGAACCAAAGGGGTTCCATCCCCCATGGGGGTACCCGTCACATCATGCTTGGGAACAAAATCACCCTTTTTCTCCTGTACAGGCGGATAGATTGCCGCCCTCTTATTGATCATCTCCAAATAGGGATTCGTTTTGCCATTAACGGAATAGGGGTCCCCTGGACCTGTAAAGGGGTTGTTTTTCATAGGATCTATCTCTACCGCCCGCTTCTTTCCATACTCCGAGCTCAGCAGGCTCTCGATGGGAGACGGCGGTCCAAAATAGGGATCCCCATAGTAAAAATCACGGTCAGCAAAAGCCAGGTTCATCGACTGATAGACCGTGTGTATGTAACTCGCCGAATTATAGCCCATCTTTTGCAAGTCGAAATTCTTCAGGATCTGCAGCGCCTGCAACATTGCCGGACCCTGCGTCCACTGCTGTAGTTTATAGACATCTATGCCTTTATAGTTGATGTGCAATGGTTCTTCCTCAATCGGTTTCCAATTCGCTAAATCCTCTTTAGTTATCAATCCGCCCTGTTCCTTGCTCCCCCGAACGAACTCTTCAGCAATATCGCCTTTATAGAAGCGATCCGAGGCCGCCATAATTGCAGCTTTCCTGTCCTTCCCAGCGGCAAGGGCTTTACGCTCGGCCTCAACCAGCTTGGATAACGTTTGATACAGGTCTTCCTGAACGAAGATCTCTCCGGCCTCGGGAGCCTCCCGCTCTGCCCCTTCGTGGACCAAAAACACCTTCTTGCTATAGGGCCACTCTTTGATCCTATCCTTCCCCCGTTCAATGCTGTTTGCCGTCTGAGCGTCGATCGGATACCCCTTGGCCATCTCCATTGCAGGTGCCAGCACCTCTGCAAGACTCTTTGTTCCATACTCGGCAAGCATATGGCATAATCCTCCGGGAGTACCCGGCGTCAAAGCGGCCAGAGGACCATACTCTGGTGGAAAATCATAACCCTTTTCCTTAAAAAAAGAAACCGTCGCACCTGTCGGTGCAACTCCCAGGGCATTGATCGCGATCACCTTCTTTAGACCTGGATGATAGATCAATGCCTGCGTCTCGCCTCCCCAGCTCAATACATCCCACATCGTACAGGTCGCCGCCAGCATGGCACAGGCCGCATCAACGGCATTGCCGCCATCCTGAAAAAGCTGCGCCCCAGCCGTAGCGGCCAATGGCTTGCCCGTAATAGCCATCCAGTGTTTCCCGTGCAACGGCGGTTTCTGGGTCCGCTGCCCATAGGCTGTTGGGCTTATGAACAACATGAATATCGCCTGGACACAAACGATGCACCTTGTATATTTCTTGAATCTCATATTTAGGGTTCTTTTGCCGGGCAATATACCAATTTTACACCTTAGATAGGTTGAATTCCTCTTTTTCAAAATGAATCAAATGTTTTTTCAACAATTAAAAAGAAAAATCGTAACTTACTTAATGATAAGCAGCTAACCTAGGCCGCTAAAACATAAACCTATAAACTGACTTGATAATTTAAAGCTAATCAATCATGGAAAAACCTAATGCAGATTATTCAAGAAGAGATTTTATTAAAAAAGCAGCAATCGGCGCCGGGGTCTTCGGATTGTCCACTATGGGAATGAGCGCCAAGAGCTATGCAAATATTATCGGGGCCAACGATAGGGTCCGAGTGGGCATTATCGGATTCTCCAACCGTTTCAAAGACTCGCTCGTTCCTTCCTTTCTAAATCACGCCAAAGAGCTTAATTTTGAATTCGTTGCCGTTTCCGATATATGGAACCGCAGAAGGGACGAAGCTGAAGCCTATATCAAACAAAAAACCGGCAACAGCATCATTAAATATCGGAACAACGACGAGCTGCACGCAGCAAAAGGAATCGATGCGGTCATCATCAGTACCGCGGACTTCCAGCATGCCCTGATGGCTGCCCAGGCAGTCCGCAGTGGAAAGGACGTCTACGTTGAAAAGCCAATGGCCGAGACCCTCGAAGACGCTAAAATACTGTTGAAGGCGGTCAAAGAAACAGGAAAAATACTGCAGGTGGGCTCCCAACGCCGCAGTGCGCCGAACTACATTGCAGCGGACGAATATATCAAGTCCGGAAAATTTGGAGACATCAATATGGTCGAGATGACCTGGAATGTCAACCAACCCGGCAGATGGAGACTTCCAAAATTAGTAAGCGAAATCCGTGAACAGGATACCGATTGGAACCGGTTCCTAATGAATCGACCCAAGGTCGCTTGGGATCCCCGAAAATACCTCGAATTTAGGCTCTTCTGGCCATACTCATCGGGAATCTGGGGGCAATGGATGGCACACCAAATCGATACCGTACATTGGTTCTCCGGCCTGGACCATCCAAGAAGCGTAGTGGCCAATGGCGGTATCTACACATGGAAAGATGGCCGCGAAAATCCCGATACCGTTACCGCTGTAATGGACTATGGACCTAACAACGATCCCACAAAAGGATTCCAGGTCCTCTATTCCTCAAGATTTACCAATTCCGCCGGCGGAACTAAGGAACTATACTACTCAAATGCCGGGATGCTAAACCTCGATACGAACCAGGTCAGCTCCGAAGGGGGGCTCTCAGAAAAATCTGCCGCAGAAATGGGAATGAAAGCCAACCTCCTGCAACCTTTCACCCTCCCCAGCGCCACAAAAATGGAAACCTCCGCAAACACCGGCGGCGACCCCATGACATCCCTACATATGAGAAATTGGATGGATTGTGTCCGAAACAGAAAAACCCCAAATGCTCACGTGCAGGCAGGGTATAACCACTCAGTAGCAAACATCATGGCTAGAACCGCAATGGAAACCGGAAAACGCGTCACATTTGACGATGCTAGACAAGAGGTAATAACGAGTTAACACTATTTTTAAAACAGTAATCATGGACGCTAAAAAGAAATTATTTCGAATCCTGCTGGCATTACCCTTATTGACATTCTTCACCACGTACGTAATGGCACAATCTGGATTTGAAATGGTCGAAAATAAAAATGAAAAGCGGGTGGACATCCTTTTCAACGGGGAACCATTTACCTCCTACATCTATCCTGATGATTTGATGAAACCTGTTCTATATCCTTTAAGAACAAAAAAGGGAACCCTCATTACGCGCGGCTGGCCCCTGGACCCTAGGCCGGGCGAACGTGTGGACCATCCCCACCATGTCGGTCTCTGGCTGAATTATGGAAACATAAATGGTCTGGATTTCTGGAACAACTCCACGGCCATACCCGCCGAAAAGAAAAAAAATTACGGAACCATAAAACATGTCTCCGTTAACAAAATGGAATCCAATAAGGACAGGGCAATGTTGCAGGTTACAAAGAATTGGCAAGCTCCTGAAGGAAATACCATCCTCAAGGAAAACACCCAATACCTATTCACTGAAAAGGGGCCCCTGCGGGAAATAGAAATCAACACCAAACTCACCGCCATGGAGCAAGAAGTATCCTTTGAGGACAACAAGGAGGGACTGATCGGAATAAGGCTGGCCAGGGAATTGGAACATCCTTCCGATAAACCAGAAATATTTACCGATGCGGGTGGAAACCCCACACAAGTCGCTGAAATGAACAATGAGCGCGTAACAGGAAAATACCGCAGCAGCGAAGGAATCGAAGGTGACAATGTCTGGGGCACTCGAGGAAAATGGGTTAACCTCATGGGTAGAATAGAAAATGAACCGATTTCATTGGTCATTCTCGACAATCCAAAAAATGTGGGCTATCCGACCTATTGGCATGCACGCGGATATGGTCTGTTTGCAGCAAATCCCCTGGGTCAGAAAGAATTTTCCAAAGGAAGGGAAACCCTAAACTTCAAGCTGAAAGCTGGCCAATCCGTAGAATTTAAGTACAGAATATTAATCAGTTCCGGAGAAACACTGTCAGATCAACAGATAAACAAAGAATTTGAAAGCTTCTCTAACAAATAATTAATCTTAAATGAATTAATAGGAACACCCTTTTATCGTCCCAACTCACTCTTATGGGAAGGGACGTTAGAAATCCCTCTTGCTTAGATAATAATCCTCTTTCTCGGTCATTAACGACTTTTCTTCTTTTTTCTTGTCATAATAGCCGCAAAGATGCAATACGCCATGGATAATCACCCGATGTAGCTCGTCCCGCTCCGAGGCCGAAAACTTGGACGCATTTTCTCGAATGCGATCAACGGAAATAAAAACATCTCCCGCTATAGAATCCTTCTCTTCCGAGGAATCAAATGTCACAATGTCCGTAAATGTATCATGGTCCAAATACTGCTTATTTATCTCCAGCAGATAAGGGTCCGAACAGAACACAAAGCTCAAGCTCCCGATTCGCTTAAATCCTTCAGATCTGATTGTCTTGCCGATCCATTCCCTAACCTTCTGCTTCTCCTTTAAAGTAAATTCGATATCCTCCGAAAAAAACTGTATATCCCTTAATGCCATCTTAAAATGATTTTCTGTCCATGTAACTCTGCAAGATCAATACTGCAGATACCTGATCTACTAATTTCTTATCCTCCCGCTTATTTTTCTTTAGCCCAGATTGGGATATAGCCCGAGAGGCAATCTTCGAGGTAAACCGCTCGTCAACTTCTTCAATCGGAATATGGGGATAGGTCCTCTTTAACTTCCTACGAAACCCAACGACATGCTGCGCCGATTCTGAGGCGGTACCGTCCATTTGCATAGGCTTGCCAACGACAAAGGTCCCTACAGTCTCCCCCTTCATATATTCCTCCAAAAACTCCCATATCTTATCCGGATGAACCGTGCTTAATGCACTGGCAATGATCTGCAAATTGTCCGATACCGCAACACCTATGCGCTTCGTACCGTAATCAAACGCCATTATTCTCATATCCCTGCAATTTTCCCAAAATTACAATTAAACTTTAGAATTCGCTTATGCTTAATTCCCAAAAATATCTATATTTTTGATAGATATTATTCTTTAAAATGAAAACATTCATCTATATCATAATCTTATTGACCCCTTTCATGGCGATGTCCCAATCCTTTGAAAAGGAAATCGAAAACTACAGGGAGCATCAGGTCAGGGAAATGACCAAAGATGAATTCGGTCCCCTAAGACAGAATCAGGTCGAATATATCAGCTTCTTTTCACCAAATCAGGAATATGCAGTAACCGCAGATGTAGAGCCTTTATTCAATGAACCTACATTCAGGATGCCTACCTACGATGGTACCTCCAACGAATACAAACGCTATGCAATCCTACGTTTTACCTTGAACGGTAAAGAACTTGCACTGACCGCATACCAAAGTATTGCCCTGTTTCAGAACCCGACCTACAAAAACCACCTCTTTGTACCATTTATGGACGATACAAATGGAGGAACGACCTATGAAGGAGGCCGATACCTGGATCTTAGCATCAATGATATCAAGGACGGAAAATTAGAAATCGATTTCAATAGAGCATACAACCCCTATTGCGCCTATAGTAATGGTTATCGATGCCCCCAACCTCCAAGGGAAAATATCCTCAGCCAGATCCAGATCGAAGCCGGAGAAAAAAAATACAAAGGACCTAAAAACGAAAGAAACGTGAACACGAGTACCGCAAAGAATTTCAACGATGAAGAAAAGGCCATAATCAACGCTGGTGACCAAAACTCACTCATGCATGTCTACCAAATCACGGATCCCAAAGAACTTTCCGTATTGAAAAAACCTTCTGAGGATCTCAAGTTCGACGACCCTCTTTTGGAAAAACTGGCCGCAAGGATGCTCCTGACGGTCAAAAATCCCGAGCACCCAGGGGTAGGAATCGCCGCGCCGCAGGTAGGAATCAATAAAAACGTCATTTGGGTACAGCGCCTGGATAAAGCTGGTGAGCCCTTTGAATTCTATATCAACCCTAAAATCATCTGGCGCTCCAAATTAATCAGAATGGGCGCCGAGGGGTGCCTCTCCATCCCTGACCTGAGGGAGGACGTTAAACGGAGCTACGCAGTCAAGCTACAGTATATCGATAAAAAGGGAAGTGTCAAGGAGGAGCTCATAGAGGGTTTTACGGCAGTGATATTCCAGCACGAGGTGGATCACCTTTATGGCATCCTGTTTCCCGATAGAATCGAAGAGTCAGGTAAAGTCGAATACGAACCGATTACTGAAAAGCCCCTTTTCTTCTTTCAAAGAGGGACCTTACGGCCTTAGGCACCGGCATCGACCCGGCCTATCTCCGGTAAAGGGTCCTTCCCTCTTTGATCGTCTCCAATACCCTGACTCCCCTGAGGTCCTTTGGGTCCATAGCAAGGGGGTTCTTGTCCAGGATGACCATATCGGCCAACTTGCCGGTCTTAAAGGAACCCTTGCTCCCCTCCTCATGTATCTGGTAGGCCGCATTTATGGTAATGGCCTTGAGTGCCTCCAGAACAGAAATCCGCTCATCGGCCCCAAGAATCCTTCCCGAACGAGTAACCCTGTTTACCGAAGAAAAGACCGCAGTCATTAAATCAGGTGGCGTGACGGGTGCGTCGTGGTGCATGGTAAAAATGATTCCAGCCTTGCTCGCGGAATTTGCCGGGCTAATGAACGAAGCGCGCTGGGGCCCGAGAACGCTGCTGTAATGCCAATCTCCCCACAGGTATACATGCGAGGAAAAATAGGACGGGATTACCCCAATTTCCTTAATCTTTGCGATATGGTCCGGCCTGCTGTTCTGAACGTGGATTAGGGCAGCCCTCAGCCCGGGAACGTAGTAACCTTCATTTTTAAGCCTGGAGATGACCCGGATGGCCTGGTCGATGGCTGCATCCCCATTGACATGCAACTGGGCCGTAATTCCCTTTGAAAACACTGCCTTTAGGTCTTCATACAGCCTTTCGTCCGAAAAGATCGGAAAGCCCCTGTAATCGGGCCCCTTTCCCTCCGGGGGGATCAGGTAGGGTTGGGTTAACCAGGCCGTCTTTCCCTGTGGGGACCCGTCATTGGAAAACTTGAAGCCTGCAAACTTCAACCTGTTCTCATACCTCATATGGGTGGCGGCAAAATCATCCTGTGCGCTCTTGTTGGCCTCATAATCCGGAAAATAAACAACATCTGCCTTAAGCAGACCCATGGAGGCAGCCTTTCTCAGGAGGTCCAGGCCCACCCCCATTGTCCTTCCGTCGCAGATGGTCGTCTGTCCAAAACTCAGCCATTGCTCCTGGGCCCTTAGGAAATCCTCCAGGTCGCTCGGAAGGCCGGAGGCAGCCGAATCCTTTGGCAAGAAGGAAGTTAATTTCATGAGCGCTTCAAAGCAGGCGTTTTCCTCCAACTTTCCGTTCAGGACATTGGCACTGTCCCTGCCATAGCTCCCTCCTTCAGGGTCTTTCACATCCTCTGGAATATCCAATAGCCTCAACATCGCACTATTGGCCACACTTGCATGTCCGGATGCGTGGACGACCATTATGGGGCTACTCAGGCTGACCGCATCCAACTCCCGTCGGGTCGGATGTCTGTGCTCCGCCATGATTGCATCGTCGTAGCCGTTTCCGAGTATCGGTACCGTCGGCCCACTCCCCTTTTGATTTACAGCCTCGGCCAGGACAGCCTGAAGGTCCGAAATACTGTTGACCCTCCCATAGGGGGAGGGTGCCAGATCCAATGCCCGGATCATCCCGGCGGCAGAGGTAATGTGTCCGTGAACATCTATAAAGCCGGGAAGCAGGGTACCATTGTGCAGGTCTACCCTAACCGTCCTTGCTGTGATAAATTCCTGAGCATCGTCCCAGCTGCCCACAAATGTAATCCTGCCATCCTTAACGGCCAGGGCCTGTGCAGTCCCCTGACCATCCTCCATCGTCAGGATCGTACCATTAAAATAGACCGCATCACTCCCCTGTCCATAGGCGAAAAAGCAGAGCGATAAAAAGAGGGGTAATGAAACATTGAAAACCTTCATGGCATGAACTTCTTATTTAATCGGCAGAGGCCCTTTGGACCTTTGTTTTAAATTACAACTCAAGCCGCAGTATTGTTTTGCTAAACTGAAAAAGTTCCCGTTCTGGAACTTCTGGTGCGGTCAGAAAAGTTTGCTGGGAATGTGCCGTGTAGGGGCCAGGATGGGCGCCAAAATATGGGCCTGGCTGCCAAAAAGGTTACCGCCCCTCCCATTATTAGGATAGCCATTTATAGCGAAATTTGGTTTTCGGCAACTTATTGACGAAATCTTATATATCTTTAGGGAAATAACTTAACATCACAACCAGATGACTAACAGTAGGGCCTACTCCATTGCCATTGTTGATGACCATTCCCTAATCCTGCAGGGACTTGTCGGCCTATTGAGCCGCATCAGGAGTTACCAGGTAACTGGAACCTTCACCAGGGGCAGCGAGCTTCTTGCCTTCCTTGAAACCGACCCGGTGGATATTGTTCTTCTCGACATTTCGCTGCCGGATATCAACGGCATCGACCTCTGTCTGGAGATTAAAAGAATTGCCCCGTCGGTCATAGTGCTCGGCCTGAGCAACCATACTGAACGGAGCGTAATCCTAAATCTTATGCAAAACGGCGCCTCGGGATACCTTTTGAAGAACATCGACATTAACGAGCTGGAAAAGTGCCTGGACCTGGCCATGACCAAACAGATGGTTTTCAGCGGGGCCGTGCAGGAAATCATCGCTAATCCTAGCAGCACCGATCTTCCCCTGCTTCCAAAACTGACTAAGAGGGAGACCGAAATCCTCAAGCTCATAGCACTGGGAAGGACCTCCGTCCAAATCGCCGATGAACTTTTCCTCTCGCCGCTGACCATCGAAACCCACAGGAAGAGGATGATGAGCAAGTTCAAGACCAAGAACATGATGTCGCTGATCAAGATCGCGACGGATAACAGGCTGATCTAGCGCTCGTTTATCCGTACCTCAAATATTTTTGTCCAGTGCTTGCCCGTGACCAACAACGTCCCGCTGTCGGCTTTATAGGCTATGCCATTCATCTCGTTGTCGTAGGGTGCCCGATTCTCGCTATATAGGCCCACAAAGTTTATCCTTCCCTCCACTGCCCCGGAAAGGGGGTCGATTATGACAACCTCGTCCCGGTCTCCATAGTAAAGGTTAGCATATACCTTTCCCTCTATATATTCCAGTTCATTTAGGCTGTCGACCGGTCCATTTTCGTCAAATACGGATATGGAGCCCGTCTCGGCAAGGGTTGCCGGATCCAGAAAGTACAGTTTATTGGAGCCGTCGGATTTAATAAAGCGCTTTCCGTCATGCGTCAGTCCCCAGCCCTCCTTACTATTTTGGTACTCAAAAGACTTCAATAGCCTAAAGCTGTTCTTATCATAGACATGTCCCTTATTGTTCTGCCAGGTCAGTACGTACATTTTGTCGCCCACTACGGTCATTCCCTCTCCAAATTCGTCCGACGCCATATCTGCTTTCTGAAGGACCTTTCCGGTTGACAGATCCACCTTCCTCAGCGTAGACTCCCCCATCTGTCCGGTGGTTTCAAATAGATTTCCCTGATCCCAGTAAAGACCTTGGGTAAAGGCTCCTTGGTCGTGCGGAAACGTACCGATGACCTCAAAGGCGTATGTCCTGGCCGCCGGAGGAACCACCGTTACCTCCCTATAGGCAATGTCTTCCTTGCCCTGTGCGTAGACCTTTGCACTCAGGCGTATATTTCCATAACCGTGGGTATCGCTGTCAAAGACAACCGCAGTGGTATCCGTCTTGCGTTCAAAAACATCGCCGTCCACCGAATAGACCACCGAATCCACAAGGGGATTTGGAAACTTTAGTCTTACCTCGACCTTTTCTCCCTTCAATATCCTACTTTCATTGCCGGGGCTTACAAATTCTAACTTACCCTGCTGGGTCTTGCAACCGATAACCATGCCGGCCGACAAAATAGCCAACATGCCGGCAACTAGATTTAATCTTCTATACATATGCTTAATTTCCAAAATGCTCCATTTTAATACCCATAATTCTTTTCCGTCTTCACTAGCCAACATGGCCCTCCTCCAGATTAAGGTGACCGAGGTACGATCAGGGACCTTATTTTTTTTAAGTGCATCCACCTTGCCCTCTTTCCAGACTGTGGTGATAATCCTGCTTTGGGCCTTTCCTAAATCCCTATATGGCTACTTTACGATCGTATTGCCCAGAAATTCCCCCAGCAACTTCTCCCCCTCCTTGAGCTTCTGGTATTTCGCAACCAGGATCTGAATATCACCCGGATCGCTGCAGTCCTTCAGTTCCTCACGTATCTTGTGCATCTGCTGCTCGATCTTAATCTTCTTAACGCGATAGATCAGTTGGTTCACAAGGTCCTTTAACTGATCCTTCTCCTGGGGGACAAAGATCTTCCTTTTGTCGTCGTTCCAGTTCGGACTGATTTCATACTTGGTGGCAATACAGTCGATCGCCAGCTTGGAAACCTCTTGGTCCTGGTGAGAATAGAATAGCTTGGCCTCGGGAACCTCAAATAGCTCGGCCTGAGCCTTAAATTCCTCGATGATCTTGATGCATGCCCGATCCTCAAAGGTCACATCGTCCATGCTGGCCAACAGATAGGGAGCGACAGGGATATCGCCATCACCCTCCCATGATACCATCTCGCGCCCATAATTCAACAGGACGCGGACCAATTCCCGCTCCATCAATATCTCCGAGGAGATTGGCTTGACTGCCTGCGGCGGGGCAATTCCCTCAGATTCCATCGCAGCCAGCATCTCGGCTGGAATAAAGTCATCCATAGGTTGGTGCATGGACGGTTCGACATCCGGGCCGGAATCCTTCCTTCCCTTAGCCTTTGCCTTATCCATACGGATCTTGTTCAGCTCGGTCAGCAGAACGCGTTCCTCGATGTCCAACAACCCACTGCACTGGCGTATATAAACCGATACCTTGATCTCATCGGGTATCAGGGCGATGCTGTTCACGACCTCACGGATGACCTGGGCCCTCTTGATAGGGTCTCCCTGTGCATCGCGCAGCAGGATATTGGTCTTATAAAAAACAAAATCCTCCTGATGCTTGCTCAGGTGCTCCTTAAATGCCGAGGCACCAAATTGCTGTATGTACGAATCCGGGTCGTTACCGTCCGGGAAGAGCAGTACCTTTACGTTCAGGCCCTCCTCCAGCAGCATATCGGTTCCGCGTAGGGAAGCCTTGATTCCGGCCTCGTCACCGTCGTACAGGATTACCACGTTCTTGGTATATCTAGATATCAGGTTGATCTGCCCGGTTGTCAGGGACGTCCCCGAAGAGGAGACGACGTTCTCGACTCCCGCCTGGTGACAGGACAAAACATCGGCATAGCCCTCAACCAGATAGCACACATCTCGCTCCGAGATAGATTTTTTCGCAAGGTGCAATCCATAAAGTACGTTCGACTTATGGTAGATCTCCGACTCGGGTGAATTAACATATTTCGGCACGTTCTTGTCCGTCTTAAGGGTCCGCCCACCGAATCCGATCACACGTCCGGTCAGGTTGTGAATCGGAAAAATTACGCGCCCCCGGAAACGGTCATATAAGGACTTATCATCCCGGTCAATTGCCAGACCGACCTCTGAAAGGTATTCCCTGGAGAAGCCCTCGGCCAAAGCGGCATCGACCAGGCTTGTCCAGGCCTCAGGAGAATAACCCAGCTCAAACTTCTGGATCGTTTCCTCGCGATAGCCACGTTCCCTGAAGTAGCTCAGGCCGATGCTCTTGCCTAAATCGGTTTCCCATAGCTGGTTCCTGAAGTACCTTCCTGCCCATTGGCTCAGGACATACAGGCTCTCGCGCTTATCCTGCGCCGCAAGCTGCGCCGGACTCCTTTCCACCTCCTCAATCGGAATCTGGTACTTATCGGCCAGGTAGCGGATGGCCTCGGGATAGGCGTACTTCTCATGCTCCATGACAAACTTTAGAGAATCGCCCCCAGCACCGCAGCCAAAACACTTGTAGATCCCCTTTGATACCGAAACATGGAAGGACGGCGTCTTTTCATTATGGAACGGACAGTTACCGATGAGAGATGTGCCCCGCTTTTTCAGGTCAACAAAATCACCCACAACCTCCTCTATGCGGGCGGTATCTAACACCTTCTCTATGGTTTCCTTCTTGATCATCCTAAAACAAAGATAGCAATATTGGAATATTATCCCTAGGTCTATTCCCAGTACTTAAATTAGGTAATTGGCCCTGTCTGCAGGGATCCTGCTGCTTTACCATAGAATATTGAGGCCTTTTCAGTCCTTTTTTTTGTCATCTTTAGCAGGTTTTCCTCTTTCATTTTCAATTTTTTATGATTAAACAGATAATTGAGTTCGAGAGTTCGACCCAATACAAACAGGAAGGATGCAAGAATTTTATACGGTTTGTTTTTGATTATAAATTAAGAGTGTGATTCAGCTAAACAGCAGGTAGTTCACCAGATTTTTTTTTGCCGTATCTTTTGCCGTTGAAAAGTGTTTTTAATAGTAATTGTGATAGCACGCAATACAAATTTGCAAAGCGTTATGGGTTACTAGAACAAAAGGAGGTTGAAGTTAGATTTTGGTTTGAGAAGGTCTCCAAGAAGAGCTTAACAATATGTTATATTCTTCTAAACTAATCAAGACATCATTCAGTGTGTAAAGAAAACACATTTACTCGGTCCTTTTTGGAGCATCTCTCAAAAGTTCAGATTTCAGAATTGAACCATCCTTCACAATGGTAATTGTTTCAATGCGGCCTTGCGCATTATAGTCTGTTTTTTGGCACATATTTTCATTGTTTTAGTGAATATGCAATTTACCAAAAATATCGCAAGGTACTTATTTGGCTACAAGCCTAACCCAAAGTTAGGCTTTATATTTCACCAAGGCCAATTCCTCATCACTCAATTTTAAAGCATCTTCCAATATTACTATACTATCATCCTTTTCATCTAAAGTGTCAAGGTATTCCCATAAACCATCTTCAACTTTGGTAGGCACCCCATTTTTAAGAATGTGATATCCTTTAAGGATTAAAAATTTAACTTGATGTTTAGTCATATTATAAATTTCTATTTTTGTAACTATGTAAGAAACCATCGATAAAATACTTTTAGCAATAAACGAATACCAAAATCCAATCAAGAATACCGAATCGTGCAATAATCGAGACACTTTCCTTTCGGATATAAGCTCAGACCTTCTCGATAAAACAAGGGAAGAGATTGAATGCTATTCCCGTAACGAAGATGAAGCAAGTTCCTTAAATTGGTTCTATACACGATTCATCAGTTATAGGATTATTTAGAGGATTGTTTGTTCCCTTTTTTTACCACCGTTTTAATATCCTCCAATACAAGTTTTAATACTTCTGGGTTATCTTTGAGGACCTTCATTGAGTATTCTGTTGCTTCTTTTTTATTTCTAGTCCTAGCTATCCACACCGCGTATCTACTTACGAATGCCCTTAAGTCTAATTTCGAGTCTTCATCCATTTTGTTTATACATAGAACAAATCAGAGTCAAAATGTTTTGATTTATAATTTATTTAACACCATTTATCCTTAGGAGTGTTCAACATATATGAAGAAGATACCAAAAGAAACAATTCTTTCAACAGCAAAGAGTTTGTTGCGCGGAGGAATAGAGACAAATAGGAAAAAAATCACTTTCCCTGTTACATTCAGCGGTGAGTTATTTTATTCTAAAGAAGCTGAAATAGAAGGTTTTGATGGCGAAATGTGGACCATGTATACTGTAGATGGCAAACAATGGATAATAAAAATAGATGAAGTGTTTTATAATTTAGGAATATATCCGAATGTTTATACAGGTGCTTGATTAAAAGACTACCTTACCAAAGTTGACATCGTCTCATTCACGATGCTGACGACTTACTTTCTCAGTCAGTTAACACTCAGTTTTGTTCATGCATTATGAGTGGAATCCCTAAGACAGAAAAGGGATTATTTCAAAGTGAACCCTGCAGATCAACGCAGGGTTTTTTAAATTCATTTTGAAGTTTATTATATTAGTTTCTATTGTTAGTCCCTGGTCTAATCTGTTCGCGACATATCAGATGGATCGGAGATTTTTTAATAATAAAGCCACTGGGTAGAGTAGCTTTATTATTAATTTATCAATGAAATTGTTTTGAAATTAGAGATCTGAGGCAACGGACGATCAGAATTAACGCTCAAGGCCATTAAAAAATCTTTTTTTAAATGGGCAATTCAAAAATTCCTTCCTATAACTTTTCTTGGGTTCCAAAATACATGAGCATAACCCACCGTTAGGCTTTATACTTCCTTTTTTTCGATATTTTTAAGCATAAGGTCGCCCAATCGCTTGATATCATTTTCTGAAAATGTAAGTACATCATTCCTTAAATCTGTGGATTGGTCGAATTCACCAACCATTAAATAGACCAGATATAAAATCTCCGCAGTAAACTTTCTGTCCTTTTCCCAAAAATCAATTATTTAATGCAGGTAAAATACCAATGCGGAAATATGATCCCAATCTTTGACTAATTTTATTTTACGATAAACATTAAGAAAAAATAAACCTCCCGTATTATTTTCATTACGCTATAATGAAACAATCTCCTTCACTGTCATGAAGTTTCATGATCCTAAAATCTGCACATAAGGTTATCTCAAGTAATAACTTTTCCAAATCATCAGGATTTAAAGACAGGTTAACTTCTCATGCTCCAAACTTAAAATCTCTCCGCCTGTACTTTCCTTCATAAAACTCTGTAAGAAAATCGATTTTCTGCGCTTTTGTTGCTTTAGAAAACATAGAAGTTTAAATTTGTTGAAATTTTATAACACAAACTCCATGATTTAAACGCTTAATAGCAGCTTAATTGATAGATGCTTAAACATTAATTATAGAATATTGATTCACAAGACAATTATTTTTTCAATTTTTATAATTTGCAAATATTTAACCAATTAAAAGCTATGTAATTAACATTAACTTAATATTAGTATTATGTTTCAATAATATTTAAGGCGTTTTATACCTGTCCCTTTATAAATTGATGAGATAGGTGCAGTCAATTTTTTTTTAATCTCCTCAACCTTTTCTATTGATTGGACTATTAAAAAGTCCCTTAAGTCTATTTCCTTCTTTAATATCATATTTTTTTCTAGCAGGAATATATTAAGAATGAAGGAAATAATACATAGAAGTATTACTGTGGTAAATATTACTTTTCTCATCTAAATTGCAGAATATTATTAATTAAGCCACCTTAATAGATGGCCTGAATTGAACTAATTGCTGAATACCTATGATAAAAAATTTTTAATATTACACTTAAAAAGCAAATAGTTTTTAAATTATTTCTTAACCTTAAACTCTGCATTATATCCTTCCAGCTTCTTTAAGATTTCCTGCTCCCTTTGGTTTGCAATGTCAATCCATCTTTCACACAAGCGTACTGCATACATAGGGTTAACGATCTTGAATTCCTTGAAGTTGTTGACTTTGCCGTCTGAGTGTACTACCTTAATCCAGTTCTCTTCAAATTCTTCCAGAGTATAGAGTCTTTGATGCCTCTCATGATATATCCAGAAACCGTTAACCCTTACTGTCTTAATGAGCGAGACAACGTCACTAGGCGTTAGCTTGTTCCTGTTCATCCATGCTGGCTGTGAAATGGTTCAAAATTGCTAATATTTTTAGCAAATACACTAAATAGATGGAGTAAAATAAAATCCTATCCTTTGTCTACTACTTCATGAATATCTTCTAAAACAAGATTTAAAATTATTGGATTATCATTTAAAATCTTCTGTGCGTATTCTCTTGCTTCTTTTTTCTTTCTGTTCCTAGCTATCCATACCCGCATATCTACTTACGAATGCCCTTACGTCTAATGTCGAATCTTCATCCATTTTGTTTATACATGGAACAAATCAGAGTCAAAATGTTTTGATTTACTTAATGATATTTTATTCTGACACAAATATCTTAAATATTTGTTTATAATATATGAAAAAGATCCCAATAGAAACAATCCTTTCCACTGCAAAAGTAATACTTGACGAAAGTATCGAAACGAACAGGAAAAGAATTACATTTCCTGTTACAATTCAAGGGCATCCTTATTATTCTCCTGATGGGGAAAATAAGGAGATTCAAGGTGAAATGTGGACCATGGACACTGTAGATGGTAAACAATGGCTGATCAAAATTGAAGAGCAAGTTAATAATTTAGGAATATATCCGAAAGTTTATACAGGTGATTGAATTAAAGACTACCTTACCAAAGTTGACATCGTTTCATTCACGATGCCAACCTATTAAATTCTCAGTAAGTTACCGCTCAAATTGCCTTTGGTTAAATGAGTGGTATCCCTTAAACGGAAAGGGATTGTGTTACAATTGAACCCTGCAGATCAACGCAGGGTTTTTAAGAAATTGTTTATTAATATCTATTGTTAGTCCCTGGTCTAATCTGTGCAGATGGATCAGGGATTTTTTAAAGCCGTAAATCACTTGATGATTTTTCATATACCAATTCCCATCTACCGATGATTTGGTTTCTTCAATAATATCCCCATGCTCTAAACTTGTTATGGGGATATTTTATAGTCCACCTCTTTACTTATATTATTTTATATTTTTACCAATCTCAAAAAACCACCAAAATAGTATAATTATAAGAGCTGCTGCGCCAATGAACCAACCTATATTGTTGACAAATACAGCCCATTTATCCGGAACTGACTCTTTGACAATATGATTTTCCTTCTGAACCTCTTTTCTGCCTTCATTTTAGATACTGTCCTTCTTTTGGTTTAAAATTGAAATAATATTATTCACAATACGCCTTGCCTCAATGCTGTTCCTTTTTGTATTCTGGATTATACTATCGGGCTGAAAGGTCATTGAACCATCAGGATTCAATCTTATTTCAGTTCCTTTCATTGGGTAGACCTTTGTCTTTTAGTCTGTCTGAAGATTCGATTTCACTTCTATATTGGTCCTATCTATTTTTTCTTTTCTGTTTCGGTTGAAGCCCTTATTTCTTTCGAAACTTCAACAGATTTTAAATGATTTGCCGATCATTTTTGACTTTTAAAAAGTCCACATCTCGATAACAGAATACAGATTATGATTATGACCAGATTTTTCATAGATCTTTTAATTTTTTGGTATTAGCCTCTAACTTTAAACTAATATAATCAAGTGGCTGGATTATTTCGTCAATTCGTTTGGCAAACTTGTGTTCTTCAGTTTTCCTGTAGGGGATTGTTGATACCCTGAGTAACAATACCGTCATTAGTAACCATTTCATCTCTTGGCTCCTTTCTTTTAGTTGTTGGGCCACACTGTCAAGCCTAACCACCGCACTATGTACTTTCGTTGAGGATTCATTTACCTTGTTGAATGCTGGTGTGACCATATCGATCACTTTTTCATATAACCTTTCCTGCTGCTCGAGCTTTATCGTTCATCTTTCTTTCAAAATCCCTGAAATCATTATTTATATAGATTACTCAGGAGAAAAGCATCTGGAATGCCCCAACAACGATTATCAAGGAATAGGTAACGGGCGAACCCATCACCTGCTTGAATGTTGCCTTTGGCTTTTTTCCGTTATTTTGACCATCCTGTGACTCTCAGAAATTGGAGAGTTTTCATTTTTCATCGCTGCTTCAACATCTTACCGTAATAAGCTGTCCTATTAATCCTGTCCTGTAATCCATTTGAACCGCCATTGACACGTCGGAAAATGGCCAGGATACTTGATTGGGAATAATCCTTGGCAAAGTTTCATAATGCGCAATCCATCTGAATGGTTCCTGGACCGGAACCAACTTGGACAAATCGTTTACAATCCTGTTCAAGGAGGATGCTTTGATGGACTAGAAGAGGATACAGTCAATATCAATCAAGGTACAGAACCAACCTTGAGTTATCTATTGGCCAGACTTATAATGGAACCCTATGGGTAGTCAAGTGCCATCTCAAAATTTAACGAACATAAGGCACTGAATGTCAATTATTATCATTACCTTTAACTGAAAGCCTGCTACTTACTTACCCCCATTCAGCAGATCGTACATGAAATAGAACATGTTGTTTTATTCTGAAATTTTTTAGATTGTTCTGTAACAATCCCTTTCTTTCTAAAGCAAATGAAATTTTTCAAATCGCTAGGACAAATTATTGACCTGTCCGGTTCAGGCCAACCCTGCTAAAGGCCAATCATAGGAAATGATGGGCAAGCAAAAGAAACGAACAGTATAAAGTATACCCATCATGAGTAAAGATCAGAAAAAAGCAAAAAGTACGAAAGTGAAGACTCAATCTTCCTATCAACAGGAAAAAGATTCGACTCCAAAAGAAACAACAGCAAATGTGTTTAGCAAGAAAAAGAAATAGACTCTTACACTGAACGACCCTTATCTTTCTTAGTACCCATAACAATTCCACATGTCACCAACTATAAAATTCAGCAATGCAAATACGTTATTTTCAAAATCGCTCAGAATAAGGATAAACGAATACTTTAAGATGAGCGGTAAATCTAAAACAGGTGACTGGAGGATCGGCCTCAAGGCAGCCATCCTCTTCGCCTCATTTATCGGTCTTTATGCGATTCTAGTATTTGTGCAGCCATATTGGCCGATCAGTATCCTATTTTGTGTGCTACTGGGAGTAAATTTTGCAGCAATCGGCTTTAATATCATGCACGATGCCGGACACAACTCTTTATCGCGCAATACTAAGATCAACACCTTGCTCTCGTACTCGCTAAACCTTGTGGGGGGCAATATATACCTCTGGAAACTGAAACACAATATTGCTCACCATACGTACACCAATATCAACGGAGAGGACCATGATATTGAGATTAAGTTTATGCGGGTTCACCGCGGTCAAGTGCTCAGGGGCTATCATAAGTATCAGCGGTACTACTTCATCTTCCTGTATGGTATATCTTACCTCGCATGGGTTTTCTTTCAGGACTATGAAAAGTACTTCCGGCAAAAGCTTGGTAAAAATTCTGAAAGATTTGCTTTCCCGAATAAAGAGAAAGCTATCTTTTGGGTGAGCAAATTGTTCCATTTCTGTATATTCATAGTCATTCCTTTGGTCATTGTCGGATGGTTGCCGACCCTGATCGGGATGTTAGTGACGGGGATAGTTTGCGGGATCTGTCTGGCGACCGTGTTCCAGCTTGCGCATGTAGTCGAAGCAACAGAATTTAAGTCCATAGCTGCCGACAAAGTGGAGGAAGAATGGATGGTACACCAGGTCCAATCGACAGCTAATTTCGCCACTAAGAACAGGGTATTGACCTGGTTGCTCGGAGGATTGAATTTCCAGTTGGAGCACCATCTTTTCCCCAGGATCTGCCACGTGCATTATCCTGCTATCAATAAGATCGTAAAGGAAACCTGTAGGGAGCTAGGTATAAAGAACGTGGAATACGCGACCTTCCGAGAGGCATTCAAGTCCCATGTCCGGGTTATCCGCAGCATGTCGCGATAGCAGCCTGTTGATGTTTTACCTCACCTATTGCGTAGCAAACCGAAGGATCGGTGAAATAAAAACAACAAAATTCTTCCATTTACAAACAAATGAAAAATCTTTCTCCTGCTTTCCGAGCAGGTTATATAATTGCTGACCCAAAACTGATCGAATTTTTGCAAAAGTCCGTTTAGTAGTTGATCGCCAAGGAGATCAAATTATGGACAATACAATGGCTGAATTGATTGAAGATGGAACTTTTAAGAGATATGTGAAAATCCATTGTTCTATATACAGAAAGACGGGATATAATTTGTAAGTCCTTGAAATCTGAATTACAAAAATTTGTATAATTTGAAATCCCCAACGGAGTTTTAGTTGTTTGGGTAAAATTCTCACCAAAAATAGATTTGCAATTACTCTCAGAAAACTGTCAGAAGTATGATCTTTTTATTTCAAATGGTCAGTCTCTTAGGTATGATGATTTCAACATAAATGGCATTCGTTTATGTTTTGCATCTTCAAATAAAATTGATTTAAAAAATGCAATTGGAATATTGAAGATGATTTTGACGAAATAATCATAATAATTGGAATAGTAATGATAAATATTTTTAATACTTGACAATCAAATTTCCAACCAAATTAGGAAATACAAAATTGAATTTATGGCTTCAATCCGACCGTCAGCTTTATCATGAAAAAAATAACAAACCAATTCTTTGTAAGAACAATTAACCAAAACTACATGCAGCTTTTGATATTTTTTTTAAAAGCTTTTACCTTATGATTGGATAATTAGCAATTCTAATAATTGGGTAAATTTTAAAAAGTTTTATCATTAGAAAAATGAACCTATTTATTAATTAAGTGATTTTCTATCCTACTCTAAATATGACCACACTTATGCTTTACATTCATATATAAGATTCCTTGAAAAATAATTTAACTTTTTTCAAAAAGGTTTCACCAATTGGAATCTGAACATCATCAATATGTACCGTATTCTTGAATAATTTAGTGACATAATTCTTATTTATTAGGCACGACCTATGGACTTGAATGAAATCCATAGATTTTACTAATTCATTAATATCTTTTAAGGAATGATTACCAAGTACTTCCTCATCTTTCATTATAATCCGAACATAATTGCCTAAAGATGTTACATACATAATCTCTTCGATGTTGATCCGTATCAGCTCAAATCCTGATTTTACCGAGATTAGTCTTATCTCTTTCTTTTCAACTGGTTTAACGATATACCGTTTTGATCTTTCTAAACTTTTTTGAATCGTATAGCCGAAAAAGGTTTTAAAAGATAATCTATTATTCCCAGGTCATATCCCTCAAGGGCATAATCTGCATGTGCCGTTGTAAAAATTACAGGAGGTCTTTCGGTTAGATTCCTATAAAATTCTATTCCAGATTGACTAGGCATATTTATATCTAAGAAAATCAGATCAACTTTATTATATTTTAAAAATTCCTCTGCTTCCTTGGTATTGGAGAAGGATGCGATCAAATGGAACTCTTTATGATAATCTAAAAAAGTTGATAGCATATCAATAGCAAGAGGTTCATCGTCAACTGCGATTACTTTTAAGGCCAATTCTTTAGAATGATCCATCTCCCTTATAATAATTTAATTTTAAGTAATAAATGATATTGGTCGGTATCAGACCATAATGATATTTGTTGATTACCGGGATAAAGAAGATTAAGGCGCTTCATTAGGTTGTCCAACCCAGTTCCTAGTCCATTCTTAATTGTTTCTTCATTTAAATGACGGCTATTAGAAACGTTCATTTCCAATGTAGACTCCAAATACTGCAACTTTATTTTTACCTATGAATCATTATGATTGCTGATCCCAAATTTATATGCATTTGCGAGAATTGGAATTATATAACATTGGAAAAATAAATGCTTCTCCATCGATCTCCCCAATCTCCACTTTATTTCGTATGTTGTTAGCATTTGTCAATCTTTCCTTTTGCAACAAAAGATAGGACTTCAAAAAGCCAATTTCTTGACTGAGGAATACCTTTTCTCTATTATTAACCAAAGTCATGTATCGCATGATCTCACTTAATCTTAGTATAGAATCGGCTGTTAGATCAGCTTTTTCTCTCAAGGCAAAATAATAAATTGTAATCAACGTATTGAATAAGAAGTGCGGGTTGACTTGAGCGGTCAACAATTGTAATTCTGAGTTTTTTTATCAAGTTCAATTTCCAGACCTGTATTACTAGCGCGTTCCTTTCTTATAATGAAATAGAAATAGGTCAACGGAATTACCTGAATTACTATTATGGAACCAATCAGAGCAATGATCCAAACATTGTAACCGGAGGCAATCCTTATCTACCAACTTCACTAATTTGGCGCATAGATTTTTGGAAGAACTATTTCAACTAGAGTTTTGAAAAGCTGAAAATTAACATTACGATTGAATACGATGGAACAGTTTTCAGTAAATTCATATCTAATTTTAATTCCTCATTTTATTACCTTAAAGCAACCAATTACGTGGCCTTATCAGTTGCATTCACAATCTCCAATATCTATAACAAGTTACTGCTCAAACATACAGTTGTTTTGTAAATAAATTTTTAAATAATTGATTTTATATTGGTCTTATTACTTTAATTGCGTAGTGTTCATATACTGATTTGGTGTAATACGGTTACCACTTTACTAATTGTCAATGTCAGATACTTTAATAAAAAGATATTAAGCAACTTGCTTTGCAGTCACAACCCTTGATTCATCCATATTTTATCGCCAATTTTCCTCACGTTCAATGGCGATTCTATGTTTTTGGAGGAATCACAGCATCATATAAAATGGTTTCCACTCTTATGATGTTGTTTAAATTATCAAAAAAATCACTGAAATTTCTAAATTTTAGATTGCCGAACTTAATCAATGGGTGATACAATTTCATTTTTCAGTGGCTAATTGAACAATTTCTTAAGAACAGATTTCACACAGCATCGATTCCAGAAGAAACCGATGCTCGATGCATAATTTATAGTTGAATATCTAGGAAAAAGCGGAATTAAATCTTAGAGAATACCCATCTGCCTACAGTCTGATACATACAGGCTTTCCTTATATTTGAATGATTGATTAATATGTTTTTTATTCATCTTGATAAATGGCTTAGCTCTATCACTGTAAAGAATTGAAATAATTATTGCTGGTCTTCCATCTTTTCGCATCATGAAAACATCTACATTAGTATAGTCTACAGGAGAAGATTCATTTTTAGGCAGTTTAATTTTATAGTTAATTGCCATGTCTGCGTTAAACAGTTTCTTGATCTGTTGATTATTATATCTTTCAACTAGTTGATTGAATTTTTCGGAGTTAATTTCACCATATGCTGACTTTAAATCAGTTTTAAGTTTATGGATTAGTGGATCCGGATCTAAAATCTTTGTTTTATCAAAATTTAATGGATCTCCTGGAACATTGTAGGATAAATATGAGACAACCTGCAAATAAACCCGACTTTCTTGATTATTTATTTCAAATCTATTAATTTGGCATGATAAAACTTGTTTTAAAATTTTATCATCATCATAACAATCTGTACTTCCCTGTATTTTTAAAAATTTTGGAGGATTAAACTCTAAACCCAATGAATCTAGATATTCATCCATAGAATACTTCTTTTCTTGAGTTAGGGTGATACTTACCAGAAATAATAAACATGAAGAAAATAGTAATTTCATATTATAAATCTATAGTAAATAACAAAATTCTGATTACCTTCAAAAAACTTAACACAATTTATTACGTATTAATTAAAAAAATAACCGCCACATTAGTCGCCTCTAGTGAGTGGCCTAATAACTAATTGACAATTTAGAATAAAACTATTGTTTTTTCACTACATGTAAAACGCGAATAATTATTTAAGTTAAGTTATAATTGACCTGGTATGATAGATGAACCTTGCCTTAACTCCAATTCCAAAACTAATCGGTTCCTTCCATGTCCACGATATTCATGGTATTTAGTTTAAAATAAAAAAATCTAATTAATTATAAATAGGCCCCTATTATAACTACAACTGTTCTGTGTAAATATTTATAGTATTTTTTTCCACCAGATAAAATTTTCCCGATTCATATTTTACTTCACAGCATTTATCGGTAAAATTAATTCCTGGATTAGAAAAATCTCGCTTTAGAAAAGACCCGTCTTTTAATATTCCGTACGTATAACTTTTTACAATTTTCCTTTTTTTTCCGTCATTAACATTTTCTGAAATGGGTGGCAAATATTTTATAATACAAATTATGGGATGAATTACTATTACTGTTACATAGGTAGAATCATTTCCAGCAAAGTGCTTTGTTCCTTCGAACAGAATTTTTGTATAGATATTTTTGTTTGAAACAAAATCGGATCCTTTCTTTTTAATTAGGTTTTTTCCAATTTCAGCTATATAATTATTAACTGGACCTCCCAAAATAATCCTCTTAGGCAGTGAGTCTGACTTCGGAGAACTGGGTGAATAAATGTCAACCTCATTATCAAGGTCATTATCGTCAACAGGAAGTGCCCCCCGTGAACCACAAGAAATGGATACGAGAAATAATACACATATCAAATACAACTTAAATAATACAACAATTCTATTTGTTAGGCTTGCTTTTAACATGATTTAAATTTTTTGAAGGTTAAGTCTTTTAAGAATTAATTACGAAAGTTTTGATGATCTAAATTAATTAACCAAATTAATTCGTCGAAATTGTTGATTAAGAAAATATTTCTTAATCGGATGAATAGATAACCTACCAATATGTTTATTGCTCTTCCAATACTGGGGTCATTAAAGTTTTTTGAATCAGTTAACAATCTTTCCATTTCTTTGGGTTCGTTGCCGAATTTATATAATACATTATTGTCAGTCCTTGGTTTTTTGTCATTTTTGGAAATTCAAACCAGCAGTCGCTTAGGTAAATTTTCGATAGAATTTATCAATTTGGAATGATTGTCTTAAAGGTTATGATTATAATTAAAGTTGCATGGATAAAGAAATTTATTAAAAAAATTATAAGACAGAAAGAATCCGTAAGTTTTCATTTTTGTAAGTGTTTTATTTTATATTGACATATCAAGGATGTATTGAATGGTCTTTTTCCATAAAAAATCTTACAATATATTTATTTCAACATTAGGAATATTTTGGCAGATCATGAGAAAATTAAAAAGAATGAAAGAGTTTAATTCAATCTACAAACTGTGAATGCTAAGTCATTTTTATAGGTAATGACAAATATTTCAGTTCACTTGATTTTTGTTCTGAATCAAATTAGGAGTTTCTCCTTTACATGTTCACCTTGATAATTTATTTTGTGATTGGATGGGTATTATGTTGCAATATTATTCCAATAATATAATCCTCCCACAATGAATTATTATAAATTTAAGACACATTGCATATATGAAAAAATGGCCGTTCTAAAAGAACGGCCAAAACCAAATTATCCACCATACTAACAGACTCTTAATAGCCAAGCACATCAATTTCCCCAAGATGCGTGGATTTCTGACCATTAAAATTATCTTTCATTTGAATCTTTATCTTTTTAAGGTATTGAGGAACAATTTCGAACTTTTGCATCTCAATCTCCGTTTGATTCATGACCTTATCAGTGGCAATTGTCTTCCAAGTGTTACCATCAGAACTTCCCAGAATATCAAAGGTCTTAAAACCATTGGTGTTGTTCTGCCTCCTGGTGAGACCAATCTGTGTCACATAAAGATCGGACTTGAAATCAACCTCAATCCAGTGGGGAAATGGCGGTTCGGAGCCCTGCCATTGTGAATGCCAAAAGGAATTAATATTATTGTCGATTGCAAACTTAGCCTTACCGTTGGCATCACCTTCCCCTGTCAGTTCTTCAGAATCCGCCCGTGCTTCCCAATTTGTTTTCGGAAGTAGCTTTTCTTCTACTGCTGCATAATACAGGATTGTCCTGCCATTTGGATGAAAGGAGTAACCTTGATCATTTTTTGCAGTAAGTGCAAGCATATACTGTTTGGAAAGGTCGAATTTTTCAGGATTATAGGTCAGTGTCAAATATTCAGAACTTGCATGCCCCTTAGTGATCGTAACAGACTCCTTGTCTAAGCTGTAACTGCCCGCTGGAAATGGCAAAAGCTGATCTAATCCTTCATTCTGGCGGATTTTATTAATACTGTCCAAAGCTTTTTGATCTTGGGAAAAAGTAACTATTAAATCTTCAGAAGGAAACCCTACCCCACCATAATTTACCCTAAAAACATCCTTTCGTTCATCTACTTGAGGAAATAAGACAAGATCCTGTCTTCCATCCGTCGCTTTCTGGACATTCAGCTTTGCCTCAGTCTTGGTATCGTTCAATTCTTCATAGGTTGGTACAGCTTCCTTACAAGAAACTAGTAGGAAGAGTACCATCAAGAATATAAATGAATTATTTTTCTTCATAATTTTTTAAATATTAATAGCCAGGAATCTGAACTAACTGCTTATTTCTATCAATTTCCATCTGGTGCCAGGGCATAAAATAGTTTTTGTCCTCCCACTGTGCCCTTAGGACAGCAGGTACACGTTTGTGGAAATCTGGACTGTTTATTGCACTTCCTTTGGTCATATCCATACCCGTATAATTGCCCCCTTGCTTATAACCTTCCTGATCAGCTAATTTCCATCTTCTTACATCAAAGAACCTTTTACCTTCAAAACACAATTCTACCCTCCTTTCCAATCTAATTTCCTCGCGCATGCGAGATTGAGAAAGTCCTGGACTAAGAGCTGGAAGTCCCGCACGAGTCCTTACCTTATTTAGATAAGTCAATATATTGGGACTGTTAGGCTGAGATTCATTAAGTGCTTCCGCATAATTAAGATACAGCTCGGACAGCCTGATCAGCATCGCTGCACGATTGGTAGCATTGGAAGGATTGACAGAAAATGATGGATGGATGTTCTTTCTCGCAGTATAACCGGTTTTAGGCCAATCCCTTGGAGCACCATTCTTTCCTGAATTTCCGGTTGCAAAGAATTCGACCCATTTCATTCCTGACTTTGGTGCACCCGGAATCAGCGATCCGTTAAATGTAATATATGAATAGAATCGCGGTTCACGGTCAGTGTACATCTTATTGGTTCCCTCAGCATAATATCTAGTCTCTTGCTGAGAATATGTATTCTCATTGTACGAACTGCTTTGCTGAATTGATTGGCCGTTCTCCATCCTGAAGTCATCTACAAGCTCTTGGACTACTGCCAAACCATTATAAGCTGTTCCTGAGATGGCTCTTGGAGAGGCATGGATTTCCCATTGATGGCGATTTGTGGAAGGTCTAAGCCAAATGCCTTCCTTTTGATAGCCGTCCCAAAACACATCCCTGGTCGAGAGATAGGCCGTCTCGAATTCACTTGAACCATTCTTCACATATAAAGCCTTTCCATTCGCTTCTGCTATATCAATCGCTGCTTTTGCCTGCGCAGCAGCTTTCTGCCATTTGGAAGGATCGTATGTAGGGTTAATAAGTTGCTTTCCATCGTAATTTCTCCAATTGGACATTGAGGTGTTTCCATTGTAAAGTGGGCTTGCATGAAATAGGAGGATTTCTGACTTGACCGCTTCTGCAACCATTTTGTTGATCCGCCCTAGCTGCGTGCCGTCAACAGTTGTGGTACCCATGAGGAAATGTTCTGCCGGCAGATCCTTTAAGGCTTCATCTATCTGAGCTAATACAAATTCAACTGATTCATCCCACGAACTTCGGGGAATCTGATAATTCTCTCCTGCAGCATCATCACTGTTCAGGGGTAATATTACTACTGGGCCATGCATTTTCATAACGGACCAATAATAAAATGCCCGAAGAAACTTAGCTTCAGCCTTATACTCCTTAACAAGGGTCGAACCATTTTCCGCAGTCAGCAGTTCCGTACACTTATCGACATTGTCAATAAAGATCTGGCACTGTCTGATCTTATTATAATAGTTCACATACATGGTATTAACATTATCGGCAGATAAAGCTCCTGAATTGGCGGGAAATTCCTGCCAGTTGGAAACATCTATCTCATCGGTGATCGCTGACCAGAAATAAGTATAGGGTTGGTCCCAAACATCCGGTATGGGTGAATAAAGACCTCCCCAATAATTTTCCGTCTGTGCCCTATTTGAAAAAATGGTTTCTATATTAAGCAGGTTATCCGGCTGAGCATCAAAGAAATCATCGTTACATCCGTTCATGGACAAAGTTGCTGCAGCCAACAGCATCGCCATCTTTATTTTCTTATATTTTATCATTACAATTCTTATTTAAAGTTAAGCCTGATTCCCATATTGTATACCCTGGTAATTGGATAGGCTGTACCCCTACCGTCACCCATTTCTGGATCCCAGAAATCCCATTTTGATACCGTAAATAGGTTCGTTCCGTTAAGATATATCCTGAATTTTGACACTCCGATCCTATCAAGCCAAGACCTCTCCGTAAAATTGTATCCGAATTCAGCCTGTTTCAATCTTATAAAATCGGACCTTTTGATCCACCAGGTACTCCCATAGTAATTTGTAGTAACCGTTTCATTTGTTGAAAGCCTTGGATACAGTGTTTGTTTTTCGGGATTTTCAGGATCCCATCTGTCCAGGAGATTGGTGTACATATTCCCGTAGGTTGCCCCTTGAGAAAATGGGGTAACAGCGAAACCACTTGCATAATTCAAGTCGACCATTCCTGCCCCTTGGAAGAACAGGCTCATATCGAACCCCTTGAACCCTCCTCCGAGTGTAATCCCATAGGTCAAAAGCGGAGTAGAGCCGTATCCAATTGCAGTCTGATCGTTTGAATTAATGATACCATCTCCATTAAGATCCTTGTAACGGATATCCCCCACCCTGACATCGCCTGCTTGGGAAGCCGAATTCGCAATTTCTTCGTCACTTTGGAACAGGCCCTGATCGATATACCCAAAACGCTGTGAAATACGATGTCCCTCTCTATTTAAATAAGGGAATGCCCATGGAGGGAGATTATCCTTAACTGCCCTGTTTGAGTTGTAGTTCATCGTACCCCTTGCCATGAAGAAACCGTTGGTCATTTGTTTATTATAGTCAAGTGTAAGGTCAATTCCTTTATTGGCCGTCTCTCCGATATTTTTGTAAGGGACGTTACCTGAATTGAAGCCAGAAGCATATGGTATATCCAGACCCTGCATTAGGATTCCTTCCCTGTCTTCTTTGAAAAGTTCTGCGATGAACTGAAGTTCGCTGTTGAAGAGATTGATTTCGAATCCAATATTGTGCCTATAAGAGGTTTCCCAGGTTACGTCTCCCCGCATAAGTGATTCTACATATCCCGTAAAGCCCCTCTGTGAACCGGGGATACCGAAATTATAGGAACCGCCACTTTGACCGTATCGAGTTAGGTAAAGAAATCGGTTCCCAGTATTTGAGTTACCAGATGAACCATAGGAATACCTTAGCTTAAGGTGGTTAATATGATCCTTTATAGGTTCAAAAAAGCCTTCATTGGAGATAACCCAACCCAGTCCAATTGACGAGAACAATCCAAATCTATTATTCGGCGTAAAATTGTCGGAGCCTGAGTAAGAAAAATTTGATTCAAACAAATATTTTCTATCATATGCATAGGTTGCCCTTCCGACCAATGCCCGGTTTCTGTAAGGGATGGCCGCCTGATAAGAACCTACGTTGGAGGCAGCATCGGAAAAATCTGTCTGGTTGAACAAAAGAAGCCCTCCGACCTCATGATTTCCAAATGAACGGTTATAGTTTAGAGAAGCTTCCGCATAGAGCCTTCTTGTTGAAGATCTTCCAAGCCCAAAACTTAAATCCGGAGATCCTGTCTCTGTATTGTTTAGGATCAGGTTACCCTCTTCGTCCCTTCCTTCAGCAAAGTAGGACGGTAGGTTTCTAACCCTGGAAAGGACAGACTGTACCGTTGCATCAAATGCAAAAAGTCCATTGGCGCTCAATCCTTCAGTAAGAAATCCTAACTGCTGGGTCAATCTTAAGTTAGACCGAACAACGTTATCATATCTATTGTTTATGCCTGACTGTGTAAGTGCCTTATAAGGATTTTCCGTAGCCCCCTTAACAAATGGCCACGATCCATCCGAGTATCGGACAGGAATTACATGGGGCGAAGTCTGGGTAGCAAGCGCAAAAATATAATCCCTTCCCCTAGCCGGTTCATTGTAATTCTTTAAATATCCATTTATTCCAAAATCAATCTTCGTATTGGCAGTGACGTTAACTGTCAGGTTACTCGTAAAATTAAACCTATCCTCCTTCAGTGCTGAATTATATGTATCAATATCTTCAGTCCTGAACTGGCCTGTTTCGTTATAATATCCCAAAGAAAGGTAATATTGGGCAATGTCTGCGCCACCGGTTATATTGAGGTTTGCCCTATTGCTAGTTGCATTGTCCTTAAAGAGGACATCATACCAATCAACATTGGGATAAAGGTCCGGATCAGCCCCACTTCTGTGGAGTTCTATCCTTTCAGGGGTATAGAACGGCTGCTTGCCCCGCATTGTCAGCCCTTCATTGAAAAGTTCCATGAATGTAGGCCCATCCACAAATTCAGGAAGGTAGGTAAAGCCTGTAATACCTTGCTGCAGTTCGGCAGATATGGATGGTTTCCCAGCTTTACCCTTTCGGGTATTTATTATTATGACACCGTTGGCCCCCCTGGTTCCGTAAACGGCGGTCGCAGTCGCATCCTTGAGTATCGTAAAGCTTTCTATATCTTCAGGGTCAATGTTATTAATATCGCGGTCCGGCACACCATCAACAATCAAAAGAGGCGACTGTGGTGAGCTCGCAAATGTTGACACTCCCCTAACAAAAAGGTTCGCACCACCACTACCTGGCCCTCCGCTCCTTTGGGTGGCCACGACCCCAGCCAACCGTCCGGCGATGGCAGTTGTAAGATTGGCAACGGGAACTTTTAGCTCCTCCCTCTTGATGGTTGCCTGGGATCCCACGTTGCTCTCTTTTTTCTGGGTACCAAATCCCACGACAACAACCTCATCAATTCCTGCCAAATCTTCATTCATTGTTATCGATATGTCCTTCTCTTCTGAGGAAAGCGGCACTTCAATCGTTTCAAAGCCAACCAGTTTAAAGATCAGCACGGAATTGGCAGGTACTTCAGCAACGAACCTTCCATTTGCGTCTGTCGAAGTTAGGGCTTTAGTTTGACCTTTTATTGAAACGGTCACACCCTGCAGCAAATTTCCAGAAGCATCTTTGACAGTCCCGGTGAAAATGCTCTGGAAAGCCCGATAATTGTTTCTTTCAAAAGTACGACCTGTTAGGTCAGAAGGATGGTTGCTCGCAAGCGTTGGGTGCAGGGAGGCCAGCATCAAAGCTAACATCGAAACCTGCTTCCATTTTGGCACAAAATGGGCCAATTCGGAGATAGGATCCCCTGTCGGTTTACCTCTTTTCTTTTTCATAATTTAGGATTACAAATTGATTAATGAGAACAAGTATAAAAAAGTATTTTTTATTTTTTTTCCAGCAATCGATTGCGCAATTTTTATTTTTTTTAAATGGAAAAAAATTATTTCAATGCCCCTAATAATATGAAATTAAGAATGTTGATTGCTAAACCCTTTAACTAATACAGCTGTAATTGACTGTATTGGACAGATATTTTTTTGTTCAGACTGATTTGATTACTATAAATACATTTTGGTTTTGAAAGGGGTATATTATGAATTATCAAAAGATCATATTGAATTTATTGACCTTCAAGTTAGGGATCCCAAGGTCAAAAATTGGAATGAACATTCTGAAACGGAATGATTTTGCACGGAATGGTTCAAAAATATGGTGCATTTGAATCTGGTACCTGCGCTAGCTTGCCAAAGTTAAATAATGGGTCATCCAGTTTGGAACTTAACTAATATGGCAATTTGCTTTCTTTAACCTGAAGAAGATTGAATACCAATCTAAATGCAAGATCCTAATTATTATATAATTAATTGTCATATGACAAGTTTCGAGCAGTAGAATATGTTTAAACTTGCATATCAATTCACCTAAAATATTTAAAGTAATGAAAAGAGATAGGATCATTTTCTGGATTTCGACAACCATTATATTCTTGTTTGAAGGGGTGATGCCGCTGGCAGCGTTCATTTTTTCTCCAGATAGCTTCAATGCGGGCACCAAGCCCTTGGGTTATCCGGATTACTTCGCCTATGGACTAATCGTTTGCAAAGTATTGGGTTCAACAGCTCTCATAGTCCCAAAATTAAATCCCAGGATTGTTGAATGGGCATATGCAGGATTGATATTTAACCTGATCTTTGCCTCTTTCAGTCATTTGATGGTGGACCGGATCATGGGCTATGTGCTTTTCCCGATAATTATCCTAGCAATACTTTCAGTTTCATATATCTTCCGCATTAAAATAAGAAACCATGGCAAAGACCAATTTCAAAACAATTGATGAGTATAACGGAACATTTACGGGTGAGGTTCTTGAAAGACTGGATATTATCCGAAAGACAATTCTTGATCTTGTTCCTGATGCTGAGGAATCCATCAGCTATCAGATACCTGCCATGAAGGTGGGGAAGAAAACCTATCTGATACATTACTGTGCATTTCCTAACCATATCAGCCTATCAAGCCCTTGGACCGAAAGGTTCTTAAAGGAATTTGAGGAAGATCTAAAGGGGTATAAGTTGTCAAAATCAGTTATCCAATTTCCAAATGATAGAACATTGCCATTGAAATTAATACAGAACATCATATTGTATAGATTGAAAGAGATCAAAGGCGGCTTGGGTTAGTCGATAATTTTCTTGTATATTTCTAGTTTATTTTTTGAATATATAGATTATATTTGTTTATGGCCACGATCTCAATGTTATAATAATTTCTTTTAAGTTCTTTCTTCAGCTGCTCCCTATACTATATCTTTACATTACAGTGTTTCATTCATAAAATTTATTGTTAATTGCGACTTGGGGAACATTCTTTTGTTAACAAAGTCGATAGATTAAAACATTATGTCAGAAATATTAACCAGGGATGAAATCGAACATTTTATCATCAATGATTTCGTTCTTTGATAATGCATTTAGCCAAGAAATTGCTGATTCTGAAGTAAACACCTTAGATTAAACTTCCTCGAGATCGAAATGATCCAAATATTTGGAAAGTGTCTGTAATACGCTAGGTTAAATAATCTCTATCAAGTTATTTTGACTGATTGTCCGAAAGTCACCAGGTCACAAAGTTCCGATTTTAATCAGACTCAAAAATATTTGCTTTGTCAAGCAGATTATATAATCTTATAGATAGTGTCAATAGTCCATTAACTGATATAAAAAACTATCTTTTTGCGTGAAGTGATCATACAGCTCAGCATGGAACAATGGAATATTTCTTCTTGTCTATTGGCAGAACATAAAATAAATCCGTTTCAGTGGATAAAACACACATTTCGGAATACCTCATTGATGAACCAAAAAAACGTTAGAAATTTATCCAGATATCTTCAGAAATTAAGTAGAGAATATGACATTAGGTCAGATACGCTGTGACTGTTTTTTATCGTTGAACAACTGCTTTTTCACCTCGGAGAATAATTTGATTTCGGTCATCTATGTTTTTTTTAGATTTAGTCAATAATTTTATTAATCCTATCTCGATGTTTCCGTTGGTTTGCAGTTTGTCAATGACAATCGTTAAGAGGTTATTTTCATCGACAAAATAGCTTCCTTCGTCTGAATTAATAGTTTCTCCATCAAGGGTAAATACTACCGGCATTCCTTTAAAGCTTGAATATTTAGACTTCAGTTCTGCTAAAGAAATAAATTCAGGTTTAAATTCATCTTTGGTCTTTATATGAATTTGACCTACATATGTTTGGTTATCTATTATTGTGTCAATTTTGACTATATCTATCTTTTCTATAGTTTCAGGTCTTATTTTTCGCTGGCCCTTTACAACAGTACCATTAATTAAATATAGTGGTTGGTTTATCTTTTTTTCCTGGTCAACAACTATCACACGTAGGGAACTATCACTTTTTTGATTATTCATAAAGAGTGTTACTCCTGGTTTACTCAAATCTTTTGCTGTTTGAGCAAAGGAATTTGTAGCAATAAATGCGATAAGGATTAAAATTAATTTTTTCATAATTAACATTTTCAGATTAATAATGTACATTACACCAATTTAAAAAATATTTGTGATTTGCTATTTAAGATAATTTGAATTTTTTAATTAATTGAATATACCCTGAAGTATACCATAAGACCATCAAATTTCAACATAAAAACATCATAGGTATCTCTGGAGGATACTCAAAATCTTATTGCAATGCAATAAGAGAAGCAAGTAGGTCTATGCCCAACTTAAGCTTCCTGAAATGAATTGATCCATTTAATCTTTATTTTATGAAAGCATTTGTTTATTTTATTTTCGGGATTTTTAGTATTTCTTTCTGTATAGAAGATGTATATGGTCAAATTGAAAATTATGAGCTCTTAATCAAAATCTCAAAAAGAAAAGCTAAGAGTGTTCTCAACGATATTGCGTTCATTAACAATTATGGTGACACTATCATTCCTTTTAATAAATATCAGTATGCATTCCCAGATACAATAAGAGAAATAGGATTTGTTTCTGATTTAGGTGAGTGGAAAGCAATTGACAATTCAGGAATGGAATTGTTTAACGTTTTTATAAATAGTGAAGGTCCAGATATGGCATTTGAAGGTCTGTTCCGAATTCTGGACTCTGAGGGGAAATTCGGTTTTGCGAACATGAAAGGGCAAATCATTATTAATACCCAATTTGATTATGTAACACGATTTCATGAAGGTTATGCATCATTTTATGTAAATTGTAAGGTAGATTCCTTTGAAAGACGGACATCTATTGATCCGTCAAAAAAAATAAAAGTTGGGTTAATAGATAAAACTGGGAGGGTGATAGTAACTCCAATTTATGATTACATTTCATTTTTTAAAAATGGAAAAGCTCGAGTCTCTATTAATAATAAGAAATTTTACATTGATAATACTGGAAAAGTTATTAATTGATTTAACAGGACCTATATGATAAAAAAAATAAAATTAGCATTTAAAGATTTAGAAAAAGAATTAGCAATCATCTCTTCTTATATTGGACTCCATTTTTTTACGATTTAATATTTGCTCAAAAGTATCCGATCTCCGGTTTAACTTTACGTTACAGCTTTTGGATATTAGGTATTCCTAGCCAACAAGAAGTAATCAAGTTATTGTTGTAGCCCTATTAGACCTCGTCATAATTTATCTTTATTCATGCTCGTACCTATGGGCATTGCTCCACATGCCAAAATCATACCTAGCTTATTATTAGTTTCAGACAAAAAAGAATTTGTCTTTAAGCGTCCCCCTGTTCTCCAATTTACATGTCCAGATACCAAATCTTCCTTTGCCACAAAAATACCACTTGTCGGTCTAACCATTTTGTTCTCTTTTGCAATGCTTTATAGGGTGGAGTTATTTTCGCTATCAATAAGAAAACTTCCTTTCCACCCCTAAGAAATGTTTTTAAAACCTGAATGTCTAAAACGGTTATTTGCCTATTTGCTTCATTTACACCTTAAAAATACAACCTAATTTTTGTATTGATCAAAATATCTAAAATCTGCCAATGAAGCTTGGGTAAGATAAACATTTCGAATTGTTAAGTTGCCGATCTGCAGATAAATCAAGTTGAATCCTGAATATTCAGTGTTCGACTTTGGCTCCTTAATGATTGGTCCGATAAGATCAGAAGACTTAAATATGAAATGATATTTAACAATTAAAACTTTTTTATTCCCAATAATTTACTAATGACAACTACTGATAGATTTATTATTCAATTGAAGAGTATTTGGTTCTTTCTATTTTTTTATCCCTCCAATCAAGAATATAATGATTGGATACATTAATATTAACCATTATCAGTTCACAACTAAACAGATTAATGAAATCGTTTTCGTTAAATTTTTATTGAATAGCCTATATCCTGGTCTATCTTGGAATTTATATCCAATTTATTACAGAACCATATATAAACTATCAACACAATGAAACTAAATTCCGCTCTTTTGAAAAAGGGAGTACGGCAGCTCAATCCAAAAGTGAGCTGGCCCCTACTGCTATCGATTTGTTTGGCTAGTTCCCAACAAATTAACGCCTATGAAATTAATTTTGAAACAACCGAAAATCTTTCCAACAGGGTTCAAGAAACTATCAAGGGGAGGGTTGTAGATCCACAAGGAAATCCTATAACTTCAGCAACCATCCAGTTTAAAGGAACCGATATTGGCACAAAATCAGATGCTGAAGGTAATTTTGAACTAGCGAGCGTTCCAGCAAACTCGGTTCTTCAAGTGAGCTCGGTAGGATTTGCTTCAAAAGAAGTCGCTTTACAGGGCAATGGTTTTTTAGAGATTACTTTGCAGAGCTCCTCAACTGATGTTGAAGAAGTCATAGTGGTCGGATTCGGCACTCAACGTAAAGAAAATCTAACCGGTGCCGTGTCATCCATTCAAATGTCAGACGTTGTTGGCAGTAGACCGATTACATCGTTATCATCGGGTCTAGCGGGTCAGGCACCGGGATTGTCGGTTACCCAAGGATCAGGTCGACCAGGAGCGGACGGTGGCTCTCTACGGGTTCGTGGTCAAGGAACGCTGAACAATGCTAACCCATTGGTTGTCATCGATGGAGTTGTTGGCGACATGAACCTGATCAATCCTCAAGATGTTGAAAGCATCTCCGTTTTGAAGGATGCTGCATCAGCGTCGATCTATGGATCCAGAGCTGCAAATGGCGTTATCTTGATTACCACTAAGAAAGGAAGAAACAATGATTTTAAAGTAATTTACAACAATTACTTCTCTTCCCAGAAGCCTTCCAATGTCATGACGATGATTTCCAACTATGCGGACTATATGGAATTGGTTAACGAAGGCTACAAAAATGGTGACGCAAACGCAAAGCCTATCTTTTCCCAAGAAAATATAGACCTGTGGCGAGCTAATGAAAATGGAGATCAATTAATGTATCCCAACACTGATTGGGTAGAATCATTGTTTCAAAACAAAATATCACAAAACCACAATCTATCCTTTACGGGAGGAAGTGAAAAAATCAAGTTTTTCGGTTCTTATGGATTATTGGATAATCCAGGTATTGTTGAACAAGCTACTTATAAAAGACATACGGGAAGGATAAATCTTGAGGCGGACATAAAACCTTGGTTGACATTAGGAACCAACATCAATGGTGTTGTTTCCAAAACCATGATAGGAACCAACCTGATCAATGATGTTTTTTTGTATGCTGCCGCGAGTTCTCCGGGCATGGTATTAAGGGCCCCTGATGGTAGATTTGGTTCACCAAACAATCCAGAAGACGACCCGCAATCAAACAACATATTACATCGTTTATACGCTCAAAAAGGGGATATAAACAAGAATAGGTTTGTCAGCAGATTCTTCGCTAAATTGAGACCTATCAAAGGTTTGAGTTTAGAAGGTTCCTATACTTATACTTATAACGATGACTTTATATATAGTCAGCCTGTTTTCAATGACCGGTGGAATTTCTTGACTAATTCCGTTGCAACAGCTGGAACTGGAAGAAGTTCGGTGACCAATCAATCTGTCAAGACCTACCGTTATTACATTGATGGTATTGCTAAATATGAAAATACTGCAGCAGATAGCCGTCTGAAGTACGAGGTTATGGTTGGTGCCAGCCAGGAATATTTAAAAGATGGTTGGTTTGCCGCATCAAAATTAGATTTAATAGATCCTTCATTGAGCGTATTGAATGCTGCAACGATGGATGCATCAGCATCGGGGAACACCACGGACTGGGCTATGCGTTCATTTTTCGGTCGTTTAAATCTATCTTGGGACGACAAATATCTATTGGAAGCGAACCTGAGGACAGATGGTTCATCAAGATTTATGAGCGGCAAAAGCAGATGGGGGACATTTCCATCAGCATCGGTCGGTTGGAAAATATCATCTGAAGATTTCTACGATGTAAGCTGGATGCCCACGCTTAAGCTGAGAGCTTCCTATGGATCTCTAGGAAATAATGGAACGGTCGATGATGTGTTTTTTTACAACGGCGGAATCAACAACTACGAATACCAAACATTGTACAGTTCAGCAAACTACATCCTGAACAACCAATTATTTGTAGGATTTGCTCAAACCGGATTAAGCAATAGCCTATTGACTTGGGAGAGCACAAACGTACTGAATTTGGGGTTGGATTTTGACTTATTGAACTATAAATTGAGTGGGTCGGTTGATGTATTTGATAAAACGACCAATAATATCCTGATTAATTTACCTGCTCCTATGGTGGTTGGAGACGCATCGATTCCCAGGACCAATGCAGCAAAAGTTAGAAATAGAGGTATAGAAACCAATTTGACCTATCGCGATAAAATCGGTGAGAACTTTAACTTTAATGTTGGTGGAAACTTCACCTTTATTGACAACAAAGTCATCAAATTCAAAGGAGATGATCGCTCTATTTCAGGGGCTAACCTACTTCAAGAAGGATATGCCATTAACACCCAATTTATCTTGCTTCATGATCGGATCATCCAAACCGATACGGATTTACAGTTGGTGGAAGACATGATCAAAAATGCGCCAGTAGATCCAGAAACTAATCAACAGTTAAATCCATTTGCCGCTTACGGTAAGCCTGAAAAAGGTGATTTGCTATATATTGACTCCAATAATGATGGCGTAATCAATGATGAGGATAGAGTCGCAGTTGGGCACGGGACAGCGCCAAGAATAACTTATGGTTTCAATTTGGGATTTGATTACAGAGGTTTTGACTTCAATGTATTTTTACAAGGAGCTGCTGGGAATAAATTAGTATACACAGATTTGCATTATACTCCAACCGTTCGATGGGGTTACCAATTGAATCAAGAAATTGTGGGTGGACGATGGACAGAAGGAAGAACGGATGCTACCTATCCGAGGCTACTACCATATACCAACACACGAAACACCATTAACAGTGATTTTTGGTTACAGAACAAATCTTACATGCGTATCAAGAACATTCAGCTGGGTTATACTTTTCCCAATGAATTAACACAAAAGATTGCTGTTCAAAATCTACGTGTATTTGGTTCAATGGAGAACTACTGGACATTTACAAAATACAAAGGATTTGACCCCGAAGTAAATGGAACCAATTATCCGACCATGAAACAAGTAGTATTTGGAATTGGATTAACCTTCTAAAAGATTAAAAATGAAAAAGATAACATTATTATATATTTCAGCTTGTTTGGCATTGAGTTCATGTTACAAGCTGGATACCGTTCCATACAACCAAGTTAGTGGGAACACATTTTGGCAGACTGAGGATCAGGCTTTGGCAGGCGTTCTTGGTATCTACAATGACCTTAAGAAAGAAGGGACTTTCGGGATCCAGTTTGCATATGATGATTTAACAGATGTTGGAATTGGTTATGATGTTGGCTTCGGCGATATCATTGCAGGAACTTTCACAGACAGAACCGGAACAGTTACCAGTAGATGGAAAAGTGGATATGATTTGATCCAACGTGCTAACCATGCCATAGGAAATATCCAGAAAATGGAAATCGATGCAGAAAGGAAAAAAATCATGATTTCTGAAGCTAAATTTTTGCGTGGCTTGATGTATTTTCAATTGAGCAATCTATTTGGAGGATTACCGATTTATGACGAGTCAGTTGATCTAAATAAAGATTTTGCAGACTTGAAAAACCCTAAATCTTCCTTAGCTGATGTACAAAAGTTTATCATTGACGATTTGACTTTTGCAATTGAAAATTTGCCTGTTAAATATGACGACAAATATACAGGCAGGGTAACAAAAGGTGCTGCAGTGGCTTTAAGAGGGAAAGTCTATCTTTATCAAAAAAATTGGACAAATGCGATCAAAGATTTTGAGGATGTAGTGTACAACAAAACTTTTCCATATAATTATTCTTTAAGTTCTGATTACAGCTCACTGTTCCAAATGGAGGGAGATAACAGCGCTGAGGCTATTTTTTCAATACAGAACATGGGTGGGACTGGTTTTCCTTACGGTATGCCGATGGCCTTTTACATGGGGTCAAGATCAACATTTGGAAGCTGCTGGAACAACGTGATGCCAAGTACAAGGTTTGCAGACAGCTATGAGAACAAGGATGGCTCACCATTTAATTGGGATGACCATTATGCTAATTATAATGCCGACAACGCTGTTAAAAGAGAGGCAATGATGGCTACGCATACCAATGGCGCTTTTACTCATCTACCTGATACGGCCAAGATCAGAAGCATCTATGCAAACCGAGATCCTAGAATGAACCAGTCGTTAATTGTTCCTTATTCTGACTATTTAGGTTGGAATGCAAACCAAGAAAGGAACATGAAATTAGTTTTGGCAACTGGCGTCAATGAGAACTTTGGGCAAATTAGAAACAACCGCGGCTGGCTGACTTATATGTGGAGAAAATTTGTACCAGAAGGCAATCTTAAAGGAGCAATTACAGATCGTGCACATACACCTATCAACTTCCCGATTATCCGGTTAGCGGATGTATTCTTGATGTTAGCAGAGGCATACAATGAAAGCGGAGATCTGGGCAAAGCAATTGTAGAACTTAATAAAGTTAGAACTCGTTCTTCTATGCCAGGTCTTAACTCCGGATCGGCATTTTTAGCAGTATCAAGCAAGCTGGAGATGCAAAAACGGATTTCCCATGAAAGGAAAGTCGAGCTGGCAGCAGAAGGCCATCGTTATTTTGACCTGAAAAGATGGAATCAGCTTACCGAAGTTTCCAATAATTTCATTGAGAAGAGTATTGTTGGTGACAACCTGTTAACTCGTGGCTACCAAACGAGACATGTCATTTGGCCAATACCCGGTGCTGAAATAGAAATGAACCCAAATTTAGTACAAAATCAAGGATGGTAACATGAAAAATCTTATCAGCTACACACTTGTTTTCTTTATCAGTTTTTCTGCTTTTTCAAGCGGAAAAACTGATAATTCTTTGGATTTATTGTGTAAAAATTTCAGTCAAGAAGACCTAAAAAACAGTTTATTGAAAACCGCACAATGGGTTCCCTATCCTTCCTATTCCGATCGTGAAGGCTGGAAAAAATTGACCGGACCTGTACTTTCCAATATTATTGAAAAGGGTGAACAGGCATTGACCTATCAATGGCAAGTTGTAAAAGCTACCGATTACTTAGCTTATGAGCGAGATGGTTCTAGGGTCATCATGGAGAAGCCGATGAATGAGAATGCCACTGCGCTCAGCAATTTATTTTTTGCAGAATTGGCAGAAGGAAAAGGCAGGTTCTTGGATCAGATCATAAATGGGGTTTGGTATTTTACAGAAATGAGTACATGGTCATTATCTGCTCATGTTCCGGCGTTCCAACCCTCCAAAAGAACTTTGGCACAAGCAGGTGTTCATGTAGTAGACCTGATGGCGGGTGACATGGGTTCATTGTTGTCTTGGATTCACTATTTCCTAAAGGAGGACATGGATAAGGTCAATCCTGAAATCAGCAGCAGGTTGAAAAGCAACATTTATTCTAGAATAGTTGAGCCATACCTGAATAGAAATGATATGTGGTGGCAAGCACTCGAACTTAAGGAAAATAAAATGGTGAACAACTGGAATCCCTGGTGTAATTTCAATGTCCTGACCTGTTTATTATTGGTTGAAGACGATGAGAATCTAAAAGTTGAAGGTATTTATAAAACCATGAGGTCAGTTGATAAATTCGTCAACTACGTGAAGATCGATGGTGCATGTGAGGAAGGCCCATCCTATTGGGGCCATGCCGCAGGAAAATTATACGATTATCTTGAATTACTGTCCTTATCTACCAGCAATAAAGTTAATTTATTTGAGCAGAAAGTCATCAAGGACATGGGGGAATATATTTCTCAATCTTATATCGGAGGTGATTCTTGGGTGGTTAATTTTGCAGATGCTTCTGCCAAAGGGGGTGGCGACCCGTTACTGATTTATAGGTACGGTGAGGCTGTAGGAAGCCTTGAGATGAAACAGTTTGCCAAATATTTATTGGCAAATAGAGCTAATAAAATATCAATAACCAGAGATGCCTTCAGAAGTTTGGAGGATTTGAGAACTGTAGAATCTATACAAAATGAAACAGCAAACTTACCAAACAACCCTTATAAATGGTATCCTGAGACTGAGTTTTTATATATTCGAAATAAGGACTTATTTTTTGCTGCCAAGGGGGGATTTAATAATGAAAGTCACAACCATAACGATATAGGGACTTTTATCCTTTATAAGGACAAACAACCCATGTTTATTGATGCCGGAGTAGGAACTTATAACAAGAAAACATTCAGTAAAGAGCGCTATGATATTTGGACGATGCAGAGTGGTTACCATAATTTACCACAAATAAATGGTTCTGAACAACCATTCGGTGCAAAGTACAAATCAAAAAATGCTTCTTTCGATGCCAAGACCAACGAGTTCAAATTAGACATTGCAGGTGCTTATCCTGAGGAAGCTAATATTAAGTCATGGATTAGGAAGTATAAAATCAATAACAACGAACTTATTATCACAGATGAATTTGATATCTCAAACCCTATAAAAGAGAACATCATTCATTTTTTATTGGCTTCAGAACCAAAAATTGAATACGGTAAAGTGATTTTGAATAATGGCAACTCCTCTTTAAAATTTGACCCTAAGTTATTTGAGGCCACACAGGAAACTATCGAGCAAGATGACCCGAGACTAAGTAATGTTTGGGGACCAAGAATTTATAGACTATCTCTGAAGGCAAAAAAGTTAAATTCGAAAGGAAGTTATAAATTTATTATAAACTAAAATTATGAAACGGAGAACATGGATTCAAAAAGCGGGCTTACTTTTTGGGGGATTTACCCTTGCAAATACCAACCTTGATGCTTCTGAAAAAAAAGCGCAAAGTAGCATTCCTGAATATGACACATCAAACGATAGAGCATATTGGGTTTCAGTGATCAGCAAAATGGCTACGCCAATTCTTGAAAACATTAGCAAAGGTACTTTTCAGAAAAATATGCCGATGATTGCTTCAGAATCGTTTGATAGCAGAAATCCAAAGGTTGGGTATTTGGAAGCTTTCGGACGTTTAATTGCTGGTATTGCCCCTTGGCTTGCATTACCTTCAGACAATAGCAATGAAAGCAAAATAAGAAGTAAGTTTTTACAACAAGCTTTACTGGGTATTCAGCATGGAGTCGACCCCAGCTCTCCGGATTATTTTGCATGGAGAGACAAGTCCACACAGACTTTGGTAGATGCTGCACATTTGGCCTTAGGGCTACTGCGTGCACCAAAAGCATTATGGGAGCCACTTGCTGAAAACACTAAGAAGCAACTTATTGAAGAGTTTAAGCATATCCGATGGATTACGCCCAATCAAAGCAATTGGCTACTGTTTGCCTCTATGACAGAAACATTTTTACTGAGTGTTGGAGTCGAGCCAGATAGAGAGAAAATTGACCATGCAATCGATAAATTTGATAAGGATTGGTATGTTGGCGATGGATGGTATAGTGATGGAGCTAGGTTTAGCTATGACTACTACAATGGATATGTCATTCATTGCATGTTAGTAGAAACATTGAAACATAATGCCCAGGTTTCTCCTGCATATCAAGAGAAGTATGACCGTGCATATAAAAGGATGCAAAGGTATGCTGAGCATTTGGAAAGAATGATTTCACCTGAAGGGTACTATCCTGTAATCGGCAGAAGTTCAACCTACAGAAATGGCGGATTTCAACCTCTATCAGCAGTTGCATTGGATAAAAAATTACCGGCAACCTTAAAGCCATCTCAAGTTAGAGGAGCTATGACCGCTATGCTCAAAAAGATATATAGCCATGATATTTTTGATAAGTACGGTTGGTTAGTTTTAGGTTTAACATCCCCACAACAAGGAAACATTGCTGACTCTTATACCAATACAGGCTCTTTGTATGAAGCATCATTATCCTTTTTGGCATTGGGATTGCCGGCGGATGATGAATTTTGGGTTGCTAAAGCAGAGCCCTGGACTTCTCAAAAAGCCTTTTCAGGACAAAAATTCCCTAAAGATTATTATGTAACTTATTAGAACCATCAGATATGAGAATTAAAATCACATCATTATTAGCTGCTGCGGCATCCGTATTGATGATCAGTATGAAACCGCATCAAGAGGATTTCATTCCTGAAATTTTCAAGAAAGCCGACAAACAATATAATTTCTTAGCTAAACAAGCAGATGTATTGAACGAATTCCCAAGAACTACAAAAGACGGCAAACTTGTAGGTACAGACGAATGGGATTGGACCGGAGGATTTTTCCCGGGTTCATTATGGTATTTATATCTTCAAACCGCGAATGAAGAAACTAAAGATGAAGCAGTTAAATGGACAGAAAAACTAGAAAAAGCCAAAGACCTAGACCAACATCATGATATAGGTTTTGTCATGTATTGCTCGTATGGAAACGCAATTAAATACTTAAAAGATCCAGCGAAGGTTAAGGAATATAAAGATATTATTATCCATTCTTCGAATACAGCATTGAAAAGATTTGATGAAAAGGTTGGAGTAATCAAGTCATGGAACGAAAAGAAAGCTTGGGACAATGAGACCATTTGGAAATATCCTGTCATTATCGACAATATGATGAATTTGGAGATGTTGTGTTATACTTCAGATATAACGGGCGACCCGAAATATAAAAAAGTAGCGATCAGTCATGCCGACCAAACGATGAAAAATCATTTCCGCCCAGATTACAGTACCTACCATGTTGTCGATTATGATGAAACCGGAAAAGCTATACATCATCAAACAAATCAAGGTTATGCTGACAACTCGACTTGGGCACGTGGACAGGCATGGGCAATCTATGGATTTACCATGATGTTCAGGGAGACCAAAGACCCTGAATACTTAAAAACTGCTCAACAGGCGGCGAGATTCTACATGAATCATCCAAAACTTCCATCGGATAAAATCCCAAATTGGGACTTTAATGCCCATCAGGAAGGATTTAAATCAGATGTGGATTTTACAGGAAGGAATATCTCTCCTATACCGAGGGATGCTTCTGCAGCGGCAATTGTTGCATCAGCCTTGGTAGAACTTTCTACATTTTCTAAAGGAAAGGATAAAAAGGCATTCTTGGATTTTGCAAAAGAAAGCCTAAAGACTTTATCTAGCCCTGAATACTTTGCTGACTACAAAACGAATGGTGGTTTTCTATTAAGGCACAGTGTAGGAAGTTTACCACATAATTCGGAAGTAGATGTACCACTTACCTACGCAGATTATTATTACCTAGAGGCTTTAACTAGGCTCAAGGAATTAAAATAAAGTTGATAGTTATGATAAAAAATAAGGGGTTATCCATTGGATAGCCCCTTATTTTTTATCTGCCCATCCAGCCACCATCGACTGTCAGGATGGTTCCATGGACATAATTGGAGGCTTCAGAGGCAAGAAACACCGCCGGACCTTTAAAATCCTCTGCTTCACCCCACCTTCCAGCCGGTATACGATCAAGGATAGAGGCTGAACGACCGGCATCATTCCTTAAAGCCTCGGTATTATCAGTAGCAATATAACCAGGAGCAATAGCGTTTACGTTGACACCTTTGCTTGCCCATTCATTTGCAAAAGCTTTTGTGAGCGATGCTACAGCACCTTTAGAGGCAGCATATCCCGGCACATTCACTCCTCCCTGAAATGATAGGAGTGAAGCGGTGAATATAATTTTGCCAGATCCACGTGCAACCATCTCTTTTCCAATTTCCCTTGTCAGGATAAATTGGGCATTTTGATTTATTTCAATTATCCGGTCCCAATATTCATCGGGATGTTCTATTGCCGGCTTCCTTAGAATATTGCCAGCATTATTGAAGAGAATATCGATTGTAGGATGCGAACCCTTCAGCTTTTCAATAAATGAATAAAGATCTTGCCTTTTTGAAAAATCACACTGATAAGCATAAAAATTCCTACCAAAGGCTTTAACAGATTTTTCTATTTCTGATGCCTCTAATTCTAGATTTGCAGAAACTCCGATTATGTCTGCTCCTGCTTCTGCTAAGCCTTCGGCCATAGCTCTACCTATTCCTCGTTTGCAGCCTGTCACCAAGGCCAGTTTTCCCGTTAAATCAAATGAACTTAAAATTGACATGCTATTTTATTTTAATTCTGTTTTTAGTGGATGCTTTAAATTCTCCTTATAGATTTCAACTGCTTTATTCCATTCATTCTCATTCGTTATTTTCCCAGCTTTATTCCAAGCAGCACCGTTAAAATATATGAAGTCTTTTTTATTTTTGACTTTTGAGATCATTAGGGCTTGTTCTGGGCTGGCATTGCTATATTTCACCCCTTTTTCCGGAACTATTAGTGCCACTCCTATTTTACCGCTGTTATTGATCTCCGGTTCCCAATAAGTCAATGACATAGGATTCTTGGCAAATGTCAGTAATGGGCCTTCTTCTTTTCTTTTTACAATGCCAATTGCGATTGGTGTTTCACCCTTGTTTTGATTTTCAAATTTTAGCGTGATTTTATTAAAGTTGCTCCCTGCGTCCAAACTGAATCTTTTACTAAAGATTATATGTTGCCCATCCACATTTTCAGGATCAAATTCTAACTGAAAAGTCGTTCTTAATGGTCCGTTATCTAAGACTTTATACCTACGATAATGTTTAGTATACATCAATGAGTCATTGATAAACAGACCTATATCTCCAGCTCCCAGGGTCTGCCCTACCGAATAGTAATCCAAGCCTTCACCGTGATCTTTATGGTAATCTTCTGTTTTATACCACTTGTCAATGACTAATTTATCCGTTCTTTTTGCCCATACATCCATTCCTTGGGCATCATCAGGTCTTCCTTCCAGGGCCTTACCGTACATTCTGAAAGCAAGGACATCGTTTTCCCATGCGAAATCATCGAACCTTTCTGGGACATATCGGGCAAACGTTTTGGGTTCAGCAGCTGGGCTTGCCGTTTGATCTACTGAAAGCTTGAGTTTAGATTTAGGTCCAATATTGACTAAAACAAGTACATTGACCGGATGTACAGTGCCCAATTTCTCCAACTGATGGGGGAGGACATTGCCTTTTTCATCTTTAATAGTAAAAGTACTATCCATCAGAAAATGGGACGTAAACTTATCATAAGGAATAGAAACCAATTCATTTCTATTATGGGCCGTAGGATTGCTTATTTGAATAAATTTCTGAGCATATCCATGTGCAGCAACAGTTATGGTCAGTATGGTTAGCCAAATCTTTTTCATATTATCTAAGTTCAGTTATTGGACTTTTGTCCATATCGTCATAGTCCATATTTTCACCTGCCATTCCCCATATGAAGGTATAATTGCTTGTGCCTGCCCCAGCATGGATAGACCAAGGTGGAGAAATTACAGCCTGTTCATTTTGCATCCAAATATGGCGGGTTTCATTTACGGGACCCATGAAATGAGAAACGGATTGCCCCTCAGGGAGATCAAAATAAAAATAGACTTCCATTCTGCGGTCATGGGTATGGGCAGGCATGGTATTCCATACTGAACCTAATTGAAGCTCTGTCATGCCCATCTGCAATTGACAGGTTTCAATAACGGTATGTAGCATCATCTGATTGATAACCCTATGATTTGAGGTTTCCAATGATCCAAGTTCAATTTTATTCGCCTGTTCTTTTGTTACCTTCTTTGTAGGATATGAATGATGCGCTGGGGTTGAATTCATATAGAACTTTGACGGATTAGAGGGATCGTTACTAATGAAATAAACTTCTTTGTTCCCCTTTCCAATATATAATGCTTCCTTAAAATTGAGTTCGAATAGTTCACCATCGACTTCCACTTTACCATTTCCACCAACATTGATAATTCCAAGTTCTCTTCTGCTCAAGAAATAATCCTCCTTCAGAAGTGGTTCAATAGTTTCCAGTTTTAGTTTTTCGTTGACCGGCATAGCTCCACCAGCCATATAGCGGTCATAATGGCTATAGGTAAAATGAATTCCGTCTTTCAAAAATAATTGTTCGATTAGGAAGTTTTTTCTTAAACCTTCAGTATCCAGGTTTTTTGATTCATTGGGTCCGATTGCGTATCGACTATCAAAGGTTAATTCCATTTTTAATTTGTTTTAGAAGTTATAAGTTACCATAAGTTTAAATGGATTGGTATTAATATCTGCGAAATCGATTTCGATTTAGGGAAATATAAACATTGTATATAAAGAATGTTCTAAAATCTTCGAAAACGTTTAAGTAGATATTTCTTTTTATTTCGATGTATTATTTTGATAATTATAGTAATTATAAACTGTTAACCTTATAGACAGCCATATGAGTGACCAAAAAGCCAGCAAATTTAGATGGACTATATGTGCCCTCTTATTTTTCGCAACGACCATAAATTACTTGGACAGGCAAGTATTATCCTTAACCTGGAAAGATTTTATTTCTCCGGAATTTCACTGGACCAATAACGATTACGGCCTGATAACTGCCCTGTTCTCGATTTTCTATGCAGTTGGGATGTTGTTTGCCGGTCGATTTATTGATTGGATGGACACAAAAAAAGGTTTTCTTTGGGCGATTGCTGTTTGGTCAATTGGAGCTATCCTGCATGCATTCTGTGGAATAGCAACATCAGGCATTGTTGCAGGTGAATGGTTTGTTGGATTTGAAGGAGCCAAGGAAGCCATAAAAAACGTCCATGATTTTTCTAGGGTCATCAACGTCAGTGTTGTCTTATTTATTTTTGCCCGGTTTGTTTTGGCCATAGGTGAGGCTGGAAACTTCCCGGCAGCGATCAAAACAACGGCGGAGTACTTTCCAAAAAAAGACAGAGCGTTTACCACAAGTATATTTAATGCCGGTTCTACTATCGGTGCATTGATTGCTCCATTGTGTATTCCAGTCATAGCAGAATACTGGGGTTGGGAAATGTCATTTATAATTATTGGAGCTTTGGGATTTGTATGGATGGGATATTGGATATTCATATACGATAAACCAGAGTCACATCCAAAAGTAAACCAGGCGGAATTGGAATATATCCAACAAGATGACATCGTAGAAGCGCAACAGCACGATGTTAATATACCTTTTACCCAAGGGAAGGTGAGTATACTCAACTGCTTAAAACACAATCAGACTTGGGCATTTGCGGTAGGTAAATTTATGACCGACGGAGTTTGGTGGTTTTATTTATTTTGGATGCCCGCATATTTAAGCTCCGTTTATGGAGTTAAGTCGTCCGACTTAAATGGCCAATTAGCTCTGTTTGTGCTATATAGCATCACGATGCTTTCTTTGATAGGTGGCTGGTTGCCTTCATATTTCATCAACAAGGGAATGAATGCATATGCCGGGAGGATGCGTGCAATGTTGATATTTGCATTTTTCCCATTATTGGTTCTATTGGCGCAGCCATTTGGGCATTACTCTTTTTGGGTTCCAACAATCTTGATCGGTATCGGTGCAGCTGCACATCAATCTTGGTCAGCCAATATATTCTCGACAATTGGAGATATGTTTCCCAAAAGGGCTATTGCTACCGTAACTGGCATAGGAGGATTAGCTGGAGGACTGGGTTCATTTTTCATCAATATCTATTCTGGAAAGCTATTTGATTACGCTGAGACACATTGGAGCAAGGTAAATGGCGAAAATCTTCTGAACAGATATCCTGAAATAGCTAACCTAGATACAAGGAAGGGATTTTTTGAGCAAAATGGCGTTGCCAATATTGAAGAGTTCCTGAAGCAACTTTCTTCTAAGGGCGAAACCGTAGCCAATGGTATTGACCAAGGATATATGATCGTATTTACCTTTTGTGCCTTGGCCTATTTAGTCGCATGGATTATCATGAAAATTTTGGTTCCTAAAATGAAACCCGTCAAACTTTAGTTGAGTTTCGGGCAACGATAAATGTATCTAGGATAGTTGTGTCAAAATCCATTTTGAACCTATCCTTTGATTCAATGAGTTGGATTAATTTTTCAACCCCTTTCTGCCCTATTTCAAAAGCAGGTTGGATGATTGTGGATAAGGATGGATTTAAGGACTCTGCAGCCTCGGTGTTTGCAAAGCCAATAACCGAAACTTGCTCTGGTACTCTTATCCCTAGGTTTGATAGAATTCCGAGACAAGAAACCGTCAGGGTGTCTGTTGTACCTAATATTCCCATAGGACCAGAATTTTGATTCAATTTATTCTTTAAAATTTGAGTTAGGTTTTTAATTAAATCTTCTCGTGATTGACCATAGTCGACTTGGATTATATTTTCCTTATTAAAAGGGATAAAATTAGCCATCAATGCTTTATTATATCCCGATATCCTTTTTTGGTTGATTCCAATATTCATTCCGCAGAGCACTAAAATGTTCCTACGTCCTGAATTGATTAAATGCTGAGTGGCATCATAAGATCCTTTTTCACTGTTCACACCAATTTTAAAAGTCGGCAAATCAAAATCTATTCTATCAACGAGGACTAGCGGACAGATTTGATGAAATTGTTTTAGATATTTCAGATTGCTGTTTGCAGAGGGAGTAATTATCACCCCGTCTACATTTTGTTGGTTCAAAGTTTTTAAAGATTCTTGTTCGAGCTTCGCATTTTCCCGGCTTTGCATAAAGACAAGTTTGTAATTCCTTTCATAGGCAGCTTGGTGAGCACCTTCCAAGACCTGAGACTGAAATGGATTCCCAAAATAAGGAACAATGATAGCAATGGTATTATTGTACCCTGTTTTTAGACTTTTAGCCACCAAATTCGGTTTATAATTTAATAGACTGGCAGCTTCTTTAACCCGATTTTTTGTAATCTCACTAATTTCAAAGTTATCGTTAAGAGCTTTAGAAACTGTTGAAATAGATAAGCCCAATTCAAAAGCTAGTTCTTTTAAGGTAATTCTGCTCATAGAACAAAGATAAAATATTTAATAAATATTAATATTGAAGCATATTTGGACTCGTGTCCTTTCTTGGAAATATTTATTAACTATTCAATTTACGTAAAAAATCAATTATTAAAATTAATTTGACATTTCTTAATAAAGAAAAGATTCAGCATTATAAAATAAACCTGTAAAGGTCATTTGTTGAATTAAATTTTATCTTCATGGGTAGTGTAAAGCTAATTCCATATTTTAATAGTATTAATAACTGAGTTTTTTTAATCTCAAACTGCATGCTGATTATTGCACATTTTTAAATTCAGCACTGCTTTCTACCAGGTACGTTCCCCTTTTAAGAACTGTTGTTTCACGCATCCAATTTGAATTGGTTACCAATGGTTTGTCTTTTTCTATTTTTTTGATTTTCCGAATGCGAACCGCTAATTCATCGTAAGCATCTCCAGTTTATTGATTATTTTGTTATGCTTATTTAAGTTGTCAATACGGTGAAGAGAGCTTGTTTACCGTATTGATAGGAAATGACGGCTGCGCTAAAGTTTTCTGAAAAAGGATTTTAGTATTGCTTGAAATTTATTGAATCTTTACGCCTGAGATCAAACTTAATCCGCTTCAAAAGACCTATTTTGTCCCGCATCTCCGATTTTTCAAAGCTGTCGAAATTTATATTGTCATTTATAGGAAATTGTCTAACAGGAAGTGTTCCAGATAAATCTGTTTCAGCAATTTTCATCCGAATGACCGTAGTGCCTTATTCGATAAAATTGTACCTTATCCGCGCCCCTGCCTGAGGCCAGACCGAAGGAATTGATTCCGTTAATTATCCCTGCCCAAAAAATATCAATGTGCCTAGCCAATCGGGACTTCTGCTGAGTTTGAAATATCCGTTGCTGTCGGACTTGGATCTCCTACTGTCCATACTTCCTACTTCAAATACGGCAACCCATTCAATTGGTTTGCCGTTCTCGTCAATTATCTTGCCTTGATAGTAATTATTGGATGTTCTGCAAGAATACAATTTGAGCACAGTCAGGGAAGAAAAAACTAAATTGAATTTATCGCTTCACTCCGACCATCAGCTTTCTTATAAAAAAAACAAATCAATTCGTTGTAAGAACAATCACCCAAAACTGCATGCAGCTTTTGATATTTTTTAAAAGCTTTCACCTTATGATTTGATAATTATCAATTCTAATAATTAGGTAAATTTTAAAAAATTTTAGTGCAAAAAAAATGACCTATTTATTAATTAAGTGATTTCCTGTCTTACTCTAACTATGACCACACTTCTGCTTTACTTTCTCTTATAATATTACTTGAAAAATAATTTAACATTTTTAAAAAGGTCTCACCAATTGGAATCTGAACATCATCAATATGTACTGTATTCTTACTTAATTTAATGACATATTTCCTATTTATTAGCTACGACCTAATGACTTGAATGAAATCCATAGAGTTTATTGATTCGCTAACATCTCAATGCATCCCTACCAAATTTCAGGGAAGTCACTGAGAAGTTAGAGAAACAATTATAAAAAACTAAAATAAAGTACTATTTAGATTTACCTCTTCTTCAATTTTTCAAGATTGCGAAAGCAAAACATTGTGATTCCAGGACAAGACATTCACAATCGCAAATACTACCGGATCATCTCCGCGGCTTGTTTATCAAAATAAAACCTACAATTTGGATGGGTTCGTAGAACAGTGGAGGGCCATTCTTTGGATAATTCACCATTGATAGTCTCATATACAGCTTGGGCTTTATGCTTACCGGAAACAATACAAAACAGCTCTCCGGCGTTCATAATGGTTGGAATCGTTAAAGTTAGAGCCCTTAATGGCACCTCCTCTAATTTTGCAAAGCATTTATCCGTTACTTGCTGTTCTCTACAAATTAAATCTAATTCTACAGCTTTGATTACTGCCGTATCGTTAAAATCAGCATAGGGTGGATCGTTAAAAGCAATATGACCATTCTGACCAATCCCAAGTATTACGAGATCAATAGTTGATTCAGTTATAAGCTTGGTAATACGTTCAATTTCTTTTTGTACGTCATGACTCGGATCAATAAGATGAAGTTCTTTAACATTAACTTTTGAAAATATCCTCCCCTTCAAATAGGAGGCGAATAATTGTTCAGAAGAAGGTGGCAAACCAATATATTCATCCATATTTAAAGCAATTATACGATTCCAAGGAATAGATTTAGAATCCACCAAATAATCCAGGGTATCGTTTTGTGAAGGTGCTGCGGCAAAAATAATGCGGATTTCTTCTTTTTCCTTCAATAATTCTATGATTGCCTTTTCAATTGCTCTTCCGGAGGCAATTCCTGCCTCTTTTTTAGTATCGAAGATTGCAACCATTTTCTCGTTTACATCCATATTAAAAACAATGATTTAGATTGATTATAACTTTTTATTATTTATCGTTCAAATGAAACACTATCAATTACAATTTCTTGTTCCTTCAAATTAGAGGGTATTTGTCCTTTAAAAAGCCAAAGATTCAAGCGCATTTTTTCATTTGAGGGTTTTGGAGTTTGAGCGCCTACATATTTCCAACCGGCAAATATTTCTTCATTTGAATTAATATTAAAACCACTTGAAAAAATCACTTGATCTGCCTGCCAATTAAACTCATGTTTAGTAGGCCCAGAATCGGCAGGAATATCAAATCTAAATTTGTTTCCAGCTGCATCGGAAGGTTGAATAGCATATTGTGCATTCTTGTTATCCGAAATAGACCATTTAGAAAATTCAATATCGATTTCCTCCATATCATTAAGATACGTAAATAAACCGGCGACGACATTTTGATCCAATTTTGTTATATCTGAATTAATATAAAATGTGTATTTCCCATAGCCCAAAGGTTGTTTTGCATAAATTCCGGCACAATACCAAGTACCTCCTTTTTGAGTGATCCTCAGGTGTAATTTTCCTGAATTATCTATCCAAACATTATCCTCTGAATCGGAAAAATAATTAGGTCCCGGACCTTGTTTTGCATCATTATTTCTGACTATCCATTCAAAACCTGAAAAGTGGATCACACGATCCGTAGTTTCAATAGGTTGTTCTATTACCGGAACTTGTGATCCACAGTTCATCAGTAACAGAACACCTCCAAAACCCATAAGCCCTCGATAAATACTTCTTCTCATGCTATTTAACGGAAATTTTCAACTCAATATTTTCTAAAATGGCACCGGCTTTATCTCTTGCGGTTAACAAAAGAGACTGAGAACCTACATTTTCTCCATCTTGAATAAACAAAATGTTCTTTAAATCTAAATCCAATTGAGAAAATTTACTCCCTCCTTTCAGCACATCTGCACCTTTTAACAACCAACCGAATGTCGGTACTTGTTCAATGGTATATATAATATCAGCAGCGGTAGCACCCGAAACTTGTAGATTATCTTTTGAAAGAACATAAACACCGCCTTTATCAACTAGAAACGGACTGATTTTCTCTAATTTCAATTCTGAATCACCTGAAGCCAAAGTAGCAATAAGCATAGGTGGTAATAAAGTAGTATGCTCCTTTGTAGCGATTTCATCCGTTTCATCTGACCCTGCCTGTCCGTCCAGCATTAAAGAAACTAAACCTTCAGGATTTCTGCTTTTATAATAATCTGTCAAATCAAAATTAAAGAAGCTTACCTTACTTGTCTTTATGGTCGCGATCCTTGGACCAGTTGCAAAGACCATGTTATTGAATTTAATTGAAGATTCGGACCAGGTTGTATTTGGGGTTTCAAATAAATTAAGATCTACTCCCTTTGCATGGGTGAAAGAAACCGAAAGCTGAAGACGCATATCAGTAACGACCCCCTGTTTCTTAAAGTCTTTGAAATCGAACATCATAACCGCTTTACGATCATAATCTCCATCCCCTTCAACATTTTTTACTTTCATCAAATTATTGGTTCCAAAATTCTTATCCGAATCAATCCCTCCATTGATATAAGAATCATGTTTAGGAAAAATGGTGTCCAGTAATAAATTTGGATTTACTGCATTTGCATCTCCGGTTGGTGCCGAATAAAAGGTAATAAAGTTGGTCACGTGCATTACACCATTCGTAGGAATCAGATTAGAAGTTCTGATTTGCCATTGTCTATTTGTCCCTTCATTGATAATTCCAACAAAAGTACTGCTATGGGATAGATACATTGTCTGCCCATTTTCAGTCGCATATGCAATTGGTTTATTACTCGAGGATAAAGCCGGATCGTTAAAATTCACTAATCCATTCACAATATGATATTTAAGCATATTTTTAAGAATTGGCTGAGGAATTTCATTCAAAGTAGCATATCCATTATCCTTCAAATACGCACGAAATGCCTGATTATTAGGCGCAATAAAAGTATACTCCTTGTTGCCTGCGTAGAAACTTTCCATTCCGGCTAAGCCTACTGCTTCCTTTAAATAAGAAAGCGAATCATTTCCGGAGATATAGGTTAAAGCATCTACGGTTAATTTACTATTATCAGGTCCGGGTATATATTCAAAATTCTCCTGTATTTCACAGCTATATAAGGATCCAAGAATCCCAACTCCCAGTAGGATTTTTGTTATCGTGTTTTTTGTCTTTTTCATAAACATAAATAATTCGTTCAGTGATTATTTATAGAATTCATTCTGTTGTAGCTTCGGATTACGGAGCAAGGCATTCTCATGCAATGGCCAAACCAAATTTCGTATATCCGTTAATCCATTTATAGGTTTCATAGTAGAAATGGCTTTGTCAGTACGAACTAAATCAAACCAGCGGTGACCTTCAAAACATAACTCTATAGATCGTTCATGTAATATGGCAGATGGTAAATCTGTGTAAAGATTCTTAGCAGCTTCTAAATCAACAGTGCTTAAACCGGCTCTTTTACGAATACTGTTCAATAATGTTAAAGCTTCTTCGTTTTGATTTAATTGAGCATGTGCTTCGGCCTTTAACAGCATAATATCGGCCAGTCGGGTTAAAACGATATTATTGGACGATGGATCTGCGCTCTCATCGTTAAATCCTACTCCAAAGAACTTCCATACTTTTCTAGGTTGAACTTCCTTAACATCATAAATAAGGCTTTTCCTTAAATCACCTTCCTCAATAGAAGCAATGAATTTATTACTGGGCACATAATCAGCATCGGATCCTAGGGCGTATAAAACTCGTAATGAATTTGTTTGAACTTCGTTATAGCCGATCTCAAAAATACTCTCAGAACTAGCCCCTTTATTAAAAATGCTGTTCCAATCATTTATTGACACCAGGCTATATTGACTCTCATCCATCACTTTCTCCGCATAGCTCACAGCATCCTGATATTGCTTTTGCCACATCGCTAATTGGGTTAAGAAAGCATTGGCTGCTCCTTTAGTCAAAAACACTCTATTTCTATCACCATTATAGCTGTCAGCACAATTTTCAGCAGCGAAAAGCAAATCTTCCTGTGCTTGTTTAAGGACTTCAGCTTGAGTATTACGATTAACAAAAAGTTCCTGATCCACACTCTCGTAAGGTTCTAGAATTAATGGAACATCTCCCCAAATTCTTACCAAATAAAAATACGCAAGTCCCCGAAGGCCTCTTGCTTGACCAAGTAATTGATTACTCAGAGCACTGTCATCGGATTCAAATACTGTAGGGATATATTTAATTGCATAATTTGCCCGAGAGATCAAAGTATAGAAATTTTCCCATCTCGCAGAATTAATAATTGGAGTTAAACTATTTTGCTGCAATGCGAATGGGTCACCCGAATGCCTTGTCGTTACATTGTCTGCCCTTCCCTCACCCCAGTAAGCAAAGTTGGTGCGGAAAAGAGATTGTAAGGAATTGTATATACCATTTACTCCGGCTTGCGCGTCTGATGCACTTTTATAAAATCCCTGACCAGAAAAATTACTGATAGGTTCTTTATCAAGCATGTCGGAACAAGAGCTAATTGATAAACTAAGTGCTAATATTCCTATAATATATTTAAATGATTTTTTCATTATTCGTAGAATTAAAGGCCAAAGGTTAAACCAAACATAAAGCTGCGACTCTGTGGATAAGATCCCTCATCCAGACCTACTCGTAGTCCGGAATATGAATTCACATCAGGATCAAAACCGGTATATTTTGTCCAGGTAATTAAGTTAGATGCGTTGATAAACGCATCAACTTTACGCAAGCCAAGCTTTTGAATCCATTCCGGTTTTAAGGTATATCTTAGATTTACATTCTTCAATTTAATGTATGAACCATCTTCCACCCAACGGCTTTGAACTCTTGAATCTGATTGTTTTGGATCATCACGAATCAAGCGGGGGAAATTGGTTACATCTCCTTGCTCACGCCATCTGTCCAATGCATCTGTAGAAAGATTATTGTAACGGACAATGGAATTACGCTGATGATTTAACTCGCTATAAATCTCGTTCCCTACCGAATATTGTAAGAAAACATTTAAAGAGAAGCTTTTATAAGTGAAATCATTAGAAAATCCTCCAAAGAACTTAGGTTCTGCATAACCAATAATTTCCCTATCATCCTGATTGATAATATCATCTCCATTCAAATCCTTCCAAATAGGGTCTCCACCCACAAACACAGGTCCGCCAGCTCCATTTGTCACCTTGTTAACATTCTCTTCATCCCTTGAATAAACACCCATATAACGCCATCCATAAAATACGCCGATTGGCAATCCTTCTTTCAGAATATGGAATTGCCCATTTTGGATATATCCGTTTGTTAACAAGCTTTCAGGAAGTGAGGCAACTTTATTTCTATTCAAACTAATGTTCAGTCCTGAACTCCAGGTGAACGCTCCCTGTAGATTCTTAGTCTGTAAACTAAATTCCAGTCCACTGTTTTCTATATTTCCGATATTTTGGGTTATGTATTCGAAACCTACAGTATTAGGAATTGGTACATTATATAATAAATCCTTAGTTCTCTTTAGATATGCTTCAGTAGTAAATAAAACTCTATTGTTCCAAAATCCTAATTCCAGCCCTAAATTATATTGATATGTTGTTTCCCAGGTTAGACTGGCATTTGGCATGACCGTAGGTGCTGCACCGGAAAAATCAAGGTAGTTAGTTCCCAAGGTAAATTCACCTTGTGAGGTATAATCACCAATAGCTTCATTACCGGTACTTCCTAAACTAAACCTTAGCTTGCCATCGCTCAACCAATTAGCATCTTTCAGAAATTCCTCATCTTTAAATCTCCAGCCTGCAGATGCCGAAGGGAAAAATCCAAATTGGTTATTCTTACCAAAACGCGATGATCCATCAGCCCTAAGATTAAATTCCAATAAATACTTACCCCTGTAATCATAGGTAGCCCGACCAAAGTACGAAAGCATAGCATGTTCTGAAGCCACATTGACGCCTTGGTTTGATATAACTGATGCAGCATTTAAAGTACGGATATCATCACTAGGGAAAAACATCCCATCCAGACCGGTGCGGTCAAAACGCCATTTTTGAAAACTCATCCCTAAGACCCCACCAAAGTTATGAACATTGTCCAAGCTCTTTTGATAGGTAAAATAACTCTCATTTCCCCAATTCAAGTTACCTATATTGCGAACAGCACCCGTGTTATAGCCCTCACGATAATCAAGGATAGAAGGCATAAACTCCTCTTCTTTCATAGATATATAATCCAGGTTAAAATTGGATCGGAATTTCAGATCTTTCAGGATATCAACCTCCACATATTGACTACCGATAATCCTATTGCTTTTATTCAAATTGGTAGCATATAATGCCATTCCAACAGGGTTCCTCATACCAATCATGTAACCATTAATTGACCCGTCGGGCAGATACATAGACATATTAGGAGGACGAACCAGTAAACTTCGAATAATACTTAAGTTTCCCGTACCGGCCGCATTGGTTCTATTATTCACCCCATTGGTATAAGAAATACTTTGTCCAACACGGATATAATCTGTAATATCAAAATCAACATTCAGACGAGAGGTAAATCGCTTATAATTTGAATTGAGGATAATACCATCTTGATCTAAATAAGAGGTACTCCAGGCATATTTTGCGGCCTTGCTACCACCCCTGACCGAAACATCAATTTTATATTGTTTTGCAGTACGGGTTAAGGCGTCTTGCCAATCTACATCTCCGTTATTCATTGGATTTAATGAATCTATAATCGTATAGTAAGGTTCTTCTGGATTTGGCAGTGCATAATAAGAATCCAATACGGCCTCTCTATATTGCTGTCCATTTAGAACACTTAATTTTCTTGTTAAATTGCTTATGCCTGTAGTGGCATTCACCAAAATTTCAGGTTTACCTTCAGCTCCGCGTTTAGTAGTAATCATAACTACCCCATTTGCAGCGCGTGAACCGTAAATTGCCGTAGAAGCTGCATCTTTCAAAATTTCGATGGACGCAATATCATTGGGATTGATATCCGCAAGAGGGTTTAAGCCAAAATTCTCTGTTCCATTTAAAGATGAAACAGAATTAGATTCAATTGGAATACCATCGACTACAAACAGGGGATTGTTTCCCGAATTTAAAGAAGAACTTCCCCGAACTCGAATCGTCATCTCTGAGCCTGGTGCACCGGAATTAGAAGATACCTGTACCCCAGGGGCACGTCCCTGCAATATAGAAATCGGATCTTGAAGGGTTGTTTTTTCAATCTCAGAGGAACCTACCGAAACGACCGAACCGGTAAGGTTTCTTTTTTTCTGTCGTCCGTATCCAACTACAACGGTTTCTTCAATAGCTGTAGATGCAGAACTCAAGACCACATTCACTTCGGTCTGGTCATTGATCTTGATTTGTTGATTGGTGTAACCCAACAATTTAAAGACTAACTCTTGGTTATTGGTTACGGATTCCAAACGGAAAAATCCTTTACCGTCTGTACTGGTAGCTTGAGACGTCCCCGATACTTCCACAGTAACACCTGCAAGTGCAACATTGGTGTTTGCATCTTTCACATAACCTGAAATTGAACGCTGCTGCGCTTCAGAGATTTGACAGGTAAAGAAAAGAATACTAAAAAGCCACAATGCTCGTGATAGAGGTAGACAATCCAATTTAAGCTTAAATCGGTTATTGGTTTTTATCATAATTTCAGATGAAGAGTTAACAATCTGTTATTTCGAAAACCAAATTAGCTATTTGAATATATTTATGCAAACATTTGCATAAATATATTTTAACAAACAAATAAAAACACGTTTAAATTGATATTTATAACATTATTGTATGCAAACAATTGCATTATATTGAATGTTTCGCAAAATTTGATTAACAAAAAAATTACATTAAATTAGGCTTCATAAATAACACAAAGACTAAATGAAGAATTCAGATTCCTCGCGCATTACGATAAAAGATATTGCCAAGGCATTAAATGTCTCCGCTTCTACCGTATCTCGCGTACTATCAAACCATCCAGCAATCAGCGAATCCACAAGAAAGCTGGTAAATGACAAGGTAAAGGAAATGGGCTTTTCTATTGACCCTATAGCTTCAAGTTTCCGAAGCAAGAAAACGAAATCAATTGGCGTAATTTGCCCCAGAATAGATATTGACTTTCATTCCAAAGTAATAAGCGGCATTGAAGACTATGCCTATAACAATGGATATCAGATTACCATCTTTCAATCACAGGACAACTATAAAAAAGAAAAAGAAATCGCCAGCATGCTTGAAACATCCTTAGCGGCAGGATTAATAATCTGCCCCGGGTTGCAAACTCATAAATATGATCATTTAAAGAAATTTAAAAAGGCCAATATTCCCTTAGTTGTTTATGACCGAAGTACTGATGGATTAAAGACCAACAAGGTTATGATCAACGATTTTGAAGCATCGTTTAAAGCAACCGAACATCTAATCAAATCAGGCTGCAAAAGAATTGGCCATATTTCCGGAGATCAATCAGTTAGCATCTTCAAAGCTAGACTACAGGGATATTCTGAAGCCTTGATTCAAAATGGGCTACCTATTGAGGAGAAGCTAATAAAAGAAACTAAAAACCTGAGTTATGAAGAGGGGTTAATATCAGCCAATGAATTGGCTAATACGAATGAAAGGATTGATGGTCTAGTTTGTGCGAATGATTACACCGCAGCAGCGGCCATTAAGGTATTTAAAAAATTTAATTACAATATCCCTGAGGAGATTTCGATTATTGGATTCAGCAACTACCCCATCTCAAAAATTGTTGACCCGCAACTCTCGACTATTGATGACAATGCATACCATATGGGGAAGGTAGCCTCCAAATTATTGATTCAACAAATTGAAGATTCAGATTTCGAACGATTGGATTATCAGGAAATTCTGATAAAAACAGAATTGATTATCCGAGACTCGACCAAAAAATAGATCAGTTCCTTTTCCAGCTTCGTAATTTAAATCCGTAAAAGGCATAATACATTAAATACGCATAACAGGGCAATAAAACCAAATAGGCCTCTCGTAGACCGACTTTATCTGCAAAATATCCGTATATCATCGGGGTAATTGCATTTCCACATAAGGCCATCACTAGCAAAGATGCGCCTATTTTCAGGAATTTCCCTAAATCAGACATCGCCAATGGCCATACTCCTGCCCAAATCATTGAATTTGCAAAACCCATCAACACCAACAACCAAACAGAAATATCGATCTGATACCCTAGAAAATTTACATTCTGGCTCAAAACGAGGATTCCTATTGACAATAATAGACCTAAGCATGTACAAAACCTCAAAGCTGTCAACTGCGTTAAATATCTTGGAATTAGAAAAATACCTAAAAGATACCCTACAATAGTTGCCGTTAAAGTGTAGGATGGAAAAGTTTTGGCCTCATAAAAAGTTAAGCCGTGATGCTGGGCATAATTGATGATACTATCCACGGCAATTACCTGGGACCCGACATGGAAAAATATTGCAACACTTCCTAAAACAAGATGTGGAAAGTCTAAAATGCTTCTCTTCGCATTTGCGGATGGGCCGACCATTACGCTTTCGCTTTCTTCATCTGTATTTATTTCCGGAAGTGGCGATAGTTTAACCAATGTTCCTAAAGCAATTAAAACACAACCAACAATTGCATAGGGTATCATCACGCGCTGCAGCAATCCATTCAGGGCAAGATCTTTCTCGGAGCTGGTTAATGATTCTATGGATTCGAAAAACTCCCTGTCTTCGGGCTTCAAGATAATTGCAGCAAATAAAATAGGCGCTAAAATACCGGCCAATTTATTGCATATCCCCATTATACTAAACCTTTGCGCAGCACGTTCCTTTTCCCCAAGAATAGTTACATATGGATTAACCGCAGTTTGCAAAACCGACAGCCCCATCCCCAATGTAAATAACCCCAATAAGAACAAGGGATACGACCTAATAGCTCCTGCCGGCACGAAGAGAAAGGCACCAACGGCCATCACAAAAAATCCGGTCATCATCCCCGTTTTAAACCCAAACCGCTTCAAAAGATAGCCTGATGGCAATGACATCAGCAAGTATGCAATATAAAACGCAAATGCTACAAGATAGGACTGGAAGTGGTTTAGGTCAAATGAGAGTTTAAAATACGGTATTAAAATAGCATTAATCCAGGTCACAAATCCAAAAACGAAAAACATGACCGCGATAATTAGCACCGACATTCGTTTTTGAGCATTGCTCATTGAGCTAACAGCAATTTCTTGAGGAGATTTCATAAGATGGTTCTAAAAGGTCAATTTTACTGCTTTGCTCGAGATAGTCTTTCGTACAGAAGATTGATTTTGCGATTACGTAATTCATTTTCATCCTCAATTTCGCGAGGATAAATGAAATCTTTGTTCAAAGCCGCAAATCGTGCATTGAGGTTATTATCCTTTAATTTTTTGAGTTCAGCGATGATTTCCTTTAATTGAGATTCATTGAATTCAGGTTGATTTAATTTCTGTTCGATCAGCATACAGCTCAGATACCGAGCTCTTATCTCGGCCATTAAAGGATAATGTGCAAACTCATTTTGATTTAGCTTCGGCTTAAGGTCATTCAACTCTTGGAGAACCCAATAGGCACTATCTTTAACAGACTTGATCTTTAAATCTGAAGAGCCAACTTCACCTTGGTTTATTTCATAGGGATTCGCTTGCAAAGCTTTCCAAAATCTTTTGGATTCTTCATTAGAAAATCCATACTGTTTTTTTGCATAGCCCAATACAAAATCATCTACATTTAATGGTTTTTGATTATTTACAGCATCGAAATAAGCAGATATTAAAATATTAAATCCTGATAATGGATACACCCTACGGACAGGGTAAAGTTCAACCAAATCTCTTGGTGACTCCCAAAGACTTGAATATAATCCTGAAGTTGACCAAGATGTAATAACCATACCTTTGTAGCCGAATCCCCGAGCAAGAGGAATAAATTCCCGAATATTTCTAAAATGCTTTTCCCATTGGGTGTTGTAGAAATTGTCAGGATGCGACCTCAACGACGGAGCCCCCCAGATTTCAAATCCAGACTCCAATAAATTGCTATGTTTCCCAAACATATTGATATCCCAACCATAATTCCAGTCCACAAACACCGTTTCCTGCGGCAAACCTTGTAGTGCATCTGGATATTTCATTGCTATATCTGCCCATAAAACTGGTTTTTTACCCAGTTCGACAACAAGTTCACATAATAGTTTGATATAATCTCCGTACAACCTCCCCTTTCCTAATTCTGCCACCTTTTTTTGTGACTCCTTGGAGTGTCCAAGCAAATAGGTCTCATCCCCTCCAATATGGATATAATCGGATTTATGGGTACTTATCATATCGCTGAACAAATCCTTAAATAAGGATCTGGCAAGATCTTCCTTCAGAGGGTTTATCTGAGAAAAATCTTTTTGGTCCTCTCTTAATTCTTTATATCGATAGTTTCTTAAAATGTATTCAACATGACCAAAACTTTGTTGCAAGGGAATCACGTCGATTCCCAACTCTTCACAGTAATTCACAAAATCAACCACTTCTTCTCTCGTATATGCATATTGGTTGGGAATTAGAGGATGGTTTTTAAAGGGATAGGTTCCCTCCCATTCCATAATCAGTGTATTCATACCCCCGTCTTTTAACTGCTCTGCAAATTTTTTCAAGGCAGGCATTTTCATCGCCTGTACCCTAAGATCCAAATGGAATCCCTTAACAATAAAATCTGCATTCTTCGTCTGTCCTGAAGTTTGGCATAGCAAAACAAAACTTGCAACAATAGTTAATAATAGGTTTTTCATGTTGTTAATTTTCGTAGTAGGAATAATTCTCTTTACATATAATATCAAGAGGCATAAAATTTATTTTTTGAGCTGTCAGATTAAGGACAATCTTATTAAACAAAGATTTGACAGCCATATATCCTTGCTCAATAGGTTTGTGACAAATCAGGAAATCAATAACTTCTTCTTTTAGATACTTCAAATTATCCGGCATATAATCAAAGCCAATTAATCGAACATCTTGAATCTGCCGATCTTGAAGGAAGCGGGCGACAGAAGAAACCCTGGAATTACTGACAAAGACCACCCGAGGTTTGAGTTCTTCAAATGCCGAATCAAGCTTTTTTGCAATTAAACTGAAATCGGTCCCCTCAATAAACAGTCGTGAGATTTTTTTCCCGAAATCATGCTCCTCCAGATAGGTCCTCAGCCCTTCTTCCTTTCTTAAGACATGGTGATCCTCTTCCATCTCTTTGGAAACATGGACAATCAACAACTGATCTCCTGGTTTACTAAGCATTTTTATTAAGCTCCCGGCCAGGTATCCACTTTGGAAGAGATCCGGCCCGTAATAAGCTACATTATTACAATCCTTTAGGTCCGAATTAATAAAGCTATATTGAATTTTGTTTTCATCGCAATATTCACAAATAGCAATTGACTCTTTCAAAAAGGTAGGTGCAAGGACCAAACCATCGGGTTGCATTTTTTTGATTTTTTCTATCTGCCTCAAAAAGCTGTGTCGGTCGTCTTGGTCATATAGCAGGATATCTAAATTAACTTGGTACTTTGCAAGTTCCTCTTGAGCCTGTTGAATTCCCTGCAGGGGAGCATCCCAATATGCAGATTCGTTCGAACTATGAGGTATCAATGCAATAATTAATGTAGTTTTTTTCTTCGACAGGGACCTACCTATTAAATTTGGAGAATAATGATATTCTTCTAAAACGGCCAAAACCTTTTCCTTAGTTTTTTTTGCCACTCCGGGCCGATTATGTAAAACACGATCAACTGTTCCAATAGAAACACTCGCTAACTTGGCAATTTCTTTTACACCTTGTAAACTTTTTCTCTCCTTTATACTCATTGACGTTTATATTTAATCTCACCCCCAACCACCGTCATCTCAACACACAAATCACTATTTAAGACGACAAGGTCAGCGTCCATTTCTTTAGCAATTGCCCCTTTTTGATTATTTATTTTCAATATCCTTGCAGGCGTAGCAGTTAACATTTTAACGGCGTCTACTAATGGTATTCCTACTAGTTCAATATAATTTCTCAACAAACGATCAGCCGTCGCCACACTTCCCGCAAAAGCCGATCTATCCAACAATTTAGCTACCCCATCTTCAACAATTACAGGCAGGCCATCCTCTTTACGCCCCAAAACACTCTGTCCTTCAGGCATTGCAGCTGCACGCATAGCATCCGTCACTAAGGCAATGCGATCAGGTCCCTTGATCTTATAAATCAACTGTAATAATGGAGCAGGAACATGTATTCCATCAGCAATTATCTCGACATCCATATCCTCTATTAAGTATCCTGACTCAATCACTCCGGCATAGCGTTTCGCGTTCTTGCGTGTAATTCCTGACATCGCTGAATAAAAATGGGTTGCCAAAGAAAAGCCATGTTCAAATCCCCTAACGACTTCTTCATAGATAGCATCTGTATGGGCTAATGAGACTAATTTTCCTTGACTAACCAGATAATCGGAAAAATCCAGCGCACCCGGAAGCTCTGGTGCAGCGCTCCAACGGATAATGTGAGGGGAATGTGACAGAAACTTTTTATATTCTTCTGGATCGGGATTACGAATATATTTTGGGTCCTGAGCTCCACGTTGTCCCATTGCTAAATAGGGTCCCTCTAAGTGGATCCCAAGAAATTCAGCCCCATCTGTATTTTTTTTATATGCATCTTGGTAACAATCCAAAACACGGTAGATACTATCAATATCTGCCGTTAGACTAGTTGGGCACATAGAGGTAGTTCCATATTTTACATGCGTATTAGCTACTCCAAGAAAAGCCTCAACTGTAGCATCCATAAAATCATAACCACCTCCACCGTGAATATGTAAATCAATAAATCCGGGGGATAAATAACACCCTTTAAGATCAATTTTCCGGGTATTCTCAGCGACATAAATTTCACCTTGCCCAAAATCCAAAATCTTCCTGCCTTCTATATAGACATAACCAGATTCGATCACTCGGTCAACACAAATTATCTTGGCATTATGGAAATATTTTTTTAGCATGAAAAGCTATAATTTTGGTTATTGTTAATATTGTTAACGATAACAAATATATACAACTATGATTTCAAACACAACATATTTATTATGTTCTATTAAAAATACAACAACAATAGCGGTGAAATTATAAGGTTTGATTAATTTGAAAACTTCATTTTTTTAATAGGAATTCCCATTGAATACAAGAAGATTACAGCCTGAGTATGTTCGAAAATCCTGATGGCTCAATAAATAAAGATTATTTAATCAAAATATTTATTGAAAAACTAAATAATTCAGAAATTTCTTTTTAATGATTCAATTATTTTGGACCAAGCCTGCCCTCCATTAGGCTTTTTACTTACCTCTTTATTTGCCAAATCTTTTTATAGTAAAAGTTTGAAGAACTGGGCTTACATTGGTATAATTAGGAATATCTTTTCCGAAAGAATCACCACTGGCATAGACACTATCAGCGAACTGTTTTATATCTTCAATATAAAAGCTTCCTGCAGCAACGTATGGTGCATTTGGATTTGAATCTGCACCACCATTATCAATTTCATAATCGTGCAGGTTGCTCCCTAATATTCTAACCATCATCGACATATGGTTATTGACATAATAATCCATATCAAATTTGGTACTGTCAGTCTTTGGATAATACACCACCACCTTATAAAGGCCTTTATTGTTTGCATTAGTACTGTCTGTTTTACTGTTTTCCGTATTACCAGCTTGATTAGTACAGCTAGAAACTGCAAGTCCTATAAAGGATAACGAAAAAATAATTTTCGCTTTGTTCATTGGTTTATGATTTTATTAATGTTAGCAAATCTAATACACAAGATTTTTAATAGAAATTAAAATTTGCTTTTTATGGATAAGTTTCTCTTGATGTTTAGGCACTACCTAAATTCCCTACCTTTACCATATGAACAAGAACGACAGCAAAAACATACTTCTGCTAATTGCTTTACTAATATTGATATTTATTCTAGGATTCAATTTTGGAAATAAACTAATGTCTATGTTTAAGTAGATGCTAACCCACCGATAGGCTTTTTCTATCCATCCCATTCCGCGGATCATATCGTCTGTATAATTTTTTAAACTGTATCGATCACTATTATTTTAGGCTCTGATAAAGGAACGGCTGTAATTCTATCCAAATAATCCCATACACTTTCAACCTTACCAGGTGTGTAAATTGGATCTTCATCATCAGCTATATTGACAGAAGTAAGAATGTTATAACTTTGCTCTTTTAAAATCAATTAAATACCTCTTCTGTTAGCGGAACAAATTCCATTTGCTTTTGTTATTTTGCATAACTAATATAAACGATTATGTGCTATCATGTAGGATCTCCGAGCAAAGCGGATTTAAAGGTTAAACTTCCTGAGAAACAAATTACCTACAATCAAGGTGAAATATTCCATGCTTCCGGATTTGCGCGTCCATTTCTTCCGGTTACCCTAAACAGTAATGCTGATGTTGTGGAAAATGCAAGATGGAAGCTATTACCATTCTGGATTAAAACAGAAGATGAAGCAAAGAAATATGCTAATACCTTAAATGCAGAAAGTGAAAGTATTTTTGAGAAGGCCAGCTACAAGTCATATATCGGTAAGAATCGCGGGCTACTTTATGTTACTGGATTTTATGAACCCCATAAAGTTATGGGAGTTAAGGAAACAGAGAATTACTTTATCTACACCCCATCTCATGAAATCATGACACTTGGAATCGTATTCAGCCAGTTCACAGACCTAGATACAGGCGAAACCTATCCTACTTTTTCAATCATCACAACACCAGCTAATCCGTTATTGGAAGAAATTCACAATGAGAAAAAGCGAATGCCTTTAATAATTCCTGAAGCGAACCGAGAAGCATGGCTATTTGCTGAAGGAAAAGATGAAATACAGTCCTTGATGGTCCCCTACAATGGTAACTTAGGCTCTCATGAAGTTTATAGAGTAACAGGATCAAGAGGTGAAGAAACTAATGTTAAATCAATTCAAGACCCTATTTAAATGAAAGAAATAATCGACAAAGTACTAAGTACAATCAAAGAGTGTGAGAACCCGATCAATTATACCCCAGAGTGCAACAAACGTGATGATATCCTCAGAGAGTTAGGCGCAACCTTAATGGGGAAATCCCGTGAAGAAGTGAAAGGTTATGCCAAGAATGAGGAAGAATCAGGTGAACTGAATTGGTTCTACACAAGGTTCATAGAGGATAAGTTGAATAGTGGAGCAAGTAATAGGTTGGATTAAAATAATACTCAAAACAATATAAAAAGTCTAATATATAAGGCAAATTAAGGTACATTTATATAACATTGGAGGGTTGACCAATCACTTAATAATGAGAAACAGATACATTTTTAACAGATTAGAACCGTTACTTGAAGAAATCTTTGACGTTTATGATATTAGCCATACGACAGCAGATGCAAGTGTCCACGTTGAGGAAGGTTGGCCAATAGGTACTGATGTCTATATCATTTGTGGATTTTTAAACACCGAATTGTATATACAGAGGATGTATATTGTTAAGGAGGCTATTGACCTAGTGATCAATCGTCAAATTGTAAAAATGATAGAGAAGATAAAAATTGATATTTCTGAGCGAAATAATATTAGGGTCACGAAAAAATCATAATTTTTAAAACATTCACGAACAATATCCGTTATGTAGTATCCAAATGAATCTCAATATGGGAAAATATTTATTAAAAAGACTAGACAAAGGATTTATTTCATGCATAGATAAAAGAACATTTCTGAAGTGCATTTATCTAGAGGGGTTATTAAATAAGACTGCAATATTTCATATTCCTGATAGAATATACTCATTAAAAGGCTCATTGGAAATCCTAAAAAAAGAAATGCTGGAATATTTAAAAGGCATTGACAATAAATCAATTGCATTCTGAAAAATCTTTTTGAATTTACTTCTTAATCTTAAATTATCCATTATATCCTTTCAGCTTCAATAAAATTTCCAGCTGAGTTCTATTGGCAATATCAATCCATCTTGAAGTCACAGCATATAAAGGGTTTACAATCTTAAATTCCTTAAAGTTATTTGTCTTTCCGTCAGAATGTACTACAGTTTGCCACTCCTTCTCAAATTCTTCAGGAGTATAGAATTTCTGATTTCGCTCATGGAAAATCCAACAACCATTTACCTTCGCAGTTTTAATGATTGAAACTACATCACTTGGCGTTAGCTTGTTCCTGTTTATCCATGCTGGCTGTGAAATGGCTCAAAATTGCTAACATTTTTAGCAAATACACTAAATAGATGGAGTAAAATAAAATCCTATTCTTTGCCTATGACTTCTTGGATATCTCCCAAAACAAGATTTAAAATTGTTGGATTATCTTTTAAAATCTTCTGTGCGTATTCTCTTGCTTCTTTTTTATTTCTAGTCCTAGCTATCCATACCGCATATCTACTTACGAATGCCCTTACGTCTAATATCGAATCTTCATCCATTTTGTTTATAGATATAACAATTCAGATTCAAAATGTTTCTAATTATTTAATAATATTTTATTCTGACACAAATATCTTAAATATTTGTTTATCACATATGAAAAAGATCCCAACAGAAACAATCCTTTCCACTGCAAAAGCAATACTTGACGAAAATATCGAAACAAACAGGAAAAGAATTACATTTCCTGTTACAATCAAGGGGCAGCCATATTATTCTCCAGATGGGGAAAATAAGGAGATTCAAGGTGAAATGTGGACCATGTACACTGTAGATGGTAAACAGTGGCTGATCAAAATTGAAGAGCAAGTTTATAATTTAGGAATATATCCGAAAGTTTATACAGGTGATTGAATTAAAGACTACCTTACCAAAGTTGACATCGTCTCATTCACGATGCTGACGACTTACTTTCTCAGTCAGTCAACACTCAATTATGTTCATGCATTTGAGTGGATTCCCTAAGACAGAAAGGGGAATGTTTTGTAAGTGAACCCTGCAGATCAACGCAGGGTTTTTTAAGAAATTGTTTATTGTTTATTATTAATTCTATTATTATTCCCTGGTCTAATCTGTTCGCGACATAGCAGATGGATCGGGGATTTTGTATTCAGACTCCCTCAAAAAAAATTATAAAATAAAAAATGGCTTTAACTAAAGTCAAAGCCACCTAACTATTAACAAATGGAGTATTTTAAGCTATACGAACATTCGTGGCGTTCAAACCTTTTTGTCCGCGCTCGACATCGTAAGTTACATTGTCGTTTTCCCTGATGTTGTCCCTAAGACCTGTTGAATGAACAAATAGATCTTGTCCACCGTCATTTGGAGTAATAAATCCAAATCCTTTGGTGTTGTTGAAAAATTTCACTTTTCCTTCTTGCATTGTGTTGTAAATTAATTTAAAAATTTTGTTGAGGCCATTAGCCAATCCTTTTGAAACCGTGGGTTTCAATAATCAAAATGTTCTCAAGAAAAGGATGCTTAGTATTGGAGCCTGAAGAAATTCAACCTCAAATATTTCATCAATTAGATGGAAACAGGTAAGCAACTGGATTTACGGGACTAAAAGAGATGGAAATAACCGATCGGATTCAGAAAGCGTAGGCAGGGCCTGATTATAATCAAAGGTAAAGAATTTTTATTAAAATACAAATTTTATTTTCTCATAGATTTAATAACGTTAAAATGAGAGTTAAATGCGCTCCAAAATGTCGGGTATTCATTGTAGGGAATAGAAAATTCACGACAGGTAGATTTAACGATCTTATTTAGTTCAGGATAGTGAATATGGCTAATTTTTGGAAAGAGATGATGTTCTACCTGAAAATTGAGACCTCCTAACAACCAAGTCAAAAATTTATTGCCAGTTGCAAAATTTGATGTTGACTGAAGCTGATGAACCATCCATTCGTCCTCAACTCTATAATCCTCAATGGTCTTGAATTCCGTAATTGAAACCACATGAGCTAATTGAAATACTGTAGCTAGGCAGATACCACAGACCGTACTTGTTATTAAAAGTCCAACAATTGTTGGAACAAATCCTACAAAGATAATTGGCACAATGATAAACAATAGAATATGAACCACTTTACTTACCCAAAAAATGACCTTTTCTTTAAATGGAATTGTAATCTTGGCGGAATGTTGGCTTAACTTACTTTTCAAGAACTTTTCGTAATCCTGATAAAAAATCCAGGCAAGGTAAGATATGGAATAAAGAATAATAAAATAAAAATGTTGAAACCGATGGTGTTTTTTGATAGGTTGGTCATGGTGAATGCGCATGAATTTTATTTCGATGTCATGATCCTCCCCATCAATATTTGTGTAGGTGTGATGAGCAATGTTATGCTTTAGTTTCCAGAGATAAATATTTCCTCCAAGAAGATTCAAAGAATATGACAGAATGGAATTCACGCGTTTATTGTCAGAAAAAGTGTTGTGTCCAGCATCATGCATTATATTAAATCCAATAGCAGCTAAGTTTACCCCTAAAATGGTACAGAGTAGTACGCTTATCGACCAATGAGGCTGGACAAAGACTAAGGTAATGTATAATATAAAGAGACTTGAAAGAAGAATTATGGCTTTTAAAGTTAATTTTCCATTGCCAGTCCTTTTAAAGTTGTTCTGAATAAAATAGTCGTTTATGTTAGACTTAAGTGTTTTGGAAAATGTAGTTTTTTCTTTAGAGAATTTTACTGTGGTACTCATACAATTGCACTATACTTATTAGCTTTTAAAAATTAAACTAAGCTCTAAAATATAGAATTTTTAATATATAGCAAAAACTAGTCACTCCTTATGGATAGAAATGTAAATTTTAGAAGTTAACTTATGAACAATTTTAAATAAGATTCCCTATCCTTAAGATAGACTTATCAAGTAATCTAAGTTTATCTACCAAGTCGTAATAATAACCACCGCCTAAACGGGTACGTCCAATATTTAATCCAGGATCGACACCTAAATTCAACCTATCGGTATAGAAACCACTTGCGTTTACATCTACTTTTACCTTATCCTGTTTAGGTTCTATTTTAACCCTTTTAACACCTTTTACAATTGCTCTTGTATCAGCTATCCAAAAATCAATATAATGTTTCTTGCATCCTAAATACCAGTCTTTTTAATAATGTTCAGCATAGTTTATCTCCGCATTGTACGAGAATTTAAATTTCTCTATGCTTAAGCTGTCATTCCCTTTGATAAATTCGATATAGGCGTACCTATCTATATAATAGACTCCCGTATCTGTTTTAAGTACCGGAAGACCCTTTGAAACAATTGAAGTATTGTACTGTCTACATTCCTTGAACTGTTTGCGCTCGACACCCAAAAGTTTGGTAAATCTTTGTGCTGTCATCTAATTCATAGAACGATTTGATAACATTTTCTTTGTCGCTAATGATGGCGTGTTCCATTCCGTTTCATCTATCTTCTTGGTGATTTTGGTCCCCTCTGCATTAACAGATTCTTTAGCTTCTTGAGGTAGTTAAACTTTAGTTTTGCTACTGTTAGGAAACCAAATAATCCTAATCAATAGGACAACATTTACCCCACATAAAAAAAATATTCCTACATTCTTTTTCATTTTACTACCTCTCTTTTTGAAGAATCCAAAGCCAAATCCCGATTTTCAATCTGAGCCTTTTTAAACAGGATTGATTTTGTAAAGTCATCCACTTGAACTTCAAATTTCTCAACTCTTTCCCTTAAATATTGTACCTGCTCCTGAAAGTCATCATTCCTACTAACTTCTTGAAAGAAAATCCTGTCAATTGCTATAGATAGGACTTACATCTTTTCAAAATAAAAGCTGTAAAAGCTGGAAAATACTATATTTTGGTGTAATTAAACACTTGGTACTTCTGCCCAAAAGAAATGGTCCCGGAATCGGGGTCTCCTGCCTTGACTCCAAAGCTGGATAGTAGCCTATCGTTGGGTTTCCAAACAGGTGGCTATTGGGAAATGGATTTATGAACAAGGACGCCAAAATACCCCTTGGTTATAGAAATTCACAGCATTTAGGGCCGGATGCCTAGAACTGAAAACCTAAACGTGAAGGCTTTTAAACAGTCAGCGTAAACATCTGGATCTCACTATGGACAATTCTTAGCGCCGCATCCCTTTGGGACCCTTCCAACTTCTGTACCATCCATAGAAGAAGTTTGACTCTAGATATCCTTTCCCCTAGCATGGTGATGTTCTCGGGGCGAACCGTTCGTGAACAAAGGCTCACCAGAACCCTTAAGAGGTCGTTCATCCTACACAGCATGATCTGATCGGGTTGGGACTTCGTCGTTTCCAGGTATTCCTGCCTTTCTAACTCGTAGATCAGGTCCATGGTCAACATCTGTAACTGTGTCGAAATTATGTCAAACTCACCTTTATTCATCCATGCCAATTTATTAATGCCGTTCATCTTCTTTCTTTATGATATGGCCAACTCAATAGGAAAGTAGCCAAAAGAGACCACAAATCCATCCTACTTTCTTGAATAGGTACTCATTTTTCCCGATTCCGTACCAAATTATACAACATGGGGTTTTATCCCGATTATCACCCAAATTATATCAAAGAGGTCTGTTCAATGGATGGAGCTTACGGACATTTTAAACAAAACGGCATTATGGTCAGTAAAAATTGGTAAAATTTTTGTTACCAGTTTTATCTTTATTAATCCTATGTTCGAAAATAAAAAATACCTTCTGTTAAATGGAAAGGAGCTCCTGGATGCTAAGGAATCAATACCGAAAATCCTAAGATCATTCGACGTGCTGACCGTTACCACAATCGCTGAGATTCCTGGCCAAAGCGTTATCCTGGATTCGACCGTTCGCCAGCCTCCCTTTCTTGTCACGAACCAGATATGTCCCAATGCAGAATACCTTTTCTTTGACCTCTCCCTTCTTGGCGATCAGATTGTAGTGGAGGTCTTCAATGACAGGAATACTGACCTCTTCCATATAGCCCTTGGCAGCAAGGACCTGGAGCACGTAAGGCTGATGAACGACATGATTCGGACCTATCAGAAATCGGACGATCGCCTGATGGGGGAAAAAATTGTCTCGAGCATCCTTGTCAATAATATCCTTCATCTTAAAAATGCCTTTGAAAACACTATTGGGACAGCCCCTGACCTTATTAATGAAAGGGCTCCCGGGAGCTACCGAGAAACCGTAGAACTTTTTAAGGGAATGATCGTTGAGAACGTAAGGAAACACAGAAGTATAAATTATTATTCAGAGCTGCTTAGCGTTTCCTCCAGGACGCTCTCCACCATCACCCGTACGGTTCTCGACAAATCTCCCAAGCAGATAATCGATGAATATATGATGGAGCTAAGCAAGAAGCTGCTGGAAGAGAAGAAGCTCTCGGTAAAGCAGATAGCATATGAGCTTGGATACCGTTCTCCGAACAACTTTAACATGTTCTTTAAAAAGCACCTCGATATCTCTCCGGGCGAGTACCAAAAAAAACATTCCCGGTTGGGTTAGATTGAACAGGAGTGGACCAAGGTGCCGCCTTGGCCATATCCTACCGCGCCTGCAAGGCCTGAAAGGACCGGGTAGAATCTCGTTTTGTAAAAAGCCCTGCGGTTACAGATCGGCTTATATTAAGTGCAACATCATTTACTCAATGCACCTGTGCATTAAAGAGACGGATAATGGTTAATTGAATGACCTATTTTCCAAAATCGACTGAAGGTTTCCTAAAATGAGATCAAGGGCAATGATCCGTAGGTTAAGGGTCAAACCCAAAGTAAATAAAATTCGATTATCGGATTTAAGTGAAGTCAGTGTTCGTACTCCAAAGCCTCCGTTATTTCCTAAGCTTTAATGTATATATCCTGCGGCCTGCTTGTCCAGGGTTTCATAAATAGAGTATTGAAAAATATAGTATCAAAGACATATATCTCACTTTCCCGCCCCACAACGATAGCCACCTGGTCCAATTGACTTGCCAGCGGTATCGTCATAAAATATCTCGTGATATGGGTCAGCGTAAAATGTCCGCCATGCTTCAACTGAGGTTCGGACAGGGGTATAATCGAACTGTTAGAACCTGGAACATCCCTATATCGTATTACGATAAAATTGGACCTGTTCTACTCCGTACTAGTATCTGTACGGCCTGCCTCCTGAAAGAGAATGATCTGATGCAGGAAATAACATGAATATCCCTATTCACTGTAAGAATATAGGGATTCTGTACCATCCCGTGGTTCCACGGGTAATTTTGTCACGATTTTTGATAAGGGTAGCATAACATTCGGGACGGAATATTTCCTGTCTCAGGGCTTTTATGATCTACCTTTTATTACCGTATGCCAATGTTGCAAAGGCAGATAAAAACCATTTTCATCAATGAGTGAGCAGGGATACATAGTCTTTTATTTTCTGGTCTCCGGATTCGGTGTCGTTTCTATATATTATCTTGCACGGATGTTCATGGCGATCTCCAAGGAAAGTACCATTGTCCGTTACCTCCGGTTTTCAAGGGAACAGAGAGACAAATTCATCACCATATTTTTTTTCTCCTTCGTTTTGAGCATGATATGGCTGCTCTTCATAGAAAAATATTTCTTTCACAGCTTGGGACTTAGAGAATACGTGTTGATGCTTGCTTTTCCAGTGATATCCGCTTACATCCACAAGATACTTGACCGTCCCTAAATCCGCTTCCGGTAGCAGCTCAAACCGCCCTCACAAGTCTCGGGCATGGATCTGTCCCCCTCAGTTCCCTATTTGTTCAGGATTTTTCCCCTTAGCAAAAATAATTTTCCTATCACTGCCACTAACAACGTATATTCACCTCATTAAACCAGCAGGAACTAAAAAGAAAAAACTGAGATTCAACTATATCGACAGCAATCCCGCAGGTTACTCCATGGTCAAAAGAGGAAAGAGTTCCGTGGTCTGGGACAGCCATGGCATGGTTTCGCCAACTTAAAATTCTGCTAATGTTAAATGAAAGTCACCAACCATGATCTATAGCCTCAGATAATTCCAAAGCCTTAATGTATCTATCCTACAGCCTGCTTGTCCAGGGTCTCATAAATAGAGTTTTGGGAAATATATTCCGGAACGATCGCCTTGAGGAGGTCCACCAAAAGCATAGGACTGTGATCGGCCGACTGGTCTGTAACCTGCCCACAGAGATGGCCGATCCTTTCACTATTTAACTGCAGGTCTTCTGTCCTGACCCTAGCTATCATAATCTTCTCATGATGGGTCCTGGTCGTGCTTTCGTCGTCCGCAAGCAATTCTTCAAAGATTTTCTCCCCAGGCCTTAGTCCGGTTACTTCTATACCGATATCCTGCGGGTACCGATAGCCTTTCAATCGGATCATGCGGATTGCCAGATCCATTATCTTTACGGGCTGGCCCATATCAAAGACATATATCTCACCGCCCTGCCCCATAACAGCAGCTTCCTGTACCAGCTGACAGGCCTCCGGAATCGTCATAAAATACCTCGTGATATCTTCATGGGTCACCGTTAGGGGACCTCCGCGCTTCAACTGACGTTCGAACAGCGGTATAACCGAACCGTTTGAACCAAGAACATTCCCAAATCGTGTAACGATAAAATTGGTCCTGCTCCTGCTGTTTAACGCCGATACATAAATCTCTGCCGTACGTTTAGTCGCCCCCATCACATTTGTGGGATTTACCGCCTTGTCGGTAGAGACCATAACAAATTTCTCTACGCCGTACTTGTCAGCCATATCGGCCAGGTTCTTCGACCCCCAGACATTGGTAAGGATCGATTCGTAGGGGTTCTGTTCCATAAGTGGAACATGCTTATAGGCCGCAGCATGAAAGACGATATGTGGTCGATAGTGCTCGAATACCGAATCCATGAACTGACGATCACGAACGTTGCCTACCATAAACAGGGTGTCCTTATGGCTGTTTCCCTTTAACTCCTGCTGGATATCATATAAAGCGGATTCTGCCTGATCGATTACGATCAATTTATCAAAATCCGTAAAACTTATCTGCCTTACCAATTCCGAGCCAATGGATCCTGCCCCACCGGTCACCAGGATCACCTTATCCCGCATCATCTCGTGGATGACCGGATTCTCGAGCTTTATTGCCTCCCTACCCAATAGGTCGTCGATCTTTAATGTCCTCAACTGCCGAGTGGCAACCTTGCCGCTCATTAATTTAGCCGAGGTCGGCATAATCTTCAACTTTACGGGCAAGGGCTCGATCTGTGAGGAGATCTTAGAGAGACGATCCTTATTGTTATCATCCAGTGCAATAATGATAGTGTCGACCTTAAGCTCCCGGACGAAATGCTCGTTAAGGCGATTCATATCAATGATCTTATAGCCATTGATCAGCTTTCCGATACGGTTATGGTTGTCGTCGGCAAAAGCCACGACCTTGACCTTTTTGCGCGTATCGTTACGTAATAGATTAAGCGTGGTCATGCCCATATTCCCCGCTCCAAAGATCAGCACGTTCTCGATCTCACGTCCACCAAAAAAGAAGCTCTCATACACCGTGCGGTAGGAAACCCTTGCCGCAACCAAGCATACTGTAGTAAAGAACGCATGGGTAAATAACACGGCATACGAAGGTCTTAGGAATGCACTGATCTCGGCCTCGCGGTCATAGGCCGTCCTTGTAATGGTCGAAACGACCATCAGTACCAACCATGCCACGAATACCGCCTTGAATATCCCCCAGGCATCACGGAATCCCGTCTGCCTGACGATACCTCGGTATGTCCTAAAATATAGGAAGGAAAGATAGTATACAGATGCAATGAGTATCGACTTCTTGACCATCAGTTCAACTGCGAACCTGCCTTTGAAACTGTTGATCACAAAGTTGGAAAAGTAATAACAAAACAGCACAATCGCCATGTCAATCAACAAGATAACCCATCTAGGGCTGTCCTTCTTAAAATACCTTCTCAATCCTATAATATCCATTAACTATTACTATTTTTCTTAAAAAATATGAACAAAAGCCTTCAGGGGAGACCTGGGCTCGTCCAATAAAACCATCAACTGCAAAGTTAATGCCATCTTGACCCTTCTATTGATCTGCTGAATTTCCTATGATGCGGCCAGGTCCAATTCGCAACTGATTTTTTTTCTCAGTTTACGGAACTTTTGCCAAAGTTAATATTTCTCCGAACAACGCACAATCCAACCAGCTTATTTAATGGAAAATTAACAACTAAATCTTTTACCATTTAAAATTCCAATAAAGAATCATCCCTTGAGATAAAAATTTCATTAGTCAGCATAATAGTGTTTTTATGCACGGGAAAAGATCAGTGCCGGAATCTTTACCTTTTCCAGCAGGGGATTCAGGAGAGAAACTCATTCGGTGCACGATTTACTTCGAACTATCTGGACCTCCACCTACTTGTAACATTGATAAACTTAAAGTTCCTTTATAAAGGGAGGCTTCCCCTATCGTAATGTAATAATCCATACTTCCCCATTAGATTTTATGCTTTCAAAATAGCGTTCCTAACACAAAACTTATTTTTTTGGATAATAATAATGGACATCATCGGATAAATTGATCGATCAGCCTCAATGATTAGCCTATCGGCCCCGATTGAAGGTCCGTTTTGCAGGTGCATTTTTTTGGTGAAGCTTTGGCTGTTGTAGCTATTTACCTAAGGGTCCCGGTAAATTAATGTATAAAATTTGTTGCAAACAAATAATTTCATTCTATATTTGTACTTGTTTTTAATCAGTCTAAATAAAACTAACTGCTTTACTGACCTTCATCGACCGGTAGATTAAAGGACATTAGATCAAAGATTATTGGACAAAAAAAGAGCGTCATGCAAAGACTGCTATCTGAGCATGACGCAAAATCTAATATCAGCTGTAACTGGTATTAGTTGACCTGGCCCTGAGGCTAGATCACCTTATGCACACTGTAAGTATGAAAGGACCTGCAAGATATGAAATTTTGGGTATTTCAGCCCTGCTATTGTCTTGAAATTCTTTCATGAACAGTTAATGAATTAATACATTAACATTTTATGAAGTACAGAAACTTATCCATCGGAGCTGGGGATCTCCATTTTGCCAGTAGACTCAATATGGTCCTGGCACTCGTGTTCAGCCTTTTGTCCACGGCAGCCTTTGCCCAGACAGGAGTAATCAGGGGAACTATCCTTACCAAGAACAATAGGCCGGCTAAGAACGTCGTCGTCAAGCTCAATGGAAGTCAGGAGAAAGAAGTTGACTCTTTGGGCCGTTATGAATTCCAAGCGCTGGCCGCCAAATCATATGAAATCAGGGCAAAGCACATCAGCTTTGCTTCCCAGGTAACCACCATCAACCTGAAAGAAGGTGAGACCCGCATTTTGGATTTTATCCTTCAGGAGGATAAGAACACCATTCAGGAGGTCCTGGTGAGCGCGAAAAAACCAATTGTTGAACATCAGCTCTCCAATTCCCTACGGGTTCAGGTGCCGATCCTGGAATTGTCCCAAAATGTCCAAACCATCAATTCAGAGGCCATCGCCAAACAGCAGGCCTTCAATCTTTCAGATGGGATCTACAGGAATATAAGCGGTGTGAGCAGGCAAACGCATTGGAATGACATGTACGTCAACATTCATATGCGGGGATCCCAAATCCAGGCTTTCAGGAACGGTATGAACATTGTCTCATCCTATTGGAGTCCATTATCCGAGGATATGGCAACGGTAGAAAAGATCGAATTCGTGAAAGGACCTGCCGGATTTATGATGTCCAGCGGAGACCCGGCGGGCATATACAACGTTGTTACAAAAAAGCCCTCCGGTACGGAACATGCCGAGGTAACCATGAGCCTGGGAAGCTTTGAGAATTACCGGAGCACATTGGACCTGGACGGCAAACTATCCCAGGACGAAAAGCTGTTATATCGACTGAACATTGCAGGTTCTTCCAAAGCGTCCTTTAGGGCAAATGAGGACAACAAGAGATTGGTGATTGCCCCTGTTCTATCCTATCGGCTTAATACCAAGACACTAGCTACCTTCGAGTACACTTATCAGAAAGCCAGGATGACTGATGTAGGTTCGGCCTACGTGATGTCGCCGGAGGGTTTTGGGAGCCTGCCAAGAGAGACCACTTTTACCCAAAAGGGAACCGAGCCGTTCAATGTGGATGAGCATTCGACTTTTCTGACCGTGGAGCACCAATTAAGTTCTGCATGGAAATTGACAGCACAGGGTTCTTTTTTCAGCTATAACCAGACCGGGGCGAGCAGTTGGCCACAGGATATCTTTCCCGATGGGAAAGTAATTCGCAAATCAGATATCTGGGATGCAAAAAGCACCATGGTTCTGGCCCAGGCATTTTTAAATGGAAACTTCCGAACCAGCGCCATAGAGCATCATATTTTGGCCGGCATAGATTTAGGGAGCAAGGACTATATAGCCGATTGGAACCAAAGCATCGTTTTGGACAGCCTGAATGGTGGACAGTTCGATCCAAAGAATCCGGTTTATGGCTTTGATTTCGGACCACAGTCCTTCGACCGCAGTCTGTCCCTACAGGAAAGGGCCGCACGGGGCGGAGGTAGCATGAACACAAAATATAGTTCGCTGTATGTCCAGGATCAGATGGGATTCTTCGACAACTCATTACGGTTGACCCTAGCGGCACGCTATACTTCCATGGCTGTAGGAACATGGGGAGGCACTCCGGTCAAAAATGAAAAAATCACTCCCAGGATAGGCCTATCCTATTCGATCGACAAAAACACTGCAGTTTACGGGTTATTGGACCAAAGCTTCCTACCGCAGCAGGGAATTTTATTCGACGGCTCGAAGGTCAAGCCTATAACGGGGAACAACTACGAGCTGGGGATAAAGCGTGAATGGTTCGGGGGAAAATGGAACAGTACGCTTGCCCTGTATCAGATCACAAAAAATAATGAGATAACATCTTATGGCCCCGACCCTAAAATGTCTGTTGAAGTTGGCCAGAAAAGGATCAGGGGCATTGAATTCGATATCCGAGGAGAGATCACAAAAGGATTGAACCTGATTGCGAATTATGCCTATACCGACGGAAAGGTTAGCAAGGTGAATGAAGGGGCGGACCAATTCTTCGTTGGTCAGGTGCTCGATGGTGCGGATAAGCACATTGCCAATCTATGGCTGGATTATGAAATTATCCATGGCAGGGCAAGGGGACTGGCCTTTCAGCTGGGAGGATACTCCAATATGGATCGTGCGACCGAATATTATTCCCAAGAATTCAAGGACAGAAATATCGAGGATTATTTCAGATTGGATGCCGGAATGGGATACCGAACGGAAAAGTTCAGCATAAACCTGAATGTCCAGAACCTCTTGGACAAGTACCTTATCGACGGCGGCAGCTATTATACGGATTATTTCACTACACCGGTATACTCCTGGCAGGCAGGTGCGCCTAGAAATTATAGACTATCATTCTCATATAAATTTTAATCATGAAAACTAAATTCTTACTAACATTCATCATCAGCCTTTTAACTGCGCATCTTGGCCATGCCCATGCACTTTGGATCGAAACGCCATCGGAAGGACAGCTAAACAAAAGGCACACCGTACATGTTTACTACGGTGAATATGCCGAACAGTCAACCGATCCTATAGATAAATGGTATTCAGATGTCAGAGATTTTGAGCTATACCTCATAAACCCAAATGGAGAGAGGACCAAGCTGGACAAGGAGGCAGATTCGGATCATTTTAGCTCATCATTTATCCCCACTGAAAATGGAACGTATACGCTTTCGATCGTTCATGGGGCAAAAGAGGCCTATGAAACCATGCGTTTTGAATTCTCCTCCATTGCATTTGTAAAGGTAGGGGGAAATCCATTGATTGATATCAAACAGGGATTCCATCTAAAACCCTTGGGAGATACCCAAGAATCGGGTGCTGAGATCGACCTGGCCGTACTTGATCATGCTGTCCCTCAGACCGGCTCCGAGGTGATCGTCATTGGCCCCGACGGCTGGACAAAAACGATGAAAAGCGATTCAGACGGGAAGGTCGTTTTCAAGCCCCTTGTTCCGGGAAAATATGTAATCGAAGCATCCAGGACCGACGATAAGAAAGAAGACTGGCACGGTCAGAAAATCGAGAAAATCTGGCGAGGCTCTACTTTGGCTATTCAGGTAAAATAGGTAATCCATCCCTGCACGTCGGCATATTTGGATGTGCGGGGATCTGATTTATATACATCATGATCAGTATAATTCTTTCCCTTGTATTGGCAGGCAGCTATTTGATCTACTGCAGCAGTAAAAAGATGAAAGCAGTCCACAATGCCGGGGATACATTCTTAAAGGCAATACCTGTGGAATATCTTAAACCCATAGGTATGATTATCCTCCTGATTTCCGCGACCCTTACCATGAAGGAACAGGGAGTGGAAGCCGGAGCATTTGCTTTCATTGTCTATTTGATGGGATCCTTCAGCCTAGTGAACCTATTATTACCGTATAAGGAACTGAAATGGTTCCATTTACTGGCTCTCTTTATGGTGGCCATTGGTATTGAACTTTTATCCGGAAACCTAAAACTATAAGTATATGCCTGCCAATAAAAAATATTTGAGCTCACCGGGACAAAGGTTTTTGAAGATTACTTCCGGCTTCATAGGGGGATACATATTAATGGTTGCCTTCCATAATTTCATGGCCCTGTTTTTTGAGCGAAAAAATGTGGTTATAACTGCGGGGTTTACGGGCTATTTGCTTTGGGCATGTCTACTTCTAATAGCTTTTCTGGGTAAGAATGGATGGTTTGTCTGGGCAGTCTACCTAGTTCTGGCCTTTTTATTCTCCATCCCCTATCTCTTCTAATACAGATCGATGAATATCAGGAACTATAACATCTATTTCAACACACATACGATCAGTGGAATAATAATCTGCTGTTTTCTATATGTGATTTTCTTTGCGGGATCATTTTCCTTTTTCAGGAATGATATTGCCGCATGGCAGCAAGGCGAATCGATATCCGCATACGGGAGCCATACCGGAAATTACGACTACCTACTCGACTCTCTGGGCAGGAAAACAAACCTGAAGGGCAGGGATATAACCTTCTCGCTATATCAGGATGGCGCAAGATCATATATGAGCTATACGGATTCCAAGGACAGTATTGTAAATGAATCTAATTTGGCCGCCCTAAACTCGGGAATTGAGGATGAGAGTAAACGTTCCACGAGCGATGCCAGTTATTTTGGATATAATTTTATAAATAAAAAATCGGGCACCTACAGCGAAAATTATGACCTGGCGGAATTCCTATATCGACTGCATTTTTTGGCCCAGCTCAATGAAGTTCCCATCAACATCGGCATAGGGCCTTTTGGATATGTCGTTGCCGGACTCACATCGTTCCTCTTTCTGTTCGCCCTGCTCACGGGAATTCTGCTGCATTGGGATAAGATTGTCTCTAATTTTTTTATTTACCGGCCCTTTGGCAAATGGAAGACCGTTTGGACCGACATGCACACCGCATTGGGGGTTGTTGGATTTCCTTTCCAGCTGGTCTATGCCATAACAGGCGTATTTCTGATCTTAAACTCCGTATTGGCCATACCCTTCGAAAAAATATTGTACAGGGGGGACAGTGCCAAGATGTACACAGAACTGGCCTATAACCACAGTAACAATTTAGAATACTCGTATAGGGAGCTACAATCTATTCCCAGGATTGGAGAGTACGTTGAACAGGTTGGGAAAAAGTGGCCGGATAGCAAATTAACCAGAATAACGGTACGTAATTATGGAGATGAAAACATGCAAATAATACTGGAGGGCCGGCCTATTTATTCAAAATACCTTCCAGGATATGGCATTTATAATGTTCGGGCAAAGGATCGGAGGATCATTGAGGAGAAATCTCCTATGGAAGATGCCACGTTCGTAGACCATGTGAAGAGTTTATTGTATCGTCTTCATTTTGGAGATTATGCAGGTTATCCCTTGAAATTTATATCATTTATCCTGGGGATGATGGGCTGTTTGGTCATTTCATCAGGAATCATGATCTGGTTAGTGGCCAGGGATAAAAACGCGATAAAACCCATAAAAAGGAAATTCAATTTTTGGTTAGCCAATGTATATTTGGCAATTTGCCTAAGCATGTTTCCCACCACTGCCATCACTTTTATTGCGGTAAAATTCGGCCAAAACGTTCAACAGGCATTCATTTACCGAGTTTATTTTTGGACATGGCTAGTCTTTAGTCTCTATTATATCATTCGAAAAAATCTGAACAGGACTAATAGGGAAACCTTGTTTTTGGGAAGTGTGCTAAGTATCTGTGTACCGATAGCCAACGGTCTGAAATCCGGGAACTGGATCTGGAAAAGTTTTATAGCAAGTAAAATAGACCTATTCGTTGTAGATTCTCTTTGGTTAGTGATCGGCGCATTGGGTCTGGTTATCTATAGCAAATCCGCCAAGTATTTCAACGGTCTGAAACTAAAGAAAAATCATTAGGGCAGGGTCTAGTAAAAAAAATATCTTTGATCAAGAGTATATCGGAAAATGGGTAAATGTTTTCTGGCCAATATGTCGGCTTTTCCGCTTCGATATTTTCCAACTGTGATATTAATAATCTGCAGGCTGAGAACAAGGGGTCTGATTGAAGAACCTATTTAGATAATTGATGGGATGAATTGATTAGCTATCCAGAATAATGCGGATTACGGGTATTCCATTGAAGGTGGTTTATTGTCATTTCGCAGGGATAGCGAAGTACCGCGTTTTCCGATAACAGAATTTAAGAGAGATCAAACCTGCTACTAACAGCAATTAAACCCAATTCTAAAAAATTTGCCGTTCCTGGAATTGGGAAATCTATGGGAAGCAGGATTGTTTGTGAATTTATGCAGGTCCATCTTGCTATGGTAACACGCTGGGATAGAAGAACACAGTGATTGAGATGTACATATTTCCGTAAAAAAGTGACAGCTCCGACCCATTAGTCAGACTCGAAGCTGTCGGAAGTCACCTACTTTAATGGTTTTATACGAATATTCCTAAACTTAACCTCAGAACCGTGCCCCAAGAAAGCAATATGCCCTGTTTTGTTCAGAACGGCTTTCATGTAGCTGCCTTCGGGCTTGTCCTTTAAAGCTGCCTTTAGATTGGCCTTCAGGATCACGGTACCGTTAACCTTAACCGTAATATCGTCCCCCTTGGCGATAACCTCCTGTACATTCCATTCACCCGGTTCCTTCAGATAACCCCTTTTGGCCGCAGCAATTCCGTACACTGAACCGTGATACTGATATTCCTTCAAGTCCTTATACTGCGGATCTTCGTTGTCCAGGATCTGCAACTCCATTCCCGAATAACCCTTATCGTTAGGCACAATATCATGACGGATTCCCAATCCGTTATTTGCTCCCGGGGTGAGCAGGAAATCGAATCGAAGGACAAAATCGCCAAAGGTCTGCTTGGAATACAAATTTCCTCCCATCTCCTGGGTTGGCTTCATCACAATGCAACTGTCCTGCAGTACATATTCCTGCGTATTTCCTTGCCAAGCATCCATATTCGACCCGTCGAATAGCGTAATAAAGCCTTTCTCCGACTTCTGCTGCGCGTAAATCCCCTGCATACCCACGCAGAAGAGCATACCTATAAATAAGACTCCGTATTTTATATTCATTCTGGTTAATTTAAGTTAAACAATCTGTTGCTTCATCTGGCTCTCGAAGCTCATCAGAGCTGCCGAGGAGGCATTGATTCCGAATTCCACCGGCGCAATATTCGGCGTTCCGTTCCTAGCAGAATCAAAGAAGTTCTGAAAGTGGAGCAGGTGAGCATCAGGATGGCCCTCCTTGACCTTAAACAAGTATTCCCTGTCAGAAAGGCGCTCCATTGCCCCAAATCCGTTGATCTTCCCCAACCCTTGCTCCAGACCGCTGACATCGGTGGGCGCCAGTGTCTTTAGGGTTACTGAATCCCAGGTAATACGCATGGAGCCTTTCAGTCCCACGATGGTAAAATCCGTACTGCCCCAATTGTTCGACACCCCATCTAGCACGTTGGCCCCCAAGGACATCTTAAAATGATTCCCCTCTCCGGGCATGGTATAATCGAAGAGAGAATAGATGAGATCCGGCGTATCCCTGCTACCGTCGGTATAATATAAGATGTCACCATCGGAATAAACCTTCCTTGGCTTGGAGCATCCGGTAATGAAATGGATGCTAGCCAGTACATGGACGAATAGGTCGCCAGCCAGGCCCGTTCCATAGTCGCTCCAGTTTCGCCAGGCAAAGAAACGCTGTGGGTTAAAGGGTTCCTTTGGCGCCTCACCGATGAACCTTTCCCACCATAAGTTGTCTGTGGTCGCCTCTATTGGCGCTTTAAACCCATTCAAAGCACCTGGAGGGGCAGAGAAACGGGCATCCACAAAGTTCAGTTTTCCGATAGCATCCATCTGCAATAAGGCCTTAGCCATGTGCATCCCCACAGCCGATACGCCCTGGGTTCCCATCTGAAACACCTTGCCGCTTTCCCGCTGTGCCCTAATCAGCGCGCTCCCTTCGGAACGCTTGTGGATGATGGGCTTCTCGCAGTACACGTGTTTTCCTTTTTTCAATGCCTCCACGGCGATCTTCTGATGCCAATGGTCCGGTGTGGCAATAATCACCGCATCGATATTCGGATCGTTCAGTACTTTCTTATAATCTCTCTCCAGGACGATATGCTCCCCCCAGAGCTTCTTTGCATCTTCCAACCTAGGCTTGTACACATCGCAAACCGCTACCAGCTCCACGCCGGCAACGCGAAGGGCCGTATTGCAATCGGCGGTACCCATACCGCCCTTACCAATCAGGGCTAAGCGGACCTTACCCTGTGTCTGATGGCCAAACCCCATTAGAGAGGGACTGAGGGACAGGGACGTCCCCCCAATGGCCAGGCTATTTATAAATGTTCTTCTATTCATGGTAATTAAATGGAATTAGGACTACATTATCGGTTGGATGGATCTTATTCTGGGATACCTCATGGATCACAAGGGGCAGCAGGTACCTGCCATATTTGGGACTATTGTTCGCTCCCACCAACTTGCTCCTTACAACCTGAAATTTGTAATCGGCGTAGTTTACCCCCACCGGAATTTTTGAGGTTCCCTGCAGCTCGAGGGCACCGCTTGGCAGGATTACGTAATCTGATGCATTTTCGGCATTGTACTGCTGGATGAGCTCCGCACTGTTCTTGGCAATAGCCAGCGTATATTCCACATCCTGGGATGCGGGATAATTGACCTCTATCTTGTTGTCATAGAAAAGTTTTTCCTGACTCTTGGAGGAGATATTATTCACCTCAGTCAAGAAACCGGCCTTTGTAAAGAAAATATAGGGTTCGATGATCCTTGGAATTACGATCGTCTGCATGTTCACCGAATCCCCCTCTGCGGGATTCAGATTTACGACCTGACAGGGGATGACCAGGGTTGCCTCAGGGTCCTTTGCCTGTTCGGCGACAAACTTTCCATGATCGATAACAAATTCAAAAGAAGCCTTGATATCCTCTGCCGCTAATTGCAGGTTCGGATTGCTTAAGGAATACACGGCCTGGGGCAATGCCCTATAAGTCGTTCCGTTGGCGGTATTGTAGGCCGATAGGACCGAAGGGCTGATTTCCAGCTTAAGCTGGGAGGAACGCTGCCCCACTCCCGATTTCACCACCACCACCTCAGCTATTGCCCTATCGAAATTGTATACCTGGACTTCGTTGAGCCCAGGTTTTAACAGATAGACGCGGTCATCCACCATATTGTTTAACATCGTGTCCTCACAGGAACTGAACGTCCAGACGAACAGCATCAGGCAGAACAGGCGCATACATTGATTTAAAAGCTTTTTCATCGTATTTAAGTTATTAAGGTTACCAGCCATAGTTCTGTGTGAGGTTGCTCATTTCGCTTAATTGATCCTGATGGATAGGAAAGAAATAGTGCTTTGGTTGGAAGAGGCGCTTTCCAGGAAAAATGGAGGTCGTTCTGGACCAAGATCCTTCGTAGGTTGTTGAGGCCAGATTCCGGGTATAGAAAGGTTCATTCATTTCTTTTTCGGCGATCATCCAGGTTCTCACATCGTGGTAGCGGTGATTTTCGAATGCCAGCTCCACCATCCTTTCTTTTCTCAGCAGTTCACGCATAAGGTCCTTATTGCCCTTGACTTCGGGATAGGCCTCCTCAAGTCCGTTCAGTCCGGAACGCTTACGCACCAGGTTGACGTACTTCAGTACCTCGGCCTCTTCCCTGTTCGGCTTTTCATTACATGCCTCCGCGTAATTCAGGAAGACTTCCGCCAGGCGGAAATAGGGCCAGGAGAATTGCCCCCATTTACCCTCCTCGATATCGTTAGATGGATCGCTCATCCTTCGCCAAAGATAGCCGGTCTTCACGCAGTCACCGGTTTGGGTATAGGATGAAGTTCCTCCGGTGAAGAAGGTAACGAGCTTCTGGCCGTGGAAGGTATTGATCCAGTACATCCCGTTCGCCAAAATCGAGGCATAGAAGCGGGCATCCCTTCCGACAATGGAATTGTGTGCTTTAATCGGAGCGAAATTATCCAATGGATGAATGTAGTTTTCGGTAAACCCGGATTCGGTATAACCCGACCTGCTGTCTACAATCGGCGCTCCGCTGGATTGGTATCCCGTTATCGGGAAGCGACCCGAGCTGGCCATGGGGTAGGTATCCACCAGTTTCAGCGAAGGGGAAAAACCACCGTAACCTTCTTTAACGACACGTGGTGGTGCCGCACGGACATTATATCCGAACCCTGAAGCTACCCAACGGCCCCAGATAATCTCCGAGTTCCATTCTTCAAAGAATACGCCCGAATAGGATTTGATCGCTTTACGGAAGGGGTCCGACTCGGTCTTGTCCTCGTACAGGGCATATTGATTCAATTCAATAATATCCTTTGCCGCCCGCGCTGCCGCCTCCCATCTGTTTGCATCTGAGGCTTGTGGGAAAAGGTGCTCCCCCGATAGGTTTTTCATTTGCTTCAGGATCGGTGCCCCATTGAATAAAGGCCTGGCCATATACAGGAGAAGCTCCCCTTTGGCGGCCATAGCGGCCCCCTTGGTTGCCCTTCCCATCCAGGCCTGGTCGGTGATACGGACCGGAAGCACGGCGATTGCCTTTTCGTATTCCGAAAGGATGAATTCCACGTTCTGGGCAAGGGTGTGGCGGTCGATCTCGTCGGACTTAATGGTAATGTCCGCATCCTGATCCCCCCAGATATAGACAGGGCCATAGCGGCGCAGCAGGCAGAAATAGTAGTATGCCCTAAGAAAGCGTGCCTCTGCTTTCATGACATCCTTGGTCCCTTGGTTTATCTCCACATTCTTGTCCACATTATTCAAGAAGATCGTCGCTTGGTTGATACCTCTGTAATTATGGGTCCAGACCTGGTAGTCACCCGTTGTGGTTCCCCAGGAGCCGGTATTGATATTGATCCAGGGCACCCAGGCCAACCAGGAGAACAGGGCCTCGTCACTCAAGGGGACCATCCCCCCTTCTCCACCCACCATGTCATCTTCATTGGGCAAGAACCCATAAACCTGAGCAAGATATGCCTCGGTCGTCTGGCGTTTATTGAATACTTCCTCTATGGTCATCTGATTCTGGAGTTCCACTTCCAGGTACTTGTCGCAGGAGCCCAGGATACCCAATGATAACAGGCCGACCGCTATATAGACTATTTTTTTCATGTTGCTTTGCTTATAAAATCAAGTTCAAACCAAAATTAAACACACGCATCTGGGGATAGATTCCACCATAGGACGTGCTGAGCTCGGGATCCCACAACTTAAACTTACTGAAGGTAAAGACGTTCTGACCCTGGATGTACAGCCTAATGGAGGACATCTTGATCGGATCGACCCATTCTTTGGGTAGGTTATAGCCAAGCTCCAGGTTTTTCAGGCGCAGGAAGCTCATATCGCGCTGCCAGAAGGTAGAAGACTGCGTGTTGTTCCTGTTTTCCACCATAGAGAGCCTTGGGTATTCCGCATTCGGATCCGGGTTTCTGGCAGACCAGCGCTTATCGGCCACATCGGAATAGATTTGCCCGTAGACCAGAATGTTACCGCTCTGCCCATATAGCGGGCCGCCACCAATAATTCGCGTTACATTTTCTACACCATGGAAAAAGGCCGAAATGTCAAAGCCCTTGTAGCCCACGCTAGCGCCGAAACCGTAATTGATCTCGGGAATGTGGGTATCTCCGATGGCTATGTAATCGTAGGAATCAATTAGGCCATCACCGTTTATATCCTGATACTTGATATCCCCTGGCCGTACTGTGGAGAACTTCTGCTCAGGGCTATTGGCGATTTCCGCCTCGGACTGAAATAGGCCCAGTGCCACCAGGCCACGCTGTTGGTAGAGCCGCTGGCCGACCTCGGATTGGTATGCCCATATCGGCGTTGGCCGATCGTCGTATAGTTTTTTGTTACGGTTATAGGTAAAGTTACCCCTGACGCGCATCGTTACGTTTTCGGTATTGTGGTTGAATTCCAAGGAGGCATCAACACCTTGGTTCTGCATCTTTCCCAGGTTGACGTACTGTTTTACGTTCACCCCCACGATGGAAGGAACGCTCTCCTGCAGGATATAAATACCATCTCTTTTCTCGAAGAAATAGTCCGCGATGATGTTCAGTTTGTTCCATATGCCCAGCTCGAAACCTATATTCTGCTTGATGGCACTCTCCCAAGAGACATTCGGGTTGCCCGGATGACCGGTTGCAATTCCGTTGACCCATTGCTGACCATTGCTGCCAAAATGATAACCTCCACTGTAGGCCATCTCCGAATTATAGGCAAACCTACGGTTTCCTCCGATTTGGTCGTTGCCGATCTCTCCCATGGAACCGCGCAACTTCAACATATTAACCGAAGGCAGGGCCCTTTGAAAGAACTTTTCCTCCGAGATCATGTAACCTACGGCCAGCGAAGGAAAAAAACCGAACCGGTGTCCTGGAGCAAAGTTTTCTGAGCCGTTGTATCCAAAGTTACCCTCAACGAAGTACTTATTGGCATAATTATAGGTTACCCTGGAGGCGATGCCCATGTTACGGTAAGGGAAGGCCGCAATATAATCGCCGGGGAAGTTATTGGTCCTCTGGCGCAAACTAAACAGGAATAGACCACCCACGCGGTGCTTGTCTGCAAACAGGTTGTCGTACATCAGGGAACTCTCAAAGTTGATCGCACGCTCCCCACGGTTGGAACGGGCAAGGGAGAGGTAGTCCGATCCATCGGCATTTTTGTGCAAAATCAGGTTTCCCTCTTGATCCCTGCCCGTAGCATAATAGGTAGCGGGATTCTTTCTTTTGTCCAAGGTAGAACCATTGAATGCATCCCAGGAGAACTTAGCGTTGGCCTTCAGTCCCTGTGTTATCAGGTTCGAGAAATCTTGGGTGATATTCACCAGCGATTGGGCATTGTTCCAGAAGTCCTCGGAAAAACCCGTGCTGTTCAATGCATAGTAGGGGTTCTGTCCGACCAATGGCTGCGCATGGGTGCCGTCCGAGTAGATGGTAGGGATTGCAATCGGCGTGGTATGCAGGACCATCTCGTACATCGTGGCCATATCGACGCCGAGCCTGTTCTTAGTCTCGTATTGGTTGGACAGGTTCAATCCCAGGTCGGTCGAGGGTGTAAGTTTGATGTCCACATTGGAGCGGAAGTTCACCTTGTCATAATTCACCGAAGGGTCATAATTCGGCGACTTCTGGGGTTTGAATATCCCGTTTTCCACAATATAAGAACCCGAAACATAATACCTGATCTTCTCACCCCCTCCGGTCACGTTGACATTCAAACGGTCCGTGGTCGTATTCTCTTTGAATATTTCATTCATCCAGTCGACATTCGGATAGATGTCCGGATCTACTTTGTTCACGTATAGGTCTTTAAGTTCCTGAGGATAGGCATATCGATTGGAACCCTCAAAATTGATATCATTATAATAATCGATCCATTGCGAGGCATCTGCCAATTTGGGTAGGCTCGTGGGATTTAGAACCCCTCTCTCAACGCGCGCATTGATAATGGCCTTATCCAGTTGACGCCCTCGTTTTGTCGTGATCAGGACTATACCATTGGCACCCCGCACTCCATAAACGGCCGTAGCGGTTGCATCCTTTAGGATGGAAAAGGATTCGACATCTTCGGGATCCACCAGGTCCAGGGGCCTTTCGATTCCATCGACCAAAATAAGGGGCGTATTGTTTGCGCCAAAACTTCCGACCCCCCGAATCCAGAAAGAGGCACCCGATCCGGGCTCTCCCGTCCCCTGTACGGAAACAATACCGGCCATCTGACCGGCCAGGCTGCTTGATATCTTGGATACGGGAACTTTTAGGTCCTGGGTCTTTACGGTGGTAATCGCTCCGATAATACTCGCCTTGCGCTGGGTACCGTAGGCCACAACAACAGCTTCTTCCAGGGCATTCACATCCGCTGCCAGTTCAATGTTCAGGGTATTGCCCTCAGGGAGTTCATGCTCCTGGGATTTGTAGCCAATCAGCGAAAAGCTCAGCGTTCTGTCGCTTCGCTCAACCTCCAGGCTATATTTGCCTTGAGAATTTGTTGCAGTAGCATTTGAGGTACCCTTGAGTTGCACGGTCACCCCTTCCAGTGGATTTCCCTCGCTGTTGGTCACTGTTCCGGAAATCATCCGCTGTTGCCGGTCGGACCTGGCCGCTCGTACAGCATTCGTGGGTCCGGAAGCTATCGGTCTGATCAGGACGGTATTGCGATCGATCTCATAGCCCAAGTTCCGTCCTTCCAACAGCAGGTCCAAAACTTCTTTAAGCTCCTTATCGGCAATCTTAAGGGTTAGTCGCCTGCCCTGGTCGATGCTTTTGCTGTTGTACAAAAAATCGTATCCAGATTGTTTCTGAACCTCATCAAGAACGTTCATCAAGGTCTCATTCTTGACATTGAGCGAAACTTTCTGGCCAAAACTGGAACCATGCACATGCACCATGGCTACCATGAGGATTAATATTACTATTTTCATCCTAATTAAGATTTTAATCAAGATTCTCTGTCTGTATAGACATAATTCTTCAATCGTTTTATACATTTGTAAAGTTTGGTGTAGTCGTTAAATCGATTAATTCGTCAATAGAAGCACTAAACGCCTTCGGAAGTGTTCGCAGCACTTCCGATTCGTTTTTTAAGCAGGAATGTGTTTACATAACCAGGACCCTCCCATCCTTGATCTCGAATTTGTAAGTGGATATCTTTTCCATTTGTTTCAACAGTTCACTTAGACTCTTGGTCCTTTTGATCATTCCAGAGAATTCATCATTGGATTTCCTGCGATAGGATACCTGATCGATGTCATACCACTCCCGAATTTTGTCCATGACCGTTTCAATCGGGTCGTCGTCAAATCGGAAATAGCCGTCCTTCCAAGCAAGGATAGACTTCATGTCAGCCTTTAGGACGGATATATCCTGACCATCACCCATGGAGACCGATTTGAATCCCGGTTTCAATACTTTGCGCCGGTTACCAACCTGGACCTCTATGCTCCCCTCAAGGAGCGAAGCGACGACCCTACCCGAGCCCTTTTCACTCAGCACGTTAAACTGAGTCCCCAATACCCTGATCTGAGTTTGTTCGGTCCTGATCGTGAACGGTCTGTTTTTATTGGGACTGACATCCAGGAACACCTCCCCGGTAATAGAGATAGCACGCTGGTCGGGGGCAAAGGCCGAAGGATAGGTCACCGAAGCTCCAGAATTTAGCCAGATTCGCGTCCCGTCCTCAAGCTCCAACTGCGAGGAACTGCCCTTGGGTGATATGAAGGTTCTGGATTCCCGTAAGGCCGATGTTGCCTTGGATAGTTTATACAGGAGGTTTCCCTTTTGGTCCTTGATAATGCTCAAGCCTTCCTCCAGGATAGCCCCATCGCTCGAAGGGGCGATTTGGAATTCCTTACCATCGGTCCGCTGGATTTTTGGTCCGGCCCCTTCGGGAAGCCTAATGTCATTGGAGGAGAAATCTCTCAGTCGCCCCTGTTCTTTGGATTCCCTATTGAAGTAGGTGATGCCCAGTACGACCAATAAGCACGCCGCGATGAGCGATGCCCATTTACCATAGGCCCAGGAAGGCGAAATTGATCTTTCCTGTTGGATTACCTCAATTTGAAGAAGAATTTGATGCAGGATGGCCCCTTTGTCCATCTCGATAGATTCCGTATCCTGGGATATTTCACCCTTCCGGTCGACCAAATAATCAAAATCAGAATCTTTGCATTCCTCCAGGAGGTTCAAAAGTTCTTCGAGCTCGTCTCTGGTCATGGAGCCCAATAGGTATATATCAAAAAGATCTTGTAATCTTTTGTTGTCCATAATTCGGTTATTGTAATCTAGGTCTTGGAAGATTCTACTTCCGGTTATCTAAGAACAGTACACCGCAAAAAAATAAAAGGACTAGTGGGCAGTTAAAAAAAATGAAAGATTATTTATCCAACAGGTACATGATAAACAACAGGTGCAGTGCATCATTGCTCAAAGAGGAATTCCGCAGTGTCTTTAGGGCTTGCACAACGTGATTCTTAACTGTATTGGGGGAAATATTCAATTCCTGGGAGATCTCTTTGTAGCTCATGCCCTCGACTTTGCTCATGATGATTGCCCTTTCCTGCTGCAGGGGAAGATCGGCGAAGCAATCCTTGATCTTAGCCGCCAGTTCCTTATTGATCAGATTTTCCTCGGCCGATGCTGAAAAATCCTGAACATATTGCAATAGGCGTTCAAAGGCCTCCTGAGATCTTTTGATACTTCTAAGCTTATTCAGAGACTCCCTTTTGGTAAGGGTGTACAAAAAGGGCCAGATCGGCACATCCTCTTTTAACTGCTCCCGATTGTTCCATATTTTTACAAAGACTTCCTGAACAAGATCCTCGCTCCACCCGGTATCTTTCAACAACCTGAAGGCCAGGCAATAAACTTTTTCAGCATACACATCATAGATCCTTGAGAGCGCACAGGTATCTCCGCTCTTAAGATCCAAAATCATCCGATTATCGACTTGTTGCTGTTTACTCATAAAAATTTAGGTCACAATGAAGCTATTGCCGGTACAATGGTACTGAATTTTTAAATAAGTTGTATGATTTACAAACAGTTCGTTACTGGCAGCTATCCTATTAGTCCTAAAAGCCATCATTCTCTAAGTTCCGCAATCCCGTAATTCCCATCCCGTAAAAAACCAGCTTTGGTCAGAAGGAGGTTGCTAGAGGAAAAACACGCTATAAGTTATTTAATACTGGAGGAAAAACAGGTAAATGAGCTGAGCGGCATACATCGCTATCGACCCCCATAAAAGACCAGGAGTCTTCTTCCACAGTGCCAGGGACAAAAGGCCTAGTGAAATGGCAGATGCAATGGATGTACCGTCGGTTATTCCATTATTACCGTTCTGTAAGGAAAAGATTGTTTGAGCAGGGTTGAGGACAGATAAAAAGTGGAACAAAGGAACCCAGGTATGTCCGATCGCATCTAGATCTGATTTTTTTTCATCTTCATGCCCTTAATGATCAGTCCTCCGACCTGCATTTGCCTGAACCTCCCAATAACATTTTTTGACCTGGGTAAATAATGGCCTCAGGAACCAACCAGATACAGATTGTCCATTGTTGAGTATTTCAACGACTGGAGGGCTCTAGAGTACCCGGGCTTATGTTTATAATGGCGATTACACAAAGGAACAAAATGCAAAGGAGCCAAACCAAAAACACCATCCGAAAGGCACCGGAGCTGTTGTGTTCAGACTGCAATCAAAATATTCCATCTTAACCCATTTTAAAAAATCGTTAACTACTCGGATCATTTTATTTTCCACTTCTTAAAGCTTATCCCTATTTCGCTAGATCATACCCAATGGAAGGTACTGTTAAAAAACATTAAATCTACAATCAGAAAACATATTTTGGCTCCCGTTTCATTATATTGTCCTCCTTACAAAAATATGAATTCTATGAAATGTCCCAACTGTAATGAAACTTTGCTAATGACAGAGCGCCAAAACGTGGAAATTGACTATTGCCCTAATTGTAGGGGCGTATGGCTCGATAAAGGCGAACTTGACAAATTACTAGAACAGGTAAGTCAGCAAAATCAAGTAAATGCCATTCCGGGTAATATCCGTTCAAATCAAGATACTTTTGAAAACGGACATGCAGGGCATAGAGATGAGCATCGGGAAGCTTACTCCAACGACCCGCGGTACCAAGGTAAATCCCATAAGAAAAAATCTTTTTTATCTGATTTTTTTGACTTTGATTAAAAATCAGGTACAGGACCAGAACATTTTCTATAATAACACCTAAGCCGGTAAAACGAAAATAATTATATTCCACATTGGTTAGGCATGTAATATTCGACCCCTATTGTATGTTATTCCAAATTCTTTCCAGATTTCATTCGTCATTTTGAAATTTAGTGTATATAAATGGATGTTTTTTTAGACTTAATGCATAAACTAAGTGATCCAGATTGGATCGTTGCCCATGGTGGACTTTATCTGTTATTGTTTATTATTTTCGCAGAAACAGGTATTCTGATAGGCTTTTTTCTTCCCGGGGATCCTATTCTCTTTATTGCAGGAATAATCATTTCAAATATGACCTTGGACCCCAGTGCTCAGATACCGACACTCTTGTACTGGATATCACTGATATCCATAGCGGCTGTCCTAGGTAATTTTTTGGGTTATCTGTGCGGATATTACTTTGGCAAAAGGATATTAAAGGTCAGAGATGGCTGGCTATTTAAGAAAAAATATATCCACAAAGCTCAACAGTTTTATGAAAGACAGGGAGGTGGGGCAATCATCTTGGCTCGTTTCCTTCCTGTTTTACGCACATTCGCCCCCGTTGTGGCGGGGATTGTCGGGATGGATCTTAAAAAGTTCGCATTCTACAATATTGCGGGTGGCCTTTTCTGGGTTGCGAGTCTAATGGTGTTAGGATATGTACTGGGCGAAAACAAGTGGGTACAGAATAACCTCGAATTAGTGATCCTGGGAATCGTTGTGCTAGCCACGGCTCCGGTTATACTAAAGGCCATGACGGGCAATAAAGATGAGAAAAACGCTATTCGTATCGTAAAAAAACAGGAGAGCTAATTACCCGGTTCCTTTAACTGCTTATTGGCGAAGAAAATAGGTATGATATCAAATTCATCCAAACAACACAATCGATGTAGATCATGGAGAGTGAGTCCAGGGACCTAAATCCAGTTTCGGTAAGTTTAACCTGGATGACCTTCTTGTTCAAGAGGTCGACATGTTAGAGCTATCCCTTCCTCTGCATAAATTCTTTAGAGAACTTTCAGTCGGGAACAGTTACTACATAAGGTTTTTGCCATGAGCCTTCAATTCCCTTTTTAAAGACATATGGCCACCGAAGGTAGTTTTATATTGAATTTTGTGACGGGGGTATGTGGAAACTACATGAAATAATAAATCTCTGGTAAGCTTAATAAAGAAACCCAAATAGCCATAATGGTATTTTATTTTGAAAACCATGGGTTATACCATCGGAGGCTATAAATGCCCTTTCTATTCCCTTAATTTGTTTATCCGTTTTATCTTTCCCTCCTATTTCAAAAATGTATTGATTATCAACTGTAAAATCTCCTTCTTCAGCATAAGCGATATCATGAGCGTAGCCTAACTGATTGGCAAAGAACGTCTCTCGCAAATTACCACGTTCAGCATTCTCCTTTGCCAACAGATAAATAATATTTGTGTTTTCCAAATATATCTTAGATGGTTTTTGTAAAAGACTGATTCCTTCTCCGGCTCTAAATAGATTACGTGTTAGATCAATTTCATCCAAATAATGTACATAGGATAGTAATGTGCTTCTATTAATCCCTATTCTCTCGCTCAGTTTACTTACATTAGGAACGAATGGTACTGCTTTTGCAATAGTTGCCAGCAATTGTTTAATTTTTGCAACATATGCTACCTCTATCTGACGTAACAAAGGTAACTCAATTTCCAGCATCATATTCACAACCTCCCCAAGCCGCATAAAATAGAGGTCCGATTCTTCCTTATAGTATGGATAATACCCCTGTTGTATATAGCCTTCAAAGTATTGGAAAGGTTTGATTAGCTCATTAATTTCTCGTGCTTTGTCTGTATGGTGGTCCAGCAGATCGGGAAGTGATATCTGTTCAAACTGAATTCCTGATTCTACTGCCAAATATTCTCTGAACGAATAACCCTGCATGGTATAAACGATAGCCCGTCTGCTAAGGTCAGCGTGTGCATTCAAGATTTCTAGTAGGGAAGATCCCGTAAAAACAATTTTTAATTCAGGATAGTCATCGTATATATTTTTTAATTCCTGTGCCCATCCACTGTACTTATGAACCTCGTCCAGGAAGATTTACTTACCCCCTTTTTCTTCAAAATCTTTTACCAAGTCCACTAATGAATTGGCGTTGAACCAGATTGAATCTAAACTTACATAAAGTACCTCATCTAATCGATCAGACAAATGCAACTTGATATATTGTAAAAGCAATGTTGTTTTTCCAATTCCCCTAGCCCCTTTTATGCCAATCAATCTAGCATTCCAATTTATTTGTTTCATTATGCTTCGTACGAAACGGAAATTAGTACGCATTAATCTTTTTTGAAACAGTTCTATCAAGGCTTCCATATTTGTTTTTTGCAAAAAAATAACCATATGTATTTTTGTTTATTGCAACAAGCAAAAAATTAAAATATTGTTTATTGCAGTAAACAGTTTATTGCAATTGGACTAGTAAGTGGGGAAACTTAGAATTAAGTAAATGGTCCGCAGATTCTAATTCCACTGAAAATTCTTCATTCCAAAATCAAATATACCAGCTAGTTAGGATATTACGGAAATGATCGCAATCGTTTTTTCTATTCTGGAACAGGAAATCTCATAACTTTAACAATTATCGCAAAAACGAATGGATTTGAGTTGATAATGACTAAACGGCACTAAGTGAGTTATGCAGGATTGGATTATAGGTAAAATACATCTGGTACTTCAGTGAAATCTAAGCCCCGGATTTCCAGGCGAGATAGTCGACACTTACAGAAATTAATGCATTTTCCTGCGCTATCTGCAATCAGAACAGACGAAAAGATTAGAGGGATTTTCTTAAGAATAATATCTAGGGCATGGTATCAAATTGAAGGCAAAAGTGGCTATTCAACTAACCCTTTAAGAGTTGAACTTTATCTTATAGAAAAACGATTCATATTAAATTTAAGAATATTATGGTCAGATTTCTGCACTTCATAAAGTAATAAAATAACAAAGAGCAAGTTTATCGCATGCTCTCTGAGTATATTTAAGAGGTTTAGCTAGCTAGTTAAAAACCCAGTTCTCTGATGGTTTTTTCAACTGTAGTACTTACTTTTTAGCCACAAACTTGACCTAACTAATAATATCAGAACTGGCACTTCTACAAGTGGACCTATTACTCCCACGAATGCCTGGGGCGAATGAATGCCAAAAACAGCGATTGCTACAGCAATTGCTAATTCAAAATTGTTTCCTGTAGCTGTAAATGCAATTGAAGCATTTTTGCCGTACGAGATATTTAAGGATTTGTTTATAAAAAAGCTCACAAAAAACATTACAACAAAATATATGATTAACGGTATGGCTACTTTTATTACGTCCATTGGCAACTCCACTATTTTATCGCCCTTCAGACTGAACATCAAGACAATTGTAAACAATAATGCATATAAGGTAATGGGCGATATTTTGGGAATGAATGTCCTGTTATACCATTCTAAACCCTTTGATTTCACCAATGCGTATCGGCTTATAAAGCCTGCAATGAAAGGGATCCCTAAGAATATTAGAACGCTTTCCGTTACATCCTTCATGGGAACACTTACGTTAAAATTGGCCAAGCCTAATTTAGAAGGAAGTACATTGATAAACAGCCAGACCAGAAAACTGTAGCACAGTATCTGAAATATGCTGTTTAAGGCTACCAAAAATGCTGTATATTCTCTATCCGCTTTTGCCAAATCACTCCATACGATAACCATTGCAATACACCTTGCCAAACCAATTAGTATCAGGCCTGTCATATAACCGGGCTCATCCCGTAAAAACAAAACTGCTAAACAAAACATCAATACTGTACCAATAACCCAATTCAAGATCAAGGAGATCCCGATTACTTTTATATCCTTAAATGCTTTCGGCAATATTGAATAATCGACTTTAGCCAATGGTGGATACATCATCAATATCAAACCAATTGCTAATGGGATATTTGTAGTACCAACAGACATGGTGTCTGTTACGTTTGAGATATTAGGGAAGACATGCCCCACACCAACGCCTAAAGCCATTGCAAGAAATATCCATAAGGTGAGGTAACGGTCAAGAAATTTTAGTTTTGGCTGCATTTGTTAATAGTTGATTTTTGAAAAAACATAAAACATTTCGGTTGCTATCTGTAAACTTCTTTGCGCATAAACTTTTGACTGTTCCGGTGTATTATCTGATATTTTAGGATCTTCAAATGTGATTGGTATTCTCTTTTCTGCTCCCGCAATAAAAGGGCAACCACTGTCTGCCTGCGAACAGGTCATAATTGCAGCAAATGCTGACACAGGGTTGAATGGGCTATCATATTTTTTTGAAAAACCGATTATGGGCAACGCATTAACGCTGTACTTTATGGCATATACGGGATTATTATTGTCGGTAATTTTAAAGATGCCAAAACCCTGAGCAGTCAATGTTTCTGCTACTTTAGGAAATAATGCAGTTTCTTCGGTACCGCCTGAGTAACAATGTACATTCGGTACATTGAAATACGCACTTGCAACTTGTGCCCAAACCTGGGCTAAATGGCTTCGTCGTGAATTGTGGGTACAAATAAAATTAATATTTATTTCCTGCCTGCTATCTGATTTTTGCTGTATATAATCTACCAATGGTTTCAGTATGATTTTGCGTTCTGCGCTGATGCATTCATAATTGAGATCCTTGGCAACGGTCTCGTATAGATCTTTGTACATTTAGAATAAGTTTAAGAGTTTAACAACATCCCGAATCAGGAGTGCAACAAGAATTGTTCAGGTCTGACAACTTTACCCTTTGTTTTCCGACAGGAATACCACAGGCATCCTCAGCAAGGCAAGCGGTTTGTTTGTTCTTCAGTACAAAATGGTTTGTTTTAAAATCCAAATCAAACTTTCCAATCGTTTCGCCTTGATATTCAACCTCGATCTCAGCATCTTCAATGCCCAATTTTTCTTCTGATAGTTTTATAATATTCAAGAGTTTGCTTGGCTTCAATCTATGTTCAAAGTCGTTGGCGTCCCATAATTGAAAGTTAACAACTTGTTCATTTCGTATCGTTCCACCACAATCAATATAGCGTTTCGTAACCACCCCCACTTCTGTAACATGAAAGTGCTCCGGTACAAATGTTCCGTTCTCTAATTGGAATTCAACATTCTGTAATGTTGGTAAGATCTCTTTGATTTCTGATAATTTCATAATATTAAATTTTAAAGGACACAATAGATTTTTTAAATCATTAATGTTATATAGCAATATAACGATATTAAAGCATAAAAAAATGCGTCAGCAGCATTGCTTTATTTTTACATCCTGATTGAAAAAGGCATTAAATTCTGTTTGAAACTGTTTCCAAATCTGTTCTTCGATACAATAACAAACCGATTTTCCTTCTATCGAACCTTGAATAATTCCTATAGCTTTCAATTCTTTTAAATGTTGGGAAATTGTTGCCTGCGCTAACCCCAATTCCTCAACAAGATCATTACAAATGCATGCTTTCTGATTGATTATATATTGTAGAATTGCGATTCTGGCAGGATGGCCTAAAACTTTAAGACGCGATGCAAGTTTATTTTGCTCGTCCTTATATAATTCTGTTTTTGTAACTCCCATTTTGACGTAAATTTATATCGCAATATTACGATATTAAATTCAAAAACAAAATATTCTCATTTTTTATTTTTGAAAGCCCATGATCAGACCTTTTAAAATCAACTAAAAAAATTGAATCATAACACAAAATCTTTCTGAAGAATTTGTTTTAATAACCTACGGGATGGTGTTTGTCATCTTATTTTATACCGCAAAGCACTACCAATGGGAAACAGTGTACACAATGAAATGCTCCATAATCCGATAATTTTAGAACGTTTTTAGATCTTCTGTCCATTTAGCCTGATTAACTGTAAATATCCCAGATAAGTATGATTAAATCGTTCAGGGGAGATATATTAACTACCGTAGCTTTTCTGTCCTAATTTACGACCCCAATCCGGTTTATCAATATCCAGATCATCGTGTGCATCTTTCATCTCTTTCTTTAGGATTTGCCACATGTGATGGAGACGTTCCTGTTGATCTGGAAAATCTACCAAATTTTCTCTTTCCCAAGGATCCTTCTTTAAATCGAACAATTGGAGGTACTCATTACCTTTGACATTGTACGCGATAAGCTTATATCCATCGGAGGTCTTCAAGCTTCTACTCCAATGCCCATAGATGTTGTAAATATTATCTCGGACTTTAGCTTTAGGATCTCTAAAAATCGGCATCAAGCTCTTAGCCTCAACAGTAGGGGGCGCTTCCACCCCGAGCCAGTCGTATATGGTCGGGGCAATATCGCTCAGGTAAGCAAATGATTGAGATTGCTTATTTACAGGTATTCCAGTCCCAATAAAAATCATCGGGACACGGATACTATGCTCATATAAACTTTGTTTACCCAACAGTCCATGTTGTCCTACGGCCAGACCATTGTCGCTAGCAAAAACGATCATTGTACTATTACGCAGGCCAGATCTATCTAATGCCTCGAGGATTCTTCCAACTTGCGCATCCATTTCACTCACCATGTCATAATATAGCGCAATCTGTTCCTTTACCGCACTTTCAGTACGTGGATGTGGAAGTAATAGTTCATCCCGCACACGTAGATCGCCATTATCAAATGAATGCTCTGGTAAAAAATTTGGAGGCAATGGTATATCGGAAGGTCGATGTCTGTTCCTAATTGCTGCAGGGGGCGTTCGAGGATCATGCGGAGATGTAAATGCGACATAACATAAAAAAGGTTTCTGCTTTGCTGTATCACTCTCCAGGAATTTGATTGCAGCATTGGCATACAGCTCTGTGCTATACGTATCACTTTTGTAGCCTCCGTTTTTTGGATAATCCCCCTTATCATTATAATCATAAACATAGGGATGAAACTGTCCTCCCTCACCCTCAAAATGCATTCCTCCGAAAAAGATGTCGCCTCCTGCATTAAAAAAACGATGATGGGAAGCCTTATCACTGTGCCACTTTCCGCAATGGAAGGTCGTATAGCCTTTCCCACGTAAAACTTCAGGCAGGCTTACAATGCTATCTGGTATCACGTTTCCATCACCTGGAAGCCTATTCAAATATCGACCTGTGAGCAGCATAGCCCTGCTGGGCATACATATTGCTCCTTGATGACCTCCCATGACGTGAGCTTGTGTAAAACTCAACCCCTGTTCAACTAATCTGTCAAGATTGGGAGTGTGTATTCTATGATTGCCCAATGCTCTGATCGTATTGTAGCTCTGATCGTCACTGTAAATAATTAGCACATTTTTGTGTTGAGCTTGTGATGTTTTTGAAAATAAATTATTCAAAAGAAAAAACAGGATCAAAAATAATTTAAGATTAACAGTACTCATAAATAGTCTTTTTTCTACCAGTTAATATATCTAAAGATAATACTTTATCTGATTTTTCAACACTCCACAAGTGGATCAAAGAAGCAGTAAAATTCTATCCTCATATTTTGTTAACTATATTGCCGGTATATCAAAATGCCATTGGCCTTTCTTTACATACAGGCAGGAGACCTCTCGATGGAAAAGATATCCTGAGACCTGTTACCCTTTGTAATCTATTATGAACTGCCCACTCATTATTCAAAAACTTCATTAAAGGAAGTTACCTGAATAGTCTATGTTGGATGGTTTGATCAATGGGATCAAAATTAGTCAATGATCCCAGCATTCCTATCCTGTAAGCAACAACAAAGGCCAAAGTTTGGTCACCACGAGTTAACCACCCCAAACTTAAGTAAAGAACCTTGTCCAGCGGGATCCTCGATGATCAGGTTGTTGCTCTTGAGAGATTAGAAAACCAAAAGTATAAATAAAGAAAACATCCTTATTACGAGCTTGAAATATCATCAAAAGAGAGTATGGTGAGAAACAGCTGTTAATTTTTGTTTTATTTTTAATAAGAACTTTTCATTCGATTTAATTGTAGTATATTCGAGCAAGGAATACACTATTTGAGTCCAATACAGCACCTATCTGAAGATACACTGATCGATTTACTGAAAAAGAGGGATCGACGTGCCTTTAATTATCTATATGATAATTATGCAGGGGCGTTATATAGTATCATAATCCGCATCGTAATACACAAGGAATATGCAGACGAGGTCATACAGAATGTATTTGTCAAAATATGGAAGCACGTCGACTTATTTAATCAAGGAAAGGGCAGGCTGTACACCTGGATGATAAACATTGCGCGCAATGCCTCCCTGGACTACCTTAAATCAAAGGGTGTTCAGAACGAACAAAAAAACCAATCATTTCCAGATATCGTAAATAATAAGGAAAGTCATATTTTTGCTAGTACTGACCAGGCTGAAAAGTCCGATTATATTGGTTTTGGCAGCGTGTTGGACAAATTAAAACCAGAGTGGAAAAAACTCATAGAAATGGCTTATTACCAAGGTTATTCGCAACAGGAGATCGCTGACCAACTTGATATCCCGCTGGGTACGGTAAAAACCAGGGTAAGGTCAGCATTAATTCATTTACGTGAAATTTTGAAAGAACAACAATAGATTTGAACATTAAAGAATACATATCGTCTGGGATTATTGAATCATACGTTTTGGGGCTTGCTACCGAGGAGGAAGTGAGCATCCTGGAATGCGTGCGTAAAAATTCACCGGAAGTCCAGCAGGCTATTCTTGATGTTCAATTGCTGATGGAGGAACTGGCCAGCAGCGAGGCGGTTGTTCCACATGAGGAACTTAAATCAACGATATGGGATCGCCTCTCTACCCTATCCGATGAGAGCACCGCACTCTCGGATACCGGCAATGCTCAATTTGAACGTAAAGAGATAGAAAAGAGAGTTACGCTTCCGAATGCAGGAACAAAAAGATGGTTGCCTTTGACCATTGCGGCATCTGTCCTATTGGTTCTAAGTTTAACCGCAAACATTCTACTTTTAAACTATCGTGAAAAAGATCTAAAAAAAATGCAGGAGGTAATTTCTTCCAATCAGGACTCCCAGGAGAAATTAAAAGAAGCAAACGAACGGTGGCAAATCATACAGCGCCTGTCGGTAAAGACCATCACCTTGCATGGAATTGAAAAGTATCCTGAGGCCAAAGCGGTTGTGTTCTGGGACACAAAAACTGCCGATGTATTTTTATCTGCCGCAAGCCTACCCCTGGCGCCTACGGGAAAACAGTATCAACTTTGGGCGATTGTCGAGGGACAGCCTGTCGATGCAGGATTACTCCCCCTTTCCTCAGGTGATTCTTTGGTGAAAATGCACCATATCGACAAGGCAGAGGCTTTTGCAATAACATTGGAAAATGAAGGCGGCAGTTTAGTACCGACTCTTTCTGAAATGTATGTAATGGGAAATATTTAGACGTCAGAATTACCTGGTCAACCTTGATCAGTTCACAGAAAAAGTTTAGTTAAGCATTACCGCTTATTTAGTAGCCTGTAAAAAGTTTCAATCAATAGAAAAATTCACAACCTCTTTTCTTTATTTCTTCAGAATCTCTATGGTTCTGGGGAATTTTTAGGTGGATAAAATATTCAAAGAAAAACGATACGGTCAGAAGAATCATCATTACCTATTGGGAAGTATTCAAATCAAAAGATAACCAATAGTTATTGATAGGAAATTTAAAGAGGAGAAGGTTTCAGAAATCGTTATAAATCCAATATGGTTATTACCATCTGAAAAATATAGTTGAGTTTGATCTTCATCAAGAAGCGGGGTATATTCGCATAATGACAGCTTGTATTGTAAAGGAAATTTTCTAGACATTGGGTTCAATTACGGTTCCTTGGATGCCAAAGAGAGGGAAAGATAGAATGTTGGATATTTTAGATCGAATTATAGCGTATTCTATTACGGAGCTAAGCATGTTCCATTAATTTGGATAAAAAAAAGCCCGTATCTTTCGATACGGGCCTACGGTTACATCAATTCAACCCTACTACTTTATGAAAAGTTTTGCAATATCCAGGACAGCCGTGGCAGCTAGCGGTTCATCAAATGATTGGGTCGCAGCTGCGGTGGAAATTTTCCCATCGATTCCCTGCAACATCGTAATATCCACTTCCGCCTGAACCTTGTTATCCTCACCTGCATAAACTGGATCTACAGCAGCGCCTATGCCTGAATCGTTTGCTCCTGTTATCCACGGTTTCTGATCGGCTGCGGCACCTCCTCTGGCCTTGCGCATCTGTCGGATATGGGAGGCATGCCTGGCCTCAACCGAATGGATTTGCAATGCTGCTGTTAACACTACTTGATTCCCTTTCAATAAGCCTGCCTGGCCTTTGTAAGCGCGAACCCCGGTGTCCTCAAAGGCTTGGGCCAGCGCCAGAAAAGTGTCATAATTACTGAAAACATTGGAAAAAGCTCCTCCAGCTGTAAAATCAAATGTTGGTTTGGGAACCGCTTTGTCTCCCAGAACCTGTTTTAAGAATGCCACATGGGCTACCTCATGGTTGCGAATTGTAGTTATAGCTCCCGCAGGTTTGCCTGTTGGCACTAGATTGGATGCCGCTGCGCCTTTCGTATAATACTCCGCCTCGAGGTATTCAAGGGTCAGCGCATAGTTCAGAACACCGTTCACATCGGTCGGTGTCTGGCCATAGGCCCGTTTAAAAAGATCGCTGAGCACAAAGGGCATGGCGGCAATGGTCACCTTTTTGCCAAAGGACATCATATTTTGGATCGCCTGGCGACGAGGGTTTACCCTCTCGTCGAATTCCGGATCGACTTGCGAAATCTGGTCAAATATGTTAAATAGATTCATTTTAATAAATTTTAAGGTGGATTAATAGGTTGGTAAATCTCGTACGTCTATCTTGGATTTGATAAAAGGTCCTGCTGCCTCCAATACTTTGCTCGGACTATAGGCAAGGTCCAGACCCTGACTATCGATTACCTCGCTGTTGGCGAAGGAACCGTTGTCAATTAAATCGCGAACTAAGGCTGCATGTCTTGCCTCCACGGAGACAATTTTTCCTGCCAATAATAGATAAGCTTCGTTCTTTATTAGCCAACCCGCTCCGTTATATGCCGACACGCCCAAATCTTCAAAGGTTTTGGCCGTGGCCAAAACGCTCGCGCGATTTGAGAAATTGATGCCTGAAAAATTAAATTCCAATTTTCCAATAGCGCTTTTCCCTAATGCGGTCTTGAAAAATTCACGATGGGCAATTTCATGGTCTCGGATGTCACGAAATAACATCTTCTCCCAATCGTTGATTCCGCTATAGGGCTTATTCATGACCTCTATATAAAATGCGGCCTCCAACTGCTCCAGGGCATACGCATAGTTTAATATAGCAATGTCGCCGCTACCGAAATACAATCCATTACCGCCCATATCCGGTCCGCCATCGTCTTTCTGGCATCCGATCAATCCAAATGCTGCTATCCCGACAGCACCGGCTCCGGCGATCTTCAGAAAATTCCTTCTGCCCAATCGCTCGCTTTCTTGTCGATTATCCTCTTCAATAAAGCCTTGTTGTTTAGTGGTTGTTTCTTTCATAACCTATTTATTTTTTTGTTTATAATGTATCGTAAGGTTATATACGAGGTTCAGAAAGTTTCGGATTTATTTTTTCTGCTTTTTATAAAACACTGTTAATTATTCACGTTGCAGACCAATGATTTTTCATAGCTTGTGGAACTTCCATAAGATGTTGATGGCATCTTATTTAAGAAGAGATATTCTGTAAAAGAAATGGAAAGATTTTTCTTTTTCTCAAACTGTCCCTGCTGAAAGAAGGCAGAGAAGGCAACTTCATGTTGACGTTCTTAAATTGAAACTAATCATGGAGGATGTATATCCTGAATACATGGACGATCTGCTCTGAATAGGAAAGATTTTATTAATATGGAATATTGTAATAGCAAAAAAATGAATTTTACCTTTGAATGGTAATATTGCTATTGATTGCCTTAAGAATTATGTAGAAATACTGAGTAAGAATCAAATAGCCTTTCTTTCATAAAAATTCTTAAGAAAGAAAGGCCAAAGGAAGAACTTTTAAGTTCAGTCCAATTGAAGTGAGTATAAATTTGGACCCTACAGTATTTGATAAATTATTTCTTGAGATAACTTTATGTCCAGCTTTTTTGGGATCATGAAAATTCAGGACGAATTATCCTATGAAACTGGTAGGGATGATATTTCTCATATCACTGTGAAAATATCCAATCACCATTATTAAACAATCCTGCTAACAGCATCACTGCAAAGCTAATGATGAAATAAAAAATGATTACAATAACTGGGTGAATACCTTGACCCAATTCTCTTTCTCTGTTCTCATATTTCTTAATAATATTTTTATACCGATCCTTATGACGATAGTACATTAAAATGATAAGGACCAATACGATTGAGAAAGGAAATTTATATTCCTTCTTAAAAGAAATATCAATAACACCAAGGCCCTCCAAAACTAATGAAATCGTGAAGATATTAAACATTACACATGCAACTACAAAAATAATTGCCCCTAAAACAGGCATGTCATCAAAGTTTTTTGACCTAACGGCTAATTGATAAGATTTGTAAAACAAATAATTATATACGCTCATAAATAATTTTATCGCTCAATTGCTTTTAAATAAACAATCCCCCTTGTACTTAACTCAAATTACGTTTGTCCTATAAGACTTCCTAATGTAATCTTTTAATCCAGTCATTATCAATAAGATAAAACACTATTAGTCGTCCTGTTTAAGAATTCAACCGCCTTCTCTTAGACTTTACTTGCATACTACAGCTCAATTTTACCCACTTCCAAAAAACAAGTCAAGCCATTGAAATAAGGTCTTTACCCTTTAATACTGCAGTTTTACCGCTAATACTATTGAATACCCCAACTTTTTCTTTGGAAGGTGAGGTATGTTGCCTGCAAACAAAACCTATTGAATCATCACTTATCCATTTATAATATCCTTCAGAGTAAATTCCAGGCACGCTTTGAGAATAATAGAAAAGACTGTCTCCACTAAGAACAAATTTAAATTCCCCGGGCATTCCCATATGGCCTGTAGAATATATTTGATGATTCGGATCTCTGTTTATATTTCGAACAACACAAGAAGATAAAAACATTAGAGATAAAGAAAATAAAGCCTTATTATTCATTGATTAAATTTAATAATTGAGCTATTAAAAATAGAATTAGGAAAATCTCACCATAGATTACTAATGTAGGTTCCTTCAACAATATTCTATTTTAAATAAGATATTTCCCCTGGAATTATGCAGATCCTTTAATCCTGTACTTAATTATGCTGCCTTCAAAAACATTCATTAACCTATTAAAAATAAAAGAGAACTTTGCATAATCAAATGAGGGAAGTTTCTTTTTTAACCTTTGCCATTCATCTCCTTGTTTCCAAAAATATCTATAATAGCAATAATCAAAAAAAACACCCATATTCCAATCCTCACGCAGTAATAAACACTCCTCATTATTGGTTTGATAGAAATAATCAAACATTAGATTATATAATTCAATCAATATTCTTGCATCATCTGCGTCAATACCGTCAATTGTTGTATTGTTTAATAAAATTAGCTTGGCGTCTTCAAGTGAATAAGACACGCTTTCATTTGCAAAAAACCCATTATCTCGAAATAAAACCTCCCTGTTAATAGGGAATAGTGGAATCTCATAATTCTTCAAAAGTTCATCAATGTTTTCTATTGAATCAAAGCCATAAATTAGATTCCTATTATCAACAATAAAAAAATCATTATGATCATCCTGACCCCATATACATAGAACATTCGAAGAGTCCAAAAGACAAATTGAAATAATAGATAAATACATGTAATAAAATTACTGTTTACGATATAAGGAAATAAAGTTGATAAATATTTTCTTAGAAATACATTTTTAGAAATACCTTCAATACAAAAATCCCGAATAGTCCTTATTCATTCTTTTATAATAATTGTTTTAGTTCTTCTAAATTTATTTTGGATATATCCACAGTTTTAATTTTTTCGAAATAACGAGTGTCGGTTAAAAGCAGACGAATTGTTTCTTTGATAGCATTTAATGTAACCTCTTTCACTAATATCAAATTTGGCTCTATGGAAAAGAATCCGTAATGTTCAAACTCACTCTCAAAATCTTGTGTTAAGCGAATAATATCATAGGCGCACACATTATAATAATCACCGTTTACATATATATAAATATCTTCTCGATAGCCTTTACTACGTGATTCATATTGTGCAAGTTCACTATTGTCTAAACAATATAATTTAAAACTAACCATAAAACTTCTAATTAACAGGATTAACTTTAATTTGATTTAACAAATTTTGAAACTGGCTCACAGGCATAGATTCTATGTGGTAAGTGCACCCAAATTCAAATACCGTTTGCGGAAGCAATCATTCCCTTAACACAACATAAAGGTTATTCAATGTCTTTAATTACCTTAGTATTTTATACTGTATTTTTAGATAATCTCTATCATCATTGTTTTTTACAAAATGATGATAGTCTTTAAGCAAAAGACTAGATAAAATTCGACTTTTTAAATAAATTTTATCGTTCATTTTTATTCCTCCATCAGGACGAATACAAAGGGTACAAACAAGTTTACCATTAGAGAGCATTATGAACTGATTATTAGTACAATAATTATTGTATCTATATAGCCGGTCTTTATAATTTTCAACTGAATCGACTTTTAGGTTTTTTATTTCTGAAAGGATTAAATTCCAATACCTCTTAGCTATTCGTATAGTTAGAATTTGTATAAAACTACTAGAATCCACGACGTAAAGAGGTCTTAATGGTTCTTCAAATGTGGCTTCAGGATCAATTTCTATTAAAGATCTATAAACTTCTATTGTATTATTAATGGAAAACTTTTCACTTTCAACAGATTGATTACACGAATTCAAAGCTTTACTTGTTATTAAAAGAATAATAAGTAAATAAAAATATCTCTTTTTTTTCACTATTCCTTTTTTAGTTCTTCATTTTCAATGAATACCTTCCATAATAACTCGACGTCTTAGAAGGTCGACTAATTGTGTTTGATCTCTTAGGATTTTGTTTAAATCAAATTTCGGTATATTATGGTATGCTGCAACTACAGGAATCCGTCCATGACTTGAAATTAAATAATAATTTCGAATACTTCTCCCTTTCTTATTTCTCCGTTTGCTACTGCAGCATCTTGTTCTGATCCTGTGACACCCTTCTTTCTTCTTTGTTAGGGTATTTCTTGTTCAGGTGTAATTAAACGTTTTTCAAAAGAATCTGAATCATCATTATTGCTTTTCCGTGATCAGATTCATGCTCAAGTATGGATGCTGGAGATAAAATCTTCCCATTTTCTATCAGGAGTGAATTAAATGGATTCCATTTGATGGTATTTGTTTTTCTAGAAAATACACCTCTCTCTGATTTTGTAAATTAAATTCCTATTCGATATTTAAAATTTTTTGCAAGTGATTCCAGCAGAAGACAATTTCGGAAGTTTTTGCATCTGTATGTTTTATCTCATCATCTTTTGTGCTAATATTATCTAAACGAACTTTTTCTCCTCCCCCATATTCCTCACCTAGAACAAGATGCAGGCGACACTAAAGTAAAACAGCCTAATCCTGTGAAAGATTGGCTGTAATGTAGCAAAAAACAGATTGAGCTTGTTTTTTTACTTAGACAGAAATCATTCTGTGATTATTAAACCCCCAACATCATTTTATAGAAATCATGATACTTCTCGCCCCCAGCAATATTGCCAAACCCTTCAACCCTCTGTATATTTAACTCTTCATTCTCGTACAGACCTTCTTCAACGGATCTTTTTTCAAGAAAAACAGCTGTGTTTAGAATTGCTTCCAAAAAACTCGAATCATTCTGAGCACAATCATAAAGAATATGATCCAGGCCACACTTTAGCATGACCACGCTGCCAGTAATAAGATCTACAGCTAGATCGTCAACTTCAAATCTACCAAAGAAGATAAATCTTCCTTTCTCTTCAATTCGTTCATCAAAAGTAATCATGCCAATTTCAAGATTAGAACAATCATAATTCTCTACCAATTCTACTAACGGATATTGAGAAACACTCCCCCCTCCTTTATAAGCGGCAAGATAAGATCTTTTTCTATCCTCTATAGCTTGGTCTGAAACACCTTGTTTTTTCAACAAGTCAGTTCTTACATTTATTCCTTTTAGAGCTTCAACAAATTCACTTGCTTTCATCCTATTATATATTTATTCGTTTAAAGCATTTGTTACTATAAATAAAGTCTCGCAGCCTCTCCTTTATGACATTGACGAACTATCTTCCCCATAGGTCATACTCAAAATCATTTGCCATTTTTAGAGGAGATTAGCCTATCACATTTTGTATTCGTGTACTACAGATCAATTTTCCAATAAAATAATAATGGTTCGTCGTATCGTCCACATTTTTGCGCACGTACCTTTTTATTGATTGATGTTGATCAAACGGTTTTATTTTTTTGATTTTCATTTATAATATCCCAGTCCCAACCAAGCCTCATTTTTACATCGTTAATAATCTTAAATTTAACATTATTAAGCTTTCTGCATGAATAACATCCTTTTTCGGTATCTAAAATTTTTATATTTACTTACCACAAATATTTCCATCAATCGCTAGTGTTTTAAAATTCTTTTATTAAAATGATTTTTTGTTTTGAATTTTCTCCTTCCCAAATAAATGGAGTTTTTTCTAATGGCCATGTTATATTCTTAAACCCTTCTTTTTCTTGCCGAATAAGCCATTTTCTATAAATATTATACAAAAGCTTAATGTTTTTTTTATTCAATTCAATTTTTTTTCCAGTTTCTTTGTCCAATAAAACCGGTCTGATAGGCGGATAACCGATCATAAACATTCGAGAAAATGAAAATAATGCTTCAACTTGTATAGTTAAATTATCAGATTTACTTGTACCCCAATCAGGTGTAAAAGCGTATGTTTTATTACTTATATTAGTATCAGGTTCAAATTTCAAATATTCTTTTAGTATATTTATTTTATCTTCTCTTGAATAATCAGAAAAAAAATCCCTATCATCTTTCAACATAATCATTCCTGCACCAATATATTTACTTTCAATAATTTTTAGAACAATATGACTCCCGTAAAACTCTTTTGAATTATCCAAATCACTTTTCCATAAGAATTTTCTATCTTTTTGAGGAGGAGTTGCCATGGTCATTAAGTGAAATATCAAGGAGATTATTATTAAAAAAAGGTGCTTTTTCATAATTGTTAATTTTTCTTATTATAATAATTTGTTGCTTTTCCCTTTTTGAAGTTATTTTAGCCTCTCCGATTCCATGAATAGATTCACGAAATCTTTCTTTTATCTGTAAAGCCAACTTTCACCCATAAATAATAACCTTCCAGTTTTATCGATTTCAAACGAATATAAAATTGGCTCATAAAACCACGGTAACTCCTTCATTTGAACAGGAATTAGTAGGATATGAGATGTATCAACTGTTTTCAATATTCTATTTTTATCTACTACCAATACATCAAATCCATCATAATAAAGCAGTCCGATCTCATTTTTTTCAAAAATACTCAGATGAAAATTAATACATTCTTTTGAAATAAGTGCGGCAGAAATTTCTTCAATCGTATTTTTTCCATCAATATAAACTATGATAATAGACTTATTATCATTTAATGTCATATAGCCATATTCATTTTTAATAACTGAGAACAAACTGTCAATCACAGAATTCTTCTCAAATACCGGAATTTGCAATTTTACACTATCATCATATTCAATAGTAGCATTATTTGAATTACCTGAATAAGAACAACAAATAAAGGAAAATGAGGCAATACAAATTAACATGATAGCTACTTTCATTAATTGAAATGTTTATTATTAAAATTAAAATTCCATCAGCTTTCCCAACGACAATCACAAAGAAAAGTTACAGATTGTTTAATCGACATTTTTCATGATTTGGCACCCCAACATCTTTTATAATCCAAAAATTTATTTATCAATATGTTAAATTTCAGTCCTTTAACTAAAGATATCGAATATCCCAAAGTTTATTCTTATTTATGTATTCGACTATTTTGTTTAAAAAAGAAGATTGATACTTTTTATTGGTAAAACAATCGATACTGATTGGAAAATCCTGGCGCTCTGGCCAACCTCCCCTGACCATAAAGCTAAAAAGATCACCATCTAACTCATAGCCGCACTCACCAATATCTTTATTCAATTCTTTTATTGAAGGAATATTCATTTCACCAATGCCACTCTCCTTAAAAGATAAGCGCTCAAAAACTTTGCCTTTCGCCAGTATATAGATGTATACACTGTCTTGAGCATACGTCCAGACGCTAGAGAACGTTCGGTTCCTACTTTCCTTCAATTCTTTTAAAGTCTGTATACTTAACCGTAGTCAAAACAACTTTGGAGTCGAAGAATGTTTATAAACTACTGGGACTATTGCTAAGATAAATTAGCAAATCAAGTATTTGAAGTATATACTTCAAAATACAAGAATAATCCGACTGCAATTAATACATTCAAAATCAATAATGCCATACCCTTTATAAGGACTTTCTTATTATACAGTAAAAACAATATCAATACCTGTAAAAGCAGAAAGCAAAGTGACACCCAAACCGCAGTACTGGAACTAATATTCCCACTACCAAACAGTCCGAAATTCACAAATGATGCTATAATCTGAAGGAAAAAGTACAATCCTATGTTTAATACAAAAGAAAGGATATATATAAAAGTTTTTTTCATCCTTAGTTTACTATTATTTTGATTCCAAAAGACTTCATCTGATTGAAAATTTATCTCCTATGATTTTAATTGGTTCCAAAAATTCTTGCTATAATTAGGACCTCTCCCATCAGAATCAATAAAAATAATAGAATTTTTGAAGGCATAGTCGAATGGAGACCACCTTCTACTGTTCTCAGCCAGTGGATCCACGACATTCCAGCTACCTATCTCCGTGTCATAGAACCTTGCCCGTAATCGTACTGAATGTTATAAAAACTCTTTCACAGTCTCACTGCCCTTGACATATTCACGCTTAGTCTGTTTAACCAGATAATACTTACCTAGTCACGATTCGTGACCACGCTTCTTACAGTCGAAAGCTAATAGAGCTTAGTTACAAACGTGTCAAAATAGTCGGTCACCGAGAAACCCAATCTTTTCGCTGTCGTCGATAAGTGTAAAACTACATGGTTAGGAGAACATTTTCGCATTAAACAATAAGCCAAACTTTATTGGATTGGACGGTGATTTTAGCTTATTTTATAATCAATAATTAGATAATTAACCTTCTATTCGAGCTTTAACCTTCAAGTCTTTCGCTCTTTCGACTATTTCTTTAGCAACAATCTTGTCTTCCAAATCCAACGTTATTACTTCGCCATTATCGACTAATCTATCTTTAATATCTTTGGCCTCCGACAAAGACAAACCAGCCTTTTCTTTTAAGAGCCCTATAAATGGAATTTTTCTCATCCCTGGCTCCCATCCTTCAAAAATCACTTTCATTTCTAGTCAATACTAAATATCAATTGAGTGGAACTTACCTAGATTTGTACCAGTAGTCCTCTTTGCTCCTTCAATAATTACTTTATGAACTCCCTGCCGAGCGCCAAACTCTTTTATAATTTCTTTTAAACCTCTTATTCCAAGCTTATTAGTTAAATCTCCATCAACATCAAAATTCTTTATTATTAACTCGCCATTTTCTTTTGTAATATTTCCGCCAAAACTGACTACTTCATCGCCCACTTTAGTCGAATAAATCATCAAATCTCCTTCTTGATCCACAATAGTGAAGATTCTATTGGACTTTTTAACAGCAGTACGAACAGTTTGATTCGTCATATTAGCTCCAACTTTATATTCACTAAAATAGCCCGCAGTAAATAGTTCCGCTAAAGCGGTTCCAAAATTAATTGCTGAAGCACGATAGTTCCCATCTGCGAGAATGTTCCCACTCTCCGCAGCAGAGCCAAGTACTGGTACAAAATAAAACCATGTAGGCCACCTCCCTCTATTGTGTCGGTTGCAGACATACCATACATGTCAACGAACCTCATTGGATTATCAAATGCATAATTATACGGTGAATGCCTACACATCTTTTCCGCCAGCAAATCCACGACATTCCATCTTCTACCTCCGCATCGTAGAACCTTGCCCTGTAATCGTACTGGTTGCCACCACCCAGTTCGCCCTGTTTCTCCTTACCGTTGTAAAGGTACTTATTGTCCACTTCTGCTACAACTGACCTCTGCTTGCTGAAGGCATAGTAAGGAGAGTTACAATAAAGTTGAATAGGTTGCTTAATCAGGCTAAAATCAACGAAAAGGTAACACGAAATAAACCCTGTCCACATCTCGCTAAACTTTTATCTCGGACAACTCGCGGAGAACAAGATACAGACGCTATACAATCTTATTGACAGCTACATCAGAGATGCCAAAGTCCGTAGGTCATATAGCCTATAACCAACTCCGCCCAGTCATATAAAGATTGGACGATGGTAAATTTAGTGCTAGGCATTTCAGACCCATGAAATGTCAGGAGGCTCGACAGTAATTACATCAATAATACTGTCGGCATTGCACACCATAAAATGCTTTAAATTCCAATCATAAAACAATCCTTCGCTCTCTTGAAGAAACCATTCTAAAAAAATGGAACTAACAGAAACATTTATCAGTCCAAAAAATTGATGCTCACCCAAAAATTTTAACCTGCTCCCTTCCTGAAAAACCTTATATCCCAAAAAGCCCTTAAAATCAATCTTCAATGTAGAATCTGGTTTATCAGAAAATTTCAAAAATATCGATAGAATTCCTTGTGATTCTCTCAACTCAGAAAAATACATTTGAGTAGATAAGCAGGCGGCTGGAGGCCATATCTCAAAAACATTTACACTCATGATTTTTTATACCTTATTTTAGTTTCCGATTGCCCTGTATTAGGATTATATATTTCTAATGTCGGCCTGCCATCCGAACTCTTATTTCTTACATTTATTGTTTTTCCGTCGGCAGAACACGGCTAACTTGACTTGAAGCTAATACAGCAGCCACTTGTTTTGGTTCAACCGCAAACACTCTACCCGAAACATATCTAAGATTCCCCTTCAAATATAAAGCCATTTGCAAGTTTAATTGGAGGTGGTTTCAATCCTTTTTCAAGCATCTTGACATATCATTGTACCATAGGTAGAGATACTTTTCCTTGAATTGTTTTTAGAGCAGTACCTATTAATGCTTTAGAAATGGTTACTAAAAAAACAAATTCTTATTTTTTTTTGATTTTTATATTAAAATAATATAAATCCATTTAAATTCATTTGAACACTTTATTTAATAAATCAATTGCTGCTGTCAGGTTTATTTTTTAATGGTAAAAATTGAAAAGTTTCATCACGATTAATCAAATTATTTTTTTTACATGCGTATATGGCTTTCATCAAGAATTATTCCTTGCCATGTTGCTCCGTTATATTCGATTTCATCTTTTAACACCGTCCAGTATTCAATATAAATTTTGTCATTTTTTATTTCATAAAATCCTCAATTTAGGGGTGCCATTTGGGTCAATTTACCTTGATTAAAAAGATATCCTCCGTCTTTTTTTTACTTTCTTCTGTTGTTGCACCATATCCTGCAACAATACAAACTCCATTTCTAAATAAATAAAAAAAAGTCCTAGTATATTTTTCATCAACACCCTTATCAAATATATATACACCATCTATTTTTAAATTCATTTTCTCAATTGCAGAGGTTTGATCATTCCTTTTTATCATTAATTTTTCTCTAGGATATATACCAACCAAAGCACAGCCAATCAGTATAAAAAATTAAAATTCCTAAACAAAATTTCACCTTAATATAAAAGGTCCTATCTCCGCATCATAGAACCTTTCCCCTTAATCGTACTGATTACCTTCCCCACATATCTCCTTCTTTTAATACCACTTGGCTATTAAATGTCGAATCTCTCTGAAAAATAATATTATATGACATCGGGGCTATAAAGACTACTTTATATGGGTTTTTTAACGTATCTGGAGTAGTTGTGACACCAGGATGATAAAAGATTCTGTTAAATTCATCCGGATACAATTCTATCAAGCTTAATTTCTTTTGATTTATTTTTCTGATAAAAGGATATTTTAGAAAAAATTCATTTTTATTATCTGGGTCGAAAAGAATTTCCAATGAAGCATCTTCCACATCACATTGAATATAGTCCACGCTGTCAGACAGTTCACTCACACCGTAAGTCTTTGAAAACATAACATAAAATAATCCTCCGACTCTTTTGGATGTCGTAATATATAAATCTGCTTCCTGCAAATAAAAAGAGAAGTCATTTTTACCCTTATTTTCTTTTTTTGTATTGCATGATAAAAGAATTAAGCTAGCTGTTAAAAATAAAAAGATAATTCGCATATACACTTATATTACTTCGTTAAATAGGCATAAATAGACGGAATAGCCCTTATCCATCTATATGGTAGTGCTCCGACTAGTTTTCTGGAATTCCGATTTTCAGTTTCCCAACCCAGTCGTTGAGCTTGTTGCGAACTAATCGATTCCGCCGAAGGTGTGCCTATCTGCGTAGATTCTAATTTATCAAATTCCTTTCTTGCACCTTCCCAAGTCAGGCCAAGCCTACCTGCTACATACCCCACTCCTATATATCCGACATCTCTTGCAGAGCCATTAATCTTCGTCCCATCTTTGTTTGAATTGGCATGCCACTATAGTAATCTTCTGTATCTCCATATACATTTCGATCTGTACCATTAGTTGATTTAAAATCATACCGCTTATCGGTTGTTGCGTTACTTTTATAATACCCAAAAGATGGATCTTCCACCCCACAAGATTATCCAAAAACTGTTTCCCACTATTATCCTTTGGATTTATAGTTCCCATCCAACCACGTATCTCCGTTTATATCTTTGTCTACATATCAAGTATTTGAAAGATATACTACAAAATACAAGAATAAACCAAATGCAATTAATATATTCAAAATCAATAAGCTCTTATCTTTTAAAAGTATTTTCTTTTTGAATAGAAACAGTAGTATTAATATCTGTAGAAGCAAAAAAAAGAATTATAACCATAATGAAGGTTTCCCATTTGTTGCCCCTTTACCCAAAGCTACAAAATCTACAAATACATCAATTATAGAGAAAAGAGCATATATTCCAATGTTAAGTATTATTGCAAGGATATACATCAATGTTTTTTTCATACCTAGTTCACCGTTACTTTTATGCCGTAAGACCTCATCTGATTAACAAAGTCATCTATTTACTTATAATTATCCTCTTTACTATTCTGATACGATTTTATAAAAGCACCGACTTCGGTTATAAATGTCTTATTTCTATTAGATTCATTCAATTTCCCTGCCTCTGTACTCGTTCTAAAACTAGTATTATTGCCCACCATATCATTTCCTGATAACATATCCCACATGAGGTCAATAGAAAATGAATTCACTCCATCTGGAGCGTTTATAGAGTTTGATTGGTGAGAACTAGATTACCTCTGGGTTGGCTTGATTCTCTGATCAATACCCCTCCACAGTTTTCCTCTGTATATCCCTCTGAGGAAGGCTCTCCATATTCTCCTAAGGATTCATAATATAAGAATTTAGTAGTATCTAGATTATTCTCAAGAACGTCTGCATAAGCAGAAACGACTTTCCACCTATATCCTGACTCATCCCAACAAACTGATATCGCATCTCCCAAGCGATCCACCTTGGAGATATCTAGCAGCAGATATCCTTTAGTGGGAACGCTATCTTGCTTTCCATCAATAATGTAGCGTCGATTCCCTTCTGTAATTATTGTCAAAACTTGAGAACTATCAATAGGCTGAAGCCAAACATGTCTCCAAGCCTCATGCTCTTTTGGTCGCAGACATGAACATACAGCAAATAAAACAAACAAAACACTCAATGATATTATTATTTTCATCTCATGATAACTTAATTACGATTAACAAATACATTGAATTAACATTTAGGCTCCAACAAAGGGAAGTTCATGATTTTTTGAAACTGTTTTTCTCTCCAATCTGATTTCCGCAACTTTGATCGCATATCTAGCCCTATTTGTTGAGCTTTAGCACTCCTTGCTCCGACAGTGGAACCAAGATATTCCACCTTCCGATCTCACTGTCATAGAACCTTGGCATTGTAAAGATAGCTGTTTATCCCTCACGTTAAAAAGGACTTTGTCTTCCCTAAAGGATAATAGTCCCGTTTCTGTATGAATACATACAATCGAGGTATTTAAAATACTCATTTCTTAGAAAGTAGTTTAATGGCTATTTCCTTCTCAATTAAATTAATTCCCAAAGGATCATGTTTGAAAACATAAAAGTTTCCCTTGTCATCAATCCCTAAAAAATCCCCATCTTCTAAATCCCTTAAATGGAAATAATTAACACATTCCAATTCAATTAGATACACTTCACTTGGAGTAATTAAATTTAAAATTGACTCATCCACCAATTCTTTTATTGGATCTAAATTATCTTCATACAAATAATCAATTTTAAACTGTAAGATGTCTATTTCTCCCAAAATGATTTTTTTATTCTTAGTTCCCTCTAATGTATAGCCATTTAATACTCCACCAATAACATAAATTGAATAACAGAAAATAGAACCTGTTATTAAATCCGAGACTTTTATTCCAGTAATTTTATAATGTCTAAGATTCTCGTCATTATACTTTTTAAAGACATCATGATGGTACAAAAATCGAACAAATTGAGGGATAAATGTAGGATCTGGGATTGAACCACGGATTATTCTTTCTTTTATTTGCTTCTGCAAGTAAACAAATTCAACTGGAAGTTTTTCAATTACTTTTTCTATCAAATTTCTTTCCCATTCTTCAAATTTTGTCTTTACCAAGAACGATTTAATTAAATTATAAAATCCCATTTCTTTAAAAACTGTTAGTAAAAAAAACATCATCTGAGCGACCAAATCTTTGAGATGCTATATTAACCTGGGAATTAACCCCTTCAATCCAATTCTCTTCAATATAATTATTTTTTCCTTCTACAGATATTTCATCTAATTCATATGAAAATCCAATTCATGTTTCTGCACGACCAATGAGGTCGTATCCGTAGATCCTTTCTTGATCACCGCCCGCACGTTGCCCAGGTCCGTCAGGCTGTAATGGAACACATAGATTCCCCTGATGTTCTTCAGGCACCCCTCTTCCGTTGCGATCAGGTCAATGGCCTGGGAACCCGTACCCTTCTTCTTGTACCCAATGCCCCCTACATAGTCACGCGTAGTCTGGATACCGCCAACATTCGAGTACTTCTGGAGCTTGGTGCCCAGGCGTCGTACTGGTAGGATAATTCCTTAGCTTTCCCAGAAGTATGAAGAACCCTTAAATCAATGCATGTCCCGTGTTAATTTTTAGGTTTAGGGTTAATTTGCGCCACCGGAGGGCGCCCATAAATAAGTTTATGCCAATCAACTTTACTTTGTCCCCAATTCAAACCCATCTTAAACTCTGACCAATATTCATCTTCTTGAAGGAAGTTCTCCACATTCGAACATACGATCTCCTCGTAATCTAGTAGATCTTCCTATACTAAAAACTTTCTTGGTCACATTCACAATAGTCATGCTTTATATTGACCTTTATTTTACGCAACTTTTTCCCAAGAACTTTCTTTAAGCTGTCCAATGTTTTATTGAAACCATCGACATTATCAGTTACATCTAAACCTTTTTTATTTATTTCATTAAATAACCCCTCATGATCACCATATGATATAAAAAAAGCCATACATTTCTTTATATTTTCACTATGCTGCAAGATTGTGTCTATATTATTGACTTTAATAGAAATGTGCTTTAAGTCATGTTCAGAAATTTTTAAACATTTTATCAATCTACTTTTATCAATATGAGTATTTTTTCTGAAAACAGTATCGATAATTACTTGATTTGGGGTAGCGACTTGTAAGTGTTGACTTTCAGAAAAAAAAGTTCCTGAAGGATTGTAATAAACTAAAACTTTAACCAACTCATTTTCAACCACAATACAGGCTTGCATTAGGAACATCAAGACGCAAAATAGAAAAACTAAAATTTTATTCATTAAATTTCGAATCAAACAATTATATTATGATTCATAAACCATTATTAACCCTTTAAAAAAACTTTGTCATGTTTTGATTTACATTAACTCTTGATCTAAAATCTTGTAAAAATAAAAGATCTCATCGATATCTACATCAAGGATGCAAAAGCCCATAAGGCATATTGCCTATAAACAACAAAGAGCAATCCTTTGAAAGATTGGGCTGTGTATTCACAAATTATGGATAGATTTTATTCACCGAGTAATTCACCCTAAAACTCGTAACCATCTGTATAACCAACTATACTTCTTACATAAATCCATTTAACTTCGAGTGCCAAAACAACTTTTTCAAATACATCCCTAAATATAACCGTCTTGCCGTCAATTTCATTATAAATATCTAATTTGATGTGTTGACACTCATCGATTATGTCAACTATTTTAAGTTTCACATCTACACATTCGATAACAAATTGAACACAATTGACATTTGTTGCTTTCCATTTTATTGGCAAACTTTCTGGCAGATCTCTAGTGACAAATTTAACGATTAATCGAACATCCAAACCCGTAATAATTGACACCTCCCTTAAAGTAAGGTCTTCTAGTCGAGGTTCCTTCTCTTTATAGATACCTTTGATGATATCTCTATTTTCAATATTTAACAACAACATAATTATTTATTAAACGGATAATGATCTTTGGAATTAGACAATTTACCTGTTCTTGTGTTTTCTTGAGGTCTTACATTGAAATGAGGCTTTGCAGCTTCTCATCTAATTATCTCCTCCAAAATAATAATCTGCTACCCATTCACTTTCTTTATTTTGTTTTTTCATTTCACCATTTTCATAACGATATTGTGTTCCGTTACTTCCATAAACACTTATCCATTTACCATTAGGATCTATTAAAACTATAGTATTGTTTACTGTATATATATATGGAGACCAAGAACTATAAAGTTCCGTCAACGGATCCTCCACATTCTTCCTTCCTAGCTCCGCATCATAAAACCTAGCACCGTAATCTTAATATTTACAATTAATTTTTTCTAATACGGAACATCTGAAATATAAAATCCTTTACCACGTATGAATTCACATTTTCCATTAATGATATTGAAATAAGCTTGGATGCAAAACCCTCCACTCCAAGATTTATCTCGGACCCAAATAATAGTGGAAAACGCACTTTCCTTGAAGTTGTAATATGGTCTTTGAATCTCTACAAAATTAAAGGAACTCTCTCCCTTTAAATCATATGTACTTGTCAAAGAAATACTATCATTAACAGACACAGATAAAAAATTCTGCTCCTTAGCTAAAGCTAAACCTGGTACATCATAACTTAATACAGTTTCGTAACTTCCCTTGTCAATAAATTTATTATAAATGCGCCAAGGTTTCTTTACATATTTTTCACCCGTTATATCAGCATCAAAATCACGACTACCAATAATCATAGCATTTATTATTAAATCTGTAACATCAAGTTTTGGAGTAATCTGTTTTGATCCACTAAAATATAAAACTGAAATAAGTATAAAAAAAGTGTTCATAATTAATTTTGATTATTCTTTTTTTCTTTTTTTTAACTTTTCCTTATCAGCTGTTTCCATTGCCTTATACAAATGTCTATCTCGCGAAGTAGGATTATCAGCTTGTTTCCTAATTCCAGAGTTTTCGAATAAATTTCATTTACAAATTCACGCATATATTTAATCCTTTGATCTGAAATATCTCCTTTAAAATTTACTCGTACTTCAATCGTTATTGTTTTATTTGGCTGATCAATTGCATATCTAATATCCTTACCATCTGGATCAATAATCCTCATAGGATTTGTAAAAGCATAACTATAAGGAAATTGCTTACACATCTCTTCCGCCAGCGGATCCACCACATTCCACCTTCCTATCTCCGCATCATAGAGCACCCGCCCCGAAATCGTATTTATTATCTAAAATCAGGTCACTTACTAAAAATTAAAAATAATGTTCTAATGATTACTAATATCCAAAAAGCAATATAAATATATCCGAATATTTTAAAAGTTTTTTCAGATCCAAGTTTAATTAACGAAATCCCTATCAGTGGAAGTATAAAATAAACTCCAATAGAAAAAAAATTACTATTTTTACATTTGATGGGAAAGGTAAATTAATGTCAAAAAACCACTTAAATATTATCCCTAAAGCACCATATAAAAGATACAAAAGCACAACAAATGCAATTTCTGTAAATAAAACAGAGTTCTTATCGTTCATTTTGTTGCTTTTTTATTTTTTCCTGTATCGCCTTATCATAAACTTTCCCAACTTCTCCAGTCATATTTTCTATTATAAATTCTGAAGTATTATTACCTACACCCACAGAGACAGTTTTAGTATCTCTAACACCTAAACATCCTAATAATTTAAATACCCCCTGAATACCTAGACTAACACAAGCTTTATTGGTTCTTAAATCCCATTTAGCTTTATATCAGGCACCTACTATTCCCTCTCCAAACCCTGATGCAAAGCTTGCGAATTCCATAAGATCCAAAGCAGGATCTTTTGATTCATTGAATGTCCTATAATAAACAACTCCATCATAGGGGCGTGAGTCAAAATCCTATAATAACAATTTCCACTATAGTCAAGGCTGCTATAAAATCAAAACTTAAGTGCTTAAAAGTATAAAAGAGATGAAATGCAACCTTCAAAAACTAAAAATTATTGAATCAAATTTATTTAAATAAATTAATTTATAAGCCCCTGTTTTTTTAAATATTTTTCCATTAATCTTGAATTTTTTTTACCAAGATAAGATCCCAATTCAGCAGCCTTTTTATAGAGCTCATAACTCAGTAAAAGGTCCTTTTTCACACCCAAACCCTCTTCATAAAACCCAGCTAAGTTATTATATGCTTCGGAAAATCCAGAGGTAGCAGATTTAGTGTACCAGTAAATACATTTATTTACATTATACAAAGGATTGTTACCCCCCAAAAGGCTTATTGAGTCGAATTGCTGTGCATAATCATATTGACCTTCAGGATTACCCAAGTATGCACTACATCTTAACAATTTAAAATATTCCCAATACATTTCGTTTCTTTTTGAGAGAGAAAGGTTGTTGGGATATTTACTTAATTGGCTGAAAATTTTTTTAGCTTTTGATAATAGAACTTCACCTTTCATAATTGATATTTTTTTGAATTCCACCATTCCCAAAATCCTGGAGTATCCGGTTTTGATATTTGTGTTCCGCCATGACTATCCTTTTCTAGAATATATCCCTCCTTATTAGGATCGGAATTTAATTTTTTATAAGGGTTATTTCTTCCAATTGCACTTTTAGTCCTATTCCGTTCTCCTTTACCTCCACCTTTACTATTATCAATTCCCTTTATTATTTCAGAAAGAGATAGAGTTCCATAAGTTGAATTAGTTGCTGGTGACACACCTAATCCACTACTTTTTATAGTTAAGTATTCTGAGGAAAACGCAACCAAATCTAGGGTAAAATCCGGATATGGTAAAGGACCGGCTATCATTCCTCCATTGTCCCCGTTGACATCTCAATTGATAAAGCTGTAGAATAAGTAGGGGGAAGTTAGAAGATTTGAAAAATTTGGGAACTTTATTTTTCAATGAAACAAGATATATTTTACAATCAAAAATAAAAATATACAGCAGTATTTCGCAAAAAAGCTTCTTTAAATAACCGCTCAATATTATTGATTAAGAACTTCCTTTGACTATCAATATTAAAAATATGTATATAGTTTAGAACTTTTTGGATTTTATCTCTTCCCTCAATAACATCATCTTCATAATCGTCGATATTTACATCAACTAAATTATTCAGGAAAGAAAAGAAACCAGACATCTCAAGTCGATTAAAATCATCTTCCGACAAAACAATCTCTATAAATTCCTCTGGGGCAGCTATATTATATTCAAGCTTATTCACAGCCTCAGCATTCTTTGGAACAACAATATATCTCATTTTCATTTTACAAATAACTATTGGATTTCTTTATATCTTTTATTTACCTATTTTTGTTACATACAGCTCCAAACAAACAAAAAAGTATCTTTTAAGAGATGAACACAGGTAGAATCATATTGGATTTAAGGGATCAGAAAGGCTGGTCACAAAGCGAACTGGCCAATAAAAGTGGCATATCAAGGGTGATGATAGGCAAATACTAAAGGGAGGAAGCTATCCCTTCTATTGAGGTCGCCAAGAAGATCGCACAGGCTTTTGAAGTTTCTTTGGATTACCTTGCCGGAGAAGGGGTTAATGCTTCTTTTGATAAACGCACTGTTAAACGACTCCAACAAATCGAAAGCTTAATGGACAATGACAAGTCTCACCTGTTGGCCATAGTAGATGCTTTCCTTAGAGATGCTAATATCAGAAAAGAATATGCTCAGTAATTATAAGGAAAAACAATTCTGGAACTGGTTTGAAAGAAACAACTCTAAGTTCTTCTTTCTCAATCAGATTGATAACGAACAAGAAAGGGAAAGGCTGCTTGATGATTTCTTAGAACGCCTGCACACCTATAATGAACACCTCTTCTTTGAGATCGGTGGACATCCGGATGAGACACAAGAACTTATAATAACTGCAGAGGGAGATACAGAATATTTTGAAAAGGTAGAAGCCTTGGTTAAAGAAGCCCCTTCTTTAAAAAACTGGCATATAATACCTTTCAAACCACCTGCAGAAGGTTTTACCATTAGCTATAAAGGTATTGAGCTAGATCCAAAAAACTTATGGTTCTTTCCCCTTGAAAACAAACAGAACATCTCGCTTCTTGGCTTGAAAATCTATTTACCAAGATATGAACATAGCCAAAAAAAAGATACTTTAACAGCTGTGTACTTAGTTTTAGATTCGCTCTTGGGAGAAAGATCTAGTTCCATGGACATTCACCATGTTGAAGTTCACCAACTCCCTTCTAATCCTGAAGAGCAAGGGCTATTAGATCTTGTTGATCTGCCCGGATATATTAAATGGAAAAAGTCTAAGTCCTGATACCATTAACTATTTTTTCTATTTGTTCAAAGCTATGCGAATAATGCTTCTTATTATTAAAACCGGCATACTATACCTCTAAGCAAGGACTTAGGTCTCCATCTAATATTAAGGTATTTACAAACCTGAAATCTTCTAAGGCTGGCATTTCTCTTATGAATTTGATCGATGCAATTACACCACAATTATTATAACCTAATATCTTAAGATTGGAAAAGCGCTTTTCATAATCATGGTTCTCAATTACTTTACAATTGTATATCCAAAAAATCGCCCTCCTTCCCCCACGTTGAACTTGTCATTCCTCATCGCAAGATGAGGAAACTATTTATAACATATAGACAAGAATCCATACTCAACTCAAATTACGTTTGTCATATAAGACTTACTTAAATAATCGTCCAATCCGGTAAAAGATTGGCTAGCATCAAGAGTGTATCCCTTCCCTAATAATATTCCGCATCAAATTCCGTAGGAAGGCTATTTTTTAACTTTTCTTCAATCAAAGAAAGATTATAAATCCGTTCAAGGCCCAATCCTGGAGATGAAAAGTAATAGAAACCTGGGGTGTAAATGTTTTCGAGAAACTTTTTTTGCTCCTTCCCATTCTTTGCAATGACTTTTAAGGTATCATAGTCTATCTTATAGATACCATAAGGTTTTACCTTGGCAATAATATCGAAAGATTTTAGGTCTGGACTGCTTTTTAGCACACTATCTCCTATTATATAAATGCTATCTATCTTTCTGCTGTTACTCTCTGTTGATTCGTACCAACCCTTTTTTGTGCCAGGAGAAGAGATATTTCTATCATATACATATAACTTGTCATTTCTAACAACATAGTTGCCTATCTGTGTATTTCTCAACACATAATAAATAGAGTCATTCCCATTATAATATCGTAACGCCAACAATATATTATACTCCTGGAAAAAAGTTCCGTTATCGATCAAAGGATATAGTACGAGTGAACTATCAATATTCGTCCATTCGATATTGTTGGGGTTTTCATATTTGGAGAGGATATCACCGTCCACTTTTCTAAAAGAAGATTCTTTGCACCCGATCAGCAAACAAACGATGACAATTGCTAACGCTTTTCCAATTATTTTCCTATTGGCTGACATACCCATATCTTTTCGCTTCAAAAATATCATTATCAATAGGATAAATCGCTTCCAATCGTCCCATTTAAGAATCCAACCTCTTTCTCTCAAACCTAACTAGCATACTACAGCTCACTTTTACCCACTTTCAAAAAATAAGTCAAACCATTGAAATAAAGCTTTTTACCCTTTAATACCTCAGTTTTACCACTAATACTATTGAATACCCCAACTTTTTCTTTGGAAGGAGAGGTATGTTGCCTACTAACAAAACTTATGGAATCCTCACTTATCCATTTATAATATCCTTCAGAGTAAATTCCAGGCACGGTTTGAGAGTAATAGAAAAGATTGTCTTCACTAAAAACAAATTTAAATTCCCCGGGCATTCCCATACGGCCTGTTGAATATATTTGATGATTCTGATCTCTGTTTATATTCCGAACAACACAAGAAGATAAAAACATTAGCATACAGCAAATAAAACAAACAAAACACTCAGTGATATTATTGTTTTCATTTCATGATAACTTAATTACGATTAACAAATACATTGAATTAATTTTTAAGCCCCAACAAAGGGAAGGTCATGATTCTTTAAAACTGTTTTTCTCTCCAATATGATTTCCGCAACTTTGATCACATATCTAACAAGTTTTTCTTATCAAAGTTTTGCGCCAGGCATCACTAGCCAATCTTTTAACCAATTGATCAGTAATATTCTCGTTTGCAGCAGATAATGTGGCTTCAGCAATCTCAACCCATTCAGCACCTATTTTATTTTTTTGAACTTTCAACAATTTATTTACATCACCTTTATCTTGGACAATTTTAATTACAACCTTTTCAGATAGTTCGTCTAATTTTCGTATTTCGATACTTTCATCTATACTTTCAAATAATCTATCTTGATTTAAAAATCGTGGTTCTGTCAGGTCAACGGTATTTCTGAAATTTGCAACAGAGGCAGTATCATCTAAATTCCACCATCCGTCAACCATGCCTGGATTACAATATTCTTCAGTTAAAAAAAGAGGCCGTTCATCTTCGCTCAACAAGGTAGAAATTCTTCTATATGAACTTGGAGGAATATCATCCCACACCGCAGAGAAAATTGTAATTTTTGACAAATAAAAACTACCAGTAAAGCTCTCCTTCACGTATCTGGAGAAAGTCACTCCCAAAAAAAGAAACAACCCGTTTGTTAATTTTTTCACAAACAAACAATCCGCTGCCGAATTAATATTAGGAACATTTATATATCTTAGTTCCGCAAGACGTTGACGTAATTTATCACATTTTTTCATGTTATCTTTTTACTTATTTTTCTTTTTAGGGCCTATATATTTATCAGATGTTGATTGGAGATCTGGCTTTTCTGGGTCTTATAGAATTGTTCGATGATATGTTTTATTCTTTGGTGTCCCTTTTTATAAGATTATTATTCTGGAAATTATCCTGATTAACAGCTATACCAGTAACTCCTGTAGCTATGGCTGCTCCATTTAACAACATTCACCTACCACCTTGGGTAGCTAATGTTCTAAACGACCAAGGGATTATTGGGTTTCTTCCATCGGGGTCGATAAACCTAATTGGATTATCAAATGCATAATTATACGGTGAATGCATACGCATCTTTTCCGCCAGCAAATCCACAACATTCCATCTACCTATCTCCTCATCGTACCGCGTAATCGTACTGGTTGCCACCACCCAGTTCGCCCTGTTTCTCCTTACCGTTGTAAAGGTACTTATTGTCCACTTCTGCTACAACTGACCTCTGCTTGCTGAAGGCATAGTAGGGAGACCTACAATAAAGTTGAATAGATTGCTTAATCAGGCTAAAATCAACGAAAAGGTAACACGAAACAAACCCTGTCCACATCTAGGTTTGCCTAGCGCTTCCTTATCCGGCCTTCAGACTACATATTTGATTGCTGAATAATCTTCTTATAGTTCAGGGGAAAGAGGCCCTTTATGTTTTTGTGATTGATGGTCATAATATTCTGCAGTGTATACTTCAGCCAGCTGAACGGATTTACCTCATGCTTTTTGCAGATAGCGAAGAAGGAATAAATCATAGCGGCCCGTTGGGCAGCCTCATGGCTACCTGCAAATAAATAGTTTCTGCGTCCTAAACAGCAAGGTCTAAGTGCATTTTCACGTTGATTTGTGTCAATCTGTAGATTTCCATCATATAAGTACGCTGAGAGCGCATCCCATCTCCTTTATGCATAAGCCATTGCTTTACCGATCTGACTTTTAGGTAAAGTATTCTTTATCTCCTGAAAGATCCATTTCCCCAAATCAATTTTATAATCTGCAATTTGGTAGAACGAAGACAATATTAAAAATAAAAGTTTAGACATTATTTCAACAATTCTTTTAACCGCAAAAACTCAGGCAAATAAAATCCATTTGAAAAATTCTCATAGTACGATTGATAAGCACTTTCGAGTTTATCAAAGTCTTGTCTTTTCAGTAATTTTGCAATAATTAGGGCTTTTGTGCCTTTAAATATACCTCCTGTCAATGAGGTATCTTCTATATTTGAATTAAGTTTATCGTCTATATAAGACAATTTATCAAACATTTCAAGGAAAGGAACGGCAACACTATTGAACAATTCAAGTAAACCATCTACTACTTGACTAATTTGAGCTTCATTTTTTAACTCAAATATTGTCTTTGTGTTTAAGTAACTTTTAAAACTCTCAATTGAGGTTCCTATTGTAGGCGTTCCTTTTTGGTATTTTTTATCAAAACCCGAAATTTGGTGAAATAAATTCTCTACAACATCAAACCGCACCAACAAGCTGGGTTTAAGTTCCCAACCATCTTCACGAATTAGAAATACAATCTGATATTTATTCCAACCAAAATCAGTTTTCTTAGTAAAATCACACGCAGACTTTGATAGATTATATCCAAAAGCATTTAATTTCTTGTCAATACGAGTTAATACTTCATTTTTTAAAAATTCCCTGTCTGTCATTGCCTAATATCTTTGGGTCTAATAATATCTACTTTTGTTGGTGGTATTTTAGTTCCTGCTGGAGAACCTTGAGCAGCTCCTTTATTTTCTACTACGATTCCTCCGCTTTCCTGTATTTTTGGATCTCCTGATTTTTGATTTTTTGTGTGCGATGCAGTTTCGGAAGATTTTGCATCTGTAAGTTTTATCTCATCATCTTTTGTGCTAACATTGTCTAAATGAACTTTTTCTCCTTCCCCATATTCCTCACCAAGAACAAGATGCAGGCTACACTAAAGTAAAACAGCCTAATCCTGTGAAAGATTGTGCTGTAATGCAGCAAAAAACAGATTTAGCTTATTTTTTTACTTAGACAGAAAACATTATGTGATTATTAAACCCCCAACATCATCTTATAGAAATCATAATACTTCTCGCCCCCAGCAATATCGCCAAACCATTCAGCCCTCTGTATATTTAACTCTTCATTCTCGTACAGACCTTCTTCACCGGACCTTCTTTCAAGAAAAATGGCTGCGTTTAGAATCGCGTCCAAAAAACTCGAATCATTCCGAGCACAATCATAAAGAATATGATCCAGGCCACACTCTAGCATGACCACGCTACCAGTAATAAGATCTACAGCTAGATCGTCAACTTCAAATCTACCAAAGAAGATAAATCTTCCTTTCTGCTCGATTCGTTCATCAAATGTAATCATGCCAATTTCAAGATTAGAACAATCATAATTCTCTACCAATTCTACTAACGGGTATTGAGAAACACTCCCACCTCCTTTATAAGCGGCAAGATAAGATCTTTTTCTACCCTCTATAAATTGGTCTGAAACACCTTGTTTTTTCAACAAGTCAGTTCTTACACTGATACCTTTCAGACCTTCAACAAATTCACTTGCTTTCATCCTATTATATATCTATTCGTTTAAAGCATTTGTTGCTGTGAATAAAGTCTCGCAGCCTCTCCTTTATGACATTGACGAACTATCTTCCCCATATGGTCATACTCAAAATCATTTGTCATTTTTAGAGGAGATTAGCCTATCGCATTTTGTATTCGTCTACTACAGATCATTTCTCTAATAAAATAATAATGGTTCGTCGTATCGTCCACATTTTTGCGCACGTACCTTTTTGTTGATTAATATTGATCAAACTGATTTATTATTTATGATTTTCATTAATAATATCCCAGTCCCAGCCAAGCCTCATTTTTACATCATTAATAATCTTAAATTTAACATTATTAAGCTTTCTGCATGAATAACATCCTTCTTCAGAATCTAAAATTTTTATATTTACTTGCCTTCTAAGAAACATCATTGGAATATATCCCCATTGCAATTCATCTGGTGAAACATAATCATCATCTTCAATAACTTTAACAATTTCATGGCCATTAATAAAAAAAATATAATTAATGGTATTTCCATCAGATTTTGAGGAAAGATATTGTTCCTTTATGCTATTAATATCTACATAACTAAAATTATCAATTGTGGCTTGTAATTGGTCTTCATTTAAACTGAATTCACTATAAGAAGAATTAATTCTATCAGGTTTTTTAATATCGAATTTTTGATATAGATAGTTACCACCTTTATCCAAGTAATAGATCTCATCACATAAATAATCAGGGGTAATGGAAACAATTACGATTGTATTATATTTATCAAAACCATGGGAAACTTTATTAACCTTTATATACTTAAACAACCTATTTTTTTTTTAAATCTTTTAGAATGAGTGTATCTTTTTTTAGACTTTTTATTAAAAATTCCCTACAATCCCCCTCTCTTTCATTCATTATTTTAAGAGTGTCATTTTCAATTCTAAAAGTTGATTGAAAACTGGATAACATTGGTAAACCGTTACTCCTATTTTTTAAATCAAAAAATCCGGGTATAATGGCACATGAATCACCAAAGAAATGATAACCATTATTAATATCTTCAAAGTGATTTCGAATTGGATAAACATCATGAATAGTATCTAAAATAACATTTTTAAGTTTTATATTTTCGCTATCCATATCAATAGCCCAATGCCCATTTAAATCTTCTCTAGAATATTGGTTATCAATTGATTTTTGACAAGAACAAATAAATAAAAGGCATACAATTTTTAGATAAAAAAGAATATTAATAAATCTCATAACTAATTAATAAAAATTATATTCTAATATTTCCAGATTGTAACATCGCTTTTTTAATTTATTTATCAATTACTTCTTAGCGAAATCGAGAAGATTTAATTTGGCGAACTCTTCAGAACTCTTTCGAATTTGCTCATTAGACCCTACATAAAAGACGGAGTACTCAAGGCCTATTTTACCATAAGCATTATATAATTTTCCAATTGTCGATAATGTCACAACAACCCTATTCTCATCATTTTCAGTCAGATCTACAACAACGGGTATACCTAGTCTTTCTCCATTATTATCATAATAAAACTCTGGGAACAATTTGTAACCCTGATCAATAGAGAACTGCGTTTTCAGAACACCTGAAGCAGGAATTCTATATAGCCTTTTATTTCCTTCATATTCGATTTCAGCTCCCATTTGTTCATTGTATATGATGATCACCTTACCAGTATACCCATTCTCTAAAAGGTATATATTATCCTCTCCTTTCGAAGTACACCCTGATAAATACAGAATTATAAAAATTACAATTAAATTTTTCATCTAACTAAAGTCAATTAGGGTCTGAATACTTAAACTCATAAAAATAGTAGGATAACAACTTGTAAACTAGTCTATTGAAGTGATTTTCCATACGATACTAATTAAGCATAATGGAATATCGAATTTTTCATAAAGATTTCTTTCTAGATTCCATGTTAATAAAACAAAACCCACTCAGTGAGAGGGTTAACCAACTTTTAACAATTAAATGTAAGGAAAAATCATATCGCTAATTTTAAAAACATATTTACTTATGGAAAGCCGGTCCACCTCTGCTATTATATCATCATTCAATTCATTATATTCAATTAGAGAGGCTAATATTTGTTTTACCATAACATACGATTCGTTAATGGTATATAATTATAACCATTAAAATTCCAACCAGAGCAGCCACAATTCTTCTTACTAGTTTAACCAACTAGAGAAACAAGCATTAACAGCATCCGCAAATTCACCGTTTGTTGAATAGATATCACATCCTCTATCATCATAAATATTTACAATTACTGGCTCTCCAAAGTCAACAAAGTAACAAGTTATATTAGCAGATGGTGTAAATGTCAGATCATAATTTATTACGGACAAAGCTAATGGCAATACTTTCTGAAAAGAGTATTCTTCATAGTAGAGATATAATATATTATAGTCATCTTCATTCCATTCAAAACTCTTATCCGCTTCATCAGGATTCATACCTGCATTTTTTAAAGCGGTCAACCCATCATTATCCCACAAAATTATCTGTAACCATATTCCCTTTCCTTTAAAACAAAAGTCCAAAACAGCATTGCTCCTCTTTAATGCCTGTTTTGCTTTAGACTCATCTTCAAGATCTTCCCCTAAATCAATTCTTATTCTATACTTCTTGATATTACTCAAAGTAATCTTGCTAATATCCCCGAACCTATCAAGAAATATTCGATCGTAAGCATCTTTATTCTTTATTTCCATTAATATTTGAATATATTAAGATTTTGGTCTGCCGTTCCAATTGTTTTCAACTTGCCTCCTTGCTTCTAAAACACTTTCCATACATAAGTTATGACTACCCAGATCTCTTGAAAAATACTTATGACTTTATAGAGCATTGAACTTAACTAAACCCTTATAGCACCATTTAGAATTGTATTAAACCTATCTGGCCAAACTGTTTTATCATCAAAGACTGCATTTTTTAATTCTGCTTTGTCAAGATCATAGCATTTCATTACTGTACCTTTTAAAATAGCCCCTCGGAAATCAGCTCCATGAACATCTGCATCTTCGAGATCACCACCTTCAAGATTAGCATTTTCGAATAAAGCAAACCTCGCTATGCACTCTTTCAAATTTGCTCTCGCTAAATTAGCCATCCTTAAATCTATTGTTATGAGATTAGCCTTTTGCAAGTTGCACCTCTCGAGATTTGCATTATATAAAATCGCACCTCTAAGATTAGAATTAACTAGACTTGAACCTGACAAATCTCCGTTCACTAAATTTGCACGATGGAGATTTAAATTATCCAGCGAGATATTAACAAAGCTATCATAAGGCACATCTATGTGCATATCTGTTAAACAATATATTTTCATACTTATAGAGTCTTATTTTCACCCCGATCTATTAAATCAACTATTGTTTTCTTAAAATCTGACAATAAAGTAAATCTATATTTTTGTCATAGGGAGAATTATTTTTCCTTTCTTTATATCTCGTTCAAATATTTTTAAATTTTTCCCCCCATTAGGTGAGCCTAATTCGGCAGCTTTCTTATACAAACTATAACATATACTAAGATTTTTTTCCACCCCAACTCCTCGTTCATAAAAATCTGCCAAGTTATTACTTGCTTCTGCAAACCCAGCTACCGCAGCTTTTGAGTACCAAAATATGCACTTTTTAACATTATAAAGAGGATTATTAACCCCCAAGAAACTCATCGATTCAAAGGTCTGAGCATATCTGAATTGACCTTCAGGATTTCCTGAGTAAGCCGATCGACGAACTAGCTCAGAATAATTTCGATACAAAATATGCTTTTCCTCAGAGGAAAGTTGATTTGGGTATTCGCTGATTTTAACAAGTAACTTTTGAGCTTCTTGTAAAAGTTTTTTTCCTTTCATAATTGTTATTCTTTTGAATCCCATTATTGTTATAGAACCAATTAATAAGTCTTTAATATGCCACATCCATATAATCCGTATTCAAAATTTTCATCTGTTAAATCCCATCCAAATAACTTTCCAGTTCCTCAATAGTCTTTTCATAAAACCGAGAGAACTCTAAGCTTTTAACACCCTCTAAAAGATTTATTTTGATTTCTTCCTTTATGCGTTTCAAATCTTTTTTATTTGTTACGGCTTTGCTTTTGATACTTAATTGATCAAAACCCTCAATTTTATGATAGCCCCAAATCAATTCATCAGGTCCACTTTCGTTTTCTATTTCTACTTTTTTAATGATCTCGCCATCTTTGTAGAAACTGAAAAAACGTCTTATAGCGTCTGCATCTCCTCGCGGTTGAATAAACAAATCGCTCGAAGTTTTAATATTGTAATAACGAAATGACTCAAATAAGTCATCCATTTCTGAAGGACTAATTTGCAAAAATTCTTCATTTCTAATTTTTGGAGAAGACATTACTTTTTCCACAGTTGATTTAAAAAATATTCCGGATTTATTCAAATAAAGTATATCATCGGAACAACTTGATTCACCCGAATCATTGAATGAAACATTGATCATTATGATTTCATTAAAATTAACTTCTTCCACTTTAGGCCTTACATACGTTAACTTTCCTAAATTTTCATTAGGAAAATTTATAACCATTGAGTCTTTCGAAATAAATTCAATCAAATATGGATTCCAGGCATTTGATAATCTATTCCAAATCTTTAAAGTATCCCCAAGAATTTTAAATTTTGTTTTGTAACCAGGTTGAAAACAATTTTGAAAGGAAAAATAGCTTCTAAATGAACAAGGAAGTTCACAAATATCTCCGTTAAAGGTAAATCCACAATTATCTCTATAATTGGATCCTGATGTATACCCGACAGTTCTTGCACTTTTAAAATCAAAAGCCCAAGAGCCCTGTAACAATTCAAAAATTTCCTTGTCCTTAGGCTTACATGCTGTAAATAGTAAAATTAAGATGAGTAACTTCTTCATTTTATATAAATGTCAAATAATTATTTTACAACCCTATTTCCGTACAATGTGATATAGGTCAAATCATTTATTATTCTATGTGTTTTTAAGAAAATGTTTGTTCTTTAAATTGTAAACGCGGCCTTTCAGGGAACCGCTCCCAATTATTGTCAAAATAATCAGTCCTATTAAACAGTCTACCTTTCCCATATTTCCCCTTGTCAAAATAACTGACTTCTGTCTTTAACATAAATCAACTCCTTTCTCTGTTTTCACTTTACAACCTGTACATTCATAAATCTTTACTGTCCTTGTACAAGACATTAATTACAAGACTAGACAGGCTTTTAGATAAAAAAAATCCATACTTGTTAGTATTTGTTATTATAGATATTCTACCGTGAAAACAAGGTCGTTTAAATCATCATCAGGATATCCATCATTACAATTGTAAGTCCTTACCCCGTCTTTTTCTTCTAAGTACATAGCACCGCCATTATGCCAATAATGGGTAGTTCCATCTTCGGTCTGCCAAACATTGTAAGTAACAAGCACTTTGTTTTTTGACTTAACCAACAACTGTAATTCTTTAGGCGCTGTATCTTCCCAAAGAACAATTTTTGTAGGTAACTTCTGACCGTTAACCTCAAACTCTCCTTTAGTTTGAAATACAATTCTCTGTTTCCATTTGCTATCTGTTGATAGAAAACTAACCTTCAAGGTAACCTTATTTGATGGCAAGTCAACCCTTTCAATCATTTTCAATTCTTTGCCTTGATAAGTAATTGGCTGCCTCTTAGTTTCTATAAATAATTTCTCAAATTCCATAAATAACTTTACATAATAAACCTTATCGGATTGTTGAAGGCATAGTTAAATGTGGAATGTCTCCTCATCTTCTTGGCCAACGGTTCCACACGACATTCCACCCTCCTATCCCGGCATCATATAGTATCGCCCCCTAATCCAAGTGGTCACCAAGCCCTACCTACAACTCTTTTGTATTTTAAAAATAACGATTTATACCTCCGGTTACTATAGACTTGGACATACCTATCACATAATAGGCCTGTCCTGAGCCGCTGCCCTGAGTTTATCGAAGGGCTGTCGAGGATCGTCGAAGGGCATTGAATTAGTAGATAACACATACATTTTAAAATGACGATAGTATTTAAAAAAACAACCGATTTATTGTCATCAAAATCCCAAAGGGATGTAATATCTAATGAATCCCATAGGAATGCAAAATCAATATTTAGCGATTAAATAGTTTATCTAGTTAAAGCTCGAGAATGAACAGACGCTTTTTTTTAAATAGGTCAAACCTTTGAAGTAAAGCTTTTAGTTCATTAATTAAATTTAATAATTGAGCTTCTAAATATAGAATTAGGAAAATCTATTCACAGATACTTAATGGACATTCCTACAACAAAAAATCACAATGATCATCTTGACCACATATACTAGAACATTCGAAGAGTCCTAATGACAAATTGAAATAATAGATGAATACACTTATTTTTTTTCAAGTCTAAAATTAACGTCATTATACGTTTCAAGCCATACTATCGAATTTTCCTTATATTGCAAAATGTTCCTACAACTTACAATCGAATCTTTCATTAATTCTAAATGGCCATAACGAGGAAATGGCATAATTGCAGGTAAATTTACTGAAATATCACGTTTTGGTTTTCTAACAATTCCCCATTTTAATTCTGGATGTTTATTTAGTATATATTCAGACAGGAGTAAAGAAATGTCTGCCGCGATAGCAGCTCCTTCATTGGTTAATATTTTTTTCTCATTTTCAATTCTTGAAAATGGTGAAGACTGGATCAATTCAGAGACCTTCTTCCCAATTCGTTTTAAATCATTTTGATGATTGGAGGTTCTTTTTTCATTAATAATATTTAGAAAATTATTAACTCTATCTTCTTTTATTTCAATAAACCACTTAAAATATACCTTTGCTTCATCGTAGTTCCAATCAATAGTTTGTTTTCCCCATAATTCCTTAGGAGGAATAAACAAAGGATATTCCATAATTTTATTTATAAATTTTATATGGTATATTAAAACAATCAGATTATTGAAAACTATTTAAGGGGTGATTATTTACTAAAGGCACAAGTGGCGATATTTCCCATAATTTTCATCTTCAGCATCTGCTTTTTCCTTTTTGAAGTTATTTTAGCCTCTCCGATTCCATGAATAGGTCCACGAAATCTTTCTTTATCTTGAAAGCCAACTTTCACCCATAAATAATAACCTTTCAGTTTTATCTATTTCAAACGAATATAAAATTGGCTCATAAAACCACGGGAACTCCTTCAATTGAACAGGAATTAGTAGGGTATGAGATGTATCAACTGTATCCAATAATCTATTTTTATCTATTACCAATACATCTAATCCATCATAATAAAGCAGTCCGATCTTATTTTTTTCAAAAATACTCAGATGAAAATTAATACATTCTTTTGAAATAAGTGCGGCAGAAATTTCTTCAATGGTATTTTTTCCATCAATATAAACTATGATAATAGACTTATTATCATTTAATGTCATATAGCCATATTCCTTTTTAATAACTGAGAACAAACTGTCAATCACAGAATTCTTCTCAAAAACCGGAAGTTGCAATTTTACACTATCATCATATTCAATAGTAGCATTATTTGATTTTCCTGAATAAGAACAACAAGTAAAGAAAAGTGATGCAAAACAAATTAAAAAGCTAGCTACTTTCATTAATTGAAATATTTATTATTAAAATTAAACTTCCATCAGCTTTCCCAATGACAATCACAAAGTAAAGTTACAGATTGTTTAATCGACATTTTTCATGATTTGCCACCCCAACATCTTTTAAAATCCAAAAATTTATTTATCAAGATGTTTAATTTATTTGGATCTCCAGCACCTTTAAAGATCTTCCCATTACATGATATACTGTACCAATCTTCCTCAAGTTCTAAAGAATTATCCTCAAATTCAAAACCTTCTAATTCAGTACCAATTAAATCAATTTCTATAACCCAACCAGGGTTATCCAATGTCATAATTCTAACACCATAGGAATGTTCCCAATCACCATCACAATTATCCTTGAACCATTTAATTAATCCTAAATTTTCCTCCATAATATAACTATTATCCCAATCAGTAATTAACCATTTTTATCGCCTCACCCATATATTTCCATTCCTGACATCTCTTTTAAATATAAAATGAAATCAATTATAGTAATTTCATTATACTTCGAATCAACAATGCTACACCAATAATTAAACCATATAACCATGCGTTTTTAGCTATCCATTTATTGTTATAATTATTAGAATATTTTGTATATATACTCAATAAAATCATAAATACTGAAGTTAACAATCCATAAATGTTATCGTAATTCATTTTAATTAACTTGATTTAGCAAATAATAAGCTCAATATTCCCATTATAATGGCTATTATAATAATTATCTTTGTTTTAAGATAATTTGCTGGTGTCAAACCTCTCCCACCAGTTTCTTCAGAAGATATCTTAGCATCTTTAATCGTTAAATAAAATAGATATGCTATAACAAATAGTACTATTGCAGCTAAAAAATATGTATTCAATAATAAAATATAATATTTTCTCCCTTTAAATTTCTCTAAAGTCTTGTCCGATTGAGCTTTTACTTCTGTTTCCATCACCCCCATTCCATCTTTTAATCCTTCAACAATATCCATAGAGATATTTGCTGTATTGCCTGGAATAAGTTTATCTACTGCATAATTTCCAAATTTACCAACTCCTATCAAAATATCTTTATTTGCTCCTTTAATTGTTGCCTTTTTATTACTTCCTGAAATATACTCAACAGCTACTTCAACAGCACTCCCAATTCATTGCATCACTCCTCCAACTTCAGCTATTTGCAATCCAGGAAGAGCCCAACTCATTCAATCATAGCGCCTACAGCATCCACACTAAGCCAACAGTTGAAGTTTTTTCGTCAATATCCTGCATTCCTTTTGCAACTCTCATAAGAAAAACGAAACTATCTTTAATGTTTTGATACACCTCTTTTTACTTTTTATTGAAATTTACAGGTTAAAATCTTTCCGTCACCAACATAAGCTGTCAATTTTTTATTCTTGTAAATGGATATAGGATTTAAGTATAAAGCTCCATCAAGTCGTTCATTATCCCAAGTTAAACCATTGTCTTTTGATACAAACATAAAAGTCTTAGTACCTCCAAATCCGCCAAGCATATTTTCATCTATTTGAGAAGCTATAACAACCATCAGTTCATTGTACTTATAGAGATGTTTAGGGAAAACATCGGCATCATCCGAAAAATTATGGACAACTGTTGTTTGTCCATTCGTATAATGTTGTACAACAGTCTTGCCTCCTTCCTGTCCTAATAACCAAAATTCCTCATTTTCACCTACTGAAAAATCAATGATGTTTAAATCAAACTCTAACGAATCTAACCTATCACTTTTTTTATCAATTTTATAAATCCAATTATTTTTAAGATTGTTTTTATAAGAAACAAAATATAGTTTTTCATCATAGCTATGAGTTACATTAACAGGACGATTCAACTCTATTACATCCCATTCTTTACCACTATTATTTGTTTTCAAAAATTGATAGTCTAAAGGGTTTCCTGATGGTCTAAAGAAGATATATCCTCTTTCATCAGAATCAAAATAAACATCTCTTACAAAAGAATTTGGTTGATTAAATTCATATAATTCAGTAATAGATTTATCTGCTTTTGAAATTCTATATAACTTGTGATTACTAAATTTTGGATCTCGCAGCTCCTGATATTGATTTATACTTATTACATAAATATATTTATGGGTTTGACTAACCGCTTGACATTTACCAGGTATATTTTTACTAAAAGGTTTCCAGTTCTTCTCATCTCCTACAGCCGACTGTACAATTGTAATTTCACTCGTACGATAATCCATTTGATTTTCTTCTACTGCCCCGAATAAATAATGATGATGTTGATCACTTAATAGATGTGTAAACAATTCGTAACTTATATCAATATTGAAAGAATGAACAGTATAACGGTTACTTTTATCTGTTGAACAAGATATAAACAAAAGCAGTGATATTATCTTTATAAAAATTCTCATAACTCATAATTTTAAAATTCGCTTGGACTTTTAAGTCCTGGATTTTTTTGAGGATCCCAAAGCTGTGGATTTCGAGGCCTCTAACTGCCAATCACTTTAAATACTAATTTAATAATCAAAGACCAACCTTCTTTAGAACCAAAAGTATCATTCAATTTAGGTATTGAAGCCATTTTAACCAAACGCATCATTTCTAGTAGAACCAACCTTGGCCTTATCACACGGAACAGACGAATCACCTACTTTTTGCCAACACTTGCCATAATTGTACGTCTACGGAATGCTAATGTCTCTTGGAAAAGTTCCGGTTTTTATCATCTCATTAAAATAGTCATTAATATATTTCTTCCGTCTTATTGAGTAACTATTGACATCTGGGAAAGTAATATAATATATGCCTTGCATTTCACTTCTTAGCATTTCATTGACGTCGTTAGAAACTTTATTTAAATTACTGTTTGTCAATGAATAAGTACCTATAGGCAAGGTATCCAAATTCAGTACATTATTTTTAAATAAGAAATCAGCATAGTTTAGTTCCTTCACAAGTATACCTTCATTATTATAGAGAAAAATCCTTCCATCTTTCTCAAATCTGTTTACAGGATATTCTTTGGCGATTTCCTTTTGTATAGAATCCTTATTTGGCAAGTCAATAAATTCATTGTTCACCACATTCACCCAACCATATTCGTTGTTACTTGGGTCTTTAGAAAAATATATGAAATCATTAGAATAACGTAAGTACAGGTTCTCCTTTGAAAGAACCTCATAAAAAATACTGTCGTTAACTTGAAAACAAAACTTCCCTTGAAAATCACCTAAAGAGTTGTATTTTCTAATTTCAACCAAATGAATATTATTTGAGACACTATCAAAAAATACAACACTATCTTTTTCAGATAACGCAAGATATTTGAGATAAATTCCTTCTTTATTACTATTGCAGCTCGACAATAATATTAAAACCATAAGAATGAATCCAATTCTTTTATTCATTGTATTTAATATTAAATCCATTAAGAAGAAGATTAATATACATTCCCAAAACTGAACCTCAAGCTTTCTTTTATCTCGTGATGTTAGATGATGCTCTGACTCTCTTATTAGATTACCATATTTAACGAACATAGACCTTTCAATACCGTCTATTGCTTCTGAAGGTATAAACAACTGTTGTTTGTCCATTCGTATAACGTTGTAGAACAATCTTACCTTCTTGCTGTCCTAATAAACAAAATTCCTCATTTTGCCCTACTGAAAAATCAGTAATATTTAAATCAAACTCTAACTATTCTAACCTATCACTTTTTTTGCCCAATCTAAAAGGGGACTTTTTTAATTATTTTTCTGCTGTTCCTTTATTGCTTTTTCATAAAACGGAGCTATTTCCAATATAATTTTTTCTCCATTCCGAAAAACCTGTATTACAGAATCTCCCTTTACTTTACTAATAGAATCTCCAACTTGCATCTTTCCCCAAAAATATGGGTGAATTCCTTTCTCTGATCCATCTTTAAACTTTACCATAGAGCTATTATGGTTCGACTTATCTACAAATCTTCTTTCGATTATCCCATTATAACTATTTTCTATTTCGAAGTGATAATTATTTTCCAAATAATAAGAAATATCTTTTTTGTAAACCTGAAAATAAATTAAGACAGCAATTCCAAAAACAAAAGAAATTAAAAACCAGATACTTCCTTCTTTTTTTTCTTTAATCATATCTTCTTCTTTTTTAAAAAACCCACGTTTTTGTTGAACTTATCATTCCACCAGCACTTGCTCCTTTAAATTGAGCGTTAGGAATAACATCTTTTAATTGAATTCCAGGGTAATGCTCTGCTTGTGAAACAGCATTATAAATAGTCTCGCTATTATTTCATTATATTCAAAACCAATTGAAAAGCAATTACCCTTTTTGGTTAAAATCTACCCGACAATTCAAAGGGTTGAAACGACCCAATCAGAATTTCTAGATTTCCTGGTAGCAAATGAATTGATTGCTAAACTCAAAACATCAACTATCGACCGATCCATTTCAAGGATTTCACCTAAAGAAACAACCATAGCATCTTCTATTTCAATATTCTCTTCCGATCCAAAAAATTGCCAATCACCTTCTTCGTCATGGTAAACATAAACTATTGGGGAATTTTTAACTATAACATATTTAGTGGTAAAAACAGCCATATTAAGAGACAATCCATGAATTTCCTGATTATTCATTGTAATTAATTTCGTTAAGCTTTCTTTCATTGAAAATTGCTTGTGCGCATGATGAACTATTAGATCCACCCTTTAATTTAGGCTGTATACGATAATAAGTTTTTGACTAGAGAATCTGAAAGCTACTGACACAAAATTTTGAAATTATTCTTATTTCACCGATACATCTAATTCCCAAGAAAGAAGGTCATTTCTTTTTTCATTTTTTACCAAAACAGTTCGATTATCTATCCATTGCCAATTTAAATAATAAGCAAATTCACCTTGGCTTGGTTCACTACTGTAAAAAAAGTTTTCCCGATTTAATTCAACATTATTTTTATCCAATAAAACCCAAAATAATTTAAAAGTATCGATATCCCATTCGCACCATATCCCAATTTTATTTTTGCGATCTAATGAACTTTTTAATTTATCCCTTAAAAAGAAATGATATTTAATGTCATTTCTTATACAGGATTCATATGCCTGTTCTAAAGGTTCCAGTTCCCAACCCTCTCTTATCGCGATTTGCCTCATTCCCTGAAAAGTTACCTCTAACAATTTTTTTCTTCTTTCATAATCATTAGATTCAAAATACCGATTAAGGTCCAATTCTATTTTTACACTTCTTATCGCCCCAAAACTCTCAGGAACTTCTAATTTTTTTTGATAATCATCCGTTACTATGATAACACATTTCTTTACATTATTAACCTTATATTGTTTTAAAAATGACCAAAATAATTCTGACACACACCATGTCTGTTCATTAAATTCCTTAGCTTTCCCAAAGCCATGAAATGCCCTTAAATCAATTTCATGTAATCCCATTTTAATTTTTTGGTTTAGGTCTAATTTGCCCTACCGGAGAGTCACCATATATAAGTTTATGCCAATCAACTTTGCTTTGTTCCCAATTTATCGTTTATCTAAATATGGAAGGCATTAAGGACAAATACTATAAAAGTTTTATGAACAAAGTGCAAACTCCTAAAATGAGAACAACAATTTATTGAAAACAACCTTCCATTTTACCAGCAATAATTAAATCATTATCATGTTCAGAAGGTACATCCATTACCTCCTCATCAGGATCAAAACTAAAATAATACATGTCCTTATATTTTAGTAATTTAAAAGTTTCTACATTATAAAAATGTGTATTTGACTGGTAATAAAAAGCATATTCCTTTATTTCAGTTATTGAAAGTTTTAACCTAGAAACGCTGGTAAATGGATTAAAAAAATGAATGATGACATATAATTTACCATTCATCATTTCAATATTGATACCTTCAATTTTTGAATTCAACAAAAAATATTCTCTACTTAATTTACTAAATAATTCTACGTTAAATATTGATTCCATCTATTTTGATGTTAATTTGTTGGATAATGGTAATAATTTATTCTTCTTTTTTTCTAATCTAATTTTATCTTAGCTGATTCTTTATGTTTTTTCTGTCTATCTGACATTTGCTTTTTTGAGTCCATACCTTCTTAACTACAGCCATTATTTCATTTACCACATTTTCCAAACCTGTTTAATGCATCAATCAGATCCTAATCAAACTTGCTAAGAAGCTAATCCCGAACCTTACGCTAACTGATGAAACAGAATTTTCAACTTTAGCTTTCAATCCAATTTAGAATTGGCATCTCATTAGTAATTACATGTATTAAACCATCAGTATGCCTAAAAATAAAATGTTTGAATTCATTTTTCTCATAAAAACCAAAGCTCTCATTAACAATTCTATCAATGTACCTTGAATTATTCCCAATAATAAATTGACTGTTTATTCGATCTAGGCCTTCCTCTTCAATAAATTTTATCGAAGGTAAATCTGGTAAATTTTCATAATAAACTATATGGTAACCAAATTCAATTCTTAATATTTTAGTCGTGTTAATAGGATTAACTTCCAATACAAAGCCTTCATCGTCATCTAGTAAGCAAGAAAAGAAAAACTCATCTTTAAAACCTCCCTCGGGAAAACATATTTTAAAGTCATTATTAACCATAACTAAATTTAGTCTTTGAGCAACAATATTTGTGATTACTATTATTTGTTTTTTGTTAGTCCGCAAACGGTTAACCCTATGCGCTAAAATTAACAAAACCCATTCTATATCGGGTGGGGGAGAATTTTGTTTTTTTCTCTATTAAGGTACCAACCGATACCCTTCTACTCCCTTACTCGCTTTATTTAACACATCCATATACGATGTATTATCTAGTGGAAAATAGTTTATTTCCACGGAATGAAGTTCACCTCCAATATCTATTGCTTTTTCCTCTTGATAGTAAAGATATAAGGTATCTTGGCTGAATCTGTATACAAAAGGGGACAGACCTTTTATTCCGGCAATAGTGTCCCCTCTTTCTTTCAGTCTATTACGATCTTTGGATACGACTGTATATTGATAACCACCAGTCACTCCCCAATTTAGAGTATTTATGTAGAACCTCTCGCCCCGGCTCGAAACCAACTCTGTACTTCTAAAAGAATCCTGTATATCCATACAACTCCATAAAATAAGAATTGACAAAAAGCACAAAGCACAAAGCCTATTTACTATTTCCATAATTAGTTCCTTTTGAACCCCATTTTCCTGAATATACTAGTAAGCAGTAATATCGGAATTACCGAATGTACTGTTTTAAGACCTTCACTTTCTTATCGTTATTCATTGCCGGCCAAATAACTATACGATAAAAATCATCTCCCCCATCTCCCTCAACGGTATTCAAATCTTTTGAATAAACCCTAACACTATACAATCCCGGTGGCAGCTCAACTTCCTGAATCACACTTGATGTAGGACAGTCTATAACTTGCAAAACACCTGTCTCAATATCGATTTTACCTTCAACAACATGATCATACTCATCTAAGTTTCCGATTTTAGATGCATCATTCTTTATTTCCAACTGTGCTTTTACAGGACCGTAACATTCTGTCCCTACTGCTAAGATGCCCTTATCAGTGGCCATTCTTTGATAAGAAGTTGTTTCTGTCCATAAATCTACATCAGAATCTTCATCGGCTCCATTAGTCAAATAAAACTGACTGTACTGTGTATAAAACTCTAAAGGGTATATTTCCTGATCGATCATATTTTTACAAGAGCTAAGATTAAATAAAAGCAGTACCGTAAACAGCATAAAACTATCCTTGATCATCAAATTCATAATTGCTCGTCTGAAAAGTTGGTGGAACAAAGAAATCCACCCCTCCTTTTCAGTTCTTGAAATAGATCCAATATGAAAAGTCCAACCAAATCCTACCCAAGGATGTATTTTACAATCAAAAATAAAAATATACACCAGTATTTCGCAACAACGCTTCTGTAAATAACCTCTCAATATTATTTACTAAGACCTTCTGTTGTCGACCGATATTAAAAGCATGTATAAAGGTTAGAACTTTTTGGATATTATCTCTTCCCTGGATAACTTCATCTTCATAGTCGTCGATATTTGCATCAACTAAATTATTCAGGAAAGAAAAGAAACCAGATTTCTCAAACCGATAAAAATCATTTTCTGTCAAAACAATCTGTATTAACTCCTCTGGGGTAGCTAGATTATATTCGAGCCTATTGGCAGCCTCAGCATTATTTGGAACAATAACATACCTCATTTTCATAAGCCTGTTAATCAATAATATTTAAATGTGTCAATGAGTTTATCAATGCTTAGCAACCTATCTGTAGTTGGACCCTTTTTCTAATCGATTAGTCGGAATTTTATCGCACATGTCGAAGACCGGGCCCTCTTCCACAGACCTTAAATATATCATCTTTTTTGATTTTTTGCCAAGGTATATCAGATCTTGAAAAATATACTAACTTAGAGCAACAAACCGATTAATTAATTATTCATGGAAAATATAAGGATTTTCTTTTCCCTAATCCTATTTATATTAGGCAATTCATTCTTACATCAAGTACTTTCACAGGAAATAGGTGCATAGTGACCACGGTCAAAAATAACAGTTCAATGAATAACCATTCCAAGGTTGATTCTAATGTTTATATTGCGGAATTAGCAGTTCTTGATACGTTAAACGAAGAATATTTATTAAAATGGAAAATCGATTTCCAATACCTAAGTAATGAAATTCCCTCTGAACTCAGGGCAGAGATCAAGGAATCTTTAGATTTAGAAATAATATATAAGACTGACATATTGGGAAATTTTATTGGAATAGAAAATTGGGAAGTCTTATCTGGTCATGTGAACAATTACTTAAAAAGGCTGACTAAGATGATTGCTGAAAGACTTGGGCAGTCTAATAACATTGATCAGGATATGGAAAAGTTCTACTCAGCCCTTACTTCTAAAGAATCATTGGAGTATCTTATATACAAAGAGATTCCTACCTTACATTCTCTATATGACATCAGCGTACCCACTTCCGGTTCTATGGAATTCGAAAATGAGGGGACCACTCCATTTTCTAAGAGTCCTCAGAAGTTCAAAACCAAAATCACATTGTTAGATATCGACGAATATGGGCTATGTAGCCTTAAGGAAGAGACTGGGTTGGAACAGGAAAGCATGAAAAAAATCATGAGTGATTTTCTTAAAGAAAATTTACCCAACATTCCCGAGGAAAAAGAATTTAATGAAGCCCTAAAATTGATCAAATTAGATATCAGTAAAGTTAAAACTCAATCTATAGATTACAACGACGGGGTAATTCATTTTATAAATTATGATACAAGGGTTTCCATATATCTACCTGAAGGTAATCGGACGAACTATGAAACAATAAGAATAAGGCTGTTATCTTCTTCACTGGACAAAACTAAATAATCCGTTATTAGCGAGACTTGACGGAACCTATCTAAGGTGGATCAACCGAACATCGACAACCAAATCCTTGATCCTATATCACGTTGGACCTAAGGGCTTGAGCAATGACTAAACCGATTGGTTGGGTGCATATGCCTGGGATTATGCATAAATCCCTACAATGGCTGAAACGTACCCTAGAAAAATATCATGTCAATCGAAACTTCTGGAATCAAACATGTAGTTCATCTGGCGGTTACGGTTTGGGATGCTGTTTGAATTTTTTAATTCGTCCATAGGCTTATTTAAATTGCCAAAGGGCGGATAACTTTTAATATTATCCGCCCTTTAAGTTCTTCATACCCTCAATTCCGATTACCTGACCGTAAAGCCATCCCCGCATGGGGAACTTCCAGACCCTCCATACGAACCGTCCTTATTTAGGATTATGAATGGGGGCAGGTCTGCCGAAGTCAGGTTTATCCGAACGGCTCCAATGGTCTGTGTGACTATTTCAGAACCATTTGGACAATATGTATAATCATAAGCGGTGTGAACCTCAAAGTTCCAGGTACTCTGCCTGGTGAAATTTTCCCCTGGAAGATCAATGGTTAATTTCCCGTTTTCGTGAAAAGTTAGCTTCAACGCCCTTCCTTCCCAATAAAGGGGGCTTGATACGTTCAATGTCTTTCCTGCAATCATACTGTACGCCTCATTTGAAAGTTTAACCTTGAAGGAAAGTGTAACCTCCTTCCGGTTCAACTCATCATAAAATGTAATGCCATAATCTTCAAAGTACTCTGGAAGCCTGTCGATAGGTGCTTCTCCAAATGTCATTCTCTTGATATTGTGCAGGATAGGATTATTGAGATCGGTTACCGGCTGCCCTTTAAAAAGAATTTTGTAGTAATAATATATATTGCTATGGACATTTAGGAGGTCACCTTCCTTATAGCTAGTGAAACTCTTAATTTTGCTGTAGTCCGGATTATAAGTGTTGATAAATAGTATCGTATAGTCTTCGTTATATCCCTTTCTAATATCTGCGTTGACCTTAACTTCGTGCCTCTGACCAAAAAAGTCAGCATGAAGCTTGTAGTTGAAGGATTCTTCCCTTGAATCGGCAAGATCAAAATTAATGCTGTTTTCCTTAATGTCCCTTAATAGGACTTTAGAGTTGCTGACCTCAGTCACCTGCCATTTGATCTTTGTTGACTTTATGACCGATTCTTTGTTCACATAGTCGGGCATCGGACTAAAAATATTCCTAACCGGGGCCATAAGTTCGAGGATTCGATTTTTTAGGATCATAAACGTGCCCAAGTCGCCAGGAAACTGGTCAGATCCCGACAGGGTCCTTGCACGATAATAGTTTGGCAGATTATAGCTGTCTTCAGATTTTATGGTCTGTTTTGGAATATTTACTTTCTCTTTTGCCAATACCCATTTTTCGGATAAAAACTTTGAAGAATTATCCCAGGCAATTTCAATATAGGGTGCCAATTCAGCAAATAGAATATAAACGGCAACAGCGACAGATAGAGATCCTGCAACCGTTGCTGCGCCAAGTGTAACTGGAGACAAATATATTGCCATACCTGTCATAGCTGAGAAGAAACCAAAATGCAATAACGGTTTTTCAAGGCCATAGTACTGGGTGTTGATAGGTCTTGCAGCACACCCCATTTGACTTGATATGTCTCCCGGATATTGTCTTTGACAGTCCTGGCTGATAATCGTATAATCGCTTGAAGCAGCCGATGGCTGAACCATCGACATATTTACTCTTCTTGACCCCTCACCCAGTGAAGATCTTTTTTGCAAGAATGCCTGGTTTTCCTGGTCTTCAAAGTACGTTTCGTTATCCAATAGAGTCCTTTCGGGAAGAGCCTTAACAATTGATTTCACCTGAAGTATTGACTTTCTGTTGGCAGAATAGATAGCCAACGCTTCCTCCTTCTGCTGAGCTGTCAATTTTGAGAAAATCTTCAAAACATCTGTCTGGAAGCCTTTAAGCTCTTTTTTCCTCTGATCAGATATGTCAATACCGTTGAGGACCGTAAGGTCCTTCTGCAGTCCGTCAAATACCTGTTTCTCAGTCAGCGAGGTGCTTGCCTGTACATTGAGGGACAAGTTTCCCAGGTTGGTCGTAAGGGTTTGCTTTCCTACAGAGAGTTCCGGAGCCAAAAAAATCGCAGTTGTGTCGTCAACAATTTTGAATAAAATTTGTTTCCCTGCGATACTACCTGTTAGGTTCTTCTCCCTCTCTTTGATCTTCAGAACAACTAATTGGTTGGAAAGAATATTCGAATCTTCTATGGCTATTCCTTCCAAATCATTACCTTTTGGAGGGGGTTCACTTCCTCCGGATGATTCTTTTTTACAGGAAAGCAATGTGATGAATATTGTACACATTGTCAATAATCCGATCGACAAATGAGATCTAATTTTAGATTCCAGATTCATATTTCGTTAATTTTTAAGTTTGGTCCTTTCTTTAGCTAGGCGCAAAGGGAGAGGGGCCTTTAATAAATGCAATTTTACAATTATTATTTATTTTTTGTTCTCATATATTGTATAAGATTTGATAAAAAAATAAACAATAACTGACATAATATAATTAGTTACTAAAAGTAAAAAGGCTAATGTGGTGTATAATAAGGAGGCAAAAACCATGTAAAACATCGTGTGGATGGTTATTACCTATATCTCCCTACCTCCTATTCTATTATAAAATAATGATGCGGGTCTTTGAGGTGTATATTGAGTTGTGACACTCCCTCCCATTCCATTTTCGTCAATTACTGTGGACCTACTTCTTCCATGCGTGCCCTTGAAAGATCGTTGATAGGATTTATCTTGATTAGCCAAATTGTTTGTCAATCCTACTTTCGTATAAGCTCATTCTTCCACCAATAGGGCTAAATCATCCAACAGATGATTAATATCATACTTGCTAAAGTTCCTGAACTCGTCAATCATTTGGTCCTAGACCATCCGGATCAATAAACCGTATCGGATTGTTGAAGACATAGTATTAAGGACTAGTCTAGGCATCTTCTCCATTATTAAATTTTATACCTGTTGCACCATATGCTTCTAAAGCAGATTTGAGTTTTTCAGAAACAAATAACCCTCCAAGTCGAGTAAGGAAAAAATCTAATGAATTATCAAATGATTTTGATAATGCTAAAGTTTTAACTTTAACAATACCATTAAATTTCTTCATCTCATTTTCATCTGAGAATTTATGATCAATTTTAGGATTGTTAACAAAGCCACCAGACGTAAATACGGTATTTTCAAAATCGATTACGTTCCAATCCTGTAACACACAAAAAAATAGTCGATAATTATTATCTATATTTTCAGTTGGTGAATCGTAAATGACAGCCTCATAATCTTTATACTTTTGTACATTAAAGTCCTTTAATAGATCAAGTACTTTATTATGAATTAGGAAATGTACATGATTAAGATATGGAGTAAAACTCATAAAACTTGTTTTCTTTGCTGATTTCAACTTTCTAAAGCAAAACTTAAAATGCAATTCAGGATATTCCTGTTTCGCAGTAAACTCATTGTTAATAAAAAGTGATTCCAAAATTGTGTAATCTTTTTTTTGATATGCAGTATTATCCAGCTCCACTTGATAAATTCCGTTTTTGACTCCAATTACTTTCGGGTCCCAATCTAATCTAATATTGTAATACATATTTAAAATTTAAAATACTGATTTAACGTTCCACCTGAACGATAGGCATCACCAATCATTAACCGCATGTTATGTTGCAAGTTTTGCATTGAGTTCAAATTGAGATTTCCAGATTGCTTTAATAAATTTATTTCATTCATAATATAGTTATTATATGCGGGATGATTACTGTGAAATGGAGTTGGTAACTTTTTTAAGTTCCACACATTTTTTTCATCCAAGCACCTTAAAATCTGACTTGAATGTCTTGTAAACTTAAATAGAAATAATATGATGCTTTTGAAAAACTCACCAATTCGTCCTAACAGTAAACTTTGCTTGACTTTCCTCAAATTTAGTTGATACAAAAGACTACAAACTTATCTGAAAATTTCCTGTTTAAAATAAACCGGGCTCCTTATAAAGACCCTATTCTTTATTAACCATTCTTTTTTCATTAAGAAATGAAAAGCTCAATTCAACAGCCTCTCGGTCCGGTAAGCATTTAAGGTGTCCAACTGGTATCCGACTGATTATTGCCTCCAATATACCCACCATCTGAGAGAAGAGGAAGCTATCCCATCTAATGGCAGAACCGCTTGGGAGAACTGCCACAAATGCCTCGCTCCCTGACTTCCATTTAAAACTATTCTGGGGAGCCTGCTCAAGTCGCGTAATCCCTGCTAATTGGGCCTTCTTATTTTTATAGCAGTGCGTCTTTCCGCTCCAGGGAGTTCCATAGATAAAAGTCTCCCCATTTGGGAAAATACGTATCGCCGGATTATCGTCATTTAATAATTCGGTTCCTTCTATATGTGAAAGCCATAACCTACTATGGGTGCTTTTGCCCGTTCCGCTTTTACCCAAAAATGCATAGCCTAGATTTCCCTTGGTCACCACCGATGCGTGGATCAATAACGTTCTACTGTTCAGGCATGCCTGACCGAAACTTACCATAATCAGCCAACTGAGTTTGGTCGTACGGTAGACCTCCTCAATATTCAAGAAGACCTTGGAAAATGCAAAGTCTTTCGAACTCTTCATTGTCCAGATTTCCTCTGTATTATTTGCTAGAATACTGGTAAAATACGAATCCTTGCTTTCTTCCAACCGGAACCTTTCCTCCCAAATGACGGAGACGTCACTAAGTAGTTTTAGATCGTCCTGGTCGAGATCGCACTTCTCGCTGCTCACCTCTATACTGGTCAGATTAGGCCCGAATTCAGCTTCCTCTAATCTAAATGGTATAAAACTAGGTAGTGCCCTGTCCATGTCTATTCCTATTCTGTCAGCGACACGTATGATATGATCTGCAACTTTATAGTAAATTATATCGATTTTATTTCTGTTATTCATGGTTGGTCGTTTATTCAATGGTATAAATTATCTTACACATTTCATTCAGCGCCCGGTCATGGCTCACAAAGATGATGACCTTATCTTTACCTCGATCGATTAGATTGGTAACTAAACGCCTTGAAGTTGAGTCGTCAAGTGCTGAGGTAATCTCATCAAAAAGCCAGACGCTGCTGTTCTGTAAAATAGCACGCGCCACGCCGATACGCTGTGCCTGCCCCTCGGAAAGGCCATATCCCCCTTCTCCCACAATTGTATCGAGTCCCTTGGGTAGAGTATAAATATATTCAGCACAAGCTAAGTTAATGGCATCCTGAATTTCCTCTTCAGAATGTTCTGTATTATTTATCCCTAAATTATCGGCAATAGTACCACTCAAAAGTTTGTCCCCTTGGGGGACATACGCAAAATTACAGCGTAGAGCTTCAGAAATGGACCATAGCTGATCATCTTTTTGCAATAGCACTTCTCCTTTCTCGACAGGGAACAATCCCATTAAGATTCTTAAGAGTGTCGTTTTACCTTTGCCACTTGGTGCAAATATTGCCACAGGTACTCCTTTAGGGAAATCCATAGATAATTCTTTTATAAAGGACTCCTTACCATAACGAAAGGTCACATTATGCAAACAGAGCCTATCAATAGCGTCCAATTTCTTTTGGGCTGTTTTATGCTCAATAGGGACATTCAAGACCTCCATTACCCGATCCAGCGAGGAGCGGAACCGCACCATCAAAGGAACATACCTCATCAAAGTGACCAACGGGCCCTGTATCCTTCCGACAAGCTGCAAAAAGGCCGACATGGTGCCAAAAGTGATTTCTGAGGATTGTAATTTGGAAACGCCCCAGATAAACGTTATCAGGTAACTCAGCTGCATCACCACTCCCAGAGTTCCTCTTGAGAAGGTTGAGAAATCCAGTAAGTTTAACTTCTTTAAATAGATAGCATTTTGGCTATCCAGTACTTTCTGCCAGCGTGCAGATTCCCAGTTCACAGAGCGAATAAATAAACGGTTTCGAAAATTCTCCTGCATTACTTTTCCAAGCTCTCCCTCTTGTTCTTTCAATAAACGATTTAGCTTACGTAATTTTCTAAAGAAAGATTTTGAAAGCAGAATCAAGGGACAGACCCCTAACAATATAAGCGCGAGAAGCGGATCCATCCAATATAACAGAGCTATTGCAGCTAAAATTCTCACCAAGGTAATAATTGTCGATATCCAGATATTTCCAAGCACCTGTATAGTTTCCTGACTATCCGCGTTAGTACGAACCAATAGCTCACCTGTGTGCCAGTCCGAAGTTCGCATCCATTGGGCATACATCTGTCTAGAGGTTATCTGATTTTGAAGATCGATAAGCATTTTGGCTTTGGTTCGCTCATTGAGACGATTCCCCAGCAAGTTGGCTAGAAAGGAAATAAATAATGAAATTGCGACCCAATAAAGACAATCTGTTACCTCCTGAGGATTCCCGTGGATGGCGGCATCTATGGCCTTTTTAGACATCCAGATAAAAAAAAGGCTAAAAAATAAAGAGATGAGCTCTGAGGACAAAAAGCCTACCATAGAAAACCTATAGGGCTTGATAAAACTCCAACTCCAATTAAATTGTTCTTTTACCGAATGCTCCACAATCTTAATGGTGAATTTTGCTGAATAAATAAACAAATGGGAAACAGATCGTTTCCATCGGTGCCAGTGGATATAATTTCTTAAAATTGCTCATCAGTCTCTCCCTTCGGTTAACCCGGCCTCCTGGGTTATTGATATCAGGATTTAGGGGATCATAGAACCCAAAATTTCCAGTTCGTAAAATATATTCCTTCATCCACTCAACCCCGGGCTTTTGTTCGATCTCATAAGGTAATTCCTCTGGTTTAAGCCCCAGAAGGTCAACCAGCACTTGGTGCAGAACATGGGACCAGTCCAGCATTCCCAATTTCCTGTAGATATGCTTCAATTTCCCACTATCTATTTGATCATGGAAACGGTGGTACAGGATGGCCGAATCGCATAACTGCCTGAGTCCGATACCATAGGTGACCTGATGTTTCAGGATATGCGCATTGACCTGGACAATATTGAGCAGCGGAGAAGGAATTTCAACATTGGAAGATCCAAATTCGACGGTAACATTTTCACTGCTTAATTCTTTAACCAGGTCTCTACAATATTTCAGAACAAATGGATTTCGAAGCTGGATCAATTTAAGGTGGTGTTCAATCTCTACCCCATCAAAACTGTATCCGCTGCTGTAGGCAGGTTGGATATGAAACCCTTCTCCCTGATCCTTCATCAATTGGTTCGCCCGATCATAATCTTTCCTTGTAGGGAAGAACCAATCGATATCGCCACTGACACGGACTTCGGGCTTAGGGTAGTACATGGAAACACCATGTCCCTTTTGCAGGTATGCTTTGATTCCGAATTCTTGAAACAGCCTTCCCTGATATGAAATCACCTCGGACATCTTTTTATTATTCTCCTCTATATGCTGCAATCTTACAATCCATTTGAGTAGCAGATCCTGAGGGGGAAGAAGGGTCTGAGGAAGCCCTTGGATAGCATCGGCTAAATTTCCTTCCACGGTTTGGTGAAAGGACATGCTAAATATCCTTATCCAATCTTTCCTGCTCAATCCATTGAAATAGGAATGCCTGATCGGCCGGTTCCAAAGCGAACTCCTTAACGCCTCTAGGAATGCTCCCAATGAACGTCCATCTTCCTGGCCTATAATGCTCATGATTACCTGATAAGTTTTTCAGCCTTGAAATGCTGCAGCATTTTAGTGCCGTCAATGTATGCGGTCCGTGGAGTAAGCCCGTACTCTTCGATTAAAATTTCGGCAACATCGTCTTCTGAAAAGTCCCTGCCCTGCAATTCGTTCCACAAAAAAGCAGCAGTCTTGTTCAATGAATATACCTTTGATAAATCAACCATGTCTTTTCCAGGTTCAACGATCATATATTCGTTTCCAATTTTACGTAATGTTAAGTCACCTCGTAGTCTCATGATATTTTTTTTTACTATTTTCAATTTTTACATTTATCCACCTCAATGGACGAAGGAGAAACCAGCAGATCCCTTTATATCGAAAGGAAATGCCCTTGACCTCAATAGGTTTTCCTTCCCTATGGCAGTTAATAACTCTTGCTATTACAGATTCATAGTTGACTCTTTCCACTTGAAAAAGATTATTGTCCCCGGATAGGTAACAGTATTTGCTCCCCTTAAAAATAATTCGGTGCAGCACATACCTCCCTTGCCATTTGGCCAAAACCACCTCTCCAATTTTAAACGCCCTTTTATCAGATTTATATAGCTCTACACAGTCGCCCTCTCTTAGAAATGGAAGCATACTGTTTCCTTTGACTCTGATCAGGATAGATTTATCCTTCAATAGAAAATCTTCCACCATTTGAAAGAATACTGGATTAGAGACAGTTAGGGCATCATCCATAAGTCCTCTCTAGAATTTCATAGCGTGATAAGCGATAGGCTTAAATAAATAGAGCGGCCCTTTTTTACCGGACCGCTCATTATTCGGGTTTTTCCCGGTTATAAACACTTGGTCTAATTTCTTACGCAGCGTACATTCTTAAGGGTAGTACTCAACACATCAACGCCCAATGCAGAAACACCGTTCAGTAATTCGGCGGTCTTACGTCCAGCAACAAAATTACTTCCGAGCACAGGATCAACCGTTGTGCCTAGGTATCCCCAAGTACCCATTCCTACAAGCCCTAGAAGGTTAAGCGCCTGGTCATGCGTCCATAGGGCTGTGAGGTCCCCATAACTGTCCAATAGATCGACTCCAAGATTGATTACATTTTGATCGACTAGATCTACTGAAAGATCGTTCAAGCCAAGGCCAACAAGGCCTCCGCCGTTTCCGATCGCAGTAAGTGCCGTTACGTTATTGATCTGTCCGTTATAATAAAAACGCAGTCTGTTTGATGTACTGTTGGCATCACCAAATGCATTTGATCCAGAAGCTGGCGCACCTACTACATTGCCGTACTCCACATAATTGGAGCCAACAGCTGAAACAGTAGATGGGCTGGAACCGCCCAAGAGACCACCGATGATGCTGCTCAAGACGTTACCCAATGTCCCTTCGCTGGTGGTCATGCTATTAAAGTCTGTTATTCTAGGCTGCCTCCACAATCCTTCTGGATATACTTTGGCACAAGGATCACCCTCTGTTGCAGCGGTTGCAAATGTTCCCGCAACTGTACCTCCAAAACCGAAATAACCGTTTGCCCTACTTGTCTGGGTATTATTTGCATAGAAAGCATAATCACGCCCTCCGCCATTGTTTCCTCTGTAATACAAGTTAGAGCGAGCCCATTTCACCTGATTATTACCGCCGTAATTTGTAGTCAACGGAGATTCTACCACATTCAATAATACATGATGATTCATTCCGAGTTCCGGTGTAATGGTCGAGGCAAATGGGGCTGCGGTAGCAAAGTATGTCCTAGCCAAATTTCCATCGGCATGCTGGATGGTAAGATTCTGCACAGATACCGAAAAGGTCTGTTCGGCCGTGGATGCCGTATACACATAGGCAATTTTTGCATCATTGAAGGCAGGGTCAACATTTACAAAATCTGCATAGCTTAGTGTTGGTGTATAATTAGCTCCAGCGGTGATTGCACCATCTAATAAGTTGATGCTGCCACTTGCTAAATCTAGACCAGTTACAGAAACCAGTGGGTCTCCTGTAATCTCGCCAAAAACACCAATGGTGTTCAGTTCGATGCCGATACGTGAAAAGGCATGGTTAAATAATATTCCGATCGATGGGTCGGTTGCCAAGTCTACCGTGCCCGAAGCATACAGGACATCGGTGTTCTGCGGTAGATCTATTGATCCCGATGAAGGCGCCAGTGCAGGAGCCTGATCTGAACTATTGTACGATAGTGCAACCCAGGTATAGGAAGACGCAGGATCGAGCCCTTCGATTGTTCCGGCAGTTCCTGAGGTAAGTTCAGTAGAAGTTACCAAAGTCGAGCCATCATAGATATAGACCACATACTTTAAACCATCTTCTGCAGGCGTCGCAGCTTTTAACCCAGCTGATGATGAAATGTTATTTGATCTTGCGATCACCTTTCTGCTCGCGTTTCTTGAAGGTAGTGTATTGTCTATGGATACTGCCATATCTACATCATGGAACGCATATACTTTTTGGTCCGAATGCCCGCTCGAGCTGCTATTTTTTGATGAGGCTTTTGATTTTTTATCTTTATTGCTATCACCTTCGTTAATACCCAGTACCGATATGGTTAGTTTGTCACCCTTTGGAGCTACTTCTTCAGTAGGGTCTGTCTGTTTGGAACAGCTAGTCGATAGTGCTCCAGGTAGTGCAAGAATTGCCATCATGACAACCCAATTTGCACGTTTAAGTCGAATAAAATTCATATTGTTGATTTTACTTAAGTTAAGAATTTTAGTTAACGGCAAATTATTGGCCTTCCCAATTTCCACCACCTGAACCACCATCTCCCCAATCATCGACGCCTGGAGTTGCGCCCGGGGAAGCCGCACCGGATGCGGCAGCAATACCCTGTTCGAGTTCTACGACGAGCACCTTCATCTCAGGCGCTTCGTACACTTGATTTTCCTTTTTTTTCATATGAACACTTGTTTTTGGTTAAATTTTTTTGAAACTAATATTAATTCATTGTTAATTTTTTTTTAAAATTTTTATGTAAATTAAAGGAAAATGGTAAATCCAATACTGTAAATCAAATTTATCTAAATCCCTTTACCTGCCTGAATATCTTCCTTAATGGCTAATATTTATTGATATGGTTAATTAATAATGGCAGCTTAACTAATTTAAGCTAACAACAATATTAGAAAAAAGTTTTATTAAAAACAAAATATAATAGACTTTTTAAGAAACCGCATTAAATTATAGTATATGTATTCACTCGTATTCCTTTGAAAAATACAGATCTATCTATTAAGTCAACATAAACGTTACAAATCATCTAGTTTTTCCTTAGGACTTAAAAGTTTTTTAATTTTTTGGGTCAGTATTGCAATTCTACCCCTGTTTTGATTGTCTGGCTCTCCATAACCATATCCATACCCATATCCATAGCCATATCCGCTCTTAAAGTCAACATCATTAAGCACGAGAGCCATGTTCTTAAGCTTACCTTCTACATAGAGTTCCCGAGGTATTTCGGTGAGCCTTCTATCCAGGTAATCTGCGCGGCTCACATAAATGGTTATATCGGCAAACTCTGATATCAATAAGGTATCGGTTACCAAACTAACCGGAGCCGTATCCACGATCACATAATCATATGCATTCTGTGCATATTCGATTATACCCTTAAAGTTACCGTTCATCAGCAATTCGGCAGGATTAGGGGCAATATATCCCGAATAGATCACATCAAAGGCATACGTCTTAGGATATTTCAGAACTAGCTTTTCAACTGGAATCGTGGGATCAAGCAAATACTGGGTAATTCCGATAGTGGTATGCTTAAGGTGTGATATGCCTAAATATTCCAGTACTTTAGGGGATCTGATATCTGCCCCAATTAATAGAACCCTCTTTCCGGATTGGGCAATTATACTCGAAAGATTTGTGGCTATAAAAGATTTACCCTCCCCTGATATGGTACTGGTCACATAGATGACTTTCCCTTGTTGTGTTGTCGAACCAAGCATAAAAGCGATATTGGTCCGGATAATCCGCAATGCTTCGGCCAGGGAAGTCCTTGAATTATCCTGGATGATCTTTTCATCGACTTTTGGTACCTGGCCTAATACCGGCGCTCCGATAAGTTCCTCAAGATCCTTTTTGGAGTGTATTTTGTTGTCCAGTAAAAACTTCAGATAAAGCAGGCCAAAAGGTATACTGAAACCCAATATAAGTGCTCCAATCAACACATAGAGTTTCTTTGGTGAAACTGGCACGGTATAGCCATAGGCATAATCTACCACTTTCAGGTTAGCAGGCGTGGCAGAAGCGTTGATCTCATTTTCCTCCCGTTTTTGGAGCAAAAAAAGATAGATTGATTCAACGACTTTCTGTTGCCGTGAAATGTCGCGAAATTGTAGTTCCTGATCAGGAAAACTGGATAATTTCCCTGACAGTTTCTGTTTCTGGTTTTGAAGGCTTGTGATGTTCACCTCAATTCCCTTCTTAAGATTATCAAGTGAAATCAAAAGATTATCTTTCAGCATTGATATACTTTTCTCCAAACTTACAAGCACCGGGCTCTCCGATGTACTGGACCGTAAAAGTTCAGAGCGCTCAAGAATCAGATCATTATAAGATTTGATCTGGCCTTGGACTGTTTGGTCCGTCAGCCCGATATTGGATGGCAAGAGAGAAAAATTTTCTTTACTGGAGGATTCCCGTACAATTTCTGCAAGATAGAGCTGCGTTTGATACTCCACAAGTTTCTTCTCCTGATCAGAGGCATCTTTCATCAGCAGCTGGGTTTGAGCCTGGATATCCGCTAGCTCGTTTTCACCTTTAAAGTTGGCGATCCGAGAGTCTGCGGCCCTTAGGTCCCGATTGATAAGCTCTAATCTGGAATTGATAAATGTCGATGTATTGCGAAAGACAGTTTCCTTATCATAACTTCGATCCTGATCATAGTGATCGATCAGTGAATTTAGGATCATTTCACCTTTTGCCGGCGATGTGGTTTCAGTAGACATTCGAATAGCGAAGGATTGCTCTTTGGAATTCGACTCAATATTTACCATTCCCTGAAGTATATTTACAGCAAAATCCTTGGGCAGTACCTGAATTCTGATCTCACCTGTCCATTCTGGAAAAAGACCTGTGGATAGTAGGGATATAGGACCAATTGGAGAGCTTATTTTCTGTCCTATTGTATAATCTCGTTTTTCGCCCGACTCATCCCAAATCTTGTATCCCTCCTGGCTCTTGCTGAGGTAGACCTCATAAACAACGCTATCCATTCTTGCATGTGCCGGTTCCTGAATAAGTAATCTTATTGGACTGCCTGATTTTAACAGCTCACTCTCTCGGATTTTGCCTTTTATAAAATAACTTATATGTAGTTCATTGGCGTCCACAACCTTCCTGAGGATGCGCCGAGAACGCAATATCTGGGTCTGGTCGTTCACGTATGCTGCAGAAGAAGATGTTCTTCCGGCGAGATTTGCCAGTTCGGAAAGCCCGGCCATTTCCCCACTCGCCTGCTTTTCATCCTCCAATAGAATCATGGCCTGAGTGTAATATAATTTTTGCGCATATCTAAGATATAGGAACCCAACAAATAGGGATATAACCAAAAACACTAAAAAAAGTTTCCAATGGGATAGATACAGGTCAATCTGCTGCTTTAGGGGGACTGCTTTCGCCTCCAGAGAATTTGGGCTAGTAAAATTATTCATAATAGAGTTAATGACACTTGGTATATCTTAATCTAAGCACAATTATACAGTTTAAAATTTAGACTTATATCCATCCGCTATTAAAAAATCAAAAATTCCATATTAAAGAAAAATTTATTCTGACCCTAAGACCTACAGAATTTAATTCGTTCGAAAGATAAAATCAGGTATATTAGTGCTAAACCAAGTATCATGTCATCCTCTATAAAATATTACCGTAACGACCTGGATTTGCTGCGCGCGCTAGCCATCATTTCTGTAGTAGCTTATCATCTGCAGATACCCTATTTCAACAATGGATATGTTGGAGTAGATATATTCTTTGTATTATCGGGCTTTTTGATGGCTGCTAACATTTTTTCCCGTCTGAAAGACAACAGTTTCCAATTATATTCATTTTACCTAAGCAGAGCCAAACGAATTTTTCCAGTTTACTATTCGGTGCTCCTGACATTCTTATTGTTTATTTTCCTCTTTTTTGACATCAAACTCTATGAATATAGCCTCTCTGCCATAAGTAGCGCACTATTTACCTCTAATTTTTATTATTATTTATTATCAGGATACTTCCAGCCTAAATCAGAACTCAATTTATTACTACATACTTGGTCCCTTTCACTAGAGATTCAGTATTATTTAATCTGTCCTTTTATCTTAATTTTCATTTATAGGTGTAAGGTGTTATCGAAAAACATTATTTGGTTACTGTTTATCTTAATATCAATCGGATGTATGTGGATATTGCATAGAAGCTACCATGCCTTAAATTTCTATATGCTCCCTTCAAGGTTATGGGAATTCCTTGCCGGAGGTCTTTTATTCTCTTTAAGCGGGAAATACAAGCCAAATTTTTCTGAAAGAAAGACCAATATAATAGCAGGTATAAGTCTATTATTAATTGTTTTATTTATCACTGGGGTTGTCCCAATTGACAAGTCGTCATGGCCAAACTTTACGACCGTGCCCATTGTTCTTATGACCTCATTTTTGATTTTTCTTTATCAGAAAAGTTACTTCCCCCAATTACTTCTGATTAAGTATCTCGCACTCCGATCTTACTCCATTTATCTTTGGCACTGGCCACTTATTGTTCTATCAAAATATTTCGATTGTTTTGCGGAAATATCACAGAAAACAGTCATTTTATTGATAAGTCTGATTTTATCAGAATTGACTTATAAATTGTTAGAAAGAAAATCTCCTTCATTTTCCAACAAAAAACTCTTAGTGATTCCTGCACTTTCTATTCTTACAATAGGTCTCTTCTTTCTAATAATAAAAGATGATAAGTCTATTCTAAAAGAAAAATTTACACTTAGGCAATTCTACCTTTCTTATCCCAGAAATAACACCAAGGATCAGTATGGTTATAACAAATATCATTTGAGATACAATGAAGATTTTTCGAGCTACACTAAACCATATTTAAATCCTAATATAAAAGTAAGGGAAAATTACCTCTTAATTGGAGATTGTTATGCAGCTATGTTTGCTAGCACCATTCGAGAGATGGCTCAGGAGAAGGGCATCAATTTAATTCAATTAACAGCTGATGAGGTGTTTCCGAGCAAGGAGACAATCAGCGCATATCGAGGGCCAAAAGAATTAATGAATTGGGTATTTAAAGATCTTATCCCTAGTTCGCACCAAAGAATAAAAAAGGTTATACTAATGTCCAATTATTCAGGTTACAGCAAAAAGCAAATAGAAGAACTAGTTGCGTCCAATAATCAATATTTTTCAGATTTTAATATCCCGGTAATTTATATTGGCCAGACTGAGCAATATGAAATTGAGGTGCCTACAGCTATATGGCTACAAAATAGATATAGATTAAATTTTCAGAGAAGGGTAATTCAAAAGAAGGAACTTGTTAATGACTACATGAATTCAATAATTCCTCGAGAAAATTATATAGACATTTATAAATCGTCAACAGTCCAACATTCAGACGGTAGCTCTAGTTACATTTATGATACAGAGCACTTCAGCACTTTTGGAACCAGGCAGTATATGCCCAATTTGGAACAAATTTTTAAAAGCGAAAATTAATACTAATGAGGTAATTTTTTATAATATTCTTGAATCCTAAAAAAAATCTAAATAAAAGAATAAGGCCTTACCCAGAAGGATAAGGCCTATTAACCAAGTGTTCATAATCCTCTAAGGAAAATGAATGAACAAATATAATAATGTGCTTAGAAAGAGGGGTATTTTACCAAAAATTAATAGCTAAATATCTACAAGTAATTGACTAAAACCGAATAATCAGTTATTATCAGCCTAATTATCAGATCAATATAAAACCAGGATTAGCTATCCCTGCATGTAACAATCTTACAATGCCTATTAGTGGATATTCTGGAGTAAGCAGACCCCAGCAATCTGGACAAAAAATAAATCGCCATCTGCATTTAGAAACTGTTAATGCATGGCATTCTGGCACATATTGACCCAAACACATCCCATCGGATTGAACTTAAAGTCGAAAGTCTAAGAAAAAAGAAGTAATATTGTCAGGCCAGTAGGTAATCCTGTAAAACAAAAATCAGTGGGTCATTTTTGCCAGAATATCCAATTGGTCCATCTTGAAAAACATACCATATAAAATGATTTATAAAAATAATCTATTAATCCAATAAAACACTACGATAGAGAAATCATTAGCTTTTCAATATTGACCATTAATATTTTAAGTCCTGTGGATATATCGATGAGACAATTTCTTCGATATACCCAGTTGCATAGTCAAGGAGAAATAGGAAAGGTTAAACTTAAGTCAAACGTATAAAATAATACCCAGAAAGAGAGCTATTATTGAATGAATAAATGATGAACTCAAGAATATTTGCAACTTACAGCATTCCTGATGCAAGCCGTCCAATAACTTCTTTCTAAATACTTTTTGACGGCTTGACACTTTAGGCGTTTTTTTCGAAAAAGCTTCTTTAAACATTCAGTTTCAATATCAAGAAAACAAATTATAATTTGCTTCTTAATTCTGCCTCTCTTAATTTTCAAGTTGTTAAACAATGAATATTAAGTAATTAGCATGCAGACTTTCTTAATTAATTAATACACGAGTATCTTAAAACTATCTACGTATAACCATTTGATTCGAACTATTTTTACTCAAAAATAATCTTCGCCTTTATTCTATTTTTTACTTCTAAACAGTTTCTTTGCCTTTTTTCGTAGTTTTTCTTTCATTGATACTGAACTCGAATCAATATAGCCATAACCATATCCATATCCATATCCATATCCATAACCTCTAGCGAAGTCAACATCATTCAACACAACTGCCATATTACGGAGCTTTCCTTGTTCATATAGTTCCTTAGGAACATTTAATAAGCGTTTGTCTAAGTAATTAGCACGTGCAACATACATAGTAAGATCTGCAAACTCAGAAATTAATAAAGTATCGGTTACCAAACTCACAGGAGCAGTATCAACAATTACATAATCATAATTTTCTCTACCATATTCAATCACTTCTTTAAAATGACCATTCATTAATAACTCCGCAGGATTTGGAGCAATATAACCTGAATAAATAACATCAAAGTCATAAGGAGCAGGTTTATGAATAATAATATTATCAACTGGCATATCTGGATTAATCAAATATTGTGTGATACCTATATTAGTATGCTGCAAATGGGACAAACCTAAATAATCCAATACTTTTGGCGAACGAATATCAGCCCCAATTAACAATACTTTTTTACCTGACATTGCTAAGATTCTGGATAGATTTGTCGAAACAAAAGATTTACCTTCTCCAGATGTTGTAGAGGTTACAAAAATAACAGCTGAGTCTTTTTTCGAACCTAACATAAATGCAATATTGGTTCTTAAAATACGAAAGGCTTCTGCCAAAGATGATCTATCATTATCTTTAACTACTGGATCATCTGTAGCTGGTATCTCGCCTAAAATTGGTGCGTTAAATTTCTCTTCTATATCCTTCCTTGAATGAACTTTATTATCCATTAAGAATTTAAGATATAAAATCCCAAATGGGATTAAAAATCCAGCTATTAGGGAGCCAAATAATACTATTGGTTTTTTAGGAGAAACTGGTTTACTTGAACCATACGCTTCATCAACAACTTTCAAAATTGCGGGCGTAGCAGAAGCTTTAATCTCAGTCTCCTCTCTTTTTTGTAACAAAAATAAATAAAGAGATTCAACAATTTGTTGCTCCCTAGAAATATCTTTAAAACCCCGTTCTTGATTAGGTAATTGGTTTAGTTTTCCTTCAAACTTATTTTTTTGGGATTGAACAGCATCTACATTACTTTGTAAAAGTTGTCTGTAATTAGATAATGAAGCTCTCAATGTAGAACCTATTTCACTAATACTCTTATTTAAGTTCTGAACAACAGGATTGTTTGGTGTAGCAGATTTCAACAAATCATCTCTTTCTAAAACAAGATCGTTATAACTTTTAACAGTCATTTGAATTGATTGATCTTCCAACCCAATGTTTGTTGGCAATAACTGGCCGGAATTAGTATTTACTGCCGTTCCCATCATATCTGAAAGACGTAATTGTGTTTGATATTCAACTAACTTTCGTTCATTTTCAGATGCATTTTGCATATAAAGTTGAACTTCTGAACTCATATCAACCAAATTATTTTGATCTTTATAATCCGCTACTTTAGAATCCGCCTCAGATAAATTTTTAGAAATTAAATCTAGTCTTGAATCAATAAATTGAATAGTGGCCTTACTCAATCTTGATTTATCCTCAGTTACATCTTTATTGTATTGATCAATTAATGAATTCAGTATTAACTCAGCTTTATTGATATTTCCTGAATTCATTGAAAAATTAACTACATATGATTGCTTTTCTTTATTAGGAGTAATTTGAATTAATTTCAAAAGATCATCAACATACTGATTTACAGGAACAAATGAAATTTGCATGTCTGACTCTAAAGACTTACCCCCTTGAGGGAGTATAAGAACCTTTCCAAGTGGACTTGTAAATTTTTGTCCTAAAGAATAATCTCGAATACCATTTTCTTTATCCTCTAATATATATTTATTACCACTTTTTCGAATTGTTAAGTTATATTTTACTGAGTCTAAGTTTAAATTATTAGGTTCAAGTATGACAAGACGCAGTGGGGATTGAGATTCAAGTAATTCAGAACTTTTCAAATTTCCTTTATTGAAATAAAGTGTATTTAATCTGTTTTGTTCCACAACTTTTGAAAAAATTCTCCTCGATTGCATAACATCAATCTGATCTAGAACAAAAGCAGAAGCAGGGCTACCTCCTGCTAGATTTGCAATTTCTGAAAGACCAGCTAATTCACCAGTTGCTTTACTTTCATCTTGAAGTAGAATCTTTGCAGTAATATTATAAATCTTATCAGCATAACGCAAATAGATAAAAGCACCTATTAGACACACAACGATAGAAATAATGAACCATTTCCAATAATATGTGTATTGCTCAAGTAGTTGCTTTAAATTAATTTCTGAATCTTCAGATTTATGTGATTCTAAATTTGGTAAATTGCTCATGTAAAATAGTTAAAATAAATTAGCGTACGACAACAGCAACAATCGTAATGATTAAACTAGCGATAGAAACAAAAATTGAAGTATTTTGAGTATACTTTGAAGATTGAATCTTAGCTCCATTTGGTTCAACATATATTACATCATTCTGTGCCAAGTAATACGCTGGAGAATTAAGAGCATCTTTTTTCGTTAAATCAACTCTAAACTCTTCCTTTTTACCATTTTCCTCTCTGATTACCATCACATTATTCCGAACACCATTAATAGTTAAATCACCAGCTAATCCAATAGCTTCTAGCAATGTTATTCTATCATTATTAATAGGATAAGACCCAGGATTTCTAACTTCCCCCAAAACGGTAACTTTAAAATTTCTAATTTCCATACTAATTCCTGGATTTACAATGTAACGAGAAATTTCAGTCTTTAAATAATTCATTGCTTGAGTTCTTGTTTTACCAGCTAATTTAATCTTCCCAATTTTTGGAAATTCAATATCACCATTTACATCAATCGCATAGGTTGGAATAAATGGATTTGTATTTTGCAATGTTCCTGTGTTATTGTAAGGTGATATTTGATTAAAAGGTTCTGTTGCTCGCACATCGTCAGCAGTCACTGAAATTGCTAATATATCTCCTGCTTGTAATTTAGGAGCATTTAACTCATAAGAGGTGTTCAATTGAGTTGAATCAGGTTGAAAATAAACCAGATCTTTTCTAGAAGCACATGAGCTAAGCAAACTCATAGCAACAATACAGGAGAGAAGTATTCTCATATAATACATTATTATTATTTGATCAGACGAAACAAAAACTAATCCAAATTAGTACGAATCCACAAAAATAGTGGATTATTCCTAAAATTCTAATTTTATAGTATTTTAATATAAGTCTAAATGTCTATTCTTTAAATTTCTCTTGATAATTTGTAAAAAACTCTAGACTGAAAGTATAATCGTCTAAATCTGCATGATCAATATAATGATCCGCAAACACTAACAGTTCACTATTAGGAGTCAATGCTTTGAATGCTGTCCCATATCCTGATGGTACATGAATCAGGCTATTCTGATTAGAATCTAAAATAATTTCTTCAATTTCTAGGTCTCTGCTAGTATTATTCCAATCATCGATTTTCACAATACCTAAACTAAAACATCCTGAAAGAACATAAAACCATCGTTGTTCTATCCGATGAGCCCTCCAACCACGAACTAACTCTAAATCTGAATTTTTTATAATATAAAATCTTTTAACCTCTTTCATATCAAAATCATTGACAAAGCGAATTTGTCCTCTTTGATCCTTTGCAATTCCCCCTTGAATAAACTTAAACATCTTCTCTAGTCTTTTAAAACAAATCGTTTAATAATAGAATTTTTTAATATTAAATATACTACACTTATTACAAACAATAGGATAAATGCAAAAATTATTTGAATAAAAACATCATATTTAGTTACAAAAATTACTAGCATTCCTATTACAAATTGAAAAAAACCATAGAAAAATGAAATCAACAATTTATTAAATCCACCCTCATTCCCTAAAAATTGATACAAATGGGATCTATGCGCTTCAAAAATATTTTCCTTGAACTTAAGCCTCCTTAAAATAGTCCAAACAGTATCAATACCATAAATGGTTAAAAATAAAATATAGATTAGGTTACCTGTTTTAATTATTAATGCACCTAAACAAAACAATAGAATATATGCTATAGAAACGGCGCCAACATCTCCAGCAAAGGTTTTTGCTTTAGTTCGAAAGTTAAAAAAGGTAAACACCAAGATTCCAATCAATAAATAAGAAATCAATTTTTGATCAATAAAATTGATTCTAAAATTTACTATCAGTAGTAAACTGCCAACAGATAAACTATATATTGCGGTCATACCATTAATACCGTCCATAAAATTATAAGCATTTATCCCACCAACTACAACGATAAAGGTTAATATTAGATAATACCAAGGTAATGAGAAGATATTTAATTGATAGACCATTAATAATACAGAACCAAAGTGAACCAATAACCTAATTTTATTAGATAAGGATAATACATCGTCTAAAAAGGATACTAAGGTCATTAAAGTTAAACCCAAGAAAAACCAAGGATATTGATATCCGGAATATATAAAGTAAGCTAGCGCTCCAAAATAAAATATTATTCCTCCGCCTCTTAAAGTAAGTGTATTATGTGAAGATCTCTGATTTGGTTTATCTATAATACCATATTTCTCAGCAACTTTAAAATATAATACCTCAACACTTAATAAAATAGTAAATAAAACAATATATTCCATAATTTTTATCTGTTAAAGGATGTAACAGTTTTTATTATCCCCTCCTCAACAGTATTTGGTAAATCTGTAATATCCAAGGCATCCTTAATTTTTTGATTGGAGACAACATATGACTCAGTTAACTTCTTTAATCTTTCTGAATTTAGAGGAAGAGAAATTTTATCTCCAATCTTCACTAAACCTTGAATTATTCTCTTGTTAATTCTAAGAATTCTTGATTTCTTGTTTAATGTAATAGAAATTAAAGACACTAAAGTATTTGTAGATATTGATTTATCGTCAGCGAAATTATAAACACCCGATTCGATCTCAACATTCTCTAACATAGCTTTGATTAAATAACATAAATTATCAATCCCTAAAAATGAACGTTGATTTTCAAAGGCTCCTAATGGCCAAGGAATACCTTTCTTAACAATATTAAACAGTAAATTTAAATTACCCTTATTACCTGGACCATGAATCATACAAGGACGGATTACAAATAGCCGCTTACCTTCCGGTAATTCTTTTGACAATAAATACTTTTCAGCCTCAAGTTTAGACCTTCCATATGGTGTTTGCGGATTCCCTATTACATTTTCAATTAAATCATAATCAATTGTATCAGCAACAGCTTTTACTGAACTGAAATAAAAGAAATCCCTAACTGAAGAGTTAATAAATTTATCAAATAATTCAATAGTTAAATCACGGTTAACTTTAAAATATTCACTTGCTTCAGAAAAATTGGATGTATCATGAGCTTTACCAGCAAGATGTATCAAAGCATTGGAATCAAGCGGAAATGATTTAGACCAATCATTCTCCCTAACATTCAGATTTTTAACTATATAATTATTATTTCTTAAATAAGCATGAAGATTATGACCTACAAATCCTGACATGCCAGTTATAGTTATCTTCATTTATTTTATAGTAATGAATTATAAATTCTTAAATGATTGTTAATAACATGATTAATATCAAATTCATTTTCTGCTTTTATTCTAGCCTCTTTCCCCATTTCCACCATATCATCAGGATTATTTATAAGTTTCTCAATAGCCTCTGCCAATGCTAATCCATTTTTTATTGGAACTTTATAACCATTTAGTCCTTCATCAACACAATCCTTACATCCAATTGCATTTGTAGTAACAATTGGCCTACCAATTGCACAAGCTTCAATTAAATTTTTTGGTAAACCTTCACGATATGAAGGAAGGACTACTATATTGGAATTTTTATATTCATCTAAAACATTTTCTACATGTCCTTTCCATAAAATATAATCCCCGTCTGACCAACTTTTTAAATAATCTGCACTGACAGAAGTTCTATTTTCATCATCAGCCTTACCTATTAAAATAAATTGAATTTTATTTCTATACTTATCTTTAAGATATTCTGTTGCCTCCCTTAATTCCCTAACTCCTTTATCCCACAGCATTCTACTTGCAAATAATACTTTAATACGCCCTGAGAAATGCTGAGGTGTAAAAGCAAATTTTTGTAAATCGATTCCAGATCCTTTTATTATATTTATTGAATTACACTTATCTAAAACATTATGGTTCAATAATACATTTTTATCTTCATTATTCTGAAAAATAAACGATACATTGCTTTTATTAGCTCCTTTTCTCATTAAAAACAAAATAATTTTTTGCATAAGACCAATTCTTCCTGCAGTAAACATATATCCCATTCCACTTATAGCATTTACAATACCATTAATACCAACTTTTTGAGCTGCCAATGAACCATAAACAACAGGTTTAATAGTAATTTGGTGAACAACATCAGGTTTAACAGTTTTATAAAGCTCAACAAATCGTTTGTATAAATTAAACTCTTCAATTGGATTAGTACCTGAACGAGAGAGAGGAAAGTTAATAAATTTTACTCCTTCTGTCTCTATTTCGCCTCCGCGACCAGTATCTTCGCAAGCAACATATACATTCCACCCAGATTTAACTGCAGCTATTGCCAAAACTAATCTATGTGAAATCAAGAACCAATCTACGTTCGTGACTATCAATAATTTCTTCATTAAAAAATATGCCTTAAATAATAGTAATATTTAAAAAATTAATTATTAACCTTGATTTTCCGTTTTATTAGGTCGTTTTTAAATGAATTAATTGATGAATTTGTTGATTTTATATCATTTAATTCTACACTAGGCATATAATAAAAATTACTACCGAATCTACCAATTCCATTTCTTCCATTCCAAGAAGAATTAGAAATTTTTATTGTACCATTAATCCTTTTAAAATTGGATTTATAAGAACTTCTTAATCCTGCTAGTAATATACTTTGACTCGATTGAAAATCTTTGTGATTGTTTATTTTAATACTTACTTGTTTTTGATTCGGGCCAATCAATTTAGTCAAAACTATACCTATCCCCATCTCATTATTATTTAAAGTATTTATATTTATTAGACTTATTTCTTGTAATATGTCATTGTTATTATTTGGTTCAATAACTAATCCCCCCTCAGGTGCTGTCCCATTTTGATTTGACAATAAAATATCATAAATCGAAATATTTGAGCCACTGATAATTGAGATAGCATTTCTTCTATTATTGTCAATCATACCTCCCTGAACAAAAATTTCCGATGAATTTCTTTGACCTGGCAACCTATTTATATAAATCCCATCGCCCCAACAATTTGATATATTTGGATTAAATATTTTAACATTGTTTGCGGATAATACGTTAATTCCCATACCCCATTCACCAGATTTGCCCAAATGCACTTTACGATCTCCTACCAAATGTGGATTAATAATTGAAATATTATTTGAATTTTCTATTGATAAAATCGCATACTTCTCTTTTGTTGTTCCCTTAAGAATTAATTGAGATGAAGTCCTAAAATATAAGTTTCTATCACTTGGTATTTTTAACCCATTATCATTTATTAAAACCTTAAAATCTGGCATTAAGATGTTCTTATTTTCATTAATTGCCTTCTGCAAAAAGTGTGTATAATCTACCGTCCCATCTGATTTAAAATTCTTAGGTAGATATGTTGTTGCATCAATAAAATTGATTCCTTTAATTTGATTTGAAATACTAACTTTTATTGGATTTAATTTATTCGAATATTTGAATTTTTCTTGAGCAAATCCATTAAAAATGAATAAGAAAAGAATGCAACATATAATAATTTTTTTCATAGTAATTTATATATTTTTTAACACTTTACAAGGAATACCACCAACTATTGTTCCAGTTTCAATATCTTTATTAACAACAGCACCCGCGGCAGCAATACTTCTGGAGTTTATAGTTACCCCGGCCAAGATTCTAACACCACAGCCAATCCAAACATCGGATTTAATAATCACAGGCTGAAAAGTCTCTGGATTATATTTGATTGGAATATTTGAATTATACCAAGTATGATTAGCCGTTAAAATTGAACAATTATGGGCGATTGAGACATTATTTCCAATGAAAAGATTACCTGCTCCTTCTAAATAACAATAATCATGAATACTAACGTTATTCCCAATTTCTATATTTTTGTGGTTCTTTATTACAACATATTTCCCCACATATACATTATCTCCAACTTCTTTACATATAGCTTTTAAAAGTATGTACCTAAATGCAATAAAAATTTTACCTCCATGATTCGAAATACAGTCCCATAAAAATAGTATTAAGAAATTGGGGAATAAACTAAACACGAAAGCAAACCCTCTTAACATTGGCTTTGCTAATTTAAAAATATCATTACCTCTCATTATTAATTTTTTGAACCTTAATAGTATTATTCCAACAGTCTTTTAAGTAATACAAATAACCAATTGGCATAGTAATTATTGATAAGAAATTTACTTCTATAAATGAAAATTTGTTTTCCAAACTAGTGGGTCTACAAAATGCAAATCTCCAATAATTAATTAGTGATTTTATCTTAAGTCGCAATTTAGTATTAGGATTATATACTAATTCTTTATATAATAAGGTAGAATATTGAGAATTTTTTTGTCTATTTTTAATGCTATTGCTTGATAATCCACCTTCAAGATACTCACCTATATATATAATTTCATTAAAATATCTCATTTTATATTCAATTGACATTCTATTCCAAACAATTGATTCTGCTACAAACTTTTCTCCATTTATATCTGGAAAATAAAATTTTCTAAATAATTCTGTCTTTAACACATGTGCTAAATCAGCCGTTACTTTGTATTTTTCTCTCCGTTCAATTAAATTAGAATCTGTAATTTGATTTGGGAAAAATTTGCCTCCAATAACTTGTCCATTTTCAAACCCTCTGAATCCAGTAACTCCAATATATGCCGCATCACCTTTTATATCAGAATAATACTTCAGAATAATCTCCAAACTATTTGGCAACAAGTAATCATCACTATCTACTATAAAAAATAATTCTCCCTTTGCAACATCCAAACCTTTATTTATGGCTCTATGTTTCCCCCCATTATTTTGCTTTATATATTTTATATTTAGAACACCTTCTATAATAAAACTATTAACTATTTCTTCAGTCTTATCAGTACTCCCATCATCTACCACAACCCATTCAAAATCATTAATAGTTTGAACTTTTAAACTATTATAAAGCTGTGTTAATGTGTTTGCTCTATTATAGGCTGGAGTAAAAATTGTAAAAATCATTGTATTAAAATATTAAACTGAAAGAATTTTATAAGACTTAATTAAGAAGACTACTAAAAGAAATAATGAAGTATATATCTCGACATACTTGATCGATTTAAATCTAAATAGTGGATAAATTATTACAAGAGGCATTAAAAATTCTGAAAGGTATGCAAATCTTACAGCAAAATTAGCGTGAAATGCAGCTATATAGATACAACTTGACAACAAATAGGTTATTGATATTGAGTAAAAAAATTCGTCATAAACTTTTTTAATAACAATAAAATAAAAACTAATAACAATTGGTGATATACTATAAACCAGAAAGTTAACAGGAACATTAAATATCTTACTTGTCTCTAACTCATTTGAACCTTCAACATAATTTCCTAAACGATCTAAACCTAATGGAACCATTCTTAAAAAATCCACACCTAGAGCAGATAGAATTAGCAATACAACCCAAACAAAATAAACAATTTTTATATTTTTTATATATTTAGATAATAAGAGAAATGTTGCTGGGATTATCATTGAAGCATGTATCAATGCTGAAATTATTAATAGTAGAAATTGCTTATAATTTTTAAAATATTTAAAAGAAAAAATAAACAATGATGCAGCAAGTCCATTTCTTATACCATTAGCACCATAAAGAAAAAAATTGGGGCTTATTAAAAAGAATAGAAAGAAATAAATTACATTTTCTTTTAAAACTTTTTGAACTCCAAATAGAGGAAGAAATAAATATCCAAATGAAACCAACACAAAAAGATAGGTAATATCGTCGGTAAATCTAGAAAAGAGAAAATTTATTGAATCCCATAAAATATCTTTACGAAATTCAAAATTAGACATTGGTGAAAAAACATACTCGTATAAATATTTATAGGTTTTAGTATCAACTCCGACTTCAACATCGCGAAAACCAAACATAAGAGCAATAAAAAATGCTAACGTATAGGTTAATGTATATTTGATGAATTGACATCTCTTGAATTTGTTAACATATACGTTGAACCCTACAACGAACATTAACATTAATGCTACTAGGATTGTAAGATATAATTCTTTTAAAAAGTTTAATTCAATCTCACCCACTTATTTTCAATTAATAATATTACAATAAATTCCAATTAAACAAAATCCCAACTATTTTTTGCTTGACACTAAGATTATTAAGTTTTAAAGGATAATAGTTCTTAACTTTTAATTCGTTGTACATTTCCTTCTTAAAGTGATTACTAAAATGTGAATTTCTCAGTTTCAACATTATTGATAAAAGAATCTGTTGTTTTTTCCGTCCAACCCCCACAACTATACCCTCATTTTTACAATTTTCTAATATTAAATTTGACAGACTATCAACAACTTTAATTAAATCCTTAATTAACTTCTCCCTATGTTTAATATTTTTATTATTCATTGTAGAAGAAGATCTGATCAAATAAAAATAAACTGGTAATCCATCATACTTAACCCTTGATACATATGTTAAAAATCTAGTCACAAATTCCTCGTCTTCATGATAAATCCCTTCTAATAATTTTAAATTATTCTCTTTAATAATTTTGCTTTTGTAAAAATATCGAGCCATAGCTCCTGAAATCGTAAATTCTTTCAGGAATTCAGGCCCATTCATTGTTCTATTAAAAGTTCTATAAGTATCTTTAACCTTTAATTCTTCACCATTTTCAGACACTTTGATAAATTTAATTGGATATAAGTCCAAATCATTTTTAACTGCGACATCTAATGCTTTTGAAAATAAATTTGAATCAACGTAATCATCGGAATCTAAACAAAAAATATAGTCACCTTTCGAGTGATTAATACCCAAATTTCTCGCCGAACTTTGTCCACCATTTGGTTTATTAATCAATCTTAGGTTTCCATTATTAATCATTAATGATTCCACAATTTTTGCTCCTTTATCAGTAGATCCGTCATTAATGACAATAATTTCATATTCATCCTTACGCAAATCAGAATCAAGAACCGATTGAATGCACCTAGCGATATATTCCTCAGTATTATAAAGAGCTATGATAACGGTCAATTTCATTTCGTTAAACATTTTCTCTTAAAAATTCAATTGATTTTTCTCTAAGACTTTCAAGTCTTTTGTTGACTAAATCATAGTCTATCTTTTTGTCTTTTAATTCATTTATAGAAAAAATAGAGTCTTCAAAAATTAATCTATCCTCAAGACCAAGTTGCTTTAATAAGGAAGCAAATCTGGAAACTCCTCTATTTTTATTTGCAATAGATATAAATTGTTTATTATAGATAATTGAGAAAACAGTACCATGAAAAGAGTCAGTTATTACAAATTCTGAATTTTTAAAATGATACAACCATTCAGAAATTGATGGTTTAGTATTACTTTTTTTCACATCCTCTTCTAAATGGATCATATCAACATCTAAATTAATAGATTTTGCAAAATTCTCAATGAATTTAGATTTCGGTTCAGTTAAATCTAATACATAATTAAACAAATTAATTTTTTTTAAATGATTCTCCGATTCAATAATTTCGTCATAGAAACTTCTTTTTGGTAATAAAGTTGGATCTAAAACTTGAATCCCATTATCGACTGAAAAATCTGAAATCAAAAGCTCTATCCCTTCCTTCTCCCTAACTGAGATGGCATCAAACTTATTTAACAACTTTATTACATTTTTCTTTGATTCTTCATTACCTTCCCAAAAATCAACACCAAAAGAAGCTGCGTAGGATATTCTTCTCTGATTATCTTTTGCAAAAGACAAAAAATACACATCTAGATCGCGATTAACATATTTATATCTCCAGACTTGATCACTTCCAACCACTAGAGTATCCATGTTTTTACATTCATTCACCAAATCAAATTCATTAAATATTTCATGTGTTTTATTTAAGAAATATTCTGAAATAAATTTATCTATTTTTCCAAGATTTCTCTTTCGTTGAGTATGATTATTATAATCAAATAATTTATAAAACGGATTATTTGACAATACTTTTTTTAATAAAACCTTTGAATTAGATAGATTATATTTTTTATCAATTAAAATTGGTTCATGACCTAAATTTTTAATTACACTGTATAATGCCGCTATTTGAATTATTCCGCCATAGTTATCTATTAATGGCATTGTAAGTAAACCTACTTTTTTCATTTTTAATCAATTATAAAATATTCTTCAATTTCTCTTCTTTCGGATAAACAAATCTTGAACTCATCAGTAATCTCACCAATTGGTATTAAACATATTATTTTTTCTGATGGACTAATTTTAATAAGTTCATTAAATTTTTTTTCATCTACAATCGTTTTTCCCCAATTTGCAGGGCAGTTACCAATCTTATAAAAATGTAAAGAATACAACAAGTTCATTAAAAATATTCCTCCATCAATATAAAACTGATTTCTTTCCCCCACTGTATAAAAATAATTACGATCAGTGGTAAGAATTAAAAGTTGACCAACATTATCTGAATAACCTGTAAATCCCCCTTGAATTTTAAGCATCTTTTCAATTTTATCTTTATCTTGGACAAGATAAACCTTGGATGCTTGTCTATTACAGACGGACGGAGAATTACCTGCTAATTTAATTGCTTCTGAAATTTTCGAAACAGGAATTAATTTACCTGTAAAACTTCTCACACTTCGTCTAGAAAAGGAAAAATCATAAAAATCACTTGAATTTTTTAAATAGAAATCATCTTTCGAGTATTCAATTGCTCCTGAAAACTTAGAATCATATCGCTCACCTAAAACACTCTTATAATATGAGTATTGCCTTTCATTAAAATAATTTTGGATATCAACACCTTCACTTAAATGAAATTCGTAATATTCACACATAATTTTGTAGGCGACTTGTATTTGACTTTTGAAAGAGTTATTCTTTACAATATCCTTGTTCAAATTTCGATTCAAAGAAATTATTCTGTTTTTAGCAAACCTCACCTTTTTCCTATAAAATAACAATCCTTTTTCAACAGAATGATAATCAAGAATTATTTGAGATTCAATTTTATTAAAATTTCTTCTAGAAAATACTGTTGAATACTTAAAATAAAATATAAAGTCTATTAAAAAATTATGGATTAATCCTAATAAATTTCTAACCCATAAATAAATTTTCACTAGCTTATTAAATAGGTTTTCACCTAGGATTTTTTTTATTATATTTTTCATAAAAATTATAAAATATGTTTTTTAAAAAAAAACGTTCTTCTTTTTTCAGTCCAAGCGACCATATCAAAATTAATGAGAGCAAAATTATTCCACTAGTATTTAGGATTAACTCCATCCAATTTTCCGAAGTGCCCGTTTTTTTGTAGAGAAATAATACAATTAAAATTAATGTAAAAAAAACAAAACCCATTTTTAATAAATAATCCCTTAGAAATTTCTTAACGTCAAAACCAGGAATATTTTTTAAAAAGAGCATCCTAGTAAAAAGAGCCAAAAAATTAAACAGGATAATTGAAATAAATATAATTGAAGGGTCTTGAATAATATTAAGCAGTAAAAAATTGACAGGTAGATTTAATATAAGAATAGTTCCAATTATTATTTGATATACTTTAATTTTTCCAGTGGCCTGAACTATTGTCATCAACGGACCAGAAATTGAATCTATTAATATACCAATTAAGGCCAATTGAACAAAAACTATTGTATTAGAAGGAAACTCTTTCAACCATTTTTCCAAGATAAAATTCATACTAAAACATATAGGAACTATGATCATCATCATTAAAAAAAATGAAAACTTAGCTCCCCTCATAACCAAATTCGAAGATTTTTCAAAATTTTGACTCGCATAATTTTGAATTATTTGCGGATTAAGAGCTAATTGAAAGTTACTTACAAACATTAGAATTGCAGATTGCACCTGCATCATTATTCCATAAGCAGCATTAATCGTTGTTCCAAAAAACAGATTTAAGACTATGTTATTTCCTTGTACTCGTGAAACAGCTGCTAGGCTCCCAAATAAATTCCATCCGGAATATTCAAGAAGTTCTTTAATATAATCCTTATCAAAAATTAAAGAAAACTTACTCTCTTTAAAATTGAGTCTACAATAGATTTGGTAAAAAACTCGAATTATTAAAGCTACTATAAAAGTCAAAATTGAATAAGTAACTAATTTATCATTACCGAAAGAATTAAGTAAAAAAACTATTATCAACTTTAACATTATTTCGAATATTGACATATATGCAAAAACATTCATTTTTTCCCTAGCCAATATCAAGGAATTATATGGAACTTGAATTATACCTAAAAGAAATGTAAATATTGAAAATTGGTATAAAATACTAACTGCATTAACCCTTTCGATAGGAAAAATCATTCTATTATGAATATACCACAATCCTAAAGTCTCTGCTAAAATCAATAATAGTATGGCAATAATAATATGAATAGTTAGAGCCGAACTAAAAGTTTTTTTTAATTTTTCTTCATTGCCTACTCCAATGTCATAAGACAAATATCTTTGTGTTGCTGCTGACATGGAAGCGTTGAAAAAACCCAGCATGGAAACAATTCCCCCTACTAAACTATAAATTCCAAAATCATTCACACCTAACTCAATTAAAACTATTCTTGAAGTATAGAGTGAAACTCCCATTATCAAAAACATTCTTACATAGAGAAGGAAGGTATTTTTTACTATTTTTTTTGAAGTAGACATGAACTATGTTGCTATTTTAAAGTTTTTTATCTGATTTTTGTAAAACCCCTTTTACATCATAAATAACACATTTGTCTTTTTCTAATAATTCCAGATTTATTACTTCAAATTCCTTGTGAGACACTCCAAGAACAATTACATCAAACAATTTTTCTGGAATTTCATTTAAACTTTCAATCCCATATTCGTGCTTTACCTCAATAGGATTAGCCCAAGGGTCAAAAGTTGTAACTTTAACTCCATAGTCTTCCAAAGCAGTAATAACATCCACGATTTTTGTATTTCTAACATCAGGACAATTCTCTTTAAATGTTACTCCTAACATTAAAGCTTCCGCACCATTAACATTAATTCCTTTTTTTATCATAGTTTTTACTACCTGAGATGCCACATATTCTCCCATAGAATCATTTAAACGACGACCAGCCAGAATAATTTCAGGATGATATCCATGTTCTTGAGCTTTTTGAGCTAAATAATAAGGGTCTACACCTATACAATGACCGCCTACTAATCCCGGTTTGAAGGGTAAGAAATTCCATTTTGTTCCTGCGGCCTCAAGCACTGCATGGGTATCTATTTCAAGAATATTAAAAATTTTAGCCAGTTCATTAACAAAAGCAATGTTAATATCACGTTGTGAATTTTCAATTACTTTAGCTGCCTCAGCAACTTTTATAGCTGGTGCTAAATGAGTACCAGCAGTAATAACTGACTTATATACATCATCAACTTCTTTTCCTATTTCTGGAGTTGAACCTGATGTTACCTTCAAGATTTTCTCAACAGTATGTTGTTTATCTCCTGGATTTATTCTCTCTGGTGAATACCCCGCAAAAAAATCGACATTAAATTTTAAGCCAGACACTCTTTCTAAAACTGGGATACATTCTTCTTCTGTTACTCCAGGGTAGACTGTAGATTCATAGACTACAATATCTCCCTTCTTCAACACCTTACCAACAGTTTCAGAAGCTTTGTATAATGGCGTTAAATCAGGCCTATTGTTCTTGTCCACTGGTGTTGGAACAGTTACTATATAAAAATTTGCATCTTCGATATCTGAAATTTGGTTGGAACAATAAAGACCAATAACTTGATTCTTGAGAGGATTCTCTTTAACTAAAACATTCTGAAGAATTTCATCGTCTACTTCAAGTGTTGAATCTTTTCCTAATTTTAGTTCTTCAATCCTTTTCTGATTGATATCAAATCCTATTACGGGATATTTTGTAGCAAATAATCTCGCTAATGGTAATCCTACATACCCCAAACCTATTATAACTATTTTTTTCATTAATCTTATTTTATAATCCAGTAACGTATTTATCACCTATAAAATTTATTTTAAATTGTTCCAATACCAAATTGTTGCTTCTTTTAATCCATCTTTGATAACATGACTTGGTTCATATCCTAAAAGATGTTTAGCTTTTTCAATAGATGCCAATGAATGAGGAATATCTCCCTGCCTATTAGGACCATGAATCACCTCTACATTCGCTATTTCTGAATCAAATTCAGTTAAAAATTCTTTTAAGTAACCCACTAATTGATTCAAGGTGGTTCGGTCACCTACCGCTGTATTGTAAACTGTATTAACGGCTTCAGGATTATCAGTCAGCATTGCTCTTTCATTCATTTGTATCACATTGTCGATATAGGTAAAATCTCTAGAGTAATCGCCTGTTCCATTAATTACTGGGTTTTCATGATTCATAAATTTCTTAACAAATAATGGGATAACAGCTGCGTAAGAACCATCTGGATCTTGGCGTCTACCAAATACATTAAAATATCGTAATCCAATAGTTTCTATTCCATATGTTTTAGAAAATATTTCAGCATATAATTCATTAACATATTTTGTTATGGCATATGGAGAAAGTGGCTTTCCAATTTTGTCTTCCACTTTAGGAAGTGCCTCCGAATCTCCATATGTTGAAGATGATGCAGCATAAATAAATCTTTTAACTTTTGCATCTCTAGCAGCAACGAGCATATTTAAAAAACCAGAAACATTAACTTCATTTGAGGTTTGGGGATCCTTAATTGATCTAGGTACTGACCCTAACGCAGCTTGATGTAAAACATAATCAACTCCTGTGACTGCTTTTTCACAATCAGCTGTATTACGGATATCACCTTCAATTAATTCAAAATTTGTGTTACCCTCATGTTGAACCAGATTATGTCTATGTCCAGTAGCAAAATTATCCAATACAACAACTTGATGACCTTTTCCTAAAAAATATTCCGTAAGATTCGAACCGATAAAACCAGCTCCGCCAGTAATTAATATTTTACTCATTTATTATGTTGTTAGCTATTTATTATTCTTTTGATTCTCCTTATCCGCCACAATCTTCCTTAACCCGGAACTTGAAAAACGGTGATCTCTACTATTAAAATAAAGTTCAATACCTTTATCTTCACAATATTTTCTACCGGTAAAATCCCTATCTTTGTATTCATCACCAACAATCCTAACATCCAGTTTAAAAGATCTTAAGATATCCTCCAAATCTTGCTCAGTTGAATATGGAACAATCTCATCTACGGAAACACAACCCCTAAGTTGAATGTAACGTTCCACCACTGTTTGTGTTGGTGCATTTTTCTCGGGACGGTCCAAGGTAGGATCCATCTGCAAGCCACAGATTAAATAATCACATTGACGCTTTGCTTCCGCCAACATCATAATATGTCCGGCATGTAATAGGTCAAAAGTTGAAAAAGTGATACCTACACGTGGCCCTGGATTATAATCCTGATGTTTAGCATCTTCTTTAATTTTATCTTTCATATAAGGTTAATCGTTATATTTTATTCACCAATTGCATAATACACAAATCCTAATCCTTCCAACTTTCTCCTATCCAACAACTTCCTTCCGTCAAATACAAAAGCTGGCTTTTTCATGGAATCTTTGATTCTTTTCCAATCCAGATCCTTAAACTCGTCCCATTCAGTAAGAATAGCAAGCCCATGTGCATCTTTTGCAGCTTCATAAGAGTAATTTACGACCTTTAACAAAGATCTATTTTCTTCAGAACTGCGGCTTGCCAGATAATCCAAATCCTTGAAAATTTGATTTTCCTGAACTTTGGGATCATAGACAGCAATATTTGCTTGTTCATCCAATAAATGGTCAGCTACATAAATGGCGGCTGATTCACGGGTGTCATTTGTGTTTTTCTTAAAAGCCCATCCGAGGAAAGCAATTTTCTTGCCATTTACAGTATTATACATCGATCGGATGATCTTTTCCGCAAATCTTGTCTTCTGATGGTCATTGATTAGGATAACCTGCTCCCAATAATTAGCAACCTCAATCAGATTATAAGAACGAGCAATATAGACCAGGTTTAGAAGATCCTTTTGAAAGCAGGAACCACCAAATCCTACAGAGGCCTTTAAAAATTTGGAGCCAATCCTGGTGTCCTGTCCAATCGCATGAGCCACCTCATCTACATTGGCCCCCGTAACCTCACACAATTCCGAAATCGAGTTGATTGAAGATACGCGTTGTGCTAGAAAGGCATTTGCCACCAATTTGGACAATTCTGAAGACCAAAGATTGGTGCTGATAATCCGCTCTGAAGGCACCCAAGCCTCATATATAGATTTCAATGATTGGATTGCCGCCTCATCTTCTCCGCCGATAAGGATACGGTCGGGATTCTGTAAATCAGGAATTGCCGTTCCTTCGGCTAAAAATTCAGGGTTCGACAAAACATGGAATTGAACGCCTTTTCCGGTATGGTCCAATATACTTTTAATTGTTGCAGCAGTACGTACAGGAATGGTTGATTTCTCGACAATAATTTTAGAACTTGTTGCAACATCAGCAATCTGCCTGGCGCAAAGTTCTATAAATTTCAGGTCAGCTGCCTGACCCTTGCCTTTTCCGTATGTTTTTGTGGGAGTGTTGACCGAAATAAAGACCATATCGGCTTCCTCTATGGCTTTCTCTACTTCTGTGGTAAAAAATAAGTTGCGGCCTCTAGCCTCCGCGACAACAGCATCCAAACCAGGTTCATAGACCGGTAATTCCTCTAAATCGGATGAATTCCAAGCCTCAATCCTTGACTCATTTAAATCAACGACCGTCACTTGTATATGCGGGTTTTTCTGGGCAATAACGGACATAGTTGGCCCCCCAACATATCCTGCTCCTATACATGCAATCTTTTTGATTTCCATTTTTGGTCCACCGAGTAAAATTGGCAATCTACCAATTTACAACTTTTTAATTCTCTTTTTGATACAAAATAATCTGTTGATTCACTTCCTCAGGTTTCTCTAGGTAAATCTTAATCTTCTTCCCCAGTAACTTCTCGGTTTTGCCGCTTATCTGCAATAAATATGCCGAATCGAGATCCCGACCGCTAACAAGAATTTCAATTATCCCTGAATCAATCCCATTCGCATAGTCTCCTACCAACGATACTTGCTCTACATCGCCTGTACGTTCGAGCACATGGTCGATTGCCTGGTCGATGCCCAAAAACGTACGGACCAACCCCTGCAAACTCTTAAACAGAGGATGCCTTATATTCGCTCGGTAGTAAATTTTATTGTTTTCTTGAGATTTATTGAGATAACCCGCATCTGAAAGCTGGTTCAGTTCTTTGCGAATCGAATTTGTCGACTCATTGAATTCTTCCGCAATACCACGTAAATATCCTTTATTTGTCGAGTTTACAAAAAACTTGATCAACAGTTTTAATCGGGTCTTGGACGTAATCAATGAATCCAACATACTTTTGAAAGTGAGCAACAAAAGTACTCATTAAAATTTTAACTTCAAAAACTATTAAAACAATACCGTGAATAAATATTAAAACTTAGTCAAACTAATATTGCCTTTTTTGTTTTAAAAAGATAATTCAAGTTACTTTAAAAGAATAGTATTAAGTTTTTTTAATGATATGAGATTTAATAAACAAACACATATTTCAAGTCCGAAAGAGTACCAAAATCCCATAAAGAAAAAAAATACAGACTATTTTCAAGGACAAATTATTGATCGAGGGACTTTTTTATGAAACAAACAAATCTATAATCTTTCTATTCATTTAGTTTGGACTGCAAACTCTGCGAAAAAATCAGCCAAATCAATTTTTTCAAATTCAAGAATCAAATAAATCGTTGATACCGGAATATTATATCCTTCTGAATCATTTATTTTAGAAATGGTGGATGACGATAAATTACATGCTTTAGCATATTTGTTCAAACTTGTTTCTTTTCCATTTATTTTAAAAGGATTAAAGAATTTATTTTTTATAAATAGGCATAGATTTTTATTTAATCTAATTATGGATGTTGATTTTGTCATAATTTAAGGCGACGAATTATTTTTTTTTAAAAAAAAACTGTTCGCTTTAGCGAATAGTTTAATTTTTATTATTATCTTTGTATTAATTAACATACAGCGACAACTAGAATAGAGGAAATCTCTATTAATACGATGTCACTCATATTAGGAAGCCGCTAAATATTTCCCTATGAGTTGTGACCTTGGGTTCGCTTTCTATTGGATTTTTTTATTTTTACAAAAATAAATGTCCAGTAGGGCGATTCCCTTGTCAGTCTTCGGGGAACCATGACTTCAGTCATGGGGGTACTTAGCGGCACCACTATCGAAGCTTTGGGATTCGCCCTATTGGTATTTTAAGTCCAATTAGTTTTCTAAACTTCATTGAGTTCCATCGTTATCATAACCAAAATAAACAGTATGATACGATTTAAAACCACCACGAATTCCCCACGTCAAATGATTCAACATCGTTCGCGTATGTTTTCTCGCAAACAACTGACAAAGAACATTATTCGAAATCCAGAATAATTATCTGTCAACATAGCTGGAGGCAAAAGGGCCCTTAGAATCGCAGTTTCAGGCCAAATCCCTCTAGCTTTCCTGTTCCACCAGCCACCTTCTTAAAACAAATGACAAGGTCCATTTTGCCTATGTTAAGGTTAGCAGAACGGTTTACTTCTCGACAATTTAAATCTAGGCTAATTTTTCCATACTGTCAAGTGTACCGGAGATAGTTTGCAGGTCAATTCGATCTGGGAAGGGGCTGGTATATGTTAATTATTTTCCTAATTAGCTCCAATCAAGCCATTTATAAACCAAATATTCAACAAAGAGCTGTTATGGAAGAAATGTTCACATATGAAGTATGTACATCTTTTTGGATTGTCTAAATCTTCATATAACTATTTAACCAATGCAACAAGTAAATCAAAAAGGCCCTCTGAACCTTTTGATATCTAGGAAATCGTCCGATGTCCGTAGGTGTCTTCAAAAGGATACTATTGTTTTTATACGAATTATCCCAATAATAATCTTTACAATATGTTTCAGTTTGTTTAATAATCAGTTAGTAGCCCAGGAGCCCCTTCATGGGGCAAATGGGAAATTTACTATTACTGGAACAGTTCGGGATTCTCAAACCAATAGGACCTTGATCGGTGCAACACTTAAGCTAGGAGAGTTAACCACTAAAAGCGATAAGGAAGGTAAATTCTCTATTAGTGGACTATTCTCAACGAATAAACTTTCAATATCCCATTTAGGATATAACGATACTATCTTAACTATCACCTCACCTAATAAAATCCTAGAGATTGCTTTGAATCCTAAAGATAATCAAATCGAGGAAGTTGAAGTGGTCAGTACCGGATACCAGAAAATCCCCAAAGAAAGGGCCACAGGGAGCTTTACTTACGTAGATTCCAAAACCCTCCAACGCAATACTGGCATGGCGCTTTTATCAAGATTGAATGGAGTAGCCAATGGACTTCTCATAGACAGAAACACAGGAAATTCGGATGGAATCAGCGTTCGGGGTCGAAGCACGATCTTTTCCAGCACAAGGCCTTTGATCGTGGTCGATAATTTTCCTTACGAGGGAAATCTGGAAAACATCAATCCCAATGACATTGAAAGCGTCACGGTGTTAAAAGATGCAACGGCAGCCTCGATCTGGGGAGTACGCTCAGCAAACGGAGTCATTGTGGTCACCACCAAGAAGGCAAAGGACCATTTTCGGGCCGAGTTTTCCTCTACTTTTTCAACCGCCAGCAAACCCGATCTTTTCTATCAGCCCCAGATGTCATCAGAAGATTTCATCGATGTAGAAAAATACCTGTTCCAACAGGGATATTATGACAAAACAATCAATACACGATATGAAGATATATCTGCTGTGGTGGAGGTACTGGACCAGGTACGTACAGGTAAATTATCGGCTGAACAGGCCGATAGAAAACTCTCGGAATACGGCAAGATCGACAGTAGGGAAGATTACGGGAAATATTTTTTCAGGAACAAGTTGGAAAGCCAGCAATATTTGGGTATTTCCTCCGCCTCATCCCAGTTCAGCAACGTGATCGGTGTCGGATATGACAAATCCCTAGGCGAAAGAGTATCGGTGGATCAGCAAAGATTTAACCTACGCACATCAAGCCAATGGACAGGATTGAACGATCGGGTAAATGTGGACCTAAATATTTGGTATACCGGAAACAGGCACAACAATGGCAACGCAGCCGGGTATACGCCACGCTATCCCTATGGCCGGTTTATAGGCAAGGATGGGCAGCCGGTGGAAGCATCGGGCGCAGGAAGCCTTCGCAGATCGTATACCGATACGGTCGCAAATGGTCTTCTATTGGACTGGAAATACCGCCCCTTGGAAGAATTAAACAATCGGTGGAACGATTTTACCAGCAGCGATCAACAATTGCGGTATGATCTGGGACTTGCCGGCAGGCTGTACCGATCGATTTCCCTGAAGTTGAACTTTCTCTCCTCTAGGAACTGGACGGATAATATCCAGCACTACGATAAGAATTCATTTTTCGTAAGGGATCGCGTGAATCAATTTACCAGTATCGATCCTGCCACCGGAATCCTGAGCAGGCCCCTTCCCTATGGTGATATCCTTGACCGCAATACGACGAAATTGGATTCCAGATACGCAAGGGCTCAGCTCGAGTGGAACGAAACATTCAGTGCAGACCATAGGCTCAGCGGCCTATTGGGGACGGAATGGAGACAGGACCGGTTGCTTTTCGACAGTCCCGGTTACCTATATGGATACAACCCCGATCTGGAAAATTTCCAGGAGGTAGATATCTTCAGTTACTTCCCCATTTATCATAATGCCGACTATAGCAAGATCCAACGGTACGCCTCTAGACGTAGGCAGGTTGACAATAACCGGTCCTGGTTTGGGCTGTTTTCCTATTCCTACAAAGACAACCTTACCCTGACCGGAAGTATCAGGAAGGATGCCTCAAATATCTTTGGGGTCGCTGCAAATCAGAAAGGCGTGCCGCTATGGTCGGTGGGCTCTTCGTATTCCTTCCATCACCTAATACCCTGGGAGCCGATTGACAGGCTGAAGTTAAGGATGACCTACGGTTACAATGGAAATGTCGACAAGAACACCACTGCATACCTGACCTCCAGACTCTATCAGAACATGAACCTTTGGGGGAGCCCTTCAGATGTCATTATCAATCCGCCCAACAGTACCTTGAGATGGGAACGGGTATCCAACACCAACCTGGGGGTGGATTTCGAGATCTTTAAAGGCCTTATGGGAGGTTCTTTTGAATATTTTATCAAAAAAGGGAAAGACCTGATGGGAAATAGCCCCATTGCCCCACAAACAGGAATAAGTGAATTCTATGGTAATGTTGCGAGCACTACCACAAGGGGAATAGATCTGCAGTTATGGATTGAATGGATGCGAAGGAAGGAATTAACCCTCCGGACAGATCTGATCCTAAATATCGTAAAGGACAGAGTTGACGACTACTATAAACTGCCTTCAACCAATACCGATATCGTGACTGCATTTGACATAGTCCCACTGGTGGGGGCTCCGATCAATGCTTTGACCCTATACCGATCTTCTGGGCTTAATTCCCAGGGGGACCCCTTGGGATACCTTCAGGGAAAGCCTTCGAGTGACTACGGTGCTATCTTGAACGGATTCGACAGGGAGAGCATTCAGATCGTGGGGTCCAGGGTGCCCACCCATTTCGGAAGTCTCGGAAATACAATGGCCTATAAAGGATTTGAATTGTCGTTTCAGATCCTGTACAAGTTTGGAAATTTCCTGCGAAAGACCAATTCCCTGAATTCCACGCAATTGATCGCAGGAAATTATCGTTTTGACAACTATCCCGACCGCTGGAAAAAACAGGGTGATGAGCAGTTCACCAATGTCCCTAAATTCATCTATCCACTGGACATAAATAGGGAAGAGTTCTACCAACGTTCCACTACCCTGGCCTACAGTGCGAGCTTGGTTCGACTTCAGGATGTCAGGTTTTCCTACACGATGCAGCCTTTTTCAAGACAAAGGACCTCCAGTCTTCAATTCTTCCTGTTTGCTGATAATCTTGGAATTATCTGGAAAAGCAATGACATGAACCTGGATCCGGAGGTGCTCTCCGGTTATCCAAGCCCTTTGGGGCTATCCCTGGGAATAAAATTTAATTATTAAAATTATGGAAAGATTAACATTATACCTGATTGCCCTACTTTTCCTTGCCTCCTGTTCATCGGAGTTTCTGGAGGAAAGGCCCAACAGCAATATTATCGTTCCAAGCAATGAAGAGGACTTTCAACGCTTGTTGGATAATTTCAATGAAGTGGGACAGGCCTCAGTCCTGCCACATTTGGCTGCCGATGAATATTTTATCCCCACCAGGTCCGATTGGACCTCCTCCAGGACGGCTGTAGAGCGCAGCTCCTACATTTGGGATGCCGATGTCTATGGAGGCGAGGTCAATATTGAGGACTGGAACGGCCCGTACAGGAGTATATTCTATGCCAATAGCATTATCGAGAAAATACAGAAAGCCATCGGTACTCCCGATGGGGGAACCCTGATGGCGGACGCCTATGGGCAGGCCCTTTTTCACCGTGCTAAGGCAAATTTCGACCTGCTGAAGAACTTCTCTGTCCCATACGATGCCACAACCCAAAAAACCGATCTGGGCATTCCCCTAAGGACCGATCCTTCAATCGATTACCTTCAACAAAGAGCTACCGTGGAGGAATGCTACCAAGCCATTTTCCATGACCTGGATGAAGCGCTTCGCTATCTGATTCACCAAGTTCCCGTACCCCAGCGCAACCGGGCGACCAGACTGGCCGTCTATGCGCAATTATCCAGGATCTATCTCTATCGGGGCGACTATGGGAATGCCGAACTGTTTTCGGACAGCGTACTGAACAGGTATGACAGACTTATCGACTATAACACCATCTCCGGGGAATCCAACACGCCTTTCTCACTTGTCAACGAGGAACTGATCATGTACGGCAGTACCAACCGCTATAACAACACGGATCAGCTCAATCAGAATAGTACCGTATTTCTGGACACCAATCTTCTAGCCCTGTATGACAGCAACGATCTGCGGTTACAGGTCTACTTCAAAAAGTACGCTGAAGGCAGGTACATCATGAAAAGGGGCTACAATGGTTCGGGGCTGGCTCCTTTTAATGGACTGGCGGTCGACGAGGTGATGCTGACAAAGATGGAATGCCTGGTACGCAGGGGAGAGCTGGCGGCGGCCTCCGACCTATTCAACAAGCTGCTTGGCAAGCGGTTCCGCACGGGAACCTATGCCCAGGTGACCTTTACCGAGGCGGACCGGGCCCTTGGCGCGGTGCTGACCGAGCGAAGGAAGGAACTGGTATGGAGGGCCCTGAGATGGGACGATATCAAGAGGCTGAATAAACAGGGTGCCGGGATAATACTGACCCGGATGCTCGGGGGTACGGAATATACCCTCGAGCCCAATTCAAAAAGATATGTCTTTAACATCCCCCAGGATGAAATTAACCGTAGCGGAATCACTCAAAACGAACGATAAACACATTGAACCAAAAACAGAAAGTCATGAAAAACTACATCTTTTTTTATCTGGCACTTTTCGTGCTGACAGTTGGCCCAATCCTGCAAACCAGGGCACAGGCCGTCTTTAAGGGTACCGTTGACCCCGCCCTTCAAATAGACTCCATTGAGCTGATGTATGCGACCACCCAGGCACAGATCGGTAAAATATTTACCCTTGGCATACCCAGGACATGCAAGGTAGAGAATGGAAGGTTTCAGATGGATTTCCCTGAGGCCCCAGGGGTTTTCTACCTGCTTATTTCACCCAACCGCTCCAAAGATCCCGATGTGGCGAGAATTTTTTCCCCCATAACCTTACACAACATTCGAATGGGCAATAGCGATACGCTGGACCTCCGTATAGCCCAAAAGGGGATTTCCCCGGGCAGAGGCTCCAGTCGTTCCATAAAGTGCCAGATGGATCTCATTGAACTTAATGAAAAAAATATCCAACAACGCATCGAACTCTATCGTAGCTATCGTCTAGAGGAGGATACGGTTAACCTAAGTGAAAGGGCGTTGAAATTTTTCAGCGACCATCGGAAGTTCTATGACCGCTGGGAGAATCAGATCCGCAAAATAGTAAAAGAAGACTATAGCGACCTCCCCAAGGAAACTGCAGATGCTATCATGTACAATAAGATCGGCAAGGCACGGGCCATGGAAATCGCGAATTTTGGATTAAAGGTGGAGAGAGGAAGCGGTGGACTTCGGCTGATGGCCCGTAAATATTATCTGGAACATTACCTGGGCCAGAAAAGGGACACTTCGCTTTTGGCATACCCGGGCGGCGCTCCGGACTATACATCCTTCCTGTACATGAAAGTGGTATACGATTTACTGGTAGCTCAGGATCTGGTGGAAAGGAATATGGCTATTCAGCTGCCCCCGGTCCTTGCCGTCATTGAAAAAAGGTTTAAGGGACAGCTATACGATGAGGTTGCCTTTGCCGCATTCCTGGACCGTGCCAGCAGGAAGTACGTTGACCAGAAGACTTATTCCATCCTGACCTCACAGATCCAGACCCCGGAATTCCGGGACTATATTGTTCAACAGCGGGATCGCAGCACCGAGGGCAGCAAGTTCTTTCAATATGAGCTCCCGAACGAATATGGAAGGACCGTCAGCAACAGGGATCTGCTGGGCAAGGTGGTCATCTATGACTTCTGGTTTACCGGCTGTCATGGATGTGCCGACTTGAGCAAAAGTATGGAACCGATAAAAGCTCATTTTAAGGACAACCCAAATGTCGTATTTGTAAGCATCAGCATAGACAATGAGGAAGATGTCTGGAAAAGGTCCCTGAAAAGTGGAAATTATTCCCACCAGGGGGATACCAATCTATGGCTTGGAAAACTAAGCGATTCCCATCCTATGATACTGCACTATTCGATCAATTCATACCCCACCCAGATCATCGTGGACGCAGACAATCGGATAGTGGCGATGAATCCGCCCGATGTTCGCAAATCGGGGGAAGAAAAGGCATTTGTGGGGATGGTCCAACAGGCCCTGGACAAGTATAAATAGCTGAAAATATTCAGGGGACAAAAGAAACAGCTTCATTTAGGATAAGATAAAAATGGGTGTTCCAAGGACAAGGAACACCCACTTTTAGGATTACGGAATATAGACACCTTTTTTGGAATCCATCTCCTCGATCAGTCCCTGACTCTTGAGGTTATCGGCCTCTGTGGCTGAAAACTGGTTGGGTACGGTCCCCGGCTTGTCGGTCCTTTTCCATGCGCAGGTATTCGGACTGGAATTCAGACAGTTGTTACTGTCATAAGGACTTGTTAGGAGATTATACTCACCCGCTGACGAGTTGTAGTAAACTTCCCCGGCAAATTTACTCCGTTCTTTCTCAGAGTCTGTAAAAGCACTGGTAGACAGTGCAAGTCCGATCACGGTCAGTCCCAATAGGAACGAACCGGATAATCTTTTAATAAAGTTCATGATGTTTATTTTTATGTTTATAAATCAGTTCTTCTTTCGGGCAGCCCGCAGACCCAGTCCTAAAATGATAAAATTTAGGACCAGATGCTGCGTCCATCCCAATGATCCGATCGCACCACCGCAATGACATAACTTATCTTTGACCAGCGAGACCATCAATAACAGGTAGATCGTAAAAACAGCCATAAGTACAACAGAGATTCTCAAGGACCACTTTTGGACTTTTACAAAGGGCAGGATCATACCCATCGCTAGCATAAGCTCCATAATTGGTATTCCCCACCCGATAAGCTCGGCTTGGTCTCCAAAAAATGGAACTTTCCGGATTCCTTTTGCGAAGGATCCTATATCCTGAAGTTTACTGAAACCCGTGTAGGTAAACAAAAAGACGTAGAGAAACCGGATTGCGGCCGGAATCCAGGAAAAATTCCATAAACGGTCTTTATCGGTAGCCGGTTCAGGAACCATACTCTGTGGGCCCGTTCTATGATGATCATGTTGATTCATTGGATAATTGATGATGTTAAAAAGTATGATGTATCGAATATTTCCCTAAAGGCTCGAAGATATATTCCTTAAGCCTAAAATTTTACCGTTCCTTACCCCAGCCTTGGGGGAAGACGGCAAATTTTCTGGTATGTGGCTTTATTTCATTCATGACTGAACTATTTTAATGATTGAAAGAGAGAAATTCGGGAATACCTATCTTGAAGGGGTAAGAACTTCTTTATCTCAGGGAATCCTATGGAATCGGGTTATCTCTTTTGACCTTTTGACAGGTGTGGTATCGGCTAAAATCCTAAGTCCCAAAATGGGAATATGAAGCAGGAATTCATCAGGTCGGGTATCCTGATTCCTTCGGCATATCTTTTCGAATTGGTCACCGTAAAGTTCAGTAATTAAAGCTTTGGGGCAAAATCGAAAATCAACAGGTAAGCTGTTTAACGACATAGACTTACAATGTTATCATACCAAGTGCCATAATAAAGTGTCCAAATCACTTTTCGGTTATTTGGCTTCCTTATAAAAAATTTAAATGTTAAAAAGTGGTTTACGGCCCTTTAAACAAACGCTTGCTAATTACTGAATTTCAACACTTTACCGCGACAAAACAGGTTCGAAACATTATATTTAACGTTCGAAGTCGCTTTTTTAACGGAAAATCTAGCTTATTTTCATTTAGTTAAAAAGCACGCCCTTTTCGAACCTTCTCATTTTGTTTTATCATTGGCTTTCCTTCATTTTGGGGATGATATATCGAAAGACTTCATGGCCTGAAGCCGCTATTCCGATGCGAAATCGGAGCATGTTATTAATTTAAAAGGAACCACAACATGGAATGGATTCAACAGTTAGACCGCTATGGCCTCCTGTCAGATGACCCCGTAAGCCCTCGGGAGATGATGGAGTTGACAAAAGACGAACCTGACGACCCGAAATGCAACATCGTATTTCCCCGTTAGGGCACCCAAATGCGTACAGCCCACTTAGCTGTGCGCTTTTTTGGCATTCTGTCGTCCCTCATTGCAATATGGCGTTACTATATCTTCCCTGTTAGGTGCCTTTCTAGAAATCATCGATGCTCATGAAGACCGAAACTATCGAAAAAATCTATAAACAGCTTACTCCCGAATCATCAAGGGAATTCGCCTACTTTTCAGCGAACCTGCAGCATATCTGCGGGCTGCCCTTGGGAGCAGCCCACCTCCATCATTATCACCGGCTCAAGCAGTACTTCACCGAACAGGCCGCCTTAGACCTGCGAAGTGGCCTGAGCGCCGGCACAACCAATCAGCCATTGAAACACGCTATAGATCAGGGCCCCTCCCTATTTGTCTCCTTTCATTATGGTTCCTACCGAACCCTTCCTTTAAAGATCTTAGCCCAGGGAAGGTCCATCTGCGTACTGTTGTCGCAGGATGTATATGATGTATATGCTGATTACTACCGCAAGCTCCTGGATATCCCGCGTGTTCACGGAGAATCCCGAGCATGTCTTTATTTGCTTAAAGCAGAGGACCCTACTCTCTACTTTAAACTGCGTGAGATGGTTGCAAACGACATCTCCATATTCGTGTATGCCGATGGAGCGAAAGGAACTCTGTCATTGCCCTCAGAGCGGGGCTTGCAAAAGGTTAGGCTTTTAAATGCCACAATTCCCGTTCGGACAGGTTACCTAAATTTTTCCTACCTATTGGGAATTGCCTCGTATGTCGTTATAGATCTGGCCTCGGATCCCGCCAAAGCAAAAGAGGGCGAATCTGCAGTTTTTTGTTACAAAATCCCCGCAAGGGAAAACCGCAAAGAATTTGTTGCAGATTCCTCGGTGGAAATTTATAGGTCTTTCGGCAAAATATTGGACGGACGCCCTTTCCTCTGGGAGGCCCTATTGTACCTGCATCGCAGTTCCGTACCCGTTTCAGAATCTTTCGGCCAACAAGCAGATGATCGTATCATCCCATTCCTCTGGCAGCAGGAGCGCTATATATTAGACCGTTACACGTATCAATCCTTTAGGGTTGACACCGGAAATCCGCTGTAAGTTTCAGGTTTTTTTTCAATGTGCGTTTTTTCTATTTAATTTTAATCTCCTAATTGGGGCCCAACCCCCGTAAAAACTAACCACATGAACCAAAATCACAAGACCATATTGCGGCACTTGATTTTATGGACACTCTATGCGGCCTATTTCTTCGGTATTAATCGATTGGGGAATGAGAACATCTCGATTATAACGGTTCTATATTCCTTGCCGGTTTTTATACTGATCTATTATGGGATATCCTATAGTTTGAATGTCCATCTGTACCGTAAGCATTACCTACGTGCCATTGGAATGGCCCTCCTGATTTATGGAGTGACCTTCATAGCGGTCTACAACCTCACCAACGGCAGGACTAACCTGAGCAGATTATTTACCGACTATATGACCTCTGAACCGGATTTCAAGCTAAATAAATTCATGCAGACCTATCTGCAGCTCATCGGGAGCTTTTCGATCTGGGCATTGCTGGGGTACCTTAATCGATTGAAGGTATTATCGATGCAAAAGGAACGGCAAGAGTTTGAATCGCGCAGACGTTACGAATACACCACCCTGGCCCAACAGGTATCACCCCATCTGCTGGCGAACATTTTCCAATTTCTGGAATATCAGCTAAAGGATTTGCGGCCTGAACTGCGCAATCAGTTGCTGGAGCTCTATTCCTTAATGCGCTATTTTATGGATTCCAGCAGGCCAGATGGCCCGACCTCTGTAATTTTGGAAGATGAAATCCTAATAACCAAACAGTACATATCCATCAACGACACCATAGCCTCCAAGAAATCCAACTTCATCTGGGATATAACGGGGAATACCTACGGGTCAATCGTTCCTTCAACATGTCTCCTCACCTTGGTCAACAACGTATACAAGCACGGTGACCCTTACAGTATAATGCACCCTATAAAAATCAGTGTAAATATCCAGCAAGAAGGCTTTAAGATTACAATGACAAATAAGGTCCGTTCTTCGAATTGTGGTTTAGATAGCCATAGAATGGGATTGGAAAACTTAAAAGGTCGGCTTAAATATGTTTACGATCAGAATTTCAAAATGTTCTATTCGATGGAAGATGAAATTTTTACGGTACGCCTACTCGTTGATTTTTAAAAGAATTACTATGAGAAACTTCAATGCAGTCATCGTCGATGACCACCAATCGAGCATCGACCACCTACTGGACTATTTCCAAACAGTTAAGCATGTCCAGGTCATTGGCACCTTTACGGACCCCCTCCGTGCATTGACCTTCGTGAGGGTCAATCCCGTGGACCTGGTCATTCTGGACGTGGATCTGGGCCAACAGATTAACGGCTTGGAATGGATATCTACCGTTACCCGATTTAATCTCAAGATCATCCTCTATACCGGCTTTAGACAGTTTGAGGACGATGGCTACGCCAGAGATGTGATCGACGTATTGCTAAAGCCCGTTACTTATATCCGGTTTATGACGGCTATTCACCGTTTAGATATGGACTACCGCCTAAATAATCCTCCGAGCACACAGTCCGATTCACTTGGGGATTCCTATAACTACTTCATGGTCAAGGTCGACAATGTATACGGCCGGGTGAAGATTCTCTTCAAGAACATCATTTACATAGAGGCTAAAAGCAGATATGTCGCTATTCATGTGACAACAGAATCAAAATTGTATACGAGTATCTCAACCTTTCGGGACCTCTGTGACCTATTGCCGCAGGAGTGGTTTAAGCAATGTTCCAGATCGATCGCCTTTAACATTAACTTCTTCCAATCGTATAACAAAAAAAAGATCCGCCTAAATCATGTTAAACATGACATTGCTGCCGGGAATCTAAAAATATACGAGCAGTTCCGTAAGTTCCTGGACCACAACCATATTTAGTGGTTTAGCACCATTAGACCTACCTGAGCTATCCATTCCATGTTGGGTTCAGACCAGTAAGCAAAGTCTATTATGGAAACGTTAAATAAAGAAGGGTTGTTCTTTTTTGAAGAGCTCCTAAACCTGAAAGGATTAAATCAAGGAATTAAAAACGACAATGAAATCGACCTGGAAAGGGTGAGACAAAAAATGAAATCGGAAAGTATTAGGCTTCTTGAGAGAATCAGAAGCCTTGAGATGGATCTGGCAGGAAATAAAAGCTTTTCTATCTGTATAAGTACCTATTACAAGGAAGCTGGCCGCCTGCTCGAATTAGCTGAGAAATTATTGAAATCTTCCGGTGATCGAAGCGCACTGATTCAATCGGCAAAGGACTATATGGTGAATTTCTGCAAGATTTTGGAAAAAGATTACGGAAAGGTTATATGCGGTGAGGTGATCGTACCTGTGCCATTGAAAATGGCCGTGCTCAATCATATCGCCAGACAATTCGAACTCATGCGTACAAATTTGCCACAGGACCACATAGGCGGTCTTGTGATCGAAAAAATAGTAAATTTCGTCGAAGAAAAAGGCCTCAACTTTGAGATCACAAGACGTTCTTTACATTATAAGCTGGAGTTCACGCGCCGACTCGCGGATTGGGATTGGTCAAAACAGGAGATTCACTACGCCGCAGGTGAACGGTTTCTAATCTATATCAACTTCAATAGTAAGGAATTTATGGACATGCTTATAGGTCGTATAGGCGAACAGATAACCATGCAGAAAGACCCTAATAAAAAACTGTTAATGTTAATGGATTACCATAGGGCATTCAACCAATTGCATCGAAAACCCGGACTTGTTCTAAACCCCGGTTATCATTCGCTCGATTGGTTTATCAACAACTGGTTCGAAAATGAAATTGACTATGTTCAACATTGTGCAGCATTGAACAGTACCGACGCAAAAGGCTCCGGTTCTCCCGCTCCGGGGGTTGGGATGGAAAAACTTCAATGCAATATGTCCGCCGATCAGCTCGCAATCTACCTGAGGCTGATAGATGAAGAGCACCTGGTCGCCGCCAGGTCCCTGAACCAGGTGTACCAGACCATTGTACCCTTTCTGTCCACCAAGCACCGCACCGACCTTTCTCCTTCATCGGTCAGGGTAAAGTCATACCATCCCGAAGACCCTGATAAACAAAAGGTAATCAACGCCCTGGAGCGCATGGCGGAAAGGGTAAGGGAATATTAACCCCTTTTATCCAGGCTTCACTACCAGCAGTCCCAAAGGCCGGTATGCCATTCTCCGTCCATGGACGTCCATACGGGAACATTGTTTTTTTGGGGGGCAATAAATACGGTTCCGCCTGGAATTCAGGTACATGGATGTACCTATTCAAAAAATACCGGGAAGTCAGGTCCTACTGCTTTTTCTTCAGCCTCTGCTTGGCCTTCTTGACCCCTTCTAGGGTAATTCCCAGAAGGGAGGCCATGCTCCTGTTGTTTAGCCCGAGCTTTATCAGGGCTAATAGCCTGAGCTCCTTCTGTGATAGCGGCTGAAAGCTCTGCTTCTGGAGGTCAAGGTATCCGGGATATACCCTTTCAAAGATATCTTGGAACTTGGTCCATCTCTCCTCGTTCATGAACTCTCCCCCCATGATCTCCTCGATGTTCTCGGAAAGGGTTTCCTGCTTCTCGGGAAAGTTGTCCAGGTTGCGGATTACCTCGTTCCTTAATCGCTGAATGGTCTGGTCGTTCTGCTGGATGGTACGGGTAAATTCCTGAAGGGAATTCTGCAGCTCACCGAGTTCCCTGTCGACCAGCTCCTTCTGAAAGGCCATCCTGATCTGTTCACCCTCCAGCTCAGCATTCTTAAGCCGGATCTTATTCTTGGATCCGTTTACCGAAAGGATAATGATCAAAAGGAAAAGTACGACGAACCCCACGACAAACAAAAACGTAAGGTTGACCTGCTTTCTCTTCAGGTCCGCATCTTTAATCGACCTCCGATACTTTTCCGCCTCCCATTGCCAGGACACCCTAAGGACCCTTTGCCGATCCTGCAGCCTCTCCAGGCTGTCGTTAAGGACCATATAGCTGCTCAGATAGCCAAGTTCAGAGAGACTGTTGCCGGTTCCATGGGCAATATCCGCCTGTACCTTCTTGGCCTTTGTCATATAGGGCAGGAAATAGGGCTTATTTTCCATTAAGGGCAAAGCCTGATCAACGTGGGCTCTTGCAGAATCCCACCTTCCCAACTTGACGTACATTCCGGCCAGTGCAAGGTTTGCCCTCATCGCATCGATCGGTTCGTTGAATTTAGTTGAGTAGTTAATATTTCTCTTTACCAAACTGACCGCTTTGCTATAGTGGCCCGATTCCCATTCCGCAGAAGAAAGGTTGCCCGAGAGAATACCGATCCAGACGGAATCCCGGACAAGTTCGGCCATACCGAGCGCACGCCTATAGAACTTTATGGATTCACCCTTCAGCGAATCCCTTTCATGAAAGACCCCGATTGAGTTCAGCATGTCTATCCCCTTGCGGCTCCGCTCCTCCGTATACGGCAGGGCCTCCATAAGGTACCTTGCAGCCTTCCTGTGATTTCCTATGAAGCTAAAGAAACCGGAAATGAAACCATAATGCTCGGCTAGGAACGGAACCCGGGAAGGCCGGACCTTTCCCATCATGTCATCGGCGCGAAGGAACCAAGGGAATGCTTTTGGAATGTCACGGTATACGAAGAAATAGTATCCCTCCCGGATCATACCCACCTGCTGCAACTCCATGTTATCGGTCTGCTCAATCAGCTGCTCGGCGAGTCTATAGTAATGGTCGGACCGGGGGTTGACCCCGTCGTGGGCAATCGAGAAGCCGTCGGCCATAAGCTGGTAGTAGGCCCATTTTAACGGAATGCTCCTACGTTCTTCGGCTTCCATCAGGATGGAATCGAGATATACTTTCATCGAGGAGGTATCTTGCCCAAAATTGATCCTCTTTTCGAACAGGCCCTCGATCTCCACCTTGAGCTCCTTACTATCGCTAGGTTCCCGATCTGATAAAACGATGGTCAGTAAAAGCAGCATGAGGCCAGCGGCGATGCAGGCCCCAAGGTTTTTTTTGTAAAATCTCACTTGGTGGTTTGGCTAATTAGTTACAGAACAGCTGTTCCTCAAGAGTCTACAACCCAGATTGGCATATTTTTTTCAGGTAGTCATAATAAACCCCCTTTAGGTCCTTGATTTGGCCGTACAACGCTTCACTCTGTATATATCCCCTGGAAAGGGCTATCTCCTCAAGGCAGGCCACCTTAAGAGACGTTCTCTTTTCAATGGTCTTGATGAATTCGGTTGCCTCCGACAGGGATTCGTGCGTGCCCGTATCAAGCCATGCAAAACCACGTCCCATTAGTTGCAACTGTAGGGTACCCTGGTTCAGGAACTCTTGGTTGACGGAGGTGATTTCCAATTCGCCGCGATGCGAAGGCTTAACATGCTTGGCAATTTCAATCACCGAATTGGGATAGAAATATAGCCCGACTATAGCATAATTGGATTTCGGGTCCTTGGGCTTCTCCTCAATATCGTACACTTTGCCAGTTTCGTCGAATGCCGCAACACCATAGCGCTCCGGATCATCGACATAGTAGCCGAAAACAACGGCCTGGTTCTGCTCCTCAACTTTTGCCCTTGCCTCCAACAGTTGCTGTTGCAAACCCGCACCATAGAAGATATTGTCCCCCAGGATAAGGCAGACATCGTCATGGCCAATAAAATCCTCGCCAATAATAAAAGCTTGGGCTAGCCCATCTGGCGATGGCTGCTCGGCATAGCTTATCGAAATCCCCAGCTGACCCCCATCCCCGAACAACCTTTGGAAATTTGGCAGGTCTTGGGGAGTGGAAATAATTAATACATCCTTAATCCCCGACAGCATCAAAACCGATAGTGGATAATAGATCATCGGTTTGTCGTAGACGGGCAGCAGCTGCTTGGATACAACCTGCGTTAGCGGATGAAGCCTTGTGCCGGAACCTCCAGCTAAAATTATTCCTTTCATAATATTTTCTAGGTTAATTGATCTTGATCTATTTTACTTACCATCTGAATTAAACTATCTTTCCAAAACGGCACCTCAACCCCAAAAATCGACTTCACCTTACCCTTGTCAAGTAGTGAAAAGCCAGGACGTTTCGCCGCTGTAGGAAATCCTGAACTATCGATCGGATTTACCCGGCAGTCCAGGCCCGACAGATCCCTAATGGCTATGGCGAAATCATACCAGCTGATCCGACCTTCATTGGAATAGTGGTAAACACCGCCCACCCATATACCCCGGTCGACAATATGCTTGATCAGAACTGCTAAGTCATATGCATAGGTCGGAGAACCAATTTGATCGGCGACCACATTGATTTCCGGACGGCTTCGCATAAGGTTCAGCATGGTCTTAACGAAATTCCTACCGTATATGGAATAGACCCAGGAGGTTCGGATAATGATAGCATCTTTTACCTGTGCCAATACGGCCAGTTCCCCCCTACGCTTGGTTTCTCCATATACATTAATGGGATTTGTTGGATGATCTTCCTTTAAGGCCGCATCGACAGTCCCTTGAAAGACATAGTCGGTCGAAATATAGATTAATTTAGCAGACCCTTTTTTTGCAAATTCAGCAATCTCCCGCGTGGCCAAATGGTTGATCCGGTCGGCCAGTTCCCTTTCTCCCTCCGCTAGGTCAACAGCCGTATAGGCTCCTGCATGTACAATAGCATCTGGATTTAAGGCCTCGAGCTTTCCCGAGATCTCCTCCGGCTTGGAAAGGTCCAAGTCCGAACGATCTAAAAAAGTAACTTGATGCCCACTTTGATCGCCAAATACGTCCTTCAATTCCGAACCTAGCTGTCCCGTCCCTCCCGTTATTACGATTTTCATCCTATCGCTTATTTATTTTTAAAAGACAAACTTTCCACAGCGGACTTAAATCCCGGTAGGATTTGGTCCTTCTCCGAAATAAGGAACTCACTTTCCGGCATTCCCCAATCGATCCCTAGATTCTTATCGCTGAAGATCACGCCCCATTCGGCTTCCTTTTTATATAGATTGTCACATTTATAGAAAAACTCTGCGGTATCCGACAGAACGACAAAGCCATGCAGGAATCCTCTCGGAACGAACAGCTGTCTCTTATTTTCAGCAGATAGCAGTACGGCCACATGCCTGCCAAAAGTTTCCGAATCCGGCCTGGCATCAACTGCAACATCCAGGACTTCACCCTGCAGGACACGTACTAATTTCGCCTGTGCGAACTCCCCAGATTGGGCATGCAGGCCCCGCAAGACACCACGCGAGGAAAACGACTGGTTATCCTGTACAAAATCTACATCCAGACCGGTGGCCGCATCAAATGCAGATTTATTGTAGCTCTCGAAAAAATACCCCCGATTATCCCCAAAAACCCTCGGCTCTAAAATATAACAGTCCTTAAGACCCGTATCTATCGCATTCATATAAATTATCTAAATTCTTCACCATAACATAAACAAATTTCACCATTTCCCTTGACAAACCCAGCCTCCAGATCTACCTATAACAGCATATCTCCAACTCGCCCCTGTCAATACCCTCGATCCTGAAATTTATAATCCTGTCACGTAGCGTTCCTGGTAATACCGCTGGTAATCCCCCGAGGCAACCTTCGCCAACCATTCCTGATTGGCCAAGAACCATTCAATAGTCTTTTCCAGCCCCTGTTCAAAAGTTACGCTAGGCTCCCAGCCCAATTCTTCCTTGATTTTTGTAGCATCGATCGCATAACGCAGGTCATGTCCGGGCCTATCTTTCACAAACTGGATCAGTTTAGCTGAAGTTCCTGGATCCCGGCCCAATTTATCATCCATCTGTCTGCACAGCTCCCTTACCAGGTCGATATTCTTCCACTCGTTAAAACCGCCTACATTATAGGACTGTCCGTTTAGACCTTCATGGTAAACCGTATCGATTGCCCTTGCATGGTCGATTACAAATAACCAGTCGCGTGTATATTTTCCGTCACCATAAATTGGTAGGGGACGGTTATTGATGATATTTAAGATACACAGGGGAATCAGTTTTTCGGGAAAATGGTTAGGTCCATAGTTATTGGAGCAGTTTGTTATGACGACCGGCAGGCCATATGTATCGTGGTAGGCACGAACAAAGTGATCCGAAGCGGCTTTGGAAGCTGAATATGGAGAATGCGGGTCATAGCTCGTTTCCTCAGTAAAGAAACCGGTATCGCCCAGAGCACCGAAAACCTCATCGGTTGAGATGTGGTGAAACCTCTTTCCCTCATGATTATCCTTCCAAAGTTCTTTGGAGGCATTCAGCAAGTTTACCGTACCGATCACATTCGTATTGACGAATGCATTTGGATCGGTAATGGAACGGTCGACATGCGATTCGGCAGCTAAATGAATAACCCCATCCGGCCTATATGTCGCAAAGACCTCCCTAATAGCAGCCTCATCACAGATATCGGCCTTTACAAAAGTGTAATTGGAGCTATTATCGATATCGACGAGATTCTCCAAATTACCTGCGTACGTCAGCGCATCCAGGTTGACGATCTTGTATTGCGGATATTTGAGGACAAAGTGCCTGACAACGTGCGAACCGATAAACCCAGCACCGCCAGTAATTAGAATCGTTTTATTCATATCACAAAATAAACAAATAAATGCACTTACATATATCAACAGCTTTCTGTTTACTTAAAATTGTAGTTGAAAGTCTAATTTATAGTGCCCTGAACAGTCTAATGTGCTTAATTTCACCCTATTGTTGCACCATTAACTTTTCCCATTTGGGGCGGTTTGAACGAGACCTCTTCTAACGGTAAATAGCGGTACTTGGAAGTTGATCACCTGAGGTCCTTTTGGAATGCCTTGAATATTGTATCTATAAAACAGCAGAATAGGTCATCCCAAATAGGCTATTTGTACTGTTCCATTTCCCGGATCCCTTCACTTGCTCCGGACAGTTCCTTCCTACATGGCTATATTCCAATCAATTCCTAACCCCACCCACCACGAAAAAAAGGCTTATGAAATTTTTCAATAAGCCCTTGCTTTTCAATATCTAAATTCGTTAACTACCTTCTGAACTTATAACCACCTATTTACCAATATAAAAAAATGGACCTCACGCACTGAACGCAAATCTCACAACCATATAAGGCTGAACTATGCGGTCTTCATTTCCCGCTTGGACTCAAATAGCTTATAATTCTTAATCGGATTCCCTTGAAGCAATTCCTTGGTGTCATACTTGATAACAACACCCTTTAATGCCTCTAAATGCCTGGTATGGTGCATGTCGGTGCCCACAAAATCATACATTCCTGCACGGATTAAGGTTAAGGCACATGTCTTCACATTCTCACCATAATACTTACTGATGGAAAGCAGGTTAAGCTGTAGAAAGCAGCCCGCATTTTTAATCTCTTCGAAAATCTTGAAATTATTATGGAAATAGTTGTAACGTTCCGGATGGGCTAGGATGGGCTGGTACCCACGATCTTGGATTGCTTTGATAATGCTGAAGAGGGCCTTGGATTCTGAAAGATAGGACATTTCGATAAGCATATATTTATCGGCGATCAGACAGAGCTTGTCGCTGGAGATCCACTGATCGATCTGGTCATCGATCATATATTCGGCGCTAAAGCCCAATTTAAAATCTATGGAATTTGCTTTTAAATGGTCGCTAAGTTTGTTATGTGCAGCCTTGATCGTTTCGGGCGTATTGTTATGGACACCCGCCATGACGTGCGGTGTAGATATACTGTTGTGGATTCCTAAGGATTTTAACCCTTCTATTAAAATGACCGAATCTTCAACGCTTGGGCTACCATCATCGATCCCTGGTAGGATATGATTGTGAATGTCCCATCCGATCCATTCCAGGCGGTTATGATAAGCCGACTGCTCTTTCTTGTTTGCTCCAAATAAATTACTCCAAAATCCCATAGTTTCTCAAAATATTAAGTTGTTTGGTAATAGGTTATATCTTTCTATTAGACGTTAAGAACCCTTCAAAGGTTTAATTTATACGTGCAATTATCCCTAATTGCTACAATAGATTAGATTAACGTCGAATTCTCTTTTTCCAATTGTTCATAAACCTGTTTAACATCCTGCGCCCGATTCCTGTCCAGTACCAAAACTGCATCTTCCGTATTCACTAGCATACAGTTACTTAAGCCTACAAATACGGTATGCTTATTAGTACCTACAACAATATTGCCATTCTCGTCAACAGGGTGTCCTTTGCCCTTAAAATATTCGAACAGGGAGTCAAATGCCCCCATATCTGACCACTCGAAACGAGCAGGGACAACCTTAATCAATTCACTTCGCTCCATCACAGCATAATCTATGCTCTTGGATGGAATAAGCTTTGAATGTTCTTCATCCAAAACAAGGTCCTCGGCATATTCAAAAGCCACTTCAGCAGCATTGTACAGCTTCGGTTCGAAACGCATAAGTTCCTCCAGATATACCCCCGCCTTAAAACAGAAAATACCCGAGTTCCATAGAAAATTCCCCTTCTTTAAAAAGTCCTTTGCTGTTTCTTCGTTCGGTTTCTCCCGAAATGAAAGTACGGTATTGCCCTCGTGCTCAATATAGCCATACCCCGTCTCCGGACGTGTCGGAACGATTCCGAAAGTCGCTATATAACCCTCCTGCGCATACATAACGCCCTGGTTTATCGCCTCACGGTAGTTCACCAGGCCCTCTATCAAATGATCCGAAGGGGTCACGATCAATATATCGTCGGGGTCTGCGTGAAACGCCGCAAAAGCAATCGCGGCAGCTGTATTGCGGGGCGCCGCCTCTGCGATGATATCGTAATCGTACTGCTGCAGATAGGGTTCCGCTAATGTCTTGTTCTGAACGGATCCAACTAAAATAACCTTCGAGGAAATTTCCTGATTCCGATCAACTGTCCACTCGAATAAGGTTTTCCCATCAAAGATCGGAAGGTATTGCTTCGGTTTCGATTTCCGGGATAAGGGCCACAACCGTGAGCCAACTCCCCCTGATAAAATCACATTTATAATTTTCCCCATGATTACCCAAGTTTCTTCATTTGCATTGCTTCTTCCACTTTTAAATATAGCTCGGCTGTAGCACGTGCGTCGGATAGGGCATCATGATGCTTCAACTCCACTCCCATCAATTCACAGCAGATACTTAATTTGGTCCGCTCAAACCCTAATGACCTATATATCTTACTGGTACAGTCCCAAATAGCCGGCAATCCTAATTTCTCATACGCCAAGGAATAAAAGCCCATAGTTTCCTTTAATACAGAACGATCTAACAGTTCATCATGTGCAACCATATGTTTGGAAGCCAGAAGCTGTTCAATACTCGGAAATAGCTCCTCAAATGTTGGCGCTGAAGAGGTATGTTTGGGCTTTATCCCATGAACCCGTGAGGTCTGCCACATATATTTGTTCTGTGGCGGCTTAACTAAACTGTAAAATTCATTCACAATCTCGCCATTGACTACCTCTACAATACCAACTGAACAAACACTACTGTATTTGGCGGTTGCTAATTCAAAATCTATAGCCGTAAACGTATCTAACATCTTTCTGTAAAAGTAAATATTTAAACTCAATAATTATATCTCCTCTTCCATTTTTCACGAAGGGAAAGTCTCATCTTTTCTTCCGCCGGATTCTTCCCTGGATCGTACAGCTGGACGGAACCTAGTTCCGTTGGCAAATACTCCTGCTCCACGAAGTTTCCCGCATAGGAATGCGCGTACATATATTCGGTACCGTAGTCTAATTCCTTCATTAATTTTGTCGGTGCGTTCCTCAAATGTAACGGAACGGATAAGGTTCCGGTCTTGCGAACCAAGGCCTGTGCCTTATTGATCGCTTCATAGGAGGCATTGCTCTTAACAGAACAAGCCAGATAGATAACGGTTTGCGACAAAATGATCCGGGATTCCGGCCAGCCGATTACATTTACCGCCTGAAAGCAGTTGTTGGCCAATAATAGTGCATTGGGATTGGCATTGCCAATATCTTCCGACGCTAAGATCAATAAGCGCCTGGCAATAAACTTTGGTTCCTCTCCCCCCTCTATCATCCGGGCCAGCCAGTACACCGCAGCATTCGGATCACTCCCGCGTATCGACTTTATAAAAGCTGATATCACATCGTAATGCTGCTCCCCGGACTTGTCGTAGCGTACCCTATTCTGCTGCACATGCCTGGCAACGAACTCATTGGTGATCTCATCTTTGCTATGAACAGAGGCCTGGGATACCAATTCCAAGATGTTCAATAACTTTCGGGCATCTCCCCCAGAAAGCTGTAATAAAGCCTCATACTCTTTTACCTTGATATGTTCAGCCTTCAGATATTCGTCTTCCGAAATGGCCTGATCCACGATCCGCACCAACTCCTGCTTGCTGAGTTCCTTCAGGACATACACCTGGCACCTGGAAAGCAACGCTGAAATGACCTCAAAGGATGGATTCTCTGTGGTCGCACCGATCAGTGTTACAGTTCCCCGTTCTACTGCCCCCAGCAATGAATCCTGTTGGGATTTCGAAAACCGGTGGATCTCGTCGATGAATAGAATAGGCTGCTCTTGGTTAAACTGACGCATCTGCTCAGCCTTCTCGATTACTTCTCGAACTTCCTTAACACCTGATTGAATCGCACTTAGACTATAAAAGGGTCGATCCAACGATTTGGCAATCAATAGGGCCAAGGTCGTCTTACCAACCCCCGGCGGACCCCAAAAAATCATCGAGGGGATAACCTTCTGCTCGATCGCGTTCCACAATACCGCACCCTGGCCGATAATATGCTCTTGACCAACATAATCTGCAAGACGTTTCGGACGCATCCGTTCTGCCAAAGGTATCCTTGTCACCATAATTCACAAAGCTATCGAATTTTCATAGTAAACCCAATGATATGACACTTTAGTAATATGAATGTGGCAATAATTCTATAATGTCATACTCAAGTTGTCTTATACCCCCTGCTATTGCCTATTTCAAATTATTTGATATTTTTGAAAAAAAGAATTGCGAATGATTGATAAAGTGCGTGTTATAATGGCCCTCGGCTTATTCTTTGCAGGATTTGCCGCAAATGCTCAAAACAACAATAAACCCTTGGATCCGGCAGGATTTGTTACAAAATACGATAGCACCTTCGCTGGGATTGGACCTAAGGTTTATATTCTACCCCCTCCCAGAACCAAAGAAGAAGAATTGGTCGACTCCTATAAAGAAAAGACGGGATTCTTTGACTCCATTGCTCGACAATTGGACTATCAAAATATTATTGAGGATTATAAATTAACCTCGAACACTTCCTACATCAAACAGAATTTCGACCCCCTCCCCACTACGGAGCAGGAATGGAATAGTTTGATCGGCAAATTGGAGACTAACAGAAACCTTCCCCTTGCGGCAGGACTGTCCAACAATTATGCCCTTCAATTGCTAAAGCAAGGTGAAATAGACAAATCCATCGCCATCCTCATTCGTGGACTCAATGCCGCTAAATCTTCAGGATCGGGCGAAAAATCTGTCCTTGAACATAATTTGGCAAACACCTACCTGTTCAATGGCAACCTATCGGATGCCGCAGCTATGCAGGAGGCCTTCCTTCAATCGGCAGTCGAGAACAAAGCACCCGTCGACCAGGCAAATACCCTGGTGAGAATCGCCCTGGTGCAGGCATACCAAAAAAATTATCGGTCAGCAGAAAATACGATTATACGCCGTGCATTCCCCATTTTTAACAAAACAAAAAATCACGAAGGAAAAGTAAATGCGTTGATTAGCCTTGCCAAGATTTACCAGCTTCAGAACAAGCATACTGAAGCTCAGTGGTTCTTAATTCAGGCCAAGGATCTTGCTACCCTTCGAAATGTAAAAAATCAACTGCCAGAAATCGAATATATGCTGGCATTCTCAAAATACGTACAGCAAAATTATAAGGTCGCACAGCTTGAGTTTGAAAAGGCAAGAAATTTAGCAGATGACGAAAACAACAAGGTGTTGCAGCTGGCAATCCACGATAAGCTAGGGGACATCTATCTCATGATGGGAAATTTTAAGGATGCTGAACAGGAACTATTAAATTATTGGAAATTAAGAAACGAATTGTTCTAAAATATCATTGGGACTAATCGTGAAAACCTCCATGCAGCAGATGGCCGGAAAAGTTAATAAACCTTAAATATTCCGTTTTTTAGTAATTGAAATGAATATTTTACGTTGTCAATCATACATTGGCCTGATTTTTAACTAAATTTAGCGGTTACAATAATCCGCTAATGATATTAAGCAATTTAATTATTGTCAAACTTTAATGAACAATTTCAAGAATTATACATATATGTTTAAACATCTCATTTTCTGCCTTGCGTTAATTTCTGTCGTAGCCTGTGGGGCGAAACCTCGCATCAATCTTGATCAGCAGGGATTGGAACTTAAACCAACAACGCAACACGAAATCATCGCTAAAGAAGTCGCTAATCTATTGGAGAACTTTAGCTATAAAAAAGTCCCAATGGGCGATTCCCTTTCAAATATCGTATTCGACAACCTCCTTGAGGGCGTTGACCAAGGTAAGAACTATATGCTGAAATCTGATATTGAGGATTTTCAACAGTTTAAAAACACGATCAGCCAGGATTTTAGACAGGGGGATCTTTCCAGTGCATTCTATATCTTCAACAAATATACCAACAGATACTTGCAGTGCATGAATTTTGCACTGGAGCAGATCGATGCGGCACATGATTTTAATAAGGATGAAACCTATACAAGCTTCAGGGAAAAGCAGGAGTGGTTCAGTACGGAAGCAGAACTCAAGGATCAATGGAGAAAACGTGTTAAATACGACCTGTTGAACCTAAGGCTTACTGCCGGTGACTCTGCCAAAGTGGATATTGAAAAGAATAAGGAAACGCTTCGAAGTAGATATAACAACCTGATATCTCAGGCTAAGAAAACCAATGCCAATGATGCATTCCAAATGATCATGACCGCCTTGACGGACGCCGTTGATCCACATACGACCTATTATAACCCTTCATTTGCGCAAGCATTCAATGAAAGCATGTCCAATACCTTAGAGGGTATCGGCGCCCAGCTACAAATGGAAAATGAAATGGTTACCATTAAGCAGATCATTGCCGGCGGACCCGCTTTTAAGGACAAATCGCTGCATATTAACGATCGGATCGTAGGTGTTGCGCAGGGTGATAATGGCGAATTCGAAGATATTATCGGCTGGAGACTGGACGCAGCTGTGGCTAAGATCAAAGGAAAAAAAGGCACGGTCGTAAGATTGAAGATCTTACCTGCTGGCGCTGACAATGCCTCTGCGCCGAAAATCGTAAAATTAACCCGCGAAAAAATCATCCTTGCCGAGGAGTCAGCAAAACGGGAAATCAAAACGATCAAAGGTGAAGATGGTAAATCCTACAAAATCGGGGTTATCAACCTGCCGAAATTCTATATTGACTTCGATGCGGTACGCCGTGGCGACAAAGACTACAAAAGTACCACCCGTGATGTTAGGCTATTATTGGATAGCCTGAAACAAGATGGTGTGGACGCTGTCTTAATGGATTTACGCAATAATGGTGGGGGATCCCTACAGGAGGCCATTGAGCTGACAGGTTTATTTGTTGATCAGGGCCCTGTAGTTCAGGTTAGAGATACCAGAAACCGAGTTCAGGTTGATAGCGATGAGGAAGTAGGATTAGCATGGGAAGGACCGTTTGGCGTAATTATCAACCGCTTTTCGGCTTCGGCATCTGAAATTTTTGCCGGTGCCATTCAGGATTATGGAAGAGGAATCATCCTAGGTTCGACCAGTTACGGTAAAGGTACGGTACAGAATGCAGTAGATATGTCCCGCTTCATTAGCGCAACCAACAAGCTGCTGATAAAAGCTGCCGGAGAATCTGATCCTGACACTCCCAATGGAGCTCCCGAATTTGGTCAGATCAATATCACCATGGGTAAATTTTACCGTGTAACAGGTAGCAGTACCCAACATAAGGGGGTAACTCCAGACGTTACATTCCCAACCCAATATTCTGCTGAAAAATTCGGCGAAAGCTCCGAGCCCTCAGCTCTGCCTTGGGATCAGATCAAGCCTACTAAATTCGCAAGAATAGGAGATCTTTCTCCAATCAACACACAGCTTGAAGAAATTCACAAAGCACGTATGCAAAAATCGCCTGCCTATTCATTCTTATTGGAGGACATTGCAGAGTTCAACAAAAACGAAACAATGCCTGCAATCTCTTTGAATGAAGCAAAACTGAAAGCTGAACGCGAAAAAAATAGACTAAAACAACGCGAACGGATTAACAAGCAACTGTCCTTCTTAGGCGAGCCCCTATGGAAAGAAGGCCAACCACAACCGAAATTGGAGTACGACTTCGTCCTTGAAGAAAGTGCAAACGTACTTACCGATTACATCAAGTTGAATAAAAAATAATTCATTACACTACTAATAACAAAATAGGTCCGAAAAATTTTTCGGACCTATTTTGTTATTTAACCACGAGCCTTAGATCATATCAATAGCCGACCCCCGATCTTCTGGGCTGCCTTATAGCGGGCCAAACCGCATCCCGGCCATTGGCATCCTTCGGCAGGACCCTTTGTTCACGATCCACCAATTTCGGTTCTTCCGAAGCCTTGTATGTCAATACTGCAGTCAAGATAACATTCGATAGCAGATCATCAAAGACCAATTTATCATAGGTGTCCAGGTTTGTGTGCCAGGTATTGCTAAAATACCCCCAGGATAATGAGCTCAACATAAAGCCCGGTACTCCGGCTGCAACAAATGAAGCATGGTCTGAACCTCCCCCTCCTGGTGATCCCGGAAACTGTGTTTTGATATCTTTCGTAATTTCATTTGGAACCGCCTCCAACCAACGTCCCATAAAATCATAGGAATGAACGAAGCCGGACCCGTTGATATTGGCCACCCGACCTGTGCCATTGTCCAAGTTGAAAACTGCTTGAGTTTTCTCAATAACCTCAGGATTATCAAGCACAAAGGACCTAGAACCATTCAAGCCCTGTTCTTCACTGCCCCATAGCCCGATTAGGATCGTACGTTTAGGATTAGGAAGAACCTGTTTTAATACACGAGCTACTTCCATCATGGCAATAGTACCGGTACCGTTGTCCGTCGCTCCAGATCCCCCTTCCCAAGAATCAAGGTGTGCGGAAAGAATTACATATTCATCAGGGAATTCCGATCCCTTGATTTCTGCGATGGTATTGAAGGAAGGAACATTCCCCAGATGCTTGGAGGAAGTCTCTACCTTTATTCTTGGAGCATATCCCTTTTCGGCAAGGCGGTATAGAATACCATAGTCTTCCAGGGAAATATCCAGGGAAGGTGCTTTATGCGTACGAGCACCAAAAATTTTATTGGCACCAAACTCACCGGACCAGTAGCTGCTTAATATCCCGACAGCACCGGCATCTTCGAGAACCGAAGGGATGGAGTTTGGCGCTAAACCGGTTGCTTTGATTCTGTTATTCCATGATGCACCGATAGAGTCGCGCTGCTTATTCATTTTGGCGATCGATTCTGGGGTACCATACTCTTTCCAGTTCCAGTCTGGCCTTCCGGAAGGCTGAGGCATCGAAACCATAACATATTTACCCTTAACCTTCGGAAGCCAGGCACGGAATGCTATTGAATCTCTAAATGCTGGCAGTGCAATAACTTCAGCTTCGATTGCTTTCCCTTTTGTTGTGGGGCTCCACGCCAGCTGAGTTCCTGCCAGGGTTTTCTGTCTTGGATGGGTCATATCGATATGGGAGATTCCACGCTCCCAGCCATGCCATTCACCAAACTGTTGGTTCTTTGCAGGGATACCCCAGCGTTGAAACGTCTTTAATGCCCATTCGTTCGCGTGCGTCATCTGTGGAGTACCCACCAATCTTGGACCGACCACATCCAATAGCTCAAATGCCAGTTGCTCCAGTTCCGAATTATCCTTGGCTTCCTTAACAATCTTTTCTACAACAGGATCCAATTTCTGAACCTGTGATGCGGGAAGTCGCTGCGCATTTAAATGAACTGCATAGCCTGTAGCAACAAACAGCATTGCCAGCCTCCCGAAATAAGTAATAGCTCGATTTTTGAATTTCATATCTATTATTTGGGTTAATTTTTTTAGGTACACCCTAAGGTCGGGATTTTTTGCCAATTTCCCTAAACAACACCATTCCAAACTATTCCATTCCCTTCCCACAGACTTTCACCAAAACTATTTAATCTCTACCCTTAAAATAACTATAATTCCACAAACCTCCTTTTATCAAAACCCATGAAAAAAGGAAAAACAGACTAACCTGTTTCCCCTTTTATACAAATTCATATAATTGTTTATATTTACCTCACTTTATCTCAGACCTTACATCCATCAAGCCATCACAAATCCATCCCCATACTTTCCGACATAAAATCTTTCCGACCTTTATCATCCTATAATCCTGTCTGTCCAGGTCTTATACTGATTAATCAGCCCATTGGTCGAGGAATCATGCGTATCAACCTTCCCTTTACCATCCAACTCCGGTAGAATCTTATTGGCCAGCTGTTTTCCTAGTTCCACGCCCCATTGGTCGAAGCTGAATATATTCCAGATTATACCTTGAACAAAGATTTTATGTTCATATAATGCAATCAATGCACCCAATGTTTTAGGTGTAATTTCTTTAATTAAAAAGGAGTTGGTAGGTCTATTACCTTCAAAAACCTTAAAAGGAGCCAATTCTTTAATTTCTTCCTCCGTTTTTCCGGCTTTTTGAAGCTCTGCGATCACTTCGGCTTCCGATTTACCATTCATTAGGGCCTCGGTTTGAGCAAAGAAATTCGAGAGCAGCATTTGATGGTGTTTGCCTAATGGGTTGTGTGAATTTGCTGGAGCGATAAAATCGCAAGGAATTAGTTTCGTTCCCTGGTGGATCAATTGGTAGAAGGCATGCTGACCGTTAGTCCCTGGTTCACCCCAGATGATGGGACCAGTTTCATAGTCCACGCGATTACCGTTTCTATCGATATATTTACCGTTGCTTTCCATGTCGCCCTGTTGGAAATAGGCTGCAAACCGATGCAGGTATTGGTCATATGGCAGGATGGCACTGCTTTCCGCTTCAAAGAAATTGTTGTACCAGATTCCCAACAACGCAAGGATAACGGGTATATTTTCTTCAAATTCGACATTTCTAAAATGCTCGTCGGCCTCAAAAGCACCGTTCAATAATTTTTCAAAATTATCAAATCCGATGGCCAGGCAGATGGAAAGTCCGATTGCCGACCATAGGGAATAGCGTCCCCCGACCCAGTCCCAAAACTCAAACATGTTTTTCGTATCGATACCGAATGCTGAAACACCGGCTTCATTGGTACTTAATGCCGCAAAATGCTTCGCAACATCCGATTCCTCAGCCCCGGATTTCAAGAACCACTCCTTCGCTGAATTCGCATTGGCCATGGTTTCCTGCGTTGTAAAGGTCTTGGAGGCGATAAGGAAAAGCGTTGTCTCTGGATCCAATTTTTTTAAAGTTTCGGCTATTTGTGTGCCATCAACATTCGATACAAAATGAAGGTTCAAACGGGTCTTGTAGGCCTTTAATCCTTCTGTGACCATCACGGGTCCTAAATCCGATCCGCCGATTCCGATATTCACAACATCGGTAATCTCCTTCCCAGTGAACCCATTCCATGCTCCTGAAATAACACGCTCCGAAAAATCCTTCATCCTTGCAAGGACGGCCTGGATTTCAGGCATCACATCTTTTCCTTCGGTTAATACCGGTTTTCCGGACTGATTCCTCAACGCGGTATGAAGAACAGCTCGATCTTCCGTCTGATTGATCTTTTCGCCATTGAACATCGCTTCAATTGCATCTTTCAACTGACATTCGCGTGCCAACTGAATCAATAGGGCCATCGTTTCCTCGTTAATCCGATTCTTTGAATAGTCCAACAGGATATCCCCTAGATAGAGAGAAAACTTTTGAAAGCGAGCCGGATCGCTGGCGAACATTTCCTTGATGCTCGTCTCATTAATACTTATGTAATGATCCGCTAAATATTTAAATGCTTGGGTAGTCGTAAAATCAATTTTTGGCAACATATATTCTTAATTTGCTCAAATATAAGGATTACAGCCTAATCAATCCTCAATTTTATGTTATCTTTGTTCTTATGACCAAAGAACAGATTCAAGACTTGAGGGATCGTATTACATCCCTGAGGAGGCATCTTTGACATCGATGCCAAGAAAGGTGAAATAGACCAAAACACACAGATTACCCTGCAGCCAACATTTTGGGATGATCCCAAAGCCGCAGAAAAAGTATTGCATGAGATCAAGAACCTGAAAGTTTGGACCGACCAGTTCGACCAGGTCAATGCCTCAGTAGAAGATACTGGAGTATTGTATGAATTCTTTCAGGCCGGTGATGCTACAGATAAAGAATTAGAGGATCAATACCAGATTGCCCTAGACGAAATTGAAGGACTGGAATTCAAGAATATGCTAAGTGCGGAGGAAGATCAGTTGGATGCCATCCTTCAGATAACGGCAGGTGCCGGTGGCACTGAATCCTGTGACTGGGCCGCTATGTTGATGCGTATGTATATTATGTGGGGTGAAAAGCATGGCTGTAAAGTAACCGAGCAGGATTATCAGGAAGGTGATGTGGCCGGCATTAAAACGGTGACCTTACAGTTCTCCGGAAACTTTGCATACGGTTACCTCAAAGGAGAAAACGGCGTACACAGATTGGTCAGAATCTCTCCTTTTGATTCCAATGCAAAAAGGCACACATCTTTCGCCTCGGTATATGTTTACCCCTTGGTGGATGACAATATCGAAATTGAGGTAAAGGATTCTGAAATCGAATGGGATACTTTCCGTTCTGGGGGTGCCGGTGGCCAGAATGTCAACAAGGTCGAAACTGCCGTTAGGTTACACCACAGGCCGACTGGAATTATCATCAAAAACCAGGAGTCAAGGTCACAGCTTCAGAACAAGGAAAATGCCCTCCGTTTGTTGAAATCACAGCTCTACGAAATCGAAATGCGCAAGCGCCAGGAAGCGACGGCCGCAATTGAAGGTTCCAAGAAAAAAATAGAATGGGGTTCTCAGATCCGCAACTATGTGCTGCACCCTTATAAATTAATCAAGGACCTAAGGACCAATACCGAAACCTCAAACACACAGGCAGTGCTTGATGGAGACCTCGATCAATTCCTTAAGTCCTACCTAATGGAATTCGGTGGATAAACATTATTAAGCAAAAGAAGTTGTCCATATTGCAGTGCCCCCAAAAGTTAGGCATTTTCTGGGGGCTTTCCATAATGCCACCCTCTTCTGTTTTATCTTTTTTAGGAAAAAAAAAACCGAAAAAGAATCATAGAAATAACTTTGTTATGAATATCCCAACGAAAGATCAATAAAATTAAAACATTTCACCAGAAAATTATCTATCGCTTGCATTGGTATCGTAACTGCACAAGTCCTGATTCAAAAGTTTTTGTATTTACCAGTTCAATTAGCTGCTCATTTTGAGGCCCTTTAAATAGTCTTACTCCATCCCCCAATAATACGGGAACTACAGAAATAATAAATTCATCGATCAATTTAAGTTTTAACAATTCGTTTATGACTTCAGCCCCTCCGTCACAATAAATATTCTTCCCTTCTTGAGATTTTAATTTTTTGACTAATTCCCCCAGGTCCCCTGAATAAAAATTTGTTTTCCCGATGCTGGGCCTTGCATTTCTTGTAATGACATAAACATCTCGCAGTCCATTATCATAATGATTTGGTCCAACTTCTTTTAGAACGTAATCATACGTTTTCCTACCTATGATTATGGTGTCGATGTTTTCTGTAAATTCTGCATAGCCATAATCCTCTCCCTGTCTTTCAACAAGTTTTAAGAAACTTAGGTCGTCGTTTGGCTTTGCAATAAAACCGTCCAAGCTCATTGCTATAAATACCGATATTTTTCGCATGTTATTAAGATTTTATTTTATGCAAAAATAGCCTTAGATAATCATCCACACTTTGTAAAAATGCGACATTTTAAAGTTGACTTGGATATTTTCCTGTGATCCTCTTGATTTCATTGGAAATATGAGAATGATCATAATACCCACATTCAAACGAAATATCCGACAAACTACGATTCTGAGCCGTCTCTTTGATAATGGTTAAAGCATTACGAAATCTTACGATATTTGAATATTCCTTCGGTGACATTCCAACATGTTTTTTAAAATTACGTTCGAGCTGCCTTATGGTCATATAGTTTCTCCTCGATATATCATTAATTCGCAATTGTCCGTTCGATGCATCTATATCGTTTATCACAGAATTTAATATATTGGTTCTTTTCCTGTTCCTTTCAGTAAAATATCTGTTTAAATATTCGATTGGGTCATTTATGATTTTATCAGCATTGAGGCCATCAGGCACATTAAATTCAATGGTATCATTGTGCAGAATATTTTCTGGGGTATGGTTATAAAAGTTTGAGAGTGTGGCAGGCCTTAAACAGACTCCGACTAAATGGGAATTACGATCAATCAAAGTATCCTTGAATGAGGTCATTGCACCTACTACATATGTTTTTCCAAATTTTAAAGATCTCGATCCGTTATCCGTCAGACAATTTTTACCCAAATTTATAAGTATCCCTAAACATCCATCGGGAAAAACTCTCTCCCAATGATAGTCTGATTCTATTCCTTTTAACTCCCAAAAGAAATTAATAAATGGGCTCAAATCCCAGTGCGGTTTTGTTTCTATATATTTCATCATTAAAATATAACTCTTCAACGTTCAGAACATGATTCTTCATATAGCACTCCATTGCTAAAGATCTCCAATTTTTCAATATTTTCAGAATAGTTTCTCCATCCTTTGGAACACATATGTCAGTTTCATGGAATTGGAAGCATATGGATATTAAAACAACATAAATATTTATAAGTGCAAAAGGTCTGAGCGAATGCTCAGACCTTTTATATATCTCTTAAAATTATTCCTAAAATCTTCCTTCTTTTCCCACGTACCTAGACAACTATCTCAGTTCATTTGTCTTATGTCTAATTTCTATCCCTAAAACAAATTCTTCCACATCATACTTTCCACAGGGCGAATAGTTTTATTATTATATTTAGCATTCCCTTTGCTGTTGTACATGGTCTCGATATCACCTTCGACAACAAAATAGATCAATTGTCCGATAGGCATTCCGGCATACACACGTACGGGCTGCGCAACTGAAATTTCCAATGTCCAGGTATTGCAGAAACCAACATCGCCCTTCCCGGCTGTAGCATGTATATCGATTCCCAATCTTCCTGTACTTGATTTACCTTCTAGAAAGGGAACATGCCCATGACTTTCTGTATATTCCAACGTAACGCCAAGGTATAGGGTACCTGGTTCGAGAACAAATCCTTCAGCAGGAATTTCGAAATGCTCAATTTCATTATGCTTCTTGGCATCTAAAACCTCGTCCTTGTAGGTTGCTAGGTACTTCCCTAAATGCACATCGTAAGAATTTGTCCCTAAACACTTTCTATCGAAAGGCTCGATAACGATCATACCCTTTTCGATTTCCTTTAAAATACGCTTGTCTGATAATATCATGATACTATGGCTAATTCGCAGGATTCAAAAATACATTAAAAAACCAAATAGGGCAAGGAGAATTTTATCGGTGAACTTTCCCCATCTTGCCACCGAAACCGAACAAATCTCTAAACATTTTTTTTGAAGATCTGGAACGGCTAACTCCTTGCCATTTTCTCATCATGTAACCGATAGCATAATCCTTTGGCAAAAAGAGATTTCCTGACCAGAATTTCGGGTTTGGTATCTTTTCCGTTAATTCTGCTCATTTTATAGATTCTTACTTCTTTAAAATGTACATCCGTCATTACTCTTTTTTTATATGCTTTTATACCAATAGAAAAACGCTTCCGGATTGGTCTTTTTTAATTTATTGCAGGATGGATCTTCAATCAACCAATCCTTAATTCCCAATGGATTTTAAACCTTTCTATTTCCTGATTTCCTTTATTAAACAATGAAAGTCAGATAGGAAACTTTAGATGATGCTGTTATGTGTAATGGTAGGCTCTGTAAAATCTGATGGATTTCACAAAGACTGTACTGAAAAATTTTATCAGTTACTTGACGACTTATCGAGTTATCAAGAAGGTCGGATATCGATAATAATTCCTGCAATTCATTACACATCAGCAGAACTCTTTTACGCGTCAAACGTACCTGACAATTTGCTATTATAGGCACATTCTAGCCATAAGTCAAATTCTCCATGTGGAAAATGTCGGGGGTGCAATATGTACCTTTAAGTAAGGTACGATGTCAAAGGAGGTCCTTATGAATCCTACACCTAGAACAAAGTCAATCAGTGTCAATTCTTATGCTTATCCCTACCTAGGAATAAAAAAGGAGCTAACTCGACCTAGTAAACCAAATCATATAAATTTCTTTAAGGTTATTGAAGAACGACGGAGCAACAAGGACTTATTACCCTTAGAAGAGAATCAACTTGATTCTCTTTTATGGTATAGCAGTCGAACTCGGGATGCGTATCTTGATGAAGATTACATTCTTTCCAAGCGGCCTTCTCCATCCGCAGGCGCCGTTCATCCTATAGATATACTGATCAATCATGCAGGGGATAATTTCTTCTCCATCTATAGTCCATTTGAACACGGAGTATATAGGCTAGATTTTTTAGAAGAAAAAGTGCAAAGCTTTATTAAACATATCTCATTGGCTTTTCCCGGTAGAAAAGGAACTTTACTCTGGTTTATTATCCATCAATATAGAACGGATAAATATTATAAAAATTCCGAAAGTCTTGGCTGGCGTGATGCCGGAGCACTTATGCAAACAATGCTCTTACCTGTAGTGCTTTAGGAATAGGCTGTTGCCCTGTAGGAACCTTAGGTGAACCATATATTTACGAATTGCACAACAATTTTGAAGGCATATCCAGTGGAGGTGGAATTATTATCGGAAATACTTGACAATGTCAAATGTTCACTATAAATTAGTGTTCACAAAAAAGTGAACACTACACAAACGTGAACATGAAGATACAGCCAATATTTCAAATTCTGTACGAACTTCAGAATAAGACATCATTAAAAGGTCGGTGGTATGATAAAAATGATGGTCATAGCATTGATGGTGTTCTGGAACTCGATAACTCAAAAGTAATTTACGCATTACCCGCCGAATATAAAAAAGAGATCAAGCCATTCCACCTAATCGCTCTCAAAGATTTAAAGGAAACTAATAAAAATCTAATTGTCCTTTCTGAACAGATATTTCCCACAATAAGAGATCGTCTAAGAGAAATGGGAATTAACTATATTGACAGTACAGGCAACTGTTTTATACAAATTAATGACTGGCACTTTCTCATTGATGGCCTGCGAGCTCCCTCTAAGAAAAGTGTTCAGAAAAATGGCTTCACTCGAACAGGTCTCATTCTCGCATTTCATTTTCTCAATGATGAAAATTATCTCAACACGACATACAGGCAAATTGCGGAAGACTATAAAATATCCTTAGGTAATGTCAATAAAATAATAAATTCTCTTAAGGAACAAAACTACATTGCCAAAGGCAAAAATAAGACATTGCGAATAATAAACCGAGATAAACTGCTAGAACAATGGATTTTAGAATATGATGAAAAATTAAAACCTACATTATTTTTAGGAGAATTTCGTTTTATTAACGAGTATGCAAAAGATTGGACGAAAGTCCCTTTGGGTGTAAACAGTCAATGGGGAGGTGAACCTGCGGGCGATTTACTGACCAATTATTTACAGCCTGCAGAGTTAACACTTTATACAAAAGAAAACAGTATGGACTTAATAAAGAAACTCAAAATAGCACCTGGGAAAGGAAACCTTAAAATATATTCTAGGTTCTGGATGTTCAACGACAAAAGACCAAATGTAGTTCCTACAATTTTAGTATATGCTGATTTAGTAAACACCGGAGACCCTAGAAATATCGAAACTGCAAAAATGCTGATTGATGGACTTTTTAGAGATTAATATAGAAAAGCTTCGAAACGGCGAAATGAAAAATACTTTCAGAGCATTAGAAAATGTATTTGAAAAGTACAACATTGATTTTTACCTGATTGGTGCGTTTGCTCGTGAAATATGGTTAAGTCATATAGAAGACCTCCCCATGAGAAGAATTACCAGAGACATTGACTTTTCTCTATTTATCAATGAGTATAGGGACTTTGAAAACGTTAAAGAATATCTATCAAGCCATGAAGGATTTATAGAGTTTGCTGAGCCATTTCGTATGCAATCTCCAGACCATGTAGTTGTAGATCTATTACCGTTTGGCGGAATAGAAAACGATCGACACGTACATCTAAATGGAAAAACGGAGTTACAAATATCTGTTTTTGGAAATATGGAGGTGCTTAGCCATGCTGCAAATATTACTAAAGACGGGCGGAGGTTCAAAGTTTGCACTCTGCCTGGCCTCTGTATAATGAAACTAATATCAGCCCATGAAAAAAGTGATCGGTATGTAAAGGATTTAGGAGATTTTTACTACATCCTCTTAAATTATTTCACTATTGCAGGAGAAGAACTCTATGACACCTATCATGATGATCTGATCGAAGAAAATTTCGAACCTTCAATTGCTTCTGCCAGGATGCTTGGAAGGCAGATGAATCAAATCCTCACTGAATCGAAAGACCTGAAAACCATGATCGTAAAACACTTAGAAAAGATGAATGGACCTTTTTCATATGATGATATCCACGAAATGTATGAACATGAAAGAACAGACAAATACATCATAAAAAGGAAACTAATAAGTGAGGTATTAAGGGAGCTATAATGAAGCCCTCTTGATAGGAGAAAATCTAACTTATTCTCTGATTAAATGATTTCTAAAAGAAAGGGAAACTTGAGGTATTTTATTTCACGAATATAATTTTGCTAACCAGGTGAACACCATGGAAAACACATTTATTAACACTCGCTTCATTGATCAATGAAGCTAAATACCAACCAAAACTCCTTATAAATGTTTATCTTTTAAGGTCGACTTACGCTGGATGCACGGAATAATTCCAACTGATCAAAACTTCTTCCATTTGTTTTTGCTTAACCTTGCTCTTTTATTTCTTCCCAACGTTTAACGGTCACAGGGTCTACACCCATGTTCTTTGCCAAACTCTTCTGACTTAGTCCATTTATATCTAGATCCTTCTGGGTCTATTATATCGATCTTGCTGAGCATGTCCACCACCTTCGTAAGCCGATTCCATGTTAAAAATTGTTGAATGTTGTATATGTCCAAATAAAAACCATTTATAAACTAAATTTTCAAAAAATTGTTATATTAATTTAAAATCAATTATGAGCAACAACGATGTATTTTCACAGAAGGAACGCAACGTCATTATCCTGATCATTGTTATTATATTGGGCGGCATTATTCTTTATGCTACCTCAGGTATTTTCGGGGCGTTCTTAGGGACAATGGTCATGTATACCTTATTCCGTAACTTAAATATCTTTTTGATCGAAAGATGGAACTGGCCAAAACCTGTCTCTTCCATTTTTATCATCATTATTTCCATATTCATTATTGTACTTCCTTTCTTAGGAATTGGGAAGATGCTTTTCGACAAAGCGGTCGAGCTGCAGCAGAATCCACAATGGGTAAAGAAGATTATGGATGCGATCAAACACTTTGTCGGGGACAAACTTGGACAGCCTGACCTTATCGAAAAACAGTTAGAAGCTAGCTCCACTTATTTTGGTGCGCTCCTAACCTCAGCCCTTAGTGGTGCAGCAAATATTTTTCTGGAAATTGCGGTGATGTATTTTCTCCTGTACTTTCTCTTTGTAAACTATCGCGGATTTGAAGGCAGCCTCGTTCACTACCTTCCTTTTGACGACGAAAGTGCCGTCGTATTTGGAGAAGAACTCAAGAACATAACCTACTCCAACATTATCGGACAAACGATTATTGCCATCATCCAAGGGGCATGTCTGGCCGTTGGATTTTGGATTTTCGGCGCCAAGGACCCCTTATTCTGGGGGGTAATATGTGCCATACTTTCCTTTATTCCCCTTTTGGGACCACCTTTGATCTTTGTCCCTGCCGCAGTGATGTTGCTAGCCGATGGCCAAAATTGGCAAGGTATAGGTCTGTTGATCTGGGGATTTGGACTGGTGATCAACATCGATAACGTCCTTAGATTGGTCATCGCAAAGAAAATTGGGGATATACACCCAATTATTACTGTCGTAGGGGTAATCATCGGCATTCCTCTTTTTGGATTGATCGGCTTAGTTTACGGGCCCTTACTGCTTGCTTATTTCTTGATTGCGGTCCGGATTTATAAAGCCAACAAGCGACTCTCGTTGAAACGAGACCAGCTGGAGGACAGTATTTAGTTGTAGGATTTTTTTGGTGAGGCAAGCCTGTTTGAATGCAATTCCAAGCTGAGGGCATGGGTGAACTTTGGAACGGAATTCATTCGACTACATAGCCGAGCATATATTCATTGAATCTTTCATAGTAGACCTGAAATGTTTGGATTTCACTACCTTTGCTAAGATTTACTTGCATGACTCCCTGTGGGGTGAAGGTAAAAGGAAGAACGGACATATCATCATAAAAGGACACCCCCTTGTTACCCTGAAGTTTGTAAACCGCTTCTTTGGCACACCAACAGGCATATAACTGATCGACGAATTGTTCCTCTTCCAAGAATGCCTGCTCCTGCGGTTTTAAGAATTTATCCTTAATGCGGACGACTTTATCCTTAACGATTTCTAGGTCAATACCACAAGCGCCTGCTGTGCTTAGCATTACCCCGGCATAATCAAAGGAATGGGTCAAAGATATTTCATAGGGAAAATCAGGAAGATAGGGTTTGCCATTTACATCGGAAGGACAGCTGATAAATTCCGGAGTCTGAAGCAGGTACCGCAATAGTACTCTTGTTGCCAGCCAATGTAAAGTCCTTTTCCCTTTAGCCATGCTGCTCAGCTTGGCCAATTCTGATTCATCTAATTGCAGCATCGCAATCAACTCCTCTTCGGATTCCTCAATTTTCCACAGCGCAATTCTACTGTGCAAATCCAATTCTTTAAGATAGGCTAGTGACATAATCAAAGATAAAGATTTGTTTACAAATCGATAGCGATAGAATTACCCTTTAATTTCAAGCCGCGTACTTATCTTGCATTTTAATATAATCCACCAAGACTTGGTTATTGGTTCATACCAAAATTCAACTCCCTCATCCCCCATTCAGACCTCTTGTGTGTTTCGTCTTATGTCCATCCCCCTAAAACCTTGGTTTGCGCTTCTCTAAAAACGCGCTAACGCCTTCCTGAAATTCCTCTGAGCCAAAACATTTCCCAAAGGCATCGATCTCGGATTGATAGCCGTCCTTTTGTTTGCTCAACCCGGCATTTACCACTCCAATTGCCGTCGCCACTGCATTTCTGGAGCGGGAATAGATCTTGTTCAATATATTTTGGGCGGTTCCTTCAAGCTCATAGAGCTCGACAACCTGATTTACCAAACCCCATTGGTATGCATCTTGGGCCTCGACCATTTCTCCGGTGAGGATCATCTCCAAGGCTTTACCTTTACCTACCAATTCTACAAGCCTTTGCGTACCACCGTAGCCAGGAATAAGGCCAAGGGAAACCTCCGGAAGACCCATCTTGGCGGTTTTCGAAGCTATCCTGACATGACAGGCCAAGGCTAATTCCAGGCCTCCACCTAAGGCATATCCATTGATGCCCGCAATTACGGGTTTTGAAAAATTAGCAATTTTGTCCATCAGTTCATGTCCGAAAGAAGACAGTGACTTACCCTCTTCCGAGGACTTTCCTAAAAATTCCTGAATGTCTGCCCCTGCAACAAATGCTTTCTGTCCTGCTCCGGTGATAAAAATTCCACGAACGGAATCATCATGCTCTACTGAATCTACCGCAGCCTTCAGTTCTGCAATGGTATCTTGGTTTAAGGCATTTAGCTTAGTCTCTCTGTTGATGGTAATATATGCGGTGCTTTCCTTGATCGAAAGAATGATATTTTGGTAGCTCATATTAAAAATTGATGTTGATGGATAACCTAAACCGATCGCTTCTTGCATTTGGGAGTCCGTGGTAGCTTAACCGCTTCACATATTCAACCTTTAAAACATTCAGGATATTGTCAATCCCAACCGTCCCTTCCCAATAAGGCCCGGGATTGGGAACATGGGTCAATATTTCTCCTTCTTTATTCCTGTCAAATTGAACGACCTCCTGACTAATATACGGGTTATTTCGGTCACTTAACTTCCCGTAGAACATTTGCGCCCCCCAGACCTCTCGTAAGTTCAGCCTCTTAATCAATGGAATTTTATTGAACAGGAATCCCTGCATCTGGTGATAGAATCCTACCTTCATATAGCGATCGGCAACAAATTCCATCGGGTTCATCATATCAAAATCGATCTGATGCCGGTCTTCCTTCTGTTTGACATTCGGTAGCTCCAGCATGGTATAGGGAAGTGTTCCCCAGATCTTGCCCCCGGAAACCCTTACATCTGCAAACCCCAGCTGATTCAGAAAAAATCGCTTCGATGCGGCGGCAGTCAATTTTTCATACGCATAGGTCGTATTCCAAAAACCGTCCAAACTCCGTGTATAGGTCACATTAAAAACTGGATGTTTCTCAATAATGGTTTTTCTAGACAGATTGCGATAATAGAACTTCTCGAATGGTGCCCATCTAACATCCACATGGGCTTCATTACTTTGAATATGGGTTAACAGGAGATCCGGATCCCTACTGCTTATTAGGCGCAAATCCCCAACCGTAGATTGATCCCGATGGGTAAGTCCCGTTGTTATACTGAAATGGTTACCAAATTCAAAGACATGCTGCAGCTGATAGGCTTGGGTATCGAACCATTTCGTTGGCCTGTTCCTTCGGATGGACCGAAAGAAGCTATCCCCCTTTAAAAAGCCGATCTGCTGACCCGGCTCCATAATATCACTCTGGATGGATCCTTCAATATAATGTGCGGGAAAGGTAACGATGGACCGCCGATTTAAGGAGACCGCAGACTTTAGATAATATTTTGCGCGAGCATCTTCAAGGCCATAAGCCAGGTACCCTTCAAAAAACGCCTTGTCCGTTAAGTTTTGTGTCGTGCGGCCACCAATCCTAAAACGGTTGCCCTCCACATTGTTCTGGCTATACAGGTATTCTAGGGGACCAAGCTCAAATTTACCCAGATTATAATACCCCTGTGAAACAAGATACCCGACTGCAAGGAGCGTTTTGAAGCTCTTCTTATTGTTTAGCGTCTCAATATTTTGATAGGTATTCTGCTCCGTGGGATTCAGTGCAATAGGTCGATTTGGAATGGTAATCTCAGCTTGGGGCAAAATCTCCGTTGGCGGTCCTCCAAAAATGTTATCCGGAAATTTGGAGTCCAATACATAATTCTCATTCACGGTGACACGATCAGCAAAGTGCGATTCGCCTTTTCGGATGCCAAATGTTAGAAAGGTACGTGTACTGTCCATCAACATGATACCGGCCTCATTTTTTATATAATGAAAGCTGATCACACCCTCTTTAACCCAGTTTAGATTGGTCTCCCGGTTTATTTTCAGTTCGGCCTGTTTAACCGCGTAACTGCCATCCATACTGATCTGAAGGACGCCATTGAATAAAAGATCCGTGCTGTTCCTAGGCTCAAACTTTAACTGTATAAAATATCCCTCATCATTGAAAATGGTATCTGTGATATAATATTTATAGAATACTTTGCCGTTATCTGCAATTGGACTCAAGAATTGTTTGTTCAGGATATAGATACTCTCATCATAAACATCTACCTGCTGGAACATATAGTTCAAAAAAGACTGGATATTGGGATTGTTAATATACCGTTTGTCAAATTCTGTCTTGCGTTGGGCAGTGATGACCTTCTTAAATTTTGATGGATCTTTTTTTCCATAGACCTTCGCATTGCTTTCTTCCAGATAAAGGGCCAGTAACTTCTTACCAGCTTGACTTGTGCTGTCTATATTGTTAAACAGAAAATTCAGTCCCAGCATGCCCTCCCGCTTGGATATTTTTGGATCAAGCATCCCAAACTTGAGCTTTTCATATTGGTCGAACGCTAAGCTATCTTTTCCAGAAAGCCTATTTTTATGCTTATTGCGAATAACTAGGTCAATCAACTCGACGGCCTTATTATTCCTATTCCGATATTTAGATTTATGACTGATTGAAACCGCCTCGATCCGATTGGATTCATGGTCCAATTCGATGATTAACATAGAATCGCCGGGCAATGAATCCACAAGGAGGCTCTTATAGCCCAACGCTCGAACCTCGAGCTGTTTGCTATTTCCTGAAACCTGTAGGCTAAACCTTCCATTTTTATCAGCAGATGTGCCGTTTTGGCCCTGCAGATCGGTAATCGTGGCCCCCATAATGGGCTGCTTGCTGTCTTTATCCTGAACCAGACCCCTAATGAGGGATTGGGCCAACGAACTGTTGACCGTTAAGCAAAAAACAAAGACGTATGTGCACAAAAAATAGAAGAAAGGGACGCTCCTCATAATTAAACCTGAACTTTATAAAGATACAATTTGTTGTGAAAGTTCAAATTATTAAACGAAAAAAGGAGAATATTTATGTTGCTAAGACTCAAATTTTTCCAAAAAATGAACGCTTCGATCATCTATGAATTTTTCGATCGATTCAATTTCAGCTGACCTAAAACTAATTCATCATTGAATTTCGCTAGGGTAACCCCATTCAGAATCCGTGTCAGTTCTGCCCGAACAGCCTTAAACTCACCATGTAAGGGACAGGGAAATTCCTCCGAACATTGTGACAGCCCCATGGCACAGCCAATAAAAATCTCATCCCCATCGATTGCCTTGATGACCTCTGATAATTTCTTGTTCATCTCTTCATCCGTCAGGTAAAACCCTCCATTGGGTCCTTTGCTCGAACGCACAATCCCATTCCTACTGAGCTGCTGCAGAATCTTCCCAAGGAAGGGCTCGGGAGAATCAATATTATTCGCAATCTCCTTAATGCCTACCTTTTTATCCAAATAACTCGACTTGGCAATAAAAAATACAGCACGGATCGCATATTCAGCTGACTTTGAAAACATTCCCATAAACCAAAATTATCGATAAATAATGACAACAATCATATTTTCAAGAATCATTGAACAAAGCATTGATAGCCAATATCTTAAAATCATATTTTTTTAGCTAAAGTGGCAAAAGTATATTAAAAGACTTTTTTGTCCTTTATTATTTTTAAATTTGTATATAGCTTATAATTAAATAGTTGAGAAAACAAAGATTTACGTGATGACAGAACAACAAATAGCATTAATTAAGGGTACGATACCCGTGCTAAAAGAAAACGGAGTATTGTTAACGAGTTATTTTTATGAAAGGATGTTTAAGCATAATCCCGAACTCAAACATATCTTCAACATGGGAAACCAAAAATCAGGAAAACAACAGACTGCTCTAGCAATGGCCGTTTTAGCATACGCTGAAAACATTGAAAACCCATCGGTCTTGTTGGGGGTAGTCGACCATATCGGCCACAAACACACCAGTTTGGACATCAGGCCGGAACATTATCAGATCGTGGGCAAGCACCTGATATCCTCCATCAAAGAAGTTTTGGGGGAGTCAGCGTCCCAAGAGCTGCTTGAAGCTTGGGGAATTGCTTACAACCAACTGTCCGCAATTATGTCCGGACATGAAGCACATATTTATCAAGACAAGGTCAGCAGCATTGGCGGTTGGACGGGATGGAGGCCTTTTATGGTCAAAGATAAAATTAAAGAGTCCGAGGAAATAACTTCATTCTACCTTTACCCTACCGACAATGGTGAAATAGCAGAGCATTTGCCTGGTCAGTATATCTCAGTAAGGCTGTTTCTCCCTGAATTGAACTTATTACAGCCGCGACAGTACAGTATCTCCAGTTCTGCGAACGGCAAATATTATAGGATTTCTGTTAAAAAAGAACGGGGCAACAATAATCCGGACGGACTCATCAGCAATAGATTGCATGATCATATTCAGACCGGAGATACTATAGACCTGACCTCACCTTCCGGAAATTTTGTTCTAAGTGCCGATGGCAGTTCAAAACCCCAAGTTTTCATCAGCGGGGGAATTGGACAGACCCCTTTATTGGCGATGGTGGAGGATCTAATTCTAAACCATAAAACAGACCAGCCAATCATCTGGGTCCATGGTTGTAGGAACGAACAGGTTCATGCCTTTAAAGATAGGCTGAAGGAACTATCGTCCTTGAACGATACTTTTCAAAATCTACTTTTCTATGAACAGATCCAGGAAGACAGGGAAAACACAAAAATTGGAATGGTAGACCTGAAAGCTATTGAACAGGAAATTCTATTACCCAAGGCGGATTACTACCTATGTGGTCCTGCCGGATTCATCAGGAAGCATTATACTTTCCTAAAGGATGCTGGCGTTGACAGCAGATCAATCCATTTTGAAGAATTCGGCCCGGCATCATTAACGCTGAATTAGCAAAATCCGGGACAATGAATGTTGGCTCAATGTATTCTGAAGTCGACATTCATTTCCATTTTAAAAAGGTTAAAGCTGCTTGCGAAGAATTAATTCCTCATTTACGTACATTATGGATACAAAACCTCTAAAAAGACATCAGGCTTTACAGCCGTTGAGCAAGGAACATCATTTTGCATTACTGTTATGCTGGAAGATCCGTAAAGGGCAGGAACTTAATATAGAACCGAACCGAATAGGAGATTTTGTAAAGCAGATGTGGGACCACCAGATCGCGGAACATTTCGAGATTGAGGAGAAATACATCTTTTCCATATTGGAGCCAGACAATAAACTCCTACATGAGGCATTATCCGACCATAAGACCATCAAGCGCCTTATCCTGAACGAACCCTTCACCGAAAAGTCCCTAAACAGGCTTGAAGAAAAACTGGAGCAGCACATACGCATGGAAGAAAGACAATTATTTCCGCATATCCAATCCATTGCATCCAATGAACAGCTCAAGGCTGTTCAAACCCATCATACCCTCCCCATCGCTGAAATGCCTTGGAACGATCGTTTCTGGGAAACAGGGCCGAGATAGGATCTCCCTCTATGGGGGTTTTGCATGGCTTTAGCCATTCCGTGTTAATGGACCTTTTTTACCCAAATCTCATTCTCAATCTCCACTAATACTCTTTTCTCTTACCAACGCTCCCATATTATACTTTCCTACCCTTTGAAGCCCTTACCAATTCCATCCTATCATATCCTCCAGTTCCTATAATCCGCTCCTCTGCCAACCAATTCCCCTTTCAATTGTTATCCTATAATGAACACGACCACCAAATCCAAAAAATGGAAAATCTGGATAGCTATTCTTATTGCCTTTACTTTGTTGATAACCGCTGCCCTCTACTTTATTTCCTACAAGCTAGAACCTATGTTGGACAAAAAGCTGAAGGAAGGAATCGCAAAAGCCTCCAATGGATTGTACAGTTTAACATATAGTGATTTGAACTTGGATTTAACTCAAGGAAATATCCGCTTGGAAAACCTGAACCTTCAAAATGACAGTACCGTCTATCTGCAGCTCGACAAGGCAGAGAAAGCACCAAATGCACTTTTTGAAGCAACAGCTCAGCAGTTGAGCATAAACGGGGTAAGTCTTTGGGGAATTCTGATTAATAAGAGAATTGAGATTTCGGATATTGGGCTTGACTCTTTAAAAGGAAAGGTGGTCCTTAATGAAAGGTCCTATAATAATAAAAAAGAAAGCAAGGATCCTTATTCCATAATTAAGGAAAGCTTTAAATCATTGGAAATTCAGAAATTTCGGGCTGAAAGGATGCAAATAGTGATGCAAGACCATTCAAAACAAGGTAATAAACCAAAAATTGTCAAGGGAATAGACCTTGCAATGGAAAACTTTTTGATTGATGAAAATTCAGGAAATGACAGTACTAGATTTTTATATTCTAAGGATCTTTCAATACATATCCCAGAATTTAAAACCACTCTTGATGGCGCTCCATACAGCTTAGGTTTTAAGGAACTTAAATTTAGCGCAAAGGATAAAGATACACGAATATCAAAGTTAGAATTATTGCCAACCATAGATTTGGAGAGTTTTGCCAAAAGAGATAAGTTGAATAAACCTCGAATGGAGCTAAGTTTGGATTCGGTATGGCTTACGGGAATAGATATCCAAAAACTTTGGAAAGAAAAAAGGCTGTTGGCCGACAGTGCACATATTAGCAAGGGACAATTTGATTTAGCAAAAGACAAGCGATACCAATTGGAAAATGTTTCAAAAATAGGACAGTCACCGGCACAGCAACTCATGAAGGTCAATCAAACATTCAGCATCAAAACGGTTAAGGTAAATGGCATTGACCTAAGCTATGCACAAATAAGCGATAAATATGCCCGACAGGGGAAGATAGATTTTAAAAATATCCGCGGAACCTTAAAGAATGTCACAAATGATAAGGCCCTATTAAGGAGAAATAAAGATATGACGGCAGATCTGGTAGGAAATGTTTACGGTAAAGGGACATTATCTGCCTTTTTCACATTTGATATGCTAAGTAAGGCAGGAGATTTTTCCTACAAAGGCGGATTGACAGCGATGACAGTTAGTCCATATAACCGAATATTAGAGCCCCTATTAAATATCCGGCTTGCAGAAGGAAACATTGAGAAAATAACCTTTGACATGCATGGAAATGATGCTAAGAATTGGGGCAAATTCACATTTGACTATAACCGTTTAAAAGTTGATGTCTTGAAGGATCCAGAAAAAGGTCCAGGGAAGAAAGGAATTCTATCCTTTATAGCAAACCGGTTTTTTATCAATGACAGCAATCCCGATGCGAATGGGAAATACCATGTCGCACAAGTGGAATATAATCGAGTCCCCGAACATCCTTTCTTTAAAGTAATATGGAAAAGCCTGCTCCAAGGAATCATTGAATGCACCGGAACAGACCCCAAATACCTACCCGGTATCTAAATGAACCTTAATATCAAATCCGGGTAAACACCCAAGACAATGGTTAAAATGACAGCAACCACGAAGACAACCTGAAAGTTGACCGGCATCGAGACTGTTTGCTCAGCTTCCGATTTCATAAAGTACATATGAACAACCACACGTAGGTAATAATAAACACCTACGGCCGCATTGATGGCAGCTAAAATCAAGAGAACGGTATGATAATCATTCATAACGTTTGAAAACATCATGAATTTACCGATAAAACCGGCAGTTAATGGTATACCCGCTAAAGAAAGCATAGCAATGGTTATGGAGAATGCCAGCCAAGGATTTCTTTTACCCAATCCGTTGAAAGATTCAAAATGATCCGAACCTACCTGACGCTTCACCAGGATCAGTCCACCGAACGCCACGATCGATGCCAATCCATACGCTGCAGAATAGGCAAGTATTCCGGATGCAGAGTTTGCACCGATCGACAGGATGGCAAATAACATATAGCCTGCATGCGAAATACTTGAATAGGCTAGCATGCGTTTGAAACTAGTCTGCATCAGGGCCGTAACGTTTCCAAGGAAAAGGGTAATGATCACCACCGTCAATAAAACTGGAGTCCAAAACTCATTCAATGGAACCAGCACCATACTGAACAGCTTCAAGAAACCCGCAAAGGAGGCAATCTTTACTACCGTACTCATAAAGGTAGTAATCAAGATCGGAGAGCCATCGTATACATCTGGAGTCCAGAAATGGAACGGAGCTGCACCGACTTTAAAACATAATCCTACTAATAATAAGAGGATACCACCATAGAACATGGGAGATATACCCGTCGGATTATCGACAATATGTTGCTTGATGGCCGCCAGATCAAAAGATCCAGTGGAACCATATAACAAGGTAATGCCAAATAATAGAAATCCTGTTGAAAATGCACCCATCAAGAAATACTTCAAGGAAGCTTCGTTAGAGGCTTTATCATTCCTTCGGATACCCGCCAAAATATATAGGGCCACGGACATAATTTCCAGACCTATGAATAGCATCGCAAAATTATGGTATGAACAAACCAAGATTGCGCCAGTAAGCGAAAATAAAATTAAGGTATAGTACTCTGCAATATTATTCGATATTGCCCTAAAGTATTCCTTTGATAGCAAAAGAATCAATATCGTTAGGGCAATGCACAACATGGAGAAGGAAAGCGAAAAATGATCAAAGATAACCATCCCGCTATATAGAGGATCCGCCTCTACATTCCAATAGTATGCTTCAAATCCCAAGGCAAGTAACAAGCCCAATATACTCACAGGCAATAATGCATTTTTGGCCTTATATAAACCTAAATACAGAACTAGTATACCTAACAAAGAAAGCGTAATAATCGCACCCATAATATATCCTTAAACTTGTACTATTTAATATTCTCTAATAATTGTGTAACTGATGCCTCAGAAAGATGAAGTAGGCCATTTGGCAATACACCGATTAAAATAATCAAAATTACCAAAATCGATAATACCAGAACTTCGTATCCGCTGACATCCTTCACTGACATATGACCATCGTTGATCGGTCCAAGCATCGTTTTCTGATAAAAGCGAAGCATATAAACCGCTCCAAAGATCAAGGTTGTTCCTCCGATAACTGCAAACCAAACTCCGTTCCAAGCACTGCCAAATATCCCTTTCAACAATAAGAACTCACCAATAAATCCATTGGTCAAAGGAAGTCCGACTGCCCCCATGATGATAATTAAAAAGGCAATCGCCAAGATTGGCATATTGCTCGCTAAGCCTCCAAGGTCCGACAAGTCCCTCGTACCCGTTCTACGTTGTATGATATCAATAACGAAGAACAGCCCCACTACCGAAATACCATGGTTGATCATCTGAAGGATCGCGCCCTGTATTCCCTCCTGTGTGAATGAAAAGATTCCAGCGGCAATTAAACCTACGTGGGCGATCGAAGAATAGGCAATTAATCGTTTTGCATCCTTCATTTTAAAGGCTATGATCGATCCATAGACAACACCGATAATCCCCATTATTAGGGCTATATTACCATATTGCATAACCGCTTCGGGCGTTAAGGGCAACAACCAGCGTAATAGTCCAAATAAACCCATCTTCAACATGATACCCGACAGTAACATCGTTCCCGTACTTGGCGCATGGGTGTATGTATCGGGCTGCCAGGAATGTAATGGAAATAATGGAATCTTAATGGCAAAAGCTATGAAAAATGCCCAAAAAACCCAATTCTGTGCCCCTTCAGTTAATTCCAACCCGGTAAGTGCCGTCCAGGACATTGCTCTTCCGCCTGTTTGTTGATATAAATAGATAATTGCTATCAACATTAATAGGCTTCCGAAGAACGTATAGACGAAGAATTTAAGATTGACTTTGATTCGATCCCCATCGCCCCAAAGTGCACAGATAAAATAAATCGGTATTAATGCAGCTTCCCATCCTACGTAAAACGAAAAGGCATCCAGCGATATAAATACCAAGACTAAGCCCGCCTGCATAAACGAAACCAAACCATAAAATCCACCTTTTTGATCGTGGCCAAAACTCGCCAGTATAATAAGTGGAATTAATCCGTTCGTTAAAATAAGCATCGGTAAACTGATTCCATCTAAGCCAATTTGAAATTGAATTCCCAAACTGTTAATCCAATCCCAGGATGCAGCAAACTGTACACTTGCATCCGGAACAAAATGACAGATAAATGGAATGGTTAAGCCTAATTGAATAAGTGACAGTACCAACGCAGCCCATTTTGCTGAGCTCGTTTTGATAAAGGCTAAGATAATAGCGCTTATTACAGGTAATAATAGCAGTATAATAAGGTTGTCCATTGATTCCTAAATTCTGTTCTAGATAGTAAATAATCCATATAACATGAAGGCTATTACTCCAACAACCATCATGAATATATAAAACCCAACATTTCCACTTTGCAATTGACGGATCCCCTTCCCTGAGGAAACAAATAGGTCGCCAATACCATTTACCAAACGGTCGATCCCTAATTTCTCCACATATGTATGTAGAAACTTCGAAAGACCATTCAGAGGACGTACAAATAACGTATCATATATTTGATCGATGTACAATTTATGATACGAAAGTTTATATAATCCACTTTGTTCCGAACTACCGTCCGCTTCTGGTATTTCTGATTTTTTAACGTATTTATTATAGGCAAACAAAGCCATAATAATTGCGCCCAATGCTGAGGCGCCCATTAGAATGTATTCAGTACTATGGGATAGATGGAAAGGTTCAACAACAGCATTGGTTTGTGCAAATACTGGACTTAGGAAATCTGCTAACCATGTGCCTCCATGTAGGGCTTCAGGCAAATTGATGACGCCTCCAAGCACGGATAGCACCGCCAATACGATCAACGGAATCGTCATCTGAACCGGTGACTCATGTAGATGATGTTTCTGGTTTTCTGTTCCTCTGAATGATCCAAAAAAAGTCAGGTATAATAACCTAAACATATAAAATGCGGTACATAATGCACCTAGAAAACCTAATCCCCAAAATAATGGACTTGCAACAAAGGCATGGGCTAAGATCTCATCCTTTGAAAAGAAACCCGAAAATGGCGGAATCCCAGCAATAGCAATCGTTCCGATCAACATCGTGATATAGGTAATTGGTAAATACTTTTTCAATCCACCCATCGAACGCATATCCTGCTCATCACTCATCGCATGGATAACCGAACCCGCCCCTAAGAATAATAATGCCTTGAAAAATGCATGCGTCAAAACATGGAAAAATGCTCCTGTAAATGCTCCAACACCTAAGCCTAAGAACATATACCCTAGTTGGGATACCGTAGAATAGGCCAATACCTTCTTGATATCATTCTGTGTAATAGCAATAAATGCTGCAATTAGTGCTGTTGCTACCCCAATGATGGCAATCAGCTGCATCGTTACAGGTGATAAAGTGAACATAATATTAGAACGTGCTATCATATAGATCCCTGCCGTTACCATCGTAGCAGCATGGATCAACGCCGAAACCGGGGTTGGTCCTGCCATCGCATCCGGAAGCCAGGTAAATAATGGAATCTGTGCCGATTTTCCTGTTGCCGCAACAAATAACAATAAGGTAATTACCAGTAAGGTTGAATCTCCCATAGCTAATTGACCCGCAGCAGGGAAAACCTCCTGGAATTCTAAAGATCCAAAGTTCACGAGGATGAAAAACATCGCAATTAGAAACCCCAAGTCCCCAATACGGTTCATAACAAAGGCCTTCTTCGCCGCCTTCGCATAATTGCTGTTCTTAAACCAAAATCCAATCAAAAGATACGAACATAAGCCGACACCTTCCCAGCCTATAAACATTACTAAATAATTCGACCCAAGGACCAATATCAACATAAAGAAGATAAATAGATTCAGATATGAAAAGTACTTTCCAAATCCCCCATCATGTGCCATATAGCCAACGGAATACAGGTGGATCAAAAAACCAACACCTGTAATAATCAATAACATAATGGAGCTTAATGGATCGACCAAAAAGCTGATATTGAAATTAAAGCTCCCAACTGTAAACCAGTTAAATACCTCCTGATAGATAATTCCTTCTCCCCCCGCCAGGCGAGCATCATATACTTCCTTAAATATTCCGCAGCTTAGTAAAAACGAAATCAAGATGGTTCCACAACCTATGATGGATATCAATGGCTTCGGACTGCTCTTGCGTACAAGTCCGATCATCAAAAATCCTAATAAAGGTATTAAGGGAAGCATCCAAATGAATTCTTTCATATTTAGTTCTCTCTTAAAATTCTAATTTTTACCACCTCAGTTTATTCAGGGATTCGATGTCCACTGATTTGGTATTTCTATAAACCATAATGATTATCGCAAGGCCAACCGCAACTTCTGCCGCGGCCAATGCCATAATAAAAAACACAAATACCTGCCCGCTTGGATCCCCAAGATAAGCCGAAAATGCAGCTAATAATAAGTTCACCGAATTCAACATCAATTCAATGGACATCATAATGATAATAACATTCCTACGGATCAATACCCCTATCACACCGATCACGAATATGATGCTGCAGAATATTAAATAATGGTTCAGGGGAATACCCTGCATATTTTCAAGTAAATTACCCATTTTGATTCGTTCGTGTTTCTTTCTTTGCCAATAATACTGCACCTACCATCGCCGTCAATAATAATATCGATGACAGCTCAAAAGGTAGTAGGAAATCCTTAAATAATACTTTTCCTAAATTCTTTACCAATCCAATATCCGCATGACCCTGTACAAATTCATTGTTCGTCTCCAAGACCCTAAAAGCTCCTAAAAAAGTTACCAAAAGGCACATTCCCGCTATCACTCCCATGAATTTGACCAAATGCGACTTCATCGGTTCGGTATCCTTATTGAGGTTCAGCAACATCAATACAAATAAAAACAGAACCATAATCGCTCCCATGTAAACAATAAAGTTTACAACCGCCAAAAACTGCGCATTCAATAAAATGTAATGAACCGTAAATGTAAAAAAGGTAATAACAAGGTAAAGCACACTATGTACCGGATTCTTTGTGAAGATGGTCATCAACGCAAAAAATATAGATAAAAAGGCTACAAAATAAAATATAGTCATAGGTTATGCTTGCTGGTTTTGTGATAATTTGGTGATATCAAATTTTGGTTCCAACAATTTGTCTTTCCCATAAATAAAATCCTTACGTAAATAATCTGCTGTTACATGCTTACCATCTAAATAAATGGCTTCCTTAGGACATGCTTCTTCACATAGCCCACAAAATATGCATCGCAGCATATTAATTTCATAAACAACGGCGTATTTTTCTTCCCTATATAAATTCTCCTCCCCCTTCTTACGCTCCGCTGCGGTCATCGTAATGGCTTCCGCCGGACAGGACAGCGCACATAGGCCACAGGCCGTACAACGCTCCCTACCCTGCTCATCGCGCTTTAAGGAATGCTGACCCCTAAAATTCTTAGAATATGGTCTAATCTCCTCCGGATACTTAACCGTAGGAATCTTCTTAAAGAAGTGCTTTATGGTAATCGATAAACCCTTCGCTATGGCAGGTAAATAGATACGCTCCCAAAAGCTCATCGGTTTCTGCTCTAATACTTTCTTTCTATTTGATAACGACTGCATTTCCCTCCCTATTAAAAGTAAGTGTCCTTAACTATGGTAATAATTCCTGTTAACACAATATTTGCAATGGCCAATGGAATTAACATCTTCCAACCCAAATTCATCAATTGATCATACCTAAATCTTGGCAACGTCCATCTTACCCACATAAAGAAAAAGATAAAGCCAAAAATCTTCAAAAAGAAGGCAATCACACCAAGGATGGTAATCCAATTCTCGGAAAGTCCGAGATCATACATAAATGGGAAATTATAACCCCCAAAATATAGTGCGGCCATCAACGATGAGGACACAAACATGTTTATATATTCCGAGAACATATACAATCCCAATTTCATCGATGAATATTCGGTATGATATCCCCCAACTAATTCGGTCTCACATTCAGGTAAGTCAAAGGGAACACGGTTACATTCCGCAAAGGCACAGGTCATAAAAATCAGGAAGCCTAAGGGTTGAACCCAGATATTCCAATTTACAAATCCCGATTGCTGGGCAACGATCTCTCCGATCGATAAGGTACCGGTTACCATTAATAATGCTATCAGGGATAATCCCATCGCAATCTCGTAACTGATACTCTGAGAAGCCGCACGGATTGCTCCCATTAATGAAAACTTATTGTTGGATGCCCAACCACCCAGCATAATTCCATACACGCCTAGGGCAATTACACCAAAAATGTAGAGAACACCAATATTCACATCCGCAACCTGCAGTTTAATCGCTTGATCGCCGATGGTCAGGGTCTGACCCCATGGAATTACCGCCGAACTGATACAGGCCGTAATAATGGCAATCGTTGGTCCCAAAATAAATAAGGTCTTATGAGCTCCCGCCGGAATGATCTCCTCCTTGAAGAAGAACTTACCACCATCACATAATGGTTGTAGAAGTCCAAATAAACCCGCACGGTCAGGGCCGTAACGGTCCTGCATAAATCCCGCAATCTTCCGTTCCGCAAGGGTGGAATACATCGCAATTACCAACGTCACAACGAAGATAATCACCACTAAAATTAATTTCTCTAATATAAAGGCCGTTTCCATCTTCCCGCTTTATTTTAATTTTTCAGATCGTGCCAACTGTTCCACATTCGCCTCCTGTAATACCGGGTTGTCCTGAATCACATGTGGTGGATCAAATTGTAAATAATGATTCGAAGCAATCACCGATTGATCGCTGATCTTCGTAGGCTCCTCAAGCTTCCAGTCATCGGTACGCTTTGTCTCAAATCTACAGGTATCGCAGATGAAATCCTCAACCTCATTGTGCTCATCCTTACGACCCGTTACACGGATGACATCTGGCCCCTTGTACCATAAAGTCACTTTTCCTGTACATTTTGGACAGTCACGATGTGCATTTACAGGCTTTGTAAACCAAACCCGGTTCTTAAACCTAAAGGTCTTATCCGTTAAGGCCCCTACCGGACAAACATCAATCACGTTCCCAATGAAATCATGATCCAATGCCTCATGTATATAAGTCGAAATCTCCGCATGGTCCCCACGGAATAAAATACCATGTTCCCGTTTGTTGGTCAGCTGATTCGCAACATATACACAGCGATAGCATAGAATACAACGATTCATATGCAATTGAATCTTATCGCCGATATCGATACGCTCAAAGGTGCGTCGCTCAAATTCATACCTGGTTTTCTCAGCTCCATGCTCATAGCTCAGATCCTGTAACTTACATTCTCCCGCTTGATCACATACCGGACAGTCTAATGGATGGTTGATCAATAACATCTCAACAACCGCCTTGCGCGCATCGACAACCTCAGGGGAGGTAATATTCAGGACCTCCATGCCGTCCATAACCGTCGTACGGCACGAAGCCACTAACTTCGGCATCGGACGAGGATCCTTCTCTGAACCTTTGCTCACCTTAACTAAACACGTACGGCACTTACCGCCAGTGCCCTCCAACTTCGAATAATAACACATTGCAGGCGGAACAATCTCGCCCCCAATCTGTCTCGCAGCGTTTAATATCGTTGTTCCCGGAGCAACTTCTATCGTTATTCCGTCTATTGTAACTTTAAAATTTTGAACTTCTTCTGCCATTGTAGCTCTTTCTTAATTGCTCCACTTATTCCGTAACCGGTACCAATGGATCTGCATAATGTGCCAAACCGTAGTTTCCTTGTAATGACGCCTCTGGATTTAGGATATGCCATTCAAACTCATCCCTGAAATGGCGTATTGCCGCAGCAACAGGCCATGCCGCCGCATCTCCTAATGGACAGATCGTATTTCCCTCAATCTTTTGCTGAACCTGCCATAACAAGTCAATATCCGACATGTCCCCATGTCCATGCTCGATCTTGTAAAGAATCTTTTCCATCCAGCCTGTACCCTCACGGCATGGTGAACATTGTCCACAACTCTCATGCCTGTAAAAACGCGTATAATTATAGGTATTGCGAACAATACACTGATCTTCATCAAACACAATAAATCCGCCAGAACCCATTGCTGTACCACTCACAAAACCTCCATCTGCCAATGATTCATAGGTCATTAACCTAGGTTCGCCTTTCATTGTCTTTAATATCAGGTTAGCCGGCAATATCGGAACTGATGACCCTCCAGCGACTACAGCCTTCAACCGCTTCCCGTTCGCCATTCCTCCACAATATTCATCAGAGAAAATAAACTCCTCAACAGGTAAGCCCATCTCAATCTCATAAACTCCCGGCTTCGCAATATTTCCTGAAGCGGAGATCAATTTTGTACCTGTACTACGCTCAATACCAATCTTCGCATATTCTTCCCCTCCATCATTCACAATTGGAACCGTCGCCGCTATAGACTCAACATTGTTTACAACGGTCGGACAGCCATATAATCCAGCAACTGCTGGAAAAGGAGGTTTTATCCTCGGATTCCCGCGTTTTCCTTCTAAGGATTCTAGTAAGGCAGTCTCTTCTCCACAGATATACGCACCGCCTCCTGGCTGAACGTAGATCTCTAAATCATAGCCCGTACCTAATATATTCTTTCCTAAAAATCCCGCTGCTTTAGCTTCTTCAATGGCCTTCTCCATAATTCGGATCTGTGGCATCATCTCCCCACGGATATAGATATAGGAGGTATGTGCTCCAAGAGCATAGCTTGAAACAATCATTCCCTCAATCAAAGCATGTGGAATATAAGTCATTAAATAACGATCCTTAAAGGTTCCCGGCTCCGATTCATCCCCATTACATACCAAATAACGCGGAACACCTTCGGGCTTCGCCAAAAAACTCCACTTCATCCCCGTAGGAAATCCTGCCCCTCCTCTTCCTCGTAAACCAGACTTCTTAACCTCCTCAACAACATCTTCCGCAGTCATACTCTTCAATGCCTTCTCTACAGCACGGTAGCCCCCCTTCTCACGATAGACAGCAAATGTGTTGATACCCGGCACATTGATATGTTCTAATAATAACTTACGTCCCATATGATTAAGCCTCGCTTTTTGATTTTTCCTTTAAATCACTGATTAATTGATCCACACTTTCAGGAGTCAGCTGCTCATAAAACGTATAACTAGGTCCGATCTGTAATACAGGACCATAGCCACACGCTGCCAAACATTCTACCCCACGCCAGGAAAACAAACCATCATCGGTAACCTCGCCTTCCTTAACCCCTAGCTTATCTTCAATATGTGCCATAATCTTCTCTGCACCTACCAAACAACATGGGCCCGTACGGCATACCTCTAAAGTGTATTTACCATGGGGCTGTAAAAAGTACATGCTATAAAACGTCGCAACCTCAAAAACCTCAATTGGCTCTATACTTAAATAGGTCGCCACTTTCTCCATTGCATCTACACTTAACCATTCATACTCAGCTTGCACCAAATGCAAGATCGGCAATAAGGCTGACTTTTGCTTCCCTTCTGGATAGCGAGATACAACCTCTGAAAATTTATCCAAAAGTGTCGTCGAAAATTCGACAATCATATTTTCTTTAACACTAAGCATCTAATTCACCTGCTATTACGTTCAAACTACTCATATTAATAATCGCATCAGAAATCAACATGCCGCTGCTCATCGGTGCAAACATCTGATAATTGATAAACGATGGCCTTCTAAAGTGAAGTCGGTAAGGTGTCCTGCCTCCGTCACTGATTAAATAGAATCCCAACTCCCCATTTGCTCCCTCAACCGCATGATAAACCTCATTCTTCGGAGCATCCCATTCTCCCATAACAATCTTGAAATGGTAGATTAAGGCCTCCATACTCGTATATACCTGCTCCTTAGGTGGCAGATAGAAATCTGGAACATCCGCATGGAATATTCCCTTCGGTTCTTTATCTATTTTGTCCAATGCCTGCTCAATAATCCGCATCGACTGCCACATCTCCTCATTCCTGACCATGAAACGATCATAAACATCCCCATTCGTACCTACAGGAACCTCAAAATCAAACTCCTCGTAAGAACAATATGGTGAATGCGCACGAACATCATAATCTATACCCGTCGCCCGTAAAATCGGCCCTGACCAACTGTAGTCCAATGCTTCCTCTGGGGTTACCGCAGCAACATTCGAGGTACGCTCAATAAATATTCGGTTTCGGTCAAACAGCTCCTGGAATTCCTTCAATACCGGCGGGAAACGAACTAAAAACTCGCGAATCTTTGCAAAAGCAACATCATTAAAATCACGCTCAAATCCGCCAATACGACCAATATTCGTCGTTAATCTCGCACCACATATTTCCTCGTAAATCTCATAGATAAATTCCCGTTCTTGCATCACATACAAAAACCCAGAAAATGCTCCCGTATCAACTCCAAGAATACCGTTGCAGATAATATGGTCCGCAATACGGGCAAGCTCCATAACGATCACCCGCATATATTGAACCCGCTTGGGAATCTCAATATCCAATAATTTCTCAACCGTCATATGCCAACCCATATTGTTGATCGGCGATGAACAGTAATTCAGACGGTCTGTTAATGGCGTAATTTGATAAAATGGACGGTGTTCCGCAATTTTCTCAAATGCCCTATGGATATAACCTATCGTCGAAACACCACTTACAATGCGCTCCCCATCGATCTGAACAACGTTTTGAAAGACACCATGCGTCGCAGGATGCGTAGGACCTATGTTTAGGGTCACCAGGTCTTCCTGAGGATCATTATCCTCCAATACCGGTGCATTATGTGATATTCTTGTAATTGATTTACTCATGATTGCCTTTCTTATCGCCCAAAATAAAAATCCTTCTTGTCAACACGGTTAGGATCTTCCAATGGATATTCCTTACGCATCGGAAAAACACCCAATTCATCCATATTCAAGATCCTTCTCAAATCTGGGTGACCTTCGAAGATAATCCCAAAGAAATCGTAGGTTTCCCTTTCCATCCAGTTCGCTCCGTTCCATAAAACCGTGGCGCTCGCGATCGTTGGATTCTCCTTCTCTAAAAAAACTTTGATACGGATCCTTACATTATGAACCAAGCTATGCACATGGTAAACCACGGCATAAGGTTTTTCGCGCTCAGGATGATGAACTGCCGTAATATCCGTCAAATAGATAAACTGCATCGAATCATCTTCCTTAATGCTTCTCAGTACTTCTATAATATGATCCTTATGGGTTTCGACCGTAAGTAGTCCTTTAGGTTCTGATATATGGGTTATCCCATCGCCAAATTGTGACTTCAGCTTTTCGATAACCGTTTCATTTGTCAACTTATCCATTATCTGTAACGATTCCGTACTTTTCTAATAATGCTTTATATTCCGGCGTATTTCTCCGGTTCAGCGATTCGTTCTTTACAATATCCTGCAGCCTTAAAACGCCGTCTAAGATCGCTTCCGGGCGTGGCGGACATCCAGGAACATATACGTCTACCGGAATGATCTCATCGATTCCCTGTAGAACGGAATAGGTATCAAAAATACCACCGCTTGACGCACAGGCACCCACGGCGATCACCCAGCGTGGCTCTGCCATCTGCACATACACCTGCTTTAGTACTGGAGCCATCTTCTTAGCAATCGTGCCCATCACAAGCAGCATATCCGCTTGCCTAGGCGAAAAACTAGGCCTCTCAGCACCAAACCTCGCTAAATCATACGTCGATCCCATCGTAGCCATAAACTCAATCCCACAACAGGAAGTTGCAAATGGCAATGGCCATAACGAATTAGCTCGCGCTAATCCTATGGCTTTATCCAATGTTGTCGCAAAAAATCCCGCTCCTTCAACTCCTGGAGGCGCATCTGATAAGGTAATATTACTCATCTTCTAAAATTATTAGCCCCACTGAATCCATTAACCAAACGGTTAATCCCAATCCAATGCCTTCTTTTTAATGATATAAATAAACCCTAAAAGCAATAAGCCCATGAAAACGAACATCTCAAGCAATCCCTGTACACCAAATTCCCTGAAATTAACAGCCCATGGATACATAAAGATGACCTCGATATCGAAAATCACAAACAGGATAGCAACCAAAAAATATTTAATTGAAAACGGCTGTCGCGCATTACCAACAACCTCAATGCCTGACTCGAATGAGCCCAGCTTGTTCTCGGTTCGAACCTTCGGCCCAATCAAATGCGTACCAATAATCGTGGTAACACCAAAACCGACGGCCACAGCCAATTGAATTAATATAGGAATATAATCTATAGGCGCACTTTGCCCAGCTAATCCATCCATATCTCTAGTTTATTGCTATTAGTAGTCTAACAAAAATAACAATTTATGTGAATAAAAAAAGGAAGCTAGATTACTATCCCGCCCCTTTTTGTTATTTTGAATCATTTTAAATTAGGGAAGAGACAGGGAGACATAAGACATTAGACCTAAGAGCCGAGATAGTTTGATTGTAGAATATTGAGATAAGGGTTGGGAGAGTTTAACGTAGAATATTGAAATTGTCTTAAGATATAATAGTGTATGACAAAATCCCATTGGGATGGCGTATCTATAGCCAGATCTTTATGGTCTGGATAAATGATAATTACAAAAACAACTCCATAGGAGTGACATATTTCCCAATAATAACTCATTTACGATCCTAAAAATGGCTTCCTCGACAATCCTTCGGCCCTTCGACAGCCCTTCGACGGTTCGTCGGGACTTCGACAAGCTCAGTCACCGAAGGTGTAAACCCTTCACCAAATTTCACCAAAAAAAGGCTCTGGAAAAATTCCAGAGCCTCTATAAATTATAGACCTAATAAACTAAACAGACTCTAATGTCTAATGTCTATTGTCTAACGTCTATCCTCTACTTAACCGCTTCAATCATTTGCGTAGCAAACGGATCACCCGGTTTCAAGCTTAATGTTTTGTCAAACTCAGCTTTAGCTTTAGCATTGTCACCTTTCAAGTATGCATAGTAACCGATATAGTTATGTGCATCTGCAGCATAAGTTTTGTTTGCTTCATCATCAGCTTTTCCTGAAGCATCAATTGCAGCCAATAATTGCGTAAATGAATCTACGAAAATACCTTTTGCATTCTCAGGAGCATACATAATGTTGTCTAATGCTAATTCTGTCAATCCTTTGTAGTACAAAGCTGGAAGTTTATACTTGTCAACAACTTCTTTTTTCTCCGCAGCGGCAACAAGTCCTAAAGATTTAACAGCAGCTTCCAAATGAGGTTTAGCCTCGTTTAATTTCTCTGCAGCTTGCTCAGGAGTATATTCAGTACCTTCAGGTGCAGTAACGATTTTCGAACCGATACCATACTCAATCTGTCCTAAATAAAAGTTTGAGTCAAAGAAGTAATCGGAGCTATCATTGCTTGCTGGAACTGCGAAGATCTTAGACGCAATTTCGTTCTCTCCATTCTTGAAGTATTCAAATGCTGTTTCTGAGATTTCTTCATCGTAGTTCTCATCTTCAGTTTGTTTAGTTTCAGCTACTTTCAATAATTCAGCACCTTTTGCAGCATCACCTGCCACTAAGTTAGCTAAACCTGCATATAAGTAGTCACGACCAATTAAACGTGAAGTGTCAACCTTGCTGAATAACGTATTCATATATTCCAATGATTTCGCATAATCTTTATCCTGCAAGAATGCAATATAACCTAAGTAACGGTAAACTTTTGCGTCAACCCCTTCGATAGTCGATAATTGTTGAGCAACAGTCTTCAATTCATCATAGTTACCTGAATATACCAAGAAGTCAGCGTAACGAACTTTCGCATCTGTTGATGCATCTCCAGTTAAGGAAAGATATTTTTTATAGTTCTCAACTGCTTTTTGGTTGATCTCACGGTATTTATCTTCTGGTGCTTTGATTGATGACAGGTAATAGGTCTCAGCCAATTCACGGTAGATTGGTCCATAGTTAGGATTCTCTCCTGACAAGGTAGTCAATTGATCAATTACAGCATCATAAGCCTGTGCTCTTCTTGAAATAATTGCCTGTCCAATCTTTGGAGCCAATAAATCAGGATCGATACCCAATGCATCACGGTAGGCTACGAATGCAGGGCTACTTTCACGTAATCCAGCATATGCGTCCCCCAATGCCGTAGGAATCAAAGCGTCCTTAGCATTCATTTCCTTAGCTCTGGTCAAATACTCCACCGCTTTTTTGTAGTCAGGCTTTGGAGCATCGATGTATCCCCTACCGATATAATAAAGAACTTCGTACTCTTTCTTGCCCAATCCTTGGGTAGCTTCTGCAAATTTAGTCTCTGCTGCACTTACATTGCCTTTTTCAAGGTCTACAACACCTAAACCTACAGTATTCAATTTCTCCTTAGGAGCATTAGTAACACCTTCTTGAAAAACGACCTGTGCCGAATCGATCTTGTCGTTGATCAAGTGAATTTGTCCTAAATAAAAATAATTCTCACCATCTTTTGCCTTTTTCTGAACCAAATTCTGCAACATAGCTTTAGCTTTGTCATATTGTTCAGCTTGCATTGCAGCCTTTGCGTCTTTGATACTCTGAGCTTGTGCCGCTCCTGTAGCAACAGCGCCCGCAACTAAAAGGCTTAAAAATAATTTGCTGTTTGTCATAATCTGTTATTTACTCTTTGTTATAAACTAATTTATGTTGTCTTCTCTGATAATAATCTCTCTTCCCGGCATAGTTACCGGCAATAAACCGTATTTAAGAACAATCCGCTGGCCACGATCCCCCGTCATAAAGGCAGAAAATCCAATTCCCAATCCCATATTCGGTTGATAGTTTAGTACATGAAACTCTGTCTTCAACGCGTATTCATCGGTAGCAAAAGTTGTCTGCGACGGCTTAAAATAGCCTAAGCTCTTGCCGTCCTTCAAACTTTGAAGGCTTAAGATACGAATTTTATTTTCTTCTCCAAACTGCTTTACACAATCTAAATATTGCCCATAAGAAATCACTCCTATACTGTTGGCATCCTTCAGAACCTCCTCTAAAACCTCTTTTGAAGATTTCATCCCCCTTACCGATTGGCCCGACACCTTATCCAATTTCGCAAATTCCTTCACTTTACGGAAGGTGCTCGAGTTTACATTGTCGAAAACCAAACGCTTTCCGCCGGTCGAAGTGCCCTTCAATATTGAACTTAACGTATTTAAATCAATTGAAGTATCTGCAGCATTTAAATTACTAAAAAAAACGACCCCATCATAAAATGCTGGAAACGTTCTGGGCGTAATCTTTCTGCCACTAAAGCCAGCATTCTCTTCTTTACTCAACAATCTAGCCAAAACAGCAATATTCGCCTGACCCTGCATTAAGGCATTGATCGCCTCCCGCTCCGGTAGGGGAACCAATTTGATGTTCGCATTGACATACGATGTTTTGAATACATCAGCCTGCTCCAGCATAATGGGCAGTATCGCCTCATCCACGATCACCGTTAACTCTCCTGTTAGGATGTCATCCTTAGAACTGCCTGATCCACTTTTGCTACTATCGGAGCCATCCTGTCCTCTCCGCTGCGAACAAGAAACCCCAATACCCAAAATGAGAACCATAACAATTGTATTCCAAAGTGTACGCTTCATATTACTTATGAATAATAAAATACCGAAAAGGATTAATTAATTCCGAAAATTATTTTGCCATAGCCTGGCAAAACGCATAAATGAATAGATAATTAGGAATGCTCCAAAGATCTTTCTATAGGTAGGATCTATTTCAATCGGAAAACCGCTCCAAAAGATAATCAATAAACCCAATACAAAATAGAATAGGAACATGAATAGTCCTAAAATGGACAGAAATCGCTGTGTGGGCGATTTCTGTCTAAAATTATTTCTTGTTGAACGATCCGACATAGCGAATTACATTTGCGACAAGTCTAAGCGAATTGGCAATGAATAACGAACTGGAACCGGAACACCATTCTGGATAGCTGGTTGCCATTTCTTTGATTTCTTCAATGCAGTAATCGCTGCCTGTCCTGTACCGTATGAAACATCTCTCACCACTTTAATATCAGTAAGGGATCCTGTCTTGTCAATAACGAATGACAACTCAATTGTACCCTTCACACCAGCATCGATTGCTGCCTGTGGATATTGAAGCGTATTCTGAACAAAAGTACGGAACGCATTGATACCACCTGGGTATGATGCTGGAACCTCAACAGCCTCAAAGTCATAGATCTTGTTACTACCGTCTTCTACGCCTTTGGTACTACCTGTAATAGATCCTTCCACTTTCTTAGGTCCGAACTCTCCAGTTGGAACACCTGAAGCACCTGGGGTACCTTTCAAGGTAATACGTGCTGGAGTTGCGTTCTTCTCTTTAATCTCTTCTTGAGAAACAACCTCTTCCTTAACTTGTCTTGCATCTACAACCTTCGGCTCCGGGAAACGGATTAAGTCTTCCTTCGGTGGTTCCTCTGCAATACGTTGAGGTGGCTCTTCTTCTTGAGGAAGTGGTTCTTCTTCTTCTGGTGGCTCAGGAAGCTCTAAGTCTTCCAAAGTTACCGGAGTAACAATCTGCACATCTTCAACTGGTTTCTCAGGGAAAAGCTTTATATCAAAGGCCTTTACAGCCACGAAAGCTAAAACTACTGCCGAAACTGAGAATAAAGCGATATTGGTAGCTCTAGGCGCAAATTTACGCAGAGCATATGCCCCATATTCTTTATTTCTATTCTCAAAAACGACATCTAGCCATTCTTTCTTAAATAAATCTAATTTTGAACCAATCATTTTCTTTCGATTTAGCTAATATTATTCGTTATAGATTCCGTTAGTCTTCAAAACCTCAACTTCTTCAGGTTTGATCTTCGAAATCATAAAACGTTTAACATCAGTGATTTTCATTTCATCTAGTATGTCAACGAGGTTACGTTGTACAGACCTGTCACTTGGACGGATTACGACGATTAAGTCCTTACCTCCTGATACCTTAGGAACCTGCGCTTTTTTCTCTAAAACGATCTTTCTGATTCCTTCTTTGCTATAGTCTACCACAGCAGGTGGAGAGAGAGGGCTTGCCAATTGTCCGTAATACCAAGCAATTTTATTATCCGAACCTAACAATAAGGTGATTGAACGGTTATCCGCAATCTCAATGTCATCGACGATCGACTTATCCTTATTCTTGTCAGGCATGTTAACATCCATAGCTTGTGGCTTACTTAGCGACGTTGTAAGCATGAAGAACGTAATTAGTAGGAACGCTAGATCCACCATCGCGGTTAAATCTACCTTACCACCGTTTTTCTTCGACCTTACCTTACCGCCTTTTTTGCCGCCGCCGGAGTCTTGATTTAATTCTGCCATTTTATATCTTATTAATTCTCATGACGTAAACCTGTCACAAAACTAAATTTGTTCTGCTTTTGGTTACGCAATGTCTCGATAATCAAATTCATTACTGCGTACTTCTCTTCAGCATCTGCTTTGATAGCGACTTTCATCGCTCCCGGATCTTCCCAGCCCTTAACCTTACCTTCTTGGTCCCTATTGAATTCTACAGACGCTAAACGTGCCTGTTGAACCCAGTGGTATAGTTCGTTAGACAGCTCTTCCGTACTGTCAACAGGAATTCCTGGTTGGACGTCCATATTACGCTTATCCTTTTCTAAGGAAATCAATCCGCGCAATTGTTTGATTGGAACTCCAAAGTCATCCATCAGCTTGAACTTCTCATAGTCCTCGTTTGAAAAAGCGATGTTGTATTTTGCAGACATGTTCTTCAAGGTCATAACCCTAACATTTGGATTCTTAACACCGAAGAATATTTTCCCACCGTTACCTACAGTAATCACCGACAAGTTATCATCCGGCAATTTATCTAATGTAGTTGACTGTGGAGTGTCTACAGGCATCGTTTCTGGCTGACGTGCTGTCGCCGTCAAAACGAAGAATGTAAGAAGCAAGAAAGATACGTCGCACATCGCCGTCATATCGATCGACGTGCTGGCTCTTTTTACTTTTGCTTTTCCCATTTCTTTACTTCTTTAATGTGAACACTCTATTTCTTTTGTAATAATGATGCGAAACCGTTGAACATTGCATAAAATAATTCAACTTTTTTTTTCGAATCACCTTATTTGTGGTTTGCAGCGTATGTTTGTACGATTGAGAAACCAGCCTCGTCAATAGAATATGTTAATGTATCGATCTTAGAAGTTAAGATGTTGTAGAATACAATTGCAATTGTTGATGTCGCGATACCTGTTGCCGTGTTGATTAGGGCCTCAGAAATACCGTTCGCTAATTTTGCTTGATCTGGTGCACCACCTGTTGCTAAAGCCGAGAACGCTTTAATCATACCTGTTACTGTACCTAATAGACCTGTTAATGTACCGATAGATACTAATGTTGCAATAACTGTTAAGTTTTTCTCCAACATTGGCATCTCTAATGTAGTAGCTTCTTCAATCTCTTTTTGGATAGCCAATACAGATTTTTCTGTATCTAATCCTGGATGTGCTTCAACATCTTTATATTTTAATAATCCAGCTTTGATTACGTTAGCTACTGACCCTTTTTGTTTATCACATTCTTGGATAGCCGAATCAATGTTACCTGATCTTAATAAACCTTGTACTTTTCTTACAAAGTTTCCTACGTTTCCAGTTCCTGACGCTTTGCTAATTACGATGAAACGCTCGATTGAAAACACCCATACCATTAAGAATAATCCAATTAACACAGGAACGATCGCTCCAGCGTGGTAAACCATTCCTAAATAATTACCTGGTTTTGGTTGGTTCTCTGGATTCTCATCAATAAAGTTCGCCGGATCACCCATTACAAATTTGTAAACCAAGTAACCAATTACTAGACAAATGATAATTGCTAAACTTGCAAATAGATTACCCGCGTTGCCACTCTCTTGTTTAGCAGGGGCTGTTGTAGTTTTTGGTGCGTTTGCCATTTTTTACTAATTTTTAGATTTTTTACTGTTGTTTAATTATTAAGTTAAATTCAATTTAATGCAAGCTAAATGCCGTTATTTTACATTAATTCAAAACAAATATAGCATTTTCTGTTAAAAACAAAATTAATTTGAAGATATCTGATTATTTAACTTTTAGGCTGTGTTACCTACTCATTGACGTTCTTCAGCAGCTCTCAAATCAATGCTCCTTTTGTCGTATCACATAACGGTTGAATATTCCATATATTTTACAATGAAAACCATTTTTTTTATGAATTGCAAATTATCAAATCGTTAAATGTTAAAAATAAGTGAGTATTTACTTACAAAAGTAGTGCGCTACCAACTCCTTTTTCTCCCCCAAATAACCAGTATTTATTTGTTTTTTAAACGTTTACAAAACAATTCTTCAATTAACCCCCAAATGATTTTACCTGATACTTCTCAGAACTAAGATACTGTATAATTTTTTCCTTAAAATCTCCTTGTATCAATATTTCACCATCCTTGGAACTGCCTCCAACTCCACATTTTTGCTTCAAGGTCCGCGCTAAAGCGTCCAAATCAGCATGCGACCCCACAAAACCCGTCACAACCGTCACAACCTTCCCTTTCCGCTGCTTCTTGTCCAATCCTACCTTCAATTTTTGTTGCGCATTCGGAAGCGTCTCATCCGCATCTAATCCGTCCTCCATCGCATATTCAAAGTCATCCGATGTCGAATATACTATACCCTCAAATCGCTGTTTCTTCTGTTTCGCCATATCTAACAAATAATATTTAATGCATTTCCCTCTACCTTAATATTTATCTTATTCCCCAAGTCCATCGGCTCGCCATCTAAATGAACCGGAGCCTTTCCTTCCTGCTCAATACAGATTTTCTTGCCCGGAATAATCTCCACATATTCCGATTGATCTGCAGTCTTGTTGAAAAGATGGAAAATCATCATCGGTAAAGTATATAACGGAAATTTATGAACAATGCATACATCCAACAAACCATCATTTATCGAGGCGTTCGGAGCGATATAGGCATTGTTCCCATATTGTGGAGAATTGGCGACAGAAATCATGAAGGCTTCCCGTTCATAGATTTTGCCATCAATATTTAAGGTATATTTCTTGGGTTTATATTTACTTAATACATTGATTACGGTCCTTAGATAGCCAACTGGTCCCCGGAAAGTCTCAGAAGCAAATTTATCGCTTACCGAAGCATCAAAACCAATCCCGGCAATATTGAAAAAGCTACGGTCTCCAACCTTCCCGCAGTCTATCGAAACGCTCTCGAAACGATTGATCCTACGTAATGCGGCAGATTCGTTCATCGGAATCCCCAGATAAAGTGCCAAACCATTACCTGATCCCTCCGGAACAATCCCTAACGGAACATTGGAGCCAACCAATGCAGAACCAATTTCGTTGATCGTACCATCACCGCCAACTGCTATGACCGCATCATATCCCTCTTCAATGGCAGATTTAGCAAGCTCAAATCCATGATTAGCGTGATCGGTAACCTTAAAGGTGGGATCGAACCTGTTTAAATCGAGTACCTCTAGGACCTGCTTATTAAAAGTTGTCTTCTTCTTCCCCCCTGATACTGGATTGATTACAAACAGTATGCGCTTCTTTCTCATTTACGTCATTTAATTCCGCTAAAGATAATAATTTGAATGAAATACTTTTTAAATATTCCAAAGTATCGTAGATTTGTGCCACACAAAATGTGGACTGATTTGCATTTAGCATTATCATAATGTAAAATGGGAGATTGCAACCACAGTAAAAAAGTGCTAAAACCATTCGGGACAAATGATTTTTCACATACTGCCTGCTATTCCCTTCTAACGTTTATTATTTTTATGGCATATTTATTTACCTCCGAATCTGTTTCTGAAGGACACCCTGACAAAGTCGCAGACCAAATCTCGGACGCTTTAATCGACAACTTCCTCGCTTGGGATGAAGATGCCCGCGTAGCTATCGAAACACTAGTTACTACCGGTCAAGTGGTTTTAGCAGGTGAAGTGAAGTCCAAAATATACCTGGACGTGCAAAAAATCACTCGCCAAGTAATTGAAAAGATCGGGTACACCAAATCCGAGTATATGTTCGAGGCGAACTCCTGTGGAGTACTTTCCGCTATTCACGAACAGTCCGCCGACATCAACCAAGGGGTCGACAGAATCACCAAACAAGAACAGGGTGCCGGTGACCAGGGAATCATGTTTGGTTACGCGAATAACGAAACCGAAAACTTTATGCCCCTCGCTCTTGACCTTTCACATAGGTTATTATACGAACTCGCTGCGCTAAGACGTGAAAACGACCAGATCCCTTACCTACGCCCTGACGCAAAATCGCAGGTAACCTTGGAATACGACGATAACCACAAACCTATCCGTATTGATACCATCGTTATCTCTACCCAGCATGATGACTTCGCTTCTGAAAAAGAAATGCAGGAAAAAATTCAAGCTGATATCGTTAATATTTTGGTTCCTCGTGTAAAAGCACAGTTGAAGCCGGAACTTCAATCCCTATTTACGGATGAAATAAAATATCATATCAACCCAACGGGTAAATTCGTGATCGGAGGACCACATGGAGATACAGGATTAACAGGTAGGAAGATCATTGTTGACACCTATGGTGGTAAAGGTGCACATGGTGGTGGTGCGTTCTCGGGAAAAGACCCTTCAAAAGTTGACCGTTCTGCAGCCTATGCGACACGTCATATCGCTAAAAACTTAGTGGCTGCCGGAGTAGCAGATGAAATCTTGGTCCAAATATCATATGCTATCGGTGTTAAAGACCCTATGGGAATCTATGTCAATACATTCGGAACTAGCAAAGTCAACAAGACAGACGGCCAAATCGCATCCATCATTGCTGAGCTATTTGATATGACTCCGTATGGTATTGAGTCCCGCCTAGGCCTGCGCAACCCTATTTATGCTGAAACTGCTGCCTACGGACATATGGGCAGAACGCCTAAAACCGTAACCAAAACTTTTGAAAACTCAAATGGCGAAACTAAAACAGTCGAAGTGGACCTCTTTACCTGGGAAAAACTTGACTATGTTGACCAAGTAAAAAAAGAGTTTGGGATTTAAGATAGTATTACGTAATTAGTTTAGTATTTAGACTTGAAGGATGATGGAAGATACTAAATCCTTTAGCTGATGCTAATAAGATATAATATTTTTAGAAGCCGTTCCAAATCGTGGGACGGCTTTTTTGATCTCTTCTATTCTTGTTCCATTCTCGGTATATTCTTCTTCCTTATTAGTCCGCTTCAGCTTCGGGTGTAAAAGGAAGAAGAACTAAACGGGAAGGCTAAAAAAATAAAAGCTCCCCACATTGGAAGCTCTTTATGATTTTTGTTATATATTTTTTACGCTGTAACAGATGCCGATGATGTCGGAATTTGGCGATTTACTTTTTTCACCAACCCTTGAAGCACATTTCCTGGGCCAACTTCAACAAAACTTTCTGCAGCATCAGCCATCATTGTTTCAACAGATTGCGTCCAGCGAACAGCTCCTGTTAGCTGTGCAATCAAATTGTCTTTGATGGCCGTAGGATCCTGGTAAGGTAATGCATCATAATTCTGATAGATGGGGCAAACTGGAATTTGAATCTCCACATCCTCAATTGCAGCCTGCAACTCCTGTTTTGCAGCCTCCATCAAAGGCGAGTGAAATGCTCCGCCAACGTTAAGCTTTAATGCACGTTTAGCACCAGCTTCCAACAACTTCTCACAGGCTTTGTCCACTCCACTTACGGTCCCTGAAATCACCAGTTGCCCCGGACAATTGTAATTTGCCGCAACAACAATATCATCGACTTGCTCACACACCTCTTCTACGATAATATCGTCCAACCCTAAGATGGCAGCCATCGTGCCGGGTTCCACTTCTGTAGCCTTCTGCATTGCATTTGCTCGCTTTGCAACTAGACGAAGACCATTCTCAAATGAAAGAGCGCCTGCAGATACTAATGCTGAAAATTCACCTAAGGAATGACCAGCAACCATCGACGGTTGAAACTGCTCCCCTAGCGCTTTAGCCAATATCACAGAATGTAGAAAAATAGCAGGCTGCGTAACCTTAGTCTGTTTTAAATCCTCTTCTGTGCCATTGAACATGATATCAGTGATCCGAAATCCCAAAATCTCATTTGCCTTTTCAAACAATCCTTTGGTTTCTTCATTTAAATCGTATAAATCCTTGCCCATACCCACAAACTGGGCACCTTGACCTGGAAAAATGTATGCTGTTTTCATATGCTATTGTTTAGTTCAACAAAAATATACTTAATCTTCGGGTAGAAAAGAAAGTGATGAAAGATTTTCTTTACAAAAGACATCATTAGCTATCTCCCGTATTTCCTTTGAATTTACCTGATCGATCTTATCGAAGACCTCCTGTAGCCCAACCACACGGTCGTAATCCAAAATATTCTTTGCCTCAGCGATAATCAAGCTCATCCTATTCTCCTCTGCCAAAGCGATCTGCCCCTTAAATTTGTTTTTGCAACGTTCCAGAACTTGCGCACTCAACTCCTGTTCCATTAGTTTCTTAAGTTCCTTCCCAACTAATTTTAAGGTCTTATCAACCTTCTCATCGTCTGTTCCAAAATAGATACTGAACAAACCTGTATCTGAATAAAGGCTATAGTTGGATTCAATGGTATAAGCAATCCCATATTTTTCACGAATATTTAAGTTGAGGATATTGGACATACCATATCCACCCAATAAATTGTTCAGCAACAATAATCCTGTTTTTCTTGGGTCGTGAATTCCATAGGCTGGACCGCCAAGAACAACATGTGCCTGGTTGATTGGCTTTTCTCTTTCAACCAAGGATATCGGTCGCTTGATCAGTTCCTCAGCTACATGGGCCCAGTGAAAGGCATTGGAATCCCCAAAACATTTATTGGCAATGGAAAGCACTTTCTTTTCAGTATAATTCCCAGAGATCGCAATGACGATCTTCGAGGTATCATAATGCTGTTCGATAAATCTTTTTATATCTTTTTGGGAAATGGACTTGAGATCTTCTTCAAGGCCCAATATATTATGACCTAAACCCGAACCCTGGAAAACCAAATCCTCAAAATCATCCATGATGGATTCCTCAGGACTATCCAAATAAGAAGCCATTTCATCGAGGATAACCTCTTTCTCCTTGTCCATTTCATCCTCTGGGAAAATAGAGTGAAACAGAATGTCCTCAAATAAGTCCAATGCCCGACTTAAATATGGATTCAGGAAGGAGGCATGAACACAGGTATATTCCTTCGTCGTGTAGGCGTTTAAATCTCCCCCTACCGATTCAAGTCTATTTAAGATCTGATTGGTACTCCTACGCTCTGTTCGCTTGAAAAGCAGGTGCTCAATAAAATGTGCCGTCCCGAATTTCCCAATCTCTTCATGTCTGGAGCCCGCATCGACAATCAAGCAAACATGTGAAATCGTAGATGGATGGGGTTGAAATAATATCCGTAATCCATTCTCAAGTTGGAAAACCTTATGATCCATAATGAAATTTTGATTGACAAAGGTAAGGATTAAATCGAGATGTGTAATTATTGAATAATTAACTGTAAAAATGAAAGGTGACCACTTGGCCACCTTCCTTTAAAATAAATAGCTGATTTATTTTAGAAACTCTTATTACATGCGAGGCATTCTCATCCCTGGAGGCAAGCCATTGTCTATAGTTGGTGCCATGCCCGAGAACTTCTGCAACTTGAAGGTGAACGTAAGCATAAAATATCTACCCAAACGGTTCGTTCTTGTATCTGATATTAAATTATCCGAAAAAGTTCTATTAAGATTGACCTGTTCGTTTAATAAATCGAATGCCTGGAAGCGAAGGGTTCCCCTTTGATCCTTTAACAGCTTCTGCTCAATGTAAGTGTTAATAATAAAAGGATTGGCATTGGTTAAACTGCCGTATCCTCTATTGAAGGTCTTGGAAACATCAGCTCCAAAAATTGTGGTCGGCGTGAGATTGACCGAGCCGATAAAGGTTGGCGTTAGGCCCGATACAGCGGTATTATTCTGTGAAATTGAATTCTTGACCGTATTGTAGGAATATCTGATGCCTGGATTTAACTCCAGGTTCTCCGATGGATTGTAGCGGAACATTACTCCCTGCATAAACATCCAGTTATTGGCAATATTCTTCATCCCTTCTACTGCCGCCGCATCGGTGGAAGTATAGGCAACGTTTTTATTATAGGTTATCCCCCCCATTAACATCAAGTTATAGGTCTTCTCCTTCATCGATTTGCCAAAATGGTAAAAGGAATTAATCCCATAGACAGGCTCTTCTGTTTCATTGAGATAACGAGTCTCCGTGAGCACCCCAATTGTAGTGGGGACGCGTTTTACAAAGGATACAATTTTATCATTGGTCAAATTACCATTGACAAAGGCAAAGAATGTATTTCCTTTCTGAAAATCCCCTGCCCTAAACCTTAACATCATCTGATGCCTAAATTCTGGATTTAGATTCGGGTTCCCATAGGTCCTACGGAACTCATCCGTACTGACTTCATAGGGTAGAATTTGGTCTACCGTGGGTTCGGTAGTTGAACCTGAATAGTTGATGCTCAGATTTTTCTGACGTGAGAACTTATATTCAAACCTCGCTATCGGCATAATATTGAAGTTGCTTCGGTCAATTGGCGTGGTCTGATCGTCGTTTGCTGCTATACCTTTTAATAAGGAAGGTTGAACGGCAGCACCGATGGAATACTTAACCTTATCATTTTCAAAGGCATAGTTTGCTCCTATCCGATGGGTAGTAAACGAATAATCCTGATCATAATGAAAATTTACCGTACTCGTGTCTGTATTGGGAAAACTACTGCCGTCTTCATTAAATGCATCCTGATAGCGCCTGTTATCATAGCTGTTCTTGTTGAAATCATAGGTAAATTCTAGCTTTCCATTTTTTGAGATGGGTTCGATATATGATAAGCTTGTACCTGCATTCCAGCTCTTATTTTTAATTTCCTGTAATGTCTTTCTATATATTTCCTCATCCGTGGCAGTCGCATTGTTCGGATCTTCTGTTAACCTCCTTAAAATCCTATCGATATCACTATTTGTTGCGGCATTATCATAGTTGAAATTTAAAAACAGGTTCCTCCCTTTATCGTTTAATTTTCTATTGTACAACCCTGAAATACTATACCTTGGTGAATTGGAATTGGTTCCTTGGGTTTCATCCTCTGAGTTAAGAAACTGCTGGCCTATAAAAGATTCTGAAGATGTAACCGAGTTTATCCTATTGTCATTAAAGCCAAATTGCGGCGTTAGTTTAATATAGTCCCTATCGGTAATATTCCATTCGATATTGGCCTCCAATCTGTGCCTTGCCGTAATCGTGTTGACATCTGAATTTGATTTATCCTCTTGAACACCATCATCAAAAGTAAACTGATTGATCCGATCTGTTACCGTTGTATTATCATCCCTTCCGAAGGAGTAGTTCCCATATACTTTCAGCTTCTCGGAGAAATCATGGCGTACATTCAAACCGATCGATCCGACATTGGTCAGTCCGTCTCGATTCCCAGACATTCCGCCTCCACCCGGTCTACCTCCGCCGCCTTGACGTCTTCTTGCTCCTCCACCCATCGTATTGAAATCAAATAAAGGTGCATTGATATTATTGAGATTCCCTAAAACAGAAACCTGGGTTTTGTCGGTCATACCCATCCACATACCGGTAGCCTGATAGCGTTCATCTGAACCGTATCCAGCTCTTAAGGTCGTCATAAAACCCTTGTTATATTTTGGGTCGATCTGTATGTTGATGATTTTTTCAGAATCTCCGGACTTATTGCCGGTTACATTCGCCATGTCGCCATAATCGTCCACCACCTGAATCTTCTCGATAATATTTGCCGGAAGATTTTGTGTCGCAGTCTTTACGTCACCACCGAAAAAATCCTTCCCGTTGATGCGCACTTTCGTAACCGATTCTCCTTGTGCGGTCACATTCCCGTCCTTATCGACTTCCACTCCCTGCAGTTTCTTTAAGGCATCCTCCGCCACAGAGCCTTCGCGTAGCTTAAGGTCTTTTGTAGAATATTCTACCGTATCACCCTTTACCTGTACGGTCAACACGCCCTGAATGACCACTTCCTCAATTTGGTTATCATTAACCGCTAATTCAAAACTTGGAACCTGAATTTCCTTCTGCCCTTGGGGAAAATCAACTTCTTTTTCGTAGGGAGCGAAACCCAAGCTGCTCACACGAATCTTAAATTTTGTCGCACTGACATTTTCAAAGGTATAAAATCCGGCATTTGATGATCGGGTTGCCATCGTATCCGAATTCGTAACCAAATGAACCGTTGCTCCAGAAATCGGCCTTGACTCAGTATCCCGAAGCATCCCCGACACGACCCTGCCCGTCTGTCCGTAGACACTAATTCCAATTGCCAGCATGCATAAACATAGCAGGCCTCTCATAATTCTATCCATATATCGTTTAAACTAATTCTAGTTCAATGTTCCCAAAATCCAAACATCAAGCTTGGTTTTATAGGGACTCTTAACCGTCGGAGTATATCGTCCATACATTGACCCTCTTGGGTCTGGCCTGCTCTTGATAGTTTTCTGCAGTTGGGAAAACCTATTGTTAATCATGATTTGAATCGCTACGGGATCGTTGATTTTCTTGATCCCTATCGCCTGAATCGGAATTTTTGATTCATAAATCAAAACATCATTTTCTGCCAATTTTGCTACCGCTTTCACACCATAGGTGTTCTCAAAAGATAGCCTCCCATCAACAATATGAGCAAAACCCCTCACTCCATAACCCCTGCTTCGCTTGATCAACTCCTCTCGAACATTCATATTCGGTAAGTTATCGTCGTTTACCATCGCCCGAACAGATTCACTGTCAGGAATCGGAAAGACCAACTGTGCCCCGTCTTTCTTCTTTCCGTTGGGATTGATATTCACGATGATACCGTTACGCACAGCTTCCTGCTGAAGTGACAAATCCTTAATCTGAACCGCCGCATATAGAAACTTAGCGTCTTTGGTAAGAGCAAAACTCCAACTGGAATCTTCTCCTACCACCGATAGCTTTTCCCCCCACTCTTTCAAATCTCCATTTACCTCCACCTCGAAACTGGGTAAAAGAGCGAATCCTTCTTTTTTCTTCTGTGCCAATAAGCTTGAACTAGCTAATATGAGAATGGCAATAATGATATTCCTTTTCATATAAATTCTGTATTCTTCTTTTTGACAGCAGTATAAGAAAAATATTCTATTCCCGAATACATTACAAAGAAAAATACAAGAAGTGTAAATTAGTGTAAACGGATATTAATCATAGAAAAGTTACAGAAGTGGGTTTTGGTATTATGGCTATTAAAATTGTAAAATCTAAATACTTTATACTTCCTACTCTCCCAATTCTTACCTTTGTTACATGGAATCTATTTCATTATTATCTACCTATCAATATGATTTTATAGAAGCGGGATGTGATGAGGCGGGGCGCGGTTGCTTGGCGGGACCCGTATTCGCGGCAGCGGTAATCTTTCCTGCAGACTATTGCAACCCGATCCTGAATGATTCCAAGAAGTTGTCGGAGAAAAAGAGGATGGAGCTTAGGCCCATTATTGAAAAGGAAGCTTTGGCATTTGCTGTTGCCAGCGTCTCTGCGATGGAAATTGACAAGATCAATATCCATAAAGCATCATATTTAGCTATGCACAAAGCATTGGATAGCTTAGGAACTATCCCACAATTCCTGATTATTGATGGCAATAAGTTTATTCCATATCGTCAAACACCGCATGCTTGTATCGTTCAGGGCGACGGAAAATACCTTTCCATTGCTGCAGCCTCGATTCTTGCCAAAACCTACCGTGATGAGTATATGGAGGGTATTGCAGCTGATTTTCCGGAATACGACTGGCTTCAGAACAAGGGATATCCCACAATTAAGCATAGACAGGCGGTATTGAAGTTGGGACTGACACCTCACCACCGAAAGACCTTCAGGGTGACGGAGCCGCAATTGAAGTTATTTTAAAATATAAGCCTAGCAGAAAGAGACAGTCCACGTGAAGGGCACTGAAAAAGTCCTCATGATAAATTATAACTTCGAAAATGGTTGAAAACGGAGCGTTAAACCCTTGAAAATTGATTTGGGAAGTTAAGACGGAAGCTTTAATGTAGACAAAGAATATATGCTTATGAACATAAAATTTCATAAAGCCTTTTTCAATGGAAAGTTTTTCAATGCCCCCCTCCAAATGAGGACTGCCTCTTTTTATGAAGTAGTAAATGAAGATGATGGAAGTCAATGGGGGAATTTTCCGCAATCATACAGTCATGTAGGGTTAATGAATGGCGCATCTCGTATTGCTATTAAACTAGATAGGCCCATATCTCTAAATAATTAAGTTGACCTTAAATTTAACTTTGTTTAAAATGGTATATTATTTGTATGGTGAAACATCGAATAACGAGAATTACTATGAAAACATTACTTGGATTATCGGTAGTTGCGACTGCCTTGAGTCTGTCGAGTTGTAGTACAGATGACTCTAAGACCACTGATGGAAAGACACCTGTTACCATTCAGATAACAGATGCACCCGCTTATTATGATGGAATTTTCTTAGATATAGACCACATTGAGGTTATTACCGACGGTGGACGTGAGGTTATTGATGTGGATATCGATCCTTTTGATATTTTAGATTATCGCGAAGGTGAATATAAGTTTTTAGCAGAGCATGATGTTCCTTCTGGAAGATTACAAGAGGTAAGATTAGTTCTTGACGATGACAGCTACATTGTTGTAGACGGTGTCGAACATGGTTTAACCACCCCTAGTGGACAATCCTCAGGTGTTAAAATTAAAGTTCAGGACGATTTAATTCCTAACATTGCTTACACATTGGCATTAGATTTTGATGCTTCTAAATCAATTCACCAAACTGGAAACGGAAAATATATGTTGAAACCAGTTATTCGTGCTATTCCTGTTGCTGTTTCTGGAGCAATTACAGGTCTTATATCACCAATAACTGCAATGCCTCATGTGTTTGCTATTCAAGGGACCGATACTTTAGGCACTTTAGCTAGTCCTACTGGTAAATTCTATTTTCCTGGGGTTACTCAAGGAACTTATGATATCTTGATAGAGCCTACTGATGATGCTTACAAATCCTTAACTATTCAAGATGTAACGGTTACTACGGGTCAAACTAAAGATCTTGGAACTATTGAAGTTTTGACAAAATAGTCTTAAAAAATAATTTAAAAGGGGATACATGTGATGTGTCCCCTTTTTTTAATTGTTTAGACTTAATTTTTCCCCTCAATAGGTTTTTGCCTTTCATCTCTATGCTTGATAGATAACCAAATAGCAAATCCCAATCCTAATACCAATATAATTGACGCTATCAATGAGATCGTTTTGCTTACTTTCATTGACTCAGGTGCAAATATAAACTCAACTTTATGGTTTCCCCCTGGAAGGGAAAGACCCCTTAGCAGGTAATCCGTACGGATAATTGGATACTCCTCCCCATCCACATAAGCCTTCCAGCCCTTGTCATAGAATATCTCAGAGAATACGGCAAAAACATTGTTACCTGCCGAATACTCATATTTCAAGGTGTCAGGATGGTATGATACCAACTTAATTTCTGCATTATTCGGCTGTCCGATTGTCTTATCGCCTAATTGCCCCTTCAAACCCTCATTGATAATTGCCTCTTTTTTAGGGTCAAAATTACTTAAGGCACTCATTTCAGCCTGGTTGCCGTTTACAAATTTAATGTTATTGACAAACCATGCATTCCCCAGTGCCGAACTTCTACGCTGAATACGGTCCGAATTGTTGCTTTGATCCTTTGTGATGATATAACGAACATTCAACATATCCAAAACGTCCTCATTGATGTCGCCGTTGAACTGATTCTCCAATAGTTCCTGAAAACGCATCAATTTGGCAGCATGGTAGCCCCCGATACTTTTATGGAAATAAGAGGCACCAGCATCGTTGAAAGGACTTGTTGTCAAATCAAATACCCGATATGAAAGATCTTTGTCAAGGTGGATCAACTGATCGACCTCACGCTCAGGAATGGGTTTCTCATAAATGCTTTTATCCACAAATGATTCATTGTTCAGATAACGCTTGTCGACAGACCAAAGGTCAACCAAGGTGATCACCGCAATTGCTGCGATTAATACACCGGCAGATAATTTCTTCTTAATAAAGAACCAAACGAAAGCAAAGGTCAGTGCAACGATGAAAAATGATCTCCATGCATCTTTTGAAGCCATGTCTGAACGGTCAGCCAACAAGGAATTGACTAATTCGCTTGCTAAACTAGGATCCGGCATACTCTGCTGCACTGATGTTACGAAGTCCTGATGCGTAGAATTGCGTAGTGACAATAAACTTGGCATCAATGCAATCAATAGACAGATCGCAGCTAATGCTCCGCCCGTATAGAGTACTTTTTTATCTAAATCCTTAATTTCATTACCTCTGCTTATAATTTCATTCAGCCCCATAATTGCCAATAAAGGAATAAGGACAGAAGGAATAACCAAAATCGACTCCACTGCTCTGAACTTATTGTACATAGGGAAATAATCAAAGAATAGGTCGGAGATAAAAGGTAAGTGACGGCCAAATGCTAAGAAAAGGGTTAGAAGAGTAGCTGACAAGATCCACCATTTTAATCTATCCTTTACAACAAATAATGCCAGTACAAATAGGAAGATTACCCCCGCCCCAAAGTACCAAGGCCCTGAGGTAAAGGTCTTCTCTCCCCAATAGGTTGGAAACGCCCTATTGGCATATTGTAGGGCCTCACCTTGCGGCACCCCTAATTTTGTTAATGTTTTTACGGTATTGGACTCAGCATTGAAAGTTCCTCCGGTTTTTCCACCATAGGCATTGGGAATTAGAAATGTAATATTTTCACCAATTCCTTGGCTCCATGCATAGGCATATTCCTTATCTAATCCTGCGGCATCCTTACCGTCTTCCGTCGTCTTGGTCAGATTTGCTTTACCACGAATGGTCTCTTTGCTATATTCATAGGTAGGGAACAAAACCGAAGCATTGACCAGAACAGCAATCACAACACCAATTAATTGCAGGCCTGTAGCTTGCAGGAATTTATTTAATTTTTTATCTCGGATAGCATAGTACAGTTCAAAACCTACCAGGACCAATAGCGCAAGGAATAGATAATACGTCATTTGGATGTGGTTTGCCCTTAATTCCAAGGCCAGGAACAGCGCGAGCAGGCTCGGCCCCCAGAATTTGCTTCCTCTGTAACAAAGGATCACCGAACCGATAATTGGGGCCATATAGGCAATGGCATACGCTTTATTGATATGCCCTGCCTCGACATAGATCATATTGTAGGATGAAAACGCCAATGCAACGGCGCCGATTGCCGCTACCCAGGGCCGGATTTTAAGGACCGAAAACAGGAAATATCCACCTAATAGGAACAGTAGAAGGACATCCGAAGGCGGCGGAAATACCGCACGGATGGCAGGGCCGATATGTGTGGTAATATTACTGGCATGATCGTACCAGATTTGATAGGTTGGCATACCACCGAACATGGAATTTGTCCATAATGGCGTGTTCCCGTCTTTTTCTTTATAGTCAAAAATCTCTTTTTGGCTTCCACGAGCCTGCATAACATCACTCTGCAATAGGGTCTTCCCTTGCCAAACGGGCGTAAAATAAAACACCACTAAAAGCAAAAAGATGCCTATAATGATTAAGTGATTCTGATTTTCCTTAAACCAAGTTTTCATTTAGTATATGAATAGGATTATTAATGATATAGCCCCAAAAATATAGAATTGATGTGAGATTTGACATATGTGTATCAATAAATGTCATTATTTAGGAGTTTGAGGTTGTCCTTTTTGAGGGGAGAACGAACAATCCGGCTTTAATTACCTTAGATATTCCATCCCAGTTGAATTGGGAATTATGTCACGCCAATGGTGTTGAATTATTCGTAGTTCAATAAATTTCCATAGATTTCGTGTCGATGGGATTCATAGGGTAAATCATCCGGCCTTGGAGAGGTCTTGGGCGAACGAAAGTTCGAAGGCCAATTTCCATCGGTGACAGAACCTGTCCAAGCCCTGATGGAAATTGAAGGGATCAACTATCCTTTTTGAATCAGATCTTTGATATTTGATAGTTCTCCAAATAATACCAATAGATCATTCTCCATTAAAACCGTATCGGATTTAGCGATGCCAGAGGCTTGCTTGTTAATTTTGGTGTTCCCCTCTTTGGTCATTTCATTCTCTACATGAACGGTAGTCAGAACGATCACTTTATATCTATTGGTCAGATCAGCTTCCTTCAGCGTCATGCCAACGTATTTACTGGGAACCTTCGTTTCGATGATGCTATACCTGTCGGAAACCTTAAATGAATCTACGATATCGATATTGTCCAAACGCATCGCCAATCGTTCTGCCGCTTCCTCCTCCGGCATAATATGCTCATCAATATTCATCGCTTCAAGAACAGTTTTCTGGAGATCCGACACCACGCGGCCAATGATACGTTTTACCTTCAGCTGCTTTAACAGCGCTACGGTCAAAAGACTTGCTCCCTCCTCCTCTCCAATAGCAACTATCACAGCATGGCTTTCTCTTAAGGGCAGGGAGCTTACCGCATCCTTATCCGTAGTGTCCATACATACCGTATGGGTAATTCGATCCTTGGTCTGCTCCACGATGCTCATGTTCTTATCCGCAGCAATGACCTCATGCCCTAACTCTGTCAGATGGATGGCCAATGACCTTCCAAAATGCCCTAATCCTAATACGATATACTTCATACCTTAATACAATATCTTTTCAGTTGGATAAATATAACTCTTGTTCTTGGTGTTCTTAATAAATGCGACCAATAATGTCAACATACCAACACGTCCGACAAACATGGTAAACATCAAAATAATCTTGCTCGTTGCCGAAAGAGACGGCGTAATTCCCAGCGAAAGTCCACAGGTGGTATAGGCAGAGACCGCTTCAAATAGTAAAGGGATCATTTGTTGGTTGGGATCTGAAAAATTGAGCAGAATAAAACTTAGGGCAATCGTCAAAATCGAAAGCAGTATAATGGCAAAGGCTTTGTTTACAGACTCCGATGCGATGCGTCGCTTATAGATTTCAATAGATTCCTTGCCTTTGGCGAGTGCAACGATGTTCATCAGGGCAATTGCGACCGTCGTTACCTTAACACCGCCACCGGTCGATCCCGGGGATACCCCTACCCACATTAAGGTTACGAACATTATCACCGTGGGAATATTTACAAAATTCAGGTCCACGCTGTTAAAACCTGCAGACCTTGCTGAATTCGCCATAAAGATCGAGGTAACCCATTCTCCATAATTCGTTCTATCCGCCATCAAGCTGTGATTTTGCTCCAATGCAAAAAATGAGATCGTTGCCAGAACAATAAATATGCTGTTGCACAAAACAATAAACCTTGAATTAAACGAAAAAACTTGCGGTTTATGTCGATAATTCACTTTTTTCACCAATCTACATAGGATGGCGTTTATCTTTTCCCTAATCCAGGTATAGAAATTGAAAATGGTACCGAAGCCAAATCCACCCAATATAAACATGGAGGATACGGCCAATTGAAAATTATAGTTGAACCGATAATTATCGTTCATCACCCCATCTTTTATGATCGTAAATCCAGCATTACAAAATCCAGATATGGCATGAAAACAGGAAAAGAATATCATCTCTCCCACGGAGTCGAACAGCGTGGCATCCAATGAGGAAAAAATTAAAATCGCACCAATCAATTCAAAAAGCAGGGTGATAAAGATAATGGTCAACAAGGTCGATATTACGGAGTTTAATTTATTTTCACCCAGGATCTCTCCAAACATCAATTGATTTTTGAAAGAGAAGCCACCGGAGAAAAAATACCCAAAGAATCCGGTAAAGGTCATGATTCCCAGACCGCCGACTTGGATTAGCGCCATAATAACCGATTGTCCGAACAAGGAAAAATTGGTCGAGATATCGGTAGTGGAAAGCCCCGTGATACAGACTGCGCTGGTGGCCATAAAGAAAGCGTCCACAAAACTTAATGGTGCCTCTAGCGTAGTTCTTGGCAGCATCAGTAGAAATGACCCCAACAGAATCAAGCCCAAGAAACTTATCACAAATAAAATCGTGGGGTTAAAGTAGAAATTATCGAAAAACAAGCTGTTCTTTGATAATTCCGAAAGGAACATAATGGCTATTCCCAAGTAAAGCCATTCGTCTTTGGCAAATGCCGACAAAAACCCACCACTGACCCGGGATATGGTAATCAAAAGAAAATAGGCGCTGACCAGAACCCCGGTATAATGGGACATATTGATTCGCCGCGCCACCAAGATGGAAGCGGTTGTCCTGAAGATTTCGATTATGAAAAGGCCGTAATATAGCCCAATGACGATATCCTCGGTTAATCTAGCGACCTTTGGATCGGTAATATAGCCCACATGCATCACCATCACTGCTGCACTAATCAAACTGATATAGAACAGGACCTGATCTACTACTTTTCTCTTGTATCTAAAAATATATTTTAGGAAGCTATATACCGAATCCATCTAATTACAAACATAGTAATATCTATCTTAATGAAGGAAAAGGTAGGGACCTTAGCGAAGTTTTAGCACCGACCAATACCACAAGCCTTTGAAATTCAACCAAGTAATGGAAACTAAAAATAAACTTTCACGTGAAACTAATCTTGCTCCTCTTCTTCTTTATCTTTCTTTTTAAAGAGGCCCTTAAAGAATTTTCCGGTCTTTTTAATCACACCCTTCGCCTCATCTGCCACTTCTTTACCGGTCTCAGCAGCCCCCATTAGCTTGGCCTCGCGCTCCTTACTGATTCCTGTACATTGTTTTATACCATCAAGCATACTTTGCCACATTGTCTTGAAAAAGGTATGCTCAGCTACACGTCTGTAATTCACCTTGCCAATGTGGTATTTCTCGTTCGCATCCGGATTGCTGTCGTTGATCAGGATGTTGTTAACGACAAAGGAAAGGACACCTTTCTTGGTCTTGCTCATGCCGGGATCCACCGCATTAATCAAGTTTAATTTAAGGTGATCGTAGTCAAAACGAAAATCCCCCCAATTCCGGTAATCGTTCGCCTGATAATTAAAGCTGATACCCCTAATATTCCCAGATGCTATTTCTGCATTTAATAATGGGGTCAGAATCTTATTGAATGCGGTTGCTTGCATCCTGCCCAAGGAACCTTTATAGGTGTGATACCCGTCCTTACTCAACATATCGAAGCCAAACTGTATCTTAAGTAGCCCAGCATTCATAATTTTAGCCTGCAAATCTGCGCGCATATATTTGTCCCTTACCAGATGCGTGCTGTCATTGGTAACATTGGTCAAGGTACCTCTAGCATTATTGAAGGTAATAACCCCCTCCTTATTGAACTTCGCTGAATACTCTCCGTACAGCACATCCACGTTCTCAACAAATACGGTATCGATTTTAATCAACTGGTTGACTTTCATCAATTGTTGCTGGGGCGACTTTCCTAACTTTGAACTGCTCTTTTTGGGATAGCGCTTATCATTGTATAAAGAGACTGAGCCATTTTTAATCTGTACGTTCTGAGCAACGGTCTGTTGGTTGTCAATCAATTCTTTGAAATCGAGCCTTTCAAACCGTAGGGTATCGAATTTCATTACCGCCATGGTGATATTCTGATTCCTTGCTTTAAAATAGGCCGACTTGCTCATTTTTGGAGCATACTCAACTTTTGTTAATAGCACATTCTGATCCCTCGTGTTCAAGAGCAAACGGTCAAATTTTGCTCTGTATATCCCATTTGAAAGTTCGTACTCGAATTTCGGAACTTCCACTTCCACCATCTTGGTATAAAAAAGTCTAGTGGTATCGTGGATGGAAGCCTGGTCCACTAGGATATCGTGAACCTTTATTCCAATGCTATCTAATAAAATATCTGATGATTTTCCCGCCTCAATTTTGGAAAACTTAAACTTTACATTATCGATATTGATATCCCTAACATTGACCGAACTAAAAACGTCCTTGATATTGTCATATAGGGTTTTTGACTCTTTAGGCTGAATGGTATCGTTATAGGCGTGCCTTTCGGATATCATATGGATATCCGGGGAATCAAATGCAATTTCCTTAATATAGAGTTTCCTATTTTTAATGACATCCCAGATATTAAACCGTCGAACCTTTAGAGCCGCCAATTTTATATGGTAACGGCTGTTCGGAGCTTCCTTTGATAGGACCATGTTACGGTAAACGTTAGAATCCGGAATCAGTTCCGCATTGACCAAGGTTGCATTTCCTAAGGTAATATTCAAGTCCAAATCATCATATTTCAAGGAATACAATCCATTCGTCGACTTGGAGACGGTCTCCTTCAGTTTGGCCTCAACAAGAGGCTTCCAATTTCGGCTATAGTACCAGCCGACAATAAATACAGCCGCAATTAATACGGCAACTATTCCAATAATCCATTTCCAAATAGGTTTCATAAGTTTCTATAAACGGTTTATCCCCTCATTATGTTAACTTTTAACAATAATTTAGCCAATATGTTTAAAGTCACGATAAATAAATTTCTATTGAAATTAAAACCAATCTTTTAAGTATAGCTTTTTGTCGAATAAAGAACTTAAGGAGCCTTAGTTCCGATTGTTTTCATTGTGATAGATGCTCAGATAGCTTTCATACCTTGAGGGTTCAATACCTCCATTTTCCAAGGCCTGAAGCACTGCGCATCCGGGTTCATTGATGTGGCGGCAATTATGGAACCTACACTGATTGAGCAATTTTCTCATTTCAGGAAAGTAATGGGAAAGCTCCTGAGGTTCAATATCAACGATGCCCAATTCGCGGATCCCTGGAGTGTCGATCAATTTACCACCGAAAGGCAAATCAATCATTTCGGCAAAAGTCGTGGTATGCTTCCCTTTATCGGACCAATCCGATATCATCCCTGTTTTTAAATCCAAACCAGGTACAATCGCATTGATTAATGTCGATTTGCCCACGCCAGAATGCCCCGAGACTAATGTTATTCTATCCTGAAGTACCCCATTTAGGGTTTCTATGTTTTCTTTTTCCAACGCAGAAACCGTGTAGCATACATACCCTAGGTTTTCATAGATGGCAACATAGTCAGCCAGAATTTCAAGGCCTTCATCCGAAAAAAGATCGAGCTTATTGAACACCAGGCCGGCCGGAATGCCATAGGCTTCTGCTGTCACTAAAAAACGGTCAATAAATCCCAATGAGGTTGCCGGTGAGGCTAGGGTCACCACTAAAAGTGCCAGATCAAGGTTGGCGCCTATAATCTGGGTTTGCTTGGACAGATTCACCGATCGCCGGATGATATAATTCTTCCTGGGTTCAAGCCCGCTGATTACCCCGCTCTGCTGACCGTCCTCCAACTCAAACTCTACCCTATCGCCTACAGCGATCGGATTGGTCGTTTTAATACCCTGTGTCCTGAACTTACCCTTGATCCTACACTCATACCGCTTTCCTGAATCATCCAAAACTTGATACCAACTACCTGTTGATTTAGTTACTAGTCCTCGCATAGCTGTTCTCCATATATTTTTAAAAATACAAGCAATTCCCCGCAAAAATGAAAAAAATAATTAATCTTTAGGTCTATTTGATTTTGTTAACTTTGTTTTACAGGTAAAAAACAAAGAATTTGAAAAAGTTATTTCTTTTGGACGGGATGGCATTGATTTATCGTGCTTACTTTGCATTAAGTAAAACACCCCGCATCACATCATACGGTTTGAATACAGGAGCGATCATGGGATTTACCAATACCCTGCTTGAAGTATTGAACAATCAAAGACCTACCCATATTGCTGTTGTATTCGACACCGAAGCCCCTACAAATAGACATATTGAATTTGAAGCCTATAAAGCTCAAAGGCAGAAAATGCCTGAGGATCTGGCCGCTTCAATCCCCTATATCTTTAGGCTTATCGAAGGATTCAATATCCCCATCATTACCAAGGACGGCTATGAAGCCGATGATATTATTGGAACCCTAGCCAAGGAAGGTGAAAAAAAAGATTTCACCGTCTATTGTATGACTCCGGATAAGGATTTTGGTCAATTGGTTTCCGATAACATCTTTATTTACAAACCTGCCCGCATGGGCAATGGTGCTGAAATCCTAGGTGTCCCGGAAATCTTGGAGAAATGGGAGATCAATCAGGTCCATGAGGTCATCGATATCCTGGGCTTATGGGGAGATGCCGTTGATAATATCCCGGGCATACCGGGAATCGGCGAAAAGACCGCTAAGAAATTAATCCAGGAATTTGGTTCTATTGAAAACCTGATCTCTAATACCGACAAACTAAAGGGCAAGCTGAAGGAGAATGTTGAAAACCATGCCGAGCAAGGGTTGATTTCCAAGAAACTCGCCACCATCTTATTGGATGTTCCGGTGGAATTCGATGAAAAATCGTTGGAATTGGAAAAACCCAACAAGGATCTTTTAGAGCCCCTTTTCGTGGAACTTGAATTTAGGACCTTAGGAAAGAGAGTATTTGGCGATGAATTCAGTATTGTGGAAGGGAGTGCTCCAAAAGCTGGTCAGATGGACCTATTCTCAGTTCATCAGGACGGTAATTTGGATGGGGCAAAATCTCTCGGCGCTGAAGCTCCGCATGAACCCGCCAACTTTACCAATATCCACAATACCAAACATCAGTACAGTTTACTGGACACAGCAGAAAAGCAGATTGAACTTGTGAAGCGATTAAGCCGGGAGGCAGCTTTCTGTTTTGACACAGAGACTACCGGACTGGATGCCCTCCAGGCGGAATTGGTAGGTTTTTCATTCAGCATAGATCCATTTGAGGCCTATTATATCCCGGTCTCTGCCGACCAGGCCGAAGCTCAAAAAACGGCAGAAATTTTTAAACCTGTCTTGGAGGATGAGAAGATCCTTAAAATAGGTCAGAACTTAAAATATGACATCCTGCTTCTTTCCAGGTATGGAATCGATGTGAAAGGAGAGTTTTTCGACACCATGTTAGCGCATTATCTAATTGATCCGGATACCCGGCACAATATGGATTACCTTGCGGAAACCTACCTCAACTACACCCCTGTTTCCATAACGGAACTGATCGGTGGCAAAGGCAAGAACCAAGGGAATATGCGCGACGTTGATGTTGAATTGGTGAAAGAATATGCGGCGGAGGATGCCGACATTACCTTACAGCTGAAGAACAAGCTTGCCCCGCTACTAGAAGAAACGCTAACCAGTGATTTAGCGAGAAAAGTAGAGTTCCCTCTATTGAAGGTATTAGCAGCGGTGGAGCGGAATGGTGTCAAAATCGATGAAGAAACACTTTTCCAATTCTCTAAGGAAATAGAAAAAGATGTTAAGCAGCTCGAACATCAGATCTATGAAAAAGCCGGCGTCAATTTCAATATTGCCTCGCCAAAGCAATTGGGTGAAGTGCTGTTCGATAAATTACAGCTTGACCCTAAAGCCAAAAAGACCAAAACGGGTCAATACAAAACAGGCGAGGATGTATTGCTCGCACTGTCCAATAAATCCGACATCGTCAAGGACATTTTGGAATTCAGGCAGTTACAAAAGTTGAAATCCACCTACGTGGACTCCCTGCCTACCCTGGTCAACCCAAACACGGGATTGATCCACACCTCCTATAACCAGGCCGTAGCAGCAACGGGTCGGCTGAGCTCAACCAATCCAAATCTGCAGAATATCCCGATCCGCACCGAGCGTGGCAGAGAGGTTCGCAAGGCCTTTATCAGCAGGGATAAGGATTGGACGTTGTTATCCGCGGATTATTCGCAGATCGAGCTGCGCATTATGGCCGAATTAAGTCAGGACGTAAATATGCTGGAGGCATTTAAGCAGGGTCTGGACATTCACCGGGCAACCGCAGCGAGGGTTTACGGCGTCGAGTTGGATGAAGTAAATGCAGATATGCGAAGAAATGCCAAGGCAGTAAACTTTGGAATCATCTATGGGCAGTCTGCCTTTGGACTTTCGCAGAACTTAGGAATCAGCCGAAAGGAGGCTGCAGAAATCATCGACCAATATTTTGCTCAGTACACGGGCATCAGAAAATACATGGCTGAGGTGATTGAATTTGCAAAGGAAAACGGATATGTGGAAACGATTTTAAAACGTAGGAGATATTTAAGGGATATCAATTCTGCAAATATGACCGTTAGGGGATTTGCAGAACGAAATGCGATCAATGCCCCTATTCAAGGTTCTGCAGCTGACCTGATTAAAATCGCCATGATCCATATCCAGCAGGATATCCAAGAAAAAGGGTTGCGGGGAAAAATGATTATGCAGGTGCATGACGAACTTGTATTTGATGTACCGAATGAGGAAATCGATACGTTCAGGGAAATTATAGCAAATAGAATGAAGAATGCCATTGAACTTCAGGTTCCGATTGAGATAGAAATCGGTGCGGGAAGAAACTGGCTTGAAGCGCATTAGAGATGAAGAGTATTGCCTTAGGTATCCTATTGTTATTACTTGGTCTGCTGGGAAATGCACAGGACAAACGTCCGGTATATTTTGAAACCTCAGGAGATAAGTTGGTTCGTTTCTATTTTGACAGCAACTATTATCTGGTAGACAAGGAATGTGAATTCAAGAGTATCGAACGGCTCGCTAGTTTTGATGCCGGAAGCAGTAAATTCATAGGCTCCTTTACTGATTTTGATGCAGCGGGCAAGCCCATCTTAGAAGGGGCATATCTTGATGGAAAAAAAACGGGGCTATTCAAAGCTTACCATCCAAATAGGTCCATCAAATGGGAAGTCTTCTTTGAGAATGACAAACCACATGGGGACTGGAAATACTATTATCCTGACGGACATCTAATGATGCGGGTGAATTTTGGGGAAGACTATGTGAAGATCATTGAATTCCTGGATACTCGCGGAAAAAAAATGGTCGAAGATGGAGATGGACGTTTTGAATTTAAAGTTCCTTTCCAGGGTTACAATCCCTATGGATACCCTTTTGTAAAACAGAAAGGCCGCTTAAAGGAAGGTGTTCCGGACGGTATATGGCAGATATTTTATGAAGCCGATAAAGCCGCAGACCTGGTCGCCGAGGAGGTATATTATAGAGGCGTGTTCAAATCGGGCTACGATCTAATAAACGAAACGGAATATGACGCTCCGGTATTTTCCGTCCTTCCCTATGAAGCGTTCTTTAGGGCGGAAAAATTTATTTCCAAAGGGTGTAATTATGATGAAATTGCGGGATATAACAGCTACCTCACTAATTTTTTCAATGAACCATTTAAATCCTTTGAAATTGGCAGGCCTTTGGACGATGAATTTGAGTACACGGTTCAGGTAAATAAAGATGGAAACCCTTCAAAGGTGGAAATGATACGGGACGTACCTGTAGAGATCAGCAAGCCATTCAAATTGGTCCTTAATTCAGTAGAGCGTTATATACCATCATTTGTGAATGGTGAATATATTCCGGATGAACTAACCGTTAAGGGAAGAGTATCTTTAAATGAAGAGGGTAGAATCAACTTTCACAGTTTAAAAATCGCGAGGAAAAACGAGCAATAATACATTTATTAAGAATATATATATTTGCAGAAATATTTAATTATGAAATTTCACAAAGAAGGTTATACCAGTTTAGCGATCGTCGTGCTCTTTATTTTTATAATAAATGCTTTGGCACATTATTATGATGCCGGATCGGTTGTTAAATGGATCATCTATATCGTATCGGCGTTCTTATTTATAACCATTGTACAATTTTTCAGAAGTCCTAAAAAATTAATTGATTTGGATGAAGGCGTAATCCTTTGTCCGGCGGATGGAAAGGTGGTTGTTATTGAGGAAACCGAGGAGACGGAATATCTAAAGGATCGTCGCATTCAGGTTTCCATCTTTATGTCACCGATCAATGTGCACGTGAACAGAAATCCCATTTCCGGTGTCGTTTCATACTTCAAATATCACCCGGGCAAGTTTTTGGTCGCTTGGCACCCCAAATCGTCAACGGACAATGAACGTACAACGGTGGTGGTAAAGAACCAGAACGGTGTTGAAATTTTATTCCGACAGATTGCCGGAGCGATGGCAAGGAGGATCGTATGGTATGTGAATGAGGGGCAGCAGGTAAAGCAAGGAGAGGAATTTGGATTTATAAAATTCGGATCCCGCGTAGATCTTTTCCTGCCCTTAGATGCTAAAGTCAATGTCAATATAGGGGATAAAGTTACGGGCGGAAAGACGATTATTGCCCGTTTTTGAATTAACCAGTTGGTAGTACCCGCTTATTAAAGTCTAAAAATGAACTTCCGCACTCTTATTCTCGTGATCAGCTTCGTTTTTTCCCTTACACTTTCGGGAATGAACTACTATTATGAGAGGGACCTACCCACCTTTACCTTTATCCTGACCTTAAGTTTTGTACTATCCTTTAGTCTGCTGAATTACGTCTTTCAAAAGTTTGTCTATGAAAGAATAAAATCGGTGTATAAGCTTATTCACAATCTGAAGCTAGGCAAGGAACTCAAGGATGCTCTGGGAGATCATAAATCCGAAGATCCTATTGGCGATGCGGAAAAGGAGGTTCGGGACTGGGCCAAACAAAAAACGACGGAGATCAATCAGCTCAAGGCGCAGGAAAAATTCCGAAAGGAATTTCTCTCCAATATATCCCACGAATTCAAGACCCCCTTATTTGCCATACAAGGATATATCGAGACCCTGCGGGACGGTATGCTGGAAGAAAATCCAGAAATGGCAGTCAACTTCCTGAATAAAGCTTCGCGAAATCTGGACCGATTAAGCTATTTGATCCATGACTTGGATGAAATAGCAAAATTGGAATCCGGCGAAATATCCATCGTTAAAGAAAAATTCGACCTGCTGGCCCTGGTAAAGGAAACGATTGATGATTTGGAATATAAGGCCAAAGAGAATAAGATCACCCTTCTATTCAATACAAAAGGCAGCAATCCAATCTATGTGGTGGCCGACCGCAAAAAAATACAGCAGGTTTTAGTAAACTTAATAGACAATTCTATTAAATATGGCAACAAGGGCGGTCAGACAAGTATCAAGGTTCACCAATTAATAGATCAGGTTCTGCTGGAAATTACGGACAATGGCCAGGGGATTGAAGAAAAGAATCTTTCACGTGTTTTTGAGCGTTTTTTCAGAGCCGATAAGAGTAGATCAAGAGATATCGGAGGTTCTGGATTGGGCCTGGCGATTGTAAAGCATATCATTGAAGCGCACCATCAAAATGTACATGTTCGGAGTACCGAAGGAATAGGCACGACCTTTTCTTTTACTTTGGAAAAGTCATAATTTGTGTGTTTTTATAAAAACTTAACATTAACTTAACATTAAGTGCATAATTTTGCGCTACTTAAAACACATGTTATGTCTTTGAACAGCATTTTTTCGTACTTCGTCCCTAAGGACAAGAAATTCTTCCCCCTATTTGAACAGGCCGGATCAAATTTGATCGACATGGCAAAGCTTTTAAAGGAAAGCGTTCATACAACAGACCTTCAACTTCGAAAAGATAACTCCAAGCTTTTGGAAGATCTTGAACATAAAGGTGACAACCTGACACATCAGATTCATTTAGAATTAGGCAAGAACTTTATTACTCCTTTCGACCGCGAGGATATCCATGCTCTGGCGAGTTCATTGGATGATGTTGCAGATTTTATCCACGGAGCATCAAACCGAATGGAACTTTATAAGGTAACCGAACCTAGCGAGGCGATGAAAGAAATTTCAAGCTTGATTTTGGAGGCTACCGAACATGTTGCTAAGGCATTATTTGAATTAAAGGACCTAAAGAACATCCGGAACATTACGGATTCGTGTGTCCGTATCAATAGCGTGGAGAATAAAGCTGATTATATTTTTGATAAAGCGGTGGCAGAATTATTCGAATATGAAAAAGACGCCATCAATTTGATCAAAAACAAGGAGGTGTTATCGGCAATGGAAGATGCAACGGATAAATGTGAGGATGTTGCCAATGTATTAGAAAGTATTCTTGTGAAGAACGCTTAGTTTTTTAGAGGATTCACAACAATATTATATTATGGGTATAACCACATTATTAATTGTCGTTATTGTACTGGCAATCGCCTTTGACTATATCAATGGATTCCACGACGCGGCCAATTCCATCGCGACCATCGTATCGACCAAAGTCTTGACGCCATTCATGGCGGTGCTTTGGGCAGCTCTCTTCAACTTCGTAGCCTATTTCGTTTTCACGGACCATAAAGTAGCAAATACCATAGCAAAGACCGTCATTGAGGAATATATAACCCTTGAGGTAATCTTTGCAGGACTGGTTGCCGCAATCGCCTGGAACCTGTTCACCTGGTACTACGGGATTCCCTCAAGTTCAAGCCATACGCTAATCGGTGGTTTTGCAGGCTCCGGAATGGCCTATGCTTTATTTATGGGAGCAAATCCGATTGATGCCATTAATCTAAGCGCTACACTAAAGATCGTGTCGTTTATCGTGCTTGCACCTTTAGTGGGCATGACGATTTCCATCATCATCACCTTAATCATTATCAACATCTGTAAGAAGGCGAGACCTGCCGTGGCGGAAAAATGGTTTAAGATCCTGCAATTGGTGTCATCGGGGGCCTTGAGTTTTGCCCACGGTGGTAACGATGCGCAGAAGGTAATGGGTATTATTGCGACCGCTTTAATTGCCCAGGGCGTGATCGGTACATTTGAGGAGATGCCCGAATGGGTACCCCTGGCCTGTTATGCGGCCATTGCTGCGGGAACGATGAGTGGCGGCTGGAAGATCGTAAAGACCATGGGTACCAAGATCACCAAGGTGACACCCCTGGAGGGTGTGAGTGCTGAAACCGCCGGGGCCATAACCCTGGGTATCACCGAACATTTCGGTATTCCGGTTTCCACGACACATACCATTACAGGTTCCATCATCGGAGTTGGATTGGTAAAAAGGGTATCAGCGGTAAGATGGGGCGTGACCATTAGTTTACTATGGGCCTGGATACTAACCATTCCTGTGAGTGCAGTATTGGGCGGATTAACTCTGGCAATAATCCACTATATCTTGTAGTAAAAATCATACATGTAAACTACAGTTTGCTTGCATATATTGAATTATAATAAAGTTTTGATAAAAAATTTGTGTTATTTAATGTTAATAACTATTTTTACGCGGCAAAAGCATTTGAACATGAATTAAAATATATGCTTTTATGAATTTAACATTTTTTGGCACTGTGTTTGTTAAGTTATGTTAAATTGATTTGAACAACTAGAAACAATTAAAAATTTTAATAACCTTAAAAAAAAGAGTATGAACTATTCTACAATTAAAAAAACAGCTGTTGCAGCTTCTTTAGTAGCCGCTTTAGGTTTCGCAGAGACTGCACAAGCTCAAACCCCAACTGTATTTGGTGGTAGATCACAATACAGAACTTGGTCAATCGGCGTTCAAGGTGGTATCACTACTCCTAACACGATCTTAGGTGGCCAAAATGCATTCGGACAACGTGTTGGATATTTCCAAAACAAAGTAGGTGAATATTATGGATTAACTATCCGTAAACAATTCTCTCACCTATTCGGTTTAGAGTTAGAAGGTAACCGTGGTCGTATCAAAACTTACAACCATGACCTAGTAACTACTCCTGAGAACAATTTAGGCGCTAGATCTGCAGAAACTGCAGTTAACTGGGCAGCAAGCTTAAACGGTGTGTTCCAATTGGGTACTATCGACTTCATGAGAAGAGAGAACGCTGTTAACTTCTACGCTAAAGTAGGTTTAGGTGTTATGGCTCACAACCCTGTTCAATTCTCAGGTAATGATTTCACAGGTACTGAAGTTTACAACAACGAAGGTAAATGGGGTCAAGAAGTTTTCGGTGACCGTGAGGCAACTGGAGACCGTGACAACCGTTTAACTGGATATGTACCAGTTGGTGTTGGTGTTAAATTCAAATTATCTGAAGTTGTTGCCTTGAACTTAGGTTACACAATGAACTTCACTGATGACAACTTATTGTACGGACCAGCTCGTTACGACGGAAAACAAAAATTCTCTAACGTATACGGTGGTTTAGAATTCACTTTAGGTTCTCGTGATAAAGAAAGCTTAACATTCACTAACCCAGTTGCTACGTTATATGATGAGTTGAAAGACCCTTCATTACGTAACGAGGTGGAAGCATTGAAACAACGCGTGTCTACACTAGAAGGTACTGTTGATCAATTAAGCAAAGATTCTGATGGTGACGGTGTTTCTGATAAATTCGACAAATGTCCTGGAACTCCTGCTGGTACAGTGGTTGATGGATCTGGATGTCCAATCAAATTCCCTGAGCCACAGCAATTAACTGAAGGTTCTTCAGCTTACTTTGCTCCGATTCAATTCGAATTCGACAGCTCTGTATTGAAAACTGAATCTTACTCTACTTTAGATAAATTAGCTAAAGAATTGAAAGATAGCAACGGTTCTGTGTCATTAGATGGTTATGCATCTGCAGAAGGTACTGAAGCTTACAACATGAACTTATCTAAAGACCGTGCTAATGCAGTAAAACAATACCTAGTTAACGCTGGTGTATCTGCATCAAGCATCAACGCTACAGGATACGGTGAAGCTAACCCAGTTGCTTCTAACGATACTGAAGAAGGTCGCGTTCAAAACCGTCGTGTTGAGATCAAAAAATAATTGTTGATAAATTAACAATTTGAAATAACAGAAAGCCAGCTCTTGTAGCTGGCTTTTTTTTGCCTATCAGCCAAGTAATTACATTCCAATTACTTTATAAACTTTACATTTGCAGACTCTCGAAGTCTAAAAATGTGAATATGTTGAAAACAATTGCATATTCAAATGTTCAAAAAATAGTATTTTCATTAGAGAATTGAGAGTGCGTATAATATTTAAAACAGGAGTATAATGGAAGAAGATTTTGAGTTTGGAACACCTGAAGAACAAAAATTCTCAGTGGACCGTTATGAGGAAATGCTTCGCAATGAAGACCAGTACTTTTTTGATGCTAAGGCCTTTGAAAGTATCATCGACTATTATATCAACAAAAACGATCCGATCAAAGCGTTACAGGTTATCGAGTTTGCCTCGGCCCAGCACCCCTTTGAAACCATGTTCCTGATCAAAAAGGCACAGTTGCTTGCCAGCACGATGCAATTCGAAACCGCATTGGACGCGTTGAGCAAGGCCGAAATGCTGGAACCTTCTGAAGGGGACATATATCTGATAAAAGGCACGATCCTCTCCTCCCTACAGGAACATGCCCTAGCGGAGGAAAACTTCTTTCGAGCACTTGAACTGAGCGATGCAAAGGATGAAGTCTACTACCAGATTGCATCCTTATATCAAATGCAGGGGTCTTATCAAAAGGCTATAAACTACCTTAAAAAATGCCTGAAGGAGAACAAGGACAATCAGGAAGCATTGTATGAAATTGCCTTCTGCTATGATGTATTGGACCAACAAGAGGAAAGTATCCAATTTTATCTACAGTACATCGATACAGACCCTTACTCCTATGCCGCGTGGTATAATTTAGGGAATGCCTACCATAAATTGGCGGACTTTGGCGCTGCCATCGATGCATATGATTATGCGATCTTGATCAACGAAGACTTCTCTTCTGCCTATTTTAACAAAGGGAATGCCCTTGTGAACCTAGATCGTTATTCGGAGGCAATCGAAGTCTATAAGCAGACTTTCGAACATGAAACTCCAAATGCAGATACCTATTGTGCTATCGGCGAATGCTACGAAAAACTGGAACTTATGGACCAGGCCAGGCAATATTATAAGAAGGCCGTAAAACTCGATGGCAACCAGAGCGATGCATGGTTTGGAATCGGTGTAACGCTGGATTTTGAGGAACGTTATTTTGAATCCCTCCATTTCTATAAGAAGGCGCTGGAAATCGACGATGAGAATCCGGATTATTGGTTCGCTATCGCCGATGCACGTTATAAATTAAAACAATTCGAACAATCCATAGAAGCATATGCTAAGGTCGTTGAGCTCAATCCTACCGATGCGGAAGCCTGGCTGGATTATTCATCGTTGCTATTCGAACAGACAAGGTTGGAGGAGGCCATCGAAGTGATTACGGAAGCGATCAAATGCAATCCGGATGAGGCTACTTTGTATTATAGGATGGTTGCCTATATGTTTGCGGCTGGCAAATATACCGAAGCCTTAAGTTTCTTGGAACTGGCGTTAAATGTAGACTCCGAGAAACATTATATCTTGTTTGAATACCTGCCCCAATTGCAGGGCAACCAAATCATCGTGGATATTATTAGGAAATATACAGAAGGAAGATGAGAAAATTAGGATTGATTGGATTTCCGCTCGGACATTCCTTCTCCAAAAAATACTACTTAGATAAATTTAAAAATGAGGGTATAGATCATATAGATTATGATTTATACCCCATTCCCACAATCGCTGACTTTCCGGAATTATACAGGGAAGACAAGGAATTCTATGGCGTCAATGTCACCATCCCCTATAAACAGGATGTCATGCCTTTCCTAAATGAATTATCGCAGGAGGCCCAAGAAATCGGGGCGGTAAATTGTATTCAGATTCGAAATAACGAAAATGGAACTTATCTGAAGGGCTTCAATACCGATGCCTATGGTTTTGAGATGTCATTAAAGCCTTTGTTGAAGGAAAGCCATATGGAAGCCCTGATTTTTGGAAATGGCGGAGCCACAAAAGCTGTTGCCTATGTCCTAAAGAAACTGGGCATTAATTTTCATGTCGTCAGCAGGACAAAAACAGCATCTAATCTTGACTATGAAGACCTAAGCGAAGAATTGATCGCAAAATCAACCCTATTGATCAACTGTACCCCACTCGGGACCTTTCCCAATACAGATATATGTCCGGATATTCCTTATCAAGGAATTTCCTCGGAACATCTATTGTATGACCTGATCTATAATCCGGAGGAAACCCTTTTTCTAAAAAAGGGTAAGGCCAGGGGAGCGACCATCAAGAATGGATATGAGATGCTGGTCCTTCAGGCAGAGAAAAACTGGGAAATCTGGAATCAATAGCATAATCCTATTTGCTGGAAATATTTCCTATTTTTGAACTATGCTACATATTAAAACTTTTGTTTTCAATCCCTACCAGGAAAACACCTACATCATCTATGGCGATAATAAAAATTGTATTATTGTCGATCCTGGCATGCACAATTATCAGGAGGAGAATTACCTAAAAGACTATATCGATTCAAATGGATTGGAACCGATACATCTAATCAATACACATGGACATATCGATCATGTTCTGGGCAATAAATTTGTAGCCGACAGCTATGGTCTGATCCCTCAATTTCATGAAGGCGAACTGCCTTTGGTTGTTCAGGTTCAAAACTATGCCCCTCAAATGGGTATTCGATATGAACCTTCTCCCATTCCGGAAACCTTCCTTTCGGAAAATGACACGATAAAAATCGATGATGAAGAACTCAAGTTAATATTGGCCCCAGGACATTCGCCCGCCCATTTGTGTATCTATAGTGAAAAGTATGGCTTCTTGATCGGGGGTGATGTCTTATTCAAGAACAGCATTGGCCGTACGGATTTGCCTGGGGGAAACCATCAGCAATTATTGGACAGTATTGCAACCAAGATCTATACCCTTCCTGAAGGAACTATAGTTTACCCGGGCCACGGACCTAGCACTACCGTTGGAGAGGAAAAAAGAACAAATCCATTTATAAGAGCCTAAATCATGAAGCTCCCTTTATTCTTTGCTAAACGCTATCTATTTTCTAAAAAGTCTGTTAATGCCATTAACATTATATCATCCATTAGTATGATCGGTGTCTTGGTGAGTACAACAGCATTGGTGATCGTACTTTCGTTCTATAATGGTTTAGAGCGGTTTATCCTTTCTCAATACAGCACGTTCTCCCCGGAATTTAGGATTGAACCTGCATCTGGCAAAGTATTTTCAACTAAGAGTGAGTCATTTAAGAAATTAAGGGCCTTGCCTGAAATCAGCTCCTATAGCGAGGTGTTGGAGGACAAAATCCTTGCAGAATATAATCAGCAACAATTCATCGGCAGACTAAAAGGCATTGAACCCAATAGCCTGCACCATGTTGCCAATGAGGATATGTTATTGGAAGGGGAACTTGAAGTGGAGCTAGACAGCACAGACTATGCAATTCTTGGGCCTACCGTCCAGGCGAACCTACAGGTGCCCCTGCAAGGAGATGGCAACCAAATCATTCTCCATATTCCTGACAAAAAGGCTCCAGCAAATAGCATCAATCCATTGGATGACATCAGGACAAGGGTGATTAAACCAGGTGCCGTTCTTGGCTACCAGCCAGGGTTTGAAGACCTTATTATCGTGCCAATTAACTTTGCCAAGGACCTATTGAACGAATATGAACAAGTTTCAGCGATCGAACTCTACGGCAAGAACGATAACTCAACGGCCCTTCAGAGAGAAATCCAAAGATTGTTGGGCAAAGATTATCTCGTGAAAAATAGGGAACAGCAAAATCCTACGCTCTATAAGACGGTAAGGTCCGAAAAATGGATCGTTTTCTTTATCGTCACTATCATTGGGATCATTGCCATATTCAATATTATCGGGTCGCTGACCATGTTGGTTATAGACAAAAAGCAAGATATGGTGGTCCTAGACAGCTTGGGAGCAAACAACAGTCTTATCCAGAACATTTTCTTCTATCAGGGTATATTGATAGCATTGATAGGAAGTGCCATTGGAATTTTAGTAGGCTTGACCTTTTGCATATTGCAGGAAAAGTTTGGTTTTGTGACCACCAGCGAAGGTTCCTTATTTGATGCCTATCCTGTAGACATCCGATATATGGACTTGATTCTGATATTTATGACGGTAATGATTGTTTCAACCTTAGTTTCCTACATGGCCTCAAGATTGAATATTCGTGGAATAAATAGAAGAGGAGCCTTGGAAGCGAATTAGTATTTCAGACGCTCCCTACTAAAATCGCCCCTTTTTATCTGATTGATCAGTTGACCCCAGGCAAATGGGTTCAATAAAGGATTGGCCATATTTTGGTTGATGGCCTTATTCGACATATTGATATGTCTTTGGAAATTATTATAGGTCTGGATCTCTTCAGCACTTCTCGGAACCAGTTTGGATAATGATGCTAATGCTTGGGGAGAAAGATTTCTCTTAGCTGTCAATACGTCATCTCCACCAATATTCAAGGCCAAGAATTCCATATTAAACTCTTCGATACTTGCCCAAGGCAATGGCGGGCCCACAGTAATTACGGGCAGTTCCTCTACCGTAGGGCTCATTTCGATCCGAGCGGTATATTTATCGCCCGACACATTCGGAATGCTGATCTTTACCGTTCGATAACCGATCGATGAAAAAACAATCTGGTCACCTTTGTGGGCAACAAAAGAAAAATACCCCTCATGATTAGCTGTATAAACCTCATTACCATAGCTTTCGTTACGAATTGTAACATAAGGCACGGAAATTTCTGTTCCTTCCGCTAATATATAGCCAGACACCTGCACGATATTTTGGTTTTGCCCTTTCGCACAAAAGCCAACTGTGATCAGTACAGCAAGAATAGTATATGTAAGTAGAAGTTTCATCTTGCAACAAAACTAGGGAAAATCAGACGTAAGATGCTGTTAAATAGTGTTAACGGCAAAATTATTACAATTGGTTGGGGGTAATCGCGTTTGGATCATTCATATCAGTGAGATTAATTGCTTCAACAGCGACAATCTCCGGAACTGCCTTTTTAATGGCCTGTTCCAAACCAGCCTTAAAGGTCATGATACTCATAGAACAATTGGCACAAGTCCCCAACAGTTTAAGCTTCACAATGTTGTCCGGTGTAATTTCTTCAATAGAAACATTACCACCATCAGTCTGCAGATACGGTCTGATAGAATCCAATGCTTGTTCAACTCTTTCTAATAAGGTCATTATTTCTTGATAAAATATTTAAACGTAAATATAATATAATTTTAACTAAATGCGGCAAAAACAACCGTAATTCAACATTAAACTGACTTTTGAATGCCTGTGGTCCGCCTGATATCATGCTCCCACCAGCCAATAAACCCATCTTTAAGTTAAAGATTGTTAAAAGCTTTCGGAATAGCGAGTTGAATTATTGAAATCAAGTATTTTCGCGTAATATTAAATAATTGAAAATTAGTTTTAATTCACGTATCTTTGTGGGATGTTTTTAAAGAATCATGTATTTAGCCTAATTGTCGGCTTGTTTCTTTTATTGGGACTGGGTAGTTGCAAGAGTAAATTCGAAAAACTGCGCGCGAGTAACAATGTGCAAATGAAGTATCAGGAAGCTGTAAAGTACTACGAAAAAGAAAAGTACGGTAAGGCTTTAACTTTATTTCAGGATCTATTAACCAAATACCGTGGCACAGCAGATGCTGAGGACTTGAACTACTATACGGCATTTTCAGCATATAAATTAAAGGATTATATATCGGCAAGATTTCACTTTAAGAACTTTGCGGACAACTATCCAAACAGCGAACGAGCAGAGGAGTGTAGATTTATGTCCGCCTACTGTTATTATCTGGATTCCCCAAGGTCAAATCTTGATCAAGACAATACCCGCAAGGCGATTGATCAGCTTCAGTTATTTGTCAACTTATATCCTGATTCGGAAAGAGCAAAAGAAGCAGGCGATCTAATACAGAACTTACGCGACAAGTTAGAGAAAAAGGCCTTTGATAATGCCAAACTATATTATAACATGGGCCTTCCCGATGATTACCGCGCTGCAGTAATCGCCTTGGAGAATGTATTAAAGGTTTATCCCGATACAAGACACGCCGAAGATATTGAATACCTATTGGTAAAATCACAATATCTTTTCGCTGACAACTCCTATCCTCACCGTCAGGAGGAAAGATTCAATCAGATGATTGATTTTTATGACAGCTTTATCGAACACTTTCCGGAAAGCAAATATTCAAATGAGCTGAATGGACTGCGCAGCAGTGCTGATCGTAAAATTGCAACCGCTTTAAAAATCATTGCCAATGATGAAAAGGCAAGAAAGCAACGTGAGGAAGACCTAGGGATTTCAACGCCTAACGGCATTCCTTTAGAAAACAATACAAGCAATCAATAGTTAAATAGTATATCCATTTTTATTTATATATGAATCAGAATAAAAATACGGCTCCTAACTCAACTGTAACCAGGGATTTAAGAGAGTTGGACAAAACAACAGACAATCTTTATGAGTCTATCGTGGTTATTAGCAAACGCGCTAATCAAATCTCAGTAGATGTTAAAGAAGAATTAAGCCAAAAGTTATCAGAATTTGCTAGCAGCAACGATAACTTGGAGGAAGTATTTGAAAACCGTGAGCAAATTGAAATCTCAAAGCATTACGAGAGGTTGCCAAAACCTACATTGATTGCTATTGATGAGTTTTTACATGACCAGGTTTACTACAGAAACCCTACAAAAGAACAAGAGTAAGATATTACCATGTCTTTAAGAGACAAACATATTGTAATCGGTATAAGCGGCAGCATCGCCGCTTATAAGATTGCAACATTGGTGAGATTACTAAGAAAAGCGGATGCTTCTGTTCAGGTTATCATGACCCAAGAAGCAACACAATTTATTACTCCACTTACTCTTTCCACCCTATCCAATAACCCCGTATTTGTTGATTACTATGATCAAAAAACTGGGGAATGGAACAACCATGTCCATGTTGCCGAGTCTGCTGATTTAATATTAATTGCACCGGCGACGGCAAATACCATCGCAAAATGCGCACAGGGAATATGTGACAACCTTTTACAAGCCGTTTATCTTTCTGCAAAAAGTAGGGTACTGATTGCTCCAGCCATGGATCTTGATATGTGGATACATCCTTCTGTCAACAATAACATAGAGCTTCTGAAATCGTATGGCAACGTAATTATTCCACCGGGAAAAGGAGAGCTTGCCAGTGGATTGGTTGGAGAGGGCAGACTTGCAGAACCGGAGGAAATCTTTGCGTATATCCTTGACTTTTTCGAGAAAGGAATGCCCCTAAAGGGGAAGAAAGCTCTGGTATCAGCGGGACCAACTTATGAAGCAATTGATCCGGTCCGTTTTATCGGAAATCATTCCAGTGGGAAGATGGGTTATGCGATTGCCAATAGGTTGCATGAGCTAGGTGCTGAGGTTACGCTCGTCAGTGGACCGACGGTATTAAGCCCTGCTGTGGGAATAAACAGGATTGCCGTTCAATCAGCTGCCGAGATGCTAGATGCATGTTCAAAATTCTTTGACCAGGCTGATATCACGGTGATGAGTGCAGCGGTCGCAGATTATACCCCTACCGAGGTCGCAGATCAGAAAATCAAGAAAAAAGCTGAGGATTTTACGATTTCCCTGAAAAAGACAACGGATATCCTCGCAACTTTAGGCACTAGGAAACATGAAAATCAAACGCTTGTTGGATTTGCACTGGAAACAAATAATGAATTGGAAAATGCAATCGGTAAGCTTCGTCGAAAAAACCTGGATTTTATTGTACTCAACTCCATGCAGGATAAAGGAGCTGGCTTTGCTCACGACACCAACAAAATAACCGTAATCGATAAAAATGCTGAAATCCTAACCTTTGATTTAAAGTCAAAAACGGAGGTCGCCAAAGATATATGCCGCCTGATCATCAAGCATCAAGAGAGTTTGGGCCTATAGGTTGGCAATCCTTACTTCCTTAGGGTAATAATTATTGATGCGGTTGCCCAATACCTTGACCCAACCCAAGGCAACTTCATTATAAGTTATAAGACACCAGCCTATCTTTACCGAACTAAACAATTCGATATCCAATTGCTCCTTTCTTAAAAAGTCCTGGGCATCTTCCAGTTTTAATTCCAAAGATTCAATATTTTTAGGATGATGTATACTCATTGCAAGATCATGCGATGGGACCAATTCCTTTCCTAACCATTTTCCAATCATTGTGCCGGCATTCTTTAGGTAGAGTACCTGCTGAATGGCCTTAATACTACTTTCTAAATTTTTCGGAAAGATATGTACATTTTCATTATGGACTAATGTTGAAAAGTTATCAATCTGATTGACCCAGGGTGACAACCCTTCTTTTGGAACCGGAGATTTCTCGACCTTGATTTTCTTGAGCGGAAAGCTAGGCTGAATGCCCTTCAGCTTCAAAACCGAAATAAAGAAACCTTCCCCCTGAGTTCTATGAGGGTAGAACCTATAACCAAAAGCTTTATTCCGTTCTGAAATAGTCTCTTCAATACCCCAGTCCTTCTTGAAAGGAATTTGAACACTTTCAAATCCATATTCTTCAATCAACCAATCTAAAATGTCCTCATTTTCTTCCCTGGAGTAGGAACATGTTGAATAGAGTAAGGTACCGTTTGTACTGATGGACCCGACCACTTCAGACAGAATCCGCTGCTGTCTTTCCCTACACAACTTAACATTAGCCTCGGACCATTCATCAATGCTATCCTCATCCTTTCTGAACATCCCTGAGCCTGAACAGGGAGCATCAACGACCGCCAAATCAAAGAAACCTGGCAGCCTTTTGAATGCTGAAGGATCATTATTGGAAACAACGACATTTGCACTCCCCCAACGCATCAGGTTTTCTTGAAGGATCACAGATCTGCTCTTTATTATTTCATTGGCAACGAGCAAACTATTGGGCGTTAAAATAGAATTCAATAGCGTAGACTTACCTCCGGGTGCAGCACATAAATCCAAAGCTCTGATATCCTCATTTGCAATATTTAGGAATTCAAGAATATGGGCTATAAACATTGATGAGGCTTCCTGAACATAGTAACAACCAGCATGGAACAAAGGATCTAGGGTAAACCTTGGCCTTTCATCCAAATAGTACCCTTCTCTACACCATGGCACCTGCCGTTCAAGTTTAAATGCTAAGTTTGTCTTTTTATTGGGGTTTATGCGGATAGAGGTTAGTTTTTCTCCATTTTCGTGTGCGGCTATAAAAGCTTCTTGATCAAAGAAAGGGTTTGACCCCAAACGTTCGATTAAAGAATTCGGAAGAATATTACTCATATTATGCTAATAAATCTATGTAAATTTACAGGAATTATTTTTTTCCCTTTACTATAAGAATGAAAGATTTTAAAAAATATTATACAATTCCAGCTACGCCGGAGGAATTATACCGAGCATTGACGACCGAGATCACCATTCGTCTATGGACCGGTGACCTTGTTACGATTGACCCTGTACCTGGAGGTGAATTCTCCATGTGGGACGGTGCAATAGAGGGTAAATTCGTAGAATTGGAGCCATTTAGCAAAATTGTTCAAGAATGGTATTTTGGAGAACAGGAGGAACCTTCAATCGTAACGCTAAAACTTCATGAGCATAAAAAAGGTACATCCCTGGAAGTTAGGCAGACCAATATTCCTGATGAAGCCTATTCGGATATTGCCGAAGGATGGGATGACCCTTATATTTCATCGTTACAGGAATTTTACGAAGAGGAAGATTAATATTGATCTTCCTATTTTTGTTTTATAAATAGCTTTGGAAGGCTTTTTTTGATAAATAACGGCATTTCCTAAAAGCAAAATTCCATGTATTTTAAAAATTACCTTTTGATTTCCCTAAATGAGCCGTAAAAATTCATTAAAATATTCATTCCATAAGCATCCTCGATGAATTGAAAGCTAAAATGCTTCTAAATCCACTTAACAATTCAATGTGCTGAAATTTCTAGGTTAGATTTAAAGAAATAAATACTTCTTTTGATAAAAGATGAAAAAAAACAAAATTAAAAAAGGAAGAATCATCAAAATCATAAACTGTTAACTATCAATTAGTAACGAATTATTTTCCTATTAAAAGATTAAATTTTTTCTTATTTTTGTGGACATAATACTTGCTTAACATTTGATGAAAAACAGGTTTGCGGTCCAAATATGCTCAGTGATAATTTTAATTTTCGTAGTGTTGCTAGGAAGGCATATGCATTTGGAGTCCAATCCAATAATTGATCAAATGGAGTTTGCGGATCAGTCCTCTGATGAAGAAGAACTTTTAAAAAAATCATTAGAAGATGAATTCCTGAATTTTATTGATATCAGCTGTAGTTTACCCATTCAAGTTTGCAAGGTATTGTTCTCGAATCAGAAAATGAAATTACCATCGACCATTCATTTTCGACATTATCCTCCTCCAAATTTTGCGGCTTACCCACAAACCGTATAGACATCGGTAAACGTGTCAAATTTTTAAAATAAAATTATATCATGAAAACATTATATCTGATCGTATTCAGCGTATTGCTGTCTACATTAATTTCAACAAATACATTATTTGCTCAACAAATAAACGCGGACGATTTAAAAACCAATATCAGTAAGGTTAAGGATGGGATATCCACAATCAAGTTGTTGGAACCAATTACATTTCAGTATGACAGTAAAAAATCTAAAGAGTTGGGGAATCAATTGCCAGCAGGCAACCAACTTGGATTTCTTCAATCCGAAGTTTCTAAAAACTATCCTGATTTGATCAAAACCAATTCCTTTTTAACAAGTGCAGGTAAAAACTCAACGAAAGTCAATAAGGTTGCTGAAGTGGATAAAACTGAATTAATCCCAGTTCTTGTAGCAGCGATCCAGGAACAACAGGAACAAATTGAGTCATTGAGAAAAGAAATAACTGAATTGAAGTCACAAAAAGAAAACACTGATTAATGATGAGAAAGGGTTCGGTACAGCGATTGCTGACTGAACCCTTTTCATTTAAAAGTTAAAATGCATATACCAATGCTATTGAAGCCTGGGCTGCTTGTTTTGTGGGCGAGACCCCATCAGTTTTAAGGAATGCTTCACTATCGTCATGATCTAATCTAAGTTCGGGAATAACTGTTAAGCCTTTATGTTTCAGCTGTGCCGATAAAGTAAATGAAGCAACTGAATTAGCAGAGGTTGTTTCAGTATCCTTAGTTCGAAAATACTCGCCCCTAATTCCTAATCCAATATGTTCACTTAGGTTATATTTTGGATATAAAGCTACCCCCTGATACCCCCCTCCTGCTTTGAATTCATAATCTGCGGCGTTTAACGCAAGATCGAAATGCTCGGAGAATGAATATGTTGCCACTAAATCAAAAAGAGTTCCTGAACTATAATTTTCCTCTCCACCTGCTGAACTACCGGTTAGAAAGTTTAAATAGGTAGTTAGCCCTTCAACCGGATTAATACTAACTTGAGCTCCAATATGTGAGACGCCATTCAGGTCACGATATACATTCCAATCATTAAATAGCCCAACCATGGCTGATACCTTTTCCGAAAATATATAATTTGCCTTTATTCCAGCATTCTGAAAAGGCCCTGCACCGAAAAGGTAGGATGTAGAATAGTGAAAATTTGAAGCTGGAGAAATAACTTCATATCCAACGAAAGTACCCATATATCCAGCCGTCATGCTGAACTTGTCTGTAAAGCTATAACTAGCATATAAATTTTGAATATGAAAGGAATTTGAAGAATTAGCTTCTTGTCCATCCCCATTTGGTATACTCAAATATTGTCCACGCGGCCCAAATGCAAGCTCGCCTACAAATGAAGCTTTACCCAACGCTTTCTTTAAGCCAATCCCTAACATTCCTAAGGAAATGGAATTCTGGTCGTTGGCAAAATAGGTTTTGATATTTTCCTGTTTAGAAAAATCATATTTCCAATAAGCATCCGCATATCCGCTTATCTGTAATGCATCATTTTCCTGAGAAAATGCAAAGTTCACTGTTAAAAAACCTACAATTGTTAGGATTAATCTAGTCATAATTTGTTTTTTTAGGATTTAAGTCTGTTTTAATAGAAAAAAACATAAAAAATCAAATAAAATGACAACAATAAAGATATTCTACTATTAATACTCATAAAAACTGAAAACAAAACAACTAAATAATATCATTTTAATTGTTTTTAATGATTTTAATAATCAATGTTACAAATAAATTGTTTATTTATTAAATAAATTTAAAATAAAATATGTTTTTAATGGATTTACGTATTAATAAATAAGATTTTAATCAATTTACACGCAATTATTTATTAAGAATCGTAACATTTTTTGGATTTTATGATAATATTTTAAATATTTACATCGAAAACAAAATAAATACAATTAAATAACTACAATAAAGATCAAATTTTTAAGAATTACCGAGTTAAAATTTATAAATCAGAACTTATTTTTATAAAATGACAGGAATTTTCATTAAATATTTTCATAAAAACACAAAAAGCCACGCTTTCGCGTAGTCATGGTCGGAAGAAATTCCGACCATTTTTTATGTTTTAAAAACTTTACCTGGGTCGCCTCCTGCAAATATGATTAGAATAGCAGTTATCATATCCCGGAGCTCCATGGCTATTC